>NZ_OZ245004.1:0-3762804 GCF_965223595.1 Neptuniibacter marinus | reverse complement strand
CATGTGGATGTTCGTGACGCGCAAGGAGTTGATCCAGTGTCACTGGTTGGCTTCGATAAGGTACTTGTTACTGTTGCTGCTCTGAAGAAAATCGAGGAGAAGTTGTCATGAAACAGGAACGCATTTATCAAGTGCTGCTGGGTCCGCACATCTCCGAGAAAGCTACTATTGTAGCGGATGGTTCTCAGCAGGTTGTTTTTCGTGTAGCAAAAGACGCTACTAAACCAGAAATCAAAACGGCAGTTGAAGAATTGTTTGACGTTAAAGTTAAAGGCGTCAACGTTCTTAATGCTAAGGGTAAGACCAAGCGCACGCAGCGTGGTCTTGGCAAGCGTAGCGATGTGCGTAAAGCATACGTTGCTCTAGCTGATGGCTCTGAGATTGATTTCTTGGGTGGCGAGTAAAAGAGGGTTTGAAAAATGGCAGTGACTAAAACTAAGCCGACCTCTGCTGGACGCCGTCATGTAGTGACAGTGACTAACTCTGAGCTACACAAGGGCAAGCCGCATGCAGCTCTTGTTGAGAAGAAGAGCAAAAGTGGTGGTCGTAACCACCATGGTCGCATCACTACTCGTCATATTGGCGGTGGTCACAAACAGCAGTACCGTGTTATTGATTTTCGTCGTAATAAAGACGGTATTCCAGCGACAATTGAGCGCGTGGAATACGACCCGAACCGTTCCGCACATATCGCACTAGTTGTATATGCAGATGGTGAGCGTCGTTATATCATCGCACCAAAAGGTGTTTCTGCAGGCGCTAAGATTGTTTCTGGTGATTCTGTAGATTTTAAACCAGGTAATACTATGCCGCTTCGCAATGTCCCAGTAGGTTCTACTGTGCATTGTGTTGAGCTAAAACCAGGTAAAGGTGCACAGCTTGCTCGTTCTGCGGGTACGTCTGCACAGTTAGTGGCACGTGAAGGTGCTTACGCTACTCTTCGTCTACGTTCTGGCGAAATGCGTAAAGTCCTTGTTGAGTGTCGCGCTACTCTGGGTGAAGTGAGCAACAGTGAGCATTCCTTGCGTCAGCTTGGTAAAGCTGGTGCTACACGCTGGCGTGGTGTTCGTCCTACCGTACGTGGTGTTGCGATGAACCCAGTTGATCACCCGCATGGTGGTGGTGAAGGTCGTACTTCCGGTGGTCGTCACCCAGTGTCGCCATGGGGTCTTCCGACTAAGGGTTATAAAACTCGTAAGAACAAGCGTACTGATAAGTTAATTGTACGCCGTCGTAACGCTAAGTAAGAGGATACAGCTGTGCCACGTTCACTGAAGAAAGGTCCATTTATCGACCTTCACCTGTTGAAAAAGGTAGAAGCTGCGATTGAAAGCAACGAGCGACGTCCAATCAAAACTTGGTCTCGTCGTTCTACGATTTTTCCGAATTTCGTAGGTCTTACAATTGCAGTACACAACGGCCGTCAGCATGTTCCGGTATTTGTTACCGAAGACATGGTTGGTCATAAACTGGGCGAGTTTGCCGTGACACGTACATATCGTGGCCACGTAGCAGACAAAAAAGCCAAGCGATAAGGAGTTAGATGATGGAAGTTGCCGCTAAGCACATGGGCGCCCGCATCTCCGCACAGAAAGCACGTCTGGTCGTTGACCAGATCCGTGGTAAATCTGTAGGTGAAGCTCTGAACATCCTGGCGTTTAGTCCAAAAAAGGGTGCGGATCTTGTCAAGAAAGTACTGGAGTCAGCTATTGCTAATGCAGAGCATAACGACGGTGCAGATATTGACGAGCTACACGTTTCAACGGCTTTTGTTGATGAAGCAATGACGATGAAACGTATTAAGCCGCGTGCGAAAGGTCGCGCTGATCGAATTTTGAAGCGCTCCTGTCACATCACTGTTAAAGTGGCCGACTGAGCTGACAGCTAGGAGAGTTCGTTATGGGTCAGAAAGTACATCCGACCGGTATTCGTCTCGGGATTGTTAAAGATCACACGTCTGTGTGGTATGCCGACAAGAACGAATACGCAAGCAAGCTGCTAAATGATCTAGAAGTGCGTGAGTACCTAGATAAGCAGCTTGAAAAAGCATCTGTGAGCCGCATTGAAATCGAGCGTCCTGCACAGAATGCAAAAATTACCATTCATACGGCTCGTCCGGGTATTGTGATTGGTAAAAAAGGCGAAGATGTTGAGAAGCTACGTAATGCTGTATCAGAAATGATGGGTGTTCCTGTACATATCAATATCGAAGAAATTCGTAAGCCAGAGCTAGACGCACGCTTGGTAGCCCAAGGTGTTGCTAGTCAACTGGAGCGTCGTGTTATGTTCCGTCGTGCTATGAAGCGCGCAGTACAAAACGCAATGCGCCTTGGTGCCAAAGGTATCAAGATTCAGTTGGGTGGTCGTCTAGGTGGTGCCGAGATTGCTCGTAGTGAGTGGTATCGTGAAGGCCGTGTGCCATTGCACACATTGCGTGCTGATATCGATTACGCTACATATGAAGCGCACACTACATACGGTGTGATCGGCGTTAAAGTCTGGATCTTCAAAGGTGAGATTCTTGGTGGCATCGAACAGGTGCGTGCTGAGAAAAATGCACCTAAGAAGAAAGGTAAGTGAGGTAGACGTCGATGCTACAACCTAAACGTCTTAAGTTCCGCAAGATGATGAAAGGTCGCAACCGCGGCCTAGCACAACGCGGTAGCACTGTAAGTTTTGGTGAATTTGCACTGAAAGCGACCGGTCGTGGTCGTATCACTGCACGTCAGATCGAAGCAGCGCGTCGTACCATGACACGTCACGTTAAGCGTGGTGGTAAAATCTGGATCCGTGTTTTCCCAGATAAGCCAATCTCTAAGAAACCGCTTGAAGTACGTATGGGTAAAGGTAAAGGTGCAGTTGAGTATTGGGTTGCTCAGATTAAGCCGGGTAAGGTTCTGTTCGAAATGAGCGGTGTACCTGAACAGCTTGCTTCTGAAGCATTCACGCTTGCTGCTGCTAAATTACCTGTTGCTACAACCATTGTTAAGCGGACGGTGATGTAATGAAAGCAATTGAACTACGTGAAAAGTCCGTTGATGAGCTTCAGCAAGAGTTATTAGGTCTTCTAAAAGAGCAGTTTAATCTGCGCATGCAGAAGTCTACTGGCCAGCTAGCACAGAACCACCTTTTAGGTCAGGTTCGTCGTGACATTGCTCGTGTGAAGACAATACTCAACGAAAAGGCAGGTAACTAAGTATGAGCGCCGAAAAACGTACTCGAACTGTTACTGGTCGCGTTGTTAGCGACAAGATGGATAAAACCATCACAGTTCTGGTTGAGCGCAAAGAGAAGCATCCGATTTACGGAAAATTCATGAAGCGCTCTTCTAAACTGCATGCTCACGATGAGAAAAATGAGTGTAAGCAAGGTGACTTAGTTACTGTTGCAGAAACTCGTCCTTTGTCCAAGAATAAATCTTGGGCGCTTGTTCGTATTGAAGAGCGTGCAGCAAAGGTGTAAACTATTGCGCCTTTGCTCCATTAAGCCGGCCCGTCCGTTTAACGGACGGCCTTTGAATGTTTATGGAGTAGACCATGATTCAAACTGAATCTATGCTTGATGTCGCTGATAACAGCGGTGCTAAGCGAGTACAGTGTATTAAGGTCCTTGGTGGTTCTCACCGCCGCTACGCTTCTGTAGGTGACATTATTAAAGTCACTGTTAAAGAAGCGATTCCTCGCGGTAAAGTGAAGAAAGGCCAAGTACTTAACGCCGTAGTGGTACGTACCCGTAAAGGTGTTCGTCGTTCTGATGGCTCAGTAATCCGCTTTGACACAAACTCAGCGGTTTTATTGAACGCAAGTGACGCGCCTATCGGTACTCGTATCTTTGGCCCAGTGACGCGTGAGCTTCGTAATGAGAAGTTTATGAAAATCATTTCCCTGGCGCCTGAAGTGCTATAAAGGTTGAACAGTTAACTGTTCAATTTATGTAAAAACGCCAACACTGAGAAGTGTTGGCGTTTTTGAGCATGAGAGGGTAGCAGGAAGCGATATAGGTATATTATGCGCAAAATTAAACGTGACGATGAAGTAATTGTCATCGCAGGAAAAGACAAGGGCAAGCGTGGCACTGTCATGCGAGTTCTGGACGATCGTTTGGTCGTTTCTGGTATCAACATGGTGAAGAAGCATACTAAGCCGAACCCAATGTTGGGCAAAGCTGGCGGCATCGTTGAAAAAGAAGCGGCAATTGCTGTTTCTAACGTAGCTATCTTCAACCCGCAGACTGGTAAGGGCGATCGTGTAGGCTTCAAGATTCTTGAAGACGGCACTAAATCTCGCATCTTTAAGTCTACCGGCGAAATAATTGGCGGATAAGGGGAGCTGATATCATGTCTAGATTAAAAGCGCTTTATAATGATTCCGTTAAGCAGCAGCTTAAAGATGAGCTGAACTGCCCTAACGTAATGGCTGTTCCACGTTTGACCAAAATTACTCTTAATATGGGTGTTGGTGAGGCGTTAGGGGACAAGAAGCAGATGGAAAATGCTGTTGCAGATATGACTGCAATTGCAGGTCAGAAACCTGTTGTTTGTCTTGCACGTAAATCTATCGCGGGCTTTAAAGTTCGTGAAGGTTGGCCGATCGGCTGTAAGGTTACTTTACGCGGTGAGCGTATGTGGGAATTCTTGGATCGTTTGGTAGATATTTCTATCCCTCGTGTTCGTGACTTCCGTGGCTTGAACCCAAAATCTTTCGATGGTCGTGGCAATTACAGCATGGGTGTTAAAGAGCAGATTATCTTCCCTGAAATCGAATTCGATAAGGTAGATAAAATGCGTGGTATGGATATTACTATCACGACTACTGCTAAAAATAACGATGAGGGTCGCGCCCTGTTGGCTGCCCTGAACTTCCCGTTCCGTAAGTGATAGGCATACATCATGGCTAAACAATCTATGAAGGCGCGCGAAGATAAGCGTGCAAAACTTGTTGCTAAGTTCGCTCAAAAACGTTCTGAGCTTAAAGCAATTATTAGTAACCCTAATTCATCAGAAGACGAAATTTGGGATGCAGCAATGGCACTTCAGAAGTTGCCTCGCGATTCCAGTTCTTCTCGTCAGCGTAATCGCTGTCAAGTAACAGGCCGTCCACACGGTGTATACCGTAAGTTTGGTTTGTCTCGTATTAAGTTGCGTGAAGCAGCGATGCGTGGTGATGTTCCAGGTTTGAAAAAGGCTAGCTGGTAATCTCCAGTTAGTAAAATGGTAAGCGCAGTGGTCTGGCCCTCTTAAGGGTACCGCATTGTGCTGCACAATGAGGAAGTAAATGCATGAGCATGCAAGATACTCTAGCGGATATGTTCACACGTATTCGTAACGGTCATATGGCTGAAAAGCAGGCCGTATCTATGCCGTCTTCCAAAGTAAAAGTATCTGTTGCCGAAGTTCTAAAAGAAGAAGGTTACATCACTGACTACTCTGTAGAAGGCGATGTAAAACCAGTTCTGAACATCGAGCTTAAATACTTTGAAGGTAAGCCGGTAATTGAAGAGATTAAACGTGTAAGTCGTCCAGGTTTGCGTATCTATAAGAACGCATCAGAGTTGCCAAAGGTTTCTGCTGGTCTGGGTGTAGCGATTATCTCTACAAGTAAAGGTGTCATGGCCGACCGCGCAGCACGTAGTGCTGGTGTGGGTGGCGAAGTAATCTGCACGGTATTCTAAGAGGTATTTCAATGTCACGTATTGCGAAAAGCCCCGTAGTTGTACCTGCAGGTGTTGAAGTTAAGGTTGACGGCCAGTCCGTTAACGTTAAAGGTAAGAATGGTCAGCTTTCTTTAGACGTTCATTCTTCTGTTTCCGTGTCTCAAGAAGATGACGGACTGAAGTTTGCTGCTAAAGAAGGTACTAAGCTGTCTCTTGCTCTGTCTGGTACTACTCGCTCACTAGTAAACAACATGGTTATTGGTGTGACTGAAGGTTTCAAAAAGACTCTTCAGCTTCAAGGTGTTGGTTATCGTGCTGCCGCTAAAGGCAAAACGCTTAATCTTAGCCTTGGGTTCTCACATCCAATCGATTACGAACTACCGGAAGGTATTTCTGCTGAGACGCCTAACGTTACTACGATCATTTTGTCAGGTGCTGACAAACAGGTCCTAGGTCAGGCTGCAGCTGAAATTCGCGCGTTCCGTCCGCCAGAACCTTATAAAGGTAAAGGTGTTCGTTATGCTGATGAGTATGTTCGTCGTAAAGAAGCGAAGAAAAAGTAAATAGGGCAGGGTTATGAACACTAAGAAACAATCTCGTATTCGTCGTGCTCGCCGCTCCCGTCTGAAAATGCGTGAGTTAGGTGCAACACGTTTGTGTGTTACACGCACACCGCGTCATATCTACGCTCAGGTTATCTCTGCAGATGGTGGTAAAGTCCTTGCGGCAGCCTCTACAGTAGAAAAAGATCTACGCGAGACAACTGGCGGTAATGTTGCGGCTGCTGAAACGGTTGGTACTTTGATCGCTCAGCGCGCTAAAGAAGCTGGTGTATCTAAAGTAGCTTTCGACCGTTCTGGTTATCAGTATCACGGTCGTGTTAAAGCTTTGGCTGATGCAGCCCGCGATGGCGGCCTGGAATTCTAAAGGGATCGAATATGTCAAATCATGAACAGAAAGACGGCGATCTGCAGGAAAAGCTGGTTCAGGTTAACCGCGTCGCTAAAGTAGTAAAAGGTGGTCGTATCTTCGGCTTTACTGCACTAACCGTTGTTGGTGATGGTAAAGGTCGTGTAGGTTTCGGTCGTGGTAAAGCTCGTGAAGTTCCTGCTGCTATTCAAAAAGCAATGGAACAAGCTCGTCGTAACATGGTTTCAGTTGAACTGAACGGCGACACGTTGCAGTACCCAATTAAAGCACGTCATGGTGCTTCTAAAGTTTACATGCAGCCTGCTTCTCAGGGTACTGGTGTTATCGCAGGTGGTGCGATGCGTGCAGTTCTTGAATTGGCGGGTGTCCATAACGTACTTGCTAAGTGCTACGGTTCTACTAATCCGGTAAACGTTGTTCGTGCGACTGTTAAAGGTCTTGCAACAATGAAATCACCTGATGATGTAGCCGCTAAGCGTGGTAAGTCCGTAGAAGACATTCTGGGGTAATCGACAATGGCTAAAACTGTAAAAGTAACATTGGTACGTAGCCCTATCGGTACCCTTCCTAACCACAAATTGTGTGTTAAGGGTCTTGGGCTACGCCGTATTGGACACACAGTTGAAGTAGAAGATACTCCATCTGTCCGTGGCATGATAAACAAAGTTAACTACATGGTTAGTGTAGAAGACTAATAAGGGAGTTCACAACATGCGTCTGAACACTCTAAGTCCAGCAGACGGTTCACGTAAAGCACCTAAGCGTGTTGGTCGTGGTATTGGTTCTGGTTTGGGTAAGACTTGTGGCCGTGGTCACAAAGGTCAGAAATCCCGCTCCGGCGGATCTGTAAAACCTGGTTTTGAAGGTGGTCAAATGCCTTTGCAGCGTCGTCTGCCAAAATTTGGTTTTACTTCTCGTATTGCTCGCTATGTTACTGAGATTCGTCTTGGTGAACTGGCTAAAATCGAGTCAGAAGTAATTGATCTTGAAGCTTTGAAGGCTGCAGATATCATCAAGCAGGAAATTAAAACTGCTAAAGTGATTCTGTCTGGTGAGATCACGAAGGCTGTCACCGTTAAAGGTCTTAAAGTGACTAAAGGTGCACAGGCTGCTATCGAAGCTGCTGGCGGTAAAGTCGAGGCGTAAATGGCTAAGAAAGGACCAATACCGGCTGGAGTACAAAATGGACTAGGTGAGCTTAAGTCTCGCTTGTTGTTCGTTTTGATCGCGATTGTGGTATACCGTATAGGGGCTCATATACCTGTTCCTGGTATTAACCCAGATCGCCTAGCCGCTTTATTTGATCAGAATCAGGGCACTATCCTGAGTCTCTTTAACATGTTCTCCGGCGGCGCGCTGGAAAGAATGAGTATTCTGGCATTAGGTATTATGCCGTACATCTCTGCATCTATTATTATGCAGCTGATGACGGTGGTAAGTCCTACGCTTGCTCAGTTGAAGAAGGAAGGAGAGGCTGGTCGTCGTAAGATCAACCAGTACACTCGCTACGGCACTGTGCTACTTGCAACCGTTCAGTCATTTGGTATGGCTGTCGGCCTTGCTAATCAAGGTATCGCGTTCAGTGCGGATATCAGCTTCTATTTTGTTGCTGTTGTTACATTGGTTGCGGGTGCTGTTTTCTTGATGTGGTTAGGTGAGCAGGTTACAGAACGGGGTATCGGTAACGGTATTTCTATTCTGATCTTTGCTGGTATTGTGGCTGGGTTGCCAAGTGCGATCGGTCAGGCCTTTGAAGCAGCGCGTCAGGGTGATTTGAATATTCTTGCGCTGTTAGCTATCGCTTTTATGGCGGTTGCTACTGTTGGTTTTGTCGTGTTTATGGAGAGAGGCCAGCGCCGTATCACCATAAACTATGCTAAGCGCCAGCAAGGTAACCGTGTATTTGCGGCACAGACTAGCCACCTTCCACTTAAAGTGAATATGGCTGGTGTGATTCCGCCGATTTTTGCCTCGAGTATATTGCTGTTCCCTGCCTCCATGGGCCAATGGTTTGGTCAAGGTGAAGGTATGGATTGGCTGCAAAATGTTGCTTTAGCGCTTGGCCCAGGTCAGCCGCTCTATATTTTGCTGTTCTCGGTTGCAATTATATTTTTCTGTTACTTCTATACAGCGATTGTTTTCAATCCAAAAGATGTAGCAGATAACCTGAAAAAATCAGGTGCTTTTATTCCGGGTATTCGTCCAGGTGAACAGTCTGCGCGGTATATTGATACTGTGTTAGGCCGATTGACCTTGTTTGGGGCGCTATATATTACTGCGGTATCTTTGATGCCTCAGTTCCTTGTAGTTGCCGCTAACGTACCGTTTTATTTCGGTGGCACCTCACTCTTGATCGTGGTGGTCGTTGTGATGGACTTTATGGCGCAGGTGCAATCTCACCTGATGTCCCATCAATACGAGTCCCTGATGAAGAAATCTAATCTTAAAGGTGGTAGCGCAGGAAGCTCGCGCTAAAGGCCACAACTGGAGTAGATCATGAAAGTACGTGCATCTGTTAAGAAGATCTGTCGTAACTGCAAAATCGTTCGTCGTAACGGTTCAGTTCGCGTGATCTGTAAAGTAGAGCCGCGTCACAAACAGCGTCAGGGTTAATCGTTAGATTAATTGCTGATTTGGGCGTAGAAGGCGCAAAACACTTGATTTAATTTTGTTCAGTGTGTATTATTTCGCGCCTTCTGCGAACAGAACATATATTTTACTGGTGTATGTAAATAACTACATATACCTTTTTTTAACGGAGTAATAGAATGGCCCGTATAGCTGGCGTCAACATTCCTGACAATAAGCATGCGGTAATTTCTCTGACTTACATTTACGGTATTGGCCGCACGACTGCCTCCAGCATTCTTGAAGCATCTGGTATTACACCAACTGTTAAAATTGCTGATTTGTCCGATGAACAATTGGACGTCATTCGTGGAGAAGTTGCTAAGTTGACTGTTGAAGGCGATCTGCGTCGCGAAGTATCCATGAGCATCAAACGTTTGATGGATCTTGGTTGTTTCCGCGGTATTCGCCACCGTCGTAACCTTCCGGTTCGCGGTCAGCGTAGTAAGACTAACGCGCGTACTCGAAAAGGCCCGCGTAAGCCGATCCGTAAATAAGTGGTAAGCGATAGGAATTCCCAATATGGCAAAGCCAGGTAATCGCACACGCAAAAAAGTGAAGAAGCAGGTTGCGGATGGGTTCGCCCATATTCATGCTTCTTTCAACAATACGATCATTACAATTACTGATCGCCAGGGTAATGCTCTTTCTTGGGCAACTGCAGGTGGCTCCGGCTTCCGCGGTTCTCGTAAGAGCACCCCATTCGCTGCTCAGGTTGCTGCTGAGCGCGCTGGACAGGCTGCACTTGAGTATGGCCTGAAAAACCTCGACGTATTTGTGAAGGGTCCTGGACCCGGCCGTGAATCTGCAGTTCGTGCACTGAACTCATGTGGCTACAAAATCGCAAATATAACGGATGTGACGCCTATACCACACAATGGTTGTCGTCCTCCGAAGAAACGTCGCGTTTAACCTGGAGACGGTAATATGGCTCGTTATCTTGGACCTAAGTGCAAACTGTCTCGCCGGGAAGGTACAGACCTTTTCCTGAAGAGCGGTGTTCGTGCACTGGACAGCAAGTGTAAAGCTGAGACTGTCCCTGGTGTTCACGGCGCACGTCGTGGTCGGTTATCCGACTATGGCCTGCAGTTACGTGAAAAACAGAAAGTTCGTCGTATGTACGGCGTACTGGAACGTCAGTTCCGTAGTTATTATAAAGAAGCGGCTCGTCGTAGTGGTGCAACAGGTGAAAACTTGCTGCAGCTGCTAGAAGGCCGTTTGGACAACGTTGTATATCGTATGGGATTTGGTGCTACTCGCGCTGAAGCTCGTCAGATCGTATCTCACCGTTCGATCACTGTTAATGGCCAGGTTGTGAACATTGCATCCTACCAAGTTAAAGCAGGTGATGTTGTTGCGGTTCGTGAAAAAGCTAAAGCTCAGTTGCGTATTAAAAACGCACTTGAATTAGCTGGCCAACGTACAGCAATTGAATGGGTCGAAGTCGACGCTGCTAAAATGGAAGGCACTTACAAAGCCACTCCAGAGCGTTCTGATCTATCTGCAGATATCAACGAGCAGCTTATTGTTGAGCTGTACTCGAAGTAATTTTAACTTTAATTTGGTGGAAATATGCAGCGTTCGGTAAATGAGTTTCTAAGTCCACGTCATATCGACGTACAAGAAATCAGCAAAACGCGTGCTAAGGTGACTCTTGAGCCACTTGAGCGTGGATTTGGCCATACGCTGGGCAATGCATTACGCCGTATTCTTTTATCTTCTATGCCGGGTTGTGCCGTAACAGAAGTAGAAATTGAAGGCGTATTGCATGAGTACAGCACAATTGAAGGTGTTCAGGAAGATGTGATTGAAATCCTCCTGAACCTTAAAGGGGTTTCTGTGTTGTTGCACAACAACGACGAAGTTACCCTGACTCTGAGCAAATCTGAAGCAGGTCCTGTGACTGCTGGTGATATTCAACTGAATCAGGATGTTGAAATTGCTAATCCGGACCATGTGATTGCTCACCTAAATGAAGGTGCGAGTCTTAACATGCAGCTGACTATTGGACGTGGCCGTGGCTATGTTCCAGCAGACTCTCGTGTTTCTGAAGAAGAAGAGACTCGTGCAATCGGTCGTCTACAGCTGGATGCTACATTCAGTCCTGTGCGTCGCGTTTCTTACGTAGTAGAAAGCGCACGTGTAGAGCAGCGTACTGACTTGGATAAACTGGTAATCGACATCGAATCTAACGGTACTATCGACCCAGAAGAAGCTATCCGTCGCGCAGCTACTATCTTGCAGCAGCAATTGATTGTATTTGTTGACCTTGAAGATGGTGCTGATCAGGCTAAGGATGTTCCAGAAGAACCGGAAATTGATCCAATTCTTCTGCGCCCTGTAGATGATCTGGAGTTGACTGTACGTTCCGCCAACTGTCTGAAAGCAGAACAGATTTACTATATTGGTGATCTGATTCAGCGCACAGAAGTTGAGCTGCTTAAGACTCCGAATTTAGGTAAGAAGTCGCTGACAGAAATTAAAGACGTTTTGGCATCAAAGGGCTTGTCTCTTGGTATGCGTCTTGAGAACTGGCCACCGGCTAGCCTTAAGAACGACGATAAAGTCGCTTCCTGATTCGGCGATAAAACTGACTAGTTTGGTAGGTATTTATCATGCGTCATCGTAAATCTGGTCGTAAGTTAGGTCGTACCAGTGCGCACCGCAAAGCCATGTTTAAAAACATGTCAGTTTCTTTGTTTGAGCACGAGTTGATTCGTACAACTCTGCCTAAAGCGAAAGAACTGCGCGGCTATGCTGAGCCACTGATTACTCTAGCTAAAAACGACACTGTTGCGAACCGCCGTTTGGCATTCGCACGTACTGGCAGCAAAGTTGCTGTTGGTAAACTATTCAATGAATTAGGCCCGCGTTATAACGGTCGTCCTGGTGGGTATGTTCGCATTCTTAAATGTGGCTTCCGTCCAGGTGACAATGCGCCAATGGCTTATGTTGAATTAGTTGACCGCCCTGAAGCTGTAGCTGAAGATGCGTCAGAAGGTTAAGTTTTCTTGATCAAAAAAACCCGGCTTTTGCCGGGTTTTTTATTACCTATACTATTTTAAAAATAGGTGCCTTTATTCAAATATTCAAGGCGCCCGCAGGCGCTTATCAAATCCTCTTCTATTTAAGCATCGCTTTCAAAAAGTGTCCGGTATAGGAATTTTTGTTTTTGGCTACATCTTCTGGGATGCCCTCTGCGATGATGTAACCTCCTTTTATCCCGCCTTCTGGGCCTAAATCTACTATCCAGTCAGCCGTTTTTATGACATCAAGGTTATGTTCAATAACGACAATGGTATTGCCGTGATCCCGTAAGCGGTTGAGCACATTGAGAAGTTGTTGGATATCATAAAAGTGAAGCCCTGTAGTTGGTTCGTCGAGTATATAGAGCGTCTGGCCTGTATCACGTTTTGATAGCTCTTTAGCTAATTTGATACGTTGGGCTTCGCCACCTGATAGTGTGGTAGCTGCTTGCCCCAATCGGATATAAGAGAGACCTACATCGATCAAGGTTTGTAAGCGACGAGCTAGGGCTGGAATTGCGTCAAAAAATACACGTGCATCTTCAACGGTAAGGTCGAGCACTTCATGTATATTTTTCCCTTTGTATTTTACTTCGAGGGTTTCACGGTTATAGCGTTTACCTTTACATACATCACAAGGGACATAGATATCCGGAAGGAAGTGCATCTCAACCTTAATAACACCGTCACCTTGGCAAGCTTCACAACGGCCGCCTTTAACATTGAAACTAAACCTTCCTGGTTTATAACCGCGAGAGCGGGCTTCTTGTGTGCCGGCAAAGAGTTCGCGTACGGGTGTAAATATGCCGGTATATGTTGCTGGATTTGATCTTGGTGTACGACCAATAGGGCTCTGATCAATATCGATTACTTTATCAAAGTGCTGCAGACCTTTGATCGCCTTATGAGGGGCAGGATCAAGTGTTGTTGCACGGTTTAGCTCGGTTGCAGCAATTGGGTATAAAGTGTTGTTGATCAGAGTCGACTTTCCGGAACCGGATACGCCCGTAATACAAGTGAGTAAGCCTACAGGAATAGTTAAATTCACTTCATTTAAGTTATTCCCTGTTGCTCCTTCAAGTTCAAGTACTTTATCAGGATTGTAGGTTCCCCGTTTTTCGGGGATCGCTATTTTTTTGACACCGCTGAGGTATTGGCCTGTAATTGAATTTGGATTGTTCATCACTTCGTCTGGCAATCCTTGTGCGATAATCTCACCGCCATGTACGCCCGCACCGGGACCTACATCAATTACATAATCTGCTAGTCTAATTGCATCCTCGTCATGTTCGACCACAATAACGGTGTTTCCAAGATCTCTAAGGTGAATCAGAGTTTTAAGTAAGCGCTCATTATCACGCTGATGAAGACCTATAGAGGGTTCATCTAGAATATACATAACCCCAACGAGTCCTGCGCCAATTTGACTGGCCAATCGGATACGTTGTGCTTCGCCGCCAGAAAGAGTGTCTGCATTACGATCTAAAGAGAGGTATTCAAGACCTACGTTAACCAAGAAACTTAGACGCTCTCGAATCTCTTTAAGTATCTTGTCTGCTATCTCGCCCTGTTTTCCAACTAATTCTAGTTGATTGAAATAATCTAAACTGTCGCCGATAGGTTTTTTGACTATCTGCGGTAATGTATGTTCATCAATAAAAACGTGGCGAGCATCTCTGCGTAAACGACTGCCATCACAGGAGGAGCAAGGTTGCATATTTAGATATTTAGCAAGGTCTTCACGAACGGTATCTGACTCTGTTTCTTTGTATCGGCGCTGTAGATTATTGAGGACGCCTTCAAAAGGGTGCGCTTTATTAATAATATCGCCACGGTCATTCAGATATTTAAATGTGACCGTCTCTTTACCTGTTCCTTCAAGAATCAGGTCTTGGTGCGCTGGTTTTAATTTATTGAACGGTGTGTCCATATCAAAACCATACTGCTCTGCTACGGCTTTAAGCTGTTGAAAGTAATAAAGGCTTCTTCTATCCCAGCCTCTAATAGCACCTTCTGATAGCGTTAAGCTGGCATCATGCACTACTTTGCTTTTATCAAAATATTGCTTTACGCCTAAACCATCACAACTTGGGCAAGCACCGTGAGGATTGTTAAAAGAGAATAAACGGGGTTCTAGCTCCTGGATACTGTGTCCGCAGGTGGGGCATGCGAAACGAGCTGAGAAGATCAGTTCATCTGTCTCGTCTTCCATGTTAGCTACTTTTGCAATGCCGTCAGTTAAATTGAGAGCGGTTTCAAAAGATTCTGCTAAACGAGTTTGCAGATCTGGGCGTACTTTAAAACGGTCTATAACGACTTCAATGTCGTGCTTTTTATTTTTATCTAATTCGGGCGCTGAATCTAAATCTACGACTATGCCATCGATGCGGGCACGGATAAAACCTTCTGCGCGTAGGTTGCTAATCGTGTGGAGCTGTTCACCTTTTCTGCCCTGAACTACGGGCGCTAGAAGCATAAGCTTAGTGCCTTCTTCTTTTTCAAGAACTTGGTCAACCATTTGGCTAATTGTTTGGGCTGCCAAAGGAAGATTGTGATCGGGGCAGCGTGGTTCACCCGCTCGGGCAAAGAGTAGACGTAGATAATCGTAGATCTCTGTAATAGTACCTACTGTTGAGCGTGGGTTGTGGGAAGTTGATTTCTGCTCGATAGAGATGGCGGGTGATAGCCCTTCTATATGATCAACATCAGGCTTTTCCATCATTGATAGAAATTGGCGCGCATACGTTGATAGTGACTCTACATATCGGCGCTGTCCCTCTGCATATAGAGTGTCGAAAGCAAGAGAAGACTTTCCGGAACCTGAAAGGCCAGTGATCACGATTAACTTATCGCGTGGTATTTCAATATCAATGTTTTTCAGGTTATGGGTGCGAGCACCTTGGACCAGAATCTTATCCATGTTTACGCCTGTTTTTGTTCAGTGAATCAGTAACGGTGCAAACCACTTGTTACTGTGAGCTATTTAGCTAAATCTTACTCAATATTGACTCGCTTAGTGTATACCTAAGGTCGAGCAAACATACCATTATAAAGACTTTTACGGTTGCCTGAAGCTCTATCTTTATTTCTATACAGATAGATAAATTATGATTACTGTTTGCTATGGGAGTTCAACTGATCGCGTGGTAAGCTTTGCTGTTATATGCGTAGCTTTTAGCATCTGACGCGAACAAAGATTTTGGAGAGAAAAATGGCACGTGGTGTTAACAAAGTAATTTTGGTCGGTAATCTGGGCGGGGATCCAGAAGTACGTTATATGCCTAACGGTAATGCTGTAACTAACGTAACAATTGCAACGTCTGAATCATGGAAAGATAAGCAGACAGGTCAGCAGCAAGAGCGTACAGAGTGGCACCGTGTTGTCTTTTTTAACCGATTAGCTGAAATCGCCGGCGAGTACATGCGCAAAGGCGGTAAAGTTTATGTCGAAGGTGCTTTGCGAACGCGTAAATGGCAGGACCAAAGTGGTGCTGATCGTTACACGACTGAGATCGTCGCCAGCGAAATGCAGCTGCTTGATAGTCGTGGTGCAGGGGATGGCGGTGGCTATCAGCAGCAGCCGCAAGCAGGTGGTTATGCGCCCCAGCAGTCTGCACCAGCACCTCAACAGCCTGCATCTCAGCCTCAGTATGCGCCTCAGCAGTCTAAACCTGCTCAGCGTCCTGCGGCGCCCCAGCAGTCAGCACCAGCACCTCAACCTGCTCCTGGGTTTGATGACTTTGATGATGATATTCCGTTCTAGCAGTCTATTAGTGAAATTTGTAACGTTTCACATAGAGTGAACTTCCTTAAGCCCGCATTTGCGGGCTTTTTGTTTTTTTTGCGTTGTAAGTATTGTTAGGCAGTCTTGAGCGGTTTCCGATCGCTCAAGGCTGTCTTTGTGATCGGTTTTCGCTCATTAAGTCTGAGTGAGTTACTATTATAAGCCTGTTCCTTTCTGTTTGTGGCGTGGTGCTATTCTTGCTTATACTTGATTAATAAAAATAATATTGTCCAATAATAGGATATTTCTTTGAACAGTGATCATTTAGTAGTTCGGCATATAAGATCACAAGAAAGTGAAGCGGTGGTTGAAGTTGATATATTGCCGCATGGAGTTTCAAAAAATCGCCTTACATCGAAATATCTATGGTTATCTCTTCTCGTTGCGCTAATCCCTTTGATTGGATTTGCGAGCCTGTACGATTCCTACTTCTCTCAGTTAGTCACCCGCTTAACGGAAGAGCAACTGGCGACAAGGGTCGCTGCTACTCAAAATGAGTTTCGTGTTTTTATTCGTGAACGTAAGTTTGAGATTCAGGCGTTGACGGATCAATTTGATAGCCCTGAATATTTTGTTCCTGAGGGGCGACAGAATATCTCCTCAGAGCTTGAGAGTTTCTTGCGGTTACAAGTGGATGCGAGAAGTGTCTATGGGGTTGTATTTTTCGATGAAAGAGGTGAGGTTGCATGGAGCTTTCCAGATAAGCGGGAAATAGGTTTAATTTCTAAGAATAATATTTATGAGTTTGAAGGTGCAGAACTGATCGGCCCGTCAGCATACTCTATGGAGCGCCCTTCGGGAGTTGTTTTACGGGCTTCGCAGCAGTTGGATGTTAATACAGATCAAAGGGGTAGTATTGGTCTGGTTCTTCGATTTAATTCATTTACAGAGATATTGCGTGGCTTAGATCAGGGAAGCACGTTTCGGGTTTTGCTAAAGGCTGGGGATGGCAATACCTACGATGTGGTTGGTCAGCCGGTAAACGTTACTGAAAATTCAGTGCAAAAATTTAGTTTGCTACCGGGATGGTCGTTACAGGTAATACAAGATCGAGAGTTGGTCATGTCGCCGGTTGAAAGGATGCGTTATTGGCTAATTATTCTGATGATATTCACCGTAGCTGGGTTATTTTGGTTGCATATGAGCATCTCACGGCGTTTAAATCGACAAGTTGAAAGTCTGATTGATAGTGTTGAGCAGGTGGCCCTTGGTAATTTGGAGGCGCCAGTTGCCCATGTTCAAGGGATGGAGATGCTGCGCCTCACCCAGTCGATTGAGCGAATGAGACTTCAATTGAAAAAATTCATTCGGTCTACTTTAGCTATAGAGCGACAGGCGACTTTGGGCCAGCTAGCGGCAGGCCTAGCGCATGATATACGCAACCCCTTAACGACTATCCGCACAACTGTAGCAGCGCTCTCTCGACGAGAAAAAAATCCAGAAAATAAAGAGATGATGAGCCTCGTAGAGGAAGAGATCGATCGTGTGAACGATGTGCTTGAAAATCTACTTAACTTTGCTCGACCTCGGGACCCTTTAGCAAGCCGAATTGATGCGAAGGAGCTACTTAGTAGTGTTGTTGCATTGGTTGGAGCATCTGCTCGCAATCAAAATATAGAGTTACGCATGCAGTGTCCTCCATCTATGTTTTTGATAGCTGATGAAGGGCATGTTCGGCAAGTATTAATGAATCTGTTATTGAATGCGCTCGAGGCGATGTCTGTTCAAGGTGATTTGATCGCACTGGATGGATGTCAAAAGGGTGCAGAAATTGCGTTATCTGTCCGAGATAATGGGCAAGGAATGCCAGAAGATATTTTGGCTCATATTATGGAGCCTTTCTATACAACGAAATCTGCCGGTACAGGGTTAGGGTTAGCGATTTGTAATACGCTGATTAAAAGTAATGGCGGGCGAATGAGCATTGAGAGTACCAAGGGTGAAGGCACAACGGTTACCGTGTTTTTACCTGTTGCAGAGGCTCAGGAGTAGTTATGAATAAGGCAATATCAGTTCTAGTTATTGATGATGAACGTAATTTAGTTCGTAGTATCAGTTTTTCCCTCCGTGATGAGGGGATGCTTGTCAGTGGAGCTTACACCGGTAACGAAGGGATAGAGCAAGCTAAAATATTAAACCCTGATGTTGTGCTATTAGATTTAGGCTTACCGGATATATCGGGTATAAAAGTGCTCGTACAACTGAGAGCACAGAACCCTGATCTTCCTGTCATTATGATTTCAGCCCATGGGGATACACGCTCGGCTGTTAAGGCGGTCAAAGAGGGGGCTATAGATTATATAACTAAACCGTTTGATATTGAGGAGTTGATCTTACTCATTCGTCGTAGCACTGAGCGTATTCGTATGCTGCGAGAGATCCGTTTTTTAAGAGAAAAAAGTACAGAAACGGGTCCTCTAGTGGGTAGTAGTAGAGAGATGACCGCCTTGCGCGATGCGATTGAGCGTGTAGGGCAAAGTTCGGGGAAAACGGTGTTGATAACAGGGCCTTCTGGTACAGGTAAGGCGCTAGTGGCGCGCGCGTTACATGATGTTCGCTTTACTGATGCACCCTTTATTGAAGTGAACTGTGCAGCACTGCCGGAACAATTGATTGAGGCTGAGTTGTTTGGTGCGGAGCGGGGCGCTTATACGGGAGCGAATCAGCGTCGCGCAGGTTTGATTGATCTAGCGGACGGCGGTACGTTATTTTTAGATGAAATTGGTGAAATTCCTCTTCATCTGCAAGCCAAATTACTGAGTTTCTTAGAAAATCGTAATTATCGTCCCGTTGGTGCTGGCCGTGAACGGCAGGCGAATGTATTTGTAGTGGCTGCTACTAACTGTAATTTAAAAGCGAATGTCGAGGCCGGTACTTTTAGAGCCGATCTCTTTTATCGTTTAAATGTATTACCTGTAGATATTCCGGGGTTGTCTGAGCGGGACCGAGATGTGACTTTATTGGTCACCCACTTTAGTGAGTTGTTTGCGCGTCAGGAGCATTGCGATCCGATTGAGCTTGATGACGAGGTTCTTGGTGTGCTTGAGAAGTATGATTGGCCGGGTAATATTCGAGAGTTAAAAAATTTGATGGAGCGATTAACCATCCTCTATTCTGGCCAGCGTATTACGGTCAAGATGCTTCCGGCAGAGTTTGATGAAGGTTCACATATAGCGCCAGTGGTTAAAGATGATTATCGTGAGGCTGTTGAGGATCATGAACGGCAGTTGATTTTAGATGCACTTAAAGAGTCCGATTGGAGAAAAGGATTAGCAGCAGAGAAATTAGGTATCTCTCGTCATGCACTCAAGCGAAGAATACAGCGCTTAAATCTGGAGAATGGGGCATGATGCTCAGGCTTATCTGTGTTTGTTTGTTACTCATTAGCCGAGTCGAAGCTGGGGAGTTGGTATTGGGTGCATCGAAGGCTGATGCTCAAGCTAGCGTAGGTTGTCTCTTTCCTATGGGGGGGCGAGGAGGTATTTATGGGCAAGATAGCGTTGTAGGTATTAAGCTCGCGTTTGAGCGTTTACAACAGCCCTCTATATCTTATCCACCTATTCGCGTGTTGGTAGCAGATAGTAGTTCTAAAGCATCAAAGGCTGCGCGTCAGGTGCGGGATTTCGTTCGGAAAGATGGTGTGCGTTTTATTTGTGGTGTCGTGAATTCTTCCATAGCTTTACAAGTGGCGGAAGTGGCTGAAGAGGAAAAAATCTTCTTTATTGGGACTGACCATGCGTCCTCAAAGTTAACAAGTGGAAAGGCACGGGATTACTATTTTCGTGTCAGCAATAATGCTCAGCAATCGATGCAGGCTGCGGCACTCTATATTAAGGAAAAATTTAATAAGGATGCGCGTGCTAAGCCCTTACGTCTTGCCTATATAGGTCCGGACTATGACTATGGCTATCAGGCATGGAGAGACTTACGAGATCGGCTTGATTATGAAGGTGTTAATTATCAAGTTGAAACTGTTCTTTGGCCTAAGCTCTATGAGCCTGATTATTCCTCTTACCTCAGAGCACTTGTTGATAAGAAAGTTGATTTAGTCGTCAATGCCCTTTGGGGTGGAGATCTGGTTGCATTCATTCAGCAGGCGAATCAAACAACACTGTTTAAGCATGCTCGTTTTGCTAATTTTGATACGGGTGGTAATTATGAAGTGCTAGCAGCCTTAGGGGAGGATATGCCTGCAGGGCTTATTTTATCGTCGAGGCATCATAATAACTGGCCGGAAACAGATTACAACAGATGGTTTGTTGAGCGTTTCCATGAGTTAACAGGGCGTTATCCCTCTTACGCTGCAGAGGGAGCATATTCCGGTATTTTAGCTATCTCTGAAGCGCTTCGTTTAGCGGGACCTGAGGCAAGTGATGAAGATGTAAGGAAGGCTTTTAGTTCTTTGCGGCTTAAGTTGCCGGAAGATCCTGATGGTTTTGTTTCATTTATGAATCCACTTAATCACCAATTGCAGCAGGTCATAGCCATAGGTGAAACTATACCTGATCATCGATTCTTACCCGCCCGCATGATGCTGGGAAATTGGATGATTTATCATCCTAGTTTGTCAGAGCAAGCTGAGCCTAAGTAGTTTTTGCGGGGCTTGCCCCCGTTTCTTTGTGTTCTATCCGTTTTTTTGGGCTTCCCTTAATTAGCCTTTGCTTGATCGGTAGCGTCTTTTTTAAGCGCTCATGATTGAGCGGGTAGCGATCATTGGCTTGTTGCTGTGATCGAAATTTCCCTTTTTATTTATAAAATTTCCTTTTTAAACAAATGGTTAGGTGTTTTGTTTTTTCTTGGCACATGGCTTGCTCAATCCTGTCGAGTAGTGCAGTGAATGGGCGCGCATAAGCCGCTCATTTTATTCACAACCATAACGATAAGAATGAAAAGGCGAAAAAATAATGTTTATACCATTTGCTAAAAAGTCTGCTTTAGTGGGGTTACTTGTAGCCTCAGCCGTTGCTCAGCCTGTTCTGGCTGCTGATGAATACAAATTAGGTTTGGTTACTTTTCTTTCTGGCGGTGCTGCCGGACCTTTTGGTGTACCAGCGCAGAACGCTGCGAACCTTTTATTAGAAACGTTGAATGAAGGGGCCTTACCTGCGCCGTATAACGCTAAAGGGATTAATGGTCGTACCATTAAACCTATCTATGTAGATGAAGCGGGTGGTGCAACTAAGCAATCTTCAGAATATCGCAACTTGGTTGAGCGTCAAGGTGTTGATGCGGTTGTGGGTTATATCTCATCAGGGGATTGCCTAGCGGTACCTGCGGTTGCAGAAGAGCTAAAAACCTTAACGGTATTGTTTGACTGTGGTACGCCGCGTGTATTTGAAGATAACTCATTCAAATACGTTTTCCGTACGGGTCCGACAACAACGATGGATAGCGTAGCTGCGTCCTACTATATCAAAGATATTTTCCCTAATTTAAACGCGGTATCTGGTATTAACCAGAACTACTCGTTTGGGCATGAGTCTTGGGCTGATTTCTACGGTTCATTAAAAGGTCTACAGGCTGATATAGATGTTCCAACTAAGCAGTTCCCTAAAATATACGCAGGCCAGTATGGTGCAGAGATCTCTGCACTGATGGTGAACTCAGCTGATGTTATTCACTCCTCTTTCTGGGGCGGTGATATGGAAGCCTTCCTACTTCAGGGTGCTGCACGTGGTTTGTTTGAAGATCAGACAGCCCTGCTGACAACCGGTGAAAGTGCGATGTACCGTTTGTCTGATCAGATCCCTGAAGGCACGATTTTAGGCGGCCGTGGTCCATTTGGTATTTATGCACCGGATAATGCGCTGAACCGTTGGTTCCGTGATGCTTACAGTAAACGTTTCGGCACTCAGCCAACCTACCCAGCTTATAAAATGGTGCAAGGTATCCTTGGTTTGAAACTTGCGACAGAGCAAGCAGCGGCTAAGGTTTCTGGCCAGCCGACAACCGAAGATGTTGTGTCCGCGTTTGAGTACCTTGAATATGAAGGTCCGGGCGGCAAGGTTTCGATGAATATGGGTAAAGGCCATCAGGCAAGCATGGAAATGGTCTATGGCCGTTATGCACTTAAAGATGGTAAACCTGCTGTAACTGATGTTCGTCGCTATGCGGCTGAATGTGTTAACCCTTCCGATAATATGCCTGCCAATGAGTGGATTGAAAAAGGCATGCCTGGCGCTAAATGTAACTAAATGCGCATCCGACAAGCTGGCGTCACGCTGGCTTGTCTTTTTTTTGCCCTTTTTTTTGTAAATCTGGAGCGTTGCTCATGAAATTGGTAATTGCGATGTTGATGGATGGCGTTATTTACGCCTCCTGGCTTTTTGTAATCGCAGCTGGCCTAACTCTCATCTACGGTGTGATGAGAATTCTTAATATGGCCCATGGTAGTTTTTATGCCATTGGTGCCTACGGCGGTGCCTCGCTGGTGGGGTTTTATTTAGCGGGTGGTTATCCACCTTGGGGAGCTTATTTTATGCTGCTAGGGGCTGCCCTCATCGGCGGAACCGTAGTAGGACTTCTGATCGAGCGCGGTCTGTTAAGGATGATGTACGGTCGTGACGAAGTGGTCATGATTCTAGTGACCTATGCGATTTTATTAATACTGGAAGATGTTATTAAGCTGATCTGGGGCGTTGATGCGTATTTCGCTTATCAGCCATATACCCTTTTAGGACGAACAAAGCTGGCGGGCTTGTCGTTTGCAAATTATGACATATTGCTGATTTTTGTATCAGCACTGATCTGTTTTGTACTTTGGTGGGGCCTAAATAGAACCCGCAAAGGTAAGTTATTACAAGCGGTTATTCATGACCGTGATACTGCTGCTTTCCTCGGTATTAACGTCACACGTATGTTTACTGTCACCTTTGTTATTGGCGCTGTTTTAGGTGCCTTGGCGGGTGCATTGACGGCTCCAGGTATCTCTGTCATGCCGGGCATAGGTGTTGAAGTAATTATTTTGGCGTTTGCTGTTGTGGTAATTGGCGGCTTGGGCAGTGTAGGGGGCGCGTTACTGGGTGCCTTAATTGTTGGGCTGGCCCGTTCTGCGGCGGTACATCTTTATCCTGATGCTGAGTTGTTTGTTATTTATGGTGTGATGGGCTTAGTACTTGCGTTCCGTCCTCAGGGTCTCTTTGCCATTGCTACCGCGAGGAAAATTTAACATGAAATATGCAACGACGATGATTGTAGGGGCAGGTATCGCGTTACTAGCGGCTGGCCTCTTTATGCCTGGATGGTTGACCTTTTTATTGACCTTGGCATTCGCTAAAGGGCTTGTTGTGATGGGGCTCTTGCTACTGATGCGTGCGGGGCTTGTCTCTTTCGGGCAAGGTTTGTATTACTGCTTAGGTGCTTACTGTGTTGGTATCGCGGGCGATTATTTTGAAACCCAAAATGCACTGCTCCTACTCTTACTTGCGGTTGTGGTTTGTGTCGCTTTAGCGGCAGTTATTGGGCTGCTGCTATGCCGTTACAGGGATATATTCTTCGCCATGTTTTCTATGGCTTTCTCGATGATCCTTTATGGTGTGCTGGTTAAAAGCTCTGCCTTTGGTTCATCCGATGGCTTTAATGTTAAGCCTCCATTGTTATTCGGTTGGACGCCTACAGGTGAAAGCGGCCCCTTCCTCGCTTACGGTTTAGCCGTAGTTGCGCTTGTTGGGGTGGGTATCTTTGTGTGGCGCTATCTTCGTTCTCCAATGGGTTATGCTGGTGAGGCGGTTCGTGAGAATGAAATTCGTGTCGAATATCTAGGTGCTTCAGTGCGTAGAATTATCTATACGAAATACCTGTTAGCTGCTGCAATGGCTGGACTTGGTGGTGGTATTACAGCGCTAGCAGCGGGTCATATAGATCCTGAAATGGCGTATTGGACGACTTCCGGTGAGTTTGTCTTTATTGCCTTAATGGGTGGCGTTGGTCATGCTGCGGGTCCCGTTATTGGCGCGGTGCTATTTGAGTTGTTGCGAACTTATGCATTCCAAATATCCCCTTACACATGGCAGATGATTTTAGGTATAGCGTTACTGGTCATCATTCTTTATCTACCTAAAGGTGTTTGGTCTCTGGTCGAGCGCGTAACGAAAGGTAAGCCATTATGAGTGCTTTATTAGAAACACGTTCATTAGCGCGTAATTTTGGCGCTGTTACAGCAGCTGCAGATATCGATGTCACGATTAATGCGGGTGAAATAGTCGGTGTCATTGGCTCAAATGGCGCGGGTAAAACAACCTTTATCAATATGGTAACTGGCTATCTTGCACCTAGTAGCGGTGAAATATTGTTTAAAGGAAAAAGCATCGTTGGGAAAAACCCTCGGCAAGTGATGCGTGCGGGTATCTGCCGTTCGTTTCAGGTTGCACAACTATTTCCTGAATTGACGGTACTCGATAATGTCTTGATCGCTTACGGCATCATGAAGCACAAGGTTTTACCGTTGATGAGTCCCTTAGCAACAAAAGCCAATATTCAGCAGGCTGAACAGCTATTGGAAGAGTATGGTATTACCAGCTATATGGCTGAAACGGTTGTGACCTTGCCTCAGGGTGTTAGGAAGTTACTTGATATTGCTTTAGCGATGTTGCGTAAACCTGAAATCTTGCTACTTGATGAGCCGACTTCAGGTGTGGCCATTGATGATAAGTTTGAGTTGATGGACACCGTGATGCGTGCTGTACGTAAGTCAGGGGCGGCTGTGTTGTTCGTTGAACATGATATGGAAGTGATTGCGCGTTATTCAACCCGCCTTATTGCTTTTTATGACGGCCGAGTATTAGCCGATGGCGCAGTAAGTGAAGTTATGGGTGATGAAAAGGTAAAAGAACTGGTTACTGGGCATCACCTAGATATCGATTACGAACGAGAGGTGGAACATGCTTAAGCTGTCCTCGATCAACACGAATATTGCCGGTACGCCAATACTGCGTGACGTTAATTTATCCATTGAGCCTGGTGTGCTTGTGGGTCTGATTGGCCGCAATGGTGCAGGTAAAACGACACTGATGCGGACCGTAATGGGCTTGCTTGCGCCAGAGTCGGGCGGTATTACGATCCACGGTCAAGATATGACGACGTTAGCGCCTCATTTCAGATCGCAGGCGAAAGTGGGCTACATGCCTGAAGATCGACAGCTCGTGCCAACGCTAACGGTAGAGGAAAATATTCTTATTCCTGCTTGGGCTAATACTTTACCAGGCGCTGAAGCGCGTTTGGCTTGGGTTTATGAGTTGATGCCAGAAGTAGAAGCATTTGCAGACCGAAAAGCACTGCAGTTGTCCGGTGGCCAGCAAAAATTGGTAGCTCTTGCTAGGGCGTTGATGACGGGTAGCCACTTATTACTATTAGATGAGCCTTTTGAAGGTGTAGCGCCGGCGTTATCCCGTCGATTGGCGAGTGTTTTACATACCTTAAAAGATGAAGGTCTAACGGTATTACTGTCTGAATCGGATTATAGTCACTCGGCTGATTTGGTCGATAAAATTTACACTATAGAGCGTGGCGCAGTATCTGCACAGAAGCAGGTAGGAGAAGAGTAATGACTGATTTTGTTTTTAATTTTCCTAAGCAACTGATTTGTAAACCAGGTGCAGCAAAAGAGCTGGGTGAGATTTGCCTGCGTACTATAGGTCAGCGGGTGATGGTGGTTACTGACCAAGGAATTGTTAATGCTGGTTTGCTAGCACCTATATTGGACACGCTTAAAGCTGCAGATGTTGAAGCTTTAGTTTTTGATCAGGTTCTAGCGGATCCAGCGGAACAGATTGTACTAGCCGCAACTCAGCAAGCTGTAGATGCCGGTGTTGAGGGTGTGATCGGTTTAGGTGGTGGTTCCTCGATGGACGTTGCTAAGCTTGTTGCATTACTCGCAAAAGGCGAAGAATCATTAGCTGATATTTATGGGGTTAATATGGTGAAAGGTCAGCGCCTTCCACTGATTCAGATCCCTACGACGGCTGGTACTGGTTCTGAAGTGACTGCTGTATCTATCATTACGGTTGGGGAAGGGGAGAAAAAAGGGGTTGTCTCCTCTCAATTACTACCTGATCTGGCTCTGTTGGATGCTGAATTGACCTTAGGCTTACCGGCGATGGTGACTGCTACAACTGGTGTTGATGCGATGGTGCATGCTATTGAAGCTTATACCTCTGCAAGTCCTAACCATAATTTGATTTCTGATGCTTCCGCCAAAGAGGCCTTACTGCTCTTAGGTGCTAACATTGAGTCGGCGGTTCATGATGGTACGGATCTTCAAGTACGCTCAAATATGTTATTGGGATCAATGCTAGCTGGGCAAGCGTTTGCTAACTCCCCAGTGGCTGCTGTCCATGCATTGGCTTATCCATTGGGTGGTATCTATCATCTGCCTCATGGTTTGACCAATGCGCTAGTGTTACCGCATGTGATGCGTTTTAACCAGTCTGAGTGTGCTGAGCAATATGCTGAGTTAGCGCCGTTGGTTTTTCCTCAGTTAGCAGAAATTGCTGATGTTGTAGAGCGAAGCAATGCATTCATCGAAGCGCTAGATAAGTTAAACCGCTCCCTAGGAATATTACCGCAACTACGTGATTACGATATCGAAGAGTCGGCAATACCTACTTTAGCCCGGGATGCCATGAAGCAGACTCGTTTATTAGTCAATAATCCACGTGAAGTTAGCCTTGAGGATGCAACAGCTATCTATCAAGCGGCGTGGTGATAGCTCATTTTGATATGAAATTGGAGTGCTTTTTTTGAGGGGGTAAAAACTTCGTCTTAAAAACAGCTTATTCATGTTTATATTGATAGAGCCAACTAAATGCCAGTAACTTTGTTCGTGTTAGGTTCAAAGTTACAGAAAATTGCCGTATGAGGCCTTTAAATGCAATTAAATAATTCTACTTTATTACAACAGCAATCCTTTATTGATGGGCAGTGGTGTGATGCAAGTAACGGCGATGTTTTTGTCGTTAAGAATCCAGCGACAGGGGATGTTCTTGCAGAAGTCGCGGACTTAGGTGCTGATGATACTCGTCGTGCGATTACCGCTGCTGAAGCGGCTCGTTCCGATTGGAGTGCTTATACCGGTAAAGAGCGCAGCGCATTGCTACGTCGATGGTTTGATCTGATTATTGAAGCGCAAGATGATCTTGCTGTTTTGATGACGTCAGAGCAAGGTAAACCGGTTAATGAAGCACGTGGTGAAGTGCTGTATGGCGCATCGTTTGTTGAATGGTTTGCCGAAGAAGCGAAGCGTGTCTATGGGGATATTATTCCGCCACATGGTCGTGATAAGCGTCTGCTAGTACTTAAGCAGCCGATTGGTGTTGCTGCAGCCATCACGCCGTGGAACTTCCCTATAGCGATGATTACTCGTAAAGTGGCTCCGGCCCTAGCGGCGGGCTGTCCGGTAGTCATTAAACCATCGGAGCTTACACCCTTGTCAGCGCTGGCACTTGCTCAGCTTGCACTCGAAGCGGGATTCCCTAAAGGGGTGTTTAATGTTGTTACATCCACGAATGCACCGGAAGTGGGCAAAGTACTGTGTGCGGACTCTCGTGTACGTAAGCTATCGTTTACCGGCTCTACACCTGTAGGTAAGTTATTAGCGGAGCAGTGCGCTAGCAATGTTAAGAAGGTTTCGTTGGAGTTGGGAGGTAATGCACCTTTTATTGTCTTTGATGATGCTGACTTAGATGCAGCGATTAGCGGAGTGATTGCTTCAAAATTCCGTAATGCGGGGCAGACTTGTGTTTGTACTAATCGGATCTTTGTTCATGAAGCGGTTTACGACACTTTTGCTGAGAAATTAAAGACAGCGGTACAAGCGCTAGCGGTAGGTAATGGATTTGATGAAGGTGTTGCAATAGGCCCACTTATTGATGACCGTGCGTTGAATAAAGTTGAAAGCCTAGTTAATGATGCGTTGGATAATGGCGCAACATTGCTGAGTGGTGGTGAACGCTTTACGACCGTAATAAACGGCTATCGTCCAACGATCTTAAGTAACGTTGATAATAATATGCGTATTGCTCAGGAAGAGATTTTTGGCCCAGTGGCGACTTTGATCCCATTTACTGAAGAACAAGATGTAGTACAGATGGCTAATGACACACCATTTGGGCTGGCTGCGTATTTCTATTCCCGTGATATTGGACGTATTTGGCGCGTCTCTGAAGCACTGGAATACGGTATGGTGGGTATTAACGAAGGTATTATTTCTACAGAAGTCGCGCCATTTGGTGGTATTAAAGAATCAGGTTTAGGCCGTGAAGGTTCTAAGTATGGTATCGATGACTATGTTGAGATTAAGTATCTCTGCATGGGGATTAGTTGATTTAATTTTATAGCTTGTGCCGTCCGTATTGCTATATTTGCCCCTTAATAGGGGCTTTTTTATTCAATATAAAAAGGTTAAGTATAAACCGTTTTTTGCTCTACCGATTAGTGGGGCTGTGGTATAGGTCATGGACTTTTGGGTTGGATCTGTTTGTTTGAAAGTATGATTATTCAGTAACGCGCGATTGAGTGGTTTACTTCGTTGCTTTCATTAATTGTTTTCCATAAACTCGAAACTCATAAATCAGTTTTAGATTGAATGCCTCGCATTGCGAGGTTTTCTTTTTCTAGGGGCTGTTACTGTATATGTATAAGATCTTTTAATTCCTTATTGGTCAATGTGGAAAGTTTCGCTAGCCTAATGAGCGGATTAAGGTATATCTTTTACTTATTCCCTAGCGATCTTATGGAATAGCTTTTTGTCTTCAATCTACAGTGCAGCAGTACTTACCTAACAAGTAGGTATTGTCTAAATAAACGAATGGATCTGGAATTACTTCTTAAACCTGTCAAAATTTTAATCATCGGTGCTAAAGGACAAGTTGGCACGGGTCTTACTCGCTTAGGGGAAACGGATTCATTTTTTGAAATTATTGCGTTAGATAAGTCTGCTTTGGATATCACCAACGAAGAGCAGATCAGAGATCAGTTAGCGCATTATCTACCTGATTACGTTATTAATTGTGCTGCATTCGATCATGTTGATGAGGCGGAGCATAAAGCTGATTTATGTTATGCGGTTAATGCAAAAGGTGTAGAGAAGTTAGCCTTGGCCTGTGGTGATCTTTCCATTCCAATGTTTCACCTCTCAACCGATTATGTGTTTGATGGCCACTATGCGAGTGGCTATACAGAAGATGATGAGGTTGCGCCGCTAGGTATCTATGGTGATAGTAAGTGGCAAGGTGAAGAGCTTCTGCGACAGGTATTACCAAAGCATCTTATTTTGCGGGTGAGCTGGTTGTTTAGTGAGCAAGGGAATAACTTTGTACTAAGAACCTTAGATGCGGCTAGAACACAGGATGCCCTTGAGGCGGTAAGTGATCGTCGGGGCTGCCCAACATCAGCATCTGATGTCGCTAGAGTTATTTTGGCTATGCTGAAACAGGTTCATAGTGGAGCTGAGGCTTGGGGCACTTATCATTACTGTGGCGCAGAGATCACAAACCGTTATGACTTTTGCAAAGAAATTTTGATCACCGCGGGTAGCTATGAAAATTTCAAAGTTGAAACGCTTGTGCCGATCTCAAGTAAAGATTATGTAACTGAAGCTCAAAGGCCTAATACGTCAGTGCTGACTTGTAAAAAGCTTTTGAGCGTTTTTGGTATACGGCAACGGCCATGGCGACAAGAGTTGAAATGGCTGATGCGTATTATCTACAGTTCATCAAAGCCTTAGAGCTTTTAGCTCCAAGGTATTGCTGAATGTGTAAAAGCGACTGTCAGTATGTACGCAAATGTCGCAACAGCAGCACAGAAGGCCCCTAGTTTGATGAGTGCTGTTTTCCCTCTTTTTAATGCGATTGTGCCTAAGACTATATATAAGACTAAAGCGAGTAATTTTGCGGTTAGCCAGTGATCCACAAAGGGATATTGTTGTAGTAAAATGGTTAGCGTTATTGCACTAATAAGCAATACAGAGTCAATAATATGGGGCGCAACTTTTACCCAACGTTTTTCCATCATTTTAGGTTTTAGAAAAACCCAAAAAGCTCTTAATAGAAAAAAGCTAATACTTAATACTACGGCTGTTAGGTGTATATGTTTTATTGCTATGTACATAATAGTGTTTATCTTCTCTGTAGTGTTTTGTATAACAAAGTTTACAAGGGAAAGCTTTCTGTTCGCGCCTTATTTGAATAAATAGGCGTAGTGCCTGACTTATTCACAGCTTTCCTGCATTCTATGCTATTTTAGGCCTCTAAAATAAAGCTTTATACTGCGTATGCAAGAGATTCATGCCTAATACTTCAAAACACACTACTCTCGTCGATCGTTTTGGACGCACTGTTGATTATATCCGCTTATCGGTTACCGATAGGTGTGATTTTCGGTGCGTGTATTGTATGGCTGAGAATATGACATTTTTACCCCATGCTCAGGTTTTATCTTTAGAAGAGATTGAGCAAGTTGCCGCAGCTTTTGTCGGGTTAGGTGTAAAGAAAATTCGCCTGACAGGAGGTGAACCGCTTGTACGTAGGGATGTTATAAAACTGATTCGTGGGGTTGGGCAGCTCGATGCGGAGTTATCCATCACCACTAATGGCTCGCAATTATTAGATATGGCAACGGATCTGAAAAGTGCAGGTGTGAATCGCTTAAATATTAGTATCGATAGCCTTAGAGCCGACCGCTTTAAAGAGATGACCCGTACCGGCAAGTTAGCTCAAGTATTGGCGGGTATTGATGCTGCTGTAAAAATTGGCTTCGACCGTATAAAACTGAATACAGTCGTGATGAAAGGTCGCAATGACGACGAGGTGCTGGATCTTGTTGAATATGCGCGCGACGCTGGAGTTGATATCAGCTTTATTGAAGAGATGCCGCTAGGTAATATCTCTGAGCATGATCGTGCCAAAGTGTATTGCTCAAGTGATGAGGTAAGCGCACTTATTAGTGAGCGTTATCAGCTAGAGCTAACCACTGAGCGAACCGCTGGTCCATCCCGTTATTACCGTATGCAAGACTCGGAAAGTCGAGTTGGTTTTATCTCCCCCCATAGCCATAATTTTTGTTCAGAATGTAATCGCGTTAGAGTGACGGTTGAAGGTCGATTGTTACTTTGTTTAGGTAATGAACACTCAGTTGATCTGCGTGAAACCCTACGTCAATACCCGGATGATATAGAGCGTTTGCAGCAGGTTATGGTGAAGGCGATGGATTTAAAACCGGAGAAACATGAGTTTGATCTGGATGAAGAGCCCCAAATTGTCCGTTTTATGAATATGACGGGCGGTTAGACCGTCCCCTATTTTTAATAATTTAGTTTTAGGATTATTCCCGAATGTCACATACACCTAAAGATGCTGAATTTACACCGTTAAATATAGCGGTACTGACTGTCTCTGATACAAGAACGATTGATACAGATACATCAGGGCAGGCTTTAATTGAACGCTTAGAGAGCGCGGGCCATCAATTGGCAGCACGCCAGATTGTTATTGATGACGTTTATGAGATGCGGGCGATTGCTTCCAAGTGGATCGTAGATCCTGAGATACATGTCATTATTTCAACTGGAGGAACGGGATTCGCTGGACGTGACTCTACACCAGAAGCGATGCAGCCATTATTTGATAAAACGATTGAGGGATTTGGTGAATTATTCCGTCAGATCTCAGCCCAACAAATCGGCACATCTACTATTCAGTCACGAGCACTAGGTGGCTTGGCCAATGGTACTGTTATCTTCTGTCTGCCGGGTTCCACTGGCGCTTGTCGGACGGGTTGGGATGATGTTATTTCTGATCAACTGGATAGCCGCCATAGACCCTGTAACTTTGTTACTATGCTCATGAAGCACCGTGCGGATAATCAGTAGGTGGTGAGGGTATGAATAGTTGTGATACACAATCAGGTTTACTACCTATTGAAACCGCATTAGAGCGCTTGATTGAAAATTCCAAACCAATAGCGGGCGTTGAAACTATTACCATCACGGAAGCATTGGGCCGTGTACTTGCAGAATCACCTATAGCTTCAGTATCAGTACCACCTGCAGACAATAGTGGCATGGATGGTTATGCACTGAATACGGCAGATCTCACAGATGGGGTTACTCGGCTGGTGGTCAGCCAACGGATTCCTGCTGGTTCATCTCCTCAGCCTATAAAGCCGGGAAGTTGTGCTCGCATTTTTACGGGTGCGGAAATACCTGCTGGAGCCAATACTGTTGTGATGCAAGAGAATGTTACGCTCGACGGTGATGTTGCGGTGTTTCCTGAAGGGGTCTCTGTTGGGAGTAATATTCGCCGAGAAGGGCAAGATATAAAAACTGGCGATTCTATTTTGGCAGAGGGTGTTCGTTTACAACCTGCTGATCTCGGTGTTTTAGCCTCAGTGGGTTTAGCCGAGGTTAATGTTTATAAGCGCTTAAAAGTGGCTATTTTGTCCACCGGAGATGAGTTGGTAGAGCCTGGTTCGCCTTTAGCTTCAGGGCAAATTTATAACTCTAATCGATATATTCTTACCGGCTTGCTGCAAAGCCTAGGTATGGACGTGGTCGATTTAGGCTGTATTGCGGACACACGAGAAGCGACATTAGAAGCACTCGAACGAGCAGCAAATATAGCGGATGCCATTGTAAGTACGGGAGGCGTCTCTGTTGGTGAAGAGGATCATGTTAAAGGTTGTATTGAAGCCTTAGGTGAACTTGATATGTGGAAAATACGTATCAAGCCCGGTAAGCCGGTTGCTTATGGCCGAGTAAAAGACACTCCCTTTATAGGGTTACCGGGTAATCCTACCTCTACCTTAATTACATTCTGTCTATTAGCTAGGCCCTGTCTACTTGGATTACAGGGAGCGGCTTATCAATCACCTATAATGCTTTCTGTGCCCTCCGGTTTTGTCCGGGATAGAGCGATTCAGCGTCAAGAATATCTCCGAGTGCGTTTCGAGGATGGAAAACTGATCCCGCACGTGAATCAGAGCTCAGGCGTTTTAGCGTCAGCAAGCTGGGCTCACGGTTTAGCGGTTGTACCGCCGAATACACGGGTTCAAATAGACGATAGTATTGGTTTTATTTCTTTCTCAGAATTACTGACTTAGTTTATTGTGGGCATTACTTAATTTTCCTGCAGAGTCGATGGGAAAACTGTAAAATATGGCGCTTCATTAAGCGCAGTGCTGAGGAACACATGACAGACCAGCAGGATCCGTATAAAGATATAAGACCATTTAACGATACTGAAGTAGCCGGTGCCCTCACTCATATATTACATGATGATGAGTTCATCTCAGCGGTTACGCGATACCAGTTTCCTAATCTGTCTAAGCGTTTAGGCTGGTTACTTAAGCCATTTGTGCGAATTGCCCTTGCCCGTAAAGTGGGTGATGTGGAAAGTGTTGCTGATTTTCAGGCACTGGTGGGTGATTATATGAAAAAGATGATCGCTCGTAGTACGACTAAGCTAACCTGTAGTGGGATTGACCAATTTGATCCCGAAGACTCCTATCTCTTTATCTCTAATCATCGTGATATCGCAATGGATCCAGCGTTTGTTAACTGGGTGCGTTATCAGTATGGAATGGATACTGTACGTATCGCAATAGGCGATAACTTACTCAGTAAGCCTTATGTCTCTGATATTATGCGCCTGAACAAAAGCTTCATTGTTAATCGCTCAGCAACAGGCCGTGAGATGATGAAGGCTTTAACTCAGTTATCCTCTTATATTGATCACAGTATTCAAAGCGGTCACTCTATTTGGCTGGCTCAGAGGGAGGGGCGCGCAAAAGATGGTAACGATACAACTGATCCCGCCATTTTAAAAATGCTATATATGGCGCACCGTAAAGTTAGAAGCTTCTCTGAACAGGCTAAACGCTTAAATATTATTCCAGTCTCAATCTCTTATGAATATGATCCTTGTGATTCGCTGAAGGCAAATGAATTATATGCCAAAGAAGCGGAAGGAAATTATGAAAAATCTAAGTTTGAAGATATTGAAAGCATTGTGAGAGGGATTACCGGCCACAAAGGACATGTTCATGTGGCGTTTGGTGATCCAATAGAGGGAGACTTTGAAACACCTGAAGCATTAGCTGAAGAGATCGATCGCCAAATTATCTCTAATTATTATTTGCATCCGTCTAATTTGTTAGCGGCGGGCGAAGATTGTGAAGTGACAGAAGAGGCGCGACAAGGGTTGGAGGAGCGATTGAATAATACAGCTAAAGGCGCGGAAGATATTTTGCGAAAAATGTACGCTAACCCCGTGTTTAATCAAAGAAAAATCCAGGAGTAAACATGAGTAAGCTGAGTCATTTGGATGATCAAGGTCATGCAAATATGGTGGACGTCTCAGAAAAGCAGGTTACATTCCGTGAAGCTGTCGCTTATGCAGAAATCCAGATGCGTCCAGAGACTTTGGCACTTATTGTTGATAAAGGGCATAAAAAGGGCGATGTGTTAGCTGTTGCACGTATCGCGGGTATTCAGGCAGCGAAAAGAACCAGTGATCTTATACCTCTCTGTCACCCTTTGATGTTGAGTAAAGTTGCTGTGGATTTGCAACCTAATTATGAACGTAATTTAGTAGAAATCACTGCAACTTGTAAGCTGTCAGGGCAAACTGGTGTTGAGATGGAGGCACTAACTGCTGCTTCGGTTGCGGGTTTGACGATCTATGATATGTGCAAGGCTGTTGATAAAGAGATGGTTATTGGCTCTGTAAAAGTGCTTGCAAAGTCGGGTGGTAAAAGCGGTGATTGGAAGGTAGAGAAGTAGAAATGATAAAAATTCTATACTTTGCTAGTTTGCGAGAACGTTTAGGTATTGAGCAGGAGCTGTTAGAGCTACCTGCGGAGGCTACAGTTGCCGGCGTAATTGATAGGTTGGTGGACCGACATGGCGATCAATGGAAAAAAATACTAAAAGAGGGTCAGGTATTGACTGCGGTTAATTTAGAGATGTGTAATCTTCTGCAGCCTGTCTCAGATAATGATGAGGTGGCCTTTTTCCCACCGGTAACGGGGGGCTAACATGTCAGAGCAAAAAACGAGTGTATTGCAATATATACGTGCCTCTATCTACTATTTAGGTTTTTATCCGCTAACGATTATTCACTCCTCGTTGAGTCTAATTGTTAGTCCAGTGCTTAACTTTCAGCAGCGCTTTAAATTTATTACCTTAATTAACTACTTTTATATCTTTTGGTTGAGAATTTGCTGCGGTGTAGATGTAAAAATAACAGGTCGTGAGCACTTACCTAAAGATGGAGCTTATGTCGCTGTAGCTAATCATTCTAGTGAATGGGAAACCCTGTTTTTACAAACATTTGTACGACCTCAGTGTGCAGTGTTAAAGAAAGAGCTCCTGAGTATACCCTTTTTTGGTTGGGCTCTCGGGTTGCTAAAGCCTATCGCGATTGATCGTAAACAACGTAGAGGCGCGCTTAAACAGCTGCTTACTGAAGGTAAATCCCGCCTAGAAGAAGGTATTCCCGTTGTAATCTTTCCGCAAGGAACACGAGTTCCAGTAGGGAAAATGGGAAAATTTAATAAAGGTGGCGCTATGCTGGCCTTAAGTGCAGGGGTTCCTGTCGTACCTATAATTCATAATGCAGGTATTTATTGGCCAGGCAAAAGTTTCACTAAAACTCCAGGGGTTGTACAGGTGCATGTAGGTGAACCTATTCCTGTTGAAGGACGGACAGTTGATGAAGTGCATACTGATGTAGTGAATTGGCTTGAAAAGCATATGAAAGAGTTAGATTTAGTTTAATCCGTGCATCTGTTTTTAAAGCATAAAAAAACCGCCATATGGCGGTTTTTTTATGCTTGATGTAATTAGCTATCAAGTTTTTCAAATACCAATGTAGCGTTAGTACCACCGAAGCCGAAGCTGTTAGACATTACTCGCTTAAGGTCAACATTATCCTGTTTCTCAACAGCAATCGGTAGACCTTTTGCTTCATCATCTAACTCGTCAATATTGGCGGATGCAGCGATAAAGTTATTTTCTTGCATAAGCAGAGAGTATATCGCTTCTTGAACGCCAGCTGCACCTAAAGAATGACCGGAAAGTGATTTAGTTGAAGTGACTGTTGGCATGTTGTTGCCAAAGGCTTCCTTCATCGCTTTGAGTTCTTGCATGTCGCCTGCAGGTGTTGATGTACCATGTGCATTGATGTAATCAATGCCACCATCAACTGTAGCCATAGCTTGCTTCATGCAGCGTGCAGCACCTTCACCTGAAGGGGCAACCATATCGTAGCCGTCAGACGTTGCACCGTAGCCAACAATTTCAGCGTAGATTTTAGCGCCGCGTGCTTTAGCGTGTTCTAGCTCTTCAACCACGAGGACGCCGGCGCCGCCAGAGATAACAAACCCATCACGGTTTGCGTCGTATGCGCGTGATGCTTTTTCAGGTGTTTCATTATATTTGTTAGATAGAGCCCCCATTGCGTCAAACATTGCTGTTTGTACCCAATGTAGTTCTTCACCACCGCCAGCAAAAACCATATCTTGTTTGCCTAGTTGGATCTGCTCTACGGCATTCCCTATACAGTGAGCGCTTGTTGCGCATGCAGAGGTAATTGAATAGTTAACGCCTTTAATTTTAAAAGGTGTTGCTAGGCAAGCTGAAACGGTTGAACCCATTGTGCGAGTAACACGGTAAGGGCCAACACGTTTTACGCCTTTAGTGCGGGTAATATCTGCTGTCTCTACAATGTTGTCAGCGGATGCACCACCAGAACCTACAATTAAGCCTGTGCGTTCATTGGAAACTTGATCTTCGCTTAGGTCTGCATCAGCTATAGCTTCTTGCATAGCAATGTAAGTGTATGCTGCAGCATCACCCATAAAGCGTAGCAGTTTGCGATCGATTTTATCAGTGAAATCGATATCGATGCTGCCGGCCACTTGGCTACGGAAACCGCGCTCTTTGTAATCTTCCTGGAACTTGATGCCAGAACGACCCTGCTGCAGTGATTCCAGAACAGTTTCTTTGTCTGTACCCAGACAAGAAACAATTCCCATACCGGTAACAACAACGCGACGCATATGCTTCTCTCTCTTATTCTAAATTGAGGTACTTATTTTCCGTGAATCGGCAGCGTTTGGCTAGCGGATTTATTAAAAAACTCGACGAAAAATAGGAGAAGACCCTTATATTTAAGGGTCTATTCTGATCAGAAATTGTCAGTAGAGGTGAATAGACCTACCCGCAGGTTTTGTGCGGTGTAGATTTCACGGCCATCAACTGACATGCTGCCGTCAGCAATACCCATAACCAACTTACGTTCGATAACACGCTTCAGTTGGATGCGATAAGTAACCTTTTTCGCTGTTGGTAGCACTTGGCCGAAGAATTTTACTTCACCTGAACCTAGTGCTCGACCGCGACCAGGGTTGCCTTTCCAGCCTAGGAAAAAGCCAACGATCTGCCACATGGCGTCTAGCCCTAGACAACCAGGCATAACCGGATCTTCTTCAAAATGACAGCCGAAGAACCAAAGGTCAGGGTTTATATCCAGTTCAGCGATAATTTCGCCTTTGCCGAACTCTCCACCATCTTCGGTGATTTCCAGGATGCGATCCATCATTAGCATGTTGCCAACAGGAAGGCGTGCATTACCTGGTCCAAACATCTCGCCGTGGCCGCAAGAGAGCAGCTCGTCGCGATTAAAAGAGGAAGGTCTTGTCATTAGCTTCTGTTTATCCGGAAGTTATAGTAAAAATATCGCGTGATTATACAGACTTGATCGGCTTGAGGCACGATCTGTGTCATATTAATTGAGTAAAAAGCTTGCGACTTAAGGTGTAAAAGTAGCTATGGAACACGAATTTTGGCATGAGCGCTGGGCTGAACAGCGTATTGGCTTTCATCAGCCAGAGGTAAATAAATATCTACAAACGTTTTTTGAAAGGCTGAATTTGGCCGATTTTGAGCAGGTTTTTGTGCCTTTATGCGGAAAAAGTTTAGATATGCTGTGGTTGCGAGAGCAAGATTGCAGTGTTTTAGGTGTTGAAATCAGTGAGACTGCCTGTACTGGTTTTTTTTCAGAAAACGGTATTGATATTGAAGCTTACCCTCATGGGGCTTTTTCAGTTAGAGAAGTGGATAGCATCAGACTGTTATGTGGTGATTTTTTTAGACTAACTGCAGATGAATTGGCGAAAGTTTCTGCTGTTTATGATCGGGCTGCTTTAATTGCGTTGCCAAAAGAGATGCGATTACGCTATGTGCAACGGTTATTGGATATTTTGCCGGCTGGGGTAAAAATCTTACTAATTACTTTGGAGTTTGAGGGTGAACAAGGCCCGCCTTTTAATGTGCCTGCGAACGAGATAAATGAGCTCTTTGCTCCTCGATTTCATATAAATCGGTTGCATGAAGAGCGCCCAACTGATCCTAAGGATGCTGGGCGTACCGAGGTGGTTTGGTTGTTATCCGATAAGGCAACTAATTAGTTTTTCCGCTTAACAGCTATATTAGCTAATTGAATAAGCGTTTCCTTAAATGAGCTGTCAGGCAAAGCTGATAAGGCGTCAATTGCGGCGTCTGCTTCAGTTTGAGCTTTTTCTTGAGTGTATTCTATGGCGCCCGTCTCTTTGACGATATTCATGATGGGTTGTAAATCGTCTAGGCCGCCTTTGCGGATCGCTTGGCGTACTAAAAGCCGCTGCTCTTCCGTTCCTGTACGCATGGCATGAATAAGAGGTAGAGTTGCTTTTCCCTCGGCTAGATCATCCCCAACATTTTTTCCCATCTCTTCTGCTGTGGATAGGTAATCCATGACATCATCAATAAGCTGGAAGGCTATGCCTAAATGGAGCCCATATAAGCGTAATGCTTCACGTTCATCAGTCGTGCTTTCGGCTAGAATGGCACCCGCTTCAGTTGCTGCCTCAAATAGCATGGCAGTTTTTCCGAGGATGACTTGCATGTAGGCTTCTTCGGTTGTGTCAGGATTTTTAGTGTTGAGTAACTGTAATACTTCGCCTTCAGCAATGACGTTGGTTGCATTAGAGATAACTGACATGATCTCCATTGAGCCTATATCAACCAGTATTTGAAAAGCGCGAGAGTAAAGAAAGTCACCCACTAAAACGCTAGGAGCGTTGCCCCATTTTGCGTTTGCGGTGTCTTTGCCTCGGCGTAAATCAGAATTATCTACAACATCATCATGGAGTAGTGTTGCAGTGTGGATAAATTCAATTATCGCGGCCAGAGATATGTGAGCCGTGCCTTGATAGCCTGCAGCATTAGCGGCTAACAAAACGAGCAGTGGGCGAATTCTTTTTCCGCCACTTTCGACTATATAGTGGCCAATTTTTTCCACCAACGGCACATTGGAACCTAAGTGGTTGATAATAAAATCATTAACGGCTTCAAATTGTGGTTCAATGGCTGGATTGAGTTGGTGTGGCTGCATAATATTGGCTGCTACTTACTTGGCGAATATTGGAATTATAGCGCGAATGCTAGGGGGCGGGCCGGATACTGTCAAGAAATGCTCCAGTAAACCTTTGCTGTATTGATTTTGACGACATGGTGTTTGCGGTATGGATTGGCTTTTACGGTAGATTCCTGCTTGTGTCTGTTTTCTGTTTGAATTATAATCGCGCGCCCTGACCCATCCAAAATGGCTCCCTACCATATGGTGTATCCATTAGAAGTAGGCCTTTTTCATAGTAGCTGGTTGGGCAATAAACGGAGAAAGACATGTACGCAGTAATCGTAAGCGGTGGTAAACAGTACCGTGTCCAGGAAGGTGAAACCCTTAAACTGGAAAAGCTGCCAGTAGATGCAGGATCAAATGTAGATTTTGATCGTGTTCTATTAGTAGGCAATGGCGACGATTTAAAAATCGGCGCGCCTGTTGTAGAAGGTGCTAAAGTGACTGCTGAAGTTGTTCAGCATGGCCGCGCTAAGAAAGTTGAGATCATCAAGTTCAAGCGTCGTAAGCATCACATGAAACGTCAGGGCCACCGTCAGTGGTTTACTGAAGTTAAAATTACTGGCATTTCTGCCTAACTATAACCGATCTGGGAGACAGATAGATGGCTCATAAGAAAGCTGGTGGTTCTACTAAGAACGGTCGCGATTCCGAGTCGAAACGACTTGGTGTCAAGCGTTTCGGCGGACAAGCTGTAATTGCTGGAAACATCCTTATTCGTCAGCGTGGAACTAAATTCCATGCAGGTGCGAACGTAGGTTGTGGTAAAGACCACACATTGTTTGCGAAAGCAGATGGCGTTGTTAAATTTGAAGTTAAAGGCCCACAAAAACGCAAATACATCTCTGTTGTAGATGCGTAAGTAAGGGTTTTTGCTTTTTAAAAAGCTCCGCTATGGCGGAGCTTTTTTGTTTATGATGTTTTTTTATGAAATTTAGGGTATCTACCGCTGAGTCTTGAGAATAAAGGCAGGGCTTAATTGTAGATTATCCTAGTGATAACTTTTGGGAGATGAAATGAAATTTGTCGATGAAGCGGTCATTACGGTGGAAGCCGGTAAGGGCGGCAACGGTTGCATGAGCTTTCGGCGTGAGAAGTATATCCCCCGAGGAGGCCCTGATGGCGGTGATGGCGGTGATGGCGGTTCTATTTTTTTTGAGGCAGATGAGAACTTAAATACGCTGATAGATTTCCGTTTTACCCGGCATTACAGTTCGGATAATGGTAAAAATGGAACAAGCCGAAATTGCACCGGCCCTAAAGGTGAAGACCTCGTTTTAAAGGTTCCTGTAGGTACGACTATTATTGATACGGATACTGAAGAGATCTTGGCTGATATGACTGAGATTGGTCAGCTAGAAAAGGTTGCTCAGGGCGGTTTTCATGGTTTAGGTAATACTCGCTTTAAAAGTAGTGTGAATCGCGCTCCTCGTCAGACAACGAAAGGGTCGACGGGTGAAATTCGTAACCTTAAGTTAGAGCTTAAAGTGTTAGCCGATGTCGGTTTGTTAGGCTTGCCTAATGCGGGTAAGTCTACATTGATTCGTGCTGTCTCTGCGGCAAAGCCTAAAGTGGCGAATTATCCTTTTACCACCTTAGTGCCTAATCTCGGTGTGGTTCGTATTGAGCAAGAGCGTAGCTTTGTTATTGCTGATATTCCCGGCATTATCGAAGGCGCGGCTGAAGGTGCAGGTTTAGGGATTCGTTTCCTTAAGCATCTTGCCCGTAACCGTTTGTTATTGCATCTGGTTGATATGGCGCCTTGGGATGATGTAACGCCCGCACAAGCTGCAGAAGTTGCGGTGAATGAGTTAACTAAATTTAGTGCGACGTTATCAGAGCAGCCCCGTTGGTTGGTGTTAAATAAGCTTGATATGGTAACCGAAGAGGAGCGTGAAGAGCGCTGTCAGGCGGTCATTGATGCCTTAGATTGGAAAGGACCTGTTTATCGTATATCTGCGTTGAGTAAGCAGGGTACTGACGAGATGATGCGTGATATACAGATGTTCCTTGATAAACGCCTTGAGGCGATAGAAGAAGATCCAAGCATTATCGAGCAGGAGCAAGTGATCCGCGAAAAAGTTGACACAGAGGCGCGTGAGCGTGTTGAGCGGATGCGTGCTGAAATGCGAGCGCGTAGAGAAGCGGATAATCTGGATGATGACGACTTTGACGATGATGATTACGATGTCGAAGTTGAATATGTGCGTGAGTAGAAGAACCTAAATGCTCGGTGTTTTTGCGGCTGTAGATAAAAGTCGGGGTGGTTAAGTGTCGTTGGGTAGGGAAAAGCTTAAGCGCAGTAAGCGCTGGGTTGTAAAAATTGGTAGTGCGCTACTAACGAATGATGGTCAAGGCCTTGATCTTGCGGCTATCGCACGCTGGGTTGATCAGATTGCTGCGTTGAAACGATCAGGTATAGAGGTTGTTTTAGTTTCATCTGGCTCTGTTGCTGAAGGGATGACACGCTTGGGCTGGAGTGATCGGCCGCAGGAGGTGTACAAACTGCAGGCGGCAGCGGCGGTGGGTCAGATGGGGTTGGTGCAGGCCTATGAGACTAATTTTCGTCGCCATAACACCCATACAGCACAAATACTCCTAACCCATGAAGACCATTCAAATCGCAAGCGCTACCTTAACGCGCAGGCCACGTTGCGTGCCTTGTTAGGTATGGGGGTTGTTCCGGTTGTTAATGAGAATGACACGGTTGTCACCAAAGAAATACGTTTTGGTGACAATGATACCTTAGGTGCGTTGGTTGCTAATTTGGTTGAAGCGGATGCGTTGATTCTTTTGACGGATCAGCAGGGTTTGTTTACTGCTGATCCACGTCAGGATCCAGCTGCGACATTGATTGCGGAGGCTCGCACTGAGGATGACGCATTGGTGGCTATGGCTGGTGATGGCGGAAAGCTGGGTCGTGGTGGTATGGCAACCAAAGTGCGTGCAGCGAAGCTTGCAGCGCGCTCAGGGGCGGTAACAGTTATTGCAAGTGGTCGTGAAGAAAATGTTCTATTGCGAATACGGGATGCTGAATCTATAGGGACCTTGTTGGTGCCAGAGCAAAGTCCAGTTGTGGCTCGTAAGCAGTGGATTGCGGGCCATCTTCAGGCGCGAGGTACTCTTGTGTTGGATGAGGGGGCTGTAAAAGCATTAAAAGAGCGTGGTAAGAGCTTGTTGCCTGCGGGGGTGCGTAGTGTCAGTGGTGATTTTTCTCGTGGAGAGATGGTTATTATTAGTGATGAGCTGGGCAGAATTATAGCGCGTGGCTTAGTTAACTATGGTTTAGAGGATGCTGAGAGGATTATCGGTAAACCTAGTCGTGAAATCGAATCGGTTTTAGGGTTTATGGGTGAAGAGGAGTTAGTGCATCGCGATAATTTGGTGTTGGCTTAAATTTTAGATATAAAAAAACCGGCATGTGCCGGTTTTTTTAATGTTGGATTGCTTAAATTAAGCGATGCCAACGATCTGTTTTACCATGCGGCTCTTAGTGCGGGCGATCTTGTTTTTATGGAAGATGCCTTTGTTTACAGAACCGTCCAAGATAGGCTGTGCAGTTTTAAATGCTGCTTCTGCTGCTGCTTTGTCGCCAGCTTCAATAGCTACTTGAACTTTTTTGATATAGGTACGTACCATGGAACGCAGGCTAGCGTTATGCTGGCGACGCTTCTCTGCCTGGCGAGCACGTTTACGAGATCCTGCGGAATTTGCCACAGTTCGGCTCCTTAAAATTAGTTAGTGTGCAATATATCGGCTTAGCGCCGAAAAATAAGAGGCGAGATTATTCATATTTGTTGGCCTGCTGTCAATAAAACTACAGAAATTTTCTTGTTGAAGCAGTAATATGCTCATTCTCATGAGTGAAATTCATTTAATAACGGAATTTGTCAGTGCAGCAAGATAAACCACAAAAAGAGATTGCACCTCAAAAAGCGAGCGGTTTGCTACGTTCTAGCGCGGTTGTTGGGATGATGACTATGTTGTCTCGCGTATTAGGTTTGGCGCGGGATGTGGTGGTTGCTAATTATTTTGGTGCGAGTAGTAGTGCGGATGCATTTTTTGTGGCCTTTAAAATTCCAAATTTTATGCGCCGCCTCTTTGCTGAAGGTGCTTTTTCTCAAGCTTTCGTGCCTGTTTTGTCAGAATATCGTTCGCAGCGCGACCTGCAATCAGTTCAACAGCTTGTAAACTATGTCGCGGGTACTTTAGGCAGTGTACTTGTCGCTATTGTGGTACTTGGGGTTGTGGGTGCCCCTATGTTGGCGGCGCTGTTTGCTCCAGGCTTTTATGTTGAAGATGGTGGTAAGTTTGAATTGGCGGCGCAGATGTTACGGATTACCTTTCCTTATCTTTTGCTGATCTCCTTAACAGCATTTGCAGGGGCGGTGTTGAATAGTTATGGGCGTTTTGCTATTCCTGCTTTTACGCCGGTGTTGTTGAATATCTCTTTAATCGGCTCGGCTATTTTTTTAAGCCCGCTGTTTGATCCTCCAGTGTTAGCTTTGGCGTGGGGGGTTATGATCGCTGGCTGTGCACAGTTGATTTTTCAATTACCTTTTATGGCTCAGATGCGTTTGCTTCCAAAGCCTCGTTGGGGCTGGAATGATCCGGGTGTTCGTCGAGTAATGACTCTTATGGTACCCGCGCTGTTTGGTGTGTCGGTTACTCAGATTAATCTTTTATTAGATACTGTGCTGGCTTCTTTTTTACAAACTGGTAGTGTCTCGTGGTTGTATTACTCTGATCGATTGGCTGAATTGCCTTTAGGCGTTTTTGGTATCGCTATAGCTACAGTGATTTTACCGAGCCTTTCTCGACGGCATGCAGGGGACTCTAAAAAGTCTTTTTCCTCTACTTTGAACTGGGCTATGCAGACGGTTATGTTGATCGGCATTCCTGCTGCTGTAGCTCTGTTTATTCTTGCTGAACCTATGCTTATCACGCTGTTTCACTATGGCGCGCTTAGTGATCGTGATGTGATTATGGCTGCTATGAGCTTGCGGGCTTATGCTTGTGGGCTGTTAGCGTTTATGCTGATCAAAGTGTTGGCGACTGGTTACTTCTCCCGACAGGATACAAAAACACCGGTAAAAATTGGTATTCAAGCGGCGGTCGCCAATATGATTTTTAATCTGTTGTTGATAGGGCCGTTTGATCATGTGGGCTTGGCTGCTGCAACGGCAGTATCTGCATTTATGAATGCAGGGCTTTTGCTGTATGGGTTGATTAAGTCTGATGTATTCTCTTGGAGTCCGGGTTGGGGGATGTCTATTATTCGGATGCTGATGGCTAATTTAGTGATGGCTATTGTACTTGTGTGGCTGATGAAGTCGCCATCTCTGTGGTTGGAATTGGGGTTGTGGCAGCGAGTTGTTGAGATGGGGATTTTGGTTGTTGTTGGTATTGCTGTTTACGTCTTGGTCTTGATTGTTTTTGGTTTAAGGCCTCGGCATTTGAAACATAGTTAGCCTTAACTTTTAGCTTTGTTGAAAACAACTTTGCTCAGTGGTACTCGTTGGTCATTATCTGGGCTATAATGCCGCGTTTATTTTTAGCCAATAATGTTTAGGCGGCAATTAAGAGTTCTTAATGGAATTAATTCGCGGATTACATAACCTGCGGGAGAAACACCGAGGGTGCGTCGCGACAATCGGCAACTTTGATGGTGTGCATCTTGGTCATCGTCAGGTTTTGAGGCAGGTTAAAGCAAAAGCGGATGAGCTGGGTTTACCTTCAGTTGTAATAACGTTTGAGCCCCAGCCACGAGAGTTCTTTGCTGGCAGTGAAGCTCCGCCACGGTTAACACGATTTAGTGAAAAACATCGTTTGTTGGCCGCAGAAGAGATTGATCGTCACCTTTGCCTTACTTTCAATGAGCGTTTGCGTTCGATGACGGCAGATGCTTTTGTTGAAGAGTTGTTGCTGAGAGGGCTTGCAGTTGAGCATTTTGTTGTCGGGGATGACTTTCGTTTTGGTTGTGACCGATTAGGTGATTACAACATGCTACGAGTAGCCGGTGAAAAGCATGGCTTCTCTGTGGTAAATACCGAGACGTTTCTTAGCGCTGATGAGCGTGTGAGTAGTTCGCGCATTCGCCAAGCGCTTGAAAAAAACCGATTTGATGAAGCCGCCCTATTACTAGGTAGGCCTTATACGGTTGCTGGGCGAGTTATGCATGGACAGAAGCTTGGACGCCAGCTAGGTGTGCCTACAGCTAATGTGAGAATGCATCGCTTTCCTTGCCCTTTAAGGGGTGTTTATGCCGTAGAGGTAACAGGGGAGGGCATTAAATCTCAAGGGGTTTGTAATGTAGGAATGAGGCCAACAGTAGGTGGTCGGCAGCCTGTATTAGAAGCGCACTTGTTTGATTTTGAAGAAGATATTTATGGGCGGCTGTTAACCGTTGAATTTAAGCAGTTTATTCGTGCTGAACAAAAATTTGATGGATTAGAGCAGCTCAAACAACAGATTTTTGCAGATATTGATGAAGTGCGGGCTTTTTTTGCCCGTACTTGCAGTTAATTCGGAACTTACTAACCATGACCGATTACAAAGCAACGCTAAACCTTCCTGAAACTCCTTTCCCTATGCGTGGCAATTTAGCTCAACGCGAGCCTGAAATGCTCAAGGGTTGGCAGAAAATGGATCTGTACCAGAAAATTCGTGAGGCTAGTGCAGGCCGTAATAAATTTATCCTGCATGATGGACCTCCGTACGCAAATGGTAATATCCATATTGGTCATTCGGTTAATAAGATCCTTAAAGATATTATTATCAAATCCAAAACAATGAGTGGCTTTGATGCGCCTTATATCCCTGGTTGGGATTGTCATGGTCTACCGATAGAACACAAGGTAGAAACCAAAGTTGGTAAGGCGGGTGTAAAAGTTTCCCATAAAGAGTTCCGTCAGAAATGTCGTGAATATGCGCGTAAGCAAGTTGAAGGTCAGAAGAAAGACTTTATTCGCTTGGGAGTGCAGGGCGATTGGGATAATCCTTATTTAACAATGAATTTTGATACTGAAGCGAACATTATCCGTGCGCTAGGTAAAATTGTTGAAAATGGACATCTTGTTAAAGGTTTTAAACCGGTTTACTGGAGTGTGGTAGGTGGTTCTGCATTGGCTGAGGCTGAAGTGGAATACCAAGATAAAACGTCTACCGCGATCGATGTACGCTTTTCGCCAGTCGATCAAGCTGCGTTTGTTGCCAGGTTTAATGATGCTGAGTCAGGTGCGGGTGATGTATCGGTTGTGATCTGGACAACGACACCTTGGACTTTGCCGTCTAACCAGGCAGTCTCCTTAAATGCTGAATTAGATTATGTCCTTGTTCAATTGGATCTAGGTCAGGGGCAGGAACGTATTCTTCTAGCTGAAGGCCTAGTGAAAGACGTGATGGTTCGTTATGGGGTGGATGATTACGCAATTGTCGGCCGCTGCCAGGGCGCTGCACTCGAAAATATAGCATTGGAACATCCATTCGCTGGCCGCCAAGTGCCGATCATCTTAGGTGAGCATGTCACTCTTGATGCGGGTGCGGGTGCAGTGCATACCGCACCAGATCATGGTGTAGAAGATTTTGAAGTAGGTCGTAAATATGGCATAGGTACATTAAACCTAGTCAATGCTGCTGGTGTTTTAGGTGAAGGTGCGGGCGTCTTTGCTGGTGAACATGTTTACAAAGTTGATGATAAGGTTGTTGCGCTTCTGCAAGAGAAAGGCAAGTTGGTACTTGAGCATAAATTCCAACATAGTTATCCACACTGCTGGCGTACAAAAACACCGTTGATCTACCGTGCAACTCCCCAGTGGTTTATCAGCATGGAAAAAAATGGTCTTAAAGCCGCTGCGTTAGATGCGATTAAAGGTGTTGAGTGGTTCCCAGAGTGGGGACAAAATCGTATAGAGTCTATGGTAGAGCAAAGCCCTGATTGGTGTGTTTCACGTCAGCGTACTTGGGGCGTGCCAATTGCTTTGTTTATACACAAGGAAACACAGCAGTTACATCCAAATACAGCTGAGCTAATTGAACAAGTTGCTCTTCGTGTAGAGCAGGAAGGTATTGATGCCTGGTTTGATCTCGATGCAGCTGAGCTGTTAGGTGATGAGGCGGATCAGTATGAGAAAGTAACCGATACCCTAGATGTTTGGTTTGACTCGGGCGTTACCCACTACTCAGTTATCGATCAACGGGATGAGCTTACTTTTCCCGCTGATATGTACTTGGAGGGCTCCGATCAGCATCGTGGTTGGTTCCAATCTTCTTTGAAAACCGGCATTGCAATCAAAGGTTGTGCTCCCTATAAGCAAGTACTTACTCACGGTTTTACTGTGGATGGGCAAGGCCGTAAGATGTCAAAATCTGTAGGTAACGTTGTTGCGCCTCAGGAAGTGATGAATAAATACGGTGCTGATATTCTTCGTCTTTGGGTTGCTTCCACTGACTATAGTGGCGAGATGACCTGTTCCGATGATATTTTGAAACGTGCCGCTGATGCCTATCGTCGCATTCGTAACACTGCGCGCTTTTTCCTTGCTAACCTGAACGGTTTCAATCCCGAAACAGATATGGTGCCAACTGAAAAGATGGTGGCTTTAGATGCATGGGCTGTAGATCGTGCAGCACGTTTACAGGACGAGCTGTTAGGTCATTATGATCAATATGAGTTTTTGCTCGTATTTCAGAAGATCTCTCATTTTTGTTCTCAGGACATGGGTGGGTTCTATCTCGATATTATTAAAGACCGCCAATATACTGCTGCGACAAATTCTGCTGCACGTAAATCAGCACAAACTGCGCTGTATCACATAGTTGAAGCGCTAGTACGTTGGATTGCCCCTATCTGTAGTTTTACTGCAGAAGAGATCTGGACAACCTTGGCTGGTGATCGAGCAGAATCAGTGCATTTGGATACTTGGTACCAAGGTTTGACTAAGCTACCTGATAGCAGCCCATTCGATAGCGCGTACTGGGAACAGGTTATGGCGGTTAAAGATGCGGTGAATAAACAGCTAGAAGAGCAGCGTAATGCTGGTAATGTTGGTGGTAGCCTAGAGGCAGAAGTGACATTGTATTGTGATGATAATCTACTGCAAACACTCGCTAAGTTAGAAGATGAATTGCGTTTTGTCTTGATTACTTCACAAGCTCATATAGCGCCACTGGCTGATGCGGTTGATGCTCAGCAAACAGAGCTGTCTGGTTTGCAGCTTAAGGTGGTTAAAAGTAGCGCTGATAAGTGCCCTCGTTGCTGGCACTATCGTGAAGATGTTGGTCAGAATGCAGATGAACCTGAATTGTGTGGTCGCTGTGTTGAAAATGTTCACGGTGACGGCGAACGCCGTAGTTTTGCTTAATGACTGACTCTAAAGCGGATGTGCCGGCTGCATCGTCAAACCGTGCTCAAAAAAGCTGTCTCATATGGGGGTGGCTAGCATTATTGGTGATTGTGCTTGATCTGGGCACTAAGCAGTTGGCGGAGCGTTATCTCGATTATGCAGACCCTAATTTTCTACTGCCAGTATTTGATTTGACCTTGCTATATAACAAAGGAGCGGCGTTTAGTTTTTTGTCCGATGCGGGTGGTTGGCAGCGCTGGTTATTCGCATTTATTGCTGTGCTTGTCAGCATCGTAATTGTGATCTGGTTACGTCGTATTGAGCGTAAGCAGTGGTGGTTGGGTTTTGCCTTATCTATGATTTTAGGTGGTGCACTTGGGAATCTTTATGATCGCGTTGTACAAGGGTATGTGATCGATTTTATCTCGTTGCACTATCAGAGTTATTATTTTCCTGCGTTTAACTTAGCGGACTCAGCTATCACTTTAGGTGCTGTTGTCTTGATAATCGATATGCTTTTTCTAGAAGCTAAACGCACCTCCTCAAAAGAGACGACATAAATGAGTAAATTAATAGGCCCTGGAAAAACCGTTACCTTGAACTTTGCTATTAAGTTGGCAGATGGGCAGATTGTGGACTCCACGTTTGATAAAGAGCCTGCCACATTTACTGTAGGTGATGGTAATTTGCTTGAAGGCTTCGAAAAAGCTTTGTTTGGCTTAGAAGAAGGCACTAAGCAAACATTAAAGATTTTGCCAGAAAATGGTTTTGGTATGCCAAACCCTAGTAATATTCATAATGTTCCCCGTTCGCAGTTTAAGGATGTGGAACTTGAGCTAGGTCTAGTTATCTCTTTTTCAGATGCTGGAAACGGAGAACTACCTGGAGTAATATCGGAATTTGACGATAAGATGGTAGCGGTTGATTTTAATCATCCATTAGCAGGGAAACAGCTCGATTTTGAAGTAGAAATACTCCAAGTGAGCTAAGCGATAAACATGCCGCCCGAATAAAATTATTCGGTTTTTTTGTATTTTGATAATCTTAGGTCTATGCTTCTTTAAAGACCCCCTCTCATGTTTGTATGGCGTATGTTTCCCTAAACGACTAATCTTAGGTATATAAGAGAATTTTTATTTACTGGATGTAGGTAATGTCAGAGCGGGAAAAAGGTTTTACGCTGATCGAACTCATGGTTTCACTAGTTGTTGTCGGTATTTTACTGCTAGTGGCTGTCCCTAATTTTGGCAGTTTTGTTGCCCAGTCTCGGGTTGATTCTGTAAAGAATAAACTTGTTTCCAGCATTGCTTTAGCCCGCTCCGAGGCGATTAAGCGTGGCGTTGCTGTTGCTGTTTGTAGGAAAAACCCTGATCCCGCTTTAACTTGTGTTGGTACCGCTGTTGTTGGCAGTAAAGATTGGTCAGATGGCTGGCTTGTTTTTTTGGACGAAGATGATAATCAAATTGCTGCGGCGAATGAAATTATTAAAGTCTATGCCGATATAGATGATACATCTACCATCCAGTATTCGTTAGGTGATGTGATTGTGTTCGATGGATTTGGTTTGTTAAATACCATTTCTTCCAATGAGGAAGAGTTTGCTATCGGCGATACAGGTGAGTCGACAATTGGTGCGGGACTTTCCATCAGGCCTACAGGAAGAATTCGCACTTGTGTAAATTGGACAGTGAGTGGGGCAACATGCGGAGATTAAAAGAGTCGGGTTTTAACTTAATTGAAGTAATGATTGCATTGGTTGTTGTTTCTATAGGCCTGCTAGGGCTTGCTATATTACAGATGACCTCATTACAACAAAATCAAAGTGCATATTATCGGAGTCAAGCGACTTTGCTTGCCTATGATATTACTGACCGTATGAGAGCTAATATGGATGAAGTTGATGCAGGGAGTTATTTTGCGGCAAGTGGCACACCGACAAGTGATTGTATTAATTATACAGGGGCTGCTGCAGGGTGTACGCCTGCTGAGATGGCTGCTAACGATCTGGATGAATGGCAGGCTTCCATAGCAACTGAATTACCTCAGGGAGGAGGGCGAGTGTGTCGAAGCGATGTAGATCCAAATTTAGTGGTACTCGATGCTGAAATATCTAACCCACCTTGTGCCGCTAATAATTCTAATAACCCCGTGGTTGTTTATGTCTGGTGGAATGATGAGAAAAGCGCCTCTGGCGCAACAACTCAGTTTAGTGTGAGTGCTGAATTATGAGTAGTGTTAGATCTAAGCAAGCCGGTTTCTCATTAATCGAATTAATGATTGCCTTAGTGATAGGGCTTATTCTTGTCGCTGGGGTTTTGCAGGTATTTGTGGGAAGTTCAATTACTTATTCCATGCAATCTGGACTGTCTAAAATCCAAGAAAATGGGCGATTTGCCATATCTTTTCTTTCGCGGGATATTAGGCAGGCAGGCTTCACTGGTTGCAGTAGAAATGCCACTCTTGTGAATACACTTACACGAGATGCGAGTGGTGCTGTGCCGTCCTTTTTAGATATGAATAATGTGCTTTCGGGTCGTAATGATATGGATGGTAGTGAATCTTATGCTCAGGTTCCTTTAGCGGGTACTGATGTTGTTGAGGTAAGGTTCGCTGATCCGGTGGGTGCGTGCGATATCGACAATCATGATAAGGGTTCCGAGCGCATTAGTTGTGCATTGGATCATACTTTTCAGCAGGGTGAAATTTTAGTCGCTACTGATTGTTCCCATACTGCTGTTTTTCAGTTTGCTACTGTTGGCGCATCAGATCAAATTTTTCATGGTGTGGATAACTCTGTGTTACCTGGAAATTGTACAGATGGTTTGGGGGATCTGGTAGATTGCTCTAATTCTGCAGGTATTGATTATGAATACAGGAATGGGTCGGTGATGCGAATGAGAGCGTATCGCTATTATGTGGCTAATACGAGTCGTGGCGAGCCTTCTCTTTATCGTGAAACTATTTCCACTTCCGCCTCTGGTGCTTCAGGCACTGTTGCCCAAGAGTTGGTTGAAGGTGTTGAAGATATGCAGATTTTGTACGGTGTAGATTCCGATAATGATGGCATGGTGAACTATTACGCTCCTTTTTCTTCAGGCATAAGTGATGACATTATTAGTGTACGGGTAAGCCTGTTAATTCGTAGTATTGAAGACACTTTAGTGAAAGGGAATCAATCTTTGCGTTTTAATGGCGCTATAATGATCCCTCCCCCCGATGGCCGTTTACGCAAGGTCTTTACCTCGACTATTGCTTTGAGGAATCGATTATGAGCATTTATGTCGACCGAGTTGAACGGGGAGCAACCTTAGTTATTACTATGGTGTTCCTTTTGATTTTGACGATTATTGGTCTTGCGGGAATGGATGTTACCGGTTTAGAAGAGCGGATGGCAGGCAACATGCGTGATCGTAATATTGCTTTCCAAGCAGCGGAAGCGGCTGTTCTGGAGGGAGAAAATTATTTAGAAACTCAAGTCATTCTTCCGGCGTTTGATGGTAGTAATGGTTTGTATAGCCTGCCGACGAATGGAGATAAAAACTGGGAAGTTGTAACGTGGTCTAGCTCTTCTGCCGTTATTAGTTATTCAGGGGCGGGTTTCGATGAGCTTAGCTCTTCTGCTGCTTATATCATTGAAGATTTGGCCGCTGCATCAGCTAGTGACAGTCTAGAGGTGGGGGTGCCTGTAGATAATAAGCGATATTATAGGGTAACGGCGCGAGCGACCGGTCTATCGAACACTACATCCGTCATCTTACAAACAGTGTATAAGCGCTAGGAGGCACTCATGCATTATCGTTTTAGTGTGAAAATACTTACCTTTTTGCTGCCATCTTTTTTAATTTGGCCTTCCTTTTCTAGTGCAGCTATCGCGCCAGCTCCGCTGTTTGTTAATACTGGCGTTAAGCCTAATATTTTCTTTATGGTGGACGATTCGGGCAGTATGGACTGGGAGGTGCTGAAATCCGATGGGGCTCGAAGTGTTTATACAGGCAGCAGTTACCCTGATTCTGGGGATTTAGATATTACCCCAACTCGAAATGATAGAGATGAAATACTCGAGTCCTGTGCTGGCTATAACGTCCTTTATTATGATCCCAATGAGACTTATGTCCCTTGGAAGGGTAAAGATGTTAATGGGAATACTTACGTCGATCAGAGCATTACTTCTGCTCGTAGAAACCCTTACTATCCTGCTTCAGGATCTGTAAATTTAACCAGTGATGAGGGTTATGGAGATCCTCCAGGTTATATGGTTTGGAATGATGATGGTGATGGTGTTTTTGAGCTAGACGAGTGCCCCGATCCTGGGCGATCTGGTTACGATTATTATAATCAATTTGTTGCAACAGCAGGGTCTGCGACAGCTCAGGTAATGACCGCGGCCGAGCAAACGAATTTTGCCAATTGGTATACTTACTACAGGAAGCGCGAATATGTAATGAAAGCCGCGATGTTAAATATAGTGGATAACTCCACTGTAAGGCTGGGCTTTAGTACGCTCCATCGTAATGGAGGGAATGGCTTTCCTGTTGCTGATGTTACAGTAGGGTCTAATAAGGCTAATTTACAGGCTGCAATTTCAGCAATTAATTCTGACCATGGTACTCCTTTAAGGACAAAGCTTGCTCAGACTGGGGCTTATTTTGAGGGAACTAACTCCTCAAGTTTGTTTGGGAGTAGTAAAAGTTCGCCTATTTTAAGTTACGCTAATGGGGGGAGTTGTCAGCAAAATTTTGCAGTAGTGATGTCTGATGGCTATTGGAACGGATCGAATCCAAATGTAGGTAACGCAGATAGTGGCAGTACCTCGGATGGGGATTGGAACGACACTGCTTTTGATGGCGGCGTTTATGCGGATCAGAATAATGGTCGTTATAATACGTTGGCGGATGTTGCTATGCATTACTACGAGAGAGATCTTAAAACATCTCTCGTTGATGAAGTACCAACTTCACCGCTGGATGGTAATAATCAACAACACTTAGTGACCTATACAGTGGCTTTTGGGGTGAATGGGTCGTTGACCGCGAACCCGACTTCGACTGATACGTCATTTAATTGGCCTAATGTGTCTAGTGACACAACGACAACTGTTGATGATATGCGCCATGCGGCGTGGAATGGTCGAGGGGATTTCTTATCTGCAGATTCACCAGCATCATTGATTCAGGCGTTTAATAATGCCATCGCCAGTATCTCAGGGCGAACCTCTTCCGCGTCATCGGTAGCGACTAACTCAACGCGCTTACAAACTAACTCAAAAATATACCAAGCGCGGTTTACTACCACGGAGTGGGCGGGTGATATCCTAGCTTATAACCTTAATGCGACGACTGGTGAAGTGACTACATTAGCTTGGAATGCCGCAGATCTACTACCTTCAGAAGCTGATCGTAATATATACATGTCGACAGGGGTCGCGGATAGCGGAGTGGCTTTTACCTGGAGTAGCGCTTCTTCTGCTTTAAGTTCAGTAGGGCTGACTGCAAATGATGTTCAGTATCTACGCGGTAGCCAAGCTAATGAAGGCTCCATATATCGTTCACGCTCTAGCCTTTTTGGTGATGTAGTCAATTCTGACCCCGTTTTTTCTGGAGACGATAATTTTGGTTATTATGCATTAGAGACTGCATCAGGTTTAGCTACCTATGATGATTATCTTGCGGGATCTTCGGCGACAGAAAAAGGTAATCGAACAGGCATGATTTACGTCGGAGCGAATGATGGCATGTTACATGGTTTACTTGGTGAAGGTGATGTCTCTGCTGTTTGTAATACAAGTACTCAAGATTGCGAAGGGGAAGAAATTTTTGCCTATGTTCCTAAGGCCGTACATTCAAATTTGATTGATTTAACCTCGCCTAGTTATACCCATAAGTATTTTATTGATAATACGGTTGCTATAGGGGATGCCTATGTCAATTTTGATGGTGCAGCGAGTGATAGCACAGGCCGCTGGGGAACTGCACTTGTAGGCACGCTCGGTGCGGGCGGTAAAGGTTTATTTGCACTTGATGTTTCTGATCCGATGAACTTTAGCGCATCTGATGTACTATGGGATATTGATTCAACGGACACTGGGTTTGCTGACTTAGGATATACCTTTGCTAAAGCCTCCATTGTGAAGCTTAATGATGATAATGGTACAAATAATAATGATTGGGGTGTTGTTGTCGGTAATGGTTATAACAGCACTAACGGTAAGGCAATCTTATATATTATCGGCTTAAGAACCGGCGAAATTATTTGGAAAAAAGAGGTAGAGACTACAGGGAGTAATGGTTTATCAACCCCTATTGCGGTAGATACGGACAATGACAGTATTGCTGATGCGGTTTATGCGGGTGATCTAAAAGGGAATATGTGGGCGTTTGATATTTCTGATTCCAGTGTCGCCAATTGGGAGATTGCTAAATCACATGATGATAGTGGTACAACGGTATACGATCCGTTGTTTACCGCATGTACCGCGGACCCATGTACAACAAGTAATCGCCAAGCTATTACGTCAAAACCCCAAGTGGTGAAAGCCAGTAGTGGAGGAGTGTTGGTGTTGTTTGGTACAGGTAAGTATTTCGAAATAGGTGATAATACGTCTGTATCCCAGACGCAGTCTTTCTATTCTATACTTGATGATGGCTCTAGTACGGCTGTTTCTGGTCGTAATTCATTACAGCTGCAGACCATAATGGATGAGCTTTTAATCGCTGAAACGGGTTTTGACTCAAATGTTCGAGTAACCAGTGATAATGAAGTAGATTTATCTTCCGATATGGGATGGTATATGGATCTGTTTTACGATGAGAATAGTAATAGTGTCAATGATCATCCAGGTGAACGTGTGGTTGCCGATCCTCTTGTTCGTAACGGAAGGGTTATTTTTACAACCTTAATACCAGAAACAAGTCCGTGCTCTTTTGGTGGTACTAGTTATTTGATGGAAATTGATGCCCAGTCAGGTTCTCGTTTAGATGTCTCTCCATTTGATCTTAACGGGGATGGGGTTATTGATCAGAATGATTGGGTTGAAATCGAAGTAACTGATAGCGACGGGAATACGACTACGATTAAAGTCCCTGTGTCAGGAAAACAGTCTAATGTTGGTATTATTAAGACTCCAGGGGTAATTTCTACGGGAGATAATGAACTTAAATATACTTCAGGGTCTTCTGGGGATATTGAAGTTACCACCGAATCCTCTGGGGATAAGTTAGGGCGCCAATCATGGATACAGATTCAGTAAGGCTAATCATAATGAAGCGTAATAAAGGTTTTTCACTACTTGAGTTAATGATTGCGGTTGCAATTGTGGGTATTATTGCGTCTATCGCGTACCCAGCTTACCAAGAGTATGTACGGGAGGCACGTCGATCCGATGCGAAAGCGGTTTTGATTGAAATGTCTCAGTGGATGGAACGCGAGTATACGGTCAATGGCCGATATACTAATGCAAGCAATGCAGCGCCATCATTGCCTGTCGTTAAATCACCTAAAGATGGTACTGATGTGGTGTATAACCTAGGTGTTGTAGCCACTTCAAATACCTTTACGTTGACAGCAACTCCAGCTGCTGGAGGACCGCAAGCTGGGGATGATTGTGGTAATTTATCTATTACACAAACGGGCGCTAAATCTGCGTCAGGCACGGCTACCGATTGTTGGTAATGATTTATAAATTAATGAGTTAACTTAGCCTGCAAAGGACTGCAGGAGGATTGATAAACATGGACGTGTTTCTATCTCCAAGGATGGAGAAAGAGGCTCTTACTTGGGGCAAAGGTTTTACACTCTTTGAGTTACTCTTTACCTTAAGTATCCTCACACTTCTTATAACGGTTATTACGCCGTCGTTTTCGAGCTTTCTCACTCAAAGTCAGCTTACTTCTGATCAGCATAAGCTTCAAAGTCTATTGTCTTTGGCTAGGATGCAGGCCGTGACGGAGGGTAACTATGCTGTTGTCTGCCGTTGGGACGGTGTTAGCAGTTGTACTGGCTTTGACAGTGCCAATACGTTAGTTTGGGAGAAAGGTGCGCTTGTCTTTTCAGATAAAAATAACAACCGTCAATTAGATCCCTCTTCGGATACTGTGTTGCGAATTATTGAATTCTCAACACAAAACCAGATTACGTGGAATCGAGGTGAATTGTTAGTTTACGAGAGTGATGGTAGTGCTCTAGGTGGTTCAAATGGTACCTTTTCTATTATTCAGGGGGACCAAATCTTGACGTTAGTGGTTTCATTAACGGGGCGGGTTCGACGTGGTGCTTAGGTAATATTTAATTAAGGTCATGGAAAGCTTTCTTTTGAACAGGCAAAATAGCAGCCTTAACTGTTTGCTAAGGTGTAATAATGTCTGATTTCCTGATTATTGGTGGTGGTGTGATCGGCATGATGTTGGCGCGTGAGTTGGCGCAGTCAGGTGCGGAAGTAACCATCGTAGATCGTAAAGCCTGTGCAAAAGAAGCTTCTTGGGCGGGAGGAGGAATTGTTTCTCCGCTGTACCCTTGGCGATATCCCGATGCTGTTACTCAGCTCGCTACATGGTCGCAAAGTAGTTATATACATCTATCTCAAGATCTACTTGAAGAAACTGGTTGTGACCCTGAGCTTCGTCAGAAAGGGATGTTTATGGTTGATGTTGAAGATCATGAAGAGGCCCTTGTTTGGGCGAAAAAGTTCCATCGCCCACTTCGGGAAGTGGATGCCTCTTTTGTTTATCAAAAAGAGCCCCATGTAGCTAAAGACGTTGATAATGCCTTATGGATGCCTGAAGTTTGTAGTATTAGAAATCCTCGATTAGGTCGTTCGCTACGAGAAAGTTTGGTGAAAAATCCTAAAGTAACTGTGCTTGAGCATCATGAGGTGGAAAGCTTCTTAACCGCTGGAAATCGAGTTTTAGGTATTAAAACAAATCAGGGAGAAGTTCGTGGCGATAATGTAATTATAGCTGGGGGAGCTTGGAGTGCTGATCTGCTCCAGCTGGTAGGGAAAAGTCTTCCCATTGAACCTGTTCATGGGCAGATGATGTTGTTTAAAGCGGTTCCTGGCTTAGTTAATCGCGTCGTTCTTAAAGGTGGGCGTTATGTTATTCCGAGGAATGATGGGCGAGTATTGGTGGGTAGTACGCTTGAACATTTTGGATTTAATAAGCAGACCACCGAAGAGGCGGCTAGCTCACTTTATGAAACCGCTTTAGGTATTATTCCTGAGTTAGAAAATTATAACGTGGAACACCATTGGTCAGGCCTGCGTCCGGGATCGCCAGAAGGAATACCTTATATAGGTTTAGTTCCTGAATTTGAAAACCTGTATCTAAATGCCGGCCAATATAGAAATGGTTTAGTGTTGGCGCCAGCATCTACACGTTTGCTTGTGGATATTTTATTGGGGCAGGAGACGATCATCCCCGCCAACCCTTATCGAGTGGATCGATAAATTCTAAGATAAGGCTTTGGAAGAAGGTTTACCTCTGATAGAGAACCAGTACCATTCTGTTCACGGGTGAGCTCTTGTTAAAGAGAGCTTACCCTGTTGTCAGCTTAATCGTAGATGGTTGGAATGGGTGCGCGTTTGTGTTCAGTTTTTATATAGATATCGATAATACGTTGTTCGACTTCTTTAGAGACGCCTTTGCCTTCTAAAAAGTCATCAATCTCTTCGTAACTAAGACCTAGCGCGTGTTCATCTGCTTTTTGTGGCGTTAAGCACTCTAGGTCTGCTGTTGGTGTTTTGTCTACCAATTCCATTGGTGCGCCGAGTGTTTTTGCCAATAAACGGACTTGACGTTTGCTCAGTCCAAAGAGCGGAGCTAAATCGCAGGCACCATCACCCCATTTTGTATAAAAGCCAGTTAGATTCTCGGCCGAATGATCTGTACCAAGTACTAAGGCACCTACTATGCCGGCTACTTCATACTGGGCAACCATACGTGCTCGGGCTTTTACATTGCCTTTCGCAAAATCTACTGCAGCTTCTGAGGCTCTATTTAAACCGACAGCATTAAGGGACGTGCATACTTCGCTATGAATACCTTCAACGCCAGGTTTTACGTTGACAGTAATGCGCTGTGTGGGCTGAATAAAGTCGAGAGCCATCTGAGCATCATCTTCGTCATGTTGACTGCCAAATGGTAAGCGCATAGCAATAAAACTATATTCATTGCTGTTACTTTCTGCGTTGAGTTCATCTACTGCAAGTTGGGCAAGTCGGCCACAGGTGGATGAATCCACACCACCACTGATGCCTAAAACGAGTGTTTTTAATCCTGATTTTTTTATTTGCTGCTTGATGAAATTGATTCGTTGCTCGATTTCTAGAGTTGGGTCGATTTCAGGTGATACTCGCATCTCTTTAATAATTAAGTCTGCCTGCACGCTCTGATCTCTCTATTTTTTGGCTATGGAATATCTGTAGTTAAACAGTTTAGCAATTGTTTATTAGAGAGGTAAGAGGTAATTGAGAAACGAACACTACCAAGTCTCTTCAAGAGAAAAAATCATTGGGTTGGTAGGATAAGCCATGTAGATAGGCTCTTTTAATTTTCTAGATCAGTCACCAGTGCTTTAGTTTTTAGTCGATCACCATTACTAAATGTTAGAGATAGGTTTATATGTTTTCCAACAGTTAATTTTTTACGTAAGTTTATCAAGGTGATTTGTTCGCTGCCGGGCTGCATTTTCAATGTTGAATTACCCAAAACAGTTACGCTGTCAGTTTTTTGTAGCATCATGATGCCATCGTTGTTTCTATAGTGCTGAATTTCGGCAGTATCAGACGCGGGAGAGGAAACCTTCGTTAAATATACAGGGTGTCGGTCACTGTTTTTAATGGTTAGAAATACTGCTGTTTCTTCATATCCTTCAGGAACTACTTGTACGTAGGCTTTTTTTATTACTATCTCTGCATAAGCATTAAGTGAGAAGCTAGTACATAGGAATAAACAGGCATGTAAAAAGTACTTAGTGTTCATAAGGGTTTTCTGCTCAGTTTAATTGGTGATAGTAGTAGTGCAGATAACTTTAGTTTGTTTGTTTGTATTGTCAATCTATTCGTTATTTTGAACGCGGCAAGATGGGCTTTTAGATTTAAAGGCGCTGTCGCGCCTTTAGGTATTTATTTACTTTGATTGCTCTTCATCATCATCGAAGACGCCAAATGTGATAGTGCTAAAAATACCACGTTCAGGCTTTGGTGCCTCTTGGCTCATTCTAATAGGTGTAGCTACAGGGGCTTCTTTAGCGTCACTGAAAAGGTCGAAGGTTGCGGCATCAAATAAGGTTTTTTCTCCTTTGTAGACAGGAGTGTATTGATATTCTGGGAAGTTTTTAGCTAAGACCGATTGGGTATCGGCTGCTAAATCTTGCTGACCTAGATGGGTGTAGCCTTCAATCATTACTGCGAGAGCGTCAGGAACCGCAGGGGTTTCTTGCATGTTCTCAATAACATAGCGGCCACGATTGATTGCAGCGACAAAGGCTTCACGTTGGATATAGTAACGAGCTACATGCACCTCATAGGCGGCCAAACGGTTTTTTAGATAGACCATACGTTTCTGTGAGTCAGGAGCATATTGGCTATCAGGGTAGCGGTTAACCAGCGTTGAGAAGCTTTCAAAAGAATCAAGCGCGGCGCCTGGGTCTCGTTGTGTCTCATCGATAGGTAAATATTGTGTGATCCATGAGATGTCTTGTTCAAAGGAAGTCAGGCCTTTGAGGTAGTAAGCGTAATCAATATTTTCATGGTTTGGATGTAAGCGAATAAATCGATCCGCGGCAGCGCGTGCAGCTTCAGGTTCGTAGCTGTTATGGTAAGCGTAGATCAATTCTAGCTGAGCTTGTTCTGAAAACCGTCCGAAGGGATAGCGAGCTTCCAGCAGTTGCAGTTTCTCAATTGCTAGATCGTAGTTCTGTTGATCCATAGCAGACATAGCTTCTTTATAAAGCTGTTGTTCGGGGATATCCGGTATCTCTTGGATATCTTCAAACCATGAGCATGCCGTTGTCATAAAACAGAACAAAGCAATAATAAGTAATTTGGTCATTCGCATCTTTTATTAATCCCAGTGTAGTCTCGGGCCCGAACGGTTATACTGGGCACAAAGAGGCTATAAGCAATTCAACGGCCTATTTAACCACAACTGGTTGGGCCTGTTAACACACTCAGGCCTAACAATTAAGAAAGTTCTGCTAGGTTCTGATGTCTGATCAAATACAACTCCAAGCACAAGTGGGAAATGATCTCGTTGGTAAGCGACTTGATCAAGCTGTAGCCCAGCTATTCCCAGATTACTCTCGTTCTCGCCTACAAGGCTGGATTAAAGACGGCTCGCTAACTGTTGATGGGGACGTAAAGCGCCCTCGTGATAAATTGTTTGGTGGCGAAATTGTCGCTATTGATGCTGAACTTGAGATGATCGAAGATCATAAACCGCAAAATATACCGCTTGATATTGTTTATGAAGATGAGCATATTCTGATCGTCAATAAGCCTGCAGGTTTAGTGGTTCACCCTGCCGTTGGACATCGAGACGGTACGTTATTAAATGCATTGCTCTACCATTGTCCAGAGATAGCTCAAGTCCCTAGAGCAGGTATTGTTCATCGACTTGATATGGATACAACAGGATTGATGGTGGTTGCTAAAACAATCGTGGCACAAACGGAATTAGTTACGCAGCTACAAGAGCGCTCTATGGGGCGTGAATACGAAGCAGTTGTTAATGGTGTAATGACGGGTGGTGGTATGGTTGATGAACCTATGGGGCGCCACTCTAAACATCGTCAGAAGATGGCGGTGGTCGGTGTAGGTAAGGAAGCGGTTACTCACTATCGCGTATTGAAAAAGTTACGTGCCCATACACATATTCGTTTAAAACTTGAAACGGGGCGTACCCATCAGATCCGTGTGCATATGGCGCATATTAATTACCCGCTTGTGGGTGATCAGCTTTATGGTGGTCGCTTTCGACTCCCAAAAGGTTGTAGTGAGGATATGCTGCAAACCTTGCGGAATTTTAAACGCCAAGCTTTACATGCTAAAAAACTGGAGCTTTGGCATCCACATAGTGGTGAGTTGGTTTCTTGGGAGGTGGACCTTCCTGATGACTTTAAACATTTGCTGGATGTGCTTACCGTTGACGCAGAAGCATCGAATGATGAGATTTGATAGGACGTGAAATTTATACCGGCTAAGTGGCAAGCTCCCTCCAAGGTTCATGCGCTAACTACAACACGTTTAGGTGGTGTTAGTCAGGGCGTTTATCAAGGATTGAATCTTGGTGATCATGTGTCTGATCGGATTGTTGATGTACAGGACAATCGTCAAAAACTGATAGCTGAACTGAACTTAACGATCCCCCCGCAGTGGTTATCACAAGTACATGGTACCGATTTGATTCAAGCGTGTGGGGATGGGGTGCGACGTGAAGCTGATGGTTGTTGGACGGATGAGCTAGGCTTAGCTTGTATTGTTATGACTGCGGATTGTTTGCCGGTTTTTTTTACCAATTCAGCAGGCAGTAAAGTAGCTGTTGCCCATGCAGGTTGGAGAGGTTTGCTAAATGGGGTATTGGAAAATACGTTAAAAGTTTTCCAAGATCCATCCGATCTGCATGTTTGGTTTGGGCCCGCTATTGGCCCTAAGGCCTTTGAGGTAGGTTCTGAGGTGTATGAGCAGTTCTGTGATTCTAGTTTAGAAGCTGAATCTGCGTTTTCTAAAATTGATGATACCCATAACAAGTATTTAGCAGATATTTATTCTTTAGCTTCACAGCGATTAAAAAAAGCAGGTGTTGTTAATATCACCAGCTCTTCTCTTTGCACTTATTCAGATGCAGAACGTTTTTATTCCTATCGTCGAGATGGTGAAACAGGACGATTAGCCAGTTTGATTTGGATTGAATAATTCAAGTTTTCTAACTTTATCTTATGAATCTTTATTAGGAGACAAGTTTGCCTGAGGTAACTATAAAGCCTGCATCATTTGTGGACCTGCTCACAGTAATTCCGAACCTATTAATAGATCTCAAATATTTTACTGGGGATAACTTTGTAGGCGTTCCTATCAATGGTTATGAACGAAATGTCGGTTTGATAACAAACCCAGCGGCTCAGGCGTTACTCCGCGTTCAGAATGAACTCGCTCATTTTGGGCTAGGTCTTAAAGTATTCGATGCTTACCGTCCTCAACGAGCTGTTAACCATTTTATTCAGTGGTGTGAGGAGGAAAACGAATGTGTGACTCAAGCGCGTTTCTTTCCTGATTTAGATAGAAGTGAGCTATTCAGTAAGGGTTATTTAGTTCGTCACTCTAGCCATAGCCGCGGCAGTACTGTTGATTTGACATTAATTGACCTGTCTAGCGGAGAAGAGCTGGAAATGGGAACTGAGTTTGATTTCTTTGGGGTTGAATCATGGATTGATAGTCAGACGATCTCTTCTCAAGCTCGAGCTAATCGTATGTTGCTACAAGGGTTAATGATGCAGCATGGTTTTGTTCCTTATCACCATGAATGGTGGCACTTTACCTTGCAGGGTGAGCTTTATACAGATACTTATTTTGACTTTATAATTGAATAAGTTTGTTTTATTTAAAAGAATACGAGATATATGAATCGGGCTTCCTAATGTTTTGCGGGAAGAGTAGATGATTTTTTACTATATTCGTAATATTAGATAATTGTTTTTTATTTAGGCTGATATCTGTTAAAACCTTAAGTGATTAACTTACAATTTTTCTTATTTAGGCTAAGAATTAGCTTACTTCTAACGTACTTCCCGCCTAAATTGCTGTGAAAGTGGCTATCACTGATATGGCTCAGGTATAGTTAATCTGTTCTGTGTGACAGTGTCTATTGCTTCATGTTGGTTATTTTGAAGCTATAAGGGATTAATAATGACAGATTATAAAGTTTTATTCACAGGCTCAGTGTGTTCAGGTAAAACCACAGCTATTCGCTCATTGAGTGATATTGAGACGGTTGATACTGATGCCCGCGTAAGTGATTCTGCTATTCGCCGTAAGCAAAAAACCACAATCGCCATGGATTATGGCGTTCTTGATCTATCCGATAGCGCCCGTCTGCATCTTTATGGGACGCCGGGACAAGAACGTTTTAAGTTTATGTGGGAAGTAATGATGAGTGACTTAGTGCATGACGCTGAGGGGCTTGTTTTGTTGGTGGATAATACGCGTAATGATCCTTTTAAAGATATCCGCTTTTATGTGGAAGAGTTCCGAGATTTTATTGTTCGTCGCCGCCTGATTATTGCAGTCACTCATTCCGATGAAAAAGCAGACCCTGACCATGATTATTATATGCAAGAGCTCAAAGCTATGGGCTTGTTTACAACCGTTATTTTTATTGATGCACGAGACCCTTCCTCGGTACTTAAAATAGTAAAAGAGTTGGTGGGGCAACGAGAAAAAGATATTGCTTGGCCTGAACTAGAGCAACGTTTGGCCGTCAATAGCACAATGCCTCAGGCAAGTGGAGAAGGCGACTCTCCTGCAATTGGGGTTAATGAAGAGGTCACATTACTTGAAGCGGCGATGAATACACGAGGCATTACAGGCGCAATTCACCTTGGGGCTGATCGCAAAGTTTTGAGCTCTAATGTTAGTAGTAAACAAAATAAAGAATTACTACGTTCAATGATTAATTTAGTGACTGCATTAGAAGCTAAGGCTTCTTTTCTAGGGCATATAGATGATTTGGTTTTATATGGCCCGCAGCAAGAAACCCTCTCTGTATTTGTTGAAGAGGAACAGGCACTTGGATTGTGTTCCCATAAAGATTTAAGTATCAATGTGGTTAAACAGCAAGCTGTGGATCTTTTGCAGTGGAGTCGGCGATGAATGAATTACTTGGAACAATAGATAAACCTAATGTTGTTGAAAGTAGTTGTTTTCTTGAAGGGAAAGAGGTGACCACATCTTCTTTTACTAAAGCAAATCGACATTATGAGACAGTTGCAAGGCAGACGTTTAGCTATATATTTTTAAATGTTGGTAAGCATAAAAGCAAACATAACGAGGCTCACCTAGAAATAGGTGATAAACGTTTAAGTGGCTTTCTGTTAAAAGCAAATAGAGTACTCGTTTGTTTGTCGGAGAAAGAAACTAACATCTCCGATGTAAGGGCTCATATTCAGCAGGTTCAGCATCTTATTGCAAAAGCTGAAGTTGAGCGCATGCTCGCCTAGATAGGAGCTAAAAGATTCTATCTATTACGTCCTGTCTAAGGTGTTCGACTTATTCGTCATATCAATCCAGTGTTAAGCATGCGATAAATATCACCTTATTAGATGAAAATTTGAATATTTTTTGAGGTGTTTTAGTTTTCGTTCAGCTGAGTATCGCTACACTGATACTACTAATGTTCCCCTGAAATAAGGAATGCATGAATGAAGGATTATAAGATCCTATTCACAGGGTCAGTTTGCTCAGGAAAGACAACAGCGATTCGCTCAGTCAGTGATATTGAAACACTTGATACGGATGCTCAGGCCAGTGATGTAACGGTTAGGCGTAAAAAAAATACTACGATAGTTATGGATTACGGCGTTTTAGACTTAAATACTGAGACGCGTGTTCATCTTTATGGAACACCAGGGCAAGAACGATTTCGTTTTATGTGGGATATGCTAACCAGTGAGTTTGCCCACGATGCTATTGGGATGGTCCTTTTAGTAGACAATACGCGCAAAGACCCTTTTCGAGATATACGTTTTTATGCGAAAGCGTTTGGTGATTACCTGCGTAAACGTAGATTAATTATTGCTGTTACTCATTCAGATGTGGAACCTAACCCAGATTACAATCGTTACTTAAGCGAGTTAAAAGATCTCGGGGTTATGAGTACGGTTATGTTTGTCGATGCTAGAGACCCTCGAGCAATTTTAGGTGTTATTGAGGAGTTAATTTCAGCGGTAGAAAGAGATATAGATTGGGACCAGGTTCGGGATCGATTACTGGATATTAATGGTTTCTCCCTTGATTTTTATAAGCCTTTATATGAAGAAACCCTTTTAGATGCAGCGATGAATAAGCGAGGGGTTTTAGGCGCTATGCATATTGGAGAAGGGCAAGATCTACTGTGTTCTAATATTGATGATGCCTCTATTAAATCATTGTTGCTCAATATTAATCGTTTAACTGATGCTATATCGGAAAAGGCGAGTTTTTTAGGTGCGGTTAATAATGTTGTTATTGCTGGCCCTAAGGTCGACACCTTATCGGTCTTTAATGATCAAAATCAGTCTTTATGTTTAAAATCAGATAAGGATATATCGCTGCCTGTATTGAAGCAGCAGGCAGGTGATTTGCTGCAATGGAGTATCGACAATGACTATTTGGCATGAGATGCAGGATAAAGGGTTAATACTCTACGGTTGTGTATTACAAAATGGGGATGTGCAGGCATCTAGCTTCCCTCCTGAAGCTAAAAAACAGCTCTCTGTTGCTAAACAAGCATTGGCATATATCTTTCGCTCTGTTGAAAAAAGCGCTGAAAGTCACGATGAAGCTCACTTAGAAATTGGAGACTGCTTATTTAGCGGCTTTCAGCTAGATCCTAATACGCTACTTATCTTTTTAAGTGAACACGATAACGATACATTGCAGATTCGACAGTTTGTGAGTAAAAACAAAGAGCGCTTTCTAGCATTATAGCGTTGGCTCATTTTGTTTTAATATAAGAGTTCTCTAATTTTTGTTTATTTTCCTCTTGAAGCGAACGACTTTCACCCTCATATCTCTGATATACGATTCATTATTTAATTGCCCTAGCCTTACATAACACGAGGATAGAGGTGTATTGGATTAATCAGCGGAGGGCATATGCGTCCAGATAAATTTACATCTCAACTGCAAGAAGCTCTGGCAGACGCTCAATCTTTAGCTGTAGGCCGAGACCATAACTACATTGAACCTGTTCATATTTTACAAGCCTTATTAGAACAGCAGCAGGGTAGTTCTGTGCAGCTATTGGCGCAAGCGGGTGCTGATATGCAGCGCTTAAAAAATCAAACGACACAGTACATCGACCGTTTACCAAGTGTACAAAACCCTGATGGTGAGATTCGTTTCTCTCAAGATGTTGCACGCGTCTTTAACAAAACAGATAAGATCGCCCAGCAACGGGGCGATCAATATATTGCCAGTGAACTGATTCTTTTAGCTTTGCTAGATGATAAATCTGATGCAGGTAAAGCGCTGCGCGAATCAGGTATAAGCAAAGACAGATTAGAAGCTGTTATCAATCAAATTCGTGGAGGGGAATCGGTGCAAGATCCTAATGCAGAAAGTAATCGTCAAGCTTTAGATAAGTATTGTATTGATCTGACTGAACGTGCTGAATCGGGCAAGCTCGATCCTGTAATAGGACGTGATGATGAGATTCGTCGAACAATTCAGGTGTTACAGCGCCGTACTAAAAACAACCCTGTACTTATAGGGGAGCCTGGTGTTGGTAAAACCGCCATTGTGGAAGGGCTTGCACAGCGTATTGTTAATGGTGAAGTTCCTGAGGGGCTTAAGCGTAAAAAAGTGCTCTCGCTTGATATGGGATCGCTCATTGCTGGTGCGAAATTCCGAGGTGAATTTGAAGAGCGTCTAAAAGCTGTATTGAATGAGCTATCTAAACAGGAAGGGCAGGTTATTCTGTTTATCGATGAGCTACATACTATGGTGGGCGCAGGCAAGGGCGAAGGCTCAATGGATGCCGGTAACATGTTAAAACCGGCTTTGGCTCGTGGTGAACTACATTGTGTGGGTGCCACAACGCTGGACGAATACCGTCAATATGTAGAAAAAGATGCAGCTCTTGAACGTCGTTTCCAGAAAGTTATTGTTGATGAGCCCGATGAAGAATCCACTATTGCCATTTTGCGTGGTTTAAAAGAGCGGTATGAGATTCATCATGCGGTTGATATTACAGACTCTGCAATTATTGCTGCGGCTAAATTGTCCCAGCGATATATCACAGATCGCCAACTTCCCGACAAAGCGATAGATCTAATCGACGAAGCCGCTTCCCGTATTCGTATGGAGATGGATTCTAAACCGGAAGATATGGATCGCTTAGAGCGTCGTTTAATTCAGTTGAAAATGGAACGAGAGGCGCTAAAAAAAGAGAAAGACGCTGCAGCGAAACAGCGTTTAAAAGAGCTTGAAGAAACTATAGGCAATATCGAAAAAGAGTTCTCTGATCTGGACGAAATTTGGAAAGCCGAAAAGTTAGCATTGCAAGGCTCTCAAAAAGTGAAAGAGGAGTTAGATTTAGCACGTATCGAACTTGAAAAGCATACCCGTGCGGGTGATCTTCAGAAGATGTCTGAGCTACAGTATGGTCTTATTCCAGAGCTTGAGAAGGAGCTTGCCGCTACTGCCCAAGCAGAAGAACAGGGGCAACAGGAAACTAAACTACTGCGTAATAAAGTGACTGAGGAAGAGGTCGCTGAAGTGGTTTCTCGTTGGACGGGTATTCCAGTCAATCGCATGCTGGAAGGTGAGCGAGAAAAACTATTACGTATGGAATCAGAGCTGCATAGCCGTGTGATCGGGCAAGATGAGGCTGTGATTGCTGTCTCTAATGCGGTACGCCGTTCTCGTGCGGGATTGTCAGATCCTAATCGTCCTAATGGTTCATTTTTATTTTTAGGCCCAACAGGTGTAGGTAAAACCGAGCTTTGCAAAGCGTTAGCTAGCTTTTTATTTGATACTGAAGATGCGATGGTGCGTATCGACATGTCAGAGTTTATGGAAAAACACTCCGTTGCACGTTTGATCGGTGCGCCTCCCGGTTATGTCGGTTATGAAGAAGGGGGGTACCTGACTGAGGCAGTGCGGCGTAAGCCTTACTCTGTTTTACTGTTGGATGAAGTCGAAAAAGCCCATCCTGATGTTTTTAATATTCTTCTACAGGTATTGGAAGATGGCCGCTTAACTGATGGTCAAGGGCGTACAGTCGATTTCCGCAATACCATCGTAGTGATGACCTCTAATTTAGGGTCTGACCTTATTCAAAACTTCAGTGATGACGATGATTATCAGCTCATGCATAACGCGGTAATGGAGTCAGTGGGTATGCACTTCCGTCCAGAAGTGATTAACCGTATTGACGAAGTCGTCGTGTTCCATAGCTTGAAAAAAAGCCAGGTGGCAGGTATTGCTACTATTCAGTTGCAACGTTTACAAGACCGTTTGGCTGAGCGGGATCTAAGTCTCACATTAACAAGTACAGCATTAGATAAGCTGGTGGATGTAGGCTTTGAGCCTGTGTATGGGGCAAGGCCGTTAAAACGAGCGATTCAGCAGTGGATAGAAAATCCGCTGGCGCAGGAGATATTAGCGGGTAAGTATCTCCCGGGCACAGAGATTGCTGTAGATGTAGAGCAAGGGGAGTTTGTTTTTAGATAGGTTGTATCAGCTTCGATACGAAGGCTGATACTTGCTTCTATAAAAATGCTCGATGTATTGCATCGGGCATTTTTATACCTTTTATTTGTTATCGCGTAGGTTTGTCTAGAGCTGTTATTTATTTACCACCCTATAGGTCGTCGGCTGTGCCTCTTTTCGATTTTAAGTTCCAATACGCTTTGGTGTGATTGTTTTTTCCGGCTATCTGTCGCTGATTTCGTAGGTAATGTCTCACCGTTTTTGCGGACTCTGATTCGAAAGCGGCCCACACGACATCTATGTCAGTTATCTGTCTTATTATGGCTAATATTCGGGTAGATTGAATCTCCGGCGGGCATATTACTCTATGTACTTGGTCGGCAACTAATAGGTCTTTATTCTCAAAATAACTTTGTTCATCTTCGGATTCGCTAATGATAATTATGTAGGGTGGTAATGGATTCAGCCAATGCTCAAGTATACCTGCCATTGCAGGATAAGCGGTTTCATCGGCAATCAGTAGGGCTTGTCCATTCGATAAGTGGGGGTGCTTATCTTTTGCTTCAGAGCGGCTCATAATAATATCGCCAGCGCTGAGTTCGTTAGCCCATTGACTGCCTGGGGTTTTTCCATGTGTGAAGATGTCTATATATCCTTGGTTATGAAAACGAGCATTTTTATCTTTTTTCCATGATTTTCGGAGCGTATAAAGGCGAACATCCTTGTTCGCGCTTTGTAAGAGCTTTTGACGATTCTTACTGGATAAGTGCTTCATCAATGAGACAAAAATATGATCGAAAAGTTTTTTGCTCCAATGTTTTTTATTCGCTTTTAGAGTACCCGAGTGAGGGCGTTTTTTAAGCGTTTTTAGCAAAAAAGCATAAGCGTAACCCGGATAATATGCAGGAAGTTCGGTCGTACTTTCAATGGTTAAACGTACCATGTTTGTGGTGATTTTTTGTTTATCTATGATCTTAAAAAAGTGTTTGCCCGCGCCGCTAAAATCACGCCCTTGTTGAACGATAGAGGCATAGGCTTGATAGAGAATTTTATCCTCTAATTCCCCTTCAATTTCGAAAGGCACAAAAATTTTTGTGCTCTGAAGAGTCGTATTTAAGTGAACGATAATGTCCATGCCTTCTTGAAAAACGTCTAAAACGCTTGCTGATACAATAGTAGCCTCGTGTAGGGACTTTATTTGAGATAGGTGACTTTTTGCAATTGCTAAAAGCTCTTCCGTATGATCTTGATTAACATGATCAATAATATCTATTTTTTTATCTATGTCCGGTATAGGCGTGTAGGTGTCCATAGGTCTCGGTATTTCATTCGATAGGAAAGGAGTCATATAGAGGCGCAATGCTGCCTCTATCATTAAGATATTGAGAGACAATAGCCTTATTACATGCGGTAAGTCGCGCTAATACCTACAGATAGGTCTTGACCCACTGCTGCTAAGGAGTCTGCTCTGTAATACAAAATATTTTCATCGGTTAGATTTTTAATAAAACCGTTAATAGTTAAGTCACCGTTTACGTATTGGAAACGTGCATTAGTAAGTAAATAATCACCGGCCATATCATTATTAGTGTTATTCAGATCAGAATAATATTCGCCAACATAAGTTATGTCGGCACCGAAAGACCATTTGTTGCCAATGTGCTGGGTAAAACCTAAACCTAAATTCGTTTCGGGTGCGCCAGAAAGTTGGTTTCCTTTATTTGCGGTGTTTGATGTGTACTCATCGATTTCACTGCGTAAGAAACCAATAGAGCCCTGCAGCTCAAGGTTGTCGGAAAGCCATGTAGAGGCTTCTAATTCAAAGCCTATTGTATGTGCTGAATCTACATTGACTAAACTAAAACCGGATAGAGCTTGGTAGTCAGAATAATCGTTATAAAATAGATTGGCGCTTAATGTTGTGCCTTTACCAAAATCGCTTTTGCTGCTTAGTTCAAAGGAGGACACTTCCTCACTATCAAAGGCAAAAACATCACCTGTCGTATTGATATAGGTTCCACTTGGGCTGTAGCCTTTGCGAATGGCTGCCCCGAATGTGGTGGTGTTAGAGATATCATGCGTAATGGCGAGTTTCGGTAAGTAATAGGTCGAATCTGTGTTTTGAACCACTTCAGTGCTCGAAAAAAACGAACCGACCTTCTCGGTTTCTTCATTCTCAATACGCAACCCCGTCGTTAGTTTTGTCTCAGGAGATAGTGCATAAGTACCTTCACCATAAAGGGCTGTTGTGGTGGTGTTATAACTTGTATCAATATTAATTACTCCTTGGGATGCATCGATGATCGAGTCTTTATAAGCAGCAAAGAGTCCTATTACACCAGATAGCTTGGTATTTTGATTATTAAAAATAATACGGTTTTCTAATGATGTAGTGGTTTGTTCAATATCATAACTGTGGGTGGTTGTGCCACTAGCCGAGCCGTAACCGTCGGCATATATATCTGAATCTATGTGGCTAATATGTAAAGAGTTAGTAATGCTGTCGCTGACCTGGTACTCGATATCTGTAGCTACACTTTTTTCTTTAGAGTCTTGTACGCGGGAGACGGCACCACCTGCGTCAGCAATCGTCATCGTTTGTGTGGCGATACCTTCGGTGGTATTGCTGGCGAAATTAGCATGCTCGCCCTTATTTTTAAGGTAATTTACGGTCAGTTTAGCTGATAATTCGGGTATGTCTCTGGGTTCCCACAATAACTTACTTCGTACGTTCAGGCTTGTGGACTCGCTGAGATTAGGAAGATATCCGCTGTAGCCAGATATATCGTAATTCAGCCAGCCCTCCCCTTTTGTTTGATCAACTGCGATACGGTAAGCAAGCTCATCTTTAATTAAGGCCCCAGACGACATAACTGCTAAATTGTGTTTTAGGTTGCCATTTTTATAGCTTTCTAATCCCGCTCGAATAGCCGCTTCATTTTCAAATGTTGGATCATTGGTATTAACGACAAGCGCGCCAGCTATGGCACTTGCCCCTTGCGTTGTAGACTGTGGACCACGGAGAACCTCTACTTGCTCGACATCCCATAAATTAGTAGGTGAAAAATTGTAACCTGACCAGTCTTGGGTGGTGCCATCTACCACGGTAGCGATACGAGCACGAGCGCCTGTCATTAGTGCTACGCCCCCCGTTGCAGCTCCCCCACCAGAAATACCGCGAATAGCTATATGACCAAAGGTATCGGTAGTAACGTTAGGGGCGCTTGTCGCAATATCTTTGACCTGCTTAACCTCTCCTGTTCCTAGAGTTTTTTCAGAGAAAACAGTGACCGCTGTTGTTGTATCTTTAATATTTCTATCAATTTTTTCACCGGTCACCACAATGGCGTCTAGTACTACAGCTTCTGCATTTGCCATAGGAGAAGTTAATAAGCTGTTAATGGCCAAAATGGATAACGCTATAAACGAAAGTGTAGGAGGATTATGAGGGAGAACGGTGTTCGTTTTTCTAATTGGGTGCATAATTTAGATTTCCTGTACGTGCAATAAAATAGTATTAAAAAGACTAATAATTCTCATTCTTATATTTTGTTAGGTATAACTATTCACTCTTTTATAGAAACGGATAAGGTATTTAAAAACTATTCGCTTTACTGAGTAGTGATTGTGAATATTTGATATTAATATGTATTTAAGGTTTCTTTCGTTGTGGTGACGCGTTTCAGGGTAACGCTGATAAATAAGGCGATACTAAAGCTGATAAGAATACCGGCTATCACGACGGCGCTGTAACCAATATGTTTTGCTATCGCCATACTTATTGAGGAGTAGATAAAGCCGAGCAGGGAGGCAAAACTAAACTGCAGTGTAAAAAAAGTAGCCTTGTGTAAAGATTCAGCTGCTTTGTCCATTATTATTGTCGAGGAAACGACTAATAGAGCAGGGAAGCTAATAAAGTGTAAGGTGATTGCTGTGTACACGATAACCTTGCCGGTAAATCCGAGTGTTAGTGGTATCATGAGTAATAACGCTAGGACTTGAATAAATAGCACCCCAATAAAAGCATGAGCACGGCCAAATCGAGTAATAAGTGGTGTTGCGAGTAAGGCTGCACATAGGCCCACGGCAGAGCCAAATATTTTTACTGCAAAGCCAACGTCGCCTAGTGCCCAACCACTGTCGATTAACAAGGGATTGAGTAAGGCAAAACCACAGGTTGAGCCGATGGGGTAGAGTGCCAAGATGAAAAGCCAATGTTTTTGCTCTGTGATGAAATGTTTTATATCTCGAAAAAGATGTCTAGACTCTGTTGAATAGGTTTTGCTGTCAGGGATATCTTCAGGTTCGGTAAACAAGGTTATTTGTAATAATGAGATGCAGGTTAGGCCAGCTAACAGCCATAATGAACCCTGCCACTCAAGCCAAGGGTAAAACATCAGGATCAGGCCACCCCCAATAATGTTTCCCAATAAATTTCCTGAGAATTGAATGCTACTAGCAAGTTTACGAGCTTCTGGGGCAAATAGTTTGCAGGATAAACCATCGATAGCAACATCTTGTACGCTCATGCAAAAAGCATAAAGTGCTAGGATTGCAATTATCCATACAAACTGGTGTTGAAAATCCATTGAACCTGCCGCGGCCAATAATAGCGCCATACCGGTTTGAGCTATAATTAACCAGCTACGATACTTGCCTTGAAACGATAAGCGATACTTATCAATTAACGGGGCATAAAGTACTTTTCCCATCAAAGGTAAGACTGCAAGATTGAGTAAAGCTAATTTGTCTAGAGCAACACCTTGTTGCCGTAAAATAGCTACAGCCGCTGACAGAATAAATGCCACGCCGATATATTGGGTGATATATATGCTAGCTAGCATCCCCCAAGGGTATTGGGTGTTTAGCTTAAAGCGGTTTGTCATTACTCATTATCCTGCGTGCCTTCCGTTTGGGCGGAAGGCTAGTTTGATTTCTTTTAACGTTTTATTTTGTGCGATGCGATGCGATGCAGTGCAGTGCCAGAAAATACTAGTCTTCAATTATTGATAACTTTGAAGTTTATCGATGAAAAGTCTTAATATCTTTCGGATAGGGACATGGAGCTTTCGAAAATAGATAATTTTTACGTGATGTTATTAGTTTAAAATGTAATGGAGGTATAGCCTCAACCCCTTAGTACAGCTTTCTACCTTCAATCTCTAAGTATGTTAAGTTCAATGCTTTTAGCTTTTTACTAAGCACTGCGTTGCATTGATAAAGATTGTCGATACTCACTAGGGGTAACACCGACTTCGCTTTTGAATAAAGTGGCAAAATGGGCTTGGCTTTTGAAGCCGACATTGTGGGCAATTTGGGCAATTGATTCGTTGCCCGCCAGTTGCTTGCGAGCCGCTTCAAGTCTTATGTTTTTGAGCCAATCTCTAAAGCTGGTGCCGATTAACTCTTTGATATCTTGTTTTACGTAGGTGCGATTACTTCCTGCCATATTTGCTACGGAAGAAAGTGACCAATTTTGGGCTAAGTTGGTCTGGATGTGGCTTAAAACATTCGATAGCTGGGTGATTCGTGAGGTTGTGGATACTTGATGTTGTTCGTGTCTTTTATGGAGAAAGAGTGCCAATACTTCTTGGGCTTTTGCTTTAATAAATAGCTCACGCTCAAAGCCTTCAAATGTACAATCCCAAACAGCTTCGCAGCAACGTAGAATATCCGCTGGAATGGGGCCTAGCTCGGCAAAGCGAATATTAGGAATTGCGAGAGAAGCACTGCTGGGGTGTTTAGGCAGGATGGAACTTTCATTAAGTTTATTGGGCGGTAGCATTATAGCAAATGTTTGCCAAACGCTGTTGTTAGCAAAGTGTATTCGACTAGTGCTCGATTGATCAACTAAGGCAATCACATACTGATGATTATAATTACGCTGTTTGCCTATGCCTTCGTTGAGTGTTTCACATTGGCATTGGCCAAGCATCGAAATATAAAGGCCAGGGGGGTAAATATGTTCAACTACTGTATCTTCAGCAAACCGATGATTAACGAGTCGAACAGAGCTTTGAGCATCTAAACCGAGGTTAAAATGCTCGAATGTAGTAACATTCTCAAGAGAGTGTTGTGACACGAGGATACCTCCTAAATAGGTGTAAAGCTTTAAATAAAAGTAAGTTAGGGGGCATAGTAACAAAAATATACAATTAAGAATAGTTATCATTATCACTAACAGTTTTGAGTAATGTTCCGCTTATGCTGATTAATCTAACTAAGGCAAGTGCGGTTGCATTTTGATTAATCAAGATTCAAGAAGGTGTAGACAGTTGTTCATTACTATCGCTTAACGTATTGATTGGATAGCTAACGATTAGATGTGGCTTGAAAAACTTACACATTAGCCAAGACTCACAAGGCTAGGTAGGGTGTTTTCGGCCCTTTTACGGTAGAGCATAAAATTTTAAAAAGTTTTTTGTGCTGTATTGGTAGGCTTTTTTATTGGCGGTGATCAGTTATGCTAAGTGTCTGTTATTACTTTGAGATAAGGTAGAGTTTTGATGCGATTATGGTTTATAGCTTTTTTATTCCTGACTGGATGTGCAACACAAAAACCGCAAGAGCAGGCTCCGCCCATTTCAAAGGTTATAACCGTTACGCCCATTGAGATCGGTTTACCCGCACACTATGCCTATTCACCTTATGCTGATTACCTATTGCCTCTTTTATCCAATTTTAATCAAGAACCTTTCTATCATTTGAGTAATCCCCAGTTACTGGTTAATTACTACCGCTATAGTGATGAAATTAGTGCTAATGACCCACAGAAAACGGTTTATGCATATACAAATAAGGCTGGTGGAGAATGGGGCTATATAACAACGAGTGTGGGTCGCTCACCTATTGCTAATGGATTTATTATTGAGAATAGCCCTCTTGGGACCGTTTATGCATTAGTGTTAAAGCAGACGAAGCTTTGCTTAGCGACTCAAGCGAAAGGCTTGCCTGTGTTTACACAGGGACAGTGGATATTTAATGAATCCCCCGGTTTTTTTGAATGTACTGGATTGACCAATAAGAGTATTTATAAAGTAGGCTCAGGCTTGCCGGGTCTACTTGGCCCCTATGTTGATGAAAAAGATACGGTTTTGGTTTTTCGTTCGCGAGGTCAACTACAGCAGATTGCCCTAGCACTTAAATATCAATTCCCTCAATTACTTGTGCCGACCATAGGGCGTTGATTTTCTGTTTTTAAGCAGCCTAACTGGACGGAAAACAATGTGTTTGTTATACCTGATAAGCTAAAAGGTCGTTTCTAGTGAATGGTTCAGCCATTAGTTAATGGGTTGATGTTGTAGAGGGGAAGAATGAGTCAAATTAAAGTATTGATTGTTGATGATGCTCGCTTTATTCGTGATCACGTGTCACGGATTGTAAAAGAGCACTTCCCTGAATATCAGATTGATTCTGCTGACGATGGTGAAGCTGGACGCAAGCAGATGAATAATGAAAATTACGATCTTATTCTTTGTGATTGGGAGATGCCGGGTATGTCTGGCTTGGATCTTTTGCAATGGGCTCGCCAGCAAGCTAATTATGTGGATATACCGTTCATCATGATTACCAGCCGTGGGGAACGAGATTATGTGCTTAAGGCGATTCAAGCTGGTGTTAACGACTATATGGGTAAGCCTTTCGAAGATAAGCAGTTAGTTGAGAAAGTTAAGAAATACATCGGTAAGCGTTTTACTACTAGCGCAGAATCACGTCGAAAGGCAGCTCAAATGTTAGCGGCAGGAAAAACCGCTGCCATAGCAAAGACGGCGAAAAAACCTAAAGGCTTAGCTCAGCTACGTGTTGCTTCTGGTGTGTTGCGTTGTGCTATTAAAGAGGTGACATTGCAATCAGTGCAAGTCGTGGTCAAGCGGGAGGATGGAATTCCTCTGCTTCTTGAGCAGTCAGTTGTTGATATTGAGCAGGTGAATGGTAATAGTGTTGCTCAGATGAATGGTTTTATCTCAGGTTTACAGGCAAACGAAAAAAGCACACAGGCAAACTTTATTAGTGTTGATATTCAGTTTGTTGATAATGATCCCGAAAAACTAGAAGTATTAACGCATTATATTGCGAGTTTGACTAAATAGTCGGATTAATGCTGAGGGGGTTCTGGCGTAGTAAAGGCTGCAATTAAGCAGCCTTCCTATCAATTAAGAGGCGCCGCTGTTCTCTAATATAATGCTTTCTCATCTTTAATCACGTCGATTAACACCTCAAGAAAAAGGCGATCGGCCTCGCTGTGCTCTACAGGTATTTTAATATTGGTAGTAGATGATAGTTCATCAGCAATAACTGTGGCGGCATTTTCATCATTTAGGTGCTCTCGAGCTATTTTTAGAGCTGTTTCACAAATTTCTGGTTCAACAAGTACTTTTCGTATGAACGACATCAGTTCATTAATAACGCGTTCTTTATTTTTAATCTCAGCAATACTCATAGGGATCTCCTGTACACGTATAGTTGGAGCGAATTGGATTTTAGCGCTCCGCCTCTGAGTTTTATATAGCAAAACTATAACGCGATCTTGCTAATCTGGGTAGTAGATTACTACAAACAAGCACAGTGCTTCAGTTTTCATTCCTTTGGGTTGAAAAAATCAACCTGTATGGGCTACAATTACCGCCTCGAATTTTGAGACCTTGAGTGTGTAGGTAACCCCGAAACTCAGGGAGACAGCTTTCTGTGAGCCGTTTCTCAAAGGTCTGTCGGTTGGGAGATCCCTAACACCGGCACACACCCGAACGTGAACCTTCGGCTCTACCCCTGGAATGGTTCAGAGTGAGATCGCTAGAGAGTCAAAAAATATTGTCTGGTACAGGCACGTTCAACGTTACAGAAACAAAAACTGTTAATTTCGTCAGTAACGAGACACTGACGTCGTTAGAGGGTGAATAAAGTGGAATTACTTTCAGGCGCAGAAATGGTTGTTCGCGCACTTCGTGATGAAGGCGTTAAATTTATCTACGGATATCCTGGCGGTGCATTACTGCACATTTACGATGCAATCTTTACTCAGGATGACGTCGAACACATTTTGGTCCGCCATGAGCAAGCTGCCACTCATATGGCAGATGCGTATGCACGTGCAACCGGTAAAGCGGGCGTTGCACTTGTAACTTCAGGTCCAGGGGCGACCAATGCCGTAACCGGTATTGCGACCGCTTATATGGACTCAATCCCAATGATTGTTATTACAGGTCAGGTTATGTCACACCTGATCGGTGAAGATGCTTTCCAAGAAACCGATATGATCGGTGTCTCTCGTCCTATCGTGAAACACAGCTTCAGTGTTCAACGTCCGGAAGATATCCCAGAGATTATTAAGAAAGCATTTCATATTGCTGAGAGTGGCCGTCCAGGCCCTGTTGTTGTCGATATCCCTAAAGATATGACAACACCCACAGATCGTTATGAGTATGAATATCCTAAGAGCGTGAAAATGCGTTCTTACAATCCTATCTCTAAAGGACATAGCGGCCAAATTAAAAAAGCTGTGGATATGTTACTGGCGGCTAAACGCCCCGTTATTTATTCTGGTGGCGGTGTCATTATGGGTGATGCGAGTGATGAACTGATCGCACTCGCTAAAGAGTTAGGTTGTCCGGTTACAAATACACTGATGGGCTTAGGTGGTTTCCCAGGCACGGACCCTCAGTTTATTGGTATGTTGGGTATGCATGGTAGCTATGAAGCTAATATGGCAATGCATCACAGCGACATGATTTTAGCAGTAGGCGCGCGCTTTGATGACCGTGTAACTAATGGTACTGATAAGTTCTGCCCGACAGCAAAAATTGTACATATTGATATTGACCCTGCATCGATCTCGAAAACGATCAAAGCTGATGTGCCAATCGTAGGGCCTGCCCAAGCGGTCTTAAAAGAGATGTTAGAGCAACTGCAAGCGGCGAAGACTAAGCCATCTGCTGAAAGCCTGAAAACGTGGTGGGAGCAGATTGAAGAGTGGCGTGGTCGTCATGGCGGTCGTTATAAAACAGATGACTCCAAGCAGATGAAGCCTCAGCAGGTTATCGAAATGCTAAGCAAAGTCACTAATGGTGATGCTTATGTTTGTTCTGATGTAGGTCAGCATCAAATGTTTGCTGCTCAGTATTATAAGTTTAATAAACCTAACCGTTGGATTAACTCCGGTGGTTTAGGAACTATGGGCTTTGGTTTACCTGCTGCAATGGGCGTTAAGCTTAATTTCCCTGAAGAGGAAGTTGTGTGCGTAACGGGTGAAGGTAGTATCCAGATGAATATTCAGGAACTATCTACCATTAGCCAATATGGTATTCCAGTTAAGGTTATCTGCTTGAATAACCAGTCATTAGGCATGGTGCGTCAGTGGCAGGATATGAATTATGAGTCTCGTCACTCGCAATCTTATATGCAGTCGTTACCTGATTTCGTCAAACTGGTTGAATCTTACGGTCACGTAGGCATTAAGGTTGAGCGTTATGAGGATCTTGAAGGCGCTATGCGTGAAGCATTCGCTATGAAAGATCGTATGGTATTCATGGATATCGCAGTAGATCCGTTTGAGCACGTTTACCCTATGCAGGTACCGCGTGGTTCTATGCGTGACATGTGGCTAAGCAAAACGGAGAGAACATAATCATGCGTCATATTATTTCTGTATTGATGGAAAACGAACCGGGTGCATTATCCCGTGTAGTTGGATTGTTCTCTCAGCGCAACTTCAATATTGAGTCGTTAACCGTTGCGCCGACCGAAGATGAAACATTGTCTCGTTTGACGGTAACAACGATTGGCGATGATCGTGTGGTTGAGCAGATCACTAAACAGCTAAATAAGCTGATCGATATAGTAAAGGTTGTTGACCTGACTGAAGGTGATCATCTTGAACGTGAGTTGATGATGATTAAGATGAAGGCTAACAATGGTACTGTTCGCGCTGAGATTAAGCGTACGACAGACATCTTCCGTGGCACTATTATCGATGTGACGCCAAATACCTTTACCGTACAGCTGGTGGGAGCAAGTAGTAAGCTGGATGCTTTTATCGAAGCTTTAGGGACGTCCAATATTATGGAAGTCGTACGTTCTGGTGTATCGGGTATTGCCCGTGGTGAGAAAGTTCTGAGCGTATAAATTCAGACAAAGGTTAGAATCAAGCGGCATTCTGGTAACGGGATGCCGCTTTTTTTATGCCGCAACGATGTGTTTTAGTAGCGCTTTTAGTCTAGAGATCTTTATTTATTATTGGAGAGGAGGCTGGTAACTGACCGAATGTTAGGCAATGAGGAGTTGTTTAAGCTCGGATATTTTCTCGCGAGATATATCTAAATCAACTTTAATTGTTGTATCGGCAGCGCGTCTTCGTATCGTGTGATGTTTATCACAGGCAGGTTTGCGGCGCTCAGGACCTGAATAATTGACGCGCTGTTGTTGCACAAACCAGTCTTCTGCATGGTTCAGCGTAGGGAAGTAGGGGCTAGTTCTACCCGCACTTTTATCATACCAATAATAAACAAATTGATAGTTACGAAAATCTTTAATGAGTTTTGGCATCGTTTTCTACAACAGTCAGAGCAAAATATGACTCGTATTCTATTGTTAGAAAGCTGAACAGTAGCTGATAATTATTGGCTGTTTTAGAAAAATATTAATAAAACAGCCTATGGGTAAGTTGTGCAAAGATTTGGGGCGTTATTCGTTATTATTTAACAGATGCTCATAACGTTTATCTGTGAGTGTTTTCATAAATGCTACTAGCGCATCTACGCGTTGATCATCAAGTGCTGGCCCTGTTTCTAACTCTTTAATTGATAAGTTTTGCGGTACTTCAGGTGTAGCCCAAACCTGCCCTGTTTCGGGATTGATTTGGCGTTTACTACTGCGGCTGTTGTATTTATCGTAAAACAGAACAACAGTGCGTAAATTTTGAAAAACACCGTTGTGCATATAAGGGGCTGTTACCGCGATATTACGCAGTGTCGGGACTTTAAATTTACCTGCTTGTTTAGGATCATCAACCTGTGGATGATTGAGTAAGCCTGTATCTGCTGTATCAATAGGAACACCATTTTTCTTGCGTCCCTCAATATTGGTTGGAATGCCAATATTATGATATTCGTAGTTAGTGAATGTCTCTTGCGGGTGACGTTGAGATTTATTCAGCTGATGGCATAGATTGCAGTTGGTGAATTGTTGGGAGAAAAATAGCGTGCGGCCTAATTCCTCCTGCTCTGTCATCTTATATTCGCCTTTTAAATAGCGGTCATATTTTGAATCAAATGGTGCGAATAATTCAGTACGCTCGAAATGGGCGATGCTGTCGGCCATCGCTGCATAACTGTTTTCCGCATTGGTGAAAATATTATCGCCATAAAGTGATTTAAATGCAGAGAGATAAAACGGATTTTCCTGCAAATGTTTAGCTATTACTCTTTTGTTGGGCATGCCCATCTCTATAGGATTCGTAGGTGGTCCTCCCGCTTGGCCTGCTAAGTTGTTTTCGCGGCCATCATGGAACTGTCCACCAATATATTTTCCTTCCTTATTGAATGTGAAATCTGGGCTAAACATTGCGTAGGCGGCTGTAGGGGCGTTGCGATCACCGAGTGAATGACCATCATCACCTAGTGAGTAAGCACCTTGAACACCATTGTCTCTAGGGTCTGTAAAGGCTCGGTCAGGAGCGTGGCAAGTTGCACAAGATTGAGTGCGGTTAAAAGATAGATTGGGGTCAAAAAACAACTGCTGCCCTAGCTGTTCTTTAATTGGGGTATGTCGGGTATCATCTGTATTATTGGCATTACTGTATGTTGCAAGCAGTAATAGCAAGAAAAGCAAGGTATTGTGGCGAGTGTGTATATGCATGTGAAATATATTCGATAATATGAATGTAATTGATAACCGTTATCAATAATACCTTTTTTTGAGATTTTATTATATTGATACCCATCAAATATTATAGATTCAGAACATCAATACGGTGTTTATCTTGGTATTTTTTAACAAAGCTGAAATGGGCTTAAAGGGTTAGGTGGAAGTTCGTGAAGTTTAAACAGCGTATGCTTGTGGTTGTTAGTCTGCTTATTATTGTCGGGTTCATGTTGACGGCTAGCGTCAGTTTTTATCTTTCTCGGCAAGCGGCCTTAAATTCGCTAGTTGAGCATGAGATGCCGTTAACAAGCGATAATATTTATGCTGAAGTACAGCGGGATTTAATTAAGCCGAGAACCGTTTCCTCGTTTATGGGGAATGATACTTTTCTAGAAGATTGGATTTTAGGTGGTGAAAAAGATGTTGCGGCTATTACTCGTTATTTAAATGAGATTAAACAAAAGTACGGTGCTTTTACTGCTTTTATGGTATCTGATTTAACCCGTAATTATTATTATGCTGGTGGGCTCCTTAAACAGGTTTCGGAGAATAATTCTCGAGATGATTGGTATTTCCATCTGCGCCAACTACCTGGCGATAGTGAATTAAATCTAGACCCTGATTTAGCGAACGGGGATGAATTAACTATATTTATCAATTTTAAGATTCGTACCTCTGATGGTACCTTCCTCGGTGCTACTGGGCTAGGACTCAATTTAGCGAGTATCACTCAGGTTTTTTCTGACTATCGTGCTCGTTATGGAAATAACGTTTTTCTTGTAACACCGGGGGGGAATCTCCTATTACAGGAGCGCTCAGGGGAGGCGGCGAAAAGTCTTTATCAAAAGGTGGGTGTTAAATCTGTTGTGGAGCAGGTTTTGTCTCAGCCTGAAGGACGTTTCTCCTATAAAAAAGATGGGAAGACCTATCTTCTAAATACTCGTCATATAGAGGAGTTAGATCTAATTCTCTGTGTGGAAGCGGAAGAGGGACAGGTTGATGACGCACTTTTTCCTCCATTGTTCATTACCTTATTTGTCTGTTTTATTGTGACGGGTGTTGTTCTCGCACTGCTCTTAAAAGCGATCAATCATTATCAGCGGGAGTTGGAGAGTGTTGCTTGGCAAGATCCATTAACAGGTCTGTTAAATAGACGAGCTTTGGCCGAGCGTTATGAGCGAATTAAAAGTATTCACCTACGTAATGGCAAGCCGCTTTCTTTGTTGATGATCGATATTGACCATTTTAAAGCCATTAATGATAGGGGAGGGCATGCTTTAGGGGATCAGGTTTTACTGCTCATTGCTGAATTACTGCGTGACAACCAAAGGCCTTCCGATTGTATAGGGCGTTGGGGAGGTGAAGAGTTTATTCTTTTACTACCCGAAACGGATCTACAGCAAGCGGCGCATATTGCTGAGCGTATTCGCGCTAAACTTGAGAGCCATCAGTTAATCTTTAGGTTGTGCCAGCAGGAAGTAACATTAAGTATTGGTATTGCTGAGCAACAAGGTCTATTTGACTTAGATGCTCATGTGTTAGCTGCTGATACGGCCCTGTATAAGGCAAAGCAGGATGGTCGAAATTGCGTACGTTTGGCTGAGTAGTTGGTTGGGATAGGCTATTTACGATAAATTGTTTCGATTAGATGCCAGCCAAATTTAGTTTTTATCGGTCCATGAACAATATGCAGCGGCTTTTTGAAGACCACATCATCAAAAGGTTTCACCATCTGGCCGCGACGGAATTCGCCAAGATCACCAAAACGTTTGGCGGAAGGGCAAAAAGAGTGCTTTTTAGCTAACTTCCCAAAATCAGCCCCTCGCTTTAATTGCTTTTTTATTGCTTCCGCTTGATCTTGTGTTTTTACCAATATATGCCGTGCGCAGGCGCGATTAGCCATGACTCTACCCCTCAAAATGTATCTTTTTATTTTACTGCAAAAGGCTGTTAATTGCAGAAGGATTCTATGAGCGTGAAGACTGCGCTTGCAGTACTGATAGTGTTGCGGTGAGTGTTTCGCTAATAGGGGCGTTAATTTTCAAGTTGAGTAACGGGTCGGCGCGAGTAACGCCTAGATTAAGTGCGGCGATAGGTTTGTTCCATTCTGCGGCTTTTTTGCAGAACCTGAAACCAGAATAAACCATGAGTGAGCTTCCAATAGTGAGCAAAGCATCAGCTTGTTCCAGTGCATCCAGTGCGCTAAAGACTGTTTCTTTAGGTACATTATCGCCAAAGTAAACAACGTCAGGTTTTAAAATGCCCCCACATTCAGCGCAGTCAGGCACTTTAAAGTGTTTAAACTGATCGGTTTCTAAGTCGGCATCGCCATCAGGTTTTGCTTTTGCCTCAAATATCTCAAATTGAGGGTTTTCCTGCGCGCTGATTTCATGGATATAGGTTCGATTGTAGCGCTGCGAACATTGCATACACTTTACTTTGTCGGAACGCCCATGCAGGTCGATAACCTGATGGCTTCCTGCTTTTTGGTGTAAGCGGTCGACATTTTGTGTAATCAGCAAATGGATATGGCCCATTTTCTCTAGCTTAGATAGGGCTAAGTGGGCGGGACTGGGTTGTGCATCGCGAATCATTGGCCAGCCGAGTAAACTCCGTGCCCAATAACGCTGACGGGCATAATGGCTGTTCATAAACTCCTGGTGTTGTACGGGAGCTGAGTGCTGCCAGTTACCCTGTTTATCTCTGTAGGCGGGGATTCCCGAGTCCGTGCTTACACCCGCGCCCGTCAGGACGACTAAACGTGGGTGCTGGTTAATAAACTCGGCGAGTTGCTCTGCGTAGGTTGAGATATTCATCAAAATTGACTCGTAAACGGTATCTGTAGTCTACCTTATACGAAAAAACCGCGCTCTTGGTTTAGAGAGCGCGGTTTTATGTGTCATTCAGTCGCTATGAGTAAAACTAATTATGCACCAAATTTTGCTTTGGCTTCGATGCGGCGACGGTGCAGAACCGGTTCTGTATAACCGTTTGGTTGCTTGCAGCCTTCGATCACAAGTTCGCAGGCAGCGGCAAAAGCAATGCTGTCGTCAAAATTAGCAGCCATAGGGCGGTATAGTGGATCGTTTTCGTTCTGGCGATCAACAACGGCAGCCATGCGTTTCATGGTTTCCATTACTTGCTCTTCAGAGCAGATACCATGACGTAACCAGTTAGCAATATGCTGGCTAGAGATACGCAGTGTTGCACGATCTTCCATTAAGCCAACATCGTTGATGTCTGGTACTTTTGAGCAACCTACACCTTGATCGATCCAGCGAACAACGTAGCCTAAGATACCTTGTGCGTTGTTATCCAGTTCCTGTTGAATCTCTTCAGCAGACCAGCTTGGGTTAGCTTCAACTGGGATCGTTAGAATGTCGTCTAAATTTGCACGAGGACGTGATTTTAGTTCATCCTGACGGGCAAAAACATCTACCTGATGGTAATGGGTTGCATGAAGAACAGCAGCGGTTGGTGAAGGTACCCATGCGGTATTCGCGCCCGACATAGGATGACCGATCTTAGCTTTCAGCATGTTTGCCATTTGATCAGGAATTGGCCACATACCTTTACCGATCTGTGCACGACCTTGTAGACCACAAAGCAAGCCGTTATCAACGTTCCAATCTTCGTAAGCACCAATCCAAGAGGCGGCTTTCATGTCTCCTTTACGGATCATTGGGCCAGCTTCCATGGATGTATGTATCTCATCACCGGTACGGTCAAGGAAACCTGTGTTGATGAATACCACGCGCTCTTTTGCTGCGCGGATACACTCTTTTAGGTTGACAGTTGTGCGACGCTCTTCATCCATGATGCCCATCTTCATTGTGAAGCGTGCAAGGCCAAGCATATCTTCGATACGAGCAAATAGTTCGTTAGCAAAAGCAACTTCTTCAGGACCATGCATCTTAGGTTTTACGATGTAGGTGGAGCCCGTTGTTGTGTTACTAAACTTACCAGTGCCTTTCATATCGTGGATGGAGATAAGTGTTGTAATAACACCATCCATAATCCCTTCAGGGATTTCATTACCGTCTTTGTCCAAGATCGCTTCGTTAGTCATTAGATGACCTACGTTACGAACGAACATTAAACTACGACCTTTAAGGGCGATTTCGGAACCATCTAGTGCAGTAAATTCACGGTCTGCATTAATGCGGCGAGTAAAGGTTTTGCCCCCTTTACTTACTTCTTCAGTAAGATCGCCTTTCATTAGACCTAACCAATTGCGATAGATAACAACTTTGTCATCGCCATCAACAGCAGCAACAGAGTCTTCGCAATCCATGATAGCAGTCAGGGCTGCTTCCATGATGATATCTTTAATGCCAGCGGCATCTTCTTTGCCTATTTGGCTGTCACGGTCGATCTGAACTTCAAAATGTAGACCGTTATTTTCAAACAGAATAGACAGTGGTGCAGATGTCTCGCCTGTATAGCCGATAAGTTTTTGGGTATCTGCTAGTGTTGTTGTGTCGCCATTAGTCATAGCAACAACTAGCTGCCCATCAACAATAGTGTAACCGGCTGAATCTTTGTGAGAGCCTGTGGCTAAAGGTACTGCCTGATCAAGAAAATCGCGAGCAGCGGCGATAACTTTTGCGCCACGTGCTGGGTTGTAACCGGCAGTTCTCTCGGCTCCATTCTCTTCTGAAACAGCATCAGTACCGTAGAGAGCGTCGTAAAGACTTCCCCAACGGGCATTTGCTGCATTCAATGCAAAACGCGCATTCATGACAGGAACAACAAGCTGAGGGCCAGCCATCGTTGCCATTTCAGGGTCAACGTTTTCTGTTGTCGCGGTGAAATCTTCACCTTCAGGCAATAGATAGCCGATCTCAGATAAGAAGCCTTTATAGGCTTCTAGATTGAAAGCTTGACCTTGGCGTTCGCGATGCCATGCGTCGATCTGCTCTTGGATTGCATCACGTTTAGCGAGAAGATCGCGATTTTTAGGTGCTAAATCGTGAACAAGGGCATCAAAACCAGCCCAAAACTGTTCGCTAGTTACGCCAGTGCCTGGCAGTGCTTCATTGTTTACGAAATTATATAGAGACTCTGCAACTTGAAGGCCGCCGCTCTGTACCCTTTGACTCATAATTACTTGCCCCAGTTATATGTTCCGACAGTCCAGGTGCGAGGCAACCGTGAACTGAGTGGAGTAGAAACTGCTTTTGATTGCAGTTGTCATTGTGCAATGCAACAGTAGCTTAAAGAAGAAAAAAAGTCGCCTAACTAGACCCTAAAGTATGATAAGTACGCCTTATATTCGTTATAAGTTAAGCGAATAGTTATCGTGATAAGCTAGAGTTAAGGGAGTAACTTATTGTTTTTATACAGGGCTATTTCCAAAGTTTTTCCTTCAGGAGTGTATATGGGTTTGTTCAAACGAGACTTATTGATTAGGAACTTACCTGCCTACACGGATGCAGCAGAAGGAGTATTGAATGATCAGCTTAGGGCTTATTTGGAAACTTATCAGCTGATGCCGTTGGTAAGTCGATCTAAATACAGAATAGGTCGCATTAGGCTGGATGGAATAGAGGTGACCCTTCAGTCCTATTCGCAAGAAGAGAGCGTTTGCCGAGGAACGGTCATTGTTCTTCATGGGTATATGGATCATGTCGGACTGTATAAATGTCTAATTGATAGGTTACTCAGTGATGGCTTTGATGTGCTGTGTTACGACTTAAGTGGCCACGGTTTGTCGGATGGGGATCCTTTATCCGTGGAGGACTTTAAACATTATGCGACTCAATTAGCGGACCTGATCGCTTTTGTAAAATCCGATATTAGGGTGCCTTTGCATTTGATTGGGCAAAGCACCGGAGGGGCAGTCATCATGGCTCATCAATTGTTATTTACAGATGAAAATATGTTTCCTATTGGTGAGAGAGTTTTATTGGCGCCGTTGGTTCGTTCATCCTCATGGCGCGCCATCCAGCGAAAATTTCGTTGGCTTAAATATATAGTGAAAAAAGTGCCTAGAGGTTATAGCAACAACACCCATGACTTGAAGTTTCGGCAATTTATTAACCAAGAGGACCCTCTGCAACACAAAGAGATACCCGTGAATTGGGTGGGAGCTATGTTGGCATGGGGACGCTGGATTGAATCTCATGAATCCGTGAATGGCGTTATTCACATGATTCAAGGAACCGATGATGACACGGTTGATTGGCGTTATAACCTAGCTATATTAGGGCGTTTGTATCCAGAATTGGAGCTAACGTTGATTAACGGTGCAAAACACCATTTAGTGAATGAAACCGAAATCTATCGAGATGAAGTGTTTGAAAAAGTGGGGCAGATTTTTGATCGTTGGGAAAACAAAAACGGGCGCTGATCGCGCGCCCGTTTTATCTAAAGCCGATAAAGGCTTATCTTGTTGGTCGATCTATTAAAACAAGCGACGGCAGCGGATGGTGCCTTCGATCTGTTTTAAGTTTTCTAACGCAACTTTAGAACAATCAGCATCTACATCAATTACAACGTAGCCTACTTTTTCGTTTGTTTGTAGGTATTGGCTGCTCACGTTTACACTGTTAGCAGAGAAAACATTGTTAATCGATGCCATGATGCCAGGTACATTGTTGTGAACGTGTAGCAAGCGGTGAACATTTGGATGCTCTGGCAGTGCTACTTCAGGGAAGTTCACAGAGGTAATTGAAGAACCGTTATCACTATATTTGATCAGTTTTTCAGCTACTTCGTAGCCAATGTTTTCTTGTGCTTCCATAGTAGAACCACCGACGTGAGGCGTCAGAATAACATTGTCATATTTACGTAGTGGGGAGATGAACTCATCATTGTTAGAGCGAGGTTCAACTGGGAATACATCGATTGCTGCGCCTAACAAACGGCCTGAATCCAGCGCGTCACATAGATCATCAATCACTACAACGGTGCCGCGAGCGGCGTTTAAAAAGATAGAGCCTTGCTTCATTTCTGCAAACTGGGCTTCACCCATCATATCTTTAGTTGATGCAGTTTCAGGAACATGTAAGGTAACAATATCACTAATATTCAGCAGTTCTTTTAACGATCCAACTTGTTTTGCATTACCAAGAGACAGTTTTGTAACAACGTCATAAAAGTAAACGTCCATGCCCATTGCTTCAGCAATAACACTTAACTGTGAACCGATGCTGCCGTAGCCAACGATACCTAGTTTTTTACCACGAATTTCGTAAGAGTTTTTAGCTGATTTCTGCCATTCTCCACGGTGAGCTTTAGCACTTTTTTCAGCAACGCCACGAAGCAATATGATCGCTTCAGCAATGACTAACTCTGCTACAGAGCGTGTGTTTGAGAAAGGCGCATTAAAGACGGCAACACCATTCATGGTTGCTGCTTCTAAGTTCACCTGGTTGGTGCCGATACAGAAACAACCTACAGCTACTAATTTTTTAGCAGCATCAAAAACTTTATCCGTTAGCTGAGTGCGGGAACGAATACCAATGAAGTGAACATCTTTTACACGGGCGATCAATTCGTCTTCTGGTAGTGAGCCAGTTAAGAATTCGATATTGGTGTAACCATTCTGATTAAAAGTGTCCACCGCAGATTGGTGTACGCCTTCTAGTAGCAAGATCTTGATTTTGCTTTTATCAAGAGAGGTTGTATTACTCATGGTAGTAGCTCTTTAATTGCGTGGTGATCGCCTATAACAGGTGCGCCACAGGTTTAGTCGCTGAAAATTTATGCGGGCATATTATCACAGCCTAAGTTGAAAAGGATGAATGAACAGTCCAGATTGCGGGAAAAATATTCAACTTAAGTTGAGGCAGATTGTATTGAATAAGGAAATTGTCAAATTTTGCCCGCCAACTAAAAGCGAAAGATTGTGCGATTCTTTTAGTCGGCAGGTGTTCTATAGCTAGGGAATTATTTAGCTATAGAAGCATAGGTAAGCAGTAGGTTGTTCAACTTTTAGTTGGAAGCTTTGATTAGCTGCTACTTTAAATTCAGTACCTGTCGGAAACGATTGGAAGGTTTCAGTACCTGGAAGTTTAACAATAAGTTCGCCGCTGACAACTTTCATTAATTCATCTTCACTGGTGCCGAATTCATATTCACCAGGCGCCATCACACCGACTGTTGCTTTACCTTCAGTGTTTGTAAAACCAATCGATTTGACGGTTCCGTCGAAGTACTCATTTACATCCAACATTATCGTAATCTCCTCAAATTTTCGCGAATCATAGAGATAAAATAAGGTTGCTGCAAGCTGAGTGTTTAGCGGGCTTTATCTTGTTATTTCTTCTCTTGGCTATGTTCTAAAAGAAATTCCACAAAGGTGCGGTTAGCATGTGACAGGTAACCCCCTTTACGCCAAGCAATAGATAGATCAAGCCATACGGATTTGGTGAAGGGCCTAGCTACGAGGTCGGGTTCATCTTGAATAACCATCTCCATTAAGGTGGAGATAGCAAACCCCTGCTTTACAATTGATTTAATGAGCGGGATTAGATTGGTTTCAAAGCTGATATTAGGTGTGACATTTGATTCGGCGGCAATACGGTCGACAACGTTACGATGGAAATACCCGCTGTTAAACATGACCAGCTCTTCGGCGAAGAGCTGTGGATAATTAATGCTCTCTAATGCGGCGAAGGGGTGATCTTTGGGACATACCACCATCATCTGTTCACGTAGGAATACTTTAGTTTCCAAAAAGTCAGAGGTTGTTTCATCTACAATCACCGCTAGGTCGAGCTCACCGGTTTCAAGTAGTTGCTGCAGCTTCCCCGCCCCACCATCGATAACGGTTAGGTTTAATTGTGGGTAGCGGTGACGAAAAGCCATCAGTATGGGAGGGAAATGATAGGATCCCAACATACTAGGTATACCAACACGGACATCACCTTGGATTAAACCTTTTAACTCCTGCATCTCCAGTAACGCATCCTCTGTTGCCTGCAGTATTTTGCATGCATGCTGATAGAGGTGTTGGCCTTCATCGGTAAGGCTGATTTTTCGATCCTGTCGATGGAATAGGGTGAGCTCTAACTGGGCCTCTAGCTTTTTTATGGCCATGCTGATTGCGGGTTGGGCTATATGAAGATGTTCGGCGGCTTTTGTAAAGCTACTGAAGTCGGTCACGGTTTTGAAGTAGGTCAGGTGTTTTATATCCATGTATAACATTTTCTTATGAAATCAATAAAAAGTATATATTTTTATTATTATCTGCTGGTTGCTAATCTGCACCCATAATTAGAGGTGCAAAGATGATAGAAGTAGGTACAGCCCAGTTTTGGCGAGCTACATTGGCGTTATGTTTAGGCTCATTTATGGTTTTCTCTAATGTCTATATTACTCAGCCACTTCTTCCTATGTTGGCGAATGAATTTCAGATAACACCTTTGCAGGCGAGCTGGAGTTTAACTGTTACAACCCTCACTTTGGGTATATCTTTGCTGTTTTTTGGGCCGATCTCTGATGCTATAGGCCGTACACAGTTGATGCTAGGGAGCATGGCAGGTGTTGTTTTGTGTAGCTTTGCTTTGTCTCAAGTTAGCAGTTTTGAGCAGCTTGTATTGTTAAGAGCTATACAAGGGGTTTGTTTAGCAGGTTTACCCGCTATTGCTATCGCCTATATGGGGGATGAGTTTGGACGAAATGCAGTAAGGGTTGCGGTTGGTTTATATATTAGTGGTAATACACTCGGAGGCATCGGTGGACGGTTGATCGGCGGTTTTATTGGCGATTGGCTGGGGTGGCAGGAAGCTTTTGCATTGATGAGTTTAATCAGCTTCATCTGTTTAAGTGTTTTTGCTTGGATGTTACCTATGTCTGAAAACTTTTCGCCAACCCTGTTACGTCCTAAGCGCGTCTTCGCTGATATTTTATCTCATTTGCAGAACCCATTGTTGGTGTTGGCATATATTATTGGTGGGTTAAATTTCTTTATATTTATTAATCAATATAGTTATGCAACCTTCCTGTTAGCCGAGGCGCCTTTTAATCTCCCTGCTAGTTTATTAGGTATGTTGTTCCTTACCTATTTAAGCGGTACATTTGGTTCAGCTATTTCTGGCAATATAGCGGCCAAAATACCTCAACCATTGGTGATTGCACTTGGTTGTTTAGTTTTAATGCTGGGAACTCTCGTTACGCTTGTTCCTTCATTATGGACGATTATAATTGGTTTCCTGATTAGTGCTTTTGGCTTTTTTGTTGCCCATTCAAGCGCTAGTAGCTGGGTTAGCCAAAACGCGCGGTATGCACGTGCCACGGCGTCTTCTATTTATCTTGTATTTTATTATTTAGGTGCGAGTAGCGGCGGCTTTTATCTCGATCCTTTTTGGCATTGGCTTGGCTGGCATGGTGTTGTTGTCGGGTCTTTAATTGTACTGACATTAACCTTTATTTTATCTGTGGGATTGTATCTGCGTTCGCGCCTCTCTCTAGCTACTGGGCAAGGGTGCGGGTAAACTTAGCCGATAAGCTGGCCTTTGGAATAGTTGGGGAATATTGATGAGTTATCAGCATTGTTTTATTGACGGTACACCTACAGGTTTACCGACAGGTAAAGTGGTTTGTGTGGGGCGCAACTATGCTGATCATGCAGCTGAGCTAAATAATCCTATTCCTACTGAGCCGATGTTGTTTATCAAGCCATCAACGAGCGTGGTTGATATGGCTGAGCCTTTTATTGTTCCTAAGGGGTATGGTTCAGTACACTTTGAGACCGAGATGTCTGTCTTAATAGGTGAACGTTTAAGTCATGCATCGGAAGGGGAAGCGTTAGCTGCGATTGCTGGTATTGGTTTGGGTTTAGATCTTACTTTACGAGATTTACAAGCTAAGCTGAAAGATAAGGGCCATCCTTGGGAAAAGGCAAAAGGCTTTGATGGGGCTGCGCCTTTATCAGCTTTTGTAGCACCTAGCCGTGTTCCTGATTTGCAGAATGTAGATATCAAGTTGATAGTTAATGGTGAAGTACGTCAGTCGGGTAATAGTTCACATATGTTGAATCGCGTTTTACCCTTGATTAGCCACAGTAGTGAGTTTTTTACCTTAGAACCAGGAGATGTCATTTTGACGGGTACGCCTGCGGGTGTTGGGCCTATCTTGTCGGGAGATCAATTGGAGGTGTCATTGGCTGATCTTCTAAATATCTCTACACGTGCTATCTAATAATGTTTCCGCTTTATCGGAGGTTTGTTTTTTTAGCGCTACTGAATTGTACATTTGCTGCCAGTGCTGATTATCGCTGGCAGCAGCCCAGTTATTTAGTACAGGCTTTTACTCAGGTTGCGCTACGTAATGAGTACTCGCAGCAAGGGCGTGTGGTTCGCCGTTGGGAAAAGCCTATCCGTGTATGGCTGGATCACAAGGTTGGCGATAAAAGCCTACATGCTGACTTAGTGCGTATGCATATTACCCATCTATCTTCGTTGATGCAGCATCCCATTAGTTTTGTGTCCTCTCCTGAGCAGGCTAACCTGAAAATTGTGTTTACTCAGCAGCGTGACTGGGCTGAACAGATTGGTCAGCTTTTTGGTGAAAAGGCGATAAACGTCATGCATGGGGCAGTTTGTATGGCTAACTTTCGTGTTAACAGCAGGTATGAAATAGAGAGCGCAGCTATTATTATTCCTGTAGATCAAGCGCGAATGCATGGGAAATTAGTGACTTGTATTGTGGAAGAGATTACTCAAGTGATGGGGTTGCCAAATGACTCTGAGGCAGTTTACCCCTCAATTTTCAATGATAAGACACCTGAGAGTTTGCTTTCCGGCTTAGATGGTTTGCTACTTAAAATGCTGTATAGCCCTGAACTAAGAAGTGGTATGACTGAGCGCGATGTGAAACCCTTTTTAAATAAATTAATTCGTAATTGGCAGAATGACGGTACAATTAAAACTGCAAACCGTGATATTCGATCCGGTGAGCTTTACCCCCTTTTAGGCTATTAAGGAGATCGCCATGTTATGGGTTAAAACCTTTCATATTCTTGCGATGACAAGTTGGATGGCGGGGATCTTCTACCTTCCTCGTATTTTTGTACATTATGTTGAAGGCCGTGAAGCGGGACAAGATGTTACGCGTTTAGAGGTTATGGCCGGTAAGCTTTATGGCTTCATGAGTATTATGGCGCTATTTACGCTAGGTTTGGGTTTATGGTTGTGGCTGGGTTATGGTTTTAGTGGTGGATGGTTACATGCCAAGCTTGTTTTTGTGGTTTTGTTAATTGGTTATCATCACTGGTGTAAAGCATATCTGAAGAAGATGAGAGCAGGGGCTTTGGATCGGAGTGGGCGTTATTTTCGTTTATTTAACGAACTACCATTATTGATCTTTATACCTATACTTATTTTTGTTGTTGTTAAACCTTTCTAAGAGATTTAAGTAGTGAGTATGGCTAAGGTTAGCTCTTAACCTTAGCTGCTATCTTGGCGCTTAAGCGCTCTACGCGCTCTCTTAAAACGTCTATCTCGCTGTAAAAGTTGTTGATTTCAGGACGAGTAGGGATCAGCTTAACCTCCTCTTTTAGATATTCATCCAGATTCTGAATGACGCTTAGGCCTGCGTTTTTGTACCCGTTTTTTTTCCAAGTAGCATAGATGGCTAATTGGTGAGCCGGTAGCTCTCCAACTAAGTTAGCAAGCATGCCCTCCCAGTCAATGAGTGTATCGGCCAAAATCTCTTGTAAGCGTGTTGCTAGAGCTGTATCCCCTGAAAGCTGAATTGTTTTGCCAAACATGGCATCTACTCGGTCTTTAGTTGCCAAAAGCTTAAGGAAGTCGATAGCCTGTCCACTCAGCGTGGCGTCGGGTTTGTCGTTATAAACCGATTGGATTTGGATTCCATCGGTATTAGGGAGTAGAAACAGGTTAAGTCTAGGGTTTGTTAATTCTACGGCGATAACTTTACCGCTTAAACGTTCGAGATGTTGTAGTGTAATCGGGTCACGTTGTAATAATTGGTTGCATGTCTCTTCCGCTGTTGTGAAGAGGGTTGCTTGTAACATCTCGATCATTGGGAGGCCTTTAAGGTTTAATGCCTGTATGCAGAGCGACAATGCCACCAGTCATGTTTTGATATTTGCAGTTTGTGAGTCCTGCATTTTGCATCATCGATTTGAGTGTTTCTTGATCGGGATGCATACGGATGGATTCGGCAAGGTAACGATAGCTTTCCGCGTCTCCAGCTATCATGGAACCCATCTGAGGTAAGATGTTGAAAGAGTAAAAGTCGTAAGCTTTAGTTAGTAATGGATTGTCAGTTTTAGAAAACTCTAGGACCATTACTTTTCCGCCAGGTTTCAACACGCGGGCCATTGAGCGTAATGCCGCATCTTTGTCCGTTACATTGCGTAGGCCAAACGCGATTGTAATAACATCGAAGGTATTATCAGGAAAAGGCAATGCTTCTGCATTAGCTTGCACAAACTCGACATTGCCTGTTACGCCTTTGTCCATCAGCTTATCGCGGCCAACTTTTAACATGGAGTCGTTGATATCTGCTAATATAACTTTTCCCGTTGGACCAACTAAGCGTGAAAAACGCATGGTTAAATCACCGGTACCACCTGCAATATCTAAAACAGTATTGCCTGTACGTACACCGCTTTGCTCTATAGTGATACGTTTCCAAAGGCGATGAACACCTCCCGACATCAGATCATTCATCAAGTCATATTTGCCCGCTACGCTGTGGAATACATCAGCAACACGTTGAACCTTCTCTTCTTTTTTTACGTCTTCGAAGCCGAAGTGAGTCGTGTCGTCATTGCGCTGGTCGGTCATGTTTAGATGTCCTGATGATGGTCTTAAATATGAATGCTGGAATTGTACCTATATGGAGCGGTATTGTCTTGGGAATGTATTCAAGAGTTATTACTCTTAAATCGCTTAGCCCCGACCAATGGCGATAAGCCCACCATCACGACTTTCGCCTGCAGCTTGGAGTTTTTCAAGGTAGGTTTGCCAGTACTGATCACGATTGTACGCTAGATCATGTAGGCAGTCCCATGTGTAAAGGCCACTATCATGACCATCGTCAAAGACAATTTTAAGTGCGTAGTTGCCGGTTGGGATAAGTTCTTTAATTCCTACCAGTTTTTTACCTGTTTGCAGTACGCCATTACCTATCCCGTGGCCCCTAACTTCTGCCGAGGGTGAGTGGACTCGAAGATACTCCGCTGTTAACTCGAACTTATCTTTTCCATATGTTAATTCCAGAGTACGAGATTTTTTATGTAATTTAATCTCGTTAGGTAATGGCGTTTTTGGCATGTGGATCTCCTTGTTGCTAGAGGATGTAGTGACTTAAGTCTTCATCCTGACTCAACTCGCTCAGTTGTTGGTCAACAAAGGCTTTATCTATCTTAATGGATTGACCTGAGCAATCTGAAGCTGAGAATGATAACTCTTCTAGCAAGCGTTCCATCATTGTATGTAGGCGTCTAGCCCCAATGTTTTCGGTGCTTTCATTTACTTGAAAAGCGAGTTCTGCAATACGGTGAATACCGTCATCGGTAAATTCAACATTTACGCCTTCAGTTTTTAGTAGGGCGATATATTGTTCGGTAAGCGATGCATTTGGCTCTTTGAGAATGCGGCGGAAATCATCTGGCGTAAGTGCTTTTAATTCAACGCGAATTGGCAAGCGGCCTTGGAGTTCAGGGATCAGGTCTGATGGTTTAGATAGGTGGAATGCGCCCGAAGCAATAAATAGAATATGGTCTGTTTTGATCATGCCATATTTAGTGCTTACAGTGCAGCCTTCAATTAAAGGTAGTAAGTCACGTTGCACGCCTTCACGAGATACTTCACCACTACTATTCGAGCCGTTTTTGCAGACTTTATCTATTTCATCTAGAAAAACGATTCCGTGTTGTTCAACTAACTCAACCGCACTCTGCTTGAGCTCATCCTCTTTCACCATACTAGCCGCTTCTTCATCGGTTAGCATTTTGAAGGCTTCTTTTATCTTCATGCGACGAGATTGTTTTTTGCCACCACCCATGCCAGAAAACATATTTTGTAGCTGGTTGGTCATCTCTTCCATGCCTGGAGGTGCCATTATCTCAACGCCCACTTGGGGTTGGGCTACTTCGATATCGATCTCTTTGTCATCTAGCTGGCCTTCACGAAGCTTTTTACGGAAAACTTGGCGAGTAGCGCTGTCTTCCCGTTCGGCAGGGGATTGTTGCTCGCCAAAGTTTGCAGGACGGGCGGGTGGCAATAATGCATCTAAAACGCGCTCTTCAGCTGCTTCTTCAGCTCGAAAACGAACTTTCTCCATCTCCTTTTCACGCAGGAGTTTGATGGACATGTCGACAAGATCGCGGATAATGGTTTCTACATCGCGTCCAACGTAGCCAACTTCAGTAAATTTGGTTGCTTCGATTTTTATAAATGGCGCATTAGCTAGTTTAGCTAAACGGCGTGCTATCTCTGTTTTACCTACACCGGTTGGGCCGATCATTAAGATGTTTTTAGGTGTTACTTCGGTGCGCAATTCATCATTTAATTGCATACGGCGCCAACGGTTACGTAGGGCAATAGATACCGCTCTTTTTGCTTCATCTTGTCCAATAATATGGCGATCCAGCTCGGATACAATTTCGCGTGGGGTCATGTTAGACATATCTTATTAGTTTCCTTAGCTGGCGACAGAATCAAGTTCTTCAATCGTTAAGTTGCCGTTGGTGAAGACACAGATCCCTGCGGCAATATGCAGGCTTTTCTCAACGATCTCTTTTGCGTTTAAGTCAGTATTATCAACGAGTGCACGTGCAGCCGCTAACGCAAAGTTGCCGCCAGAACCGATTGCAATGACGCCATCTTCCGGTTCAATAACATCTCCGCTCCCAGAGATTAAATAGGTTTTTTCTTTGTTAGCAACGAGCATTAGGGCTTCTAAACGGCGTAGTACTCTATCGCTGCGCCATTCACGTGCTAAATGGATTACCGCATTGACGATATTGCCTTGGTGTTTTTCAAGTTGCTGTTCAAATAGATCACGTAGTGTAATCGCATCAGCGGTAGAGCCTGCAAAGCCTGTTATGACGGCGTGTTTAGCGAGCACATTCACTTTTTTTGCGCTGCCTTTCATTACGGTGTTGCCTAAAGATACTTGGCCATCACCGCCGACTACTACTTTGTCTCCACGACGTACGGATACAATCGTTGTCATCTTCTGCTCCTAATGGGAGATTTAATTACCAATAACACGCAAAAAACGATGTGGAGGGCGTGATATTGCTTTCTTTAAGGGGTTTACAGAAAGATGGTGACGCTGAGATGAATTTCAAGGTTTAATTGACTAAAAAGCCCAGCTTTATCGCTGGGCTTTCTCGTTTGTTTCTGTATTGCGCCTTATTGCTTGATGCGCAGAGGTTGGATATTGAGTTGCACAAGCTTATCGTAGGCTTTAGATAATTTAGATCGATTATCAAAAGGCCCTAAACGAACTCGATACCAAAGGGTACCGTCTTTGTTTTTACTGGTATCTGTATGGACATCTGGCAAGCCTTGCAGGATGAGTTGTGCGCGCATTCTTTCTGCATCAGCCTTCACTTTGAAAGAGCCTGCCTGTAAAAGGTATTTGTGTTCAGACTTCGCGTTTTTAGGCGTTGATTTATAAGCGTCAACCTTGACGGTTTCTACTTCACTCTCTTTTAGCATTTCGTAAAATTCGAAGCGGTTGGTGTTCTCTGTCGTAGTGGCTGCCGTTGTTGATTTCTCAACTACAGGCGCTTTACTTTCGGGTGCTTTTTTTACGCTGGGTTTAGGAGCCGAGTGATTAGCTATAGGTGTTGTACTCGGATCCCTATCGATTTGGGTGAGTTTGAATAATCCATAGCCTAGGCCTCCCAGTAAGATAAGGGTGATTGCAAGTAGACCTGTAGGAAAGCGCTTTTTGGCTTTAGCGGGCGCTTTTTTAGTAGAGGGTCTAGAGCGGCTAGCCGAAGCTGCGCCGCGTTTGTTTTTTGCATAGTCCTTACGGGAGGCCATAGTGTTACATCTGCTCCGGTGCGGTAACGCCAAGTAGATCTAAGCCGTTTGCTAAAACATGACGCACGGCAACGGCCAGAGTTAGGCGTGCATTACGTAGGTTTTCATCATCGACTAAGGTTTTTTCTGAATTATAGTAAGTATGGAAATCACCGGCTAGATCACGTAAGTAGTTGGCGATCTGGTGAGGCTCACGGGCGCTAGCTGCATTTTTTACCACTTCTGGATAGCGTCCAAGGTTGATAACCAAGTTCTTTTCAGATTCTAGTTCTAAGCAAGATAGAGCTGCTTTACCTGTTTCAAGATCCCAGTCTAAATTGTTCTCGGCGAGTTTGCGGAAAATGGAGCAAACACGGGCGTGGGCGTATTGAATATAGTAAACCGGATTGTCTGCGGATTGAGAGCGGGCAAGATCTATATCAAACGTTAAATGACTATCTGATTTACGCGCTGCCAAGAAGTAACGAGTAGCGTCACGGCCGACTTCATCGATTAGGTCTCGCAGGGTTAGGTAGCTGCCTGCACGTTTGGATATTTTTACCTCTTCTCCACCGCGCATGACGGTAACCATCTGGTGAAGTACGTAATCAGGCCAGCCTTTAGGAATGTCTGCTTTAAGTGCTTGAAGGCCTGCGCGGACGCGAGTAATCGTGCTGTGATGATCGGCACCTTGTTCATTTAATACGCATTCAAACCCACGTTGCCATTTGTCCAAGTGATAAGCAACATCTGGTACAAAGTAGGTGTAGCCGCCATCTTTTTTGCGCATTACTCGGTCTTTGTCATCACCAAAATCGGTTGTACGTAACCAAAGTGCGCCACCGTCTTCGTAGGTATAGCCATTTTTTATCAGTTTTTGTACCGTATGTTCTACTTTTCCTTCCTCATAAAGGGAGGATTCAAGGAAGTAAACATCAAAATCTACCGCAAATGCTTTTAGATCGAGGTCTTGTTCGCGTCTTAAATAGGCAACAGCGAAATGGCGAATTGCTTCTAAATCTTCAGAATTTTTTGTCCCGGTAAAGGATTGGTCTTCAGATTTAACGGTATCGCCGCGCATAAAGCTTTCGGCCAAATCGATAATGTAATCGCCACGGTAGCCATCTTCAGGCCAGCTTGCGTCATCAGGCGTTAGTCCTTTGCAACGAGCTTGCACAGAGAGAGCTAGGTTGTTGATCTGTTGGCCCGCGTCATTGTAATAAAATTCACGGGTCACATCCCAGCCATTGGCTTCCATGAGGCGGCAAAGGCAATCGCCTACAGCGGCGCCACGACCATGACCTATATGTAAAGGGCCGGTTGGGTTTGCTGAGACGAACTCGACCTGAACTTTACGTCCCGCACCATCAGCGTTGCGGCCATAGCTCTCTTTTTGATCCAAAATTGTGGTCAGCAAGCTGTTGGTTGAAGCTTCACTAATGAAAAAGTTAATAAAGCCTGGTCCTGCTATCTCGGTACGCGTTAGGTTGTCAGATTGAGGCAGGGCATCAACCAGCTTTTCTGCTAATTGGCGAGGGTTGCTACGCGCAGGTTTAGCTAGGGTTAGGGCAATGTTAGATGCGTAATCACCATGTGATTTGTCACGTGTGTTTTCAACCATGATATTTGGTTGTACATCTTCCGGCAAAGTGCCATTTTCAATCAGTGTTTTTAGGGCAGAATCGATAAGTCCTGCAATAACTTGTTTCATTAGCGTACATATACCGTTTGGATGAATCGGTGGGCCTGAAGGCGGTTTTGATTTTAGCAAGGTGAGTATTACGCTCTTGCGGCTATCATCATCGAAGTTAGGCCTCTAAAGAACCGCGTATTATCCCTGTAAATCAGAATTTTGTTAAGAGGTAGAAGGGCTCTTTGGTTTAAAAAGTATCTGCAGGATCTACATCTATGGACCAGCGGACCTTTCTGGACTCTTTGTTTTGTTCCAAATACCAGCATAAATTAGCTAAAAGTTGGTGGAGTATTTTTCTGTTTTCAGCATAGATCATAAGCTGGGCACGGTGCATGCCTGCTCGTTTTTCCATAGGTGAAGGGAAGGGGCCTATCCAGTGAACGTTTTCAGGGAGAAGAAGGTCATCTTCCAGTTGTTGTCTTAGCGCGGCTAAAAATGATTCTGCTCTATACTGGGTTGTTGTTTCTGCGCGAAGCAAGGCATAGTGAGTATAAGGTGGAAGTTTCGCTGCTTTGCGATTCTGAAGTTCTTCCAGTGCAAAGGCGCTGTAGCCATGCTCGACAAGCGTTTGTAAAATAGGATGGTCGGCATGATAGGTTTGCATTAAAACTGTACCAGGATCTTCAGCCCTACCAGCGCGCCCAGCTACTTGGAGTATGAGTTGTGCGGTTCTTTCCATGCCGCGAAAATCAGCACTAAATAGACCGCTGTCGGCATTAATAATTGCAACTAATGTTACTTTTGGAAAGTGGTGGCCTTTAGCGAGCATTTGCGTGCCGACAAGGATGCATGGATCGCCGGAGTTAACTTTGTCCATAATGTCATGCATGGCATTTTTTCGCTGAGTGCTATCTCGGTCAACGCGAATGACGGGGAAGTCAGGGAAAAGCTTTTGTAATGCTTGTTCACTACGCTCGGTACCTACGCCTACTGGCTGTAATTGATCGCTGTTACACTCGGGGCAAACCCGTGGGATGCCTTGTTGTTTGTCGCAATGATGGCAGTGAAGATGTGGCGGTTCTCTGTGTAATGTCATATGGGCATCGCAACGACTACAGTCGGCTATCCAGCCACAGTCGTTACAGCTTAAAGTGGGAGAATAGCCGCGGCGATTTAAGAATACGAGCACTTGGGTGCCGTTATTTAAATGTTGGCCGATTGCGCTAATTAATTGTGCTGAAAGCCCTTCGCTTAATTTCTCTTGGCGTATATCTAATAGTTTAAATGTAGGTGCTTGCGATGTGCCTGCGCGCTGTGTCATTTTTAGCCATTGGTAGCGGCCTTCTTTTGCATTATGTAATGTCTCTAAGGAGGGCGTTGCGCTACCTAGGATGATAGGAATATCTTCTGCGCGGGCACGCATCACTGCGAGATCTCTGGCTGAATAGCGAAAGCCATCCTGTTGTTTAAATGAGGCATCGTGTTCTTCGTCAATAATGATAATGCCCGGATGTTTGAGTGGCGTGAAAATAGCGGAGCGTGTCCCTATAACTATTTTTGCGACTCCCTCTCTGGCTTGTAGCCATGCGTCGAGTCTTTGTCGGTCGGAAAGGTTTGAGTGTAGTACCGCCATAGGTAGATTGAATCGCTGCTTAAAGCGCATAACAGTCTGCGGGGTTAGACCTATTTCAGGTACCAATACTAGGGCCTGCTTACCTTCGCTAAGGGCCTTTTCAATTGCTTGTAGATAAACTTCTGTTTTACCTGAGCCGGTAACACCTTCGATTAAGCTGGCGGTAAAACCGGATCGTTTGTTGAGCTGAGTTAGGGTGGATTGCTGCTCTTCATTTAGTGTTAGTGGGGCTTCATGTAAAACTTGATCGTGATGTGACTTATGAGGGCGATGGAAAGACTCTGCTAGCTTTTTTTCTTCAAGGGAGCGTAGTGTGTTGAGGGTCCCGCCTTCTGCTTTGATTGCGTCTAGGCTAATGCCTGAAGGGTGTTCCTTAAGTAGCTTAAATAATTCGATCTGACGGACTGCGTTGGTTTTTAACGTGCTAATCTGAGCATTAGTAGTGGTTCGCCAAAGTAGTTCGTGTTGATATTCGCAGGCTTGCCCTTTTCTTAGTAGTACCGGCAGTGCTTGCTGTAAGGCATCACCTTCGGGGTGTTGGTAATAGGATGCCGCCCAGCGCGCTAGTTTGAAAAGGTGGGCGGGAAGGGGAGGGGTTTCGTCTAATACTTTTTTTGCGCGCTTGAGTTTGCTTATCTCGAACTGTGTTTCAGTGGTTGTCTCAACTAAAATGCCAATTAAGTCGCGGTTGCCAAAAGGGACGAGTACTCTTAGTCCAGGCTCGAATGAAGGTTGTTCTGATCCTGCGGGAGGCAGATAATCAAACAGTTTGCGGAGTGGGCTAGGTATGGCAAGGCGTAATATGATCATAATTGTTTATCGTTGCTCACTTTTTAAACGCTTTTAAGTTGATAAGCTGTATCTGCATGCGTATAATCCGCCGCCTACTTAACGTACCGGTGATTTTCGCTGGTAGTTTAAATCAATGCGGTGCTTGGCAGAAGATCAAGTGGCGGCATGAATACATGAGGTTTACCATGAAAGCGGATATCCATCCTAATTACGTTGAAATTTCTGCTACTTGTTCTTGCGGAAATGTTATTAAAACCAAGTCTACTCTTGGTAAAGACCTTCACTTAGATGTTTGCTCTTCTTGTCACCCGTTCTACACAGGCAAGCAGAAAGAAGCAACTTCTGGTGGTCGTATCGATCGCTTCAACAAGCGTTTCGGTGCTCGCGGCGTGAAAAAATAAGACTGCATAGTCTACGAGAATTCTAAAAAAAGGCGCTTCCATTATGGGGCGCCTTTTTTGTTGTCTTTAATTTGGTTATCGACTGCTTATAATCTTGTTTAGCGTTTAAGTTTACGCTGATGTTGTAGTGACGGGTGACTAGATAACAATATCTTTTTTTATTTTGCTATTTTTACTTATTTTGTGCGTGATGCTTGATCATAAGTCGCATGTCGAGTTTGGTTCTTTAGGTTTGGCTGAGTGAAAAAAGGCCAATAGAGTACCCCTTAAGGTTGTTCGATACGGGGGTTTTCTATATAGTTCGGGGTTCGAAATTTTAACTAGATTGGAACAGCAGCTATGTCTGATGATATGAAACAAGCAGCTCTTGATTACCATGAGTTTCCACGTCCAGGTAAGATCAGCGTTGAGCTATCTACACCAGCTGAATCTCAGCTTGATCTTTCTTTGGCATATAGCCCAGGTGTAGCTGAGCCGGTTCGTGAAATCGCGAAAGACCCTGATAATGCATACCGTTATACGGCTAAAGGTAACTTGGTAGCGGTTATTACAAACGGTTCAGCAATCTTAGGTCTTGGTGATCTAGGTCCGTTAGCGTCTAAGCCTGTAATGGAAGGTAAATCATTACTGTTTAAACGTTTTGCCGGTATAGACTCCATTGATATTGAAGTTGATGCAGAAAGCCCGCAGGCATTTATTGATACGGTTGCTCGCATTGCTGAAACGTTTGGTGGCATTAACCTAGAAGATATTAAAGCACCAGAGTGTTTTGAAATTGAGCGTGTGCTTATTGAACGCTGTAATATCCCAGTTTTCCATGATGATCAGCACGGTACAGCGATTGTTACGGCTGCTGGTATGATCACAGCGCTGGAAATTGCAGGTAAAACGCTTGAGGAAGCTCAGATCGTTTGTCTAGGTGCGGGCGCTGCTGCAAATGCTTGCATGAAGCTACTTGTAAGCATGGGCGCTAAGATCGAAAACATCTTTATGATTGACCGTACGGGTGTTATTCATTCTGGTCGTGAAAATCTAACGCCAGAAAAAGCAGCTTTTGCTTCAGAAACTGATAAACGTACGCTGGATGACGCAATTGATGGCGCCGATGTTTTTGTTGGTCTGTCAGGTCCAAATCTACTTTCTGCTGAGCAGTTAGCTAAAATGGCAGCAAACCCAGTTGTGTTTGCATGCGCGAACCCTGATCCTGAAATTCGTCCAGAGCTTGCTCATGCAACACGCGATGACGTGATTATGGCGACAGGTCGTTCTGATTATCCGAACCAGGTTAACAACGTTATCGGTTTCCCATTTATTTTCCGTGGTGCTTTAGATGTTCGTGCATCTGCGATTAATGAAGAGATGAAAGCTGCCGCAGTTCGTGCGTTAGTTGATTTGACAAAACAGCCTGTTCCACAGGATGTGTTGGATGCATATGGATTAGATTCGTTGGAGCTTGGTCCTGAATATATCATCCCTAAAGCAACAGATTCTCGTTTATTGGGTGCTGTATCTACAGCAGTTGCTCAGGCGGCAATTGATTCAGGTGTAGCTCGTTTGCCTTTACCTGATAATTACCCACTTTCTTAAGTTTGATTGTTGGGCATAAAAAAAACCGGCATACGCCGGTTTTTTTATCTAAATTTTTGATACTAAAATTGGATTTAGAAAAGTTCTTCCGTTGAATTAGTTCTTTGTATGCTTGATGGGGCTGCATAGTTGGCAGGAACGTTTTCCTTACGGAAGAATTCATAAATAGCATCGCTTTGGCCTGGATAAGCACGTTTCCCGCTTTTAGGATCTATCTTCACGCTAACAATGCCTTCCGGTGGTGTCGGTGGGTTTTCAGGTGTGCCTTTAAGAGCTTCGCGCATAAAATCGATCCATATAGGTAATGCGGCTGTCCCGCCAAACTCCCTTCTACCTAATGTTTTAGGTTGGTCAAACCCTACCCATGCTGTTGCTATGTACTCTTGGTTGAAGCCAGAAAACCATGCGTCTTTTTGATCGTTAGTTGTGCCTGTTTTTCCTGCAATATCTCGGCGATCGAGTACTAAAGCCTTTCTTCCTGTCCCTCTACGAATAACATCTTGTAACATGTTGTAAATAAGAAAAGTTACTTTCTCGTCATATATTTTTGGTGCTAGTTGTTGTTGAGGGTTTTCGGTATCTACGCAGGTGTTACAGGCTATTTTAGGTTGTGCTGTGAAAAGGCTTTTGCCGAAAGCGTCTTCAATTCGTTTGATAAAGAAAGGCTCAACCTTAAAGCCGCCGTTTGCAAAAGCGGCGTAGCCTGTTGCTAAGGTCAGTGGTGTAACGTCGGCGCTACCTAAGGATAGCGACAGGTTGCTAGGTAGTTTGCTGCGGTCAAAGCCCGCAAGCTCCAGGTAGTCTTGTGCTGTGGGAATACCTATAGCTCTTAATAATCTAATGGATACTAAGTTTCTAGACTTGTAGAGGGCCTGACGAAGGCGTGTAGGCCCATAAAATTTTCGGCTTGAGTTTTGAGGTCTCCAGTTTCCTTCAAGTGATGTGTCATGAAAAACAATGGGAGCATCATTTATAAGTGAGGCGGGTGAGTAGCCTTTGTTGAGTGCTGCAGCATAAATGAACGGTTTGAAGTTGGATCCTGGTTGCCGCACAGCTTGGGTGCTGCGATTGAATTTATTATGAGTGAAATTGAAACCGCCAACAAGGGATAGAATGGCCCCCGTTTTTGGATTAAGGGCAACGAGAGAGCCTTGCACTTTTGGTATTTGTGAAAGATGGAGTTTCCCTTCTTTCTCTCTTACTCGAATTAGGTCGCCTATTTTCAAGATATCTGTTGCTGCTTTTGGGGTTTTGCCTGTGCGGTTAACACTTTTATAAGGTTTTGCCCATGACATGCCTTCCCATTCTAAGGTGGTGGTTTGGTTGTTTTTTAAAAGTAGCTCAGCACCTTTTTCGGAAACATTAAGCACTAGCGCTGGCTTGAGTACACCGTAGCTGATGATTTTATTTAAGCGTTTTTGTAAGGTTTCTTGTGGTTCTGTAGTGTCCCAGTTGTCTTCTGCACCGAAATAACCATGCCTTTCAGAATAAGCAATTAAACCATTTGAGACGGCATCATTTGCTGTGGTTTGAAGATTGCTCTGTAAAGTTGTATATACTACATAGCCGTCAGTATAGAGCGATTCTCCATATTGTTCGTAGAGTTGCTGTCTAACCATCTCTGCTACATAGAAGGCTCTAAGCTCAATGTCGCTTGTATGATACTTGGCGCTTACAGGTTCGTTAGTAGCATTTTCCAATTGCTGATCGTTAATGAAGCTTAAGGAATGCATGCGCCTAAGAATCCAGTTTCGGCGTTCAATTGCTCTATCTGAATTTGTAATTGGATTGTATGCAGATGGTGCTTTAGGTAAGCCTGCTATCATGGCGTGTTGAGCAAGGCTCAAGTTTTTGATGTCGGTGCCGTAATATACATTAGCTGCTGCTTGGATACCGTATGAGCGATGTCCTAGATAAATTTTATTAATATAGAGTTCAAGGATTTCTTCTTTGGATAGTTCTTGCTCTATTCGGAGTGCTAGCAAGATCTCCATAAATTTTCGGCTAAATGTACGTTCGCGAGTAAGGAAGAAGTTTTTAGCGACTTGCATTGTTATTGTCGAACCACCGCTTTGGATGTGGCCGGTGGTTGCTAATTGAAAGGCTGCGCGAAAAAGGCCTTTTATGTCTATGCCGTGGTGATCAAAGAAACGACTGTCTTCTGCTGCGGTGAGGGCTTGGGTAAATTGAGGTGGGATTTCCTCGAATGTGATTGGTGTTCTGCGTTTTTCGCCAAACTCTGCGATGAGTTTTTGATCTTGAGAATATATACGCAGGGGGGTCTGAAAACGTATATCCCGTAATGTTTCGACATTCGGGAGTTGCGGCGAAAAATAATAATAGGCGCCCGCAGCGGATATTAGTCCGATGAGGAAACAAAAAATACCTAATTTAAACAAAAGTTTGAAAAGCGAAAACATAGGTGACATGCTAATCTGATAATTGAGGGTTTTAGTAAAGGTCTATTATATAGACAGCTTACCACTTTGCTCTAGCGTATATTGAATTTTAATTTGTTTTAATACGAGTTAGAGTTAGGTAATAGAGTAGTAAACACACATTAACGCAGTATTAAGTTAGGGAATATATTTGTGTTTGGCTTATTGGGGAATAAATCGGGAAGCTTAGTAGGGCTAGATATAGGCTCTTCTTCGGTTAAGCTAGTAGCCTTGTCTAAGAGTGGACAGAGCTATTCGTTAGAAGCTTATGCTGTGGTGTCTTTGCCTCCTACTGCCGTCATTGATGGGAATATTCAAGACGTAGGGGAGGTTGCCTCTACGATTGAAAAAGCAATCAAGGTTGCTGGAGGGAGGATGTCCTCGGCAATTGCTGCCGTACCAGCCTCTGCAGTCATCACTAAACGTATAGAAATGAGCAATGCCTTTTCTGAATTTGAATTGGAAGATCAAATAAAAGTAGAGGCCGATCAGTTTATCCCTTATTCTTTAGATGAGGTCGCCTTGGACTTTGAGGTGCAAGGGCCTGTTGAGAATAATGATAATCTAAATCGAGTGCTGCTCGTTGCTTGTCGTAAAGGTGATGTAGAACAGCGTGAAGATGCGATTAATAGTGCTGGTTTGCAGTGCCAAGTGGTCGATGTAGACACATACGCAGTCGAGCGCACATTTCCTCTGATCTCTTCTGAACAAAGGAGCGCTGATTACCTGATCGGTGTTGTTGATATTGGTGCGGCAACCTTAACCTTGAACGTTTTCAAGGGAAAAGAGATTGTTTATAGCCGAGAGCAAGCATTTGGCGGTAATGATCTTACGAACTCTATTCATCAGCAGTATGGTATGAGTATAGAAGAGGTGGAGCAATCATTACGCCTTAACGATCTGTCCCCCGAAATTAATGAGATGGTTGTCCTTCCCTTTAGAGGAACGGTTGCGCAGCAAGTCTCTCGATCATTGCAGTTTTTCTATTCTTCTGGCGCACATAGTGAACTTTCCGCGCTTTACCTTTCAGGTGGTACAGCGACGATTGATGGGCTTGCTGATCAATTATCCGAGGAACTGGGTATAACAACTAAAATGGCTAACCCTTTCGTCTCAATGGCTATTAATTCGAGAGTTAATCGATCTAGACTTGAACGGGATGCGCCTTCATTAGTGAAGGCGTGTGGGTTAGCGATGCGTGGATTTGAGGGTTAGGGACAGATGGCAACTATCAATTTAAGACCCTGGCGTGAAGAGCGCGCTGAAGAAAGAAAGAAAAACTTCTTGATGAACTTATTAGGAGCAGCATTATTTGCTGGCCTTATAGTGTTTGCAGTCGGTTACTATTTTGATTTTATGAAAGATCGTCAAAGTGACCGAAATGGTTATTTGAAAACTGAAACGAAGAAACTAGATCGTGACTTAGCAGCCATTAAAGAATTAAAGGAAAAACGGGCGAAATTGCTTGAGCGCCTTACTGCAATTCAAGAGTTACAAGGTTCAAGACCTCTTATTGTTAGAAATTTTGATGAGTTGGTGCGTGTCATGCCTGATGGGCTTTACTATTCATCTTTGTCACGTAAAGCTAACAGTGTTGTTATAGCAGGGTTGGCCCAAGATAACTTAGATGTTTCGACGTTGATGAGAAATTTGGATACGTCGATTTGGTTTGGTGAACCCAATCTTAGTGGGGTAGGTAAAGGTAAAGATAGTTTGAATACGTTTAATCTTTCTGTGCCTGTTACTAAACCTAAAGCGGATGAGGCTAATTAATGAGTGCGTTAAGGAATGCGTTTAAAGGATTCGATCCTAATGATATGGACTTCAATGCGGCGGGGAACTGGCCTATAGGCGTTAAGATTGTCTGTTATCTAATTGTAGTTGTAGCTATCTGTGCTGCAGGCTGGCATTTTTATATTACAGATAAACAAAGTGCTTTGAAGAAAGAGATATCTAAAGAACAAGGGTTAAAGGCCGTTTACGAAGAAAAGGCTTTTCAAGTGGCTAATCTTGATGCTCTTCGAAAACAGATGGAAGATGTAGAGGAAAAGTTTAGTGAACTAAAAAAACAACTCCCTACAGAGAAAGAAGTACCGGGGCTTTTGGATGATATTACTAATCTAGGTACTGATAGCGGTTTGGATATTGGATCGATCAAGCTTGCGGCAGAATCAAAAAAAGAATTCTACATTGAGTTGCCTATTAATATTAATGTTTCCGGTTCATATCATCAGTTAGGGCAGTTTGTAAGTGGAATCGCTGGTTTACCACGTATCGTGACCCTGCATGACTACACAATAAAACCCTCAGCCGGTAAGGTCTCTATGCAGATTAGTGCTAAGACTTATCGTTATGATGAAACTAAGTAAGGGGGTAGGGATGACTCATCATAGTAGGATTATTATCTTGCCACTATTGTTTTCTTTGCTTACTGGGTGTGTTGAGTGGGTTGAAGATACGAGTGATTTAAAGGAATTTATTGCTAAGGTGCAAGCTAGGCCTGCAGGTTCAATTGAACCCCTTCCGGAATTTAAGCCTTACCATAGTTTTGTGTATAAAGGTGCCTCTATGAGAGAGCCTTTTGTTCCTCTGATTCCGCTCTCTGTTAGTGATAATGTGGATGAAGAGGTCAATGCAGAACCAGATAATGGGATTAAACCTGATGATGCAAGAGATAAAGATTATCTTGAATCTTTTGCTTTGGATCAGTTGAATATGGTCGGAACAATCAATCAAAAAGCGGATAATACGCTATGGGCTTTGATTCGAGATCCTAATTTCGAGATTCATCGGGTTACGGTCGGTAGCTATATGGGTTTAAATTTTGGCGAAATTGTTTCGCTAGATGAACGTAAAATCGAGTTAGTTGAAATTGTAACGAATGGGCGTGGTGGTTGGATGAAACGATCACGAAACCTTGCCTTGGCTGAGCAGGAATAAGGGATATTATTGTGAAAATTTGGGTCCCCATGATGACTAAAGTACGTGTGTATACGAATCTCCGTTGGTTGAGCATAGCTTTGGTCAGTCTTTTATTGTCGGAGTGGGCGGCAGCAGACGTTTTAATGAAAAATGCTAACTTTGTGGCCCTGCCAGGAGGGAAAGTAGAAATTCGTTTTGACTTCGATTCTGCACCACCTTCTCCGCAAGCTTATATGATCAATCAACCTGCTCGTATAGTAATGGATTTATGGGGAGTTGAGAGTGATTTAACAAGCCGTTCCCTGGATGTTAAAACAGGTCAAGTAGATGGAATTAACTTTGCTCAAACGGAAGGCCGGTTAAGGATCGTGGCTAATCTTTACGAGCCCTCTAGTTATAAAACCTTCTCCGAAGGTAATAGTTTGTTTGTTGTTGTGCAAAGTAATAACTCAGGGCTTCCTTCAACGTCAGAAGCATCAGAAAATGTAGTATCAAAAGCATCTGATTCTGGGAGTGCTACAGCGTTTGTCGATGCCCGTTCTAAAGTTCAAGGCATGGATTTTGAACGAGTTGAGGGTGGTGTTGGTCGAGTTACCATTACCATGTCTGATGATAAAGCCGGTGTCGATATTCAGGAAGAAGGTAATAATGTTGTCGTTAACTTGGTGGGCGCCGATCTGTCACGAGCGTTGGAGCAGCGGGTTGATGTACAAGATTTTGTGACGCCTGTTATGTTTATCGATTCGATGGCTAATGGTGGCAATACTAGTATTTTGATTAAGCCAAGTGCCGAGCCTTATGAATATTTAGCTTATCAAACAGATAATCAATTGATTCTTGATTTTAAACCGTTGAGCCAAGCGGAAAAAGATGAAAGAACTAAAGAGTTATTTGAGTTTACCGGTGAGCAGATAGATCTTAATTTCCAAAATGTTGAGTTACGTTCTGTTCTGCAAATTATTGCTGAAGTTGCCGAGTTAAATTTGGTGGTGAGCGATAGTGTTGGCGGTAATATCACTTTGCGTCTTAAAAAAGTTCCTTGGGATCAAGCGCTGGATATTGTTTTGAAAACAGAAGGTCTTGATCAACGCACCGTAGGTAATGTATTGCTTATTGCACCTGCCGATGAGATCGCGCAGAGGGAACAGGCAGAGTTGGAAAGCTCACAGAAAGTGGAACAGCTTGCGCCCCTACGTACGGAGTTTATCCAGGTAGATTATCGAAAAGCATCGGAAATGATGGGCACGGTTCAGGGCGCTAAACTGGTTTCTGAGCGTGGCTTTATTATGGCGGATGATGAAACTAATGTTTTGATGGTGCGTGAAACGGCCAATGCGATTCAAGAAATTCGTGAAACTTTGCAGCGTTTTGATGTAGAAGTGGAGCAGGTATTGATTGAAGCGCGCCTCGTTAATGCTACGTCAAATGTAACTAAAGACTTAGGTATTAAATGGGGATTTGGCTATAACGATGTGGATAATGGTAAAGGCTGGATTGTCAGCCAAGATCAGAGTTCTATCGATTTCTCTAGTACATCCCCAACCAGTGGTTTGAACGTGGATCTGGGTGCTACAGCTACTAATGTTGGGCAGATAGCAATTGGTTTTGCGCCGGGTGCGAGTACATTGATCGGTCTAGAATTGAGTGCTTTAGAAGCAGACGGTAAAGCTGAAATTGTTTCCCAACCTAAGATTCTGACGACGAACGGTAAAAAAGCTTTAATTCAGTCGGGTTCCGAAATTCCTTATCAAACAGTTGAAGATGGGGAAGTTAATATTGAATTTAAAGATGTAGTGCTGAGTTTGGATGTGACGCCGCGCATAAATCCGGGTGATCGTATAGCAATGGAACTACTCATCAAACAAGATTCTATAGGCCAAGTTTTGGCTAATGGTGAATTGAGTATTGACAATAATGAGCTGCAGACAACAGTGGTTGTGCCTGATGGGCAAACAATTGTTCTTGGCGGTGTGTTTAAACATGAAACAAGTGATAGTGTTAACAAGGTCCCATTACTTGGTGACTTACCTATCATGGGCGCACTATTTCGGAATAAAGAGAGCACTTCTGAGAAAACAGAATTATTGATTTTTATTACACCGAAATTGGTGCGTAATTCCTTATCTCAGTAGTTATGGTTGTGTGAATTGAATATATTTTTGATTGGGCCTATGGGGGCTGGGAAAAGTACCATAGGTCGTTTGTTATCCCAAGAATTGAAGCTTGAATTCGTGGATTCTGATCGTGAGATTGAGAAGCGAGCGGGTGCTGATATACCTTGGATCTTTGATGTCGAAGGTGAGTCGGGCTTTAGGGATAGAGAAGAGGGTGTTATTGAAGCGCTCTCTTTACGTAAGGATATTGTTTTGTCTACGGGCGGGGGGGCTATTTTAAGGCCTGAAAATAGAATAATGCTTCAAGCTAATGGTACGGTAGTGTACTTAGAAACATCCGTTGAGCAGCAATTAGACCGCACGTCTAGGGATAAAAACCGTCCTTTGTTGCAGACGGAAAATCCACAGGCTGTTTTGGAAGAGTTAATGTCTATTCGGCACCCTTTATATCTTGATACAGCTGATATTGTTGTAGTTACAGATAAACGCCATCCTAAAACAGTTGTTACAGAAATTATTAGGCAGTTAAAGGCCAAGTCTCCTCTCGAAGTAGAGTAATAAGTAGGTAGTATGCAAACGTTGAAAGTAGACCTAGGGGAGCGTAGCTACCCTATTTTTATTGGCCAAGGGTTGTTAGATAAGGGCCTGATGGTGCCTTATATTTCAGGTAAGCAAGTTTTAATTGTTACTAATGAAACTATCGCGCCTCTGTATCTTGAACGACTTAAAGCCACTTTGAATAAAAAGTTTCAGGTTGATGAAGTTATATTGCCTGATGGAGAGCAGTATAAAAACTTGGAGCAGATAAATAATATTTTTACTGCCCTGCTTGATAAACGTCATAATCGGACAACAACTTTGATTGCATTAGGTGGCGGCGTTATCGGTGATATGACAGGGTTTGCCGCTGCATGTTATCAGCGAGGTGTTGATTTTATTCAGGTTCCCACAACACTTTTGTCGCAAGTTGATTCTTCTGTTGGTGGTAAAACGGGCGTCAACCATCCTCAAGGGAAGAACATGGTTGGTGCGTTCCATCAACCTCAATGTGTCGTTATAGATACAGATGCACTAAATACTTTGCCTGAAAAAGAGCTTTCCGCTGGAATGGCAGAAGTTATTAAATACGGTCTAATCTATGACGAGGCCTTCTTATGCTATTTAGAAGATCATATTGATGGCTTGATGGGATTGCAGCCGGACCTTCTTGAGCAAGCAATACTACGTTCTTGTGAGATTAAGGCTGAAGTTGTTGCTTTGGATGAGCGAGAAGAGGGAATTCGAGCTTTATTAAATCTAGGCCATACTTTCGGGCATGCCATCGAGGCGGATCAAGGTTACGGTGAATGGTTGCATGGTGAAGCCGTCGGTGCCGGTACTATGATGGCTGCCGATATGTCTTTTCGCTTAGGGAATATATCCGCTACTGATGTGGCTCGGGTGAAGTCTATTTTGGAGGCTGCAAATCTTCCATTATACCCACCTGAGGCAATGACGCCGGAACGTTTTGTGGAGCTTATGGGTGTCGATAAAAAAGTTATTGATGGCAGTATTCGCTTAGTGCTCCTAAAAGAAATTGGTAAAGCTGTAGTGACTTCCGATTTCCCTCCTTCCATTTTGTTGGAAACGTTAAGTGCTGGTAAAAAATTAGCAACGTTTTGCTAGTCTGAATTAGGCGCTAATGTCATGGGTTTCGAACGGGTAAAATGAAGAAAAATATATATTTTGAGCCGTCAAGTCGTCTTCAATTATTAGATAAATTGAAGCATTTTATTCGTTTCTCTGACTTTCTTTTGCTGGTTTCAGGTGAGCATGGTGCAGGTAAAAGTACATTGCTTGCCCAGTTAAAGCCAGATACAGAAGACAGTACCTTATATTATTGTTCAGTTCGCCCCGAGATTGAGTTAGGTGAGCAGCAACTGCTAGCATTGTTAATGCAGCAATTTCCTTCGCATGAGCAAAGTGGAGCTAGCTTTGCTGATCAATTAAGTGCCTTTCATCTCCAATTAAAATCTATACAAGCTGCGGGCCAGAAATGTCTGATTACTGTTGATGATGCAGAATATCTGTCAGAAGGGGCGCTGGCGTTATTGTTGAATTTACATGCTGCTGATGCGCAAGTGTTGCTTGTATCGAATAACGATTTTGCAGAGAAATTATTCGCCAGTAATGATGTTAAACATCTTGAGGGGCGAGTTCATCATCTTAATATCGAACGTATGAGCGTTGCGGAAACCGCAGAATATATTGAATTATGTCACCCCGCTGTTTCGACTTTATCGGAAAAGAAAAAAAACGAACTAATTAAATTGTCTGAAGGGATGCCTGGAAGGGTCGAAACTTTATTGGCTGGAGGTAAGGTATCCCTGTCATCTCTACCTGCACAGCGATCATCCTTCCCTCTGCCAGCGTTACATATGCTGGGCGTTGGAGTGCTTTTAATTGCTATTGTTGCCGTCTCTTTGTGGCAGTTTTTGCCAGAAAGCACAGAACCTCTTTCTGAAGTAGTGACCGATGAGCGGGTTTCAGTACCTCTTTCTCTTGCTGTTACCGCGTCAGTTGAAGGCGAAAAGGCTGATACAGTTTCTGTAGAACCTGCTGTAGGTGCTGGAGATGAGTTGATAGAGCAAGTACCTGTTGTTAATGATACACAGGTCGTTGAAACGGATACTCCTATATCTGCTGTTAAAAGTGATCTAGCGCTCCGATTGCAGCAGCAAGAAGCAAAACTTAATAATGAAAATTTAGTGGTGGAAGAAACAAAACCATCTCCAGTGAAGGTTAAGCCTTCTCCGTTGGAAGAAGAGTTAAGAGCTGTAGTGAAGCAAAACACCCCATCTGCTAACAGTGTTCCTGTTGCTGTGAAGGAACAATCCCCTTCAGCATCTGAAGCGCAGGAAAAGAAAACTGTTCCCTCTGTGCCGCAGACGAAGAAAGCGCTTGCGTCGCAAAATAAAGTGGCCGATATTGCACCAAGTGAGAGCGTTCTACTCACGTGGAAATCATCTGGATATACTTTACAAATGACCGGGGCGAGATCAAAGCAGAGTGCTTTGGAGTTTATCGCAGCTCAGTCTAACCCTAGCAAATTTCACCATTTTGAGACTATTTATAAGGGCTTGCCCTGGCATGTGGTTGTTTATGGGCAATATCCTAACCGTGATATTGCTAATGCTGCTATCCGAAAACTGCCTAAAACGCTGCAAAATGTGAAACCTTGGGCAAGAAGTGTGCAAGGCGTTCAACTTGATATAAGAAAGAAAAAACCTTGATGAAACAATAAGATATATTTAGTTTTATACCTGCTTTTAGTGATTTAAACCTTCCTTTATGCTGTTTGGAATTTGTTCCGAACAGACTTCGCGTGTAGAATAGCTGTCCCTTTTTGCTGACTGGCGTATATATTGCAGCAGAAAGATTATTAAGACATTGATTTCGAAGTATTTTTAAGTGGGAATGGCTTATGAGCAAAGCTCTTTATTGCCCCGGTGAATTTAAAGATAACTGCGGTTTTGGCCTTATGGCACACATGCAGGGTCAAGCTAGTCACGATTTGCTAGATAAAGCAATCGAAGCGCTTGCCTGCATGACGCACCGTGGGGGTATAGCTGCAGATGGTAAGACAGGTGACGGTTGTGGCCTGTTAATGCAGAAACCTGATAGCTTCTTGCGCACAGTCGCACAGGAAGAGTTAGGCACCGAACTAGGCGAATTTTATGCAGTGGGTATGGTGTTTTTACCGTGCGAAGCTGCCAAAGCAGAAGCTGCACGTGTTGCAGTTAATACTGCGATTACTAATGAAGGTCTAGGTGTTGCAGGTTGGCGAGTGGTGCCAACGGATGATTCATGCCTTGGCCCTATAGCAAAAGATACTCTTCCTCTTATCGAGCAGGTTTTTATTACTGCTGGAAGCAAGAGTGAGAGGGAGCTTGCTATTAGTTTGTTTATCGCTCGCCGTAAATCTGAAATTGCTATGGCGGCAGATGAAGATTTTTACATCTGTAGTTTCTCTGACAAAGTTATCTCCTATAAAGGATTAACTATGCCGGTGGATCTACCTGTGTTTTATCAGGATCTAGCAGATCCGCGATTAGAAACAGCGGTATGTACTTATCATCAACGCTTTTCTACAAATACAGCACCTCGCTGGCCTTTGGCGCAGCCATTCCGATTCTTGGCGCATAATGGTGAAATTAACACAGTTGAAGGTAACCGTAACTGGGCGAAGGCGCGTGCAAGTAAATTTGCAACTGATCTATTACCCAACTTGGATGAGCTACAGCCGATTGTAAATACGACCGGCTCAGATTCATCAAGTATGGATAATATGCTGGAATTCTTGTTGGTTGGCGGTATGGATATTTATCGTGCTGTACGCATGATAGTGCCGCCTGCGTGGCAGAATGTTGAAACAATGGATGCTGATTTACGTGCATTCTATGATTTTAACTCTATGCATATGGAGCCTTGGGATGGTCCTGCAGGTATGGTAATGACCGATGGTCGCTTTGCTGTCTGTATGTTGGACCGTAATGGCTTACGTCCATCTCGTTGGGTAATGACTAAGCAAGGGTACATCTGTACAGCATCAGAAATAGGTGTGTTCAGTTATAAGCCTGAAGATATTGTTGCTCAAGGTCGTGTAGGACCAGGCCAAATTCTGGCGATTGATACGGCAACTGGCGATGTTTTACATACGCAAGATGTCGATAACCGTCTGAAAGCTGCTAAACCCTATAAAGCGTGGCTGAAAGAGAACGCACTGCGTCTAGAGCAGACCATGAACTTGGATGAAGAGTCTAAATCATTTGTAGAGATGTCTGCGGATGAAGTTAAGACTCATATGAAAATGTTCCAAGTTACATTTGAAGAGCGTGAACAGATTTTGCGACCATTAGGCGAAAGCGGAATGGAAGCCATAGGTTCTATGGGCGACGACAAGCCGATGGCTGTGCTGTCCCATAGGGTGCGCTCTGTATATGATTATTTCCGTCAACAGTTTGCCCAAGTTACCAATCCACCGATCGATCCTCTTCGTGAAGCGATTGTTATGTCCTTAGAGACATGTATTGGTGCTGAGCGAAACGTATTTGAAGAAACGCCGGAACATGCACATCGTGTAATTTTAACCACCCCTGTTCTGTCGGCCAGTAAGTTTAACCGTTTGCGCGATAACAGTGAGCCAGGCTTTGACGTTATTCAAATTGATCTGAACTACGACCCTGAGAAATTTTCTTTAAAAGAAGCTATTCAAGGGATCGCAGATAAAGCAGAACAAAGTGTACGTGATGGTAAAGTTATTCTGATCCTCACGGATGCTAATATTACACGTGGTCTTTTACCTGTTCATGCTGCATTAGCAACAGGCGCTGTACACCACCGTTTGGTCGACAAAGGTTTGCGTTGCGACGCTAACCTTGTGATTGAGAGTGGTACAGTACGCGATCCGCATCATTTTGCTGTTTTGTTTGGCTTTGGTGCCACTGCTGTTTACCCGTACCTTGCCTATCGTGTGTTGAATGACTTGTGTTCTACTGGAGAGATCCAGATGGAAACTTTGCATTCCCATGAAAATTACCGCAAAGGTATTAACAAAGGTTTGATGAAGATCCTGTCGAAGATGGGTATATCAACCGTTGCTTCTTACCGTGGCGCGCAGTTATTTGAAGCGATTGGTTTGAGTTCAGAGATTGTTGATCTTTGTTTCAAGGGTGTTACTAGTCGTATTGAAGGTGCTCGTTTTGAGGATTTTCAATTTGAACAGAGCTTATTAGCTAAAGAAGCATGGGTTGCGCGTAAGCCTATCCAGGCGGGTGGATTGCTGAAGTATAAGCATGACGGTGAGTATCACGCATACAACCCTGATGTGGTTCGTACTATCCATGAAGCTGTTCAGACCGGTAACCCAGAAGCATATCAGCGTTATGCTGCGTTAGTGAATAACCGTGGTTATGCAACCTTACGTGATATGTTGGGGCTGCGTAAAGATGTGCAATCTATCTCCATTGACGAAGTGGAGCCGATAGAAAATATCTTTAAACGTTTTGACTCGGCAGCAATGTCTCTTGGTGCGCTATCCCCTGAAGCTCATGAAGCTTTAGCTGTTGCCATGAACGAATTAGGAGGTCGCTCTAACTCTGGCGAAGGTGGTGAAGACCCTGCTCGTCATGGCACCATGAAACGCTCTAAAATTAAACAGGTTGCTTCAGGACGTTTCGGTGTAACGCCTGAATACCTGTCGAATGCTGAAGTACTACAGATTAAAGTCGCTCAAGGTGCAAAACCGGGTGAAGGTGGACAATTACCAGGTGGTAAGGTCAACGACCTTATTGCTCGCCTACGTTTCTCCGTACCGGGTGTTACTCTAATTTCACCACCGCCTCATCACGATATTTACTCTATCGAAGATTTGGCTCAGTTGATTTTTGATCTAAAACAAGTGAATCCAGAAGCTCTTGTTTCAGTAAAATTAGTATCGCGCCCAGGTGTAGGTACTATCGCTTGTGGTGTGGCTAAGGCTTACGCTGATCTGATTACTATCTCTGGTTATGATGGTGGTACAGCGGCATCACCGATAACTTCTATCCATTATGCAGGCTCCCCTTGGGAGTTAGGTTTAGCGGATGCTCATCAGTCACTTCGTGGGAATCAACTGCGCGGCAATATTCGGTTGCAGACAGATGGCGGTCTTAAGACTGGCTTGGATGTAATTAAAGGTGCAATATTAGGTGCTGAAAGCTTTGGCTTTGGTACTATGCCGATGGTTGCTCTAGGTTGTAAATACCTTCGTATCTGTCACCTAAATAACTGTGCGACCGGTGTGGCAACGCAGAATGAAAAGCTACGTGAAGATCACTTCCGCGGCACCGTTGAAATGGTTAAAAATTTCTTCAGGTTTATTGCAGAAGAAACTCGTCAACTTATGGCACAACTTGGTGTTCGCACTATGGAAGAGCTTGTTGGTCGAGTAGATCTTTTGGAAGCTTTGGATGGTGATACGCCACGTCAGAAGAACTTAGATCTAAGTCCTATTTTGGCTTCAGCTGGTGATGAATTCCCGAACACGTGTCAAGTTGAGCGTAACGAGCCTTACGATACTGCCCAGTTGAATAACCAGATGATTGAGTTAACTCAGTCAGCGATTGATATGAAGCAGGGCGGTGAATGGGCGCTGACGATTACCAACTGCGATCGCTCTGTTGGTGCTCGTACATCGGGTGCTATTGCTAAGAAGCATGGCAACCTTGGTATGTCTGACAAGCCAATGACCTTTAACTTTAAAGGACATGCGGGGCAGTCTTTCGGTGTATGGAATGCCGGTGGCCAGAACTTGTACCTTGAAGGTGATGCTAACGATTATGTTGGTAAAGGCATGGCGGGCGGCAAGATTGTTATCCGACCATTTGCTGAAGTGACCTTTAAATCAAATGAAACTGCCATTATGGGTAACACCTGTTTATACGGTGCGACGGGCGGTAAATTGTTTGCTGCAGGTCAAGCTGGTGAACGTTTTGGTGTTCGTAACTCTGGTGTTCACGCGGTTGTTGAAGGTGCAGGCGACCACTGTTGTGAATATATGACAGGCGGTTTAGTCACAGTTCTTGGTGCAACGGGGTATAACTTTGGTGCAGGTATGACGGGTGGTTTTGCGTATGTATTGGATGTCGATAATAACTTTGTGGATAAGTATAACCATGAGTTAGTTGAGATTCAGCGTATCCATACTGAAAGTATGGAAGCATACAAAAACCATCTACGCTCAGTCATTATTGAATTTACCAAAGAAACTGGCAGTGCTTGGGGTCGAGAGATTATTGATAATCTTGATGACTATATTGGTCGATTTTGGTTGGTTAAACCGAAAGCGGCTAGTTTAAATGATTTACTGACTAGTATTCGTACACGCCCAGAATAAGTGCTACGTACCATTTGGTATATGAAGAATAATCTGCAATCTCCTAATTTGTCGGGAGATTGCTTTTAAGAGGTGAGGATTATGGCTGGCCGTTTAAATAACGATTTTCAGTTCCTCGATGTAGGCCGTAAAGGGCCTCAGAAAATTGATGCTGATGTGCGTAAAGAAGGATTCGGTGAAATATACGAGCCTTTTGATAAACCCGATGCATCAGAACAGTCGCATCGATGCTTAGAGTGCGGTAACCCGTATTGCTCATGGAAGTGTCCAGTACACAACCATATCCCTGATTGGTTAAAGCTGATTTCGGAAGGAAATATTATTGAGGCGGCTGAGCTTAGCCACCAAACAAACTCATTACCTGAAGTGTGTGGCCGTGTTTGTCCTCAGGACCGTTTATGTGAAGGGGCTTGTACTCTTAATGATGGTTTTGGTGCGGTAACTATTGGCTCGGTTGAAAAATATATTACAGACACCGCTTTTGCGATGGGCTGGAAACCTGATATGTCTAAGGTTTCAGCGACTGATAAAAAAGTGGCCGTTATTGGTGCAGGTCCTGCGGGCCTTGCAGCTGCGGATATACTTGCACGTAATGGCGTGAAAGCTGTTGTCTTTGACCGTAATCCTGAGATTGGCGGCTTGTTAACATTTGGTATTCCAGAGTTTAAGCTGGAAAAAAATGTTATGTCTCGTCGCCGTGAAATCTTTACTGAGATGGGTATTGAATTCCATTTAAATACCGAAGTTGGTAAAGATGTACTTATGCAAGACCTTGTCGATCAATATGATGCGGTGTTCCTAGGTATGGGTACCTATACCTACATGAAAGGTGGTTTTCCAGGTGAAGATTTGGAGGGTGTTTATGATGCACTTCCATTTTTGATCTCTAATGTTAATCACTGTCTGGGTTTTGAGAAAGATCCAGCCGACTTTATCGACCTTAAAGGTAAGAAGGTTGTAGTGTTGGGCGGTGGTGATACAGCCATGGACTGTAACCGTACTTCTATCCGTCAAGGTGCAGAATCTGTTATCTGTGCTTATCGTCGTGATGAGGCAAACATGCCTGGTTCTAAACGCGAAGTTGAGAATGCCCGAGAAGAGGGTGTTCAATTTCAGTTTAACCGTCAACCTATAGAAGTTGTTGGTGAAAACGGTAAAGTGACCGGGATTAAAGTTGTTAGCACTCAAATGGGTGAGCCTGATGAAAATGGTCGCCGTCGTGCTGAGGTGGTATCTGGATCTGAGGAAGTTATTCCAACTGATGCAGTATTAGTGGCTTTTGGCTTCCGTCCAAGTCCAGCGCCTTGGTTTGCTGACTTCGGTATCGATCTGCATGAAGATGGTCGAGTCAAGGCACCTGAGCAGCATGCGTACCCATTCCAGACTACCAATGAAAAGGTGTTCGCGGGTGGTGATATGGTACGTGGATCTGATCTCGTTGTGACGGCGATTGCTGAAGGTCGTAAAGCGGCTGAAGGAATCTTGGATTATTTAGAAGTTTAAGCTTTTAGATTATCTTGAAAAAAGGCCGCATTCGCGGCCTTTTTTATTAGAAGTACTTATCAGCGTTGACTATTTTTTGGTGAATAGACATTAAGAACTTATTAATAGCGACCTCTTCGCCTTTCAGTGTATTAGGGTAAGAGCCGTGAATGAGTTCCCTGTTCTCGCGTAAGATAGATAGCTGGTAAGCACCTTCCTCGTTATCCGTATTGATTTTACTAATAATAATTAACCCCTTATTTGATGACCTAGACTTATTGGTGGTCTGTATATTATTGGCACCATACATTTTCAGACGATCTTTTAGTTTAAGGTTAAAGCTATTAACTTGTTGCTCTTGAGAGGTACTGGAGGTTGACGTTGTTAACCAAACTATTTCGTGTTCGAAAACGGCCAAAGGTTGAGGTGTCAGTGGCAGCTCTTTTACAGAATGGCTTTGGCAGCCAGTCAATATGCCTAAGAGCAGTAAAAAATAAAGTGCTGATTTAATCTGTATCATCAGTTATTAAAATTGTTTATACATTTACAGGTAATTCCTGTCAGAAATCGTTAGAATATCGGCCAATTCGAATTTACAAGATATAAGTGGCTGACACAAATGGCTGAACTCAAAAATGATCGTTTTTTACGTGCTCTTCTTAATGAACCTGTAGATGCAACACCCGTATGGATGATGCGTCAGGCGGGACGTTACCTTCCAGAATATAGAGAAACGCGTGCTAAAGCAGGTGATTTCTTAAGCCTTTGCAAAAATAAAGAGCTTGCTTGTGAAGTAACTATTCAGCCATTAGAGCGTTATGATCTTGATGCCGCAATTCTATTCTCTGACATTTTAACGATCCCAGACGCAATGGGATTGGGACTTTACTTTGAAGTAGGTGAAGGTCCACGGTTTAAGAAAATTGTTCGTACAGAGAAAGATGTTGCAGACCTACCGGTACCTGATGCTGCAACAGACCTTGATTATGTGATGAATGCAGTGAAAGAGATTCGTCGCGAATTAAATGGGCGTGTTCCTCTTATCGGTTTTTCTGGCAGCCCATGGACCTTAGCCACATACATGGTTGAAGGTGGTTCTAGTAAAGATTTTCGCCACGTTAAACAGATGATGTATGCAACACCTGAAGTTATGCATACTCTTTTGGATAAGTTAGCTCAATCTGTCACTACATACTTGAATGAGCAGATTCGTTCTGGTGCGCAAGCCGTACAGATATTTGATACTTGGGGTGGCGCATTAAGTGGTCCTTGCTACCAAGAGTTTTCGTTAAAGTACATGAAGCAGATCGTTGATGGTTTGATTCGTGAGCATGATGGACGCAAAGTGCCGGTTATTCTGTTTACTAAAAATGGTGGGCAGTGGCTTGAAGTAATGGCGGAAACCGGTGCGGATGCCTTAGGTTTGGATTGGACGACAGATATTGGCAATGCACGCGCTCGAGTGGGCGATAAAGTTGCGCTGCAAGGAAATATGGATCCAAGTGTCTTATATGCACCGGCAAGCCGTATCGAGCAAGAGGTTGAATTTATTTTAGGCCAGTATGGTAATGGATCTGGGCATGTATTTAACCTTGGCCATGGTATTCACCAGTTTGTTGATCCGAAACAGCCTAAAGCGTTTGTTGATGCGGTGCATGAGTTAAGTGCTAAGTATCACGCATGATTTTTTTGTGAGGAGCTAAGGTGCTTCTCTATTTTTTTATTAATTTCTTATCAAGGAAGATGTTTATGATTAAACGTAGTGTGTCTATTGCTGTTTTAGGCTCTGTTTTAACGCTTGGAGGATGTGCTGGTAGCGCAGATCATGAAGTTGTTTCTGCGTATAGCGCTTCGGATGAAGTCATGAATTGTGAGCAGCTGACGGCAGAGCAGGTGCGAGTTCAGGCGATTATTAATGCCGTGAATCAGGATAAGGATGATGTTACAGGCAAAGATATGTTGGATGGGCTTTTATGGTTTCCATTTAACTTGATTGCAAAGAGTAATAACTATAATTCAGCAATCAATGCTGCTAATACTCGTTTAATGCGTATTGATAGTTTGCGTTAAGAAAAAACGTGCAGTGAGGATCAGTTAGTCGAAGCTGAAAAGAGTCTTGAATTAAGGTTACAAGAACTAAAAAGTTTGCGTGAAAAAGATTTGATTACAGAAGAAGAGTATAACCAGTCTAGAAAAAAGGCTTTATCTAGGACTTAAAGAGTATATCTTTAACCAAAAGAAGCGGGCTATAAGCTCGCTTTTTGTTATCAGAAACTAATATGAAACGGCTAACTGAATTACTAGAAAGTAACCGCCAATGGGCGGATAAGATTAACAAGGAAGATCCTCTTTTTTTTGAGACGTTAGCACAGCAGCAGGCTCCAGAGTATTTATGGATTGGGTGTTCTGATAGCCGTGTTCCCGCTAATGAAATTGTGGATATGTTGCCTGGTGAGCTTTTTGTGCATCGTAATGTTTCGAATTTAGTCATTCATACTGATATGAATTGTATGTCTGTTATTCAGTATGCGGTCGAAGTTCTCAAAGTTAAGCATATTATGGTTGTTGGTCATTATGGTTGTGGAGGGGTTAAAGCTGCAATCGAGACTGAACCACACGGTTTAATCGATAACTGGTTGCGGCATATTCGCGATGTATATAAAAAGCATCGTGAACTTTTATCTGTTTGGGATCACTCTCATCAGCAGTTAGACCGTTTGTGTGAGTTGAATGTGATTGAGCAAGCAAGCAACGTCTGCGAAACCACTATAGTTCAGAAAGCTTGGACTAATGAGCAGGAGCTCACTGTTCACGGCTGGATCTATGGTCTTAATGATGGTCTTGTTAACGACCTTGAATTTAACGCATCGTCTCTCGATGAAGTTGATGAACAATATGGTTTAGCCATCAGAAAAATTGAAAAACTAAAAGAGCTGGCTCAAGCTTCTGATAAAGACAACCAAAATGCACGCTCATTGTGGAACAAATTACGCGCGTTATTTAATTAAGTGTGTTTTTGGTCTGCCTATAAAAAACGGTTGGAGCTTTCGCTACCAACCGTTTTTTGTTCTGAATTCAATGCTCTGAGTTTAATGCTCAGGCTTTAGTTGTTGATCGCTGCTAATGCCTGATCTAGATCGGCAATGAGGTCATCAATATGCTCTATACCTATAGATAAGCGAATCATTTCTGGCGAGACACCTGCAGAAGCGAGCTCTTCATCATTCAACTGACGATGGGTCGTTTCAGCAGGAATCGAAGCGAGTGATTTGCAGTCGCCGATGTTTACTAAACGTAAGAAAATTTGCAGTGCGTCATAGAATTTACGTGTGCCTTCTCTGCCTGCTTTTACGCCAAAGCTTAGAATGCCAGAGGCTTGGCCGTTCATGTACTTTTGAGCGAGTGCATAGTCTTTGTGGCTTTCGAGCCCCGCGTATTTAACCCAGCCAACCGCATCGTGGTTTTCTAAAAAGTTAGCGACTTTACGTGTGTTTTCATTTACGCGTTCCATGCGTAGACTAAGTGTTTCTAATCCTTGTAGTAATAAGAAAGCATTCATGGGACTAAGTGCGGCTCCCATATTGCGAAGCGGTACCACGCGGCAGCGTCCAATAAATGCAGCAGGACCAAAGGCTTCAGTATATACCACGCCGTGGTAGGAAATATCAGGCGTGTTTAATAAAGGGAAGCGTTCAGCGTTATCAGCCCAAGGGAAGTTACCAGAATCGATGATGACGCCACCGATTGAGTTACCATGTCCACCAATATATTTGGTTGCTGCTTGTACAATAATGTCTGCGCCGTGTTCGATCGGGCGCCACATGGCAGGGCTAGGCACTGTATTGTCAACGATAAGTGGGATGCCGTTACGATGGGCGATCTCTGCTAACGTTTCAATATCGGCGATGCCACCAGATGGGTTGCCGACGGATTCACAGTAAATACCTTTAGTTCGCTCATCTATTTGTGCTTCGATAGCCGCTGCATCGTCTTTATTTACAAAGCGGCATTCAATGCCTTGGCGGGGCAAAGTATGAGCAAATAGGTTGTATGTACCACCGTAGAGTTCGCTGGTAGAGATGAAGTTATCGCCGGTTTCTGCAAGTGTTTGTATGGTGTATGTAATAGCCGCCATACCAGATGCAACGGCAAGCGCGGCAACGCCGCCTTCCATTTCTGCAACACGCTTTTCTAATATATCGTTGGTGGGATTCGTAATGCGGGTGTATATATTACCGGGTACTTTTAAGTCAAAGAGGTCTGCGCCGTGTTGAGCATCATCAAAGGCATAAGATGTGGTTTGGTAAATAGGAACCGCGGCAGATTTAGTGGTTGGGTCTATTTCATATCCGCCATGTATCGCTACAGTTTCCAATTTCATGTTTATCTCCTAAGGGCAGGCCTGCATTATTGTTAGGCAACTGATTGTAGTGCATCTATTGAATAAATGAAGGCTGTTTTCGGTATTTATCAAGATCGACGTAAAGATCAGTAGGTTATAGGATTTAGGTTGGGTAAAATTCTAAAATATTTACAGCAATTTGGAGAGGCTTAATGGCACGTCAGAAAACGGCTTACGTCTGTAATGACTGTGGAGCGGATTACACAAAGTGGCAAGGCCAATGTACGGAGTGCCATGCGTGGAATACTTTGACGGAAGTCCGGTTGTCGACTGCAAAATCAAATGCAAATGAAACACGTAATGTTCGCTTTGATGGTTATGCTGGTGGGGCAAAGCAGCAGAGTGTCGTTAACCTTTCTGAGGTCGCTTTGGAGGAGATGCCGCGTTTTTCATCTGGAGCGGGTGAATTGGATCGTGTGTTAGGCGGTGGTTTAGTGCCTGGTTCTGCGGTGCTAATGGGCGGTCATCCGGGAGCAGGTAAAAGTACTTTATTGTTGCAAACCATGTGTTATCTGGCTGAGCAGATGCCAGCCCTATATGTAACAGGTGAGGAGTCATTGCAGCAGGTTGCTATGCGTGCGAGCCGTTTAAATTTACCGACGGGGCAGTTAAAAATGCTCTCGGAAACCAGTGTGGAAACTATCTGTGATGTGGCGCAAACACTCAAGCCAAAAGTGATGGTAATTGATTCTATACAGGTAATGCATATGGCAGATGTGCAATCTGCGCCAGGCTCCGTATCGCAGGTAAGAGAGTCTGCGGCTTACTTAACTCGTTTTGCAAAGCAGACAGGTACCGTACTGTTTTTGGTTGGACATGTTACTAAGGATGGTTCATTGGCAGGCCCTAAAGTCTTGGAGCATATGATTGATTGCTCGTTGCAACTGGAAGGTTCAGCTGATTCTCGTTTCCGGACACTTCGTTCGCATAAAAACCGTTTTGGGGCGGTGAATGAACTGGGTGTGTTTGCCATGTTGGAAACGGGTCTTAAAGAGGTTAAAAATCCAAGCTCAATTTTCTTAAGCCGCGAAGAGGGTCCTAGCCCTGGTAGTGTGGTTATGGTCGTTTGGGAAGGAACACGGCCTTTGCTTGTTGAGATTCAAGCACTGGTTGACCAATCCCATATGAATAACCCACGACGGGTTGCTGTGGGTTTGGAGCAAAACCGAATGGCGATGTTGTTGGCGGTATTACATCGTCATGGTGGCTTGATGACGGGTGATCAAGACGTATTTGTAAACGTTGTCGGCGGGGTAAAGGTATTGGAAACAAGTGCAGATCTGGCGTTATTGCTTGCAGTTGTATCTAGCTTTAAGGATCAGGCTTTACCTCATGATTTAATGGTATTTGGGGAAGTAGGCTTATCTGGGGAAATACGACCTGTACCTAACGGGCAGGAGCGAATAAGAGAAGCGGCAAAACATGGTTTTAAACGGGCGATTGTGCCTAAAGGCAATGTACCTAAAGAGGCTTTAGCTGGAATGGAGATTGTTCCTGTTACTAAGTTGACCGAAGCGCTTGAGGCGCTTTAATCTGCTTCAGCAGTAAAAAAGTGATCCAGTTCCCGTTCTAGTAAAGAGGGCTCACCTAGATTTAGCTCGACTAACCGGCGTAGTAAAGTCAGTGAATCTAGATCCAAGTTTTCTATTAAAAAACCATACTCATTTTCGTGTTTATGGGTCAGGCTCACAGGGGTGCGTATACTCAGGTTATCCCCTTGTATATGGATGGTAGCGAACGCTTCATCGCCTAAAGATAAGTTAAGGGGGCGAGCGCTTTTTATTAATATACCGTTAAACGATATATCAATTAGGGTTACCTCGTAGATATGATCACCTTGCTGTAGTTCCGTTCTTGCATCAAAATCAATGCGAGTAAAACGGCGGCGCTCAGTATTAGGTGTAGTCACAATATTGGTTTCCCTATGGTCCCTATGATGATGTTATCTTAGTATAGACGTGCATATAAAATAAATAGCTGTGTTTGACGGATCGTTGTTTCTCACGATGTTTGATGTGCTGGGTTTTTGAATAATTGCCTATAAACTGAGCTATATCATGGTTGTTCTGCATGCTTGTCCTTAAGCTTCGCAACAAAAACCTTTAATGAGTAAGGGTTATTATGTTTTTAGAAACTTTGTTGGATGTGTCTAGCGGCAGTCGTCATTCGCGATATTTTAATCAAACGCGTAGCTATTATTTGTTTCGCCGGATACGAATAATTGCTTTTCTATTAGCCCTTATTCAGCCTGCGTGGTTTTTAGTTGATTATTTTCTATTGCCTGAAGATATGCTGGACTCCATAGCGCTTGCGCGTGTTGTCGGAGCATTAGGCTGTTTGTTTCTCTCGTTGTGGAGTTTTAAACGCTACAGTTTGAAATTCGCGCAGCTGCGTTTGGTGATTCTGGTGATATTGTTGTCAGGATTCCAAACAGCCTCTAGTACACTTCTGTTGATACAAGGCTATGATTCTAATGTGGCTGGGTATCATTTTTTCCCTTTTATGATTATTACGATGATGGCTATTTTCCCGCTCGCCATTAGTGAAGCTTTATGTTTTTCCTTGGGCGTGCTTTTAATTGAATTTGTCACGCAGCTGTTAAGAGGAACGGTAGGGGATGTTGAGGCGATCAATAGTTTATGGCTGTTAGCTGTTCTTGGTTTGATTGCTGGTTGGGCTGCGGTTAATCAGTTGAATATGTTACTAGGTTTATATCGACAGGCGACGCGAGATCCTTTGACTGGGTTGTCTAATCGTCGTCAAGCAATGGATCAGTTATCACTTGATATACTTCAGGCTCGCGAGCGGGGGCAAGCATTAAGCGTATTGTTGTTCGATTTAGATAAGTTTAAAAACTTAAATGATAGTTATGGTCATGCAGCGGGTGATCTTGTCTTAAAGTCTTTTGCTAAAGTCATGCGAAAACACGCCCGTAAACGTATAGATCTGGTATGTCGGTATGGGGGGGAAGAGTTTTTGATGGTGCTGCCAAGGATGAATGTTATAGAAGCTAAAGAGGTGGCGGAGGTTATTCGCTTAGCTTGTCATACTGAAAAAGTGACTGCGCCAAATGGTGATAAAATTGGTTTTACTGCGAGTATAGGCATTGCTGAGCTGAATAACAGTGATGATATAGAGTCCCTGTTGAAACGTTCAGATGATGGGCTTTATGCAGCAAAAAATGCGGGAAGAGATCAGCTTTATGTGGCTGTTTGAGGTTTTTCATAATCTCGTATTTATTCTGTCGTTATAAAAAAACCGAGGCACTGCCTCGGTTTTTTGTTAGTCGTAATCGTTTAACCTAGATCGACCATACGTTTGTATTTGATACGCTCAGGCTGATGCTCTTTACCATAACGACGTTTGTAATCGTCCTGATATTCAGTGTAGTTGCCCTCAAAGAACTCAACCTTAGAGTCGCCTTCGTAGGCCAGCATATGTGTACAGATACGGTCTAGGAACCAACGGTCATGGGAGATAACAACCGCACAGCCAGGGAAGGCAAGTATAGCTTCCTCCAAGGCACGTAGTGTCTCTATATCTAAATCGTTGGTCGGCTCATCAAGAAGAAGAACGTTGCCGCCCTCTTTAAGTAGTTTCGCCATATGTAAGCGGTTACGCTCACCACCGGATAGATCCTTGACAAATTTCTGCTGATCGCCACCTTTAAAGTTAAAGCGACCGCAATAAGCGCGTGATGGTGTTTGGTAATTACCTACAGTAATAATATCTTGGCCATCAGAAAGTTCTTCAAAAACGGTCTTATCACCATTAAGGTCACGGGATTGGTTAACGTAAGCGAGTTCGACGGTTGAGCCAATTTCAATCTCACCGGAATCTGGTTTCTCTTCGCCGCTGATCATTTTAAAGAGTGTTGATTTACCTGCGCCGTTACCACCAATGATGCCGACAATAGCGCCTTGAGGAATGGAGAAGCTAAGGTTTTCAAACAGCACTTTGTCACCATAAGCTTTAGAGATATTAACGGCATCGATAACCTTATCACCAAGACGTGGTCCAGGTGGAATGTAGATCTCTTGGGTTTCATTGCGCGTTTGGAACTCTTTTGAGTTCATCTCTTCAAACTGTTTTAAGCGTGCTTTTGATTTAGATTGACGCCCTTTTTGCCCTTGACGAACCCACTCTAACTCAGAAGAAACGGCTTTTTGATGGGCAGCTTCCTGTTTGGCTTCTTGCGCGAGGCGTTGCTCTTTTTGTTCTAGCCAAGAGGAGTAGTTGCCCTCATAAGGAATCCCGCGTCCACGGTCAAGCTCCAATATCCAGCCTGCAGCGTTATCAAGGAAGTAGCGGTCATGGGTGATCGCAACAACCGTGCCTGGGTATTCTTGCAGGAAGCGTTCAATCCATGCAACAGACTCAGCATCCAGATGGTTGGTAGGCTCGTCTAGTAGTAGCATGTCAGGCTTATCTAACAATAAACGGCATAAAGCAACACGGCGACGTTCACCACCGGATAGGTTTTTAACTTCAGCATCCCAAGGGGGAAGGCGCATCGCATCGGCAGCACGTTCAAGTGCGGTGTCTAGGTTGTGACCATCTTTGGCTTGAATAAGGTCTTCAAATTGTGCCTGTTTTTTGGCGAGTTCATCGAAGTCTGCATCCGGTTCAGCATAAGCAGCATAGACTGCCTCTAAGCCATCAAGTGCTTCTTTTACATCAGCGACTGACTCTTCGATAACTTCACGAACTGTTTTCGTATCGTCTAATTCAGGTTCTTGAGGAAGGTAGCCGATGTTTAGACCTGGCATTGGATGGGCTTCACCAATAATTTCAGTATCAAGCCCTGCCATAATTTTTAAAAGAGTAGATTTACCTGAGCCGTTAAGCCCTAATACGCCGATTTTAGCGCCAGGAAAAAAAGAGAGGGAGATATCTTTCAGAATTTCGCGTTTTGGCGGTACAACTTTGCCTACGCGGTTCATTGAATAAACGAACTGAGCCATGCAGTAACCTGTCTGTTTTGTCAGAAATTAATGCAGTAATTTTAACGGAAATAGCAGGTAGAAGGCTATCGCCTGAGTAAATCAATCGATAAAAGTAGAGATTATTTTTCCTCTTTAAAGAGGAAAAATCCTAGAAGTTTGCATGTTGAGTACAATTGAAGAGTTTTTGAGTCTGTTTCAAGTGTAACCCCGCAAATGTTTCGTTATAATACCGCCTTTCCCAATTCTTAAGTTGTTCGTTGCTGCTAATTGATCAGCGGTTTAACCGTTGCTGTTTTCAGTTGAACAGAGCCCATATTGTATTGAGGGGACAGAAAATACAATGTTTAGCAAAGATATGACAATCGCTGATTTTGACGCGGACCTATGGTCTGCAATGCAGGCTGAAACTGTACGTCAGGAAGAGCACATCGAACTGATTGCGTCAGAAAACTATACTAGCCCACGCGTAATGGAGGCTCAGGGTTCTGCGCTGACCAATAAGTACGCAGAAGGTTATCCCAACAAGCGTTACTATGGCGGCTGTGAACATGTCGATGTTGTAGAGCAGTTGGCGATTGATCGTGCTAAAGAATTGTTTGGTGCGACATATGCCAATGTTCAGCCTCATTCAGGTTCGCAGGCAAATGCGGCTGTTTATATGGCGCTTTGTAAGCCAGGTGATACCGTTTTAGGTATGAGCTTAGCGCACGGTGGTCACTTGACTCACGGTGCAGCCGTTTCTTTCTCTGGTCGTATCTATAATGCGGTTCAGTACGGTTTGAACCCAGATACAGGTGAAATCGACTACGATGACGTTGAGCGTCTAGCGCTTGAGCATAAGCCAACAATGATTGTTGCGGGCTTCTCTGCTTATTCACGTGTAGTTGATTGGCAGCGTTTTCGTGATATCGCGGATAAAGTGGGTGCGTCTCTGTTTGTTGATATGGCCCATGTTGCCGGTTTAGTCGCTGCGGGTGTTTATCCTTCTCCTATAGGTATCGCTGATGTTGTTACAACAACAACGCATAAAACCTTAGGTGGTCCTCGTGGTGGTTTGATCTTATCCGCGCGTGCGGATGAGGAGTTGCAGAAAAAGCTAAACTTCGCTGTCTTCCCTGAGTCTCAGGGTGGTCCTCTGATGCACGTTATCGCGGGTAAAGCGGTTTGCTTTAAAGAAGCGATGGAGCCTGAGTGGAAAGAGTATCAAGCTCAAGTGGTTAAGAATGCACAGGCGATGGCTGGTGCATTTATGAAACGCGGCATTAAAATCGTTTCTGAAGGAACAGATGATCATCTTTTCCTTGTTGATCTGATCGATAAAGAGTTTACTGGTAAAGATGCTGATGCGGCGTTAGGTCGTGCCAATATCACTGTTAACAAAAACTCAGTGCCTAATGATCCACGTTCACCTTTTGTGACTTCTGGCTTACGTATAGGTACACCTGCTGTTACTCGTCGCGGCTTTAAAGAAGCTGAAGTTACAGATCTTACAAACTGGATCTGCGATATTCTTGACGATATCAACAATGAAGAGGTTATTACACGGGTTAAATCTCAAGTTAAAGAGATCTGTGCACGCTACCCTGTATATAAGTAATCTCTATAACCGGCTATAACTTATAGCCGGAAAAATGTACAATCGCGGGGCTGTCCCGAACTTGCTTGCAAGTTCTTTAGACAGCCCCTTTTTGTTCTCTTTATTTTCTATATGTAAGAACAAAAAAATACCCCAATATTCGGGATGTTAGTTGATTAATTCAGCGCTGATATCCCTCGCTCTTTACGCAGGAAAGGTTGATGCATTGTCCATTTTGTAATGCCACTGAAACCAAAGTAGTCGACTCCCGGCTGGTGGCAGAAGGCCAGCAGGTACGTCGTCGCCGCGAATGTGTAAATTGTACTGAACGTTTTACTACCTATGAAGCTGCCGAGCTTCTTATGCCTCGTTTAATTAAAGCCGATGGATCTCGTCAACCTTTCGATGATGAAAAGTTACGTGCAGGTATTCATCGTGCGCTAGAAAAACGTCCTGTATCTATTGAAGAAGTTGAAGCATCAATAAGTCGTATTAAGCAGTGTTTAAGAGCGACGGGTGAGCGGGAGTTGCCCTCTAGGCAGGTGGGCGAAGAGGTGATGTCGGAGCTCCGTAAATTAGACGAAGTTGCTTATGTTCGCTTTGCTTCAGTCTATCGAAGCTTTCAAGATATAAATGAGTTTAAAGAAGAGATTGAACGCTTATCTGAACAGCATAAAGAGGGTGGAAATTAAGTGTCTCTTATCGATCCACAGTGGTCTATTGCTGATCGTGAGTATATGGCACGGGCCATTCAATTAGCGCGTAAAGGCTTGTATACCACCCACCCCAACCCACGGGTAGGCTGTGTTTTAGTTAAAAATGATGTGATTGTCGGTGAGGGCTTTCATTTTAGAGCCGGTGAGGGACATGCTGAAGTGAATGCCCTTGCTCAAGCGGGTAATGATGCTAAGGGCGCTACGGCTTATGTTACGCTTGAGCCTTGTAGTCATTACGGTAGAACGCCTCCTTGTGCAGAGGGTTTAATTAAGGCTGGGGTTGTTCGTGTTGTATCCGCGATGGTTGACCCAAACCCTCAAGTAGCTGGTCGAGGTATAGAGATGCTGTACAAGGCTGGAATCCAAGCCTCATCGGGTTTGCTTCAAGCTGAAGCCCGAGCGCTGAACCCAGGTTTTATCAAGCGTATGGAGACAGGCAAACCGTTTGTTAGGGTAAAGTTGGCTTCAAGCCTTGATGGTCGTACCGCTATGTCCTCTGGGGAATCTCAATGGATAACAGGGCCGGCTGCGCGTCGAGATGTACAAAAATTACGAGCGCAAAGTTCAGTTATTGTTACCGGTGTGGAATCGATTATCCATGATGATTCGGCTCTAACGGTACGTGAAGAGCAGTTAGGTTTACCTGACGCGGCGGAGATCATAAAGCAACAGCCACTAAGGGTTGTGTTAGATTCATCTTTACGTACCCCAACAACAGCTAAAATTCTAAAACAGCCTGGGCGTACGCTAATAGCGACCTGTTCTACCGATCAAGGATTACATCGAGCATTAGAAAGTGAAGGCGCTGAAATAGTGCTTTTACCTGACGAACAAGATCGAGTCTCATTGAATGCATTGCTTGAGTGGCTGGTAAAAAATGAACAATGTAATGACCTTCTCGTTGAGACGGGGGCAATGTTGGCCGGTGCTTTTATGGCACAAGGTCTAGTGGATGAATTACATCTTTATATAGCGATGAAACTACTTGGCAGTGATGCCAGGCCAACCTTCAGTTTGCCGTTGACGAAAATGGCTGAGCAGATCCAATTAAAGCAGATCGATAGTCGGATGATGGGTAGCGATCTAAAGCTGGTATTAACACCAGTGTATGGAGAACAGTAGATGTTTACCGGAATAATTGAAGCAGTGGGTTCCATTGCCTCAATCGAGGAGCAGTCAGGCGATATGCGTCTGTATGTGCGTACCGGAAATTTAGATCTTGGCGATGTTAAGCTAGGTGACAGTATTGCAACTAACGGGGTCTGTTTGACCGCTGTTGAATTACCGGGTGATGGCTTTATTGCGGATGTCTCGCGTGAGACATTAGCTCATACTCGTTTTCATACATTGAGTATAGGTGAACGTGTTAATCTTGAAAAAGCATTGATGCCGACCAGTCGCTTAGGTGGGCATATTGTCACTGGGCATGTAGATGGTTTAGGTGAGATTGTCTCTCGGCAAGAAGATGCACGCTCTATACGTTTTAGTGTTAAAGCGCCGAAAAACTTACAGCGTTATTTAGCAGCTAAAGGATCAGTGACGGTTGATGGTATTAGCTTGACGCTGAATGCTATTGACGGTGAGTGCTTTGAGTTGAATATTGTGCCTCATACAGCGCAAGAAACAATTATGATGGAGTATGTGCCCGGGCGTTTGATCCATTTAGAAGTGGATATTATTGCTCGCTATTTAGAGCGTCTATTGGGTCATACTCAAGATATTAATAATGAACAAAGTGATCAAGGTTTAACAATGGAAACGTTGATGGCTTGCGGCTTTAACCGCTAACGATGGTATAAATTTGATGAAACTAAATACACCAGAAGAATTATTGGAAGATATTCGTCAAGGTAAGATGGTTATCTTGATGGATGATGAAGATCGTGAAAATGAAGGTGATCTAATCATTGCGGCGGAAATGGTTCGTGCTGATGATATTAATTTCATGGCAACGCACGCCCGCGGCCTTATCTGCTTAACGTTGACCCGAGAGCGCTGCGAACAATTGAAGCTGCCGTTGATGGTTCAAAGTAATGGTGCTCAGTTTGCGACCAACTTTACGTTGTCTATTGAGGCGGCAGAAGGGGTAACAACGGGTATTTCTGCTGCGGATCGTGCACATACAGTTCGAACAGCGGTTAAAGCGGATGCTACAGTTGACGATATTGTTCAGCCGGGCCATATCTTTCCTTTGATGGCCCAGCCCGGTGGTGTATTGAGCCGAGCGGGACATACTGAAGCAGGTTGTGATCTAGCGCGTATGGCAGGTTTCACCCCAGCGGCAGCGATTGTGGAAGTGATGAATGATGATGGCACTATGGCGCGCCGTCCAGATTTAGAAGAGTTTGCTCAAAAGCATAATCTAAAGATCGGTACGATTGCGGATTTGATCCACTACCGGACGGCCAATGAGCATACAGTACAGCGCGAAAATGCGGGTGTGATGTCTACTGAGTATGGTGAGTTCAACTATATTACCTACAAAGATGAGATTCAGAACTGCACTCATCTAGCGATGACGTTGGGTGAGATTAAAGAAGATGAGCCCACTTATGTACGTGTACATAATCGTAATGAGGTCTTACGTGATGTAGTAGGTGCCGTTATGTCGGGTGAAGAGCCGAAGTGGACAATGCGTAAAGCCTTAGAGCGCGTAGCGAAAGAAGGTCAAGGTGTTGTTCTACTGTTAGATAATGGCGAAAAAATTGATATAGGTGACTCATTGGAGCTTATGCTTAATAGTCATCAGAAATCAAAAGTAAACGTGAGTGCATCAGGTGCCTACCTAACGGTAGGAACAGGCTCACAAATACTGCGTGACCTGGGTGTAGGTAAAATGAACTTACTCAGTGCACCAATGAAGTTTAATGCGATCTCTGGGTTTGATCTTGAGATTGAAAAATATATTCCTTGTGAAGACTAATTAGACCGGTACTTGAATCATGGCTGTGAAAACCATCGAAGGTGATTTTGTGAACGCTGACGGCAACTACGCTATCGTAGTCGGTCGTTTTAACGCATTTGTTGTAGAAAGCTTATTAGAGGGTGCAATTGATACCCTTAAACGCCATGGTATCAACGAAGAAAATATTCGTGTTATCCGTGTGCCGGGTGCTTTTGAAATTCCGTTGGCTGTGAAACGTCTTGCTGCCCAGAAAAAAGATGATGCGATTATCGCATTGGGTGCAGTGATTCGTGGTGGTACACCACATTTTGAATATGTATCTGGTGAAAGCTCTAAAGGCGTAGCTCAGGTCTCTTTGGACTATGATGTGCCTGTTGCTAACGGTATTTTAACGGTTAACAGTATTGAGCAAGCCGTTGAACGCTCAGGCACTAAAATGGGCAATAAAGGGGCTGAAGCTGCACTATCTGCAATAGAGATGGTTAGTTTGCTTAAGCAACTTGAGGTTTGATTTTAGATGAGTGACAACGAAAATAAACCAGCGACTAAGAAAAAACTATCTTTAACCACACAGCGTCGTAATGCACGTAGTTATGCGCTGCAAGCCTTGTATCAGTGGGAAATCGCTGGACAACCGGTGAACGAGATAGAAGCACAGTTTAGAGTTGATAATGATATGCGTGATACGGATATCAAACTATTTTCTGAGCTTCTGCATGGTATTGCCGGTGCAAAAAGTGATCTAGATAAGTCTTATCTTGATTTCCTTGATCGCCAAGTTGAAGAGCTTGATCCAATTGAGCTGACAGTTCTTCGTATTGGTGCCTTTGAGCTTGCCCAGCGTATTGAGGTACCTTACCGTGTGGCCATTAATGAGAGTGTTGAGTTAGCTAAGAAGTTTGGTGCGACTGACAGTCATCGTTATGTTAATGGTGTATTAGATAAATTGGCTCAGCGCGTCCGTATGGCTGAGATCCGAGATCAACGTCAGCGCAAGTCTTAAACTCCATGTCACTAGGTGAGTTTGAGCTGATTCAGCGCTACTTTGCAGAAGCATCTACGGATGCTTCTGTTGCACTAGGCATAGGTGATGATTGTGCTGTACTTTCTGTGCCTGCCGGTTATCAGTTAGCTGTATCTATTGATACGCTTGTTCAGGGTACACACTTTCTTGAAGGTACCCCTGCTGATCTACTCGCTAGTCGAATTTTTGGCTCGGCGTTAAGTGATTTAGCTGCAATGGGGGCAACGCCTGCGTGGATTACTTTAGCGCTTACACTGCCAAAAGCAGAAGATGATTGGCTACTGTTGTTTAGCCGTCGCTTGGCGCAGTTGTGTGCTGAATACAGTGTTTCGCTTGTAGGGGGTGATACTACAAAAGGGCCGTTAGCACTCTCTGCACAAGTACATGGTTTCCTACCGCATGATCACCGCTTAACGCGTGCAGGGGCTAAAGTCGATGATCTTATCTGTGTCAGTGGTTGCTTAGGTGATAGTCGAGGTGGTTTAGAAGGTTTGCTGAATGGCTTTGAGGATCATAGCTATGCAGACTATCTACTCGAACGCTTTTATGCGCCGACGCCACGTATTGAGCTTGGTAAAGTACTGTTAGGTAAAGCCAGTAGCTGTATTGATATATCCGATGGCTTATTGTCCGACCTTTCGCATATTCTAAAAGCGAGTGGTGGTTTAGGAGCACGTTTACAGTTAGAAGCGGTGCCAATCTCATCCCAGCTCATTTCCACGTTTGGCGAGGAGAATGCTCGTCAATGGGCACTGACGGGAGGGGAGGACTTTGAGTTGTGTTTTACGCTCCCACCTAATTATCTTGCTCTTTTATCGCAGTTATCCGTTCCTGTGGCTGTTATAGGCAAAGTGACAGATCGGGCGGATATCGAGCTATTTCTTCGAGGAGAACCTTGTCAGATACAGGGCTCCGGTTACGATCATTTTCAGCGAACAGATGACTAAGTGAGGAGTGTACGTGAATAAAGTACCGGCAAGTGTTTGGAAAAACCCTATCCACTTTTTAGCCTTCGGTTTAGGGAGTGGGGCAGCGCCATGGGCGCCGGGCACGTTTGGTACACTGGCTGCTGTCATTCCTTATTTCTGGTTTCAGCAATTGAGCTTGCCTTGGTATCTTTTAATGTTGGTCGTAACAACATTGATTGGGATTTGGCTGTGTGACCGTACCAGTAAAGATATTGGTGTACATGATCATGGTGGTATTGTCTGGGATGAGTTCGTTGGTTTCTGGATTACGATGACCTTAGCACCCGCTGGCTTTTGGTGGATTATTATAGGTTTTGTCCTGTTTCGAATCTTTGATATTTGGAAACCTTGGCCGATAAAATGGGCCGATCAAAAAGTTTCCGGGGGGCTAGGAGTGATGCTGGATGATGTTATTGCTGGGGTGTTTGCGGCAATAGTTTTGCAGTTTATTGCGTTTCTCAGGTTATAAATTTAATGGCTGAGTGCATGCGCTATAGCCTTTTCTATGCCTGCTTCATCTAATCCACATTGAGTAAGTTGCTCCGATCTAGTGGCATGGCCTATCCATTTATCAGGAATGCCTAAAGTTAAGAGTTGTGTGCTACTTTTAGTTCGGTGTAAATACTCGCTTACTTCTGATCCTGCGCCACCAATAATGCTGTGATCTTCTATAGTGACGAGTAGTTGGTGTGAATTTGCCAATTCTGTAATCATTTCACTGTCAATCGGCTTCACAAAACGCATATCTACTAAGCTGTAGCCATGTTTGTCAGAAACAGCTTGTGCTGTTTCTAGGAGTGGTCCAAAGTTTAGTAGCGCCACTTTTTTACCTGTAGTGATTAGCTGGCTGCGGCCAATATCGAGCGCTTCCATCTCACCATCTACATGGGCAATCGCTGACCCTCTTGGGTACCTTACACTCGCTAGCCCTTTATAAAGGTAACCCGTGTAGAGCATGTTACGCAGCTCTTGAGCGTTCGAGGGCGTCATAATGACGGTCTTAGGTAAGCAGCGAAGCATACTAATATCAAGTACGCCGCTATGGGTCGAACCATCCTCACCAACAAGTCCTGCGCGATCTATTGCCAGTAGAATGTCGAGCTCCTGGATTGATATATCATGAACAAGCTGGTCATAGGCCCGTTGTAAAAAGGTGGAGTAGATAGCAACGACCGGTTTTATCTTCTGGCAAGCCATTCCCGCCGCAAGGGTTAGTGCGTGTTGTTCTGCGATAGCCACATCAAAAAATCGAGCAGGGAAGCGGTTGGCAAATTCAACGAGATCGGAGCCTTCTTTCATTGCGGGGGTTATTGCTGTTAGGTCGGGATGAGACTCTGCCATATGGCAGATCCAGCGGCCAAAAATATTAGAATACGTAACCTTCTTTTCTTTTGGCTGGTGGATCGGGTTTATCTTGGTGATCGCATGGTAGCCCACAGGGTCTTCTTCTGCAGGTTTAAACCCTTTGCCCTTTTTCGTAATAAGGTGAAGGAATTGCGGACCTGATTTGGCTAATACGTCTGAAAGTTTTGCTAATAGTAAGGGTAGGTCATGGCCATCTATAGGGCCTGTGTATTCAAAATCTAAGGCTTCAAAAAGTGCGGCGGTCGTTTCGCCTTCAGTTTTGTGTTTTATATTTTTAGCTAAATAGGTTGCCAGACCACCCTCGTTTTGAGAGATCGACATATCGTTATCATTTAGAATTACAAGCAGGTTAGTGTCGGTATGCGCGGCATGGTTGAGCGCTTCAAAAGCCATACCTGCTGTCATAGCACCATCACCAATGACGGCAACTGTCTTGTTCTTTAAGCCCTTTAACTTATCGGCTATCGCCATGCCTAATGCAGCGCTTATTGAGGTACTGGAGTGCCCCACGCCGAAATCATCATAGATACTTTCAGCGCGTTTAGGGAAGGGCGATGGCCCGCCTTTTTGACGGATTTTTAGCATGCTATCTCGACGCTCAGTCAAAATTTTATGGGGATAAGATTGATGACCTACATCCCAAACCAGATGATCCTCAGGGGTGTTTAATAGATAGTGTAAAGCGATGGTTAACTCTACAACCCCAAGTCCTGCACCAAAATGCCCACCACTCTGTCCAACGCTATAGAGTAAAAACGCTCTAAGCTGTTCAGCCAGTTCAGGTAGCTTTTCAGCGGACAACTGCCGTAATTGGTCCGGATCATTAATCTGATCTAGCAGGGGGGTACTAGGACGAGATGGGGGAATTGTGAGAAACATAAAGGGTCTTTTACAGTTAATGATCGCGATGAACGATAAAATCAGCCAAGGCTTTGAGTTCAGATGCTTCTGAACCAAATGGGGCTAAAGCTTGTTTAGCATCTTCGTGTAGTTGTTGTAGCTTCAGCTTAGCACCTTCAAGGCCTAATAGTGCAGGATAGGTGGGTTTGTTTTGCGCCATATCCGAGCCTTGGGGCTTTCCTATCACAGTAGAGTCACCCTCAATATCTAGAATGTCATCTTGAACTTGGAAAGCTAAGCCTATGGCTCGCGCATAATCGGTTAATGCAATGAGCTGGTCTTGATCAGCTTTACCGCTAGTGATTGCACCCATAATGACAGAGCATTTTAGAAGAGCTCCTGTTTTATGTTGATGCATAGTTTCTAACTGCGCGATGGTTAAAGGTTTTCCTACATTGCGTAGATCAAAGGATTGACCCACGGCCATACCTTGATAGCCGGAAGCGATGCTGATCTCTTTTACGAGCTGAACTTTAGCGTCGGCAGAAAGATACTTATCTACAGCGATCAGTTCAAAGGCTAGGCTTTGCAACGCATCGCCAGCCAATATTGCGGTTGCTTCATTATAGGCGATATGACAAGTTGGTTTGCCCCGTCTTAGGTCGTCATCGTCCATGGCCGGTAAGTCATCGTGTACTAACGAATAGCTATGAATACACTCTATTGCCGCAGCTACGCTGTCAGCATAGGACATCTCACCACCCAGCATAGTATTAACCATATATACTAAGGTGGGTCTGACACGCTTGCCGCCATTAAAAAGCGAATAGAGCATCGACTCTTGTAAAATCGGATCGATACTTTTTTGTACTATGCATGTTTTAAGATAACTATCGACACGTTCGCTGTATTGGTTGAGCAGGCTCTGAATCTCCAAATCAGCGATCCTCTTCAGGCTCAAATGGCTCTGTTTTTAGCTCACCGCCTGATTCGATTAACAGCTGCACTTTCTGCTCTGCTTGTGCAAGGATATTTTGGCATTCGCGAGTGAGGCTGACGCCCTCTTCAAATGCTTTAAGAGAGTCCTCTAAAGATAGGTCTCCCTGTTCCATTTGTGTGACTATTGATTCGAGTTCCTGCAAGGATTGCTCAAAATCGGTTGTTTTGTTTTTACGAGGCATGGGAATAAATCCACATTGAAAGGGCTAAACTTACCGAAGCATCGGCCTAGAATCAATTATACCTAAAGAATAACCGTTAAACCTATGAAGAGTGGGTGATTGTTGAGACTTTTTTGCTATGATAAGCAGTTCGTTAGGTAAGGCTTGAACAGTGTTTATTGGCTGGTATTAAGGAGTCCTGAGTGGATATAGCTACGCTCGTCGGTTTATTAGGCGGTTTTGGTATTGTCGTCGCCGCAATTGTAACGGGTGGTGATCCAGGTGTTTTTGTCAATCCGCCGTCATTATTGATTGTTATTGGCGGTAGTATTTTTGTTGTATTGATGAAGTTTACCTTAGGTCAGTTTCTTGGTGCAGGTAAAGTGGCTGCCAAAGCCTTCATGTATAAGTCTTTAAACCCTGAGGATATTATTGCCGAGACCGTTGAGTTAGCGGATGCCGCACGTAAAGGGGGGTTGCTTTCTTTAGAGGATAAAACGGTTAGTAGTGACTTTATGCAACGGGGGATTCAGTTATTGGTTGATGGCCATGACCCTGAAGTGGTCAAAACGTTGCTGAAGAAAGAAGCGAAATTAACCAGTGACCGTCATGAATTCGGCGCATCAGTTTTTTCTGCTGTGGGGGATGTCGGCCCTTCAATGGGTATGATAGGTACTTTGGTTGGTTTAGTGCAGATGCTTTCTAACATGAGCGATCCAAAGTCTATTGGTCCAGCCATGGCCGTAGCACTTCTGACAACGCTTTATGGCGCCATGCTTGCAACGATGATTGCTCTACCTATGGCAGATAAACTTAATGTCAGAAAAGATGAAGAGGCGCTCAATGCGTCTTTAGTTATTGATGGTTTATTGGCTATTCAAGCAGGTCAAAATCCACGTGTGATCGAACAGATGTTGAGAAACTATCTGCCAGAGAAAAAACGTGCAGCGGCTGAAGGTTAATTCGGTAAGGAGCTGAGCAATGAGTGATGATACCGAAGAACATGAATGCCCCCCCTGTCCTGCAGGGTTACCTGGTTGGTTAGCAACTTTTGGCGATTTAATGTCGCTGTTGATGTGTTTCTTTGTTTTGCTTCTATCTTTTTCAGAGATGGATGTGCTGAAGTTTAAGCAGCTTGCGGGTTCAATGCGTGAAGCCTTTGGTGTGCAAAACCAGATTAAGGTTGAAGATATACCTAAAGGCACCTCTATTATTGCCCAAGAGTTTAGTCCAGGTCGTCCCGAACCTACTCCCTTGAACGAAGTCCGTCAGATGACGGTCAATAATGATATGAATACATTAGATGTCCGTTCAAAAGAAGGTGAGAGTGATACACCGGATCTAGAAGCCGGTATTGATCAGGCATTGCAAAAAGAGCAAGAACAGCAGGCAAAAGAGGAGGCGGTTGAGTTTGCCGCAGCGTTGGCAGAAGAGATCGGTGATGGCAGCGTCGAAGTTGAAACGGATGGTAAAAAAATTATTATTCGTATTAAAGAGAAAGGCTCTTTCGATTCAGGTTCTGCAGAGTTGAAATATGAATCTATCCCAGTGTTAGCCAAGATTAGAGATGTGTTGTTAGATGTGAAAGGCAATGTAGCGATTGAAGGGCATAGTGATAATATTCCTTATGCTGGACGCCGTTTTGAATCTAACTGGGACCTTTCCGTAGCACGTGCATTGGCGGTTGCCCACGAGTTGTTTGGTGATCCGCGTATTGAGCAGTCACGCTTTAGGGTATTAGGTTATGCTGATACCAAACCTCTCGCTCCTAATACGACCCCGGCGAATAGAATTAAAAATCGCCGCGTAGAAATTATTGTACAAAAGGGTAAAGATCAGGAGTTGTTAGAGAAAATTCAAGCGAGAGAGGAGGGTGATCCTACAGGTGAGCTACGTAACCTTTCGCCGACGGAAATATTTTAGCGAGTGGCTTGAGACAAAAAAACCGCCTTAATTTGGCGGTTTTTTTATGTGAATTCAGTGCTTATTTTGAGTTGTCTAACATGTATTGGATAGCGGACTTAAGTTCGTTATCGTTACAATCCATACATAGACCTGAAGGAGGCATAGCCCCTTTACCTTTTTTAGCAGTCGCTAATAGGGTATCCATACCTTGTGTTGCACGTGCGCCCCAATCTGCTGCGTCACCTACTTTAGGTGCGCCAGCGGCGCCTGAAGCATGGCATACACCACATTTGGTGTTGTATACAGTTAGGCCATCACGCTCAGCCATAGCTGCAGTAGGTAACATCAAAGTAGCAGCTGCTGCTGCAATAAGTACTTTTTTCATTGTAATTTTCCTATAAGTGCTCATCAATTTGTTATTGGGACTAACGGGCCTTCCCCCACAAAAATCAGCCTGCCACCCTTGGAGGTGAGTCATTACTCTCCTCAAGTAGCTAACATTAATACACCAAACGAGGTGAATTGTATCTGAATGAAATCAATAGAAGAAATGAATATTGCTAAAGATAATAGGAAAATGATTCAAAAGGAGGGGAGGTGGCTAAATTAACCACCTAAGCGCATAGCGAAGCTTGCCTGATTATGTTGAGTACTTAGTGTTTGGTCTTGAATACGTTGATCAGCTTTGTATTCGGAAATAGCTTGATCAATTAGATGCTTAGGTGCAATGCCTAAGTTTAAAACGTCAATCTCTGAGTAACCACGATTCAGCAACTGTTTCAGCTGAGTTTTTAAAGTATTTTCTGTCATATTTATTAGCCTCTTTGTAATTGAGACTAATAATGACGACTAATTATTTCAGAATTGTTGCAAAGAGAGATTAATCAGAAATTTTTATACCTAAAGCTTCATAGGCTTCTTGAATCATCGCTGGATCTAAGGGAGGTGGGCTTATATCCATGCCTTCAGATAGTTGTGCCTCTATGATTTTTAGGACATCAGTGCGGGCATACCATTTATGATTTGCCGGAATGATGTGCCAAGGCGCAGCTTCTGTAGAAGTATATTTAAACATATCATTAATGGCTTGATGATAGTCTGTCCATTTTGCACGATTTCTAATATCTTCACTGGTTAGCTTCCAGCGTTTTACCGGATTATTTAATCGCTCTTCAAATCGCTTAAGTTGTTCTTCTGGGCTAATGTGCATAAAGATCTTTATGATCTTTACACCGTCATCAATAAGGCTACGTTCAAATTCGTTGATCTCTTGATAAGCGCGTTGCCACTCCTGTTCTGAAGCGAAACCTTCAACCCGCTCTACTAAAACTCGGCCATACCAAGAGCGATCAAAAAGTGCGAGCGTCCCCGCTTTGGGTAAGCGAGTTTGGAAGCGATATAGGTAATGCTTACTTTGTTCTTCAGGGGTTGGCGTACCTATTGGGTGAACGTTTACGCCACGAGGATCTAATTTTTCAGTTAAGCGCCTTATAGCCCCCCCTTTACCGCTGGCATCCCAACCTTCAAAGACCAAAATAGCTCGACGCTTTTGGTGGTAATAAGCTTGCTGGACACTGAGTATCTTTTTTTGTGATTTCTTAAGTGTTTTTAAGTAAACACTTTTTTCGGCTAGCTGAGTGTTTGTTAGATCTATTTCATCTAAAAATGGAGGGTTGTTCTGTAAGATGATAGGGCTAGGTTGATGCATGTTCCGACTCCAGCAAGGTATGAGATGAGCTTATGTGAAGCGGGATAAAACATCAATTGTATAGGTTAGGCGTTTTGGCTAACTGGAGTGCGTTCCTTTATCTTTATACATCGAAATATCGGCATGGGATATCCATTGCTGAAGAGTCTCCACGGTAGGATCAATTTCATATGCACCATAAGAGATACCAATTCTCAGGGGCTTGCCGGATAAGTTGCAATCGACCTGAATGCTATTACCTACGCGGTTAAAAAACTCTTGAGCATGTTCAATTGAACTATTGTTAAGCAGAACTACAAACTCATCTCCACCATAGCGGCCGAGAACATCGGTTTGTCTAATATTTTCTGATAGCTTATTAGCGAGAGCTATTAGCGTATTGTCCCCGGTGATATGACCATGATTATCATTAATCGCTTTGAATTGATTAAGGTCGATAAAAATTAATGTTGCGGGTGTTTTATAACGCTTATAGCGTTCATGAGCATCGCTGAGATGTTCTAAAAATGTTGTGCGATTGAAGACACCGGTCAGTCCGTCTTTTTGTGACAGCTGCTCTAACGATTTATAAGCCGCTTCAAGCTTGAGAATAGATTCGTCTAGCTGCTGCTGACGATTCATTATATCGGTACGGTCAACAGCCGAGCCGACAAGATAAAGAGGTTCACCGTTTTCAAGGATACCAAAGCCGACGTTATGAATATGACGTATTTCGCCATCATCTCGGATGATGCGAAAGTCTATATTCCAGTTGCTATCGGGGCTTAGTGTAAATATTTGTTCAACTGCGTCTTTGTCATCGGGATGGATAATATCTAAAAAGCTTTTTGGGTTTTCATATAATGTGTCAACCGAGCGTCCCCATTGTTTTTCGAACCCTTGGTTTACATAGAGCATCTCTTGCATACCTAGTGTCGACATCCATATAACAACTTCATCAGATACCGCTTCTATAATTGTTTTAAATTTCTCTTCTGATTGACGAAGAAGCATCTCTGTATTTTTTAGGTCTGATATATCTTGAATGGAAGAGACGAAGTAATCAGGCTCGTTGAGCTCATTTTTAACTAGTGTTGTTGTAAGTTTTGCCCAAACTAAACGACCATCTTTATGATAGTAACGTTTGATCTTAGAGAAATCTTCAACCTCTTCGCCAGCTAAAACAGCTCTGATCCATCTAAAGCTTTCTTCCAAGTCGTCGGGAAGGGAGAGGGATTGAAAAGTGGTTTCGAGGAGTTCCTGTTCTGGGTAACCTAAAAACTGGCATAGGTTACTGTTTACACGAATAAACTTACCTTGTAGATCTACATGGGCTAATCCAATAGCGGCTTTTTCAAATGTATCTTGAAAGCTTTGTGCTGTATGGCTTGATGAATTAACGGTATGTAATTGTTTAGCTTTACTGGAAAAATAATAATGGGGAATAAGACTACTCGCACCCGCGCCTATTAAAATTAATGCGGTGGAATTGTCGTGATGATTGAGGTTGAGATATAACCCAGCCATAACCATAGAGGCGCTAATAAGGATGAGTATAAAGTTCAAAGCCTGTCTGCTATCCATGTTTCGACCAGTTTGTTAGCCCATCGTCACCACGTAATGATATCCGCATCCCGTACCTCTTATTGAGCTACAGTAAATTATATTGCAAAGGTCATTCAATAACTATGCTCAATTAAAACTAAAGGTGTGTGGCTTGCTTATTCTCGTGCTGCTCTGCGGAAAGTGTTTGTAATTGTGCTGTATTACCTTAAATGTCAGCACGGGGTTTAGAATTAGAGCATATATTGAATGTTTTTCTTACCAAGAGGTAATCATATTATCAAAAAATCAATTTATGCTTTGTTGTCTAATAACTCAAGTATTTGTTCCCCTTTAATCGGTTTGGAAAACAAATAACCTTGTATCATAGGGGAGCCTAAGCCTCTTATTATAGCTAATTGACTCTCTGTCTCGATCCCTTCAATTATCGTTAATAGTGATAAAGATTCAGCTAGAGATAAGATGCCCGATACTAACGCTTGATCATCCATATCCGAAGCAATTTCATCGATAAAGATTTTATCAACTTTTAGTCTTTTAATGGGATACTTTTTCAGATAGCTAAGGGATGAGTATCCTGTACCAAAGTCATCTATCGCAAGGTCTACGCCTACAACGACAATCTCTTTAAGCTGCGTATAAATATTTTCTTTCTCTGATAAAAGAACGCTTTCTGTAATTTCTGCGACTAAGCTTGAGCCTGGCAGGTTATTGGCAGCTAACTCCCTTTGTATTATCTCGGCTACACGGCCTTCCATAAATTGAACACTGGAAATATTGATGCTCACTGAGGGAGGATTCGTTACCTCTTTTCTGAGTATCTGAGCAAACTTGCAAGCCTCTTTAATTACCCATTCACCTATAGCTAAGATTTGTCCTGATTCTTCAGCAATAGGGATAAAATTAGAGGGTGGTATAAGGCCTTTCTGGGGATGCTGCCATCTTATTAATGCTTCTATTGAACGTATATGTTTACCATCAATGCTCCATATAGGTTGGTAAGTTAGATAGAATTCGTTACGTTCAATGGCATTATAAATATCGTTTTCTAGCAAGTTACGTTCTTTGTTTTTAGTGCTTAGGTCTTTATCAAAAAACTCGTACCGATTGCGTCCTTTCGTTTTCGCCTTGTACATAGCGCTATCTGCGTTGGCGATAAGCTGTTCTGAAGTCGTGGCATCACAGCTATGCGTTACTATACCAATACTGCAAGAAATATAGGCGTGATTACCTTCCAATATAAAAGGCTGAGTTAAGCTGGCTAGAATTTTCTTAGCGATTTTTTCAACAACGCTTGTGTGGTTTATCTCAGAAATGATGATTGCAAACTCATCCCCTCCTAAGCGCGCTACGGTATCACTTTTGCGAATGCAGGCTTCTAGTCGTGTAGAGACTGATTTCAGCAATAGATCCCCTGCGAGGTGACCAAATGTATCGTTTACATATTTAAAGCGATCTAAGTTGATAAAAAAGAGCGCGGCTTCTGTCTTGTTTCTTTGGCAAAGTTTTTGAGATTGTTTTAAGCGATCTTCAAATAAATGCCTGTTAGGCAAACCTGTTAATGCGTCATAATTTGCTTGATGAAGAATAATTGCCTCATCACTTTTTCTTTTTGTAATATCGCTAAACAGTGCGACATATCCTTCAATGTTTTTATCTAAGTCTAAGCGACAGGAGATCACGATCCACTGAGGATAAAGCTCCCCATTTTTTCGTTTATTCCAGATCTCACCTTCCCACTTATGCTTGCTGTTGAGCTGTTCATACATGTCTTTATAGAACTGAGGGCTATGTTTACCCGATTTTAATATCGCAGGGGTTTGGCCAATAATTTCTGCTTCAGAGTAACCCGTGATCTTTTGAAAGGATGGGTTCACCATTTGTATACGGTTTTTTGCATCGGTTACCAATATAGCTTCGGCAGCTGCATTAAAGACTGCTGAAGCTAAACGCAGTTTGTTTTGAGCTTTGCGCTCCTCTGTAATCTCTTGCTTCAGGGCAATATAGTGGGTGATCTCATTATCATCATTAATGAGCGGGCTGATGGATGCTCTTTCCCAATAGAGTAAACCGTTTTTACGTCTATTATGAAATTCCCCATACCAGCTTTTACCTCTTTTAAGCTTTTGCCACATATCGTCATATTGTGGTTCAGGCATATGGCCTGATTTGAGAATGCGTGGGGTTTGCCCTAATACATCATTCTTCTTATATCCAGTGATCTGCTCAAAACTTCTGTTCACATACTGAATATCACCGGTATTGTCGGTAATGATAATAGCGGTCGGGTTCTTTTCGACGACTTCAGATAATAAGTGGACATTTTCCCTCATCGCGAATGCTTTTTTATTCATTCTAACGATATAAATAGCACCAACAATGAGCGTGACAATGGCTAAGCCAATAACTAAGAGGAAGGTGCTTTTCCGTTTTACCCAAAGAAAAAAGGTATCTTCAAAATTGGTGACAATGGCGACCGCTAAGGGGTATTTTGTTGAGAGTCGCGTAGTGGTGGTGTAAGTGGGGAAATAGGATGATGCGTTGATACTGATATCCTCATCTTCTCCATTATCTAAAACGGTTGATAGATGCTGGGTAATGCTCTCTCTGTTGGGGCCAAACAAACCTGTTTGAATAAGCGCGTTGCCATGAAAATCAATCAAATAAACATCATCATTTTTTTCTATATCGAGGTCTTTAATATATCGAATTAGGTAATTGGAATTAAATGCGGCAATAATCAGCAGATCCTCCCCTGAATGTGTGCGGGTCGAAAAGCCGATCGGAATAAGCTCAAGCCGTGCGGATTCATCGGGGTATTCGTAGGTGGTTGGTAAGTAACGTCCTTTGATCGTTGTCCCTATATTAAGACCAAGACTATAGGCATTAGACGGTGTTTTTTTAAAGCCTAATATCTCTAAGTTAATATTATTTATTGGGTTTTCGCTATTGTCAGTATTAGTATTAACAATCGTTTTATTGTTTTTTATTATGACGATTTGTCTTAATTGGGGGGCAAAATTGAGAACATTTAATGCTCTTTCGCGCACATCGTTGAAATGAGCAGGGCTTGCTTCGTGAGCTTCTAATTCATCTGATAACGAGAGAAGGCTGATCTCGAGTGCTTCTAATGTTCGTGTGACCGTGGCCTCAATCATTCTTGCATAGAGAACCGATCGCTCGGTACGCTCTGTTATGCTTTGAATAAGGCTAAACCATAAGACACTGGCGATTAAGAGTATGGAGCTTATTACACCTGAAAATATCCATTTTGTAATGGATCGGGATTTAATAGCGCTATAATCTTTCATTCAGATTTGGCTCGATAGTGTCGATCATACTGAGTATAACGAAGAATTATGTTTGTTATTAGTAATGCAACGGGAAAAACTTAGGGCGTAATGGATTATATAAATGAGAGCAACTAAGTATAAATGTAGGCTAATTCACCTTATAGCATTGTGTCTAGTGTTGCTGATAAATCAGTCTGCTGCTTCAAGCTTAAGAGGTGAAAAAATACGTGAATTAGGCGAGCTTAAAGTGTGCTATTGGCCTGATTATTTTGCCATTAGTTATAAAACCCCCAGAACTGGCCGCCTCGAAGGCATCGACATTGATATGGCTAGGGAACTGTCTGCTTTTATGGCTGTAAAGCTAAGATTTGTGGAGAGCTCTTTCTCTAGCTTAGTTGAGAATTTATCCAATGACACCTGCGATATCGCAATGCACGGCATAGGTGTAAGGGAAAGTCGTAAGCCGTATATGGAGTTTTCAGCCCCTTATCTAAAAAGTGATATTTATGCGGTAGGTACAAAAGATAGCCAGTATATATCTAGCTGGGAAGATATAGATGAACATGGCAATGTAGTGGTTGTACAAAGTGGAACCTTTATGGAACCGGTTATTAAGCGCTATATTAAAAACGCTAAAGTCACAGTAGTGGACAGCTTTAAAGCCCGAGAACAGGAAGTGCTAAGTGGCCGAGCGGATGTATTTATGGCGGACTATCCCTACGGAAAAAGAATGACACAGCTCACCTCATGGGCAGTGCTTTTTAAGCCTAAGGAGTCACTCGCACCTACGGAATATGCCTATGCAGTTCCCAAAGGCGAACTGGACTGGTTACAAGAGATAAATGATTTCCTTTTAACCATGAAGCAAACCGGCAAACTAACAGAATTTGCTGAAAAGCATGGTTTGAGTGAAATTGTTGTGAATGATTAAAAGGTGATGGTCTAACCGGATTAAGCGTAGAGCGCAGTGTGTGAGATTGGTTTCAGCTCGTTCCTATGCTCCTGCGTGGGAATGCAAGTCAGGCTGTTCAATACGGCGACGCTATCGGCTACCACGCAGAGCGTGGGAGCCAAGTGGGGGAGTGCTTGTCACTTCCAGCTTTGCCATTCTTTAGCTGAAGCTTGTGCTAACCGCGCTCCGTCAGAATGGATGCTGCCGTTTGTGTTTACACTAGGTTAAATTAATCGCAATTAGCCAGTATTCGATTTCTGCAGCTACGCATTGAGTGTGGGCTGTTTATAGGTGCATTGTTTTATGCGAAATCTGACTGAATTTTTACCAAAATGGATTTAAATAATGATTGGATTGCAGGTTGTAGCTGTTCCAGCAGAGGGCAGTGCTGGGCAGAAAGCGGGTATATATAAAGATGATTTCATCATTGGCGTTGATGGTGAAAATATTGAAACAGTTGATCAATTAATAGAGTTGATGACTGAAAAGGCTGGAATCTTAGTTAATGTTGAGCTGTTGAGAGGGCAAATCGTTGTCTCCAAAGTTATCGAGGCTGGAACGTTGGGTATTAACCTAGTTCCTGAGATAGTAGACGGGCTATTGGAGAAGGTTGCTAGTCGACAAGATGCTTTAAAAGCAGAGCCACATTTGTTGGAGGTGATTTTAACAACAGCGCCATACGTCGAAACACGCCCAGTGGTTGAAACGCTCGATATAGTTTCTGCTGAATGTGTAATCGGTATGAATGTTTTTAAAGATGTGTTTGTGGCTGTTAGAGATATGGTAGGAGGAAGAAGTAAAGCTTATCAAAACGCATTAGGTGAAGCTAAACAGGAGTGTTTGATGGAACTCAGGAAAATTGCAGTTTCTTTAAATGCTAATGCTGTGATTGGCGTATCACTGAATTATTCTGAAATTAGTGGAAGTGGTAAGTCAATGCTATTTTTAGTAGCCACTGGGACTGCTGTTAAGCTAAGCCCGTAATGAACTAACGCAGTGTGTGAGGTTGGTTTCACCTCGTTCCCATGCTCATGCGTGGGAATGCAAAGGCCCCCAGTAAAGCCCCCAAGGGTGGGGGCTTTTTGAGGATATGTTCGGAACCCCTAAGAATGATGTTAGGTGTGGAAGTGAGGAGATTCAAGGGGTTCAGGCATAAAAAAAGACGCCCTAGGACGTCTTCGTTTATCAATTTGGTGGAGATGGCGGGGGTCGAACCCGCGTCCGTCAATCCTCCGCCTCAAGATCTACATGTTTAGGCTTCTCTATTTAATTAACCCGTCACGACCCGAGAGCCAGGGTGTTATGGGCGAGCCTCTTTAGTTTTAACCGTTCAGCTTGAGGCAAAGCGTCCGGGCGATTCTGTCTCGAATGATACCGCAAAATCCTCTAGTTACAGACACCTGAAGGAGCGGCACAAGCCGACTTATGCGGCTAGAGCGTAGTTATCGTCGTTTGCAACTATAACTGTGTAGTGAGGGATTTACGAGAATCACTACATTCTCGACATGCACCTAAGGTTTTGTAATCAGCGTCGAAGCCAAGTCATCCCCAGATGGGCGTATTATAGCGTTTGTTTTCCTTTGTGCCTAAGTCTTTCTGTAATAAATTTTTTATCTATTGCTGACGGCCCAATTGATCACAATAACTTTCTAGATCTTTACTTGCTTTTGATGCGGTTTTATCTAACGATGCTAAGTTATTTTCAACAAAGGCGGCAAGTACCGCAGGTCTGGCGCTTTGTGGAATATTTTTCTGTTCCATAACCGTATCGAAAGCTGTTGAGTACTCTTCCCGTGCTTCTGGCGTCATCGAGTTAAGTTTTTCCCATAGGGCCGTAAAACCTGCGCTTTCGCGGCTGGAAGGGGCAAGCGCGCCAATGATTTCTAATATAGTTGATAGTCCCGCACCAACGGCTACTCCTGCTGCTAAAGCGGTATTAGAGTCAATTATTCGGCTACTAACGTAACTACCTGCACCATTAGGTATCAATATCCCAGCAATGTAGGTGCCGGTCGACCAGTTTTGGGCTGAGCTTGCTCGTTCAATAGCTTGATCATCCATAACGCCGGAAGCCTCACCTATACGTGCTTCATCAACGGCACGGATCGATTGAAGTAAGCCGGGAAGACCCATAACTGCACTAGTGCTAGCACCGGCGAGGAAACCGAGCACTGCGGGGGTGCCTGCCCCTCCGGTAATGATACCTACCGCTATGCCGGCAGTGATACCAGATATTGACCGTACCCAACTTTCGGTACTAAGTTGTGATTCACCTCGGCTGACGGCTTGATTGATACAGAGAACAATAAAGCTGCTTTGACTAGCGCCGAGTGAGCGGATAAGGCTCTCTTTTGCGCCGGGAAGTTGGGAGATGGTCTTGAACAGGTTTTGCGGGGCTATAATGCGAAAGTTTTCTAGGGTGTCTGTGATTAAGCGGCTGGTAGCGCGAATACTGCTCGCCATTCTTTCGGTGCTATCGAGTGCGACAACCGATTCTATACCTAGACCGTCCATGACTTGCTGCCCTGCACGTTGAATGGTTTGGTCGGGTGAGGATAGCATTGCTTGTAAGCGTGCTTTCCATTCTTGTAGTTGCGTGTCGTTAGAGGCCAGCGCATTGAGTGATCTAACTGCTTGATCCATCATGCTGACGGCTTGGGAATGGGTTTCCCAAGCTAGTTGACCGCTTAACGAGTCTCTAACTTTATCGCGCAGGAATACATTAAGGGTGCCTCGATGGTCTTGACTCATGTTAGCGTAGCGGCGTCCGATGGCATTCCAGATATTATTGTTTACTTGGTCTTGAGTGTGGCTAGCCGCAAAGGTTCTAAATGCTTGGGCGCGAAGTGCTCGGTTAAATGAATCGGTATGGTCGACGTAGTGTTCAAGGCTGTTAACCGAATCCCAGAAGTAACCTTCATCAATAGGGTGTGCACTAAGTGTGGCGACAATACGATCAAATGCATTAATCGTCAGGGATTGTTGGGGCGTAATTCGGTTGTTTAAGCCATCTCTGCCAGCGCGCGAGAGCGCGGTCGAAACGTCTTGTCCTGGATTGCACATGTTGCCTCCTTCTGGCGATTTATAGCCAATTTTTTATATAGGTATTTACTGCATTTGATCCATCAATGTTGTGCTTTAAAACAGTGTCTTTTTTTATTGGTCGGAGAAATCCCCATTTTTGATCGCGTTTTCTATATGGGGTGTTAATTGCTCCGATAGTGCATTTAACTTTGAGGCGTCTAAGTTGGATTGATTACTTAGTTGCCGAAGAGAGTTTTGTAATCCAGAGCTACCCAGTAGATCGTTTTGTCCAGGTGATGATAAAGAGCTTCCTAGTGAGCTTAGTAATTGTTCGGGATTTAATGCTTGCTGTAGGGATTGCTCAGGAGTTGGCTGCTCGTTTTGTCTTTGTTGTGATGACTGATTGGCAAGGGTTCGCAGCATATTAGCGAGTTGGGTAGCTGAAATATTCATAATCTTCACCCGTTAAACCTTTATGGTTAAGACTTGATCAGCCTCTATCAGTTCGCCTGCCTGTGGATCTGTGGCGGTGACGATTTTGCTATCAGATACGTTTTTAGGGCTGAGGTTGAAACTGATACCTAAGCGTTGGAGTAGCACTTTTGCAGTAGCTAAAGGTTGTCCTGTTATGTTCGGGACAATATTAAGATCATCGATCTGTGTCGGTGCCGGTACAGGTAAAAACTTAAGGGTCAGCTTGCTACTGGCCTGTACATTAAAATCGTACTGATTTTGGTAGCTAGCATCGACGGTCGTGCCTTGTAGTTCAGTGGTTCGTTTGCCATTGTTGTCTAAGGTTTGTCTCAATGAGAGGGCCATATTGATCTCAGCAGTAGCCTCTGGGATAGCATACCATGTCGGGCGGTAACCGATGTTTCTTAACTCGGTGATGGTTTCATCATCACTGCGGTAGATTTCCTTCATGTTTTCGATGGTTTTAGCGTCGATGGCGTACTGAGCATTAGCTATGCCTGTACCGATTTCGGCGACCATATCACCAAGGGGTGCTGCTAACACATCCTGAAAGATATTCTTTTGTGACATGTTTAAGCTCCTGTACTGGGGGAAACCCCGATAATTAACATGATTTCAGTGTCGCTATCGATTGCTGTGCCAGCTTTAGGTGATTGGCTAATAATTTTGCCGGTTTCACTTTGCTGTTCTTTTGTTAGTTGTTGGTTGTACCACTGGGCATCGAGCTGCATCTCATCGAGTCTTCGATTAGCTAAGCTGCGGGTATAGCCGATGAGGTCGGGCATTTTTAGTTTTTCAGTTGTGGTTGTTTCTTGAGTGCCTGAGACATCTAAGTCGAGTATCAGTGTCGAGAGCATGGCGGGATCAATTAAGGTTAGGCTATTGGCATCTTTGACGAGTCGTATTTTATCTTTACTGCTACCGGGCAGCACTTTTAGATCCATACGAGCACTTTTTAGTTGGAAGCGGCCATTGTTGGCAGTATCGGCTTTGTTAAGCGCAGCCATAGCTGATGAGATCATTTCATCCTTATTAAGCTCTTCTGTTTGTAAGCTTATTTTGGCATTTGGATCTATTCTTTCGAGTTCCTTTATACGCTTCTCTTTGCCTTTTAGTTGCTCGGTTAGGTTTTTATTATGTAGCTGAAGCGTCGACAGTTGCTTGGTTATGGCAGGATCTACCTTGGCTGTCTGAGTGACTTTTCGTAACTGGTCAATCTCAAGCTTTAGCGTTGATTCCGCTTTTTTACTGGCTTGTAGCTGTTTTTCTAGTGTTTGATTAGAAACTTTAAGAGTGTTTAATTGTTTTACGCTTTCGGTGTTACTGGCTGCTGCTGGAATCCCAGTAATTGATGTTGGAATTGTATGGAAGATGGTGTTAGCAACGGTTAGAACAGGACTAAAACTGACTTTTACGTTGCCAAAATCCAATTTTGCGCTGCTATAGCTTTTTGGTGTGTTGGTTAGGTTGAGCCAGTTATTTTTGTGTTGAGTTCGTAGCAAGACGCGCGGTAAATATCCTGTAAGGTTTACACTGCCTTGTGCTTTGAATAGACCGCTTGCGAGTGTTCTACCCGAAGCAATACGTTGTATTCGACCATTTGCAGCGTAGAAACAGACATCTACAAAGGCATTTTTTAGGGCTTTGCCATTGTTATCAAGAAGCTTGGCTGTAATTGACAGTGCCATTGGTTATCTCCTATTGATGCCGATATAGCAGAGTTTCGGTTTGTGAAAACAGATCGGCACTGATCGCGATAATCTGATTTTTACTTTCTGTTTTTGCGATGCTGAGTTGGCAGGAGGCATAGCCTGTATCGTCAAGCTCTAAGGTCGATAAAGTAAGTTTTGTGCTTTTGTGTAAGGCGCCTCTTCTTTCTTGTTTATTAAGCTTCTCGGATAGTTCTCGGTCGATATTTACCTCAACAACACTGTTATTCAGGGGCGTGCCTAGACTGTCTTGGCCGCGTATCTCAATAGTTACTTGGGTAGCCGATTTTTTTGTAGCTGACAGGGTGATGATCGGTGTCGGCCGTCCAGAATCAATCGGTGTGGCGACCATTACGCCTCGAATTACGCTGCTGGCGCTTTGGGTCTGATTCGTTGCAGAGGATGGCTTAAATGCTAATTTTTTAGTGTAACGACCTTGCTTACTACCCTCGGAAGAGGATGTTGACGTCATATCAAGCTTTAGCTCAAATTCCATTTTAGGGATATGGTAAACAAGCGCTTCTTGGCCATATGCATTGAGTACAGGCGTTTTGTTAAGCCGACTTTGTGCTTGGGTCAGGCCATCAGCCAGATTGATCAGGAAGTCATCTAAATTTTGCCCTTGGGCAACCTGATTCGACATGTTATCTACTCCACCTATTCATTGGATCTAAAATCCCCAGCGGGCATTTTCTGCTCGTCTGTCCATTTTTTTTTGCAGTGCGCGCTGTCGCCGTTTCTCATCGTTTAACTGCTGTTGGCGCGCTTCTTCTTTTCTGCGAGCTAAGAGTGTTTGAAGTCTGTTTTGTCGTTGTTCTAGCTCTTTTTCCGCTGCAGCTTCTCTATTTTCCTGCTCTGGGTCGGTAGGCTTTTTCTTTAGCCTTTCTTCCCGCAGTAAGTATTCGGTTTGGCGTTGTTTGTTTTCTAAAGCTATTTTCTGTGCTTGTTGTCTTTGTAGTTCTATTCGTTGCTGTTCAGCCGCTAAACGTGTTAATGCTTCCTGTCTTTGTATTGCTAAACGTTCTTGGCGTTCGCGTTGTAATGTTTCGTTGCGTTGACGCTGTAATAGTTGTTGATTTAAAGCCTCGCGTTTTAATTGGTCGAGCTTTTGTTGGCGCTGTAATTTGTTTTTGGTGTCAATTTTTTTGCGAATAAGCTGCGCCGTTTTTAACGCTTTTGCTTGTTCTTCTTTTTGTTGTTCTTGTTTACGTTTTAGTTTTGATTGTTCTAGCCATCTTTTCTTTTGTTCTGCCAACAGAAGTTCAGCTTTGGCTGCTTGTTTATCTTGTAGGCGCGATTTGGCAGTGTGAACGGGCATCGGGAAACGTAGGTTATCCCAGCTATTCTCTTCTGCCTTTGTTCGTCCTAATAATTGATCCATCTCCTGTTCAAGAGCTTGATGGTGCGCTATCAGATGTTTAAGCTCATCTGAGACTTGATCCATTTGCAGTAGATCAGCTAGTGATTTTTTTTCGCTTTCAAATAGCGGCGTAGTGGAAGACTGAGGTGAATCGTTTGAATCCTCTTCTTCCAGTAGGTCGCTCCAGTCAAGGTAGTCACTCATCACTTAGGTTTTTTTATTCTGAGTCAGGTTGGTTTCTCTCAACAATAGCTCTAATGCGCTCTTCTAAAACTGCCGGTGGAGGCGTAGGCATAATACGGCTTCGCATTAAGCTAGAACCTTCGGCCGAGTAGTTGTATTTATTGGCATAGCGAGCGCTTACGGATGTGGTTCTAACTTTGGCATGTGCACCTATGATAAAACCGGTCGCAGTTGCGCTGACGGATTTACTCGAGCTTTTGCGTTCGAACTCAGATTGCTCGGTAAAACTGATAGAGATTTTTATCTCAATAGTTGTATCGGTAAATTGATAAAATGTGGGTGTGAAGCCCAGTTCAATTAAGGACATTTTTTGGCCATCAAAATGAACAAGAGATTCTTTTTTTGTGACCGATGTAGCGCCTGTAATGGGGTCTACTTCGGTGACTTCATATTCACCGCTCATCATCTGGGCGAGGCGTAGACCGCTTTCATCCATTGCATACTGAGCTTCTGCAATGGCCATCCCCATGCCGGTTATCATTTCACCAAAAGGGACATCACTTAGTTCACGTCCAATGCTTCTACGAGGCATAATCTGTTGCTCCTATTTTAGTTTGACATTAGGTTTCATCGGATGGATTGTCATTTTCAAGTAATGCTCGAACCCGTTCTTCAAACATTGCCGGTGCAGGAATCGGAACTAAGTTACAGCGTAATAAGCTGGCCCCTTCAGCACTGTAGTTATATTTGCTTGAGTAGGTGGCGTCGACGGTGGTTGTTCCTACTTTTGTTTTGCTGCCAAATAAACGGCCAAAGAAGCTTGAGCTTCGTTTGTAGTTGTCGCGGGTGCTATTGGTTGTGGTTGTACGTTCAATTTCACGAGACATTTTTATCGCAATTTTCACTTCAATAATGTTATTAGTGAATTGGTAGAACGTAGGTGAAAAGCCTAATTCCATCATGCTGAGCTTTTGTGATTTCCCCTCTTCATCTTTACCAAAATATACCCGTGTATCTTCAGTACCAGTGATATTGCCGCTGTCATCGAGTATAGGTAATCGCCCGCCCATCATTTGGGCTACATGTACACTGGCTTGGTCCAATTCATATTGGGCGTCGGCGATAGCAAACGCCATCTCTCGGATCATCTCCCCCATGGGGACATTTAGTAGATCTCTTCCTATGTTTGACATGAGTTAACTCCTGTAAATATTGCTAATTTATTCGTTAGTATCGTTATTATTGGTTGAGGTTGGTTGCCGACTGGCGAGCCAGTTTTGAAAAGCATTAGGGGGTGGAATGGATGAAATTCTGGCTGTTATTGAGCTGCTCGCTTCAGATGAGAAACTATATTTACTACTGAAAGATGCGCTGACCGTCGCGGCAAACATAACGAAGTAGGCGGTGCCGCCAGCCATGACTGAGGTGCCAAAACTGGCTTCTCTGCTGGTTGAGGACGATAAGGAGACTTTTAGATCGATGGTTGCTTCTGTGAAGTGATAAAAAACAGGCGCAAATCCAAGGCTAATTAGCGATTGTTTTTCACCATCCCCTACATCGACTCCATGCCCTTCCGCATCACCGAGCTGCATCGCCATATTGATAGAGTTGATATCGAGCTCACGTTGCGCTGAGGCAATGGCGGTACCCAGCTGATTAAGAAGCCCTGGCAGTGGGGATTGCTCTAAACTTGCCATCACTTTGTTATGTGACATTTTAGTGCTCCAGGTTAGCCGTCGGTGTCCGTATCGCCATTGTCGGTCGGTGTGTCGTTATCCGCAGGCGTGTCAATGTTGATAGGATCTGCAGGTGTATCAACTAATGGTGCGGGATTTGGATCGGAAGCAATGCGCCCGCCGCCGTTTGCAGCATGGGTCTTTATAGCATCTAAAAATGCTTGCGGTGGTGGAACTGAGCGCATAGTGGTTTTGATACGGGAGACGGCTTCCATATCAAACTCATATTTGTGGTGTAGGTCGAAAGAGATACTGCCAGCAAATGCGACAGGAAAGCTTGAGTTTTCTGGTGTTCCGGCTTCTAGTTCACCGCCAATATCTATGCCTGATTCAACCCGTACGGAAATGGTAACTTTGAACTCCATCTCCGTTTCAGTAAAGTGATAGAACTGTGGGATAAAACCAAGTTCAAGTAAGCTCCTATCTCGAGGTACGCCTTGCGCATCATTGAAGGTTACTTGTGTCTCACTGAGTAGCGTAGCTGCACGCACTGAGGTCGCATCGAGTTCATATTGTGCGGAGGCGATTGCTTTCGCGGTGTTTTCGATAAGCTTAGGGATGGGCACATCCATGAGTGCCTGACCCGGTGTCATTCCGGCGACTTCGTTATCAAAATTCATCATACTCTCCCTTTGTTGATTAGCCTGAGCTAATCGGTTGACCTATGCACAGATCTATTGCGTTTATTACTGCACTTATGCAGTAAGAGAATTCCTTTCTACAGCAATGTATAAATTTGTATTGGCGCTCAGTTTTAAGCTAAGCCAATGGCTTTAGCGCCCTCTCGAACAAGTCGGTCAGATAGATGAAATAACCCTAAGCCTTGTTGTTCTTGAGTTAAGCGGCCAGATGAAGCGCTGCTATACCTATTTATACGGTTTAATATGGGTTGCAATGTTGCTTGTTGTTGGGCTGTACAGAGTGAAATGAGGTGTTTGTTCTGAGCGACGAGTTGATCGCGCATATCAAGTTTGACTAACAAACAGAGCTTTCTCATCTCTAGTGTGATCTGATCTTTTTTCGCTTCTGTCGATAAACTGTCTGCAGCTTCTGCATATTGTTCGAGGCTGTGTTCGCAAATATCGAGTGCTGTATTAAGTTGCCCGCATAACTCTAAGCATTCCATGCTTAACTCGGCTAAATAGCGCTGTAATATCAGTTGAATATTTTGCCGCATAGCTGCCTGACTTAGCACGTGGATAGCTTGAACTGCGGGTTCATATTGTCGCCGTTTTAGCAGGGAAGCGATCTCTTCTAAGGCTCCGCCAAAACTGATTTGTTCAGCATCCATGACTTTATTGGCCTTTTGATTCGGTTGTTGGAATAAGGCGTGCGAGCAATCCAGCTTTCTTTGCTTCGTGTGTAATCCACAATGCTTGATGGATATTAGCGGCTAAGGGGGTTGTGCTTATGCCATCTTTAGGTGTTGGTAGCAGTATTGTTCTTCCCATAATACTGTTAAGCAGGTTACTTAGAGCTTGTTGGGTGTTTGGGGTTATGTTTTTGAATTCGATATTATATTTCTCTCCCGCTACTGATATTGCACTCCCTTGGCAACCCAATTCATACATTACAGCTAGATGTTTTTGGGCATCCTCAAGTGGAATAGAGCGTTCTAATACAATGGGTAGGGAGTTGATTAGTTTCCTATGGATCTTTTCGGGTATTGAGAATTGCTCAGTTAACCAGTTTGAAAAAGAGTCGAAATCTAATTCTGAAGGTACAGTGTCAAGGGCGAGGTTAAACCTGAAATAATCATGATTCTGGATAATTACAGGAAGATGAAGTGATGTTGCTTTTTGCCATATATCTTGTGCTGCGCTGTAACTTAAGTTGTTAGCTGACCACTGTTTACAGGTGACTTCATTAGTATTGGGTTTAAGGCCTAGGCTAATGTATTGGCTTCGGATTGATTCATTATAACTAGGCATAAATGCCATTACAGTATAAAGCGCAGTTGCCGGTGCTGAGGCAACTAACTCTATACCAGGTTTACTAAAGCGTCTGATAAGGTCTGCGGCAACCGTTTTGGATAAGCGCCCTAAAAGTATGGCGGGAACTTGGGTCAGACTTTTGATAATTTCTTCGCCGGTCTGCCCTGTAAATGCTGCAATTTCAGCAGCAAATTCGGCTGCGTGATCAAATCTTTTTATGTGAGCGGCTAGTTCGTATTGTGTTGTATCGGTATCTATAACGACATCATTGCCAACAATTTCACAAGGTAGCTTGAAGTCGCTGAGCGCAGCTTTCAATTGTGACGCTCGCTCTTGGCTGAGATTAGACTGAAGTATAGAAGGCGAGGTAAGTATTCGTTGAACACACTCTTGTTTAGAAAGCCCGAAATGTTGATGAGCTGCACTAATAGTCAATGCATTTGCGTCACCTATGCTGTTGACTTGTAACTGATATCCCTGTGACTGCACGTTATTCTCCCTGAACGCCCTGCTGCATAAAACACGCTGTGATGTGCTTTTTGGAGTAAACTATTGCACTAGAAATGATCAAAATCAAGAGGTGAAAACGTATATTTTAAACGCTTGTTTATCTGAGGATAAAATAGGGTGTTAAGGGAATTACCTGAGTACTTAATAAGTTGTTGATTCTACGAATGGTTGTTAATTTTTACGTTGCAGCGCAGCGTGATTAAAGTTCATTTAATTGAGCGATGACATGAGAAAACATATTCAAGGGGGGAGGGCGACACTTAGGCAAGTGTCGCTGCTCAATTTATCTAGCTGCCATTAAACGCTGTTTTTGTAGTGCCCAGTCTTTATCTTTATCAGCAGCACGTTTGTCATGCTGTTTTTTACCTTTGGCTAAGGCTATTTCACATTTAATGTGATTACCTTTCCAATAGAGCGAAAGTGGGACGCAGGTAAGACCTTTAGCATTGATCGCGCTAATGATTTTAACTAGCTCTCGATGATTTAAGAGTAGTTTTCTTTGACGTGTAGGGTCTGCGACCACGTGGGTGCAGGCTGTCTTTAATGGTGTGAAATGGGCGCCCACAAGCCACGCTTCTCCCTTATGAATATTCACATAAGATTCAACGAGCTGTGCGCGACCTTCGCGTAAACTTTTTACTTCCCATCCGGTCAGCACTAAGCCCGCCTCGAATTTATCCTCAATAAGGAACTCGTGACGTGCTTTTTTGTTTTGACAGATGGTGTTGCCTGATGGGGCTTTTTTCTTTTTAGCCATGGCGGGCGATTATATAGTGCAGATCAAAGCAAAGAAAGCAGTTCTAATAATATTTACCGTTGTGTGAAATGGCGTTGCCGTACTTTTTTAATGGTTGGAAAGTGATTATTTTTCGTTGTGCTTTTGAAGTATAGATGAAAGAATTTCGCTATCTGTTGATCATAAGAATAAATAGAGAGCTATCAGCTTATGCAAGACAAAACATCTATTCATGGTGCTTGGACATCGCGTTGGATCTTTATATTAGCGGCTACAGGATCAGCTGTAGGCTTAGGTAATATCTGGAAGTTTCCCTATATAACGGGTGAAAACGGGGGAGGGGCGTTTGTCTTGGTATACCTCTGCTGCATTTTGCTTGTTGGGGTGCCGATCATGATAGCCGAAGTACTCATCGGGCGTCGGGGCCGTCAAAGTCCTATTAATGCGATGAAAAGTGTGGCGCTTGAAGCAGGGCGCTCTCAGTACTGGTCGCTTGTCGGTTGGACGGGCGTTCTTGCAGGGTTTATGATTTTTTCTTTCTACTCAGTTGTCGCGGGTTGGGTGTTGTTTTATATCGCGGGAATGGGGGTTGGCGACTTTATTGCTATAGGCAGTGCGGACGCAGGTGCTGTGTTTAATAACCTATTAGATGACCCGCAGACATTGATTATCTGGCACTCGATTTTTGTCATGATGGTCATGCTAGTTATTGTTGGCGGCGTTAAAAAGGGATTGGAAAATGCGGTTAAATTTCTTATGCCCGCATTGTTTCTCTTATTGCTTGTTATGTTGGGATACTCTTCGCAAACGGAAGGGTTTACGGCGGGCTGGGATTTTTTGTTTCATTATGACCCATCTGAATTAAGTTGGGATTCTGTTCTAGTGGCTTTAGGACATTCATTCTTTACTTTATCTTTGGGGATGGGAGCAATTATGGCCTATGGGTCATATATGCCGAAGAAAACGTCTATCGGTGGTGCGGTTATTTGGATCGCAATCATGGATACCTTGGTTGCCCTGATTGCTGGGTTGGTTATTTTTCCTATCGTTTTTTCTAATGGCATGGATCCAGGAGCGGGGCCTGGTTTGATGTTTGTGACTCTGCCTGTTGCGTTTGGTCAGATGCCTGGCGGACAGGTTTTTGGTTTTGTGTTCTTCTTGCTGGTGGGTATCGCCGCTTGGACTTCGGCGATATCTCTAATGGAACCAGCGGCTGCTTGGTTAGTCGAAAAGTTTAATTGGCATCGTATTCCCGCCTGTATTGTTTTGGGTTTGATTGTTTGGGGTATGGGAGTTGCCGCCTTAGGTTCGTTCAACTTTATCTCTGATGTGAAATTACTTGGATTTAATGTATTCGATTTCCTCGATTTCATGACGGCTAATATAATGTTGCCGCTGGGTGGTTTGTTTATTGCTATCTTTGCAGGCTGGATTATCACGCGGGATATGGTGGCCAATGAGTTGGCAATCTCTTCCCCTCTGCTGTTTAATGCATGGTATATTGCGTTGCGTTTTATTGCGCCTATAGGCGTGTCAGTGATTTTTGTTCTCAATTTAATTGAGAAGCTTAAGTAGGGGCATTTTTTTGGTATGGCTCAGGTAGATCGCAGTGCATTGGTGTTGCACACTGCAGAACAGATGTTTGATCTTATTAATGATGTAGAGCGTTATCCTGAGTTTTTGCCTTGGTGCTCTAAAACTGAAGTTGTTAGCCGTTCGGATCAGGAGTTGATCGCAACTCTGTATTTGTCTAAAGCAGGTCTAAAATACAGTTTTACTACACGTAATGACTTAAAACGTCCTAACCAAATGATGCTTGAATTAGTAGAGGGTCCTTTTTCCTCTTTAGCTGGTATTTGGGATTTTAAAATTCTCAGTGATGAGGCATGCAAAGTGAGCCTTAATCTTAAGTTTGAGTTTTCTGGTAAAATTGCATCCCTTGCGATGAGTAAAGTATTTAACCAAGTCGCGACGACTTTAGTTGATGCTTTCGTAAGTCGCGCTGATGAAATTTATGATTAAGAGCACGATATGATTGTCGAAGTTGCGTTTGCATTACCCACAGAACAGAAAATCATTTCATTGAATGTACCAGATGAATGTACAGCTTATGACGCCGTGATCAAATCTGGTATCGTCGAGATCTTTCCGGAAATTGATCCAGAAACAGCACCCATGGGGATTTTTTCTAAAGCGATTAAAAACCCTAAGGAAACAGTTTTGCGTGAAGGTCAGAGAGTAGAGATCTATCGACCTTTGATCGCAGACCCTAAAGAGGTTAGAGCAAAGCGCGCTGCTAAAATGAAAGCAAAAAAAGAAGCTGAAGCTGCTGCGCGCTAACAGGTTTAATTGTCGCTTTTACCACCGCCTGGACGGAAATCGCCATTTAGGCCGGATAGCTTGCCGTCTTTAAAGTAGAGGGATATGCGCTCGCGAATATAACCTTCATCGTTTTCTGACCCGCTTTTCTTGCTATATAGATAGTCCCAGCGGCCTTCATGGAAGGTATCGGTTATTAGTGGGCTGCCCATAATGAAACGGACTTGGTTTTCCGTCATTCCTGGACGTAATTGGTCAACCATCTCTTGGTTAACTACATTGCCTTGTGGAATATCAATTTTATAAACCCCAGGAAAACCGGAACAACCAGACAGTACTATAGTGAGTACTGCGATAATAAGTAGTTTTTGCATCTGTTTTTGCTTCCACAATTGTGCGTAAATGCGGATAATAAAGATTCGTACGCATTTGAACAAGTTATTAAGCTTGTTATGCTTACTTGATAACACCAAATAGCCTAGAGAATTATTATGTCACTTGAAAATCAGGAACTTCGAAAAGCGGGTCTTAAAGTTACCTTGCCTCGTGTAAAAATTTATCAAATACTGGAGCAAGCCGGTGAAGGTGATCATTTCAGTGCTGAAGATATTTATAAATTACTGATGGAAAAGGGCGAGGATGTAGGCTTAGCAACAGTTTATAGGGTATTAACTCAGTTTGAAGCCGCAGGTTTAGTGACACGTCATCACTTTGAAGGTGGGCACTCTGTTTTTGAATTGGCGCGTGATGAAGCACATGATCATATTGTTTGCGTTAAAAGCGGTATGGTAAAAGAGTTTAATGATCCGCGGTTGAATGTTCTATTAAACGAAATTGCTGAGTCTATGGGTTTTGTTGTTACTGATAGAACGCTTTATCTATACGGTATCCATAAAGATTCCATAGGTAAAAAGTAAGCGTCAATTCTTAGCTACGGTGAATTCTAAAAGACCAGCAATTATGCTGGTCTTTTAGTGTTTGTTATAACCCTTGTTTTTTTTAAGGTTAATGCTGTAGATCTAACATCTCCTTAGCATGCTCAATGGAGCGTTCGGTAATGGATATACCGCCAAGCATGCGAGCTATCTCCTCTATCCGTCTATCTTCTGTTAATTGATCTATCTGGGTATGGGTCTGTTGCTTATCACTACGTTTGCTGACAAATAGATGTTGATGCCCTTGTGATGCAACTTGCGGTTGGTGAGTGACACAAAGAATCTGTGCGCTTTGGCCTAATGTTCTTAATAGTTTACCGACAACCTCAGCTATAGCTCCGCCTATACCTACATCAACCTCATCAAAAATAAGTGTGGGCGTGGTAGATGTTTGTGCCGTGATTACTTGAATAGCAAGGCTGATACGAGATAATTCACCGCCAGATGCTATTTTGTTGAGAGGTTTTGCTGGCTGGCCTTGGTTGGTTATGATCAAGAACTCAATATCTTCTAGTCCATTAGCGGTTGGTTTCTCTAAAGTAGATAGTTGCACAGTTAACGACGCTGCGGGCATGCCTAAACTATGTAGTTGCTGATCGACAAGTTTGCTTAATTTTTGAGCGCCTTTGTTTCGTTTTTCGCTGAGTTTTTTTGCGAGTTCGATGATCCTTGAATATGCGCTCTCAACGGATGCTTCTAACTGTTCAAGTTCTTCATCGGTGCGACTGAGCGAGTTGAATTCCTGTTGAAGTTCTTTATGTAGTGTTGTGATCTCGTTTGGTTTAATACGATGTTTGCGTGCAATTTCAAAAATGGTTGATAAACGCTCTTCAACCTCTTGTTGGCGTGTTGGGTTTATCTCCACTCTGTCTAGGTAGTGACGAATTTCGGTACTAGCTTCTTCTACTTGGATTAAGGCTGAATCAAGCATTTCGGCTGCTTGGCGGACTGAGGGGGATTCAGACTCGATACCCGTGAGAAGCTGACGACAGTGGTTAAGTGATTGCACACAATTACTATTTTCGTTATCACTGGCGAGGCCTATAAATTCATGGCCTGTGCTCAGTATTTCGCCGGCGTTGGATAAGGTTTTTTGTTCTTGTTCAAGTTGCTTCAATTCGTTTTCTTGTAGAGCGAGCTGGTCAAGTTCTTCAATTTGATAGCTCAATAATTGAATGCGTGACGTTTGCTCAGCGCTTTGTTCTGATAAATGGGTCAGTTCTGTATTCAGTTTTGACCAATGTTGGAATGCATGGCGTGTTTGCTCGGCCAGCTTATTGAGTCCCGCAAAGTCATCTAGTAGTGTGCGGTGATAGTCCCTTTTTAATAAGCGTTGATGTTCATGTTGGCCATGAATAGCGATCAGGTGTTCACCTAAAGATTTGACAGAACTAGCCGGTGAAGGGCGACCATTAATATAGCAGCGAGAGCGCCCCTCTTTAGTGATTACGCGCCTTAAAATGCACTCTCCGCAGTTATCTAGGTCATTCTCTTGTAGCCACTGTTCTGCGCTAGGTATATCAGCAATATTGAAGCTTGCTGTAATATCCGCTTTGTCAGCGCCTAATCTTACAGTGCCGGCTTCGGCACGGTTGCCCAAAGTGAGGCCCAAAGCGTCTAGCATAATGGACTTGCCGGCCCCAGTTTCACCGCTTACGACAGTCATGCCTTGATTGAGTTCTAGATCAAGGCTTTCAACAATTGCAAAGTCACGAATAGTCAGTTGATTCAGCATAATAAATTACATGTGTTTTTATACAGTACTTTTATATAAGCTTTTTTGTGTGCTGATGCAATATTTATCTGAATTTATCTGAAAAAAAGTGCTTTCAAGTGTTGAAAGGTATCTCTTTGGCCCCATATAAGCTGCAAATGAAATTAATACCTAGACTTTCCGTGACGTTAACACGGAGCTGGCTGGAGAGTAGCAATGGCACATGAAGAACAGACACCACAAGATAACCAGCAAACAGAATCTGTAAATGATGAGCAACTTGATGCTGCTACAGAAACAGCAGAAAAGATTGTTGATGAGAATGGGGAAAGCGAAGAGCAGAATGCTGAGACATTAGCTCAAGAGTTAGCTGCTGCTGTAGCAGAAGTTGAATCTCTGAAAGATCAGATGCTTCGAATTCAGGCTGAAGCTCAGAATGTTCGCCGTCGTGCTGAGCAGGATGTCGAAAAAGCACATAAATTTGGTGTAGAAAAATTTGCTAATGAAATGCTGCCAATTGTTGATAGCTTAGAGCGTGCAATTGAAGCTTTTGGTGATGATGAAGCACTGCAGCCTGTGCGTGAAGGTGTTGAGATGACGATGAAGATGTTCTTGTCTGGACTTGAGAAGTTCAAGATGGAACAGGTTAGTCCTTTAGGTGAAGCGTTTGATCCTGCATTACATCAAGCGATGTCAATGGTGGATGCGCCTGATGCAGAGCCTAATAGCGTTATTGCTGTCATGCAGAAAGGTTACACATTACATGGCCGGTTGGTACGTCCGGCGATGGTTGTGGTTGCAAAAGGATAAGTTTTTTTACTTGTAACCCTTGAAACCTTATAAAACGTACTTATATAGATTGCATAGCATGAGAGATAGTTGAGAGCACGACAGTGTAGCTATCTTTTACAAGTTTTAAATACTGTCCGTCGTAATCGGGCAGCGCGAATTGGAGCAGATACAAATGGGTAAAATCATCGGTATTGACTTAGGAACCACAAACTCTTGTGTTTCTGTTTTAGATGGTGACACAACTAAAGTAATTGAAAACGCTGAAGGCGATCGTACTACGCCTTCTATCATCGCTTACGCAGAAGACGGTGAAATTTTGGTTGGTCAGCCGGCTAAGCGTCAGGCAGTTACTAACCCGAATAATACATTATTTGCGATCAAGCGTTTAATCGGTCGTCGCTTTAAAGATGAAGTTGTACAGAAAGACATCAAAATGGTGCCGTACAAAATTATTGAAGCAGACAACGGTGATGCTTGGGTTGAAGTAAAAGGTGAAAAACTAGCTGCACCTCAGGTCTCTGCTGAGATTCTGAAAAAAATGAAGAAAACAGCTGAAGACTACCTCGGTGAAGAGGTAACTGAAGCGGTTGTTACTGTACCTGCTTACTTTAACGATGCTCAGCGTCAAGCAACAAAAGATGCGGGACGTATTGCAGGCCTAGACGTTAAACGTATTATCAACGAGCCAACAGCTGCTGCACTGGCTTATGGTATGGATAAGTCTAAAGGTGATAAAACCATCGCTGTTTATGACTTAGGTGGTGGTACATTTGATATCTCTATCATCGAAATTGCTGAAGTTGATGGCGAGCACCAGTTTGAAGTGTTATCGACTAACGGTGATACGTTCCTTGGTGGTGAGGACTTTGACTTACGTTTGATTGAGTTCTTGGCTGCAGAGTTTAAGAAAGATACAGGTATTGATCTACACAACGATCCTCTTGCGCTACAGCGTCTTAAAGAGGGTGCAGAGAAAGCGAAAGTTGAGTTGTCATCTGCACAGAGCACTGATGTTAACCTGCCTTACATCACAGCTGATGCGTCAGGCCCTAAACATCTTAATGTTAAAATTAGCCGTTCAAAACTTGAATCTTTGGTTGAAGAGCTGGTTGAACGTTCACTTGAGCCTTGCCGTCTAGCACTTAAAGATTCTGGCTTGAGCATGTCTGAAGTCGACGAAGTTATCCTTGTTGGTGGTCAGACTCGTATGCCAATGGTTCAGGCGAAAGTGTCTGAGTTCTTCGGTAAAGAACCACGTAAAGATGTGAACCCTGATGAAGCGGTAGCAATGGGTGCTGCGATTCAAGGTGCGGTACTGGCTGGCGACGTTAAAGACGTTCTACTTCTTGATGTAACACCGCTAACACTAGGCATCGAAACTATGGGTGGCGTTGCTACTCCAGTTATTGAGAAGAACACGACTATTCCAACGAAGAAGTCTCAGATCTTCTCTACTGCCGATGACAACCAGAACGCTGTAACAATTCATGTTGTTCAGGGTGAGCGTAAGCAAGCGACACAGAACAAGTCACTAGGTCGTTTTGACTTGGCTGAGATTCCACCAGCGCCACGTGGTGTTCCACAGATCGAAGTAACATTCGACTTGGATGCAAACGGTATCTTGAATGTATCCGCTCAAGATAAGGCAACAGGTAAGCAGCAATCTATCGTGATTAAATCTTCTTCAGGTTTAAGCGATGATGAAATTGATCAGATGGTTAATGATGCTGAAGCCCATGCTGAAGAAGATAAAAAGTTTGAAGAACTAACTCAGGCTCGTAACCAGGGTGATGCCATGGTTCACTCCGCTAAGAAAACAATGGAAGAAGCGGGTGATAAAGCGACTGAGGAAGAGAAAACGGCTGTTGAAGCAGCGACTGCTGAGTTGGAAGAAGCTTTGAAAGCGGATGATAAAGACGCGATTGAAGCTAAAACAGCGGCATTAACTGAAGCGATCTCTGCTGTTGCACAAAAAATGTATGCTGAAGCTGCTCAACAAGCTGAAGCGGCTCAAGGTGCTGCAGGAGAAGAACAGACCGGCGGTAACGATGATGCAGTAGATGCAGAATTTGAAGAAGTGAAAGACGACAAAAAATAAGTCGTATTGACGCTGATTTAAAGGATCTATTTAGCATTGGCTTTCCGGCTTTAGCTGGAAAGCAGATTTACTCGGCACCGCGGGCTTTATGCCCGCGTTGTCATATCCGGCATTAAGCCCTGACAAGTGTTGTGACCATGTCGAAACAAGATTATTACGAAATATTAGGTGTTTCCCGAGATTCATCTGATCGGGATATCAAAAAAGCTTTTCGCCGTATGGCGATGAAGTATCACCCGGACCGTAATCCGGATGATAAAGAGGCTGAAGATAAGTTCAAAGAGGTGAATGAAGCCTACGAAGTACTTTCGGATGCGCAGAAAAAAGCTGCTTATGATCAATACGGTCATGCGGGTGTAGATCCCAACATGCGTGGCGGTCAAGGTGGCGGCTTTGATGGTAACTTCTCAGATATCTTTGGTGATGTCTTTGGAGATATCTTTGGCGGCGGCGGTGGTCGTGGCGGTCGAAGCTCCGTGCAGCGTGGTGCTGATCTACGTTACAACATGGAGATGACACTGGAAGAGGCGGTTCGTGGTGTCGAAAAAAGCATCCAGATTCCTACGCTTGTAGCCTGTGAAACGTGTGACGGTACTGGTGCCAAACCTGGGAGTTCAGCTAAAGTATGTGGTACGTGCGGCGGCCAAGGCCAAGTGCGTATGCAACAAGGCTTTTTCTCTGTACAGCAAACCTGTCCTACCTGTCATGGTGAAGGTAAAATTATCTCTGATCCCTGTACTGATTGTCATGGTCAGGGTCGTAAAGAGAAAACCAAAACCTTATCCGTTAAAATCCCTGCAGGAGTTGATACAGGTGATCGTATTCGCTTATCTGGCGAAGGTGAAGCAGGTACGCATGGTGGTCCTGCGGGTGATCTTTATGTTCAGGTTCATGTTAAAGAGCATCCAATATTTGAGCGTGATGGCAAACATCTTTATTGTGAAGTACCTATCAGTTTTGTTGATGCAGCCCTAGGTGGTGAGCTTGAAGTTCCGACTTTGGATGGCCGTGTGAAACTGAAAGTGCCTGCTGAAACGCAGACGGGCAAAATGTTCCGCTTACGAGGCAAAGGTATTGCGCCTGTTCGTGGTGGTTCTGTTGGTGATATGTTGGTTAAAGTGGTTGTGGAAACGCCGGTTAAACTAAGTAGTCGTCAAAAAGAGTTATTGCGTGAGTTCCAAGATGAGATGGAGCAAGGTACACGTAAACACAGCCCTAAAAAGCATGGCTTCTTTGATTCCGTGAAGAAATTCTTTGAAGACATGACCTAAAAAGTTGTCCCAAATACTCAGGTTGGTTAGGAAAGTCTCTGCTAACTTGAGTATTTACAAGATCATCGGAGATGGCATGAGCCAGAATCCAGAATGCCGAGATTGGCTTTGGCAAGAGATTACTGCAGAAGCTGAGCAAGAAGTCATTAATGAGCCAGTTTTAGCGGGTTATTACCACGCCAATATATTAGGCCACCAAAGCTTATGTTCAGCACTGGCCTATCTTTTAAGCCGAAAGCTCTATGACGATGCCGTACCTGCGGTAACTTTCCGTTTAGTCATAGAAGAGGTCTTTCGTGATGCGCCGGAAATTATTGCGGCAGTTTGTGCTGATATAGCGGCGGTACGTACACGCGATCCTGCTATTGATAAATATTCTACTGTCTTACTCTACCTTAAAGGTTTTCACGCGATACAGGCTTATCGAGTAGCGCATTATATGTGGAAGCAGGGGCGTAAAAGCATGGCGATGTATATTCAGAGTCGTGTCAGTAGTGTGCTCCAAGTGGATATACATCCGGGTGCCGTTATTGGCCAAGGGGTTATGTTTGATCATGCAACAGGTATTGTTGTGGGTGAAACGAGTGTGATCGAGAATGACGTATCTATTCTGCAGTCAGTTACTTTAGGCGGAACCGGTAAGATTACAGGTGATAGACATCCAAAGATCCGCGAAGGTGTCATGATCGCGGCAGGTGCAAAAATTTTCGGCAATATAGAAATTGGCGCTGGCGCAAAAATTGGCGGTGGGAGTGTTGTCCTTGATGATGTGCTTGCACATACGACTGTTGTTGGTGTGCCTGCCCGAGCAGTAGGACACCCATCCTGTGAGAAACCTGCACTGGATATGGATCAAAATATTCTGTATGACAAAGACTAATGGAAAAAACGCATGATTAAAGTGGCAGTGACTGGTGCAGCGGGTCGAATGGGTAAAGCTAATATTGAAGCTATCCAAATGACTGAAAATATAGAATTAGGGGCCGCGATTGTTGAGCCTACAAGTACCTTGATCGGCGCTGATGCAGGTGAAATGGCTGGCGTTGGGAAGCTCGGTGTTACTATCAAAGGTTCCTTGTCTGAAGCCGTTGATGATTTTGATGTGTTGATTGATTTTACTGCGCCGGAAGTGACCTTACAGAATGTCGATTTCTGTGTTGAGAACGGTAAACAAATTGTCATTGGGACCACCGGTCTAAATGATGAGCAAAAAGCGATATTGCAAGACCGTTCCAGCAAGGCGGCGATTGTTTTTGCACCGAATATGAGTGTCGGCGTGAACTTATGCTTTAAGCTGCTAGAAGTAGCCGCTCAGGCATTAGGTAATGATGATTATGATATTGAGGTGATCGAAGCGCATCACCGTCATAAAGTTGATTCCCCTTCCGGCACCGCGTTACGTATGGGTGAAGTCGTAGCCGATGCACTTGGTCGAGATTTAAAAGAGTGCGCAGTCTATGGTCGTGAAGGGATTACCGGTGCGCGTCCACGTGGCGAAATCGGTTTTGAAACCATTCGCGCAGGTGATGTGGTGGGCGATCATACGGTACTGTTTGCTACTGAAGGTGAGCGTATAGAAATTACTCATAAAGCTAGTAACCGTCTGACCTTTGCTAAAGGTGCGGTACGTGCGTGTAAGTGGTTAGAAGGTAAAAAATCTGGCCTGTTTGATATGCAAGATATTTTAGGTCTGAAATAACCTATATTGATGATTGATAGCTAAAACCGCTTTTAAAGCGGTTTTTTTATGCCTGCTTATTCATATTTTGTGCAATAGGCGTGGTGTGTGGAGAGGTAACGCCTTATTTTTAAGACACAAACTTTTGCTTGAGCTCATGGCTCGTAGGTTCTTAAGTCCGTTATTACAATCTGCCTATGGTCTGTATGAAGTTCTATCTGGATCTTGCTAAAGTTTTGATGAGCAGATTAGTATTATTCTATTGGGTAGTAGAAATGTAGAAATTAGCCAAATAACTTAAACTATCAATGCCGCAGATCAATTTGTTTGTTACCTAGATAAAGCAGACTGGAGTCATGACTCTATCTTGAATCGATTAGGTGGTAGATTAATAGAATTAGATTTTGAGCTTAGCCGTTGTTGCTTACTTTAGTTGTTACTTACTTAATGAGTGGCAGATTCTTATCGGTGTGATATAAACAGGTAAAAGTACGTGTATAAGTTGAGTTTTTTTGTACCTGAAGATCATTTGGAAACTGTTAAAACGGCTATTTTTAGTACAGGTGCTGGCCGTATTGGTAATTACGATCAATGTTGCTGGCAAGTGCTGGGTCGTGGACAGTTTAGAGCCTTAGAAGGCAGTACCCCTTTTATAGGTAAGTGCAACGAGTTAGAAACCGTTTCAGAATGGAAAGTTGAATTGGTTTGTGATGAAGAGTTTATTAAGCAGGCAGTCATGGCTTTAAAACAGGCTCATCCATATGAAGAGCCTGCCTATGAAGTTTGGAAATTAGAAATGTTTTAACTCATATTCGCATAATTCTTATAGGGAGAACGTTGTGACGCAGCTGCTGGTTAGGTATTCGCGAATTCTTGAGATAGTGGGCGATATCGTCAAAGTTCATGTGCCACTGTCTGAAGAAGGTATTTCACCTATATGTTTTGGTGATCTGGCATTAATTGAAAATGATGAAAATCGTGGCCAGCATGCCAGTTTGGCGCAAGTGATTTTGCTCGATAAAGAGGCCGTGTCTCTTCAGGTGTTTAGCGGCACTAAAGGTTTGTCCACTCATTCTGTTATTCGCTTTTTAGGGCGATCAATGGAAGTTACATTCTCCCCTAATATTCTTGGTCGTGCCTTTTCTGGCACTGGGCGAACGATTGATACAGGCCCAGCGTTAACGGAAGAACCAAAAATTGAGATCGACGGGCCAACAGTAAATCCCGCACGTCGTGTCTTAGCCTCCCATATGATCCGCACTGATGTGCCGATGATTGATGTTTTTAACTGCCTAGTTGAAAGCCAAAAAATACCTATTTTTTCAGTTGCAGGCGAGCCTTATAACCAGCTGTTGGCTCAGATTGGCACACACGCGGATGCTGACGTGGTTGTGTTTGGTGGGATAGGGCTGATCTTTGATGATTATTACTTTTTTCGCCAAGCGTTTGAGGAGGCAGGTGTTCATGCTCGTACGGTGATGTTTGTTCATCAAGGTTCAGATCCTACCGTCGAAGCTTTATTAGTACCGGATATGGCGCTTGCGGTAGCGGAACGATTTGCAGTAGAAGAGGGCAAACGCGTCCTTGTTTTACTAACTGATATGACCGCTTATGCGGATGCTTTGAAAGAGGTAGGTATCTCTATGGAGCATGTACCTTCTAACCGAGGTTATATCGGCGACCTTTATTCACAGCTTGCACGTCGTTATGAGAAAGCTTGTGATTATAAAGGTGCAGGGTCTGTGACTATTCTCTCTGTAACAACTATGCCGGGCGATGATGTAACGCACCCTGTGCCTGATAATACGGGTTATATAACGGAAGGTCAGTTCTATTTGCATAATGGCGTAATTGATCCTTTTGGCTCTTTATCACGCTTAAAGCAGCACGTTATCGGCAAAGTAACCCGTGAAGACCACAGTCAGATTATGAATACGATGGTGCGCTTTTATGCAGAAGCGCAAGATGCCGCTCAGAAACAGGCTATGTCATTTGAACTGAGTGAGTATGATGAGCGCCTTCTGAAATTTGGTGAACTCTTCCGTCAACGATTTATGGGTATAGACGTTACTTTGCCTTTAGAAGATGCGTTGGATCTGAGCTGGGAAACCTTAGCTGAATGCTTTCATGATCATGAGTTGTTAATGAAACAAGTGCTGATTGATAAGTATTTCCCGAAAAAGGCCGATGTTCAAAGTAGTGAAACTCTTTAATAGTAAGGTAGATAAATAGTGGCAAAGTTAGCGCTTAATAAAACCACGCTCAATAGAGAGGGGCGGCGCTTAAAGGCTTTTAAGCAGTTTGTACCTGCGTTGGATCTTAAGCGTAAGCAATTATTATCAGCTCGCCAAGAAGCGGTTGCTGCCTTGGAAAATAATCAAGAACAGTTGGCGTTATTGCAGCAGCAAGTGGTTGAGCAGTTACCTATGTCTGCGGATTCAAAAATTGATTTAAACTCACTGATACAGGTTAAACAGCTAACTATTAATTATGTGAACCTTGTTGGATTAGAGTTACCAAAGTTGGCAGTGTTTGACGTCGAAATAGCAAAATATTCGGTATTGTTGCTACCTCACTGGGTCGATGATTTCTTAAATTTACAGACCAAAGCGTTACGAACTGAGATCGAAGTTAAGATCTATCAACAACGGTTAGAATTGCTGGAGCTAGGGTTACAAAAAACCACACAGCGATTAAATCTGTTTGATAAGGTTTTGATTCCTGAAGCACAAAGAAATATACGTAAAATTAGAATAGCGCTCTCAGATGCCGAGCGTGCCGGTGTTGTGAGAGCAAAAATTGCAAAAAATAAACGCAGGAGGATGCAGCTATGAGTATCCTAGCGTTAAAAAAAGCCACATTAGTTGGGTTAACTGAAGATAAAGCACAGGTTTTAGATCAGCTTCAGTCTTTAGGTGTAATGCATATTATACCTTTACAGGAACTATCCTCTTCGGCACCCTCCAAGCATACCGAAACAAACTCATTAAAGGTTAGTCCAGAGCAGTTATATGAAAGTTTACATTACCTTCTGAATTGTAAACAAAAGCGGAAACAGGTTGTTAGTGAACGTCATTTCGACCTGCTATCTGTAGTTCAAGGTGTCGAGAAAAACCGCCGATTACGCCTCGATCTTGTTGAACGATATGACTTCTTACAGAAAAGAATTAAAGATTTAACCCCTTGGGGGAGCTTTGAATTACCGGAAGAAAATGAACTTTATGGACAGCGCTTTTGGTTCTATTTAGTACCCAATTTCCGTATGAAAGAGCTGCAAGATGTTGAACTTCCTTGGCAGGTGGTTCATCGAGATAACCGTCACAGCTATATTGCAGTTATCTCTGAAAAAGAGCCAGGTATTAATGTACTGCCTGTTCTTCGAACCCACACGGGTGCCGTGCCGCTGGTTCATCTCAAGCGAGAATTAGAAGATATTGAGATTGAACTTGAAACCGTTGAAGCTGAACGAGAAGGTTATACGCGGTGGATATATTTGTTACAGCGCTCTATTGCGGGTACTGATGATGCTGCACAGTTAGCGGAAGTCTCTAATCAAACATTAGATAGAGATGAAATTTTCGCAGTTCAAGGTTGGCTCTCCGAGGAGCATTTAGCGCAACTCCAGTTATTAGCGCAAGAACAGTGCTTAGCGCTTCAAGTTGAGTCACCTAAAGAGGATGAGCTTCCTCCCACCTTACTTGATAACCCTACGGCCATAGCGGGTGGTGAAGAGGTGGTCAACTTCTTCCAAATGCCTGGTTATCGTAGCTGGGACCCTTCTCGTGTTGTTTTCTTCTCATTCGTTTCATTTTTTGCATTGATTATGTCGGATGCAGGTTACTCCTTACTGCTTGCTGCAATTTTGTTTTTCTATTGGCAACGTATGGGTATGACTGAAAGCGGTATACGCCTGCGTGCTATGGGTTGTGCGTTAGCCATCGCTGGATTTATATGGGGTGTTGTTGTCGGTAGTTATTTCGGTGCTCAGGCCCCATTTGGATGGCTTCAAGGGCTTAAAATGTTAGATCTTAACGACTTTGATAGTATGATGCTGCTCTCGATTACCGTCGGTGCTATCCATCTGATATTAGGCAATTTGATGATGGCTTGGGTACGTAGGAAGTCGCTACAAGCCTGGGCCGCAATAGGCTGGGCAATCAGTATAGCAGTGGCCTTAGCCGGTTGGATTCAAGGCTTTACTGTTCTGCACTGGTTGTGTTTTGCCGCAGGGTTAATGCTTGTTCTATGTTTCTCTTCTGCACGTAGTGGCTGGAGTGGGATGAGGCTTGTTGATGGTTTGTTAGCTTTAACCGGTATTACTAAGCTGTTTGGCGATGTTTTAAGTTATTTGCGCTTATTTGCATTAGGTTTAGCGAGCGCCTCTCTTGCCATGACTTTTAACAAATTGGCTGTTGATGTTGCGGCTGCTTTGCCTGCCATTGGTCTTCTTTTTAAAGTGCTTATCCCTTTGGTTGGGCATCTTTTGAACTTTTTACTGACTGTAATCAGTGGAGTTATCCACGGTTTACGCCTTAACTTGATTGAATTTTATAACTGGAGTTTGGCTGATGAGGGTTATGCCTTTCAGCCGTTCGCTAAACAGGAGGTTTCACCTTGGATAACCTAATCATTGCTTTGGGTTGGGCTGGTTTGTATGGGCCTATGGCGTTAGGGGCTATTGGTAGCATGATTGGTTGTGCTCTTGCTGGGCAGGCCGCATGTGGTGCTTTATTAGAGACAGAAACAGGCCATGGTCGGTACATAGGTATTGCTGCAATGCCTTCATCACAGTCAATTTATGGAATTGTGGTGATGTTTGCTTTGAACCGTGAGATCACTGTTGATAATGCGCCCGGTTTAGCGGCGATAGGTTTGCTTTGTGGCTTAGCATTATTGTTCAGTGCTGCTTGGCAGGGGCGCTGCTGTGCTTCTGCAATTAATGTTGCAAAAATTCGTCCTGAAATCTTTGGTATGTCGTTAGCGCCTGCTGCAATTGTGGAAGGGTTTGCTGTGTTTGCGTTTATTTTTGCATTAGTTATCAGTGCAGGTGTGCCAGCCTAGGTGGTCAATATGAATAACGAGCATAAAACGCAAGCCTCTTCCGGTGTAGAGGATCTGATTGAAAAACTACGTCAGCAAGGGGTGCAAAAAGGTCAACATGAAGCGGAACGCTTAGTTGAAGAAGCTGAGCATCGTGCGGACTGGCTGCTTGCACAAGCGAAGCAGGAAGCGGATCTTATTTTAAGTAAGGCCAAGAAAGAGGCTGCACAGCTTAAGCAAGCCGGTGAAGATGCATTGCGTATCGCTGTGCGAGATATGCATCTTGAGGTGAGAGAAACTTTATCACACTCCTTTACTGATCAAGTTGAGCGGTTAGTTGCGACTCAAATGGATAACCCTGCTTTTATGCGTAGCCTTATTTTAGAGTTGGTGGCTAAGGTCAGTAGTGATCAAGGGATTTCACAGGCGAAAGCGATTGATGTTTTACTGCCTGAAGACTTTATCGGTTTAGATGAACTACGAAGAAACCCTAAAGAGTACCGCGAAGGTAAGCTTAGTCAGTTTGTCCAGTCCTTAGCGGCTGAGCAGATGCGGGCAGGGGTTAATTTTGAACTGCATGAAGGTAAGGGCATAAGGGTCTGCTTGAGTGGGCAAGAGGTAGAGATTGATTTAAGTAGTGAGGCGGTTGCTAAGCTTCTATTGAAACATCTACAGCCTCGATTTAGGGCGATCATTGAGGGAGTGATTCGATAGTGTCGGATTACTATACGCTGATGACGGCGCTACCATGGCTGCCGGAACTGGAGCAGTGTACTCAGCTGCCTATTTCGCGGATTGCTTTAGATCGTCGGTTGACCATGTTGTCAGACGAAGGCAGCGCACAGTTGGCTAATATTGAAGCGCTATTTCATCCGATTATTGATCATTACATTATGTTGACGGATAAAGATCTGATTGCTCAGTGGAAGGCCGATATGAGCAAGGTCGAGTCCCCAGTTATGTTGGAGTTGATTAACTATCAGATGGAGCTAAAAACCTTGCTGGCTGCTTTGAGGTGTCGAGCCGTAGGTTTAGATGATCCTTCGCAGTTCCATGGTGCCGGACGCTGGGTTCAATTGATTAAGAAGCATTGGTTTGAGCCAGGTTTTGGATTAGATCGTGTATGTCCTCAGCTATTGCAGTTGCAGCGTTTAATGAGCAAAGAAAAGCCAATGCTTGTAGAGCAATATTATAATCAGCAATTATGGACAAGTTTACGTCAGGCAGAGCATAGCCATCACTTTAGCTTTGAGGCACTCGCCTGCTTTGTTTTGCGCTGGGCAATTGCCGAACGCTGTTTACGATATGACGGTGATAAAGCCGTAGACACGTTTAATAAGTCGCGCAGTGTGTTGTTAGAACTTTCTGGTTTGAATCAGCAGTTATTACAGGGGAATAATTAGTGAATCAGCATATTACAGCGCAGGTTGTGGCGGTAAGGGACGACATTGTTACAATTAAATTGCTTAAAGGTAACGATGGTGATTACTTCCCTATTTTAAAGAATGAAATGGTTCATATTTGCCCTACACGACTTGGTAAGGGAGGGCGGCAAGAAGCGTTGCAGGCTGAGGTTCTCCGTGTACGTCATGGTGAGGCGGATGTGCAAGTTTTTGAGAATACCCGTGGGGTTGCTGTAGGTGATGATGTCACGCAAAGCGGGCATATGCTGTCGGTTACTTTAGGACCAGGGTTGCTTGGACAGGTTTATGATGGTTTGCAAAACCCTCTTGAAAATATAGCTTCAAAGCATGGTTTTTTTCTGCCGCGTGGTTTGGAAGTTGACGGAATAGATCGACAGCAGCATTGGGCTTTTCAGCCTTGCGTGAAGATTGGCGATAAAGTGGAAGCGGGTGATGTTATTGGTCATGTGCAAGAGGGGCGCTTCAAGCATCACATCATGGCTCCTTTTGATCTACAAGATTGTGCTGAAGTGAGCTGGATCCAAGAGGGAACATTTACAGTCGATACGCCTGTTGCCCGTCTTCGCGTAACTGATGATGCAGAGGAGATGGAAGTCTCCATGCAGCAAAAATGGCCTGTTCGTGTACCGGTAAGCCAGCCATTGTTAAGAAGTGGTAAGAGTGTACGCCAATATCCTGATAAGCCGCTGTTAACATCAATACGATTAATCGATACTTTTTTCCCTATCGCCCGTGGCGGTACAGCCTGTATTCCAGGTCCATTTGGTGCGGGTAAAACCGTACTACAAAGCCTTATTTCTCGTTTTTCTGATGTAGATATAGTGGTTATTGTTGCCTGTGGTGAGCGTGCAGGTGAGGTTGTTGAGACGATCACCGAGTTTCCAAATATGTCCGATCCTAAAGGTGGCTCACTTATGGATCGTACCGTTATTATTTGTAATACATCGTCAATGCCCGTAGCTGCACGAGAAGCATCAATTTATACAGGTATAACCATCAGCGAATACTATCGTCAGATGGGATATAACGTGCTTGTCATCGCTGACTCCACCTCTCGCTGGGCACAAGCGATGCGTGAAACCTCTGGTCGTTTAGAGGAGATTCCAGGTGAAGAGGCTTTCCCTGCGTATCTGGATTCTGCTATACGCGCACTTTATGAAAGAGCAGGTGTTATTCAGAATAATGCAGGTGATTTAGGTAGCCTGACTTTGATCGGTACGGTCTCTCCTGCGGGCGGTAACTTTGAGGAACCGGTGACTCAATCGACCTTAAGAACGGTTAAAGCATTTCTTGGCTTAAGTGCTGAACGTGCTTATAAACGTGCATATCCTGCGGTTGATCCTTTAATTTCGTGGTCTCGTTATTTAGATCAGATCTCTGTTTGGTATAAAGAGAATTTAGGTGAGGGCTGGGTTGATCAAGTCAAAGAGATGCAGCTTTTATTAAGTGAAGGCGAGTCTGTTCAACAGATGATGCAAGTGACTGGGGAGGAAGGGGTAACGCTAGATGACTATGTTTTGTACCACAAGTCGATCTGTTTAGATCAAGTTTACCTCCAGCAAGATGCATTTGATGATGTAGATATATCCGTGCCTTTATTGAGACAGAAAGATACCTTTCAATTGCTACGTGCTTGCTTGTTTGCACCTGCAGTGTTTAAAGATAAAACGGAGGTCAGGGATCACTTTGTGAAACTGACGAGCTTGTTTAAAAACTTAAATTATAGTCGCTCAGATAGTCCCGATTTTCGTCGGTATTACGCAGAAATTGAACACTTAACAAAACCCTAGTGGTTTTGTTGATCTGTATCAATAAATAAACCGACCATTCATCCTTAGTTTGAATGGTTTCTGGTAGAATCGGCCAATCTGGCCTGCATCAAGCAGATCCCAAACGCTTAGATGATGTGCGTTTCATAGGATTGTGATCGTAGATACGAAACTAACTGCCTATATCGGATCGGTGTCTCAGTAATTTATGCCTCAAAATCAAATACATGCATTTCCCCGATTTCTATTACTTGGGACTGTAGCTATAGCTGTAGCTCTATTAGTTATAGTTGCATCGCATTTCTTGATTAAAAATCATACTGACAATAGTCATCGCCTTTTTGCTCTTGAACAGGAGTTTTTAAAAAAGGGACAAGATCGTGTTGTTTCGGAAATTGACAGTGCGGAGGACTATATACGTTATGTTATCGCTCAAGCTGAAGATGTACTAAAAGAACAAGCACGCGCTGAAGTATTAAAAGCCCATTTGGTGGCAACAACCATTTATGAGCGGGAGCATGGGAGTAGACCAGCCGCTGAAATAAAAGCGCTTATTCGCGAATCATTAAGGGGTCTTCGTTTTTTTAATGGACGTGGTTATATCTTTATTGATGATAAAGATGGCACGTGCATTTTGTTACCTACCTCACCATCGGCCGAAGGGCGCTCGTTATATAATAACCAAGATGATACTGGGCACTATATTATGCGTGGTCTATTGGCTGCCGTTGATAATGATGAGGGGGAAGGTTACTCTCGTTATCGCTGGTATCCCTCATCTAAAACAGACACTATGCGTGAAAAGCTAACCTTTGTTAAAACCTTTGAACCTTATGAATGGATTATTGGAACAGGGGATTACCTTTCCTTTATTGAAAACGATTTGAAGCAGCAAGCAATAAAACGTTTACAGGCAGTCCATTTCGGTAAGTATGGCTATATATTGGTCGTCGATAATAAAGGTAAGGTTTTATCTACATCAGGCGTGAGTTATCAAGCTGGCCATACGGCCAATAAAGAGATCAATGAACTAGAAAAAAATATCATCACTAAAGCACTTAGGGTGGCTAAACAAGGAGGTGGTTTTATTAATTACGATTGGTTTCTTCCCGACGGAGGAGGCCCGTATCCGAAAAAGTCTTTAGTGCGAAGTATAGAGCAATTGGATTTGATCCTTATTGCAGGCTTTTATCCTAAGGAAGTTGAAGATCTGCTGCAGGAGCAGAAGGCTCTATTGGCGAAAACACAAAAAGAAGATCGCGATCAGTTATATATATTTCTTATTATTGTGGCAATTATAACGCTGAGTCTATCCTTTATCTTTTCTCAGTGGATGAAAAGAAAGTTCACGCAGTATCATCGTGATCTTGAGCAAAAGCAGAAAGAGCTTTATCAAAATGCGGATCAATTAGAGTTAGCGTCACGGGTTTTTCATAATGCCAGTGAGGGCATTATGGTGACTAACGCCGACAATAGAATTATTGCAGTAAACAATGCATTCGCTGCGATCACAGGGTATAGCTCTGCTGATGTTATGAATAAAAACCCCAACTTTTTGCGCTCAGGACGGCATGATAAAGACTTTTATAGCAATATGTGGACTCAGCTTAAAGAGTATGGGCAGTGGAGTGGAGAGATTTGGAACCGCAGGAAAAACGGAGAAGTTTTCCCGCAATGGTTGGCAATTAGTACCTTTGTCGATGAGATGGATAATGTCCGTAACTATATAGCTTCCATTTCTGATTTGACGGAAAGAAAAGCTGTAGAGAAAAAATTAGCGTACCTCTCTGATTATGACCCTTTGACAAACTTACCTAATCGGCGACTTGTTGGTCACAGAGTGGATCAAACGATCAGTGTTAGTAAGCAAAAAGGTGAGCAACAATTTGCGCTGCTTTATATAGATTTAGACCATTTTAAGAATATTAACGATAGTTTAGGGCATGGTTTTGGGGATGAAATCCTACAAAAAATAGCTAAACGTCTGAAGTCTTTACTCAGAGAAGGAGACACCGTAAGTCGTTTAAGTGGGGATGAATTTGTGATCCTTATGTCAGAGTTAGACCACTTAGAGTCAGCAGTTAGTCTATCGGAACGTATTTTACATGAAGTCTCTAGGCCATTAGAGAATGATAGTCATTTAACGGTCACGCCAAGCATAGGTATTTCTGTTTACCCTAATGATGGATTAAGTTTTGATGAGCTATTAAGAAATGCTGATGCTGCTGTGCATTTTGCTAAAGCTCAAGGCCGCAATAACTATCAATTCTTTACTGCTGAGATGAATCATCAAGCATCTCAACGTTTGCATATTGAAACAGAGCTTCGTAAAGCGATAAAGAACAAAGAGTTTGAGTTGTTTTATCAACCCCAGTTTTGTTTGCAAGATAATCAGTTGGTTGGTTGTGAGGCTCTTATTCGTTGGCAGCATCCAATACAAGGACTGGTTTCACCGGATGCTTTTATTCCTTTATCAGAAGAGACAGGGTTGATAATTCAAATCGGCCGTTGGGTGCTAGAGCAAGCCTGTCTTCAAGCAGCCAAATGGTCAGAACAATATAATGCCAAGATCACAATGTCCGTAAATGTATCTGTACGGCAGTTTAGACCGGAACTGGTTGATGAGGTCCGTAGTGCTTTAAGTGAGTCGGGTCTGGCTGCAAATGCTCTTGTTATAGAAATTACAGAGAGCACATTGATGCAAAATGAAGAAGCGACTTTAGTGTTGCTTCAAGAGCTAAAGAATCTGGGTGTTCAACTGTCGTTAGATGATTTTGGTACGGGCTATTCAAGTATGGCCTACTTAAAACGTTTTAATCTGGATCAGCTCAAAATCGATCGCGCATTTATTAGTGATCTTCCCCATGATAAAGATGATGCAGCTATCACATCGGCGATTATTGATGTGGCACATCATTTTGGTTTAGTTACCGTAGCAGAAGGTATTGAAACGATCGAACAGGTGAAGTTTCTGGCTGATGTCGGTTGTGTTGAGGGGCAAGGTTTCCTTTATGAAAAGCCGATTCCAGTTAAGGAGTTTGAGCAGAAACACTTCTCTTAAAAAAATGTTTAGGGGCTATACCTTATATAGCAGAGCCGTCATTTTCAGACTGTGACTAATTGTCACATGTGGCATTGGGTCACATTTATAATTACTCCTCTTTAGTTAAAATCGCCGCAATTCAACTCTTGTGGCTATTTTTCTATGAGTAAATATCTACCTTCTTTACTTCTCTTTGTAACTACCTCGTCAGTCGCTAATATCTATTGGCAACCGGTAGAGCAAACTCACTCTTCAGGTCATGGCCGTCAAGCTAAGCAGTTTCAGTTGATGGGTGAGCAGCCTGAGTTTAGTTCTGTTATCGAATTTATTCATTCGGATTTAGTGTCCGCTCCCTTAGATAAAAAGAACAGTATCGTTACACTGAAACCGACTGGGAAAGATAGTTATCACGCGCTAGTGGCTCGTCAAAAGAGTGATAATTTTCAGAGTCTAGCGGTTCGATATATTTATAACAACGGCCGTCCAGTTAGTACATCTCCCTCTGATCTTCTCGCTGTTGAATTGGGTGGTTTGCAAATAATCCCCTCTCCCTTGCCAAGAGAGCATTGGCGCTATGAAAGCTTAAAGACGTATAACTTTAATGTGATTTTGGATGGCGCTCCTTTGGCTGATCACCCTTTGCTCGCTACTACCACCTTAGGTAGTAATAAAGTGGTACATACCGATGATGAAGGCCGTGTGCAGCTGTTTACACCGGAAGATTTTCCAGAAATAGTGCCGCTTAAACGTGCTACCCCCGCTGCTGAGTTGCAAATGTTTAGTGCGGTGGAGAAAGATGGCGTTACTTATGAGGCAAGTTTAACTACCGCTTACCACGCTAGCGAAACAAGTTGGAAAAGTGTCAGTTTAGGTGCAGGTGTTGCCCTTGCTGGCATTGTTTTTGGTTTTGTTATTAATCGCCGTTTACCTGAGCATAGCAGGAGAAAAGTGAAGTGAATACGTTGAAAAACCTAACGGTACTGCGGCGTTTTGTGCAGTTATTTATGTTTGTTTTCTTGGTTTATGGGTCGACGGTTGTTGGTTTCTATGCGGCGGATAAGCTCTCCGGTGCTTTGCCATCATTAAGCTGCGCGTATGATTCTATGAACGCTGATTACTGTGCTCTTATTCCATTACAGCATCAGTTTCATCATCGTTTGGGGCCTGCAGTTGATAGCGGTGATTATTTGAAATTGTTGCTACCGGTGGGTACAACGATCGTTACTTTTTTAATGATGTTTGTACTTCTTAACAAGGCCTTTTGTGGTTGGGTCTGCCCTTTGGGTTTTTTCCAAGAGGTGATGGGGCTTATTGGTCAAAAGCTGGGATTGCGCCAAGTGAAAAGTTTGTCCCACGGTGCTGTGGATAAAGTAAGGCCTATTAAGTGGCTTATGCTCGGTGGATTAGTGTTTGGCCTACCAGCATTGACCAGTTTAGGTTTTCTGAGTGATGAGTGGGGTGACCCCTTCTGCCAAATATGCCCTAGCCGTATTCTGACAACACTGTTTACAGGTAGTGATGAGCAGTTGTTTGTTGATATTTCGACTCCTAGCTATATGGTGCTGTCTATCTTAGGTGATTTTCTTTTTGGTTTGGTTATCGCTATGTCCATGACCTTGCGTCAGCCGTTTTGCCGTATCTGTCCTTTGTTGGCGATGCATGCAGTGTTTCGCAAGATGGGTTTTGTTCGTTTAGTTAAGAAGGGGTCTTCGCGCTGTGATAAGTGCGGCCTTTGCGCTGAAGCTTGCCCTATGGATATAAAAGAGCTCCAGACAGATCACAATGCAACAGATAAAGCTAAAGATATCACCTTGCCTGACTGTACCTTATGCGGTCGTTGTGTCGAATTTTGTCCAGATAAAGATGTTCTGCAAATCCGTTACCTTAATATCCCGGTGTTTAGCGCTACTCCTCAGTATTTTAAGCGACGTAAAAAAGCCCAAACTCAATGGGAGAAAGTTAAGCTCATTGGTTTTGATCACTCTTTGGCTAAGCCGGTGAAAGTGAAATGATGAGCGCAGACCTATTGCAGTTAGGGTTTGTTGCTGCGACTTTCTCCGCTTTTTTAATCGGCCTTAGCTTTGGTACAGGGCCATGTAATCTAAGCTGCTTACCTTATTTAGGCCCTGTTTTACTTGGGCCTGGCGCTCAGCGACCTTTTGTCGAGGTGGTACTGCCTTTCATGTCAGGTCGTCTTTTGGGTTATCTATGCATGGGAACAAGTGCTGCATTGCTTGGCGGTATTATAAAGAGCTACCTTGCACATCCCTTAGTGCCCATTTTTGCTGCAGTCGTTAGCTTGTGGTTAGCACTAAAAATGTGGCGACAGGCAGGTGAAAAAAATGTTCAAGTGCCGGTGTTCATCAACCTACTGGGTCTAAAAGTGACAATCTTATCGCTTCTGATGCACAGCCGCTTGATGCACGTAACGCATGGCAGTTGAGTATGCTTGGTTTCTCGTTGGCGTTAAATCCTTGTATCCCTCTACTTGGCTTGCTTGCTGCTGCTGCGCAAAGTGCAGATCCTGTTTGGGGAGGCGCTATTTCTCTTAGCTTTGGTTTAGGCGCCATCGTGATTCCTAGTTTATTAGTCCGTTACGGGGTGGCGTTACTGGGTAAGGAGTTGAGAAATCAATTGGTTCAGTGGCAAGCAGGATTAACACGCACCGGCGCATTAATGTTGGTTCTAGTAGCGGTGAATACGGCATGGCGAGGTATTCCAGGATGATGTGGATAGATAAAGGCGGACCTATAGTATGGATTTTGGTTGCCTATTCCGTTATTGGGTTTTCTATTTTGGCAGGGCGTTACTTACAACTCCTATTTACACGACGGGTAAAGCTGGAACAGCCTATCTCTCAGTGGAAGGAGAGCGCTGAAAAAAGAGTTGTTGTTAAATTACAGCAGAAACAAAAACGGCATGCTCATGGGCCTGAGCTTCGAGCGGCCGCTACCCATCTGATTTATAACGAGATTAAGGTATTTGAAACGGGCCTTAAAACTGTGTCTATTCTAGCAAACACTGCACCTTTGTTGGGTTTGCTAGGTACTATTGCTGGCATGATAAAAGCGTTTCAAGTCATTGAAAATGCAGGTGGTAAGGTGGATGCGACCGCACTAGCAGGTGGTATATGGGAGGCGATGCTTACAACGGGTGTTGGGTTGGCTGTCGCCATTCCGTTATTAATCTTTCTGCACTTTCTTGAGTCTGCTCTGGCACGCTATCACTGGCGGTTGCAAAAAGCGGCTGCGCTAGTATTGGATCATCATGACCTGGAGTCGTCGAGCGTTCCTGAGGTAGCTACGGATGAGGGGGCTGTTAGTGCGATATAAGTCTCCTGTTCAACAGCATGGGATCCTAAATTTAACCCCATTAATAGATATAGTTTTTCTTTTACTGGTGTTTTTTATGCTGACCGCGCACTTTGTTGATGAAAGCAGATTGCGTTACAACTACCTAGCGCGGAAAGTGCGATGGATACCCATGTTGAGGACATTGTTACCGTGAGTATTGATGCGGCGGGAATCTATTTTATTGATGGAGAAGCCTTACATGCTCATATGTTGCGCGAGCGTTTGAAGGTGGAACAGGGTAAAAACCCTGAGATAATCTTGCAGTTAAAGGCCGATCAAGAGGTGAGTTATAGCAAGCTTGTTCATGTATTAGATAGTGCACGCTTGGTGGGAATATCTAGCATAGATATAGTTACAGAGCCTCTTTAATGTCTGTCCCGATTAAACCTTATCACCGCCTTATTTTTGCCGTAGGCGTTCTTTTTTCACTTGGTATTCATGGGGTTGTTGGCTATAAACTGCAGCATACCAAAGTGGAGCAAACGCAGGAGTTAATGCCAAGTTATGCTGCTGTTCGCATCAATGTTTCCAAACCTATACCCGCCCCCGTACTTAACACCTCTGCGTTAGAAAAATCGGTAGTTCCTATTGCCGAATTGCCACCTAAAATTGAAAAGCCAAAGCCAAAGCCAAAGCCAAAGCCAAAGCCAAAGCCAAAGCCAAAGCCAAAGCCAAAGCCAGCCGAACCGTTAAAGTCTAAGGATAATCAGGCTGCTCAGCCTCAGCCTCAGCCTCAGCCTCAGCTTGAGTCCGTGGTGCCAAATGATCTACCTATTAAAAGTAAGGCTGAGCAGCGGGATCGTTTGCTTGCTGAGTTGGTTCGGCGCATAGACAAAAATAAACAGTACCCCAGTCGTGCACTTAAACGAGGGATTCAAGGGCGGGTGAGCTTCCGTTTAACCTTGAATAACGAGGGCTACCTGCAGAGTTTTGAGTGGATTGATGGAAATCGTTTGTTTTATAAAAGTACTTTAGCTTCGATCAAGCGATCTTTACCTATATCTATTCCTTCTGAGTTGTTAAATGGCGCTGCCTCGTTTAATTATGAGTTGGCGTTGCAGTATAAGATTCTCCGATAGCCTTGGCTGCGCTTTGTTTGTATCTTCCTTCTGAGATACTTGCTCCTTTCATATTTATCCATCTAACAGATAGACGTTTTTATAGTTGAGCAGCTTCAGCTATTTCGGACTGTTTGTGCCTTATTTTAGTGATTACTTCTTTATTTAACCCCTCTTTTTATAAATTTACAGTTTATTTTTGATTTTTCATAAATTAATTATGATTATTCGTGTAATTACTTTTAATCATTGTTTTTCTGTTTTTATTGAAATCTTTTCAAGTCAAAGCAAGCCTATAAAGTCCTTATATTTCAATGCCTTACATTATTTTGAAGAAGAGAGTATTGCGCTTCTTGTTTTTCTTTTTTTTCTCTTATATTTCAATAGGTTACATGTCGATAATTATCTTAATTTATTTGTGATTTATCAATATAAAATATATAATAATCATATAAGTTAAATGATCCTTCAAAAGGAGTAAATGAAAATGCAAGAAAAGGAAGTAAGGCTTTTATTTAAGGCGGGTGTGTTTGATTCATGCCAAGCAATGCCTATCTCTATGGCACGGGGATGGACGCTTAAATTTGTTACGAAACAGGAGGAGGTTTTTACACTTGAGCTTCAGCGTTCTAAAAAAGAGCGAGAATTTAAAAGCTTAGATGGGGCGGCAGCCGTCGCTAAGCGAATTGGATTTGAATGGTTGAAAGTTCAAATCGGTGATTTGGAATGGCAGGAGAAAGTTAAATAGATCGGCGTGTTTTTGTAAGAAAACTAGGATCGGTGCTATTCACGTTATTATTAAGTGAGATCGAAGAATGGGTGCTTACTTGGCGTTGATTTTAGTTGGAGCGGGGCTGTTTCTGAAAAAGCTTATAAAAAAAGCCATCTTTTACGATGACTTTTTGGTGGGGGTTTAAAGGTACGATTTAGAATTGATAACGATAACTCAGCATGGCTGATCGAGGCGCTCCAGGTGAAAAGGTTTTTTCACCACTAGTATCTTTTAGTGCTTCCACAGCGTAACGCTTATCAAATAGGTTTTGGATGTTTAGGCTGATATCGTGAGGACCTTTTGTGTAGCCAATATTAACGCTAGTGACAAAGTCATAGCCGCCGTATTTTTCGCTATTTGCGTTATCTAGATAATATTCGCCCCAGCTGTCGGCTTGTAAGCGGGCTTTTATGCCAGATGGGTGGGTATAGTTTGCATTGATGCTGTAGTAGTGTTTTGGCACAAAGGGTAGCTGATTACCTGAGCGGTCAAAGTTATCAGGAACGCCCATACTATAAACAATTTCAGAAAAGTCGTTATAGGTGTAGTCGCTATAGGCGTAATTGAATCCGAGTGATAACTCCCCGGGGAGTTGTTTCTCTAATACATTTAATGCACCGCTAAACTCTATGCCCTTTTTATCTGTGCTACCTGCATTTTGGTAGATGCTTTCGCCGTTCGTGCGGACGTTAATAATCTCATCTTCTACTTCGCTGATATAGGCATTTAAGTCAAACTGCCATCTGGAGGCGCGACCTTTTAAGCCCACTTCAAAACTGCGGCTCGTTGAGTTTTTAAGATCGGAATTGCTTTCGAGCTCGCTTGCAAACGGCACTTGCTCGCCTTGCGCCAAGTTACCGAACAGGGTGAGGTTGTTGTTGAGTTTATAACTAACACCAACGCGTGGTGAGAACAGATCAAAGCTATGTTGCATTTCACTGTTGCCGCCACTACCAGGAATTGTTAGATAACCGCCCATGCCATAGTTATATGAGGTATCGCTATTCCATGTTTCTTGTTCGACTTTGATATGATCAAACCTGAAACCTGCATCAATTAGTAATCTGTCGTTGGGGCGTAGGTTTTCCTGCAAAAAGAATCCGTAAACGGTATTTATTTCATTTTGTTCTTCTAGTAATTCACCCTTTCTATCAGATAGAGTGCTGACTAAGGTGGGGCCTGCTGTAACTATATCGGCGTAAGCATATTTTTGTGCGCCTATATTACGGTCTTGGCGATATGTAATACCGCCGACTAAATTGTCTTTACCTAGCAGATTATGAGCATAAGCAAGTTCTAAATCGGTCCCCCAGATATCAACTCCTGGCGTATCATTAATAATGCCCGTGACGGGATGGAAATGACTCCAGTGGTTATAGTAAACGCGTGGTTTCAATGTGATGGCGCCCAAATCTACATTTAGGCGGCTGTTGAAAAAGAAGATTTCAGAGTTGCGGGCAGAGTTTTTAAAGGCGTCGCTGTTATCTGTTTGTTTACCGGTGCGTTTGTACTCTTCAAACTGGCTTTCGTTCATGCTGCCGGGCAGATTGAGCTGCGCTTTTGTATAGCTGAATTCAGTCTCTAATTCGCTGTTGTCTGATGGGAGGAAGCCGCCCTTTATACTGAACTGGTTGGATTCAAAATCATTATGCTCGCGCCAATCATTATCTGCTTTTCGGTGGGATGCAGTAATGGCGAGTGCATTACCCTCCTCGGACATAAATGATTTACGTAGATGAAGGTTGCTCTGTCCGAATTCACCAGTACCCAGTTTTATTTGATCACGCCTATCATCAAAAACCGATTTTGAAATAATATGGATCGCACCACCGGTAGAGCCCGGTGCATAAATATTGCCTGGACCTTTGCTGACCTCGATCTGTTCAATATCTTGGGTGTCGATAAAATCCATACGCGTGAAGCTATCAGGATCGGTAATAGGTACACCATCCCTAAGCACCATGATCTCTCGTATACCGTACTGTGCTTTTAATCCTGCGCCACGGACTATCATGCGTGAGCTATAACCGCCGCTAGTGGATTCAATTAATACACCGGGTGTGCCTTTAAGTGCATTGGCAATGTTGGTCATATTCTCTTGTTCGAGTCGAGCTTGATCAACAATCGCAATGCTTTCAGGTACTTCAGCTGAGCTTCTTTCTGCTCGGGTAGCTGTGACCGTAATCGTATCTGGAATTATTTCGGTCGTTACTTTTGAGGCTGAGTCTTCATCGGCAAAAACCGAGAGAGGAGCAATCATTGCCGAAATGAGAATAGCTATTTTTTTGGTGGGGAAGGGGGGCTGACATAGTGACATGTGATTTCCGTCCTAAATATATATTGGCGCGGAAAATAAGTGATTTTTAGTACGCTAACAATGTGGCACAGTGTCGCGCGGCATCCTGCCGCAGGTCGTTCCGCGGTTTTTTTTTATATTAATTAGTAGCATTAATGAATGGTTGTGATGTTATTAATTATAGTTTTGACTTGAAGAGCTGGTGTGACGTTATTATGATTGGTATCTTTACGGCGCACATGAAGTGCATTTTTATAGATAGTTATTTAAGGAATAGTTAGGTGAGAAAGATACTTATAGCAACGGCTTTGATGGCCGGTATGGCATCACAAACTGCAATGGCTGATTCAGCATTCTATGTAGGTGGTAGTGTTGGTCAAACTGAGATTGATTACGCTGCATTTCCAGGTTTAACAGTAACGGATGATTCTGATACGAGCTGGAAACTTTTTGCTGGTTATAATTTTAATAAAAACGTTGCGCTTGAGTTCGCGTACCAAGATTTAGGCGACAGTACAGTTGATCTTTCGGGTGTTCCGGTATCGGTTGATGGCGATGCTGTTTCTTTAGCGGTGCTCGGCAAGTTGCCATTGGGTGAAAAGGCTGAAGTGTTCGCCAAGTTGGGCGTCGCACGTCTTGATGCAAATGTTGATGCGGCAGGTATAGGAAGTGTATCTGATAGTGAGTCAGATGTGCTTTATGGACTTGGGTTTAATTATAATGTGACTGACACTGTAGATGTGCGTTTAGAGTGGGAGCGTATGGATTTTGAAGACCAAATTGATACGGTATCACTTGGTGTTAGTTATAACTTCTAAACGAGTATAGCTACAGTGCTTTTAACGCCCTCAATTTACGCTTTATTCCCCTTCAAGATCATCTCATGCAATGGGTATGTTCCCGTGCGTCGGTCTTCAAAGTAGAAGTTGAGGGCGTTTTTAATAGTGGAAAAGGCAAGGTCATCCCAAGGAATCTCCTTTTCGCTAAACAGTTCAACCTCAAGGGATTCATTGCTCGGTGCATATTCTGGCTTGTCTAAATGGGCGAGATAGATAAGTTGCACCTGATTAACGTGAACAATAGAGGTTAAGGTATAGAGATGGCTGATTTCGACATGAGCATTAGCTTCTTCATAAGTTTCTCGTAATGCTCCTTCCATAGTGGATTCATTGTTTTCCATAAATCCTGCGGGCAGTGTCCAGTAGCCTTTTCTGGGTTCAATTGCGCGTTTACAGAGTAAGACCTTATCTCGATAAACCGGTAAACAGCCGGTGATAACTTTGGGATTCTGGTAATAAATTGTCTCGCAGTTATCACAAATATGACGCGGTAAATTGTCTTCGTCGGGGATGCCTAAGCGAAGAGGGTTTGCGCAATTGGAACAAAATTTCATCCTACATCCTTAAGCGTGCTGCTAGTGGTTTGCGAGTCTATAGATTATAAATATCGCAAAGAGATAGAGAGTCTATAAAATCTTACTTAATTTGTCGCTGTGCTTAAGGGTATGATTAAAGCAGAGTGAATAATAATGATATTTATATGATAACGACTATACGAAAACGTTTAACTGGATTAACTCCCGCTCGGTTTTCATCAAACCGACCGCAAGCCAGTGTGCTTATTGCATTAACGGATGATGATGATCCAGAAGTTATTCTAACTAAACGAGCCGCCACACTCTCAACCCATAGTGGGGAGATAGCATTTCCTGGCGGTAAATATGATGAGACCGATACAGATCTATTGTTTACCGCGTTGCGTGAAGCTCATGAAGAGGTGGGTTTGCAGCCTTCGTTGGTTGATGTTATCGGTCCTTTAGGGCAAGTGCTTTCTAAGCACGGTTTGCAGGTTACGCCTTGGGTGGGCGTTGTGCCTAAAACGGTTGAGCTGGTACCGAACTTAGGTGAACTTGATGAGATATTTAGTGTCCCGCTAAGTTTTTTCTTAGCGGATCAGCGTTACTCAACAGATGAGATACGCTTTAAGGGGAAATCACTTTATGTTCCCGCATGGGAGTATCAAGGGCATATTATTTGGGGCTTAACGGCTTATATGTTGGTTGAGCTTTTAAATGAAGGGTGCGGTGCTGATATTCCAATGAAACCGAGGCCTGAATATGCAGTTAGACATTTTTTACGTGACTAGGAGGAGCCGTAATGTTGTATTCCCTTGAAGAGCAAAGTGTCAGATTAATAGGTAAAGAGCATTTTGTGGCAGAAAACGCGACGGTTATCGGTAATGTTGAGCTACATGACTGCAGTAGTATTTGGTTCAATGTTGTTATTCGCGGTGATAATGATCCTATCCTTATTGGAGCGGGTTCAAATATCCAGGATGGTGCAGTTTTACATACTGATCCAGGGTTTACCTTGCGTATAGGTTCAAATGTGACAGTGGGGCATCAGGCCATGTTACATGGTTGTGAGGTAGGAGATGGTTCCTTGATCGGTATTAATGCTGTTGTTTTGAACGGGGCTAAAATAGGCAAAGGTTGTTTGATTGGTGCAAACGCTTTAGTCACTGAAGGTATGCAAATTCCGGACTATTCGTTAGTAGTGGGATCACCTGCAAAAATAAAGCGTAGCTTATCGGTAGAGCAGGTAGCTGAGTTAACAAAGAATGCTGAGCATTATGTTGATAATATGCGCCGTTACAATCGTAGTTTAGAGCGGCAAGGCTAAGTAATGACAGAACAGATAAACAAACCTATCCCAAACCCTTGTGTTGGCGTATGTGCACTCGATGAAAATGACCTTTGTATTGCTTGTCAGCGTAGTGGTATCGAGATAGCTGAGTGGGGTGTTTACACCAATGAAGAGAAGATCGATGTTTGGAAAAAGATCAAACAGCGAGAGTCGGGCGATTTTTCAGAATAATTTTAGGGTCTGTTGGTTATGAATGTGATGATCGATATTTGCATTGTGCCTTTAGGGGTAGGTGTATCAGTCTCAAAATATGTCGCAGCCTGTCAGCGTGTTCTAAATGATGCTCAGTTGGAGCATGAGATGCATGCCTATGGCACTAATGTGGAAGGGGATTGGGATGAAGTGATGGTAGCAGTCAAACGCTGTCATGAAATAATACATGAGATGGGCGCGCCACGGATAACAACCTCTATGCGTTTAGGTACGCGAACCGACCGTGAGCAAACAATGAATGATAAAGTTCAAAGCGTAAGGGATCGGTTGGAGCGAGAATAATATAGGTCGGATTGAGCACCAGCTTCTCTCGAAGCTCAACCCTTATATTAAAGAGGAGCTAGTCTTCTTGCTCTTTTTCAAAGGCGATTATTCGAGCGGTCTTGATTACATTGTCGCTGATTTGAAGCGTCTCGATATGATAGTGCATTAGTTGCAAGCAGACGTTAGCTTCAGGAATGGATTCCAGGGTTTCCGTAATCAAGCCATTCATTGTTTTTGGGCCATCGGTAGGTAAGTTCCAATCCAGCGCTTTGTTAACATCGCGAATATAGGCACTGCCTTCAATATAATAGCTGCCATCTTCTTGTGGAAATATATCTTGATCGGCCTCTCTAGGGCTAGACGATAGCTCTCCGACAATCTCTTCTAATATATCTTCTAAGGTCACGATGCCTTGGATATCGCCATATTCATCGACCACTAAGCCGATACGACGGTTTTGTGATTGAAAGTGGACCAACTGGGTTTCTAGCGGCGTGCTTTCAGGTACAAAGTAAGGTTCTCGTATAACCTGAAGAATCGCTGCTTTTGTTACTTTTCCTTCATGGAATACCTGCGCAAGGTTACGCATATGGAGAATACCCACCACCTTGTTAAGCTCACCTTGGTATACAGGTAGGCGAGTATGCTCGGTATTGCCCAAACGGTTAATAATCGTATCAATATCATCATCTAGGTCGATCCCCATTACTTCGTTGCGAGGGATCATAATGTCATTTACTGTTACTTCAGACAGCTCTAATACCCCTAACAACATGCTTTGGTTGTTTTGTGGAAGTAGGGCGCCGGCCTCATTAACTAATGTTCTAAGCTCTTCAGTGCTTAGGTGGTGATTATTGTCACCAGTTACATTGACCCCAAATAAGCGCAGAAAAGTGTTTGTAATACCGTTTATCACCCATACCAGTGGGTAGGATATTTTTAATAGCGGTGCAAGAAGATAAGACGCAGGGAAAGCGATTCTTTCTGGATAGAGCGCAGCCATTGTCTTTGGTGAAACTTCCGCAAAAATAAGAATGATTAATGTTAGCCCGAAAGTGGCGATCATAATTCCTGTATCGCCCCATAATCTAACGCATATAACAGTAGCTATTGCTGAGGCTAAGATATTAACGAAGTTGTTACCAATCAGAATAACGCCAATCAAACGATCGGGGCGTTCAAGTAATTTGCTGGCTTTACGTGCTCCACGGTGCTTTTTCTTGACCAGATGTTTCAGCCTGTATCGGTTGAGCGACATCATTCCGGTTTCTGAACTGGAGAAAAATGCAGAGCATAAAATTAAGAAACAGAGTATTCCAAGGAGAAATCCTATCGATGCGTCTTCCAAGACGGTATGCCTATCTTATGAATGGAGCGTCATTTTCAAATGTGGCCCTTTACCTGTCAAGGGCTATTACCCCTACATTTTGTCTATTTAGACGAATAGAGGTATTTATCTGATAGAAGCGGGATTAGATGAGTAATTCAATTACCATTTTGCTACCAAAAAAGCCAAGCGCAAGGGTGATAAAGCTAGCAATAGTCCAGCGTACTGCTGTGTTGCTACGCCAGCCAAAGCTAATGCGACCAAATAATAAGGTTGCATACAAAAACCAAGCACAGATCGAAAATGCAGTTTTGTGAACTAAGTGTTGTGCAAATAGATCTTCAAACACGATAAAGCCAGTGACCATTGCCGCGGTCAATAAGACTAAGCCGGTCCAGACCATCTCAAATAGTAAGCATTCCATCGTTTGGAGTGGCGGCAGGGATGACACAAGTCCGCGAGTATGGTGCTGTTTCAGTGCTGTTATTTGGAAGGAGAGCAATATAGCTTGCAGTGTTGCCACCGTAAAAATACTGTACGCCAAAATCGATAGCAAAATATGGGCGATTACGCCGCCACTATAGATTTTTCCATCAGATACTCCAGTAGCCAGTGTGGCTAATGAAGCGATGGCGGCCATAGGAAAAACACCAATAAAAAGATTATCTATATTTTGGCGCAAGCTACTAAGAAGAACGATGCTAGCGACGAGCCAAGAGATAAGTGAGCTAACACTAAAGAAGCTTAAGTTAATTCCATCGGGCTGGTGGAGTACGATGTAAAGCGCCAAAGTATGGGAGCATAAGCCCAACACACCCAGTAGTTGGTTGAAATAGCGTGGTTGTTGGCGGCTACCGCGCATAACTTGCCACTGTAGGATTCCAGCAGCGCTATAAAGCATTACGGCAACAAGTGTGGATATAGCTAGCATCTAAGTCTCTTCTGTCCAGCGTTCAAGTAGAACAGTGTTATGGCATGAAGCGCTAGTTTGTCACATATAAGCGCCGGATTAAAGAATAGCAATAGAGATACAAAGAGTAATTTAAAGGGGCTGCTCAGGATGCCTCTTGTACGGTATAATGTGCCGATAATTAACTTAGTTTATCTTTTTCCCTTAATAATATGCTTATTTATGAAGCGCTTTCGCAGGGGGAAAGTCGAGGCAGGACATGTTTGAGAATTTAACAGAACGACTTACGCACACGTTACGCTCAGTGACCGGTCAGGCGAAACTGACGGAAGATAATATTAAAAGCACTCTGCGTGAAGTGCGTATGGCGCTGCTCGAAGCGGATGTTGCACTCCCTGTCGTTAAAGAGTTCGTTAATAGCGTTAAAGAGCGTGCTGTTGGGACTGAAGTTACTAAAAGCCTGACCCCAGGTCAGGTATTTGTAAAGATCGTCAATGAAGAGATGGTCAAGGTCATGGGGGAGGCGAATGAAAAGCTGAACCTAGCGGTCGTACCTCCAGCTGTTGTTATGATGGCGGGTCTTCAGGGGGCGGGTAAAACGACCTCGGTGGCAAAACTGGGTCGTCATCTGCGTGAACGTGAAAAGAAAAAGGTCTTAGTTGTTTCGGCCGACGTATATCGTCCGGCGGCTATCAAGCAGCTTGAAACGCTAGCGACCGAGGTGGAGGTTGATTTCTTCCCATCATCGGCGGACCAAGATCCTGTTGATATAGCAAATGCAGCAATCGCCCATGCACGTATTCAACACCATGATGTTGTCTTGGTTGATACGGCGGGTCGTTTGCATGTTGATGAAGATATGATGGGTGAGATTAAACGTCTGCATGAAGCGGTTAATCCGGTAGAAACCCTATTCGTTGTCGATTCGATGACAGGTCAAGATGCGGCCAATACCGCAAAAGCTTTTAACGAAGTATTGCCTTTAACTGGTGTTATCCTTACCAAAACCGATGGTGATGCCCGTGGTGGTGCCGCTTTATCTGTACGTCAGATTACCGGTAAACCTATTAAGTTCTTAGGTGTTGGTGAAAAAGTTGATGCCTTAGAGCCTTTCCATCCTGATCGTGTTGCTTCCCGTATCTTAGGTATGGGCGACGTGCTTTCCTTAATTGAGGAAGCTGAGCAGAAGATTGATAAAGTCAAAGCGGAAAAATTTGCCAAGAAAATCAAGAAAGGTAAAGGTTTTGATTTAGAGGATTTCCGTGAGCAGATCTCCCAGATGAAAAACATGGGTGGTATGGCCGGAATGCTTGATAAGCTTCCTGGTATGGGGCAACTGACTCAAGCCGCCAGTGCTGCAAATGCTGAAAAAGGTATGCATCAAATGGAAGCGATCATTAATTCAATGACCGCATTAGAACGTCGTAAGCCGGATATTATTTCTGGTTCGCGTAAAAAACGTATAGCTAAAGGCTCTGGAACCCAGATTCAGGATATTAATCGCCTGCTTAAACAGCATAAGCAAATGTCGAAAATGATGAAAAAATTCAGCGGCAAAGGCGGTATGACCAAAATGATGCGCGGCATGAAAGGTATGTTACCGCCGGGCATGGGTGGTGGTCCTGGTGGTATGGGCGGCCCTGGCGGTTTCCCTGGGATGTAAGCCTTTTTAATTAATCGGCGAAAAGACTTTATTAGGGCGGGTAATTCTAGTAGAATTCCCGCCCTAATTTTTAATGGTTCAGTCTGCCTCAAAAACAGGCTGTTTTTCTAACTGTGGGCGATATTAAAACCCACTCAATAAAGGGATCTAACGCATGGTAACTATTCGTTTGTCTCGTGGTGGCGCTAAGAAGCGTCCGTTCTATCACATCTCAGTAGCAGACTCGCGTAATGCGCGTGACGGTCGCTTTATTGAGCGTGTGGGCTTTTTTAACCCAACAGCACGTGGTCAAGAGGAAGGTCTTCGTATCGATCTTGATCGTGTTGAATACTGGCAGAGTAAAGGCGCACAGCTATCTGAGCGCGTTGCTAAGCTAGTTAAAGAAGCTAAAGCAGCTAAGTAATTTTTAGGTTTTTGGTCAGGGTTAAAGATGAGCAGTGATCCAAGTAATGAACATATCATTGTCGGAACGATTTCTGCTGTCTATGGGATTAAGGGTTGGGTAAAAATTTACTCTAACACTGATCCAATAGAAAACATTTTTTCCTACAAGCCGTGGTTGGTAAACATTAACGGTGTATTGAAGCCTCTCGAGGTGGAAACCGGTAAGCGCCATGGTAAAGGGCTAGTTGCAAAACTGGTTGGAGTAGATGATCGAGACGTAGCGCGTAAATATTGCGGGCTTGAAATCTCGGTTGATGCAAAGCAACTTCCAAAATTGGACGCTGGTGAGTACTACTGGAGTCAGTTGCAAGACCTATTAGTTTATACCGAGTCCGATCAATTATTGGGCAAGGTAAGCCACCTGTTAGAAACTGGCTCAAATGATGTGTTAGTTGTGAAGGGAACGGCAGACAGTCTCGATCAAAAAGAGCGACTGTTGCCCTATCTTCCTGACCAGGTGATAAAAAATATTGACCTTGAAACAGGTACCATGCGGGTCGATTGGGACCCGGAATTCTGAACCATGTGGTTTGGTGTGGTAACTCTTTTTCCTGAAATGTTTGATGCAATTAGTTGCTACGGCGTTACGGGACGAGGAGTAAAAAACGGTTTGATACAGATGCAGTGCTGGAACCCTCGGGATTTCACGCATGATAAGCATAAAACTGTAGATGACCGCCCTTATGGTGGCGGCCCAGGCATGTTGATGAAAGTTCAACCGCTTAGGGATGCTATTCATGCGGCAAAAGACGCTGCGGGCGATGAGGTAAAAGTTATTTACCTATCCCCACAGGGACGACGTATGGATCATCAGGGTATGCAGGAGCTAGCTTCTCGTAAGAAGCTGATTCTGGTAGCAGGGCGCTATGAAGGTATTGATGAGCGCCTAATAGATGCAGAGATTGATGAAGAGTGGTCGCTAGGCGATTTTGTGCTTAGTGGCGGGGAATTACCCGCAATGACTATGATTGACGCAGTTTCTCGTTTGGTTCCTGGTGTTTTAGGACATCAAGATTCAGCTACTGAGGATTCGTTTTGTGATGGATTGCTAGACTGCCCGCACTACACTAGGCCGGAACAGTATGATGATATGCAGGTACCTGAAGTGTTGCTGAGCGGCAACCATAAAGAGATCAGACGCTGGCGTCTGAAACAACAGCTGGGAAGGACTTGGCAACGCCGACCTGACCTGCTCGAATCTCTTGAGTTAAACGCTGAGCAAAAGTCATTGTTAACCGATTTTATCCGGGAGACCCAAGGGTCCGAAGGTTGAATGTTTAGGAGCAAGCGATGAGCGGCAAAAACCTAATTATTCAGCAGCTTGAAGCTGAACAAATGAATAAAGAAGTACCAGAATTTGCACCAGGTGATACTGTTGTAGTTCAGGTTAGAGTTGTAGAAGGCGAGCGTACTCGTCTGCAGGCGTTTGAAGGTGTAGTTCTTGGTAAGCGTAACCGCGGTCTGAACTCTGCTTTCACTGTACGTAAAATTTCTCACGGTGTGGGTGTTGAGCGTACTTTTCAAACTTTCAGTGCTGCAGTTGATAGCATTGAAGTTAAGCGTCGTGGTGCGGTACGTCAGGCTAAGCTTTACTACTTGCGTGAGCGTAGTGGTAGATCTGCACGTATTAAAGAAAAGTTGGGTTAATCGCCTTTCCTTCTTTAGCAAAAAAGCGACTTCGGTCGCTTTTTTTGTGTTTGCCGTTTACCTGATCTCGATATCTGTTATAAAGTTTGGACAGAGTTGAATATCCACGCCCATAATATTAGGGTTGAAAAGCGGCTAGTTTTGCAAGTTTTGGGTACAGGGAGTTAATCTTAGGTCAGCCTATGAAAAACAAAACCATCAAGCACACTGTTTCATTATGTCTGGTTATCCTTGTTCCCGTCTTACTGTTTGCCGGAGCTTATGGATTTGTTTGGTGGAAAGTCTCTGAGTTCGCAGATGACTTTGCGCGCGATATATCACCTTATGCTGATATGAAATACCAAGATATTTATATAGATCTTTTTCAATCTGAGGTTGGTCTGCGTGGTATGAGTTTTATCCCCGCGGGTATGAAAGGCGAAATAGGGATTGATGCTACGACCTTAAAAGCACCTTCATGGGGATTTATTCTTAGTTTGGATGAGCAGCTGTCAAAAGGTGAACTGCCAGAATCGTTTAATATTGATATTTCTGGAATTGATCTTAATCTCCAAAGTGGTTACATGCAGGACTGGGGACGGATGGCCGCTGATGCACAGCACCATGTGGGCCCAAGTTACGATACTTTAGCCTGCGGTGACCGTCATTTCTTTTCGATCGCCGATATTCGTAAAATGGGCTATAGCCGCATTCGCAGTGATCTATCTATCCAATATGCTTTTGATAAAGTAGACAAGCAGCTTAACTTTGATTTGCAAAGCAAAACTGCGCAAATGGCTGATGCGAGCATCTCTTTGAATGTTGGTGTCACTAGTGACACGTTAAATATGCAGACAATCGCTTTTGCTCAGCCGCAGTTGAAAAGGATTAAAACTCGTTTTTATGACCGTGGATATAATGTTCGTAAAAACAAATTTTGTGCGGCTTTAAATAAAGAACCAGTACAAGATTATCGTCAGCGTTATGCTGAGATGTTAAGTAAACGTTTAGATTATGAAGGTTGGACAGTCCCTAAACATTTGTTTGATGCGATTGATGGTTTAAATAACCCCGGTGGTTCTTTTTATCTACGTGTTGATATTCCGCAAGGGTTTGGTATGCAGTCAATGGCGCTAATTCAGCAGCCAACTGATCTATTAGATGCTTTAAATCCATATATGGAATTTAATGGTAAGGCGGTCTCTTGGGAAGGGGTTGCTTGGAGTGAGCCTGACCCTGAAGGAGAGCGCTTACTGCATGAGTTGAATATGGGCGCCGAAGAGGTGTCGGAGATAGAGCAGGTACCAAGCGTTCTTCCTGAAGAAGATGCTGAACATTTTGATATGAGTATAGCTATGCCTTCTCCTGTTTATGAGCGCCGTAATCAGCATGCTCTAAAACGATTGAAGCAGCAGAAAAATGAAAAAACCTTTAAGCCCGTTGAGCTGTCGAATTTAGAGCCCCACTTAGGTGAGCCGGTGATTTTGTACACCTATTTTGGACGTAAAGTTGAAGGCCGTTTGATTGATGTGAATCCCGATGTAATTACCGTTGAGCATCGTTTAGTGGATGGTCGCGGAACTGCGACTTATCCGATCTCTCGAGATAAAATTCAAAGTGCGCGCCTTTATTATTAATTCCTCTTGCTGTCCTGTGTATCTGTCTTGTGTCGGATGGAGTGATTGTGTCGTCTTCCATTAAAGCTGCTGTTGTTCTAAGTGACAAAGATAGCCAGCTCATTGATACATATTTAGATGCTATTTGGATGGAAAAAGGCTTGAGTGAAAACACGCTTTCCTCCTACCGTCGGGATCTGAATCAGTTTGGTTTGTGGTTAAATCAGCGCGGGGGACACCTTATCTCCTGTGTGCGGTCTGAGTTGCAGCAGTATTTAGGCTGGCGAGTTAAGGAGCGCTTACGTGCCAGCTCTACGGCGAGAATGCTCTCATGCTTGAGAGGGTTTTATCGTTATCTGTTACGTGAAGAACTAATTAGTGAAGATCCGGTGCTTTTAATAGATAGCCCGAAAAAGGGACGAAGCCTACCTAAAACATTGACGGAAGATGATGTTGAGCGCCTCTTAGATGCGCCGGAACTAAACGATCCTATCCACTTTCGTGATCGTACTATGTTAGAAGTCCTTTATGCTACAGGGTTACGTGTTACTGAATTAGTAAGTTTGCAGTTATTTGAAGTGAATTTGAATCAAGGTGTGATTCGCGTAATGGGTAAGGGCGGCAAAGAGCGCTTGGTTCCGTTAGGTGAAGAAGCGATTAGTTGGGTGCAGCGTTATTTAGTGCAGGTTCGGCCTATTCTATTGGGTGAGAATGTGAGTGATGTGCTGTTTCCTAGCCGGCGAGGGCAGCAGATGACACGGCAAACCTTTTGGCATCGTATAAAACATCATGCCTTGGTTGCGGGTGTTGATAAGCCGTTATCACCCCATGTAATTAGACATGCATTTGCGACACATCTACTGAATCATGGGGCTGATCTTCGAGTGGTGCAGATGCTATTGGGGCATAGTGATCTATCGACTACGCAAATTTATACTCATGTGGCCCAGCAAAGATTACAGTCCTTGCATCAAATCCATCATCCGCGGGGTTAATTACAGGAACTTCACTAGGAAAATAGAGTCCTAGGTATAATACGCAATTAGGCAGTTGGAATAGTTAGAGGAAAATGATGAAAAAAATATTAATATCGGCCATGCTGTTAATGAGCAGTTTGAGTATTAATGCCCAAGCAGCAAGTCCTGAGGAGATGATTACGCAGAACCTGCAAAAGGTTAATGCGAGTCTCCAAGTTGAGACCGTGGTCAAAGCACCAGTGGATGGAATGTATGAGGTGGTATTGAGCACTGGTGAGATCCTCTATTCCGATGAGCAGGGTCAATATTTCTTATTAGGTAAATTGTTTCAGTTTAGTGAGCCTGAAGGTTTTATTGACGTGACAGAACAGAAGCAGAGCGTCATCAGAAAAGAGTCCCTTGCCAAAATTGATCCTGAACAGATGGTTGTCTACCCAGCGGAAGGCGAATTAAAAGCGACAATCAACGTGTTTACCGATGTGGATTGCCCTTACTGCCGTAAACTGCATGCCGAAGTGCCTAAATTGACAGCTATGGGTGTCCAAGTTAATTATCTGGCTTTTCCTCGACAAGGAGCAGGCACTGCGACCTATAGAAGCATGGTATCAATTTGGTGTGCTGAAAGTGCAGACGGCCGGCGGAAAGCGATGGATGCAGCTAAAGGTAGCGGAGACCTAGCATCTAAAACTTGTGATAGCCCTGTAATGGAACAGTTTCATATAGGTCAAAGAATCGGTGTTACTGGTACGCCTGCCATTGTTCTATCTGATGGTAGTTTACTGCCAGGTTATGTTCCTGCGGCGCAATTAGCGAAAGCGTTAAAACTGCAATAAGTTCGTTTATATTCTTAATAATAAGGGAGCCTCGGCTCCCTTATTTATTTGTTGCTACAGAATGATTGCAGAGATAGAGCTATTGCATTGTTTTGGCTATAATACTCGGCTCATTTTTACGGAACTTATATCAGTGGATCAATTTGCCATGTTTCAATGTTTATTGGCTACGTTGGTTTATCTGTTTCCGTTAGATTTCTAAATCACAGTTATGACTCAATAGGTATATATACTGTGAGAAATAGTTGTTCAACAGCATGCGAGGTGCAAGTTTGAAACCGGTCAAAGTAGGTATCTGTGGATTAGGTACAGTCGGTGGTGGCACATACAATGTGCTGAAGCGAAATGCCGAAGAGATTGCTCGTCGGGCAGGACGTAAAATCATAGTGGAAGAAATTGGTGCTCGTCACACTAATCCGGACTGTGATACCAAAGGTATACAGCTTACAGATGATGTTTTTGCGGTGGCTAAAAACCCAGAAATTGATGTAGTTGTTGAGTTGATCGGTGGTTATGACGTAGCAAAAGAACTTGTGCTGACAGCTATAGAGCATGGTAAGCATGTTGTAACTGCGAACAAAGCCTTAATCGCTGTTCATGGTAATGAGATTTTCGAAGCTGCGCAGAAAAAGAATGTCATGGTTGCATTTGAAGCATCGGTTGCCGGTGGTATCCCGATCATCAAAGCGATCCGTGAAGGTTTGTCTGCGAATAAGATTAATTGGTTAGCCGGTATTATTAATGGTACAGGCAACTTCATTATGACCGAAATGCGCGATAAAGGGCGCGATTTTGACGATGTGCTCGCTGAAGCTCAAGCACTGGGTTATGCAGAAGCTGATCCAACCTTTGATGTTGAAGGTACTGATGCGGCTCATAAGTTAACGATTTTAGCCTCTATCGCGTTTGGTATCCCTTTGCAGTTCGACAAAGCTTTTACTGAAGGCATCAGCAAAATCACTCGCGATGATGTGCAGTATGCTGAAGAGCTTGGCTACCGCATTAAACATTTAGGTGTTAGCCGCCACACGGATAACGGTGTGGAGCTGCGAGTGCATCCAACGCTGATTCCTGAGTCTGCGCTTATCGCCAATGTAAACGGTGTGATGAACGCAATTTTGGTTGATGGCGATGCGGTTGGCCAAACTATGTATTACGGGCCGGGTGCTGGCTCTGAACCGACTGCTTCTGCTGTTGTAGCTGATATAGTCGATGTTGTTCGTACCTTGACCGCTGATCGTGATAACCGTGTACCTCATTTGGCCTTCCAGCCATCAGAGTTATCAGATGCACCGATTCTGCCAATGGATCAGACAGAAACTGCCTACTATCTACGCATGAATGCCCAAGAGAAACCGGGTGTGCTGGCAATGATTACCAGTATTCTGGGTGAAGAAGGCATCAATATTGAAGCCATTATTCAGAAAGCAACAAGCGAAGATCAGGTGCCGGTTATTATTTTGACCCAAACTGTGGTTGAGCAGAAGATGAACGATGCAATTGCAAAAATCGAAGCGCTAGATGAGATTAACGGTAGTGTTACTCGTATTCGCGTTGAAAATTTTGGCCGTTAAGGAGTAATCCCGTGAAATATATCTCTACCCGGGGAAAAGCTCCGGCAATGAATTTTGAAGAGGTTCTTCTAGCTGGTTTAGCAAGTGATGGCGGCCTATATGTGCCAGAAACATTGCCTACTTTCAGCAAAGAGGAGATCGCCTCTTGGGTCGGTCTACCATATAACGAATTGGCTTATAAAGTGATAAAGCCATTTGTTGATGACTGCGTAGCCGATGCAGATCTCAAGCAGATGATTGATGAGACTTATGCGGGTTTCAATCATATTGCTGTCGCACCGATGAAAGAGCTAGGTACTAATGAGTGGATCCTAGAACTTTTTCATGGCCCAACCTTGGCATTTAAAGACTTCGCACTTCAGTTGCTCGGTCGCTTGATGGATTACGCACTTGAAAAGCGTGGTGAACATTTAGTGATCATGGGTGCAACTTCAGGCGATACAGGTTCAGCGGCGATTGAAGGCTGCTGCCATAGTAAACATCTGGATATTTTTATTCTGCATCCGCATAACCGCGTATCAGAAGTGCAGCGTCGTCAGATGACAACCGTTATTAAAGACAATGTGTTTAATATTGCCTTAGAAGGTAACTTCGACGATTGTCAGCAGATGGTTAAAGATAGCTTTGCTAATCAAGACTTCCTTAAAGGAATGAAGCTAGGTGCAGTAAACTCGATCAACTGGGCGCGTATTATGTCCCAGATCGTTTATTACTTCTCTGCCTCTCTTGCGGTGGGTGGTCCAGAACGTGAAGTGAGCTTCTCTGTGCCTACAGGTAACTTCGGTGATATTTTTGCCGGTTATCTAGCTAAGCAGATGGGTTTGCCGATCAAGCAGTTGGTTGTTGCTACTAACCGTAACGATATTTTGCACCGTGTTATCTCCGGTAACGATATGTCCAAAGGAGAGTTGGTTCATACCTTATCACCGTCTATGGATATTATGGTGTCATCAAACTTTGAACGTATGTTGTTTGATGTATACGGCAAAGATGGCGCAGCCATTGATGATCTAATGGCGCGTTTCTCGAAAGAATCGGTTGAACTCGATTCTGACCGTTGGGATAAAGTACGTGAGCTATTTGATAGCTGTGCCGTTGATGATGACGCGACTTGTGAAACAATTAAACAGGTTTATGCTGAGACAGAATACCTACTTGATCCGCATACCGCGATTGGTGTTAAAGCCGCGCGTGAATGCAACCGTGATAAGTCTGTACCGATGATCACTTTAGCGACTGCGCATCCGGTTAAATTCCCTGAGCCTGTTGTTAAAGCGGGTTTGGAGTCGCCTCAGCTACCGGCGTATATGACGGACCTATTTGAGCGCGAAGAAAAGCTAGACGTATTAGATAATGATCTAAAGACCGTTCAGCAGTTTATTGCGGGCCATGCTCACACAGAATAATTATTTTTTTAATGTGATACTCTCAAAACCCGATGTACTTAACGTCGGGTTTTTTGTATCTGACGATTGATTATTTTATGTTAAGAAAGGAATCGCTTCGATGACCGATCTGTTTTTTTACCTATCTAAAATTTTTTGGCTGATTGTTCAGCCCGATCATTTTTTGTTGTTAGTGTTACTGATCGGTTTACTGCGTTGGCGTAGAGCATCCAGTGTAGTGATGGTCTGGGGCTCGGTGTTAGCTCTTCTCTGTTTAAGTGTATTCCCAGCGGCTAACTATCTTCTCGAACCTTTAGAGCAGCGATTTCCTCAGCCTGATTTAACTCAAATAGAAACACCGATAGCAGGTATTATCGTTTTAGGAGGAGGTGAGGAAGCAGAGCTTTCAGCAGTGCATGACATGCCTCAGTTCAACAGCGCGGCGGAAAGGTTGATGGTGTTACCTGCTTTAATGCTGCGTTATCCACAGGCTAAAGTTATTTTTACGGGTGGGTCTGGTTCATTACTCAAACCTCAATACCGCGGTGGTGATGTGGCTAAGCAGTGGCTGACAGAACAAGGGTTAGGTGCCAGGCTTATTGTCGAAAGGGATTCACGAAATACCTTCCAAAATGCAATGTATAGCCGTGAAATTATTGATGAACTTAAACAAAATGATCAAGAGAACGACCTAGCCAGCGGTAAATGGTTGCTTGTGACCTCTGCATTTCATATGCCACGCTCCGTGGGTGTTTATCGTCAAGCGGGCATCGATGTTATTCCTTACCCTGTTGATTACCGACAGTTTAATAATCAAATTCAGCTCGGTCTGAACGCTAATATGTCAGAACTTAATGTGGCTGTCCGAGAGTGGATTGGGCTTGCGGCTTATTACTTAACTGATAAAACAGCGGTTTTGCTGCCGAAACCATTCGCTCATCGGTCTGTGCAAAGTAAATTGCAAAACACAGAACAGCAAATGCTCGAAACTCGTCACTTAGAAACACAAAACGCTGAAAATCCAAAACTTGACGCCAATAGTGCGGAGCCTCAACAAGTAACGCCTTTACTCAATGGAATAACAGAAACTTAATGAAAGAACTGGTGATTACCCAGCGTAAGAACGCTGATCCTAGCTTGCCCATATTTAGTCAAACAAACCCTGTTTTAGCACGGATTTATGCTTCTCGCGGTATTCATGATGTAGACGGTTTAGGACGCAACTTAAAAGAGTTGCTGCCCGATAGTGGTTTAGCCGGTATGGATGCTGCTATAGAGCGCTTAGTGGTTGCGCTTAAAAAGCGTGAAAAAATCATGATTATTGGCGACTTTGATTGTGATGGCGCAACCAGTACAGCGGTGGCGGTACTGGCTTTACGCATGATGGGAGCGGAGGAGGTTTGTTACCTTGTTCCTAATCGTTTTGAATATGGTTACGGCCTAAGTCCCGAGATTGTGATGGAGGCGTTAAAGCAAGCCCCTAATTTATTGATTACTGTTGATAATGGTATCTCCAGTATTGAAGGGGTTGCCGCCGCTAATATCGCTAATTTAGATGTCATTGTTACCGACCACCATCTTTCGGGTTGCGAATTACCGGATGCCTGCGCAATTGTTAACCCTAACCAACCGGACTGCCATTTTAATGCTAAATCCACCTGCGGCGTTGGTGTTATCTTCTACGTGATGATCGCACTAAGGCGTAAACTGCAAGCGCTTAACTGGTTTGAGGAGCAGGGGTTAGCACTGCCTAACCTAGGCAGCCTTCTTGATCTTGTTGCCTTAGGCACTGTGGCTGATGTGGTTCCTTTAGAACAGAATAATCGTGTGCTGGTCTATCAAGGCTTACAACGCATTAAAGCGGGTCGCTGCCGACCCGGTATCAAAGCCTTAATTGAACTATCAGGTCGCCAACAGCATAAAATAGCGTCCTCTGACTTAGGCTATGCTTTAGCGCCACGTCTAAACGCTGCGGGGCGTTTAGAGGATATGTCGATCGGGATTGAATGTCTATTGACTGAATCTGAACAGCAAGCAAAAGAGCTGGCTGCTACGCTAAATGACCTTAACCAAGAGCGCAAAGGCATAGAGCAGGAGATGCAACAACAAGCCTTAGATCTGTTGGCGCACCTTCAGCTAGATGATGAAGCCTTACCTTACGGATTATCGCTCTATGAGCCAGAATGGCATCAAGGTGTGATCGGTATTTTAGCCTCCAGAATCAAAGAGAAAACCCATCGGCCTGTTATCGCGTTTGCTCAAGGTGATGAGGGAGAACTTAAAGGCTCGGCCCGTTCAATTCCCGGTTTTCATATTCGAGATGGCTTAGATGCGATCGCAGCAAAACACCCCGCACTTCTGCGTAAATTTGGCGGTCATGCCATGGCAGCAGGATTAACGATCAGTGATAAAGATCTAGACTTATTTCAGCAAGCCTTTGATAGCGAAGTGAGACGGCAGTTATCAGATGCGGATCTACAACAACAAGTGATTACCGATGGTGCATTAAGTGCCAATGATATGACCATTGAGTTAGCTGAAATGCTCCGTGATGCAGGCCCTTGGGGTCATCAATTTCCAGAGCCATTGTTTGAGGGTGAGTTTTCACTTCTACAGCAACGAATTGTCGGCCATCGCCATCTGAAAATGGTATTGATGGAACCCGCTTCAGGATTAGCGGTAGATGCGATACAGTTTAATGCCGATATGGACCAATGGCCGGATGAATCGAAAACCCATGTACGGGTTATCTATCGTTTAGATGTAAACGAATTCCGTGGCCGCAAAAGCGTACAGATGCTAGTCGATCACTTATTAATCCCCGATCAGTAAAAAGAGTGGAATACTAATTATGAATGAATTTAACTTAGAAGAGCTAAACCTACTTTTAAGCGTATTTGAAAAAGCGGGGATCAGTACTGATCAAGGCGCAGAAGGTGAGATGTTACAACGCTTAAAAGCCGCACAAGAAACCCGCCAAGAGCTAGAAAGTATGGACTTTGACGACTGCTTAGGCGGCGCCTGTAAGCTATAAGCACAATACTACCCATTTGACCTGATCGCTCAGGTCAAATGGGTGCGCGTTATCGCCCCTGTATCTGATTATTGTCGACGCCCATCGGCCTGTGTAGGCGCTCACCCTTTGCCCGACGAGAATCAAAGCGAAAGGCTGACGAAAATTAAAAGGGGCAGAGCCCTTTAAATGTCTAATGTAGATACTCTGTTAATGCTCAAGCTTTTTTTCACTGAAATTGAATAATTTATCAGAATCAAAAGCTTCGCATTGACGGTAAACAGTCCATAATCCCGTTACGTACTTACGCATGATAGCTACAATTGCCTGCATCTTTGTTTTTCCCCGAGAAATTAGCTGCTCTCTAAATTCATGAACATTATCATCGTAACGAGACGCTGACAGTGCTGGCATATAGAGTGCCGATCTTAAGTATGCGTTCCCTGCTTTACTTATTCGTGCAGCACCTCGAACACTGGTTCCCGATTGATGAGTTCTTATATCCAGGCCGCAGTAACGGGTAACCTGCTTAGCTTTCATGTTTTTTGGCAGTACAACAAATTCTGCAAGAATGGCGATAGCGCTGCTTTGACCGACCCCTTTGGCCGCAATCATGCATTCAAAGACAAGAGCCAATTTCTCATCTTTTTGAATGATGTTGAGCGCCGCTATAGATAGGCGGTCAATGCGGCTCTCATAAAAAGAAACACTCTCTTCCAAGTCTTCAATCAGAATAGCGGGACTGTTTTTGGACTGAAGCGCATGCAGTCGATTCTTCGCTTTTACCTTATCTTTTGTTATACGGTTAATCTGGCGTCCAATATCTTTGAGCGCCATATACTCTGATTTTGGTGGGGCCCAAGGTTCTGGTTTCATAACCGCCGCATATTCTGCTAACAAGGCCGCATCAGCTGCGTCGGTTTTGGTTTGTGATAATTTCAACTCAGCAAAGCGCTTGCTACTCAGCGGATTAATCACAGCAACAGTGATACCTGCACTTACAAGATGGACAGCTAAATCTAAGTGATAGATTCCTGTTGCTTCCATCACAACAAGTATTACCTTGTTTTTCTTTAAAATTTTAGCAGCGCGCTCGAAGTCATCAGGGTGTTGCTTGAAAGCTTGTGCTTTACCAATAGAGTTTCCACTTTTAATGACTAGATCGAATGATCTTGCACTGATATCAATACCGGAAAACGTACTCACAAGCTGACTCCATAACGTTGAATTGCTAGAATGGCTTCTGGTTCCCCAACCTCGCACTTTATACTGGCTCAACCTTGTGATGCGAAGTCTAGTACTAGCTTCATGATACTCTTCGAACTAGTAAAGAGGTGGGGAGCCCCTCTACATACAAAGTCAGAATTAACCTGCTTCAAGGAGCGGGCGGCTTCCCCAGAAACGATTACCAATGATAAATAATCGTTGAGGTTAAACATACAAGGAGCTCACCCTGTGAGCGAAGATACTTGTATTACCACTCTGCTTAAGTTAAAAATAGTTATAAATCAGACAGATGGATGTCTGGCATGGGTAGATATACAGACCCCCGTATATCAATTGTTAATGCGCATGCTCGTTTTGTCACGGAAGAGTTCGATTTAATTCTTTAGTTTCTCCTTCCTTTTCAAATAATTACATCTATTTTTAATCAATAGCGGTGCAGGTAGATACACGGACCCCCGTATATACAAATGTTAGGCTAAAAAGAGAACAAAAGTGGATATAAGCATTTACTTAATATTTCTTGTCACTACGGTGATGCTAATTTTAGTGCCCGGTCCGGCTGCAATCACAGTCGCAGCCCAGGGGGCTTCGCATAACTCTAAGCGAGCATTTTTTGGTGTGCTTGGTGTGGCATGCGCCGATGTCTTATTTTTCGCTTTGTCGGCTACAGGTATCGCCTCGCTAATACTTGCTTCCAACCTAATGTTCTCAGTGATTAAATGGTTCGGTGTGGCCTACTTGCTCTATCTTGGTATCTCGGCCCTATTCAGCAAATCGGGAGTAATTAAGCTTTCGGCAGAAAGAAAAGAAAGCACTCGAAAAAAACTCTTCTCACAAGGATTAGTAGTCCAGCTAGCTAACCCGAAAGCGCTTATGTATTTTACAGCGCTACTTCCACAGTTCATTGATCCGTCGAAGCCTGTGCTGTTTCAAATGCTACTTATGGGCGCCTCTTGCTTATTAGCTGATATTGTTGTGTACAGCGTATTCAGTCGGTTAGGCGATCGCATAGCAAAGCAACAACTTCAATCGTGGGTCACAACACTTATCAATAAGGCAGCAGGTATCACGCTGATATCAACTGGCATCAAAATGGCTTCATTGGAATATGGAAAATAGCCTAACAAATAGCTCCACCGGACAAAATACTCGCTGCGCTCGCATTTTTCCTGTGAGCTAGGCGTTGGTATGACTCCCACTGTCAAGTTTAAACACAGTTGTACCTGCTTTTTCGTTCAAAGCCTTTTTGTCTAACTAAATAGAGTTAATGCATCGAATGAGGCCGGTAATTTCGTCGGTTTTCATGCTGGTATCCGTGGATTACTCATTCTTAAATGAGCAGCGCCTACCTTACTTATTCCGTCGTGGCACCGATCTTCAGTCTATGCTCGTGGATCAACTGTTTACACAGTTGCCTGCCTAACGCCGTCGGAGATTATGCCACTGCCGTGGCCTGATCCAATGCACTAACTCTAAACCTGTCATTACGCGGGAGCTCTCGATAAACGTTTTGTTGGATCCACAGGAGACAACACAACTTCCCTGGCGATAGCCCAGATGTAAGCGATCATCTCTCGGGCGATGGCTGTCACAACCACGTTATAGTGTTTCCCTCGCTTCATTAAGCGTTGATAGCGACGGCATAAACGCAATTGAGCGAGCCATCTGATATCAATGATCTCTTTACTGAGTGATTCTTGTCGTTTTTGCAAATCTGTCGAGATGTTCGCACTGTAGCGATAACTATGTGCCCCTTCGATAAGTAAGCGCCTTGCTCGTCCATTACCGCATTTAGTAATACTCCCTTGTCGTCGGTGACCACCACTTGAATGCTCCCGAGGGACAAGTCCTAAGTAGCTCATGAGTTTACGGGGATGATCAAAGCGGGTTAAATCGCCTAATTCAGCAATCACCCCAACGGCGACTAATAAGCGTACGCCACGCATCACTTGAATGGCTTTCACCACGGGATAATAGCGCCAGTTTTTAACATGATGAATGAGTTCATTATCCAAGCGAGCTAGCCGTTTAACACGTTCTGAAATGGTTTGAATATATTCTTGTAAAACGATCTGTTGGCTGGGATAGGGCAACACCAGTTCCGTTAGCCAGCGCAAGTGCTTTTGAGACCAATTATCTTTTACCGTAGGTTTTATATTGTTACGAAGTAAAAGGGCTTTGAGTTGATACTTACTGTCTTTAAGATCCTTCATAGCGATCTCCCTTGCACGAGACAGATCGCGCATTGCTTCATCCTCAGGTTCGGGTACATAGATAGGGTCAAGATCACCGGTGCGTAATAGGTTGGCTAATTTCATCGCATCCCGTTTGTCTGTTTTGACCTGTTCACCAGGTTTTTTAGGAATGAGAGAGGGTGCGACGACGTAACATGGATGCCCGATACTGGTGAGCAGTCGATAGATCCAATAACCACAGGGTCCAGCCTCATAAACAAAATGTAGTGTGGCGTTAGGGTATTTAGATTGAAACTGTCGTACGAGTTTTTTGATGGAGAGTTTAGTACTCGGCACGCGGCCTAGGTGGACGATTTTGGCGTTTCGATCATCTTCGACATAGGCGACCTCAGTAAACTCTTTGTGAGTGTCTAAGCCAATAAAAATTATGCTACTGTTAATCATGCTGACCTCCAACTGGTATTGTTAACAGATACAGTATGGCTCTAGCTTTCAGCTAACCCACGAAAATGGAGGTCAGCACCTCGTGGGAGTCATTATGTCTATGTGAAATCAAGGAGATGAAGAAATTTTAAGCTTCAGTGATTTATATCTAAAAAGTAAAAACAAACTTCTTGTGTTGTCTGGGGTTTGTTTGTTTATAGGGATAACTGAGGCGCTACCTCAAAAGGTGTCTCTAATTGGCTTAGACTTGTCTGGAAAGCCGGAGGTTTTTGGCTGGTTTCTATTAGCTATTACCGGTTATTTTCTTATCACCTCTCTGGTTTTAGGTGCACTTGATTTAGTAAAATACTACTTGCCTTATTTTATAGTCAAGAAAGGGGCGAATGTCACTGGAAGTGTGATTGGTCTGACCGAAGATGAGTGCCAAAGTGAAAACTTTGAGCACTATTTAGACCACCCAGAAGTGGGTACGGTCTCTTCTGAGTTGCTAGACATACAAAGGCAAAGAAAAAGCATTGAAGCTAATTATCATTCTCGCTATGTAAATTTGGCTAATGCTACAAGGTTGTTGTTTGATTTGGCTTTTCCAACAATATTCTCGGCTATATCAATATTCGTAATTACTGGTTTTTTATGGCCAAGCTGCTCGCAAATCACATAACAAAACGCTACACACGGACCCATTTTGCTACGCTCGTTTGTGTATGTCGCTTTGCTCCATTATACACAAACGCTCTCCGCAAAATGGGCCGGTGAGCTCAGTGTTGGTATGACTCCCACTGTCAAGTTTAAACACAGTTGTACCTGCTTTTTCGTTTAAAGCCCTTTTGTTTAACTAAATAGAGTTAATGCATCGAATGAGGCCGGTAATTTCGTCGGTTTTCATGCTGGTATCCGTGGATTACTCATTCTTAAATGAGCAGCGCCTACCTTACTTATTCCGTCGTGGCACCGATCTTCAGTCTATGCTCGTGGATCAACTGTTTACACAGTTGCCTGCCTAACGCCGTCGGAGATTATGCCACTGCCGTGGCCTGATCCAATGCACTAACTCTAAACCTGTCATTACGCGGGAACTCTCGATAAACGTTTTGTTGGATCCACAGGAGACAACACAACTTCCCTGGCGATAGCCCAGATGTAAGCGATCATCTCTCGGGCGATGGCTGTCACAACCACGTTATAGTGTTTCCCTCGCTTCATTAACCGTTGATAGCGACGGCATAAACGCAATTGAGCGAGCCATCCGATATCGATGATCTCTTTACTGAGTGATTCTTGTCGTTTTTGCAAATCTGTCGAGATGTTCGCACTGTAGCGATAACTATGTGCCCCTTCGATAAGTAAGCGCCTTGCTCGGCCATTACCGCATTTAGTAATACTCCCTTGTCGTCGGTGACCACCACTTGAATGCTCCCGAGGGACAAGTCCTAAGTAGCTCATGAGTTTACGGGGATGATCAAAGCGGGTTAAATCGCCTAATTCAGCAATCACCCCAACGGCGACTAATAAGCGTACGCCACGCATCACTTGAATGGCTTTCACCACGGGATAATAGCGCCAGTTTTTAACATGATGAATGAGTTCATTATCCAAGCGAGCTAGCCGTTTAACACGTTCTGAAATGGTTTGAATATATTCTTGTAAAACGATCTGTTGGCTGGGATAGGGCAACACCAGTTCCGTTAGCCAGCGCAAGTGCTTTTGAGACCAATTATCTTTTACTGTAGGTTTTATATTGTTACGAAGTAAAAGGGCTTTGAGTTGATACTTACTGTCTTTAAGGTCCTTCATAGCGATCTCCCTTGCACGAGACAGATCGCGCATTGCTTCATCCTCAGGTTCGGGTACATAGATAGGGTCAAGATCACCGGTGCGTAATAGGTTGGCTAATTTCATCGCATCACGTTTGTCTGTTTTGATCTGTTCACCAGGTTTTTTAGGAATGAGAGAGGGTGCGACGACGTAACATGGATGCCCGATACTGGTGAGCAGTCGATAGATCCAATAACCACAGGGTCCAGCCTCATAAACAAAATGTAGTGTGGCGTTAGGGTATTTAGATTGAAATTGTCGTACGAGTTTTTTGATGGAGAGTTTAGTACTAGGCACGCGGCCTAGGTGGACGATTTTGGCGTTTCGATCATCTTCGACATAGGCGACCTCAGTAAACTCTTTGTGAGTGTCTAAGCCAATAAAAATTATGCTACTGTTAATCATGCTGACCTCCAACTGGTATTGTTAACAGATACAGTATGGCTCTGGCTTTCAGCTAACCCACGAAAATGGAGGTCAGCACCTCGTGGGAGTCATTATGTCTACTTACATAAGGATACTATGTGGAATATTTGAAAAAGGGCGTGATGGGATTCGTTTTCGGAATCGGGTTTTCATTAGCTGTAGTCTTAGTACTGTTTATCGCAAATCGAGTTTTAGAACGAAATCTAGAAACGGCAGAAATCGCCGAGCCCAGCCAGGAAGATGTAGTTGTAATGCCACAAAAGAAAAACTGGGCTTCTGAATTTTCAATCGAGGATAAGGGTATGACTTTCAGTAGTTTTGGTCCTGAATTCATGGCTACATTGACCAATAACTCTGAAAAAAATGCTACTTGGGTATTTGTGAAGACTGATCTCTTCAACGAAGCCGGTGACTTTATTTATCAGTGTGAAAGTAGCGAAAATCAACTCGCACCAGGTACATCCCGAAATATTAAAATCCGCTGTAATTTAAGCGGTCATCCTAGTGCGAGAGAAATTGGAGACGCTATTTCTTCCCATAAAACCTTTGTGGGTGATGTGCACTAGTAAGTAACAAAACGCTGTAGCAATACAGCCCTAAATTCACCGCTTCGCGGTGGGCTGTGGATTCGCTCTCGCTCGCCGCTAAGCTTTGCGTTAAATGAGCAATACCGTATTATTTGGCAGAGTTTCTAAAGACTCTGTTAGTTGGGATTGTGATGAATAGTGCTGCCCAAAGGTGGAGCTGGTAGGGTGGGTATCTTGCGTGCGAGGGAAGCGACCCTTGCAATCAGTATGAAAAATGCGGGTAGTTAATAATAAATATGCGAACATTTAGCGCTTTTATAGTAGTTTGCGGCCCCCCTCCCCCCAACCGCAATGATGCATTGCAGTAGTCCGAGTGGGTAGGCTAGAGTAAACGCGAATAGTCAGTTTGTTCTGCTTAGGCTCTTGATAATTAAACGAGGAAATAAGATGAAAACTGCTTTCACGTTTGTTGCCTTTTTATGTTTCACTCATACCACGGTGATGGCGTCGAATGCTGTCATTGATGATATACGTGCGAAAGGAGAGACATGTCGGGCAATGGCTCAAACGGCCGAAGGCCAGAAGCTCGCCCATCTGTGTTTGTCGAGTTGCGCACGCTATGGTGATACGTTAACTCAATATCCTGAATTGTTGAGTGATATTGGGGTGAAAAGATGCCATAGGGATTATGCGAGGGCGCAGAAAGGTTTGACGAAAACGCTACCGCCCGTTAATCGAACACAAAATGCCCCAGCAAAAGTGGAACCTGCTCGCACAACTATGCCGGATGTTGAAGGCCTATGGACGGGAATACTCAGAGGAGAGATGCGAGTGCGGGCTGATGCCCGTACCGACTGGCAACAGATTTGCCGAGGTACAGCGATGGTCATGGCGTTTGCCCATGATTCAACGGATACGATAGAGCAGCAAAAGCAGCGGCGGCTTGATCAAACCGCATTTTTTAAACAGCTTAAACGTAAAGATCAAGTGCGCTTGATTGGCATCACATACGATCCAGCCAGAGCCGGGCAGCAGCTTCATTGCCAAGCTGAGCGGGTTGAGATTATCGGCTCGAATTAAGCTTGCGTATTTTTCGAATAATTGGGGTCAGAGTTAAATTAAGTTTTCAACGTGTTGATATTTAGAGTTAATCAAGTATAACTTTACTCTGACTTCGAACTTAAAAAGCTTTACCCAATCACAATAACTTTTCTAAGTCGAAAACGCATAAGTCTTATGCTCTAAAAGAGTTACGTATTTATTCTAGCGAGCTAGTTTTTTTGTAGTAATATTCATAACCATTAACCGTGTTGAAAACAGATTTTCTGGGTAATATCGCATAACCTAACCTATTGACAGGCTAGCTCAATATAAGGGCAAAAGGGTATATTTATTACTTCAATACAATATATTAGGGCGTTTGCGCCTTATACTAAATGTTAAAGCGTCTGAGTTTTTAAGGGTAAAACATGTAAAATAAAGACTTGTTTACAACTAAATTCAGTATTTAAAAACAGTAAAAAACAAAACAACCAGGCCTGGTAACTTTAGTATTGGTGTTTATAAAAAAGTGTAATGTTACAGGTTAAAAGTACAACAACCACTTCAAGCATCACGCTTTAACAAGGCCGTTAAAAATCGCGCTTTCAGCGCTGAACTCGCAACAAGTTGCTCGCTTTTTACGGCGCCGTTATGCATCAAATAGTTTGAGGGTAAAATGGAAAAGCAGCTTTTTTTAGACAGAACAGTAATTATTGCACGAATTCTATCGATGTACCTTTTGGTAACCGGTTTGGGATTTCTGATTTCAGATGGTTATTTCAGCAAAATGATCGCTCATTCAGGCTCAGACCCAATACTAATTAATTTATCTGGAATGGTTCATTTTTTCATAGGAGCTACTATCCTTACAGTTCATTTTCTTTGGAAAAAACCACTACAAATAGTTGTCACCCTACTGGGCTTAATGTTTTTTCTCAAAGGTATTTTCTTGATTGCCCTACCTGAATTTACGCTCCAGACTGGCAACAACCCAGTACAAAACACATGGTTAATGGCGGTGGGTTTTATTTCAGCTGGGGTTATTATCGGCTATTTCGCCTATTTTAAATCGGAAAAATTGCATAACAAAAAAGTTCAGCCGACGCAAAACACGCGCGGCTGATTTTGGCGTTAGGGAACAACATGTACCAGAGAATTTTAGTATTATCTTTTTTGTTCGTAGCCTCAATAGTCAGAGGTGACGAGATAATTAATGCTTTAAATGAAATGAATGGTCTCATTAAACAAACAGGTAATCCAAAGGTTTTTGCAGAGAGGGTTATTGAAAAGATCAAACATGATGATTGTCGTGACTTATTGCCATTAATTAATGGGCAAAGTGAGTACTTCAATGACACAGAATACTTTTATGCAAAGTGCATATATCAGTCTCGTCAGTTTGGTAAAATTATGAGTTCTGAATATGGCCCGATTGTATTTGCACCACTTGGGCGAAACGGTGGACCACCTCTAATCCCGTCACAGAAAGTTTATGTCCAAGTTGAGCATGACGGTAAGGCGGAAGAGAGAGGTATATTTATCAATTTCCTGCCAGCAAACGGAAGGTTTGAAATCGTTGATGTCGATTTCATATTTGGAAAAGTAAGGTGACCTCCCTAACAAGTCCCGTTTGTCTGTTTTGATCTGTTCACCAGGTTTTTAGGAATGAGAGAGGGTGCGACGACGTAACATGGGTGCCCGATACTGGTGAGCAGTCGATAGATCCAATAACCACAGGGTCCAGCCTCATAAACAAAATGTAGTGTGGCGTTAGGGTATTTAGATTGAAACTGGCGTACGAGTTTTTTGATGGAGAGTTTAGTACTAGGCACGCGGCCTAGGTGGACGATTTTGGCGTTTCGATCATCTTCGACATAGGCGACCTCAGTAAACTCTTTGTGAGTGTCTAAGCCAATAAAAATTATGCTACTGTTAATCATGCTGACCTCCAACTGGTATTGTTAACAGATACAGTATGGCTCTGGCTTTCAGCTAACCCACGAAAATGGAGGTCAGCACCTCGTGGGAGTCATTATGTCTATGCCTTACAGAGCAGGTACTTCCTTGCTGACATAAAATGAGTATGCGACCTTGATGAATGCAATCTTAATATTTTTTTCACAATTTCGTTTCTTTTGGCATCTTAAAAGTCTCAGTCAGAAGTTCATGCTCTGGATTGGAGCTCAAATATTTCGCTCCCAATACTTTTCAAGAAATAAAAAAGATAACTTTATTGGATTGCGTCATCTATTTCAGATAACACAGGTTCAGTTAGTGCTTGCGATTATTTTCGCTATATTACTCCAAGTATTAAATCCACTGGTATTAGGGTTCTACAACTTTACGTTTTTCAAAATACCCAATGATAGTGATTATGTAACCTTTTTAGTAACCATCAGTGGAATTGGTGGTGTATTTATCGGTTTGTATTATGCCGCAATTAGCACTATTGCTGGCTCCATTTATGCAAAAGTACCAAATAACATACGAGACCTTCTCGCGCAAGAACGAGTTGGGAATGTATATATGCACTTCTTGTCCTTTGTGACCTTTTTAGGAATATCATTAGTATCTTTCCGTGTTCTAGGTTTCGAGCGAATCGAGCTTGCAATACCTGTAATGTTGCTGGCGGCAGGGGTTGGGATAATCGCTTTCGTTAAATTAGGTCAGCGAGTATTTTATCTGTTTGACCCCACTGCACTTAGTTACCATTTGTTTGGTCAGTTAAGGCAATTTACAGAAATGGTAAAGGCAGGTGGTTATCGGTGGAATGATTCAGTCTTTCAGCGTCATGCAAATAAACTGGCTTCTTCTAGTTTGGATACACTGGAAACTTTATCGGATATTACAAAAAATGAGGTTCATTTACATGGTGCGCCTTTCATTCATCTTTGTGAAAATTTAATTTCATTTCTCTTGTATTATGAAAAAGCGAAAAATGAAATACCATCAAATAGTCAATGGTATGAGCAAAAATACATCCATAAAGACTGGTATCGAACTGATGATTCAAGGGTGTCTATTGCCCACCAAACTGGCACAACCCTGCAACCAGACATAACAAATAATAAAGAATGGGTTGAGGCTAGAGTTTTAGTAATTATCAAGCAATGTTTGGAAGTTAATTTAAAAGAGGCGAGATATAACGAAATATTGGAGTTGGCGGAGTACATTGATGCTTATTTGAAGCTATTGGCCGAAAGTGGCCTAACTAATCGTGCTTTGGGAATTCTTGAGGAGCTGGGCGACTGTGTTTTGCAAGTGATTTCTCAAGCGTCAGAAAGCGAAATAGTAACCAATGAGGTTCTTGAAAAGCTCGCAATAATAGAACGATTCGCATCTATGCCAATAACGATTGCATTAGCATGTAGAAAGCATATTGAGTCAATAGATTCAGAAGCGGTAGCAAGAAGGTTGATAAAAGTAACTTGGAGAAATGATTCAGACATCTATAAGCATGGTTTTCCTTCCTACTATTTACCACGACTAGAGTGGTTCAAGCCAAGATTGAAATTTGAAGTGTTCACAGAAGGTAGGAAAGTAACACCAATCTGGTATCAAAAAGAACTATTGTTGCAAATTGAAGCTGACACTTTTGTTGAAAACACGAAAGCTCTGATAAACGAAGGCGCGAGTCTATATAAATCTTGGATTGCTAAAACCACTGACACAAAGCACCCGTGGTTAGTCGGTGCTGTGATGAGTAGGGAGTGGGAGTTTTGGCACAAGGTAGGCGATCAAATGGAAATATGGCCAAATAAATGGTCAAACTTAAGCGATGAAAAGAAAATTGAAGGGTTGCCTTGGTCTGAATTCGAATTCGAAAAATTAGAAAAGGCCAGCAAGGAAAGGCAATCAGAGTTGTTGGAATTGATGTCAACCCAGAACTTAATGCTAGCATTTCTAGAGAGGCCAGGTGGTTTTCCAGATTATGCTGGGCAGTTCTTGCATACTTCGGGTGAAGTCTCATTTGAAGCACTGCTAAATAATGAACAAAAATTATTAGGCAATGTTTTCAAAATGTATTTGTATGGATGCATCATGCGTTTCGATAGTTTACGCCCGAAGTCAGCATCAATGGATTGGAGGGCGCAACAGGAATTCAAAATAGCCGCAGCACCGTTGCTAGATCTAATGGAGCTTTCAGGTTATGCAAAATTAATGGCGGATTATCATAATAATGATCAGTTATGGCAAACAGTGACTGGTGCCTGGAATGAATACTTTGTAAAAAGAGGAGAAGAAACTTCTTTGTCATTGTTAGCTGGTTCTATCGCTTTCACAGAAGGGGCTTTCGAAATACCGCATAGAGGTGTATTGCGAACAAATTGGAAAATACGTATCAGTCGTAGATTGCTAAACGTTCCTCGCCATGAGGTCTTTTTGCAGCATTCCATTGGGTCTCACACAGAAATAGACCATGACAGTGCTTTGATTCGTATATTTGCTCGAGAACTACATGGTAGTTTTCACGATGGCATAGATATATTCATGGCTTTCTACCTACGAACTAAAGAAGGAGCAGATCAGCTTGATTACGGATGGAAAAGGCGAGATTTGCAAGATTCTTTGGAAAGAGAAGAAGCAAAGGTAGCAAAAGCACAAGGTGAGGAAGGTACAGAATGAGAATATACAGATCACAGAGAACTGTTAAGTCATCTCTGGCTACACACTTTCCAAGCCAGTCACAAAGTCTGGATATTAATCCAGATGTCCATATGTTCACTGAAGATATTCATTTGGCAATTATGCCAATAGGCGGGAGAACAGATAAGCAGAAAGAGTTTTTCGTTGAATTTCAGGGAGATGCGCCAGATTATGAGAGGGCGAAAGAAATAGTTGGTGAACTAGGTGAATTTGATAGATATGACACTGCCGGAATGGTGTGTGACGCGATAGACAGTATTGCTAGACATCTGGCTTGGGAGGGGCAAGCGCTCTTTGAAATTATATATGATGAAGAGCAGATATATCTTAATGGTTTAACAACGAAGAATATTTTTAGGGTATTTAATTGGTATCTGCAATTAATACCCCCTAGCGACTGGGAGCTATGGAAAAGAAAAATGTCGCTCGTCACTAAGAAGAAAATATGGAAAGTACAGATGCCACATGAACTTGGAGGAGTGTGGGGCTATAAAAAAGTCTTGAGAAAATTACGAAAGTATAACCATTTAGGCCCTGGGTTTTATAGGCGAGATCTAGAGCGCGGAACAACGGTAAATGGTTTCGATTTTTTAAGATATGTGCGAGATAGTGAAATATATTTCAATAGCGTCACTAAAGCTTGGGGGTGGAACAGAAGAGATTGGAGTCAAGATAAATGTACTGAATTCTACACATTTCATCGAATGCTCAGCTTCAAGCATGCACAAGCACTTTTACGCGAACACATAATTAGGGAGATTAATAGATTATTACAAAAGTTGGAAATTAAGTGCAAATTGGTAGTGGCAGGTCTTCCAACTTCGAATGATATTTTAAAAATAAAGACTGAAATGCAAAGAGGTGAGCTTTCATTTGCTGAAGTAACAGATAAGGTAGCAATGTAGTTATGGCTAAAATGTACATAATCCGGCATAACAAAGCGCTGCTGTTGGACTAATTTTACACTGCGCTCCAAACCAGCCGCAAATGCGGGCGTTAGTTTGCTAAAGGCAGCGGTTAACTAGCCTAAGCTTGCTCTCACATCAGCAATGGTGATGCAGAGTTGATTTTCAGCGTCTGCAAATGCTTGAAAACTATAGCGTTCATAGCAATTTTTCGCACCATCTTTGGCATCAACGATAACAACTGGAAATGCAACGCTATCACTAGCAGCAGTATTCTTTATTCCCTTTTCGAATGATGTCTATGTAGTAAAGCTGCTTATTTATAAGGAAATTTTCACGTGAAAAAATTCATGCTAACTACAGTGCTATCGGTAGTCTTTCTATCTATTGGTTTTATCGGTGGTTGGTGGGCAAATTCGCCCAGCTTTGATTTATTATGTTCAAAGCCATATGTGCATACTCTGGGTAAAGCTATTGAGGCTCAAGGTATGAGTATAGATGCAGGCACAGAAATTGATTTAAGGTCTTGCGAATATGCTAATCGTTTTACTGTTAGTTTGACGTACGATAAAGGTACGCATAGAGAGCTATTTATTCCCAAAAATAGTGCGCCAACTATTGGCAATCATGGCGCAAGACAATATAGCATTTCAGATATTAAATAATTCACAATGCGTTAGCGCTTGCTTTGTTTATTTAGTAATAACAGCAGGAAAGTCTAGGGCTTAGGACATGTATAGCTACTGGGTTAGCTGCTCCAAATTTTTTGTACGTTATATATTTAATAAGGAACAATATGAGTAACGGTATTACTAATAAAGTACGTTTTGTTATGGCGAAGCTATTTACATTCATTTTCTTGGGAATGGCTTTAGCAATGATTTTCTCGCTAGCGCAATCGGTGATTTCTAGCATTCTTATCGGTGAGGAGATAACTCAAATTTTCTTGAGCGGAATTAATACAGGGATTATTGCTTTAGCTGTTTTTGAGTTGGCGTTAGTAATAAATCGAGAATATTCAGAAGCGGAAGAAGATGGTGATGCAGTTGAAAGTTTAAGAAGAACGATTCCTAGGTTTATTGGTACCGTATGTATCGCATTATCTTTAGAGGGGTTGATTATGGTCATTAAATACAGTCAGTTAGATCTCGCTGGTAACTTGTATTACCCCGTAGCCATCATATCAAGTACGGCTCTGTTATTGGCATCACTCGGTGCTTTTCTATTTTTAACGCGTAAGCATGGATAACAGCGGCATTCTTTATTCCTTTTTCGGTTAAGCTAGGATAAACAGGTTTTAAAAATAGCTGCGTTCTCCAACGAATAAGCGGTTTTTTGTTGTCTGGTGGTAGAGTAAGTAAAGGTTAGACCGCTTGCCTTGAACGTCGTTTCTGGGCAGGCATTTTAGTGTAGGCGTTTTCCAATTGAGTGATATCATCACCCTGTTCCTATTATTTAACCCCAGTCTTGCTCGCATTTAAGAGTGCCTAGCCCACCTAAACGCGGTATATTTTTCTTACTTTTGAATAATTAGGATGCCCGTCATGTTTTTTGGTAAAAAAGAGAAAAAGCTTTTTACGTTAACGCGGACCGATCCTGATAATCCTTTGGCTTCATACTCGAAACATCCCTTTGAGTTAGAGGGCTGTGAATGGCCGTCGGTGGAGCATTACTATCAGGCGATGAAGTTTGGGGATGCGGAGTACCGTGAACAGATCCGCCTAGCGCCGACCCCAAAGGATGCGGCGAGCTTAGGTAAAAGTAAAAAACATCAAAAGCGCAAAGACTGGGATAAGGTTAAAGTGATCTTTATGACCCGCGGTACTTACATAAAGTGCCGTACCTATCCAGACATTGCTCAAACCTTGTTGGATACCGGTGAGATTGATATAGCGGATGTGAGCCAATATGACTATTTCTGGGGCAGTGGCCGTGATATGCGGGCGACGAATGCCTTTGGTCAGATGTTGATGGATATTAGAGAAAAGCTTCGAGCAGAGCTTAACTAGCTTTTCACCCTATTATTACGAGTGACAACCTAGATGAATCAACAACCTTATTACGTGGGTGCCCACGTGAGCGCGTCGGGCGGTGTACAGAATGCGCCGTTAAATGCTCAAAAACTAGGTGCTAATGCATTTGCTCTGTTTACTAAAAACCAACGTCGTTGGATGGCTAAGGAGCTTGAGCCGAAGACGATTGAAGCGTTTAAACAGCAGTGTAAAGCAGCGGGTTTTAAACCTGAACAGATCCTTCCACATGACTCCTATTTAATCAATTTAGGTCATCCAGAGGCGGAAGCTTTACAAAAGTCCCGTGAGGCTTTTCTGGATGAATTGAAACGTTGTGAACAACTGGGATTGGTTTATCTTAACTTCCATCCCGGTAGCCATCTTCGCACGATCTCTGAAGCTGAGTGTATAGCTAAAATCGCCGATTCAATTAATTGGGCATTGGCACAAAGCCACGGTGTTACGGCGGTTATCGAAAATACCGCAGGGCAGGGCAGTAACTTAGGCTATAGCTTCGAACAATTAGCTGCGATCATTGATCAGGTAGAGGATAAGTCTCGCGTGGGAGTCTGTATTGATACCTGCCATATGTTTGCTGCGGGCTACGATATTCGCTCCTTAGATAGCTGTGCTGATGTTTTTGAGCAGTTTGAAAAGATCGTTGGTTTTCAGTATTTAAAAGGGATGCATCTTAATGATTCGAAGGGGGGATTAAACTCCCATCTGGATCGTCACCATAGCCTCGGACAAGGTGAGATTGGCTTAGATGTGTTTCGTTTTATTATGCAGGATGAGCGTTTTCGCGGTATCCCATTAGTGTTAGAAACAATTGATGGAACGATCTGGCAAGATGAAATTCAACTTTTAAAGCAGTTTTCGATAGATACTTAGTGTAAAAGGAATTAAACATTTTCACTCAAATGTAATAAAGAGGGGGTAGCCTAGGCGCTCCATTTTTACTATGTGATTGACCTATGTTATGTGCAACTGATGAAGTCGGCGCAGATATGCGCCAGAAGTTGTTGTTAGAGATTTTGGAGACCGAGTCTTTATATCCACATTTTCAGCCTATAGTCGATTTAAAAAAGGGTGAAGTGATTGGGCATGAGGCTTTAATACGAGGCCCTTCCGGCAGTGCAATGGCTTCCCCTGGTGCTCTTTTCCAAACAGCGATTGAAAATAATTTATTACATACCTTAGAACTCTTGTCCCGTCGTTGCTCTTTAGAGCGTTTTGCCGAGCTAAAACCGGGCGGGAAGTTATTTCTGAATATAAGCGCTTCATTGTTGGGTACGCCAGAACATACGGAAGGTTTTACGTCGGAACTTTTGCAAAAGTTGGGTATATCTATCTCTGATATAGTGATTGAGCTGTCAGAACAACATCCGTTTGATAAACAAGGGCTGACACATAATGCGGTTGAGTACTACCGCAATATGGGGTTTCAAGTGGCTGTGGATGATTTAGAGACCGGCTACTCTGGCTTAAAACTCTGGTCCGAATTAAATCCTGAATATGTGAAGATTGATCGTCATTTTGTGTCCCATATTGATACTGATCCAGTGAAGCGGGAGTTTGTGCGGGCTATTTATAATATAAGTACTGCAACTGGCTGTAAGGTTATTGCCGAAGGGATAGAACGCAAGGAAGAGGTCGCAACCCTTATGGAATTAGGGATTAATATAGGCCAAGGTTTTTATCTGGGTTACCCCAGTCCAGAGCCCCAACCTACATGGAGTGCTGAAGGTATTAGCGATCCGATTTGTTGCGATGCCATGGTTAATATGGCTCAAGACGAAACAGCGATCTCTCTTTTACGTCAAACTCCAGCGGTGGCACCTGAAGATACAGTGCTATTTGTGAGTGAGCAATTTAGATTGCACCCAGAAGTCGGCGCGCTGCCTGTTATAAGGGATGGAACCCCTTTAGGTGTAGTGAAAAAATCCGACCTATTGGAGCTGTTTTCCACCCAGTATGGCCGTGCGTTATATGAGAAAAAGCCGGCCTCACGTATTTTGAGTGAAGATGTTCTGCTTGTTGATAGCCAATTAAGCTTAGTGGAAGTCTCGCGCTTAGTGACAGATCAGGAAAGTAGCGCTTTACAGCAAGATATTATTATTACTGAAAGTGATTGTTACTTAGGTATGGGCAATCTTCGTGATTTATTAAAACGTTTAACCGCTTTGAAGATCCAAAATGCTCAGTATGCGAACCCTTTAACTTTGCTACCTGGGAATGTGCCGATTAATAATGAGGTGGATTCTCTGTTAAAAGGCACCGCAGATTTTCATGTTGCTTATTTTGATCTCAATAACTTTAAACCCTTTAATGATTGCTATGGTTATTCAAAAGGTGATCAAGTGATCCGTTTCCTGGGTGATCTGCTTACCCGTTTTATTAATAGCGATAAGAATTTTATTGGTCATGTAGGTGGCGATGATTTTGTTGTGATTTTCCGCTCACCGGGTTGGCAATTAAGCTGTGAACGTATTATTCGGGAGTTTGATCAAGAGGTAAGAGGGTTTTATCTACCTAAAGATCTTCAGACGGAAGGGATCTGGTCCACTGATCGAAAAGGTGTGCGCTCTTTCTTTCCATTGCTGGGGTTAGCTATCGGAGTGGTGCATCCAGACCCTTACAAATGCGATAGCTATCATGAAGTTGCTGAGTTGGCGGCTATGGCTAAAAAAGAGGCGAAACGGGGAGTGGATAGTACTTTATTTGTTTCCCAACGCCGCTCTACCGGTGGCGATCTTAAAAAGTTACCAGTTGCAGCATGTAGTATCTAGATGCCTGCAATCTCGCGCATAGCGTGGTCGGTTGTAAAATAGATGTTTCCAGATGATAACAGTACCGACAGATACGCTTTCTAAAAATCCAATTAAGGCGATCAGTAGGGCGGGTGTAATCAACTGTTTCCATAACTCTATATCAATATGAATCGCTTGGAAGTGGGAGGCTGTGGAATCGTCCCTACGGTTTGCACCGCTGATGCTTGATCAAGGTGAAAATATCAAACGACAATTGAGCCCATCAGTAACGCAAACATGGGGCCTGCTTTACTGATTGGTTGGGCTAAGTCTTGGGGAATATTAAGTTTGATAAGTTGATCTCGGCATTGAGGTATTCAACTCCTCCTTGGGGAGCGATTTGGCTAACTGAGGTATTTACCATAAGTGAGGCTATAGCGACTGGCCCTACAGCAAGGGAGCGACTATTGCCTAAGAGCGAGTATATAAGCAGCGGTAGAATGCTGGCATTAAGGCCATATCCAAGCGGAAGCCCAGCCAGAATTGCGTAAGCCATGGATTGGGGGATCAGCAGTATAGAAACGATAATACTGGCTATTAAATCGCTGATAAAGGTTTGGCGTTGATAGTTCTTTAACCAGCCCAAAATAGGGAATAGCTCGGCCCAGAATTGCATCTTATAATCTAAGTGACAACGGTTATAGCAATTATATCAATATAGGTATAAGTATATATCAAGTGATTATATGGATTGATCTAGCTATGAGGCTAGTGATTGCTATAGTTGATTTTTCTATTAGTCATGACAGGGATTAAGATATGTCTAAACATTCCGTACCGGATGGTTGGCAATCCACCTATAACCAACAAGATTTCCGCATTGATAAGCAAGAATCACTTTACGATGGTTTTTTTAAAATGCTGAAGCTTCATCTAACCCATAAAACATTTGCTGGTGATTCGATTAGTATCCAACGTGAGTTGTTTTATCGTGACGATGCTGTTTGTGTTTTACTTTATGATGCGAATGAACAGGTGGTCGTATTAGTTGAGCAGTTTCGAGTAGGGGTCTTTGATAATCCAGAAGGGCCTTGGCTTTTAGAGCTGGTGGCAGGGATTGTTGAACAGGGTGAAAGCGCCGAAGATGTAGCGCGGCGTGAGTCTGAGGAGGAGGCTGGAGCACAGTTGGGAGAGGTTGTGAGTATTAGCCGTTTTGTCCCAAGCTCTGGGGGTACGCGCGAGTATATTGATCTGCTTTGTGCTAGTGTGGATTCGAGGGATGTAGAAGGAATCCATGGTCTTCCTCATGAAGGTGAAGATATCAAGGTACATAAGATCCCGGTTGATAAAGCGTTTGAATTAGTGAAGAGTGGTAAGATTAATAACGCACCGGCAATGATCGCGTTACAGTGGTTACAGTTAAATAAAGCTGATGTCGATAAACGCTGGTCTAGCTAAACAAGTGATCTTATAGTCCAGTTGCCGTTGTGAACATTCTAATAAGACAGTTGAGATGTATGAAACGTAAATATATTCCAGATCTAACAAGGCAGATGTCACAATGTGAAGCTAACTATGCGCGCATTATGAAACTTCTGCCTGATCTGGATAGTTGTGATGAGCGGGAGTTCCAGGTCAGCTGGCCGGAGCATTGCGCTTACCTGCGTCTCAGAGTGGATGAGCGTTTTAAATATACGTCTACAGTTCTGGTTAGTCACCGTTATGAAACCAGTTCCCCATGGTTAGAGTCCCCAGGGTTGGTGGTGCGCCTTTATCATGATGCCTCAATGGCAGAAGTAATCTGTATGCAGCGTCGTAAACAGTTAGAGGGTGTTTATCCCTATCCTAATCGTAATATGCACCTGCCTGATGAAAAACTTCAGCTCAATGAATATCTAGGTGAATGGTTAAACGAGTGCCTAAGCTATGGTCACTCTATGGAGACAGTGTACAGTGGCTAGCGATCGTCCCATTAGGTTACTGCAAGTAACTGATATGCATCTACAACAGGAGCCCTCTTGTTTAATGCGGGGCGCTAATGTAGAAGCTAGGTTTCAACAGGTTATCCATCAAATAGAGCAAGAAAATGCAGATTTCCTCCTATTAACAGGGGATCTAACTCATCATGCTCCAGCCGCTTATGATCGTTTATCGTCATGTTTACAGGGTTTGCCTTTCCCTGCCCGTTGGATTCCCGGTAATCATGATTTAGTGGATGAAATGGTCCGTTTTTCTGATCTTGGTTACAACCAGAAAGTGATTGTGCGTGGTGATTGGCGCATTATTCTACTCGATAGTACATCGCAGCCTGATGGCCGAGGCGGGGGTGCACTCAGTCCAGAGGAACTCGATTTCTTAAATACCCAGCTTGCAATACTGACCGAGCAACAGCATGTTTTACTGGTGTTACATCACCATCCTGTAACGGTGCAAAGTGAGTGGATGGATAGAATTGGTTTGGCAAATCACAAGGCGTTCTGGGCTTTGCTTGATACTTATTCACAAGTCAAAGGGGTTGTTTTTGGCCATGTACATCAAGAGTTTCAGCAACATCGGGGCAATGTGAAGTTATTGGCTTGCCCTGCTACTGCGCCACAATTCAAACCATTCTCTGCATCTGCAATTACAGAAGATGACCCCCGTTTTATGGGGCCTGCTTACCGTCGTATCCAGCTTTATGATGATGGTAAGATTCAATCAGAAGTGGTTCGGTTAATATCCTAATTTAGATGGGTATTGCACCAACCTTCCCCCTCCGGTAAGTTCTTGTTCAGAGGACGAAAATGAATAAACCAATCTTTATTTACGTACATGGTTTTAATAGCTCGCCAAAGTCGATGAAAGCGCAGTTGTTTTTGCAGTATATGCAAAATAAGGGCTGTGCTGATCAGGTGCTTGTGCCAACCTTATCGCACTGGCCTGCTGAGGCTATGGAGACGTTGAAATCCCTAGTAGAGCAGCATCAGCAGCGTCTGGTTATATTATTGGGCAGTTCATTGGGCGGATACTACAGCACATGGTTAACTGAGCATTATGCTCATGTTCGTACTGTGCTAATTAACCCCTCCATTAGACCGTTTGAGCTGCTACCCCAGTATTTAGGGGCGAATGAAAACCTTTATAGTGGCGAAAAGTATGAGCTGACAGAGCAGCATTTAGAGCAATTGTTAGCGATTAACTGTGAACAGGTTAAGAAACCTGATTCATATCTATTGCTTGTTCAGACCGGGGATGAAACATTAGATTATCGCGAAGCTGTGGATAAGTTCTCTGAAACACCGCAGTTTGTACAAGCGGGTGGTTGCCACGGTTTTGAACAGTTTGAAAGCATGATCCCTAGTATTTTAGCTTTTGCTAAAGGAAGGATCGAGTTGCCAGACCTTAAGTTAGTATGAATTTAATCATCGTGAGTAAAGCTTAGTTTTGGTTATATGAGCTTTAGAGTGATACATAGCAAGCATAGCAACAGGAAATACGATTGATGTCCAAGCAATATGATGCTGGTTCCATTGAGGTTTTAAGTGGGTTAGATCCGGTAAGACGTCGTCCAGGGATGTATACCGAGACAGATCGTCCTAACCATCTAGCGCAAGAAGTCATCGATAACTCGGTGGATGAGGCGTTGGCTGGCCATGCCAAGCAGATCGATGTCGTTCTCAATAAGGACAACTCGTTAAGTGTGACTGATGATGGTCGTGGTATGCCTGTCGATATTCACCCGGAAGAGGGGGTGAGTGGTGTGGAGCTGATTCTTTGTAAACTCCATGCGGGGGGTAAATTCAACAACGATAACTACAACTATTCCGGTGGTCTTCATGGGGTAGGTGTTTCAGTTGTTAATGCATTGTCAAAATTGCTAGAAGTGCAGGTGCGTCGTGATGGACAAGTTTACCGAATTGGTTTTGCCGATGGTGAAAAAGTATCTGAGTTAGAAGTCATTGATACCTGTGGTAAACGTAATACCGGCACAACCGTTCGTTTTCTAGCGGATCCTCAGTATTTTGATTCACCTAAATATAGCATTACCCGTTTAAAGCATAATTTACGCGCTAAAGCGGTACTGTGCCCAGGGTTAAAAGTAACCTTTACCGATCTTACTGGCGCTAAGCGCGAGAAAGAGGAGTGGTATTACGAAGATGGTTTGATCGATTACCTAAAAGGTACCACGCAAGTTTTTGAATCTTTGCCTGTCGAACCGTTTTCTGGATCGCTACAAGGTGAAGAAGACGCTGTGGAATGGGCTGTGCAGTGGCTACCTGAAGGTGGCGAAATGACCTGCGAAAGCTATGTGAACCTCATACCTACGGCTCAAGGTGGTACTCATGTTAATGGGCTTCGTACCGGCTTGTTGGAGGCGATGCGCGAGTTCTGTGAGTTCCGTAGCTTACTGCCACGGGGCGTTAAACTCACCGCTGATGATGTGTGGGATAAGTGCTGTTATGTGCTATCTGCGAAAATGCAGGACCCTCAGTTTGCAGGGCAGACAAAAGAGCGTCTATCTACCCGTCAAATTGCTGCCTTTATCTCAGGTACGATCAAGGATGCATTCTCTCTATGGCTTAACCGTCATGTGGAAGAGGGTGAGCAGTTAGCTGAAGTGATCATCGCTAATGCGCAAAAACGTATGCGCTCTAACAAAAAGGTGATTCGTAAAAAGGTTACCCAAGGGCCAGCGCTGCCGGGTAAATTGGCCGATTGTTCGGGTGCAGATACTATGCAGTCAGAGCTGTTCTTGGTGGAGGGTGATTCGGCGGGCGGTTCTGCAAAGCAAGCCCGTGAACGTGAGTTTCAGGCCATTATGCCCTTGCGTGGTAAGATTCTTAACTCGTGGGAAGTTGATCCCAGCGAAGTCCTTGGTTCCCAAGAAATTCACGACATATCGGTTGCTATTGGTGTTGAGCCCGGCTCGGATAATTTAGAAGGGCTACGCTACGGTAAAGTCTGTATTTTAGCCGATGCCGACTCTGATGGTTTGCATATCGCGACACTTCTCTGTGCGCTTTTTGTTAGGCATTTTAAGCATCTTGTTAGTGAAGGGCATGTCTTTGTGGCCATGCCGCCGCTCTACCGTATTGATGTGGCGAAAGAGGTTTATTACGCGCTAGATGATGCGGAACGTGATGGCATTATGGAGCGTATTCGTGCCGAACGTAAAAACGCTAAAATCGGGGTGCAGCGATTCAAAGGTCTAGGTGAGATGAACCCCTTACAATTGCGTGAGACCACTATGTCACCAGATACCCGCCGTTTAGTTCAATTGACGGTTGCCCCAGGTGATGGCACCAACGAGATGATGGATATGTTGCTGGCTAAGAAGCGTTCAAGTGATCGTAAAGAGTGGCTGCAGAGTAAAGGTAACTTGGCGGATATTTAAGCCTAAAAATTTAGGTTTAATAGTGACTGTCAGTGGGGTGATTTAAAACAGTGGTGTTTCAGTTTTAAGCCCTCACTCATTAATGAAACAGATATTGATAAGCGGTAACACGTAGATATGACGGTAAAAACAACGTTCGAAGATGGTCATGAGCGCTTAGCACTTAGAGATTTTACGGAGAAAGCGTATTTGGATTACTCCATGTACGTTATCCTTGATCGTGCTTTGCCTCATATTGGTGATGGTATGAAACCGGTTCAGCGCCGAATAGTTTATGCAATGTCGGAGCTGGGTTTAAAAGCGACGGCGAAGTATAAAAAATCTGCCCGTACAGTAGGTGACGTGCTTGGTAAATTCCATCCCCATGGTGACTCTGCTTGTTATGAGGCGATGGTTTTGATGGCGCAGCCGTTTAGTTACCGCTATCCCTTAGTTGATGGTCAGGGGAACTGGGGCTCACAGGATGATCCTAAATCATTCGCGGCCATGCGTTATACCGAATCACGTTTGTCTCCTTATTCGGAAGTTCTCTTGGCTGAAGTGGCACAAGGAACAGTGGAGTGGGCGCCTAACTTCGATGGCACAATGCAGGAGCCAATGATTCTACCGGCCCGTCTACCTAATGTGCTGCTTAATGGTACAACAGGTATTGCTGTTGGTATGGCGACCGATATTCTTCCCCATAACTTAAATGAAGTGACCCGTGCGTGTATTCATCTGCTAGATAATCCTCGTGCAGACCTTGATGAGCTTTGTGAGTTTGTTCCCGGCCCTGATATGCCAACGGATGCTGAAATTATCACCTCGCGCCGCGATCTTCGACAGATCTATGAGACTGGCCGTGGCTCTGTGCGTATGCGTGCGGTTTATGATAAGGAACAGGGTGAAATAGTCGTTACTGCGCTACCTCATCAGGTGTCTGGGGCTAAAATTTTGGAGCAGATTGCGGCTCAGATGCAGCAGAAAAAACTGCCGATGGTGAGTGATCTACGTGATGAATCTGATCATGAGAATCCAACCCGTCTGGTGATTATTCCTCGTTCTAATCGTGTCGATGTTGAGCAGTTGATGGCGCATTTATTTGCCTCCACTGATTTAGAACGCACCTATCGCGTTAATATGAATATGATCGGTGTTGATGGTAACCCTCAAGTTAAGAATTTGCGCCAGATTTTGGTCGAGTGGTTGGAATGGCGAACAACAATAGTACGTAAGCGCTTACAATATCGTTTGGAAAAAGTTCTTGATAGGTTGCATATTCTTGAAGGTTTAATGGTCGCTTACCTCAATATCGATGAGGTTATTGCCATTATTCGTCATGAAGATAACCCTAAGGCCGAGCTTGTGAAGCGCTTTGGCTTAACAGAGATTCAAGCCGATGCGATTCTTGACTTAAAACTGCGCCATTTAGCAAAACTAGAAGAGTTTAAAATTCAGTCTGAGCAAAATGAGCTGGATGAAGAGCGTAAGAAGTTAGAAGCGATACTGGGTTCTGACAGTAAAATGCGTAAGTTAATCAAGCAGGAACTAAAAGAAGCGGCTGAGGTTTATGGTGATGATCGTCGCTCGCCAATTGTTGAACGGGAAGAAGCACAAGCGTTCAGTGAGAAAGATCTATTAACTTCAGATCCTGTTACTGTGGTGATATCTAAACAAGGCTGGGTGCGTGCTGCGAAAGGTCATGATATTGATGGTGCGGGTTTAAATTATAAGTCAGGTGACGCTTTTAAACTTGAATGTAAAGGTCGAACGAATCAGCCAACGATTCTTTTTGATACAACGGGGCGAAGTTTTACGATTGATACACATAACCTACCCTCTGCGCGAGGGCAAGGAGAGCCTATTACTGGCCGTATTACCTTGCCGAAGGGCTCTACGGTTGATGCGGCAATCGCGGGTAAAGACAGCGATAAGGTCTTAATGGCTTCGGATGCAGGTTATGGCTTTATTACTAAGATTAGTGACCTCACCAGTAAAACCAAAAATGGTAAAGCGGCATTGACGCTGCCTAAAAATGCTCAGATCTTAGCACCCACACTTGTGAGTGATACTTCAAATCTATTGGCTGCAGTAACCAATGAGGGACGTCTCTTGGTCTTCCCTGTGGCAGAGTTGCCGGAGTTGGTGAAAGGTAAAGGTAATAAAATTATCAATATACCTTCTGCACGTGCAGCAAGTAGAGAGGAGCTGGTGGTAGCTATTGCTATTTTATCGGCAGATGACACCTTATTGGTTCATGCAGGTCGACAACATCTGAAATTGAAACCTTCAGATATAGAACATTATCGTGGTGAACGTGGTCGACGGGGCAATAAGCTCCCGCGTGGTTATCAACGGGTGGATAGCTTGGATGTGGAGCGTTCACAGAAGGAAGCGGTAGAAGGTGAGGAATAGTAACAATTGATGAAGCTGCTTATTTGCTGTTGGTTGGTTCTTGTTGCGAATAGTGCAATGGCCATGAATTTTTATATGGTTATAGTTGACTCGCTAAATGTACGACAAGGTCCAGATTTTACATGGGATGTGATTACCAAAGCAGAAAGAAATCAGCTTGTGCTTGAAACCCAGCGCGACGGTGTGTGGTCAGAGATTTTTTATCTCGGTCCTAATAAGCAAAAAGTAAAAGGTTGGGTGCATAACAACTATATTAAGCCTCAAACATTGACCCCTAATGAGGGTGGCAATTCTAAGTTTAATATTAAGGTTTCGGCAGAACAGCCGGTTTGTGATGGTCAGTCGATGATTACAGGGGAATCTCTCTGCTATTTGGATGTAAACTTTAGTGTACGCAGTAGAGCGGCGTCTGAGGGGAGTATTCTCGTTAGTTGTTGGGCTGATTTTGTGGCCTCTGGTCAGGAGCATATACAGCCCGTTCAAGCGAAGGTTAGCCAAAACTATGTTTTGCAAAATGGTAGGGTTGCGGACACTATGCGTTTAAGAGCAGGGCTTAAGCAGCAATTGGGTTCGAAGGGATTGAATGTGGCTTATTATAATTGCACGGTTAATTAGCCTAGCCTGTAGGCAAGGGAACCAGTACAGGCTGCTTTAACTGTAGCGCCGGTTAGTAGCACCGGCGCTCGTTGATTAATTAATCAGGTACATTACTGATAGCAGGAACAACTGCTGATGGTAGGTCTGAAAGTGCTGCCAGTGCTGCTTCTTGGATTTGAGCCGCTGGAACATCCTTTCCTGTTACTTTTGAAGGTAGGGCTCTTGTCGCCGTTGCTGATGCGACGACTGTAGGGTTATAGCCTAATGTGAATGCAGCACGAGCGGTTGAATTCACGCACATGTGAGACATAAATCCGACCAATATCAGATTTTTAACCCCAGTCTTTTCAAGTAATTCATTGAGCTCTGTTTGTGCAAATGAATTAGGGTAGTTTTTGGTGATTACTGCTTCACCCTCTATAGGCGCTACGACTTCAGTAATTTGACCAATATGTTCGTTTACATCGTAAGGTGTTCCAGGGCCTGCATCGTGTCTAATGTGGAAGATAGGTCGGCCCGCTTTACGGAAACGCTCTAGAAGCTTTCTACATTCTACTAAGGCTTCTTCTACGCCTTCCAGTTTCATTATCCCTTCGCAATAGGTGTTTTGCGCATCAATAATAATCAAAGCGGATTCTTGTACTGAGCTTGCTTCATGTCCTAGACCAGCAAGGTCGCGAATGGTGCTTAAGCTTGTCATATAAAATACCTTATGAATTGTTATGGCTGATTTAGTTTTATGTATGGAATAATCATTGGTTTATCGCTGTCTATTATTCGATGATTTTAAATCATATACTGGGGGCATAATTGGCATAAAAGAGGTTGTATATGACAATAAAGCAGATTGAAATAGGCATAGTGCATTATCCTGGTGCTTTATTGTCGGCGGTTCAAGGTATCGCTGAGCAGTTCTATCTAGCCAATCAGATCTGTCAGCAGCATGAATTGGGTGAAGTGTTTAGTACTTCAATTTGCGTGAGTCAGCAGCTTGATGATGCGGATCATCATGGGGCATTTAAACCGCTTAATATTATTGTTTTACCGCCTTGTTTAGATGACAGTTACTATCTTAAGCCACAGCCATCTTTACTGGCTTGGTTAAAGCAGCAGCATAAAAATGGGGCAATAATTTGTTCGGTGTGTGCAGGGGCTTTTGTCTTAGCTGAAACGGGCTTATTGGATGGCCGTAAAGTGACGACTCATTGGGCTTTAGCGGATGATTTTGCTAAGCGCTTTCCTAACGTTATGCTTGAGACGAACAAGCTACTAATAAACGATACCGATATTATTACAGCGGGTGGTTTGATGAGCTGGATCGATTTGGGACTGGAGTTGGTTGCCCAATTCACAAACTCAAAAGTGATGCGCCAGTTAGGAAAGTTTCTGATCGTTGATACGGGACCGCGAGAGCAAAGTTATTATCAGAGCTTTTCGCCAAAATTAGATCATGGTGATGAGGCTATTATTAAAGCTCAACATCAGTTGCAGCGTAATTTTAAAAATACGATTGTTATTCAGCAGCTTGCGGAGCATTCCCATTTAACTGGACGGACATTTTTACGTCGTTTTGTGAAAGCTACGGGACTGAAACCTACTCAATATTTGCAGCGTCTTCGTATTCAAAAAGCGTGTGAAATTATTGAGACAAGCACTACCTCTTTTGAGAACGTTGCAGCAGAAGTCGGTTATGAAGATTTAAGTGCTTTTAGGAAAACCTTTACTAAAATTACCGGCCAGACACCTAAAGAGTTTAAGAAGCGCTTTGTAAAATAACGCGTTTTTCAGTAGCTATCAGGACTTTTTGAAGATTTTTGTTAGCAGGTGGTTTGCTTGTTTTTGCAAGAGCGCCTGATGCTTTGGTGTGACTTTAAGCAGCAGTACTTTATCTTCATCTTCTCGGCGAATATCCGCTTGTTCCAGCAAAGCACGTTTTAGTAAAGGTGCTTCAGTTAGCGCTGTATGGCTAATTAGTTCGTTGCTGTTTGTAGTGCGGGTGAGGAAGTGAGCTTCCTCTTTGACTAAGGAGTGCTTGTCATAATGCCCACGTGATAGGGACATTTGTAAGCTTAGGACAGGCTGAAAGCCTTTAATTCTTGCTTGGTTGAAGCCTTTATATAAGAGACTAAAAAGTATGGCCGCGCATAGTGCGTTTATGCCATGGCTATCGTTACTGTCTCGTAATTCAAAACGTAGCAGTATATCGTTATTTTCTAGTTGTTCGGACTCGCCGTTATAAATTCGCGCGACCTGTTTAGCTAAATGAAGGTAGACATTGAGCAAGGTCGCTTTTTCATCAGGATGCATGTTATCTGAACTGGCCGTATTGCTATCTATGTAAAACAGGTAAATGGCATCTTGTGGTGCTAGAAATAACTCTAATTCGTCTTCAAATGAGTAGAGCCCAAGCTGTACCTCTTTTCGTTCGCGCATTTCATCCGACATTGCTTCTTTAAAGAGCGGATTTTTAGTTTTTGTCGGGCTTTCGTCAGTATTATCCTGTTTTTCATCTATAAGCTCCTCTTCAATTGAGAACTCATCTGGGCTTGCAGTAGCTTCAGCGTGCTCTAAATCTTGCGGATGATGTTCGAATTTTGGCATCTGTGGAGCATTGCTATGTTCTGGTTTGAGTAGATCAACAAGAGATTCAGTGTGTAGTTGATCATCTTGTGTGGCATCGTTTTGAAAGTCCGTTTCCGTTTCTCGCAGAGGGTGGTCGTTAGTAGTGGTTTGAGGAGTGGTATCTATTTCATCCACTGCTGATTCTGTGTCGCTGTTTGTCGATATAAATGTTTCTTTATTTGAGAGGGAGCTGTCTTCTATCGCACTAATATCGCTATGGCGCCCTTCATTTTGTATAGCTAAAGATTCGGAGAATGTAAGGCCGGATAAACGATCAGGAGCGGGGTCGTCCGGTGTTTGCTCCTCTTGTTCATCGGTTGTTGGGTAGTGTCCAAAGTACCAAATAACGAGTAATGACAAGAGAGCTATTGCACAAGCTAGAAAGAGTAGAGGCCAGAACTGACTGCGTAGAGCTTGTTTGAGTGGCTCGGGGGTTAGCCATAACGTAACTGTGGCAATGATTTTCTCTTGCTGTATAAGCCGCTGTTGTAATTTTATGTCATTTGCTTCGCCAGACCTGGCGATAATTACGCCGGATTGATCCGCTACTTGTAAGCCTTTGATATAGGGAATCTGCTGCAGTTCATTTAAAAGATAATTAAGGCTGACGCGATCATTTGAGAGAAGTAGCGGGCGAATTAAAATATCGCTTTGCTGAGCAAGTGCCTTGCCTAAATGTTGGGTCTCACTCTCAGCTTGCCTCGCAGTGGAAAACTGCATGAAAAGGATACCAAGGCTTAACCCTGAAAATAGAATTAAGCCGACAATAACCAGAAGGTTTTGTCTTGAACTGTTGTTTTTGAATCGGCTTAATGTCACAGGGCAAAATTAGCTCAAAATGGATCGAAAGTCAGATAATAACAGTTCATAACGGCGAGTGTGAATATCAATTGCATTCTGACCATGACCCCGCGTTGTCAGGCAGGTATAATAATGGGCTTAATGATAGGAAGGACGGCGATGAACGTACAAGAATATATGATCGAATTAGGCGAGAACGCACGTGATGCGGCTCGTTTAGTAGCAAAAGCAGATACTAACCTGAAAAATCAGGCTCTGTTGGCCATGGCTGATGCAATCGATAGTAGCCGACCGGAACTACATGCAGCGAACGCTTTAGACCTAGAAGGTGGTCGTAATAACGGTTTAGATTCAGCGATGTTAGACCGTTTGGAGCTAACTGATGCTCGAATCGATACAATGATCGAAGGTCTTCGCCAAGTAGCGACCTTAGCTGATCCTGTTGGCGCGATTAATGATCTTAAATACCTGCCAAGTGGTATTCAGGTGGGTAAGATGCGTGTGCCTCTCGGTGTCATTGGTATTATTTATGAGTCTCGCCCTAATGTAACGGTTGAAGCGGCGAGCCTTTGTCTTAAATCCGGTAATGCGACCATTTTACGTGGTGGCTCGGAAGCGATTCATTCTAATCAGGCGGTTGCTAACTGTATTAAAGCGGGGCTGAAATCTGCGGGCTTACCTGAACATGCGGTACAGGTTGTGGAGACCACAGATCGTGAAGCGGTAGGGCAGATGATTACTATGCCTGAATATATAGATGTTATTGTGCCACGTGGTGGTAAAGGCCTTATCGAACGGGTGAGCCGCGATGCTAAAGTTCCAGTGATCAAGCATCTTGATGGCATCTGCCATGTTTATATTGACGATCAGGCCGATGCGGGTAAAGCGGTTAATATTGCGTTAAATGCGAAAACTCACCGCTATGGCACCTGTAATACGATGGAAACGCTGTTAGTGAATAGCTCAATTGCTGAGGAAGTTCTGTCAGAGCTGTCTGAACGTTATCAGGCTGCGGGTGTCGAATTGAGGGGCTGTGAGCGGACCCGTAAGCTGCTTCCGCATATTAAATTAGCGACAGAAGAGGATTGGAGTACTGAGTACCTTGCTCCTGTTTTGTCGATTAAATTGGTTGATAATATGGATGAAGCTATTCTCCATATTAATCGTTATGGGTCGCATCATACGGATTCAATCGTGACTGAAAACTACACTAAATCACGGGCATTCCTACGTGAAGTGGATTCCAGTTCGGTGATGGTGAATGCATCAACGCGCTTTGCGGATGGGTTTGAATATGGTTTAGGGGCTGAAATCGGTATCTCTACTGATAAGATCCATGCCCGTGGTCCTGTTGGTCTTAATGGTTTGACCTCAGAAAAATATGTTGTTCTGGGTGATGGTCATATCAGGCAGTAATGATCATATGAGCGTTAAGGCTTACGTGTTTATGGGTGGGACTTTTGATCCTATCCATAACGGCCACTTAAGAACGGCTCTAGAACTTCAACAATGGATGGGAGTAGAGAAGGTATGTTTAATTCCTTCTAGAGATCCTGTTCATCGTAAAACGCCAGGTAGAACCGCAGAGCAGCGGCTGGAAATGGTTGAGTTAGCAGTCGCTGATGAGCCTGCTTTAGCAGCGGATAAACGAGAAGTACTATCTACTCAGCCATCTTACTCATTGCACACATTGGAATCTTTGCGTCGTGAGCTAGGCGAGAGTGCTTCTATCTGTATGATTATGGGTATGGATGCTTATCAGACATTGCCTCATTGGCATGAATGGCAGCGTTTTACGGATTTTGCACATTTGCTGGTGGTAAAACGGCCCGGCTATAGCTTGCCTCAATGTGAGGTGCTGAATAAATTTACAGAAAAACACCAAACGACAAGTTTACAGCAAGTGTTATCGACCCCTGCTGGTTGTGTGCTTTTTCATGAGCTGACACCTATAGGGGTTTCAGCGACTCAGATTCGCCAAACTATAGCGCAAGGGCACTCCCCGCGTTATCTGTTTCCAGATCAAGTTTGGCAATATATCCAAGACAACCGTCTTTACGGTTTAACTAATTGAAGCGAAATAATGCAAACTGAAAAAGTAATTGAGATTGTTCATAACGCCCTTGAAGATATGAAAGCAAAAGAGATCGTGGATCTTGATGTGCGAGGCCGCTCAACCGTAACTGATTATATGGTTATAGCCAGTGGTACGTCGAAGCGCCATGTGGGAGCTATTGCCGAAGAGGTAGGTATCCAAATTAAAGCTGCAGGTCTTCTACCTTTAGGTTCAGAAGGGCAAGGTGTTAGTGATTGGATACTGGTCGACTTAGGCGACGTGGTTGTACATATCATGATGCCGGATGCGCGTGAGTTTTATGATTTAGAACGCCTCTGGGGCGTTGATAAAGACGCATAAAACTTTTTATGAAAATTCGGATCATAGCTATTGGTGGGAAGATGCCTTCGTGGGTTAATGAAGGCTATCGTGAGTATGAAAAGCGTCTACCGAATGACTTTCAATTAGAGATGATTGAATTGCCTTTAGGTCATCGCGGTAAAAGTAGCGATATAGCTAAAGCAAAAAAGCAGGAGGGTGACCAAATGCTTGCTGCTATCCCTAAAGGGGATCGAGTTATTGCGTTAGAAGTGCTTGGCAAAAACTGGTCAACGGAGCAGCTCGCCACTCAAGTGGAAGATTGGCGTATGGACGGGCGTAATATTAGCTTGTTGATTGGTGGCCCCGATGGTTTAGATAGCCGTTGTTCTGCTATGGCGGATCAAAAGTGGTCCCTTTCTGCATTAACTCTACCCCATCCGTTGGTTCGTGTGATGTTGGCTGAGCAACTTTATCGTGCTTGGACTGTCATTCAAGGACACCCCTACCATAAATAATGGTTAATTTACTTATAGAGAAGAAGCGCTGACGTATATGGGAGCAGAACGCTTAAAAGATCATTCAAAAGAGAGTCGTACATTTAAAGTGCGTGCCGTCTTGGCCTTTTTTGTCGTGGTAGTGATGCTGTGTATACTTGTTGGCCGACTCTATTACCTTCAGGTTGTAGAGCATGATCGCTACGCCGCCATGTCGGAAGCTAATCGTGTTCAATTGCAGCCCGTGCCGCCGACACGAGGGCTTATTTACGACCGTAATGGTGTACTGCTCGCAGATAATAGGCCTAGTTACAGCGTAACGATCCTAAAAGAAGAGGTGAACGACCTTGATGCCACGCTGGTGGCCTTACGTTCCCTGATTCCTATTACAGATCGTGAAGTTGAAAGCTTTAAAAAACGCTTGTATCAACGGCGCCGCCCCTTTGAGTCAATACCTGTACGTTTCCGTCTCACGGAAGATGAAATTGCCAAAATCTCGGTAAACTATCATCGTTTGCCGGGTGTGAGGGTCGAGGCTGAATTAATACGTTATTATCCTTACGGGAAGTCGCTGGTTCATGCGATGGGCTATGTGGGGCGAATCAATGAGAAAGAACTCGGTCGTGTTGATTCTACTAATTACGCTGCAACCCATTACATAGGTAAACTGGGTATTGAGAAGTTTTATGAAGACAAACTTCACGGTGAAGTGGGCTTTCAAAAGGTAGAAACTAATGCCCGTGGCCGCGTTATGCGAGTATTAGAGCGGCGTGATCCCCGCCCAGGCAGTGATATCGTTTTGCACTTGGATTTGCGCCTACAACAAATCACAGAAAAACTGATAGAAGGACGGCGTGCATCTATTGTTGCGATCGATCCGAAAACCGGCGGTATATTAGCCTTAGTCTCTACGCCCGCTTATGACCCTAATATGTTTGTTACGGGGATCTCGTCGAAAGACTATAAAGCACTGAGGGAATCCCCTGACCTGCCTCTGTTTAATCGCGCTATTCGTGGACGTTACCCTCCCGGTTCTACAATTAAGCCGATGATTGCTTTGTCTGCCATTGATAGTGGTGTTGTAACACCTAATTACACTATTTTTGATCCGGGTTGGTATTCGTTAACCCACGGCGGTCGTAAATATCGAGATTGGAAAAAAGTGGGCCATGGTCGTGTAAATATGTATGAGGCGATTGCCCAGTCTTGTGATACTTGGTTTTACGATGTATCTCATAAAATGGGGGTCGACCCCATGTCAAAATATTTGGGTATGTTTGGTTTTGGTCAGGTGACAAGTTTGGATTTACCTGAAGCGCTAGGGGCGATTTTACCCTCAAAAGAGTGGAAAAAAAGAGCACGTAAAACGCCATGGTACACAGGTGATTCCCTTAATATGAGTATTGGACAGGGGTTCTTTGTTGCGACACCTTTGCAGTTGGCTACATCGATGGCTGTGATTGCCAATCGAGGTGAGTGGGTTGCGCCTCGTTTGCTTAAGGGAACGAAAAAGATCAATGATGCAGGAGCGGAGGTGTTAGAGTCTGCTGATTTCTCTGATGGCAAACCAACACCCGCTGATGTTGTATTAAATGATGAGCAACATTGGAATGATATTATCAAAGGTATGCGTGATGTAATGCACGCTAAAAATGGTACTGCACGTCGTTCTGGGGCTAATTCTAGCTATGAAATCGCAGGTAAAACGGGTACGGCACAAGTGGTCGGCATTAAACAAGACGCAGTCTATGATGCTGATAAATTAGCAGAAATTCATCGCGATCATGCTTTGTTTACTGCTTTTGCACCAGTTGATGATCCAAAAATCGCGATTGCTGTGATTGTCGAAAATGGCGGGGGAGGTTCCAGTACTGCAGCACCTATAGCACGTAAGGTACTTGATGCATATCTCCTTGGTATAGATCCGTTTGCGGAGGCTGAGGATGATAAATAATCGTGAATTTGAGCGCTATATGCCTGAAGCGCATGATCATTTGCGCCAAAGGCCCAGTCTTTGGAGTTACACGCGCTTAGATGGTTGGCTGTTGTTACTGCTATTTTTGTTGTGTGGATTTGGCTTATTTATTCTATATAGCGCTTCAGGCCAAGATATAGGGTATGTCACGCGCCAAGCGATACGTATGGGTGCGGGTTTTGTTGTGATGGTTTTTTTAGCCCAGTTAACGCCACGTTTTTTTGGTCGCTGGGCTCTTTGGCTCTATGTCATAGGCGTACTATTACTGGTGTGCGTAATGTTGTTTGGGGTTGGCGCTAAAGGTGCCCAACGCTGGATCGCTTTACCTGGGTTCAGGTTTCAGCCTGCTGAAATTATGAAATTGATTTTGCCTTTAACTGTGGCCTATTACTTGGCCCATCGCTCACTTCCGCCTAGCTTTAGGCATATATTTATTTGTTTAGCGCTGATTGCTGTACCGACTGTGTTTATTATGAAACAGCCTGACTTAGGGACATCACTACTGATTGCGGCATCAGGGGTGTTTGTGCTTTTACTATCGGGTATTTTGTGGCGATATATTTTTATAGCTGTAGGTATTGGATCAGCGGCATTGCCTGGGTTGTGGGCTGTGATGAAAGATTATCAGAGGCAACGTGTTCTTACCTTTCTTGATCCGGAGAGCGACCCACTCGGTTCAGGTTGGAATATTATTCAATCAAAAACGGCTATAGGTTCAGGGGGAATAGATGGTAAAGGTTGGCTGAGTGGCACCCAATCCCAGTTAGATTTTTTACCTGAATCCCATACGGATTTTATTATTGCGGTGGTCGCTGAGGAACTTGGCTTCATTGGTGTACTCATACTGTTAACTTTGTATGTGTTGATCATTGCTAGAGGGTTAGTGATAGCCGCTAGGGCGCCGGATAGTTTCGGACGTTTGTTAGCTGGCAGTTTAACCTTAACGTTCTTTGTATATGTTTTTGTAAATATAGGTATGGTGAGCGGTTTGTTGCCGGTTGTGGGCGTACCACTTCCTATGGTTAGCTATGGAGGAACATCTATTGTTACGCTTATGGCTGGATTTGGAATGATCATGTCGGTTTATAGCTATAGGACCATGCTTTTAAAGTAAGGATTAGCAAGCGGTGTAGTTTAGGTTATATAAACCTGTGTTAGATCAAGTAGTTGGGTTGTGGTCTATTTATGGATTTTTTATTGGGAGTTTAGAGTGAATCAGTCTTTGTTATTTACGGTTGTTTTGGCGGCCAGTCTGTCTCTTAGTGGTTGTGCAACGTCAGTGGAGCAATCTGCTGCTACTCAAGATGAAAGTTCGCCGAAAAGTGAGGTTGAAAAACAGACTGTAACTCCAGATAAGGACGTTGTCGTAACGCCGGTAACGCCAAATAAGAAAGTCGTTGCAACTCCAGAAAAACCGGTTAAAGAGTCTGTAGAGAAGATTACTGGGCCTTTGTTGTCGGGTTCTTATGCTGATTACCCTCAGGCTCAAGCATTTATCGATGAGATGAAAACAGAAGGTTTTAGTGAAGCTTATTTAAAAGGTGTTTTGGGCGAAGCGAAAAGGCAGCAATCCATTTTAAAGGCGATCTCTCGTCCGGCAGAAAAAAGCTTAAATTGGGGTGAGTACCGTAAGATCTTCATACAACCAAAACGTATAAAACAGGGCGTTCAGTTTTGGCAAGAAAACCAGGCAGCGTTAGCCTTAGCTGAAAAAACCTATGGAGTTCCCGCTGAGGTTATTGTTTCTATTATTGGTGTAGAAACCCGTTACGGCCGAATTATGGGTAGTTATCGAGTGTTAGATGCGGTGGCGACCCTTGGTTTTGATTATCCAAGACGTAGTGCGTTTTTTCTGGGGCAGTTGAAAGAGTATCTGCGTTTAGTGCGTGAAGAAAAAACTGATGTTACCGCTCATAAAGGTTCTTATGCGGGAGCGATGGGGTATGGGCAGTTTATTCCATCCAGTTACCGTAGCTTTGCTATAGATTTTGATAATGATGGCCATCGTGATATCTGGAAAAATAAAACAGATGCTATAGGTAGTGTGGCTAACTATTTTGCTGAACATGGTTGGAAAAAAGGTGAGCCAGTCATTAGTGCTGTTTCTTTTAGCCAAACGGCGGATGAGGCATGGTTTAGTAAAGGCCGGAAAGGATTAATCCCTGAGTTGACGATTGCTGATTGGCAGCAAAGAGGGGTAGAGCCTGAGTTGACGTTGTCGCCTGAAGGTAAAGCTATTCTAATGAGATTAGAGATAGGTGAAGATGCTCAATATTGGTTAGGTTTACATAACTTTTATGTGATCACTCGCTATAATCACAGCAAGCTTTATGCAATGGCTGTTTATCGTTTAAGTGAGCAGATTAAAATGGCTTATGCGCAGTCGCTTTCAGAAAAAACTGTAACGCAAAATAAAAAGTAGAGTGGACTATGTATAACAAGCTCTTTATTTTCAGTTTTATTGTGTTACTCGCGGGCTGTTCCTCTACGAGTGAAAATAGTGGCCGCTATTCCATGAAGCACGATAAAGCGCCAGATGCACCTGTTGATGTTTCGCATGTGAAGGATGCCGTGCCTCAGGTAGAGCCTAAAAGCAGAGGCGGAAATAAAAGCCCGTATACTGTGTTAGGTAAGCAATATTATGTGATGCCGAACGCTAATGGTTATACCGCTACTGGAACAGCATCTTGGTACGGACGTAAATTTCATGGTCATCAAACCTCTAATGGTGAGGTTTATGATATGTATAAAATGTCTGCTGCACATAAAAGTTTGCCTCTACCAACTTACTTACGGGTAACTAATTTAGCTAATGGTCGCCAAGTTATTGTGAGGGTGAATGATCGAGGCCCGTTTCATGGTAATCGTTTGATCGATCTTTCTTATGCGGCTGCTTCCAAGCTGGATATGCTCAGTAAAGGCACCGCTCATGTGAAAATTGAAGCCCTTGATCCGCGCGCTTGGCAAAACTCAGAGAACCTTATATCTTCGCCGGTTGTGAATCATCAAGTTTCTGTGGCGGGGAGATATTTACAGGTAGGTGCGTATTCAAGCCGCGCATCTGCTGAGTATGTTGAAAGTCAGTTAAGACCTATTTTGACCGATCTCGCGGTGATTATTCGTCCACTGACTAATCAGCAGGGAACTGTTTTACATAGAGTCCAAATAGGCCCGCTGAAAAGTACGACCTCTTTGGCAGATTTAACTCAGAAGGTAGAACAAATGGGCTATGCAACTCCGCACTTGGTAGACTTCCCTTAATAGCTTAAGTAGAGTTACCTACGGCGTTAAGTGGACTTAAAGTAACTATGAAAATTAAGTGTGTTATCGCTACTATATTGCAGTATCAGTAGTGGCCTCACTTAGATTTCTTTAATGATTGTTTTGGATGAACATGTTTAATAAGGTTTGGTTTAAAAAGGTGTTTTTAAATAAAGTTTCAAAAGTATTTAGTCTGCTATTTTTGACTATTGCGGTTGTCAATTTTTCATCTGCCGCAAGTTTGATTCCAGCAGAACCTCAGATCGCAGCGACTGCGTACCTTGTTATCGATGCCGATACAGGCAAAATAATTGCCGCTAAAAATGAAAATGAGCGATTTGCCCCAGCCAGCTTGACGAAAATGATGACCGCTTACATCCTCGAATACGAATTGAGTAAAGGGAATGTAAGTACGGATGATCTAGTATTGATCAGTGAAAAGGCGTGGCGTACCCAAGGCTCGCGTATGTTTATTCGTGAAGGTACGCAAGTCCGTTTAGGTGATCTGATGAAAGGGATCGTTATTCAATCGGGTAACGATGCATCGGTTGCGGTAGCTGAACATATCGCGGGTAGTGAAGCCGCTTTTGCTGATTTGATGAATCAGCATGCAAAACTATTAGGTATGAAGAATACAAACTTCATGAATGCCACCGGCCTTCCTGCTGAGACACACGAGTCCTCAGCTTTTGATTTGGCCTTATTAGCTAAAGCGATAATCCAAGATTTCCCTGAGCATTATGGGATCTATTCGGAAAAATATTTTACATATAACAAAATTCGCCAACCTAACCGTAATAAGCTTTTATGGCGCGATAAAACAGTCGATGGGTTAAAAACTGGCCATACAGATGCTGCTGGTTACTGTCTAGTTGCTTCAGCTAAGCGTGATGGCATGCGTTTGATTTCGGTAGTACTCGGCACTAGTGATGAAGAGGCCCGTGCCCGTGAGAGCCAGAAGCTGCTTTCTTATGCTTTCCGTTATTATAGAACTCATCAGCTTTATGAAAGTAATGTTGTCTTGAATACTGCTAAAGTTTGGTCAGGCACTCAAGATCAATTACGTATCGGAATTTCTGATTCACTATCGGTAACTATCCCACGCGGTCAAGCGGATAAGCTGCAAGCGATAATGGATGTGGATAGGGTTATCACTGCACCTATAATGAAAGGTCAGGAGTTAGGTAAAGTGCGTGTAACCTTAGATGGGGATTTAGTAACGGAAGTGCCTTTAGTTGCAATGGATGCAATTCCTGAAGCGGGCCTATTAAAACGTATTTGGCACGCGATACTTTTATTCTTTACTAGTCTAATTGGGTAACTGTTTTTAGCGCTAGTCCTTTAATAATTGCATGGATGCCCGCATCTATATTAAATACTGAAGAGCTGAATGTAGCTTTGGTTCAGTTTTTAATATTGATGCGGGTGTTTGCGTTTAGGTTATATGAATACAGTTTATCTCAATGGTGAGTTTTTGCCGGCAGAGGAAGCCAAGGTTTCGGTATTCGATCGTGGTTTTCTGTTTGGTGATAGTGTTTATGAGGTGATCCCTTTTTATCAAGGGGTTGGTTTTCGTTTGCAAGCGCATCTTGATCGTTTAAATCACAGTTTAAGAGCGGTGCGCATTAAAAATGAGCAGCACTGGGAAGAAATTTTAGAGTCCCTTGTTGCGCGTAATGGCGGCGGTAATCTATCTGTTTATCTGCAAGTCACGCGCGGTAGTGCAGGTAAACGAAGCCACGCTTACGATGATTCACTAGAGCCAACAGTATTTGCGTGCTGCACACCTATAAAAGATGTCTGGAAAGCGGGTGTTGATAGTGTTGTCCCGCTAAAAGCTATAGTGACGGAAGATTTACGTTGGCATCGCTGTGATATTAAATCGACCTGCTTACTGCCTAATATTTTAGTGTTGCAGCAAGCGAAAGATGAAGGGGCTCAAGAGGCGCTGTTCTCACGTAATGATAAACTGACAGAAGGTTCTGCTTGTAACCTATTTTTGGTTAAACGCGGAGTTATTTATACACCTAAGCGTAGTTCTGAGATCTTAGGGGGTATTACGCGTGAGCTAATTCTTGAATTGGCAGACAAGCATGCTATTCAGTTTCAAGAAGTGGATATTGATTATCAGCAGTTACTGGTTGCTGATGAAGTTTGGGTTTCTAGCTCGACGCGCGGGATTGTGCCAGTGATAGAAGTCGATGGGCATAAGATCGGAAAGGGGCAGTCTGGGCCTGTATGGCACAAAATGTTTGAGCTTTTCGCAGATTTCCAACGTAAGTTAATGACGGGACTGTGATAGTTAGTGATTAGTGGTATGAATAGATGACAGATAAGCAGCAAGAAAGACCTAAAATTGAGTTTCCATGTCCTAACTACCCTATCAAAGTGGTAGGCAGAAATGACGATGACTTTCGTGACGTTGTGATCGAGATTGTTCGGGTACATGTGCCTGATTTTGATTTCACCTCGGTTACGCTTCAGGATAGTCGGAATGGTACCTTTCAGTCGGTACGGTTTACTATCACAGCTCAAGGTGTAGAACAGCTTGCTGCACTACATGAAGCATTAATTGCTTCAGAGCGCGTGAAGATGGTGATTTGATGCTTTCAGATCAGCTAATTGTACGAGATTTAGGTTTACTGCCTTATGAGCCCACTTGGCAGCAGATGCAATCCTTCACTAACGAACGTGGTGAAGATGTAGTTGATGAGATCTGGTCCTTGCAGCACGAACCTGTGTTTACGCAGGGGCAAGCGGGCAAAAAAGAGCATTTGTTAAACACAGGTGATATTCCTGTAGTACAAGTGGATCGAGGTGGGCAGGTGACGTACCACGGTCCTGGGCAGGCTATAATCTACCTAATGCTGAATCTTAAGCGTAAAAAGTTAGGTGTGCGTGAGCTTGTTTCTATAATGGAAGAGGCAGTTGTTGATACGCTTAACGAGTTTAATATCCATGCTTACCCAAAACCTGATGCACCTGGGGTCTATGTTGAGGGTAATAAGATCGCCTCTTTAGGTTTGAGAGTTAGACGGGGCTGTTCTTTCCATGGATTAGCACTAAATCTCGCGATGGACTTAGAACCTTTTTTAAGAATAAACCCATGCGGCTATGCGGGCATGGAGATGACACAGTTAGGTATGTTGGTAGAAGACCTTGATCAGGCTGATGCTACTCAGCATTTACTTAACCATTTGATTAGTAAACTCGGGTATGCAGAAGTGACCCGAAAAACCACTCTGGATTGAGTCTAAATGTCTGAACATAATAAAGCTACGGCGAAAAAACGAGTAGAGCAGGGCGTTAAATTACGTGGTGCTGATAAAGTTGATCGTATTCCAGTAAAGGTGATCCCAACTGAGAAAAGCGACATGCTACGTAAGCCAGAATGGTTGCGTGTCAGGATGGGTTCAAATGCTGAAGTACAACGGATTAAAGATAAGCTGAGAAAGCATAAGTTGGCTTCAGTTTGTGAAGAGGCAAGTTGTCCTAACCTAGGTGAGTGCTTTAGTCACGGTACCGCGACCTTTATGATCATGGGAGATATCTGTACCCGTCGTTGTCCATTTTGCGATGTGGCCCATGGCCGTCCAAATGAGCTTGATAGAAATGAGCCTAAAGAGTTAGCGGATGCTATCGCTGATATGGGGCTTCGTTATGTAGTCGTAACCTCAGTGGATCGTGATGATCTACGTGATGGTGGTGCTCAGCATTTTGCAGATTGCGTACGTGAGACCCGTGGACAAGTACCGAGTATTGAGATGGAGATCTTAGTACCTGATTTTCGTGGCCGTATGGATATAGCGATTGATATTCTTACCGAAACGCCACCCGATGTTCTTAATCATAATATGGAAACGGTGCCGCGCCTTTACAAAGCGGTACGCCCAGGATCTGATTATGAGTGGTCTTTACGTCTGCTGAAAAAATATAAAGCCAAAAATCCAAACGTTCGAACTAAGTCAGGGTTAATGGTGGGTATTGGTGAAACCAATGAAGAGATTATTCAAGTAATGAAAGATCTTCGTGCCCATGATGTAGACATGCTGACTATAGGGCAATATCTACAACCGAGCGGTAATCATCTTAAGTTGGAGCGTTATGTAACTCCCGCGGAATTTGATGAGTTTGCTCGGATTGCAAAAGAACTCGGTTTTACCCATGCCGCTTGTGGCCCGCTAGTACGCTCCTCATATCATGCGGACTTACAGGCTAAAGGTGAGAAAGTTAGTTAAAAGCAAGTAAATAGGGCTCTCTTTATCGGTATGCCCTGCATAAAGACCGTCTCCCACATAGGTGCCTTATGTGGGAGGCTTCCTTCCTCTTTTTTCTATCCAATGTGAGACTTTCCATAAAGGCGTCCTAAGCCGGAGAGGCTTATAGATTGATCAAAACAGCTTTTCTTTGAACCTTCTGTGATTAAGTAACGCTTAGTCTTTCATATCAATGAAATCGTATTATTCTAAGTTGTTGATCGCTTCTATATTGTTTTTTACTTTATTAATAATTAAATTAGTACTATCTAATTTAATTATTATGGAGCAGTTCAATGGGTACAAAAACAATCACTGTTATGGCTAATATGGGCTCAGGTTGTGCGATAACTGCGGATATTCGAGAGCATCATGTAGTGATTGATCAGCCAACGGCTAATGGTGGTGGTAATCAAGGGCCAACACCTTTAGAGTATTTTTTGTTCTCATTAGCGGGTTGTATCGGCAGTATTGGGCATATTGCTGCAGGTCAGCAGAAGATTGATCTTAGAGCCATGAGTATTAAAGTTGAAGCTGACCTTAATTCAATGGGCTTACTGGGAAAACCTACTGAGGATCGTACTGGATTTCAGCAGATTCGCGTTGAGGCTACCATTGATGCTGATCTAACTGACGCTGAGAAGTTGGTGTTTTTAAATGAGGTTTGTGAGCGTTGCCCATTACATGACAACATAAAACTAGCGACTGATGTTGTGCACTGTCTTGTTTAAGTGCAAGTTTCATCGCTAAGGCCAGAGAGCTGGGTGTTTTCATCTAGCTCTTTATCGAATCGACCTAACTGTTTACAGACAATGTCAGTAAAATCCTCCATTATTCCTATTGTGTGAATTTATCTATTTTAAATAAATAGGGGTCTTTAAGATGTGGCGTAACACAATGTTTACAACGCCTGTTATTAGCTCGTTTTTACGATTTTTTTCTCTAGTTTTGCTTAAGGTATGTGGCTGGAAGGTGGAAGGCTCTTTTCCAAAAGATATGAGGCAGTGCGTATTAATTGCTGCGCCACATACGACTAATTGGGATATGCCGTTTTCATTGATGATCGCTTTTGCATTGAGGATGCCGCTGCATTGGGTTGGTAAATCAAGTATTTTTAAATTTCCATTTGGTTTTTTGATGCGTTGGATGGGAGGAATACCGGTCGACCGTGTGAAAAAAAATAATATGGTTGATGCGACCGTTGATAAATTTAAAACTTATCCCGATCTGAAAATTATGATGGCCCCTGAAGGAACCCGATCTCAAGTAACCCATTGGAAATCAGGTTTTTATCATATAGCGGATGGCGCAGGGGTGCCTATTGTTTTGGGCTTTATAGATTATAAAAATAAACGCGGAGGGATTTTAGGCGTATTTCATACACAGGGTAATTATGAAGATGATTTAAAATTGATCCAAAAGTACTATCAGCCTTATATGTGATAAAGACATTATCTATTAAGATGTCTTTCAATAAGGTTTACCGTGTACTCAGATACAGCCTCAGCTTGATTGTCCGATAGCTGGGTGAATGTGATCATGTCGTGTTTAGACGAAGCCTTGTTGAACTTGATCATCAACATGACTTTATAAGGTTTTAAGTTTTTTTCCCCAGCATAGCGTTCCATATTGGCGCCAGGACCTTTCAGCTCGTGACAGTTTTTGCAGTAATAGTTATAGAGTTCCTCTCCCGACTGCATGTTTTCAGGGGTTATTTCCCCATCGCAGCCACTCAGTAAAATGGCCGTTAGGATCAGTGTAGATGCCCGTTGAGATAAGTGCATAGGTAATTATACGCCTTGTGACTTTATAGTTATCATAGTTAATTTTGTCAGGTTGAGCTAATAGATCAAGGATATAAACTGCAAGCGGTGAATGCTATCCGGCTAGTTTTACACTAGATTTTTAATATGTGCGGGCATTGAGAAGGGTTAATGGTTGCCCTGCTAACGTAAGCGAGATGGAGGTGAGAAGTAGCCAAGCATCACCCGATGCAAGCCCTTTAACTATTTTATCAACTTCGGCACCTTGCTGTAGAGCTAAGTTTATCTGTTCAGCTGAAATGCGCTGAGCTGTTTTACGGACAAGAGGTTTACGTTTCCCCCATATTCTTTCCCGTTGGCATACGGCATCGAACGATTGACCATTCTGTTGAGCTTGTTGGATAGCAGATAAGCTCCGTAGCTCTTTTGAAAGTGCCCATAGAGCAACCGGTGGCTCTGTACCATCCTGTTTAAGTGCCTGAAGTATCTTACAGCAACGAGCGGCCTGTCCATTTAATGCCGCATCGATCAGACCATAAATATCATATCGTGAACTATCAGATACTGAGTCGATAACATCGTCAGCGGTAACAACTTGATTAGGGAAGAGTAAGCTTAGTTTATTGATCTCTTGTTTTGCTGCAAGCAAATTGCCTTCAATACGATCGCATAAGAGTTGTATTGCTTCTTCATTCAGTTGTAGGTCGATCTGTGCAGCGCGTTGCCTAATCCAATTAGGTAGTTGTTCTGTTTCTACAGGCCAGATCTCTATGATAATTCCGCATTTATCAATGGCTTTGAACCATGCGCTCTTTTTGGCACTGCCATCGAGCTTATTTGCGGTGATTAAAAGGATATTGTCTGGTGCGGGATTATTAAGATAGCTTTGTAGTAGCTCACTGGATTTTTTATTCAGCTTTTGACTACCTAAGCGGAGCTCAATAATTTTCTTTTCAGCGAATAGCGATAAAGCGTTGGCGCATTCGAGAAGGTATTCCCAGTTAAAACTACCATCTACATGGAGTACTTCACGTTCATTAAAGCCTTGTTGCTGTATGCGGCTACGGAGCAAATCTGAGCTTTCTTCTAAAATAAGCGGCTCATCGCCGGTAATAAAATATACCGGCGCTAGGCCTTTTTTTAGCTGAGCTTCTAGCTGCTCCGGACGTAGCTTCATTCTGACTTATTATTACTGGCTAGATAGCGGCGTAATATAGTTTGTGCAATAGAGTCGTATAACTCGCCACGTAGAAGCTCCTCTTGCTCTGAACTTGCTGCCGCAGCGTCTGTGTCATAAGTGTAGATTCGTTCGCGCTGAATTTTGATGCTTTGTGTAAGAGGTTGTCCTTGCTTATCGGTTATAAGCATAGTCACCTCTGCAGAGATCTCATATTCATCTACATCAGCACTGCTGCTTATGGTCGCTGCACGGCGTTTATAGCGAAAGTTTGAAAGACGAATCTGATAGTTCGCATTATCAATCTCACTGATGCCATTAAACTTCATGTTTTGTCGCAAGCTACGGAGTAACTGATTATTAGTGTTACCTGGTATCAGTGTTACGAGTTTCTTATCTTCGGATACGTCTTGTATTCCTCTAAGTTGAAAGCCGCAGGCAGATATAAGGCTGAATAGGGTTAGTATCAACACGAACTGCCCTATTAATGTTTTCCACTGTCTAATCATGTTTACTCCTTAACCAGCGATTTCGCTTTAACCTACAACAATGTTAACTAAGCGGCCAGGTACAACAATTTTTTTACGGATTGTTTTATCCGCCATGTGCTTTTGTACGTTTTCATCGGCTAAGGCGGTATGAAGAATCATATCTTCATCTGCATCAGCAGCAACGTTGATTTTGGCTCTTACCTTACCGTTGACTTGGATAACGAGTTGCACTGTATCTTGGATAAGCGCTGATTCGTCTACTGTTGGCCATGGGGCGGTAAGTACTTCAGAGTGACCTAACTCTTGCCACAGTTGATGACTAATATGAGGCACTATAGGTGATAGCAGTAAGACAGCAGCTTCAAGCGCTTCTTGCATAACTGCGCGGCCTTGTTCGCTAATATCGACGAATTTAGCGACTGTGTTAGACAGCTCCATAACCGCAGCAATTGCAGTGTTGAAGGTTTGGCGACGCTCCATATCATCACTTACTTTTTGAATAGTAGAATGAACTTTACGGCGTAGTTCTTTCTGCACATCAGTCAAACTGTCTTTGTCGATCGCAGCCGATGAGCCACCTACGTTTAGGTGATCATGGACTTGCTTCCAAAGACGCTTAAGGAAACGGTGAGCACCTTCTACACCGGTATCTGACCATTCTAAAGATTGCTCAGGTGGTGCAGCAAACATCATAAATAAACGCACAGTATCTGCGCCGTATTTATCGATCATGATCTGTGGATCGATGCCGTTATTCTTTGATTTTGACATTTTCGACATGCCGTCGTGCTTAAGGCTTTGGCCTGTAGTGCGGTGGGTTGCACTGATTACACGGCTTTTTTCATCAGTCTGAATATCGACTTCGTTGGGCGCGATCCAAACTTGCCCGCCTTTATCGTCTTCGTAGTAGAAGCTATCAGCGAGCACCATGCCTTGGCAAAGAAGACGTTTAAATGGCTCGTCACTGTCTACAAGTCCTTCATCACGCATTAACTTATGGAAGAAGCGTGAGTAGAGAAGGTGAAGAATGGCGTGTTCGATACCGCCGATATATTGATCGACAGGCAGCCAATAATTCGCTTTTTCTGGCTCAAGCATAGCATTGCCACTGCTACGTGAAGCATAGCGCGCGTAATACCATGATGATTCCATAAAGGTATCAAAGGTATCGGTTTCTCGTTCTGCGGGACCGCCACATTTAGGGCAGGTGGTATTAATGAAACTTTCCATTTTTTTGATTGGAGAGCCGCTACCATCAAACTCAACATCAGTAGGAAGAACAACAGGTAGTTGATCTTCCGGTACAGGAAGTGCTCCGCAGCTTGGGCAATTGATTACAGGAATTGGTGCGCCCCAATAACGTTGGCGGGATACGCCCCAGTCACGTAAACGGAAATTAACAGTGACTTTGCCTTTACCTTTAGCTTCTAGATCAGCCGCAATCGCTTTAAAGGCAACATCAAATTCTAAATCATCATAGTTGCCAGAGTTAACTAAGGCGCCTTTTTCTGTATAGGCTTCAAGGCTTAGGTCAACGGCAGAGTCGTCCAGTGGACGGATAACCTGTTTGATCTCTAGACCATATTTGGTTGCGAACTCCCAATCACGCTGGTCGTGGCCAGGTACAGACATCACTGCGCCTGAGCCATAATCCATCAATACAAAGTTAGCCGTCCAAACAGGTACTTCTTTACCGGTAAGAGGGTGTATAGCGTTAATGCCTAGCGCCATACCTTTCTTTTCCATGGTTGCCATATCAGCTTCGGCAACTTTAATGTTTTTGCACTCATCAATAAATGTAGCGAGCTCTGCGTTGTTTGCAGCTGCTTGTTGGGCAAGCGGGTGTTGTGCTGCAACAGCAACGTAGGTAACGCCCATTAGCGTGTCTGGTCGTGTTGTGAATACTTCTAGTGGACCATAATTAGCAACATCAAAGGTAAGTTCAACCCCTTCAGAGCGACCGATCCAGTTTTTCTGCATCGTACGAACTTGCTCTGGCCACTCATCAAGTTTGTCTAAGTCTGACAGTAACTGATCTGCGTAGTCGGTAATTTTAAGGAACCACTGCGGGATTTTTTTGCGTTCGACTAATGCGCCAGAACGCCAGCCGCGACCATCAATAACCTGCTCGTTGGCTAGAACCGTCTGGTCAACCGGGTCCCAGTTTACTTCTGCTTCTTTTTTATAAACGAGGCCTTTATCCATCAACTTAGTAAAGAACCACTGTTCCCAACGGTAGTATTCTGGATGACAAGTAGCGAGTTCGCGGTTCCAGTCATAACCAAAACCCATAAGTTGCAGTTGGTTACGCATGTAATCAATGTTTTCGTAGGTCCATTTAGCCGGTGCTACGTTGTTTTTCATTGCCGCGTTTTCTGCAGGCAAACCAAATGCATCCCAACCCATAGGTTGCAGAACATTCTTACCTTGCATACGCTGGTAACGGGAAACTACATCTCCGATTGTGTAGTTACGAACATGCCCCATATGGAGTCGACCGCTAGGGTACGGAAACATGGATAGGCAGTAGAATTTTTCTTTCTGCAGATCCTCTTCGCACTTAAAGCTATCGTTATCTTTCCAATGTTGCTGGACCTGTGGCTCAATCTTTTGTGGGCGGTATTGTTCGTTCATGTTCGTAAATCGTGATGCCTTTGATAGAAAAACCGGCATCTTTTGATGCCGGTTAATAAAAGTTTGCTTATTGGGGTATAGCATACAATATATACAGGTAAGCAAACAGAGTTTCCGCTCATAACGAGGTGGTTTTATGTCGCAAAATAATGATAAGCAAAATAAATTAGCTTCTGAGGACTACGATAGGGTCTTGTTACGTCTTACTAAAGACCTAGAGAATTCAAAAGCGGGTTCTTGGGATCTTTTGCAAGAGAAAATCCATGATGCTGTAGAGCTTGAATTGGCAGCAGAGGAGATGACTCGCGATGAGCTTGATCTGCTGAAAGCCTATTTAGCTAGAGATCTAAAACAGCTAGGTTATTACGCGAATGAAACAGGTGAAGGTTTAGCTGCATGGCTAGGTTTTGATCTTAATATACTAGAACAGACATTGATTGAGCAGTTGAGATTAATTGCAGATCAAACACGTATAGGGCAAGAGGCGCTTCGAGAGCGTTTAGATCATACTGATCAGCAATATATGGTGGGAGAGTTGGCGACAGTAGGCACCCTTGAATGTCTGAATTGTGGGACTCAATTTAATCTGTATAAAACTGAAAAACTCAAACCTTGTTCTGAGTGTGAGCAAGGTTATTTCAAGCGCGTGTCAGCGCCTTGGCCTCACAACTAAGCTTTAAATGGGCTTATCTGAAATTGGGATAGCGCTTAGCGTTATCTTGATTTTTGCGTTTCCCCATAGATAGAACAGTTAAGCCAAGTGCTAGTAGTAACACTGGCAGTGATCCGTAGCGCTGAAAAGGGGTTTCTCCTTCCATTCCGTATGCTGCCCCTCGTAAAACCGCTGCCTGAAATTGTGGTAGCTGATCTACTATGCCGCCTTCCGCATCAATTAGCGCAGTAATACCGTTATTGGTTCCACGTATGACCCAGCGACCATTTTCTACTGCTCTCACCCGTGCTATTTGTAGATGCTGTGCGGGCGCAATGGATCTTCCAAACCAAGTGTCATTGGAGACGGTTAGTATAATATCTGCGTGTTTTGATGCATCTCGTACCAGTTCTGGATAGGCGATCTCATAACAAATGGCAGCACTGAGTTTTACTTGTCCAACCGTTAATAAAGGCTGCTGCGCTTTAGGAAGTGAAAAGCTAGACATGGGAAGATTAAAAAAATCAAAAAGCCCTCGAATATAGTTTTCCATAGGTACGTATTCGCCAAAAGGAACAAGGCGTTGTTTATGGTAAATACCGCTGCCGCTCGTCAGTACGGCTAAGCTGTTGTGGATAAGGTAGCCTTTAGGGTGGTTCTTATCGGGTATGGCGCTAGGCAGGCCACTGATTAATGTAGTGTCTTTTGTATCTAAGTCATTGAGTAGCTCAGCCAGAGGTGTTGCTGCATATCTGAACAGCGAAGGGATGGCTGTTTCTGGCCAGAGCACTAGCTGTGCATCTAAATGGTCTCTTGTGAGCGTTTCATATTTAGTGAATATATCTTCACGGTAGTTTGCATCCCACTTCACCGCCTGCGCAATATTAGGCTGAACTATGGCCACGGTAAGAGTTTTTTCGTTAGGTGTTGTCCATTGCAGTGGTAATAGATAGCTACCGATTAGAGGTAGGGGAGCAATTAGCAGCGGGAGCAGTTTTCGTGATCTTAACAGTTCTGCGATAGCTAATGCTGTGATTAATATAGCGGCGCTGGCTAACCATACTCCGCCTAAAGAAAGGGTGTTCTGGTAGGGGGTATCTAAGGATGCGTTACCTAAATATAACCAAGGGAATCCGGTAAATAACCAGCTTCTTAGCCATTCAAAGAGTAGCCATAGGCCAATAAAACTGGCGGATAAGAATTTAGCAGAAAAGAGTTTTTTCCAGAGATAAAGCTGCATGCTAAAAAGCAGCGAGAGAGCTGCGACAAAGAGCGTGGTTAAGCCGATCGCTATAGGTAAAGGGGTTTGGCTATGTTCTGAAATACTGACAAAAACCCATGATACACCACTGCCAAAAAAGCCCAATCCGAAGGACCAGCCAAGCAGTGCACTTTGCTTATTGTTTTTTTTGTAGCTTGAAAGGTAAAGAATCGCCGGTGGAATAAGCGCTAAATAGGGAATGTTGAAGGGGGCTAGGCTAGGGGCAATCAATGCCCCTGCAATTAAACATATAATAAATTGCAGAGGCATAGTGTTTACTCTTCTCTTGAAACCTGTAGTAATCGAATTCGGCGGGTATCAGCGGATAAAATCTTAAAGTAGAAACCGTCTATTTGGACGGACTCGTCTTTTTTCGGTAGGTGACCAAAATGCTGAGTGACGATGCCGCCTAAGGTGTCGAATTCTTCATCCGAAAAGGATGTAGAGAAGTACTCATTAAAGTCATCAATGGGAGTGAGCGCTTTGACAATGAATGCATTATCGTCGAACGGTTTGATATTACCGTCATCTTCTTCACTATCATGTTCATCTTCAATTTCACCGACGATCTGTTCAAGTACATCTTCGATCGTAATTAACCCTGATACGCCGCCGTATTCATCCATAACTACCGCCATATGATTGCGAGTTACACGGAACTCTTTCAGCAAGACATTTAGGCGTTTTGATTCGGGTATAAAGGTAACATTACGTAGCTTACTTTTTAGATCAAATTGTTCTAGGTTGCCTTTTAGTATCAGTGGTAATAGATCTTTGGCGAGTAAGATACCTTGTACTTCATCCGGTCTTTCACCAATCACGGGAAAACGTGAATGGGCACTGGATATGATGATAGGTAGAAATTCTTTCGGTGTTTGATCCGCTTCAACGACAACCATTTGGGAGCGTGGAATCATAACATCGCGCACTTGCATGTCAGCGACTTGCATCGCGCCTTCCATGATGGTGAGCGCTTCGCTGTCTAATAAGTTGTCATCGGAGGCCTGACGTAAATCGGTTAACAGGTCTTCTCGGCTTTTGGGTTCATCGCTAAACGCTTGGGTGAGTTTGTCGAACCAGCCTTTGTTTTGTCCCGATTGATCTTCGCTCATGATGTGTATATTCGTCCTTAGTTGCTGTTCTCTTGGTACGGGTCAGCAATATTTATGCTGGCAAGAATTTCTTTTTCAAGGTCTTCCATCTCTTTAGCCTCAGCATCATTTATATGATCGAAACCTATAAGATGCAAGCAGCCGTGTACAACCATATGCGCCCAATGATCGTATAGTGCTTTATTCTGAGCATCGGCTTCTGTTTTTACAATATCAGCGCAGATAATTAAGTCACCCAATAAATGCAAAGGGATACCGTCAGGTACATCGAACGGAAAAGAGAGAACATTCGTTGGTTTATCTTGGTTGCGGAACGTACGATTTAGGGTTCGGCTTTCCTCTGGAGATACAATGCGTATGCAAACTTCCCCCTCATCTCGTTGCTTAGATAACGCTGTTTCAACCCATTGGGTAAGTTGAGCTTCAGTTGGCAGGTCGCCTTCAATTTCGTACTGTATATCACAATCAAAGCTCATGGTTTTTGTTCCCGGGTATTATTTTGTTGTTTTTCAAAACGATCGTAAGCACGGACTATATGTTGAACGAGTGGGTGGCGAACAACGTCCTTTGCTGTGAATTGGGTAAAACCAATATCCTTTACGCCATCCAGCACCTGCATGGCATGTATTAGACCTGACCGTGTGCCTTTAGGTAAGTCTACTTGGGTAATGTCACCGGTAATAACCGCTGTTGTACCAAACCCAATTCGAGTGAGGAACATCTTCATCTGTTCTCGGGTAGTGTTTTGGCTCTCATCAAGAATAACAAATGAATTGTTCAGCGTGCGGCCACGCATAAAGGCAAGAGGCGCGACTTCAATCACATTGCGCTCGATTAGCTTGCCGACCCGTTCAAATCCTAACATCTCATAAAGTGCATCGTAGAGAGGGCGTAGGTAAGGGTCGACTTTTTGGCTAAGATCACCCGGAAGAAACCCTAATTTTTCTCCGGCTTCAACCGCGGGACGGACTAAGAGAATACGGTCCACTTCTTCGCGTTCTAGTGCATCAACGGCGCAAGCTACCGCTAAGTAAGTCTTACCCGTACCTGCCGGGCCAATACCAAAATTGATATCATGCTGTAAAATAGAGCGCACATAGTCTTGTTGGTTGTCTCCGCGAGGGCGAATCAGCACTTTTTTAGTACGGATACTGATATCAGTATCGGTTACCGCAGGGGTGCTAGTTGTCTGATCTATACCGCTTTGCTGAATCAAAAGGTGAATTTGATCAGGTGATAAACGTTTATCTTGAGTCGCCTCTTTATAAAGGCTTTCCAACATGTCAGACACTGTTTTGATAATGTCGATATCACCCAGTAGTTGGAAATGATTGCCGTGGTTACGGATCTCAATACCTAAGCGTTTTTCTAAGAGCTTTATGTGTTCATTAAACGGGCCGCAGAGGTTAGCTAAAAAAGCAGCATTTTCTGGTTCAAGTGTCAGTTTTATTGATTGTGCAGTGCTCAACAGCTTAGCCCGCCTTTTGTGGGAAGTTATCGTCTAGTTCTGAGCATAATAGCTCACCAACCAATGAGTTGGCGTATGCTTCTGCGATATTTACATCGGCAAAGTGACCGATTAGATCTGGATTGTCGCAGCGGAAGTTTACTACGCGGTTATTTTCTGTTCTGCCGGACAGTAACCCAGGATCTTTTTTAGAGTAGCCGTTGACGAGAATGCGTTGTGTAGTACCAACCATTTTACGGCTGATCTGCTGGGCGTTTTGAACAATACGTGTTTGTAATATCTTTAGTCGCTGTTTTTTCGTTTCATCATCAATATTATCTGGCAGGTCTGACGCTGGCGTGCCTGGGCGGCGGCTATAGATAAAGCTATAGCTGTTATCAAAGCCTATATCTTCGATCAATTTCATTGTTGCTTCGAAATCGGCATCAGATTCATTTGGGAAGCCAATAATAAAGTCTGATGATATTTCAATATCAGGACGTACTTTGCGGATGCTACGGATTTTAGATTTATATTCTAGGGCGGTGTGGCCTCGTTTCATCGCCATTAAAATCTTATCTGAGCCGCTTTGTACGGGTAGATGAAGAAAACTTACCAGTTCAGGCACCTCGGCATAGGCCTCGACAAGACTATCTGTAAACTCGACGGGGTGGCTGGTAGTGAAACGAATACGATCAATACCATCGATTGCGGCAACACAACGAATTAGCTCCGCTAAATCTGCTGTATCTCCGTCATGGGTTTCGCCGCGATAAGCATTTACGTTTTGGCCAAGTAAATTGACTTCGCGTACACCTTGCTCCGCTAGCTCGACACACTCTGTAATGACATCATCTAGAGGACGACTAACTTCTTCGCCGCGGGTGTATGGGACTACGCAGAACGTACAATATTTTGAACAGCCTTCCATAACGGAGACAAAGGCTTCAGCCCCTTCTACTTTAGGTGCGGGAAGGTGGTCAAATTTTTCGATCTCAGGGAAGGAAACGTCCACAATACCAACGCCGCCTGCATCTGATTCATTAATCATTTCCGGTAAGCGGTGTAGGGTTTGCGGGCCAAAAATCATATCTACATAGGGGGCGCGTTTGAGGATGTTATTACCCTCTTGGCTAGCCACACAGCCACCAATACCGATTTTTATATCAGGATTTTTGGCTTTAAGCTTGCGCCAGCGTCCTAATTGATGGAACACTTTCTCTTGTGCTTTTTCACGAATAGAACAGGTGTTAAGCAACAGCACATCTGCCTCATTAGCATTTTCTGTTAACTCGAGTTCGTGACTTTCTCCCAGAAGGTCAGCCATACGCGCAGAGTCGTATTCGTTCATCTGACAACCGTGAGTCTTAATAAATAGCTTCTTCGCCATTGTTCACCTGTATCTTGCGTGTATCGTTGGATCGTCAATAAAGTGACAAGCCTATCAAAGGACCGGGCATTATACTGAAGCGACTAGATAATGAACAGGTTGAAGAGTGGTTGAGGTTAGGCTTTTTTTATCCAGTTGTTTTAGCTTCTGCTATAGCGGAGTTTGTCTTGAAAAAGAGGATCCTGCCCTTACTTAAGGAGGCAGTTAGTTATTTTATAGACTCGATTTTTGATAAAAATATAGCAAAAGGTAGGCTATGGCTAAGAGTGATCGTCTTTATCGTGTTATTTTTGTAAATGAAGATCAGGTGTTTGAGATTTATGCGGAACATGTCTATCAAAGTGATATGTGGGGTTTTTTAGAGGTCGAAGGTTTTGTGTTTGGCAATCGCTCTGAATTAGTCGTTGATCCTAGCGAGGAGAAACTAAAGGCAAAGTTTAGCGGTGTTAAACGCTCTTTCATTCCACTCAATGGAATTATTCGAATCGACGAAGTTGAGCAAGAAGGTGTGGCAAAAATTACTGAAGCTAAAGGCGTTGTGGCAGCATTTCCTATGCCGCCAGCACCGAAAAGGTAAGGATGATTTAATATCCACAACTTAGCACTTCATGGTGATATTTATCGCCTTATTACTAAAGGTTTATATTATGTCTTACGGCGATTCTGATCGTTATCAACTTCCTGATTCACATGACCAGCAGGTCAAATCTTTTATGCGTTGGTTGCTGTTAGGTGTCGCCCTTTTTATAAGTTTAGTCGTGGCTGTTATTTGGTTTGCTGACCGTTTATTGATCCATGTGCCATTAAGTGCTGAAGCGCGTTTTGTTAAACCTTATGAATCCCTATTTGAAAAGTACAATATCCTTGAGCCGGAGCAGCAGCGTGTAGAGCGATATTTACAAAATATTGTGGATGATCTCACCGCCAAAAGTGAGTTTGATGAGCCTGTTCGCATAAAGGTGCATTACCTCGACACGTCAGAGATCAACGCGTTTGCAACCTTAGGGGGTAATATTTTTGTTTTACGTGGATTGGTGGAGGCGATGCCTAATGAGAATGCACTTGCAATGGTGCTGGCCCATGAGATCGCACATGTAAAACATAGAGACCCTATTGTGAGCGTGAGTCGCGGCCTTGCTTTACAGGTGGCTTATAGTTTTTTTGCTGGTGATCCTGGTACCGTTTTTAATACAGGTTCGGAGTTGGGAATGCTGGTGTTTAGTCGAGGACAGGAGGAAAGTGCTGATTTAGCCGCGTTAGATACATTGCAGCGCCATTATGGGCATGTGGCGGGTGCGACGACGTTTTTCACTATTATGCAGGAACAATATGCAGCGAAAGATGAAACTGAAAAGCTGCCGACATGGTTGCTGAGTCACCCAAAACTGCAGCACCGGATTGATGCGATCAATGCAAGGATTGATATGAACAATTGGTACAAAGGCCAAGTAGTACCGAAGCAAGTAAATTTGTAATTGAAAGGAAGGTGGCGTTACGTGCTGTATAAGACACGTAGCGCCGAGTTGTATTAGGCTGGCTTGATCGTATGACCGTTTTTGTCTTTGAAAGATCCAACAGCGATCATAATGAAGTCTACAAGTGACCAGATGCCTAACCCACCTAATGTCAGCAGCATAAGTATGCCTGTACCAATTTTTCCTACATAAAAGCGATGAACGCCTAATACGCCTAAAAAGAAGCAAAGTAATAGAGTAGGAACAAAGCCTTTTTCGCTAACGATAACTTCAGGTGCTGCATTTACTGTTGTTGGTTCAGTCATTTTTCTTATCCTTAAAATGGGGTTTTTAGCTTTTGGCCGGGGTAGCAAACGTACTTTCCTTGGCCGTCTTTAAATGATCCTGTTAGGAGCATTATGGTAATAATAAATGTGTGGATGCTATCTATAGCAAAGAAAGCGCCAGCCCAGAGCAGTTCACCGTTGGCGTAAAAATAGATGGTCAATGCAAAGAGACTAAAATCGATGATGCCTTCAATATATCGGCCAAGATAGAAGTGATGTATACCCATAACACCAAAAATTGCGGAGAGAGAAACAGCAATAGCGTAACTTTTTGGTGAGGCTTGAGAGGAGGGCTGCATTCGCGTTTCCTTTGATATCCATATACGCGACGTTCGTATAAGTGCTTTCGATGCTATTAAACATCACTGTTGTCGTCAAGTTAAGATGTTGATTTTTTACATTTTATATAACTAAATCAACTTGTTGTAAGGTTCCAGTATCACCGCTCTCTGTTAAAAATAGTCCTGTTGCGCGTACTTTACCTGCTATTTCGTCACTATTAGGCCCTGCATTAAGATCCCAATCAGTATCGGTGTAACCTAAATAGAGTGCGCCTACATCTTTTTCTGCCAAGGTAAACAAACTGCTACTACCATCATCATGTTGAACCCAGATACGTAATTTATCCCAAGCGTCATCATTTTCATCAATAAAACCATTGTGATCATCATCGTAAGCGGCAAGTTCTTTGAAACCGTTGCCACTGGATGCACCAAATAACTCACTGCCATCATCAATTTGGCCATTCTCATTATGATCAAGAGCGATGTAGCCACTCTGTTCAGATAGTTGGTGAATTACTTCTTGATCACCATCCATATCTATATCAAAACTAATTTTATTGGCGGTTAGTTCTGCTGATTGACCCGAAAAGTTGATTACTAATGGATCTTTTAGCGCCGCGCCCATACGTATATGTAGGCTTTCGCTTTCACTGGCTGAGCGGCTTAGGTTGAGTTGTAGGTCTAGATCAATAACCTTACCATCAGCTGTTCTTACTTGCCCTTTAGCTTGGAATTGAAGTTGCTCTTGGTGTTCTGTTGTTTCCGTATAGCGGTAATCTAAACCATATTCTACTGCGCCTACCTCAGTCGCGAGCGATATTGCGGAAGATGTTGAACTATTCTCGGGCTGGTTTCCTGTGCTCCTGTTAGTGGTGTTGGATAGGTCGAGCACGCCGCTATGGAAGGTTTTTCCTGTCAGATGTTCATAAATTTTTTTTAACAGCTCTATCTTCATTTTATCTTCAGGCGTGAGCTCAAAGAGACTCGTGTTATCTCTTCCTGTGATATTAGTTAGTAGCTGGTCTAGGGTGTATTTTCCAACGCTCTCGCGTGCTGCGTCCTGCCTCAGGTCTGAATAGGTGGGTGTTTCTGTGATCTGGTTTGTTATTGTTTCTGTTCTTGTTTGTTCTGTATGCGTACCTGCGATGAGATTGTTTTTACTGAAGTTGTTTCCAGCAAGCACGTAACCTTCAGTGAGTTGTTCGCTGATATGAGTGTATGTTTGGCTGTTACTTTGTGTATCAAATGAGATATCTGAGGCAGAAATACGCATAAAATCACCTTTTGCACTTAGATAAGTTGTTATCGGCAGCGTTCTTTATTTCAGGAGATCTATTTTTCAATCAAGGCGGTTTTGTTATTTAGGGCTAAGGCTTTAATAAAGTTTTTGAGCCTTTGCCTGGGATTTCGCGGGCTAATCTAGGTAGCAGGTAACCTGGGAGTATATTTTGCAGTTTTTCAAATAGTGCAAGCGCTTCCGTATCGCTGATATTGAAATGTGCAGCTCCCTGAACGGGATCTAAGGTAAAAAGGTAATAAGGTAAAATACCATAGTGGAAAAGGGTTTCGCTGAGCTCTTGTAGTGTATCAACGCTGTCATTGACGCCTTTTAATAGTACCGCTTGGTTAAGTACTGTTACTTGAGCATTTTTTAGTGCAGTGACTATCTTAACTGTCTGCTCGTCTAGTTCATTCGGATGGTTTGCGTGTAAAACCATCACAGTATCAAAACGACACTCTTTCAAAATAGTGGTCAGCGATGTTGTTACTCTTTGGGGGATAACAATAGGGAGGCGAGTGTGGATACGCAAGCGTTTTAAGTGCGGGATCTGCTCAAGCTCTTTAATCATGCGGGCTAAGCGCTCATCGCTAGTGGCTAGCGGATCACCACCTGAAAAAATAACTTCACTAATACTCGGATTGGCTGTCAAATAAGTCAGTATCTCTTGCCATTGTTCAGGGCCTAAACGGTTTTCCTGATAAGGAAAGTGCCGACGGAAACAGTAACGGCAGTTGATTGCGCAAGCGCCGCTGAGAATGAGCAGTACGCGGCCTTTATATTTATGAATTAAACCATCACGGTGATTAGCGCTCATCTCCGCTAAGGGATCAATTACGTAACCTGGAATAGCGTCTAATTCGGCATCTAAAGGTAGAACCTGTCGTAGTAATGGATCCTGTGGATCGCCTTTTTTTATCTTGGCCAAGTAAGGTTCGGGTACTTTAAGGGGAAATTCATTCGCACCAGCGATGGCCCCATCAAGGTAACTTTCAGAAAGCCCCAGCCTCTTTAATAATGCTTTAGGGCTGTTAATGGTATGGCTTAATAGGTGCTGCCACGGAGTGTTTTCGCCAATCTGAATCGCAGTTTCACTGATTTTGGTCGTTTTTGGGACAGAATTCATAGTGTTTTTCGGCAGAATGGCAGCAGGAAGTTGCTCGCATTCTCCTTTCTAGTAGAATGTCTGTCAATTTTACTGCTGACAGCGATGTTGTTAGTTGAATAGCAAATTATAAGAGATGCGTAGGACATTATGGCGAATTTTTCTTCTAACCAGTTCAAGAACGGTATGAAAGTAATGATCGATGGTGATCCATGTTCAATGGTTGACGTTGAATTTGTGAAGCCGGGTAAAGGACAAGCATTTACACGTGTTAAGTTGCGTAACTTAATGTCGGGGCGTATTTGGGAGCGTACTTTCAAATCGGGTGAAAGTGTTGAAGCAGCAGATGTTATGGATACGACTATGGAGTATTCATACTATGATGGTGAACTTTGGTACTTTATGGATCCGAATACTTTTGAACAGGTAGGTGCGGATGAAAACGCTGTGTCTGATGCTAAGCCTTGGCTAAAAGAGCAAGATTCTGTAACGGTTACACTTTTTAATGGTAATCCTATAGCCGTAACACCGCCTAATTTTGTTGAATTGGAGGTCGTTGAGACAGATCCGGGCCTTAAAGGTGATACGGCGCAAGGCGGATCGAAACCTGCAACGTTAACCACCGGTGCTGTTGTGCGTGTGCCGTTGTTTATCAATCAAGGCGAAGTGTTGAAGATTGATACACGCACAGGTGAATATGTTTCTCGTGCGTAATTGATTTTATCGTCAATAAAAACGGCAGCTTAGGCTGCCGTTTTTATTGGTGCCAGATTTTATGGTTTATTTTTGTGTGTGATTAAGTGAGAAAGTATGAGTGAGTGGCGGCCATCAGCAACAATTGAAAACTTGCGTCATCGAGCGCAGCTTTTTAACCATATTCGCGAATTTTTTAAGCAGTTGGATGTGCTAGAAGTTGATACGCCAGTTATGTCGCAGTGTGCCGTAAGTGACCCTTTTATCGATAGCTTTGAACTCAATTATTGCCCTGTTGTTGGTATTACTGAGCAAACTCATTATCTTCAAACATCACCTGAATATGCAATGAAACGTCTACTGGCCGCGGGTAGTGGCGCTATTTATCAAATGAGTAAGGTGTTTCGCAATGGTGAATATGGAAGCCGCCATAACCCTGAGTTTACTATGTTGGAGTGGTATCAGCCTGGCTATGATGATCATCAGTTAATGGATGAAGTAGAAGCATTAGTGTTACCTATTTTGGGCTTGAACAGTATAGAGAGAATTACCTACTCAGATCTTTTTATGCGTTACTTAGGTTTTCGCCCAGAGCAGGTGGGTGTTGATCGTTTGGTGGCTGAAACCAAAAAACATGTGGATATAACACTGCAAGATGATGACCCGGATACGTGGCTAAACCTTTTGATCTCTCATGTAATCGAGCCTCAGCTAAAAACGGTCGCTGCGATTTTCGTCACTGAATACCCCGCCTCTCAAGCTGCGCTTGCTAAGGTAAGGAAAAATAGCGTGGGTGAATGGGTTGCGGCACGGTTTGAGTTGTTTGTGAACGGTGTTGAATTGGCTAATGGCTATCATGAGCTGACCGATCCACAAGAACAACAGAAGCGTTTGCAGATTGATCAAACACACCGAGAGCGCTTGCAGCTTCCGCAGCGCCCCTTAGATTATCGCTTAGTCGAGGCGCTGGAAGCAGGCTTGCCCGATTGTGCTGGAGTTGCCTTAGGTGTTGATCGCTTATTAATGCTTGCATTAAACGCGGATTCTATTGCTGAAGTCATCCCTTTTGATTATTCAAAAGCTTAGTGGTTTCGATGACGAATAAGGGTGACCCACTTAACGGGTGTAACTTTCCCCTATGTTATTCGCTTTAAGCAGGTAGCTCATTAAGTAAGGCCGTTTTAATGCGGTGCACGGCTTCTTCTAATGTGCTTCTTGGGCAGCCAAAATTTAAACGCATATAGCTTTCGTCACCAAAATCACGGCCTGGGGACATGCCAACCCCTGCGTATTCAAAGAAATGTGCTGGGTTAGTTAGCTTGGCACCGGATACATCGATCCATGCAAGATAGGTTGCTTCGATAGGGAGTAATTTAAGCCCTGGGATCGAGTTGATCTCCTTTTGTAGGTAATCACGGTTTCTGCGTAAGTAGTCGAGCTGTTTTTTGTTCCATTCATCCCCATCTTTATAAGCGGCCATTGTCGCGGTATAGCCAAGTAGATTTACATCAGGGACTATGCCTTTACGTACGTTTATAAACTGCTGGCGTAGTTTTTTATCTTTTATAATGGCAAAAGAGCAGCCAAGCCCTGCGATATTATAGGTTTTACTAGGCGCCATGAGGGTAATGGTACGCTGGGCGATCTCTTCATTTAGTGAGGCGAGAGGGGTATGTTTTAATCCCGTTTCTAAAATAAGGTCGCAATGGATTTCATCGGAGCAGACATAAAGGTCATGTTTAACAATAAGGCTGGCAAGTGCTTCGAGTTCCTCTTGTCTATAAACCGTTCCCCCTGGATTATGAGGGTTACAAAAGAGAAGTAAACGAGTGCGATCAGTTAAGCTCTTTTCTAATGCGTCTAAGTCAAGGATAAAGCGTTGATTCACTTTTTTTAGTGGGACTGTGCATACCTCTCTATTGGATAGTCGCGGCGATGAAATAAACGGCGGGTAAATAGGTTTTGGTGAGATGACGCTGTCACCACTTTTACCAACCGCACGACAGGCAAGGTTTAGTCCACAGACAAGTCCGGGTAACCAGGTGATTGAGTCTGCATCTATTTCCCAATGATATAAGCTTTGCATACGCTGTATGACTAGCTGGTTTAATTCGCTAGGAACGACGGTATAACCAAACACGCCATGATCTATACGTTCCTTCAGTGCGTTGATTACGCATGGGGGGGACATGAAGTCAGTATCGGCAACCCACATCGGTAAAATGTCGCTATCACCGTACTTTTCCCACTTTTGGCTGGCGGTTCCTTTTCGGTTTATTGGGCGATCGAATTCTTTATCCATGATGATCTTCTTTTGTTGTATTAAGAGATAAACATTGGTTGCAAAACATAGCTTCGGCGCTATAGTGGGTGGTCACTGGATAACCACGCATATTCCTACTTTTATAGCTAAGTAATAGGCTATAGAAAGAGTATTACAACGCAGATTACTATTTTCATAAGATAGCCAGTTTTAGCTATTAAAAACTATTTATTGAAACTTAGAGTATAGTTCTCTAGTGCCCTTTTTTGTCCAGTTATTGTAAAGAATTTAGAGAGTAGCGCTCAATCATTGTATTGAACGCTGGTGAGTTGTTTTGGAGCGCCCCTGATGAATAATGATAATCGTGTAATTATATTTGATACAACCTTACGTGATGGTGAGCAAAGCCCTGGCGCATCCATGACTCGCGATGAAAAACTGCGTATTGCCATGCAGTTAGAGAAGATGCGTGTAGATGTTATTGAGGCGGGCTTTGCTATTGCCAGTCAAGGGGATTTTGAATCGGTTAAATCGATTGCTGATGCGGTTACTGAGAGCCGTATCTGTTCGTTGTCGCGTGCTTTAGACGCAGATATTGATCGTGCCGGTGAAGCGCTACAAAATGCGGCGATGGGGCGTATTCATACATTCATCGCAACTTCGCCTATTCATATGAAGTACAAGCTTCAGATGCAGCCTGATCAAGTGGTAGAACAAGCAGTTAAAGCGGTTACTCGTGCACGTAATTTGATTGACGATGTTGAGTTCTCATTAGAAGATGCCAGCCGTTCTGAGCTTGATTTTATGTGTCGAATCATTGAAAAGGTGATTGATGCGGGTGCTCGCACTATTAATATTCCCGATACGGTAGGTTATGCCGTTCCGGGTGAGTTTGCGAATACGATAGGACAGCTTATTCAGCGTATTCCCAATGCCGATAAAGCGGTGTTCTCTGTGCATTGCCACAATGATTTAGGCCTAGCGGTAGCGAACTCTCTTGCTGCGGTGGGAGCTGGTGCACGTCAGGTTGAATGTACGATTAATGGTTTAGGTGAGCGGGCAGGTAATGCTTCGCTTGAAGAGATCGTTATGGCGATTCGGACACGTAAAGATTCTTTGGGTGTTTCGACTAATATAGATACCACTCAGATTGTTCCAGCTTCTCGCTTAGTTTCTAGTGTTACTGGTTTTCCTGTGCAGCCAAATAAGGCAATTGTGGGGGCTAACGCGTTTGCCCATGAATCAGGTATTCATCAGGATGGTGTACTTAAACACCGTGAAACTTATGAGATTATGACAGCCCAAGATGTGGGCTGGAATACTAACCGCATGGTGTTGGGTAAGCACTCTGGGCGTGCTGCATTCCGTAGTCGTTTAGAGGAGTTAGGTACATCGCTGTCCTCTGACCTTGAATTGAATAATGCCTTTTCGCGTTTTAAAGAGCTTGCCGATAAAAAGCATGAGATCTTTGATGAGGATCTGGTTGCTCTAGTGAGTGATACACGTGCAGCAGCAAGCAGCGAGCAATTCAAACTAAGCAGTTTGTCGGTGGTATCACAAACAGGTGAAACGCCAACAGCGACTATAGTGATACAAATAGGTGATCAAGAGAAAACAGCAGAAGCTGAAGGGAGCGGGCCAGTGGATGCGACGTTTAAAGCGATCGAATCTATTGCTAACTCAGGTGCTAGTTTACAGATCTATTCGGTGAATGCGGTTACCGAAGGTACGGACTCTCAAGGTGAAGTCACTGTTCGTCTTGAAAAAGGTGGACGTATCGTTAATGGTTTAGGCGCAGATACTGATATTATTATCGCTTCAGCTAAGGCGTATATTCATGCGCTGAACATGCTTGAAGCAAACGTTCAGAAAGCGCATCCCCAAGTATAACAAACAGTGAAGGTTTAGATCGCCAATATGGAGCAAGAGCAGCTTCGTCATCAATATTTAGAGGCCCTAGGGGTCTCTAGTTGGCTGCCTTGTGCTGTATTACCTAATGCTGCGGCTTCGGCGGAGTGGGTATCTGACTTTAGATATCCAGCGCCGGATATTCCTTTTAAGTCTGATCGGGTCGCAAGTGCTCGTTCGGCTTTGGGGCAGCAGGGGGCGTCTAACGGTAGTTCTTCATCTCAAACTCAAACCCGTGGTTCTAGTCCCGCATCGGTGGCAACTGCTCAGCAGGGGATGTCACAAGCTAGAGCTGCCTTAGGCCTAACGGTTGTTGAGCCTGCTGAGAAAGCAGTGGCTCCTTCTCCTCCTTCTGTTCAGGCACCTTCGCTATCACCATCAACCTCTTCGTTAGCTACTGTTGAGGTGGGAGAGAGTGAGGATGATGCCTCTAGTGTTCAGGTAAATACTGATCTTGAGCCGCCACGATTTAAGTTAGCTTATTTCAGGGTTGGAGAGTTATTAGTGATTGATAGTGTACCTCCCCAAGGAGGGCATTTTGGGGATAATTATCAAGCATTAGCCGTAGCGATTGCGGCTGCTCTTGGTTTTAAAGGTGAACAAGGGCCAGCTTTTATGCTGCCTTGGCCTATGTTTGCAAGTAAAACCTTAGATCAAGGCTATAAACAGGCCGCTATTGCGGTACAGCATAAGTTAAGTAAAGAGTTGCAGGCGCATCCTGTTAAAGCGGTTTTATTGTTTGGAGAGATCGCCGTTCAGATGGTAATGGAGCGTCAAGAGTCACTGGAACAGTTGAAAGGTATCTGTTTTGAGGTACGGGCGGGTATTAAAGCTATAGCGAGTCATAGTTTGACCGAAGCGATGCAGTTACCTGGCATTAAAAAACAGGTTTGGACCGATCTGCAGCCGTTATTAGCAAAGCTTCCATAACATTATGGCGATTATTCAACCGCTTTCGGCCGCCAATTTATCGGCACTTGTCCAATTGGAAAACGAGTGTTTTGTCGGGGGCTGGTCTCAAACGCAACTTATCAGACAGTTGGAACATCCGCGTGGGATCTCTTTGGGGATATTTGCACCCGATCTTGTCGGGTTTGTTTTGTTGAGTACCATACTGGATGAGGCTGAGTTATTGCAGATAGCGGTTGATTCTAATCATCGCGGTCAAGGCTTAGGCCAGCAGTTGTTAGCCGCTTGTACGCCCTTACTTGAAGAGCAGCAGATAAAGCGTTTGATGTTAGAAGTTAGAGAGTCAAACCTTGCTGCGCGATCGTTGTATAATGATTTTGGATTTGTTGAAGATGGTCGGCGCAAAGGTTACTACGCTTCCTTAGAGTCTCCGACGGTTCGAGAAGATGCGATCCTGCTTAGTTTAATGTTGTAACAATCTTAAGCACACTTATATGAAGATATATTATGAGTTTCACTAATGGATTAATAACGGCTCCTTGGTTATTTTTAGGGGGAGCGATTTATCTTTTGGCTTTAGGGTTTGCTTTACGCAATACCCCTTGGCGTGTCTTCCTAGATAATAAAACCTTACAGCATATGCTGGGTGGAGCAACCGTTTTATTGGTGGTTCTCTGGTCGATGAGAGCTGGGATTTCACCGGGGTTAGGGATTCACTTTTTAGGCGTGACGATGATGACACTGATTTTTGGTTGGGATCTGGCGATCTTATCAGGGACTGTGGCTTTGTTAAGTATGGGGATCATCGGTAGAGAAAGCTGGGATAGTTTGTTTTTAAGTGGCGTGTGTTCCATTCTTTTCCCTGTGGCTATTACCTGTTTCGTTCATAGGTTTGTGGATAAAAAACTAAGTAAGAACTTTTTTGTCTTTCTTTTTCTTTGTGGCTTTTTCGGAGCCGGTTTATCTTCCGCTGGAGCAGGGTTGCTTGCGAGCTCGGTGTTAGTTTTAGATGGTGTGTACAGTCTGGAAAAGGTTTTCTTAGAGTATCTGCGTTATTTGCCGCTTATTATGTTTCCTGAGGGGCTGATGAATGGGATTATTTTGACCGGGATGTTGGTTTTTCATCCTGATTGGGTGAGAGGCTTTGATGCTAAAGCTTATATTGATGATCAATAAGGTTTGCTTAGTGATTAACGTTTAACGGGACGTTTAGCTAATTTCCGTTGTAAGGTTCTACGGTGCATCCCTAGCGCGCGTGCCGTGGCTGATATATTGCCTTCATGTTCGTTAAGTACTTTCTGAATATGTTCCCATTCCAAGCGATTAACTGACATGGGTTGTTCAAGAACTTCACGCTCAGCATCGGCTTCCACTTGATCTAAGGCGGCTAAGATTTGTTCAGCGTCAGCTGGCTTGGGTAAGTACTGTGTTGCTCCCAGTTTAATCGCTTCTACTGCGGTCGCTATGCTGGCGTAGCCAGTTAGCATTAGAATCCGCATCTCTGTATTTTTTTCTTTCAGGTGAGGAATAATACTTAAACCTGAACTGCCCTCCATTTTTAGGTCGACAGTTGCTAAGTCCGGTATCCAGTTCTCAATCAGCAGTGCTGCATCTTCTGCACTTCGTGCGACTTGAACATCAAATCCTCGGCGAGTCATAGCTCGGGATAGAACTCGAGTAAATGCTGGGTCGTCATCGACAATAAGGAAGTGCTTAGTCATGTTTTTTCCTTATTGGGAGAGTCACTTCTGTTAATGTCCCCCCTTCGGAATGGTTATATAAACGAACATCACCATCATAACGGGCTAGCGTTGTAGCGGTTAAGAAGAGGCCAATGCCTAAACCTTTACCTTTAGTGGTAATAAACGGTTTGCCTAAATTATCACTTTGCTCAAGGCTAATACCGGGTCCCCAATCATGAATACGGAAGTAGGTTTGTTGTTGATCCCAATCTAATTCTATTTGAAGATTTTTGGGGTTTGCATCCGCTGCGTTATTGAGCAGATTAAGTAAGGATTGTTTGAGTGATGTAGTGCTGCTGATATAAGGTGCGTCACCTAGTCCCATTACTGTATAGATCTTGCTGATCTCAGGGCGTTGCACCATCAATTGTTCTAAAGTGTCCTCAATAAGCTCAGTTGCCGGTAGCCACTGAGTTGTCGAATGTTCCTCTTTAACACTTTGGGTCATCTGTTTTAGACGATCGGCACAGATCTCCGTTTGTTGATAAAGCAATTGGAGATCTTCTTGTAATTCGGGGTTTTGCTTGTGTTCATATTCAAGTTCTTTTAGTAACACTTGCATAGTGCTCAAGGGGGTGCCGAGTTCGTGTGCTGTACCTGCGGCCATGGTTGCTAGTGATAATAGTTGTTGATCTTGGATATGCCTTTCTCTTTCTTGTTCCAGTTTTTCCTGCTGTTGTTGCATGGATTGTCGCATTCTAACAATGAAGTAAGTAATAACTAATACCGTCAGTAAAAAGTTAATCCACATACCTACAATGTGTATATCAAACAGCTCCATAACACGATGCTGGTGGCTGTTACCTAGTTTGAAAATGGGCTCGTAGTAGAACAGTAAGGAGCTATAAATAACGACGATCATAAGAGCGATAAGCCACACATATCGTTTAGATAGCGTCGCTGAGGCAATTATAAGCGGGACTAGTAATAAAAAGATAAAGGGATTTGTTGCGCCACCGGTATGAAATAGTAGAGCACCATACAATGACATCTCGGCTATAAGCTGAGTAAAAAATTCTGGTTCAGTAACCGGCCAAGGTGAAAAAAGTCGGGCGTAGGTTATTACGTTTAGAAGGGCTAACGTTCCTAAGGTTGAGCTTATTTTCCAAACATTTAAATCTGCGTGTAAGCCATAAATAGCAAAGATAACAGCAAGACACTGACCAAACAGTGTGACTGAACGAATATAAGAAAGCTGTAATAGATTGTCGCGATGATTAGCCATAAAGATATTATACCCCAGAGAGGGTTAAGTAAGGCGAGGCAAAATGTCGCAGTTAAGCGGTTTTTGCTTGGTGAAAGAGATAGAGAGTCGTTTTTCCTGTGGTGATAGACTTCCTTTATTTTTGGCTGGATATTATAATCAAATTATAATGCCCAGCCAACGGAAACGAATATGGAATCTAAAACTGCTCGCTTTACTGTTCTGCTTGATCCAAGAAAAAAGAAAGCTTTTGAACAATTATGTGCGTCGCAAGATTTAACCCCTTCCCAAGTTGTTCGTCAACTTATGCGAGGTTACCTTGAGCAGCATGGCGTTGATTATTTGAGCAAAGCTGAGGATGATAGCTAAACCTCAGACTAATCCTTTTTACCATCAGATTGGTTACTCGTATTTTCAAAGTATTGGCGGCTAGCGTCTAAAAAGTTGTTCATGATTAATCGGTCATCCTGCTTAATGACGTTCATTTTAAGCAGTTTGCTAATCGCCTGAGTAAAACCACTAAAAAAGTACTCTTCACCTACTAAACTGATAATTCCTGCTCTTTTGAGTTTGCGCTCTACGCGTTTGTTCGCGCCTGACATTAAAACAATGACATTACGTTTCTGTAGGGCAGTAATAACCTCTTCGAATGTTTGTAGGCCAGTTGCATCGATAAAAGGCACCCATTTTAAACGAATAATTAGGTATTGCGGGTCAGTGTGAGTATTGGCTAGAGAGCGCTCAAGTGTTTCAACTGCACCAAAGAAGAAAGGCCCTTCTACAGAGTAAACAAGCACAGAGTCAGGAAGTTTTTGCGTACCTAAGTGGGTCAGTTCTGCATGAATATCACTAGATTCAGAGACAGACACTTCCACACTGGAAGCCATTCGGCGTAAAAAATGTAAGGTGGCAATAATAACGCCAATATTGACGGCAATAACAAGGTCTGCAAAAACGGTAAGGAAAAAGGTAACCAGTAAAATAACAACATCAGCGCGGGGGGCTTTTGTCATGATTTTTGTGAAGTGTCTGACTTCACTCATATTCCAAGCAACCACAAACAAAATAGCTGAGAGAACGCAAAGGGGAATATCACTGGCTAGTGGCGCTAATAAGACCAAAATAATGACCAAAACAGCAGAGTGAACAATACCGGCAATAGGGCTGTTACCACCGTTACGGATATTCGTTGCTGTTCGGGCAATTGCGCCGGTTGCTGCAAACCCACCAAATAAAGGTGTGAGTACGTTAGCTATACCTTGGCCAACAAGTTCCTGATTTGAGTCGTGTCGTGTACCTGACATGCCGTCAGCCACCACCGCAGACAATAAAGACTCGATTGCGCCAAGCATCGCGATTGTGAACGCGGGGCCAATTAATGAGATCACTTGCGGCCAGGTAAACGAGGGTACTTCGAACTCAGGTAGTCCTTGTGGTATCCCGCCAAATGCAGTTCCTATAGTACGTACATCTTCGAATTGAAATATTGCTTGGGTAAGGGTGATAACAATCAAAGCAACTAAAGGACCTGGAACTTTTTTTAATCCAGGTATATGTGCTGTGATAATAACCAAAAATAGGGAAAAAATGGCTAAAGCGGTCGTGGCTAAATGGAAATCGGGTAGTAAGTTGAAGAGGCTGATGGCCTTCTCATGAAAGTGTTGCCCGTCGACTTTAGCTAAGCCAAAAAAATCCTGCCATTGACCAACCCAGATGATGACAGCGATGCCTGCGGTAAAGCCCACAATAACAGGGTCAGGGATAAACTTTATAATGCTTCCTAACTTGGCGAACCCTAATGCAATAAGAATAAAGCCAGCCATTAAGGTGGCTATTTGCAGCCCAGATACGCCATATTCGGCGGTGATTCCCGCCAAAATAACGATGAAAGCACCCGTGGGGCCTGCGATCTGTAATCGGCTTCCACCGAAAATAGAAACCGCCAAACCCGCGATTATGGCTGTATAAATACCCTGTTCCGGCTTGACGCCTGAAGCGATCGCGAATGCCATTGCTAGAGGCAGCGCTACGACGCCAACAATGGTTCCAGCAACAATATTTCTTAACCAGTTTTTATGCGAAAATAGTCCCGCTTGAAAGGCATCTCTGATCGCGATCATATGCTGTATACACTCTAGTAAATCTATTATCATGTGATTATAATAAAATTGTAATGACAAAAGAAGTGATTATCCAAATTTCACCCTAAGAGAGGTCGTAATGAGTCTGCCAAATTGCCCAAAATGTGAGTCTGCCTACGTATATCAAGATCAAGAGATGCTGATCTGTCCTGAATGTGCATATGAATGGAATCCAAATGATAGCGGTGAAGAGGAAGAAGTGACTCTTAAAGACGCAAATGGCAATACGTTGTTAGAAGGGGATAAAGTTACTTTAATCAAGGACTTAAAAGTTAAAGGTTCATCACAAGTTCTTAAAATCGGAACGAAAGCATCCATAAAGCGTTTTGTTGATGGCGATCACGATATTGACTGTAAGGTTGATGGTATGGGCGATATGATGCTGAAATCTAAGTTTGTGAAAAAAGCGTAGTAATGGTTTTTGAGAGTCGTGTTTAGACGGCTTTTAGATTTTCTTTGCATATGATTTTGGAATGAGATTATTTAGCAAAGCGATCTTAGGGGAAAATGACTTAGCAATGGCATTTTTCTGGATGAAGGCTAGCCAGGTTTATATTGGCTAGCCTTTTTGTTAATTGGCGGGATATTTTAGTATTAGATGTTGTTTAGCAACGGTTTTGATGTCTGATTTTTAGGTAAGCCCAGAGAAATAAGCGCTGTTAAAATAATAAAAGCGCTAGATATCCATAAGCATGCAGCCATTCCAAAATCTTGATAAATCCAGCCCGATAGCACTGTGCCTATCAGTCTACCCATCGCATTGGCCATATAATAAAAACCTACATCTAGTGACACTCGGTCGCCACTGGCATAGCTGACAATTAAATAACTGTGTAAGGCAGAGTTGACGGCAAAGAGCGCCCCAAACGCAAGTAACCCGCTAATCAGAACGATCTGTACATTCCAGTCATAGGTTAAGGCAAGGGCGATAATAGCAGGTGTGATGCTTAGCGCTAATGCCCAAGCAATTGCATGCCTTCCATCAGGCATAAGGTCTTTGTTTTTTCCTGTGATTTTAGGGGCAAGGCTCTGAACGATGCCATAGCCGATGACCCAAAGCGCTAAAAAACCGCCCACATACCAATGATCCCAAGCAAAGGTATTGGCAAGGAAAACAGGTAAGGCGACAACAAACCATATATCTCGTGCGCCAAAAAGAAACATACGTGCTGCAGATAGGTAATTAACCGCTCTGCTTTTGGAAAATATAGCTGTGAACTTCGGTTTACTTTTGGCCTTTCCTAAATGCTGTTTAAGGCTGATTAAGCTCAATATCCATACGCCAGTTAATGCAATGGCCATAGTTAATATGGCACCCGCAAAGCCTAAAAGACTTAGCAATGCACCGCCCAGAAAAAAACCTATACCTTTTAGAGCATTTTTCGAACCGGTTAAAATAGCTACCCATCTATATAACTGGCTTTCAGTGCTTTTTGAATCAGGAACCAATAATTTAATAGCACTTTTTGCGCTCATTTTATTTAGATCTTTAGCTATACCTGACAGTGCTTGTGCTCCCATAACCCAAGGAACTGTCAACAAACTGGTTGGAACCAGGAGCATCGCGAGAGCGACTATCTGTATAAAGAGACCTATATTCATGGTCCTGTTTAGACCTAGCCTCGCGCCCAGCCATCCGCCAATTAAGTTGGTGATTACGCCAAAAACCTCATAAAAGATGAATAGCATTGCGATTTCCAGCGGGCTATAGCCTAGCCCGTAAAAATACAAAATAACCAACATTCTTAAGGCGCCATCGGTCAGGGTAAATGCCCAATAATTACCCGTGACGATTATATATTGGCGAACTTGAGGGGATAGCTGCGCGAGTAATTGCATCTCAGTTACTCTTTGTCTGAGCGGCCAACGAGGCGAACGAGCTCAACAGTACGATTTGCATAGCCCCACTCATTGTCATACCAAGCATAAAGTTTCACCTGAGTTCCATTCACAACCATTGTTGATAGGGCATCGATAATGCTTGAGCGAGGGTCTGTTTTGTAATCAATTGATACTAAGGGGCGCTCTTCATAACCGAGAATCCCTTCTAACTCGTTTTCGGCCGCTTCTTTGAGTAATTGATTAACTTCTGCCTCAGTTGTGGATTTTCCGATTTCAAATACACAATCGGTTAAAGATGCATTAGCTAATGGAATGCGTACCGCATGGCCATTAAGTTTCCCTTTAAGCTCAGGGAATATATGAGTAATCGCCGTTGCAGAACCGGTAGTTGTCGGTATCAGACTCATGCCGCAAGCCCTAGCACGACGTAGATCTTTATGGGGCGCATCTAAGATGGTTTGCGTATTGGTTATATCGTGAATGGTGGTCATGGAGCCGTGTACTATGCCAAGCTTTTCATGAATCACTTTAACAACGGGTGCTAAGCAGTTTGTTGTGCAGGAAGCAGCCGTCACAATTGAGTGTATCGTCTTGTCATATAAGTGCTGATTGACGCCCATAACCACATTGAGCACGCCTTCTTCCTTGACCGGCGCGGTGACAACAATGCGTTTTACACCTTGTTTTAAGTAATCCTGTAAAGCGGCTTTCGATTTCATTTTACCGCTAGCTTCAATGACTACATCACAGTTGGACCAGTCTGTATCAGCAATCGCTTTGTTTTGGGTGCAATGAATAGGTTTGTCGTTAATAACTATATCTGAACCTTCAGCGCGGGCCTCATGGTGCCAACGGCCGTGCACAGAATCGAAGGTGATCAGGTGAGCGAGTGTTGCAGCATCACCCGCAGGATCATTAAATTGAACAAATTCTACATCATCCCAATCAAATGCAGCACGAAACGATAGCCGTCCCATACGTCCTAAGCCATTGATACCTACTTTAATCGTCATAAAAACCTCAAATCGAATAACGTCTATAAATTAATGCTAAATGTGTCGAAGTTAATGTGCTGCTTTCTTGTATTGATGCACGATGCTTAACGTCGCTGGTTCACCCTTCGCTTAACCATGCTTGGATTTGTTCTGTATGTGGTATCGAGCCGGAGTGGACGAGTTGCTCATCTACAACGACGGCAGGTGTACTCATTACCCTGTAAGCCATGATAACTTGCGGATCTGTCTCTTTTGTTACATTCACAGAAACGCCTTTTTCAAGCGCAAGTTTGTTGATTAGCTCAGCCGTTTTAGTGCATTTTTTGCAGCCGCTACCTAGTACTTTTATCTGTTTCATAGATCACCTTATAAAAAAGAAGAGAATGCATTAAATAGCCATCCAACCACAGTGAATGACACGAGTAGCAAGAAAAAGACGGTAGCGAGTAGTCGCCACTGCATGACCTGTTTAAGTAGAATGAATTCAGGGAAGCTTGCGGCAACAGTACTCATACAAAAGGCCAGTGTTGTTCCTATAGGTAAGCCATTAATAATTAAACTTTCCATTACAGGAATGACCCCCGTTGCATTGGAATACAGCGGGATCCCTAATAAAACCGCTGCGGGAACTGACCACCATTGACCAGCTCCGAGGTATTGTTCTATCCAGCCGTCGGGAACAAAACCATGCAGCGCGGCCCCCAACCCAACACCGATAATGACCCATTTCCAAACGCGGCCAAAAATCTCGAAAGTTTCATCTTTCGCAAATTGATGGCGTTCTGAAAATGGCATAACTACAGGCATAACTACAGGTGTATCTTCATGTTGAAGCTGATCCTTTTGCTGTCCTTGAGCAAGAGCTTTTGCAGCAAAGGACTGTAACCAGCGCTCCGCTTTAATGCTATCAAGGAAAAAACCACCGATTGTGCCTACGCAGATCCCTATGGCGACATAGAGCAGAGTGAACTTCCAACCGAGCAAACTCATCAGTAGTAAGATCGCTACTTCATTAATTAGTGGTGAAGTGAGAAGGAACGACATAGTGATGCCTAAGGGGATACCTGCTGAGGTAAAACCAAGAAATACAGGTATGCTTGAGCAGGAGCAAAAAGGTGTAATCGCGCCAAAACCTGATCCTAGTAGATAGCCTACACCACGGTTTTTTCCCGAAAGGTAATCTCTAACGCGTTCTATATTTAACGACGCGCGCAGGAACGCAATAAAGTAAATCATGACGATGAGCAGCGCGAAGATCTTGGTTACATCTTCGATAAAAAAGTGTGTTGCATCACCTAATTTTGAATCAGGGGATAAGTTAAGAATTGAGTAGGTTAGCCAGTCGGCGAGCTGGGTGAATATTGCAAACATTAGTTCTCTCCAAACCAATGTCTAGTGCGGTTAGCGAACCAAACTAGACTCAGCATAACGGGAACTTCGACTAGCACGCCGACCACGGTTGCCAGTGCTGCGCCTGAGTGGAGACCGAATAGTGAGATTGCGACAGCGACGGCTAATTCAAAAAAATTAGATGTGCTAATCATGCAAGCAGGTGCTGCAATGTTATGAGGAAGCTTCATCTTTTTAGCCCATAAATAAGCAAGGGCAAAAATACCATAGGTTTGAATCAGCAAAGGGATCGCGATTAAAGCGATAACCTCCGGCTGAGATAGGATAGTCTCTGCTTGAAAGCCAAACAATAATATAACCGTTGCTAGTAGCCCGATCATTGACCAAGGTTTCAGACTTGCCAGTAAGGTATTAAGTTTGGAATGGTCGTTTTTGTTGTCAATGCTTCTGCGGGTCAATACTCCCGCAACCAGCGGAATCACAACATAGAGAGCTACGGAGAGAAGAAGGGTGTTCCAAGGCACAGCAATATCGGTAACACCTAGAAGAAAACCGGCAATAGGTGCGAATGCGAAAATCATAATTAAGTCGTTAATTGAAACTTGCACTAAAGTGTAATTGGGATCACCTTTAGTGAGTTGGCTCCAAACAAAAACCATAGCGGTGCAGGGCGCAACGCCTAGCAGAATCATGCCTGCGATATATTCAGTTGCTGTTTGTGGATCTACCCAGCTAGCGAAGAGAACTTTAAAAAACAACCAGCCTAGAAAAGCCATGGTAAAGGGTTTTATTAACCAGTTAACCACTAAGGTCAAGACTAACCCTTTAGGTTTCTTGCCCACATCTTTAATAGAGCTAAAATCAATTTGCACCATCATCGGGTAGATCATGATCCAGATAAGTAGTGCGACGATTAAATTAACATGGGCGAACTCTAGGGTAGCGATAAGCTCGAATAAATTAGGTACTAAATTACCTAAAATAACGCCTGCAATAATAGAAACACCGACCCATACAGATAAGTAACGCTCAAAAATTCCCATTATTACACTCCTTCTTTAAAGCTTATTGTGTGCAGAATACATTTAGATACAACATAAACGTGTGCGTTCAGGCCTGTCTCCCATTTTCTGAAGGCGAAGTTTATCGTCTTCAATAAATGCGGGGTTGCTGTTTAGCGTTTCGGTTAATACATTCAGCGCCCAAGGAGGGAGTTCTGGGTTGATACTATAAAACACCCATTGGCCTTGGCGTCGGTCGGTCAGTAATTCGCAGTTTCTCAATTGGGCTAAATGCCGAGAAATTTTTGGTTGGCTTTCATCTAATGCCTGCATCAGCTCACAAACACATAATTCTTGCTCCGCTTTGATGAGTAGCAGGCAGCGGAGACGGGTTTCGTCTGACAGGCATTTATAAAACTGAGTAGGCTGCATGGATATTTTTGTTTCCTGTTGGATTCTCGATTAGTAAAGATATATGGGAATTAGTATATATGAAAATTCATATATATAAAATAAAGAGTGTAATTTTATCTCATGGCCAGTGTTGGAGTAGTAAGCGTTTATAAGGTGATCTCCAGACAGGTCGGTAGACTTGGGTAAAACATCCCTTTTTTATAGTCTATTAAGCCTTGTGTATAAGAGAGTCTATAGCTTTGGGGATATAAAACCGTCAGGTTTAATAGCAAGCACAGAGCATTGGAGTTGAGACTATTTTCAACTAAGAGGCAGATAATGTTTGGAATTACATGGGGATGAGAGGAAAGCTAAAAAAGCGTATCTATAAGCCTTTGCTTGATTTGAATCGCTTTTGTTAGACGCTCAATTTTAGTCCTACAGATGAAATTCGAGCTCCCTCAGTTTCCTTTACAATAATTTGCACAAACCCAAGCTGAATTCGGTCGCCTACAACGGGGGTGCCGTGGAACTGTTTGGTTAAGTATTGCTCAACGCTTTTCTCTGCACTTATTGGGTCGATCTCAAAACTATACTCTTTAGCTAAATCAGCCATTTTGGCGTTAGGTAATAAAGCAAACTCACCAAAAAAGCGTTTAGCTTTAAGCTGAGGCGATTGCGTGTCTGGCGCAAAAATACGTCCTAAAGCTGATTTTGCCTCACTTGTTGCTAGAATCATTACTTGGTCTTCAGGGATAAGTTTCTGTTCCTCAGTATTACTTATCAACAGCCCTTGTCTGATAACACCCACCATTTGGCAAGTGTTACTTAAGGGTAGATTGGTAGCTGATGTTCCAATAACGCTGCTTCCTGCTGTTATAGGGTAGATTAAGAGGTCTTTATCTAGGTTATGTTTGATTGTGAGGTGTAAGTAATTTGGCTCAGGTGATGTCGGGGGAAGTTCAACCTTGAGCCATCTCGCCATAGGCGCAATAGTCCAGCCTTGAAGTACCAATGATATAAGTACAACGAAGAAAACAAGATCAAAATAGGTTTGTGTATTCTCTAAACCCGCTAAGGATGGGAACAGCGCCAAAATAATGGGAACCGCGCCACGTAACCCGCACCAACCAATAAAGACCTGTTCGCGCCATGGGAAATGAAAAGGTAACAAAGACATAGCGACAGCTATAGGTCTGGCGATAAAAATAAGCACAAAGGCGATCGCTATAGCGGGAATGATCATGGGTATCATATGGCTTGGCGTAATGAGCAAACCTAACATCAAAAACATACCAATTTGACTTAACCATGCTATTCCATCGTGAAAACGGTGAATCTCATTACTATAAATAAGCGGAGTATTGCCAATGATTACGCCGGCGATAAATATCGCGAGGAAGCCACTGCCATTTAGCAGGTTGGTTACACCAAAGATACAGATACCGCCGGCTAACGCGAGAAGCGGATAGAGTGATGATGGAAGTGGCAAACGTTTAAGTAATTGAGCAACTATATGGCCGCCCGCAAAGCCGAAAGCTAGACCAAGGCCCATTTGGCTGAGTAATTCGCTCGCAATTGTCCAGCCTTCGCTACCGCTATCGCTTAGTTGAAGTAGTTGCACTAAGGTGATCGTTAAAAAGATCGCTATTGGGTCATTGGAGCCTGACTCGATCTCTAAGGTCGCGCTTGTGCGTTTTTTTAAGTCTAAACCTGCGCCTCTTATTAAGCCAAAGACTGCAGCAGCGTCAGTCGATCCAACAATGGCACCTATTAATAACCCATCGAGAAGGGGTAAACCCAAAATAATATGCGCGGCATAGCCGGTTATACCCGCTGTAGCTATTACACCCACGGTGGCTAATGAGAGTGCGGGTTTGAGGCTGATACGGAAGCTCTGTGTTTTTGTGGCGAGCCCACCATCAAAGATAATAATGGCAAGCGCGATATTGCCGAAGAGAAAGGCCAGATTAAAATCGTCAAACTTAATACCACCGATTCCATCTTCCCCTGCAAGCATACCTAATACTAAGAAAACCAATAAAACCGGTGCGCCGATACGACGAGTCAATACGCTGGCAACAACACATAGCATTACAAGTAGGCCGGATAAGAAAATGTATTGATAGGTTAGGTCGATGGTCATGCACTTTCCTTATGTGTATTGATACTTTGCGCGTAGGCTGACGCTAGCTAGTTCTGGAAGATAGAAGAATGGATTGTCTTAGACCACGTTTGATGTGCTTTTTTGTGTCCTCTATCTTGGGTGCGCCCTGTATCTATAAAAACTTTATGTAAGAGACCTTCAGGGTTCTGTTTTACAGGTGCTTTTTGACGATAAACCTTAGTGTTATTGAATGATAGTTAGTTCCCTTATCTTACTAAATTTTAGTGGATGATTATCAGTTTATTCTCTTGAATCATTTTATAGTATATGTGATATTCCATATATACCGTAAATCGAATATGTTGTTATGGATTATGTGGGTTTTTTAAATGTTTTTCGGATGATATGCGTATAAAGCGTGACTACCGATCAATCGTCCTATAGGACAGACAACTATTGCTAATTGAATATGAACAGGTGATAGCATTGTTCATAAGCAATATTTTATGTGTACAGCGTTCATTTGATTGCAAGATTAAAAGGCATCGAACATGAGTGAATTAAATCTAGAAAAGGGCACCTTACCTAATGTAGATGATGAATTACTGGATATTCCATCATTTGATAAATGCGTAAGTGCACCGAGTGAACACGCCCCGCGTGTATTATTACTTTATGGGTCGTTACGAGAGCGTTCTTTTAGTCGGCTAGTCATCGAAGAGTCTGCACGCTTACTAACGTGTTTTGGTGCAGAGGTTAAGATCTTTAACCCTGAGGGGTTACCTCAGGTGGATACTGAAGATGAGAATCATCCCAAGGTACAAGAATTACGTGAATTAATGATGTGGTCTGAGGGCCAAGTGTGGTGCTCTCCTGAGCGTCATGGTGCGATGACCAGTATATTTAAAAGCCAGTTGGATTGGGTGCCTTTAAATATGGGCGGCGTTAGGCCGACCCAAGGTAAAACACTTGCGGTTATGCAGGTTTGTGGTGGCTCACAATCGTTTAATGTTGTGAATCAACTTCGCGTGCTAGGTCGTTGGATGCGGATGGTGACTATACCTAATCAGTCCTCTGTGCCTAAGGCTTACTTAGAGTTTGATGAAAACGATAGGATGAAACCGTCGCCTTACTACAATCGTATTGTGGATGTTATGGAAGAGCTGATGAAGTTCACCTTATTGCTACGCGATAATAAAGACTATTTTGTAGATCGTTATTCTGAGCGTGTAGAAAGTGCGGAGCAGGTGAGTGAGCGGGTTAATCAGCGCTCACTATAAATGTGAAGCTTAGGACTGTGCCCCTTGTTTTTGTTCTACCGTTTACGAATGTAGTCGTGTAAATGGATTTTAGTAAATGATGCCTAGAGATAAACGATGATTGTTATTCACCACAATCCAGACTGCGGCACATCGCGCAATGTGCTTAAAATTATTCAAGATGCGGGCTACTCACCGGTTGTTATTGAATATCTACAAGAAGGCTGGACTAAAGCCCAGTTGCAAGGCTTACTTGCCGCCGCTGATTTAACCCCACGACAGGCCTTTAGAACAACCAAGTCCCCAGCGGAAGCTTTAGGCTTGCTAGATGAAACTGTCTCGAACGAGGCAATTTTTAGTGCAATGCTAGAGCACCCCATTTTAGTCAATAGACCTATAGTGTGCAGCCCAAAAGGGGTTAAGCTATGCCGCCCCAGCGAAGCAGTGCTTGATCTCTTAAATAACTGGCCCACCGGCCCCTACTACAAAGAGGATGGGCAGCAAATTTTAGATACCTTAGGGCACCGGTTTATTTCGAGCAAGTAAAGCCTTTTTTCTGGGGCCGCCGTTCTACGCTTAACCTTCTGCAATCAAGCTGGTGGGGGGGGCTATGTTCAAAGACTCAGTGTTTCTATTTCTGCGAGGCAAGCCGGCTTGATTTCACTGCCTTACAGCTGTATTCGAGGATGGATATAGTCTATAAACGCAGTAATTCGACTGGAAAGGGTGGTGTTACGGTAGTAGACCGCATGTACCAACTCGCGGTTACTTGGGCTGGTGATATGATTATCTAGCACTTTAACCAGCCGTCCGTTGGCCAAGTCTTCACAAATCATAAACTCGGATAGCAGTGCCAAGCCTTGTCCAGCCAAGCAAAGTTGGCGAATGGTCTCACCGCTGCTACTGCTTAGGGTTGGGGACAGTGCAACATGACGGGTAAGGGGCCAGCGATTCAGGTGGGGCGCATCGGCAAAGCCAATGATTTTGTGCTGTTCTAGCGCTTCGGGGGTTTCCGGTGTGCCTTGTTGAGCAATATATGAAGGAGAGGCGACGATATGCAAAGGGCTGCGTCCGAGAAAGCGGGCATGCAAGTTTGAATCCTGTAGGGTACCAATGCGAATGGCCAGATCCGTCTTGCGCTCAATCAGATCAATGATATTTTCATTGGCTACAAGTTCTAACTCGATCTTTGGATAGCACTCACAAAAGCCTGCTACCAGTGGGACTAGCTGGTGCAGGATAAAAGGAGTAGCGGCGTCCACTCTGAGCCGACCTGCCGGTATACCTTTTAAGGTTCTGATCTTTTCTTCCGCTTCTGCCAACTGATGCAGTCCGTTTCTGACTTGCTCGGTAAAAATACGGCCTTCTTCGGTGAGCTCTAGCTTGCGCGTAGTGCGATTCAGCAATGTGCAGTCTAAATCCTTTTCTAGTCGGCTGACAGCGCGTGACACCTTGGCAACTTGAATATCTAGGATGCGGGCGGCGGCTGAGAAGCTGCCGCTATCAATCACGGTTAGCAGAATCTCAAGATCTTCAGTACGGGATATTATTGCCATATATGTAAAGGTATTTTGTCACTGATGCTGTTTTTGTAAAAGATAGCAGTAGGCATACTCCGTAGCAACTAAAACATACAAGGAGATTGAAATGCCTATTGCTCTTTTTGCGCTGACTCTCAGCGCATTTGCAATCGGTACCACCGAGTTCGTGATTGTTGGTTTGGTACCTACTATCGCCCAAGACCTGGGCGTTTCCCTACCTTCTGCGGGACTGTTAGTCAGTCTTTATGCATTGGGTGTTGCTATTGGGGCGCCTGTCCTTACAGCCCTGACTGGGCGCTGGCAGCGTAAAAATGTGCTGCTGGCGGTAATGTTATTGTTCGTAGTTGGTAACCTGCTGGCTTGGATGGCCCCTACCTACAGCTCACTGATCACTGCGCGTATCTTGACCGGCTTGGCCCATGGGGTGTTTTTCTCAATTGGATCAACCATCGCAACTAGTTTGGTGCCACGTGAAAAAGAGGCCAGTGCTATCGCTATCATGTTTACTGGCTTGACTGTTGCATTGGTCACGGGTGTGCCTTTGGGGACCTGGATTGGTCAGAACTTTGGCTGGCGTGCGACCTTTATGGTTGTGGCTGCTCTAGGGTTAATTGCGCTGATCGGTAGTGCATTGCTTGTGCCAAAGAATCTCAAACAGGCCCCGCCTGCACGTATTGCCCAGCAGCTAAGCGTATTGACTCAACCACGCCTGCTGCTGGTCTATGCCATGACTGCCGTTGGTTACGGTGGCACTTTTACCGCTTTCACTTTCCTTGCTCCGATTTTGGAACAGGTGTCCGGCTTTGAATCGGGTGCTATAGGCCTAATCATGCTGGTCTACGGTGTATCGGTTGCCGTTGGTAATATTTGGGGTGGTCGTATGGCGGATCGTATGGGGCCGATCAAGGCATTACATATAATCTTTACTGCACTAGCACTTGTACTGTTAGCGTTTACCTTTACCGCCGGAAATCAGATTGCTGCTGTTATCACCATTTTAATTTGGGGAGCCTTTGCCTTCGGTAATGTACCTGGCTTGCAAGTGTATGTAGTTCAGTTGGCAGAGAAGTACACACCGCAGGCAGTTGATGTGGCCTCGGGGCTGAATATCGCAGCGTTCAATGTCGGTATTGCATTGGGTTCGATCCTCGGAGGGGTTGTAATAGAAAGAATGACACTGATGGATACCGCTTGGATTGGAGCACTGATCGTTGCATTGGCACTCGTGCTTACTCGACTGTCCGGTTTTCTCGATAAACGTGACCAACTGCAATTCATCTGAAAACACGAGAATACAAGGGCGAAGCCCTTCTATGTAACCTTCGATGCTGTCTATGTTGAGCAGTTGGCTTCGGAGTCCAGCGGATATCTAGTCTGCAGTGTGGGGCGTCTAGAAAAGGCGGCGTAGCGTTTTCTAGTCGCGATTATACCAACATGGCGTAGTACTTAATGCTTTGCATGGCACAGGTTCAGTTGTACAGTGGAAATGTTCTGCTCAGATGGATGAAAAACTACTCAATCAGATTTATCGGGGTGAACTTAAAGGACCTGATATTCATGTAGTTAGATTCGATCAGTTGCAGAGGGTTTACGGGAGTTTAAGAGCAATAAAAAGGCCCTAAAATACACTATTGAGATGGCATAGGAACGCTTTTCCTGTTTTATTTTATAATGGTTCTAAGGTGGATCAGGCGCACGGGGCAACTGGAGTTTGATACAATGCCCATGTGCTTTATTTATCAGCTTTTAACCTCAAGGCTTAATGCAAAAATCTAATAGCGAGGATTAACATGGCAGATCTTTTTACACCGGTTCAGCTCGGTGCCCTAACACTGGCTAATCGTGTCCTTATGGCGCCTTTGACGCGGACTCGCGCTGATGCAGATCATGTTCCCACTGATCTTATGGTCGAACACTATGCCCAGCGTGCTTCAGCGGGCTTGATCATTGCCGAAGCTACCATGGCAATGGAAGGTAACTCGGCATTTTGGCGTGAACCTGGTATCTACTCCGAGGCTCAGGTTTCTGGCTGGAAGAGAGTCACTGACGCCGTACATGCCAAGGGTGGCAAGATTTTCTTGCAGATCTGGCATGGCGGTCGCGCTTGCCATCCCTTGCTGAATGGAGGTCGTGTACCGGTCGCACCGAGTGCTATGGCTATCACCAATGATGAAGTTCACACGCCAGAAGGGAAAAAGGCTTATACTGTTCCCCGTGAACTGGCTGATGAAGAGATTCCGGCCATTATCGAAGGGTTTAAAGTCGCAGCGGAAAATGCCAAGAGAGCTGGCTTCGACGGTGTTGAAGTACACGGCGCGAATGGTTATTTACTGGATGAGTTCCTGCGTGATGGCGCCAACCACCGTAAAGGCCCTTATGGTGGCCCGATCGAAAACCGTGCTCGCTTGTTGCTAGACGTTCTAGACGTTGTAACTCAAGTTTGGGGTAGCGACTACGTTGGTGTGCGTCTGTCGCCGTTGAATAGCTTCAACAGTATGAAAGACAGTGATCCGATTGCGCTGGTTACTTGGTTGGCCAAACGCTTGAACGACTTTGATCTGGCGTATCTGCACCTTATGCGTGCTGATTTCCTTGGTGAGCAGCAGGCTGATGTGGTGACGCCTGTACGTGAACACTACCGCGGCCATTTGATGCTGAATATGGGCTATACCGGTGTCGAAGCCGATACTGTTATCGCTTCAGGTCAAGCCGATAGTATCGCGTTTGGTGTGCCCTTTATCGCCAATCCTGATCTGCCGGAGCGCTTGCGGAATGATGTAGAACTGAATCAGGCAGACCCAGCTACTTTTTATACCCAGGGTCCCGAAGGCTATCTTGACTACCCGACTATCAGTGAATTGGTAAACGCCTAAGGCAGGTCCGGGGGGGGCTCGTCTTGAAGATGCGTAAGAAACAACTTTTCCCCCCTCCAATACTTGGTATTCCGGCTAACGGTAACTACACCCATCATGTGTATAGGTCGACAGGTGATCATTATTTTTTAGTAGAAAGAAATTTTGGGTTTGCCCGCAGTTGTTTATGGGCTAAATAAACCGCGATTACCAATAGATATAACTGAGTATTGGTACAGGCTGAGAGTAAATGCTACCTGATTGGATAAGCATTGATTGTGTATACAGCTCAGATCAGCGAAAATAGCCGCCAACTACGATTAACGCGACGGATTTTTTCGGCGAAGAACTTTCGCTATCATCTCCCACCCTGATGCCGCCCAGCCTTTCAACGCTTAAAACCACCTTTCATTGCACACCACAATCACATCTCTACGTACTGAATTTAAAGGCTTTTTGTCTTTTTCTCGTTTCTTTGCTTTTCAATGATGTTCAAGCGTAACCTCGGAAAGTGTGTACAAACTTGAGTACAAATTCCGTTTTAGAGGCCTTTGGTGAAAATTCCATGACACAAATCTGGCTGTAGGCCTTGTGTTTACTGGGTTTGATGAAGAAAGTACTTCCTGCTTTTGGTACTTTGGTTTCGACATTACAAAAGCGGAATAAATGCGATCATCTCTAGTTTTTTGTTTATAAGTTTATGAATTTAAAGGGTTCGTCATTGTGGTTTTTGATGTGTCATTGTTGCGAGTGTACAAACAGTGTGTACAAATTTTTCTCGTTAGGCGTGTTGATTGCTATTCATGACACAAACCGCCTTGTAGCCCTTGTTATTCATAGGTTTGAGCTGAAAAGTACCTAATAGCAACATTTGTGTTTTGATAAGGCTGATCTTCTGAACAAATCATGCATCTTTCTGACCATCAACAAGTGATGAATCAGGCGATGATAGCTTTACATTGATTTTCAGGAGAATGCAGATGACAGCAGTAGCGCACCAGGTAACCCCTTTTCTAACGTCTTACGAAGTGATGGCTCGTTACCACATTAGCTATACGACGCTCTGGCGAAGAATAAAAGATGGCAGCTTGCCGCAACCTCGTATCAACCGAAATACACGAAACAAGCTGTGGCACATTGAAGACTTGGAGGAGTATGAGAAGAAAGAGGACTGAGCCTCTTTCTTTTATTTTACTGTCCGAAACGCCAGTTGAACGGAAAGCCTGTCGGCTCGATGATGGTCTCTAGCTGTTGATACCAAACGTCGTAAGCATGACGCATTTCATCCAGGTACTGATATTGGTTGTAGATAGCATCTAACCCTTTTTTGCTGTGGCCAATCATCAACTCGGCAACTTCTTGCGTCGTGATGGCAGACATTCGCGTTCGCATCGTTCTGCGAAGATCATGCATAGACCAATGTTCCATCTCAACACCAAGCGATCTGCGAGCCCAGATTTTCACATTATTAGGAATAGTGGTATCAAAGCCATTTGTGGCAAGCTCTTCTTGTCCGTTCGCGGGAAACAAGTAGGTTGATTTGCTCATCTGCATCGCCAGTTCAATCAGCTCAATAGCTGGCTTAATCAATGGCCGCATGATCGGCGCTCCAATTTTCTCACCTTGTTTGCGGATCTCTATGGGCACTGTCCACATTGCAGATTGCAAGTCAAAGTGATGCTTTTCAGCTTGAATGAGTTCTCCCTTACGGCCTCCCAATAACAGAAGCAATTTTATGTAGATGCGATTCTTCTCAGTGATTTTTGACTCATGCAAATAGCGCCAAAGTATCCTGATCTCGTTGTCATTTAGCACCCGAGTTCGTTTGCCTTTCTTACCGCCAACCTTCTTTGCTGTGATCCCAGCAGCAGCGTTGATTTCCAAAATTTGTTCATCAATCAGCCAGTCATAGAACTTATGCAGTACAGACACTAGGCGTTCTGTGTTTGAAGGGGACGACTCCGAAACCTCACGAAGACAGTTTCTTAAGGACAATTCATTGATGTCAGTTAATGGGTACTTGCCAAGTCGGGGCAGCAAATATATTTCACTGCTGCGTTTTTGGAAGTGCCACGTTTTCTCCTTTAGCCCTTGCTTACCGGCAGAGTCTATCCAGTCTCGAAAAATCGATTCGAAGCTTTGGTTGGCAGAATACTTGGCCCGTTCCTGCTGAAGGTAGAGCTTGGGATTTCTGCCCTGATCAAGTACTGCCCTTAACCTATCCAGCTCATTCCTAGCTTCAGCAAGCTTCATAAGTGGGTAAGTACCAATGTCTACCCGCTGTTGCTTGCCATCGAAACGATAACGAAACTGAAAAACAATTTTGCCCTTGGGCGATACCCGAGCACTTAGCCCATCTCGGTCGGCTTTTACTACGGTTTCTTTTGCTTCTTTATTTAACCTGGCATCGAGCCAGCTAACTGATAACGCCATGTTATAAGCCCAGCCCTAGTTTGGATTTTAATGATTGTTTACGTGATTCTGCTTTGGGTTCTGGCGCTGTACTCATGGAAGTAACGTCACCATCTGGTGCATGGCCATCCACCGGTGCAGATGTCGTGGATAGATTGGGTTGGCTCATGTGAATTAACCCAAAGGTGGCCAGCATCCGCAGACGCTCAGCGCGTTCCCGTGGTGGCGTCTTTTCCAATTCTTTGAGCAGTTCAGGGTGGCTCCCTGGGGGAATGTTGACGACAACTCTCATAATCAGGCCCCATAAAACCAGAAGCCTCGGACGTTCGCCAAAACAGACTGTTCCGGCACGATTATCTTGCTTCGTGAAAAAATCTCCTTGGCCGCTTCCTTATAAGCCATGGCTCCACCTCCGGCGATCAATACCAAGTCCGCATTGATGCTTTCGTCACGCATGGATTGGCGCATGGCTGTAAGAGCAACAGGCGCTACCTTTTTCATGGCAGCATTCAGATAAGGTGAAATATCGACTTTTTCTCCAAATAGCAGGACCTGTAAGTCGCCAGTTCTCATGGCTTTTTCAAGTCGATCCATTCCGACTTTGGCACCGTGATCTTCTGAAATCAGCTTATCAATGGTTTCCAGTAGCACGGACATTGCCTGAAGACTGGTTCCTGATGAGCTGTAGCGAATTTCTCCGGCCTCAAGGGCAACCCAGTCAACAGAAAAAAAGCCGGGATCGATGACGACGACGCGACCTTCTTCAATCAAGCCCAAATCACCACCTGTTTGAACCAGATCCATATAGGCACCGGCAGGCTGCGGCAGCACTTTGACGTCATGAACGGTGATGCTGCGTTTAGGCGTCACTTGATGGACACCTTTTAGGCGCTTCACAAGGTCAGATTTACGTTGTGGTTCATGAAACTGGGAAACCGGTAATCCAGTGACAACCAAATCGATGGATTCTGTTTCAGCCATTAACAAGGCGGCATGAAAAAGTGCCTTATAGGTTTTTGTGGTGGGATATTCCGGGTGAAGCTCTCGTTCCCAGCCTTGAAGGCGTCCAGCAGGAACACCAGCGGCCCAGCGCTCATTATCGACTGACACATACAAACAAGTTTCATCATCGCCTCCACCGATACGCTCTGGCATACGATCCGCAGGACCGGCACCCGCAGGCAGAATAATGGTTTTCGGTTCACTGCCTGATTGGCCAATTGCCAGCTTCAGGTTTGAGTAACCGATATCTACGCCTAGTACAAACATACTTATCTCCTGTGCACTCAAAGTGCTCTAACGGTTTTCAATCAACCGCACTGGCCACGCTTGGGCATTTCCAAGTGCTCTGGCGGTTCACTCAAATGTCATTATCAGGATTCGGTGCACTGGCGGTGGGCAGAAAGGTGACAAATCCTTTCATCTATCTGCCTATTGCATTTTCGCAAAAGTATGAGAATAGGCTCTGTTTGGCGGCGGATGACCTAGTCAAAAAAATCGAGACGCCAAACGTCGTTTGCATTCTGGCCTGAACTCGCCAAACGGTTTGTATCTTCATGACGATACGTCTTTTCAGGCATTTTTATGTGAAATCAGACTGTATCCCTTGTCGGGTATGGGATTGCGCGAGTTGATTTATATCGAGACGCCAAACAGTGATTGTTACGGCAGTTTTACGTTTGGCGTTTCGATCCAAAAGCCAAACGGATAGTGGTTTTGGCTTTTGGGGTTAATTGGATGGGGAAATTGGTTTGGTAGAAATCGTCAATGAACAATGGAAAGCAGATGTATCAGATTTACTTCAGCAAGAAACGGACAGGCTAAAAGCACTGGCACGAGCTGAAGTTGATGACTTTTGGGTTACCCATTACAAGGTTCGTGAAAATGAGCCATTTAAAGATTGGGGGCTGCTTGGTGTCCGTATCAGAGACTTTAAGTATGGCTTTGGCATAGAGTGGTACATCAACAGTTTTCACGGTCAACGAGGCAAGCGCGTTGTCTTTAGCAAGGGTCTGCGTATTTCAAAGACGAAGCTGAGATACTCATTTTTGGACTGCCAAGGTCTAGCCAAAGAATGGGAGTTAGCGCTGGCCATGGAGAAAGAAGAATTCTTCAGTGATGTTCGACGCCAGGTTGATAAGCTCAACATGCTGCGTCGCAGAGTGAATGCCTACTGAATTATCGGCGCTACTTCACTCGCGGTAACTGGTCCCAGCGTGTTGTGTAAGCGGGAGACAAATGCTCTCGCTTCATTGACCAATCTTTCTTCGTACCTTGTCCAGCAAAGAAAACCTTTCCGGCACCGCTTTGATTAATAGTGTCCAATACAGACATCAGCTGCTGGCTATTAGAGCGGGTCGATACGTCATCGAATAGTCCTGGTTGAAACATGCCAGGATCGTAAAAGTCAGACAGCATGACGCCCGCTTTGGCATAACGAAAACCATCCTTCCAAATCCGCTTGAGTAAGTGATTGGCCAGCTCGATAAAATCCCGCGTATCGCAACTGGGGATCAGCAACTCACCCGATGCAGAGTTGCTGTACTGCGGCTCGTTGTCCTTAAAGGGGCTGGTTCGTATAAACACGGTCAGCACTTTGGCTTGCTGCTGTTCTTTGCGAAGCTTCTCAGTGGCACGGGTTGCGTATTCGCATACGGCTTCACGTAACAATTCAAAGTGCGTCACTTTTACGCCAAATGAACGGCTACAGACGATTTGTTTCTTAATTGGCGGGATCTCTTCAAGTTCAATGCACGACTCACCATTGAGCTCTCTGACGGTTCTCTCTAAAACCACCGAAAACTGGTCTCTGATGGCTCTAGGTGAGGCATTGGCTAGATCTAAGGCTGTGGTGATACCTAACGCATTTAAACGCTTAGAAAGTCGTCTACCAACGCCCCAAACATCATCAACCGGAACTAATGCGAGCAATCGACGTTGCCGATCTAGATTGGTCAGGTCTACAACCCCCTGAGTGGCAGGATATTTCTTGGCGGCATGGTTAGCCAGCTTGGCGAGTGTTTTAGTCGGTGCAATGCCTACACAGACGGTGATCCCAATCCAGTGGCCTATGCGCTCTCGCACTTGTTGTCCGAACTCGACAAGGGATAGGGCAGACTCAATACCGGTTAAGTCCAAAAACGCTTCGTCAATGGAGTAAACCTCTACTCGTGGTGCCATCTCCTCCAAAGTGCGCATCACTCGACTGCTTAAATCTGCATACAGCGCATAGTTAGACGAGAATGCCAAAATGCCATGGCGCTGCATTTCAGATTTGATTTGAAAGACGGGTACGCCCATTTTAATACCGAGTAACTTAGCTTCACGCGACCGTGCAACCACGCAGCCGTCATTGTTGGACAGCACCACAACCGGCGTATCTTTTAAATCAGGACGAAACAGCTTCTCACAACTGGCGTAAAAGTTGTTGCAGTCCACCAAGGCAAATACAGGCATGGGATAGTCACGACTTACGGCGCATGTTTCGCACCACACTGATGACCACACCAAATATCCCTAGCTCTGTCCCTTCGGGAATATGAATGGGTTCATACGCCCGGTTTCTTGGGATCAGCATGACGCACGGCCTTAGTTGAAGCTCCTTTACCGTGAGTTCTCCATGGATACCCGCGATGACAATGTCACCGTGTTCGGCTTGGACAGAGCGATCAACCACCAAAATATCATCTGGGTGAATCCCGGCATCAATCATTGAATCACCTTCAACACGTACAAAGAACGTTGCAGCCGGTCGCTTGATGCACAGCTCGTTAAGGTCGAGCGTTTGCTCAACATAATCCTGCGCTGGTGAGGGAAAACCAGCAGAAACACGTTCCATGAACAATGGGATACGAAGGCGCTTGGCTTTGATGAAGGCAAGTGCGCCGCTACGGCCTATCAGCGAGACACTCATGACGAACCTCGAAAAATCATAACTAATACTGTTTGTTTATACAGTATCTAATGCTATGCTGATTTCTACAAGTAAAATTGTAGGTAAAACTGTAGTTGTTCGAGTAAGACGTTGTGTCGTGGGTGATTTATTTCTTGTGTTGAAAAGCTTGATGTGGGGATTGCTCGCCCTCGTCAAAGCCTGCAAGGCTTGGACAATACTGCTTCTGCCTACTGCTCTTGTTTCTGTTACTGATCCTGTTACTGCTACTGGTTAACGCATGGGTCAAGTAACCGTCAGACAAGGCTTGTTGAACCCTTCGCAAAGGGTTTCAAAACAGTTAGTAAAATTCTGTTTCGTATTGAATTTACTGGCTTAAAGGGAAGTCAGGAGCATCATTAAAATGCTCAGTCGAACTCAGTTAAAGCCTTTTTCAACCGTTTGAAAAGGGGTTGGCTAAGCCATACGTAAAGGGTATTGGTAAGGGTTACCTAAAGGGTTTAGCTAAGGCTTTCTGAAAGGCTTAGCCAAAGCCTTCATACATGGGTTCACCCAGTAGAAAGATTAAAAAAACGCTGAGGTATCCAAGGTGCATTTTGAAAAACCTGTGGCACAGTGAAATAACCCAAAGCGAACAATAGAATTGAAGAGGAACCATCAATGACAAGAGCCCCTGCGCCATTTCCGCTAGAGCGCCTCGCGGAGATCCCAGAAAGACCAGAAGATTTTAGATTGCTGGAGCGCATTCCATTAACGCGTGAACCGCAGTCCTGGCCACTTGAACTTTCTCCTGTGGTCGGTGATGAACAGCCAATGGTGCTGCTCGATACAGAGACAACCGGACTGTCTGCCGATGACGAGTCCATTATTGAGCTTGGTATGGTTAAGGTGCTTTACAGCCCATCAGCTATGCGGATTGTGTCGATTGTTGATGTGATCAGCTTGTATGAAGATCCCGGCAAGCCAATCCCCGAGCTGATCACCGAGTTAACCGGTATCACCGATGATATGGTGCAAGGCCAGCGCATTGATGATGCAATTGTAGCGAGTTGGTTATCCGATGATCCGCTGGTGGTTGCACACAATGCACAGTTTGATCGTCCTTTCTTTGAAAAGCGGTTTGCTGCATTAGGCCATCTATCTTGGGCCTGTTCAGCCAGTGGCATAGATTGGAAAGCACTGGGCTTTGAAAGTAGAAAGCTTGAGTACCTGCTGCTTCGCTTAGGTTGGTTCTATGAAGGACACCGAGCTGCAACCGATTGTTTGGCGATGGCCTGGTTGTTCTATTTGTTGCCCGAGTCCGTTGCAAACTTGTTGTCTGAAGCAGACAGGCGAACTGTATTAGTTCGTGCGTTTGGTGCGCCGTTTGACGTAAAGGACTATTTAAAAGAGCGTGGTTACCGCTGGCATGACGGTGTGAAAGGTGCCAACAAACATTGGTGGCGCGAAATCAGCGAAGACGAGTTGCCGCAGGAACAAACTTACCTGGATGATTTGTATCATCGTGGCTCAGAACATGCCCACTATGACTACAAAGATGCCCGCAATCGATTTAAAGCTTTGTAGCTCTCTATAAGGTAAGCCTTGCATATTTGAAAACCTCTGGAAAATGGAAAGTGAACTCATGGTTTAACTAACAAGAGGAATCTTTCCATGTACCAAGACACCTACATTGAATACTGGGGCGACATCTTCGTCTTTGCCCGCATCATTGAATTTGGCATCACGTTCGAGCGCTTTCTTAAAGATCCATGGAAGCACTTGATGTCCTGTGGCCAAGAGTCTGCACCAGAAGCGATTGCTGAAGGGATTCTGCCATTGCTACCCGCCCAGGCAGAAGTTGCTAGGCGTGTTCGGGAGAGTGAGCAACGCGTTCTGATGTCTATAGAGTCGGACAAAGGGGCATCGCATCACGGTAACATCGTGGTGCCATTGGTTCGGGTAGCGCATTGATAGCGGCTATCAACAATGGCACAAAACAATGTCTTTGCGCCCATACCTGAGCGGCAATTGCAATCCAGATCAAAAAGTTGCCGCTTAGTCTTCCCTACAAAATAATTTGTGATAGGATGACACCTAATAAAATTAATTAGGTTGAAGCCTATTCAGTGTTTTATGGCCATCTGTCTAGCTTCAACCAATAGAGATTGATTAGTCATTGCGGATAAAGAGCAGCATTGAGTGACGCTTTTCAATGTGATGACGCGATGTCGGTCCGTACTTTATAAACAGAGTTTTAAGAATCTGGTTGAATTGGATAAACAAGACGCATGACAAATGATGGTCTGAAACAAACGGTAGCAGCGAGTTCACTCGCTCAAGAAGGCGCGAAAGGAAAGCCAGATAGGCTTTCGCAGATAGCGCAGTTGCCACAAGCAACTAGGGATCGCATTGCCCACATCGACTTCACCTTATTGTTTAAGGGAGAAGCGGTACGGGCGGATTTAGTTGATCGCTTCAGCATAGCCGCTGCACAAGCAACGAAAGACTTCACAATGTACCGAGAGCTTGCACCAAGCAACATTGAGTATGACCAAAAGCTCAAGTTGCATAAACGTGGTGAAGCATTTGAACCCTTGTTCGACTATGACGTTGTTCGAACACTGGCAACCATTAGCCAAGGGTACGGCGATGGCTTCACTGGAAAGGTAAAACCACCTCTTGCGTGTGAAGCGCCTTATCACCTTAATAAGCCGAATTTATCGATTGTCGCGAAAGTCACCGAAGCCATCCACAAAGGCAAAGCCTTGAGTATCACCTATGTGTCGTTATCGAGCGGAGAAACCACGCGTGAAATTGTGCCTCATACGCTGGTGGACAATGGCCTACGTTGGCATGTTCGTGGTTTTGACCGCAAGCATGGTGAGTTCCGTGATTTTGTATTGACCCGAATTAAAGTAGCGGTTGTGCTTGAAGATTCAACGTTGTCTGAGGCTGAGCTCGAAACCCAGGATCGGCAATGGAACCGCTTTGTAGAACTGGAGTTAGTACCACACCCGCGTATTGAACACAGTGAAGCGATTGAATTGGACTATGGCATGACGGGGGGCGTGATGAGGGTTGAGATCAGAGCAGCAACTGCGGGGTATTTGCTTAGGCTTTGGAATGTTGATTGTTCCGAGACCGCGTGTTTATCAACCAGCCAATGTCAGCTTGCGTTAAACAATCGTGCCGCGCTATATGGGGTTCAAAACCTCGCAATTGCGCCGGGTTATGTCACTTAGACGATGAGCACAACCCAGACAACCGCTTTTTATGACTAAAGATTAATCATCAGAATTAAATAAGAATTTAAGGAACACCGATGCCAACGTTGGATTTTAAAGGTAAGCAGTTTGTATATTCACACCATCTGAGTGTGCCGTTTCGCGAATTAAAAGTGGTTGCGGATAAATCGTTACCGCTGGATGGCAATACTGCATCATTGGACGACAACCTCATCATTCATGGCGACAACCTTGAAGCCCTCAAGGCGTTACTGCCTACCCATGCGGGTAAAGTAGACTGCATTTTTATCGACCCGCCGTATAACACAGGTAATGAAGGCTGGTGTTATAACGACAACGTGCGTTCACCATTGATGCAAGAGTGGCTGAAAAAGTCAGCCAATCCTGTTGATAAAGAAGACTTGGAGCGTCATGACAAATGGCTTTGCATGATGTGGCCGAGGCTGATTTTGCTTAGAGAGCTATTAAACGAGAACGGTAGTATTTTTATTACAATTGGAGATGATGAACAACACGCATTAAGGCTCTTATTAGATGAAATATTTGGCCGCGAAAATTTCATTACATCAATATGCTGGAAAAGAAAAGTGTCTCCATCTAATGATGCAGAATACTTTAGTAGCGATCATGATTGGCTTTTAGTCTATGCCAAGAATCAAGAGGAATGGTCTATAAATCGTTTGCCGATGAATGAAGGGCAACTAAAAAATTACACTAGTTCAGATGATGACGAACGAGGGGCTTGGAGCTCAGGTACATACACCTGTAATAAATCTAAATCTGAGAGGCCAAACCTTTACTATGGCATTACAAATCCAAATACAGGTGAAGTGGTATACCCTAGTGAAACTGCTGTATGGAAGTTTTCTCAGGAGAAGACAATTGCATTGCAAAATGACGATATGTTGTACTGGGGAAAGGACGGAAAAAGTACCAAACCTAGATTGAAAAAGTTTTTATCAGATGCGAAGGGAGTAGTTCCTCGCAGCGTATGGGATTACAGTGATTCAGGTAGCACCCAAAGCGCAAGTATTGAGCTTTCAAAAATTTTTAATGGTGTTTCACCATTCCCAACTCCCAAACCCTCTGTTCTCATAAGCAAAATCTTGAAAATTGCTACGGATGAAAACTCTATAATTCTTGACTCTTTCGCTGGTTCAGGTACGACTGCTCACGCAGTTTTAGAGGCTAATAAGAGTGATGAAGGCAATCGCAAATTCATTCTTATTGAATGTGAAGATTATGCTGATGAGGTGACAGCAGAGCGTGTTCGCCGTGTTATCAACGGCTACCCCTTCAAAGGCAACCAGAAGCAAGAACTGCTTTCTGAAAAAATCACTTGGTCAGTCTTTGAGAAAAAGCACGCAGAACTCCTTGAAAAAATAGCCAAAGTTGAAGCAAAACACAGCAAAGATTTCGACAAAATCAAAAAAGAGCTCAAAGACGGTGTGCTGACTGTCACCGGTGAGCGCAAAGTGGATGAGTTTGCTCCTGGCATTGGTGGCAGTTTCACTTATTGTACCTTGGGTGAACCGATCCAAATTGAAAGCTTACTCACCGGCGAAGCCATGCCGTCATTCGACGCGCTCGCACGTTATGTGTTCTATACCGCCACAGGGCAGTCGTTAGAAACGGTCGCTAAAGCTTCTGCCGATGGTTTTATCGGCGAAACAGACTTATTCCGTATTCATCTGTTTTATCGTCCAGAAAGTGAATGGTTGCGCTCAAATGAAGCGGCATTAAATGCGGACAAAGTTGAAGCGATTGCTAAAAACAATGCCACGAAGAAACGCACCATTGTCTTTGCTGTGGCGAAGTTTATGAGCCAGAAGGACTTAACTGAAAAACGCATTGAGTTTTGCCAGTTGCCTTACGCTATCCATCGTATTATGGGGGCGTAACATGGAGTTAAAAGACTACCAAAACGGTGTGTTGGATAAACTGGACTATTACTTAAAAAAGCTGGCCGACACCAAGGAAGAAGCGGAAGACTTTGTTGCATTTCAGAAAATGAAAGGCAAAGAGGCCCGCTTAACCGATTACGCCAAAGATACGTGGGAAGCTCTGGTACAGGAGCGCCGTATTGACCTACTTAAAGACAAAAGCGGTCACCTAGTGCCTGCGCCTTATGTCACAAGATTTGATGGCTTAGAGCGGCCAATTCCTAATGTATGCCTGAAAGTACCGACGGGTGGTGGTAAAACCTTACTTGGTGTTGCTGCGGTTGAGCGCCTGCAAACGGATTTGTTTACGCAACAAACTGGTATGGTGCTGTGGGTAGTGCCGTCGGATGCCATTTACAAGCAAACCTGGAAACAGTTGGCCAATCGTGAGCATCCGTATCGACAAATGCTAGAGCGTGCTTCGGGTGGGCGCGTAAAAGTGCTCGAAAAGAACGATGCATTTACCAAGCGGGATACCGACGAAAACCTCTGCGTTATGCTGTTGATGCTGCAATCCAGTGCGCGTCAATCGAAAGAAACCTTGCGCATGTTCCGCGATAGCGGGCGATTTACCACTTTCTTCCCGATTGAAGATGACACCACAGCCAATGAGGCGCTATTGAGCAGTATTCGTAATTTAGATTGTAACGATCTATCCGATTACGGTTGGCAAGAAGGCATAGCCCCAGGTTCAGTGTCAGTTAAACAAAGCTTAGGCAATGTGTTACGCATGGTTCGCCCAGTGATTATTGTGGATGAGGGGCATAAAGCCTATAGCGAAACCGCAAGAGAAACCCTGTGTGGCTTTAACCCTAAGTTTATTCTTGAGCTCTCGGCCACGCCTAACGCAAACGGCAAGCATCACTCAAATGTACTGGTGAACGTGTCTGGGCAAGCTTTGAAAGATGAGCAAATGATTAAGTTACCCATCAACTTAATCAACGAAGACAAAAGTGAGTGGAAGCATACCTTGTCGCTTGCGCACGCTAAACTGGCAGAGCTTGAACAGGATGCCGGGCAGCTTCAAAACGAAACCGGTCGCTATATTCGGCCCATCATGCTGATCCGAGTTGAGCGCACAGGTAAAGACCAACGAGATTCAGCCTTTGTGCATGCGGAAGACGCCCGTGAGTATTTGATAGAAAAACTGGGCGTAAATGAAAATGAAATTCGCCTGAAAACGTCTGACAAAGACGAGTTGGGTGATGATGATTTGCTCAGCGAAATGTGCCCTGTTAAATACATCATCACAAAGGATGCGCTACGTGAAGGTTGGGATTGCCCCTTTGCTTATGTGTTAACCGTGTTGTCTAAAATGACCGCAAAAACGGCAATCACCCAAATGATTGGCCGGGTACTCCGTCAACCACATGCGCGATTGACGCAAAAACCAAGCTTAGATGAGTGTTATGTCTACACCTTTGATCAGGATGTGATGGAAGCCGTTGCCGGTGTTAAGCAAGGTTTAGAAGAAGAAGGCATGGGGGATGTGGCGAATCAGGTTAAAGCCTCAGAAGCGAATAAACCCGCCGCAGTGGTAAGCAAAGAAACCTTATTGCGTAGAGAGTGTTTTCGTAACCTACCTAAAATATTCTTGCCTCGGGTTTTACATCGTGATGCTGGCAACAAAGACGGCTACCGCTTATTCGATTATGAACGGGATGTGCTTGGTGATCTAGATTGGGAGTCGTTGTCTTATTTGAACGCTGAGAACTTCCAGTTAGTGGATGATAAGTTAAAACGCACGATTGCCCGTATCGACTACAAAATGTCAAAGGATAACCAAGGTGAATTGGACTTGGCCGATCCGGTACACGAAAACATCGAGTTTGACCCCAGTGCAGGCCTAGATATTTCGTTTATGGTAAGGCAGCTCACCGATGTTATTCCAAACCCATGGCAAGCCATGCGGGTATTAACGCACACGTTAGACATCTTGCGTGGTAATGGCGTTTCTGAGGAGGCTTTGTTTACTAACCGCCTTGAACTACTCAAAGAGATGAAGCGCGACATTAAACAACAGGTTGCACAATTATCGGAACAAATCTTCAGATCTAAGTTGGACAAGGGTGATATTTCCCTGCGCCTACTCGCTTCAGATAATGAAAAGCTAAATTGGGAACTGGCGCAAACCTTAGAGGTTAATGTCAGTGAGCATGATCAGGTACTTCGCCGAAAAGATGGATCTGAACTCGAAAAAAGCCTGTTCGAAAAGGTCTATCAAAATGGGCTGAACAATTTAGAGCGCGACACAGCTTGGTATTTGGATAAGCAAGAGTCTGTGCATTGGTGGCATCGTATTGCAGTGAATCAACGCGAGTACAGCCTGCAAGGCTGGCAAAAGCAAAAGGTTTACCCTGACTTGTTGGTGTGCGTCGAACAGCCAAACTCTGGCAGTTACCGCTTCTCTGTACTGGAAACCAAGGGTGAGCATTTAAAAGGAAACGATGACACTGAGTACAAGCGCCGATTATTTGAGCTGTTAACTGAGCACGTCAAGACGGCGGTGGATGCTGGCGAACTTACGTTGGAAGCAGCGTCGGGTGGTATGTCGTTCAGAATGCTGATGGAAGACAGTTGGTCACAGGAAATCGTGCCTGAGTTGAATTAATGAGTCATTTGTTGGTGTTGTGTTGTCTCCAACCTTGTCGCCCCTTCTAAAAAAGGGGCGAAACTCAAAAGGAAAATCAAGTTAACGAGGATTTAGATGAGTCAGCCATTACCGACTTCTTATAATCAAATCATTGCGCATACGATTGAACAGGCGCTTGCCCTATCGGTGAATGCAAAGAGCGAAAATGCTATTGCTGGCTTTTGCCAGTTACAAGGCCCAACAGGCGGGGGCAAAAGTAGTTCGCTTTATCGTAGCCCTGACGGGAAAATTCCAGCGAGCCTTGAATTTATAAAATCCAAAGGGTTGCAGGCCATCTTAGTTACCCATCGCTGGAATATCCTGCATGACATTTATGAAAGTGCCACGAGTGAAAAAGACAGCTCGGGTAACCCCTTGCTGGTTAGTATTCTTTATGCACAGGATGAAACTGTCGTTAGTGCGGTTTCGCAACGAGCACTGCCACATGAACAAGGTGTTCAAAGAACTGACTTGCCCGATCCTTATAAGGCCATTGAGGATATTCATGGTTTAGGTGCGTTTCGTTCTAATGCTGATAAAGAGGCTCTCGTTCGTGCTTGCCACAATGTTGCGGCCATTGCCCGTAATGTTGAGTACAAAAAGAAAAATCCTGATTCGATGGGCGTCTTACTCGAACGAGAAGAGCAGGAACTAAGAAAACTGTGTGGCTTTGTCGAGCGCACACTACTTGGGTGCATGTCGTCCTTAGAGAAGGCAGTGAAGTATGCCAGTAAGCAGCATGGCAAGACGCATGAGCTCACGGAGCAAGCAAAAGAAAAGCTTCGTTTATTTAGAGAAAATAAATGGGTGCGTCGAATTTTCCCGGCGATTGCCTGGCACGATGATAAGCAACATTTGCTGGTGTTAACAACGCAGAAGCTGTTCGCTTCCTTCTACGACGGTAAACAGAAAGTTAGAATGTCGAGCGGCCAACTGGCCGAAAAGGTTGTATTTGTTGATGAGTTTGATTACCAAGCGGACATTCTACAGACATTACTTGCCCAGTCCCAAATGGTGCAAGAGCCGCCTGAGTGTATTGGTCAATTACTTGAAGGCGGTAAGCGCCTATTAGCGCGAATGCAGTTTGTTACTGCTGAACCTATACCTGAGCTTTACAGTGAGCTTAAACAGCTTATTGCGGAGCTAGAGGAGGATTTGACCAGCAAAGGTGTCGATCTCAATCAGTCTAGGGCGCTGGTAATACCATTAAAGCAGTATGAATCCGGTGTGCCGTTCGAAAAGAAATATCTGTTTCGCTCAGATCACTTAGTAACCAGTGAGCCTTTGCAGTTACAGCAAAAACCTCACGGCTTTGAAGTGAAAAGTTATGGGCAAAGCGATGAAGCATCAGTTGATGTCGGTGATTTTTTGCGTGTGATGGAGAAATATATCAGACGCTTCAGTTTGCTGTTGTCGCAGTTCGCAACCGATGAGTCCGAAGCCTATGAGTATCTCGTTCGGCTAAACCGATTGCTGTTTGATCCTGCGAATGACTATCGACCATCCTACTACAGCACAGCGTTACCCAGCTTATCGCTGTTCTCCTTGCCTCGCACTAGCTTGCCAGAGTTAGAAGCGTTGAGTAGATCAAATCGATTACCTAATACTCAGACGAATATGTTTGGCCTAACAACCTGGCTGTTAACCACGGATGAAGCCGAAGCGGATATTGACCCGTTGAGGATCAAAATTAAACGCGCACTATTGCCGACAACACCTGAAGGATTAATGGTTTCGTTGTCGAGTCGAAACCTCGTTTTTGCACTATCCGCAACCTCTTATATCGAAAGGGGGATTGGTCATTTCGATATACGCTGGATTGAAAGCGCTTTGCGTTACGTGGCTCAGGCCCGCAATCCACAATGTACCGAGAGTTTTCTGGGCGATAGCTTTGAGCAGCGCCCCGAAGATTGGTTTAAGAAGCCGATTCCATATTTACAAACTGACGAGGATAAGCAGTTACAAATGGCGGTGATCCGCTCGTTGGTTAAAGATAAATCTGAAAAGCGTCGCTCGACACTAAAAACCACGATCCACGACTTTGATGATGCTATCAATGCCCCAGTTTTTCAGGAGGCAAAACTGCATTTGAACGCTGCATTTTTTGAGGCTGAGCACTCAGATTACAAGTATGAATACCGGCAGTCTGTGTTGTTTAAATTACTGCACGTTCTGCATTTGGCAGCGAATGAGCCACAACATAAAGGGCACCTGGCCTTTGTTAACTCAGTCAAATACCTTCGGAAGTGGTTGATAAGTGATACCGCAGAAAACAGCAGAATGAGCGCTGATTGGCTTGAAATGGAGTGTTTAACCACTAGCGTATTGTCTTCATTTGACGATGTGTTTATTCCTTTGGCTGTCAACGGCAAGCCCATGATGATTTGCTTGCTCAATGCTGAAGCACAAAAGCGAGAAGGATTTGAGCACGCATATCAAGCGGCGTTCGACTCTGGCCGTACCGTGGTGGTAATGACACAAACTGCATCCGCTACCAATGGCATTAATTTGGATTACTCCTTGCCTAACTCTCAAGGGCAGATGGATCTGACGTCGCTGTTTATTATTGAAAGTAAGCACTTTTACTTTTCACCATGGGATAGCAATGACGATGATGACGAAATGTCTCATGCTGGCTTTCAGCTCAGAAACTTAGAAAAATTAGTCAGGCGTTCAGAGTTTTCACGTAAGCAGCAGCGGCAATTTATTATGCCGTTAATGAATAACTCAGTCGCTAAAATCCAGGAGCTAAACAAGCTCTATAAAGCGACAAATGACTACGTTAAGAATCTTGCCGCTGACGTGCAGCAGCAAGTTGGTCGTATTGAACGTGCTTGGACGTATGTGCCCCATGTCGCCATTCATTTAAGCGATGATTTAGCAGGCCATCTTCGCAACTACGGCCAATTAACCGTTTGTACTAACAACCGAAATTGGGTTTCAAACCTTAATAATCAGCTGATTGATGATCTTACTCATTCCGAAGATGCATCGGTTTCCAACTTTCTTACCCTGTTGAAAACGCGATCCCAAGATGGCTCTGCTGCGGTAGATATTATTGATAACAAGTTAGTTTCCGCTATCCGAGATGCACGACAAGGTAAGGGTTGTATCGAAGATATTTCAGGACTTTGGCATGAACTAGGCCGCGCTGTATTACAGCATGATCTCCAATGGATGCCGCATAACAATACGTTTGGCATTACTGAGTCTTTGTGTCGTTGGGCGTGCTTTGAACGGCCCGAGGAATCAAAGGTTACTGGTGAAATATGGTACGACCCAAAAAGTTGGCAGTTCTTTGCGAAGCGAGCAGCCGGATTGATCAAATATAACCCACAGACGCTTTATGAGGTTGTTAATCGGCAACCTGCTATTTCGGATTGGTTTAATCGTAAAGGTTTTCGAACGTCGTTTCAGCCGTTTGCCAACGATATTGAAGAGCAATTTGCATTTCATCCTGTCGTGATTCAGCGAATTTTACAAGGGCGTATTGGTGAAGAAGGTATTCGCGCACTGCTGAGTGACAAGCAGCTAGCCACTAAACAAGACGTCTACAACCATGAGTTGTTTGAATTATATGATTTTGAGATAGCCAACGCGGATGTTTTTGTTGATGCTAAATTTTGGTCGATAGCTGCTCTGGAACAGTCAGATGAAGGCTTTGAGCAATGGCTTGCTTCTGGTAAACGTCCTGAATTTGCGCCTTTGGGATTAATTAAAAAGCTGGAGAAGATCCGGCAAATCCGTGGTGAAAATGCCATTTTGGTTATCGCGAACCTATTGACTGGTGAAGATTGTTCTTTATCGGGCTTTTCTGAAATGTTGGAGCCGGTAAAAGTTGAGAATGCTTCAATCCTGTTTCTACCAGGTTGTTTGGTGAGTGATGGGTATCAAATGACGTCTGGCTTTAAGTGGTTTTCGAAAATAGTTTGGCAGCGTATGGGGGAGCAAGGTTAATGGATGAAAATAAAGATTTGAGGAAGTTGCCGCTGTCTCATTTGGTTTATTTGAATAGCGAGGTTGATGCAGATAAAGCCAACAAATTCGTGGTTTATCACTATCCACTTCTCAATAACAGCTATCAGTGGAAAGAGAAGAAAGCCTGGGAAGAACGTATTGATGCTGAACTAGACAGTCGGCAGTTTGCCTATTTAATGAAAAAAAATGGTAATCAGTTTGGTCTCTATGTGGCTTTACAAAGCTCAAGTGATATTCCTCCGTCTATTGTAGACGCTGAGTTGCAACCTATTACTCCCGTTCGAGTTGAATATTCACCGGTGTTAAATCCTGTGTGGATTCGACTAATGATGCGATCATTACGGGCTTTTGGCGGTCATTGTAAAGGCGCTTACAGTTTAGGTTGTCCGTTATTGAAAGTAGATAGCTGGGCTAGCGGTGTTAATGCGATCAGCCTAGATTGTAGAACTCAGCAGTTAAAAGATGGAAATACCACTGAGATTGCTCTGTTTTATACCAATGTTCCATTAAGACCGTTATCTAATGACGATGATATAGATCGCATTAAGAAGCCTCTATGGGTCTATGACAAAAATAAGGTACTCGTCAGGTGGTATCCTGGCCATGAAAGAAAACCGAGAGGTACGCTGTTTAAAGAAATTGGAAAGAGTAAAAATTCACGGAAACAGCGTCCGTTTCTGGATCTTTCTACACCAACTAGGTTTGAGCAAAGTTGGCCTATGGTGTTAAAACCAGTGCAAGATGCGTTTATCTGTTTTGCGCGTGACTATGGTTTTGAACTTTCAGCTAAAACGTTAAATCTCCAACCACTGACGTTGAAAACAAAGCATAAGGCCAATAAGGCTAAGTCATCTTTCCCAAGCATCGATATATCCGGTGAAATCAAGGTTATAGACCTAAGAGTTAATACCGTTGTTGCTTGTGAAGAAATCTTAGACTTATTTAAATCGCTCATTGCACAGAAAGGCGTCGATGTTTCGTGGGATTTACTAGACGGAATTGCGGTAAATGACTTTGAACGGATAAAGCTTGAACGTTCGGACCGTGTTTTGATTCTGCTTGATCAGGAAAAAGGTATTGAAGATGACCGTTATCCACTAACGAAGTCTTTAGTTGGACGGTGTGCAGTTCAACATATCAATGTTAATCCTCATGATGTAACGGGAGATCCAGTCGAAAAAAGGTTATTAATCGAGTCAAAAAGAGACGATGACCCGATAAAGCTATACGTTGCGTCTGAAGGTGGATATTACACCTACAACTACGAATTATTAGATACCAAGGCATACAAAGAAGCGATTATTAGAAAGCTTGAAGTGGTTCTTAAAGAGTTAGAGCTTAAACGTTTACTCATTGACGTAGACCGGCCTGTTTCTCAGGTTTTGCCATTGCAACGCGCCTGTTTAAATGAATCAACCATTGTCATTACTGATGGTTATTTGTTTACGGTTTCAAACGACAGGCCGGTGTTGATCCCCTTCGATCCCACTGATTCTGGTATGACTTTGAAAATAAATGAGTACCTCGCCAATTTCGAAACATCCGTAGATGATTTGCTCACTTTGATGAATGAGAAGTGGCCCTATAATTATCGTCAGAATGTCGTAATGGATTACTACGGTACTGAAGTTGATAAACAACGACGATTTGCGGCAAGAATTACGCTTGTTTTGAGTAAGGATAAGGATTCACAAGTATCAATCATGATGCAAGATCCATCTTACGACCAAACGAATGTATTGCCACTGGGTATGGAAGATGCGCTTTCGGATTTAACCAAGAAACAGAAGCCTTATCCGTTGACGGATTGGGTTCTGCCAGATAGTGAAGTATTGCTCAATATTGTCAAAGAATTGAGTGATGATGGCGTGTTATCCAGCCAAAAGGCAACAATGCGATTTGAAAGTGAGTTACCCGAATTAGTTGAATTATGGCAAGAACAATTAGTTTCGCTTCATCAGCAAAATGAAACGAAGGTGACTTACTATCAGGTAAAAAAAGAGGTTATTCAGCGTTGGTTAGATAAGCGAGGAAAGAAAAAAGATACATCAATCAGCGGTAGTTTAGATACCTTGTTATCTCGATACTTTGATAAGCCTTTAAATGACATCAAACGCTGGATGAGTAACATTCCGGGTATTCAACGCATATGGTACGACAAAGAAAAGGGATATTTTGTTGTCGGTGGATTAACCTCTCCAAAAGCTCAGTTGATGAGACAGCCAAGCATCCGACAATGGCACACCTTGCAAGGTGAATTGGACATCGAATTACTTGCTGATTTGCTAGATGTTGATTGGGTTCGTATGAATCAGCTTGCGGGTAACCCCTGCGTCACAACATTAATCAAGCGATGGAAAGAGATAAATCCCGAGTCTAGAGATGCGATTTTGCTCAGTTGCTAAATGACTTTATTAAATAATTCTGTAAATGAAATTGAAGCGATAAAAAATGCTAAGTAATAGGATAAATAACCATGTTCACGGTAAATCATCAAACCAACAGGATTAGTCCTGTTAGGGCAAAGAAGTTCAGTGAGCTTGGCTTTTCTGAGCGAAAACACCTTCAGGAATGGTTGGCGCATGAGCCTTCTGCGCTGGGTGAAGAGTTATTAATTATTCAAAAGGAGTTCGATGGCTTTGATGATACCCGCGAACGCTTAGATTTACTTGCGCTAGATAAAGATGGCAACTTGGTCATTATTGAAAATAAACTGGATGACAGCGGTCGTGATGTGGTCTGGCAGGCGCTTAAATATGCCTCCTACTGCGCCAGTTTGACCAAAGCGCAGATAGTTGAAATCTACCAACAGTACTTGGATCGCTATGAACTTGTAACAGGAGAAGTTGACCCGTTAAATGGCCCCCAAGGTGCTGCACTTAATGCCAGTCAAAGAATTTGTGAATTTCTGGATGCGCCAGATCTGGATGAGGTCAAGCTCAATCTAGGTAACAGCCAGCGTATTATGTTGGTTGCGGCAAACTTTCGCAAAGAAGTGACCAGTACTGCACTTTGGCTCTTGGGGCAAGGCATTAGTATTGCTTGCTTCAAAATTACCCCTTATTCGTTGGGAGAGCAGCTACTCATCAATATTGACCAGATCATCCCCACGCCCGAAGCGAAGGAGCTGATGATCGGTATTAATGCTAAAGAAGCGGAAGAAAAAACGACCGAAGTGGTACTGAAAAACCGCCATACGGTGCGTCGCGAATACTGGGAGCGAGCCTTAGAGGCGTTTCAGAAAAGTCCGTGCCAGCTCTACAACAACATTAGCCCAAGTAAAGATCATTGGCTATCAGCAGGTTCTGGACTGAGTGGTTGTCCGTATAACCTGATTTTTCTGCAAAAAGAGCTTCGAGTTGAGCTTTGGATTAGCCGTGGAATTACCGAAGAGAATAAATATCTCTTTGATTCATTGCTTGGGTCCAAACAGGACATTGAACAAGTATTTGGTGCGGAGCTTGAATGGATGAGATTGGATGAAAAGAAATCTTGTCGTATTCAGTTTTCAACCAAAGCCGATGGCTTCAACAAAGATACGTGGCCCAATGCGGTTGCGTGGCACTTAGAGCAGATGACTAAGTTAGAAAAAGCTTTAAAAGGGCCGCTGCAAAAAGCGGCTGAAGCGCTAAAAAACAAACCGGCAGAGGTATCCTGATTCCCGTAAGCTGAATTTTAGTATTTCAACTCGCTTGTTTCATCGGGTGCTAAAAGACCTAAATACATTGTCTGCACATATAAGTATTAAATCTTTGAATCTAATTAGCCAGCAACACTAGATTGAACCTTCACACTATCGTGTCGGAGGTTCACTATGTTCAAAAACCTATTTTTTCAAACAAAAGCACTACCAGAGCTGTCATCTCAACTGGATGCAGAAATCCCACGCTACCCACCATTCCTGAAGGGGTTGCCAGCTGCGTCACCCGAGGATTTGCAGTCCACACAAGACGAGCTAATTGCCAAGCTGCGCCAGGTACTTGGCTTTAATCAGCGTGATTTTCAACGGTTGATTCAGCCCTGTATTGACCATCTGGCTGCTTATGTTCATTTGTTGCCAGCTTCTGAGCATCATCATCACAGTGGCGCTGGTGGTTTATTACGTCACTCGTTGGAAGTTGCTTTCTGGGCGGCACAAGCAGCTGAAGGTATCATCTTTGTTGCCAGTGGCACACCGGTTGAGAAAAAAGAGCTGGAACCAAGATGGCGTGTTGCTGCTGCTCTTGGCGGTTTGTTCCATGATATTGGTAAGCCTGTTTCAGACTTATCCATCACAGACGAAGATGGACGCTATCAGTGGAACCCTTTTTTAGAAACACTATCCCAGTGGACCACTAATAACAGCATTGAACGCTATTTCATTCGCTGGCGCGACGGACGGTGCAAGCGGCACGAGCAATTCTCAATTCTGGTTTTAAACCGGGTGATGACACCTGAGTTGCTCGCTTGGTTAACCCAGCCGGGCCCTGAGATTTTGCAAGCCATGCTGGAAGCAATTGGCAATACCGATCCAGAGCATGTCCTGTCCAAATTGGTCATTGAAGCTGACCAAACCAGTGTCCAGCGAGACCTGAAAGCTCAACGAATTTCCGTTGACGACAATGCCCTTGGTGTCCCAGTCGAACGCTATCTACTTGATGCCATGAGGCGATTGCTTGCCAGTTCCCAGTGGCTGGTCAATCAGCGAGACGCCAGAGTCTGGGTACGAAAATCGAATCAATCAATCAATCTTTACCTGGTTTGGAAAAGCGCGGCTAAGGACATCATTGAGCTATTGGCCAAAGACAAGATACCTGGCATTCCAAGAGATCCCGATACCCTTGCGGACATCCTCATTGAGCGAGGATTAGCCACAAAATCAGCCTCAAATGAGCGATATGAAAGCCTTGCCCCTGAAGTGCTGATCAAAGACGGCAAGCCAATCTGGTTACCCATGCTGCATATATCTGAGGCCGATTTATTGTTCAGTTCGAATGTACCAAGTGGTGTGAGGCTGTTTAGCAAATCTGAGTGGGAAGCAACACAGCAAACACAAGCAGAGCCTCAGAGTCGTTCCAGTGAGCAGCCAGGCTTGTCTGAAGAGTCATCATCAATTGAACACAGCAATTCGGCTGAGTCGCCATCGACAAAACCGTCCGACCAAGATGATGAACTTCGTCTTGCTAGTGATGTTAATAACCCCCAGGCAAATGAAAACGTTCCGGGTGATGGATGTGAAAAGCCTAACAATTTTCATGATGGCGCTATCTCAAATAACGTGAACCAGCACGATACAGAAGCATTGAATCTCCCTGAATCTTTGGCGTGGCTCCCAGAGGCCAGCAGTGCGTTGGTTATGGTTGGTGAACAGATACTGATCCGCTATCCCGATGCCGTAAGACCTTGGTGTGCTCCCCGAAAACTGCTTGCTGAACTCAGTCGATTAGATTGGCTTGAACTAGATCCCGCAAACCCGACACGTAAGGCCAGAACTGTGACTACGAATGATGGCGTTCAGGAGCAAGGGTTACTGCTGAAAGTATCGATTTCTAAAGGGCTAATTGCACTGATTGACCTTTCCAAACAAGACGCAGAGTCAGTGGAACCAATTCAGAACGAAGAGGCTTCACAGCGTCCGAGTCGAACTGAGACAGCCAATGCCCAAGCAAAAGAGCCCGCCACAAGAGCGGAGCGTAAGCAAAAGCCTATTGCGGCCAATGCGAACTCAAGTACAGACCCCAAACACGCGCAGCGGCAACAGATGGTTAGTTTTGTGAAAGATTTGCCGATCTTACTGACCGATGGCGATTACCCAGACGTGGATCATAGTGCCGATGGTATTCGCGTCACGATTCAAACCTTACGCCAAGTCGCCAATGAGCATGGCATTCCAGCCGGACAGCTGCTTCGGGGGATCTCGGCCAGTGACCAATGCCAGTTTGATGAGGGGGAAACGGTTCTGTTTACCGCTCACGCTAAACGTTAATCCATTTGAAGTTAAGCGGATTGTAAACGGTTATTTTGCGGAGCATGAATGAAAGAAAACGCATATGAGATGCCCTGGCGCACGAACTATGAAGCCATGGCAGCAGCAGGTTGGCTGGTTGGAGCCACTGGGGCATTTGCCGCAGAAATGCTGACTGAGCTACCACCTGAGCCATTTTGGTGGATGACAGGGATTTCCTCGGGCATGGCGTTGTACCGCCTTCCTGAGGCTTATCGCCTTTATAAGTTGCAGATGGGGCTAAAAGGCAAACCATTGGCATTTATGGAGCTGTCGCATTTGCAAAAGGTGATGGCAAAACATCCTGATGAATTGTGGTTAGGGTATGGCTTTGAGTGGGATCAACGTCATGCTCAACGCGCTTATGAAATATTAAAGCGGGATAAGCAAACCTTGCTTAACCAAGGTCACGGCAAGCAAATGGGCTCGACTTGGATTCATGGTGTCGAGCCCAAAGAAGAAGATGTGTACCAGCCAGTTGGTCACACCGAGGGGCATACTTTAATTGTCGGAACGACCGGTGCCGGAAAAACCCGATGCTTTGATGCGATGATCACTCAGGCCATTTTGCGTAATGAAGCCGTGATTATTATTGATCCTAAGGGAGACAAGGAACTTAAGGATAATGCGCAACGAGCCTGTATTGCCGCCGGTAGTCCTGAGCGCTTTGTGTATTTTCATCCGGGTTTTCCAGAGCATTCGGTACGGCTTAATCCCCTTAGAAACTTTAACCGGGGCACTGAAATTGCCAGCCGTATTGCGGCACTAATCCCATCTGAAACCGGTGCTGATCCATTTAAAGCCTTTGGCCAAATGGCACTGAATAACATAGTGCAAGGTTTGTTGCTTACGTCACAACGTCCTGATCTGAAAACACTGAGACGATTCTTGGAAGGTGGCCCAGAAGGCTTGGTAGTAAAAGCCGTCACGGCTTGGGGGGAGCAGGTGTATCCGAACTTTAGTGTGGAGATTAAGCGCTTTACCGAAAAGGCCAATACCTTGGCTAAACAAGCCATGGCGATGCTGCTTTTCTACTACGAACGCATTCAGCCCGTTGCCGCCAATACCGATTTAGAGGGGCTATTGAGTATGTTTGAGCATGACAGAACCCACTATTCCAAGATGGTGGCCTCACTGATGCCGGTACTCAATATGCTCACATCAAGTGAACTAGGCCCATTGCTATCACCGATTGCAAACGATGTGGATGACAGCCGGTTAATTACGGATTCTGGCCGTATTATCAACAATGCCCAAGTGGCATATATAGGCTTGGATTCATTAACCGACGCCATGGTTGGCAGCGCCATTGGTTCGCTGCTTTTATCCGATCTCACCGCCGTGGCCGGTGACCGCTATAACTATGGTGTTGAAAATCGTCCCGTAAATATCTTCATCGATGAGGCGGCTGAAGTCGTCAACGATCCCTTTATTCAACTGCTCAACAAAGGCCGTGGCGCAAAAATGCGTTGTGTGATTGCTACTCAGACCTTTGCTGACTTTGCCGCTCGTACAGGCAGTGAAGCTAAGGCTCGCCAGGTGTTAGGTAACATCAACAACTTGATAGCCCTTCGGGTGATGGATGCCGAAACGCAGCAGTACATTACTGACAATCTGCCTAAGACTCGGTTGCAGTACATCATGCAAACTCAAGGTATGTCGTCCAACTCGGACAGCCCCGCGTTGTTTACCGGCAATCATGGCGAACGCTTGATGGAGGAAGAAGGCGATATGTTTCCACCGCAGCTATTAGGCCAGCTCCCTAACCTGGAGTACATCGCCAAGCTTTCAGGTGGCCGTGTGATTAAAGGTCGCATTCCTATTTTAACCAGCTCTACACAGGCAGCATAAGGAGTCTGTATGCATCATTCTGTCTGTCTGAAAATGACAACACTTACCAGTAAAGAAATGCTCGCTCAGTGGCAGCAACATAACCCTCAGTTCAAGGAAGCTTTAAGACTGCTTGAAACCGATTGGCCTCATGCTTTGGCTTCAGTGCACTGTTTGGCGGACTATTTAACGGATGCGCTCACGTTAGATGGCCATTCCATCTTTGATTTGTGTCTGTGTAATGGCTTGGGCAGTTATGAAGAAGTCAGTTGTGATGATGACAGTGTGCGCCTGTGGCATTTCATTGAGGCACTGACTTGGACTGCCGCCAGTGCTTTAACGGGGATTCGGCTGCGTGATCCTGATCATTTCGAGTGGGCCGCTGTAGATGGTGTCTATTTCCACACCTGGATGCGTAATCGTCCAAATCGGATGGCGTATCTGGCTGAAGGACGCATCGACGTGCGTTATGTCAGCGGTCATACGACGACAAAGCGGCTTCAACAAGTGATTAAAGCCCGGATTATGACGCCGACCGTTGCAGCCATGCTGGCGCGAGTAGAAGAGGATGTTTGGCATGAGCAAGCATAAGTCGGTTTGGCTACTTTGTCTGGCGCTGATGCTGGAGATTATTGCCATTGGCGTGTTAGTGCCCGGTGATTGGACTGGCCGGGTCATTAGTAAAGAGAAGCAGATGATCCAAAACCAATTGGGCGCACAAACAAGCTATTGGATTGGTCAAACTAGCCATAGCTGGTATCAGTCATGGGTTGTGGATACGCAGATGGAGCAATCTGTGCGTGATTTTCTGATCCCCACTGAAGAGCAGCGACTGCGCTCTAAAGGGATGGAGAACATGGGAGGCTTTTGGTTTGTCTGGGTAGAAGACCGTATTCAGGCATTTTTTGATGTGTTGTACCAAGTGTTCACTCGATTTGCGTTGCTGATGGTCTGGTTGCCCTTTGCTCTTATTCTCATGTTACCGGCGTTGTGGGACGGTTTGATGACCTGGAAGATCAAGAAGACAACCTTTGATTTTTCGAGCCCTATCATTCACCGCTACAGCATGATTATCCTGGGCTCAGGCGTCATCTTGCTGTTTATGGGATTGTTCGCCCCGCTGGCTATTCCACCGGTGGTGTTACCGTCGCTGATCATCGGCTTGGCATTGATGGCAGGGTTGGCGTTAAGCCACTTGCAGAAACGGGTTTAAACTAAGTGATGAAATTTATGCTTCTATCTGCTAAAATTTTGTGGCGTCATAATATCTTGATGTGAGCTTTGGGGTAATAAATGAATATAAATGATGTGTGTGATTATGTCATACATAGGGTTATTGAATCAGGTGAGAGCCTAAGTAACCTAAAATTACAAAAATTGCTTTATTACGTTCAGTCGTGGCACTTAGCTTTTGAAAGTAAGCCGTTGTTCAATGGTAAGTTTCAAGCGTGGGTGCATGGCCCTGTTTCACGAGAAATATACTCAAGGTTCTCAGACACAAAATCTCTATATTCAGATATTAATCAAGAAGATATTAGCCAAGACTTCGACCCTGAAAACTTGGATTCAGATTGTAAGAGTCATATTGATCGTGTTTTAAGTGTTTATGCAAAGTATTCAGGTCCGCAACTTGAAGAAATGACTCATAAAGAATCTCCATGGGTTGAAGCCAGAGAAGGTTATTCTTCTTGGGAACGTTGTGAAGTGGAATTGAATGAAAATACCATGATGGAGTGCTACTCAAAGCGCTTGCAATAATGCAAAAAATACCAGTTTTAGATTTTGAACCTAAGTCATCTAAAGAGCCCGTTTTACTAAGTTCACCTGAAGCAATCAGGTGGACTTTTTCTTTACGGTATTGGGAACAAATTGACTATTTTGGTTTGGATAAATCGGAGTCTAAATGGTTTGTTTCTTTGCTAAATAAGTTAAAGGATTTATCACAAAAAGAAGTTGAAAAATTTATATCGGATGCCGCTGAAAAAGAGGCCTGGCGTTACCACAATATCAATTGGAATCAAAAGAACATACCAATTAAGCGCGAAGACTTAACTTGGATTGACGATTGCTATAGGAATAATCCTGAAGATTTTCCCATATTGCAGTTTCAAGTATCAAAATCCTTAGGACGTGTTGTTGGGTTTTGGGACGAAAGGAACGTATTCAACGTTGTACTTCTAGATCCGCTCCATAATATCCAGCCAAGTAAATCCCACTCGTATCGAGTCGATGATTGTAGTCCATTAAGCTGCGATTATTCTTCCATGATCTATAAATTAGATCTTATAAAGAAATCCCCTAAATGCACAGAAGAATGCATGACATTTAAAGACTTATCAAAGATTGATTCCATGAGTATTTCTACTAATGTGCTAATGCATTACTTGAATGATGAAGATATTCAAGAATTAGAGCGCGCTCTACAGGACGGAGGATATTCCGTAACAGACATACTGTTGCTAGGAATAGAAAGTCTTAAGCCGTAATTTTTCGAGATTGGCTTAATAACTACAAAATTCTTCAATCTATCTGACCACCGAACCCACCAATCCCAAGTCATTCTTCACTTCCCAATTCAAACAACGTGGAGTGACTATGGAACCTGTAAATATTCCATCCTATATCGATGACCCGCCGCACTTCCTGCTTTGGAGTGCCGATGAGATGGCTCCCATTCTGTTGGGGCTAGTGATCGGCATTTTTACCGGTAATGCCTTGGTTTTATGCCTGTTGGGGTTGGTAACAACCAAGCTCTATCGGCGTTTTCGTGATGGTCGCCCAGATGGTTTTATTCTTCACGCCATCTACTGGGCCGGACTGTTGCCAACCAAAGCCAAGACGATCCCTAACCCATTTATCAGGAGCTATCTGCCGTGAAGTTCGACGTGTTTTTAAAATCATGGCAAGGCACGCAATTAGAGAACCGATGGCAACGGTTCCTGATTGCGGTGCTGGTGCTATCTAACTTGCTACTTGCGGTAGCGGCATTTTCTCGCAATACCGTGGTAGCCATTCAACCGCCAACCTTGTCTGAAACGGCTGAAGTGTCACGAAACCAGGCTACTCAGCCTTACTTGGAATCTTGGGGGCTCTACCTGGCTGAGCTTATGGGCAACGTGACGCCGGGTAATGTGTCTTTTATCCGGGTTGCCATTGAGCCGCTACTTTCTCCAGCGGTGTACCAGCAAGTGGTCGATGCACTGGAGATTCAGGCAAGACAGATCCGTGAAGACCGAGTCACGCTCAAATTCCAACCCAGACAAGTGGAGTATGAGTATGAAACCGGCCATGTCTTTGTGACCGGTTATTCCTTGGTCTCTGGACCATCTGGAGATGAACAGCGCCAAACTCGCACTTATGAGTTTGACATCGATATTGAGCAATACCGTCCAAAGCTCAGTTGGATGGATACGTATGAGGGGCAAGCTAGAACGAAGCGTGTTCGTGAAAAGTTGACCCAAGAGCAAAACCGGAGGGTGAATGATGCGAACCAAAATTAGTCGATGGATGACACCAAGCTTAATCGCAATCAGCTTGAGTGGCGTCCTGTTATCTCAAGCGTCGTATGCAGACGTGGAATTGCCGATTGTGCCAGCCAGTGTGATGAAGCAGTCTGCTACAGCAAATCCACCTGTTCAAACCAATACGGTTTCAACGGATGTGCCAACAACGTTACTGATGACACCGGGGGTTAATGAACTGATCCCTGTAGCTCTTGGGCATCTGAATCGGATTGTGACGCCGTTTGAATCGCCTCAGGTGAGAACAACCAGTGATGCTCAGACGCAAATCAAGGGGAATGTTGTATATGTGGCCACGGACAAAGAATCACCGGTTTCACTTTACATCACTCCGCCTGGTCAGGAAGCGCCCGCGTTATCTGTCACCTTAGTACCTCGTCGTATTCCACCGCGTGAAGTCACCTTAGCCATTGATGGTCAGCAGTGGCCTATTAAGGGCGTCGTGAACCGAAAAGCCGCCACTTGGGAAACAGCTCAGCCATACGTCGATAACCTACGAGACTTACTCAGACGCCTTGCATTAAATGAGTTGCCACAAGGCTATGACATCCGTTTGGCTGGCCAAATTGACACAAGCCCAAAATGTTTTCAGCCAGGTTTAAAGTTTGGTTTTAAGCAGGGACAAATTGTGACGGGACATTACTTCACAGTCTATGTAGGACTGGTTGAAAGCTTTGCCGATGAGCCGATAGAAGCCAGTGAGATAGCCTGTCATGCACCAGATATAGTGGCAAGCGCCTACTGGCCTCGCAATATCTTGTTGCCGGGTGAAAAAACTGAGTTGTATGTGGTTGTTCGCAATCATCGTGAAGAAACGGTGGAAAGTCAGCGACCTTCGCTTCTTGTGGGAGGTGAATAACGATGAAAGCACAATGGGAACAAATGAGCCCGAACATGAAGCGGGGCCTATCGGTTACTGGTATTGCTGGTGGTCTCATCCTTATGGTGATGGTGTTTTCACCTAATCCTGACGATGGCTCAAGCAGTCGGAACCGGCAGGAAACGATCCGGCACATTCTTACGGATACCAATACTCGTGATGTTGGGGTCGATAGTTTGGCTGCGAACGTAAAACTACTCAGTGAGCGCAATGAACAGTTACGTCGTGAAGTTGAGCGCTTGCGTCGTGACGTCGATTCAGGACGGCTAAGCCCAGGTTCGCCTTCTATACCAAGTGAGGTCAATGCGGAGCTGGCCCGCCTTAGAGCGGAACTTGATGATGTTCGCGCAGGAGGTGATGCAGCAGTTGAAGGCACAAATAGCCGTTTTGAAGTGCCTTTATCTGCCATGGAATTGCCTAGAGACGAAAAGCCACTGCCGTCTAACCCAGACGACTATTTTGCCAATGCGCCGCTGCCTGATCCGCTCTATCAGCAGCCAGTCAATGGTCAAGGTACACGAGCTCGGGATGTTCCATTACCGCCACTCACGATTCGTATGATTGAGCCTGAGGTGGTTGTCGAACCAGACGTTGTTGTGCAAGAAGCGCCGCCTTTGTATTTACCGGCAGGAAGCATTATCTCGGGTACTTTGATCACGGGTTTGGATGCACCTACTCACGAGTCCGCAAGACGTGAACCTTTTCCTGCATTGCTGAGGATTCAAAAGGAAGCCATTTTACCCAACCGATTTAGAGCGGATATCAAAGAGTGTTTCTTGATCGCCGCAGGTTACGGTGATTTGAGCTCTGAGCGTGCTTATTTGCGAGGCGAGACCATTTCATGTGTGAGAGAAGATGGTGGCGTCATTGAAACACGACTGGATTCTTATGCCGTGGGTGAAGACGGCAAAGCCGGTATTCGTGGCCGATTAGTGTCGAAACAAGGCCAGCTGGTGGCCAAATCGATGATGGCCGGATTCCTTCAGGGCTTGGCAGGCGCATTTGATGTGAATCCTGTTCCGACGATTCAGACGGGTAATGCCGGTGATACTCAGCTGTACCAGCAAGTCATGAGCCAAGAAGCATTACAAGGCGCTGCGATTAAAGGCACCGGTAAAGCATTGGATCGAGTGGCCAAGTTCTATTTGGACATGGCTGAAAATATGTTCCCAGTCATAGAGGTAGACGCTGCAAGGAAAATTGAAGTAATCGTCACTCGTGGGGCCTCGTTATCGTTGGCCACTTCGCAAGGGGGAGGTGCAAGAAGATGAAAAAATCCTGCATGTTGCTAACCGATCGAAGTCCGTTTCAGACAATAAGATGTGTATCCAGAGGAGAGTTAACCATGACGACATCAATGCAGAACAACCCAAAGCACCAGTCAAAACAGTGGTCTAAAGCTGGATTACTTTTATTGGCAGTCGGCTCAACCTTATTGTCTGGCTGTAGTTCATTGGGTCTTGGGAGTAGTGAATATGGATGCCCAGGTATGCCTGACGGTGTGCGCTGTTTATCCGCTCGTGAAGTCTATGAGCTTACCAGTAATAGCGCTGCACCCAAGACGATTGATGCTGTGGCGACTCGAATTGGTTCTCCCTCTGGGTATTCACAATCTGATTTAGAGACAGGACTGCTGAGCCATCCAGCATTACCCGAGACGCAGCAATCTGCACCTATTCGCATTCCTTCAAGGGTGATGCGAATTTGGATTGCGCCTTGGGAGGATGACCGTGGAGATCTGAATTTATCCAGCTACGTGTTTACCGAAATTGAACCGCGCCGGTGGGATATTGGGGTGTCAGCACCTCGAACGGTTTCGCCTGTGCTACGTCCACTTCAGACTCAGAGCGATTCAACCTCAGCGGGAGCTGATGGTAAGCGCGATAACTTGAGTATCTACGGAGAAACTAACGAATGACAAATGCAGTTCGCACCATTCAAACTCAGCGCCTAATGACCATTGGTGCGCTTGGTTTGATGGCGTTAATGATTTCGGAGCCCTCATTTGCGGGCACCGGTGGTGATGCTTTCACTGATGTGTGGGATACCCTAAAAGATTGGACCCAAGGTACTTTGGGACGGATCGTAGCGGGAGCCATGGTTCTGGTGGGTATTGTGGGCGGTATCGCTCGCCAAAGCTTGATGGCTTTTGCCTTGGGCATTGGTGGCGGTATGGGTCTCTACAATACGCCAACCGTCGTTGAAAGTGTTATGTCTGCAACCTTACCTGTTGTTGCTAGCACTCAAGAAGTCATTGGCACAACAGTTCCAGCAATCAGCGCCGTTTTACTGGGCACCTGAATGTGAGCCACAGTAGGCAGTTCACTTAAGGTAATCAAACTAGGTCTACACAACATCGGGTTATTGATGATGTTGTGTAGACCTTTTCATTTCAACAACGCCGCATTAGCGGGTTTGGTTTACAGTATTTGGTATATTAATACCTAAGGTGTTAATATCACTGTCACAATAAACTATATGGTTTATACTGTTCGTGATATTCATACTTTGGGTGTTAAAATGTCATCTAAGATAAACTGGCTTGTTGCTCATACTTCTCCTGGTGCGCTAGTACTTCAGCAATGGCTGACTGAAAACGGTGTGAGCTATTCCTTGGCTCAAAAGTACGCGCAGAACGGTTGGCTAAAGAAGCTATGTTCTGGCGTGTATTATCGTCCAGATGCGCAGGGCGATATAAAGCCAACTTGGGTTGATGCCATTCAAGCATTAGATGTGCAATTGGGCGTTTCAGTTCATTTGGCTGGATTGAGCAGCTTAACTCACCAGGGACTGAGTCACTATTTACAGCTGAACAAAGAGCAAGTTTGGATTTGCGTTAAAAACAAGTCGTCCTTACCAAAATGGTTTCGTGAATTCCCTTATCAGAATTGGTTTTACTGTGGAAACCATAAGCTTGAAGTGAATCCCGAGAAAGATTTGAAAAGGATCACGGTTAAAGAGAAAGAACTCACTGTCAGCTGTGCAGAACTTGCTGCCTATGAAGTGGTAGACGGGATTGGGAAGCTGATTTCATTTGAGCATGTCGCAGAATTATTTCAGGGTTTAGTCAATCTTAGCCCTAGAAAAGTACAAGATATTCTTGAGCGAAGCAGCTCTGTTCAGGCAAACCGAATATTTCTATTTCTGGGTCGATACTACGATCACCAGTGGGTCAATCGCGTAGATGAAACAAGAATTAAATTGGGTGCAGGAAAGCGGCAGGTTGTCGAAAAAGGACGTTTTGATGAGCGATATCAAATCACAGTGCCAGAGATATTAAGCGTCAAAAAAGGTGAACAACATAATGGATAAAGATAGCCCATACTACAAACAGGTTTCTTTGCTCATAAGAATGCTGCCTGTGGTAGCAACAGAGACGGTTTTTGCACTTAAAGGTGGCACAGCCATTAATTTATTTGTGAGAGATTTTCCTCGGTTATCTGTAGATATTGATCTTGCTTATCTTCCACTTGAACCAAGAGATGAGGCTTTGATTAATGTCAGGGCTGCATTGCAGCGCATTACAGACAGAATCAATACTCAACCAGATATCAGAGCGGCATTTCAGGATAATAAAGCTGATGAACTGAGAATAGTTGTATCCAGTCCGGTTGCGACGATTAAAATTGAAGTGTCGCCCGTCGCCAGAGGTACATTGCAAAGTGCAGAAATAATGCCAGTTCAAGAGTCTGTTGAAGACGAGTTTGGTTATGCTGAGATTCAGGTAGTCAGTCTTCCCGATCTGTATGGTGGAAAATTGTGTGCTGCTATGGATCGCCAACATCCTCGCGACTTATTTGATGTGCGTATGTTACTTGGCAGTGAAGGGATTTCGAGAGAGATTTTGGTGGGTTTTTTAACCTATACATTAAGTCACCCTCGGCCTATTAATGAAGTCATGTCGCCAAACTGGCAGCCTCTAAATGAGAAATTTCAGGCAGAATTTGACGGAATGACTTTTGAAAAAGTTGAATGCGAAGACTTAGCCTCTGTTAGGCCCATGATGTTAATTGAACTGCAAAAACATTTCACAGAAAGGGATCATGCTTTCCTTATGTCATTCAAAAGAGGGCAACCTGACTGGGCATTGTTTGACTATCCTAATGCAGCAGACTTGCCAGCGATTCGTTGGAAGTTGCAGAACATTAACAAATTGGCAAAGAATCAAGCAAAACATCAAGAGCAATTAGATAAATTGAAGCAAGTGCTTGATGATTGGCTTGTTAACGCAAACGCCGAGTAATTCGTTTATAACAAACCTCAACGAGCTATAAGCCCCCTAGTTAGATTGCGATTTCTTCAATCTATCTAACCGAGTCCACATAGGACAACTGCATAGACTGGAGCCTCGATTTACATTAACGAGGACTCCTCATGCGAAAACTATCTCCAATTATTCTGGCGCTTGCGCTTTCTCCTTTGGTTCAAGCTGAACCTGTGTCTGAAGTGTCGCCCGTTGGCAAAATTGACGGCATGGTTTCTTTACCTGTCACGGGTATGAAAGCGGTCGAAAGCAATGGCCGTATTGTTTTCATGTCAGACAGTGGCCGGTTCGTCATTGATGGCACGCTCTATGATGCCTGGTCGAAAAAGCCGCTTACCAGCCTTGAAGAAATTCGTGAAGCGGGGAACACGCTGGACTTAAGTCGTCTTGGCTTAAAAATGGATGATTTGAATCCACTGACGCTGGGTGAAGGCAAAAAGAAAGTGGTGGTCTTTGTTGATCCACGATGCCCGCACTGCCATGAGCTTTTGAAGCAAGCCTTACCGTTAACCAAAGAATACACCTTCCAAATACTCCCTGTGCCAGTGCTTGGTCCTGATTCAGAGCGTCAGGTTCGCCAGCTTGGCTGTGCGCGTGACAAAAAAGCGGCCACCGATGCATTGCTCAATGGTCGAATTAGTAACTTAGAGCAGGATGATGCCTGCAACTTAGAGCCAATGCAGCGTACCTTGGTGACGGCTCAAATCCTGGGCATTCAAGGTGTACCTTTCATTGTCGCCAATGATGGTCGCATCAGCCGAGGCCGTCCTTATGACCTTTCTGCTTGGTTGGAGGGGCGTTAATGAAAGCCTCTCTGTATTCAGGGCAACGCGCTTCAGAGCTCTTGCCAGTATTGGCCTATTCAGACGATGAGCAACTGTTTTTCATGGAAGACCAGAGTGTTGGCTTTGGTTTTCTATGTGACCCATTGCCGGGTGGTGATGAGTCTGTTGCAGACAGGGTTAATGTTCTACTCAACAACGACTGGCCAAAAGACACTTTGCTGCAATTTGGCCTGTACGCCTCGCCTGATATTCAAACCGACCTTCAGCGCATGATGGGCTTACGCCATCGTCAATCCGATCCATTGCTCAGGGCATCGATACGCAAACGTGCGGACTTCCTCGATGGGGGCACGGTTCGACCGATAGAAGAATCGACCCAGACTCAGGTACGCAACTTTCAACTGATCGTCACCTGCAAATTGCCTTTGGAAAGTCCTATACCGACGGAGCGTGAGTTGAGTCGAGCATCCGCGCTTCGGGCTTCTTTCTCGCAAGCGCTGGCAACGGTTGGTTTTCGTGTTACTGAGATGACCGACCGAAATTGGCTCGCAGCATTAAGTGCTCAGCTTAACTGGGGAAAAGATGCTTCCTGGCGCAATCCATCACCAATCCGCAGTGAGGCAGATAAACCACTTCGAGAGCAAGTGTTGGATTATGACCGAGCTATCAAGGTGGATAGCCAAGGTCTGATGCTGGGCGATTACCGAATTAAAACCTTATCGTTTAAGCGCTTGCCTGAGCGGATCTGGTTTGGTCATGCCGCAAGTTTTGCGGGCGATATGATGACGGGTAGTCGCGGTTTACGCGGAAGCTTTTTGCTGAATGTCACCATTCACTTTCCTTCAGCTGAGGCGATGCGATCTCGTCTAGAGACGAAGCGTCAATGGGCGGTCAATCAGGCCTATGGCCCGATGCTCAAGTTTGTGCCGGTGCTTGCAGCCAAGAAAAAGGGGTTTGATGTTCTTTTTGAAGCTTTGCAAGAAGGTGATCGTCCTATTCGGGCAAATATGACCTTAACGCTGTTTTCCCCGACGGAAGAGGCGTCCATCAGCTCTGTTTCAAATGCTCGAACCTATTTCAAAGAGCTCGGATTTGAGCTGATGGAAGACAAGTACTTCTGTTTGCCCATTTTCCTGAATGCCTTGCCATTTGGTGCTGACCGCCAGGCGATGAACGACTTGTTTCGATTCAAGACCATGGCGACACGACATGTGATCCCACTGTTGCCTTTGTTTGCAGATTGGAAAGGCACGGGCACGCCAGTGATTAACTTTGTTTCCCGCAATGGCCAGATCATGAGTGTGTCCCTTTATGACTCGGGCAGTAATTACAACTGTTGCATCGCGGCGCAATCGGGATCGGGCAAGTCATTCCTGGTGAACGAAATCATCTCCTCCTACTTATCTGAAGGCGGGCAATGCTGGGTAATTGATGTTGGCCGCTCTTATGAAAAGCTGTGTGAAGTCTATGATGGTGAGTTCTTACAGTTCGGGCGGGACAGTGGCATTTGCTTAAACCCGTTTGAAATCGTTGAGGACTATGACGAAGAAGCGGATGTACTGGTTGGGTTATTGGCCGCAATGGCCGCACCTACGCAGTCATTAACCGATTTTCAGATGGCCAACCTAAAGCGTCAGACCCGTGAACTGTGGGAGAAAAAAGGTCGTGCCATGTTGGTTGATGATGTGGCAGAGGCCTTGAAAAATCACGAAGACCGACGTGTGCAAGACGTGGGTGAGCAGCTCTATCCGTTTACGACACAGGGCGAATATGGCCGCTTCTTTAATGGTCACAACAATATTCGCTTCAAAAACCGTTTCACCGTTCTGGAGTTAGAAGAGCTCAAGGGGCGCAAGCACCTGCAACAAGTGGTGTTGCTTCAGCTTATCTACCAAATCCAACAAGAGATGTACTTAGGTGAGCGGGATCGTCGCAAGATTGTGTTCATTGACGAAGCCTGGGATCTGCTGACTCAAGGTGATGTCGGTAAGTTCATCGAGACGGGTTACCGTCGATTTCGAAAATATGGCGGCAGTGCTGTAACGGTAACGCAGTCGGTCAACGATTTGTATGACAGCCCAACAGGTAAAGCCATCGCTGAAAACTCGGCCAATATGTACCTGCTTGGCCAAAAAGCTGAAACCATCAACGCGCTCAAAAAAGAAGGCCGCTTGCCACTAGGTGAAGGCGGTTATGAGTACCTAAAAACGGTTCATACCGTCACGGGTGTCTATTCCGAAATTTTCTTTATTACCGAAATGGGCACCGGGATTGGCCGCCTCATTGTCGATCCGTTTCACAAGCTGTTGTACTCGTCCCGTGCAGAAGATGTAAACGCGATTAAACAGTTAACGCGCAAAGGCCTTTCTGTTGCTGATGCCATCTCTCAGTTGTTGAAGGAGCGAGGCTTTGACTGCTCCCCTCCCTAAAGGAAGGGGATTCTTGTTTCAAGGCGTTATGCCCGAAGTTCATTAGAACAATCGGGACTTACTTACGCTCCACAAGCTAACACCGCTTGCCCAGCGGCTTTGATATTAATAGCGGCATTGGTATCACGGTCTAAGCGCGCTTCACACGCTGGACAAGTCCAATGCCTTATATGTAACGGTAGAGAATCAACTACGTGACCACAGCAATTACAACGCTTACTAGACGGATACCACTTGTCAATCTGGACAAGTGTTCTGCCGCGCCATTCTGCTTTGTACTCAAGCTGCCTAACCATTTCGCCCCAATTGGCGTCACCAATGGCCTTAGCAAGTCGCGGATTCTTGACCATGTTTTTAACGCTCAAACTCTCACAGCTAATCACTTGGTTTTCGTTTATCAACGTAGTGGTGAGTTTGTGGGTAAAGTCGCGGCGGCAGTCGGCAATCTTCGCCTGAATGCGAGCAACTTTGATTCTGGCTTTGTGGAAGTTGGCAGTTCCTTTCTTCTTCTTGGAAAGGCGGCGTTGCGCCTGAGCCAATTTCTTCTCGTACTTTGCAGTATGGCGGGGATTGCCAGATTTAAACCCGTCAGCGGTAATCACAAGGTCGGTCAAACCCAAATCAATACCCGTTGTCTTTTTGGTAACAGGCAGTGGTTTAGGCTCGAAGCGGCAAAGCATAGACACGAAGTAGCGGCCTGCACTGTCTTTCGAGATAGTGACGGTAGTTGGTTCGCTAGGAAGTTCACGCGACCAGCGAATATCAAGCGGCTGTTTGGACTTGGCAATGTAGATATTGCCATCTTTGAACTTAAACGCCGACTTCGTGAATTCTGCGCTTTGCTTGCTGCGCTTCTTCTTAAAGGCTGGATACTTCGCCCTTCCTTCAAAGAAGTTCTTAAACGCAGTTTGTTGATGGCGCAAAGATTGTTGGAGCGGTACACACGACACGCTGTTAAGCCATTCAAACTCAGTTTGCTTCTTGAGTTCGGTCAGCTTAGAGCTTGCCGTGTTGTAGTTAACCTTTTTGCTTTCGTTGTAGAAAGCGTCGGTACGCCATTTAAGGATCGCGTTATAAACGAAACGCACACAGCCGAAAGTCTGCGCAAGCAATTGAGCCTGTTCAGTCGTTGGGTAAAAGCGTTGTTTAATAGCGATCTCTTTCATAGTTCACAAGAATACAGTTGTTTTTGTGAAAGTAAATATTAACATTAACCAATCGGGTAGTTTTTGCTCCTTCGGAGCAACCGCTATCCCTCCTCGCCCTAGAAGGACGGGGTTTCTCGCGGGATTTAGATGAATAAGACCACGCTTTGGCCATTTATGGCCTCTATTACTTTGTCTATTGCTGGTAGCGGTTTAATGACCAGCTGGCTTTTAATGAAAACACTCGAACCCATCCACAGCCAGTTGGCGTTAAGTACGCCCATTGCAGTCGTGGATTTTGGGGATGCGGTGTTGTCACTGGGTCCTAATGCCAGCGAACAAGACATCGAATCCAGGTTGCTTCAGACCAATCAGCAAATTGAAAAGTTAAAAGCAGCCGGTTTTATCGTGCTGGATGCCCAAGCGGTGGTTGGCGCTGATGATTCTGTTTTCGTGCCAGTAGGCTCAAAGGAGGTGTCTCATGCAGATACTCCGTAAAAGAATGCCTTGGCGGCCATATCTCATCCGGCTGACCATTCTTGCGTTAATCATGGCCTTGGTAGGCACCTATGCCATGATGCGCTACCGAATAGGTATTGATACCCAGCAAGAGCGCTGCCTTCCTGATACCACGGTATATCTGATTGACTTATGGAATAAAGAGCCCGTTAAGGATGGTCTGTATGCCTTCCACTCAAAAGGACTCGCTCCGTTATATAACGACGGTACTCGGATGCTGAAACGCCTAACAGGGATGCCAGGGGATGAAGTCAAGGTGACGCCTGAGCATGTGCTGGTGAACGGTGCTGAAGTCTCTACCGGCATGGCATTAGCCCAGCGTCTTGGTGTGGCTGAAACAGAATTTAGCCGTTCATTGATGCTGCAAGAAAACGAATATTGGTTTTCCGGCGAGGCCGCAACGAGTTTCGACTCCCGCTATTGGAATGCCGTTAAGCGCGAGCAGATTGTCGGTCGCGCTTGGCCGCTTTGGTAGGAGGTGGAAGATGAGAAGACTATACCTCTTATTTTTGTTGGTTGCGCCATTGGCTTGGGTTCAAGTGTCCTGGGCACAAGAGCCTTATCCGTTGTCTGACGAGGACAAAAAGATCGTCGAAATGAGCCGCAGCATTTTACAAAGTGCTGTGGATGGTTCATCTGAATTTATCGAGCCTTTTTCACCGATTGAACAACCTGCGTCGCTCAAAAACAACGATGAATGGTTGATATTTGCGTCGTCCTCACTGGGAGATTCCTCACTGAAGCAGCTATTTAAAGAGGCCAGTGCTACCGGCGCTATTGTGTTGTTTCGGGGAATTCCTGAAGGAAAGAACTTGGGGGCGGCTATCCGTGATTGGCATACGCTGATGGTGGGACTTGATCCTGTTCCTCAGGTTCGAATCGATCCGAAAGCCTTTGTGCACTGGCGGGTGACTAGCGTGCCTGCCATTTTCCGCATAGAAGATGACAAGGTGACTGCAAGTGCACTAGGGGTTTACAGCAAGGACTGGTTGCAGCGTCAAATTGAAACAGGCAATACCGGTTCATTGGGTCAACGTGGTCCGATTCATTCGATTTTAGAACCGGATTTGATGCTAGTAGCGATGCAGCGTTTACAGTCGATTGATCTGGGCGCATTAAAGAAAAAAGCCATTGAGCGTTTCTGGTCTCGCCAAACATTTACTGAGTTACCCAAAGCCACGCAGTATCGGATAAGAACGGTTGATCCAACCATCGTCTTGCAGCGGCCACTATTGGATGCCAATGGCCGAACATTGATCCCAGCAGGAACGCGTATTAACCCGCTCAAAGCCTTGCCATTTACTCAGCAGCTCGTGGTGTTTAATGCGTCGGACGCTGAAGAAGTAGACGCAGTTGCGCATTGGCTTGAGACGCAAGATAGGACACTGCGCCGCATTACGCTTATCACCACGCAGCTCGACCGTGCGCAAGGCTGGAATCGCCTCAATGCGCTCGAAAAGACATTGGACAGTCCGGTTTACCTTCTCAATGTCTCGCTAAAGCAGCGCTTTGATCTGCAAGTCACCCCATCGTTTGTTCAAGCAAAGGGACTCGCGTTTGAAATAGAAGAAATTCCAGCAAAGGAGCTTGTTCATGAAAAAGCTCAATAATACGTATCGTCTGATCCGGACTCTCGTTGTCATGCTTGTCCTGGGCGCATCTATTCCTGCAAAAGCCGAATTGACCTGCCCAGACGCGGGGTTATTGTCCGGCAAGTTGCTGACGGATGTTTGCTGGTCATGCATTTTTCCTATCCGGGTTGCCGGTCTTCCTCTTGGCTCTGGCAGTGTCCCAAGCGGCGCATCAAACAAGTCATTTTGCTTATGTGAAGACAACTTAGGTGTGCCAAGGCCAGGTATTGTTACCAGCATGTGGGAGCCTGCGCGTTTGATTGAACTGGTCAGAACGCCAGGTTGTTCGCCTTCCCTGGGAGGGATTCGTTTACCGTTAGGTGATAGACGACTGCAAGGTGGTCATGGCGAGGGTGAATATGACACCGGTGATCTCGCTTTCTACCATTACCATTATTACGCCTTTCCGCTTTTGGTCATGCTCGATTTGTTCATGGATGGCAATTGCAATGCCGATGGTTACATGGACTTTGACTTGATGTATTTGTCGGAATTGGACCCAACATGGCTGAACGATGAACTGGCCTTTTTTACTCAGCCTGAAGCAGCTGCCGTTGCCAATCCATTGGCTATATCTGCTTGTACCGCTGACGCTGCTTCATCAACGCTTGGTAAACCCATCGACCAGTTGTTTTGGTGTGCTGGCAGTTGGGGCCATCTCTATCCCTTATCTGGCCACACCTTAGCCTTTGGCTCATTAGCAGAAAACACCAGCCATTTAGCAGCGCGAGCAATCGCGGCTCAACACAGGCGTGGTCTTGCAAGGCGAACAATGGGGAACAGTGCGTTATGCCGACCTGTTATCGAACCCATGCTGCCGAAATCCCAATACAAGATGAGTATGTTCTTCCCTGTACCGGAAACTGAAAGTGCGCATGTCATCGGTGAAAGCACCATGAAATGGGGAGAGTGGCGAATGATCCCCGGTGCCGGTGAAGATGCGCTCTACATTTTGTGGCGCTGGCAAGACTGCTGTAACTCGGGAGGTTAACCATGAAACCAACACTTTTTACCCGAGTTTTAGCGGGTATTTTATCAATCACTATGGCGTGCTTGCCCTTACATGGTGTGGCCGCTGATGTGCAGCGCCAATCCGGCCTAAGCGGACAACAAGAAGGTAAGCAATTGCTGCAAAACTGGACGATGCCCGCACTCAATGGCAATACATTGTCGGTGCCGAATGGCAGTGGTAATGAGTCCATTAACTTGCAAGAGCTTTTCCCTGGTATGGATCAGGGCTCATTAGATGTCTTAACGGGCGTTTATGGCTCTGATGCCAGCATGAATAAATTGGGGACGCAGCGCCAAGAGAGCATGGCATCCGAAAATGGCGCTACGGGTGAGGCGTTTCGCTCGCTACAGCAAATCAAAGACAGGTCTCGGCCAGATATGGTCAATGATCCGCTTTGGGCATTAACTGATGCGGTTCAAACTGACCCCAATCTATTAACCCAAAGCTTCCCAGGCTGTGAGTCTCAAGGTGAAGGTAGCCCAAATTACCAGCAATGCGACAGGCTCAATACAGCGGTTAACAGCTGCACTATTACTCACGATTACACGGCAGGCATTATTGAGCATGTTTCAGGGCCGATGAACCTTCGCTCTTGTGGTGAGGGATGTCTTGAAGTTTGGATTGGACGAATAGGCGACAACTACTGGAGTGGTAGTTGTAAAGTGTTCGAACAGGCCATCACACTCAAAGTCGTGAACCCCGATGCGATTACCTCAGCCGTTCTTGAGTACGCAAAATGGGATGACTACATGCAAGTGTGGCTTGGCGATCAGAAAGTCTGGTCTGGGCCGAACAATAATTTTCCACCAGAGACGGCAGGTCGCTGCGAGCTCAGTACCAGTTGGGAGCGCAATCCTAATACCGATCTCACAGCCAGGCTAAAAGCGGTAGAACCAGGTTTAGAAGTGCCAGTCAAAATTCGCGTATCGGTAACGGGTAGTGGTGAGGGGTATGCACGCATCAAGGTGCGCTTTGATCCAACCAAGGTGGTGATGAATGATAGTTGGTCACCACAATCCTGTATCGAACAAGCAGCGGATATCCCGACGAAGTTTTCAGACTACAGCATTCAATGCACGGATCAGCCTTCTTCAACCAACGGATGTACGGTGGTCAATGGTGTTTCAGTTTGTGAATCCTATTTTGCCCCAAGCCCAGTGGCTGGCATATCGCCTTTGTGTCGGCGTGTACAAGTTAGTGTGGATGATGAAAGCTATAAGGGGATTGAAAATCAGGCCTGCCAAGTGCTTGAAGCGAATCCTTCCTGTGGATTCATGTCGTCAGAATGTGCCGAGACCAATGATAAAGGTGAATGCATTCGTTTTACCGATACCTATGACTGTGGATTGCAAACCAGCGATCCAAAGTGTGTGGTATCCAATCTTATGCCGAGTAGTTTTGAGGCCTGTGAGCCTACTCAGACGATCACGCCATTTACTGAAACCAAGCATGTACCCGATTACCAGGTGTGCGAGAAGATCAGCACGCTTACTCAGTGTCAGTTAGAACGACGTGTATCCGTTGAAACCCATCAAAAAAGCTGGTCCATTGAGCGCGGTTGCTTTAGCTCTGAAACGCTCAGCTTTGTTCCACAGCACAGCAGCACTATGCAAACTGGAAACGCGACGCTGAGGATTTTTGATAATCAAAATACTGAGATACAAATCACCGAGTCGCCATCGAAGGCAAATGGTTGGAAAACGACACTCTCATTGACGGGCAACAAGGAGACGGTCACAGAGACGAAACCGTCCATTAAGTACCCTGAAATGACCTGTCCAAAAGGAACCTTGGTTGGCTCATTGTGCAAGGTCGTTAATGGGTCGATTATTTCGTGGCATGAACCTCAGGAAGTCACTCGTTCCAGATGTGAATCCGGCTGGAATAAAGTCGATTTCGATACTTGCAGCCGAGAAGTCCAGAAGTGTTTGGTTCCTGCGAAACTGAGAGCTTCATTGACCTTCTCCGGCAAGTACTTAGAGCAAGACGTTGTTCATCAATCAAGTGATCCGGGCATAGACCAATGCTTGATGCAAACGGATCAGTTCACTGCGGTGCAGTGGCAGTGTTTGGATACGGGCACAAAACGAATTGAAGGGTTAACGGTTGGTAGTGGCGAGTTGGCCAATCTTGGAAGCCTTTATCCGGCGGTTGTTTCGTCTCCTGCTCATTTAACCAGTCGCGGCAGCTCTGATGGACTGGGGCTCTCATGCTGGAGGGCAAGAGCGACCTACAATGCTTCGACTGCTCATCCAGAGTTCAACATGGGCAGCTCAGATAGCTGGGTAGATTCCAATGGTAATACACAAACCATCGTCAATAACGGACAAAATACGACCACCAATACGTGTGCCGCGCTAGAGCAAAACCCTGCCTGCCAGTATGTCAGAACCGAATGCACTGAAGGCGGGGCTGGTCATGAAGGCTTCTGTTATATCCAAAGTTTGGTGTATGACTGCGGACAAAGCGTTGAAGTGCAAAATGCTCGAATGGAAACTCAATACAACTGTGAGGGGCCAGTTCGCTGTATGGGTACAGATTGTTTAGAGCCAGAGTCAATCAAGCAGGCTAACTTTGCAGAAGCCGCTGCCATGCTTAATGCGGCGCAGTTTATGACCAATGATATGTCATGTACGGGCGCTGATGGCCAAGATAACGTCGAGTGTACGGTCTTTAAAGGTAATGCTGGCCAGTGCAAGAAAGCCGTTGGCGGCATAGTGGATTGCTGTGAAAAGCCAAGTGGCGTGTCGTTATCGGACTACATCACGATGATAGTGGCGGTTAACAAGCTTGATACGGCAGTCATGGCCATGAATCCTTCTTCGGCAATCTATGGTTCATGGAATACGCTCAGGGAGCCAATCACGAGCACTTGGAGTGCGGTCAAAGAGCCTTTTGTGTCAGCATGGGACTCTCTCATGGGAGCTGGGCCATCAACGGCTGCTGGCGCGGGAGCGGAGCAAGCTGCGACTGGCTTCATGCAGGTGTTGACCAACAAAACGGCTGAATGGGTAGGTACTACCTTTGGTTCGGGGGCGCAATCGGCACTGTTTAGTAACGTTGGTGGCGCGGTTGGAGCCGATGGTGTCGTTTCGGGCGGTAACTTTGCGCTGGGTGGCGCTGCTGGCGCGGTTCTGAGTACGGTTATGACGGCCTACATGATTTATTCAGTCACCATGATCCTCATTCAGCTTATCTGGAAATGTGAGCAGAGTGAGTTTGAAATGAACGCCAAGCGAGTATTGAAGAGTTGCCACTACGTAGGCTCTTACTGCAAGTCTAAGTTCTTAGGTGCCTGTGTTGAGAAACGGCAATCATATTGCTGCTTTACTTCGCCGCTTTCACGGATCATTCAGGAACAAGTGCGTCCGCAACTTGGTCTTGGCTGGGGCAGTGCCAAGTCACCAAACTGTGAAGGTTTGACCGCGAGTCAGTTAAACCAGGTAGATTGGAGCCAAGTCAATCTGGATGAATGGATAGGTATTTTGTCGATCACGGGCAACCTACCCGAAGTACCGTCACTGGATCTGGAAAGACTCACTGGCTCAGGAAGTACGCTAAACGTTGATGGAAACCGTCAAAGTGCAGCAGACAGAGCTATTGAACGGCTAAACGGCATGGATGCGCAGAAGCTTCGCCAGGAGGCAACGGAAGAAATTTCGGGAAATAATTGAGCACGTCCTTCTAAAATAGCTGCGCCAATAATGTTCCATATTGGTTACTTTAATGCGTTTTTCCGCTTTAAAGTAACCATTTTTGTACTTTGTGATCACAGATCGAACATATTTCAGCTAACGCGCTTTTGCCCCATTACGCGTTAACGTAAATACTCTAATGGCAGCTGTGGGGGCGAACAACGGACCTTGCTGCTAACCTCAAGGAAGCAAATCAATCCCAAACTGTTTCAGCAATAAAGAAAACAGCCAAAAGCAAATTACAGTTATTAATGAGCTGATGAGTAACGATAGCCAAAAACTGTAGCGTTGCATCAGCGTGGGGAAAATAAAAAACATTGGTAACGTCGGAAGAACATACCAAAAGGTGTACCAAGCATGATTGGCTATTTTCTCTGACGGCTGCTTTTCAACATATAACCAAATCATGGTTAAAATGGTGACTGTCGGTAATGCCACTATCAGTGCGCCTAGTTTATCACTTCGTTTTGCTAGCTCTGATGCAGCTACGATAACCATTGCGGTGATCAAATACTTAGTTATTAGCCAACCCATATAATACCCTTAAATCTAAAAACCGATTGCCTATCGGTTTTTGTTGTGACAATATAGCCAGCGAATTAAATAGAGTAAAGTGTTATGCAATTAGGTGAACTAGAAAAGTTAGTGCTTCAACATTTCTGGAATGTCAAAGAGGCGGATGCAAAGCAAGTACATAAAGTACTGGGGCTTGCGCGTGGTAATTCCTTAAATACCATTCAAAGTACGCTTGATAGGTTATTTAAAAAAGAATTACTTAAGCGCACTAAACAAGGCCATGCGTATTGTTATTCAGCCAGAGTAGATCGTGAAGGTTTAATTGCTCAGCTTATTTCAAATGTGACCAGTGACTTTGTTGAAGATGGTGAAAACAGCTTAATAGCCGCTTTTAGTTCCGCTTCAGCACAACTTAATGACGCACAACTCGATACATTAGAAAAAATGATCGAAAAACAACGCCAGTTAAGAAAGGAACAGGCTTAATTATGTTGGTTGGAGAGTTGGCAATCGCACTAAACTTGCTCAGTGTTGCAGTGCTTGCATTTGTGATCGGTATTGCAAGTGTCGCTGTCATATCTCGTTTTGTGTTGTTCAGGCTCAATCAAGTCAGTTTTAATAGTCAAAAATTTATAATGTGGTCTCTTGTTAGTGCGCCTTGGTGGATAGCACTTTCTTGCATCGGTTACTTTATGCCCTACTCGATAGGGCTTGATAAAATTTTTAAAATAAGCTGGTTCGAAGATTTTGCCCATTGGCACCATATCGATATTTTCAGCTTTTCAAGTTGGCACGCGTTAACATTGCTTTTGGCATTGATCTATTTAGCATGGCGCGTAGCAAAGACTATCTTAGCTAGGACCAAACAATCTATCGCATTATCGAGTTTGCTAAGCTTTACTGACGCACAAGATGCTAAGACGACTAATGGCAATCAATATTTCTTGATGCCTGTTAAAGTACCTGTTGCTTTTACTACAGGCTTTATATCGCCCAAGATCTACGTATCAACCGGACTACAAACCCAAGTTAGCGATGAACAACTTAATATCATCGTTAATCATGAGCTTGCCCATGTAACGGCAAGAGATCCGTTATTTAAAGTGCTCTTCACGGCACTAGCCAGCTTCTATCCATCTCGTATAAAACAAACCCTAATTGAGCAATATGTCTTAATGACGGAAAAGATAGCCGACAATGAGGTCACTAAAGAATACGACCACCTTGATATCGCACAGACATTGATTGATGTCGCTAGACTTCAAAAAGCACTTCCTACGGATTGCGATCAGGCGTCTGTTAGCTACTTCGGACATGATTACACGAGTCTTCGTGTTGAGGGGTTATTAAATCCAATTAATAAACCATCGCTTACCACTATCTTCATTACTCTAGCATTATTGGTAACTATGCCTGTATTTGCTGCATCCACGGTCGATAGTTTCCATCACTTTATCGAAACTTTTTTCATCCATTAATTAAGGATATGGAATGAGATTTAACCCATATAAAAACAAGCGTAATAGCAACGAAAAAAAACCGATTAGCTATCGGTTTTTGGCTGTTGGTATAGCTGTAACAACGGGAGTTGGTTTAGCAATACCAACACCCTCTTTGGCTAATTCGCAGTCCCAGCAGCAAATACAGTCATCACATCAGATTATTAATCTGAGCAAGGCTGTGACCATGACACTAGAAAGTCATCCCGAACTGAAAGCCTTGGTAGCTGAAGAAGCTGTGTGGCAAGGCAATATCGAGCAAGCTGCCATTGGAGAACGCCCTCAAATAGGTTTAATGATTGAGGATGCGTTAGGGACAGGTGAGCATAGTGCATTAAAAAGTATGCAATCGACACTCACTTACTCTTGGCTACTTCAACAAGATCAAATTGATGGCAGAGTTAATGCGGCAAAAAGCCAAGCAAGTGCAGTAATAGTAGAGCAAAAAATAAAAGCACTCGATCTTTCTGCGATTGTTGCAAAGCAGTTTGTTGAAATCTTGATAAAGCAAGAGCGCTTGAAATTAAATCAATTAGCAGTTTCTCAGGCACAGGAAGTGGTTGACGCGATTGCCAAAAGAGTAAAAGCGGGTAAAAGTTCCAATGTTGAAATGCGCTTGGCTCAAGCCGAGCTGGTTCGAAGAAATCTCGCTGTAGAAGATTTAGAGCACGAATTAAAAGCCAGTCATTATCAACTGTCATCCTTATGGGGCAAGCCTCAGGCTGAGCTTAAATTAACGGGGAATTTAATGCTTAAGCCGGAAATTCCCTCGGTAGAAAGCCAGCTAATCAAGCTTAAGCAAATCCCACAAATACAGCAGTTTGTTAATGAACAACGTATCGCTCAGTCTCAAATGGAGCTTGCACGCATTGAAGCAAAACCTCAGTGGCAACTCACTGCGGGATTGAGACGATATGAAGCGACAGATGACTTTGGTTTAGTGGCGGGTATCTCTATTCCTTGGGGGAATGCCAATAGAAATGCAGGAACAATAGCGGCCTTACGCGCAAAACAAGATGTACTGGCAACTCAGCAACAAGCCTTAATGCAGAAACTTGATGCACAGCTATATGTACTATTGCAAGAAATGGCGCATTCCCACCATGTCATTGAAACGATTCAAGCTGAAATTATTCCCGTACTAGAAACCGCATTGACTGAAGCAAGTCAGGCATTTGATATCGGCAAGCTTAGCTACAACCAGTGGAGTGACATCCGTAGAGAGCTACTTAGCGCCCAAAATCAGTTACTTGATGCCTATCAATCTTTGCACTTACAACATATTGAAATTCAACGTCTAACTGGCGTGTCCGTTAGTGATAGCGAGTAGAACCGTGAGCAAACTTATGAAAAATAAAAATATCCTGTCGTCACTGAGCTTGGCGATACTTATCTCATTAACAGGTGTCATCGCACCTAATGCTGTTGCATCATCAACACCAGCAACAGAGCAAGCTGAACCAGAGAAAGGTCCACACCGTGGGCGCATGTTACGAGATGGTGACTTTGCAATAGAGCTATCTATTTTTGAAACAGGTGTGCCACCAGAATTTCGAGTTTGGGCGACTAATGGTGGACAGCCAATAGACCCAAAGAAAGTCGATTTAAGCGTAAAATTAATTCGCTTAGGCGATGGTACTGATGATATTAACTTTAATGCCCAAGGTGATTTTCTTCGCGGTGATATGGTCATTTATGAGCCTCACTCTTTTGTTGTTGCCATTGAAGCCACTTATCAGGGTAAAAAGTACAATTGGCGATATGACAACTTCGAAGGTCGCACCACTATTGAACAGGCAGTTGCCGATGCAATGGAAATCAACACTGAAATTGCAGGCCCTGCGACCATTCATCAAACCATTCCCGCTTATGGCAAATTAAGTTTACCTGTGGACGCTAAGCGAAACATTGCTGCCCGTTTTGATGGTGAAATCACCAAGTTACATGTCAATTACGGTGAAACTGTTAAACAAGGCCAAACGCTGTTCACAGTAGAGAGTAATGAAAGTCTTAAACCCTACGTTATTAAAGCGCCCACTAACGGTGTTGTTACCCAGTTATTCGCAAACGCGGGTGAGCAAACGGGTGGTAGAACCTTACTGACCATTACTAATTTTAATCGCCATATTGCCAAATTAGCGGTTTATCCTTCGGATTATTCCAAGGTGAAACTGGAAACGCCAGTAACGTTAAATGTTGAAGGTCATGAGGAAACCCTAGCAGGTAAGGTGTCATTTATTGAGCCTAGCGTGAGAGATGATCAGGCAAGAATAGTTTGGGTCGAATTAGCTGATGGCCTCTTTTCTGAAGGCAGTTTTGTTAAAGCTGACATAGAAATTGCCACTATTGATGTGCCACTGGCAGTTAAACGTGTGGGCTTGCAAGGCTTTAGAGATTTTACTGTCGTTTACGCCAAAGTGGGTGAGCAGTATGAAGTTCGTATGCTTGAGTTAGGCCGCGCTGGAGGCGAATGGATTGAAGTATTAGGTGGCTTAAAAGCGGGAACCGAATACGTGACCGACAATAGCTACATCTTAAAAGCCGACATTGAAAAGTCTGGCGCATCACACGATCACTAGGAGTGTATAAATGTTGGAGTCAATTTTACGCTTTTCAATAAAGCGCAAATTCCTTGTGATGGTGATGGTATTAGCGGTTTCAGGTCTAGGTATTTGGAATTTTACCAAACTACCGATTGATGCAGTGCCCGATATCACCAATGTGCAGGTAATGATCAATACCGAAGCGGCTGGTTTTACTCCGTTAGAAGTTGAGCAAAGGGTAACCTTTCCGTTAGAGACCGCGTTGTCGGGTTTACCGGGGTTGACCTATACCCGCTCAGTTTCTCGTTATGGCCTATCTCAAGTGGTTGCAATATTCAGTGATGATACTGATGTCTATTTTGCCCGTCAGCTTGTTAATGAGCGTTTATCAGCGGCACGCGCTGAATTACCGCTGGGCTTAGAGCCTCAACTTGGGCCAATTGCGACAGGTCTTGGTGAAATATTCATGTTCACCGTTGATGCTGAGCCTGATGCTACACATGCTGATGGCACGCCTATTACACCAACGGATTTACGAACCGTACATGACTGGACAATAAGACCACAGTTAATGCGGGTGCCGGGTGTAGTAGAAGTGAACCCGATAGGCGGATTTGAGCGTGAAATATTAGTCGCTTTCAAACCTGAAAAGTTACTTGCTTTTGGGCTGTCACAAGCCGATGTGGTTGATGCAATTTCGCAAAACAACCAAAACCAAGGTGCAGGCTTTATTGAGCAAAATGGCGCACAGTGGTTGTTAAGGCTGCCCGGTCAGGTTACTGATATGACTGCCATTGGTAATATTCCGCTTAAGTCGCTTGATGGTTCATCAATTTTTATAAAAGACGTAGCCGATATTGAAAACGGCAAAGGGCTAAGAACTGGTGCTGCTACACAAAATGGTCGTGAAGTGGTAATGAGTACGGTGTTCATGCTTATTGGTGAAAACAGCCGCACCGTTGCCCATGCCGTGGGAGAAAAGCTCAAAGAAATTAACGCCACTTTACCAGAAGGGATTGTCGCAACCGCTGTTTATGATCGCACTAAATTAGTTGATAAAACCCTGCAAACGGTTCAGCTTAACCTGACCGAAGGGGCGGTTCTGGTTATCGTTGTACTTTTTGTCTTGTTAGGGAATTTCCGAGCCGCATTCTTAACTGCCTTAGTGATCCCTTTTGCCATGTTGATGACAGTGACAGGTATGGTACAAACTCGCGTGAGTGCAAACCTGATGAGTTTAGGCGCGTTAGATTTTGGCTTGTTAGTCGATGGTGCCATTATCATTGTAGAAAATTGTCTTCGCAGGCTAAGTCAAGCAGGAAACAATCCTCTGCCGCTAAAAGAACGCATGGAAGTCGTTTTCGAAGCAACAAAAGAAGTCATACGCCCAGCTTTATTTGGCGTGTTTATTATCACCGCTGTTTACTTACCAATTTTTGCCTTAGAAGGCGTTGAAGGCAAAATGTTCCACCCGATGGCGATCACCGTGGTTATCGCGTTACTTAGCGCTATGGTGTTATCGGTTACCTTTGTACCCGCTATGGTTGCCTTGTTATTTAAAAAGCCCGTGAAAGAAAAACATAGCCCAATAATTCGTGGTGCTGCTGTTCTTTACAAGCCCGCTTTGAGCTATGTATTAAAAGCCCGCTGGTTAGTTGTTGTAGTCGCAACAGTATTAGTTGGCTTTACAGGTTATCAGGCAACTAAGTTAGGCAGTGAATTTGCGCCTAATTTGGATGAAGGTGATATTGCCATGCACGCGCTGCGAATTCCGGGTACGTCATTGTCTCAAGCAATCGCGCTTCAGGAATCTTTAGAAGATAAAATTAAACAAATGCCAGAAGTTGAACGCGTCTTTGCCAAAATAGGCACAGCCGATGTTGCAACGGATGCCGTGCCGCCAAGTGTCGCTGATAACTTTATTATCTTGAAACCTCGCGAGTTATGGCCTGATCCTGACAAAACTAAAGTACAAATTGTAGAAGAGCTGGCCGCGCTAGTAGAGCCAATTCCGGGTAACCGCTATGAGTTCTTGCAGCCAATACAAATGCGTTTCAACGAATTGTTAGCTGGGGTCAGAGCTGAACTTGCGATAAAAGTGTTTGGTGATGACTTTGATACGTTGACCACGTTAGGCGACGAGATAGAGGGTGCAATCTCGCAGGTTGAAGGTGCCGTAGATATACAAGTTGAGCAAACTACTGGCTTACCAATGCTTAGTCTTGTGCCAAATCGTGAAAAACTGATGCAGTTTGGTATTAGCATCAGCCAAGTACAGTCTCAAGTGGCAACGGCTATGGGCGGTACAATCGCAGGTAAGTTTTATCAAGGCGATGTCCGTTCTGATATTGTAGTGCGTCTTGCAGAGTCTAAGCGTAATGATATCGATTCATTACCTTATTTACCGATAACTTTGGCTGATGGACATTCAGTACCGCTTAAAGAATTAGTTGATATTGAGTTGATATCTGGTGCAAACCAAATTAACCGTGAAAATGGTAAACGGAGAGTGGTGGTAACTGCCAATGTTCGCGGAAGAGACTTAGGAAGTTTCGTTGGTGATATTAAAACGGTTATTGAAGAAAACGTAGAAGTTCCAGCAGGCTACTGGGTGGAATATGGCGGCACTTATCAAAAACTGCAATCCGCTTCAGAGCGCCTGAGTATTGTTGTACCTGTCACTTTAATCATGATTGTTGGTTTGTTAATCCTCGCACTTAACTCATTTAAAGATGCCATGATCATCTTTACGGGGGTTCCGCTCGCATTAACAGGTGGTATTGCTGCACTGTTACTACGAGATATTCCGTTCTCAATTTCGGCAGCGGTTGGCTTTATTGCCTTATCGGGCATAGCCATTCTAAATGGTTTGGTTATGGTGTCGTTTATTAGGGAGCTGCGCAAAGATGGGCTGGCACTTGATAAAGCAATCTTTGATGGTGCGCTGACGCGTCTTAGACCTGTGCTAACAACGGCACTCGTTGCATCATTAGGTTTTATTCCTATGGCGCTAAATACGGGCATAGGCTCAGAGGTTCAGCGGCCTCTAGCAACAGTGGTCATTGGCGGCATTATTTCGTCAACGATTTTGACCCTGTTTGTCATTCCTGCCTTGTATAGAATTTTACATAAAGAAAAGGAGTCTATTTTGACTGATGTTGAAGTATTGGAGTCACAAGATGCCAAGTAACATGATTAAAGTACTGACCTATCTGACGATTGCGCTGTTAGCGCTTATCAGTGTTGAAGCTTTGGCTCACGGAGTTGATGACAAAACCAGAGCGTTTTTAGAGCAAAATACGGGTGTTCAGTTTATTCCATTCTTATACATAGGCGCTAAGCATATGATAACGGGCTATGACCATTTGTTGTTTTTAGTCGGTGTTATCTTCTTCTTATATCGCAGCCGTGACGTACTTTTGTACGTCACTATGTTTACTATCGGACATAGCACAACATTGCTATTTGGCGTGTTAAGCGATATTCAAGTTAATGCTTATTTAATTGATGCCATTATTGGTTTCTCGGTAATTTACAAAGGCTTTGATAATTTGGGCGGCTTTAAGCGTTGCTTTAATTGGCAACCTAATACTCAATGGACAGTGCTGATTTTTGGTTTGTTTCATGGCTTTGGTTTAGCAACCAAGTTACAAGAATTCAGCCTTCCGGATGATGGCTTAGTGACCAATTTAATTGCGTTTAATATTGGTGTCGAGCTTGGTCAATTTGCGGCACTTGCACTGATACTTATTTTGATAAATGCGTGGCGAAAATTACCGTCATTCCAACGATTTTCAACAATTACCAATGGCGCATTAATGAGCGCTGGTGTGATGTTGATGGGCTATCAACTTACAGGTTATTTCGTTATTTAATTGATTCAATCAATAGAAATACGCGACAAATTAGAGAAAACAAAAAGAGAATCTTATGCAACATACAGTTAGTACCAAAACACTCGTTAAAGCGAGTATCTCAGCAGTCGTCGTCGCGGCTATTACTCTGGTTACCTTTATCTTACCAGCAGAGTACAACATCGATCCGACAGGTCTCGGTGGCAAGTTAGGTTTAACAGCACTTGCACAAGCGGCTGAAGTGGAAACAACGTCATTAGAGACAACTAAAGGCACCGATGAGTTTCAAACAATAGAAGTGACCGTTCCAGCGGGACGCGGCATCGAATATAAATTTTATATGAAGCAGCATGAAAAAATGACCTATGAATGGTTAACCGATGGTGCTTCATTGTACTTCGATTTACATGGAGAGCCTGAAGGTGACACAACGGGTTATTTTGAAAGCTATGCCATTGCTACTACTAATGAAATGAAAGGTAGCTATACCACGCCATTTACTGGTTCTCATGGCTGGTACTGGAAAAACAAATCAGACAAGCCTGTTTCAATACAACTAATGGTTAAAGGGCAATATAAAGTTATTGGCCTTAAACAATAACTAATTTAACTTTACGAATTTCATACGAGATGGAGACTAAAATGAACAAACTAATATCAATTATTGCACTTTGTGGTGTTCTAATTACTGGTAATGTGCAAGCACATGGCGATCATGGGGTTATCAGCGGTCAGAAAGCAATTAGCATTTCTGCCACCTTGATCAAAAAGATGACATTTAAAGACGCGGGTTTTGAAGTTGGTAAGTTAGATGAGTCATGAAAGAATATTGATAAATCTCAACTTTCGATTGCTAGCGTTGAAGACAATTTCTATGTAGTTAGTGCATCTAATGCTAGCAACGAAGATAAGCTTTACTTCCAAATTGCAAAAAACGGTCAAGTATTAGCGGTTAAAAATAAAAACGACTTTTAATCAATTAAAAGGCACCTTTTGATACATGCATGAGGTGCCTTTGTTTTGTATCAAGTACGCTTATGACACAGAGCCACTGGTCGGCTCTAACTCATTTCTGTCCAAAACTGTTTTACAAAGTCCACAACTGCAATTTAGAAGAGCCCCTTCGAGAGGGGCTGGTTGATGGGAGCCCAGTTGGCTAGTTGGCGGGGGTATCTGTTTCCTCTTCAGTGATATCGTCATCGGTTGAAGGCACAGCTTGCTCAACTTCTGCTTCTTTACCCTTAGCTTGGGCTGATTTTCGTGCACGAATTTCGATATCAATAATGCGTCGTGCAAGTTTGATAATGCGCTGTTGCCATGCGTAGTTGCCATCAACACGTTGCTTGTTACTAAGCACGCTAGATAACCAGAGTGTGTCCATTGAGATCATCAACGAATCGAGTTTGCGCACTAAGCCGACAAACTGGCCAACCTGAGGCGAGCTGATTTTAGCGTTGAAGGTAATCGGGTCGGTGTAGTCAGGTACTTCATCGATGCCGTTGGACTCCATCAATTTGTCCAAACGAGATTGTTCGTTGTCTACCGCCTTAGCGCAATCCTCGATCAACTGGCTAATGATCTGTTCCACTTCATCAATTTCGTTCTCATCGCCAATGATGCGCAGGATGACATCGATTCCGTAAAGCGCACTGACCGTCCGTCTAAAAACACGGTCAACGACACGTTGCGCCTGTAAGCTATTAATTGTGAATGATTGTTCAAAGATGGGTTTTGAGTAATTGGGTTTTGCTTGGGCCATAAGTTTTTGCTCCTGATATGACAATAATCAGTCCCTAGCCTAATCCTCTGTGCGGTAATGGCCTTTCAGCTAGGTGGAAGAATTGAGCATCTTTCTAACTATCCTGTCTGGATAAGACGGTTACAATGACTATCAAATATTGCTGATCTGTTTCAGTGATATCTGCGCCTGAGAGCATGAGCTCAAAGGAAGCCCGCCGCTGAGTATTCTCAGTGGTACTAAGAGGTAGCTAGCCTCCTTAAACAAATAGCCTGCATGTTTTTACATGCTCAACCATGCGTTCCTTGCGGTTCGCCTTTTCACCACCCAACTGGGGGAGTTTTCCCCAGTTGGGGGTGACTCCTTCACAACCTAATTAAGGAGTCACCAATGGAATATATCTTCGGATTTATTATCCAAGTCGCAGGCATTATGTTGCTTGCAAAACTGAGCTGGTCGCTTTTGCGATTGGTTGCTCGTCAAAGCGTGCGCCCGTTTCGATTTGTACTTACTCAAATCAAGCGATTGCTCACACCAACACCAAAACGTCGTCCAATGGCAGTGCCTAAAGCTCCTGGTATGCCCCGTTTGACATCTGCGTTTTACAAAGAGCCACATCAGTACGACATGGCTTTACTCGAAATACCAACCTATCTGCGTCGTCAGTCTTCTTTGCCCAGCCGGGTAGAAGCGACTGTGTGCACAGAGTTCAACTAAGACGAGGAGAACATCATGAAAAACCAAGTAACACTCATAGGCTACGTTGGCGCTGAGCCAGAGACGCGAGCCTATCCATCAGGTGATTTAGTGACCAGTATTTCACTGGCCACTTCTGAGAAATGGCGCGACCGTCAATCCAATGAGCTTAAAGAGCATACGGAATGGCATCGGGTCGTTTTTCGAGATCGTGGTGGATTTAAGTTAGGGCTAAGGGCAAAAGATTTAATCCAAAAAGGAGCGAAGCTTTTTGTACAAGGGCCTCAGCGCACGCGCTCATGGGAGAAAGATGGTATTAAGCATCGATTGACCGAAGTGGACGCGGACGAGTTTCTGCTTCTTGATAGTGTGAACAAAGCATCTGAGCCATCAGCGGCGGATGATGCGAGCTCCCAAGTTAATTGGGCACAAACTTATCCTGAACCAGATTTTTAACCGAGCAAAACCCTTTAACCCAGCCGGGAGTACTTTCCCGTCAGGGGCAGACTCCCACTTTGATTGTCGGAGTCCAAAATGGAAAAACCAAAGCTAATCCAACGCTTTGCTGAGCGCTTTAGTGTCGATCCAAACAAATTGTTCGATACCCTAAAAGCAACAGCATTCAAGCAACGTGACGGTAGTGCACCGACCAATGAGCAGATGATGGCGCTCTTGGTGGTTGCAGATCAGTACGGCTTGAACCCTTTCACCAAAGAGATTTTTGCGTTCCCTGATAAGCAAGCTGGAATTATTCCAGTGGTAGGTGTCGATGGATGGTCTCGCATCATTAATCAACACGACCAGTTTGATGGCATGGAGTTTAAGACTTCAGAAAACAAAGTCTCACTGGATGGTGCGAAAGAATGCCCGGAATGGATGGAATGCATCATCTACCGGCGCGACCGTTCGCACCCAGTCAAAATCACTGAATACCTAGATGAAGTCTATCGACCGCCTTTTGAAGGTAACGGCAAAAATGGCCCTTACCGTGTAGATGGTCCATGGCAGACGCACACTAAGCGAATGCTAAGACATAAATCCATGATCCAGTGTTCCCGCATTGCGTTTGGCTTTGTGGGAATTTTTGATCAAGACGAAGCGGAGCGAATTATCGAAGGCCAAGCAACACACGTTGTTGAGCCATCTGTGATTCCACCCGAGCAAGTTGATGATCGAACCCGAGGGCTTGTTTACAAGCTTATCGAGCGGGCGGAAGCTTCAAACGCATGGAATAGTGCATTGGAATATGCCAATGAACATTTTCAAGGTGTTGAACTGACGTTTGCGAAACAAGAAATATTTAATGCACAGCAACAAGCAGCCAAAGCGCTCACACAGCCTTTAGCTTCTTAGCGCCACGCATTCATTTTACTAACCCTGGCGGGATTATTCTCCCGTCAGGGGGAAGGTCTCGTCTTTTTTTTGGAGATCTTCCATGACTAAATCAGCCTCACTTTTTCGCTTGGTATTGGTTGTTGCCCTTGTCGTAGGTTCGATTCAAGCTGGTAAAGCGGCAATTGATTCGGTTCAAGCGAGTGTTGTTCAGCACCAAACAGCGTTAGTACAAGCTGCAAAGTAACCACTTAACCCTGAAGGGGAGTTCTCTCCTTCGGGGGAGTCTCCCCTCAAAGGAGGCAATATGAAGGTTATCGACCTATCACAGCGTACTCCTGCATGGCACCAGTGGCGCATTGCAGGGGTTACGGCATCTGAAGCCCCAATTATTATGGGGCGTTCACCCTACAAAACACCTTGGCGATTATGGGCAGAAAAAACTGGATTCGTATTACCGGAAGACCTGTCGAATAATCCTAATGTGCTTCGCGGTATTCGGTTGGAGCCTCAAGCAAGGCGAGCATTTGAGAATGCGCATAATGACTTTCTTCTGCCGTTATGTGCAGAAGCCGATCATAACGCAATCTTTCGAGCCAGCTTTGATGGCATCAACGATGCGGGCGAACCCGTTGAATTGAAATGTCCTTGCCAGTCAGTTTTTGAGGATGTGCAAGCTCACAGAGAACAAAGCGAGGCGTACCAGTTGTATTGGGTGCAAGTACAGCATCAAATACTGGTCGCCAATAGCACGCGTGGTTGGTTGGTATTCTATTTTGAGGATCAACTGATTGAGTTTGAAATACAACGAGACGCGGCGTTCTTAACTGAGTTGCAAGAAACAGCGCTTCAGTTTTGGGAGTTAGTACAGACCAAAAAAGAACCGACAAAATGCCCTGAACAAGATTGTTTTGTTCCCAAGGGGGAAGCCCAATACCGCTGGACATCACTGTCTCGGCAATATTGCTCAGCACATGCCGAAGTGGTTCGACTGGAAAATCACATTAAATCTTTGAAAGAGGAAATGCGAGAAGCTCAGTCGAAATTGGTCGCTATGATGGGTAACTACGCTCATGCCGACTATGCTGGGGTCAAACTCAGCCGCTACATGATGGCGGGCACGGTGGACTATAGGCAATTGGCCACCGATAAGTTAGGCGAGCTGGATGAACAGGTTTTAGCTGCTTACCGAAAAGCGCCACAAGAGCGGTTGCGCATCAGCACCAATAAGCCAGATCAGCCCGTTGAAACACCAATCAAAATCAGTCTTGAGCAAGAGAACTTGGTTCTGCCAGGTGACTCGCCGAGCTCATTTTATTTTTAACGTTCACTTGGAGCCGATTTCGGCTCCTTTCTCATGCGCTTATATCGAGTGCATCAGAAAGCAGTTTCACTCGTAGCCAATGCTGGGTACGAATGATAGAGCGAGCTGAACTCTTACATACACAGCCATACCACAATCAACACACCACCCGACGGGGACTTCATTCCCTGTTGGGGCATGGGGCCTCGTCAAAACAGATGAGGTTTACCATGACTGAACAATCCCCATTTTTGGTTCAAGTGAATCAAGCGTTTAATGTCCCGGCTCCTGATGCTTTCGTTCTGGAAGGATTTAGTGCCGACACTACCCATCCAAACATTCCCGTTCGCAAGGACGAGTATGTTTTTAGAAAAGAAGACTTACGTGACGTATTGGCGTTCTTGTCTAACCCAGACGGTGACGGTTTGTATATTACAGGCCCCACTGGATGCGGTAAGACCTCGCTAATTTGCCAAGTTGCTTCTCGATTGAATTGGCCAGTTCAGCAAATTACTGCGCATGGTCGATTGGAGTTGTCCGATCTTATCGGTCACCACACACTGGTTAATGGCAACATGACCTTTGTGTATGGACCGCTGGCACTGGCTGTCAAGCATGGCCATTTGCTGATCATTAATGAAATGGATCTTGCTGAGCCTGCTGAACTGGCTGGGCTCAATGACATTTTGGAAGGTGCCCCTTTGGTCATCGCACAAAATGGCGGAGAGATCATCATGCCACACAACAAGTTTCGTTTTATCGCTACCGGCAACAGTGCGGGCAGCGGTGACCAAACGGGCTTGTATCAAGGCGTGCTTCAACAGAATTTGGCTTTCCTTGATCGCTTTAGAATCATCGAAGCGACCTATGCAGAGCCTTCTGTAGAGGAAGCCATTCTGGAGAACGTTGCGCCGGGCTTGCCAGAAGTCTTTCGCCAGAAAATGGTGAAAGTGGCTGGTGACATTCGTCGTCTCTTTATTGGGGGCGCGGATGGCGGTGCTGAGCTTAGTATCACCATGTCCACTAGGACCTTGGTGCGCTGGGCAAAGTTAACACTTGCTTTTAAAGGCGCTCCTAACGCAGTGGAATATGCACTGATTCGGTCTTTGACGGCTCGTGCTGAGTTGGAGCAACGAGAAGCCATTCACCGTATTGCCGCTGATGTCTTCGGTGACCATTGGGAGGATTGATGATGGATAAGTGCTTTGCTCTTTACCGTTACAGTCATTCTGATGGGACAGCCAAAGAATGGGCCATTTACGTTGGATCAGATACCCAGGAGATTGAAGTTCGGTTTGGAAAAGCAGGTCAATTGTCGCAGCAGCGATTGATTGACTCGACTGATCCTAACGCAGAAGCAGACCGAAGAATCAATGAGAAAATCAACAAGGGTTATCGATTGGTTGGACAAGTCGGCATTGATCATCAGGGGCGGCCATTTGAACACTCAAATGCGTTAGATAACGTCGCGTGCGCCAATAACGTCAGTTGGGAGTTTCGTACTCGCAAGGACGTCAATGGCCAAATATCGCTGGCGCAAAAAGCGTTGTTCGATATGGCAAAGCTGCTTGAAGCCTATGGCTTGGCTGTTATTGATGATAACCAGGTCAGGATTGGAGAATGGTCATTAGGGTTTTGCAAAAGCGGATTACCTAGTACCAATCAAATCAGCATGGTGTCAGGTGAAGGCGCTGGCATTGTTAACACTGATGATGGCCCGTGGCCATTGTTGCTGTTACTGGCCTTTAAGCGTCAATTACCACCACTGTGTTCGCTCACAGTAGCGAGTCCTGAAGGGATAGAAGTATCCGACCAACTGAAGTTGGAAAAAGATGTATTGAGGTTATTAGGCAGTGATTTAGAACGGGTTCGCCCGATAGCTGAAGCACTGGACTTAATGCCTGCGAAAATCGATCTCAACCAATCGTCGCCTGATTCGCAAAATTACTATTTCTGATAGTGGTATTGCCATTAGCGTGCCAACTACTACCACCCAAACGGGGGCCATTGCTCCTGTTGGGAGTGGTGCGTCCCCATCTCGCATGAGGATGCACTATGAGTATTCAAACCCTCGACAAACTTTTGATTTGTCACATCGACTGTTCCATCTGGAGCGGTAGAAAAAAACTAAGGCCTGAAGATTTCAGACTAGCCAATGGCAGCCAACTTCCACCGAAGGATGTTGCCAGCTTAGGGAGTAAAAAAATTTGCGACCCAGAGGCATTGGCGAACTTTGAAAGGCTTAAGAAAGAAGCGCAGCGCTTGTGTGAGCAAGTCGGTGTGCGGTTTTTAGGTGGCTATGCCGTCCCTGAAGACCGAATTGATCAGATTGTTCCAGAGCTTGACCGGATCGGTCAGGAGTTTGCGCAGTGCAAGCAGTTGTTCCTGGACAACTATGATCAGGTGACGTTTGACTGGGTTGCAAAACACCCGGAATTTGCAGATGCAATCCGACGTGCATTATCACCCATCGAAGACGTGGAACAACGGCTTCAGTTCGATTATGCCATCTATCGAATGCAACCGGCTGAACAAGCTGGAGGCTTAGATGACAAGGTCAATGGTATGGGACACACCCTCTTTAGGGAGGTGGCTCGTGATGCCAATGAACTGTTTGAGCGTTCCGTTGCAGGCAAGAATCAAATCAGTCAGCGAGCTCTTAATCCGCTCAAGCGATTAAGAGACAAGTTGGATGGTTTGTCCTTCCTGGATCATCGAGTTCAGCCGATGGTTGAAGCGATGGACAATTTATTTGTTCGTCTGCCGAAGACCGGCCCTGTGACAGACAATCTCTATCACGAACTGATGGCGACCATTTTAATTTTGTCTGATCCAGACAAGATGAGAATGCACGGTGAAGGTCAATTGGATATCAGACAACTGATGCCCAAACCTGAACCTAAACCCGCACAGCCAGTATCTGCTCAGGCAGATAACTTACGTGCAATACCACAACCAACCGTCAGACCAAACCTTGGTTCGACTGTACCAAACTCATTTTATTTCTAACGTCCTTGAGGGCATGTTGCCCTTAAGGGCGCATGTCCTCTGAACTATGTAAGAGGAAATTATGCAATCAACCATCCATAACCCCAGCCAACTGAAGCAGTTTGAAGCACATTTTCGTGGTGTGACTGATGCGGTTGAAAGTGAATCGATACCAGAAGTGGCGTGTTGTCGAACGTTAGTACAACGGTCGTACTCAACACATAGTGTCGTGATCCCAAAGAACCCTGTGCTGATCGCAGATGCGGACGCACAAGGAGCTTGGGTAACGGCCATGGTGTTTGTTCCAAACATGGCATTGCAGCAAACCGCTTTTGAGCGGGCCTGGCTGCAATATCAACACGAGGTGTCTACTCAGTTACAAGATCAGTACGGTCTGACATTGGATGACATCCTGAGTTTAGACCAGCTTAAAACGTCATTTGAGCAGCACGAGAGTCCAGCTCAATTGGTGGCTTGGTTAGGTCAAAAATACGACCTGGATAAGCTAAAAGCACAGGTTTAAACATCCATATTCCCAGCGGGGAAACGCTCCCGCTGAGGGAGTATTCCCCCTAATGATTAGGAGACTCCCATGAATCATCCATTAAAAAATGCACTGCCAATCGTTGCCGCCGCTTATGGCGAAAAGTTTGGTGTGAAGGTGCTTATTCAAGGACAAGATGCGTTTACCGATGGTGAGCGGATTGTGATCCCAACAGCAAACCCAGACGACCCACACTATCAACAGATAGCTTGGGGTTATCTGGCTCATGAAGCGGCGCATATTCGGCATACCAATTTTGACATGGTGAAGAAGGCGTCGTCTAAGCCGATCCGTAAGGCACTTCTCAATATTATTGAGGATGTGCGCATTGAAAACGAATTGGCAAAGGATTACCCCGGAACCCGGCGCAGTATTTCGCAAGTGATTGAGTACATGGTGGACACACAGCAAATGTGTGTACCTGAACAGCTTGAGCCTGCATCTAATTTGCAAGCATGGTTGTTGTTCCGCTTGAGATGCCATTTTCTCGGTCAGAAAGCACTGATGCCTTTGTATCAAGTTGTTGATGAAAGAGTAAGACAACTCTTTCCTGCCGCAGCGATGAGCCGGTTAAGCGCCATGCTGACAGTAGTGCCTAGCCTAGCGTCTACAGGTGAAGTGCTAAAACTTGTCGATGCCATCGTTGCCATGTTGGAAGAAGAATCTCGTCCACCACAGGATGAGTCGGATGCTGATAACAGTAATGACATTGGACAAGCTGCGAGTAATGACAGCAATAACAGTAGTGACAGTCAAACCCCGGAAACTGGTTCGTCTGCAATGGGGGATGCTGCTGAAACGGGGGATTCAGATAACTCTGATCAAGCTGACAATTTGCGACAAGCCTTAGAGGCCAGTGCCGCTCAGTTTGAACCCGATACCTTTGCCCAAGTGGCAGAAGTGTTGTCGGAACAAGCTGAAGGACATCAGGGTGTCACTCCACTCAGTTTGCCCCAAGCAGAGCACGCTATGTTGGGTGATGAGGCGATCTTGACCTTATCGGCGTCTGAGTCCGCTCAAATTCGAGCCCGACTTAGGGGCATGGTTCAGTCCAGTCAGGACAATCGGAATCATGCCAAAAGGCACGGTCTTCGAGTTGCAACCCATCGTCTTGCCGCTTCACAAGCCGGTGAGTCGAGATTGTTTATTCAAAGGCAACCTCGCATTGCGCCTAATGCTGCTGTGCACTTGCTGGTCGATATATCGGGTTCAATGGGTAAACCCATTGGCGAAGGTAATCGAAAGTACTTTCATGTTGCCAATGAAGCCGCTTTGGCTTTGGCCATGGCACTGGAAGGCATACCGGGTGTTGTACCTGCGGTCAGTTATTTTCCTGGTATTCATCAGGAAGTTTCTATCGCGTTATTGCCCAAGCAATCGGTTCGACATCGGGCCGCCTGTTTTGACCAAAAACCACGAGGTTGTACACCTATGGCACAAGCGATGTGGTTTGCGGCAAACAGTTTGTTAGCGCAAAAACAGAAGCGAAAGCTAATGATAGTGCTAACGGATGGTGACCCAGATGATTGGGCTGCCACGCATGACATTGTTGACCGGTGCAGACGCAGTGGCTTTGAGCTGCTGGGGATCGGGATTCAAACACGCAGTGTTGAGAAATTCTTTCCTCAAAGCATCGTGATTAATGACGTCAAAGATCTAAAGCGTGAGTTATTCGAAGTAACACAACAACTGTTAATTCAGTAACCACATCAATTTTACCACCCTGCGGGGACGATTCCGTCTCCGTCAGGGCATGGGTTCGTCTCCGCTTTTTTTTGGAGACTCCTATGAAAAACAGAAAGTTCTTAGCTGGCGAAGAAGCCGGTACTTACATCGTTCCAGAGCAGGTGACCGAAGCGGATATCTTAGATATGGCGCTCAAGCTTGCTCGTGGTCGATTGAGTAAAGATCGCAAAATTGAACAGCCATCGTCGGCGTTCTCATACCTGCAAACACTGATGCACGAGTATGAGCACGAAGTCTTTGGCGTGCTGTTTCTTGATACAAAGCATCGCGTTATTCGATTTGAAGAGCTGTTCAAAGGTACTTTAGATGCGGCGAGCGTGTATCCAAGGGAGGTAACAAAACGAGCGCTAGAACTTAATGCGGCAGCAGTGATATTGGTTCATAACCATCCATCGGGTGATCCTGAACCCAGTGAAGCTGATAAACGCATTACTCATCGACTCCGTGACGCCTTGTCACTTGTTGATATTCGAACGCTTGACCATGTTGTGGTCGCATCCGAGGGCTGCGTTTCGCTTGCCGAACGCGGTTATCTTTAATGAATGGGCGCATTGCCCATTCTCCTTCATCACAAAAGCAGTCCAATCAACACACATCAGCACAGCTCGAATTTCTATTTGAGTTTGATGATGCCCCAGTCACTTGGTCTGACACGGAAATCTGGCAGTTACGCGAAGGCATTCTATTGGATGCGATCCGAGTATTGCTAGACGGTCGTGTCAGTACTCGATTGCGAAAGGATGTGTTGTCGTGGATTCAAAATGACGAATTAACGCCATTTTGCTTTCGTGTTTGCGCAATGGCTGCGGTTGTAGATCCTGATATGCTTCGTGATTCCATCATGTGGCTATTAAGACGACATAGTATCCAGCTTGACTAACGTTCCTGCATTAACCGAACGGCTCAATGCAGGACCTAAGCTGACTTTTACCATCTGTGGTAGGAGTCGGCATTTTACTTAAGGAGGTTATATGGCGTTACCTTTACAAATTGAAACAGTAAGGCCATATCTTAATGGCCAATGGCTTCAAGTCTTGGCGGCATTGGTGCCAGAACTTGATGCCGCTATTGCTCGAAAAGGCCGTCATGTGGCTTGTCCTGTTCATGGCGGTCGTGATGGCTTTAGGCTATTCAAAGATGCTGAATATACCGGTGGTGGCGTTTGTAATACCTGCGGTATCTTTCATGATGGCTTTGAACTGTTGTCTTGGATTAATGGATGGAACTTTGCTCAGTCTGTTGAAGCAATCGGTCAAGTTCTAGGTATTCAAGCCGGACAAGTACCAACTCGGGCAATACCGAGTAACGCTGTTGACTGGAAGACTAAAAAGCAGGAAGAGGACAAAGCGATTATCCATCGCTTGAATCAAACCTGGGGAGAAACGTTATCTCTTGCAGATACTCGTGCGCAACCAGTTTGGAACTACTTGCATCGTCGTGGCATTGTTACCCGGCTTCGTCCTGAATGGGATTCGGTGCTGAGGTTTCATCCAAACTTGCCTTACCATGATGAAGATGGTCTGTTTATCGATAGCTACCCAGCGCTGCTAGGTAAAATCGTTACGCAGCAAGGGCGTTCGGCCACGTTTCATCGGATCTACCTAAGTGAAGATGGATTCAAAGCGCCGGTTGAAAAGCCTAAAAAGATGATGCCGATACCAAGTGACAGAACAATCACTGGTGGTGCCATTCCTATAGGTGAGCCTGGTGAAGTACTAGGTGTTTCTGAAGGTATAGAAACAGCCCTAGCGGTAACCAGAGCAACGGGGCAAACATGTTGGTCGGTTGTGAATGCAACGCTACTGGCTAGGTTTGAACCACCAAGTAATGTGAAAATGCTGTACATCTGGGCAGATCACGATCTCTCTGATACCGGCCTGAATGCAGCGAATGAACTCAAGAAAAAAGCCTGGCAGAAAGGCATTCTGACACAAGTTCTGATCCCTCCGATACCAACGTCACTTGGCGTGAAAAGTTGGGATTGGAATGATGTGCTGAATGTTTACGGAGCCATGGGCTTTCCTAAAGTTCATATCTGATCGAAGGGGCTTCGGCCCCTTTTGACTAATCTGTCAAAACTCAAACTGAGGAGTCTAGATTGCCGAAGATGTTGGTTCGTTTTTTGATTTTTATCAAGCTGAAAAGTAAGGAATTTATTGCAATTGACCCAGTTGTTATATAATTTAGCTAATTTATATAGTGTGTCCGTCAAATGCTGGAGTTCCAGAGTGAACCAATACGAAATTTTTGCGCAAATAAAGAGTGCACTTAGTGATGCCCCTCGCAATCAATACACTGCTGAGCTACATCTGCAAATGATCAAATATGCTGATGAGTTGAAGAACATCACAGCCAAAGAGTTTTGTGAGGGAGTTGGCCTGCGAGGTAGTTTCGGTACGGAATTTAGCAAGATGCGGAATCTGACTCAGCGCTTGAAGGCGGCGGGATTGGATACCGCAAAAATTTGAGAAATCAAGCAAGCCCATTTGATTTTCAGAAACGGAAATAAGAACAACAATTCATAGGAGACTTTAATGGCGGACTCTGAGCAAACCACAACGACCCCCGAGGCCATGAGGGATTCAGTGATCAGCATGGCGGTTGAGTCCTGGCGCTTTGGCCGGGTGTTTGACCGTCTGCTGATGAAACTCGATGCTGGGGAACAGAACCGGTACAAGAGCCAGTTCCGCTGGTTTATCAAAAAGGTCGAAGAAGCCCTTGAGCAAGCGGATCTGCGCATCGTCAACGTCGAAGGGCATCCCTTCGATCCCGGCATGGCCGCCACTCCGCTGAATATCGAAGAGTTCGATACGAAGGATGCCTTGATGGTCGATCAGATGCTCGAGCCGATCATTATGGGGAAAGAAGGTTTGGTTAAGACAGGAACGGTCACTTTGAGGAAGGTGGAACTATGAAAAATTTCGTTGGTATTGATCTGGGTACAACAAACAGCGCGATCTGCTCCTATGACGGTTCCGAAACCCGCATCTGGAAGAGTCCTGAACAGAATGATGTTACGCCATCAGCTATTTATATTGATCGTCGTGGCAATAAATATGTTGGTAAGCGAGCTTACGATTCTGCACCGCATAGCCCAGACAACTCAGCGATGTTATTCAAGCGTGTGATGGGAACAAGTACGCCAATTCAGTTATCTGCAGTAAATCTTACCAAGACTCCCGAGGAATGTTCAGCTGAAGTACTAAAAGTGTTGTTCGGGTACTTGCCAGAAGAGATTAGAAATGATCCTGATACGGGGACTGTAATAACTGTTCCGGCAGCATTTAACCAGATGCAGAAAGACGCAACAATGCAGGCTGCTAGTATGGCCGGGATCGGGAAAGTTGCACTTATGCAGGAACCCGTAGCTGCAGTAATGAGTGTCATGCGTGCTCGAAATACAGATGGAATGTTTCTAATTTATGATTTGGGTGGCGGCACGCTCGATATTGCCATTGCAGAAAGTATTGGAGGAAGGGTAAATCTTCTTGCTCATGGTGGCATAGCTATGTGCGGTGGTCGGGACTTCGATCGAGTATTAGTCGATAATGTGGTTCGTCCTTGGTTACTTGAAAAGTTTGACCTCCCAGAAGACTTTTCTGTGAATCCTAGTTATAAATCTCTCATCAGACTGGCTACCTGGGCTACCGAGCGCGCAAAAATTGAACTTTCAGCGCGCGAGGAAGTTGTTATTAGTCTCTCAGAAACTGAAACACGAGTTAGAGATCTGAGCGGAGATGAAATCTATCTCGATATCCAATTAAAACGTGAAACTTACGATAATTTAATTGCAGAGCGCGTAGCTGAATCGGTCAACTCAGCTCGCGAGGCTTTAAATAAAGCTGGGCTCTCTCCTCATGACCTTGAGAGAATTGTGTTTGTGGGTGGTCCAACCAATTACAAGCCTTTGAGAGATAAGGTTGCTTATGAGCTTGGAATACCTGGAAATACCGATGTGAATCCAATGACAGCTGTGGCCGAAGGAGCTAGTCTTTTCGCTGAATCTATAGACTGGGGTTCCCAGAACCGATCGCGAAAAAGCACCCGAGGTCAAATCTCCTCCGGTGGAGGACTGGAACTATCTTTCAATTACATTGCTCGTACTCCGAATGTTAAAGGGAAGATAGCAGTGCAGCTCGCTGTGCAAGCAGCATCTGGTTCAGAGTTTCAGGTCGACTGCGTCGACACTGGTTGGACCTCAGGCCGCCTGCCTCTCAAGCATGGCGCAACCATCGACGTCACCCTGACAAAAGCTGGTGACAACACCTTCAAGGTATTTGTTTTCGATTCTGTAGGAGGACCCATTGCTCTGCAACAGGACAATATCGTCATTACCCGAACCGCTGCCTCAGTGGATGCAATTCCAGCCTCTCACTCGGTTGGCATTGAAGTATTGGAGAAACTTGGCGGTCGTCCCGTTCTCGACTATCTGGTTCGCTCGGGTGACTCGCTGCCCAAGAAGGGTAAAAAGGTATTCAAGGCCGCTGAGTCGCTCAAATCCGGTGCCTCGGGATCGCTCAACCTGAAACTCTGGGAAGGCGAAATCGAAGACCCCATTACCGACAACCGCCCCATCGGGGTGTTGAAGATTTCCGGCTCCGACTTCGATGACGGCGTGATTCCCGCCGGTGCCGATCTGGAATGCGAATATGAGATCCTGGACTCCGGCAACATCAACATTGAGGTCTCCGTACCCTGCATCGGCGGCACCTTCCACTCCGGTAAGAACTTTTATTCACGCCAAGAGGGTCAGCTCGACTACACCGCCGCGGCCGTCATGGTTGTCGAGGAAGGCGAAAGAACGCTGAATCGCATCGACGAAATCAACGAGGTGGTGGACAACCCGAAGCTGGAACAAGCGCGTCAGAAGCTTGAATCTGCTGTCTCGCTCGATCCAGAGGAAGCTGAGACCGAGAAGTCCCAAGAGGCCATGGAGAAGGTTCTCGAGGCAAGGAAACTTCTTGCCCAGGTCCGAAAAGAGCATCTGAAGGAAATCCGGCAGATTGACCTCGATGGTGTCGTTTCCTTCTTTGATGAGTATATCCGCCAACATGCCCGTCCATCAGAGGCGTCGGCTTTTGACAATCTGGCAAAGACTGCACAGCGCTCAATCGACCGAAATGACAAAGACTTTGAGCACCACCTTGATGAGCTGAAAGGTAAAAACTTCGAGATCCTATGGCGGCAGGATTGGTTCGTGGTCGAGCGGTTCAAATCGATGGTCAACTCGCCCCACCTGTTTGCCGACAAGCACCGTTTCGAGGAACTCGCCCAGATCGGCACGCAACTCATGCGCTCCGATGACATTGAAAAGCTTCGCGCCGTTGTCGCCCAGCTTTCGATGATTCAGATCGGCGGCGGCCCCGACAACGAGATGTTCGATGTAGCCAACATTATCAGGGGATGATTTATGGCGAAGGACTTATGGCTGCCTAAAGGCTTTGAGTTGCCGGACGGATCGAAAATCCGGTCGCTCCTCTATGCAGGCGACGAGTGGCAGATTTTCGATACCAATGGCTCGAACAATATCCTGCTTACGCGTCCGGAACTTACGCAAAAGTGGGATGAATTCGGCTTCCTCTATGAATCCTTGTTCGGGGATGTCGCTTTTGGGAGTGAAACATTCCGGAGCCTGAGCAGCCATAAGAAGTACACCCTGACGGCGGTTGAGAATGGGAAATCCCCGGAAAGCAAGGTCGATGCACTGGCCTTTGCCTTCGCCCTCAAAGAGTCTCGAAAACTGTCGGAGGATGCCTCTTTCCATGATGCCGTTTATGTCGAGCAGTATTCCAGACTGCTCCCGGCCTGGACGCTGACACCTCACGTCGATGATGAAGTTGTCTTGGGAACATGGATCACCGGTGGGGTCGTCATCTCGACGGAATCTTTCCGGCGTTTGACCAGCCTGACCGGCTGGATGCCCGTTGGCGATCTGGCTGAAATTGTAAGGGCTGCCGGGTTTAGCGTACCTGCGGATGCGGGCCTGCTGGCCAAGCGCAAGCCCGCCTCTCAGGCCAAGAACGACGCGAAGGCCGCCATTGCCAAGGAGGCTGTAGTCGAACCTGACCAGCCGCAAATGCCTGAAGAACCAGCCGAGGCCAAGGTTTTCAAACTTCCAGGACGGCCTCAGCTTGAGGAGTTTTTCAACGAGCACGTCATCGACATCATCTTCAATGCCGAGAAATATCAGGCTTTGGGTATCGATTTCCCTTCCGCCATCGTCCTCCACGGGCCGCCGGGTTGTGGCAAGACTTTTGCCGTGGAGCGGCTTGTCGAGTTTATCGATTGGCCCAGCTACTCGATTGATTCCAACAGCGTCGGCAGCCCCTACATTCACGAAACCAGCAAGAAGATCTCCGAGGTTTTTGACAAGGCAATTGATGGGGCTCCATCCGTCGTCGTGATCGACGAGATGGAATCTTTCCTATCGGATAGGCGCTCCGGCAGCTCGTCCGGATTGCATCACGTCGAGGAGGTAGCGGAATTCCTTCGGCGGATTCCGGAGGCCATCAAAAACAAGGTACTGATAATCGCTATGACAAATCTGATCGAGATGATCGATCCGGCCATTCTGCGTCGCGGACGTTTCGACCACATCATCGAGGTGGGCATGCCGTCGCGGGAAGAAGTGGCATCGCTGGTGAACTCACTTTTGAGCAAACTACCGAAGGCTGAAGGCATTAACGTGGACAAGATCCTCGATGCTCTCACGGGTAAGGCGCTCTCCGATTCGGCTTTTGTCATACGCGAGGCCGCACGGCTTGCTGCCAAGGCCGGGAAGACAGAACTCGATCAACAGAGCATTGAGGCCGCGTTGAACAGCCTTCCTAAAGACCAAGAGAAAAAAAGCAGACGCATCGGATTCGTCTGGGATGACAAGTAACCGGAGGGGAGCATGGACCTATTACAAAATCCTTTTCACATTCTAAATGCCAGCCCCCGCGATAACCGTCGGCGGATCATGGAACTGGCTGATGAACGCAGCCTTTTGCTCGACTCAAGCGAGTGTATGGAGGCGCGTTCGGAGTTGACGAACCCTCGTAAAAGGCTCTCCGCTGAAGTCGCCTGGCTGCCAGGCATAGGGCCAAAGCGTGTGGGAGAAGTGCTGTCGCTTCTCGAGTCTTCGCCAGCGGATTTGCTCGCCGTCGATAACCTGTCGTCAATTGCTCGGGCGAATCTGCTTGCAGCAGGACTCGCTCGTTTGTCTGACCAAAATGCCGATGACGTGGCGGAATGGATTCTCGAAATCTCATGGGCATTTGAGGACCTCGACGCCGATGAGCTGAGCGTGATCATCAACGAGGAACGGGTTGTTTCCGGCTTTCCGGAGGTGTCGGACCTCTCAGCCGTTGAAGCTGAAATTCAGGAACGGCGGAGACACTATCGCAAGGTCATCAAGTCGGCCCTCGACAACCTTTCCCCAAAAGAACTCGTGGAAGCAGTTACCATTGCCGTCGAATCCGCAACTGATGATGGCGAGGAACACGGCCCTATTCTAATAGCCGACCTCGTCGATTCGTATGAGGTCGAAGCACAGGGATTCCTTGATAAGGAAGAAGGGAACATAAAAGCCCTCGTCGAAAAACTTCGAGCCGCCGTCGATGCGGAACGTTCCGATTCCACCTTGGCCCCCATGGTGAACCAGCTAATCCAGGTTGTGAAGAACTGGGATACCGTTGCTCAGCCGATTCAGGTTAGCACGAAGAGCCGAGGGCTCGATCACGACGCCAGCCACCGCGTTGCCGGTCTGGTTCGCGGCCTGGCGATTCATATGTTCAACGAGCACGAGAAGCTCGATTTCTCGCAGCAACTCACGAATATGCTGCAGGAAGTGTTCGCGGAGGTTGGCGAGGTTGCAGAACGCACCGCTGAGGATGCATTTGCTCTTGGTGAGATAGCGGAGCAACGGGTTCTTCATTCAGAAGTTTCAAAAGTCGAGGAGCTTACTACCCAGATTAAAGCCGACGTTGATGGTGGGCGACCGGATACATATTTATCACCAAAAGTTAATCAGCTTTGCCAGCTCGTCATGAATTGGGAAATCGATCCCGAGCATGATGCGAGTCAACACGCTGCATGGATTGTTCGAGACTTAGCGATTCATATATTCAACAAGCATGACAAGCTGGATTTTGCTCAACAGCTCACAAAGGCGCTTTTTGGAGTATTTGATGATGCTGGTGATATTTCTGATCGCATTGCCGATGATGCTAAGGCTCTTCAAGAAATAGCCACAAGCCGAAGCAAGCTAATTTCTCAATTCCGAGCATTTAACCTAAACGGCAACTCATTTTCATTTAAGGGCAGAACATATAACACGAAAGATATTCGTCATATTGGATTCTATCGAGCCGTTACAACTCATAAGACCAACTTTATCGAAACGGGAAAGACTGAGCAGGCCAATATTTACCTTACGATGTCTGGAGGGCAAGAGGTTAAAATCTCCGTAGATGAACAAGGATTTTTCTTCAATAAGGACAAATCAGCACAAATCAAGACGGTCGTCGAGTTCTATTCATATTTGTCTCACGTTACGTTTGATCACCGGGTTGATTTTTATGAGTCTCAAATAAAGAGGAACGGCTATTTTGAGTATGACAAGTGTCATTTCTATCCGCGTAAGAAAATAATATTCCGTGGGCGAGATTTCGACCTGACATCAACTTCGTTTTTGCGTGGGTATGGCTACGTTGAGATGAGGAAAAAGGATTTTGGGATTCTCGATAAAATAAAGAGAGAAGTATCCCTAACCAAAATTCCACAATTCAGCACCATAATCGACACAGATGTGATTTTCCATTTGTTGGATAAGCATTTCTCATTGAGGTGGAATTCGTAGTCAATGAACAGTCTTTAATGGCCGATTTTGAGAGGCATGTATGGATAACAAAGACAATAAACGCGGATTTTCTGGGCTCTCCGATCTGACCTCGGACACCAGGGCTATTCCTCAGGCTCAACCCCGTCAAGCCAGCCCACAGCCATCGACACCTCAAAAAACGGTGTTCGCCTTGTTGGAGTTGACCAAGTGGCCAACTCTTCCGGCTCCATGGTCGAGCGTTGACAGCGGCGAGACCTGGGTCTGGGGGGATTTCTTCCTGACATTCCAGAAAAAGCCGAAGACCGTTCTTGACCTCACCATGGAAATGCAGGGGAAGAAGGCCGAGTACGGAGGTATGACCTACCACTACGCCATGTCGGTTTTCTACCGCATCGACAGGAATCCTCACGGGCCATCGCACCGTCCGATTATGACCGTTGCCCTAGAACAGGCCGATATGGGCATGCTGGCCAAAATGCTCGGCAGCGAAGCTGGCGAACTCCTTCAAGCCGAGGGTGGCAGCAAAATGGGGCCGCTGATGATCGGACTCTTCACCGGCGAGACACGATTGAACCTCGGAGAATATGAAGGCGGCACAAGCTCTCAGGCAGTCAAGCAGAGGTTTTTCGAGATCTTGGGTCGACAGTTGGGAGTAAGCGGCCAGCCAAAGATGATCGGCGACCTGGCGCAGGCGCATGGACATCCGGAAACGGGACTGCCCGCCAAAAAGAAAAACTCTGGATGCGCTCCGGTGATACTTTTGTGCATTGGGATTGGCGGTCTGGGCGCTTGGGGGCTGACGTTCATATGAGGGAGCTCGGCATGAAATTTATGTGCGAAACGGAAGGGGTCGATGCCCATGGCTGGTGATAACAACAAGGACAAAAAGGGCTTCTCCGGGCTTTCAGACTTGGCATCCGAGGTTAGTGGTATCGATGAGCCCATAAAGCCGGAGCCAAAAGCGGAGGCTAAGCCCTCAACGCCTAAGCAACCACCCCAGCCCCAGCGGGAAACAACGTCTTTCGAACCCGAGCGTAAAACCACAAGCTCTCCTCCACCCGTCGAAACCTTGAACTCCGGTAAAAGCGGCGGCGGTTCGGGGGGCAAATGGATTCTTGGAATTATCGGCGTCATCTTTGTGATCTGGCTGATTAATAATGTAGAGCAGAGCAACAAAAAGCCTTCATATACTCAGCCATCGTCGTCACAGAGCTACGGTTCCTCGAAGAGCACACCGGCTCCGGTTACTCAAACGCAAAGCAACACCCAAAGTGCCGGGCTGCAATATACAAAGCCTTCGGTCGGCTCCAATAACGTATTGTCCGTACCGGAAATTCGCTGGTGTATCCGCGAAGGCATTCGTATTGAAGCGATGCGCGACATCATTGATAACAATACGGGCATCGATGAGTTCAACCAAATCGTCAATGATTACAACAGTCGCTGCGGGAGCTACCGTTATCGCGAGGGTTCCCAGTCTCGAGCTGAACGTGATGTGGAAGCCTACAGAACCCAGATTGTCTCGGAAGCCATTCGCGAGGCCAAACAGCTGGGACGTTCCTATCAACCCTCCTATCCATCGGTTTCGCCAGGCGTATCGAGCAGCACCGCTCCCAAGAAGCCCAATGCCCAATACACCAGAGAGGCACAACAGCTTCTGACCGATCTCGGCTATGCCCCCGGTCCAGTGGATGGTGACTATGGCCGCCGGACAGCCGACGCGGTAAAGGCCTTTCAGCGTGATGCAGGTATCACCCAGGATGGTTGGATTGATGAAGATTTGCTGAGCACACTACGGAGAGCAAAGGCCGCTTATAAACAGCCAGCCTATCAGTCTGAGCCGCAGAGCCAGACAAGTTTGCAGCCGCGTTCCAGCACCCCTCCGGCTACTGCTACAGCTAAACCAAAAAACCTCTCCTACAAGGAACAGTCTAAGTACGATGCTTCACAGCGTCTTCGCAGGCTTGGTTATGATGTGGATTGGCGAACCAACTCTTTAACGGACATGCTCGATGCAGAATCTAGGATCGGTACGGCGAACCGCCTCGCCCGGCTCGGTTATAAGGTGGATTGGCGAACAAGCTCTCTGACGGACATGCTTGACGCAGAATCCAGGATCGGCACGGCGAACCGCCTTGCCCGGCTCGGCTATAAGGTGGATTGGAGAACAAGCTCTTTAACGGATATGCTTGACGCGGAATCTAGGATCGGTGCGGCGAATCGCCTCAAACGGAAAGGAATTTCAGTAGATTGGCGAAACTACTCGCTAACACAGTTGTTGAATATGGAGTATGGGCAGAACTGACCTGGGCCGTTTATATTTTCAACGGATTTTGTCAAGTCGCTATCTGGCACAGCATCAGCGGAAATTTCGAAGCGAGATGATTCACGAATGCCTTGGACTTCGGAACACACTAAATGGCTCGTCGACACCGGCGAACGACTGAAAACTGCCGACGGAAAGGAGCTCGAGGTCTGGGAGTTCCGTCATGAGAAATATGAGGCAGTGCTCCCAGCCTGAGAGAAACACTTCAGGAATTACCACCTGGGATCAGCAAATCGACTTTATTCTGAGCAAACTTCTGCAACAGCATTAATTAACCAACTTAACAATTGCCTGCTAGAATATTCACAACCGTGGTCCAGAAATAAGTGGTTTGTCCTGCGATACATAGTCAGAAACACTCACAATTCCTTCATCTATCTGGCCAATCGCTCTAACGGGGATCTTTAGCATGTTAGCTATGTGAAATTTTCTGGAGCTGACAATGAGAACCCCCTTGTTCCCTTGGTTCATCCTATGGGTGACCATCCCAATCATTATTTTCTTGCTATTCATCTTGCCCGCCCATGCCAGTGATGGGCAATTCTATCAGCGTGGTCAGGAAGGCTGGTTTTGGTATCAGGTCATTCCTGAACCTGAGCAGCCTGATGAGCTGATAGAGCCGGAAGCTGGTGTCGTGGAGTCCAGTCAGAGTGAGCTAAAGCCCTTCAGTGCCGCATGGTTCCGAGAGCATATGCAATCGTTTATGGACAAGGCAATTGATGAGCCTACGAATGAGAACGTCAGAGCCTATCTGTATCTTCAGCGCGTTATGATGGATAAGGGCTCACTATTTGCTGATGTTAGCCAGCAGGTGGTCATGGGCGATCCTGTTTTGGATGAAATCAGTCGCAGACCCTTGGCGACCTATGCTGCCAATCGGATGGATCGAGAAGCTGGTGCTCAACGGGATGTTGCTTTAGGTGAGATAGCAAAACGGGCTGGCTTGTTCTTCTTCTATCGTTCGGATTGCCCTTACTGCCATGCTCAAGCGCCAATTATTGAGTCCATGGCCTTGAACTACGGTTTCAAGGTGTTTGCTATTGCTGTCGATGGCTTGCCTTTACCTGGTGGAGAATTTCCAAACTACAAAGTCGATTCAGGACAAGCTCAATCCCTGTCGGTTACGACTGTTCCAGCTGTGTTCTTAGTAGACCCGCCTAATGTTATTACTCCAATTGGCCAAGGTGCAATGAGCCTTGATGAGCTCAATAATCGAATCATTCTAGCAGCCCATCAAGCCGGTTGGATTGACGATCAAACTTACTATGCAACCAGACCTGTTCAGCCCGGCGTGTCACTCGCGATGTCAGCCCAAGAGCTTAACGAGAAGATATTACAGGACCCTGAGTTCCTTGTTCGCTATCTGCGTGCACAAGGAGGGTTATAACGATGAAAAAAGTATTCCAAGTATCGCTAATCGCCTGTGCGATTGGTTTTTCTTCTATAAGCCAAGCAAGCTTGCAACAGGAGATGAACCAGTTATTTGGTTCAATGACCAACACCACTGCGCCTGGTGTATTCGAGAGTCAGCGGCGTGGCGTTATATCTGGCGGAAGTGTTGTTGTCCGTAACAGAATCATGAACGAGAACCTCGTCTCTATGGTGCCTCCATCATTCCAAGCAGGTTGTGGCGGCATTGATATGTTCGCTGGAAGTTTGTCATTTGTTAATGCTGATCAGTTCGTTCAATTACTTCGCTCTGTAGCGGCAAATGCCAAGGGGTACGCATTCCAATTGGCGCTAAGTGCTATGTGTGAGAAATGTTCCCAGCACATGGAGACTCTGCAAAAGAAAATCCAGCAGTTGAACGAGTATTTTGGCAATTCCTGTCAAATGGCTCAGGGAGTCGTGAACGATACACTGGCCGCTTTTGGTAAGAAGGGGCAAACAGAAGCCAGCATGTTGAGCTCACTTAAAGGGGCTGGAGACATTTTTACCAGTTGGAGTGAGTCCAACGGTAAGAACCCTTATGAGAATGCTTCAAGTGTCGCGGCATCTGATGTGAATAAAACGATTAAAGGTAACTTGGTCTGGCGAGCACTGAAACGTCATTCGGCATCAAGCTGGTTTGCATCGGGGGATGACCGTTTTCTTGAAGCGGTTATGTCGGTGACGGGGTCGATCATCGTTGGTGATTTGGCTAATGCGGCTGATGGTCAAGGTAAAGCCCCAAAACTGACCAGATTGAATGGCAATAAAGTGACTATTGAGCATCTAATTCATGGCGGTAACGTCGCTATGTACCGATGTGACACAGTGACACAAGACGGCTGTCTGAATCCGACAATTACTAACGTGACTCTTACCGGGTTATCAACTCAGGTAGAAAATTTACTTCTTGGTACAGGTTCTAGTAACGGCATTATTTTTAAGTTTGCTCGAAATACAGGGGCTGCTAGCACCACCGAAAAGGCTTTTATGACCTCGGCTCCCGCGAGCATTGGGGGGATGATTCGAACACTTTCTGCATTAAATGAAGGGGCCGCTAGGTCGTTTGCTTCAAGAGCGGCACCATTTATTGCTGTTGAGATGGCCCGAGCATTGGTTGAAGACATGCTCAATGCAGCTAGAAGCACCTCTGGTGTGGAAGATCATGCCTATGCGAAGTTGTTAACGGAAGACCTTGAACGTGCACGTCGCCAAATCAATGAGGAATACGCCGCGTTACAGCGAAGATACGGTTCAGAGCAAGAATTGCTGGCGCATTTTAACCAGGTGATTCAGACCATTCGCAAGCAGCGTTATTACACCGTTAAATCTACGGCACTGGGGGAATAGGTCATGTGGGAGATCTATTCCATCGGGGATTCGGCATTTTTAGAGCAGGTCTTGAACGCTGTCGCGATGATTACTGGTACAGGCGACTTTACTTCAATGGTTCGCATTGGCTTGCTCATTGGGGTATTGATGGTCTCTGTTCAGGCCTTAATGCAAGGTGGTCGAGGGATTAACTTTCAGCACGTTTTAGTCTCATGGCTAGTCTTTGCAACCATGTTTGGACCCAGTACCCGTGTGAGCATTGAGGATGCGTACACGGGACAAGTTCGAGTGGTTGATAATGTGCCCATCGGTGTTGCTGCCGCAGGCAGTACAATTTCGACTGTTGGATTTCAAATCACGCGATTGTTTGAAACGGCGTTCTCAACCCCCGCCATGACGGAATACGGCTTTGCATCCAGTTTACAGTCACTGATTAAAGTGAGAAAACAGGTGATGGATCGCTCTGGGTTGGGTGATGCAAATCGTGTCGGTGGCTCAGATATCGAGCAATCGTGGTTTAACTACATCAAAGAATGCACCTTGATTGGCATCGACATCGGCCAAAAGAACCTAGATCAGGTGCTGAGTGATCCTAACCCGATGACTGCGATTAGGTTTGATTCGCGCATATATGGCACACGCATCATGCTCAGTGGTAGCAGTAGCGATCTGGACTGCACCGATGCCTATAGCCAACTGAAACTCATGACAGAATCAACCTTCATTCCAAGGCTTAAACAGGTTTTGTCAGCCTCATTGGGGACTTCGTCAGCAACGGATACTGATGACGTGATCCGAAATGCACTGAATAATCTTGGTTTGGCCTCGGTTAACACCCAAGAGTACATGACCTCGTCGGTGCTTTTGCCTATTTATGAGCAAAGCGTGACGGGCAAGTATATGGATGATCAAGCTTTCACCGCTGCCGTGATGGTTAACCAAGCGATTGAGCAGCGCAATACGCAATGGGCGGCGGAGCAGACCCTGTTCCAAAGTATCGTTCGTCCGATGATGACGTTTTTTGAGGGTTTCATTTACGCCATCACCCCATTGATGGCCTTTGTGATTGCCCTTGGCCAAATCGGGATGCGAATGGCCGGGAAGTATTTGTTAATCCTGCTTTGGATTCAACTTTGGATGCCTGTCATGGCCATCATTAACCTGTATATTCATTTAACCGTTGCAGGGAAAATGTCGGCTCTTGATGCCTTTGCAGGTACAGAAGTACCATCTTTTGCGGGGATGATGCAGATGGATTCAGTGCTGCAAACCTGGATAGCTACTGGCGGCATGTTGGCGTCGAGTGTTCCGGCAATTTCGCTCATGCTCGTGTATGGCTCAGCAATAACTGCAACCCACTTGGCTGGACGTCTTCAAAACGGTGATGCCATTGATGAAAAGATGGCAAGTCCAGATGTCGCGAAAAATGCCCCGGTAATGCAATCACAGTCAATGTTCCAGAATTCAGCCCTTACGGGTTCTGCTATGACCGGAGCGTCAAACCTACTAAGCAGTTTCTCTGTAGGAAGCGCAGTGGGTTCAATGGTCGGCTCTGCAAAAGAATCCATGACTCAAGCAACTCAAGCCTTTAGCCGTCAAGTTGGCAATACCATGAGCCGAACTTTTGGTGAAAAGATAAGTTACGACAACCTTTCTTCGGTTGGACGTCAGATTGGTTCTTCTAATTCCGCATCTAGCGCCGTTGTTAATCAGGTCACTGATGACCTGCAAACACGGTATGGTTTCGGAGACGATAAAAAAGACGCTGTACGTGGCTTGGTATCTGGCGTGTTATCGGGAGGCCTAAGGGTCGGTGGAGATGGAACTATTACAAATACCGGTGATAAAGAAGTAGCAGATAAAGGGTTCTTGGGAAGATTACTTGGTACAGGGGGGAATGACTCCCCACAAGGTAACTTGCCTGGAGTCGATAAGCCTGAATCCTCAAGAGTGCCCAAAATATCACGGTTACGAGCAGGCTTGGATTTAGGTGGAAACTTTAGTGGCCAAGTTGAGTCGTCAGAAGGCAGTTCTCGATCCACGACCGCAAATACGCTCACTGGGGAGATGCAAAGCTTGGCATCGAGTGATTCACGACGTGCTGAGTATCGCGATGCAATGGTTAAGGACCTTTCAGATTCAAGACGTTCTGGCGTTGAAATGTCGTTGTCTAACCAAGACTATCAGTCACTTCAGAGTTCAGCACAAGACGTTATCACGGCATCAAACCGCTTTAGTGAGCTTGATCAGGCCAGCTATAGTCTATCAGGACAAAGGAACACGGATGGTGCGACGTTAACTCGATTAGCAGCGGATAATCCTGAAGTCATGGATTATTTAGGTCGCTATATGAACCAGCATGTGGAAGCAGGTAACCGATTACGTGAAAACCTTCCAATGTATCAGCGCTTGCTACCTGATGATAATCAGGCGTATGTGGCCGCAGCTATGGAGTCTTTAACCTATAGCAACTCATCGACGCCCGCTGAACGAGACAATGATTATCAAGCAGCAATGACTGTTATGGCCATGGCTACCGGAGCCGATTTACGATCAATTCAACCGCGCTCTAATGAAGGCTTGTCATCAGCTGCACCTACTTTTGGTAGCACTCAAAGCCAAGTCGAATCGGATGTATTGGGCGGCTACGAGGGTGCTGCAACTGTTCAAACTCAGTTCAACGCAGCTCAATCGACTTACCAAACTAATTTGTCTGGTGTTGATGGACAACTAAATGCGCATCAACAACAAGCCCAACAGGCCGTAGTTTCTGACACAAGTACCTATCAATCTGGACTAAACAGAGAAGCTGGCTCTCAGTGGCGATCTCGCATTATGGCTGATGATAGCGGAGTTTCTGGTGCTGAAATGTTCTTCAACAGCGCCAGTGCTATTGGTGACTTCAGTGGCAAGCATACTGATGCAGCACTGCATACCTTGAATCACTTTGGCGAAGACTATGAGAGTTACAAGGAGCAAGCACTTGAAGACCCTAGCTCACGAGGTTTCTTGCACAACGCAACGGTGGCCAGTAAATCAACCTGGGATGGCTTAAAAGCAGCCGTTGACGCAGGAACCTCTTTGGAAAACCCATTGACGGCGTTTAATGATGCATACAGTGGATCGAGTTCGCAGTATGCCTCCGAAGTAAACTGGGGCACGAAGTCTGAAGCCATGTTGGCTGGGGCATTCGGTGCGGCAGTTAACAATCGATATGGTGAGTTCTTAGAACAGTACGCCGATGATTTTAAACAGGAAGCATACAGCGAAGGGCAGAGAATGGGATTGACCCCGATTCAAAGTCAAGTTTTCGCTCAAGCTTTCAATGAAGGTTTGGCGGGGCGCGTTTTCAACTCTGAAGACTCATCGAGTTGGTCGCCTGAAATGCTTGGTCTAAGGGAGCAAATGCTAAATGAGTATCGTCAAAAGGATGAGAGTGGCGCTTACATCTCTGACAGTGTGTCTGATGAAGATAAAGCATTTGTGGATAAGCAGATTGCAGTGATCTCAAATGCATCCCTTGCGGGAGATTATGCTCAGAACAACTTGATCGATATTAGGGCATATAACCAGGCATCAGGAAATAAATAAAACAAGGAGTAGAAGCTCAAGGCTAACGAAGTTTTATGGCTTAATTACGTAGATAGGGATATATTTCTCCGTACTTAGATACGGAGAAATATAACACATGTACACAATTGGAAAATTAGCCGAACAAGCTAGTATCAATGTTGAGACTGTTCGTTATTACGAACGACGTGGTCTTATAGAAAAACCTGAAAAACCGCATCTAGGCTACCGACTTTATCCTTTGGCAACATTAAACCGAATAAAATTCATTAAACGTTCCCAAGATCTTGGGTTCACTTTGGAAGAAATCTCCAATTTACTCAGCCTTAATGACACTCCCTGTATAGAAGTGCAAGAAATGACTTTACACAAGCTTGCAAGTGTGAAAGCCAAAATAGCAGGTCTTCGCCGCTTAGAAACCGTTCTCACAGAATTATTGAATGAGTGTAATTCTAATACTAACCAATCCCACTGTCCCATTATTGATTCCCTACTTCCTGAAGATTAATAATGAGTCAAATTTTATCTTGACTCCGTAGTTGGGTACGGGGTTTAAGCTTGTTTTACTAAAGTACGATAAGTAGAGTGAGTTATGTCAAAAAGTAATCCCAACTTTCCAATCATCGGCGGTGTTATTGCCGCTATTGGCGCTGGTCTTTGCTGCGCTGGTCCTTTCGTCTTGTTGCTGCTAGGCGTGAGTGGCTCCTGGATTGGTAATTTAACCTTGTTAGAACCTTATCGTCCCATTTTTATCCTGCTGGTTTTAGCCTTATTTGGCTTCGCAGGCTGGAAGGTCTATCGCCCCGTCGAGGACTGTGAGCCAGGCACCGCCTGTGCAGTTCCTCAAGTGCGAAAACGTCGGCAGGTGATCTTTTGGTTAACGGCACTGACTGCGTTGGTTTTAGTCACCAGTAATTATTGGATTGTCTGGTTCGCCTGATGACGATTTCTAACCTTTTATTTTGATTAAATCTTTATGGCTTGCTCTTGGAGAAAATTATGAAAACACTCGCCCTAATGTCCCTGTTCGTACTGACCAGCCTGAACGCTTTAGCTGCCCCGAAAACAGTTACTTTGGAAGTCCCAACCATGAACTGTGTGACCTGTCCCTTTACCGTGGAAAAAGCCTTACAAAAAGTCGATGGCGTCAGTAAAGCCGAAGTGACCTTTAAGACCAAACTGGCGGTGGTCACCTTCGACGACGAAAAAACCACGGTAAAAGCACTGACCGAAGCCACCACTAACGCGGGTTATCCGTCAACGCTCAAGGAGTAAAGCATAGAAATGCTAATACGGTTACTGACCCGGTTCGGCGATAAGATTAGCTCATTGGGCGCGCTGGTTTCTGCTATGGGATGCGCCATGTGTTTCCCGGCCATTGCCAGTCTGGGCGCTGCGGTAGGACTGGGTTTTCTCAGCCAATGGGAAGGTCTGTTTGTTAGCACGCTATTACCCCTGTTTGCCTGGATTGCCTTGGTACTCAACGGACTTGGCTGGTTCAGCCACCGGCAATGGCACCGTAGTGCGCTGGGTGTGGCCGGCCCCATTTTATTGCTGTTATCGCTCTATCCGTTTTTCCAGTACGGCTGGAGCAGCTATGTCACCTATTCAGCATTAGGCCTGATGGTTGCCGTATCGCTTTGGGATATTTTTTCACCGGCGAATAAACGCTGTGATGATGACAGCTGTGCTGTTTAACACGACGCAATGCCTGACTACTATTTGAGGAAAACGAATGATCTTACTATCGATAGAAGGGATGACCTGTCCAAGTTGCGTCGCCCACGTTAAAGAAGCACTCGATGCGATCGAAGGCGTTAATAAGGTTGAAATATCTTATGAAAACGCCAGAGCAACGATCACCACGAACGGTGGGGTCAGCGTAACCGTTCTCATTGGAGCAATAGAAGCTCTCGGTTATATCGCAAAAGAATCCACTGGCACTGCAAAAGAAATTACTTCACCGAACGACTGCTGTGACAACGAAAATGCAAGCAACACTGAAAGCAACCAAACTCAACATGTGGCGATTATCGGTACGGGTTCCGGCGCTTTTGCCTGCGCTATTAAAGCCGCTGAAGGTGGTGCCAAGGTCACTCTTATTGAGGGAGCCGATGTGATTGGCGGCTGTTGCGTGAATGTCGGCTGCGTACCCTCAAAAATTCTAATCCGCGCCGCTCAATTGGCTCAGCAGCAACGCAATAATCCCTTTACCGGACTGGAAAATCATGCGCCCCAATTGAGTCGAGCCTTGTTGACTCAGCAGCAGACCGCTCGGGTCGAAGAGCTGCGCGCGGCAAAGTACCAGAATATTCTGGAGACAAATCCTGCGCTTAGTTTACTTAAAGGTTGGGCGCAATTTAAAAATGCCAACACCCTGATAGTCAGAAAAAATGATGGAACCGAGCAGGCAGTTCACGCCGATAAAATCCTGATCGCTACCGGCTCCACGCCAACCATTCCTCCTATTGATGGTTTAACTGAAACACCTTATTGGACCTCTACCGAAGCGCTGTTTGCTCAGGAATTGCCGCAGCACCTGGTCGTGATTGGTTCGTCGGTTGTAGCGCTGGAAATTGCCCAGGCTTATCGCCGTTTAGGCAGTGAAGTCACCATATTAGCAAGACATACATTGCTTTATCGGGAAGATCCCTTGCTCGGTGAAAAACTCACCGGATGTTTTGAAAAAGAAGGCATTCGAGTATTAAACAGTACGCAAGCTACCAAGGTGACCCACGATGGAAGCCAATTTACATTGGAAACTAACGCGGGCGATCTACGCTGCGATCGTTTGCTGGTAAGCACCGGGCGACACGCCAATACTTGCCAACTCAATCTGGGCGCGGTGGGTGTTACGACCAACAAAAAGGGCGAAATCGTTGTTAACGAACGCATGGAAACGAATGTTCCCGGTATTTACGCCGCCGGAGACTGCTGCAACATGCCGCAATTCGTCTATGTCGCCGCGGCCGCCGGTAGCCGTTCCGGCATCAACATGACGGGCGGATACGCCAAACTGGATCTATCCACCATGCCAGCAGTGATTTTTACCGATCCCCAGGTGGCAACTGTTGGGCTCACGGAAGAGCAAGCCAACGCACAAGACATTGAAACCGACAGTCGTGTATTGGAGATGGAGAACGTGCCGCGCGCACTGGCGAATTTCGAGACCGATGGTTTTATCAAATTGGTGACGGAAAAAGCCACTGGCCGCCTGATCGGGGCGCAGATTCTGGCGCATGAAGGTGGAGAACTGATCCAGAGTGCGGCGCTGGCGATCCGCAACCGTATGACGGTGACGGAATTAGCCGACCAGCTTTTCCCTTACCTGACTATGGTGGAGGGTTTGAAGCTCTGCGCCCAAACCTTTAACAAGGATGTCAAAGAACTGTCCTGTTGTGCTGGGTAACGAACTTGAGTTGATCCGTATTCATTGATGGAAATGGCATTTTTCATTCGTAGTACGAAAGTGCCAATCAATTTTTTGAGTATAAGTAAAAAAGCAGTCAATTTACTATGACCTTGTTTTTTTAGGGAGGATAGATGAGCGACCATCTGCAAATTCGTTTACCCAGTACCAATATTTTTTTTCGCTCAGGCTTAGTTCTCGACCGGTATCTTTCAGTTGTCTTTGAAATAAATGGATTAGTCCGCTTAAGCCTAAGAAGGCTAAACCGACACATAAAATTGTCCAACTCGCTTGCCAATATGCGATTGCTAAAAACATAGTGGTGATGGTTATAAGGCCGATAGGACTAGCAATTGCTTTGAATCCCAAGTAGCTGAAAAAAACGATGGTGCAAATCAGAAATGGCAAAGCCGCTAACTTGGCAGATGCCGTTAATATTTCTGAGGGAAAAAAATGAGCCGCAGCCAAAGTCGCCAGAAAAAGCCCCAGTGATATAAACCAGCAGCGTGCTGGTAAAGATTTAAGTAATTTTATCATCTTAGTACTCTCAAAGTGCACGGGCGGTGCACAATCAAATCATGCATCAGCATTTTAGTTCTCAAAAAGTGCTCTAGTGGTTTGCTCGGCCATAATCTCGCACACAGGACATTTAAGCTGAATGCGCTGTTGAGATACCGTCAAATACAGACTGCCGCATCGACACCGGTGTAAGGATGCTAGCTGTGATCTTAAATCACGAGCTAGAACCCAACCTTCATTGATGGTCAGTTTTTTCCAGGGGATCTCAGCTGGAAGATCTGCTTCTTTTCTTGCAACCAAATACGCATCGTAAGCCTTCATCAAAGCATCGATATTTAATTGCTTGTAGACATTATCACCACCAATATTGACATAAAGCGCCATAAGCAGGGAGCCTTCAACTAATGCTCTTCTGCTTTTGACGATGGCATCAGATTCTGGCAATTGACCAGGACAAGGTGACTTGCCAGTCACTTCTTTGTGGAGCCTTCTGATAATGTGGATTGGCAAACCTGTATCGAGCGCGATAATGGTTGTTCGAAATCCGTATTTAATAAGCAGCGAGGCTCGGGTAAATAGCTCACTTTTGGACAGGTTATCAATCATGCATCCCCCTTATTGTTTAGGGTTGATAATAAATAAGCGATTCTTGGGATACCTGTGCCTTTGCTCTTCACCATCTCAATCAGTTGGCTTTGGTTACCCCTTGGTTGAAACAGCATGAATGATGAGGTCGCCACTCGTTGCAGGTCGTCAACACCAGCATTAATCAGAGCATCAACCACGTCGCGTGTAAGTCCAAAGCGCAAGACGGCCTCTTGCGGATCAATTCGCGCCAATTCTCGTGCTGCGTGTAGGTACGCCAAATTTAATTGATAGAAGTCTTGTTGATTGGTTGTCATTGACGGACCTCCAGTTCATGTAAAATATTGCGATAGATAGAAAGCACTCTTTGCCCATACCAGCGTGCACGCTCTTCGTTCCAACTGTGATAGCGGCCTATGCCAAGCTCTAAATCATTTGGTGAAGACTTGATTGCTTCGGCCAAAATACTTGAGCCGACCGTAAGGTTGGTGATGGGGTCTAGCAGTTCCGCTGCTGAGCTCACCCGATGCCCATGCCAATGCAAATTGATTTGCATAAGGCCAATATCGAGCTGATATTTTTCAGTCTCTTGCAGTGCCTGGTTTAACAGTTGCTCTGCTTCTGTCTTAGATTTGGCGTAGGTTGCGTTTGAACCATTGCGAATTGCGTATGGCCATGGACTGGTCATGTTGAGAACACGATGTGAGGCCGACTCAGCCAAGGCAACGGCGTAGAGCATGACTGGATCAATACCAACGCTTTGTGCTGCTTTTTCCCACTGATAGCCCGGAAACGCATAGACTGAAGTGCTTGCGGACATGGCTATCACTAGGGCAATGGTTTTTGCTTTAATCGTTTTCATTTTTGTCCTCTAATTGATTTCCGAGAAGCGCCTGAATGGCTTTCGGGCTTATTCTTTTTAATGGCACTGCGCTAAAGTCGGCGATGCCTCTCGTATAAACTTGTGCTGCTTTTGACCAGTCGCCTACGGCAACAGGCGCTTGCATATCAAATCCTTTTTGCTGGTTCTGATGGTCTGCAATACCCTGTAATAGCCTTGGGTATTCACCCACTTCGTCCCGCAGCAAGTAAGCCTGGTAGCGTGTTAAAAACTCTTTTTGCTTAAAGGGGTATTCCCTGTCATCAACTTTGCAGAGTTCAACCCATCCCCCCATGTCTGAAATCACGCGGTGGATAAGTGCATCGTCAAACATCACGGATGTCCAAGCGCCAACCTGACGAACAGCCTTGTCAACTTTGTTCCAAGCAACCATGGCTCTTGAACCCGAGTTGCCATCGATATGCTTGATGACGTCAGCGGGCTTTGGAAAAAATTGCCCAGTATCCGGTGATTGAATATGCCGAGTCAGACCGATTCGCACTTCTTCAATGCTATAAGCACGAAGGGCTTCAAATGCGATGGATAGCAATTGCGGTGATACGCTTTTGCCATACATGGCCCAAGCTGCTCCCCAAACTTCAGCAAACTCGCGTTTATCAACCTCCTGCACTTGAACGAACCTCCCGAATACCTGGTCCGGCCCAGCTTTCAGCGATGCGACGATTGCTTTCTTCAATATTCAATTGATGATTGCTGCCCTTTAGGCTCGTCGATGATTGCTGTACTTCATCAATGCGAACGTACTCGTCTTCCCATTGCCGGTTTAAAAGCCAGTTATGTGGCATAGGGGTCTTAGTCCGATCTTGATACTGCAATCGGTTGTCTCGTTGCTCTTTCCAGCGTGTTAGCACTTCCAAGGCGAGTTCATGGTCTTCATTGAGGCCCATGCGTAGCCATTCTTCTTTGGCTTTCGCTTTTTTTTCTTTGCGTATTTGTACATCCCAGAAGTCTTCAAACTGTATGTGGTCAACAGTTTTAACTGTTGGTTTATTGCTTCTCTCAGAGTCATCCGACCGTTGAGAGTCCCTTACCGGGTTGCCATCAGGCATAAACAATGATGAAAATTCTTCTGGAAGCCGAGCTTGAAAAGCGGCAAGAGATTTCAAAAGCGATGCCATACCAACGAAGTCGGCAGGTACATCTTTAAGCAACCGAAAGGCTGCCTTACCTTGGTTTGGGTTTTCGATTGGGTTGTGCTTCAGAAAGCTTCGAATCAAAGTCCAACCAGATTCCTCGCAACGAATCAGGAACTGATCTTGTTCTAACTCACTTAACGCCTTGGCAACCTGTTGCTCATCCCAGTTCAAGTCAGAAGCAACGTAACCAATCGGCAGTCGAAAGCAGCCAAGCAAATTACAATGTGGGCATGTAAGCAAATACAGTCCTAGCAACTTCGCTGAGTCACTCCAGGACAAAACATTTTGCTTTAGCCAAAAGCGGGTATAGACCTTGCCATAATCACGCATGGAGGTACTCGCTTTTGTGTTTACGTAAAATGCTGACCATTACTTGCCCTTAATCCTAATGGTTACTGGCTTTCAGCTCGCTTGGGCATTCGGGGTAGATGTCCGGTCTTAACTGAGATCGGGTTACCTGTCCTTGCGTAGCTTGTTCGATGGGTAAAACGAATTCAGCGGGAACACGCCCTGATTTATTCAACCAAAACCAGACGTTTTGCTGTTTTGAGTTGATGGCTCGTGCTAATGCTGATTGCCCGCCGACCAAGTCAATGGCACGGCGGAGATGTTTTTGTGTCGTGTTGAACACTTCCATACCGTCTCCTGTTACAATAATAACTGTTACAAGATTGAATGTTACAGTTTAAACTGTAGGCAAGTCAACAGTTAAAATTGTTGAAAGGCTACAGTTTTATTTGTAGAATACAGGCTTATGAAAACTTTATCCGAACGACTAAACCATGCCTTGCAGCTTACTGGGGTGACTCAGTCTGAGTTGGCTCGTCGCATTGGTATCAAACAGCAGTCGATCAGCCAGATTTGCTCTGGTAAATCGGCTAGGTCTCGTTACACCATGCAGATCGCGGAGGCGCTTCGCGTGAATGCTCATTGGCTCGCCACAGGTGATGGCGAGATTGGCTTGGGGGTCGGTAATGTAGAAGTCGGGCCTGATATTAAGGGAAGAATTCCTCTCATTAACTGGGTTCAGGCCGGTGATTGGACTGAAATAGCGGAGGGATTTGCCCATGAAGATGCTGAAGAGTGGCGTGAAGTCACTGGGAAAGCACATGAGGGTTGTTTCGCACTTCGCGTAAAAGGCGACAGTATGGAAAATCCAAGCGGGAAAAAATCCATACCTGAGGGGGCAGTGATCGTTGTTGATCCTGAGTTACCTTACTCTTCAGGTTCATTGGTTGTTGCGCGTTTGGATGATTCGAAAGAAGCAACCTTTAAGCAGTTAGTTATTGATGGTGAACAGAAGTACCTAAAACCTTTGAACCCGCAATACCCTGCAATACCGATCAACGGCAACTGCACCATCATCGGTGTAGTACGACAAGCTATCATCGATTTCTGGTAGCGAAGGAATTTGTGGTTTAGCCACAGTTGTTCATGAGCTGAAGAAGCAACGATTGCAAACAGCTACAACTGAGCATTGGCGCACGCTGAGAGTAAATGGTAACCGATTAGATAACCATTGATTGTTTATAAAGTCAAGATCAGCGAAAATAGCGGCCAATTACGATTAACACGACGGATTTGACAAGCGAAGAACTGAAAAGAGAGTACTTCCAAAAGTGTGTACAAATCCGTGTACAAACTAAAAGAATTTATACATGGCAAACCAAGATTTTCTTAATGAAATCAATAAGCGAAGGACCTTTGCTATCATCTCCCACCCTGATGCCGGTAAAACGACAATTACTGAAAAATTGTTGTTGTTTGGACAGCTTATTCAGCAAGCGGGTAGTGTTAAAGGTAAAAAAGGTGATCGTCACGCGACATCGGATTGGATGTCGATGGAGCAGGAGCGTGGTATCTCTATTACCTCCTCTGTCATGCAGTTTCCTTATAATGATCGCATGGTTAATCTATTGGATACGCCGGGGCATGAGGACTTTTCTGAGGATACTTATCGCACATTAACCGCTGTAGATTCAGCCTTAATGGTGGTAGATGGCGCTAAAGGTGTTGAGGCGCGAACCATTAAGTTGATGGATGTTTGCCGCTTACGTGATACACCAATCTTTTCGTTTGTGAACAAGGTCGACCGTGAAATTCGTGATCCAATCGAGTTATTAGATGAGATTGAGGAGGTGCTTAAAATTGAATCAGCACCGATCACGTGGCCAATCGAGATGGGGTCTCGTTTTAAAGGGATATATAACCTTTATACGGATACCATTCATGTCTTTCAGCCTGGGCAGGGACATACCATTCCTGAAGATGTGCGTATCTCTGGTTTAGAAAGTGATGAAGCGAAGGCGCTATTGGGCGATATTTACGATGATTTTGTGGATGAGATTGAGCTCGTACGTGGTGCAACCCATGAGTATGATCAAGAGGCATTTTTGGCGGGTAAGCTGACGCCTGTTTTTTTTGGTACAGCATTAGCGAACTTTGGTGTACGCGAGATGCTGAATGATTTTGTGAAATGGGCACCTGCACCTATTGCTCGCAATGCGATTACTCGCCCAGTAGAGCCGGCTGAAGAAAAATTCAGTGGCTTTATCTTTAAAATTCAGGCGAATATGGATCCTAAACACCGTGACCGTATTGCCTTTATGCGTATCTGCTCCGGCAAATATACTCAGGGTATGAAGATGCGCCACAGCCGCATTAATAAAGATGTGAAGATCGCGGATGCGGTGACATTTATTGCAGGCGATCGTGAAAATGTTGAAGAGGCGTGGTCGGGCGATATTATTGGTTTGCATAACCATGGGACGATACAGATCGGCGACACGTTTACTGCCGGTGAGGACCTGAAATTTACCGGGATTCCTCACTTTGCCCCAGAGATGTTTCGCCGTGTACGCCCCCTTGATCCGCTGAAAATGAAGCAACTTCAAAAAGGTTTGAAGCAGCTTTCAGAAGAGGGTGCTGTACAGTTGTTCCAGCCGTTTAAAAATAACGATCTTATTCTTGGTGCAGTCGGTCAATTACAGTTTGATGTGGTGGTCTTTCGTTTGAAAGATGAGTACAAAGTGGATTGTAAATACGAACCTATAAGCGTTCAGACGGCGCGTTGGGCTGAGTGTGATGACGAAAAAGTGCTGGCTGAATTTGAGAAGAAAAATCATGATAATTTGGCGCTCGATGGTAGCGGTTTGCTGACCTACCTTGCACCAACAAGGGTTAATCTGAGTTTAGCGGAAGAGCGCTGGCCGGATGTTGCTTTTAGGGCAACACGCGAGCACTGATCGGTTCATTGTTTACAAAGGCTTGGCGTACTCTTGCGTCCAAGCCTTCTCGCCTTTAATCTGCTGTTATGCAACTTTTCGATACCCACTGCCATATAGATTTCTCTCAATTCGATGACTATCGAGATGAGGCACTTACACGCGCTTCTAATGCGGGCGTTGGGCATATTGTCGTCCCCGGTGTTAATGCGGTGGGTTGGGCGGGTATTGAAACTTTGTTTTCAGCCCATTGTGACAATTGGCCAAGTCTTCATATGGCGCTAGGATTACATCCTTGTTTCCTTCATGAACATCAATCTCAAGATCTTGAGCAGTTAGAGCAACTGTTATCGTCTAAGTCGGTATGTGCGGTTGGCGAAATAGGCTTGGATCTATTTATTCCGCAGGCGGATTTGGATGAGCAACTAAGTTTTTTAAAGCCCCAGTTGGCACTAGCTGAAAACTATCAGCTTCCTGTTTTATTACATGTTAGAAAGGCCCACGATCAGATGCTTAAGCAGCTTAGGCTATTTAAGCTTACTCGAGGTGGGATTGTGCATGCGTTTTCCGGGAGTGAGCAGCAGGCTCATCAGTATATTGAACTTGGGTTTAAGTTAGGGCTTGGTGGGACTGTGACTTATGAGCGTGCACAGAAATTAAGACGTACAGTGCAAGCTACAGCGCTAGAACATTTTGTTTTAGAGACTGATGCGCCGGATATGCCGTTGAGTGGCCATCAAGGTAAGCCTAATGAGCCTTGTCGGGTATTGGATGTTGCCAAGGTTGTTGCGGATCTGAAAGGTTGTACGGTGGAGGAAGTAGCTGCAACCACCTCTCAGCAGGCGTTGCAGCTTTTTAATATAGATCAGCCAAGCACTGTCGATTAACTGCCAGAGTCAAATAGATCGTTTAGGATGCTGGAGAGTGTGTTCCAGACTAGGTCAGTCGTGTCGTTTTTAGGTACTTTAAAAAAACGACCCTCATTACCCACGGGCGTTGCTTTATAGCTTCCATCGTTGGGATTCATGATCATCAACATTAAGGATACCGGATAATTAGGGCCTTTGACTTCTTGGTTGTAAGCATTTTCGATGGGATAGAGTTCGCCACGAGAGGAAACAACCTTAGTCATATCTTTGCAGCGTTTACTGTCCCCTTCACAAAAGAAGCGGTATTTAGTATCGATCAAGTAATAGCTAGTATCTGTTTCAGCTTGGAAATCCGGTGTTATAGCATCCATATTAATACAGCCATTAAGACCGATAATTGCTATTAGAGTGATGAAAACACGCATCGCCAGTTCCTTATAAATTATTAGTTAGCAGATATCGTCAAAAGGGTTATCAATATCCAAGTTAATTGGATTGCTGTAGCCCGGCATAGTGATCTGTTTATCACTAATACTAAGGTCTTCGCCCTGAAGGACATTATGGTCATATAAATAGATTGGCTTAGCGTCTCCATGAAGGGAGGCTTGGTCGTATGCAGTGGCTGCCATACGCGTTTTTTCGAGTTTTGTTTGGTAAGCCAATAATTGAGATTTACTATAGCGCTTGTTAAGTAGGTTGCTCACAACATGAGGGGCGATCACGGGTGCGGATGCGTTATTGCCACCAAAACCTTTCGAGTTCAAGAACACGGTATCCATTCCTTGCTTGCCAACTTCAATATGCTGGTTGCTCAAGAATAGATTGCTTTGATGTACATCGCTGGCGAATTCATCTGTCGTTAAAATTCCGGGGATATAGCCATACTTCCAAGTGCCTAAAGATAAGCTAAGCTGATCTCCTCCTGCGGTGCCTTGAGAGTGTCCAATATAGGATTTAATAGCAGCAACCGGCCAGTTTTGTATGCCAAAGGCTTTTGCTGTTTCGTTAATTACATGAGATTCAGTCACACGGTTTTGTGGTGTACTGGTACCGTGAGCTTGGACAAAGCTCCTTTGCTGTAAGGACTCTTCGCCAAGCATTTTTCGAACAAGGGCTGCGGATTTGGCTAAAGTGATGTAATTGCCAATACCTGGTGCGGAGATCGATTTTTTATGTCCATCTGCGCTTACAAATACTTCTGGAACTGCGCCATATATTTCGGCGCCTAACTCTATGGCTAAATCGTCGCTCATTAAAAGAACAAATTGGCTGCTTTCGCCTATAGTGAAACCGCAGTTATTGCCGAATGGTCGGCAGGCTTTACGGTAATCATCAGCCGTGAGTTCTGATAGATTGTCGAGTGCTAATAGGTCTTTGTCTTCCGCTAATGCTCCCATGGCTTTGAAGCCTTCAATGACTTCTGGGGTTACAGGCGCATCGCTTCCGCCTACGAGGACGACTTTACGGCGTCCTGAGCGAATATCATTTACGCCGCTGCGAAGGTTGTAGAGAAACGTTGCGCAAGCACCTAGCGCGCCTCCAGTGGTGCCTACATTACCTAGAATGTAGGCATTCACAAAATCTGCAGGCATTTGGGCGTAGCCTAATGGCATCTGTTTGGATGTTGTGCGTTTCCCTATAGCAGGAAATTTTGTAAGTCCGCCAAAGCCAAAATCATCAAGCTGCCCTATAGAGTTGCTGGCATAAACCGCAATCTGATCCGGTGCTACGCTGTTGGCGATTGTTTCGAAAGGGATGCCTGTCGAAGAGAGTGCATCGGATGCTGCAAAAACAGTCATCTGAAGGTTGCGAGGATGGTTGCGGGATTGGTAAAGCTTGCCAGGTTCGAAGCCTGAAGGTAGCTGACCTGCAGACTGGACGGGCGCGACTTTGTTATCGGGTAAGAGAACATCCATTTTTGATGAAACGTGAATATCGAACTGTCCGGGTGCAGTTTCAGTGACCGACCAATTAGCAGGTATCTCTAATGGCATCTGCCTTTTGCGGAGGTGAAACTTTAGCGAGCCATCTCCACAATTTAAAGTGGCGGCCTTGTTAAACATAACGTGGTTTACATCAAAGCTGCTTTTTTCAATTCGACGAATTAAAGTACTATCAAGTAATTGTTTTTGAAGATCTTTGATTAATTCGGTTGCATTGTACTCAATTCCATCCTGATTTTTATATTTTCCATCAGATGAGGTAACAAGACCTGTCAATATAGCTAGGTCAGTGAGTGTCTCTTGGCGCGACTGCTCGTCGAGTTTCTCTATAATCAATCGGCGATATGCATGGTGAAAAGAAGCGCGCCCAGCAGGGTTTATACCACCAAAACCAACAATGACAGGAAGCTGGGACAATTGAATCTCCTAAAAACGAGTACTACGTAAAATTAACTTATGTTCAATACAGTGAGTGGAGTTTATATGAAACTGCATTGTTGGAACAATACGATTATTTTATCGGTGTTTGGCATGACTGACTAGCGGCAAGTAGTATTTATCTGTTTTTTAGTCAGTGTTTATTCAGCCATAGTAGAGTTATTATGGTGCAATAGTCATTTTTTTTTGGAGTTAATTATGAAAAAACTGTTCGCAGTTTGTGTTGCCGGCGTTCTGTTGACTGGGTGTCAAACAATTGATCCATACACAGGAGAGCAGAAAGTAGGAAGCACAACTAAAGGTGCAGGTATAGGTGCCGTTGCAGGTGCTGTGCTAGGTGCAGCTGTTTCTAGTAAATCTGATCGTGGTAAAGGCGCTTTAACAGGGGCTTTGGTGGGTGGTGCTGTTGGTGGTGGTATTGGTTACTACATGGATCAACAGGAAGCGCTTCTGCGTCAAGAGCTACAAGGTACAGGCGTTCAAGTTGAGCGTATTGGTGATTCAATTCGTTTGATTATGCCGGGTAATATCACATTTGCGCTTAATTCAGACCAGATAGCGAACAACTTTTATCCTGTATTGGATTCAGTAGTAAAAGTCTTGGTGAAATTTGATAAAACCGAGATGAATGTGGATGGCTTTACTGATAGCACAGGATCGTTTGAGTATAACCAGCAGTTGTCAGAACGACGTGCGGCGCGTGTGGCTGACTACTTAGCGAGCTCGGGTATTTCTCGTCTTAGAGTTAATGCACGTGGCTTTGGGGAGCGTTACCCCGTAGCAGATAACACTACTGAAATAGGTCGTTCTCAAAATCGCCGTGTAGAGATTAATATTAGCGGCACACGTACAAACTAGTTTGTATATATATTCCCCCGTTTTGCTGGCGGGGGAGTCGTCTTTTAGCTATATGGAATTAGCGTGCAATAGCTAAATCCCCTGCCCGAATATTGTATGTTTCAGCGGATGCGTTGATATGGCCAGATGCAAATCCCATCTGTACATCATCAATAATTAAGGTTTGTTGTGTGTTGGTTAATTGGGTGTTGCTGTTCATTTGTGGGGTGAAAATGGTGGAGCTGCGATAGATAGTGAGCTTGTCCCCACGCTTTAAACCATGCTGCTTACCTGCATTGATCCAGATAGTGCGATCTTCAACTTGAGTTATACGAGTACTAAAAGGTTCGCAGCGTAGCTCTGCGGATATTTCCGCCGCAATCTTATCTTCGAGTGCTCTTACTTTCTGTCCGTAGTCCTGCTTAATAAACCCTGGTGTAGCGAATCCCGTTGTTATTGTGCGATCAAGACTCCATAAACCTGCGGTTTGGTAGTGTTTTTGTGAAACAAGTTGGCCCGAGAAACCATCGTGTATAAATAGGTCAATTTCAAAGTTTCGGAGGTGTCTTTTACTTTTGAAATCGAGCCTGTTGTAGAGATCCATAAAGTAGTTGTTTTCGGCGTGAGTGCGAGGATCAACCATAGAGATATCACGGATAACACCTGAAATTACATAGTTAACATCGAGCTGACCAATCGTGCTTAGCATACTCGTTAGCTTGCCGCTATCTAACTGTGATGAGCTAGCTTGGCTAGGGTTAGGGTAGAGGTTAATTAACCCAGCATTGTAAGTGATCGTTTGTGCTGTGCTGTTAAAGCGTTGGCTTAATTGTGCAGGTAGTTCACTACTAACGTTATGGAGTCCGCCCAGATTAGCTTGGCTTAATTGTTGAAGCGGAAACGCGGCAAAGGCTATGGTTTTTTTATAATTGTTGCTACTTCCGTTGCTACAACCTTCATCAATATCTACATTCGCTTTGATTCGAATGTGTAGTGTTGAACCAATGATTTTCTCGTCCAGTATTTCGATATTTGAAACTTGGCCCAAAGAGCTAATCTGCATATTGTCGATCTCAAGAATGCCATCTCTTACGACTTGGCTGCTAGACACATAAACAGCTGCCTGCATTGATGCTTGCTGAGAAGCGTCCCTGATGGCAGCCTCTCTAGCAGCGGTAATGTTTTTGTTGGCAATAATAGCTTGCCCCTCAGCTTCAATGACAACCGCTTGAGCTATAGAAGTTAAAGATAGAAATAAGCTAACAATAAGAAAATTCAGCGTTTTATTAAACATATCTGCCTAATGACCGATTACTAAAAGAGGTCGAGTAAATAATTAATCGTTTTCAGAACAGTATTTTATTGTGTGCCTGTTGTAAACGGTTTAAGTCGACTCCCTATGCTTGGTGGATTATGTTAGATTGTCGGGCTTAACCTTTTGAGTTTGGAATATCAGGATGAAAAAGATTTTACTGCTGTTAATGGTTTGCTTTTTAAGCGGATGCTTTCAGCAGGTTAATACCCAAGATAAGCAGCCTGAAAAGGTGCATATTGAAAGTATGAGTCCTGAGGTTGTTGAGCAGTTGCATCAGCTTGAGAAAGCGCATATTGCAGAGAAAGAGGCGCTGTTGGAAAAAGAGCGGTCGATGTTACAGCGCCAAGTTGTACAGATTGACACTTTGCCGAATGGGTTGGACCCCATTAGCGAGGCGGTATCTCAAATGGCGGTGCAGATGAATGTTGGCTTGCAGGAAAACCGAGTAAAACGCTTCCCCGTTGCGGTTATTCCATTTACTAACTTGCATAATGCTAGGAAAGTTGGTCGTTTTGGCGAACGATTAGAGCAAGGGTTTATCTATCAATTACAGCAGCACGGTTATAATCTTGTTGATTATCGTGCGGCTGGGCTTACAACTTCGACAAAACAGCCGTTATCGAAACAAAATCTGTCTGGTCTGCGTACGCGTTTTAAGGTTTACTTCTTAGTGACAGGGACTTATGCCCAACACTCAGATGGCTTAGTAATTAATGCACGAGTCATTGATACAACGACGCGGCAAGTATTGGCAACAGGTCAAACCCATATACCTAACGAACGTTTAGAAGGTGCTATTCCAGGGTATGATCCATTGGAGGCTCTAAATCAAGGGCTTATTATTGAAAATCGCGGCGGTCCTGTTGGTAGGTAATAATGAAAAAAATAATAAGTAAATCTATAAAGCTGACTGCTTTTGCGCTGTTTTTCCCTATGTTTCTAGTTATTCAAGGCTGTGAAACGGTTGTGGAATCTACTGTTGAAGTGGTGGATGCGTTACCTGATATTAATTTTCCGCCGCGAGTGGAGGAGCCGCAAGCGCCAAATTGGGTGCGTGCAACAGGCTATGCACCCATCAGTTTACAGCCGGGTCAAACGCAGCAACATAAAGTGTTGATGGCTATGCGGGCATCTAAATTGCGTGCATACCAAGAGTTGGCGGGTGTTGTTCACGGGCAATATATGTTTGGCACGACAACGGTTAAAGATATGGTTTTACAGAGCGATCAATTTAAAACGGCGGTATCGGGTATAGTGCGGGGGGCGAGAGTGGTGAAGACCTTCCCTGTGCAGGAAGATACATACGCCACTACTCTTGAGGTGGATATGAATCAAGTGCAGCGTGCTTGGGTGAGTAACTAAGACTCTACTAGATCGGTTGATCAGTAGAGTGTGTAGTTATTTGTTTTGCGTCGCTTCAAAAGCTGCCATCTGTTCTGGGGTTGCTTTCGCTTGATGTTTTTCTTTCCAGCTATCGTAAGGTTCTCCGTAAACTAACTCTCTCGCTGCTTCGTAATCGATCTCTTCGCCTCGCTCTTTTGCTTCCGCTGTATACCATTTGCTTAGGCAATTACGGCAAAATCCGGCAAGAATCATCAAGTCGATGTTTTGTACATCTTTTCTTTCGTCTAAGTGGGCCAATAGGCGACGAAAGACGGCAGCTTCTATCTCGTTTTGTTTATTCTGATCCATATTTCTCTCACCCTTATTATTCATGCTGGATAGTTTCATCTAATTGATGACATATATCTTCTTGCAGCTTTTGGCACACATTGGGATCCGAAAGCGGGGTTCCTTCTTCATCAGTGATAAAAAAGAAATCCTCTACTTTTTCGCCGACACTTGTAATTCGGGCCTTTCGAACCGAGAGATTATGTTCGGCGAAAATGCCACCTATACGTGCTAAAAGGCCAGGCCTGTCGGGCGTGATAACTTCTAAAACAGTCTGCTGGGAAATTGAGTCGTTACTTAAATATACTTGTGTAGGTGTGGCAAAGAGTTTCATTTGGCGAGGTACACGCCGTTGGATAATCTCTGGGTAATCATCCGGGTCATCGAGCTCCTCAATAAGACGTTCTTTGATTCTGGAGAGATGATCAGGGTTTTCTGATAGAGGGGTGTTGTCGTCCGATAAGACTGTGTAGGTATTTAGCACCTCTCCACCGTCAGTCACTATGATTCTAGCGTCTTGAATGTTTAGGTGAAGCTGATCCATTGTTGCAACAGTGGCCGCAAAGAGATTCTTGAAATCTTCGCTGTAGATAAAGATCTCAGTTGCTCCCTCAAATGCACGGTGTGATGTTTGTCTTATTAGAACGAGAGGTTCGTGGGGTCTATCATGTTCAATAATTGCCTTTGTGTGCTCGGCAATGCTCTGTGATGTTTCCCGGAGAAAATAATCATCTCCAATAGATTCCCATAGCTCTTTAAATGCGTCTGCCTCCACTCCTTGGCGTTTGAGAATAACCAGTGCTTCGTTTTGTATCTGTTCAATACGGTCTTCTTTGTTTATTGGGTTTTCTAAGCCGCGTCTTAATGCGCGTTTAGTATCTGTGTAAAGCTTGCGCATTAAGGTTGCGCGCCAGCTATTCCAAAGCGTCTGGTTTGTGGCGTTAATATCGGCAATAGTTAATACATAAAGGTAATCTAAGTGGACAACGTCACAGACTTGTTTAGCGAACCGATGGATGACTTCTGGATCTGATATGTCTTTTCGTTGTGCTGTCATTGACATTAGCAGGTGGTTTCTGACTAACCAAGCAACAAGGTGGCTGTCCCATTTTCCTAAATGGTGCTTTTCGCAAAAAGACAGTGCATCTTCTGCTCCTAAGTCGGAATGGTCACCACCTCGGCCTTTTGCTATGTCGTGGAAAAGTGCTGCAATATAGAGAAGTTCAACCTTGGGAAGGTGGTTGACTATTCGATGAGCTATAGGGAACTCCTCTCGTGCATCGTTGTGCCTAAATTGTCTACAGTTTTGGATGACCTTCATGGTATGTGCATCCACGGTATAAATATGAAATAGGTCGTGCTGCATCTGACCTATGATTTTACCGAATGCAGGTAAGTATCGTCCTAATATCCCATAACGGGTCATGAGTTTGAGCTGAGTAGAGACGCGTTCAGGAGAGCGCATCAATTCCATAAATAGACTGGTGTTGCGTATATCGTTTCTGAAGTCGTCATCTACTCGATGGCGATTGGCGCGTATAAGTCGGATTGTAGATGCCCTAACGCCTGCTATGTTTTCGTTTTGCGCGAGTAATACAAACAATTCCATTAATGCAAAAGGGTGGTGTTCGAAAACTTTGTCGTAGGTAACTTCTATGAAATCGTTGTGTATTTGGAAGCGATTGTTTAGTGGTTTGATAACCTGTTCTTCGTCAGCACGCAGGATCGCTTCATCGAAATGTTGTAGAAGTAAGCCGTTAAAAACCGACATTGCCATTGCTATGCGGTAGTACTTACTCATAAATTGTTCAACAGCTAGTTTCCCATCTTTATCTTGGTAGCCAAAGAAGTCAGCTAGCTCGCGTTGGTGATCAAATAAAAGACGGTCTTCACGCCGTTTGCACAGCATATGGAGGGCGTATCTGACTGACCATAGATAGAGTTCACCTTTGTTTAAAATATCGAGTTCTGATTCGGTTAGAAAGCCATCTTCTACTAAGTCACGAATATATGTAGAGCCAAAATGCCGTTTAGCAACCCACCCGATGGTTTGTAGGTCGCGTAAGCCGCCTGGAGAGTTTTTGAGGTTAGGTTCTAAGTTATATTCTGTGTTGTTTGTTTTCGAATGACGGTCTTTCTGTTCTTTTGATTTGGCAAGGAAAAACTCTTTATCGGTCCAAGCGCCTTCAGAGGTGACTTTGTCGTACATCTCTGAGTGTAAACCGTCATTGCCGATCAGTGTTCTAGACTCAATGAGGTTGGTTGCGATGGTGATGTCATTTTGAGCTTCGTTGTAGCATTCGCTCAGTGTTCGGACGCTAGAACCTATATCTAAGTTTATATCCCAGAGAAACGTTAAAAAGCCACTGATTGAGTCGTGATGTTCTTCTGGGTTTAGTTTGTCGCTTAACAGTATAAGTAGATCGATATCGGAATGAGGGTGGAGTTCTCCGCGACCATAACCTCCAACAGCAATCAGTGCGATCTGGTTTTCAGGCCATTCGAACTGCTCCCAGGCTGTTTGTAGAATGCGATCAATCTCCCAGGCGCGCCCATAGACAAGTTTTCTAATGTCTTCGCCAGCTTTGAAGCGCTCGTCAAGGTTTTGATTAATCTCTTTTAGTGCGTCTTTATAAACAGGAATTTGGGATGTTGCTGAAGCGAGTTTGTTTTTGAAATCGCTGAGATTAATAATCTCTGTTTCGGCAAGCTGCTGTTGTAAAGTAATTGGCATTACATACGACCTTTTATTGAATGCGGCACTAATTTTATAGGTATAGATTAAATTGTATCATCAGGTCTGAGTGTTAAGACTTCATAACCATCTGCCGTCACCAATATGGTGTGCTCCCATTGTGCGGAAAGGCGACGATCAGATGTTTCCACTGTCCAACCATCTTTCTTTGAAAGCTTAACTTGGCGTTTGCCCGCGTTGATCATTGGTTCAATAGTGAAGATCATCCCTTCTTCTAAAATATCGCCGGTGTCAGGTTTACCATAATGCAATACCTGAGGTTCTTCGTGGAACTCAGCGCCTATGCCGTGTCCGCAGTATTCGCGTACAACAGTATAGTGGTTTTGCTCAGCATAGGTTTGTATGGTGTGACCAATATCACCTAAGCGAGCACCTGGTTTGACCAATCTAATCCCTCTATACATGCATTCTAATGTTACATCGACCAGTCTACGTGCATGTGGAAGCTCTTTGCCAACAAAAAACATTTTGCTTGTATCGCCATGATAGCCGTCCTTAATAACTGTAATATCAATATTGATAATATCGTTGTTTTTAAGGGGTTTGTTGTTGGGGATGCCGTGGCAGACGACATGGTTTACAGATGTGCAGATTGATTTTGGGAAGCCATGATAATTGAGTGGTGCGGGAATGGCTTGCTGTTCGTTGACAATATAGTCGTGACAGATTTGATTGAGTTCTTCGGTGGTGACGCCGACTTTAACAAAAGGTTCTATCATGACTAAAACATCGGCAGCTAAGCGGCCTGCGATGCGCATTTTTTCGATCTCTTCTGGGGTTTTAATCTTGATGCTCATAGCTGCCGAAGTATCCTTTTAATTCTTGTGAGTACTGTATGTAAAAAATATCTGGATGGGGATTGTATCAATCAACGGAGGTTAAAAGAAATAAGCTTTATCTCTATAGGTAGTTATGGTATAAATCCGCGCTCAATTTGCATAAGCAAAAATATCACACACGTGCCGACACAATATTCAGGGTGCCTTCGGGTTGAATGTTGGGGTTCGTGGAGGTCTAACCCAAAACATTTAGGAAAAAATAATGGCTAAAACTACTATGCGTGACCTGCTTAAAGCAGGCGTTCACTTCGGTCACCAGACTCGTTACTGGAATCCGAAAATGTCAAAATTCATTTTTGGCGCTCGTAACAAAATCCATATCATCAACCTTGAGCACACACTTCCTGCTCTTAATGGTGCATTGGATAGCATCCAGAATATGGCATCTAACAAAAATAAAGTTCTTTTTGTTGGTACTAAACGTGCAGCAAGCAAAATCATTAAAGAAGAAGCTAGCCGTGCATCTATGCCATACGTTAACCACCGTTGGTTAGGTGGTATGCTGACTAACTACAAGACTATTCGTCAGTCTATCCGTCGTCTTCGTGACCTAGAATCACAGAGCCAAGACGGTACGTTTGAAAAGCTAACTAAAAAAGAAGCTTTGATGCGTCAGCGTGAAATGGAAAAGCTAGAGCGTTCTATCGGTGGTATTAAAGAGATGGGCGGTTTGCCTGATGCTCTTTTTGTAATCGATGTTGATCATGAGCGTATCGCTGTAAATGAAGCAAACAAGCTAGGTATCCCTGTTATCGGTGTTGTTGATACTAACAGTAACCCTGATGGTATTGACGTTATTATTCCTGGTAACGATGATGCGTTGCGCGCTATTCAGATTTACGTTAAGTCTGCTGCTGATGCATGCCTTGAAGGTTCAGGTGCTGGCGCTGGCGACAAAAACGAATTCGTAGAAGTTGAAGAGACGCCAGCTGCGGCTGAGTAATCAGACTGTAAACACAGTTAATTATTCTCTTTGATGACTTAAAGAGGGGGCTTGGCCCCCTTTTTTGGATTTTTTGATTAATCCACGGCTATTTAATTAGGGGTATCGATAATGGCGAAGATTTCCGCTGCAATGGTTAAAGATCTGCGTGACCGTACTGGTCTAGGCATGATGGAATGTAAAAAAGCGCTTCAGGGCACTGATGGCGATGTAGATAAAGCGATCGAAGAACTACGTAAAGCGTCTGGCATGAAAGCAGCTAAAAAAGCGGGCCGTACGGCAGCTGAAGGTGTTGTTTTAGTTAAAGTTGCTGATGACAATAATTATGCAGTTGCGGTAGAAGTTAACTCTGAAACTGACTTTGCTGCGCGTGATGAAGGTTTTCTAGCGTTTTCAAATGTTGTGCTTGATAAAGCGTTTGCTTCTAAAGAAACTAATGTTGAAGCGTTGATGGCTGGTGAATTGACGGATGCACGTGATGCGTTGGTTCAGAAAATTGGTGAGAACATCGGTGTACGTCGTGTCTTCTTAGTTGAAGGTGGTGTTGTTGCTGCTTATGTACATAGTAATAATAAGATTGCTGCAGTTGTTCAGCTTGAAGGCGGTAACGCTGAAACGGCTAAAGATATTGCTATGCATGTTACTGCGGTTAATCCTCAGGTTGTAAGTAAAGAAGATATGCCTGAAGATGTCGTAGCTAAAGAGAAAGAGATCATTCTTGCTCAGCCAGATATGGCGAGTAAGCCAGCAGAAATTGCTGAGAAAATGGTTGTAGGTCGTATTAATAAATTCTTGGCTGAGAATAGCTTGGTAGAGCAAGCATTCGTTAAAAATCCTGAACTTAAAGTAGGTCAGGTTGCTAAAGATGCCGGTGCGACTGTTAAATCTTTTACTCGCGTAGAAGTGGGTGAAGGTATTGAAGTTGAAGATGTGGATTTTGCTGCTGAAGTTGCTGCTCAATTGAACGGCTAACTTGCTGTAAAACCTTCCGATTGCGCATGTTCTGCATGCGCAATCCTCCCTTTTCCTGATACACTATCCTGATCTCAATTTCTGCGGAGATAGACGGATGCCATCTACCGAAAAACGGTCCAAATATAAACGTATTCTGCTCAAGTTGAGCGGCGAAGCCCTAATGGGCGAAGAAAGCTTTGGTATTGATTCCAATGTCCTCAATCGAATGGCGCTTGAAATCGGCCAGTTGGTTGGAATAGGTGTGCAAGTGGGTATGGTGATTGGTGGCGGGAATTTATTCCGCGGTGCCGCACTTAATGCTGCTGGCTTAGATCGAGTTACCGGTGATCACATGGGAATGTTAGCTACGGTTATGAATGCATTAGCTATGCGCGATGCTTTAGAACGTAGCAATATTAATACACGTGTTATGTCTGCAATTCCTATGAGTGGTGTCGTTGATCATTATGATCGTCGTAATGCGATACGTTACTTGAATCAGGGTGATGTAGTTATTTTTGCCGCTGGCACAGGTAACCCATTTTTCACTACAGATTCTGCCGCTTGTTTGCGTGGTATAGAAATTGATGCAGATGTTGTTTTAAAAGCGACAAAAGTTGATGGTGTATATACTGCCGATCCAGTTAAAGATCCAACGGCGCGCCGATACCTTCATCTAAATTATGATGAAGTTCTGGAGCAACAGTTGGGTGTGATGGATCTGACGGCGATATGTTTAACGCGCGATCATGATATGCCTGTTCGTGTATTTAATATGAATAAATCAGGTGCTTTGGCCAACCTAGTTGTAGGTGGTAATGAAGGCACATTGATTGATTGCAGTGAAACGGTTGGAGAAAAATATGCTGAATGAAATTACTCAGGATGCTTCCGAACGCATGCAGAAGAGCTTAGATGCTCTAGTAAATAATTTTAAAAAGATTCGTACCGGCCGCGCGCATCCAAGTATTTTGGAAGGTGTGCAGGTTTCTTATTACGGATCTGATGTGCCTTTAAGTCAGGTTGCTAATATCTCTGTTGAAGATGGCAGAACATTGTCTATTGTGCCTTGGGAAAAACCTATGGTACCTGTGATTGAAAAAGCAATTATGACATCAAACTTAGGGCTCAATCCTGCAACGGCTGGTGAAAATATCCGTGTTCCTATGCCGCCTTTGACAGAGGAAACACGCAAAGGTTACATAAAGCAGGCTCGTTCAGAAGCTGAGAATGCGCGTGTCTCTGTACGTAATATTCGCCGTGATGCTAATGGTGACTTGAAGGATCTTCTGAAAGAGAAGGAGATTACTGAGGATGATCAGCGCCGTGGTGAAGATCAGATTCAGAAGATTACGGATAAGTATGTTGCTGAAGTGGATGCACTTTTGGAGCAGAAAGAAAAAGATCTAATGGAAATTTGATCGTAGCAGCGGTGCTGTAAAGTGCCGCTGAACTTATGTCATGAAATCTACTAATAGCCCGTCTAGTCTAGCTGCGAAAACGCCGCGACATATTGCCATTATAATGGATGGTAATAATCGCTGGGCGAAAGAACGGCGCCTACCAGGTCTTGCCGGGCATAAAGCTGGTGTTGACTGCGTCCGTTCCACTATCGAAGGCTGTATTGAGTCTGGAGTGGAAGTGTTGACGCTTTTTGCGTTTAGTTCTGAAAATTGGAAACGACCTCCCCTTGAAGTTAAAGGGCTAATGGAGTTGTTTAAATTAGCTCTAGATCGCGAAGCTAGACGATTACTGAAAAACAATATTCGTTTACGAGTGATAGGGGATAAGTCTGCTTTTAGTGCTTCTCTACAGAAAAAAATTGAGAAAGTTGAAGTGTTGACTGAAAAATGTACAGGCCTTCAGCTAAATATTGCAGCAAACTACGGTGGTCGCTGGGATATAGTCAATGCCGCTCAACAAGTCGCTGAACAGTGTGTGCAAAATAAAATATCGCCTGCTGATATTACTGAAGAGTTATTGTCCGCAGCGGTAACGCTTGATGAATTACCTGAGCCTGACCTTTGTATTCGCACAGGTGGTGAAAAGCGCATAAGTAATTTTCTTATTTGGCAATTCGCATATACCGAACTTTATTTCTCTGATGCTTATTGGCCTGATTTCGATAAATCTCACCTATTGGCTGCTATTGATGATTTTGGTCGTCGGCAGCGTCGTTTTGGGCGTACCAGTGAGCAAGTAGAGGCTGAGATGAATGCTTAAACAGCGCATAATTACGGCGATGGTTCTTGCGCCTCTGGCGTTGTTTGGTGTTTTTGGTCTTCCTTTCTCTTTCTTTGTCTTTTTAATGGATGCGGTTATATTGTTGGCTGCATGGGAATGGGCTAATCTTGCTGGTTTTCAGAAGGGTCGGGTGAAAGTAGCCTATGTGTGCCTTGTGGCTGTCGTTGTAGGTTTGTGCCACTATCAATATCAGACTATAGATGCCTTTTATGTTTTTTTTCTTGCTATTGTCTTTTGGTTTATTGCGCTCTTTTGGGTGTATAGATTTCCGCGTGTATCTAGTTGGGGCTCAGTCTTAGCTCGAGGTCTGATTGGTTTTATTGTCCTTCTGCCTTGTTGGTTTGCGTTTGTTGAAATGAAGTCCGTAGAGCAGGGTGATCAGTTGATTTTTTTACTGTTATTGCTTGTCTGGGGAGCGGATGTCGGTGCTTATTTTGCGGGCAAGCGTTTTGGTCGCACAAAATTAGCGCCCAGTGTGAGCCCTGGAAAGACACGTGAGGGTTTGTATGGAGGTTTAGTTGCATGTTTTGCTGTTGCGGTTATTTATAGTTTTATTGCTGGGGCGGCATCAGTCAGTATCTTTCCTTTAGTTATTATGGCGCTACTGACGGGGTTGATTTCAGTCTTAGGTGATCTTTTTGAGAGTATGCTAAAGCGTCATCGAGGCATTAAAGATAGTAGTCAATTGTTGCCTGGGCATGGGGGTGTGTTGGATCGTATTGATAGCATTACCGCCGCTTCGCCACTGTTTATATTAGGAATGCAGTATTGGGTGCTTGTGTAATATGGAATTTCTGCATACTGTTTTTATCACCATTCTCACCTTAGGTATTTTAGTTACTATTCATGAATGGGGACATTTTTATGTTGCGCGTAGGTGCGGCATTAAGGTCTTAAAGTTTTCAATCGGTTTTGGTAAGGCTTTATATACTTGGCGTGATAGGCAGGGCACTGAATTTGCTATTGCTGCTATCCCGTTGGGTGGTTATGTGAAAATGCTAGATGAGGGAGAGGCTGAGGTTGCTCCTGAACAGTTAGATCAAGCGTTTAATCGTAAACCGGTCTTGCAGCGGATGGCTGTTGTGGCTGCGGGTCCTGCAGTTAATCTTATCTTTGCTGTTCTGGCTTATTGGTTTATGTATCAATCGGGTGTTTCTACCGTCGTACCTGTGGTGGGTACGCTGATTGAAGGCTCTATTGCGGATACAGCTAATATACCTGCGAATAGCGAAATTTTATCTGTTGATGGTGATGAAACCCTATCTTGGGATGAAGTAAATTTAAAGCTGGCTTCTCGTGTTGGTGAAAGTGGCTCTTTGGTGCTTACTGTAAGGCCCGTTGATAAAGTGAATGTCGTACCTGAAGAGTATGTTATAGATCTGAAACAGTGGCATATTGACCTTGAAAATGAGTCGCCATTAACTGCGTTAGGTTTGGTCCCTTGGCGACCAGAGGTGCCGGCAATTATTGGTCGTTTAGTTGAGGATGGGCGAGCTAAAGCTGCAGGGCTTCAACTAGGAGACAAGGTAGTAAGTGTAAATGCAGATGTAGTTGATGATTGGTATGCTTTAGTTGATGTGGTGAGAGCGAGCCCTAATACGCAGTTAACGCTTCAAGTGCAGCGTGGTGTGGAATTGCGCGAACTGGTTTTATCTCCTGCGCTTAAAGTAGATCAAGCGGGTGGTTCTTATGGTTATATAGGAGCGGCTGCACAGCCTGTAGATTGGCCGCAAGAGTATAAGCGTGAGCTGCATTATGGTTTTTTTGATGCTCTGATTAAGGCATTTAACAAAACTTTACAGATGATTTCTTTGACCCTTGATTCTATCTGGAAGATGATTGAAGGGGTAATATCTGTAAAAAACTTGAGTGGTCCTATAACCATTGCTAAAGTGGCCAGTGCTTCTGCAGCCTCTGGCTTAGAATCCTATGTGAGTTTTTTAGCTTACCTGAGTATTAGCTTAGGTATATTGAATTTATTGCCGATTCCTGTTTTGGATGGCGGGCACCTTCTTTACTACACAGTTGAGTTGTTGAGAGGGAAGCCAGTCAGTGAACGAGTTCAATTTTTAGGATTGAAGATAGGGATGGCAATGCTGTTAACGCTTATGTTAGTAGCTCTGTTTAACGACTTTATGCGGTTGTGATATTAAGTTACAGTCGGTTTTATTTTTATAATGGATAAGAAGTACTTCATGAAACGCGCCATTGGACTTCTGGTTACGCTTTTTCTTTGGGCCTCATTGGCTCAAGCAAACACATCATCTTTCGTGGTTGAAGATATTCGCTTGGAGGGATTACAGCGAGTATCACCAGGTATAGTTTTTAGGAACTTTCCGATTACAGCAGGGGATCAGGTTGATTCTTTGGTTTTAGCGGACGCTTCACGGAAACTGTTTGAGTCTGGTTATTTTGATGATATTGAATTGTTACGTGATGACTCTGTCCTGATTTTACAGCTTCAGGAGAGACCCTCAGTCAGTTTGATTCGATTAGATGGTAACAAAGTTCTTGAATCTGATGCGTTGTTAGATGGTCTTAAGCAGACTGGATTGCAAGAGGGTGATGTTTTTAAACGTTCCACCTTGGAGCAGATTAAGCAGGATATTGTTCGAGTATACTCATCACAAGGGCGTTATGGTGCAAACGTTGAAACTGATGTTGAAACGTTACCGGGTAATCGTGTTGCTCTAAACATAAATATTAAAGAGGGACAGGTTGCGACGATTCAGCATATAAATATTGTGGGTAACAGTGTTTATACTGATGAAGAGTTAACGGACCTATTTTCCTTGAAACTCCCTAATTTTTGGTCTTTCTTTAAAAAGGACGATCGTTATGCGAGACAAAAACTGTCTGCTGATATCGAACGTCTTCGCTCTTATTATCTCGATAGCGGTTATGTGAACTTTTCTATTGATTCGACACAAGTTTCAATTACACCTGATAAAAAGCATGTCTATATAACCGTTAATGTCACTGAAGGCGAAAAATACACCGTTCGTGATGTAGATATTGCGGGTGAGATGGTTGTGCCGGAAGCTGAATTGAAGAAAGTGATTCGTGTTGAGAAAGGTCAGACTTTTTCTAGACGTTTAATTACTGAGTCACAAGAAGCATTGAGTAATAAAATTGGCGATGTAGGTTACATGTTTGCCAACGTATCTCCTGCACCTGAGTTACATGATGATAATACTGTTACCGTGAAGTTTTTCCTTGATCCGGGTAAGCGTACCTATGTGCGTAGGATTGCTATCAGAGGTAACACGCGTACGGCAGATGATGTTATTCGTCAGCACTTAAAACAGATGGAAGCGGCGGTAGCATCGAACGAGTTGATTGAACAATCTAAGCTGCGATTAGAAAAAACAGGATATTTTAAGGCTGTTAGTGTCGAAACTATCCCTGTTCCAGGGAGTACAGACCTTGTCGATGTGCAGTATTCAGTTGAAGAGCAACAATCAGGTTCCTTCTCTGCAAGTTTAGGTTTCTCCCAAACCTCAGGTATCATTCTGGGCTTCCAGCTGCAGCAAGATAACTTCTTAGGTACAGGTAAGAAAGTCGGTATAGGTATCTCTAATAGTGATACTTTAACGGAATATTCATATAGTTTTGTTGATCCGTACTATACGGTAGATGGCGTAAGCCGAGGCTTTAACCTTTACTACCGTGAACGAGACTTTGACGAAGATAATACGAGTGCATTCTCTACCGATGAGATTGGCGGTGGTGTTAACTTTGGTTATCCGATTGATGATTATCAGCGTTTGAATTTTGGCCTAAATGTTGAGCAGGTCACTATCAATACAAATTCTTCTGAAACGCCAGATGAGATTAATCAGTATCTTCTGGATGAAGGAAATGATTATTTTAATATGAACTTCACGGGTTCGTGGAGTAGTAACCATCTTAATAGGGGTTATTTCCCAACTAAAGGTTATTCCCAAAGTGCATCTCTTGAAGTCAGTATCCCTGGGAGCGATTTAAGCTATTACAAGGCGTTGTATAATGCTAAATGGTATCGCCCTCTAACTGAAGATCGTAATTGGGTGCTCTCAATGAAGGGGCGTCTCGGTTACGGTGGTGAATTGGGCGATAATGAATATCCGTTTTACAAGCACTTTTATGCAGGTGGTTTAAAGACAGTTAGGGGTTACGAGCAAAATACCTTAGGTCCACGTGATACAAACGATGACCCGTTTGGTGGTGATGTACTCATTACAGGTGGGGTTGAGCTTATTTTCCCAATGCCGTTTGTAAAAGATAAGTCATCATGGCGTACGCTGTTCTTTGTGGATGCAGGTAATGTTTTTGATACAAGTTGTTCATCAGTTGCATTATCAGGTAATTGTGAAGATGGGGTGAAGTTGGATGAACTTCGTTATTCAGCAGGTATAGGTCTTAGTTGGCTAACTCCTATTGGTCCGCTATCTGTTGCTCTAGCGACACAGTTAAATGATAAGGCTGGGGATGATACTGAAGTGTTCCAGTTTGCATTAGGTCAAACCTTCTAAGGGATAAGATATGAATTATAAATCGTTGTTAGGCTTTATTTTGGTTGCAGGCATGAGCTTTTCTGTGCATGCAGAGAAAATAGCAGTATTAGGCGTACAGCAGGCGCTGTTAGCTTCTTCAGCGGCTGCGGATTTCCGAGGAAAGCTGAAAAGTGAATTTTCTAAAGAAGAAAAGTCGCTGTTAGATTTAGAAAAGCAAGTTAAGGCTGCTCGAGATAAAGTTACAAAGAATAAAGACCTTGCTTCTGCGGAAGAACTGAAAAAAATGAAAATACAGTTTCAAAAAGTATTTGCTCAGTATCAGCGTAATGGTCAAGCCTTACAGCAAAAGCGGATGGAGCGTGAACAAGCGTTTATTCAGGAGATGCGTCCTAAACTTGATAAAGTGATTCGTGAGCTAATTGAAAAAGAAGGCTATGATGTGGTTTTAGCAAAACAGGCAACGCTTTTTGCAAAGAAAGAGGTTGATATAACGCCGCGTGTTGTTGAACTTTTAAATAAGCAATAGGCTTATATGGGTTCATGAAAAATCATCATTACACGCTTAGTGATATTGCGACGTTTCTTTCGGCAGAGTTTGTTGGTAATGCTGATTATAAATTGAGCTCAGTATCTACATTGCAATCGGCGTCGTCGACTCAACTCTCTTTTATAGCAAATAATCGCTATCAGAAGTATTTGCGTACGACCCAGGCTGGCGCAGTTATTCTGTCGCCAGCAGATCTTGAAAGCTATTCAGGCAATGCTATTTTAGTTGATGACCCTTATTTGGCTTACGCTAAAATAAGTCACCTGTTTTCTTCAGCTCAAAAATTATCACAAGAGATATCACCTTCTGCATATGTTCATCCTACGGCTGTTGTGAGTAAAACTGCCTCTGTGGCTGCCGGAGCTCATATAGGCCCCAGCTGTACAATTGGTGATAATGCTACTGTCGGTGTTAATTCAGTTGTAGGTGCAGGATCAAGTGTTGCAGATAATACTGTGATCAATGCTAATGTGACGATCTACCATAATGTGAAAATAGGCGCTAACTGCCTAATTCATAGCGGTGTAGTTTTGGGGGCGGATGGATTCGGGTTTGCTAAAGATGGTGATAACTGGGTGAAAATCGCTCAGTTAGGTGGTGTCAGCATAGGTGATAATGTTGAAATCGGTGCGGGTACAACCATTGATCGTGGTGCTTTAGATGATACTGTTATCGAAGATGGTGTGATTTTAGATAATCAGATTCAAATCGCTCATAATGTTACAATTGGCAAAAATAGTGCGTTAGCCGCTTGTACTGCAGTGGCTGGTAGCACTAAAATTGGCGCCCAGTGCACAATTGCTGGAGCTTGTGGAATTACAGGTCATTTGACGATTGCTGATGGCTCACACATTACTGCAATGTCGCTTATTACAAAATCCATATTGAAGCCGGGTGTATATTCATCAGGTACGGGAATGTTACCGAATAAAATGTGGAAAAAAAATGTTGTTCGTTTTCGACAGCTGGATCAAATGGCGCGTCGAATTAAGTCTATTGAAGACGAGATTATTGAGATTAAGGGTTCGTAAGAAATGATGGATGTGAATGAAATTCGGGAATATCTTCCGCATCGGTATCCTTTCCTTTTGGTGGATAGGGTGTTGGAGCTAGAAAAAGGAACGTCCATTGTTGCGATTAAAAACGTTACAGTTAATGAACCCTTTTTTAATGGACATTTCCCCGACTATCCTGTGATGCCTGGTGTTTTAATTGTTGAAGCTATGGCGCAGGCTGCAGGTATTCTCGGTTTTAAAACAATGGATAAAACGCCACAAGATGGATCTATCTACTATTTTGTGGGTGCGGATAAACTACGCTTCAAACGTCCTGTAGTTCCAGGTGATCAGTTAAAGTTAGAGGCGACTGTTGTATCTGAACGTCGAGGTATTTGGAAATTTGATGTGCGTTCATCTGTCGACGGTGATACGGTAAGTACTGCAACTATTTTGTGTGCTGATAGAAAGGTTTAAGTCTTGATCGATTCTCGTGCTGTTATAGATCCCTCTGCAAAGCTGGCCAGTGATGTTGCTGTAGGGCCGTGGTCTCTTATTGGACCTGATGTCGAAATCGGTGCGGGTACAGTTGTTGGGCCTCACGTTGTTATAAAAGGCCCAACGACAATTGGCAAAAACAATAAGATTTTCCAATTTGCTTCGGTGGGTGAAGATTGCCAAGATAAAAAGTATGCAGGTGAGCCAACCAAATTGGTTATCGGTGATAATAATATCATTCGAGAAGGTGTAACTATTCACCGAGGTACAGTGCAAGATGCGGGGGTTACTCAAGTAGGTAGTGATAACCTTTTTATGGCCTATGCGCATGTGGCACACGATTGCATTGTTGGTGACCATGTCATTATGGCCAATAATACGGCCATTGCTGGGCATGTTCATGTCGGTGATTGGGCTGTTCTTGGTGGGTTTACTGCCGTGCATCAGTTTTGCCATATTGGTGCACATGTCATGTGCGGGACCAGCACTGTAGTGCTCAAAGATATCCCTGATTACATTATGGCCAATGGTAATACAGCAGCCCCTCATGGTATTAATGTTGAAGGTTTGAGGCGAAGAGGTTTTTCAGCTGATGCTATTGCCAATTTACGCCGCGCCTACAAGATTATTTACCGCAAAAAATTGACTATTGCTCAAGCGCTAGTTGAGCTACGGGAGCTTGCGGAAAGCTGTCCCGAAGTCCTATCTCTGATTCACTCTATTGAATTATCAAGCCGCGGCATTATTCGCTAGGAGAAACTATGCCGAATCCTCTGCGAATAGGCATTGTTGCGGGAGAAGCCTCAGGTGATATTTTAGGCGCGGGCCTTATCCGATCACTTAAAACCAAGTTTCCAGATCTTATCGTTGAAGGTATAGGTGGTGAGCTTATGCAGGCTGAGGGCTGTATATCTCGTTACCCGATGGAACGTTTATCTGTGATGGGGCTAGTTGAAGTTCTTGGTCGATTGTTTGAGCTGCTTAAAGCCCGTAGAAAGCTTATCCAATATTTTATCGATAATCCCCCAGATGTTTTTATTGGTATTGATGCGCCAGACTTTACCCTTCATATGGAAGGTCGTTTGAAAGCGGCAGGAATTCCCACGGTTCATTATGTAAGTCCCTCTGTTTGGGCGTGGAAACGTAAGCGTATTTTTAAAATAAAGCAAACTACAGATTTAGTACTAGCTTTGTTTCCCTTTGAGCCCGCTTGTTATCAAGAAACAGGTCAGAGAATTGAGTTTGTTGGTCACCCATTAGCAGATCAGATTGTAAATGATCCGTCTCTTCAGGATCCTCGGGCTTTATTTAGTATTAGCGAGTCTCAGCGAGTTGTCGCGCTGTTACCGGGTAGTAGGGGGAGTGAGATAAAATATCTGGCTGAACCTTTTTTACAGACAGCAAGATGGTTAGCGGAAAAAGAGCCAGATTTGCTTTTTCTTTTGCCGGCGGCGAATGAGCAGCGATTCAATGAGCTTGAAGCTTTACTTAATGAGAGCTTTTCTGGGCTTAATGTTAGATTAGTACTGCAGCAATCTAGGCAAGTTATGGCTACTGCTGATGCAATCTTGATCGCTTCAGGTACAGCAACACTCGAAGCGACTATTTTGAAAAAACCGATGGTTGTGGCCTATAAAATGGCATCATTAACTTATGCTATTTATTCCCGAATGATTAAATCTCGTCATATATCATTACCTAATTTGCTGGCTGATGAAGCGTTGGTCCCAGAAATTTTACAGGATGATGTGACCCCCAGAATTTTAGGCGAGGCGCTATTAAAAGCTCTGAATGATCACTCTTATATTGATTATGTGCAGAAGCGTTTTGAAGATGTTTATACTCAGTTGCATCAAGATGCTGATGAGCGAGCCGCATCTGCGATCGTTAAATTGCTTGAGGATAAAGGAGTGCTGTAATGGATGGTTTTGATTTTGGGAAAGGGAAGCGGGTAGCCGGTGTTGATGAGGTTGGTCGAGGTCCATTGATCGGCAATGTTGTAGCGGCGGCTGTTATTCTAGATCCATCGAAACCGATTGTAGGTTTAGCCGATTCAAAAAAATTGTCTGAGAAGCGTCGAGAATCACTCGATCTTGAAATAAGAGAGAAGGCACTTGCTTGGTGTGTTGCTTCTGCATCCCCTGTGGAAATTGACGAGCTGAATATTCTGCATGCGACAATGCTGGCTATGCAGAGAGCCGTTGAAGGGTTAGATGTAACACCCGAATTTGCTTTTATTGATGGTAATCGTTGTCCCCAGCTATTATGCCCAAGTGAAGCTGTAGTTAAAGGGGATAGTAAAGTTGCTGAGATCAGTGCCGCATCCATCATCGCTAAAGTTGCGCGTGATAAGGAGATGCAGGAACTTGATGTTTTGCACCCAGAATATGGGTTTGCTAAACATAAAGGTTATCCGACTGTTCTCCATTTAGAAGCATTAAAAAAGCATGGTCCGTTAGTTCAGCACAGGCGTTCTTTTAAGCCTGTACGTCAGTTATTAGAAGAAAATTAACTTAACCCATTTTAGATTGAGCACCATGTCAGAGCTAGCCTTAAACGATCCTAAATTTATTCATCTACGTGTACATACTGAGTTTTCCTTAGTGGATGGATTAGTGCGTGTTAAAGAGCTTATTGCAGCCGCAAAAGCGAATAATATGCCTGCTGTAGCGATGACAGACCAAACTAATCTTTTTGCTTTAATTAAATTTTTTAAAGCAGCCACAGGTAGTGGTATTAAACCACTATGTGGGGCGGATCTTTGGGTTGAAAATACGGATGAACCGGGAGGCGAGCCTTATCGATTAACCTTCTTAGTGAGAAACTCTGAAGGTTATCTGAATCTAATGGAGCTGATCTCCCAAGCTTATTCTGAAGGGCAAAATATCATTCATGATATGGCTCTAATTAAAAAAGAATGGGTTGTAGAGAAATCCAAGGGTTTAATTGTACTCTCAGGTGGTAAGCGGGGAGAAATTGGCCGTTCCATTCTGGCTGAAAATGGTCAGGCTGGTGATATTTTACAATATTGGATGGATGTATTTCCTGATTCGTTCTATTTGGAAGTGCAGCGTACAGGTCGCAGTGGTGATGAGCAGGTGGTTCACGGTTCAGTTGCTTTAGCTAAACAGTATAACTGTCCAGTCGTTGCGACCAATGAAGTCATGTTTATTAAACCTGAAGACTTTGAGGCCCATGAGGTTCGCGTTTGTATAAACCAAGGGCGGGCCTTTGAAGACCCTACTCGCCCTAAAGATTATAGTGAAGAGCAGTATTTCCGTTCTCAAGATGAAATGGCGGAGCTTTTTAGTGATATTCCATCGGCTGTTAGTAATACAGTAGCTATAGCGAAACGTTGTAATATTGAAATTGAAATGGGGACTTACTACCTGCCGAAATATCCTATCCCTGAAGGGATGTTGATGGATGATTATTTTCGCAAGGTCTCCTATGACGGTTTAGAAGAGCGTTTAGCCATTCTTCTTGATCGTGATGATCCTGAGTATGACGCTAAGCGGCAATTGTATGTTGACCGACTTGAGTTTGAACTTGAGATCATCATACAGATGGGTTTCCCAGGTTACTTCCTTATCGTAATGGACTTTATTAAATGGGGTAAGGAAAACGGTGTACCTGTAGGGCCTGGGCGTGGTTCTGGTGCCGGTTCATTGGTGGCTTATGTACAAAAGATTACTGATTTAGACCCACTTGAATATGACTTACTGTTTGAGCGGTTCCTAAACCCTGAGCGTGTTTCTATGCCGGATTTCGATATCGATTTCTGTATGGATAACCGTGATAAGGTGATTGATTATGTGGCTAGAACTTACGGTCGTGATGCGGTATCTCAGATTGTTACTTTCGGTACTATGGCGGCCAAGGCGGTTGTCCGAGATGTAGCGCGTGTGCAAGGCAAGCCTTTTGGTTTGGCAGATCGTCTATCTAAGCTTATCCCGTTTGAGGTTGGGATAACGCTGACGAAAGCGATGGAACAAGAGCCAATGTTAAGTGATTTTGTGAACTCAAGCGCTGAAGCTCAAGAGATCATGGAGATGGCGTACAAGCTAGAAGGTATTACCCGAAACGTAGGTAAACATGCCGGTGGTGTTGTTATCGCCCCCACCAAACTAACCGATTTTTCTGCAACTTATTGTGATGAAGAAGGTAAAGGCCTTGTTACCCAGTTCGATAAAGGTGACGTTGAAGAAGCGGGTTTGGTTAAATTCGACTTTTTGGGGCTGAGAACGCTGACAATTATTGATTGGGCGTTACAAACGATTAATGGCATTCGAGAGAAAAATAATGAAGAGCCTCTCGATATAGCATTAATTGATTTAGAAGATAGAAAAACATTTGATCTTCTGCAATCCTCTGAAACTACCGCTGTGTTCCAGTTAGAGTCGAGTGGTATGAAGGATCTTGTCCGCCGCTTATTACCCTCTCGTTTTGAAGATATTGTCGCACTTGTTGCACTCTTTCGTCCGGGGCCTTTGCAGTCGGGCATGGTTGATGACTTTATCAACCGTAAGCATGGCCGTGCTGAGATGGCTTGGCCGCATCCAGATTACCAATTAGATAGTTTGCAGCCAGTATTGGAGCCGACTTACGGTATTATCCTTTACCAAGAACAGGTTATGCAGATTGCTCAGGTTATGGCTGGATATACCCTTGGTGGGGCTGATATGTTGCGCCGTGCTATGGGTAAGAAAAAGCCTGAGGAGATGGCGAAGCAACGCGCTTTGTTTTTAGAGGGCTCTGAAGCTAATGGTATTGATAAAGACTTAGCAGGTAACATCTTTGATCTGGTAGAAAAGTTTGCCGGTTATGGTTTTAACAAATCCCATTCCGCCGCCTACGCGCTCGTTTCTTACCAGACAGCGTGGCTAAAAACCCATTATCCCGCTCCTTTTATGGCTGCAGTGCTTTCTTCGGATATGCAGAACACTGATAAAGTAGTGATCTTCGTTGAAGAATGTCGTCAGATGAAGATTGCACCAACCTTGCCTGATGTTAATAGTGGCGATTATATGTTCACTGTTAATGATGACGGCGACATAGTTTATGGACTAGGGGCCATTAAAGGGGTTGGTGAGGGGCCGATTGAAGCGATTGTTGAAGCAAGAGCTTCAGGGGAAGAGTTTAAAGACCTGTTTGATTTCTGCCAACGTGTTGGGGCAAAGAAATTAAATAAACGGGTGCTTGAAGCGCTGGTCAAATCGGGTGCCCTAGATAAATTAGGGGCTGAGCGTGCTGTGTTATGGAAAGCTATTCCTGATGCCCTGCAGGCTGCCGACCAAACCGCTAAAAACCAAGATGCAGGTATGTTTGACTTGTTTGGCGAGGCTGAGGCTGAGTCAACGCGAGATCCTTATGAGGAGTACAAAGGCGTTAGGCCTTGGACTGATAAGGAGCGCTTAACTGGTGAGAAAGATACCTTAGGGCTCTATTTGACGGGTCACCCTATTGATGAATATGCGTCTGAATTGAAGCATTTTGTTAGTAAACGTATTGTTGAGCTTCAACCTGCACGTGGACAATCGCAAAAAATTGCCGGTCTAGTGGTAGAAATTAGGCTGAAAAAGACCAAAAAAGGCGATAACCTCTGTTTTGTGACTTTAGATGATCGTAGTGCCCGCATTGATGTGACGCTTTTTGGGGATACCTATGATGAAGTAAGGGAGTCTGTGAAAAAAGATGTGGTTCTTATCGTAGAAGGAGAGGTAGCAGAAGATCACTTCTCTGGAGGTTTGAAGGTGCGTGTTAATAAAGTGTTAACGATTCCTCAGGCACGCTCACAATATGCGTCTGGTGTTCAGGTGGTTGCAACGGCAGATCAATTTACTGGTAGAAAGTTAAAAGAGTTCGAAAGTTTACTTAATACTTACAAGATTGGCGGTCAGTTACCGGTCAAAGTGCGTTATAAAAGAGCAGATGCTGAGGCGGTACTAACCTTAGGTGATAACTGGAGGGTACAAGCCAGCGATGAGCTACTTATTGCATTAATGGAGCGTTTTGGTCACGAATCAGTCTCTTTGAGTTACTAGGTCTGGTTCTTAAAGCTGCAAAAAGGTACACTTTGCACAATTTTTCACTTAAGCATAGATGAGTCATATGAATCCTAACTATCTGGATTTTGAGCAGCCGATTGCGGAGCTGCAGGCAAAAATTGAAGAACTTCGTTTGGTTGGAGATGACACTGCCGAGTTAAATATCTCTGAAGAGATTTCTCGTCTTGAAGGTAAGAGTCGTGCTTTGACGGAATCAATCTTTTCAGACCTTTCTGCGTGGCAAGTGTCTCAACTAGCACGTCATCCTCAACGGCCGTATACATTGGATTACATTGAATATATTTTTGATGAATTTGATGAGATACATGGCGATCGCCATTTTGCGGATGATCAGGCTATTGTTGGTGGTACAGCACGCCTTGATGGAAAGCCTGTTATGGTTATTGGCCACCAAAAAGGGCGTGGCGTGCGTGAACGTCAAAAACGTAACTTTGGTATGCCGCGTCCTGAAGGTTATCGTAAAGCACTGCGTCTGATGGAGATGGCTGAGCGTTTTAAAATGCCTATCCTGACCTTCATTGATACACCGGGTGCTTATCCGGGTATTGATGCTGAAGAGCGTGGCCAGTCAGAAGCTATAGCGTTTAACTTGGCTAAAATGTCACAATTTAAAACACCCATTATCTCTACCGTGATCGGTGAAGGTGGATCTGGTGGTGCGTTGGCGATTGGTGTATGTGATGAGCTTATGATGATGAGCTACTCTACTTACTCTGTTATATCTCCTGAAGGTTGTGCATCGATTCTTTGGAAGAGTGCTGATCGTGCAGCTGATGCAGCGAAAGCGATGGGTATTACATCTGAACGTTTGCATGAATTAGGCCTAGTTGACCAAATTATTAATGAGCCATTGGGTGGTGCACATCGTGACCCTGCTCTAACGGCTGCAAACTTAAAACGTCACTTGTTAGGTGTTTTAGAGCACTTGAATGAATTACCGACTGAAGAGTTGCTTGAACGACGTTATAAGCGTCTGATGGCTTATGGTTTTGGCGGTGAAGAGTAACCCTGAAGCGGTTGCTGTTCTCAAAAAATGTGAGCGCCAATTTAAAAATGCGCTCACAGTTGTTTCTTCTTCAGATATAGAGCGTTTCCTTATTGCTCATAGTGGTGGTTTAGACTCTCAGGTCTTACTAGTGCTAGCTTCTCGCTTGTTACCTTCCTCTAAGATACATGTTGTCCATATTAATCATCATTTACAAAATGAGGCTGATAGTTGGGCTGCTTTTTCGTGTGCTCAGGCTACTATGCTTTCTCTTGCTCATGAAGTGGTTGATGTTTTTCCTGAAAACTCATCTGAAAACGCTGCGCGAGATGCTCGATACACTGCATTTGAGCAGGTAATAAGGGCTAGGGATTTGTTGTTAATGGGGCATCATGCAGATGACCAGGCTGAAACCCTCTTATTTAGAATGCTGCGTGGAGCTGGATTGCTGGGGTTGTCGGGCATGGCTGCGATGCGTTCTTTGGGGGAAGGGGCTCTGTTTCGTCCATTGCTTAAGTTGAGTCGTGCAGAGTTGGAGCAAGTAGCTGATCTATTGGAACTTGAATATATAGATGACCCGAGCAATCAGGATGAGAGTTACGATCGAAATTATTTGCGTCATCGTGTGATGCCGTTGTTAAAGCAACGATGGTCTCATGTGTTGACTCAGTGGCAGAAAAGCGCTGAGCTTATGGCTGAATCGCACTCTTTGCTGGAATCCTATCTAGAATCAGACCTTTTAGGCTGTACCGATCAACGGGGATGCTTAGATTTACAGAGATTAGAGGGGTTTGAGCCGCAAAAACGTCGTGCGTTATTGCGTCATTGGGTTTATGTGAAAACAGGTATTCGAATTAATCAGGATCAGTTGCAAGTGATTTTTGCTGATGTTGTGCTAGCTAAGGTTGATGCTAATCCTGTTTATATTTTGGGTGGATATAAGTTACGGCGGTTTTTAGGTGCACTTTATTTAGATCGTGATGATCTATCCTTGCCTAACTTTTTGTGTGATGGCCTCCCAGTTGTACGCGAAGGGGAGTACGATTTGGGTGAGGGAACATTGTATATATCCGCTGCGACAATGGGGCTTAAATCCTTATCCGATGTTGTGGTAAAGCGCCGTAAAGGTGGAGAGCGCTGTCGTCCTCAAGGTAAAAAACACTCAGTCTCTGTTAAAAAACTATTACAAGAAGCAGCGATACCGCCTTGGTATAGGGAGCATTGGCCGTTACTTTATGTCGGCGATCAGTTAGTTGCAGTGCCTAGTATTTGCATTTGTGAGGGATGGTACTCAGAAAAGTCTGGCTTTTCTGTTTTATGGTGCTCCTTTTCATTGTCTGAGGGCTGCTAATTTGCTATCTTATAGCGCCATCTCCAACTTAAAATTTCCTCGTTTAATACACGATCAGACAGGTTCTGCATGACGCGATATATCTTCGTCACAGGCGGTGTTGTGTCCTCATTGGGCAAAGGCATCGCATCCGCATCTCTCGCTGCCATTTTGGAAGCCAGAGGGCTGAAAGTAACTATGTTGAAACTGGACCCATATATCAATGTGGATCCAGGGACTATGAGCCCCATCCAGCATGGTGAAGTTTTTGTAACAGAGGATGGTGCAGAAACCGACCTCGACCTTGGTCACTACGAACGTTTTATTCGTACGACCATGAGTAAACGTAATAATTTCACTGCTGGGCGTATCTATCAGCATGTACTCCGTAAAGAGCGCCGTGGTGATTATCTTGGTGGTACAGTACAGGTTATTCCTCATATTACCGATGAGATTAAGCGTCGTGTTATAGAGGGTGCTGGTGATGCTGATGTTGCCTTGGTAGAGATTGGCGGCACTGTTGGTGATATTGAATCGCTACCGTTTATGGAAGCTGTTCGCCAACTTAAAGCGGAACTCGGTTCATCTCGCGCTATGTTTATGCACTTAACCTTAGTGCCTTATATTGCTACTGCGGGTGAGATCAAAACTAAGCCGTCTCAGCATTCGGTTAAAGAGCTTCGTTCAATCGGTATTCAACCGGACATCTTGGTATGTCGGTCTGATTTTGCGATACCCGATTCATCGCGCCGTAAATTATCCCTGTTTACTAACGTGGAAGAGCGGGCGGTTATTTCGTTACCTGATGCCGATACTATCTACAACATTCCTCGTATGCTGTCAGAACAGCATCTTGATGACATCGTGATAGAGCGTTTTAATCTTGAATGTGGCGAAGCCAATCTTGATGAATGGGATCGTGTAGCTGATGCTCACTTGAATCCTGAAGGTGAAGTTAAGATTGCCATGGTTGGTAAATACATGGAGCTTCTGGATGCTTATAAATCATTGATCGAGGCGCTTTCCCATGCGGGTATCGCCTTGAAGAGACGAGTTAAAATTGAGTGTATCGATTCTGAACGTGTAGAGCGTGAAGGGGTGGGTATTCTTAGTGATGTTAATGCTATTCTTGTGCCTGGCGGTTTTGGTGAACGAGGCGTTGAAGGGAAGATCAGTGCTGTTCGCTATGCGCGTGAGAACAAGGTTCCATACTTAGGTATCTGTTTAGGTATGCAAGTAGCAGTGATTGAATTTGCGCGTAATGTTGCAGGTTTGGAAACTGCGACTTCGACTGAGTTTGACGCTCAGGCAGAGCATCCGGTTGTTGGTTTGATTACTGAGTGGAGAACATCTGAAGGTGATGTAGAAACGCGTGGTGAAACTGATGACTTAGGTGGAACAATGCGCTTGGGCGCCCAAATTTGTCATTTGGCTGAAGGATCTACGGCGGCTAAAGCTTATGGTTCTACAGAGGTGACTGAACGTCACCGCCATCGTTACGAAGTGAATAACAATTACGTCTCTAAATTAGAAGATGCTGGCCTACGTATCTCTGGACGTTCAGTTGATGGTGAGTTGGTCGAAGTCGTAGAAGTAGCGGATCATCCTTGGTTTGTGGCTTGTCAGTTCCATCCTGAGTTCACGTCAACTCCTCGTGATGGTCACGGGTTGTTTACCGGATTTATTCAGGCTGCGATAGATCAACAAGCTAATTGAAAAATTATGGACGGGGGCTTTAGCCCCCTGAACGAAAAATTTCTGGAGTTTTTTACCCATGACACAGATTGCTAACATTAAAGCCCGCGAAGTATTGGATTCTCGTGGAAACCCAACTGTAGAAGCTGACGTTATCCTAGCGTCAGGTGTTGTTGGTTCAGCCTGTGCCCCATCTGGTGCATCAACAGGCTCTCGTGAAGCACTTGAACTTCGTGATGGTGATAAAGCGCGTTACTTGGGTAAAGGCGTATTGAAAGCAGTTGCTGCAGTCAACGGTGTTATCCGTGAAGCGCTAATTGGAATGGATGTTACTGATCAGCGTGCGCTTGATAATAAAATGCTTGAGCTGGATGGTACCGAAAATAAAGAAAACCTTGGCGCAAACGCTATCTTGGCGGTTTCTTTGGCGGCGGCTAAAGCAGCGGCTGTAGAGAAAGGTATTCCTCTTTATGCGCACATTGCAGATGTGAACGGCACGCCAGGACAGTACTCTTTGCCTGTGCCTATGATGAATATTCTGAATGGCGGTGAGCACGCGGATAATAACGTAGATATCCAAGAGTTTATGGTGCAGCCGGTTAATTTTGATAAGTTCTCCGAAGGTTTGCGTTGTGGTGCAGAGATTTTTCATGCATTGAAAGCGGTTTTAAAAGCCAAAGGCTTGAATACAGCGGTCGGTGATGAAGGTGGTTTTGCGCCTAATCTCGCGTCCAATGAAGAAGCGCTGGTTGTTATTAAAGAAGCGGTCTCAAATGCAGGTTATGAGTTAGGTAAAGATGTAACTCTAGCTTTAGATTGCGCCGCATCTGAATTTTATAAAGATGGCAAATATGATCTTGCTGGCGAAGGTAAGGTTTTTGATTCCGAAGGTTTTAGTGATTACCTTGCGGTTCTTACTGAAAACTATCCAATCGTTTCTGTTGAAGATGGTTTGGATGAGTCAGATTGGGAAGGTTGGGCTTATCTGACGAAGAGAATTGGCAATAAAGTTCAATTGGTTGGTGATGACCTTTTTGTAACTAATACTAAAATATTGAGCCGTGGTATTGAGCAGAGTATTGGTAACTCAATACTGATTAAATTTAACCAGATTGGTTCTTTGTCAGAAACGCTTGATGCTATCAAAATGGCTAAAGATGCTGGATTTACTGCGGTTATCTCTCATCGCTCAGGCGAAACAGAAGATACCACTATTGCTGATTTAGCTGTGGGTACGGCTGCTGGTCAGATTAAGACAGGTTCACTATGTCGTTCTGACCGAGTAGCTAAGTACAATCGCCTGCTTCGTATAGAAGAAGAGTTAGGTGCTGATGCTATCTATAATGGTTTGAAAGAAATTAAAGGGCAGGGCTAACGTAGTTGTTTGCTCAATAGTCTGATATAAAAAGGGGGCGGATTGCCCTCTTTTTTTGCTTAAAGAATGTCTATGTATCGCTGGTTAATTACGTTACTCATTTGCCTTTTATTAGGACTGCAATACCGATTGTGGTTCGGAGAGGTGAATGTGCGTGATATTTGGGACTTGAATGCCAAAATAGAGTTGCAGAAAAGTATTAACCAAGAGTTAAGTCAAAGAAATAGTGAGTTAGAAGCTGAAGTTCAGGATCTTAAAAAAGGGCAAGCAGCGCTAGAAGAACGTGCTCGAAGTGAATTGGGCATGATACGTGATGGCGAAACGTTTATTCAGTTAGTTGAGCCTGTAGAAGAGAATAAATAACACGTGATAATCCTACCTACAGATTTTAAATATTTATACGGCGTTCCTGAGAGCGAAGCAGTTATTCGTTCAACCCCTGAAGATTTCCAAGTTATAGAGCTGCTTGGCTTTGAACCTGAGGGGCAAGGTGAGCATGTATTTTTATATATCCGCAAACGTGGAGAGAATACAGATTGGGTTGCACGCCAGCTAGCTAACTTTGCTCAAGTTGGTCCGCGGGATGTGACTTATGCCGGCAAAAAAGATCGGCATGCGGTTACTGAACAGTGGTTTTGTATTAAATTTCCCATTAAGCGAAATCTCAATTGGAAGCTGTTTGGTGGCGATAGCATTGAGGTGCTTGAGGCGGTACGTCATCCGCGCAAACTTCGCTTAGGTACGCTAAAAGGGAATACCTTTAGGCTGTGCTTACGGCAAGTTACGGATATGGATGCGTTGAAGCGTCGCGTGGCTTTGGTAGAACAAGGGGGCGTACCTAATTACTTTGGTGAACAGCGCTTTGGTTTTGATTTTGGTAATTTGTATAAAGGCATTGCCCTGTTAAAAGGGGAGATTCAGGAGCGGCAGCGTAACAAAAAAGGGATCTATATTTCGGCGGTGCGCTCATGGTTGTTTAACCAGCTTTTGTCTTCACGTATAGAAAGCGGGTTGTGGGGTCGCATAATGGATGGTGATGCTTTGATGATCTCCGGCAGTCAGAGCTGTTTTGTTGAAGAAAAGTCGAACGATGAACTACAGGAGCGCCTTAATAATGATGCTATTACGCTGACTGGGCCTTTGTGGGGGCGTGGTGAGATGATGCCTACAGGTGAAGCCGAAGAATGGGAGCGCTCTACTTTGTTGCAATGGAAAGGCGTTTCCGATCTTTTAGAAACCTTAAGTTTAAATCAGGAGCGAAGAGCTTTGAAGCTGCAGCCTGAAAACCTTAAGCTAGAGCAGATAAGCGAGACAGAGTGTTGGATTGAGTTTGGTTTAATGTCTGGTGCTTTCGCAACAAGTGTACTTCGAGAGCTGTGTTTAACTTCTGTGTCAGAGTAACGACGGATATATGAAGATATTAATCTCAAATGATGATGGTGTTTATGCTCCAGGGTTGTCGGCGTTAGTCCGAGCCTTATCTGATTTAGGCGAAGTGTTGGTCGTCGCTCCGGATAGAAATCGGAGCGCCGCGAGTAATTCTTTAACCCTTGATAGACCATTGGAAATTGTTCACCACGAAAATGGATTTTATAGTATCAATGGCACGCCGACCGATTGTGTTCATATTGGTGGGTCTGGAGTATTGGGCATGGAACCAGATATTGTAGTGTCAGGGATTAATGCTGGCCCTAATCTTGGTGATGATGTGATCTACTCAGGTACGGTTGCTGCTGCGATGGAGGGCAGGCATTTTCGTTATCCCTCCATTGCTATATCATCAGGCAGCTTTCATCCAGCTTCTTATGAAGCTGCCGCGCAAGTGGCCAAAGATATAGTAGCTAATATTCATCAGCTGAATGTTGCGCCGAGAACTATTTTAAATGTTAATGTGCCTGACTGCTCTGTGGATGAATTTAGCGGTATTCATGTGACTCGTTTAGGGCATAGATCCTGTGCTGATAAACCAATAGTAACCCATGACCCTCGCGGAAAGGTGCGTTATTGGATTGCTGGAGCGGGGGCTGCAGCAGATAGGGCGCCGGGTACTGATTTTTATGCGTTAGATGAGCGTTGTGTATCTATTACGCCTTTGCATGTGGATATGACGGAATACGCAGGTATGGATAATGTAGGTGATTGGTTGGAGCGTAGTTTTTGAACGATAAGCAATTACGTGGGATAGGAATGACCTCACAACGAACTCGAGACCGATTAATTAATCGGTTAAGGGAGCAGGGTATAGTTAATGAATCTGTACTCGAAGTGATGCGTCAGACGCCTAGACACATCTTTATTGATGAAGCTTTATCGCATCGTGCGTATGAAGATACAGCCCTACCTATTGGTTTTAATCAGACTATATCGCAGCCTTTTATTGTCGCACGTATGACTGAAACCTTATTGGCGGATGGGCCTTTAGATAAAGTGTTAGAAGTGGGTACCGGTTCAGGGTATCAAACATCCATTTTGGCACCCTTGGTGTCCGAATTGTTTAGTGTAGAGAGGATTCGTCCTTTACAAGAAAAAGCACGAGAGCGGCTAAAACTGTTAGGACTTAGTAATGTCCATCTTAAGCATACCGATGGAGGAATGGGTTGGTCAGTCAAGGCTCCATTTGATGGGATATTGGCTGCCTGTGCTCCGGAAGAAGTTCCAGAAGAGTTGAAGCAGCAGTTAGCTATTGGTGGAAGACTCATCATTCCTGTAGGTGGAAGTGATAGTCAGGAGCTTAAGCTGGTTTTACGCCTCTCAGAAGAGGAGTTTTCAACAGAAGTGCTTGAGTGTGTGAAATTTGTTCCATTATTAAGCGGTACTGTACGTTAGGGAGTTTAGATGCAAGAAAGGCGTTCACTGCGTGATTATATTGCGCTGTCGGGTAAAGGTATGATGATGGGGGCTGCAGATGCGGTTCCTGGCGTGTCTGGAGGCACAATCGCCTTTATGATGGGAATATATGAAGAACTTATATTTTCATTAAAGCAGTTTGGTCCAACCGCTGTACTGATGTTGTTTAGGGAGGGGCCTGTTGCTGTATGGAAACATGTCAATGGCTCGTTTCTTTTAACACTTATTTCCGGAATACTATTTAGTTTATTAACTATCTCTCATGTTGTTCTGTATTGGTTAGCAGAATATCCGGAATTGCTTTGGTCTTTTTTCTTCGGTCTGATCTTGGCTTCAGTATGGTCAGTCTGTCGGCATATAGATCTATGGGATCGTAATACCTATACCTCCTTTATTGTTGGGGTGGTTACGGCTTACTTTGTTACATCAATGTCTCCTACAAGCTTGGAGGTAACACCGCTGTTTATCTTTCTGTCTGGTATGGTGGCAATTTGTGCAATGATTCTTCCCGGTATTTCAGGAAGTTTTATTCTGTTGCTCTTAGGTATGTATGCGCCGATCTTGATGGCTATTAAAAATTTAGAGTTGGTGACCCTAAGTTTATTTGTTGGTGGCTGTATTGTTGGGTTGTTAAGTTTTTCTCGTGTATTGAGTTGGATGTTTAGTTCTTTCAAAACCACCACCTTTGCACTATTAGGTGGCTTTATGTTGGGCTCGCTTAATAAAGTGTGGCCTTGGAAATATACAACAGCCTATACCATTAATCGGCATGGTGAGGAGATACCTTTAGTGCAAGAAAATATATCTCCGTTTTCCTTTGAGTCGCTTACGGGTGAGCCCGCGTTATTAATGTATTCTTTATTATTGATGATTGTAGGGGTTCTTATGGTTGTAGTAATTGAAAAAATGGGGCGAAAATCAGAGGTATAGTATTGTGCTGCTAAGATGGTTTTTAGCGTTTACTATAACGGGGTCGCTTGTAGCATGTGGTGGACACACTTATGCGCCCGTTAGTGAACGTGCTGTGCCTGCAGCTATCCATCCGACTACATCAGAATACATTGTTAAAAAAGGGGATACGCTTTATTCCATAGCGTTTCGTTACGGGATGGATTATAGACAACTGGCTGCCTTGAATGGCATTGGCAGCCATTATAGTATTTATCCTGGACAGCCTTTAAGATTAAAGCCAGCGACAGCACCTTCACGCGAATCAATTGTTCGCGATTCTTCTATAGTGGCTCCTAAGCCTATTATTACGTCTACTCGGCAGAATGTTGTCGCTAATAAGCCTGCATCAAAATCTAAGCCTCAAGCTCAGGCAACAACGAAAACGCAGATTAAGAGTATAGCTAAGACTTCATCTATAGCTAAGCCGCCAGCAAAAACAACAACTACTAAGAGTAAAAATCCCATAATTAAAACAAATTCTTCAGGTAAAATTTACTGGAAGTGGCCGACAAACGGTAAAATCTTAAATACATTTAAAACAAAGGGTGTTATTAATAAAGGGATAGATATTGCTGGGTCAAGAGGTCTGGCGATTAAAGCAGCGGCGTCAGGCAAGGTTGTCTACGCGGGTAATGGCTTGTTAGGTTATGGGAATCTCGTAATTATTGATCACAATCAGCAATTTTTGAGTGCATATGCACATAATAGTCGTGTTTTAGTAAAAGAAAATGATATGGTTAAAACAGGTCAGAAAATTGCTGAGATGGGTAGCAGTGGTGCGGATAGAGTCATGTTACATTTTGAAATACGACGTGATGGGAAACCGGTTGATCCACTTAGGTATTTACCCAAGCGATAGCCAATAATAATAAAAAATCTGTTTTTTTTTTTGAATGCGACGTTTAGGGAACGGGTTATGGAGAATATGGATAACGACTGCAAATTGGAGTTGCAGGGTGCTGCTGTAAGCGATGAGCAGCTTCCAGAAAAACCGGATCAGACCACTGTAACATCCGAAGAAAAAAAGGAGCTTTTAAATAGTGGGCGGGGACGCGGTAGCATTGCCCACAAAGATTTGTTAAATGCTAAAAATTTGGATGCGACACAGCTTTATCTGAATGAAATAGGCTTTTCGCCACTTTTGAGTGCAGAGGAGGAGGTTCATTTCTCCCGTTTATCACTTAAGGGCGATGAGTCTGCACGTAAACGAATGATCGAGAGCAACTTAAGATTAGTTGTTAAGATTTCTCGCCGTTATATCAATAGAGGTCTTACGCTGTTAGATCTTATTGAGGAGGGGAATTTAGGATTGATTCGTGCGGTTGAAAAATTTGACCCTGAACGAGGTTTCCGTTTTTCAACTTATGCTACATGGTGGATTCGTCAAACGATTGAACGAGCGATTATGAATCAGACTCGTACAATTAGGCTGCCGATTCATGTGGTTAAAGAGTTAAATGTCTATCTTCGAGCCTCAAGAGAGTTAGCGCACAAATTGGATCATGAGCCTTCAGTTGAAGAAATAGCTGAGCTGGTGGAGAAGCCTGTTGAGAACGTAGAACGTATGATGGGTCTCAATGAACGTGTAACTTCGATTGATACGCCAATGGGTAAAGATTCAGACAAATCTTTACTCGATACCATCCCTGATACTATTTCGACCGACCCTGCTACTTTACTTCAGAACTCCAATATCAGTGGGAATCTGGATAATTGGTTGAATAGCTTGCCTGAGAAGCATGCTGAGGTTTTATCTCGGCGTTTTGGCCTTCGTGGTTATGAAATGAGTACTTTAGAAGAAGTGGGGAGAGAAATTGGTCTGACCCGTGAACGTGTTCGTCAAATTCAAGTTGAAGCGCTGCGTAAACTGCGTGATATTGTCGAAAGAAATGGCTTAAGTGGAGAAGATCTACTTCAGCAATAGATTGTTTTGTATCTCGATAAAAAAACCGCCATTGGCGGTTTTTTGTATTTATTTAACTAATTCCTTTAGTTCGTATAAAAGCTCCAATGCCTGTCGTGGAGAAAGCTCATCAGGCGCTATCTTTTTAAGCTCTTTTACGGCTTTGTGAGTCGGTGCGGAAAACATATCGTTCTGAACCGGTGGTGGCGGTGTTGTCATCTGTGCTGCGACGGTAACATCTTGTTCTAGCTGTAGCAGTTTTGTTTTTGCCTGCTGTATTACTTGCAGCGGTACACCAGCTAGCTGAGCAACCTGTAAACCGTAACTTTGACTTGCTGGGCCCTCTTTGACTTCATGAAGGAAGATAATATGATCATTGTGTTCCACTGCCGTTAAATGCACATTAAATACGCTTGGTGCTTGTTCTGGCAAGCTGGTCAATTCAAAGTAATGGGTTGCAAAGAGTGTAAAAGCGCGGGTTTCACGGGCAAGATTTTCTGCACATGCCCAAGCGAGGGATAAGCCATCAAAGGTGCTGGTACCTCGACCTACTTCATCCATTAATACCAAGCTGCGATCCGTTGCGTTATGCATAATGTTAGCAGTCTCGGTCATCTCTACCATGAAGGTGGATCGACCACCTGCTAAGTCATCGGATGAACCCATGCGGGTGAATATTCGATCAACGATGCCGATTGTTGCCGCACTTGCGGGTACATAGCTTCCTATGTGGGCCAGTAAAGTGATAAGCGCTGCTTGACGCATATAGGTGGATTTACCACCCATGTTCGGGCCGGTGATGATTAACATCTTTCGTTTAGCGTCGAGTTCTAAGTCATTAGAGACAAAAGGATCGTCTAAAACTGATTCAACTACAGGGTGGCGACCCCGTTGAATTTTTATTTGTGGTTCATCCGTCAACGTTGGTGGGACGTAATCAAGTGTTGATGCGCGTTCTGCTAAATTGTTTAAGGTATCTAGTTCGGCTATAGCGGCTGAGGAATCTTGTAATTCGGCGAGTTCTGTCGCTAAGGTTTCAAGCAGCTCATCATAAAGTGCTTTTTCCCGTGATAGGGCGCGGCTTTTGGCGGATAGGGCCTTGTCTTCGAACTCTTTAAGTTCAGGGGTTATATAGCGCTCTGCGTTTTTGAGTGTTTGGCGACGTATATATTCAGCGGGTAGCTCCGCTTTTTGCGCTTTGCCTATCTCTATAAAATAACCGTGTACTCGGTTATAGCCTACTTTTAAGGTTGGAATACCTGTGCGTTCACGTTCTCGACGCTCAAGTTCAATCAAGTATGCACCAGCATTTTCACTTAAACCGCGTAATTCATCGAGCTCTGTATCAAAACCTTCAGCGATCACGCCGCCATCACGAATAATTACGGGAGGGTTATCAATAATGGCTCGGCTGAGTAAGTTCGCTAAAGTAGGGAACTCTTTAATTGTTTCGGCAAGTTCCGCCACTCTTGGCGCTGTGGTGCCCCGCAGTTGATTTTGAAGGCTAGGCAGTACATTTAATGAATTTCTTAGTCTTTCTAAGTCACGGGGGCGTGCTGAACGAAGGGCTATTCGCGCTAAGATTCGTTCACTATCACCAATATTTTTAAGGTCTTGTTCTATGTTTTCAAAACGATATTCATCTTGAAGCCATTGGATTGAGGCTTGCCGTGCTAAGAGGGCGCTTCTGTCTTGCAACGGTCTATGCAGCCAGCGTCTCAATAAACGACTCCCCATCGGAGTACGGCATTTGTCGATTACTTGGGCGAGTGTATTATCGAATCCGCCTGACAGGTTTTGATCAATTTCTAAATTCTTACGGGTGGCCGCATCTAAAGCGACGCAATCGTTGTGGTGCTCAACTTGGATGCGACGAATGTGGGGGAGTGCGGTTCTTTGGGTGTCTTTCGCGTACTGGAGTAAACACCCCGCTGCGCTGATTGCTACCTTATGCTGTTCGCAGCCAAACCCACCGAGATCTTTGACCTTAAATTGCTGACATAAAAGGTTATGAGCGGTATCGTTCTCAAAGTGCCAAGGTGCTTGGGGCCGTAAGCTTTTATGTGTAGCTAACAAGGTGCCTAGAGGCGTTTCTTCATTGAATAAGGTTTCAGAAGGGCGTAAGCGCTCGAGTTCACTTAAAAGTGAGTCCTGAGTATTAACTTCAAGCAAACTAAAACGGCCTGATGTTATATCGACAATAGCGAGGCCATAAATATCATCAACCTGATTGATAGCGACTAATAGGTTGTCTCGATTTTCGTCTAAGAGTGCTTCATCACTGACGGTTCCCGGGGTGATAATACGGGCAACGGCCCGTTCGACTGGCCCTTTGCTGGTGGCAGGGTCGCCAATCTGCTCGCAGATGACAACGGATTCACCGGCACGGACAATTTTGCCTACATAGGTCTCTGCTGCATGGTACGGGATGCCCGCCATAGGGATGGGTTCCCCGCCTGACTTTCCACGTGCAGTTAAGGAAATATCCAGTAGCTCAGAGGCTTTTTTTGCATCATCATAGAAAAGCTCATAAAAGTCTCCCATCCGATAAAAGACAAGTTGATTAGGATGTTGAGCCTTAATGCGTAGGTATTGCTGCATCATAGGGGTGTGGGTTGGGGATGCTTTGGTAACCATCTGATTATACTGTCTATTTTTGAGTAAGTTAGTTATGTTTAGGTGCAGTTATTAGAGGCATTGTACGTTAAATGGATATGACAACATAGATGCGATTATATATGTGTTCGTGTCTTTCTTTTTGTTGTTTTAGTGAGAAATGAGAATAATAAAAGAGATAAGTTGTGGATAAGTGGAGTCTATATGCAACAGCTAGTATGTGAGATTGCTAAGAAAGCGATCGAAAAGAAAGTAATGATAGCTACTGCAGAATCATGCACCGGTGGTTGGATTGCTCAAGAGATAACAGCCGTGGCGGGTAGTTCTGAGTGGTTTGATCGTGGCTTTGTTACTTACAGTAATCAATCGAAGCAGGAGATGCTAGGGGTATCTGAACAGACCTTAGAGATGTTTGGAGCGGTATCTGAGAATGTGGTGATTGAGATGGCCGAAGGTGTCTTATTACATAGCTCTGCTCAGTTGTCTGTTGTAACAAGTGGAATAGCGGGTCCTGGTGGAGGGAGTGAAGAAAAGCCCGTTGGTACGGTTTGGTTTGCGTGGGCGGTGCATGAAAAGCCGACCCGAACGGCAGTTTTTCAGTTTAATGGGGATCGTGAATCCGTTCGAAAACAAGCGGTTAGGGTTGCGCTTGAAGGAATTTTACATAACTTGACTATCTGAGGGTTGCAATCCAGAAATGTTATGAAATAATACTGTCCATACATACAGTATATTTCAACGTAATGTGAAATAACTTAGACAGGGTTTAAGATGGACGCGAATCGTAAAAAAGCGCTTGATGCAGCATTAGGGCAGATCGAAAGACAGTTTGGTAAAGGCGCAGTCATGCGTATGGGAGATCAGCCAAGAGAGGCAATCCCTGCCGTATCGACAGGGTCTTTAGGGCTGGATATTGCGCTAGGTATAGGCGGATTACCTTATGGTCGTATTGTTGAGATTTATGGTCCAGAATCCTCCGGTAAAACAACACTGACTCTGCAGGTGATTGCCGAAGCACAGAAAGAAGGGAAAACCTGCGCGTTTGTGGATGCTGAGCATGCGTTGGACCCTATCTATGCTGAAAAATTAGGTGTTGATGTAGACAGTTTGCTGGTCTCTCAGCCTGATACAGGTGAGCAGGCGTTAGAAATTACCGATATGTTAGTGCGCTCAAATGCGGTGGATGTGATTATTGTTGACTCCGTAGCTGCTTTAACACCTAAAGCCGAAATTGAAGGTGATATGGGTGATACTCATGTTGGCTTGCAGGCACGTTTGATGTCCCAAGCTCTGCGTAAGCTGACAGGCAATGTTAAAAATTCAAACTGTCTATTAGTCTTTATTAATCAGATCCGTATGAAAATCGGTGTGATGTTCGGTAATCCTGAAACTACAACAGGTGGTAATGCGCTTAAATTTTATTCCTCTGTACGTTTGGATATACGCCGCACAGGAGCGGTTAAGTTGGGAGATGAGGTTATTGGCAACGAGACACGTGTTAAAGTTGTAAAAAACAAAGTATCACCTCCTTTCCGTCAGGCTGAGTTTCAAATTATGTATGGTAGGGGTATCTACCATATGGGTGAGGTAATTGATCTCGGCGTTAAAGAGAAGCTTGTTGATAAGTCTGGTGCATGGTACGCATATAATGGCGATAAAATTGGTCAAGGTAAGGCTAATGCTGCGAAGTTTTTAGAAGAAAATCGTGAAATCGCTAATGAAATTGAAACTGAATTACGTAAACGTTTATTGGCAGCTGCTCCTGCAGAAAAGGAAGAGAGTGATTCTTCTGAGAATCTTGATCTTATTTAATAATAGACTAGGTTAAGATTAAGGCCTCCCTCACTTAGTGATGGAGGTCTTTTTTGTTTCAATGCCTAGAGCTTGCTAAAGGCAATGTCATGGATAGAGAAATTACTAAAAAAGATGTATGGAATAGAGCGATAGTTCTACTCGCGCGGCGTGAATACTCTAAAGGTGAACTGCGAAAGAAGCTGTTGTTAATATCGGGTGATATAGACGTTGAATCTGTATTGAATGACTTGGAATTGGCGGGTTATCAATCAGATTTGAGATTTGTTGAAAGCTTTATACGTATGAGGGTGTCTCAAGGGCATGGTCTGATGCGTATTCGTTTTGATCTTAAGCGTAAGGGTGTTGATGAAGCGCTTATCGAGGAGGTCTTAGAGGCGAGTGAAGTTGATTGGTTTGAGCTAGCGTTTGAGTTATATGGGCGCAAATATGCAATATCGTCTAAGCCCTTGGATTATAAGGAGCGTGCAAGAAGAGTTCGTTTTATGAGTCAACGTGGTTTCTCATTTGATGAAATTCAATATGCTGAAAATGAAGTGTTAAAAAATACAAATTAACGCATAAATTAGGTATGTAGGTTATAGATCCCCATTAATCGTCCTATTAATGGTCATTAATTCAAAAATATTCGAACAATTTCAGTACAGGATATATACTATGGCGCCCATATTTGTGGTTACTTTTTTCTGTCGTGGCTATTAGACGGTCATTTGGCAGGTTTACTGGAACGGACACGCATACGGTTCATCTAATGAAATACATGACAAGTGCTGAAATTCGCCAAGCTTTTTTAGATTATTTTAATAAGCAAGGCCATGAGGTTGTAGCGAGTAGCTCCCTCATTCCTGCCAATGATCCTACATTGATGTTTACCAATGCGGGCATGGTTCAGTTTAAGGATGTTTTCCTCGGTAGCGACAAACGAAGCTATTCTCGTGCTACCAGTTCTCAGCGTTGTGTACGAGCCGGCGGGAAGCATAATGACTTAGAGAATGTAGGCTATACCGCTCGACATCATACATTTTTTGAGATGTTGGGTAATTTTAGCTTTGGTGACTATTTTAAGCGTGATGCTATTCAGTTTGCTTGGAGCTTTCTCACTGAAGTGATGGGGCTGCCAAAAGAGCGATTATGGGTCACGGTTCATCATTCAGATGCTGAAGCTGAGAAAATTTGGAAAAATGAGATCGGTGTTGATCCTGAGCGTTTTTCTAAATTGGATGAAGATAATTTTTGGTCTATGGGCGATACCGGCCCTTGCGGTCCTTGTACTGAGATCTTTTTTGATCATGGTGAAGATGTTTGGGGGGGGCCTCCAGGCAGCCCTGAAGAAGATGGTGATCGTTACATCGAAATCTGGAACGTTGTATTTATGCAATACAACCGCAGTGCTGACGGTGAAATGACGCCGTTACCTAAGCCATCCGTAGATACGGGGATGGGTTTAGAACGTATAGCGGCAATCATGCAGGGTGTCCATTCAAACTATGAGATTGATTTGTTTCAGAGCTTACTTAAGTCAACGGCAGAGGCTGTAGGCGTGAGTGATCTTGATAATAAATCATTACGTGTAATTGCCGATCATATTCGTTCTTGTTCGTTTCTTATTGTTGATGGTGTTTTGCCTTCTAACGAAGGTGCCGGTTATGTATTGCGACGTATTATCCGTCGCGCTGTTCGTCACGGCAATAAGTTGGGGGCAAGTGGTCCTTTCTTTAATCAATTAGTGACAGCGCTTGTTAAGGAAATGGGCGAAGCCTATCCAGAATTAAAAGAGAAGCAATCTCAAGTGGAGCGCGTTCTTCTAAAAGAGGAAGAGCAGTTTGCGAAGACGTTAGATCACGGTATGCGTATACTACAGGAAGCGATTGAGCAGTTAGATGGCTCAGAAATTCCAGGAGAAACGATCTTTAAGTTATACGACACTTATGGTTTCCCATTTGACTTAACTGCCGATGTTGCACGTGAACATGAGCTAAGTGTTGATGAAGCAGGTTTTGAGCGGGCAATGGAAGCCCAGCGTGAACGTGCGCGTGCAGCTGGAAAGTTCTCAGTAGATTATAACGATGCGATCCGTCTTGACGGTTCGACTGACTTTACTGGCTATGAACGATTGAATGATACAGCCACGGTTGTAGCGTTATTCTCTGACGGAAGTGAAGTGCAGCAGCTTGCTGAAGGTCAGCAGGCTATTGTTGTACTAGATAAAACACCGTTCTACGCTGAATCGGGTGGTCAAGTAGGCGATAGCGGCGTTTTAACGTCAAATACTGCTCGTTTTGATGTGGCTGACTGCACTAAAGAGGGTAAAAATCACCTCCATCATGGTGTATTAACCTCAGGTTCATTGACTGTAGGTGATCATATTTTACCTGAAGTAGACGCGGTACGCCGTCAAGCGATTGCCTTGAATCATTCAGCTACCCATCTATTGCATGCGGCACTTTCCACTGTATTGGGGGGGCACGTGCAGCAAAAAGGCTCTCTTAATGATGAAGAGCGTTTACGCTTCGATTTTTCTCATTTTGAAGCGATGACGGCTGAGCAGATAAGTGAAGTTGAGCGTCTTGTTAATGAGCAGATTCGCCAGAATTCAGAAGTTGTTACTGAAATCATGGGAATAGATGCAGCTAAAGAGAAAGGCGCAGCGGCATTGTTCGGTGAAAAATACGATGAGACCGTTAGAGTCCTAACTATGGGGGGGGACTTCTCCATCGAGCTTTGTGGTGGTACTCATGCTAAGCGTACTGGTGATATAGGTTTATTAAAAATTGTATCTGAAAGCGGTGTAGCTGCAGGCGTTAGACGTATTGAAGCAGTCACAGGTTTAGGCGCTCTTAACTGGTTGAACGAAACAGATTTAACTTTGTCTACTGTTTCAGCGTTAGTTAAAGGTTCGCGCGAATCTGTTATTGATAAAGTTAAAGGATTGTCTGAGCGAAATCGTCAGTTAGAAAAAGAGCTGGAGCAATTGAAAACTAAGTTGGCTTCAGCGGCGGGCTCAGATCTTCTTGGCTCTGCAATAGAGGTTAGCGGCGTTAAGGTGCTTGCGGCTCAATTAGAAGGTGTAGAAGCCAAAGCACTACGTGACACGATTGATCAGTTGAAAAACAAGTTAGGTAGTGGCGTGGTCGTATTAGCTACTGTGCAGGATGGCAAGATCGCTTTAGCAGCCGGTGTTACTAAGGAACTGACAAGTCAAATTAAAGCGGGCGATATCATCAAAGACCTGACGGGTAAAATTGGTGGTAAAGGCGGTGGTCGTCCTGATTTTGCGCAGGGTGGTGGTACGGATTTAGATGCATTGTCTGCTGCGCTTGGTTCAGTAGAAGATCTTGTTAAGGCAGCGGTTTAATCTGCTCGTAGGGTATTAATTATGGCGCTGTATGTACAAAAATACGGTGGTACATCCGTAGGTAGTGTTGAGCGGATTGAAGCTGTGGCTGAAAAAGTGCAAGGCTTCAAGCAGCAGGGGCATGACATCGTTGTTGTTGTGTCTGCGATGAGTGGTGAGACTAATCGTCTTATCGGCTTAGCTAAAGAGATACAGCCGCAAACACCAAGTCCTCGTGAGATGGATGTGCTGCTCTCTACAGGTGAGCAGGTAACTATAGCTCTACTCTGTATGGCGCTAGAGAAAAGAGGTGTTCCTGCGCGTTCTTATACGGGTAGTCAGGTTAAAATTTTAACTGACTCTTCCCATATGAAAGCGCGGATAGAGGATATAGAAGTCTCATCTATGCAAGCTGATTTGGCTGAGGGGCGTGTTATTGTTGTTGCCGGTTTCCAAGGTGTTGATGTTGACGGCAATATCACGACTTTAGGTCGTGGAGGTTCTGATACGACGGGTGTCGCATTAGCTGCGGCATTAAAGGCTGACGAATGTCAGATCTATACTGACGTTGATGGCGTATACACTACTGATCCTAGAGTTGTTAGTGGGGCGCAACGCTTAGATGTGATCACCTTTGAGGAGATGCTAGAAATGGCCAGCCTTGGTTCAAAGGTGCTGCAGATTCGCGCGGTTGAGTTTGCTGGAAAATATAAGGTTCCCTTGAGAGTGCTGCATAGTTTTCAAGATGGGCCGGGTACGTTGATTACCATAGAGGATGAGTCAACTGTGGAAAAACCAATTATTTCAGGTATTGCGTTTAATCGTGATGAAGCAAAACTAACGGTTATGGGAGTACCTGATATACCAGGTGTGGCTTCCAAAATATTAGGTCCAGTTAGTCGTGCAAATATAGAAGTTGATGTGATCGTGCAGAATGTTGCTGCGGATAACACAACGGATTTTACTTTCACTGTACATCGCAATGATTACGATGTTGCGCGTAGCGTGCTTGAGAAGGCCTCAGAGGCGCTTGGGGCCCGTGAGGTGGTGGGAGATAACAAAATTGCCAAAGTTTCTATTGTGGGCGTTGGTATGCGCTCTCATGCGGGAGTGGCAAGTAAAATGTTTGATGCTTTGGCAGAAGAGAATATTAATATTCAGATGATATCTACCTCTGAAATTAAGGTTTCTGTTGTTATTGCTGAAAAGTATCTAGAGCTGGCAGTACGTGCTTTGCACTCTGTTTTTGAGCTAGATGCGAACAACTCTGTAAGTGAAAAATAGCACTTATAGTGGGAAGCTAGTCTATAGTTAGGTTAGCGTTATTATATGGGCAGCGTATTGGTAGGGTATTGGATGAATACCGGTGTGCAGGTTGTTTTGTTGAGCAAGCTGGCCTTGGATGTACAAAGGAGATTCTAAAGTATGTTAATTCTTACTCGTCGTGTAGGCGAAACTTTAATGGTTGGTGACGAAGTCACTGTTACAGTCCTTGGTGTGAAGGGTAATCAGGTTCGTATAGGTGTAAATGCGCCTAAAGATGTGTCTGTTCACCGGGAAGAAATCTATCAGCGTATCCAGCGTGAGAAGGAAGAAGAGGGAAATCAGTAATAAATTTCAAATCTTTTCTTTCCTTTTTAAAATCAGTTAGGTATATTACGCGCCGTTGTTGGTGAGCTGGCCGAGTGGCTGAAGGCGCGCCCCTGCTAAGGGCGTATAGGAGAAATCTTATCTAGGGTTCGAATCCCTAGCTCACCGCCATTTGATTAAGCGCCCGTAGCTCAGCTGGATAGAGTACCTGGCTACGAACCAGGCGGTCAGAGGTTCGAATCCTCTCGGGCGCGCCAATCAAATACAACGGTCTTACTTTTTGGAATGCGCCCGTAGCTCAGCTGGATAGAGTACCTGGCTACGAACCAGGCGGTCAGAGGTTCGAATCCTCTCGGGCGCGCCACTTCAAAAAAATATTTCAGATATGCGCCCGTAGCTCAGCTGGATAGAGTACCTGGCTACGAACCAGGCGGTCAGAGGTTCGAATCCTCTCGGGCGCGCCATCTAAACCTAAGCTGTATATGTATATCCCTTCGTTTTATAATAACCATTCATATTCCTTTATATTGTTGAGCTCCCCGCTATGAAGTTCTCTATTCGTTTATTTCCAGAAATTACTATTAAAAGCCGTCCGGTACGCAAACGTTTGATTCAGCGATTACAGAGTAATCTGCAGAATATGATGCGTCGTGTTGACGAGCAGATTAAAGTGCGCGGTCACTGGGATAAGCTCGATGTTGTGTGTGAGGGGGCTAGTGCCGAGATCGTGGCGCAAGTCGTTGATCTTATGCAACGTACGCCGGGTATTCATAGTTTTGTGGAAGTGACAGAGTATCCATTGGGTGATTTTCACGATATATACGAAAAAGCTCATGCTATTTATGCAGATGAGTTGAGGGGCAAAACGTTTAAGGTACGTGTGAAGCGCTCAGGCAAACACGAGTTTCGTTCTATTGATGTTGAACGTTATGTAGGGGGTGGGCTTAATCAGCACTCAGAAGCCCTTGGAGTGGATGTACATAAGCCTGATCTTTATGTGGATTTAGAAATTCGTAATGACAAGCTGCATGTGGTTACGAATACTTACAAAGGTCTTGGCGGTTTTCCGCTCGGTACACAAGAAGCGACCTTGTCTTTAATTTCAGGTGGATTTGATTCCATTGTTGCCAGCTACATGTCCATGCGACGTGGCTGTAAAACCCATTTTCTTTTCTTCAACTTAGGTGGGCATGCACATGAGATTGGTGTGAAACAAGTTGCCCTGTATTTATGGCAGCGATATGGCTCCTCTGCGCGGGTTAAGTTTATTACCATCCCGTTTGATGAAGTTATAGGTGAAATTCTTCAGTCCGTTCATCATTCACATATGGGTGTTGTTCTTAAGCGCATGATGATGAGGGCTAGCGAGCAGGTCTCCGATCGTATGGGGATAGATGCTTTAGTGACAGGCGAAAGTATTGCTCAAGTCTCTAGTCAAACGTTACCTAATTTGGCGATTATTGATGCTGCGACAGAGAAGCTCGTGGTAAGGCCGCTGATAACAATGGATAAGCAAGATATTATCGATATAACGCGTGAAATCGGTGTTTATGATTTTGCTAAAAATATGCCTGAATACTGCGGAGTTATCTCTGATCGTCCGACGACGTGCGCTAAGAAAGACCGCGTCGAGAAGGAAGAGTCAGATTTTGACTACGAAGTGCTAGAAAGGGCCTTGGAGCGCCGCCAGGTTATCAGTATCGACGAGATTGTTGAAGACGTAAATATTCATGCGGAAGTTGAGGCCTTAACCAACGTCGGTGCCAATCAAGTTGTCGTTGATATTCGTGCGCCCCATGAGCAGGAAAAGAAACCCTTGAATATTCCGGGATGTGAAATTCAGTTGGTACCCTTTTTTGCTCTATCCACCGCGGCAGATGGCTTTTCTGAAGACAAAGATTATCTACTATACTGTGAGAAAGGTGTGATGAGCCAGATGCATGCCCACCAAATGCAAGAGCGGGGTTTCAGTAACGTAAAAGTGTACCGCCCAGGTGTAGCCGAAAAATAGGGCTGTTTTTTAGTTTAAGCGGCAGTGTGCCTATGTTTTTGGGTATTATGCCGTTAATTAGATGAATTTTGATCTCAATTTATTGCCAGAAATAGACTTTTCGGGTTTAATTGTGGTCCATTTGCAACCAGTGCATTCGCTAGTGAACGTTTATAATTTATAAACGGATCAAAAGTCGCTTACTAAGCGAATGGGTTTCGATAAGTACAGGAGCATCCATAAGATGGAAAATCTGCTATCAGAAGGCCTAGAATTAATGGCCTTTGGTATGGGATTCGTATTTGTATTTCTAACTTTGTTGGTATTCACAACTTCGGGAATGTCAAAAGTAGTTAGCAAGTATTTCCCAGAAACACCTGCTAAGCCGAAAGCAAAAAAAGCTGCACCAACAGCTGCTACGGCTAGTAATGATGAGTTGATAGCTGTAATGACAGCTGCTGTTCATAAATACCGTTCATAAACAAAGAACGGATAAATAAAGAATAATCTGCATTAATCGACAGAAGGCCATTACCCATGACCGACGCTAAGAAACCACTTGGTATTACCGACGTAGTTTTACGTGACGCACATCAGTCACTTTTTGCTACGCGTATGCGAGTTGAAGATATGCTGCCGATCGCGGAAAAGCTGGATAAAGTAGGCTTTTGGTCCCTAGAAAGCTGGGGCGGCGCAACATTTGACTCATGTATTCGTTTTATCGGAGAAGATCCGTGGGAACGTATCCGTCTGCTTAAGCAGGCAATGCCAAATACTAAACAGCAGATGCTTCTGCGTGGACAGAACCTGCTCGGTTATCGTCATTACGCCGATGATGTTGTAAACAAATTCGTTGAGCGTGCTGCAACCAATGGTGTTGATGTGTTCCGTATCTTTGATGCGATGAACGATCCACGCAACCTTGAAACAGCGATTAAAGCTGTTAAGGCAACTGGTAAGCATGCTCAAGGCACAATCTCTTTCACAAAAAGCCCTGTTCATACCACAGATATGTGGGTTGAATATGCAAAAACGTTAGAAGATAAAGGTGCCGACTCTATTGCGATCAAAGATATGTCAGGTATCTTGACGCCTTATGATGCATTTGATCTGGTTTCCCGTCTTAAGGCGCAAACGGATCTAGAAGTTCAGCTACATGCGCACGCTACATCAGGATTGTCAGATATGACAATCCTGAAGGCAGTAGAAGCGGGTATTGACCGTGTTGATACAGCCATCTCTTCTATGTCGATGACTTATGGTCATACGGCTACAGAGTCTGTAGTTGCTGCCTTAGCCGGTACAGATCGCGATACAGGCCTTGATCTGCTACAACTTGAAGAGATAGCAGCTTACTTCCGTGATGTGCGTAAAAAATACGCTAAATTTGAAGGTTCTCTACGTGGAACCGATTCTCGTATCCTTGTTGCTCAAGTACCTGGTGGCATGTTGACTAACATGGAAGGCCAGCTGAAAGAGCAAGGCGCTGCTGATAAGTTTGACGATGTGTTGGCAGAGATTCCACGAGTACGTGAAGATCTAGGCTGGATCCCGTTGGTAACACCTACGTCTCAAATCGTAGGTACGCAAGCGGTGATTAACGTCCTTATGGGCGAGCGTTACAAAACTATCTCTAAAGAAGTTCAAGGTATCCTTAAAGGTGAGTATGGTGCAGCTCCTTCATCATACAATGTAGAACTTCAGACGCGTGTTTTAGATGGCGGCGAAGAGATAACTTGCCGTCCTGCTGATCTACTTGAGCCAGAAATGGATAAGCTTGTTGCTGAGTTGAAAAATCTAGCAACTGAAAAAGGCATCAACCTAACGACTGGTGAGAACGAGATTGACGATGTTCTAACCTATGCGTTATTCCCACAGATTGGCCTTAAATTCCTTGAGAATCGTAATAATCCTGATGCATTTGAACCTGCACCAACATTAGAGGACGCACTAGCGATGTCTGCACCTAAGAAATCTGGATCAGAAGTTTACACAATCACTGTTAACGGTCAGAACTACGTTGTACAAGTGGCTGAAGGCGGAGATATCTCAGCTGTAGCACCCGCATCTGCTGCGCCAGCTGCTGCTCCTGCCGGCGAAGGTGAAGATATTCCTGCACCGCTAGCGGGTAACATTTGGAAGGTTGAAGTGTCTGCAGGACAGGCGGTTCAAGAGGGTGATGTACTTGTTATCCTAGAAGCGATGAAAATGGAAACGGAAGTACGTGCAGCACGCGCAGGTACTGTTGTGTCTGTTGATGTGAGCGAAGGTGACGCTGTTCAGGTTGGCGATTCTTTGCTGACACTGGCGTAAGGTATTCTAGATGGAAAAGTTAACCCAACTGTTTACAGCCTCAGGTATTTATAATATCACGGGCGGCCAGTTCATCATGATTTTGGTTGGCTTGTTGCTATTGTTTCTAGCCATTCGAAAGAACTTTGAACCTTTATTGCTAGTGCCTATTGGCTTTGGCGGCATTATGGCAAATATCCCTGAAGCGGGACTTGCTTATTCTGCAGTTGAAAACGCAGTGCATTTTGCTGTACCTGAAGTGTTGAACTCGCTTGCAGGTGCGCTCAATATAGCTAGTACAGACCCTCATGAGATTCTTCATGCTTACCATGGTGCATCAGCTGCTGAGCATACGGCTGCAGTTTATGCGGCTCAAGATAGCGGTTATAACAACGGAATGTTGTATAACTTCTATACGGTTGCTATTGCTTCGGGTGCCGCACCATTGCTGATCTTTATGGGCGTAGGGGCGATGACTGATTTTGGTCCCTTGTTGGCTAACCCTAAAACACTGTTCTTAGGTGCTGCTGCGCAATTTGGTATCTTTGCGACTGTATTAGGGGCTGTTGGCCTAACAACGCTGGGTGTTATGGACTTTAACATTCAGGAAGCCGCTGCTATAGGTATCATTGGCGGTGCTGATGGACCAACAGCAATCTATGTGACGAGCTTGCTTGCTCCTCATTTACTTGGTGCAATTGCGGTAGCTGCTTACTCTTACATGGCGCTCGTTCCCCTGATTCAGCCGCCTATCATGAAAGCTTTAACTACAGAAGCTGAACGTAAGATCGCAATGCATCAGCTACGTCATGTGAGCAAGACTGAGAAGATTCTTTTCCCAATCTTACTACTTGTACTTGTTGCCTTGTTACTGCCTGATGCTGCTCCATTATTGGGTATGTTCTGCTTTGGTAATTTAATGCGAGAGTGTGGTGTTGTTGATCGTTTAAGTGATACTGCACAAAATGCACTTATTAACATTGTTACTATCTTCTTGGGCTTATCTGTTGGTTCTAAATTGTCTGCAGATAAGTTCCTCGATTTCCAGACGCTTGGTATTCTGTCTTTGGGTATTGTGGCGTTTGGTATTGGTACTGCCTGTGGTGTTATCATGGCTAAGATCATGAACAAAATGGCAGGTGGTAACGCTATTAATCCTCTGATTGGATCAGCTGGTGTATCAGCTGTACCTATGGCAGCACGTGTATCAAATAAGATCGGTCTTGAGTCGAACCCTCAAAACTTCCTTCTGATGCATGCTATGGGGCCAAACGTAGCGGGTGTAATTGGATCTGCAGTGGCTGCGGGTGTAATGATTAAGTTTGTAAGTTAAGCTTATTTCAAGACGATAAAAGTAAGTCATTAAAAAGGCTGCCACTTGGCAGCCTTTTTTTGTTGATCTTGGTGTTAATGTCCCGAAAGAACTTCGATATGAGCTTGTACGCTAAAGGCGAGCGATATTGGGTTATAACCGCCCTCTAAAATAGACACTATGCGATTCTTACTATATGTCTTTGCCGCATCCATCAAAAACTGAGTGACCCAGCGATAGTCCTCTTCATTTAGTTTTATATCTGCCATTGGGTCTTCATGATGGGCATCAAAGCCTGCAGAGATGATGATCATATCGGGCTTATGTGCTTGTATCGCAGGTAACCATCTTGATTCAACCAATTTGCGGAACACCATGCCATCACTATGGGCTTCCATAGGGCAGTTTATGATATTGTCTCGCTGGATATCGCTATAGCGTTTGGGATAGAAAGGGTGCTGAAAGGTCGAGCACACTAGCACTTCAGGCCTGTCTTTAAATATATCAACGGTCCCGTTTCCTTGGTGGACGTCAAAATCAAAGATCGCCACGCGTTCTATACCTGGCTGCTGTAAGGCATGCATGGCAGCAATTGCCGCATTGTTATAAAAGCAGAACCCCATAGGGTTATTATGCTCTGCATGATGCCCAGGCGGACGTACAGCGCAGAATGCGTTTTGAGCTTTGCCTGCAATTACCCTGTTTGTGGCTAATATAGCTGATCCGGCTGCTAAGCTTGCTGCATGTAATGAGTCTGGGCATAGGGCGGTATCTTCATCGGTATAGATAACACCTTGTTCAGGAAGTTTCATTTCTAAACGCTTTTGATGGAGATGGGCATGAACTAATTGGATCTGTTCAGGGAGGACGTGAACGGATTGAATCTGTTCAAGTTCTTGCATCAGCCCTGTTTTTTCCAGTACTTTCTTAATGGCGACAAGGCGAATAGGGCTTTCTGGATGCTCTGGCCCCATATTATGTAAGCCACAATCATCATGTGTGATAAATGCTGTAGTCATAAGTATCTATTTTTATATGTTTTTATGTAGTGTACCTGAAACCTATAGATGAAGAACTCATCATATTGTATCAATACTCCCAGATTACGCTCAGTGGGAGCGGTTTTTCTTGATCTGGGTCATGCGCGTTTAGTTGTTCTCCCTATAAGATAGTCAACACAGCATAGAACTGTCTTGGCACCAAGTGTTTCACCCTACGCTTGGTGCTTTTTTTGTTTTCAGTAAATGCTTTTGTCTTGAGGCCTCCGCTTTTATACTGCATACATATATGTAACTTTATCGCGGATGGTTGAGTGGCCAAAGTAGATTATTCTGACAAAAAAGTGTTGCTGATTGAAAGTAGTGGCAACATGCGTGCAACAATCTTCTATATGCTAAGAAGCTTAGGAGTAGTGAATCTTAAAGCCATCACTATTAATGAGCGAGTCCTATCCGAAATATCCGAAAATAACTACGATGTTATTCTGCTCGGTCATAACATAAATGACAGTGTTGCCGGTATTCAAATTCTTGAAGAGTGCCGCTATCTTGGTTATATAAAACCAAGTGCGTGCTGGGTTTTTATGACCAGCGATTCGTCGCAAGAAGTTATTTTGCATGCAATTGATAGCCGCCCTGATGAGCTTATTATGAAGCCTTTCTCAATCGATGAGCTTAAGCATCGATTAGATAGCATCTTGTTTCGTAAAACCATTTTTAAACCCATTGACGATGCGCTTGAGATTGGAGATTACCCTACGGCTATAAATTACTGCAAAAATAACTTTGCTAGTTATGATGCCGAATATGATGAAGCACAGTTAATTTTATCGCGTTTATTAACTCAGTTTGGTAAATCGCAGGAAGCTGCCAAAATTGCAGAAAAGCTCTATTGGAAAGGCCATGATAAAGAAGCGGGCTTGTGTTGGGCACAGGCGCTTCTAGCGCAAGGTAATATTGAAGAAGCGCAGCGATTGTTAAATGAGCTGATTAGTGAATACCCTTTATTTATTGTTGCTTACGACCTTTTAGCTTCTAGTCATGAGAAAAATGGTGATCTTGAATTAGCCTGTGAAACAGTAAATGAAGCCACTCAAAGGTCGCCATTGGGTATCCCTCGCCAAATGGAATTGGGTCGTTTAGCTACCCAAACAAAAAAACTCGACCTCGCTGGAGGTGCTTATAAAAAGTCGATCGCATTAGGTCGGCATAGTTGTTATAAGTCCCCAGAACCGTATTTACGTCTAGCAAATGTAAAGCGGATAGAGCTTTCGGCAGCAGAAGGTAATGCAGAAATAGGGCTTCATAATGAGTTTGAAAGCATAATTGAACAGGCTTATAAAACCTTTCCTGAAGATCATCTGTTAAAAGTAAAAGCGTCATTGCTAAAAAGTGAGATGTATAACCAACTTGGTGATACTGAAGCGGCAAGTAAATGCACACGTGATGCTCAGAGAGCTAATTCGGAGCTATCCACACCGTTAAACTTAGAACGTGAACTACTCAATGTAATGGGTGATGCTGTACCGCTGATCGAGCCTGAGAAGACGAAGCGTGTAACACCTGCGGTCAGTAAAAAACATGACCCTGAGATGAGTGTTAAAGTGAATCGCTTAGGTGTTAAGCATTACCTCTCAGGTAAAATGCCTCAAGCCCTCAAGTACTTTGGTCTAGCGACCGAATATGACACGACTAACGTCAATGCCTTGCTTAACTTGGCTCAACTTTTTCTTGAGTCGGCGAGAGACACCGTAGATAAGCGTGCAGAGCGCTTAAAAATGGTAGAACGTTATTTAAAATTATCGAGCCGATTGGTTTCTGATGGCGTTGAGAAAGATAAATATCACCGATTACAACAGTATTTAGAGCAAGGAATAGGTAAGTTGCCTAATGGTTCTTTGGGAAATCTTATACGCTAACCGGCTGCCGAAGATGTTTTCGGACTTAAAGCTGAAGAAATGGTGTCCCAGAGAGGATTCGAACCCCTGGCCTGTCCCTTAGGAGGGGACCGCTCTATCCTACTGAGCTACTGGGACTGAAGTAGGTGTGAAATTCTGCGAGATTCTAGCGCTAATTCTATGAAGAGTCACTAGCTAGGCGTGGTATTAGGATGGTTTAGGCTTTGCCTATCCTGTTTTGAGCTTTATAAAGCCCAGAGCTGCCTGCTTTAGTGTAGAGCTGATCCTGTTTTTTCTGTCCGCGCACAATGGCTAGTAACTGGGTTACATTTTGTTGACTGCGGTGAATCGCTTGCTCGTTACGCTTATTTTTATGTTGTAATTCTTTCAAATACTGCTTGATAAGCACGTAGTGTTCAGCTGCTTGCGATAAAAATGGGCTGTCTTCTTCCATATTTCTGGGAAGCCCATAATCACCCGCTTCGATGTTATAACCGAAAGATTTCAGTAGTTCTACGCGTTCGAGGGTGAAATTATGGAAGCTATTGAGCAGGGCCATTTTTTCCTGAGTGGTATCACTCAAGCGATCAATGTCTTTGCTGCTCAGAGCTTCAAGCTCTTTGTCGTAAATAGAGCTGAGTGATTCTAAAAGCAAAATACCCTGCTCTAGCAGGGTATTAAGTTCTGTTATTTGTTGCTCAGTCATGTCATTGCTTTAAAGTAGGTTATCAAAGTTAAGCATCTTTTCAGCTACGCGTTCAGCGTTAATCTGATAGCTACCACTTTCTATTTCCTGTTTGATTCGCTCGACACGTTCATTGTCCACATCAGGTGTGTCAGACAGTTGTTTGTCAACATTCTGCAGTAACTGTGCTGCATTGCTGAGATTGACTGTATCACCTTTATTGGACGGGGGCTGCTGGGCAACTGCACCGTTGCCATTTTTGGCAGCGTTACCTTGCTCATTAGTCCGTGCACGAGTGCTTGCCGTCTGTGATGATGACAGGCTCGTGAGATCATTAATCATTTATCCGTCCTCTATATTGTATCTGAACAAGCTTATCGGCGGCTCTTAATAGAACTTTAAGAAAAAATTAAATTATTTTCTTGTGGTATTGATGCAGTATAGCAGTTGAATTATGGCCAATCTACTTGGGTTTAAGGCTAAGGGACTTGTACTAAGCCCGCTTGGATTATTTTAGCTTTAACCATCACTCCTGAACGGTCATTTCTGACTTTTATCTGTTCCCCTAGTGTGCCGCTTTCGAGGGCAGTACCTGATGTTCGGATACTTACGCCATTAAGCTTGGCTTCAATAATAAGTGCGTCCCCTTTAGATACAGCTAAAGGTACTTTGAGCATTGATGTGGTTATTATTGTATCGGCGGCAATGCTTCTTTTGCTTGTCCAGCCTAGAATATCTTGGAGTTTGGTAAAATAAGCCGATCTTAAAGAAGTTATCTCAACCTCTTTAAGTTTTATATCTTGGATGCTGATATAGGTTCCGCGGGCTAAACTAGATTGTGCGACTACAGCTATATCAAATTCTTTTACTTCTGCTGTTATGAATAGCTGCCAAAGAGGTGATGGGCAGCGCGCTTTTAGGGTGATACGACTGCCATTTCCCTTTGGTGTTTGAAATTCATACGGTTTTAAACAGCTTTTTAGGTTGATTTTTCTGCTAATCGGGTTAAGTTTGATCTCTACACGTGTGCCAGTCCCTGTGTTGCTGTAGTGTTTATATAGGTAATGTTCAGCCGACTGCTCAAGTTTTTCTGCTTCACCAGCAGCAAAAAGCTGTAAAGGTGACAAAAGAAAAGTGGTTAGTAGGAAAAGTCGTGTTAAATTATAAGTATTCACGTTGTGTCATCAATATTCAGGGTGGCGTATTTGTGTGCAATATAAAAATAGAATTGATTTAATCTCTACGGGATTGTTAGATCATGTCAGGTATCCTAGATAGTGTAAACCTACGTACTCAGATGGTGGGCCAGAATAGGCTCGAACTATTATTGTTCGCTTTGGAAAGTGATCAGCAGTACGGCATTAATGTGTTTAAAGTACGAGAAGTTTTACAGTGCCCAAAACTTACAGAGGTCCCTAGACAGACTTCTGCGATTAAAGGGATGGCACATATTCGTGGTGAGACAATTCCTGTATTGGATCTGTCAGAAGCGATTGGGCGTGAGTCTGTACCTAAAGATCAACGTAGTGACTGTTTTCTGATTGTCGCTGAGTATAATCGTCGTACATTGGCATTTTTAGTGCGCCAAGTAGATCGTATTCTGAATACGCAGTGGGACCAGATTATGGCTCCACCAACAGAAATAGGTGTAGAAAACTATCTGACAGCTATTTTTGAGCACGAAGATCGACTGATAGAGATCTTAGATGTCGAGCAGATTCTTGCTGACCTTTACCCTATGGCTACAGAGGTAAGTAAAGAGGTGGCTGATGATCAGCTTCGTGAAAAGGCCAAAGAATATCAGATACTTATAACTGATGACTCTTCGGTTGCGCGTAACCAAATGAAGCGTAGTTTAGAAAGTCTAGGGATTAAAGTTACAGCGTGTAATAATGGTCGACAGGCATGGGACTTCTTGTGTGATTTGGCCGATCGTGGGGTTGATGTAACAACTCATTTCCTGATGGTTATTTCAGATATAGAAATGCCTGAAATGGACGGTTATACCTTAACTTCTATGATCCGTGATGATGAGCGTATGAAAAATATGCATGTTGTTTTACATACATCCCTATCCGGTGGTTTTAACGTATCAATGGTTAAAAAGGTTGGTGCTGATGGCTTTCTTGCTAAATTTAACCCTGATGATTTGGCGGCAGCGGTTGTGAAACGTATTAATCAAGTTGAAACAAAGTAGCAGCGCATGTTGAATAGGAGTGCCTACTCTTCATGAGTATTACGCCTCGGGCTGGTTTTGCTATTACGGATTCTGATTTCGAACTATTTAGTCGCTTTCTTGAAGAGACGAGCGGTATATTGCTGGCTAAACATAAGCAATACCTAGTTCAAAGCCGGTTGGGCAAAATCGTTCAAGAGCAAAACTGTCTTAGTTTAAAAGAGCTGATTACTAAACTTCAGGGCCCTGCTTCAATGAAATTGCGTGAGCAAGTTATTGATGCGATGACGACGAATGAGACGTTATGGTTTAGAGATGTACATCCATTTGATATTCTTAGAGATCGTATTTTACCTGAGCTGTTAAGTCGTGGATCAGGTTCAAAAATACGTATCTGGTCGGCTGCATGTTCTACCGGACAAGAACCATATTCCATCAGCATGACGTTTGATGAGTTTAAAAAGAAAACTCCGGGTAAGTTGTTATCAGAAGAGATTGTTGCCACCGATATATCTACGCAGGTATTAGCCCAAGCTCGACGTGGTGAGTATGAGATGTTAGCGATTGGTAGAGGGCTTTCTCAGGATCGCTTAGTTCAGCATTTTAGTGAGACTGCCGGTGGTAGCTGGGTTGTTAAGCCTGATATTAAAGCGCGTGTGCGTTTTCAAAGCATTAATCTGTTAGGCCAGTACTCGGCGCTGGGCCAGTTTGATGTTATTTTTTGTCGTAATGTGTTGATTTATTTCTCCAGTGAGAAAAAAACTGAAATTCTAACTAAAATGCATTCAGTGTTAAAACCTGGTGGTTATCTGATTTTGGGAGCATCAGAATTTTTGTCAGGTTTATCTGATAAATATCAGATGATTCATTGCCAGCCTGGAATAATTTATCAAGCAATCTGAATAAATATTCGATCTATTATGAAGCCGTAGATATCTTTCTGCGGTTTATTTATCTTCCGCTTTCCGCTTTCCGCTTTCCGCTTTCCGCTTTCCGCTTTCCGCTTTCCGCTCTATTTGTTTGCCGGGCGGCAAAGAATAGGTTTTATATTGCCGTTTCTTGCCTGTAAGTTTAACGAATATTAGTCGGTTTTTTTATATATATTTGTTAAATAAAGGTTTTTTTGTTTTGGTATATGTATTGCTTGGTAGGACCTAGTCAATAAAGGAGATCGTTTGATGGCAATTAGCTTTGATGCAGCACTGGGGATACATGATGATGCACTATTGTATCGTGCACGTCGCGCAGAAGTGCTGGCTAATAATATTGCTAATGCAGATACGCCTAATTTTAAAGCCAAAGATTTAGAGTTTTCTCAGATCTTAAATCAGGCATCTGAGATGACAATTAAACAAACGGTAACATCTCCTAAGCATCAAACAACGTTATTAAGTCCTGATCTTGCCGCAGACATGATGTTTCGTATTCCTTCTCAGGCATCTGTTGACGGTAATACAGTTGAAGTCCAGCAAGAGATGGCTCGTTACACTGAGAATGCACTGGATTATCAGACATCTTTCCAGTTGTTGAATAAAAAAATTACAGGGCTGAAATCAGCGATTAAAGGTGAATAGTCATGTCTTTGAGTAATGTTTTTGGTATTGCAGGATCAGCGATGAATGCGCAAACGATCCGCTTAAATACTACAGCGAGTAACATGGCAAATGCTGAAAGTATTAGCTCTAGTGTTGATGAAACCTATCGTGCACGTAAGCCAGTTTTTTCGGTGCAGCAGGTCGACCCGCTGGCAGATAATGAGTTTGGGGTTGCAGCAGGGAAGGGTGTACAAGTATTAGGTATTGTTGAAAGCCAAGCAGAGCTGCGCAAAGAGTATAGCCCTGAGCATCCAATGGCGGATGAACAAGGTTTTATTTATTACCCAAATGTTAATGTGGTAGAGGAAATGGCAGATATGATATCGGCTTCTCGTTCCTTCCAAATTAACACTGAAATTCTAAATACGGCCAAGCAGATGTTGCAACAAACCATCAGCCTTGGACAGTAATAAACAAATTAAGACGCGAGGCTAAATAGCCATGAGTACTGTAGATGGCGTAAATCAAAACGTCTTTGAACAAATCAATCAGACGAATCAGACCTCGAGCACAGCGACAAGTCAGACGGATGATGATAGTGATATGTTCATGCGGCTGATGATTGCTCAGTTGCAAAATCAGGATCCTTCAAGTCCTGCAGATACAACTGACTTTATGCAGCAGATTGCTACCATGTCGCAGGTTGAAAGTATCAACCAGTTGAATACATCGATTAATGAGATGTCTCAGTCGATGTTGTCAAGTCAAGCAGCGTTGCAGGCTTCGGCGATGGTTGGTCAATCGGTTTATATTCCTGGTGATACCTCGGAAGTGGGTACACAGGCAAATCCATATGCCCATGGCTCGTTTAATCTAGAGACAAGTGCATCGGACGTGCGTATCAAAGTTTATAACTCAAGTGGTTCTCTTGTAGACACTATGCAGCTCGGAGCAGTTGAGCAAGGTGAACACGAGTTTGCTTGGCAGATGGCGTTTGATGAGGATGGTAATCCTGAGCTACCAGCAGGGGATTACACATTCACGGTTGAGCGTCTAGATGATGGCGAATACAGCGCAATAGACACTAATCTGGCTTATCAGGTAAATAGTGTGACATTGGGCGAGAATGGTATCGGTATGAAAGTAAATACGAACGCAGGCTCTTTTGATGTCAGCGACGTGAAACAGATCGGCGTGTGAGGACAGGATAATGGCAGGTTTTAATACAGCAGTAACCGGTCTGAAGGCAGCAACTACAGACCTTGATGTGACTGGTAATAATATCGCGAACGCGAGTACAGTAGGCTTTAAGTCTTCACGTACGGAGTTTGGTGATATTTATGCGACAGCAGTTGTGGGGGCGGGCTCATCGAATGTAGCGGGTGCGGGTGTAACCGTGACCGATATCGCTCAAGACTTCCAAGCCGGTACGATTGAATTTACTAACAACAACCTTGATTTAGCGATCAATGGTTCCGGTTTCTTTCAGCTTGATGACGGACAAGGTGGCACAACTTATACTCGTGCAGGGTCGTTTGAACTAGATAAAGATGGCTTCATGGTGTCGAAAACTGGTAAATATCTTCAAGGATATGGTTTGGATGAGGAAGGAAACCGTTTACCTATTGGCAACTTGGCGGTTACTCAGAAAGAAAGTCCACCTAAAGCGACAGAGGAGATTGATCTCTCATTTAATATTGATTCTCGCGAAGATCCTGAGACGCTTTTAGCGGACTATGATAAGGATGAACCAGGTTCATTCACCTATAGTACAACGGTTCGAACCTTTGACAGCTTAGGTAACGAGCACACAATTAAGGTCAATATGGCCGAAGCACGTCCTGTTCAGGCTCAGCAGCAAGTGACAAGCTTAGCAGCGGGTGACACGATTTCTGGTGTTACTGTAACTGCTGCGCATATGACTGAACTTGCTGGTTATGCGGCTGGAGATGTTATCTCTTCGGGGGCGTTCTTTAGTGACTTGACTGATCCTGTAACCGGTGACCCGAGAATCGGCAGCGTAGTGATTAACGGTGCAGGTGATATTACGTTACGGTTTAAATCGGAATTTCCAGAGCCCGATCTTGTGCAAGTGACAGGTACTGCTGCGGTTGCTGAAATTGCTGAAATTGATGCTAATGAAACGTATACTTTCGCGATTGATGGTGGTGAAGTGCCTTTGGCTGCTGCGGTTGTGCTTGAGGTTGGTGGAATTTCAATAGGCACCTTAGGTATTGGTTCTACCGCGGATCAGATAGGCCAAGCGATCGCCGCAAGTGAGGCGAAAATCTTAGATGCAAACCCGAGTGTTGAATCGGTTATCTACGATAATGTTAATCAGGAAGTTGTCGTCACTTATAAGGCAGAAGCCGGTGATATCACACCTGCTGAAGCAATCACAATTGCTGAAACATCCGGTGCTGCTGCTGGGACGCCTTTTGATCCCGCTATCGTGAAAAATGGTGATAACTCATTCCAAGGTGTATACCGGATGTATGCATACTTGAATGGATCTGAACAGCTAGATATAGGGAAAGAACTTGACCCAGGTGAAACGGGCACAGGTACTGAGCCGGGGCCGATCTTAGTTAAGTTTGATCCATCTAATGGTTTGCTTACAGGTATTAATGGCGATCAGTTCTCTGCGGGTTCCGTTGTGCCAACGATTACAATTAGCGGCGCAGATCCTGCTGATTCAACCACTGTTATTGATCTTGATATAGCTAATACGACACAGTTTGCTTCTTCATCGATCGTTAAATCGTCGGCTCAAGATGGTTATACAAAAGGTGATTTGATTGGGGTTACTTTTGGAGGCACCGGTGAGATGGTTGCAAGTTTCTCCAATGGTCAGACTCAGGACTTAGGTGTTGTAGCTATAGCGACGTTTGAAAATCAGTCAGGTTTATCGCCTTCCGGTGATACGGAGTGGACTTCAACGCTAGCTTCAGGGGATGCGATTGTGAACCCACCAGGTACAGGTCTGAATGGTACCTTACAATCGGCTGCTTTAGAGCAATCTAACGTAGACCTGTCTGCCGAGCTTGTCTCTTTGATCGAAGCACAGCGTAATTTCCAGGCAAACTCGAAAACCTTGGAAACACTCAATACAGTGACGCAGAATATTTTGCAGATATAAGGTTTATACTTTCTTCATTAAAGGCCGCATTAGCGGCCTTTTTTCGTTTCTGGCACGTGTGTTGCTATCTATATAACTAGAGAAAAATAAATTCATAGAAACAAACGCGGTTTTGCCGCCAAATTCTGGAAGTGATAGATGGATAAGGTTCTTTATTTAGCAATGAGTGGGGCGCGAGAAAATATGCTTGCGCAGCAGTCTTATGCCAATAACCTTGCTAACGCCAACACAACAGGTTTTAAGTCGGATCTTGCTCAAGCCCGCGCTATGCAAGTGTTTGGGGAGGGTTATGCGTCACGTGTTTATGCCCAAACTGAGCGTCCAGCTACAGATATGTCGAGTGGCTCGCTGATTGATACCGGTCGGAAGTTGGATGTGGCAATTGCGGGTGATGGTTGGTTGACTGTACTCAAACCTGATGGCACGGAAGGGTACACTCGTGCCGGTTCTCTGCAGATGAATGCCGCTAATCAGCTGGTCACGGGCAGCGGTTTGCCGGTGATGGGAAATGGCGGAATACCTATCGCTTTGCCGCCTTTTGAAAATATTGATATTGCAACAAACGGCATTATTACCATTCGTCCCGTCGGCGATAATGGGGTTGAGTTATTAGTGGCAGATCAGTTGAAACTGGTGAACCCAGACCCTAAAACCTTATTTAAAGGGACGGATGGCTTAATGACTACTGGGGCTCAAGCTCCGTTAGAAGCTGATCTGGATGTCAGGCTTAGGGCAGGATATTTAGAAACGAGTAACGTTAATGCTGTAAGTGAGTTGACGGGGATTATTACATCTTCCCGTCAGTTTGAAATGCAGATAAAAATGATGAAAACAGCTGAAGAAAATTCCGAAGCTGCCACATCCATTTTGAAGCTCTCATAGAACCAACCGAGGATAGATAGATGCACGGTGCACTGAATGTAGCTAAAACAGGTATGACCGCTCAGGACACAAATCTGAAGGTGATATCTAACAACCTAGCAAACGTTTCAACGGTTGGCTTTAAACGAGATCAGGTTGTATTTGAAGATTTAATGTATCAGGTTCGCCGCCAGCCGGGTGCGCAAACAGCAGAAGAGGCGCAGCTCCCTTCAGGGTTACAAATTGGTTCAGGTGTTCGAACGGTTGGTACGCAAAAACTGTTTAGTACCGGTGACCTAGAGGTAACGGATGAGGCCTTTGATGTGGCCATTAATGGCCGAGGCTTCCTGCAAGTTACTTTGCCTAATGGGGATTTGGCTTATACCCGTAATGGCCAGATACACCTTAACTCTGATAGTGAATTGGTTTCAGCGGAAGGTTATCAACTAGAACCTGCGATTACATTGCCAGAAGAGGTAACTAACTTTTCGATCAGTACCGATGGCATTGTTTCAGTTACCGTTGCTGGAGATTCTGAACCAACAGAAATTGGACAGTTACAGTTAGCTGATTTTGTTAATCCCCAAGGGCTCCTTTCTTTAGGACAAAACCTTTACCAAGAATCTGCTTCAAGTGGTGGGCCCTTAGTAAGTAACCCAGGTGAAAATGGGACGGGGCAGTTAATACAGGGCACCTTAGAAGGTTCTAACGTGAATTCAGTACAAGAGCTGGTGGATATGATAACTACACAGCGAGCCTATGAGATGAACTCTAAAGTAATCTCTACAGCGGATGAGATGCTCTCCTACGTGAGTCAGCAGCTTTAATTGAATAATAGAAGGCGGTCTTGAAATGAACAAAGTACTCCTTGCGCTTGTTGCTATCAGTGTATTGCTAACCGGTTGTGTGCAAAAGCAGGTGCAGCCTAATAATCCCGAATATGCACCGGTTAGACCACAAGGGTTGATGGATGCTAAGCCTGTTAATGGCTCTATTTATAGTGCGGCGACGAGTATTAATTTGTATGGAGATGGGCGTGCTCACCGAGTAGGTGATATTTTAACTATCGCTTTGCAAGAGAGTACGAGTTCCCAGAAAAGCGCTACGACTGAGATTGATAAAAGCGGTACCACGTCGTTAGAGCAAGCCACTGCCTTTGGTTCACCAGTTACAGCACTGGGTAAGCCCGTTAGTTTTACGTTGCCTTCAACTACCACAGCGTTTGAGGGCGAAGGTACCTCTGATATGAGTAATAATTTAACCGGTAATATCACCGTAACTGTACATGATGTGCTACCTAACGGTGTTTTGATTGTTAAAGGTGAGAAGTGGCTGAACCTTAACCAGGGTGATGAATATATTCGAATCAGCGGTATGGTTCGCCCGCAAGATATAGGGTCGGATAATACGGTTGAATCAACAAAATTAGCGGATGCGCGCATTGCTTATAGTGGAACGGGGGCTGTCAATGATTCCAATGTTATGGGGTGGATGTCTCGTTTCTTTATCGGCGCGTTAATGCCTTTCTAAGGGGATAGAATAATGAGAATTGCATTACTTCTAATAGCTAGTTTATTGCTTAGCATTACCGCTGAAGCTAGTCGTCTAAAAGATATGGTTAGTATCTCAGGTGTACGCTCGAACCAATTAGTTGGCTATGGTTTAGTTGTCGGCTTAGATGGTACTGGTGATAAAACATCTTTTACCTCACAGACGTTCCGCAACATGCTAAATAACTTTGGTGTGGCGATTCCTACTTCGGTCGATCCTAAGTCGAAAAATATTGCTGCGGTAGCTATTCATGCAGATCTACCTGCTTTTTCTAAGCCCGGTCAAAAGATTGATATAACTGTTTCGGCTTTAGGTGATGCTAAAAGCTTACGTGGCGGTAGTTTGTTAATGTCGCCGCTAAAAGGGGCAGATGGTCAGGTTTATGCAGTAGCACAAGGTAATTTAGTTGTGTCTGGGTTTGGTGTTCAAGGTGCTGACGGGTCTAGGTTGTCTTTAAATGTACCTAGTGTTGGACGTATCCCTAATGGAGCAACCGTTGAACGCGCAGTGCCGACAGCTTTTGCTCAGGGTGATAGTTTGATTCTTAACCTTCATCGTTCTGATTTTACAACCTCTCGACGAGTGGCTGAGCAGATCAATCATTTATTGGGTGAGGGGATGGCTGCATCAATGGATGCAACCTCTATCCGTGTGCGAGCACCTAGGGATCCATCGCAACGCGTATCGTTTTTATCGGTACTTGAAAACTTAAATGTAGAACCGGCCATGGATGCGGCCAAAGTGGTTATTAACTCACGTACAGGTACCATTATTATTGGCCAAAATGTACGGGTTTCGCCAGTTGCCATCACCCATGGTGGGCTAACAGTGGCTATTGCTGAAGACCTTAATGTAGATCAGCCTAACCCATTAGGTAACGGCGCTACTGTAGTGACACCACGTACTGGTATTGAGGTGGATGAAGGTTCAGGCCATATGTTTGAGTTTTCTCCAGGTACAAATTTGCAAGATATTGTGGATGCAGTGAACCGCGTAGGTGCTGCGCCAGGTGATTTGATGGCCATTTTAGAAGCCCTCAAGCAGGCGGGCGCACTTAAAGCAGAATTGGTGGTTATCTGATGATTAAAACCGGCGACAGTGGTCATGCTCAGTTGTATTCGGATCTGGCTGAGTTGCAAAAGCTAAAAGCTAAAGCCCGATCTAATAGTGATGAGGGATTACGTTTAGCCGCTCAGCAGTTTGAGCAGCTGTTCGTTAATATGCTTCTTAAATCTATGCGTGATGCCAATGCAGCTTTTGGTGAAGATAACTTCATGAATAGCAGTCAGACCAAACTTTATCAGAGCATGTACGATAATCAGATTGCTATGGAGATGTCAGGCAATAAAGGGATTGGTCTTACTGACGTTTTAGTTAGGCAGCTTGGTGGGCAAAGCGATAGCGACTCACGTAATGTCGATTTAGAGGCTTTAGACATAAATAGCCGTAGATTGAATCAAGCATTTGATCAAGCGGCGTCTATTGCTGCGTCGGCACTGTTAGCTAAAGCCGAAGGTAAAGAGAACCCTCCAGGCGTTACATTAACAGATGATCAGATTAGTACTGTCAAAGAGGTGTTCAAAAAACAACTGGATGCTGTTTCTAGTAAAACTGAAGAAGACCTTCCTGACCGCTTTGAATCACCAGAAGAGTTTGTAGAAAAGCTTCTGCCATTGGCTGAAAAAGTAGCTGATGAGCTAGGTGTTGACCCGCGTGTTCTTCTTGCCCAATCAGCTTTAGAAACAGGCTGGGGGAAGTTTATGGTGCGTCAATCAGATGGTAGCAATAGCAATAACTTATTTAATATCAAAGCGGATCAGCGTTGGGATGGGGCAAGTGCTCAAGTATCGACCTTAGAATACCGTGATGGTTTAGCACAGCGTGAAAATGCATCGTTCCGTAGCTATGACAGCTACGAAGATAGTTTTAGAGATTATGTCAGCTTTTTAAAAGGAAGCTCTCGTTACCAAATGGCAATAGAGAGTGCTGGCAATCCTTATGATTATGTCCGGAAATTACAGGAAGCAGGGTATGCAACTGATCCTGAATATGCCGAAAAGATTAAAAATATTTTTGAGGGTGATCTGCTTGCAAGTCGAAGCGGTTTTCCTAAAGAGACTTAGTTAATAGCCGATAAGCTATTACTTAGCTCTCCTTAACCGTTACTTCGTTAAGTAGCATTGCACTTCAAAAGGAGTCACATATGTCTTTTGGTTTACTTACACTAGGAACGCAGAGCCTGCAGGCTAACCAGACAGCGCTTGCGGTTACCGGCCAGAATATCAGTAATGTAAATACTGAGGGTTACACACGTCAGCGTCCTGTGTTTGAAGCACGAGAAGGCCAAGGTGGCGTTACTATAGATAATATTGATCGAGTGGCGGATGATTTCTTAAATCGTCAAATTTGGGCTGATAGCTCGACCTATAGTAGTTACGATGTTTTTGAAGATTTTGCCAATGAACTTGATAACCTTCTGGCCTCAGATGTAACAAGCATATCTACGGCGATGGATGACTATTTTGGGGCGATGCAAACGGCAGTTGATGATCCTGTAAGTTTGCCGAATCGTGAGCTGTTTATTGCGCAGGCTGAATCCTTGGTCCAACGGTTTAATGATTTAGATGCCAATATTCGTCGCCAAAATGAAACGATTAACGGTCAATTAGAGAGTAGTGTTGCTGCTATCAACACGATTGCACAAAACATAGCCCAACTTAATGATGAGATACGTATAGCTAATGCCTCTGGCAATGTATCGAGTGAGCTGCTTGATCAGCGAGATATGAAGCTAGAAGAACTATCTGAATATATAGGTTTTACTATTATTGAAGATAGTAATACTCAGGAAGTTAGTGTTTTTGTTGGTAATGGTGAGCCCTTAGTTGTTGGGCAATCAGCTAACACATTAACAACCATGACCAGCCCAGCCGATAGCAGCCAGCTAAATCTAGGTATTCAAATAGGTAATAATGTCGGTGATATCACCAGTCAAGTATCTGGGGGTAAGGTCGGTGGCATGCTTGATTATCGTGATACGACCTTAAATGAAACTTTAGATGAGTTAGGCCGCATAGCACTGGTTTTTGCTGACACGATGAACGAGCAGCATCAGAAGGGGATGGACCTTGACGGAAATGCCGGTGGACTGATGTTCACCGATATCAACAATTCCACAGTGGCTTCCAACCGTGTTTTAGCTGAGCGAGATAATCTAACTTCTTCAACAGGTATGGTGATTATCAATGATGTCACTCAGGTTGAAGCGACAGAGTATGAGTTAATCTTTAACAGTGATAGTACCTTTACACTGATCCGTGGCAATGATGAGGTTCGTTGGGGTCAAAACGAATTTAATGCCAGTGGTACGCCGCCAGCGAATGCGTCAGAAGTTGATGAAGATGGTGAGTATTATTTAGATGCAGCTACGGGTGACCTTACATTACGGATAGACGGTTTTACCTTAACACTCGATGGAACAACTTCATTTGCACAAGGTGATAAATTTTTAATTCAGCCAACCCGCAATGCAGCTGCTGAGATTGATACTGTTATTAATAATGCAAGTCAGCTGGCGTTAGGCTCACCATTATCGACCTCTGAAGATGTGGCTAATACTGGTACAGGGGTTGTTAACGTTACGATCACTGATAAAGACTACGCGGCTCAGGCGGCGGTAGTGGGGCAGTTAACGCCACCGCTTAATCTTAGTTTTCTCTCACCTTTGGAAGCAAACGGTGACGTGGCTAACGTGGGCACGGCATCAAATGTTCAAATTGCTGATTATGATCTCACATCAAGCATCACTTATCCGCTGACAATTACGGCGGTAGGTGGTTCTTTTAATATTACAGATTCTGGATCGCCTGCAATCACAGCGACAGGTGTCGGTAATATAGGTGATACTGAATTAGATCTTACGGCCACCTTTGGTATTACACTTGATATTGCATCGGTTGCTAATGGTGATGTATTTACGATCGATCACGATGATTCAGGAGAGGTCGGCTACTACCAATTAACGGATGAAGGCGGCGATCGCCAAGTTGGTGCATTTAATCCAGGTGAGGCGATAGAGCTTCAGGGGTTTGACATTACGATTAGTAATCAACCTAACTTAAATGACGTGTTTACTATACAGCCCAATACGGATGGAGTCTCAGATAACAGTAATGCTTTACTTCTGTCTGATCTGCAGTTTGTTAAAAATATCGAAGGTGCCTCCTACCAGGATAAATACGGTCAAACGGTTGAGCGTGTCGGAACAGAAGCGGCGGTTGCACAAATAAATGCACAAGCAGGTAAAGCGGTACTTGATTCGAATATAGCGCAACGTTCAAGCATATCGGGTGTTAACTTAGATGAAGAGGCGGCTAAGCTGGTTCAGTTTCAGCAAGCTTATCAAGCCTCAGCTCAATTAATCCAAGTTGCGCAAACTATATTTGATACCTTGCTGCAGAGTGTATAGGGAGATAAGCCATGAGAATTTCTACACAGCAAATTTTTCTGAGTAATATTGATAATCTTAATAAAGGCAGCGCAGATTTATTCAAAACACAGCAGCAGCTTTCGACTGGTAAGCGAATATTGCAACCATCGGATGATCCTTTAGCATCGGCTCAGATTCAAAAGTTCAAAAAAGAGATCGCTAGAACAGAGCAGTTTTCAGCGAATATCGAAGTCGCTGACCGACGTTTGAGTCTAGAAGAAACCACCATCGATCAGATCAATAACCTATCCATTCGCCTAAGAGAATTAACGCTCCAAGGTAAAAATGGAGTGCTAAGTGATGGTGATCGTATCTCTATCGCTTCTGAAGTTGGGGAGATCGTTAAGTCCTTATCCAGCCTGATGAACACTAAAGATGTTCAAGGTGAATATCTGTTTGCGGGTAATAAAGGTTTTACCCAGCCCTATACCTATAACGAAAGTAATGGTCGTTATGAATTTAATGGCGATGACGGCCAGCGTTACCTACAGGTGGGCCCTGAGAATAAGGTCGCCTCAACTGATTCAGGTTTTGAAATATTTGAAAAAGTAGCGATGGTGCCAGGTTACATAGAAGCCGATCTGACACAAACGGTTTCTATGGTTTCGAATATAGATATTGATGGAGGTGATGCGGAAGCCTTTGGTAGTTATATGGGCGCCAATGGTCCATTAACGATGACAGTGGATGCGGCTGGTTTACTAACAGTAACGGATAAAAATGGCCAGTTTGTTACTGCAGAAGATCCGGCTGTTAGCCTAAATGGTTATGATCTATCCACTAACCCTAATGCGCCAACCTTGACTATTGCTGGTGTTGAACTAGATGTTAGTGGAGCTAACGAAGGGACTGCGACCTTAGATGTGTTCGATCAACATAATATTCTTAATACAGCGATGGATTTGAAAGAGCAGCTAGACACTGCAGATTTTACAACGGAAAGCGGAAAAGAGTTATTTAATACCAAGATGGATCAAATCTTAACGAACTTGTCCGGTATTGAGGAGCTAAATATTGCTGCACGTACCAGTATCGGTGGTCGCATCAATGCCTTAGAGCAGCAGCTTTTAGTTAATGAAGATTATATTCTCTTCACTGAGGAAGCGCGCTCCTCATTCGAAGATATGGATTATAACGAAGCCATTAGTATTTTCACATTGCAGGAAACTGCACTTGAAGCGTCCTACGCTAGCTTTGCGGCCATTAAAGATCTAAGTCTATTTAATTATCTATAAGCCTGTTTTTTAAAATACTTAAAGCCGACATGAAAGTGTCGGCTTTTTTGTTTCTATTGTGCACCGCAATGTTATTTGAAGGATATTGTTACACTCAAGCGGTCAGTCTCGTATTTATAGCTCTTCTCTCTCCCTTGTTAAGCCTTATAACTTAGGTGTTTTAAAACGCGTGCTACTTTTTGTCATTAATAATGGTAGCTTTTGTTATTGGCGAAATTGAGTCTATCGACCATCCTTAAGTATATCTGAACAACAGAGCTGCCGATTTAGATTGTACTTTGCAGCGATTGCTCAAGTGATAAATACCACTTAGCGCTATAAAAATAATATTGAGGATACAGGTCATGCCAGAATATAAAGCGCCACTGCGTGATATGAATTTCGTACTTAACGAAGTTCTTGATGCTGAGAGACATTACCAAAGCTTACCGGGTTGTGATGAAGCAACACCCGATATGGTGGCAGCAATTATGGAAGAGGGTGCCAAATTTTCTGAGCGCGTTCTGTCACCATTGAATCAAGTAGGAGATCAACAAGGCTGTACTTGGAATGATGGTGTAGTGACAACACCCGATGGTTTTAAAGAAGCGTACCAGCAGTTTGTTGAGGGTGGTTGGCCATCCCTTGCCCATGAAACAGAGTGGGGTGGTCAGGGTTTACCTGAGTCTCTAGGTATTGTACTTAATGAGATGGTAGGTACGGCCAATTGGTCATGGAGTATGTATCCAGGTTTAAGCCATGGTGCGATGAATACGTTAGATGCTCACGGTACGGATGAACAGAAAGAGACCTACCTGACCAAATTGATATCAGGTGAATGGACCGGCACCATGTGCCTGACAGAACCTCATTGTGGTACTGACTTAGGTATGCTGAGAACCAAAGCAGAACCTCAAGCTGATGGCAGCTATAAAGTGTCGGGTACGAAAATATTTATTTCTGCTGGTGAGCATGATATGGCGGAAAATATTATCCATATCGTATTAGCTCGTCTTCCTGATGCCCCTGCTGGCACAAAAGGTATTTCGCTTTTTATTGTTCCTAAGCACTTACCTGATGCTTTGAATGAGAGTAACGGGGTTAGCTGTGGTTCTTTAGAACACAAAATGGGTATTCATGGTAATTCAACCTGCGTTATGAATTTTGATGGGGCGACCGGTTACTTGATTGGTCCTGCCAATAAAGGTTTGAACTGTATGTTTACCTTTATGAATACCGCACGTTTAGGTACTGCACTGCAAGGATTAGCTCATGCCGAATGGGGGTTTCAAAACTCATTAGCCTACGCTAAAGATCGCTTACAGATGCGAGCATTAAATGGCCCAGCCTACCCTGATAAAGCGGCCGACCCTATTATCGTTCATCCTGAAGTACGCAAAATGCTACTGACACAAAAGGCGTTTGCTGAAGCAGGCCGTGCGATGATCTATTACTGCGCTCAGCTGGTGGACAAAGTGAAGTTATGTGAGGGTGACGAGAAAAAAGACGCAGATGCCCTATTGGCTTTCTTAACACCTATAGCAAAAGCGTTTTTAACCGAAGTCGGTTTTGAATCAGCTAACCATGGATTACAAATATTTGGTGGTCATGGCTATATTGCAGAGTGGGGCATGGAGCAAAATGTACGTGATAGCCGTATATCAATGCTTTATGAAGGCACAACCCAGATACAGGCACTCGATTTACTGGGACGTAAAGTATTGATGACTCAAGGTGAAGCGCTTAAAGGCTTTACTAAAATCATGCATAAATTCTGTCAGGCGGAAACTGATAACCCCGAAATGCAAAAGTTCACGCAGCCGCTTGTTGATTTGAATAAAGAGTGGGGTGAATTAACGATGCAAGTTGGCATGAAAGCGATGAAAAATCGTGATGAAGTCGGTGCCGCTTCTGTTGATTATCTAATGTATTCAGGTTACGTGGTGTTAGGTTATTTCTGGGCTCGGATGGCGAAAGTTGCTCAGGAGAAAATAGCTGAAGGAGAAGGTGATATTGCTTTCTATCAAGCTAAACTGACTACAGCCCAATTTTATTTTCAGCGTATTCTGCCGCGTACTCGCTCTTTGGTCGTTACTATGCAATCCGGTGCAGATAATCTGATGTCTATGGAACAAGAGCATTTTACATTTTAATCATGCTTTTGAAGGCAGGTAGATGAAAAAGGTATTAAATAATCCAGTAGGACGCACCTTATTGCGCGGCCTACTGAAGCTAAATGCGACGCGTTACAAACTACAAAATGCAAACAGTCATAATAAAAATGAGGTCACGAACATGGCAGATTTAAACGCAATTTTCACTCAAATGGAACAACGGTTTGACGCCTCTGCGGCGGCGGGTACTGACGCTGTTTTTCAGTATGATATTAGTGATGGCGGTGAATGGTTTGTTACAGTTCAAGATGGGAGCTGCGCGGTTGCTGAAGGTAGTAGCGACGAACCTACTGTGACTTTACGTATGGATAGTACTACGCTAGAAGAGGTCATGTCTGGTGAAACCGATGGAATGCAAGCGTTTATGACCGGTCGCATTCAGGCCGATGGTGATATTATGCTGGCAACCAAATTAGCGGTGTTATTTCCGGTTGCATAAATTCAGTAATTGAAGGGGGTCTAAGCAGTAGCTTACAGTTCCTTTAGCGTGTTACAACATACTAGAACCGACAAGGTTCTCGATAAAAATAATTATACGAGGAGCCTGCAATGGTGCAGCAGTTACCTGCAGCGGATCAAATACCAGCGGATATCAATCATTACGGATTTAAAACAATCCTCGATGTCCTAGCGTATACATGTGAAAAATTTGGCCCTAAACCCGCTTACACGAGCTTTGGACGAACGTTAGATTATAACGAACTCGATCGCCTTTCCGCCTCGTTTGCGGTGTATTTGCAAAAGGAGACTAATCTACAGCCGGGCGATCGCGTTGCGATTCAGCTTCCTAACCTTATTCAATACCCGGTCGTACTTTTTGGTGCATTACGTGCGGGCTTAGTGATTGTTAATACAAACCCGCTCTATACCGCGAGTGAGATGGAGCATCAGTTTTGTGATTCTGGCGCAAAAGCGTTGATTATTCACAAAAGTATGGCGCATAAGGCAGAAGAGATCCTGTTAAATACTGAGATAGAGCACTTGTTCGTAACCCAAGTTGGCGATCTCCACGGATTTGTTAAGCGTAATATACTTAACGCCGCTGTTAAATATTTAAAAAAGATGGAACCCAATTTCTATCTGCCGGATGCGCTCCCTTTACGAGAAGTGCTCTTAAAATATTTAGGTGAAACGCCTGAACATTTTGAAGTTGTTCCCGGTGACACGGCTGTATTGCAATATACGGGCGGCACTACAGGCGTATCAAAAGGTGCTGTTCTCACGCACGCCAATCTAATTTCTAATATGTTGCAGGCTGAAAATCGACTCACAGTACCCGGCGTTGATTGGACAGAAACAGTCATTTCTCCGCTGCCGCTTTATCATATTTATGCCTTTACCGTTGCTCAGGTTGTATCACTGCTGGGTGGTCACAGTGTTTTAATTCCCAATCCACGTGATATCTCCGGCTTTATCAAAGAGCTGCATAAATGGAAGATGAGCACTTTCGTCGGCTTGAATACGCTTTTTATTGCATTGTGTAATGATGAAAAGTTCTTAGATGTGGATTTTAGTAACCTTAAATTTACCGCGTCGGGAGGTATGGCGCTAAACCAATCAACAGCAGTATTGTGGAAGGAAAAAACCGGTTGCGATATTACCGAAGGCTATGGTTTAACCGAAACCTCACCGGCGGTCTGTTTTAATCCACCGTTGGCGAACCGCATAGGCACCATTGGCTTATCGATGCTCCATACGGATATCCGCGTAATTGGTACTGATGGCGAAGACGTGCCTATTGGTGAGGCGGGCGAACTCTGTGTTAAAGGTCCGCAGGTGATGAAAGGTTACTGGCAGCGTCCAAAAGAAACAGCATGTTCTTTCACCGACGATGGCTACTTTATTACCGGTGATATCGCCACGTTAGATGAAGATGGCTACTATCGAATCGTTGATCGCGCTAAAGACATGATTATCGTCTCTGGGTTTAATGTTTACCCTAATGAAGTTGAAGATGTCGTTACCCAGCACCCCGATGTGATCGAATGTGCCGCTATTGGTGTTCCCGATATTAAAACGGGTGAAACCGTTAAAGTTTTTGTTGTGAGTAGTGATCCTGATTTGAACCGCGAAGATATTCGCAATTGGTGTAAAGATAAACTCACGCGCTATAAAGTGCCTAAACAGGTTGAGTTTGCAGATGACCTACCTAAATCGAATGTAGGTAAAATTTTACGTCGAATGCTTAAATCGCCACAACCTGATGCCAGCTGAGCAAGGAACGAGCTAATGTCACTATCTAAACCTTCTCGTCGAACGGCTCAACATACCCGTACAGTGGTTTGTACTGGTTATCTACGTGACGATAAATTATGGGATATAGAAGCGCGGATGACGGATGTTAAAACCCATAATGTGGATAACGCCGAACGGGGTGGCTATGTGGCAGGTGGCGAAGCGTTTCACGATATCAGCATACGGGTGACCCTTGATAAAGGCTTACATATACATCATGTCGAACCAGTCATAGATGAATCACCTTTTCGCATGTGTAGCCAGATTACCTCTGCGTTCAAAAAGCTGGAAGGCTCCCGTATTGGACCTGGGTGGCAAAAACAGGCCAGAGCATTGCTAGGCGGTGTGGCGGGTTGTACCCACCTGAATGACCTATTACCGGTTGTGGCAACGACAGCAATACAAGCGATATGGCCAAGTTCAGGTAAAGAGGGGGGTGAAGGGGTTCTGAAAGAGGGCGCAAATTTTATGCTCAATAGTTGCCATGTCTGGGGCCAAAGCAGCGAAATGATTAAAACCTATCTGCCCAAACATTATATTGATAAATAATAACTGTATCTCTTATAAAACATCAGATCTGATTGAGAATTCCTATGAATGAATTTGTCCTAGCAGAGCAGAATAAGGATGTTCTGGAGATTATTTTAAACAGAACAGCAAAAAAGAACGCATTGACCCTTTCTATGTATGAGCAGCTAACTCAACTGTTAGATTCTGCATCTGAAAATTCAGAGATCAATGTGGTTCTTATTCGTGCTGAGGGAACTAGTTTCTGTGCGGGTAATGATATTCAAGATTTCATATCTGTCGGTGATGGGACTGATGCAATTAAGATTATTATTGGCTTTTTACACCAATTAGCTGAGTGTAAAAAACCAATTATTGCCGCCGTTCAAGGTAATGCCGTAGGTATAGGTTCTACCATGTTGCTACATTGCGATCTTGTGGTGGCTGCCGATGATTTAAACTGTCAAATGCCCTTTGTTAAATTAGGCCTTATTCCAGAAGGGGGTTCTACTTTACTGTTTCCGCAAATGGTCAGCCATCGGCAGGCGTTTGAAATGATGGTTGAAGGTGTGCCTTTTGATGCTGAAAAAGCCCAAGAGATTGGTTTAATCAACCAGATTGTAACCTGCGATATTTTACTCAAATGCGCCCGTGCTCGTGCTGAACGATTAGCACGGCTGCCTTCGCAATCGGTCCAAACATCTAAAATGTTAATGAAAAAAGCCTACCTTCAGCAGTTACATCAAGTAATGGATGAAGAGGGTACGCTTTTTTACGAATGTCTGTCTTCAACTGAAGCTCAGCAAGCGTTTATGCAATTTTTACAGAATAAACCTGCCAGCTAAGAGACTTTGAGTAGGTTTAATATATATTAGTGTTTTCTAATCTAGTATATTGCTATATACTTTGTAGCATTAGACAGATTGGATGCAAAGAGGCATTAAGTATGAAAGCACTTATTTTGGCTGCAGCAGCTATAGCTACAGCCCCTTCGATTCAGGCTGAAGAGTTCACTGTAAATATCCCTGAGCTTCAGACTGAAGCTAAACAGGTTATTATGCAGTTAGCTTCTACCTTAATGGGCGAGTTGAAAAAAGCGAAAGAAGAAGGCGGGGCACCCGCTGCCATTGCCGTTTGTAATACAAAAGCGATGCCTCTGACCCATGAGGTATCAGAATCATCAGATTGGGAGATCGGTCGCACCAGTTTAAAACTACGTAACCCTGATAATGCACCCGATGCATGGGAAAAACAGGTACTAGAACAGTTTGCTAAACAAACTCAGCAAGGCGCTAATTTAAAAACCTTAGGCTTTTCACAAGTCGTTGTGGATGAAGATGGCCGTAAGGTCTTCCGAATGATGAAAGCGATTCCAGTAGCGGACCAGTGTTTAGGCTGCCATGGCAGTAACATCAAGCCAGCCTTGCAGGAAAGCCTACAAGCACTATACCCAGAAGATAAAGCAACCGGCTTCTCCGTGGGCGATCTACGTGGTGCATTCACGCTGAAAAAATATTTATAAATCTTATAGTCATTAAAAGCATAAAGTCTAGGCGCATCCGCTAATGCTATTTAGCAGCTTAAATAAAAAAAACAGCAGACTTTTAGTCTACGGGTTTTTATGCTTTTAGCAGAGTATTTCTATAAGGGAGGATAAAAGCATACGCTAAGCGAGCCAGCTAATGGATTATGTTTGGGTGAAATAACCACAATGAGTGCAACGTAGCCCATGTTGATAAAAAAAGAGCGGAAAGCCAAATAGGATGAAAACAACAAATGCGGGCCGTTTGCCTTTTGTATATGGCTCTAGCACTCCTCCGCACTTTGAGCACTTAGGTTCTTCGTCGCAATCGACTTCGGATTCTACACATGATGAATAATCAGTATTCAATATAGCCTGTGCCGCTTCCAAATTTCTCTTATATACCTGCACCCTAACGCCACCTAGCGCATTAGAATACAACCACTGCATATTTATCGTATGAGCATCTGCAACAAAGGCTGTAATCCCCTTTGCTTCTAAACTAGAGCGAGCTAATTCCGCTTCATGTGGAAACGAGTACCTTGCTGCTGTGACTAAGATGTTTTTATTCATCGTGTCTTAAACATAACGTTTGTCTGTACGGTGCTGGTGGTTGATAAATATACTATCTAAACGACGTGATAAATATCCTTTATAGTGGCCGATTTTATTTACTATCATCTAATTGTGGAACATCATTTATGCTAACGCCTTGGTTTTCGGTTATTTCTTCAGCCCAGTTGTGATCAGACGCATTAGAATCTAACCCCGCTTGGTCAGCCCCAGCTGTAGATGACAGAGTTAATTTAGTTAGTAAAGCAAAATGATCAGAACCGATTGGCGGTAAACGCTTAATGGAGTTTAGGGTAAAGTGTTGGCTATGAAATAGATGATCTAAAGGCCAACGTAGAAAAGGTAGATCCGCATGAAATGTATTCAGCATTCCCCGTCCGACTCGCGGATCTAACAGACCGCTTATTTTACGAAAGAGGCGGGTTGTCGCAGACCACGCCACGTCATTAAGATCCCCTGTTACGATGATAGGTTGATTACTTTTAGCAACACTTTTAGCCACAATGATTAATTCAGCATCCCGTTCTGCTGATTCTGTATTTTCGGTAGGGCTAGGAGGGGCAGGATGCATAAAGTGCATGCGGACTTTATCACCTGAGTCTAAAGTTAAGGTGGTGTGTATGGACGGAACTTCTTTCTCGACCAAGTAAGCTATTTCTTGGTTACTTAAGGGCAACCGTGAAAACACATGCATGCCGTAAAGGTTATCCAATGGGCACTTTATGCTGTGTGGCATATCTACTTCCACCACCTTGAGTTGATCTTCCCACCACTGATCAGACTCGAGTGTTACAAGCACATCGGGCTTATGCGTTTGTACTAACTTAATGAGCTTATCGGCCTTTCGGTTAGGCGTTAGAACATTAGCTGTCATAATACTGATTTGCTTATCAGGGCTACTCTCCTTAGTCTCTTTTACTTCATGGGGCCATAAACGTGTATAAGGTAATATCCACCATAGCTGCCAGACTAGGCAAAGCGCAGTGATTGAGATTACAACCCAGGTTAATGGGGATTGTTTATTAAGGAAAACAAAATTAGCTATCAATAAAGCCGTTATAAAAATAGTAAATTGTAGGCGTGGGAAATCCATTCCCCTGATGGCCCAGTGGGGATGACGTGAAAAGGGAAGTAACGTCACTATACAGGCCAAGGTTGTAAAAAAAGTGAGTATAGCTGTCATCTGTTAGGCTTGCTCTGTCTTAATCTATATCTGAATATCACATTGATTTATCTTCGCGTGCGGCTTTTTTAATAGCGATTAAATCCTCTTCTATATCAAGTACATTACATGCCCGTTTAAGGGCTAAACGTCGGTGATATTGGGCCGCTTTTTTGATTTCCTTATTGTTAAGAGATTCAAGAGAGCTCAACGCTTTTTGTAAACGAATACATACTTCTATTACACCCGCACCATCGCGTGCTATAGCCGTAAAAGCATCATCGAACATATCCTGCAAGGCAACCTCTGGAATGGCTATACGGTCATATTTAGGTTTGCTTTCTGTTTGCTCGGGTTGATCAATGAGCGAAATTAAACGTACCAGCGACCCCGTTACCTTTATCGCTGTTCCAGGATCGTTGACGGCAGGCGATAAAGCACGTGCGGCAATTTCTGATAACGTGACTAAGCCAAAGCGAGGATCATCTTCAAACGTTCGGTCGTGGCCAATGTGGAATGATTTAATAAGGCCCGTGCAATCTATGTTGGACAATGCAGATGATAACATATGCACTGACGCTAAAGGTTTATCGGCTGTAGTGAGTGTTCCGGGTAATGCTGATACTACGACATGTGCATCAACACGTTGTGCCCAATCCTGAAGGGTCGCCATATCAATATGCTGCACATAACCAATCGTTGGTGAGAAAACATCTACTCCTTTACTGGTAATGTCTGATACGGATATGCCACCCAGCCTAGGTTTATCTCGTCGTCTAATAAAAGCGTTTTCCGTTGCCTTTTCAACTTTTTCAATGGTCGATCCCACCCGTCCCAGCCGCGCGATATTATCGACCCAGCGCACAAAAGTCAGAATCACTACTGCAAATACAATGGTGGTAAGCACAAAAAGGCTGAATAAGCCGGCTTGATTATAGAAGGCGTTTTTTACCGCAGTTAGAGCAACTACACTAAAAATAAATGCCCCAACAAAGGTTGAAAGAGCATTCTGGGATACGTCATCAGCAACCACTAAAGAGAAAGCGCGAGGGGTGGCAGAGCTACTGGCAGCGGCGTATGCCGATACCATTGAACCCACCGAAAAGGTAGCGATTACCAACATGCTGGATGCGAGCAGTGAAAGTAAAGTTTCAACTGAATCTTGAGCAATAGAAGGCATTTGATTCGCTACAACGGAGCCATCTATCAATTTCGCTGCAAAGACCGCTGCAATGGATAAAAAGCAGACCGCCAATGGGCGCACCCATAGTCTTTCACTAAAACGATTGAATAGAAATCGGAGACGGTCTAACGAAATTAAAGAATTCATATGTTGCCCTATGTTCAACGCATCAAATAATGGCAGCCCGATTGATTTTCTTAGTATACGCTACCATGACAAACGCTCGACTTTTATTTTTTGATCTACAGCCTGACAAATACCTTGTATAGGTAGCGGAACACCCAGTGTTGAAATAGGGCTATTTTTTAAAGCATCTGCGATGCAGGCTTTATGTGAAGAATAGGGGCTTGTTTTTGCTGTTTCTTATCAGCTTACAGATATGAATTTACTACAGTTTAACGGAGGCTGCTCATAAGGTTCTGACCTCCTACAAAAGACAGACCTCACTTGCTGTTATGTATTGCAATAAGTGAGACTTAGCCCCGTAGGCTAATGACTTAACTTAAGATAACGAAGCCCAAAGCAATACCATAGATCGCTAAAATAAGGGCGCTCTCAAACCCGATTTTACCAATGCCATAAGTCTGCCGTCGCACCATGCCTAAGAGTAAAGTCGCTGTCATTAAAATACTCACCAAAGCCCAGATGACTTGGACAGGAGCCATATCATGATAGATAGAACCTTGGGTATAACCTACATCAGCAGCGGCAACCACCAACATATTAAAGCAGTTAGTGCCAAAAATATTACTGACGGCAAGGGTTAAAGCACCAATACGAATGGCAACAATCGTGGTGACTAGCTCGGGTGTAGAAGTGGCAAGCGCGGTGAAAAAGCCACCCATTAACGTTTCAGAAATTCCCGTTTGATCGGCTATCTGTTTTGCTGATTCCATTAAAACCCAACCCGCTATCCCCGTTAACGCAGCCATGCAGATAAACGTTATCCACACGGAGGTTAAATTACTGCTATGGCGCGTATCAGGTTGGTCTGCAACTGTTTGGCATGTTTGTCGAGGGAACCACATAGGTTTTGTTTTCGTATGCAGAACTAAGTGCAACCCGGATATATAAGCGATAATAATTACGGGTGTAATGGGGTGAATATTAAAAAAAGTAATAGAGGGGCTAAAAATAGCCAGTAAAGGCAAGGTTAACAAAACAATGAGCAAGCCAGCGAGCATCAGATTAACGGCAGAGGCTGCCGCATGTTCCAAATTGGCTTTACGATAAACAATATCTGCCACAGCCAGAAAGACAAGATTAGCGGCCATACTCCCCATGACATTACTCATAGCCAAATTGGGGCGAGCATCAATGGCCGCCGTGAGTGTTGCTGCAAAGTCAGGTAATGAGGTAACTCCCGCTAAGAGTAAAACCCCAAATAATGCTTCGCCCAAGCCTGTTTGGTCAGCTAATGAATCTGACAATTTTGCCAACTTGCTACCGGCAATGATAATCACCAATGCGGCAACAGCAAAAGCAATCATGCTGGACGTTAAAGAAGTAAACATACAAACCTTACAAGCAGTGAGAAACGAGAAACACTCGTTACTCAAGCGTGCTATTAATAGATCTTAACGTTAAGTAACTACCCAAAACCCACCGTTATTTTCCCTTTTGAAGGGTTTGTTAGGCGAAAACAACCCATCCCATTGAATCAGCATACTTTAATAGCATAGCACTACACATAAGAACGACAATGATTCTTAAATAGGCGGGCTTAATTTTGAACAAACAATGGGCGCCAAGCCATGCACCTATGAATTGCCCCAGCATCATCGATAGTCCAACAACCCAAACAATATGACCGGCCACTAAAAATACAATTAAAGACGCGATATTGGTCGCAAAGTTTAAGGGTTTAGCGATGACCGTAGATGTTATTAGGTCATGACCTCGACATAGATTACCCGATAGGGCGAAAAAAGAGCCCGTACCGGGACCAAACATACCGTCATAAAAACCAATAAAAGGGACAACTATATTTTTATACTTTGTGTTGGTTAATTTAGCGACACCCTGAGTTTTAATGAGTTTTGGCGATATAAGAAAGTAGATAGCGATAAATAAAAGAACAATGGGAATAACAAATGCCAATATATCTGTATTTATAAACTGCACAGCGATAGTTCCCAATGCTGCGCCTACAAACGCTGTTAACATTAGATACTTCACGTTGTTCCAGCGTATTCTTTTGTTTTTAAGCATCATATAAGACGCTGTAGCCGTCCCCATACAACCTTGTAATTTGTTGGTCCCCAGTGCAGCCAAAGGGGGAACACCGCTCAAAATTAAGGCGGGTATTGATATTAACCCGCCGCCACCTGCCAATGTATCAAGGAGTCCGGCGACAACCGATACCAAAAATAAAAGTAGTAGTAATTCGATAGAGTAATTCGCAAGTTCCAATGGGATACGCCTTTTTCCTTACACCGCTAGTGTAATGTAAGTCATTATGTTATTCGCCTTAGGTTCATTTAAATATTTACGGCTAGTTTCCCAGTTGTCTGGAATGCCCCAATGTTATGAATAGAATCATCTTTCCCCTTATAACACTTACCCGAAAGACGTTGAGAAGGATGAGGGTGACTAATAGCCCTATGTAAGGAGTCAGCTCTCGCTTGTCGTTTTATGTATCGCAAAAAGCAAGACTTGGCCCTGTTTTTGTCTTTCTTAATTGACTTGATATGTTTTTGATACCAAAGTATGTGAAATATTGGTACTGGGGGGCAGTATGGCGAAAAATACAAGTGTTACATTAGGTGAGCACTTTGACTCATTTATTACAAAGAGTTTGGTAAGGAACATGTTGTAATTATTCGAATTCTCCATAAAAGCATAGATGTGCACCGAGCTCTCTGAAATATAACATTTGTATATACGGGGATCTGTATCGACCCATGCCAGACATCCATCTATTTGATTTATAGATATTTGCAGGGTGGCAATACAAACTTAAAGGGCTCTGCTCCCTTTAAGTTTTAGCGGTCGTGACATATTTATACTCCTTGTGAAAGTCTGTCAAAAACAACAATCATCAACTTAAAAGAATATGGCCTAGTTAGGTATTAGTACCCAGCATGCACTATGCAAGACCTGCCCCCCCCCAAAGGTCTTTCAGAATTCAAGTCATCTTCTACTGTATTTGGGTATATTGATTGCCACCAAGACAGAATAAGTAAATACTCTTCGCTCTACAATTCAAATGGCTCCCGGCTTTCCATTCTTCAATCTTGCCTGATCACACGGGTCACTACCGCACATTAAAAATTCATTCAGGAAAGCACACGGGGGTATTTTAAAGTGGATGTCTATCTAGTTAGATAGTGGGAATTCCTCAGGCTTTGACCCTAATTATTTTACTGGAATACGCCCTGTGCAATCAAAATGACAAACCAATAACGCAGACCTTTGCCTATAGCCGTCAATATAAAAAAGGCCCAAAAATTGACACGCATAATACCAGCAATAAATGTTAGCGCATCGCCGCCAATAGGTAACCAAGCAAACAATAAACTCCACACACCATAGCGTTGAAAGCAGCGTTGCGCGCCACTTAACTGCTTCGCTTTAAAAGGAAACCAGCGGTGATCTTGAAAATACAAAAGGTAACGCCCCAACACCCAGTTAACCACCGCCCCCAATGAATTACCCGTCGTGGCAAATAGCCATACCATCCAAACAGACTTACCTTGCGTTAACAAAGTGACTAATAATATTTCTGAGTAGAAGGGAAAAATGGTTGCTGCTAAAAAGGCGCTACCAAACAATAGCCAATAACTTAACATAGTCTATTTAGAGTGGATTTCATTAAAAACATCAGGCGTTATTTTATTTTTCTGTTGTTGCACTGCGCTCACCATTTTTTTGAATAGCTTTCTTTGAACCGCATGATGAGGCAGGTATTCCGGATGCCACTGAACACCAATAAGAAATAATTTTTGCCTGTGTTCAAATGCTTGTACAAAGCCGTCTTTATCATAGGCTGAAACCGTTAACCCTTTACCGATTCGGTTAACTGCTTGACTGTGAAGACTATTTATTTTCACGACCGCCTTGTTCAATATACCCTTTAAAATGCAGTGCTCTTCTATTAGGGCCAATTTCACAATAAACGCACTGTTACGGTTAGGCGTTATTGAACGTAAGGGTCTAATATCTTGATACAGGTTCCCCCCTGAGACCACATTAATCAGTTGAGCGCCTCGACAAATACCCAACATAGGCACGTTGGATTTTAAAGCGGCTTTAATCATTGCAATTTCAAGCTGATCTCTTGCTGGGTCATAGCTACGGCTAAAATCTCCATCTTTTCCTACGGGGGCCACCTCACCATAATGCTGAGGTTCAATATCGTCGCCACCGCCAATCACCACACCATCAACAGCATTGATAAGTTGAGGATTAGAAGGTGTTACATAACAGCTGCGAGCTCCACACAACCATAAAACAAAGCGGGTAGCCCACCAACCAAATTTGAGTTTTTTGTCAGGGCCGGTCACGGCAATCAATGGGCGAGTCATAAGTAAATAATTCGAGGTTTAAGTTTGAACTTGCTTATCGAAATAATGATTTAATTTTTTTAACCATTGATTATCAATACTGTGAGTAAGTCGATCTAAGTCTTGCAGATACGCGCTACACATCTCGCTTAGTTTATTTTTGTCATTCGCCAGTTTTTCAACTTCCAACCACAATAACCAAGGGTAATCGACATTCCAGTTAGGGTTATCAATATCACAATTCGGCAGACGATAATGAAAGGTAGGGCGCGCATTAACCCGCTTATCTTTAATTGTTGCTCTGACATGCTGTTCATCAATAAAAGTAAACAAGGGCAGCATATCTAAACTGCGATTACGAGTGGGGTTAAAAAATAAATAATCATCAATCAGCTGATTCATATCCGGCTGGTAGTCACTGGGTAATATATGCAGAATATAGTCTTTATCAAAGTGACGAATATAGGGCGTTATTTTTCTTACCCAATCAACTTTTTCTTTGTCATCTATCCAATCGTAAAGGCAACAATAAGCCCTTAAATAACATAAAATTGTTTCTGAGGAGAGTTCGGGCACCTCAGGATTCAGATGTAACCCAAATGCATAGTACAAAGAATGTCGTGTACCTAATGCACCAGCTTTCCGCAAACTCGACACTAAAGGCAATAATTTTTCATAGTCGCTCAGTGCAATAGGTGCGGTCACAATTTCCCATGGCACCAAGGATTCTGCAACCTTCGATAAGATAGGTAAAGCCATCGATTCAGACTGACTTGGTGGGCCACCTTCTTTGAACTCACTTATCGAGTCACCAAGGGATTTAAACTGAGATGAATCTAACTCTAAAATGAAATCACCTAAAGATGAATCTTGAACAATATAGTCAAAAAGATGATTTTCTTGCGATGTACCGCCGTACAACTCTACGATCATCGCCAAAACAGTATTAGGATCAACACCAGCAAACTCTATTTCAACGCCAATACGGCGCTCTTTACCGCTGTGGTTATTCTGAATAGGGGGAAGTAAACCAGACATAATGCCTTTCCTCAAAAGTCAGTTAGACATAATGACTCCCACGAGGTGCTGACCTCCATTTTCGTGGGTTAGCTGAAAGCCAGAGCCATACTGTATCTGTTAACAATACCAGTCGGAGGTCAGCATGATTAACAGTAGCATAATTTTTATTGGCTTAGACACTCCCAAAGAGTTTACTAAGGTCGTAAAGGGCTGAGCCCTTTAATTCGTGGATCCAACAAAACGTTTATCGAGAGTTCCCGCATAATGACAGGTTTAGAGTTAGTGCATTGGATCAGGCCACGGCAGTGGCATAATCTCCGACGGCGTTAGGCAGGCAACTGTGTAAACAGTTGATCCACGAGCATAGACTGAAGATCGGTGCCACGAGGGAATAAGTAAGGTAGGCGCTGCTCATTTAAGAGTGAGTAATCCACGGATACCAGCATGAAAACCGACGAAATTACCGGCCTCATTCGATGCATTAACTCTATTTAGTTAAACAAAAGGGCTTTAAACGAAAAAGCAGGTAGAACTGTGCTTAAACTTGACAGTGGGAGTCATACCAACGCCAAGCTCATGGGACCAAACGGAGGGGAGCAATTTTGGGGTAAAGTGCGAAGCACCCCAAAATTGTGGACCGCAGTTTGGTTCCCATGGAGTGAATGGTTAGCAATAAACACACTCCTGCCAAAATATAGCACTCAATCATATACCCTAACGTCTCGCTTAAAAGTCGATACTAGGCATGGTATGAACAACCTTCGATTAGCACCTGACCGTCTCGATTTTTAAAGCCGTAGATTAAAAGACCAGGTTCTATACGATTTTCAAGATCCAATTTCCATATCACAATGACGTGGTCAGGATTCCTATGGATTGTCACTAAATCGGCGATTGTATGCTTACCATATTCTTCGTAACTTTCCTCGATTTGTCTATTGAATTCCTCTTCAGGAAAGTGCTCTGATGGATCTTCCTCAATAAAATACCTTATGAATTCACTATAATTCTTTTCATTCCATGAATTCTCAGTATGGTTGGCTAGCGGTAAAACTATATCGAGTATTTCCTTGTCGGTCAGACCTGTAGAGTCCATCATTTTCTCTCTTGTTTATCACTAATTGGTAGTGGCACCCATATTATCTGGAAATTTCTGGTTTTTAAATCAGGCGACATGTCGTGTTATCCGCAAAAACTAGACACCGCTGATTTATTAATTAGTTGACACGCTAACATTTGTATATACGGGGGGCCGTGTATCTACCCACACCGCTATTGATTAAAAATAGATGTAATTATTTGAAAAGGAAGGAGAAACTAAAGAATTAAATCGAACTCTTCCGTGACAAAACGAGCATGCGCATTAACAATTGATATACGGGGGTCTGTATATCTACTCATGCCAGACATCCATCTGTCTGATTTATAACTATTTTTAACTTAAGCATGGCTGCAATACAAGCATCATTTTGGATAAGAAGCGCTGTAAACCAGCATAAATAGTGTAAGGCTAAAAATATATTGTATATCCATACAGATATTGTAGAGAAACAATAGCTTTGCACGAAAAGGTAATTTTTTAATACCAAACGATTTATAGGGTTAGGTTTAGGTGCGTCAGCCTTTATGCCCTTAAATGACAGTTTGTAAGTTATTTGTGATCGTATTTGTTTGCAAAACATCTCCTCTGTAAGGCTTATTTAATGGGCTTTTGATGCCTAATGGTAATTTTTGTCAGTGAAGTCGCTGCTTTTTGTTATTGTTGAATTCGGCATAGGTACTAGTATTTAGCTATACCTAAACCTTTACAGGGCGCATTTTTTTAAAAAGCCCTGAAAGCCGAATAACAATGAGAAGAGGCGGTTATGAAAGTACTGGTTGCCGTAAAACGTGTAATTGACTACAACGTCAAAGTACGTGTTAAAGCCGATAATAGCGATGTTGATCTAGCTAATGTCAAAATGGCTTTAAATCCTTTCTGTGAAATAGCTATAGAAGAAGCCGTTCGTTTAAAAGAAGCCAGCGTGGCTGACGAAGTTGTTGTTGTCTCTATTGGTAGTAAAAGCTGCGAAGAACAGATTCGTACCGCATTAGCTTTAGGTGCTGACCGTGGTATTCGTGTTGATACTGAGGATGCGCCAGATTCTTTGTCTGTTGCTAAATTGTTAGCGAAGGTCGTGGAAAAAGAAGCGCCTGGTATGGTTATTTTGGGCAAGCAAGCGATTGACTCTGATAATAACCAAACGGGCCAAATGCTGGCAGCATTGCTGGATCGTCCGCAGGGTACCTTTGCGTCTAAGGTTGCCGTGGATGGTGACAAAGTACAGGTAACACGCGAGATCGATGGTGGTCTGCAAACGGTTGAATTACAGATGCCTGCGATTGTGACCACGGATCTTCGTCTTAATGAACCCCGTTATGCCTCCCTGCCTAATATTATGAAAGCTAAGCGCAAGCCTTTAGATCTACTGACCCCTGATGAGTTAGGTGTTGCTGTATCGAGCAATTTAACACTTTTAAGTGTTGAACCGCCGGCAGAACGTCAAGCGGGTATCAAGGTGAGTTCAGTTGATGAGCTGGTGGAAAAATTACGCAACGAAGCAAAAGTGATATAGGGGTGAATGTTATGACCATTCTAGTCATTGCAGAACATGATAATAATGAATTAAAGCCAGTCACACTGAATACGCTAAGTGCTGCGCAAGCGATTGGTGGAGATATTCATCTTCTTGTTGCGGGTAGTGGTTGTCAGTCCGTTGCGGATGCAGCTGCTCAAATTCCGGCTGTTGCACAGGTATTGGTGGCTGATAATGACGCCTATGAGCATCAGCTTGCGGAGAATGTGAGTAAGTTAGTGCAGGGTTTAGCGGAGAGTTATAGCCATATTTTAGGGTCGTCCACAACGACAGCTAAGAACATGCTGCCGCGTGTGGCTGCGTTGCTAGACGTTAATCAGCTTTCAGATGTTATGGCGATTGAGTCAGCGGATACGTTTAAGCGTCCAATCTATGCGGGTAATGCGATAGCAACGGTTAAGTCCGCAGATGCAATTAAAGTGATGACGGTACGCGGCACTGCGTTCGACCCTGTTGAAGGGGCGGGTGGTAGCGCAGAGGTTGTGAACTTATCAGACGTTTGTGATGCAGGAACCTCTCGTTTTGTTAATGAAGAGATTGCTGAGAGTGAACGCCCAGAGTTGACTGCCGCTTCGATTGTTGTTTCAGGTGGTCGTGGTATGGGTAACGGCGAAAACTTTGAGTTGCTGAATAAGGTAGCGGATAAGTTAGGCGCTGCAGTTGGTGCCTCGCGAGCAGCGGTGGACGCAGGCTTTGTACCTAATGATATGCAGGTGGGTCAGACCGGAAAAATGGTTGCGCCGGATCTATATATCGCTGTCGGTATCTCTGGAGCTATCCAGCATCTAGCGGGTATGAAAGATTCAAAAATTATTGTCGCTATCAATAAAGATGAAGAAGCACCTATTTTTCAGGTGGCAGATTATGGCCTTGTGGCTGATCTGTTTGAGGCAGTGCCTGAACTTGAAGGCAAGCTTTAACGCTTTTACTTAATTTTAAACAGCTCTGGCGTAAACCGCAGGGCTTAATAATAAAAAATACGGAGCAACTTAGATGCTTTTCGAAGGGCAAGCGATTCAAGTAAAGTCGATTGAAGACGGAATCTACGATCTAGTGTTTGATCGTCAAGGCGATTCAATCAATAAACTTGATCAGAGTACATTAGCTGAACTACGCACGGCAATTGATACACTTTCAGGTGTTGATGGCCTACGTGGCGTGATTTTATCCAGTGCCAAAGATAGTTTTATTGTCGGTGCTGATATCACGGAATTTATGGGCTTTTTCTCATCCGATGAAGATGAGTTGGTTCAAGGTTTGTTAGATATTCACGGTTTATTAAACCAGATTGAGGACCTGTCCGTTCCTACGGTTGCGGCGATCAATGGTTTAGCTCTAGGAGGCGGTTTTGAGCTTTGTTTAGCCACCGATTACCGTGTGCTGGGCGACAAGGCTAAGGTCGGTCTACCTGAAGTTAAATTGGGCATCTATCCAGGTTGGGGCGGTACTGTTCGTTTATCTCGCTTGATTGGTGTTGATAATGCTAATGAGTGGATCTGTGGCGGTAGTGAAAAACGCGCTAAGGCCGCGCTAACTGATGGTGCGGTAGATGCGGTTGTTGAAACCTCACGGGTTAAAGACGCTGCATTAGATCTATTGAAAGGCTGTATTGCAGGAAAATTTGATTATCAAGCGCGACGTGATGAGAAAATTAATCCTATCAAGTTAAATCAAATTGAACAGATGATGGCATTTGAGTCGGCTAAAGGTGTGATTGGTGCTAAGGCTGGTCCGCACTACCCAGCGCCAATGGCGGTCCTAAAAACGATTCAAAAGCATGCTAGCCTTCCACGAGATAAAGCCATAGAAATAGAAGCTAAAGGCTTTGTCAAAGTTGCTAAAACGGAAGTATGTGCGGCGCTTGTTGGTCTATTTATGAAAGACCAATATATCAAGAAAGTCAGCAAAGGTTTTGAAAGCAAAGCCGAGCCGGTGAAACAGGCTGCGGTGCTAGGCGCTGGTATTATGGGGGGGGGTGTTGCTTATCAATCGGCCTCTAAAGGCACGTCTATTTTGATGAAAGATATCAATGAGGCTGCTTTGCAGTTAGGTCTAGATGAAGCGACTAAACTGCTGAATAAGCAAGTCACTCGTGGCCGTATGGACACCACTAAAATGGCTCAAGTGCTTAACAGCATTAGACCGACCTTGAATTACGGTGATTTCTCTAACGTAGATCTTGTAGTTGAAGCGGTTGTAGAAAATCCAAATGTGAAGAAAGCGGTTTTGGCTGAAGTGGAAGGTCATCTACCTGAAGGTGCGGTATTGACTTCTAATACCTCAACGATCTCTATTACTGATCTAGCTACTGCGTTGAAAAAGCCTGAAAACTTCTGCGGTATGCACTTCTTTAACCCTGTTCATTTGATGCCTTTAGTTGAGGTTATCCGTGGAGAGAAAACCTCGGAAGAGGCAGTGGCACGCACAGTCGCTTATGCAAAAGCGATGGGTAAAACTCCTATTGTTGTTAATGACTGCCCAGGTTTCTTAGTTAACCGTATTCTTTTTCCATACTTTGGTGGTTTCAGCGCTTTAATTTCTGATGGTGCAGATTTCCAACAAGTAGATCGGGTGATGGAGCGTTTTGGTTGGCCAATGGGCCCTGCTTATCTGTTAGATGTTGTGGGTATAGATACGGCCCATCATGCCGATGCGGTTATGGCGGCAGGCTTCCCAGATCGTATGCAGCATGAAGGTGAAAATGCGATTGATCGCATGTTTAAGCTTGAACGTTTTGGCCAGAAAAATAACAAAGGTTTCTATCGCTATGAACTCGATAGAAAAGGTAAGCCTAAGAAGTTAGTAGATGATGAAGTACCGGCGCTTTTAGCGGGTATTAGCTCTGAAACACGCGAGTTTAGTGATGAAGAGATCGTTGAACGTATGATGATCCCGCTTTGTATTGAAACGGTTCGTTGTTTGGAAGATGGCATAGTGGCAAGCCCAGCAGAAGCTGATATGGGACTTGTTTATGGTATAGGTTTCCCTCCTTTCCGAGGTGGCGCGCTTCATTACCTTGATCAGATCGGCTTAGCCGGTTTCTGTGAGATGGCTAAAAAATATGAAGCCTTAGGTCCGCTGTATCAGCCGACTGAAAAAATGAAACAGATGGCCGCCGCTGGCGATAAATACTTTTCTGAAGTTAAAGGTTAAGGGGTAAGACAATGAACTTGAAACCAAATGACGTAGTCATCGTTGACGGTGTGCGTACCCCAATGGGTAAGTCAAAAAATGGATCTTTCCGTAATGTACGTGCAGAGGCATTATCTGCAGCGATGATGACGGCACTTCTTGAGCGTAACGATGCATTAAATCCGGCTGATATCGAAGATGTGATGTGGGGTTGTGTTAACCAAACAAAAGAACAAGGTTTTAATATTGCGCGTAACGCGGCAGTATTAGCGGGTATTCCCCATACCGTTGCAGGGCAAACGATCAACCGTCTATGTGGTTCCTCTATGGCGGCGTTGCATGCGGTTGCTCAGAACATTATGACCGGTAATGGCGATGTCTTTATTGCTGGTGGTGTAGAGCATATGGGGCATATCTCTATTATGCACGGCGTGGATATTAACCCTCAAATGTCTAAGCAAGTTGCCAAAGCGGCAATGATGATGGGCGTTACAGCAGAGATGCTGGGTAAAATGAACGGTATTAGCCGCGAGATGCAAGATGAATTTGCGGCGCGTTCACACCGTTTAGCCCATCAAGCTCACCTTGATGGTATGTGGGATAGCGAGATTGTGGCCGTCGAAGGACATGATGAGAATGGCTTTAAATCTCTACTTGAGGCGGATGAAGTTATTCGCCCAGAAACCACCGTTGAAACCTTAGCAGGTTTAAAGCCTGTCTTTGTACCTAAAGTGGGTACAGTGACGGCGGGTACCTCCTCGGCTTTCTCTGATGGCGCATCAGCGATGTTGGTGATGTCAGCCGCTAAAGCTGAAGCCTTAGGACTTAAACCGCGGGCACGTATTGTTAGTATGGCCGTGGCCGGTTGTGATCCTTCTATTATGGGTTATGGTCCCGTACCGGCAACACAGAAAGCCTTGAAGCGTGCTGGTCTTACCATTGATGATATTGATTATGTTGAGCTAAACGAAGCGTTTGCGGCACAAGGTTTGTCCGTTCTTAAAGGGTTGAAACTACTCGATAAGATGGAAGAGAAAGTAAACCTTAAAGGCGGCGCGATTGCGTTAGGGCATCCGTTAGGTTGTTCTGGTACGCGTATCACTAATACCTTAATGAATGTGCTTGAGCAACAAGACGGCACATTAGGCTTAGCGACTATGTGTATAGGTATGGGACAAGGTATCTCAACAGTAATTGAGCGTTTATAGGCTCAGACTTCATTCGTATATTTTCAACCCTGCTCTATAGCTTTGTTTGCCCCATCCATTGGATGGGGCTTTTTTCGTTGGTACTTTAGACCTCTTCGCCCTCATCTAACAGTCTGATTCCTGCGAGAGGATTCTCTTCGTCAAATGTTTCGTCTTGTGGTGTGTCTTCTTTTTTTTCATCATCACCTTCCTCAACAGCAAGGTTCATTTTTAAACGCATATCGTTTGCTGAGTCGGAATTGAGCAGGGCCTGCTCCTCTGTAATGATCCCTTGTTTATAAAGCTTATAAAGTGAATCATCAAAGGTTTGCATCCCTGTCGCTTCAGAGGCGGATGACATCACTTCTTTAATCTCTTTGATATCACCCTTCATAATCAGTTCTTGGATCGTTGATGTGCCTAACATCACTTCAATTGCCGCGCAGCGTTTACCCTCTTTTGTGGGGATGAGGCGCTGGGAAATAATGGCTTTAAGGTTAAGCGCTAAGTCGTGAAATATCTGTTTATGACGCGCTTGTGGGAAAAAGTTGATAATACGATCTATCGCTTGGTTAGCGTTATTAGCATGCAGTGTTGATATAGCTAAATGCCCTGTTTCGGCATAAGTTAAACACTGTTCCATGGTTTCTTGGTCACGTATTTCACCGATTAAAATTACATCGGGGGCTTGTCGCAGTGCGTTTTTTAAGGCGCTATGGAAGTTTCGTGTATCTACACCCACCTCGCGCTGGTTAATCAATGACTTTTTATGGTTATGGACAAACTCGATAGGGTCTTCAATGGTAATAATATGACCGCCACTGTTGCGGTTACGATGGTCAATTAAGGCGGCTAAAGATGTAGATTTACCTGAACCTGTAGCACCAACAAATAACACGAGACCGCGTTTTTCCATAATGATATCTTTAAGGACATTAGGTAGCCCTAAGTCATTCATTTTTGGAATGTCGGTTTTAATATTTCGGGCGACAAGGGAGTATTGGTTTCGCTGGCGGAAAATATTGATACGAAAACGGCCCACTTTAGGAATGGAGTAGGCTAAGTTCATCTCTAACTCGTCTTCAAAAACAGCTTGTTGTTGCTCATCCATTAGTTCGCGAGCGATCAGTTCAACTTCACCCGGTTTATAAGCTTCTTTACTTAGCGGTGTCAGCTTGCCTTCGAACTTTGCACAAGGTGGAGCTCCAGTGGTGAGATAGAGGTCTGATCCGTCGCGTTTGGACAAAATAGTAAGGTAGTCCTGAAACTGCATAATCTGCACATCCTTTGAACAGCGAGTGTTAAATCAAAATATATAGGGCAGTGTAGTGTAAAGAGAGCGGTCCGTCATGGGGATCAGGGCGCAAAAATTATAAAGCCGCCAAAATGGCGGGAATGAATGCAAGCTGTTGATCTGAATCGGTTAATCTTTTCTGATCAGCCAATAGGGAGGTATTTGCGGCTTGATAAATACGAGATTTCACCGGATGTTGATCAATATTTCGGCCATCTTTGACGGATTTTTCGCAGTTCTGGGCATCGGGTGAGCTAAACCAGCGACAGGCCAAGGGACGTTTTGAATAGATAGAACATGCATTATTTTCATCAAGAAAAGGACAAGCCGAGCGGTATAGGGGTGGTTGCCGTGATGCTATATCGTCTATGAGTTTGGCTTTTAGTTGTTGAATCTTATCGTCGCTAAAGTGGTGATGAATATAATCGACAATATCATCGACTACTTGCTGTGATGTTTGAATAGGGAAGTAGCAGCAGTGATGGCAGCCTTTCTGGCAAGCGATCGTCTGATTAGTAGGGAAGCTTTTTTCAAAAGCGATTTCGGCGTCAGCAATATATTGTAGGGTGAGGTCCACTTTATCTGATGGGTTTTCAAGCGGTTCAATGACCGAATAGATCTGCGTGCCTAAGTGCGTAAATAGGGCTTCATATTCATGGCTTGCGTCACGAATCTTTTCCGCAACAATAGCAACATCAGCAGTAGAGAAGAATGTTTTTTGTTCAGACATAAGCGATCAGAATTATCGTTTTTAGATAATTATACGCTATTGAGGTTGTTCTAGGGGAGTTCTACTCGGAACTCTTTCTCGCCTAAGCCATGTACTGAATCGTAACTGCGAATAATGACTGATTTAATTCCAGCGGGGATCTTTACGTTAGGCAGCCTGCGTGTATGGCTGGGCTTGTTCGCTGTTTTAGGGCGAAAAATAACCTTAACAGCACTGATCCTTTAATACCTTATTTAATAGGTTGGCTGTTCCTTCTGGGTCTTCAAATGGGAAAAGGTGCCCTCCTTCAAAACTGATTAGCGCCATATTGGGAAATTTCCGTTGCCACCATTTTCGATCGTTTTTTTCGAAAAGGTCACTGTTGGCGCCATAAATAACAGTGCCTTTGACCCGCCTTAACGATTTAGGTGCATCAAGTAGTACATTACGGAAAATGTCAGCTTCTACTTCAGGGGATATATTTAGCTCTACACCTTGATCTGTATCGACTAAACCGTATTCAATATAGTCATCAAAGCAGCGTGGGTGAAACTTTTTAAACAGTGCTTTATTGCTAAAATACAGCTTTGCGGCTGGCCTGTCTTTAAAGTAGGTTCGGCGTTTTTTGGCACGTGCTGCGGGGGTTATCTTATCGATAAAACCCAGTTTTTTTGCTAGTTTTAACGCATAGCGTTTACGTTTACTGAAAAGAACAGGGTCCAGTAAAATAACATGTTTGAAAAGATCAGGACGTAGTGAGGCTGCAATGAGTGTCACAATCGCACCTGCAGAATGGCCCATACCTACGACCGCTTCCTTATGATTTTTTTCAATATCTGCAATAAGTTCTGCTGCGTAATTTTTCAGATCATTATCAAGCGGATAGTCGCCATGTCCCATCTTTTCAACATAATTGATGAGGTAGTCGGGGAGTAAGCTAAATAGATAATTGTAGCTACTACCGGGGAAACCATTGGCGTGACTAAATTGAATCTGTGTCATTAAGTCTATGTCTATCTGTATATGATTAGCTGGTTTTTTTTATCAGTATCTCTACTGTTGTTTTGGCGATTTCATCTACATCATCTTGGTTGATGTACACGCCGTCATTAAAGAGTCGACATAATCCGTGTAAAGCAGCCCAACTTGATTGAGCTATTCGCAAAGGAGGATGGTTTGATTCGAAAACTCCTTCTGTTTGCAGAACGGTGATCCATTCTAGCCAGAGTTTAAAACAGTTTTTTGAGATCGCTTTTAATGATTTTGTTGGTTGTCCTGCTTTCCATATATCGCGTCCATACATCAAGTCGTAGGTTTCACTGTTTTCATTCGCAAAACGTATGTAGGTGAGCACATACTCTTCAAAAAGTTCAGCGGCAGGTAAATCTGTTTTTTGTGTTGATATAGCTCTAACAATTTGATCTTGCTGATAAAACCCTTGTTCAGCTATAGCGCAGAGCAACTCGTTTTTATCTTTAAAGTGATGATAGGGGGCTGTTCTGGATACGCCCACTTTATCCGCTAATTTGCGAATAGATAGATTATCTACACCGCCATCTGCGATTAGATTTGTAGCGGCGCTTAATAATTTCTCTCTTAAATCACCGTGGTGATAGGGCTTTTTTGTCTCAGTCATGGGGGCAATTTATCAATCAATCTTGACAGTGTCAAAATTGATTACTATCTTAGTGAACTAGACAGTGTCTAGATTATGCTTTTAATGTGAGTGTAATCAGGTAATAAACCGTTTAATTAAACAGAAATGGATATCCCATGAGTTACGAAACCTTCACGTTGAGTGTTGAGAATCATATAGCACAGATAACGCTTAATAGGCCGGATGCATATAACTCCATGAACCGAGCATTTTGGTCGGAGTTTCCTCAGGCTGTTCAGGCATTAGATGCTGAAGGTGAAGCCCGAGTTCTGATTATTTCGTCTACAGGCAAACATTTTTGTGCGGGAATGGATCTAGAGGTTTTTACCCAGCCTGATCCGCAGATGTTTAATGGCGAAGCGGGTCGTAGAGCTGAAGCGATGAGGCGTTTGGTGACTCAGCTGCAGCAGTGTTTTTCTGTATTGGAAGAGATTCGAATCCCTGTGTTATGCGCCATCCAAGGGGGCTGCATAGGGGGGGCACTCGACCTCGTTTGTGCTGCCGATATGCGTTATTGCACAGAGGATGCGTTTTTTACGATTAAAGAGACTGAATTAGGGATGACGGCAGATTTAGGTACATTACAACGTCTGCCTCAGCTAATCGCACCCGGTTTAGCCCGAGAACTGGCTTATACCGCAAGAAAAATGAAAGCTGACGAAGCTCACATTTCTGGATTGGTCAATTGTGTTTATCCTGATGGGAAGAGGATGTTAGAAGGAGTTAACAGGATTGCTGAAGAGATTGCGTTACGCTCTCCACTAGCTGTTACCGGTTGTAAGCAGATGATCAACTACGCCCGTGATCACAGTTTGGCCGATAGTTTAAGTTATATGGCTACATGGCAAGCAGGTATGTTTCAGCCAGCGGATATGATGCAAACCTTTAGCGCGAAAATGTCGGGCAAGCCACCTGAGTTTGAGCCGCTAAGAAAGATTACACCACCACTGCAGAAAGCCTAACAATAATAAAATATATAAGACGAGAGTTTAGTCATGAGCAATACCCAATATCCTCACCTATTTCAGCCGTTAGATTTAGGTTTTACCACGTTAAAAAATAGAATTCTGATGGGTTCCATGCACTTGGGCTTAGAAGAGACCCCTAATGGTTTCCAGCGCATGGCGGCCTTTTATGCAGAGCGTGCCCGCGGAGGTGTTGCCTTGATTGTGACGGGCGGTATTGGGCCTAATAAAGAGGGGGCAGTACATGGACATGCTGCTCAAATGGCGAATGCTGAAGATGTCGACAATCATAAAATTGTTACTGAGGCTGTTCATGATGAAGGCGGTAAGATTTGTATGCAGATATTACATACAGGTCGTTATGCTTATAACCCTCAGCCTGTTGCGCCTTCTGCATTGCAGGCACCTATCAATCCTTTTCCGCCGAAAGAGTTATCAGAAGAGGATATTGAAAAACAGATTAAAGATTTTGTTCGATGTGCCACCCTTGCTCAAGAGGCCGGTTATGATGGCGTTGAGATTATGGGCTCTGAAGGTTACCTATTAAATCAGTTTATCGTGAGTCGCACCAATAAACGTGAGGATAGCTGGGGTGGCGATTATGAGCATAGAATTCGTTTTCCGTTAGAGGTCGTGCGTCGTGTACGCGAAGCGGTAGGCAGTGATTTTATTATTATCTACCGCCTATCGATGTTAGATCTTGTGGAAGGGGGCAGTAGTTTTGATGAGATTGTGCAGTTAGGAAAAGCAGTTGAAGATGCCGGTGCAACTATTATTAATACAGGTATAGGTTGGCATGAGGCGCGTATTCCTACCATTGCGACTAAAGTGCCTCGAGCTGCTTTTACATGGGCTTCAGCTAAAGTGCGTGCTGCACTGAGTGTGCCTGTGATTACGTCCAACCGTATCAATATGCCCGACGTTGCTGAATCGGTTTTAGCCCGTGGTGATGCGGATATGGTGTCTATGGCACGGCCATTTTTAGCGGATCCCGATTTTGTACGTAAAGCTGAACAGAATCAGGCAGATCAGATCAATACCTGTATCGGTTGTAACCAAGCTTGTTTGGATCATATTTTTGCTGGCAAATTAACGAGTTGCTTAGTCAACCCTCGGGCGTGCCATGAGACTGAATTGTTGATCGCACCGGCGACCCATAGTAAGAAAATAGCGGTGGTGGGTGCAGGTCCTGCTGGTTTAGCATTTTCTACAACGGCGGCTAAGCGAGGCCATCAAGTAACCTTGTTTGATGCAGCTTCTGAAATAGGTGGCCAATTTAATATAGCTAAGCGGATTCCGGGTAAAGAGGAATTTTATGAAACATTGAGATACTTCTCTAAACAGGTTGAACTGACCGGTGTTGAGTTGAAATTGAATACCTTTGTTAACGCTGAAATGCTTGAGGAGCAAGGCTTTGATGAGGTTGTACTGGCAACAGGGATCTCCCCTCGTACACCTGATATTGAAGGGATAGAGCACCGGAAGGTATTGAACTATCTTGATGTGATGTCAGGTGCTGAGGTTGGGCAAAAGGTTGCGGTGATTGGTGCTGGCGGTATTGGGTTTGATATTTCTGAGTATCTTATTCATCAGGGTGAATCTACGAGTTTAAATATCCCCGCGTTTATGCAGGAGTGGGGCGTAGATATGACGATGGATGCCCGTGGCGGTGTAGAAAAGATAACCCCAGTTTTTGAACCGGCCGCTAGAGAGGTTTATCTCTTACAGCGTAAAAAATCTAAAGTGGGTGCGCAGCTTGGTAAAACAACCGGTTGGATTCATCGCGCAGATTTAGCTAAGAAAGGCGTTAATATGCTAAATAACTGTGAATACCTGAAAATTGATGATGAGGGTCTGCATCTTCTTGTTAATGGTGAGCCGCAAACACTTGCTGTTGATAATGTGATTGTCTGTGCAGGGCAGGAGCCTCGTCGTGAATTGGTTGAACAGATTAAAAATGTAGCTGTTCACTTGATTGGTGGTGCGGATGTGGCATCTGAACTGGATGCTAAACGGGCGATTGATCAAGGTACCCGATTAGCGGCTGATATTTAATCTATAGCTAGAGAGTAAAACCACAGAGGGGCTCTGTGGTTTTTACACATGTTTTAGGCGTTCATAGATCTCTAAAATTTTCGGTAGGGCGCGATGAAAAGCTTTAATGATCTCAGGATCAAAGTGCTTGCCTGATTCTTCATCAAAGAGTTTAAGTGCCTTTTCGACCGGCCAAGCTTCTTTATAAGGGCGTTTTGATGTTAAAGCATCAAACACATCGGCAACGGCAACAATACGTGCTGAAAGGGGGATCTCCTTCTCTTTCCAACCGTGTGGATAACCACTGCCATCCCATTTTTCATGATGTCCTTCAGCAATTTCGATACCGGTGGTGAACATACTATGGCCACTGGCATTAAGTTGTTCTTCGCAACGTTTTAATACTTCACCGCCAATAGCGGGGTGAAACTCCATATCCCGACGTTCTTCACCGGTTAATCGACCGGGTTTCAGTAGAATGCTATCTGCGATCCCTACTTTTCCAATGTCATGCATCGGGGAGAAGCGGAGAATGTCGCGTATGTAGCGGTTATCAATCAGATCTTGGTAAGGGCTGTTATGGCTAAGCTCTTCGGCGAGAATCATAGAGTATTGAGACATGCGTGCGAGATGGTCGCCAGTTTCCGGATCTCGACTTTCGGCCAGTTTTGATAGGCCGCTAATAGCCGATATAACGAGGCTTTCAACTAATTCTGTTTTCTCAAATGCGTGTTGGAGTTGTCCACCCGCGTTTTTTAATAGTTGCAGATGTTTTTCATCAAACGCGGATGGTTTTATGCTGGCAAAGAGTAAAACCGAACCGCTTTGATTATTAAATGGGAAAAATAGCGCTGAGTTGATCCCCGCATTGTGTAGATATATAGCGAGCTCTGAGTGTTTCCCATCCCAGTCTTGATCTTCTTGCCAAAGAAGAGGTTCAGACAGTGTAATCATACTACACAGTTCACAATGGAGTTTAGAGTAACGGCTATTTTCTTGCAGTGTGAGTTGCTGATCGCTGTGAACTCTTTCCAGCAGTAAAGACTGGCTATCGTTACTATCGCGTATTAAGCACAGGGCATCGATTGGCAGACGTTGCTGATACTCTCGATAAACAAAGCATAAGGCACTATCAACACTGGTTGCTTGGTTAACGCTACGTGTCAGGTTGAAGGTGGTATCAAGATTGAAGGCTAAATCATTTATAGCGGAATAGATCGTCCCCATCTCATTCCTGCTTGTGATTGCATCATCTGCAGCGGTTTTTCCTTGGGCTAAGTGTTGTAAGCGAGACAGTATGCTTTGTAAGGGGCGACTAAAGAATTGGTTAAGTGCAAACAGGGCAGATAAACCCACCAGTAAAGAGAGGGCAAGTAGTGCAATATTAATCTGGCTTTGTGTTTTTAGCTGTTGGTCTAACATCGTTTTAATGCGCTTATCTATCTGATCAGATAATGCATTAATCTCTTCTTGATGGGCGACGACCCAGTGTGCAACCGCTTCTAATTTAGGTTCAGCTAGATCCCCTCGAACAGTGTGTATTTCTTGGGAGTAGATTTTCCATTGCTGTTGGAGATCGGGTAGGTCTGTCAGCGTTAACAGTGTGTTATCTAATTTTAAGATGATGTTATTTAAATCTTGTCCATACATCCCTAAATCGCGGAAGTATGTCTCCCAGTCTCTAGGAGCCGCTTCTGCATATTGGCTGCTGCGAGTAATCAGCGAGCTAAAAAGCTGCTGCGTTGTACCGGAGCTTTGCAATGTGTCGTAATCATGGCGACGCTGATTCTCACTATAAAATGAAAACAGAGTATTAATAAGCAATACGCCGATTAACAGAACGATAACAAGGGTAATTTGAAAGCGAAGGGAGTGATAAATAGAGGTTGGTGCTATTTTCATTAAGAGCTTCCTGACCCGTTAAATGCTGATTGGAGTGTATTGGAAGTGGAAAGTTTCGATCTAATAGAAAAAAACTGAACCAAATAGACCGTTTCGTTAACTTATAAGGTTTAAGCAACGGTTTCTATTAATTGGGGGAACTCTGTACCAGGATCGTTTGCGATCTGTTCCGCGAGTCGGCTTTGTAAGCGCTGTTGCAGCTCTTGTGCTTGTTGCTCGTTAGAATCAACGGGTTGTTCTGCATTTTGTTGAGCTAATGAGACTGAGGCTTGCTCTGTCTGCTCTGGGCGATTGCGCAAGCTCTCTTGTAGGTCCAGTGCTGTTTGGATGTCGATACCTTGGAATAATGCTGGATCAGCGCCGGTTTGTTCAGCCAGAAAGTTTTCTATCTGTTGTTGCTGAACTGCTGGGTCTGTCTGTTCTTCCGTATTGTTTACACGATTTGTGCGCGTCTCGGATGGATTGTTAACGTCTGGAATTTGGCTAGTGGCGGGTAGATCACGGTTTCTCTCAGCAGCGCCTGTTGAGGCGTTCGCGAGTGAGTCATTCACTGATGATGGCGCTGGTGGCTGATTAGCTGAATTATCTGTTCTTTGTGTAGATAATGTCGTTGAAAGGCCTGTTGAGAGAATACTATTTTCCATAAAGCGAACCAAAAGTTATTTAAATTGTGGATATAAATATATGTTTTTTTACTGCAGGTCGCTTTATGTAACGCAAACCCTAAGGCAAGTATAGACCATTTTTTGTCTATGAAGTTCATGCTCTATTTAGATCAACTTTAATGAGTCTATTCATTTAGTTGGTTGGTAATTTGTTGTGTTTGATCTTCTGCTAGTTGGGATAATAGCTGTCGTAGCTGAGATACAAGTGCGGCATAGCCGGGTTCCTCTAAAGGTGCCGAGAGATTAAAGCGTGCACTAAAAAGTACTTTGCCTTGTTTATCTAATTGCCAGTAACCACTAAAAGTGGCGAGTCCATTTTCAGTACCATGGAATTGGTCCACATGGGTTGAAAGGCTGTATTGCCAATCGGAGCTTCGCCCAAATTGGCCATTGTCGATACGACTATGGCTGAGCTTTTTATTGAGTTCTCCATGTAACACACGGGTGATCGCTAAGTTAGGTTGCTCGGCCCAAAGGTGATGATTAGCAATTTTTAATTGGCTTTCAGTGGTTTGTATCGCGATACCAGCATTATTCAGATAGGCAGCCACCGTCACAGGCTTGAGACCTATGACGTGTTTAGTATCTACTTTTTGAATGGCTGCACTGTCACTACTGAGTAGATAAAACTGGTTTTCATCGCGGCTTGTTTGCTGGGCACAACCACTGAGTAATAAAAACGAGATAGCTAACGCCATTAAGCCTTTAGTCGTCGGCATTTTTACCTCCAGGAATAAGGTCTGGGCCTTTTTGAGCATCAAAAATAAGTGCATTAGGTTTTTCATCTAAAGTTTTTATGACCGGTTGTAGCTGTTTTAAGGTTTGTTGCAATGTTTGTAGTGTGTTGTGTATCTCTAAATATAGCTGACTGTCGGGGGTTAGTCCTTGGGCTGCTAGGCGTATCTCTTTTAAGGTGGCGGTTAGCTCTTCAGGTAGCGCTTTTGTATCTTTACTTTTCACTAAGCTTTCGATCTGTTGGAGTGTTTGATCGAGTTGGGTGATTACTTTCTCGCTGGAACTGAGAGTATGGTCGAGCTGATCAAGTACAGGCTCAACTTTTAAGCGTTCTATTTTGCTTAACACTGCAATTAATTTATTCTCCAGTTGTACAAAGCCTCCTGGCGCTGTAGGGATAACGGAATAGTCATCGACTTTGGTGAGTGTTTTATGGGGAGAGTCTGGGTAAAGGTCTAAGTCGACAAATAAACTACCTGTGACAAGGTTGCCTGATTTAAGGCTTGCTCGCATACCGCGCTCCACCCAGTTACTAAGTTTGGAATGCACTTCGGCTAATATGCGCTCTTCATCTTTATAACCTAGACGTCCAGGTTCGAGCCTGATCACTACAGGTATACGTGAATCAGTAATCTCTGAAAGGTGAGCGATTTGAAAGGAGATATTTTCTACGGTGCCGACTCGAACACCACGAAATTCAACAGGTGCTCCGGCAACCAGTCCTCGTACCGACTGATCGAAGAGTAACAGATACTCATTATAGTACGCATAAGGGCGTTCTTTGACGCTATTAAAATCTGCATAAAGGCGGAAGCGGTCGCCATCTTTTGCTGTGCGTCCTTGTTGTTCGCCTTCTAATAAATCGAAAGTGATGCCGCCACTAAAAAGGGTGTCGAAAGTTCCCGTTTGAACATTAACACCGTTCGCTGAGAGGTTTAGGTTGATACCACTCATATTCCAAAAGCGGCTATCTGTACTGACGAGCTGATCATATGGGGCTTGAATAAAAATCCCATAAACTGCTTCTTTCGCTTGGGCATCAAAATTAACCCGCTCAATTCTACCAACAGAAAAGCCACGATAAAGTACAGTGTCACCCACACTTAATGAGTGAGCATTATCACTAATAAGTTCTAAACGTAAGCCAGGTTCTGTTGTGGAAGCTACAGGGGGCTCTTCTAAACCAATATATCGGTTAGATGGTTTGCCTTTTTCACCCGGTGCCATTTCGATGTAAGCACCAGATAGGAGGGTGCCTAAACCACTCACGCCGCCTGTACCTACACGGGGTCTGACAACCCAGAATTTTGTATCTTTAAGTAGAAGCGCTTCTGCTTCAGGGTCAATCCGTGCTTGTACAAGAACATTATTATTAGGATAGTTAAGTTTAACTGATTCTACTTTCCCAACCTCAACATTGCGGACTTTGATTTTTGTTTTTCCGGCTTCAATACCATCGGCAGTTATAAAACTAATATTAACTAGCTGCCCTCTATGCGCCCAATCGTTATAGACCATCCAACCACCTATAAATAAGGCAATGAAAGGTAGCAGCCAAATGCTGGACACTGAACGTTTAGCACTGATTAGTGGTTGTGCTGAAGAGTGATTTGTTGCTGTCATAAGTATCAGTTATCTTGTTGGCTAAGTGTTTGATGATTAAACATATGAGGCCTAGTTTATCTCATCTAATAGATCATTTAATGGCTCTTGGCCACTCTTGATAATGTGTAACTCATCTTTATCCAGATTATCCCATATTAAGCGAGGGTCAAAGTTTATAGCCGATAACATAGTCAGAATAACGACTCCGGCAAAAGCAGTTACGGCGATACCCGGTAATATACTAGCTAACCCGCCAAGTTGTACTAACGCGACTAAAACTGCGACGACAAATACATCAATCATTGACCAGCGCCCAATAAGTTCAGTCATTCTATACATCCATATACGTTCACTGACGCGATTTTGATGGCCCGCTTGTACGCTAAGTGCGAGCCAGAACAGCGCTAGCATTTTTACTATAGGAATTAAAATACTGGCGATAAAGACAATGAGGGCAATGGGATAAGAGCCGTGCTGCCATAAAAGGACTACACCACCCAGTATAGTACTGGGTTCGTCAGCACCTAATAAGCGAGTGTGCATAATTGGGTAAATATTTGCTGGGATGTATAGCAAGGCTGCCGTGATTAAAAAAGCCCAGGTTTTTTGTAGGCTAGCTGGGATTCTTGGGTGTAACGAGCTGGAACAGCGCTGGCAGTTGTGTGCGTCTAAATGATGGATCAAACCACAGCAGTGGCAGCTTTGTAATTGCTGTTGCATTGCACCGCCATAATTGTGCTTAGGAGGAGTTCTTTGTATTGATGATGCCTTATCTAGGCTGTGCCATAGTTGTACTCGATCTATACAGGTAATTGTTGCGATTAGACAAAGGACGAAGAGTACATAAGCCCAAAAAGACATACCAATCACAAGGTCAGCCATACCTGATATTTTAACGAAGCTGACTAAAACACCGATTAAAAATACTTCGGCCATTGCCCAAGGGTGGAGGGTAAATATAAGCCGAGCGAGTGTGTAACTCCAAGGGTAAGTGGTGTGTTTGCGTAAGGGGATGAGGATCAATAAATATGCGCAAAGCAGTAAAGAGGGAACGATTAAAATGAATACGCTCAATAGTAATGCTAGGAGAGGAAAACCTAGTATGAGTAAGTCATAACCACTTTGGATTAAGGAAACCTGTTGTTCACGGCCTTGCGATTGGAAGGCCATAAAAGGAAACGGTAGTGATAGTAGTAAAAAAAGGAGTGCGCTTGCTGCGAATGCTGTTGCCTTATTGTAGGCATTGGCCGTTTGTGAAGATAATAAGTGGCCGCATCGAGGGCAGTGCGCTTTACTGCCCTGTTTGAGCGTCGACACCTCAACAATTAGATCGCAGCAGTGGCATGCTAGATTTTCAGAAGACATGGTTCTCAATGGGCATTTTATTTGGCCTTTATATTGCTGCTGTTTTGTGTGAGATAGATCAATTTTAAGCTCACTAAGCGTGGAGATTATATCTTAATTCTAATCAAGCTAGGAAATTATCAAGTTTTTATTATTTAATTTGGTAGTTTTCTCTAAGGCGGCTAGCCTTAAAGCAGTGGCTTTATTTTGGGACGCTGGGAAAAGGTAGCTGGTCTCTGTTATTTTGTTGTGAGATAAAGCTCAATAAGTGCTGTTGAGTTTTATCTGGTGACGGGGTATCGGAAATTATTTTATTTATGGCGCAGAAGGGCATGTTAACACAGTACTAAATGGGCAAAGTGCGCTATTATTAGCAATAGGTTGGAAACCTTTTTAGTAAAGCATTTTTAAATAAGATATATATTGCGAATACAGGGGCGGTCATTGAATGACCTAGTGCTTTGCAATACATAGGTTTACAACACAGCACTATGCATGAGGTGGTTTAGTCACGTTATAGTGTGAATTTAGGGGCACCATTTATAAATATGTTTCGACAGGCTCTACAGTTTTTAACACAGCGCTCATTGGCTTTTTCAGCGTTTGTGTTTTTGATCGTGTTTTTGATAGCTATGTTTTTTGTTAATCATGAGTTCGAACGAATTCGTGACAATCAGAAGCATCAGGCATTTGTTAATCTGCTTACTTTAGGTGCCCGTCTTGAAGGTGCCATTAATTCACATCTTGTTGTTTTGCGTGGTTTGAAGGCTGAAATTGCAATTAATTCTGATATAACGCAGTCAGAATTCGCTAGGCTCGTCGATGAATACCTTCAAACCCAACTAAGCATTAGTCATATCGCTTTGGCTCCAGACCTTATTATCACTAATATTTATCCCGTTCTTGGTAATGAATCGGCCCTAGGGGTTGATTATCGTGATGTGCCCGATCAGTCTGTGACGGTTCAAGAATCTGTAATTAATGATCAGGTTATCCTTACTGGCCCAGTTGATCTTGTTCAGGGGGGGAGTGCCTTAATCGCTAGAGTGCCTGTGTTTATTGGTGTAAAGCGTGATATTTTATGGGGACTCATCTCAGTCGTTATCAACGATAAAGAGCTGTTTGCTAATGCTGGCCTCCATGAGAAGCTATGGGGGCTAGACATTGCCATTCGTGGTAAAGATGGTAAAGGGTCTGAAGGAGCTGTCTTTTTTGGACATGCCTCTACGTTTGATAATGACCCTGTTATTGTTGATGTGTTTTTACCTTTAGGAAAATGGCAGCTGGCGGCCAGCGCTAAAGGTGGATGGCAGGTAAGTCTTCAAGAAATTATTTATTTTTGGGCCGCCGCTCTGCTTGTTAGCCTAGTTACAGCCATGGCTACTTATCTTATTGCTTCCAACTATCGAGAAAAGCTTGTTGCTATAGATACGGCAAACTATAGGGCTAGCTATGATGGTCTAACAGGACTGTCCAACCGTTACCATTTTACGCAGAGATTCAAAAAAATAATTAATGAACATCAACGCCACGGCAATATATTTGCGTTGTTTTTTATCGATCTTGATTATTTTAAAGAAGTTAATGATAACTGGGGCCATCATGCAGGTGATGAGCTTTTAAGGCTGTTTTCTCAACGTATGGGTCATATTGTTCGTTCTGATGACCTTATTGCTCGGTTGGCGGGTGATGAGTTTGTGATTGTGCTGAATGATATTGAAACCGCTACTCAAGCGGAGCTGTTGGCAGAAAAGTTACAACTAGAGTTGGGTGAGCCTTACCTTATTGGCGGACAATATCTGTCGGTAACTCATAGTCTTGGTATTGCTATATACCCACAAGATGGACAGTCAGCCGATGTATTGTTACAAAATGCTGACCGAGCGATGTATGAAGCTAAGCGATCGGGAAAAAATAGAATTTATTTCTTTAATGATGAGCTAAGTCTTGAAGTTAAGCGGCATGTACAAGTACATAATGAAATCCTTGATGGTATTCGCCGAGGTCAGTTTCAGCTTTACCTTCAACCTATAATGTCCTTAAAAGATAGTAAAATCGCTAAATGTGAAGCGCTTATTCGATGGTTTCATCCTGAACGGGGGATCGTTCCTCCTGTAGATTTTATCCCTATAGCGGAGCAAACGGGAGCGATTAGAGCCTTAGGGGATTGGGTATTAGAGGAAGCCTGTCATCTGTCCAATCAGTTGACAGAGAGAGGGGTTGAGGTGCAAATCGCTGTTAACCGTTCTGTTGCCGAGTTTTTTCCTAAAGATGCGGTTGAGCGTTGGCTGAGAATTATTGATCAGTATGAAGTTGATCATCATAAATTAGTCTTTGAGATTACTGAATCGTTGTTAATGGATGGCGGAGGTAGTCAATTAGATAAAATTAATCAATTACGAGAGCAAGGGATCGCTTTTTCTATTGATGATTTTGGGACCGGTTATTCAGCCATAAATTATCTACGTCACTACCCGGTTGATTTTCTAAAGATCGATCGTAGTTTTGTTACAGATATTATGGATGATGAGCAGGACCGTACACTTGTGGAGGTGATCATTAAAATGGGCCAAACACTGGGTATCCGAGTGATTGCTGAAGGTGTAGAGACTAAGGAACAGCTAGCGATGTTAGAAGATCGAGGCTGTGACTTTATTCAGGGGTTTTATTTAGGAAAGCCTTTACCGTTTGATGAGTTTATCGCTTTTTATCGTTCTCGTTAAATTGGGTCATGGTAAATCGTGTCTAGATATAGTTTTAATCTATCGGTGCTTTTGTTTTATTAAATTTCTTAAATTATTTGATTTTCGTTATAGTAATTCCATCAACGCAAACGGGCGTTAGAGTAATAATTTTAGTATGAGGAATTGATTGATGTTACAGACAAAAGAAGGTCAAAGCGTACCACAGGTTGTGTTCCACACTCGTCAGGGTAATGATTGGGTTGATGTGACAAGCGATCAGTTGTTCAAAGGAAAAACGGTTATTTTGTTCGCATTACCAGGGGCATTTACGCCGACATGCTCTAGTACTCATTTACCACGATATAATGAGTTAGCGCCGGTTTTTTCTGATAATGGCGTTGATGAAATTATCTGTTTGTCTGTGAATGATACTTTTGTAATGAATGCATGGGCTGAAGACCAAAAGGCTGAAAATATTACGTTTATACCTGATGGTAATGGTGAGTTTAGTGAAGCTATGGGTATGTTGGTCGATAAAAATGACCTAGGTTTTGGAAAGCGTTCATGGCGCTATTCGATGTTGGTAAAAGACGGGGTGATCGACAAAATGTTTATCGAACCCGATCTGCCAGGCGACCCTTTTGAAGTATCTGATGGCGATACTATGCTTGAGTATATTAATCCACAAGCGGAGCAGCCAAAACGTGTCACACTTATTAGTAAGCCTGGCTGCGGACATTGTACGCGTGCTAAGAAGGTATTGGCTGATAACGGCTATAAATACGAAGAGATTGTTCTAGGTACCAACGGTGTTAGCTTTAGTTCTTTGCAGGCGGTATCTGGGCGTGGTACTACACCGCAGATCTTTGTCGATGGCAAGCTTATTGGTAGTGCTGATGAGTTAGAGGAGTGGGTTGCTTCATAATCCTTCCTCTTAGTATATGAAATAAAAAACGCACCTCATTGAAGTGCGTTTTTTTATTTAATCTTTAAGGCGTAGACCGCTGGGTTCTACAGTGATTTTGTCTTGTTTTAATAAAGCGCCGACCGCTTTCTTAAATGCTTTTTTGCTGAGACCAAAATGTTGGAAGATTATCTCAGGTGATGATTTATCATGCACTGTGATAAAACCGTCTTGTTCGGCCATCATTTCTAAAATTTTATCGGTTGTATCTATCACTTTCCCATAACCGGGTTTTTGCATAGATACATTGATCTTCCCGTCGGCACGTACTTCTTTTATATAGCCTTTAAACTTTTGCCCAGGATAAACCGTTTTTAATACGTCACTGCGGAAAATCATGCCCCAATGTTCATGGTTTACGATAACTTTCTGACCTAGATCTGTACGATTTGCTACAACGAGTTGAACTTCTTCACCGGTTTTGTAATTTGGAGGGGTTTTATCTAAAAACCTATCGATTTTGGTGGAAGCGACAATGCGATTGGTGTGCTTATCTAAATAAAGGCGTACAAGGTAGCGTTTATCGACTTCAACAGGGCGTTTTTTTTGCTCGCTATAAGGTAGTAATACCTCTTTAGGTAAACCCCAATCCAAGAAAGCACCAGTATTGTTGACCTCAGATACTTTTAGCATGGAAAATTCACCAACAATGGCCACGGGTATTTCGGTTGTGGCGATAAGATGGTCATCAGTATCAAGGTAGATGAAAACGCGAATACGATCACCTACTTCTAAGTCATCAGCACAGTAACGCTTAGGTAACAGAATTTCACCTAAGTCTCCGGCATCTAGATAAACGCCAAAATCTCTTTCTTTAAGTACTTCAAGGGTATTGTATTTGCCGATTTCGGCCATGGTTTTCATTTCCGGAGTAGGTGAGCTGTAACAGCATTCATTGCTAATCTAACCTATTATCCTAGCCCCTGTTGAATTAGAAAAGCCTTTTTATAAAAAAGCCTCCTCAAAAGCTGAGGAGGCTATGGAAAACTATCAAATTAAAGGAGGATAAATGGGCTATTACTTGCCTAAGCGTCTAATGGCCTGTGGTGTAAAGTTTTTATGACTAAAGCGTTTAGTAAAGTCGAACCCTTCACCCTCTTCATTGGTTAAACTACCGACTAAATAACGTCCTGATTGAAGGTCATATAAGGTTTCCGCTACAAGCCAAGGTACGTTTGCATCACGATATTGGAACTGATGAGCTTCTGCTACGCGCCAAAGCTCGCCTCGACCATCATAGTGATCAACAATCGCGATTTGCCAGCTATCTTCATCTATGTAAAAAGTACGCTTGGCATAGATGTGTCGTTCACCCTCTTTTAATGTTGCTTCAACTTTCCATACCCGATGCAGTTCATAGCGAGTGTGTTCAGGGTTCATATGACCAGACTGTAAAATATCTTCATATTTTAGGCCTCTGTCTGCTAGCTTGAAGCTATTGTAAGGAATATAGACTTCCTGTTTACCTACAAGATTCCAGTCGTAACGATCAGGCGCGCCATTGAAAAGGTCTAAGTTATCCGTGGTGCGTTGCCCGTCACTTGCCGTTCCCGGTGCATCGTAAGCAATCTGGGGAGCTCTACGTACTCTTCTTTGGCCGGCATTATAGGTCCAAGCTTGGCGAGGCTGGGTGATTTGGTTCATTGTTTCATGCACCAAAAGTACATTACCGGTTAGGCGTGAAGGTGCTTTGACCTCTTGAACGAAATAAAACAAGATATTCTGGTCTTTTTGAGGATCAGCACCGTCTTCTAAGGCGCTTGGCCAAGACATTTTCTCGTTTATTTTTACCGCGGTATAGCTACCATTGGCTTGTACAGGAACTTGCACAAAAGTACGTTCCAAAGCCCCGCCTCTATATCGAGTCATATGATTCCAAATGACTTCTAGTCCATTGCTAGGGATAGGGAAGGGGATTGCTGTTGTAAAGTCTTTTAGGCCGTTGCCTCCATCGGTTAACGTGGTCGATATGGCATTAGCTTTAGCTGCGGTATAGATATGATCGGGTAATGCAGCGGTTCGGTGAGTCGGATAAACAGGGATAGAAAAACTATCTTTGTAACGCTCTAACATTGCTAGCTGGCCGGGCGTCAAATTATCTTTATACTGATCGGCATTGGCCGCTGTAATTGTAAATAATGGTTTTTCGTTAGCAAATGGGTCGGTATAACGGTCAGTTGATGTGGCTAAGCCCCCCTTCCATGCAGGAATGCTTCCCGATGAATTAGCGGCTTTTTCTGCGCCAATTGGTGTCAATGAATCACCGAGTTTAGCTGCTTCTTCAGCAGTTGTAGCTGAATATGCTGCAGATGAAGCCAAAATAAGGGCAGTGCTCAGCAGCAGTCTTTTAGTTTTAAGCATTGATGATATCTCCATCTGGTAAACGCTTCTTAGAAAGAAACGGATGCGCTGAGTGAAAGAAAGTCGCGGTCTTCAATTGAATTGAAGTCACCACCAAAGTAATCAGTGTATGAAAGCTGGACTGAGTATCTGTTAAGGTAGTCAGCGGTTAAGCTTAGACCTAGTGTTTTCTCATCCTCATTGAAGCCTGCACCGGGTTGAGGGCCATAACCCTCTAAACCGTGCTTAAAGCTAATCTCTGGTGTTAAGTTTACACCTGCAAAAACATTAGTGTAATTAAGATTGGCTCTGACTACATAACCATATGAGTCTTGAGTAACGAAGCCATCGTTATCGCCAGCCGCATAACCGTATGCACCATGACGGCCATATTTTAGAGCGTTCGCGCTTTCATCTAGACTGTGAACATGGGTCCAGCCGAATTCACCGATTAAGGTTAAGCGGCTTGCGCCTAATACCCGATCATGAAAGCTAATCAAGCTAGTTTGGAACTGTGAAACATCAAAGGTTTGATAACCGTCTACTTCGCTATCAAACGAAGCACCGTTGCCGGTTGCATCCTTTATATAGTTATCTAAAGCTGTATTCCCTGTCGCACCGGCGGTTAGAATACCTGCTATTAACGAGGTTCCGTTGATTTGCATAGGGACATCTTTTTTATGGCTGATCTCACCTGACCAAGCTATGTCACCAACGTTTGTGCTAAAACTCAGACCGAGCATTTTAATGTCTTCTGGGTATTCAACATAATAAGATGAGCCTAAGGTTGCTGGAAGGCCACCAAAGAAAGCCCCAACGTCATAGACACCACTAGTGATGGGTAAGCGGCTATGGTACTGCGCAGCATAGAGACCAAATTCAGTATTGTTGAGCTCTTCTGCAAAATAGCGGAAAGCGATACCAAACTGACCATCATCATCGGCTTCACGTCGGCCATCGGCATTTCTATAAACGACGGGGTCTTGTCCGCCTAACGCAGCGGGGTTATTGAAATAAGTTTGGTCATCAAGAGTGCCTAGAGCGCCACTACCTATACGAATACCGTCACAGCCTTCGCCGACAAAGTCGTTGTTTGAAAAGTAGGTGCCGCAGCCATCAATCGCTGTGGGTTCCCATTTAAGTTGGTAAAAACCTTCAACACTTAGGTTATCGGTAACACCTAAAGATGCAAATGCCATATTAACAGGCAGAAGGCCTTCTTTTACTTCAGCGCCAGCCCGTCTGAATGAACTAACATCCACTGGGTTGATCGCATTTAAGCCACCTTGTATAAAGGTGCTTTCGCCCCAGTTGATAACTTGTCGACCTAAGCGAACATCAAGCGGCTTTTGAGCAATATCAAATGACCCATACCAATAGGCATCGAGTAGCTCGAAGCCGGAGAACTTGGCAAAGTCATTAAAGCCAGAATCATCTAATTCTGTATCTGGAATGTAGCTGTTCGCGGTATGGCCGTGTGCACGGGCCCCATTTTCCAATTCTAAGTCGTACCAATATTTTGCGCGGGCAAAGAAACCTACATTCTCATAACTTAATTCAAGGTCATGGACCCCTTTAACAATCTGAGAGAATGTTTCTCCTTTTTCGAAGTTTTGGGTTGCATCATCATAGCTGCCACCGCCTTTACTTGTACCCCCATTCGCTGGCGAAATTAGTGCTTGAGAAGGGTCATCCATTCGCCAGCTAGCGCCGACTGAAATTTGAGAATCTAACCGGCCTTCTATCTCGCCTAGATTAAATTCGAGGGCTTGAGCTTGATTGATGGACACGACAGAACCCACCAATATTGGAAGTAGTCGATGTGTGAACATCGGAGTTTGGTTTTTGCTGCGGTGCAAAATCCTATTTCTTATTGCCATTTCGTTCACCTAGCATTGTTATTTTTTTAAAAGGCGCTAATTAGTATTACTTCTAAGATAGCCGACTTTCTGATAAAGCGCCTTTTTTCAGGTGCTTTGGGCGTAAAATAGAGTAAGGAACCCTACACATAATCTATGTCTGCGACTTGAGTCTCAATAACAATTGACTCCACATTTATTAACAAAATTGTTCTTTGGGCTTGATAAATATACTACTTCGGGTCAACAATGAAGAGGGAAATGCGTTTCATGTTAACCAATATTAATTGTAGGTAGTGAGATTATGGAGCGTAAAATTACTGTGCCGGCAGGCTATGTACGGCACCTTCTGCAACTAGTTCAAGAACAGGGTTTTAGTGTTGATCAACTGTTAAATCAGGTGGGTATCAGTCCTTCAGAGGTGGGAAGTCAGACCGAGTTTCCAGCGGATAAATTTGGTCTATTATACCAACGTATATATTACATCGCTCAGGATGAATATTTTGGCATGTTAAGCGGAGGGAAGGTTCCGAATGGGACTTTTCGCATGATGTGTCATTGTTTGATTCATTGCCCTACGTTGGAAAGAGCGATCTACCGTGCAAGTGATTTTCATGAGATCTGTCGTGGAACTCAGGTTAAGCCGTTTTTAGTACGCAAAGGGCGATATGCCAAAGTTTCGTTCACTACAACAGATGCTTCCGGCGCGTCTATGGAGGAGCTGTTGGTTGATGAGAATCCAGGTCGAATTAGAACCTCTCTTTCCATGTGGCATCACTTTTTATGCTGGTTGATTGGTAAGCGTTTGGAGTTAAAAGCGGCTTATTTTTCATTCTCTGAACCTGATGATGTAGCGCAGTATAAAACTCTTTTTCAATCTGAAGTTAAATTTGATCAGCACGATAATGCCATTGTTTTTCCTGCCCGCTATTTAGATTTTCCTATAGTGCAAACGCCCGAAACTCTACGTAGTTTCCTGAAAACAGCGCCCTATCAACTGATTGTAATGGTGGATGATGATGCGAGTCTTAAATCGCAGGTTGTTGCACTGATTGGTAAAGATTTTAGCCAAGAGTTGCCTAGTGCTGAAGAGGTTGCTTACCGTCTACATATGTCGGTTTCTACACTACGTCGGCGCTTATTAGAAGAGGATACCTCTTATCAAAAGATTAAAGATGAGAGCCGTAAAATGGCGGCGCTTAATTATATGAACTCTCCGCAATTATCAATTAATGATGTGGCTGGTTTGATGGGCTTTGATGAGCCTTCCGCTTTTTTCCGCTCCTTTAAAAAATGGACAGGTATGACACCCGGTGAATATCGTCGTAGCGATACATATTGTCAGCAGTTAGCTTCTTCTTGATAGGGCTGTAACTTATAAAATTTAGGGTTTTTTAATGTCTTGACCGTTATTGTTAGCGAATAAGGTATTAAATGTTATTGCTGGTTTGGTGTGCTAAATAGATCATGTTAATAGCATTTCCCGATGTGATTATAGTTCCTTTAGAATAATAAAATGTGGCCTATTATTGATAGGTGGGTTACAGAACGGAGCAAGAGTAGCAATGAGTGATTATCGATATCCCTATCAAGATGGTGTTTTTGTTTTAAATCAGTTGGTGGGTTTAGAACAAATTTGTCAGCAGGCAGGTTTGGACGATTTTGCTGATGGTCTCGCGGAAGCGGTACTTGATGAGGCTGCGAAACTTGGCAGTGAGCAGTTGGCGCCATTGAACGTTACTGGTGATAAATTAGGTGCATCCATTGAGAATAATAATGTGTCTGAAACGCCTGGTTTCTCAGATGCATATCAACAGTTTTGTGATGGTGGCTGGCCTTCACTTGCGGGCAATCCCGAATTTGGAGGGCAGGGCTTACCGAATGTATTAGCCGTTGCGGTTAATGAGGTTTGGCAGTCGGCGAATCTTGCTTGGGCACTTTGTCCACTGTTAACGCAAGGGGCTATCGAAGCGATCGAAACTCATGGAAATGATCAACTTAAAAAACACTATCTGCCTAAGTTAATTAGCGGTGAGTGGACTGGAACCATGAATTTGACTGAGCCTGATGCAGGTACTGATCTGGCAGCGCTCAAATCTAAAGCGGTACCTGAGGACGATTATTACCGTATCACTGGGCAAAAAATCTTTATTACTTGGGGTGATCACCAGATGACGGACAATATTGTTCATCTGGTTTTGGCTCGTCTTCCTGATGCACCTGCAGGTGTTAAAGGTATCTCGCTCTTTGTTGTACCTAAATACCTACTCGATGAGAACGGCAATCCAACTGAACAGCGCAATGATGCTTATGCCGTTTCTCTTGAGCATAAATTAGGTATTCATGGTAGCCCGACTTGTGTGATGAGTTTTGGTGATAACGGGGGAGCAATCGGTTATCTAGTGGGTAAGGAAAACCAAGGTTTAGCCTGTATGTTCACAATGATGAACGATGCGCGGCAAGGTGTTGGCTTACAAGGTTTGGCGATCTCCGAAAGGTCGTATCAGCATGCTGTTACCTATGCTAAAGAGCGAATCCAAGGGACGCTACGGGATGGTTCACGTATTAGCATTATTAAGCATCCGGATGTGCGCCGAATGCTTTTGCAGATGAAATCGTCAATTCAAGCAATGCGTGCGTTGGTGTATGTGGCGCGTGCCGAAAGTGACTATGTAAACAATGCTGTCGATGCTGAGGCTAAGTTAAAACATCAGAAACGTAATGATCTATTGACCCCTATTGTAAAAGGCTGGGTGACTGAGTTAGCACAAGAGCTGACTTATCTTGCGGTACAGATCCATGGGGGTATGGGGTTTATTGAGGAAACAGGCGTTGCTCAATACTATCGTGATGCACGTATCTTAACTATCTATGAAGGTACAACAGGGATTCAGGCTTTGGATCTTATTGGTCGCAAGACCCTTGTGGATGGAGGTGATGCGGTTACCGATCTGCTCTCTGAAATAAGCAGTGATTTAAAGGAAATAGACCATCCAGAGTTGCAAGACATTGTTAGCGCAACACAGGCCGCGGTTGAGCAAGCGAGCATCGCTAAACAATGGGTTTTAGAGGTTGCTGCAAAAGATGCTTCAGCGGCAGGGAGTGCGAGTGTCAGCTATATGATGCTAATGGGCTATCTTTGCGGTGCTTGGTTGTTAACTAAATCGGCAGCTATAGCGCAAGAAAATCTCTCTAAAGAGGGGGCTGATAGTGACTTCCTTAGTGCCAAAATTATCTCTGCCAGTTTCTTTACCGAACAGATGTTACCTAGGGTTAGTTCTTTATTAGTGGCCATGCAATCTGGTGGTGAGACCGTTATGGCTATGAGCGAAGAGCAGTTTTAAGCTGCGATCAGATAAGTATATAGATCGCGCTTAATACCCGAAAAAATTGAGGTGAAAAATATGAATGCTGTGGCTAGAGAATCCATGGAATTTGATGTGGTTATTGTCGGTGCTGGCCCTGCTGGTTTATCCGCTGCATGTAAATTAATGCAGCAAGCGCAGGCGGCCGAGCAAGAGATGACGGTTTGTGTGGTTGAAAAAGGATCTGAGGTGGGGGCGCATATATTGTCTGGTGCCGTGGTTGAAAGTCGCGCACTCGATGAGCTTTTTCCTGAGTGGAAAGAGCTAGGTGCGCCTTTAAACACCCCTGTAGTTGAAGATCAGATCTTCATGCTAAAAAACGAAACCTCCTCCATAAAAGTACCTAATATGTTTGTGCCTAAAACTATGCACAATCACGGCAATTACATTGTTAGTTTAGGGAATCTTTGTCGTTGGTTGGCGGAGCAGGCTGAGCAGCTTGGTGTTGAAATTTTCCCCGGTTTTGCTGCATCCGAGGTGCTGTATAACGAGGATGGCAGTGTTAAAGGGATTGCGACAGGTGATATGGGTGTTAGTGCATCCGGCGAGCACAAAGATGGTTATATGCCGGGTATGGAGTTGCATGCTAAATACACCATTTTCTCTGAAGGTTGTCGGGGGCATTTAGGTAAGGAACTGATCGAACGCTATGATCTTGCTGCTCAATCTGATGCTCAGCATTATGGGCTAGGTATTAAAGAGCTATGGGATGTTGATCCAGATAAACACCAGCCAGGGCTTGTACTGCATGGTTCGGGTTGGCCGTTAACAGGCGAGAGCAGTGGTGGCTTTTTCCTTTACCATACTGAAAACAATCAAGTTGTTGTGGGTTTGATTGTTGATTTAAACTATAAAAACCCTTACTTAAGCCCTTTTGATGAATTTCAAAAATTGAAGCATCACCCTGTTCTTAAACAGTATTTAGACGGCGGTAAGCGCGTCTCCTATGGAGCGCGAGCAATCACTAAAGGTGGTTTTAATGCACTGCCTAAGATGACTTTCCCTGGTGGTATCGTTGCGGGCTGTAATGCAGGTACGTTGAATTTTTCAAAAATCAAAGGTACGCACACGGCGATGAAGTCTGGTATGTTGGCGGCTGAGGCGATCTTTGACGCGCTGCAGTCCTCGTCTGCTGGTGGGGAAAATCTAAATAGCTTTGCAGATAAGTTTAAAGCTTCTTGGTTATATGATGAGTTATTTAGCTCTAAGAATTTTGGTCCAGCTATGCATAAGTTCGGGCCGTTATTAGGCGGAGCTTTTAACTTTATTGATCAGAATATATTTTCCGGGAAATTGCCTGTAACACTGCATGATAATCATGAAGATTATGCACAGTTAAAGCCGGCGGCAGAGTGTGAGCAAATTACGTATCCAAAACCGGATGGGGTGCTTAGCTTTGATAAACTGAGTTCAGTTTTTCTGTCTAATACTAACCATGAAGAAGATCAGCCTTGTCACTTACAGTTAAAAGATCCATCTATACCGCTTGGGAGTAACCTAGAGCGCTTTGCTGAACCTGCACAACGCTACTGCCCTGCTGGGGTATACGAAGTGATTGAGGAGGCAGAGGGGAAGCGGTTTCAGATTAACAGCCAAAACTGCGTACATTGTAAAACATGTGATATTAAAGACCCTGCGCAAAATATTCGCTGGGTGGTGCCTGAAGGAACAGGCGGGCCAAATTACCCAAACATGTGATTTTTTTAAGGTTTTTTATAAGAAATACATAATAGAGGGAAGATATTGACCCATTAAGGGGATGAAGGAGTAACGTTAATGGGATCAGGATATTGACCTAATGGTTATAATTTGATCTTATTTGGTTGCTTTGTTGTGTATTTCTGTACACTATCTAACCGCTTATTTTTATTGTGAAAATAGTTTCATAATAATTCAGCTTTTTTCAGTAAAAAGTCGCGTTATTGGTTGACACAAAAACTCAATCCTATAATATACGCGCCGTTCCTGCGGAGGGATGGCTGAGTGGTCGAAAGCACTGGTCTTGAAAACCAGCGGTCCGAGAGGGCCCTAGGGTTCGAATCCCTATCCCTCCGCCATTTACTGGAACTAGAGTTCCCTGATAGCTCAGTTGGTAGAGCAGTAGACTGTTAATCTATTGGTCGCTGGTTCGAGTCCAGCTCAGGGAGCCAATCTAAGAGATGGGTCGTTAGCTCAGCTGGTAGAGCAGTTGGCTTTTAACCAATTGGTCACAGGTTCGAATCCTGTACGACCCACCACTCTTTTATTATGTGAGTATCATCGCAATACTGTGGGTCGTTAGCTCAGCTGGTAGAGCAGTTGGCTTTTAACCAATTGGTCACAGGTTCGAATCCTGTACGACCCACCACTTATAAGAATCCAGCCCTGCGCTGGTTTTTTTATGCCTGTAAAAAATGCACGAGTACAGGATGAGAACCGTTAAAGGTTCGATTCGCATGACGAAGTCATAAGAAAACATCGGAGCTTGCGACGATGGCCCGAAGGGCAACAGTAATCCTGTACGACCCACCACTTATAAGAATCCAGCCCTGTGCTGGTTTTTTTATGCCTGCAAGAAATTCAGTGAAAATTTTTAAGCCTACCTTTCTCTAAAGGTTAGCGTTTAAACGCCTTTGGTTTAGTTATTGTCTATGGGGCGTTTATCTATCTTTTTAAACTATACAAACTATTTGCTAATTGGAGTGTCACAGTAGTAGTTCTAGTTGTATTTATAAGGAATGGCGATGCTTACCCCTGACCAGTGGGTGTTAGATGAGAGTGAAGGTTCAGTCCCTTTAGCTAAGTGGCAAAAAACAATTGATGTTATGGCGCGTGTCTTTAACGCGCCGGCAGGCTTTATTGTTCAGTATGCACCAGAAGGGTTCCAAGTCGTGATCTCAAGTGGTCAGGCATCGAACCCTTATGATGCTGGCGTGACGGTTCCTCAGGATACTAATCTTTTCTGTAAAAAAGTTGTCGAGCAGCAGGAGTTGCTTTACGTTCCTGATGCGTCAACTGACCCTTATTGGAACACTAATCCAGAAGTGAGTGACGATGGATTTTGTTCCTACCTAGGCTTGCCTGTTAAATGGCCGACAGGCGAGCCTTTTGGCACCATTTGTGTGATGGATTTTAATGCCACTAATTATCAAAAAGATTATGTTGATCTGGTGAGTGAGTTAAGAGATTTAATTGAGGCTGATCTTAAAATCCTATCGCGGTATCAAATGATTTCTAATCTTGCTATGACTGATGAGCTGACTGGACTTTATAACCGGAGGGGGTTTTATTCCGTAGCTCAGCAATATATTGCCTTGGCTAAACGCTCGAAATTGTCGCTGGGGCTTCTGTATATGGATATGGACGGTCTTAAGAGGGTTAATGATGTCTAACGGGCATTTAGCCGGTGATCAAGCGTTAAGGCGCTTAGGTAAAGCTTTGGAAGAGACGGTAAGAGAGAGTGATGTCGCCGCTCGGTTATCGGGTGATGAGTTTGTGATGCTGGTCGCGATACGTAATCTTGAGCAGCTAACCCAAATTGCTGAACGAGTAGTCGACCGAATAACTAAGGACGATATCCGTGTAAGTATTGGCTCGGTATTAATGGATGATAGCGCGCAGACATTAGAGTACTGGATTGGGGAGGCTGATCGGCGGATGTATGAAAATAAAAATGCGTAACCGGCTTTTAGGGGGTGTATCTAATCCCTACAATTTCGTAATAGACTTCACTTCCATCGGGTTTCTTGAGACAAATTTCGTCCCCTAGCTGCTTTTTTAAGATAAGACGCGCCAATGGTGAATCTATGGAGATAAAATCAGCTTCGATACCAATCTCATCCGGTCCTACGATGCGGTGTGTTCTTTCGTTGTCATCTTCATCGATAAGGGTTACCCAAGCACCAAAGAATACAGTGTCTTGCTTTGATGGCTCCGGTGCACGATCGACCACTACCATGTCTTCGAGACGTTTTGATAGGTAGCGAACTCGCCTGTCAATTTCACGTAACTGCTTTTTCCCATAGATATATTCAGCATTTTCTGACCGATCACCTTGGGCTGCAGCCTCTTTTACCGACTGCGTGATTTCAGGCCGTTTTACTTTCCATAGATATTTCAGCTCCTCATTTAAGCGAGCGTAGCCTTCAGCGGTAATATATTTCGAGCTGCGAGGCTGTGGTGGACGCCACCTTCCCATAAATTATCCTTATTTTTTATGATTTTATAGTAAAGAATTCTAGCCTTTGGTCGATAAAATTGGGATTAGAAATCAGTATTTATTTTTACTTATTAGCGAGTAGTATGCGAACAGAGCAGATTATCAATCGAATTGAGGGCTATACCTCTACTTTGAGCCAAGCGGTTCAAAGTGGTAGTGGTGCGCAATTCTCCATGCTGCTGAGTTTGATTCATTCTAATCAAGCGCTCATTAAATCGGAGTCCATATCTGAAGGGTCCGGTGACTTTAAGCTTCCTGAAGTCCAAAGTACCTACCCAGATCCAAACGAATTATATAATGCGCAAGTAACTGAAAGGTTAAATGTTGCTGTGCATGAGGGATTAGTAGGGGATTTCGCTTACGTTAATAGTTACATCTATAGTCATAGTCATATGCCTCGTCAGCAAGCTCAGGCGTCTGATGAGTATGCGAAAGTCGGTTTGATGTCGACAGGGCAGTTACTTATTGGTGAAATTGAGCGTTCTAAGCAGCAGATTCGAGCTGCGGCTTAAAATAACTCCTCTCTGTTTCAATTAGAGTGTTTTTAACTCAGCGTTCTGGCTGTTTCCCCGTTGTCTTTTTCGACCTTCCAGATAAAAAGCTGCTATCTTGTACACTGTGGATTTTTAAAAGATCAACGCTGACTGTGTATAAATAGGGCGCGATGCGTTTTATCCACGTATGCAATACGACACCGGTTTTATCTATTTTAGCGGCACTTTGTGAGTGCGTTTAGGTAAGTTATGGGCTGTGGTGATTCTTGAATAATGATGAGATGTAGTTTAACAACCTTGATCTCTATCCTGCTTCTAAAGTGCGCTGTTGTGACGGTGTATGCTCAGGGAGGTGTTTCTTGGTACCCCTTTCCTGTAGAAGTTCAGGGGCACTCTATTGATGGTGAAAAAGAAAAGAGTATTGCGTTCTACAGCCCATTAAAGGCCGCTCAAAAAACGTGGCGTATCTGTACATCCTTCCCCCATATGAAAGACTCCTATTGGCTGGCTGTTAACTTCGGTGTGGTCAGTGAAGCGCGTCGTTTAGGGATTAACTTAGAGGTGCATGAAGCGGGAGGCTATGATCATTTGCAGACTCAATTGCAACAGATCCGTAAGTGCGTGGAGGAGGGAAGTAACGGCGTTATTATTGGTGCCATCTCTTATAAAGGGTTAGATGATCTTGTTGAGGAGCTTCATAATAAAGGTATACCGGTTATTGATGTGATTAATGGCATGTCATCTTCACGTGTGGCTGCCCGCTCCTTAGTGTCCTTTGAAGAAATGGGGTTTAGTGCTGGCACTTATCTTGCTCAGCTTCATGCCACATCAAATTCACCTGCAAAGGTGGCTTGGTTCCCCGGACCTGAGGGTGCGGGTTGGGTGTTAGCGGGTGATTTGGGGTTTCAGAAGGCGTTGATGGGCAGCGATGTTAATATCGTTGCTAAACGCTATGGGGATACGGGAAAGTTAGTGCAGACAGCCTTGCTAAACGAGGTGTTAGATATGCAACCTGATATTGATTATATCGTGGGTACTGCTGTCACGGCGTCTGCGGCCATTAAGGTGTTACGTGCCCGAGGGTTAAGTGACCAAGTTAAGATCCTTGCTTATTATTTTACGCCTGAGGTCTACCGAGGGATTAAGCGAGGACAGATTGTTGGAGCGCCGACTGATTCTGCGGTTATTCAAGGGCGAATTGCAGTCGATCAATTGGTACGAGTACTGGATAAAAAAACCTTTATTCGCCATGTGGGCCCCGAAATTTATGTGGTTGATCAAAAAAATATAAACGCGTTAGCGCGTTTAACGTCATTGGCTCCTAGCGGTTTCCGTGCGACTTATTCAGTGGGGGTTCGCTTGAAAGGAGAGGACTGAATCGGCGGGTATTTGGACAGGGTTTAAGGGCTATGTATGTTCAATTTTTATCTGTGAAATAAGGCATTAGATGTGTTAATACAGAGGCGAGTTGTAAAGCTTATAATGTTTGTTCTGGCGTTTTTGATTTCGTTGATTGGAATCAATGGCTGGGGCTGGGCTTTAGGGGATCACGCCGCCAAAGTTTGGTTAGATAAAGCCGAGCTGGAAACCCAGCAGATTACCCATATTAGCCTTAACTGGATGTCGCTTTTTCATTCAGAGTTGAGGGGAGTAGCCGCCCTCTTTTATGGCTCTCAATCTATTACAGAGGATGAGTTTTTTAAAGGGGTCGAGTTGATGGAGGAGATTGAGAATGAATCAGTAATCCCATTAACCAGTGTGGCCTATGTTTCGGTGATGAATAGCAATTCTCCCAATATGGAAAGTAAAGTGCGCTATAGCACGGATGTTCATGGGGTGCTTTCTAAAAAGGGTGATCTTAGAGCGCAGCCGATTATTGCTCCGGTTTTGCGCCAAGCGCTGGCGAGTCCTTCGCAGGTGGTCTTAAGTCCTATGTTTATTGATGATTACGGCAAACTATTTATCGCCTTTGCGTTTAGTGCTGCCAATGATAATCAGCCCGGTGTTGTTCTCTCTTTAGTTAATTTAAGTGATTTTTTTGCAGATTTAAGCGTGCTGCATGTACCGAATGGTTTAAGGCTGCGAATGGTTGAACGCCTTCCCGTGGGTGAAGGTGATCGCGAGGTGTTGGTTGAACATCTGATGATTGGTTCGCCGGATACCGACGATATTGTTGAAACGTTTTATTATCAGACGCGCTCGGGTAATGCGCGCTGGGATTTTTATTGGGACGTTGAGGCGAACTATCAGGGAGGTATCAATAAGGTATTGGGCTGGGTGGTCCATGTTGGAGGGACTGCGTTAGTGTTAGCGTTATTTTCCATTATTGGTGCGCTGGCTCGGCAAAATATGTTGGTTATCAATCAAGTGAAGACCCGGACGCATGAGTTAGCAGAAGCGTCGGCTGCCTTAGAAAAGAGTAATGAGGAGTTACGAGAGCTTGCTAATAGGGATTCGCTGACCAATGCTTATAATCGCCGGTATTTTATGGCGCAGGCAGAAAGCGCGTGTGCAAGAAGTAAGCGCTATAGGTTACCGTTAACCCTACTTATGCTAGACGTGGATTACTTTAAGCAGATCAATGATCGTTGCGGCCATGCGTTTGGTGATGCTGTTTTGTTAGACATTGTAAACGTGTGTACCCGTGAACTGCGAGAAGTGGATAGTTTTGGTCGAATTGGTGGTGAGGAGTTCGCCATGCTGTTGCCTGAAACCTCTCTAGACGCAGCTTATGCGGTGGCTGAGCGGTTACGGCATAAAGTATCTGAGCTGAGTTTTAATGATAATGGCGAGCTTATTAGCGTCACAGTTAGTCTTGGTGTATCGCATTTATATACTAACGATGAGGATACATTAAATAGGCTACTTAAACGGGCTGACGAGGCACTTTATGCGGCAAAAGAAGGAGGGCGAAATCGAGTGGTGGTTTATGGTGAGGGTAATAGCCAGCTAACTTAGCGTGGGATAAGTTATAAGTACCGCTCATCTTATGCAGCTAATTAATGGATAGGCAAGCCTTATGTTTGCCACTGAATTTTTTCTTCTGCGCCGTTCTCAATCTTCCAATATTCATCAGGATCATCACCATCTTCCCAGCTTGAAACGATGCATCGAACTTGTGTGTTTAGTGCGGTGGCCGTTGCGTGAGCGCATTCAAGATCTGTTGCCCAAGGGCTTTTGTCAGACTTTAACCAGAGGCTTGTCCATGCTTTTCCTGCTGCGCGCTCATGAATCATTGTCTCTACATCGTTACCGGAGAAGCGCAAGTTGAGCTGGTGGGTTGTTCCTTTGGATGAAATATAATCTATTTTTTCTGCCTGTGATGCTAGCCATTCCTGAATCGCTTCGAACGAACAGTTTTTAATATAGATTTCGATATCAGGGTGTCGTGTACTAGTCATGTTTGTCATCGCTTATAAAACGGATAATGCGTAAAACGCTAAGGCTTATGTAGCCAATTGCTGCCAGTATGATGCCAGCCGATAGGATGATCAAGCCAATGAGTGCAAGAATCTCCTGCGATATGGAGCTTTTTAATACGAACTCTGCGGCTCCTAGAATTAACATACCTAAAAAGAACACAACAAAACCAATGCCAAGTAGGATTAGATTTTGTTTAGGGTTATCTGCCCGTTGATAGAGCCAATGTTGAATCTTTTTTTTCATCGCCGTGTGAAGACCCCTAGATTAACATCTAAGGTAAGCGGCAAAGTATTTAGCTGACAGATTTTATCTTTAGCTTCTGGGGGCAAGCGTTGACTATGAGGGGTCATCGCTAATAGGGCTGTAATTTCTTTGTTGGACTCTAATTGAAAAGGGTAAGTAACTTGTTGCTTGTGGCTGAGATCGAACTGTTCACTCAATGTACTGATGGGATCAAAATGGCTCGTTTTGATCTCTTGGTAGATCAGTTGACGTAGCTCTATTAAGTGCTGCTCCCCTGGCCAAGCGAGTATTAAGGTGCTGCCTGGCCTCATCGGTTTAGCAAATGCTTCAGGTATTAAGCGGCTAAAAAGCACAAGTTGTAGATCTAAACTCTCTGCAGGCAAAGGAATATCTGCGCCGGATGCTACAAGCCAAGTTATGGCTTTGCTTTTTCCACTTGCGGCTTTCACTGCATGCTTTGAAATATCGAGTGCTGTTATTGAAGGGGCTTTATGTGCTTGAAGTAGTGCATCTTGTAGCCGCGTTGTGTAGTAACCTTCGCCGCAGCCCATATCAAGAATCTGAGGATGATCGACACTCGCTAACGCTTCTACGGCAAGCTTATTTATCTCATTGGATAAGGACTCATAGAACCCTAGTTCAAGAAATGTTCTACGTGCCTGTACCATCTCAGGATTGTCTCCTGGATCTTTTGAGCGTTTTTTATGGGCTAAAAGGAGATTCCAGTAGCCCTGTTTAGCTGCGTCAAAGCTGTGGTTGTTTTCACAGCGAAGGCTTTTATCCTGCAAAATGAGCAGTGATTTGCAAACAGGGCAAGTGAGTGGCATCTGAGCGGGACCTTTAAGATTGAGTTAACAGATGAGCCATAATGTTTTCATAGAGATCAGACAGTGTGTCTAAGTCTTTACAGCTAACCCGTTCATCAACTTTATGAATGGTTGCGTTAATCGGGCCTAATTCAACCACTTGAGCGCCTGTAGGGGCGATAAAGCGGCCGTCAGAGGTACCACCTGATGTAGATAGCTCTGTTTTAGTGCCTGTAACGGCTGAAATGGCCTGTTGGCAGGCTTCTACTAAGTCCCCTTCGGCGGTTAAGAAAGGATTGCCGGAAAGCACCCAATCTATATCCCATTCTAAATTGTGGCTATCAAGGATGTCACCAACACGTGTTTTTAGTTCATCGGCGGTAACTTCCGTGGAAAAGCGGAAGTTAAACATAATGTCGACATGCCCAGGTACAACATTAGTAACACCTGTACCGCCATTAATGTTTGAGATTTGGAAACTAGTTGGTGGGAAAAAGTCATTCCCCTCATCCCATACTTCAGAGGCCAGTGCTGCGAGTGCAGGGGCAGCCATGTGAATAGGGTTTTTAACTAAATGGGGATAGGCTACATGGCCTTGTACGCCACGAATTTTCAGGGTAGCGCCTAAAGAGCCGCGACGGCCATTTTTAATTGTATCGCCGACATGAGTGGTGCTGGATGGTTCGCCAACGATGCACCATTTTATTTTTTCATTACGCGCTTCTAAATGGTCAATAACGCGAGTAGTACCGTTAATCCAAGGACCTTCTTCATCACTGGTAATCAGTAATGCGATAGAGCCTTGATGATCAGGGTGATGTTCAATAAAGCGTTCAAGTGCAGTCATAAAAGCAGCGATACTGCCTTTCATGTCGGCAGCGCCTCGGCCACAAAGCATACCTTGTTCTATAGTTGCTTCGAATGGCGGAAACTCCCAACGTTCTTCTGGACCTGAAGGTACAACATCAGTGTGGCCAGCAAAACAGAATACTGGGCCGGAATCGCCGCGTCGTGCCCAGAAATTTTTCACATCTTCAAAAGGTAGACGTTCAATTTTAAACCCTAGCGCTTCTAATCGCTCAATCATCATATCTTGGCAGCCTGCATCCTCCGGTGTTACTGAGCGGCGGTTAATGAGGTCTTTGGCAAGTTCGATTGTTGCTGAAAGTTTCTGGGTCATAATTGTGATCCGTGTAGCCTTTTAAAATTTAGTGCTAGTAATAAGAAGTGCGCCTATGGCGCACTTCTAAATATTACCGCTTAACCGCTGTCACCTATCAGTTTAGATTGTTTATACAATCAGTGATTGAATGACCGGGTTTGTTAGTTGTGCTTATGCAGCTCTTCGTTCAACTCGATGGCAGATTTGTTGGTTTTAACTTCAATGCGGCCATTTTTAGAGTTACGACGGAACAATAGATCAGGCTTACCTGCTAGTTCAGCAGCTTTCACTGTGCTGACTTCGTTATTTTGGTCATCAAGGATAGTGACTTTAGAGCCTGCTGTGACATAAAGGCCTGCTTCTAAGGTACAGCGATCGCCCATAGGTAAGCCTAGGCCAGCATTTGCGCCTAGTAGGCAGTTTTCACCTACAGAGATAACAACATTGTTACCGCCAGAAAGTGTACCCATAGTAGAACAGCCGCCGCCAAGATCGGAACCGTTGCCTACTACAACACCCGCAGAGATACGGCCTTCAATCATGCTGACGCCTAGTGTACCTGCATTGAAGTTCACGAAACCTTCATGCATGACCGTTGTGCCTTCACCTACGTGAGCGCCTAAACGAACACGGATAGCATCGCCAATACGAATACCTGTTGGTACAACGTAATCTGTCATTTTAGGGAATTTATCTACAGAAGTAACACTTAAAATACGACCTTGGGCGCGGGCAGCAAGTTGTCGCTTTGGTAGGTCATCTAACGAGATCGCGCCTTCGTTTGTCCATGCAACGTTCGGTAGTAGACCGAAAATACCGGTTAAATTAATAGCGTGTGGTTGCACTAAACGGTGTGAAAGTAGGGTTAGTTTTAGGTAAGCTTCAGCGGTTGAAGAAGGTGCTTCATCAGTTTCCAGAATACATAAAACTAATGCTTGGCTTGTACCTTCTAAAATCTCGACAACTTCCGCTTGTGCTTCTGCATTTACTGATAAAAAGGCCGCTTCAAGGTCTTTAAGTTGAGATTCTTTAATTTCTATTGCCGCATTGCCGCCTTGGTAACCTACTTTCTCAGCAACGGCGTTTACGATGGCATCATCAGCGTTAAGTAGGGGTACGTTGTAATAAACTTCAAGTAACTCGCCCGCTGAGGATTTTGTTCCTACACCTAAGCCGAATGCAAAATTAGCCATGTTGATCTCCGATTCTTAAAATTATTTATTCGTTATGCCTGTGACTTATATGTCAAACAGAGCGGAATATTCTGTGTCTTTAAAACCTACCAAACGAACGCTTCCTGTATCAATTAACGGTCGTTTTATCATGGCAGGGTATTCAAGCATCAAGCTAATAGCTGATGTTTCATCAATCGCTTTTTTTATCTCTTCAGGTTGTTGGCGCCATGTAGTGCCACGCTTATTAAGTAAAGTTTCCCAACCTAATTCTGATACCCAATTTTTTAATTGGGTTTCGTCTAAACCATCTTTTCGGTAATCATGGAAGCGGTACTCTATCTGGTTGGCTTCTAGCCATTTACGCGCTTTTTTGATCGTGTCGCAGTTAGGTATGCCGTACATCGTAATCATAAATTGCCTACCTTTTATAGTGCTTCAATATAGCTACGAATACGTTGTGCTGCTTCGACGCATTCATCCATTGTTGCAACTAAGGCCATACGTACATAGCCTGCGCCGGGTACTATGTTGTCAGTTGTTCTAGATAGATAGCTGCCAGGTAGTACAGTAACGTTTTGTGATGCAAATAGGCCTTGTGCAAATTTATCATCGGCAATCGGTGTTTTTGCCCATAAGTAGAAGCTGGCTTCTGGTTTTTTTACATCCATTACTGGCTCTAATATTTTTATAACGGCGTCGAATTTGTGTCGATACTGATCTCGGTTATCTAAAACGTGATCTTCATCGGACCATGCTTCTATAGATGCTAGTTGATGTTGAATCGGCATAGATGAACCATGATAAGTACGATAGGAGAGGAAAGGGGTTATTAATGCTGTATCTCCAGCAATAAAGCCAGATCTCAATCCTGGTAAGTTTGAGCGTTTAGATAGGCTGTGCATAACTACACAATTTTTGTAATCGTCACGACCTAGCTCGGCGCACGCCTGAAGAAGCCCTACAGGTGCTTGCTCTTCATTTAGATATATCTCTGAATAGCACTCATCAGATGCAATAATAAAGTCATACTGGTCTGAAAGTTGGATCAGTTTTTTCAGGGTTTTTAAGTCGGTGACTGCACCCGTTGGGTTACTTGGGGAACAGATAAATAGTAATTGGCAGCGCTGCCATACGTCTTCAGGTATTGAATCGTAATCTGGAATAAAGCCATTCTCTTCTAGGCAATTCAGATAATAAGGCTTCGCACCCGCGAGGTATGCTGAACCTTCATAGATTTGGTAAAAGGGGTTAGGTGATAAAACTAATGCTTCAGGTGAACGGTCTACAGCGCATTGAGTAAATGCAAAAATCGCTTCACGGGTTCCATTTACGGGTAATACATTGTCTTCTGCGTTCAGACTACCTTCTGTAAGCTTGAAACGACGGGTGCACCAATCGGTAATAGCTTGGCGCAGTTCAGGCAACCCTTTGGTGGTGGGGTAGTTAGCCAGCTTTTCCATATTTTTAATTAAACACTCTTGCACAAACGGTGGTGAAGGGTGCTTAGGCTCACCAATAGACAATGCAATATGATCTAAATCAGCCGGTGGAGTCACTTCTGCCTTTAGTGCAGTGAGTTTTTCGAAAGGATAAGGCTGTAGCAGGCTAAGGTCGCGATTCATACTGATCCTTGAGTTCCTATATTTAAGGCGATAGATGAAAATGGAAATGCAGAAAATAGGAGCTAAATTATACCTTAACTATCCCCAATCTGCGAATAGGCTAAGTTATATGTTGTTTAACTGAACGCTGCGTATGGGCGCTATTTTGTGAAAAGGTTTCTCTAGTCTCTGCCCTTTATAGGGAGTACTGGTTTTGACTTTGATTTATAAGACCTTTTGTCCAACTTATAAAAAACACTATGCTGCAATATGAAGATAAATATAGGTTGGTTTTGTTACTGAATGGTGATGTTTTATTTGTAACTTAGGTCAGTATATTTTTTCGATTTTTATAAAGGCATTGTTATGTATATAGATAGAGGAACTTATCCTCGAATAGATACGTACCTGCCTGCTGGGGTGTAGATGTTTGCTGGATTGAGTGTTGGCGTTAGGTTGATAAAACTTAGTTTGGTAGTATGTTCGTTGAAGGCGGTAAGGCGGTAAGGCGGTAAGGCGGTAAGGCGGTAAGGCGGTAAGGCGGTAAGGCGGTAAGGCGGTAGAGTTACTGCAGCCACTGGTTGACGGAGTTCCTTTGGAGTTATACCTGCATTTTGGCCTGAATCAGTATCCTTTACACTGTCATTGTTGAGTGGTTTATCAGCATCGACAATCCCAAGGCTGTATACAGTTGGGATTGTCCTTGTTGAGTATCGATGATAGAGCCTTAGCGTTACTTCAACAGTATATTTCTGAACAGTTAACTTAATGGATATATAGCCAGATTTATCCTCCTAGCTCTGGTTTGTCTGCTGTGACCGGTGTGTTGTGATCTTTCATATTTAATCTGCCACGTGTTGATTCAATAATGGTTAGGGTTGCAGGGACAAATAACAGGATCAGCGCCGTACCGTAAGCTAAGCCGAAGACAATGGATACCGCCATAGGAATTAGAAACTGCGCTTGTAGCGAGGTTTCAAATAATATGGGAGTGAGTCCTGCTATAGTGGTGAGTGATGTTAATAGTACGGCTCGTAAACGCTGACAAGCTGCTTCAATCAACGCTTCTTTGATGGCGACTCCTTTTTTGCGTAAGCCCTGATAGAAAGTGACTAATACGATGGAGTCGTTGATTACAATGCCGGAGAGGCCAAAAAAGCCAAATAGGGACAGAATTGTCATACTCATCCCCATAAAAGCATGGCCAAGAATAGCGCCAGTCAGGCCTAAAGGAATAGCAAGCATTACAGAAATCGGCCAGCTGTAAGAGGAGAACACCCAAGCTAAGATTATGAAAATTAATGTTAAAGCGAGCATTAAACCTAGTTTCATATCATCTAAGGTTTCTCGCTGGCTTTTATTTTTACCTTCGAAGCTTGCTGAAACACCGTACTGAGCAAGTATCTGATCAAGTTTGCTCGATTTTAGATCGGTGATGATCTCATCTGCATTGGCGATGGCTTCATCCAAATCCGCCGTTACTTTGATGGATAGTTGGCCATCGACACGGGTTAAGGTATCTAAGCCTTGTTTGGCGCGGAAGCTTACAACATTACTCAGTGGCGTCGTGCCCCCATCGGGTAGTACAACGGGGAGTTGTTCAATAATACTAAGGCGATCTCTTTCCTCCTCCGGTAGCTGAATGCGTACTTCTATTTCGTCTTGGCCTTGATAGAAGTTTTGCACCTCTAAACCATCAAATGCTGCACGTAGCTGGCGGCCTACTGCATCTAAGGTCAGCCCTGCGGTTTTACCGGCGGGGGTTAGTTCGTAAATTAGTTGTGATTTTCCATAAGGCAGGTCATCGTCAATGTTGCTTAAACCTACATAGCTTTTTAACAGAGACTGAAGATCCAAAGAGGCTTGCTTTATATCGTGGATATCATTGCCTGCGAGTTTTACCTCGATAGGTTTTCCAGGAGGTCCACTTGTTGCCACATCAATGGTGAACTTTTCAATGCCGGCTGGTACGGTGATCCGTTTGCGCCACTCTCGGTTAAATTCTGTGGTACTCATTTCACGGTCGTCCCCTGGCTCTAATTCCACTAACAGTGAGCCGAATTCATCGCCACTATTGCCGGAGGCGGAGGTACGCGAAAAGGAGGCACTACGTAAACGTTGGAAGGCGACTTTAATATTATCACCGCCAAGCTCTTTATCTGTTTCCTGCAAGGTGATATCCAAATGGCGGACAAACTTATCCACCGTCGCTGAGTCTGTTCCTGCGCTGAATTGCACGTTGGCTGTCATTGTGTCGCGTTCAACCGCAGGGAAAAAAGTGAATTTGACCTTACCACCAAGAATCAGTGCTATGGCTAAAATAAACATCCCTAGTGCGGTTGCTATGGTGGTCCAGCGGAACTCTACCGCTTTAGTAACGAGTCTCCTAAAAGGCCCATCTTTAAATTGGTTAAAACCGTTGTCTAGTCGAACACGTAGTTTAGATGGATGTAAATCTTTTATGTTCTTAATACTGTGGTGAAGGTGGCCTGGGAGAATGAGAAAGCATTCAACTAATGAGGCTAAAATAACGCAGATGACTACGGTGGGTATATCTATAAGGATGTTCCCAATAGTCCCACCAATCATGAGTAAAGGTAAAAAGGCGGCTATAGTGGTCAATGATGAGGCTATTACAGGGGCGAGCATGCGATGTGCTCCACCAATGGCGGCGTTTAATCCACTTTCTCCCATTTGGACATGAGTTAAGGTGTCCTCTCCCACAACAATAGCGTCATCAACGATAATACCTAACGCCATAATCAACCCAAATAGGCTGATCATATTAATGCTCCCACCAATGGCATAAAGTACCGCTAAGGTAGCCATAAATGAAACCGGAATACCGATAGTGACCCAAAAGGCAACGCGGGCATTGAGGAATAGGAAAAGGATGCAAATAACTAAGATTAAACCGCTAATACCGTTTTTTAAGAGGAGGTTGATACGTTGTTTGACCGGTTGCCATTGTTCATCATAGGCGATCATTTGTATGTCAGCGGGTAGGGTCGGTCGCGTTTTTTCTAACCAATTATTGAGAATTTTTGCAGATTTAAGGGTGTCTTGGGTTTCTGTGCGGCGAAGCTGTAACATCGCTGCAGGTTCGCCTTGATATTGTAGTAGTACTTGACTGTCTTTGGCTTTTAATGAGATCTCCGCAATATCGCCTAGACGGATTAAACGTCCGTCTTTATCAGTAATAATGGGAAGCTGCCGGAAACCCTCTACATCGCGTTGTTGATTTAAACTGCGTATTTGCCGTGAACCATCGCCTTTAGCTGCGGTGCCTGCTGGCAGATCTAAACTTCTTAATTTTATGCTCTCAGCGACTTGCCCCATGGTCATATCTAGCTCATGTAATTGAGCTGCCGGAAACTCGATGCTGATTTGTTGGTCAGGTAGGCCGATAAAATCTATCTTGTTAATACCTAGTGCTAAAAGCTCCTGTTCAAAGCGGTGCGCAAAGGTTCGTAACTCCTCCAATGTGCCTTTTTTACTGCTAAGAATTAAGCTGGCAATTTGCTCGTAGCGGATAACACGCTGAACTAAAGGCTCCTCAATATCACTAGGTAATTCATTACGCACACTATCTATTTTCTGTTTGACTTCATCTAACAGAAAATCAACGTCGGTGTCTTCATCAACCTCGATACGAATAGATGCGGAGCTTTGTTGAGCCGTGGAATAGAGGGTGTCTATGCCAGTAAGAGATTTAAGTTCCTCTTCGATGGGTAAAATAATAGAGCTGGCAATATCCTCAGCAGCGGCACCACTCCAGATGACTTGTACTGTTATTACATCTAGCTCAAAGGTAGGAAAGAACTGAGTATTAAGCTTCTTTATACCCCAAACTCCCGCCAATATCATTAGCAGCATAAATAAGTTGGCAGCTACTCTATGGGTTGCAAAAGAGGCGGTTATATTTTGTAGCGAACCATTGTACTTACTCATCTTTTAGCCCCTTTGTTTCAGGGGATGTAAACTCTTTAACACGTAAACCGGTAATCGCATTGGGTAGCTGTGTTGTTACTATAGAATCCCCAGCTTGAAGGTCAGGGCTAGTAATTAGGACTATGGGGTTGTTATCGGCGTCAGTACTATCCCCAATACGTTCAATTTGAACCGAAACTAAACGATCATCCACAACCTTGTATACCTTATTTAAACCATAGAGCGCGGTAGGGGGAACAGGAATGACTTTAGTGGTTGCAGGGAGCGTAACACTAATCGCCAAAGAGCGGCCCAGTTCTGGTTGATAATCCTGTTTTTGTATACTAAAAAATACGTCAACCCCTGCGCGTCCACTATTAACTGCAGCGGCGATACGTTCTAAATTGAGCTCAATGGTGCGATTGTCGATCGTACCGGTTGCTGCAATCTCTTGTAATGAGTTTTTGTTTCTCAATAAAGGAAGAATACGATTAGGAATTTGTGCGCGGACTTCTAAACGATCTAAACTGTAAAGCTCAACAATAGGATCCCCAGCACGAACGCGATCCCCTGGGGATACACTTAAACTTGCTACTCGGCCGCTAAAAGGTGCGTGGATTTTGGTGCGCGAAAGATCAAGTTTAGCTGCATCTAAAAGACTCGTTGTACGCATGAGCTGGGATTCTAATTGACGTAAACGATTTGGATGGTCAGCTATTGATTGTTCCCGTTGCGCAATAGATAAAGCTTGCTGTTGATAATCACGACGGGCTGAATCCAGTTGTTCTTGGCTTGTTAGTTTGCGTTTGATTAGATTTTCATAACGTTGAACCGTCTTGAGGCGTAGCTGCTGTAAGTTCTTTTCGATTTTTAGAGATTTTAGATCGGTCTTGTGACGTACTTTTTCGGTTTCAATCTGAGCGATAGTATTATCGACATCGGCTTGTCGTTGTTGAACTAGTAATTGTGTATCACTATCGTCAAGTTGGACCAGAGGTTCATTTGGGTTAATAGCGCGCCCTTCATCGGTATAAACGTCTTTGACAAATGCAGTGACTGCTGCGGTTATTTTACTGACACGTGGAGATTCTACTTTGCCATAAAGTGTGAGCACGGGTTGATGGAGTCCAAACGCTGCTGGCACTGTACTTATGCTCCATATCTTTTCCGTCGTAGGGCGAGAGGGTGCTTGGGGCTTGGTCATCATCAGGAAAGCGAACACGGCAATGGCGGCCCCAATAATAAGTAGAGGTAGAATCCATTTTAAGTGGGTGTTTTGTTTTACTTTCACTTCGGTCATGTCATTTCCGTATTCAGGCAGTAAGCATGTTTATTATGTGAACGGGCTAATATTAGCCGAACCCTATATTAATGATCATTTATCGTTTCGTATATCTACAATCTTTGAAACTATGTACTTAATATCGATGTTTATGGAATAGTGAGTATGACCACCGAATATTGTGATTGTTCACGTTGCCGCTTTATATTGTGCTAACGTGCTATTAATTATGACCATGAAAAGGAGTTTGTATGCATACTGATAGTGTACGCTGCTTAAACGCTACTGGATTTCACAATATGGTATATCACGAATGGGGTAGTCGTGATAATGCTCGTGTGCTTGTGTGTGTGCATGGATTGGCGCGAAATAGCCGTGATTTTGATGAGTTGGCTTTAGCGCTGTCTCGCGAATATCGAGTGATCTGCCCTGATATTGTTGGGCGAGGAGCAAGCGAGTGGCTACCTTCAGGTCAAACTTATGATATTCCCCAGTATTTAAGTGATATGACGACCCTACTAGCCCGTTTAAATGTAGATACAGTGGACTGGATTGGAACATCGATGGGTGGGATTATCGGGATCTGTTTAGCGGCCCTGCCTAATTCCCCGATTAAACATTTAGTGCTGAATGATATTGGTGCTTTTGTGCCAGCTACTGCGTTACAGCGTATTGCCGAATACCTAGGCGATAAGCATTTTCAAAGCTTGTCGGATGTTGAGCAGTATATGCGCAGTACCTATCTGTCATTTAACAACCTAACTGACAAGCAGTGGCGTCACTTAGCAAAGTATGGCTCACGGTTACAGGGTAATGGTGAATATGCCTTGCACTATGATCCCGCGATTGCTGAAGCTGCTAAGCATAGTTGTAGTGATGATGTTGACCTTTGGCCTTTCTGGTCGGCTATTAAAATCCCTCAGTTATTAATCTGGGGTGAGGAATCAGATGTGTTGCCAGAAAAGACGGTACGAGCTATGCAGGCGAATGATCAGCTGGAGTTATTCACTATACCTGAGATAGGGCACGTTCCCTCTTTGATGGAGCGCCCACAAATTGAAAAAGTTAAAATGTGGTTGCGTGAACAGCATAGACATAATTAAAGCACTGCCTACTATATTTGAGCGGTCTATAAAGGAGTTTAGATGAGCGTATTAACACGTTGGCCACAAGATCAGCTTTGTTTAAGTGACCAAGAGCGTAAAGATGCAGTAGATGCAGTAGAAAAAGCTTTTGCCTCAACGCTTGAGTCCTTGAAAGTGGATATTGGGCTAGTCGATATGTTTGAAGCGATTTATGTTCCTCTAGGAGCATGGCTAGCTTGTAGGAAACGACAGAAAACAGGCCCGCTTGTCATCGGTATAAACGGAGCGCAAGGGGCGGGAAAATCAACCCTATTTAATTTACTGGAAGTGATTCTTACTGAAGGTTTTAATTTTAAAGTTGTTGGTTTCTCTATAGATGATCTCTATAAAACCTATGATGAGCGCGTTGAGCTGTCGGAAACCGTACACCCTTTATTGCGTACAAGAGGGGTCCCAGGCACTCATGATGTTGAGTTGGGAATAGAGATTCTTAATTCGTTAAAAAATAGTGATGAGCATACCGTCACTAAGATTCCCGTTTTTGATAAATCTACAGATGACCGTTGCCAAGCAGCGGTTTGGCAAGAGTGGGTTGGGCCTGCTGATATTATCGTCTTTGAAGGGTGGTGTGTCGGTGCGGATCCGCAAAAAGCGGATGCTTTATTAGAACCGATTAATGAGCTTGAAAGGGATAAAGACTCCAGTGGTTTATGGCGTGATTATGTTAATGCGCAACTATCCGGTGTTTATCAAGATCTTTTCTCCATGATAGAGGTACTTATAATGTTAAAAGTACCGAGCATGGATGCGGTTTTTGAGTGGCGTTCACTACAAGAGAAAAAGCTAGCGGAGCGGGTCAAATATATTTATGACACTCAACAGCCAACCGAGCATTTGCGGATTATGAATGAAGAGCAAATTAAGAGCTTTATTCAGCACTACGAGAGGTTGACTCGGCATATGTTGGAAGAGATGCCAGATCGTGCCGATATATCCTTATTTTTGAATAAAAATCATAAGATTTCAGAGATAAGGATTAACAGCCCACTCAAGCATTGTGGGTTAAAATCTAATAGCTAAGCTTTCCATGAATCGGTGTAGAAGACTTAGCCTTTCAGCTAAATAATAGGCTAGCGCTTGGTAAAAAAGCGCTATGCTTACTGCTCGCTAAATAGGTAAAAATGTCATAGATGCCGCACCTTGAACAACGCGGTTAATCGTTCGGCTTGTTTTATCTGCAATAATATCCGCCATAAGATCTTGAATACCTATAAGTTTACCAAGGATTCTCTCGTAGCTGTAATTGCTGATCCCTTCTGGTGAGATACCGTTACTTAATATATAGAGTTGTCCGGATGGGTCTTTGCGATTGTTCAGATGCCAAGCGATTGATTCGAGGTTGCGTGCTGAGTTATAAAGCTTCTGTTGGTCTAGATCGTCTAAGATAAAAATCTCTTTCTTCCCATCATAAGCGGCATGAAGCATGCCTGTAATGCCTGCCATTAACGCAAAGACACGATCACCTTCAAACTCATCCGAGAAGGCTAAAGGCACCGCTGTAATGCCATCAGAGTAATTAAGTTCAGCGAACCCATTGGGAAGTCGTTCTGTTGGGAAAAGCTGCTCTAAACGCATGCTAAGGGTCATGCCTTCAACTTTCCTAAGCTCCTTTGGGTTACGTTTGTAGAGTTTGATCGTGAGTTCTTTTGTCAGTTTATGCCATTCTTTGATATTAACGTCTGCAACCATATCGATGTCAGATTTAGCTAAGTTTTTGACCTCGAACGGCTTTGCATTTTTATCTAAACAGCCAGTAATTAGAAATAACGAAATAATAACCAAAATAAAACGCATAAATTCCCTTAATGATGCGTAGCGGGTGACAATAGCAACTATATAGGTAATGTTGAATAAGGTACAAGCTAACAAGGAATAAGAACATATAAACATGCGTGTATGTTTGAATATAAAAGGTTTGGCTGGCCAGAGCAGACAACCTTTGTATGAAGGTGTAAGGAGTGAGTTTGCCCTATCTACTCGGAATGATAAACGGGCTGGTGGCTATTTTGATCCTCTTATTTGCTGCGGTCCTTAATGATATAGTTCGCTTTATTTTTTACTGAACATAGACATTAACTTGAGACATATTTATGAAAGCGAAAGGTGATCTCACCACTACCCGTCGAGAATATATAGCTGCCCCTCTCAGTGAAGCAGGATTAAATATAGATCCTCTCGTTCAGTTTTCTGAGTGGATGGATACAGCACTCTCGGTCACGCCTGATGATGCCACTTCCATGACCTTAGCGACGGCTAATTCATCGGGCATGCCCTCGGCACGTATCGTATTGTTAAAACATTTTGGTGAAGAGGGGTTTGCCTGGTACACGGACTATCGCAGCCAGAAGGGCGCTGATCTAGCGGAAAATCCTCAAGCGGAATTGATGTTTTACTGGTACGGTCTAGAGCGGCAGGTCCGAATTCAAGGCAGAGTAGAAAAACTATCGCTTTCTCAGGGAAAGAAATACTTTGAGGAACGTCCTCTTGGAAGCCGTTTAAGCGCAGCGGCTTCTTGTCAAAGCCACCCTATTGCCAGTAGAGAAGAATTAGAGCTAGCTGTGCAGCGTTTAGAGCAACAACACCAAGATGGACAGATCCCTCATCCTGAAGAGTGGGGAGGATATATTTTAAAACCTACGCGGTTTGAGTTTTGGCAAGGTCGAGAAAGTCGACTACATGATCGTTTTCAATTTAATCTGACCGAGAGCGGTTGGCAGATACAGAGGTTGCAACCATGAGTAGCGAAACTGAAGCGACCTTAGTTCGCGTTGAACCAGAATCTACACCTAGTACTTGTATTATTTGGTTGCATGGATTGGGTGCCGATGGCTACGATTTTGAACCGATAATACCTTATTTAAAGCTTCCTAAATCGAGTGCGGTACGTTTTTTATTTCCCCATGCAGAGGTGATGCCTGTAACGGTTAATGGCGGAGCACCGATGCGGGCATGGTACGATATTTTAGAAATGAATGTAGGCCGTAAAGTGGATAAGGCTACATTGATTGCATCTAGCGAGAGGATACAGCGCCTGATCGATGAGCAGATTGCTGAAGGCATTCCTGCGGATAAGATTCTGTTAGCCGGTTTCTCACAAGGTGGTGCAGTTGCCTATCATGCCGCTTTAACATATCCCAAATCCTTGGCTGGCTTAGTTGCTTTGTCTACTTATATGGCGACCGCTGAGGAAATTAAACTACAGCGCCAATCGAGTAATTATCAAATTCCTATTTGGGTTGCCCATGGTGAGCGAGATGAAGTTGTTCAGCTTGCGCTTGGCGAGCAAGCGCTGACTGCATTGAAGGATATGAATTATAACGCGTTATGGACTACTTACCCTATGGGGCATGAAGTCATGATGGAAGAGATCGAAGCCTTAGGTTGCTGGATGGCTCAGCAGCTTAAGCTTTAAGTCGGAGAGTGTATGAAGATTGCAAATAATAAAGTTGTTAAGTTTCATTATGCCTTAGTTAATGCTGATGGCGAAGTATTAGATGGCTCCCGTGGGGGCGACCCTTTACCTTATCTGCATGGACATAAAAACATTGTGCCGGGTTTAGAGCAGGCCATGTTGGGTCACAGTGTCGGTGATAAATTCAAGATTAAGGTGTCACCTGAGCAAGGCTATGGGCTGCGTGATGAAGACAAAGTCTCATTGGTTGAACGTGCGTCTTTCGAGGGGTTCACCGAATTAGCTGAAGGCATGGTTTGTCAGATGGAGGATGAGCAGGGTGATCTTCAGCTTGTCTCAATTACCAAAATTGATGAAGAGGAGGTGACGGTTGATGCGAATCATCCTTTTGCCGGTCTTGAACTCAATTTTGATGTGGAAATTATGGACATCAGAGATGCAACAGAAGATGAGTTGTCTGCTGGACGTATTGAACTATAAACTTTTTAAAGTTATAAAACCGTTTAAATAAAGCCGTACGCAGTAGCGATTACCTTCAAGCTACCGTGAATATTTGGAAATTATCATGCGTTTAATATTAGCTTTGCTTATACCTTGGTTACAGTTTTTTACTATTGGTCGTCCAATTGCCGGCATTATCTGTTTGATTTTACAGATCACGGTTGTCGGTTGGATTCCTGCCGCTATTTGGTCAGTGTATGCACTAAGCCAGTATAAAACTGATCAGAAAATTAAGGATGCATTAGATCGATAGTATTGCTTTGCTATCGATTCTTACTCCTAGCTAAGCCGTTGAATAAACGGCTTTTTTATGTCTTTATTTTACTTTTTCCTGCCATTCTAAATCTCCTATTTGAACTTTTAACCACTCAAACCCTATCTTCTTAGCAACGGCGGCTGCGCCATCTAAGCTTTTAAATTCACGTTCCTTTTTTGAGCGTTGTAGTTCAAGGGTAAAAACCTCTTCATGTTTAGTGACAAATTTTAGTGTCCAGCCTCGTGCCATAGAGATCGGTATTGCTTGGCAAGAATCAAATACACCTGCCTTAAAAAGAAGTCTTATTTCTTTCTCTTGCATATTCATATTCCTTATTTAACTTATCTTAAATTAATAATGATAATTATAAATTAAGTTTTGAGTATAGCCAAATTTTTAGTTGATTTTTTGTTGTCTAACTAATTGAAAAATAAGGATAAAATAAATTATTTCTAGGTTTTAAAAGGGGTGTATTTGTTGTTTGTAACTAATTGAAATTAAAGGATATTTTTTATTTGTCATCTTGAAATATTTTAATCAAATTGTTGTTTTAAATGATTAAAATTTATTTATGTTTGTTGTAATTAATTTTTGATTGTTTATTGATTTGTTTTGTTTTGTTGTTCAACCGCTGGTTATCTTATGGAGTAGCTTTCGAAGGTTGGGCGTGTGAGAAGAGTCGCTGTTGATTTGCAGCATTATCTGGGATCGGTAGGTCAGAAAGAACTGCCTGGCGCTTGGGGTAAAAGGCCCAATAAATTGAACTAGATCAATAAAAGGCTAAGCCAGTATTAAACGGGAGGGGCTTTCTTGAGCTGCATCAATATTTGCTAATGTGTAAAGGGGTAATCTCCTTTACCAGAGCAGTAAAAAATTACGAACAAATCGTGGGGATATCGTGATGGTTGATGTATATAGTATGGAAGTGTTGGTTCCTAGCTTGTTGATGATTGGTGTAATGAGCGCCGCTATGACTTGGGGCTTTTTTAAAGTTCGCGGATTGATGAACGAAGATAAAAAGAAGTAAGCGGATACTATTGAGGTTGTTGTCACCTTCCTCGGTTCGATAGAGAGTTCTCTTACTACAGCAAAAGAAGATCACTTTGGTGGTCTTTTTTTGTTTTTGTCATATGCCTATTGAGTTTGTATATCTCTGCATACTTATTAAACCTTAGACTAAATGCTGTTTATAGCTTAAGCGTATTGTGTACACTTATCCCTGATTTGTATAAGTGAAATGGCCCCATGTAATGAGAGGTCAGCACTTGTACATTTTTGAAATAATAAGTCCTTTACAAGCAAGAGGTTCTTCAAACTGCTTCTTGCGTGATAAATGAGAGGTTTTCGCATTTTGAGCAAAAAGGAGATGATGGTGAATGACAGTAGAGAAAGAGGCTTTTATAAAGTCCGTTATGGTAAGCGTTGGATTGCCGCTTATTGGTGTGGTGAACTATGGGGTTTACCGGACGAGATGAAACCGGGGGAAGAGGGATGGGAAGCTGTGCTTGATCAGCAACCCGATGAAGTTGGGGAGTTCATCCCTATGCCGCTGACCTTAAGTAGCTGATAATCAATGGGTCGGTAGATGCACTATCGACCCCATATTGTTATATTTTATTTAGTGGCTCTTAAAATTATAAATTTTTTATTACTGGCTACGGTTGTACAGTTACCAAAGATTTTCTTAAGTGGAATATGGTAACCAAGATGGCGATTGCCAATAACCCAGAGCTCCCCACCTTTTTTGAGTACGGCGTAAGATTCATGGAACATCTGCTGTGCTATAAAATCACCGACAACATTCTGCTGATGAAACGGGGGGTTGTTGAGTACTAAATCAAAACTATTCTTAGCTAAACCCTGTAAACAATCAGTCGGTGTGAATATCGCTGTGCGTTCAGGCCCGAATGCATGGATAAAATTTATTTTAGCTGAATCTACAGCCATAAATGATTCATCAACAAAGTTGATCACCGCTTTAGGGTTTTTCTCCGCAGCAACTAATCCGACGACACCGTTTCCGCAGCCTAAATCAACAATCGTTTCATATTTATCGGTGGCAGGTAGGTACTGTAGGAAAAAGCGAGTCCCTATATCCAAGCTATCTCTAGAGAATACGGCAGCGTGATTGCTAATTTGATACTGAGTTCCTTCAAGTTTGTAAGTTGAAGGGTATGGCGAATCGGTGATATTAAGTGACTCATCTATAGTAGGAAAGATTAAACGAGCTTTCTTTTTAGCTAAAGATGTCTTAGTCGGGCCGATTATTTTCTCGAACAATTTTAATGTTGATGTATGAATTGCTTTAGTCATCGCTCCCGCAATAATAGTGCTTTCTCGTGTTAAAAGCGGTTTTAACCGGATGAGCTGATCTTCCAACATAGCTAAGCTTTTTGGTACTTTGATAAGCACTATGTCAAATATCTGTTTGGGATAGTTAAGGCTCGTATGAAGGGTTATATCTTCTTGGCTGATTTGGTTGTCCGTTTGGTTTTCCTTAGTGCCTGCATGGGCTAACCAAGAGTCGCTTATGGATTCTGGATGGAATTGATTGAGCGATACAGCCAGCGCGCCAAACTGATCATTAACGATGAGCACCTTTGAATGCTCATTGATTGCTTCATTTTCGCTAAGATGCTGAAGAATATATTCATCCGCTGCATCCCAAGCTCTAAGTTGCTCTTTTCTACGGCGAGGAAAGCGTGATAGTTGGAACTCTCCAAAGGCGCTGCTAAGTATGTCCATCTCTTTTTACCGACTCCGGATCTTAAATGAGCGCGATTTTACCACAAGCTCTTAGACAAATGCCGCCTAGAAATTAAAGCGGATTAGAAGCACCTTTAGATCGATCTATATATAAAAAGTGCGTTGCTTTTATATGTTTCATTTTCATGAAGTTTTTCATAATCATTTGATCCTGAAGGTTAAAATCTATATAAATATGTATATACATTCGATGTGCGTTGGGCATGCGTTGTATTTGCTGTATTCTTCCTGTCAGAAGATATTTGAGGTCGCACAGTATGACTGAAAAAAAGAAGACGAAAGCGAAGAAAAAAAACAGCCAATTAGTAATTCGTATTAATGGTGAGCAACGAGATGAGTTTGTTTCGCTGTGTGATGAATTAGATACAAGCGCTGCACGTGAGATACGTCGTTTTATACGTGGTTTTCTAGAAGAGCATGCGCAAAAAGAAGAGTGATAATTATCACCTGGATGATTGCTGTGCTTATATTTAATTATTCCAATGGAGATTTATATAATGGCTAAAGTAAAAGCAAAAACAGTTAAAAAAGAGATCAAAGCACGTAAAGCTAAAATTGCTAAGCACGAAGGTAAGCTTAAAGGGCTTAAGAAACTGCTTAAAAAAGCAAAATAATTAGCGCTTAACTGATTATTTTTAGAAAGGAAGTAGATGATATCTACTTCCTTTCTCCTCTATTCCATTCAATTCTGTAACCCTTTCTCATCTCATCCTGCATCTTTAGAGCTATTTTTTTATAGGCTCCCTATCAGTTATTCTTGATCAGTATTACCATAGACGGCTCTAGTTCATTATTCAGGTAATAATGAAAAATAAGGGAATCGATGCTGTACATGTCATAGTTGCCAATTACTCTAAAAGGTAGAGTGGTTGGATCTGCGTACAGGCGTTTAGTGTTCCACAAATGGAGGTTGTAATGTTTGGATTTGAAATGACAGCAGGCGTAGTCGTTGTACTGGCTTTGATTGTAATTTTTTCGGGGGTCAAGATGGTCCCACAGGGCCACAACTGGACGATAGAACGGTTTGGTCGTTTTACCAAAACCCTAACGCCAGGGCTGAATTTGATTATTCCTTTTGTGGATCGTATAGGCACTAAGCAAAACATGATGGAGCAGGTATTAGATGTTCCTCCGCAAGAAGTTATCAGTGCAGATAATGCTCAGGTTACAACAGATGCTGTTTGTTTTTATCAGGTGCATGATGCATCTAAAGCCAGTTACGAAGTAAATGATCTATACCGCGCTATGCAGAATTTGGTCATGACAAATATTCGTGCGGTGCTAGGCTCAATGGAGTTGGATGAAATGCTATCTAACCGAGATAACATTAATAGCCACCTTCTGAATAAAGTTGATGAAGTTACCGATCCTTGGGGTGTAAAAGTTACCCGTGTAGAAATTCGTGATATTTCCCCTCCTAGTGATCTGGTTGATGCGATGGCCAACCAGATGAAAGCGGAGCGTGAAAAGCGTGCTGCTATTTTAACGGCTGAAGGTGAGCGCGAAGCAGCAGTTCAGGTAGCCGAAGGTGAAAAGCGTGCGGCTATTTTAAGAGCCGAAGGTGAAAAAGAGGCCGCTTTCCGTGAGGCGGAATCCCGTGAACGTTTGGCTATGGCCGAAGCGAGAGCTACAAAAGTAGTATCAGAAGCGATCTCTCAAGGTAACCCGCAAGCGTTGAATTATTTTGTTGCACAAAAATATACTGAGGCATTGCAAGGTATAGGTGCAAGCGAAAACTCTAAAGTGGTTATGATGCCATTGGAAGCAAGTAGCATGATTGGCTCTATAGCTGGCATTAGTGAGTTACTTAAAAATACTAAAGCAGGATCTTAAATGATTGAGCAACTAGAAACGTTGTCATATTGGCACTGGATTATTCTTGGTCTGTTGCTACTGGCCGGTGAAGCCTTAGGGGCAGCAGGCTTTTTAATCGGTTTGGCAATTTCTGCGTTTATTGTTGGAGCTTTGTTAGCTATAGATTTGGTACATGATTGGCAGATCCAATTTCTGCTATTTGCTCTATTTTCTGTACTTGCTTCTATTGTTTTCTGGAAGTTTTTCCGTAGTCAAAATACGACAGATGAAGCGGTTAATATTAATAACCGCGCAGCCCAGTTGATTGGTAGAAAGCTGACCCTGCAGGCGGATATTGACAATGGCCAAGGTAAAATTCAGATTGGCGATACCCTATGGAAAGTAGAAGCAGAAGGTGAGCTAAAAGCCGGAACCTTGATAGAGGTTTATGCCTCAGAAGGCATGGTGCTTCATATTCGCGCAGTTTAATGACCCAGCCAAGCGTATGACTAACTTATTACGCTTGGCTAATTGAAGATAAAATGCATCGGTTAAAATATATCAGCCATTACCCTAGCCACATTCAGCATCAAGTGCAGGAATTGCTGGACAAAAATAAGCTAGGCACAATATTACAAAAAAAATACCCAGCAATTCATAGCTTTCAAAGTAATAAAGCGTTATATGATTTCGCTATAGATATTAAAAATAGCTATATGCGCAAATCTTCGCCTCTTAGCAAAGTACAGTACAGCGATAAAATATCTGCATTAAACGCTTTAGGCTTACACACCCGTATATCCCGTGTGCATGGAGGGAAGTTAAAAGCTAAAAAAGAGATTAAGATCGATTCCCGTTTTAAACAAATGCCACTGGAATTTTTACGTATGATCGTGGTACATGAGTTAGCGCATTTAAAAGAGATGGATCATAACAAAGCGTTCTATCAGCTTTGTGAGTATATGGAACCTAACTATCATCAATATGAATTAGATCTTCGCCTTTATCTGACCTTTCTAGATATTTCTGACTCTTAAACATATCTTTTAATATATTTGAGTCGAGCACTTTTAAGTGGGCGATCTCTTTATAGAGGCCGATCTCGGTATATTGTTAAGTTATCAGTAATTTTATTATTGTTACGCTTCTTGTCACTGATAGATTTAGAGCCCCGAAAATAATTGATAGATTTTGTTTGAAACAGGTACAGTTCGCTTAAATTTGAGATGCTTTCTGTATACACACTGGGTAATATTGCCGCCTCATTTTGTACAAGGTTAAAAATGTGATTGAACAATCGTGGCTATATCTTTCTGCTTTAGTAATCTTCTTAATTCTATTGTTAGTTTGTTTCAAGAAAGTCAGGGCAAAACAGGAAATCGATCCAAACTTGTCTCAAAAAGAGCGTATGTTTACCTCTGTTCTTGAAAAAGCAGTCGGGGAGCAATATAGAGTTATCTGTAAAGTTCCAATGGAGCATGTATTTGAGGCAGAAAGTGGCTTATCAGATAGAGCTAAGAATAAAGTAACTAAACCGCTTAAATCCCTCCAGTTTGATTACATTGTGTGTGCTGTTAGTAATAGCGCCGTTATCTGTGCTGTCGAATTAGATGATCATGAATATCATAAAAAGCGTCATAAACAACAAGATCTATTTATTGAGGAGTTGTGTTATGAAGTGGGTTTGCCTTTACTTAGAGTCGCCCCTCAAAATGGTTATAATTTAGTCGAAATTATTGAGCGGTTTGAACGAACAATCTCTGCCCCTAATACTGCTAATTCTGAACTCGGCCAAGCGCAATTTAGTTTGAAAATGGTCGATGTTTATCGCCCTTAGCCGGGCTAAATACATCGTTTTTACCTCACTGCGCTTAGCACCCTCTTACGTTTCTCGCCTCTAGTTAATGAATTTCAAGTTATTTAGTCTTCAATTGAAAACCGCAGTGAGCATTTTTTGTTCAAAAAAGCTAAAATGCCACTACCAGTTTTTGAACTTATAAGATATGAGGATTGGTTGATTGATCCGATATGCTTCAGAGCCGTCTTTTAAGATTCGAATTAGTTTATCCATGTGGTAAGGGATTATAGGAATTTAAAATGAAAATTAGGAATCTTCGGTTGTTACCATTGCTTGGTTTAACCTCTTTAATATCGCTAAATGCAGCGGCTGTTACGGTGGAGCATAAACCTACCGATCAGATTATCATTAAGTTTGATAATGCAAATGTTGAAGGGAATTCACAAGCGAGAACGTTATCAACACGCCTTAATAAGAAACTTGCCTTTGTTCGTAAAACTTCTCAAGGTTCCTATGTATTTAGACTTCCCTCAAGAGAAAATTTTTCGAGTGTAAAAGCCTACTTGAAAGTGTTGAAAACTATCTCTGGTATCAAATACGCTGAAGCTGACCAGATGATGTTTGCTATTAATGACTTAGCGGTTCCTCCTACCGAAGGCATCGTGGGTACAAAGAAGCCAATTTATGACCTGCAATGGCATTATTTTGAACCGGTTGGAGGTATGAATGCTGATGGTGCATGGAATCAATTAGATAGTAGTGATTCAGTGGTAAATGTAGCTGTTTTAGATACGGGGATCACAGCGCACCCCGATCTAGATGCTAATGTTATTGGCGGTACAGATATGATTACTGCACAGTCCATATCTAATGATGGCGATGGACGAGATGCTGACCCAAGTGATCCCGGTGATTGGGTTAGTCGAGGCGAATGTTATTTAGGCTCTAAGGCGTCAAATAGTAGTTGGCATGGGACTCATGTCAGTGGCACGATCAGCGCTTTTACTAATAATAGTGCAGGTGTTGCTGGTGTTGGTTATAACAAAATTAATATAGTGCCTGTTCGTATATTGGGTAAATGTGGTGGTTATACCTCCGATATTGCAGATGCGATTGTTTGGGCTGCGACTGGCGAGGACAACCCGAATAAAGCGCAAGTTATTAATATGAGTATCGGTGGCGCGGGTAGTTGTAATGCAACCTACCAGCAAGCGATAGATACTGCGGTTGCGGCCGGAACAACGATTGTGGTAGCAGCGGGTAACTCGGATGATGATGCTGGAAACTATACGCCTGCTAGCTGTAATAATGTAATTAGCGTTGCTTCTACTAACCGAGCTGGAGGTCGAGCTTATTATTCAAACTACGGCGATGTTGTTGATCTAGCAGCACCTGGTGGGGAAACAAGTACAGGTGCACGTAATGGCGTGCTTTCTACCTTAAATGAAGGTACAACGGTTCCAGCCGCTCCAACATACGCTTATTATCAAGGCACTAGTATGGCAGCCCCTCATGTGGCAGCAGTGGCTGGTTTACTCTATGTGAAAAAGCCGAGTGTTACGCCTACTGAAGTGAAAACTATATTAACCTCAACGGCACGTGCATTTCCTGACTCCTGTGTTCAATGCGGGTCTGGTATTTTAGATGCTGGTGCAGCTATTGCGGCATTGGATGGTAGTGTTACGCCGACAGAACCTGCGGCACCAAGTAACTTTACTGCCATAGCGGGTGCTGGCACAGTAACGCTTAATTGGTCCGATCAAAGTACAAATGAAACGGGTTTCTATATTGAGAAACGTCGTAAGTTCTCTAATCAATGGGGTACTTATCGTTCCGTTGTGAGGGCGGCAGCCGATTCTACGAGTTATCAAGACTCTGTATTTGGGGGCACTTATCAATACCGTATCCGCTCTCAGAATAGTACAGGTGACTCTGCTTGGGTTGTGAGTGGGCAGGTTTCAGTATCAAGAAATTGATACGGCTTCTATCAGAACAATAATTAGACCTTTCTTCTATTACTGTGAAATCAATGGATGAACAGCTATAGAAGGAAGGATCTTACTTCCGTTCTTAGTTATTGAGCTCTGTTTTAACTTGGAGCAGGGCTTACTTTCCTAGTGCTAGCCATAATCCAACAATAATCATAAGTGAGCCTGCAATACGGTTCATTAAACGGACATTGTCGCGCTTCATCAGTAGTTGCCGAAGTAGCTTGCCGCCATTTGCGTAAATCAGCAAACAGATGAACTCCAGCAGTAGAATTATGGCGATTAACATACTTAATTGCGGTGCTATTGGCTGTGTTGAGTCTATAAAGGGTGGTAAGAGGGTAACAAAAAAAGCCCAGCCTTTAGGGTTTGCTACCGCAGTTAAAAAACCATTGGATGCCAATTGTAATCGAGATAGCTCTGGTTGCTCTTGTGTCGATTCGGTTAAAACGAGCTTTCCTCTTGAGCGGAACATCTGATAACCAATCCAGCATAGGTAGGCTCCGCCACCTAATTTGAGAAAGAGAAACGCATCAGGATATTTAAGCATTAAGGTAGCAACCCCAAGGGCCGCCGATGTAGCGACTAAGCCCACGCCAATCAGTTCCCCCCACATCATATGAAGGCTGCGTTTTACGCCAATTGATATACCTAAGCTAAGAGCTAGGGTCATACACATACCTGGGGTGATAGAAACTAAGAAAAAAGTGGGGATAAAAAGGGAAAGAAGGGTCAACGACATCTAATCTATTTTAGTTAGGAACAGTTAGTGTTAGAAGTACTATAAGGGTGGGGTAGAAAGCAATAAAAGTGGTGGATATATTAAATAATTTTATAGTCCATATAATGGGCTGAAAAGTAGGCAGTCTTCTATAATCCCTATTTTACGGGCCTTTGTGAGGATACCCATAATTAGTCTACATACTTATCCACAGAATGTGGGGGTAAAAAAATAGTTAAACATAAGCTTAAGTTGAGTGAATTTTATACAAAATTTTTGGTTAAAGAATTAAAAGCATATTTATTAAAAAGATGTTGCTATTAATCGAGAAATGGGGCTTTAGTGGATAGGGTTAATAAATAAACAGTTATCTGAAAGCCTTATATTTAGGGGTATATAGGGGATGTCCATAATTAATCTACAGTGTTATCCACAGTTTTTGGGGAAGCTTTGTAGGCTAATCTATTTTTTCCTGTGATAGGTTTAAAGTATCTAGCTAAGCTGGCGGCTAAGGAGTTTAAATTAATGACTAATCGGAGATGAGGGAGTCGTTCAAGCGATTTTCTTTTCCCTTACGCTGAGGAATTATTGTCAGTAGTTACTTTTTCTTACTTGCTTTGGGTGTAATCCTTATTGTGACCCGTTGGGTCAACAGATTAAGAAGGTTGTAATTACTTTATTTGAAACTTATTCTCATGTGTCTTGTCACATATTCGGTTCAACCGCTGTTTGATTAAATTGAGGGAGCTTTATATATGAAACAAGCATTAATCTTAGTTGCGCTTACGTTAGGTATTAGTAATTTTTCGTTTGCGGCGGATGGCTCCTTAGCTGAAAATGGTCTTGTAAGTGTACCAAGTACGCATGGCGTAAAAGAAACTGCGGATAAATTAGAATCAGTACTAACAAGCAAAGGGATGACTGTTTTTACGCGTATAAATCATACGGAAGGCGCTAAAAAGGCTGGTAAAGAGTTACGTGAAACTGAGGTGGTGTTGTTTGGTAACCCCAAGGTAGGTACTCCCTTGATGCAATGTTCCCAAACTATGGCGATAGATCTGCCGCAAAAAGCACTAGTTTGGCAGGATGAAAATGGAGCCGTATGGTTGAGCTATAATGACCCTCATTACCTTGCTTCACGCCATAATGTTAAAGGCTGTGATGCTGCGGTGGCTAAAGTTTCTGGTGCGTTGGCAAAGTTTGCCAAGGCCGCTACAGAGTAATTGTTAGCTGATAGTTAAGATACAAACCATTCATATTAATCGGCCAGTATTGAATGCTGGCCGATTTTTCTGCTTTATGTCGATATAAACTAATTTACCGAGTTTCATCAGGGCTTAACCTAAAGGTTTTAAACTCAATAAGGTTTTTATCATCATGGCCATAAGGTCTTACTTAGGCTAAGTTATTTATGTCACACTCAGATCTAACGTTACCTATAGTGAGCTTGTCGGGAGAGGTCGAGCCAGCTATTGAGCGTGGTATCAAGCGTTACTTTGAATCTTGTCAAGCGCGTATCCCCGATTTTGTAAGCCGGCATTTTAATTACCCTGGCGCTATAAAAACCAACCGTATTGCTTGGGGATTAGATATTTTCCGTGCCCCTGTTAATCTTTTTTGGGCACCCTGTTTTACCTTAATCAGTTTGTTTAAGTTTTTGCTAGGTCGTTTTTCAGATGGGGATCAGTTAGGCAAAATATTGGCTGCTATTCCCGCCGGTTTTACCACCGATGTTCAGAAACAGATTTCTGATCTGGTTCTCAGTGATCTGCTTAAGGCAGCTAAGGAGGATTTGGGTGAAGGCGAATACACCCTTAACTGGTATATCACAGATGAATTGCGCAATCTTTATCAACGTGCAGAACATGTGGAAGTGGATGAAAAACACTTCCATGCCTGTTTTCAACCTATTGTTACTGAATCTTTAGCCCAGTATCAAGTTGCCAGAACCGCTTCAGCTGATATTGCAAACACACTGTCATGTACTATCTTAGGAGCCTTTGCCTTCCAGAAATTTACACCCGGAGGCATAGGTATCGCGCTAATGTTAGCCTATTCATTAAGTATCCAATTAGCTGCTTCAGATTTTATTTTTGGCCATAGAGTGGGGGAGCTCTATTATGGTGCTTTCCCACCTGATCCATCTTTGGGTTTAACTACGCTGAGTATAGTGTTTGTACTGACATTGTTGGCATCTTTTGCCGCTTTATCCGGTGTTATTACAGACCCTATACAAGCGAAAACAGGGTTACATCGTTTCCGACTGCGCAAAATGCTTAAGCATATGGAAGATGATTTACTCAAACAGACTCAGGGTAGTTTCCGCCCTAAAGATCAGTATGTAGCACGCATATTAGAAAGCTTTGATTTGATTAAGTCGGGGTTGTTGTAGCTGGGGTAAGCACCTAACCTATAGGTCACTGTATATTGTGCCGTTGAAGTTGTAAAAAGCAAAACCTTATCCCTCGAAGGGACCCCTCGAATGCTTTCGAGAGGTCTATTTTACAGGTAAGGTTGTCTCTCTTATCTTTGTGATTTGTACTCTCTTAAAAAACGGGTACTAATTTATATCCTTTAGTTTGCCACCCAATAAGAGAGATAAAGCCATCGGCCACCATGCTTAGTTCTGGTGGTAGGGTTTCATCTTTTACATTAAAAACTTTAGTCGCAATTGCACAAACTTCAATTCTCACCCCGCGCTCATGTAAAGCTTTGATACTCGCTTGAATAGAGTCAAACTCTTTTTCATAATCGAATGTCAGTTCAGGGTTATTTGTTTTGCTGAGGAATTGCACTGTGGGCCCGATAATAACAATGATCATCTCGGTAGATACGCCTTGTCGCTCTAAGCCATCGTAAGTACCTTTTATTAAGTCCATGTAAAAAGCTGTTTGTGCGGCCGTTTTAAAGTCGATTAAGAAAACAGATTTCACTGCATCAATTCCTTTAAGAGCCACTGAGTCATCATATTTTTCTGCGCTTGCAGAAAAAGATAAAACGCTTAAAAGAAGAGCGCTAACTAAATATAAAAAACGACGATAAGCGACAAAACACATAAGTAACTCCATTTAATATACAAATTATCCGAAAACTAGACGGGATTATATAAGCCGATCTGAAAGCTTAACGGCTCTTGACCATAGGCAGCTAACGTCTGCTCAGATCTAACTAATTCCGCTTACCTTCGCCCATTAGCACTCCTGAATTTTTTCAGGAGCTAAGATCTATTGCTTACATATCTGCACGTATAACATTCCCTTTTACGCGAAAGTTGTAATAAATACCATTCCAAATGTTAACGCAAAAAGCTTTATTTTCTGGCGTGAAGATAATCAAAGCAGTGCTTGAAAGTACGATTACAGATTTTCATCATTTATGAGCTTAAGCCTCAGCTACTTATCAGTAAGTGTAGTTGTGTCATGGGCTGCTGATAAAGGCAAACTGTTTGCCAGTAGACCAGAGGGTCTAGGAGCAAAAGCCAAAAGGAACGGCGAGTAAAGGGTATTTAATGGATATAATTCTGATTGTTGTCGTACTAATGTTAATTGCGTTATTTTTCTTAAAAGGTCTTGCCTCTTAATTAAATAGTGAAAACCCTTTAAGTGACGCACTTGGTTATCGTCAAAAGAAAACCCTGTTTAGTGCAGCCGAACGCTCTTTTTTAGGTGTGCTTGATCAAGTCATTGATCAGGATAAGTATCGTGTTTTTGGCAAGGTGTGTGTAGCTGATCTAATAGAACCTAACCCATCAAAAAACCGAAGCGAATGGCAAAAAGCTTTTAATAAGGTTAATGCTAAGCACTCCGATTACATTATATGTACCGCGATATTTTAATCCCTGTCTGCACTATTGAGCTGGATGATCAAAGTCACAACCAAAAGAAACGTCAGCAACGTGATGAACTGCTTGAGTCAGTATGTGAATCCGCAGGGCTTTCGCTTTATCGAGTACCGGCAAAACGTGGGTATAAACCAGAAGAGCTAAAGGCTTTGTTGGGGAAGCGCTTTGAAAGTATGGATAAAGCTGAGATTTTGCCGCAGAAAATTAATGGAACCGTTTTGTAGGGAGGAGATTAGTGGAGCGGTTAGATAGCAGTTATCCCTGTTTTTTTATTTGTTTGCAAGTAGGTTGCTTATGGCTGAGTTGATCCCCTTCTTAAATACTTGCTTACCTAATATGACATCAGGCGAGAAGCGTTTGGCTCGCTGTTTAGAAGCCTTTCTGGAAGATGATTATTTGTGTTGGTATGACATCCCGTTGGTGGGAAACGTCGTGATCCTGACTTTATTATTTTGCACCCGTCAAGAGGCTTGCTGTTTTTAGAGGTAAAGGATTGGAAGCCTGAGAGTATTAAGAAGATCAGTCATCATTCGGTAGATTTACTGACTGGTTCAGGAATGAAAACAGTATCTAATCCTATTGAACAAGCTCGCCAGTGTAGTTACCAAGTTTTAAATATGTTGGAGGCTGATACTGCTTTAAAACAAGTGTCCGGTCGCTATAAGGGGAAGTTGTGTTGTCCTTATGGCTATGGGGCTGTGTTTACAAATATTAGTCGGCGGGCTTTGGATAAAGCAATTCCAGAGGAATATAGGTCAATACTTTTATCAACATTGGGTTATTTGAATCGGGAAAATAACTTCCGGCTCGGGGGGGGCTGAACTTTAGCAGTGTGTGAATAAAAGGCCATGATGACATGACTAACGCACTAGAGGAAAAAATATGTTTCGCTAACTTGGCGAATCTGCATGCCTATTTGTCTTATTTTAGCTATATAAATTATTTAAGACAAAACATAATAGTGGCTACACTATTATGGGGTATCTATATGTTGGTTCGTCAACCACTCGATCTGTTTGCATTTGGTTGTATGTTGCTGTTTTGTTTAGTAATGGCATCACAACAGGTGGTTTTAAAAGCGGTTGAAGAGGATATTGCGCCGGTTTTCCAGATTGCGTTGCGATATGGAATTGCGCTACTGCTGTTGATGATGTTGATTCGCACGAAGCGAACTCAAGTCAGGCTCGCGCCTGAAAATAGATGGCCAGCGCTGTGGATCGGTGTTTTATTTACTTTGGAGTTTCTTTTATTAGGGGAGGCGTTAAGATTTACAACGGCTGGACATGCAACGGTTTTTCTTTATACCTCCCCTATTTTTGCTGCGATAGGGCTACATATTAAAATACCGAGCGAGCGTATGGGCATTCTGCAATGGGTCGGTATCGCCTTAGCATTTAGCGGTATGGTGTTGGCATTTATTGGGGGAGACGCAAGCAGTTTCGGTGCAGTGGTGCTGTTGGGCGATCTATTGGCATTGTTAGCGGGGGCTTCGTGGGGCGTTACAACGGTTGTTGTTCGAGCAACGGGGTTGTCGGTGCTACCAGCGAAGCAGATCTTATTTTATCAGCTGTTAATTGCATTTGTGGTGCTGGGGTTGTGGTCCTTTTGGAGCGAGCAGGCTTCTATTAATCTGACACCTGAAGTGCTGGCAAGTTTGGCGTTTCATGGAATTGGAGTTGCTTTTCTCGCTTTTTTGCTCTGGTTCTGGTTGTTAACCCGCTATAAGGCATCTCAGCTAGGCATTCTCTCCTTTATGACCCCTGTTTTGGGTGTGTTGCTGGGGAGCTGGTGGCTTAATGAGCAGATTGAGCTGAACTTTATTATTGGCGCGGGATTTATTCTTGCGGGGGTGTTGCTGGTTTGTAGGAGGCCTGCCTCTGGCCGAAGGGTTGCTGTGGCATAGTCTGTTTGTGGTGACCTTGTAAAAACTGAACACGTCTCTACCCTCTGCCCAAAAAAGCCCAGAACAGTGTCTGGGCTTTTTTGTGATTCAAATATCTAGTGCTTAATTAAAGCGCTTCAATTTTCGCGTATTGCTCTTGTAGTTTATCAAAAGAAGATTGAGAGGCAGCCATCTTTTCACGCTCTTTAGCGATAACCGCTTCAGGGGCGTTGGATACAAACTTCTCGTTACTCAACTTGCCTTTGACGCGAGCTATATCTTTTTGCAGCTTATCGAGCTCTTTTTGTAGACGAGCTAGTTCAGCATCTTTGTTTATCAGGCCAGCCATTGGCACGAGTACTTCCATGTCACCAACTAGTTGTGTTGCTGACATTGGAGCTTCGTCACCGACGTTAAGCCAAGTAATGCTTTCCAGTGCGGCTAATTTACATAAGAAAGTACGGTTAGCGTTAAGACGAGTTAGATCTTCAGGGCTGCCGTTTTGTAGTAGCACTGAAAGTTCTTTAGCTGGAGAGATCCCCATTTCACCACGAATATTACGTACGCCAGTGATAACACCTTTTAGCCATTCGATCTCCGTTTCAGCGGCTGCATCGAACTTATCGTTGTTAGCAACAGGGTAGGGTTGGTTCATGATGGTGTCGCCATCTTTGCCGGCTAAGCCTTTAACTTGTTGCCAGATCTCTTCAGTGATGTAAGGCATGATCGGGTGTGCTAAACGAAGCAGAGCTTCAAGTACACGTACCAACGTGCGGCGTGTGCCACGTTTGGCTTCTGCAGAGGCATCTTCGTCCCATAATACCGGCTTAGATAGCTCTAAGTACCAACCGCAGTATTCATTCCAGATGAGGTCATACAGGGTTTTAGAGGCCATATCGAAACGGTATTCGTCGAAATGTTTGATAACGTCGGTTTCGACTTGCTGTAGACGGCTGCTGATCCAACGATCTGCTAAAGATAGTTCAATGCCGTTATCGTCAGTGGCGTTTTGGCCGCAATCTTCGCCCTCTGTGTTCATTAACACGTAGCGGGCTGCGTTCCAGATTTTGTTACAGAAGTTACGGTAACCTTCTAGACGTTTCATATCCCAGTTGATGTCACGGCCAGTAGAGGCCAGTGCAGCAAGGGTGAAACGTAGAGCATCAGTACCATGGGCAGAGATACCTTCTGGGAACTCCTTCTCGGTACGTTTGCCGATCTTCTCAGCCAATTGCGGCTGCATCATGTTGCCGGTACGTTTCTCAAGTAGCGTTTGTAGCTCGATACCGTCAATCATATCCAACGGATCTAGCACGTTACCTTTAGACTTGGACATTTTATCGCCGTTTTCATCGCGGATTAGGCCAGTAACGTAGACGGTTTTGAAAGGTACTTGAGGTTTGCCATCTTCATCTTTCATAAAGTGCATGGTCATCATGATCATGCGGGCAACCCAGAAGAAGATAATATCGAAGCCGGTAACCAGTACATCAGTTGGGTGGAACGTCTGCAGGCGCTGGGTGTTTTCAGGCCAGCCTAGTGTGCCGAATGTCCAAAGTGCCGAGCTGAACCAAGTATCTAGTACATCATCGTCTTGACGTAGTTCTGTTTCTGGATCTAGATTGTATTTTTGGCGTGCAGCTTCTTTATCGTTTGCGACATAGACATTGCCTTCATTATCGTAGAAGGCCGGGATACGGTGGCCCCACCATAGCTGGCGAGAGATACACCAGTCTTGGATATCACGCATCCAAGCGTTGTACATGTTTTCGTATTGTTGTGGTACAAATTTGATGTCGCCCTTTTCGACTGCTTCTACCGCAGGTTTAGCCAGCGTTTTTGCATCGGCAAACCATTGATCCGTTAGCATAGGTTCGATAACCACACCGCCACGGTCACCGTAAGGTACGGTCATATCGTTTTCTTCGATCTTAACCAGTAGGCCTGCTTCTTCAAAATCCGCGACGATTGCACGGCGAGCAGCAAAGCGTTCCATACCGCGATATTTTTCTGGAATAGCTGTATTAAGATCGCTGTTAGGCGTTCCGTCCGTATTAAAGCCTTCACCTTCATCGCGAATATCGGCGTTGTAGGTCAAGATATTGATCATAGGTAGGTTGCAGCGCTTGCCAACTTCATTATCGTTGAAGTCATGAGCCGGCGTAATTTTTACGCAACCCGTGCCTTTATCCATATCAGCATGTTCGTCGCCAACAATAGGAATACGGCGGTCAACAAATGGAAGAACAACCTCTTTGCCAATGAGGTCTTTATAGCGCTCATCGTCTGGGTTAACGGCCACGCCAGTATCACCCAAGAAAGTTTCTGGACGAGTGGTGCCGACTACGAGGAAATCGTCGCCTGTAGCCGTTTTTTCGCCATCGGCTAATGGGTAGCGTAGGTACCACATTTTACCTTTAGTCTCTTTGTTTTCGACTTCAAGGTCAGAGATGGCGGTATGTAGTTTTGGATCCCAGTTTACAAGGCGTTTACCACGGTAAACGAGGCCTTCATCATAGAGGCGGATAAAGACTTCTTGTACGGCTTTGTAAAAGCCCGAGTCCATAGTGAAACGCTCAGTGTTCCAGTCAACAGAGTTGCCTAGGCGGCGCATCTGGTTAGTAATTGTGCCGCCGGATTCCTCTTTCCATTCCCAGATCTTTTCGATAAACGCATCGCGGCCAAGGTCATGGCGTGTTTGCTGACTTTCTGCGGCCAATTTACGTTCTACAACCATCTGGGTTGCGATACCCGCGTGGTCAGTACCGACTTGCCACAATGTATTTTTGCCCTGCATACGCTTGTAGCGTGTGAGCGCATCCATGATCGTATGTTGGAAAGCGTGACCCATATGTAAGCTACCAGTGACATTTGGCGGCGGAATCATGATGCAGTAGGAGTCACCTTCGCCAGATGGGGCAAAGTAGTTGTTTTCTTCCCAGGTTTTGTACCAGGATTTTTCGATCTCTTGCGGCTGGTAAGTAGTTTCCATGGCGCTCTAGTTCTTCCGAAAAGTATTTTCTGAAAATCAGTCAGTTGTGGGCTTCCCTGAATGGTTGGGAGGCACAAATAAACCCGGCATTATACAGGTTAAAACCAATAAGTGGCGAGGGATTGGAGTAGATGTTTTGATCTATTTTTATGCTCTGTTTGGACGGGTGGGGTTTGAGGGAGAGTGGTGTGTTAAATGGAGTCTTGTTTTATAGGTCTGAATAAGTTGCAGATATTAATCTGTCGATCACTGAATAAGACAGGATATATCAGACTTTTTTACGCATATCATGCATGTCTATCTGCACATTGCTTTTTTGATAGAGTTTGTAATTACTGCGTGTTGCGGTAAGTATGTCCTCACTTTGCACAACAATTTCAAGAATACGATCAAAGTTTAGCGCGTCTTCAGGGATCTCTAAATTAAGGTTAACGTAAACATCGTGATGGGCTGGGCGTTGTTCGTCCCAGCCTATCTTTACGCCTGCAGTATCTTTCTCATTTAATAAGCTGTGAGGGATAAAGGATTCAGGGCGATACTCCCAGAGGAGCTGATCTATACGTTGTGCTTCGCTTTCGTCGCGGGTTTGGATAAATATCTCATGTCCAAGGGCGCGGATCTTTTCAACCAAACGGCAAAGAAAGCGACCCCGAGCATCGGGATCGGTTGAAGGTAATACGTAAAAATCAGCTTTGCTGGTCATCTATGTTAACTCTAGACCTTATTCTTCAGTTGCTTGATTGAGCAAGTATTGGGTCAAAAGAGGAACGCAGCGACCAGTGGCACCTTTGGCTTTGCCTCCGCTGTGCCATGCGACACCCGCAATATCTAAATGCGCCCAGCGATACTCTTTAGTAAAGCGAGATAGGAAACATGCTGCAGTGATAGTACCACCTGGGCGACCACCAATGTTTGCAATATCAGCAAAGTTAGAATCAAGCTGTTCTTGGAACTCATCCCATAAAGGCAACTGCCACGCTTTATCAGCGGCTTGATTACTGGCTTCGATCAGCTCTTGGGCTAAATCGTCAGTGTTCGTTAGTACCCCGGTCGCGTGATGGCCCAGAGCGATGATGCAAGCACCCGTTAAGGTTGCAATATCTACCACAGATGCTGGTTCGAAACGACCTGCATAAGTTAGCGCATCACATAGTACTAATCGACCTTCTGCATCGGTGTTTAGGATCTCTACTGTTTGACCCGACATTGTGGTTACTATATCACCGGGCTTAGTTGCGTTACCGCTCGGCATATTTTCTGCCGCTGCAACAATACCTACAACATTGATCGGTAGGGCCATTTCACATACAGCTGTCATTGCTCCAAATACGCTGGCCGCACCACACATGTCATATTTCATCTCATCCATGCCGCCGCCTGGTTTTAGTGAGATGCCGCCGGTATCAAAGGTCACGCCTTTGCCGACGAGTACATGTGGCTTTTCACCTTCTGGACCACCTTTGTATTCCATAACCACTAATTTTGAAGGCTGTGCGCTACCCGTGCCTACGGATAGAAGGCAGTGCATACCTAACTCAGCCATTTCCTCTTCATCAACGATGGTCGCTGTTAGGTCTTCAAATTCATCATCTAGTTCAAGGGCTTGTTCAGCAAGATAAGTAGGCGTACATATGTTTCCTGGCAGGTTGCCAAGGTCACGCGCGATGCTCATTCCGTTAACAATAGCGGTTCCATCTAATAGGGCGGTTTCCGCTATATCAGAAATTTCTTCGTTAACCAGAATACCGATCTGCTCTAATTTTAATGGATCTGCTTTTTTGCTTTTTGTCTCATCGTAGCTGTAAAGCTCAGCTCCACTCCATTCAACCAGGTGGCGTAGTTGGCGGTACTGATCAGCATCGTCTGTCAGGGTGCAATCTAAGGCAAACGTTACGTTGCTTACTCCTGTGCTTTTTACGATGCTCATTGCCGCAGTGATTATTTTGCGGAAGTTGCGGTTATTGCGTTCATCTTTTTTGCCAAAGCCCAGTAGTAGTACACGTTTGGCCGCGAGGCCAGGTACTTTATGTAGTAATAAGCTTTCTGCGTTTTTACCACTTATATCGCCACCCTTTAAAATCTCACTAATATAGCCCGAGCTTGCTGTGTCAGCTGCTTTGGCTGCAGGTGAAAGAGTAGAATCCGCTTCTACAGCGATAATTAGACATTCGGTTTCAAGTGATGCGATATCACCGTTTACAATTTCAAAATCCATATTGGCTCCAACTTGAGGCGTGTATGCGTCTGCACAAGACATTGTCCGCAGATTAAAGGATAATGTTGGCTACTATATAGGTGTGTGACCTGATACTAAATAGATTTTCCATATCGGTTTTTAAAATAAGTAGGCAATTTCTTGTGGCAATCTGCTTTATTTACTGTCAAAGCCTAATAATATAAACCATTTTTGGGTCAGTAACAGTTTTCATTAAGGACATAGAGTGATCGTTTTTCGCTATTTAGCACGTGAAGTTTTGTTCAGCATGCTTGCTGTCAGTTCTGTGCTGCTGTTTATTATTATGAGTGGGCGCTTTGTTCGGTATTTATCGAAGGCGGCTGTTGGTGAGTTAGATCCTAATGTTCTATTTTCTCTTATCTTTTATCGTTTACCTAGTTTTCTTGAGCTGATCTTGCCTTTAGGTTTGTTTTTAGGCTTTTTGTTAGGCTATGGACGCCTTTATCTTGAAAGTGAGATGACCGTTTTAGAGGCTTGTGGAATGAGTCGTCGACGTTTAATCGGTTACTCTATGGGACCCGCGCTGTTTATAGCTTTGATTGTGGGCTGCTTGGCTATTTTTATATCGCCTTATGGTGCATCAGAAACAAATAAAATTTTTGATGAGCAGGAAAGTCGCAGTGAATTAGAGAGCTTGGTACCAGGGCGTTTTCAGCGTCAAAGTAGCAGTGCGCGTGTTACCTACACCGATTCTGTTACAAGCGATGGCTTGCTCGGTATGACGTTTATCTCCGATAAGAATAAAAGTAACAATCGTACGCGAGTCACCTTGGCCGCTAGTGGAGACACATTGCTTGATAAAGAACGAGATCAGCGTTTTGTTGTCTTGGAAGATGGTTTTCGTTATGAAGGTTCGCCCGGTTCTGGTGATTTTGTTGAGTTAGGATTCCAGAAGTATGGTAGCGAAATCACGCGGAAAGATAATGAAATTCGTTATGATAAAATTGAAGCCTTGCCTACATCGGTACTTTGGAATTCAGATGAGCCAAAATATCGTGCGCAATTAAATTGGCGCTTATCTTTGCCTGTATTAGCTATTGTTGTAACGCTTTTGGCTGTGCCTTTAAGTCGTGTAAATCCTAGACAAGGGCGCTTTGCCCGTTTAGTGCCCTCTATTCTTATCTATTTAGTTTACATCTCTGTTCTTAGTAGCATTACGAGTAAGGTGGGTGAGGGGCAGAGTTCTCCTATTCTGATCTGGTTAGTACACTTTGTTTTTGCGGCCTTTGCTTTCAATATGATTTTGTTTGGTGCTTTCTGGAGTAGGTTATACAACCAGATACCTATGCCGACGTTAAGTATGTTGTGGAAGAAAAGCTCATGAAAATTTTAGATCTTTATGTGGCTCGTCATGTACTAGGTGGCTTCCTTATTGTTCTGCTCGTGGTTGCTGGTTTAGATATGCTCTTCGCTTTAGTTGAGGAGGTTAAGGATGTTGGCGGCGACTATACTTTTGCTGCTGCCGTTGAATATGTGATGTTAACTGCGCCCCGCAGGTTTTATGAATTTATCCCCCTTTCTAGCTTGATTGGTTGCTTGTTAGGTCTTGGTATTTTGGCCTCCAGTTCTGAGCTTACTGTTATGCGTGCGGCAGGTATTTCAACATTTGGGATTATTCTCTCAGTGATGAAGCCGGTTCTGTTGATTATTGTTCTGGCTCTGAGTTTGGGCGAGTTGGTTGTGCCGCAAAGTGAGCAGAGCGCGCAAAGTCATCGTCAGGTGATGCTTACAGGGAACTCAGCGATTAGTGATGCAAGCCATGTTTGGCATAGAGATGAGATGACCTTTCTACATATTAATGCGGTTATCCCTGATGGCTCTGTACGTGGCTTAACCCGTTATGAATTTAATGAGGATTTGAGCTTAGCACGTGCCAGTTTTGCAAAAGAGGCGCGTTATGATGGCAAAGATTGGCTTCTATCGAATATTAAAGAAACTCGCTTTCCAGACAATGTTGATGGCAGCGATCCCGCTACAGCACAACTGGAAACATCTATACTGAAAGAAGAGGTTTGGCCGAGCGGTTTAACACCTGAGTTGCTTAAAGTGGTGATGATTGAACCCTCCAATTTATCTATGGCTGGATTACTTTCTTACGGGGATTATCTGGATGAGCAGGGGTTAGCTTCTTCGCAATATCGTGTTGCTTTCTGGAGTAAATTGCTACTTCCTGTTGCTATTTTTGCCTTGGTTATTGTTGCAGTGTCTTTTATTTTTGGTCCTTTACGCAGTGTTACATTAGGGCAGCGCTTGATAACCGGAATTATTGTGGGTTTGACCTTTAAGTTAAGCCAAGATGTTTTAGGGCCAACTAGTGCAGTTTTTGGCTTTTCGCCTTTAGTCGCTGTGTTGTTGCCGATTTTGATCTGTATAGGGCTTGGTTTTTGGTTACTTAATAGAGCTAAGTAACTCTGTCATGAGCTGTGGATTATTTAGCTAAGCCATAGCTCATTAGTGTTTATTCTAAGATCTTAGCGCGCTTAGGCAGTTCAATAACATGGGTGCCTGAGGCTAAGTCGTGCCATGTCATTTTTTGTTTGTTGATGAACATCCATAAAAATCCCGCACCTCCCGCTAATAGGGAAAGTATACCTACGATATATCGAAGTAAGCATTGTTTAGCATTTAGGCGTTCTCCTTCTGTGGTTTGAACACGCAAACGCCAGGCAAGCATGCCTAATGTTTGGCCGTTTCTCATCCAGAAAAAAGATAAAAACAGGTAGACCAAAATAAAAAGGAAGGATTGGAAGAGGGGGCCTTGGACGGATTCCCCTTGATTAAATCCCATAGTGATAATGCCGGTGGAAACCATAAGTAAGGCGATAATTAGCATCATGTCATAAACAAAAGCGCCTAAACGTTTGATGGGGCTGGCAACTTTTATATCGGAATATGTTTCTTTAAATGAACGTGACATCAGGTTGGGTACCGCTTTAATCTTAATTATTGAAAAGTGATAAGTGTCTTTAACACGAGCTACGCGTTGATGTTTTTTTATCTAATTTAAACAAGGGGCGTAGGTGGCTGCCTATATAGCTCCCTGCAAAGGCTGCAACTAGCCATAGCCAGCCATGTAAACTACCAGAGGCTATACCGCTAAAATAGGCGCCAATATTACAGCCAAAGGCTATAGTAGCGCCATAACCTAGCATCAATCCACCTAAAATGGCTGCGACCCAATGTAGTAAAGGTAAACGCCACTCGAAGGAAAATTTACCCGCTATTGCTGCGGCAAAAAAGGCACCGAGTAATACACCCGCGTTCATTACTGAATTAATATCGCTGGTAAGGGGTTGGCTTAGAGCTGTTTCTCTTCCCGGTTGTAGCCAGTAAGTCCAAAAATCGAATTCTAGTTCCATTTCGAGAAGCATCGCAAGTTTTGCACCCCAAAGCGGATAGGCTACTGCAACGGCCCATGGGCGGCCGGTTAGTGCCAGTGTGGAAAAGTTTAATAAGGCTAAGGCGAGAGCTCCCCAAATAAAAGGCCAGGGACCTTGCAGGTAGCGCCGCCAATTTTTTATATTATTGAATGTTTTGTCCTTTTCTATGTGGCCATGGGAACGTTTTTCTAGCCAGATAGTCATTCCTGCAATCCCGGCAAAGAGAGTGAGGTTAAGGATAATTGCACCGACAACCCCTGCTTGTTCAATCAGAGATACGGGAGCTAATTGCGGTAACTCCATCCACCATTCATAGTCTGCTGTTGCCCATAACCCGCCTATGACAAAGCCGATCATGCTTGGTATCGCGCGTACTTGACCACCGCCGGCATGATAAAGGTTGCCTGATGCACAGCCGTTACCTAGTTGCATGCCAATACCAAAGATAAATGCGCCTATAAGGACTGAAGAGCCTAATGGGCGGATATAACCTCTAACCTCTTCGCCAAAAAGCGCACCTGCATTTAATGCAGGGAAGAATAGACATACTGTCACGGCAAGCATAACCATCTGCGCTCTAAGGCCGCGACCTCGACGGTTGATGATGAAATTTCGCCAAGCTGTGGTGAAGCCAAATGAAGCATGATAGAGAGAAAGTCCTAATAGTCCGCCTATAAACATAAGCCACATAAGCTTGTTGGATTCATAGGTGTTTAGCCAATACAAACTATAGATAAACAAGCTTGCAGCAAACATTACTATCGCTGCTTTGCGTGTGCGATTAGGCGAGATATTGAACGTAGCTGTAGAGGGCGTTTTCACGCTATTCATAAGGTTTATTCATATTATAAGGGCAGCGGCTTGGGGTGAAAGATCGTTCCTGTTTATCAAGAGGGTATCTATCAGTATTAGTTGATCATTATATCATCAATCAATAGTGATCTTGAATGAAATAAAATCAGCTTAGTGTTTCTTTAAAATAAATGGGGCCTTATAAAATAATAAAGGCGATCATAAGATCGCCTTTTTCGATATGAAGTTTATTTGCCGACGTACTCATGGCGGTAAGTTGCCGCTAATTGTTTTGCATCGCTCAACTCACTTTCATTCAGTTTCATAACTAAGCGTTTCTCGATAGCCACTGCTGTGCGGTTACCAAGTTCTGCTGCATTATGCATCCATGCATAAGCTAGAACGTTGGTGTTCTGGTCTGCTTGTGTCCCATGATTATTGGAGTAAAGAGTACCTAAAAAGAACATTGCATCGGTGTGGCCTTGTTCTGCTGCTTTGCGATACCAATGTTCAGCTTCGGCAAAGTCTTGTTCTACGCCAGTGCCAAAATTGTAGCAGCGTCCAATATTATGTTGTGCAGCAACTAAGCCTTGGTCAGCGGCTTGTTTATACCATTGAATTGCTAAGTTTGGATCTCGTTTCATGCCGTAGCCAAATTCCGCCATCTCTCCTAGACGGTTTTGTGCTGTAGCATCTCCAGCTTCTGCTGCTGGGATGACTGTGACTAATTCTTTTTTATATTCCTGGTCTTTTAAGGCGCGCAAGCTGTTGACGCAGCCCATATGACCTGAAGCAGCGCCACGTTTATAGAAGCGGCGTGCTTTTTTAATGTCTTTATCAACACCCCAGCCATTTTCATACATTTGGCCAACCATGTTCATAGCATCTTGGTTGCCTTCCTTAGCCAACGAATTTAGCTCATTAAACGCAGTAGTGTAATCTTTGTTGTCAAAAGCTATTGTGCCTTTGCCTAGATCAGCTGCTATTAGTTGGGTTGTGCTAATGCTTAGCATCAAACCTGCAGCTAAAAGGATTTGTTTCTTCATCGAGTATCGCTCACTTTAAATGTCGTTAGGATTCGAGAGAGGTGGGTAATTATAACCCTATTGAAGACAAATTTTCATATCTTATGAATATAAAGGTGAATTTTATATGCAATTTATAAAACGGCGACCTTTGTTGTTTAGTAAACTTTAATAATATCGTTGCTACTGTTCTGCTTAATGATCCACGTCTATAAAGTAAGACTGCAATTGTTGGTAATTAAGGCTTATTCGGTATTTGAGAGAGGTTTGAATATAGGCTTTGATCCGTTGAGAGGAGTAATTGCTAGGCGTTTTTTATCGGTATAGGAGGTATTCTCTACAGCGATAAAGCTAATCGCTGTAGAGTTGATATTTTATATCTGTTTGGAGGTGATCGACTTAGTCGTTCCTTGTTTTGTCGAGTAGTTCGATCATGTAGCCATCAGGATCTTTGGCAAAGGCAAGTATCGTTGTACTGTTTTTCATAGGTCCTGCTTCGCGAACGATCTCGCCGCCCTTACTTTTTATTTTTTCGCAGGCTTTGTACACATCGTCTACTTCAATCGCGATATGCCCATATGCATTACCTAAATCATAGCTGTCAGTGTCCCAGTTGTGGGTTAATTCTAGTGCTGTGGTTTCAGATTCGTCACCGTAGCCTAAAAAGGTAAGGGAGAAACGACCTTCTGGGTAATCCTTGCTGCGTAAAAGCTGCATTCCTAATATATTGGTGTAGAAATCTATCGATTTTTGTAAATCTGTGACACGTAACATGGTGTGTAATAGGCGCATTTTCTACATCCTTAATATTGTTATTTGGTATCATAAGGGCAAGATAAGCTTTGCCATTTCAATGATAGAGTGCTTTATTATAAGTGATTAAAGAAATAAGTCATGCGTACATTATGTGAATTATAAACGGCGTTAAATAGTTGTGCTTCTGGCGGTAGGGTAGAGGAAGTTGTTATGTTCCAAGACATGAATAAGAAAATATCAGATTCAATAGGGCCTTTTAGGGAGCTGGTTAATATACAAACGAAAATGTTGGAGGAGCTAACTCGGCAGCAGATGGCGTGTACTAAATCTTGTATTGATGCAACTATACAACAGACACAAGAGATGCAAAAATGCCAGTCGCCGAGGGATCTTGTTGATCTTCAAAAGAGTTATGCACGAGATCTTGAAGCAACAATTAAAAGCGCCAGTGATCAAAATTTGAAAGCCTTGCAAGATGCAAGAATAGAAATTGAAGAAATTGCACATTCAGCTTTTGATGCTTTTAATAAGTAATTTGTTATCATTCATAAAAGCAGCCAAGGGCTGCTTTTTGTTTGTCTGGGGTAAGGTATAAAGAATGACAGCACCGATTGGTCTTTTTTATGGTTCGACAACAGGAAATACTGAAAGCATTGCGGATCTTATCGCTGAAAATATAGGGTTTGATAAAATTGATCGGATCGATATTGCCGCTGATGGTTTAGATAGTATCTCTGATTATCAGTACCTTATTTTAGGAATCCCTACTTGGGATTTTGGGGAGTTGCAGGAAGATTGGGCTGATTTATGGGAGATTGCAGAAAACGCTAATGTTGCAGGTAAGACCTGCGCTGTATTTGGTTTGGGCGATCAAATTGGTTATGGCGAATGGTTTCTTGATGCGATGGGGTTGCTCCACAATCTTCTAAAAGCACAAGGTGCTGAGATGGTCGGGTACTGGCCTATCGAAGGCTATAGTTTTGATGAATCTAAAGCGTTAACTGAAGATGGTTGCCAGTTTGTCGGTTTGGCAATCGATGAAGATTGTCAGCACGGTGAAACCTTTGCGCGGGTTGAGCAATGGTCACAACAAGTCCTTGCTGAGTTTGATATGCTTTAACGTTGATTGTTATACGTTATGAGTGCTTCCTATATTAACCCGCTAATATATAGGTGGGTTAATATACCAAAGCTATAACCGATCAATATTGCCCAGCTCCACTTCAGGTGGCTCATAAAAGTGTAAACACCTTGGGCTTGTCCCATAAGCGCTATTCCTGCTGCTGAACCTACAGAAAGAAGTGAACCACCAATACCGGCAGTTAGTGTGACGAGTAACCACTGTTGCACGTTCATATCGGGTTCCATGCTCAATACTGCAAACATAACAGGAATATTATCTATCAATGCTGAGGCGACCCCTACGAGTATATTGGCTGTTGTGGCGCCTAAGCCGTTATACATAAATTCAGATAACAGTGTAAGGTAGCCTAACGTTGCGAGCCCACCTACACAGAGTACAACTCCATAGAAAAACATAAGTGTGTCCCATGAGGAGCGCTCAACAACGTTGAATATATTGAAACGGCGAATAACATCAGCGTTATCACCTTTGCTCTGTTCGTGGCTTTGCATATTTTCAGCTTGAAAGTTGTGGATATGCCCTTGTTCTTGGACGATAGGGGCTTGTTTACTGATGTAGAAGCCAAATAATTTCAGTATCCCTAACCCAGTCATCATGCCGAGTACAGGAGGCAAGTGTAAAATGCTGTGCGACAGTACGGAGAGGACAATCGTGAAGAGGAAAATAAAGATAATTGTAATAGCACCTTTCTTCATATGAAGGAGGTTTGTTTCGCCGGATGGTGGGCCATCCTCAATCACTCTATTCATAATGAGTGCAGGTATAAACCAAGTAATTAATGCAGGGAAGAAAAGTAGTAAAAACTCCTCAAATTGAACCAGCCCCTTTTGCCAAACCATAAGTGTTGTAATATCACCGAACGGGCTGAATGCCCCTCCTGCATTGGCGGCAATAACAATATTGATACAACCGACAGTAACAAAATGATGGTATGAATTACCTACGACGAGCACGACAGCGCCCATGAGTAGCGCTGTTGAAAGGTTGTCAGCTATAGGTGAGATAAAAAACGCGAGTAGCCCAGTAATCCAATAGATCTTTCTTAAGGAGAAGCTTTGCACAACAAGCCAAGACCGAAGTGCTGCGAATACTAATCGCTCCTCCATTGTGGTGATAAATGTCATAGCGGCTAATAGAAATAGAAATAGCTCGGCATATTCAAGAATGTATTGCTTTACGGCTAATCCCGCTGTGAATTCGTCGCCACTAAGAGAGTAGGCGATACCGGTTAATAACCAGATCAATCCTGCCGCCACCATAATTGGTTTTGATTTTCGAAGGTGGATAAACTCCTCCCCGAGTACAAAAATATAACCGATAACAAAAATAATCAGTGCTAAAATACCAAAAATTGATCCGGTCATATCGGATAATATTAGAGGGGGGGCGCCTGTAGACGCATATAGATGGGGTGCAAAAATAAGTGTGCAGAGTAACAGAATTTTTTTACTAAGCATCTTTGATTCCGTAGTTACTGAATAAGCTTATTCTAAATCTTTGTTTCTGTGTGATGCTAGTTTGAGTCGAGAATTTCATTTTAAAGGCAATTAAAGCGTAGATAGGGTCGAAATTGGTAGTGTTATATGCTTAATTTCGATAAAATACCGCACTTTTTCAAACGGTCGTCTACGATTTTTATCATGGAAATTAACCCGATTCTCAATGCCTTAAAAGATATTAGCGAACGCGCGAACGAATTGCGCGGTTTTCTTGATTATGAAGGTAAAAAAGAGCGCCTAGAAGAGGTGACTCGTGAGCTAGAAGATCCTGCTGTTTGGGATAATCCAGAAAATGCTCAACAGCTAGGTAAAGAACGCTCAGCACTTGAGATGGTTGTTGAAACAATTGACGACCTTACTGCGGGTGTTGAAGATACTCGAGACCTGCTGGATATGGCCGTCGAAGAAGATGATGAAGATACGGTCGGTGAAGTCGAAAATGATGTGGCGGCCATGATGGAACGTCTACAGAAGCTTGAATTTCGTCGTATGTTTTCTGGTGAAGCGGATCCTAATAATGCCTTTCTGGATATTCAGTCAGGTTCAGGTGGCACAGAAGCTCAAGACTGGGCTGAGATGATGTTGCGTATGTATCTGCGCTGGGGTGAAGATAAAGGTTTTAAAACTGAATTGTTGGAGTGCTCAGCGGGTGATGTGGCGGGGATTAAATCCGCTACGATTCGTTTTCAGGGTGAATATGCATTTGGTTGGCTTCGTACAGAGACGGGTGTTCACCGTTTGGTACGAAAATCACCTTTTGATTCTGGTGGCCGTCGTCATACTTCCTTTTCTTCGGTATTTGTCTCGCCGGAGATTGACGATAACGTAGAGATCGATATTAACCCTGCGGATCTACGTGTTGATGTTTACCGTGCCTCGGGTGCGGGTGGACAGCATGTAAACAGAACGGAATCTGCTGTACGTATTACCCATGAACCATCAGGTGTTGTTGTGCAGAGTCAGAGCCAGCGTTCACAGCATCAAAACAAAGACACTTGTATGAAGCAGCTGCGTGCAAAACTCTATGAGATGGAGATGTTAAAACGCAGTGAAGCAGCGCAAGAACTAGAAGATTCAAAAGCGGATATTGGCTGGGGTAGCCAGATTCGTTCTTACGTTTTAGATGATCAGCGTATCAAGGATCTACGTACCAATGTGCAGAGTTCCAACTGTGACAAGGTACTGGATGGCGATCTAGATCTATTTATCGAAGCAAGTTTAAAAGCTGGATTGTAAACAGATCTCTTGAGGTTATAGCGTTTGTTACAGGGATAGGTTTTGCGCCTTAAACTCTAACAGCTAAGTTCTTCCTTTCGGGTAGGGCTATTAGTTAACAAATTTAAAGGTTTACCACCGATGTCTGACAATAATCAGAAGCAAGATGAGAACCGCCTGATTGCAGAGCGCCGAGAAAAACTAAATGCGCTTCGTGAAGAGGGGAATGCATTTCCAAATAACTTCCGTCGTGATTCTTACGCTCAGGACTTACAAGATCAGTACGGCGATAAGACTAAGGAAGAGCTGGAAGAAGCAGCGATTACCGTTAGTATTGCTGGTCGTGTAATGCTTAATCGTGGCGCATTTGGCGTGGTTCAAGATATGACAGGCCGTGTGCAGTTTTATGTCAATAAAGAGGCGCGTAAGTTTGCTAAGCGTTTAGATCTTGGTGATATTATTGGTGTTACGGGTGTACTGCATAAGTCAGGTAAAGGTGACCTTTATGTCGATATGGGGGAATACCAGTTATTAACTAAAAACCTACGTCCACTACCGGATAAACATAAAGGTTTGCAGGATACTGAAATTCGTTACCGTCAGCGTTATGTTGATCTTATTACTAATCAAGATTCACGTAACGTGTTTGAAATGCGTTCTAAAATTGTATCCGGTATTCGTAATTTCCTTACTGAACGTCGTTTTATTGAAGCAGAAACACCAATGCTTCAGGTTATTCCAGGTGGAGCGACTGCGCGGCCATTTATTACCCACCATAACGCACTCGATCGTGATATGTATCTTCGTATTGCACCTGAGCTTTATTTGAAGCGTTTGGTTGTGGGTGGTTTTGAACGTGTTTTTGAGATCAACCGTAACTTCCGTAACGAAGGTCTATCGACGCGTCATAACCCAGAATTCACTATGATTGAGTTCTATCAGGCTTATGCTGACTACAATGATCTGATGGACCTAACCGAAAATATGCTGCGTACTGTGGCACAAGAGGTGTTAGGTACAACAACGATCATCAATACGGTTCGTAATGATGAAGGTGAAGTCCTTGAAACCTTTGAATACGATCTGGCTAAGCCGTTTCAGCGTTTAAGTGTGTTTGATTCTATCTTGCATTTTAATGAAGATATCACTGCTGAAGCTCTGGCTGATGATCATGCGGCGCGTCAAATAGCTGAGCGTTTAGATATTGCAGTTAAAGATAGTTGGGGCTTAGGTAAAGTTCAGATCGAAATCTTTGAGAAAACGGTTGAACATCGCCTTCAGCAACCGACCTTTATTACTGAATACCCAACTGAGGTCTCACCGCTGGCCCGTCGTAGCGATGATAATCCGTTTGTTACAGATCGCTTTGAGTTCTTTGTTGCAGGGCGTGAGCTTGCTAATGGTTTCTCCGAGTTAAATGATTCAGAAGACCAAGCAGAGCGTTTTAGTGCTCAAGTGGCAGAAAAAGATGCAGGTGATGATGAAGCAATGCATTACGATGATGACTACATCAATGCTTTAGAATATGGCTTACCACCGACTGCGGGGGAAGGTATTGGTATCGACCGTTTGGTCATGCTATTTACTGATTCGCCTTCGATCCGTGATGTGATTCTATTTCCTGCCATGCGCCCGCGGACATAGTTTAAAGTTTGTTATTTATAAGATTAAAAAGCCCTCTATGAGGGCTTTTTTGGTTGTTTTCCGTCTTTTTTAATGAGGGATATGATGGCTTGGCTCTTTCCTATAAAAAAACGGATCATCCCTGGGAAACGCTGGATAAGTATTCTTAGCCGTACTTTGCATCTGGTTGGTATTTGTGGATTGGCGGGCGCTTACTTGTATCATCAGCCTATAGGGTCTTGGCAGTTGTTTCTATATCTCACCGTTGTGAGTGGTCTGGTGATGAGCGGTTTGGAGATTTATACCGATGGCATCTGGCTTTTACAGCTTAGAGGTACGGCTATAGGTATTAAGCTGCTTTTGCTATCTACGATGATTTGGTGGTTTGAACAGCCGAATTCTAATATATATTTTTTGGTCATTATTATTTCTGGTGTAGTATCCCATGCGCCCGGTAAAGTCAGGTATTTTTCGGTTTGGCATGGCCGTGTAGTTATGAATTCGTCTATGCGTAAAGGTAAGCAACTTACAGATTGTGGGGGATAGGTGATTATGGTCTTAGAGCGTGCGAAAAGCTGGCAGAATGTATTGTCTGATGAGTTCGATCAGTCCTATATGCAGAAGTTGAAACAGTTTTTACAAGAGCAGAAAGATCAACAGAAAGTGATCTACCCCCATTCGTCTAATTGGTTCCATGCTTTGGAATCAACGCCGCTTGATGATGTGAAAGTCGTTATTTTGGGGCAGGACCCTTACCATCAGCCTGGACAGGCCCATGGTTTGTGTTTTTCCGTACAGCCCGGGGTGAAAATACCTCCCTCATTGGTAAATATTTATAAAGAGTTAAAGAGCGATTTGGGTGTTGAACCTGTTTCCCATGGCTATCTAGAAAGTTGGGCTAAGCAGGGTGTTCTGTTGCTGAATAGTGTGCTGACGGTAGAGCAGGGTGCAGCCGGTTCTCATCAAGGCAAGGGCTGGGAGCATTTCACTGATAAAATCATTCAAGTTATCAATGATAGATGTGAACATATTGTTTTTCTTTTGTGGGGAAGTTATGCGCAAAAGAAGGGGGGCTGTATTGATACAGATCGACATTTAGTGCTTAAGGCGCCGCATCCATCGCCGCTCTCTTCTTACCGAGGTTTTTTTGGTTGCAGGCATTTTAGTCAAGCGAATGAGTATCTTGCTCAGCATAAGCGTTTGATTATTACCTGGCAGCTCCCGCCTCTGGTTTAGTCATCTCAAGCGCTAACTCTTCTTGGTAGCTGTTTGTCTCACTGTAGTAATGATGCTGCCCGCGGCCATTTTTCTTGCTGTCATACATGGCAATATCGGCATAATGAACTAGGGTTTCAAAATCCGTGGAGTCTGTAGGGGCGACGGCGGATCCTGCACTATATCTAACATGTATATCTACGGGTGTTGTTAAAATCGGTTGTAATAATTGCTGTTGCACACGTGTAATTATGCGATTTAGTGATTCGTGAAGCTGAGTTTCACTGTCTGCTTCGATAAGAAGAATAAATTCATCGCCCGCTAAGCGAGATAAGATATCTCCCTCTCTTAATTGAGCTTTGATGGCCTTAGTAAAGTTAACAAGAACTTTATCGCCTACATTGTGACCAAACTGATCGTTAATTGGTTTGAAAAAGTCTAAATCTATGAAGGTTACGGATAGCCATTTATCTCCTCTGTTTACTTTGCTAAGCGCTTGATTAGCAAATGTTTCTAACATTTTTCTATTAGGGATACCCGTCAGCTGGTCTGTATGAGCAAGGGTTTTTAACTGGGTATATTGTTCTGAAATTTGATGATGGGCTGAGGATAATTGTTTGAGATAACGCGTTCTATTATCGGTAAAGCGCCAAACTGAATAAGCAGAAATAAAGCACATAAAGCATATCGCAATAAATAACATAAACAAAAGTGCATTTTGTGAATGGTTTTCAGATGCGATATGTTGTTTTAATTCGACTTCAAGCAGGTCTGCGTCTTCCATAATCTGAACAAATAGAGCATCGAGTTGCTGATCTGATTTTGAGTTTTTGTCAGGAAATTGGTAGCGAACGGTTGTAATATTATGAAATTTTTGTAAAGAGTAGAGTAGCTTATTAACTTTTGCCCTTAGCTCTGCATTTTTTAGTGGGTAATAAGTGCCTTGATCATTTTTGCCGCCATCGAGTATGGCTGTGGCATACCACTTAGCCATAGTGATGTGATGATAGACTGAGTCGATGGAGCGAACGCTATCACCTGATAGAATTTCTTCGAACCAAAGATGGGATAGGGTTGTTTCTAATTTTATTTCAATGGAGGCATCAACCCAAGGAACATATTTTTGGCTAGTGCTTTTTGAGATGACATGAATATAGAGAAGCAGCAGGATACTAAGTATTGCGGTCATACCGATAAGTAGTAATGGTATAGTCGGGGTGTTCGTTGTTCGCTTCATCCCCGCGCATCTCCCTTTGCGTTGTTTGATCCCATACTAGAAGTGTCTCGCTATTTGACGGCAAGGTCAACTGTTGGTATTTAATTGAGCACTTTTATTTGGGGAGAAAAAGCTTGGGATCTAATGTGTAAGGGAGTGTTTTTAACTCTACTGCTTGGTTATGCAGTGATAAAGCGCCTTCCTCAGCTAAATTTTTCACAATAACGGCTAAGATTCTATATCTATTTTCACCGCATTGAGCGGAAAGCACAACGCGTCCCGCATTAGGTTTATTGGGTGCTGAGATTGTTTCTCCTACTTGCGGTTCTTGATCAGTTGATACTTCAGCAAGATACATAGGCTTTTTTAGCTGTCCGCGATGCTGTAAGCGGGTAATGATCTCTTGGCCCGTATAGCAACCTTTAGTGAAACTAATGCCAGCGAAAACTTGGAAATTTGTCATTTGAGGAATAAAGGCTTCTTGGGTTTCAGCTCTAAGATCAGGGATACCAGCATCTATCTCACTGAGGATCCAATCATTAGTTGAGCCAATCCCAACCTCTTCCGGTAACTGACGTACTATCTCTGTTACTGCATCATCGTCCATCCATATTTCAAAACGATCTCCAGGAACACGTACAATAAGGCCGTTACTTAATGAGATGATACTATTTGTTTCACTTGGGCTATTTCCAAACCAGCGTTCTATGAGTGTTTGAGCACCTGGGCCGACTAAGCCTATTCCTGAGATTGTATGACTAATTGCTTGAGCTTCAGCTTTGGAAAAAATCATATATTTTTGCAGGTTCGCCGTCGCGCTTTCAAAAATATCCTGGCTCATACGTAGCCAGGCTTCTTCACTGCCTGCTTTAAGTAGACGAAATAGGCTTAACATATGCCCTTTGATGTTGCAGTGTGAGCCTAGTGAGCTGCCTGTCTTGAAAGCGTTGTTAACGTCACAGCTCAGTTGTCCTTGTAAGAATTTTTCAGTCTCAGGACCTTTAATGGAAAGAACGCGTTGGTGAATAAGAGGAATAACCTGCGTTTTTTTACCGCTACTATTTAATACGCGAGTTTTATCGGCGTTAAGTTGAATTTTTTTCTCTTCAAGTAAGGTTAGTAGGTTGTTCATTGTAACTCTTATACCTGTAGGTAATCGTTTAAGGTACTCAGTCTACGCCAAAAAATAGTTGAGAACAGCAGACATATTTTAAGGTTATTTAATTCAGATTCTTTGATTCGTTGTTTTGTGAACCTATAGCTTCGCCCAGCTTTATGGGGCTGTTTGCCTCTAGACCTGTTTGCCAGCTGATTTTGTCTTTACCGAATAATAATATAACCGTTGAACCCAGTTTAAAACGGCCCATTTCTGCGCCTTTCTCAAGCTTGATAGGTGGGATTGTTTCATTCTTGAATGATCTGTGTTCAGGCGCTTTTAGGCGGGGTGCTTCTTGGCCCGACCATACCGTCTCTATTCCAGCTACAATCATTGCACCTACTAATACCATTGCCATAGGGCCATGTTCGGTCTCAAAATGAGCAATCAGCCTTTCGTTGCGAGCAAATAGCTGTTCTACCCCTGCCGCCGTTGTTTGGTTTACTGAGAATAGATCACCAGGGACATAGGTTGTGTGGGTTAGTGTGCCAGCAATAGGCATGTGTACACGGTGGTAGTCACGTGGAGAGAGGTAAATAGTGGCAAACTCGCCATCGATAAAAGGAGCGGCTATCTCGTGGTCACCACCTAAAAGGGTGGTTAAGCCGTAAGCGTGTCCTTTAGCTTGAAAGATTCGTCCATGTTCGATTTTACCTAATTGGCTAAATGCGCCATCGGCAGGACTTGTAATAACCCCCGGTGTTTGGTCAATAGGTCGAACATCATCTTTTAACGCTCGGGTAAAGAAAGCGTTAAAACTAGGGTAGTTTGTGGCAATCTCTTCCTTAGCTTCCGTCATATTGATCTGGTAGTTATTACAAAACCACTTTATAAAGCTGTTTTTTATCCAAGGGGTTGTACTGTCAGCGATTTTTCCGACCAGTCTAGATAAAAGGTGCTGAGGTACAATATGCTGAAAAAGAATAAACAGCGTTTCTTTTAGCTTTTTCATTATTTCTCCACAGGTGTGTCAGGTAGATTACCCCATTCAAACCATGAGCCATCGTAGCAGCGAACATCCTTGAAACCTAAGTAGCGTGCCACGAAATAGGTTAAGCCAGAGCGGCGATGTGTTTGGCAGTGTGTAATGATTGTTTTCTCTGGGGTTATGCCCTGTTCTTTAAGTGCAGATAATAATGTATTAGCTGGTTTAAGCCGAAGATTATCTTCGCTAATAAGGCAATCTGTCCATTCAAAGTGGTATGCTCCTGGAATATGCCCTCCTTTTGCGGCATTGATCACCTTTTCACCAGTATATTCTGGGTAACTTCGGGCATCCCATATAGCTAGATTCGGGTCTTGTAGATGTTGGGTTATAAACTCGACGTCAGCGATTAGTTTTGGGTTGATACTAATTTTGTAAGTGGAAGCTTTTGCTTGATTAACTGCTGTTTCAAGCGGAAATGCTTCTGTTGTCCAGCTGGTTATCTGCCCATTAAGCATTGAGCAGTTGTTGTGCCCAATAATATTTAAACTCCATATAAATCTGCCTGCCAGCGCTCCTTTCTGATCGTCATATGCGACTACAAGGCTTTTCTCTGTTAAGCCTATTGCCTTACATAGTTGTTGGAGTTGGTCGTTAGATGGCAGCTTGTTCGGAACAGGAGGCTGTCCAGAAAGTAAAGAGGAGGGTGATAGATTAATAGCGTTTGGAATGTGCCCTTTTAAATAATTCTCTCCGCTAGAGAGATCAACAATTAATAGATCTGGATTATTGAGGTGTTGATGTAGTTCAGAAGCCTCAATCAATAGGGGCAGTGTCATTGTGGTCGCTCCAAAAACTGATTAGAAAAAAGGATAATACTGGGTTGGTTTAGCGCTGGAAAGCGGGTTATATGGATATTTATAACAAACCAACCTGCTGTAATTATTGAAACTAGGTTTTTATTTTTTGTAAGTTGGCGGTTGCCGCAGAGCATAAGTGTTTGAATAGCTCATAATGAAATTCAGATATTTCGGTGCCTGCCATATCATAATCTGCATGGATAATAGCGAGTGGTGCTTTGTTAGAGAATATGGACATGAGCAAGAAGCCGTTGGGACTTCCCCAGTTGTGATAAGTTTCCGGTAGCATAGGCAGCAGCTGCTCTTTGTTGGTTGGCTTTATCCAGATGCAGGCAGGCTTATCTCTTAGCTTTTTAAAAAGACTCGGGACTTCAAGATCATATTTAAAGCTATGGATAGGGTGCTCATCGGTAAAGCCAACGCTGAGTGCTGTTTTGAGAGAGCGAGCTTTATGGTTTATGAGTAATAGCGCCACACGATTAAACCCTAGACCTTTGTTTAATCCCTGAGTCAGTACGCGTAGAATGTGCTTAGGTTGAGTATAGGCATCGTACCCTTTTGAAAAACGCTCAGATATTTGGTCATAAAGAAATTTGTCTAAAAATTCGGGTTTTGTTTTTGTGTTAGGCGCTGAAGTGTTGCGTTTTTTGGGAGAGGAAGGCTCGATAATAGTGGGGCTGATGGCTGGCATTAAACTACAAAGTAGCTTTTCTTCTTTAGAAGATATGCGGTAGTTGATCGTTTCGTTTGATGGAAGTAATAGCATCTCTGCAGCGAGAGCCATAGTACCTGCTACATGAAATGTGCGTGATGAATGGGCGCAGGTCATATGTAAACTATTGGTCGTTTCTGCAATTTCAGCTTTTAAATAATCATTAATAATGTCGATTATTTTCATTGATTTGGTGCTGTTCCAGCCGAAACTGGTCGTTAATGCTATCCAGTTGGATAGTTTTACAGGGAAAAACTTCTCTTGTACTAGATGGTTGATTTCGCGAAGGCTCTCTGCACTTAAACGTGGATCGCCTAATGCTCTTTGATGGAGTTGTGCCAAGGTTTTCTTATTGGGGGACGTTTCATGCTCTAAGCTGGTGACAGCTAATTCTGAAATCCCCCAGCTCTCAATGAGACCGCGGGATATCTCTTGCACAGTGCAGCCGAGAATATCGGTTTCAGCCAAGACTACGTCGATCTGTTCCTCTCGTATCTTTATCTGAATTTGGCTCATATGTAAGGCTGCATGTTGCCAGAGAAACCAATGCCCTACGCCATAAAAGAGAGAAGCCAGATAGGTTTCTTCTGCAAATAGTGTACTTTTTCGCGCTAACCAAGCTTGAGCTTGAGAGGCTGCATGGTGGCTAACTGATATATAGCGGAAGTACATTTTTTGCGCAACGCTTGAAGGGTTTAGTCTTAGCGGGGTTATTGTTTCGGAAACCGCTGCAATATTATCTAGCCCCAATGAGCTAATAGCATGGTCAAGACTTGTGACTTTTGAGTCGACCTTGTTATGAAGTTCAGCGGCTTTACGTACCATGTGCAAAGAGAGGACAGGATCCAATTTTATTATCTTTTTCAGATCTTGTAAGGGGACTGAAGCATCACGTAACTTGCGTTGTAGTCGGCGAAGTACACTGTTTCTTACAGGCAAAGGGCGGTCTTTTAGGTAGCTAACCCAAGACTCTGCACCGTATGGAAAATTCGACATTTCTACTACGCCTTTGTTTGCTGATTATTTATAATTCTAACTGCATTTAACTGTTTTGCTCCTTAATAGAGCAAAGAATATATTTGTAGCTTTTCCAGCGTTGCTCGCTAATTGTGCCATCTTCGACCGCGCTTTTCAGCGCACACCCAGGTTCTTTTTCGTGATTACAATCACGAAATTTACATAGACCTGCAAGTGGTTTTAACTCTCTAAAGCCACTTATAACGTCATCCAACTCAATGTGCCATAAGCCAAATTCCCTGATGCCTGGGGAATCTATTAGGTCACCACCATCGGGAAAGTGAAATAAGCGAGCGGTGGTTGTCGTGTGTCGACCTTTCTTAGTCTGTTCTGATAGATCGCCGACTTTTAGATCTATACCGGGTAGGAGTGCGTTAATTAGTGAGGATTTACCTACACCTGACTGGCCAACGAATACACTGATTCTCTGATCAAGTTTAGCCTTAAGCTCTGCAAGCCCTTGTTCTTGAGAGGTGGACGCGAGTAATACTTCGTAGCCTATATCTCGGTAGCGTTGCAGCATAGCTTCAATTTTTTCGCGGTTTTTAGCATTAAGTAGATCGGTTTTATTCAGCAAGATAACTGGCTCTATACCACTTAATTCTGCGGCAACGAGATAGCGGTCAATTAAATTTGCATGGGGCGTTGGTTCTACGGCTACAGTAATAACGATAAAATCAATGTTTGCGGCTACAGGCTTCATCTCTCCGTATGGGTTAGGGCGAAGTAGTTCGCTCTTTCTCTCTAGTTTGGCAACGACGACTCCGGTATCTTTGCCTTGACGCCAGATGACGCGATCGCCAGTAACAAGCTGACCTAAATTTGTACGCATATGGCAGCGGATTATGTCTCCCTTATGCTCACCTTCAGACGCTTCTACATCTACAGTACGGCCAAAGTGGGAAATAATAAGCCCATGTTGTTCTGGACCTAATTCGCTACTATCGAGCTGTTGCTCAATTGTGGCGTCTTTTTTGTACGCACGAGCAGTACGTTCGTCTTGAATCTTTTGAATGCGCCAGCTTTGACGGCGAGTAAGTTTACGTTTTGTCATAGGCTGTTAGTGACACGCCTTTAGTTGCTGTATGTTCTTAAAGAGTAGCGACTGAATCACTAAATATCCCCGATTTTATGATTTTAATAGAATAATAAGGCCTGTTTACCTGCCCAAGGTAAGGTATTCTAAGGGAAAGTGCAGTGCCTGCGTCAACTTTGGAGATTTTTAATGGAAAATAAGGGCAATTTGATCTGGATTGATCTAGAAATGACCGGTTTAGAGCCGAAAACTGATGTAATTATTGAAATTGCAACGGTTGTTACAGACTCTGATCTGAATATATTGGCTGAGGGGCCTATGTTAGCTATCCATCAAAGTGATGAGCTATTGGACGGAATGGATGAGTGGTGTACTAATCAGCATGGTAAGTCTGGATTAACTCAGAGAGTAAAAGATAGTTCTGTCACTGAGGCTCAGGCTGAACAGGAAACTATTGCATTCTTGAAGCAGTATGTGGCCGCGGGTGAGTCCCCCATGTGCGGTAATAGTATAGGTCAGGACCGCCGTTTCCTTGATAAATATATGCCTGAATTAGAGGCTTTCTTCCATTACCGTAATTTGGATGTCAGCTCGCTGAAAGAGTTAGCTAAACGCTGGAAACCTGAAGTTGCTGCTGGTGTTGTTAAAAAAGGCTCTCACTTAGCTTTAGACGATATTCGTGATTCTATTGATGAGCTGAAGTATTACCGAGAGCACTTTATTAAGCTGTAAATCTATTTTCTTAGAATTTGATCTTATTTCGACGGGAGTGGGTGTGGATTGGCAATGCCCCTTCAGTCCTTTTAGTCGCTAACCTGTTGAGTGCCCATAAGCTATGTTCTTGTACGATCTCTGAACTATGGGATAGCTTTGCTTTCAGTGCGTTAATAACATTCTCCCCGCCATCACTATTACCTAAAGCAACAGCAATGTTTCTTAGCCAGCCAATATGGCCTGTTCGACGGATAGCGGAGCCTTCAGTTTTTTTCAGGAATGTGGCTTCATCCCAGTTGAAGAGCTCAATTAATTCGCTTTTGTCTAACTTTTGTCGAGGATGGAAGTCTTGTTCGTGAGTGAAATCGGCAAATCGATTCCAAGGACAGATCAATTGACAATCATCACAACCAAAGATGCGATTACCCATTTTGGGGCGGAGCTCTTCTGGAATAGATCCGCTTAGTTCAATTGTTAAATAAGAGATACATTTTCGTGCGTCAAGCAGATGCGGTTGGGGAAAGGCCTGTGTTGGGCATACATCTAAACAGGCCGTGCATTTCCCGCAATGCTCTTCCGTACTAGGTTGATCTATAGGAAGGGGAAGGTCGATCAGAAGTTCGCCCAAGAAAAACATGGAACCCGCTTCGCGGTTAAGGATAAGTGTATGTTTTCCACGCCAGCCGAGACCTGCTTTCTCCGCTAAAGGGCGTTCCAGTAGAGGGGCGCTGTCAACAAAGGCTCGAAAGACTGTTTTCCCTACTTCATCATCTATTTTTTTACCCAGCTGAGTTAGACGTTTACGAATGAGTTTGTGATAGTCTCGACCTAAGGTATAACGAGATACATACGCATGTTTACCATCATCAAGCCGGTCTACAGCTGCAGTATCTGGTGGAAGGTAATCCATCCGTACACAAATAATGCGTTGCGTGCCAGGGAGTAAACTCTCAGCTGAGAAACGTTTGTCTAAATGATTGTTGAGGTACGCCATTTCACCGTGATATCCCGCTTCGATCCACTGTTCATAATGGGCTCTCTCCGCACTCAGATCGCAATCGGTGATACCGCATTGTTGGAAACCTAGCTCTTTTGCCCAGCTTTTTATCTTCTGTGCGAGTGTTGCTAGTGTATCTGATGGTTTATCTGGCATATATTCAGGCTTGCCCTTTACGGGGAAGATTCCTCATAATGTTCTAAAAACATAACGTTACATAAATAATTGGTTCGAGCGATGTCTGTAAACAGAGCGGTTCTTCCGGCGACATTATACACAGCGGAACAAACTCGTGTGCTGGATAGTACGGCAATCAATGAATTTGGTATTCCAGGTATCCGCCTTATGCAGCGGGCGGGTCACGCTGTTTTTGCTGAAATGCTAGATCGTTTCCCAAATGTAACTGCAATTACAATAGTCTGTGGTGCAGGTAATAATGGGGGTGATGGTTTTGTTGTTGCGTTGCTGGCTAAACAGAAAGGGCTTGATGTTCAACTGATTTGTGTAGGGGATGAACGCTTTCCTTTTACACTTAAAGGTGAGGCGTTAGCGGCGTGGCAGCAACTGCAATCGATCTATCCTAGCTATGAGCTTTATAGGCCAGGTATGAGTTTTCGTGGCGGTCTATTAGTTGATGCTATGTTAGGCACAGGGCTTTCTGGTAAGGTTCGTGGTTTGTTTTACACTGCGATTGAGCAGTTTAACGCTTCCACTAAAGCTGTTGTCTCAGTTGATATTCCCTCAGGGCTTTGTGCTGACACTGGAGGGGTTTTGGGTGTGGCGGTCCATGCTGATATCACCATAAGCTTTATTGGCATGAAACGGGGCCTGTTGACGGGTCAGGCTGTTGATTACTGTGGAACACTGTTGTTTGATGACCTCAAGGTGCCTGATGAGGTTTATGAAGCGGTTCCTGTTAATCTTTTTAGAACAACAGAAGAGGATCTCGGTGAGTGTTTGCCGCCTCGATCAAAGTCATCACATAAGGGGCGATTTGGTCACTTATTAGTTGTTGGTGGCGACCACGGTATGGGCGGGGCTGCTCTATTAGCTTCAGAAGCAGCCATGCGAAGTGGGGCTGGTTTAGTCACACTGGCTACACGCTCTGAACATGTGCGGGCTTCGTTAAGTCGCTGTCCAGAGATTATGGTTAAAGGGGTTGATTCAAGCGCTCAACTGCAACCTTTACTTGATAAAGTGGATGTTATTATTGCCGGGCCAGGGCTTGGTCAGAACGCTTGGGCTGAACAGATGCTCTTCACCGCTTTAGGGGCTGGTAAGCCTATGGTGCTAGATGCGGACGCGTTGAATTTGATGGTAGGTAAGAATTTATTTAGTCAATTTGAGCTGAAACAGCGTAATAAATGGCTATGTACACCCCATCCGGGCGAAGCTGCGCGCTTACTGGGTGAAACCGTGAATGATATAGAGCGGGACCGTTTTGATGCGGTTGAAAGGTTGCAGATTGTTTGTGGTGGCGCTGTAGTGTTAAAAGGTTCAGGTTCGCTGGTGTCGGCGGGTGATGCGAGCTATTTGTGTTCTGCGGGTAATCCAGGGATGTCTGTCGGCGGAATGGGTGATGTATTATCGGGTATTTGTGGAGCATTTATGGCGCAAAAGATGAGCCCTGAAAATGCGGCCCGTATCGCTGTTTATGTACATGCGACAGCAGCAGATTATATTGCTCAGTCTCAAGGGGAGATTGGGATGTTGGCGTCCGATCTTTTTTTAACGATTCCTAAAGTGATAAATGGTCAATATGAGTAAAGAGTATCGGATTGAATTGCCTGATGAAGATTCCATGGTCGCCTTTGGTTACAAAATAGCCCAAGCTGCAGAAAATGGGGGCGTTGTTTTTTTATTAGGTGATTTGGGTATGGGTAAGACCACCTTAAGCCGTGGTGTTATAAGAGGGGCCGGTCATCAAGGCTCCGTTAAGAGTCCTACCTATACGCTGGTGGAGCCTTATGAAATTAACGGTAAACATATCTATCATTTCGATCTTTACCGCTTGTCGGATCCTGAAGAGCTAGAATACTTGGGTATTCGTGATTATTTTGATGAAAATGCATTGTGCTTGGTTGAATGGCCAGATCGAGGTCGTGGTATGTTGCCGAAAGCCGATTTAGTGTTACAGATAGAGCTATTGGGGTATGGTCGGCAGTTAAGCTGGACGCCGCAGACTGAATTAGGTCAGATAATGGCCGATAAGCTTATTGATTAAACGATTCGATGCTGAGTCATAAGTTGGGTTAGGGTGTTTTGCTTTTTGTGAAGGGGTTTTTTGGGGCTTTATGCAGATAACGAAGTATAGACAGGTAGTCAGTTGGTTATTTTGTGCGGCCCTATCGTTGGGCAGTTTTTTTGTTCAAGGGGCAGAAGTCGAAAAGGTACGTATATGGCTTGCACCGGATCATGCTCGTTTGGTTTTTGATCTTTCGGGGCCTGCTGTACATAAGGTTTTTACCTTAAATAACCCTGAACGTATCGTTTTGGATATTGAGGATACGAAGCTAACGGCAAATTTGGAGCGCTTAGGTCTTGAAAAAAGTCCGGTTGAGCGTATTCGTTCTGGTAAAAATGGTAAAACACTCAGGTTGGTGTTGGACCTCAAACATGCTGTGCGCCCGAAGAGTTTTGAACTTAAACCTAATCAAAAATATGGTCACCGTTTGGTCTTGGATCTTTATGAAAAAGCGTCCTTAGTTAAAGCGACAAAAACGGCTAAACCGCAGGCGGTAGCTGGTCGAGATATTGTGATCGCTATTGATGCTGGGCATGGGGGCGATGATCCAGGTGCTATTGGGAGTGGGCGAGTTAGAGAGAAAGATGTTGTACTTGCGATAGCAAAAGAGTTGAAGCGACGTTTAGATCAAACGCCGGGTTACAAAGGTCAGTTGACGCGTACCGGGGATTATTACATTAGCTTGCGTGGACGAACGTCGGCGGCACGAAAACATAATGCAGATCTTTTTGTCTCAATTCATGCGGATGCGTTCAAAGATCCTAGAGCCCGAGGTGCTTCTGTTTGGGTGCTCTCCTCGAGAGGGGCGAGTAGTGAAATGGGGCGATGGTTGGCAAGTAAAGAGAATAGTGCAGATCTGATTGGTGGTGTGGGTAGCGTTAGCTTAGATGATAAAGATAATGTTTTAGCCAGTGTATTACTTGATATGTCGATGACCGCAAGCAGAGAAGATAGTCGCTCAATAGCTAAAGGGATTCATACTAATATTAAGCGTTTTGCTCGTATGCATAAGTCCTATGTTGAACAGGCTGGTTTTGTAGTCCTGAAATCGCCTGATATTCCTTCTATATTGGTTGAAACTGGCTTTATCTCTAATCCTGGAGAAGCGGCTAAGTTAAAGACGCGTAGCTATCAAAAAAAGATGGCTGATGCGGTCTACAAAGGTATTGTTCAGCATTTTGAACGGAAGCCGCCGGCTCTAACGCTTATTGCACAGCGTAAAGTAAAGGATGCTCGTAGCTACAAAGTTGTACGAGGTGATACCCTCTCCGTTATTGCTTCAAAAAATGGTGTCTCGTTGGCATCGCTTCGTAAGGTTAATAGCCTTAAAAATGATACGATCAAAATTGGTCAAGTTCTAAGAATTCCCGCAAGTTAAAGGATTTTTAATGTCACGTATTCATTTGCTATCACCACGTTTAGCTAACCAGATAGCAGCGGGGGAGGTTGTTGAGCGTCCTGCTTCAGTTATAAAAGAAATCTTAGAAAACAGTCTTGATGCTGGTGCCAGTAAGGTTGATGTTGAGATTGAGCAAGGCGGTGTTAAGTTAATGCGTGTCCGGGATAATGGCTCCGGTATAGATAAAGAGGATTTGCCATTAGCGCTTAGTCGGCATGCAACATCGAAAATACAGGTGCTGGAGGATTTGGAGTCGGTGGGAAGTTTGGGCTTTCGCGGCGAGGCTTTAGCCAGTATCAGTTCGGTTTCTCGCTTATCATTGACCTCCCGGCAGGCCTCACAAGAGAATGCTTGGCAGGTACAGACAGAAGGGCGTGATATGGAGGCTACAACGGAGCCTGCTGCCCATCCAGAAGGGACAACGGTTGAAGTTAAGGATCTTTTTTTTAATACACCTGCCCGTCGTAAATTTCTTAAAACAGAGAAAACAGAATTTCGCCATCTAGATGAAGTGGTTAAACGCCTTGCGTTAAGTCGTTTTGATGTGGCTTTTCAGTTACGACATAACGGAAAGGTGATTCATCAACTTCGACAGGCTGATAGTCAGCTAGAGCAAGAGCGGCGAGTCGCTAATATTTGTGGTTCGGCCTTCATTGATAACGCTTTAAATGTTGATGTTGTTGCTGAGGCATCAGGGCTAAGGTTGTGGGGTTGGGTTGGCTTACCTACCTTCTCACGTAGTCAGGCGGATCTGCAGTATTTCTTTGTTAATGGTCGAATGATTAAAGATAAAGTGGTTACTCATGCTGTGAGGCAGGCTTATGCTGATGTGCTTTATCATGGTCGTTTCCCTGCGTATGTTCTCTATTTGGAACTTGATCCTTCCTTAGTGGATGTTAATGTCCATCCAACCAAGCATGAAGTTCGGTTCCGTGAAAGTCGCTTAGTGCACGATTTTTTATTCAGAACCTTGCATAGATTAATTGCAGATATGCGGCCACAAGATCAATTGGGCGGTGAACGAACGGCTGAAAATGTAGGTTTTGAGCAGGGATTACAACCGGTTGTCGCTGTGCAAGAGCCGTCGCATGAGCAAGGGAGAATGGCATTTACTCAACGGTCGCCAACTCGCTATGGAGAAGGCGCCGTTTCTTCTGGATATAGATCTAGTTATTCGCAGCCACCATCGCAGGGGCTGGTTAATGATCAGTTAGCTGGCTATGCTGCGCTACACCCTGATAGTGCTCAGCAGACTGGTGAAATTGATGAAGCTCAGGAGGAATGTCCTCCCATGGGGTATGCGGTTGCTCAATTGCATGGGGTTTATATCCTTGCAGAGAATGCGCAAGGTTTAATTGTTGTAGATATGCATGCGGCCCATGAGCGTATTGTTTATGAGCGTATGAAGCAGTCTTACGAGGAAGATGTCGTGCGCTCTCAGCCCTTGTTGGTGCCTTTGAGTCTTGCTGTAAGTGAGCGTGAAGCTGATTGCTCTGAAGAGTATGCAGACACGTTTAAGCGTTTAGGTTTTGAATTAGCACGTATGGGTGAAGAAACAATTGTTGTACGCCAAGTGCCAGTTTCTTTAGCTAAAGGTAATGTGGAGCAGCTTATTCGTGATGTGTTATCAGACATGCTGGTCTATGGTGAAAGTAAGCGAATAGAGCAACATATTAACGAGTTGCTAGGAACTATGGCTTGCCATGGGGCTGTGAGAGCAAATCGGCAGCTAACCATACCTGAGATGAATGCGCTGCTGCGTGATATGGAAAATACAGAGCGTAGTGGACAGTGCAATCATGGTCGGCCTACGTGGAGTCAAATGACGATGAACGATCTTGATAAATTATTTATGCGTGGGCAGTAGTTGAGGATAATTTGAGTAATTTACCGGTTGTTTTTTTAATGGGGCCTACGGCTTCAGGTAAAACTGATCTTGCCATGCAGCTTTACGATAATATGCCTTGTGAAATAGTCAGTGTTGATTCCGCTATGATCTATCAAGGAATGGATATAGGTACGGCAAAGCCCGATGCTGCCATGTTGGCGCGTTACCCGCATCAATTAATTGATATATGTGACCCCCTTGATGCGTACTCAGCGGCTGAATTTCGTTGTGATGCTTTAACGCAAATTGAAGAAATTCGATCAGCGGGAAAAATTCCTCTTTTGACTGGGGGGACTATGCTGTACTTTCATGCCTTAAAGAATGGGTTAGCCTCTTTGCCGAAGGCTGATGTCGCGGTGCGGGAGCGCATCCTTAAAGAAGCTGAATTTAGTGGTTGGGAAAGTATCCATAGCCGTTTAGCTGAAGTTGATCCTGAATCTGCAGCTCGCTTAAATAAAAATGATTCGCAGCGTTTGCAGCGTGCCCTTGAGGTGTATGAGATTACGGGTCGGCCCATGAGTGAGCTCTGGGCAGAGCAAAAAGCCCAACAGCCTGATTTTTCTATTATTCCTATGGCGGTAATGCCTAAAGATCGCTCTGAACTACATGAACGTATAGAAAAACGATTTGATCTTATGCTGGATCAAGGCTTTATTGATGAGGTTAGAGGGTTGTGGGATCGTGGCGATTTAACGTTGCAAATGCCCGCCGTTCGGTGTGTTGGCTATAGACAGGTGTGGGAATATTTTGCCGGGACTTGGGATTTTGAGACTATGAAATTCAAAAGTGTGGTGGCTACGCGTCAGCTAGCAAAAAGGCAGGTTACTTGGCTGAGAAGTTGGGAAAATCTTACTTGGATGGACACTCATGATTCAAAACTATTATCTAATGCCTTGAAATTAGTGGATGGTGGCATTATATAATGTCATGCTGGACTGAAAAACTGCCGTATATTAGTTGTAATTCGGCTACAGTGAGGCGAATTGCGCGCCGTCAGTAATACTATAACGACAAAATATAAAATATTTCTTGGGAAGGAGTTTGCAAAATGTCAAAAGGGCAATCGTTACAAGACCCTTATTTAAATGCGTTACGTAAGGAACGCATTCCGGTCTCTATTTTTCTGGTAAATGGTATTAAATTGCAGGGACAGATTGAATCGTTTGATCAGTTTGTCATTCTGTTAAAAAACACAGTTAGTCAAATGGTTTACAAGCATGCAATTTCTACAGTTGTACCTGCACGCCCTGTAAAACTACCAGCTGCTGACGAAATGAAAGCTGAGGACTGATAATAATTGTTCTTTGAGCGACCGAAGAGTGGCGAATGCGCCATATTAGTACACATGAATTTGGCAGCTGCTGCTGACCAAGAAAGTCCAAAGGAACTCGAAGAGCTGGCATTGTCAGCGGGTGCAGACCCGGTTGAGTTTCTTACCGGGTCTCTTGGGCATCCGAACCCTAAGTTCTTTATTGGTCAGGGCAAGCTTGAAGAGCTAAAAGTATTGGTTGATCATCACAACTCCGAGGTTGTGATCTTTAATCATGCTTTGAGCCCTGCTCAGGAACGAAACATTGAACATGAAATTCAATGTAGAGTGCTGGATCGTACAGGGCTGATATTGGATATATTTGCTCAGCGTGCGCGTACTCATGAGGGGAAACTGCAGGTTGAGTTAGCGCAGTTGGATCATATGTCGACTCGTTTGGTTCGAGGCTGGACCCACTTAGAAAGACAAAAAGGTGGTATAGGTCTGCGAGGTCCAGGTGAAACCCAGCTTGAGACTGACCGGCGTCTGCTTCGAGCACGTATGAAGTCTATTCATAAGCGCTTAGAAAAAGTTCGTAAACAGCGAGATCAAGGGCGGCGCTCAAGAAAACGTGCCGAAGTCCCAACACTCTCGCTGGTTGGCTATACCAATGCTGGTAAGTCCACACTGTTTAATTCTCTTACAGCCTCTGAGGTTTATGCGGCTGATCAGCTTTTTGCGACGCTTGATCCTACATTGCGCCGTATAGAAATTGAAGATGTTGGATCTGCGATATTAGCTGATACTGTTGGTTTTATTCGTCACCTTCCGCATAAGTTAGTTGAAGCATTTAGAGCAACATTGCAAGAAACGATTGAAGCAACGTTGCTGTTACATGTTATTGATTGTCATGATGATGACAGGCACGAGCATATAACTGAAGTTGAACACGTTTTAAGTGAAATCGGTGCTGATGAGGTTCCTGTACTTGAGATTTATAATAAAATAGATCTGCTTGAGGGGCGTGAAGCAAGAATTGATCGTAATGAAGAAGGTAAGCCCATTCGAGTGTGGCTTTCTGCTGTTGCAGGCGTAGGTCATGACCTGTTATTTCAGGCTGTGAATGAGTTGCTTGCGGATGATGTTTATCATGATCGTGTCTCTTTGCAGCCAGACGAAGGGCAGTTTAGAGCAAAGTTATATGAAAGCGGTGCGGTGCTTTCGGAGCAAATGGATGATAAAGGGTCTATTGTTCTTGAAGTACGTATACAAAAGAAAGATATGTTACAAATTTTGAGTCGGTTGGGTATGTCTCGGGAACGTTGTTTCCCAATGGAGGTCAATCCTTATTGATTTAATTTGATTGCTGGAGCTGTTTTGTGAATACTTCGGGTATTGCGAAGGGCTGAGTAATATCAATCGAATAATACTTATTGAATTTGTGTGTTTTAATTTAGCTAACTAGTTGTTTATACGGAGTGGCATATGGCTTGGAATGAGCCTGGTAATAATGATAATAAAGATCCTTGGGGTAGTGGTAATAACAACCGTGGGGGCAATAAAGGTGGTGGAGATCAGGGGCCGCCAGACTTAGATGAGGCGTTACGGAAATTACAAGATAAGCTGAGTGGTATTTTTGGTGGTTCTGGTAAACGTAGTACTGGAAATGGCGGTGGTTCAAGCACCCCCTCGGGTGGTGCTGGCTTGTTCTGGATTATTGCGCTTATTGCTATCGTGATCTGGGCTGGTATGGGGGTGTATACCGTCGATCAGCAAGAACGAGGTGTCGTGCTACGTTTAGGTAAGTATAACGATACTGTTGGCCCTGGTTTGCAGTGGAATCCGCCGTTAATTGATCTGGTTGAAAAAGTAAACGTAACGCGTGTACGTACGCGTGATCATCGTGCGCTTATGTTGACTAAAGATGAAAATATTGTGGATGTTGAAATGACGGTTCAGTACGTTATTACTGACGCCAAAGGTTTTGTGCTAACCGTTAGAGATCCTGAAGCGAGTCTTTCTAATGCTGCAGAATCTGCACTTCGTCATGTGGTTGGTTCTACCAATATGCATTCAATCTTAACCCAAGGTCGTGAGCAGCTGTCTATTCAAGTGCAGGAACGCTTGCAGGGTTATATGGCTGATTATGGTACAGGTCTGCGTATATCTAAGGTCAATATTAAAGAGGCTAAAGCACCTAACCAGGTTCAAGATGCATTCGATGATGTGATCAAGGCGCGAGAAGATGAGCAGCGTGTTAAAAACGAAGCTGAATCTTATGCGAATGGTATTATTCCAGAGGCTCGTGGTCAGGCGCAGCGTGTGTTAGAAGAAGCAAGTGCATATAAAGAGCAGGTTGTTGCCCGCTCTGAAGGTGATGCTAAGCGTTTTACGGCATTGTTGACTGAGTATGAAAAGGCTCCTGATGTTACTCGTGAACGTTTGTATTTAGATACAATGCAGGAGGTGCTTGCTGCTAATCCTAAGGTTCTTGTAGATGTTGAGGGTGGTAATAACATGATGTATTTACCGCTTGATAAGATTATGCAGAATCGTCCGGTATCGGCAGATGCTAATTCGCCAGTTCGTCTAGATAGTCAAAGCTTGAGAGAAGTGACTGATCAGGTGGTGGATGAGCTTCGTATAAGACAGAGTACACGTAGGGAGGGTCGATAATGCAATCTAAATCTATGGTAGGCCTAGCTTTACTGGCTGTTGTTGTTTTGTTGGCTCAAAGCTCTCTTTATATTGTTAAAGAAACTGAACGTGCAGTATTGCTGAAGTTTGGTGAAGTTTCTGAGGCTGATGTTGCTCCGGGATTGCACTTTAAAATTCCGGTTATGAATAAAGTGCGTAAATTTGATTCGCGTATTTTAACGTTGGACACGCGTCCGCAAGCGTATTTGACGCTAGAGAAAAAGCGTTTGATCGTTGATTCTTTTGTTAAATGGCGTGTATCAGATGTGCAAAAGTTCTATACGGCTACATCAGGTGATGCACTGAAAGCGGCCCAATTGCTGTCTGACCGTGTTGATACAGGTTTACGTAATCAGTTTGGTGAACGTACTGTTACTGAGGTTGTGTCAGGTGAGCGTGAAGAGTTGATGCGTGAACTGACTAATAAGTTGAGTTCAATAGCGATCCAGGAATTTGGTGTTGAAGTGGTTGATGTACGTGTTAAACGTATTGATCTACCGCAAGAGGTATCTGAATCAGTTTATGGACGTATGCGTTCAGAGCGTGAGCTTGAAGCTCGTGAGCTTCGTTCTCGTGGTAAAGAGTTAGCGGAAGGTATCCGTGCGGATGCTGACCGTCAAAGAACGGTTATTGAGGCTGAAGCTTATCGTGAATCTGAAGAGCTTCGCGGTGAGGGTGATGCGGTTGCGGCAAATAACTACTCTAAAGCCTATTCAGCTAACCCAGAGTTCTACTCTTTCTATCGTAGCTTGCAGGCGTATCGCGAGTCATTTTCTCAAAGTGGCGATGTGCTTGTCTTAAAGCCTGATAGCGATTTCTTTAAGTACATGGGGCAGCCTAGTGTACGTTAAGAAATGTTGATGTAAAAATGCACAAAAAAACGGTTCAGGGGAAGGCATTCCCCTGATTCCGTGATAGAATACGGCAGCCGGGTTAAAGCCCGGTTTTTTTGTGTGATAAGATTGGGGATATTAAGTAGTGTCATCTGAATTAGTTGATGGTTTGGTGATTGGTTTCTGCTTGATGCTTATACTCGAAGGTATTATTCCATTCCTCTATCCGCAGCGTTGGCGCAATCTTGTTCAGCAGCTTGCGCTTGTCAGTGACCGATCTCTGCGTTTTATCGGCCTTGGCAGTATGCTACTAGGGGTTTTTCTTCTCTACCTAGTTCATTAAAGATTTATTGAAGTATCGGGTATTTGCCCGGTGTGATGTTTTTTTTGAGATATACGGAGTACCACATGGCATTGGCAGATCGTTGGCTGCTACCGGAAGGTGTGCAAGAACTTCTTCCTTCGCAAGCCCGTCGCGTTGAAATTTTACGTAGGCGTCTATTGGATCTGTACGAACATTGGGGTTATGAGCTCGTTATGCCTCCCTTGTTTGAGCATCTAGAATCTCTGCTTACTGGTGTTGGTCGTGATTTAGAGCTCAATACGGTTAAAGCTACGGATCAGATGAGTGGCCATTTGATCGGTGTACGTGCAGATATTACGCCTCAAGTTGCACGTATAGATGCTCACCGTTTGCGTGAATCGGGAGCAACACGTCTTTGTTATGCTGGTCCTGTTGTTCATGCTATGCCAGCACAGCCCTTAGCTTCACGTAATCCTCTGCAAATTGGTGCTGAACTTTATGGTCACTCAGGTATTGAGAGTGATGTAGAGGTTATCTCTCTTATGGTTGAGACTATGCAGGTAGTAGGTCTTGAGCATGAGCTGAGTATAGATTTAGGTCATGTAGGTGTGTTTACTGGGTTAATGGAGATAGCTGAGCTGACTGACCAGCAGCAAGATCAGTATCTAGATATATTAAGCCGTAAGGCTTTGCCAGAATTAGAAGTGTTTGTAGCCTCCTTAGATGCGCAGCCTATCATTGCTCAGTGTTTATTAGCGTTACCACGTTTAAACGGTGGTGTAGAAGTGCTTTCTCGTGCTCGTACATTATTTGCTGAAGCGCCGAAGCGCGTACTCGATGCAATTGAGTATTTGCAGCAATTAGCTGATCGTATTGCGTTACGTTTCCCTGAATTGGATCAATATTTTGATCTGAGTGAATTACGTGGTTATAACTATCACACGGGTGTTGTTTTTGCTGCGTATACCCCAGCGTTTGGGCAAGCGATTGCTAAAGGCGGTCGTTATGATGAAATTGGCCGAGATTTTGGTCGTGCGCGCCCTGCAACGGGTTTTAGTGCTGATTTGCATAGACTGGTTGAGCTCTCTAAAGAGGTTGCTTCGAGTCTTGAGGTAGTTTTGGCGCCAGTTGAGGAAGATGCTTCGCTTTTAAATAAAGTGAAACAGCTCCGTTCAGAGGGTGTTTGTGTGATTTATGCGTTGTCTGGTGTTGAATCGGCAGCAAAGTGTACCGCTCAGTTAGTGCGGTGTAATGGTGAATGGATCGTTAGTGATCTGTAACTTGTATTAAATTTTTTAAGTAATCTCAAGTAGGCAGCAATGGGCAAAAACGTAGTCGTTCTGGGTACCCAATGGGGTGATGAAGGTAAAGGCAAAATCGTTGATTTGCTAACAGACCAAGCATCAGCAGTCGCTCGCTTTCAAGGCGGACATAATGCTGGGCATACGTTGGTTATAGACGGTGAAAAAACTGTTTTGCACCTGATTCCGTCGGGGATATTACGCGACAATGTCGTGTGTATGATTGGTAATGGTGTAGTGCTTTCGCCGGAAGCGCTGTTGAAAGAGATTAAAGGTCTTGAAGATGCAGGGGTTCCTGTACGTGAGCGTTTGCGCTTAAGCCCTGCTTGTCCTCTTATTCTCCCTTATCATGTTGCATTGGATCAGGCGCGAGAACTTGCGCGTGGTGAGGCAAAAATTGGTACAACAGGTCGTGGTATAGGTCCTGCGTATGAAGACAAAGTTGCTCGTCGTGGTTTGCGTTTGGCTGACCTTATGGATAAAGAGCGCTTTGCGGCTAAGTTGAAGGAGGTTTTGGCGTATCATAACTTCCAGCTTGAGCATTATTATAAAGTTGAGCCGGTTGACTATCAGACTGTTCTTGATGAAGCGTTGGCTATGGGTGAGCAGATTGCACCTATGGTTGCTGATGTGACAGCGATGCTTCATGACTTGAGAAAGGCAGACAAGAATATTATGTTTGAAGGGGCTCAAGGATCATTATTAGATATTGATCATGGTACTTATCCATATGTTACCTCTTCTAATACTACTGCTGGCGGTACTTCTACGGGTAGTGGTTTTGGTCCGTTGTACTTAGATTACATATTGGGTATCACGAAGGCTTATACAACTCGAGTTGGGGGGGGGCCTTTCCCTACGGAGCTTCATTGTGATGTGGGTGAGGGCTTAGCAGAGCGTGGGCATGAGTTTGGTTCTACAACCGGGCGTTCCCGTCGTTGTGGTTGGTTTGATGCGGTTGCGTTGAAACATGCGATTCAAATTAACTCTGTTTCCGGTCTTTGCTTAACTAAGTTAGATGTTTTGGACGGCATGGATGAAATTAATATCTGTGTAGGTTATAAGGACTCTGAAGGTAATTTGGTTACTTCCCTAAGCGGTAGTGAAGACTACGAAGTGGTGGAACCTGTTTACGAAACTATGTCGGGTTGGAGTGAAAGTACGGTTGGTGCTCAATCAATCGATGAGTTGCCAGCAGCTGCTGTTGCTTATATTAAGCGTATTGAAGTGCTAATCGAGGCGCCTGTAGATATCATCTCTACTGGACCGGATCGTGTTGAAACGATTATTTTGCGTAACCCTTACGAAGTTTAAGGGTTCGTTCAGATATAAAAAAAACCGGCATTAGCCGGTTTTTTTATATCTGATAAAACTTATTTCAAATCATCAGTCAGTGATGGTTGAAGTGCTTTTATCAGGGCTTTAAACATTTTCGGGTTGCCAGCAATTAGATTGCCGTTCTGGCGGAAATTATTGCTCCCTTTGAAATCGCCTACAAGTCCGCCAGCTTCTTGGATAAGTAATAGGCCTGCTTCAATCTCACTGTAATTTAGGCCGATTTGATAATAACCATCGATTCGCCCAGCGGCGATATAGGCTAAATTAAGTGCTGGGGAGCCGCCGTTATAAATCGTGCCGCCCGTGGTGGTGATGTCGCGAAAGATATTTAAGTAAGTGTCTAAATGGTCTTTGTCACTTTTGCGATTAAAGAAGCCTGTGCTAATTAAGGCGTTTTCTATACCTTTATGGTTGCTTACACGCAGTCTCTTGCCGTTTAGTTGGGCTCCATGGCCTCGGCTTGCGGTGAACTCTTCATTCGTGATTGGGTTCAAAATTAGTGCATGTTCGATGCGGTTATTTTGTTGTCCTGCAATACAAAGCGCAAAAGTAGGTAAGCCATTGGAAAAATTGGATAGGCTATCAATTGGGTTTATAGTCCAAGTGAATTCTGGGCCTTCGCCAATAGGTGCATGCTCCCCTGTATACTCCCCAATCACTTTGTGGTTTGGGTAAGCTTTATGAATCGCCTGGGTAATGCTTAATTCAGCTTTTTTACATGTTTCGCTGATTAATTTTGCTGCATCCGCTTGTTCTGATTTTACAAGATCTAAGCGTTCGACGGCGCGGGTAATCTGTTCTCCTGCGACGCGAGCAGCGCGCAGTGCAATGTTAACCATAGGTTGCATCTGATGGGGACCTAAAGACTGTACAAAATTGAAGCGAGTATTATACCTGAGGATAAGGGTGTCGTGAATAAAAGCTTGAATTAAGTCGCCGATTAGATGTGCTTAATAGCTGAATTGATGTCGTTAGGTCTGTTAAAATAGAGTATTTCCCACTTTAAGGTTAATTTGATGTCAGTTAATGTTCGTATTGTGCTGGTTAACACGACCCATCCTGGAAATATTGGTGGGGTGGCACGTGCAATGAAAAATATGAAGTTTGAAGAGCTGCATCTTGTTGCCCCTAAAAAATTTCCTCATCCTAATGCTGACGCGCGTGCGTCAGGTGCTACAGATCTTTTAGAAAATGCGGTTGTTCATGAAACGTTAGAGGCTGCTATTGGTGACTGTCAGTTAGTGGTGGGTACGAGTGCGCGAGGGCGTCATATTCCTTGGCCTGTTGTTGATCCTCGTGAATTGGCGTCAATCATCTATCCTATAATGACAGATAAAAAAGTCGCGATTGTTTTTGGTAGAGAAGACCGAGGCTTAACTAATGAAGAGTTGCACTTATGTCACCATCATGTGCATATCCCGTCTAATGAGGCGTTTAGTTCCTTGAATCTTGCGGCTGCGGTTCAGGTTATTACTTATGAGTTACGTATGGCTTCTTTGTATGCTTCACAAAATGAAGCGCATAAGCCTCAATGGGGTACAGAGTGGGATATGGATTTGGCAGAAAGTGCTGATTTAGAGAGGTTGTTTGAGCATATGGAGCAGACGTTGATTGATATAGAGTTTTTAGATCCGGAGCGTCCGCGTCAATTAATGCCTAGGCTTCGTAGGCTCTACCTTCGCTCTTTGATGGATAAGGTCGAGGTAAATGTGTTGCGTGGTATTTTAACGGCGACTCAGAAGCACGTAAAAAAGTAATCTTTAATTTGTGGCGTGGGGTTGTTCTCTATTCGTGTTAGAATTTGCGCACAAAGTAGGTAAAGCCCTACCAAAGAGGTTGGTTATTTAATTGACCTTTTTAGTCGGGTATTGCATAATATACTCAAATGCTAACTCGCATCGGGGTAAAGAATATGCGACTGACGACTAAAGGGCGCTATGCTGTGACAGCAATGCTTGATTTGGCTCTTCATGAAGGTAAAGGGCCTATTAGCTTGGCTGATATATCAGAAAGGCAGGGAATCTCTTTGTCATATCTAGAGCAGTTATTTGCAAAACTGCGTAGAAATGAATTAGTGCGTAGTGTACGAGGTCCGGGTGGCGGCTATCAGCTTAATCGTGAACAATCGATTATTAATGTTGCTGAAGTTATCGACGCAGTAAATGAATCGGTTGATGCCACAGGCTGCCAGCGTCATGGCGATTGTCAGAATGGCGAGATTTGTCTTACCCATCATTTGTGGTGCGATTTGAGTGACCAAATTCATGGTTTTTTAAGAAGTATATCTTTGGCCGATTTAGTGGCTAGAAAAGATGTGCAAAATATTTCAGAACGTCAGAATAGGGTCAATTTAGATCAGATTATGACGGGATCAGATACTCTGGCGCTTTCAGATAAAGCGTCTGTATAAGTAGGCTCGGAGAGAATAAATGAAAACACCGATTTATCTGGACTATTCAGCTACAACACCCGTAGATCAGCGCGTTGCTGATAAAATGATCGAGTGTTTAACCGTAGATGGTAACTTTGGAAATCCAGCTTCTCGCTCACACCTTTTTGGTTGGAAAGCAGAAGAAGCTGTTGAGATTGCACGTCGTCAAGTTGCTGATCTGATTAATGCTGATCCGCGTGAAATTGTGTGGACTTCGGGTGCTACAGAATCTGATAACTTAGCTATAAAAGGGGCTGCACACTTTTATCAAAAGAAAGGTAAGCACATTATTACCTCGAAAATTGAACATAAAGCTGTGTTAGATCCATGTCGTCAGCTTGAGCGTGAAGGGTTTGAAGTAACTTACTTAACGCCTAATTCTGATGGTTTAATTGAACCGCAAGCGGTTGCCGATGCTATTCGTGAAGATACAATTCTTGTGTCGCTGATGCATGTAAATAACGAAATAGGCACTATTACCGATATAGAAGCTATTGGCGAGCTAACACGTACTAAGGGCATTATCTTTCATGTAGATGCCGCTCAGAGTGCGGGGAAAGTTGAGATTGATTTAGCTAAAGCAAAAGTTGATTTGATGTCGTTCTCTGCGCATAAAATGTATGGGCCAAAAGGGATCGGCGCTCTATTTGTACGTCGTAAACCGCGTGTTCGTTTAGAGGCACAGATTCATGGTGGTGGTCATGAGCGTGGTATGCGTTCAGGCACATTGCCTACCCATCAGATTGTTGGTATGGGTGAAGCTGCTCGTATCTGTAAAGAAGAGCTAGCGGCAGATACTAAAGCAATTATTGCACTACGTGACCGCTTTCTAGCCGGTATTGACGGCATGGAAGAGGTTTACCTGAATGGCTCTAAAGAGCAGCGCGTTCCAGGTAACCTTAACATTAGCTTTGCTTTTGTTGAGGGTGAATCATTACTGATGTCATTAAAAGATCTAGCTGTTTCGTCTGGTTCTGCTTGTACATCTGCAAGTTTAGAACCTTCCTATGTGCTTCGTGCCTTAGGTTTAAACGATGAGTTGGCGCACAGTTCTATTCGTTTCTCATTCGGTCGTTTTACGACAGAAGAGGAAGTGGACTATGCAGCGGCACAGATTGAAGAAGCAGTGAGCAAATTACGTGAGCTTTCACCGTTGTGGGATATGTTTCAAGACGGTGTTGATTTGAGCAAAGTTGAATGGGTTCATCACTAATTCAACACTGAAAGTTTTTTGGAGGTCGTCATGGCTTATAGTGAGAAAGTTATTGATCATTACGAGAATCCTCGTAATGTTGGCAAAATGAATGATAAAGATACAAGCGTTGGTACAGGTATGGTTGGAGCACCTGCTTGTGGCGATGTTATGCGCTTACAAATTAAAGTAAGCGATGATGGTATTATTGAAGATGCTAAATTTAAAACTTATGGTTGCGGTTCTGCTATCGCTTCTAGTTCTTTGATCACTGAATGGGTCAAAGGGATGTCCCTAGAAGAAGCGTCAGAATTGAAAAACACTGCTATTGCTGAAGAGTTGGCTTTGCCACCAGTGAAGATTCACTGCTCTGTTTTAGCTGAAGATGCTATTAAAGCAGCAGTGGCTGACTATAAAGAAAAAAAGAGCAAGTAACTGTTTAGTTATTTGTTCGGGAGAAGTAGGCGTTTATGGCAATTACCATGACTGATGCAGCAGCAGAACATGTTGCGCGTTATATTGAGAAGCGTGGCCAAGGTGCGGGTATTCGTTTAGGTGTGCGTACCTCTGGCTGTTCTGGTATGGCTTATGTCCTTGAATTTGTAGATGAAGTTCAGGATGAAGATGAAGTGTTTGATGGTCCGCAAGATGTTCGAATTGTTATTGATCCGAAAAGCTTGTTGTACTTGGATGGCACTGAATTAGATTTCGTTAAGGAGGGATTAAATGAAGGTTTCAAATTCAATAATCCTAATGTTTCTAGCGAATGTGGTTGCGGTGAAAGCTTCAACGTCTAAACTCCTTTGTCGGCAGAATGATGGATATTAGTAAAAATTTCTTTGAGTTTATCGGTCTGCCGGTCTCTTTCGACATAGATCAGTCAGAATTGGCTGATCGTTCTCGCGAATTACAAAAAAAACTTCATCCTGACCGTTACGCTCATTTATCTGACCGTGAACAGCGTATGTCTGTGCAATATATGTCCTTTCTTAATGAAGGCGTGGCAACGTTGCGATCGCCGTTGTTGCGAGCGCAATATCTTTTGTTGTTGCAAGGGATTGATACGGAAAGTGAATCTTCTACACCTATTGCGCCGATGTTTTTGATGCAGCAGATGGAGTTGAGAGAGCGACTTGAGGAGATTCCCGATCAGGATGATCCTTATGCAGAGCTAGAAAATTTGCTGGCTGAAGTTGAGGGTATGTTAAAGGCTTTACGCGAGCAGTTTGCACAGGATTATCAGGAAGGGGCATTAACTGCTGCTACTGAAGCTGTGCGTAAAATGCAATTTTTAGAAAAGCTTGTTGTTGAGATAGAACGTCTTGAAGACAGGCTGGATGGTTAACGCAATACTATGGCGCTATTACAGATAGCAGAACCGGGGCAGAGTGAGGCTCCGCATCAACATAAACTAGCAGTGGGTATCGATTTAGGGACAACTAATTCTCTTGTCGCATCAGTTAAGAGTGGCGAAGCTGTTACTATCCCCGATATTGAAGGTCAGCATTTATTGCCTTCAGTTGTACGATACATGCCCTGCGGAAATCATTTAGTTGGTGCTGAGGCACGGACTTATGCCGCTTCGGATCCTGATAATACGATCATCTCCGTTAAGCGATTGATGGGGCGTGGGGTTAGTGATCTTAAAACGCTTGGAGATGAAGCGCCTTACCAGTTTGACGTTAATGATGGCGGTATGCCTTACATTAAAACAGCGGCTGGAAATAAAAGTCCTGTTCAGGTTTCTGCTGATATATTGAAAGCGTTGGTTTCGCGTGCAGAAGAGGCGCTAGGCGGTGAATTGACCGGTGCTGTGATTACGGTGCCTGCCTATTTTGATGATGCACAGAGGCAGGCGACTAAAGATGCGGCTACCTTAGCGAATATTAAAGTACTTCGCTTGTTAAATGAGCCTACGGCTGCGGCTGTTGCTTATGGTTTAGATCAAGGTAAGGAAGGCGTTATTGCCGTTTATGACCTTGGTGGTGGTACCTTTGATATATCTATACTTCGTCTAAATAAGGGCGTGTTTGAGGTGCTGTCGACCGGGGGTGATAGTGCGCTGGGTGGAGATGATCTTGATTTGGCTTTGGCTGACTGGATAGCGCAACAGTTAGATATAGATATTGATGGTAACTCGGTATCTCGCTATTTGATGGAAAAATCAAAACAAGCGAAAGAAGTGTTAAGTGGTGCTGACGAAGCGACCATTGATCTTGAAATAAAAGGGCGTAAGCAGTCCATTACCGTGACGAGAGCAAAGTTTGATGAATTGGTCTCGCCTCTGGTTAAGCGTACTATCCGTGCCTGCCGTAGGGCGTTGAAAGATGCATCGGTTGAAGCTGAAGATGTGCTTGAGGTTGTGATGGTGGGCGGCTCAACTCGTGTGCCATTGGTGCGGGAAGAGGTAAAGCAGTTTTTTGCACGTGAACCTCATATAAAAATAGATCCAGACTGCGTTGTTGCGGTTGGTGCGTCTATTCAAGCAGATGTGCTGGCAGGTAATAAGCCTGATAGTGGTATGTTGTTGCTGGATGTTATTCCTCTCTCTCTAGGTATTGAGACTATGGGTGGGTTAACGGAAAAGATTATACATAGGAATACATCTATTCCTGTTGCGCGCGCTCAAGAGTTTACCACGTATCAAGATGGCCAGACGGCTATGGCGATTCATGTTGTTCAGGGTGAGCGTGAGTTGGTATCGGATTGTCGTTCTTTAGCGCGGTTTGTTTTACGCGGTATACCGCCGATGGCAGCAGGTGCTGCTAAGATTCGTGTTACTTATCAAGTGGATGCTGATGGTTTGTTGGGCGTGCATGCTAAAGAGCTTACCTCAGGTGTTGAGAGTAGTATTCAGGTTAAGCCTTCTTATGGTTTAGGCGATGTTGAAATTGCTGAGATGTTAAAATCGTCTTATTTGAATGCAGCTGAAGATAAAGATATGCGTGCATTGCGTGAACAGCAGGTGGATGCAGATCGATTAATTGTTTCTCTTCAGGATGCGTTAATTGCAGATGGCAAGCAGTTATTAAGTCCTGATGAATACAAGTTACTAGAAAGTGAAATTGAAAAGTTAATTGAGCTACGTAATGGTAGTGATCTGGTGGCTATTGAGCGAGGTGTTGCTGCCTTGTCAAAAGCTTCGGATGAATATGCCTCGCGTCGTATGGATCATAGCATCCAAAAAGCGTTGCAAGGACACAGTATTGATGAACTTGGGGAGAGTGAGTGATGCCGCAGATTATCTTTCTGCCACACGATGAATTATGTCCTGAAGGTAAGGTGATTGACGCTGAACCAGGGGTTACGGTCTGTGATGCTGCGCTTGCTCATGGAATTGAGATTGAGCACGCTTGTGAAAAATCTTGTGCTTGTACAACTTGTCACGTGATTGTGCGTGAGGGGTTTGATTCCTTAGAGGAATCTGATGAGCTTGAGGATGACATGTTAGATAAAGCTTGGGGGTTAGAGCCTGAGTCTCGTTTAAGTTGCCAAGCGGTTGTAGCTGATGAAGACTTAGTGGTCGAAATTCCTAAGTATACAATTAATCAGGTTTCTGAACGTCACTAAAGGGATTGATATGAGTCTTAAGTGGGTAGATGTATTAGATATCGCGATTGAATTATCAGAGAAATATCCTGAGCAAGACCCTATGGCAATTGGCTTTCCTGACCTTTATCAGAAGGTAATGGATCTTGAAGAATTTGATGATGATCCTGATCGTTGTGGAGAGAAAATTCTAGAAGGGATTCAAATGGCCTGGATAGAAGAGATGGATTAATCTCCAACTTATTGTGAAAACCCGGTTATGCCGGGTTTTCTTGTTTTTTAATGGCTGTTTTCTGGCGCCGCTCTAGCGTATAATTGCGCGCTGGATTTTTGTAGGGGTCATCCGAAAGCCTTATTGCAGTTTGTCGATTGTTTTATATCGGTTAATTATACGGTTTAACAGAACTGTAAGGGTTTTCAGATAATTCTTTTTATTTTATTTTGGAGCTTTAAACATGGCACTTGAACGTACGTTTTCAATTATTAAGCCGGATGCAGTTGCTAAGAATGTTATTGGCAAAATCGTTTCTCGTTTTGAGTCTAACGGTCTTAAAATTGTTGAAATGCAACTAAAGCAGCTTTCTAAAGAAGAAGCTGAAGGTTTTTATGCAGAGCATAAAGAGCGTCCTTTCTTTGGTGATCTTGTTGAATTTATGACTTCAGGCCCTGTTGTTGTTCAGGTTCTTGAAGGCGAAAATGCAATTGCTTTAAATCGTGAGCTTATGGGCGCTACTAACCCTCAAGAAGCTGCTGAAGGTACTATTCGTCGTGATTTTGCACAATCTATTGATGCAAATGCGGTACATGGTTCTGATTCACCAGCGTCTGCTGAGCGCGAAATCGCTTACTTCTTCGGTAAGTAATTACCGTCCAGGCCGCTTATGACTTTAGTTATGAGCGGTCTATTGATCTACCCCCAATTATGAGCACTGTCATCTATGACTGAATCCACCAAAAAAGTTAATTTACTGGGCATGTCACCTGCAAAGCTGGAAGCTTTTTTTGAAGAGATAGGCGAAAAAAAATTCCGTGCAACTCAAGTGATTAAATGGATTCATCAGCTTGGAGCGTCTAGCTTTGAAGAGATGACTAATATTAGTAAGGCTTTACGCATTAAGCTTGAAGAAGTAGCGGAAATTCGAGAGCCTGAAGTTTTGTTAGAAAAAGTCTCGAAAGATGGCACTAAGAAATGGATTATCCGTACAGAAAGTGGCTCTAGTGTCGAGGCAGTATTAATACCCGATGGTGAGCGAAAAACACTTTGTGTATCATCTCAGGTTGGTTGCTCCTTAGATTGTAGTTTCTGTTCGACGGGTAAACAGGGGTTTAATAGTAACCTCACCGCTGCAGAAATTATTGGGCAACTGCGTATAGCTATTCGGTCATACGGCGATTACAACACTACATCTCAGCGTGTCGTGTCTAACGTGGTTATGATGGGTATGGGCGAACCTCTGATGAACTTTGACAACGTAGTTGATGCTATGACGTTGATGATGGAGGATAATGCTTACTGCTTATCGAAAAGGCGTGTTACTTTGTCAACTGCAGGCGTTGTTCCCGCAATTGATAAACTGGCTGAAGTGACTGATGTCTCTTTAGCTGTTTCTATACATGCGCCGAATGATGATTTACGTGATATTCTCGTGCCTATTAATAAGCGTTATCCTATTAATGATCTGGTTGATGCATGTAATCGTTATTTGGGTAAGCTTAGTGATAAAAGGGTTATCACTGTTGAATATACATTGATTAATGGGGTGAACGATAAACCGGAGCATGCTAAGCAGTTGTTGAAAGTTTTGCGCCGTATGCCATCGAAGTTAAATATTATACCGTTCAACCCATTCCCAAATTCAGGCTATGAACGCCCAACAGAAGAAAGAATTCTGGCATTTAAAGAGATAATCGTTCATGGTGGCATTGTTACAACGGTAAGGCGTACACGTGGTGATGAAATCGATGCTGCTTGTGGTCAATTGGTTGGTCAAGTTGCAGATAGAACACGGCGTAGCCAAAAATATATACCTGTAGTTCAAGAAGGGCGTGAGTAAACGTCATCGCTAACAATAAGAGGGAAGAAAAGCGTGAGAGGAATCAAACTGGTACTCGCTCTATTTATGGTGCTAGTCGTCGTAGGTTGTACGACAAAAGGTTCCCAGCCAGAGAGTAATAATGCGGTTGCTCATGAAGCTTATTCTCGATTGGGATTTCAGTACCTTCAAAATGGCGATACGGTAACTGCAAAACAATCATTTCAACGTGCTATAGAGCTTAATAGTGGTTACGCTGAAGCATATAATGGATTAGCTCTGACCTTTCAGTTAGAAGGTGATAGTGAGCTGGCCGAGACATATTTCCGCAAAGCCATTGCTGTCGCGCCAGATTCGGCCATGGTTCATAATAATTTTGGTGCTTTTCTCTTTTCCAATGAGCGTTACGCTGAAGCTTGTGACGAATTAGCGAGAGCGACTGAAGATCCTTTCTATAAATTACGATCTCAAGCGTTTGAGAATTTAGGACGTTGTTATCGTCTATTAGATCGTAAAGAAGCTTCTATTCACGCATTTAAGCGTGCTCTTCAAGTCACAGCAAATCGGCCGGTATCCTTAGTTGAGTTATCAGAACTGTATCTGCTTGAAGGTAATTACTTAGAAGCTGAAAATTACTTTGATCGATTTCTTGCTTTGGTAGAGAATCGACGTGTTGATCATTATGCGAAAAGTCTTTGGGTGGGTATTCGTTTGGCTCGTCATAATAGAGAGGCAACCCGTGCGGCGACTTTTGCTTTAATCCTTAAAAACCTTTATCCGAATTCAGAAGAGTATCGTCAGTATGAGGAGTCTGCGCGTTGAACAGTGAAGAACAAGAGTGTCAACCTGAATTACTGGCAGAAGAGTGGGGGGCGCGCCTGACATCTGCTCGTGAATCTCGTTCTATTTCTATAGAACAAGCGGCTGCAGATTTGAACTTGCCAGCCGAGTACCTTAGCTGCATTGAGGCTGGGAGTTTGAAAGGCTTGCCAAGCATGGTATTTGCTAAAGGTTATATCCGTGCGTATCTCAAAATGCTTGGCATGGAGGATATAGATGTACGGGTTGCGGAGTTTGTCGCAATTCATGGTGAAGGTTCGAGTAAAGGGGCTATTCGCCCTGTTAGTCGTGTTCGCCAGCAGGTTAAAATGGGCGATCCTTTGATGAAGCTCTTTACATGGGTTTTTGTGTTGGCGATCTTAGGTGTCTCCTTTTGGTGGTGGCAGACCCAATATGGTGGTTCATTAGACTTAGCATCATCTACAGAAAGCGAAACGACAGAAATAACGGATCCCTCTTCGCAGGCGGGTGATGTCACTGTGCTGGAAGATGGTACGGCTGCATTGGCGTTACCTATGTTAGATGATAGCCCTCTAGATGAAAGCGTAGATAACAAACCTAGTGCTGCACAGGATGAGGAAACTCAGCCAGAGCTTTCTGCAGAGGAACAAGAGAAGCTGCAGCAAGCGATAGATGAAAATAGAGCCTCTACTGAGGTGAGTGTTGAAAACTCTAATCAAAGCGCTGATAGCAATGCTGAAATTACAGTCTCTGCTGATTTTGTAGCGGAGTGCTGGGTATCTATACAGGATGGTGACGGTAAAAAGTTATTTAATAACTTAAGAGGCAAAGGTCAGAGTGTTAGTGTGACCGGTAAGCCTCCATTGAACGTTCTTATTGGTGCAGCCGATGCAGTAGGTAACTTCACCTACAATGGTAAGTCGTTTGATTTGACGCCCTATAGTAATAAAAATGTAGTTCGTGTGAATCTTCCTATTTCCGAATAAATTATAGTTGTGTGAGTTGTTGTTTTGGCCAAAATTAAAGCCATTCGCGGGATGAACGATATCCTGCCTGATCAGTCGCCAGTGTGGCAGTATCTTGAAAGCACCGTTAAAAATGTACTTTCCGCTTATGCTTATAGTGAAGTTCGTATGCCTATTGTTGAGCAAACGAGTTTGTTTAAGCGCTCCATAGGTGAAGTGACTGATATTGTTGAAAAAGAGATGTATACCTTTGAGGATCGAAACGGAGAGAGTTTAACGCTTCGTCCAGAAGGAACGGCCAGTTGTGTACGTGCGGCGGAAGAGCATGGTCTGCTATTTAATCAGATGCAGCGTTTTTGGTATCAAGGTCCTATGTTTCGTTATGAGCGACCTCAAAAAGGTCGATATAGGCAGTTTCATCAGATTGGTGTTGAAACGTTCGGTATGCCTAATGCAGATATAGATGCCGAAGTGATTTTGTTAAGTGCGCGCTTATGGAAAGAGCTAGGTTTATTGGACTCGGTTACTCTTCAATTGAATTCGTTGGGGAGTAATGAGGCGCGTGCTGAATATAAAGAGGCATTGGTTGTATTTCTTAGTGCGCACAAAGATCAGTTAGATGAAGACAGCCTTCGTCGCTTAGATTCTAATCCATTGCGGATTCTTGATAGCAAGGCGCCTCAGACCCAGGTGCTTTTGAATGATGCGCCAGTATTAAGCGATTATTTAGATGCTGAGTCGCGAGAGCATTTTCTGGAATTGACGTCGATATTAGATGCGGCAGGTATTGTGTATGAGATTAACCCTCGTTTAGTGCGTGGGCTGGATTATTATTGCAAAACTGTATTTGAGTGGGTAACTGACAAATTAGGTGCTCAAGGTACAGTGTGTGCTGGCGGTCGTTATGATGGCCTAGTGAAGCAATTGGGTGGTCGACCAACGCCCGCTGTTGGTTTTGCCATGGGTGTTGAGCGTCTAATTTTATTACTTGAAACATTGGAACTCATACCTGAAAAGGTGCGTTTGCCGTTTGATCTTTATGTGGCAGCAGAAGAAAAAGGGTTGCAGTCTCAGGTTGTACTTTTAGCTGATCGTTTACGTGATCAGTGTCCAGGTTTAAGGGTTCGGGTCCATTGTGGTGGATTGAAAAATATTAAACAGAAAGCACAACAATCAGGTGCGCCTATTGTTCTGTTGGTAAAAGAGTCTGATAATCAGCAGCTTTGCGGTACAATCTGGCACCAAGAAGAACCAGTGTTTGATCTAACTGAATCTCAAATACTAGAAACGATTACTAAATGCCATAGCGCATAATCTAAATTTATTGAATTTGAACATAGGCACAGGAGTTTAAGGTGGCAGAGCTACGCACCGAAGAAGAACAAATCCAGGCGCTAAAGTCGTGGTGGGATGAGAATGGGAAATCCTTGATTCTAGGGATTGTAGTAGCATTAGCGGCTGTTCTTGGCTGGAAAGGTTGGCAGCAGCAAGAAGCTGTTAAGGCTGAAAACGCATCTATTCTCTATCAGAATCTTTTAGACTCTGTTGTCGGTGCAATAGGGCCTCAGCAGGATGAAGCAAAGCTAGCAACAGCTAGTCATCTTAGTGGTCAGCTTAAGTCAGAATACGAAAGCACTGCATATGCTAATTATGCTGCGCTTATCATGGCTCGTGTTGCTGTTGAGCAAAGTCAGTTAGATAAGGCAGTCGAAGAGCTTGATTGGGTTTTAACCCATCAGCCAACAGAATCCATGTATGTTCTAGCTAGTATGCGGAAAGCACGTGTGATTGCTGACCAAGGTGATGCTAGCAAAGCAATTAGCATAATCGATAGCATTCCAACTGCGGGTTATGATGTCAGTTTGAATGAGTTGAAAGGTGATCTTTATCTCTCTAAAGGTGATAGAGCTAAAGCTAAAGCAGCGTATGAATCAGCATTGAATGCTTCCGCTGTAGGCAGTCGTCCTTTGTTAGAAATGAAGTTGAATGATCTCGCTGCACAGGAGAGTTAAATGAAAAGTCTATGTCGTCTAGCTGCAGTTAGTATCGCATCTATTCTTATCGCTGGTTGTGGCTTTTGGGGCGATGATGGCGAAGAGGTTGAAGCTAATCCCTTAGTATCCTTTGATGCTGAAAAGAAAGTATCTGTATTGTGGTCCGCTTCCGTAGGTTCAGGGTTAGGTGAGAAGTATCATCAAGTCAGGCCTGTAATTGATGGAGAGCATATATATGCAGCCGACAAAGATGGATCTGTTTTTGCGTTTGATCTGGAAACGGGTAATAAGGTTTGGGAAGTTGAATTAGAAACGACAGTGATTGGCGGTGTCGGTGCCGGTTTTGGTCGAGTCGCTGTTGCTAATGATGAAGGTGAAGTTGTTGTGCTTTCGGGTGATGATGGCGCTGAATTATGGCGTGCTAATGTCAACTCTGAAGTGAGTGCAGCGGCTCAGTTTAATGAAGAGTTAGCCGTGTTTCAGCTAATTAATGGCAAGGTCATTGCATTTGATATTTCAACGGGTGAGCAGCGCTGGTTGTATGACAGTCAAATTCCTCGTTTAACCTTGCGTGGTACAAGCTCTCCTATTGTTGCGAGTGATGTTACTTTTGCTGGTTTTGCTAGCGGTAAGCTGGTTGCTATCGATAATGCTAAAGGTGTAGCAATCTGGGAAAGCCGAGTGGCTTTACCGCAGGGCCGCTCAGAATTAGAGCGTATGGTAGATATTGATGGACGTCCATTGTTAGTTGACCGTATGCTTTACGTATCTAGTTATCAAGGACGTTTGGTTGCGATTAATCCATTCCGTGCTCAGGTTGTTTGGGCTCAAGATGTATCGAGCTATCATTCATTGGCGGCAGGTTTTGGTAATGTCTACGTCAGTGAGGCTGATGATGCTGTTCAGGCCTTCGATCGTGCAAGTAGTGCGAGTGTTTGGCGTCAAGCTGAGCTGGCTAACAGAGGTATTACTGCGCCGGCAACTATAGGTAATGAAGTTGTAGTGGCTGACTTTGAAGGCTATCTACATTTTATGTCTCAGACTGATGGACATTTTGTGGCAAGACATAAAGTAGACTCTTCTGGTGTTTATGGCGATATGATTGTCAAAGATGATGTTCTGTATGTGCTGACAAACAGCGGCCGCTTGGCTGCGTTGAGCGTACAGTAATTTAAATTGTTCGATTCTGACGGCTATTTGCTTTGCAATTAGCCGTCGTTTTGTTTTTACCTGCATAGTGCAGGAGTAGGGTTCATGCTTCCGGTAATTGCTCTTGTTGGTCGACCGAATGTCGGCAAATCTACATTATTTAATCGTCTAACTAAATCAAGAGATGCGTTAGTGGCTGATTTGCCAGGGCTGACGCGTGATCGAAAATATGGTGAAGGCCAGCTAGGCGAAGATCAAGACTACATCGTGATCGATACAGGTGGTATCACAGGTGATGAGCAAGGTATAGATTATGAGATGGCTAAGCAGTCTCTTCAAGCCATTGATGAAGCGGATATAGTCTTGTTTTTGGTGGATGGTCGTGCCGGTCTGAATCCTGCGGATGAAGTTATCGCCAATTATTTACGAAAAATAGATAAACCTTGTTATTTGGTTGTTAATAAAACAGATGGTTTAAATCCAGATGTTGTTATTGGTGACTTCTTTTCTATAGGTTTAGGTCATCCATTAGCGATTGCGGCTGCGCACGGTCGTGGCGTTACCTCATTGATTGAATATGTACTGGAAGAACTTCCTGAATTGAGTGAAGAGTCATTGGAGATGATGGCTCAAGTACAAAAAGGAATTAAGATTGCTGTTGTTGGTCGACCGAATGTTGGTAAATCAACCTTAGTTAATCGCTTGTTAGGAGAGGAGCGTGTTGTCGTTTTTGATAAAGCGGGGACTACACGCGATAGCGTCTATATACCTTATGAGAGAGATGGTCGAAACTACACGCTAATTGATACGGCAGGTATACGACGTCGTAAGAATATTCGTGAAGCGGTAGAAAAATTCTCAATAGTTAAAACACTTCAAGCGGTTAAAGATGCCCATGTAGTTGTTATGGTGATTGATGCTCGAGATGGTATCACTGAGCAAGATATGCATATGCTTAGTTTTGTTATTGATACTGGACGCTCATTGGTTATCGCGTTGAATAAATGGGATGGTATGAGTGCTGATGAAAAGGAAGAGGTTAAAGAACAGATTGAGCGAAAATTAGAGTTTGCTGAGTTTGCTCGTATGCACTTTATCTCAGCGCTTCATGGTAGTGGCGTTGGTAATATGTATGACTCTGTTGAAGAGGCTTATGATTGTGCAATGGCTAAGTGGTCGACCAGTAAGTTGACGCGTCTTTTAGAAGATATAGTTGCGGATCATCAGCCTCCGGCCATTAATAATCGGCGTATTAAGCTACGTTATGCTCATCAGGGCGGTTCAAACCCTCCAATTATTGTTATTCATGGTAATCAGACGAAATCACTTCCTGGCTCTTATAAACGTTATTTAGAAAATAAGTTTATTAAAGTGTTGGCGATTAAAGGCACACCTATTCGATTTGAGTTTAAATCGAGTGATAATCCATTTGAGGGTAAGGTGAACCCATTGAGTTCACGACAGCTTGCGAAGAAAGAACGTTTCAGAGATCACGTTAAGCAGTTGAAAAAAATGAACAAGAAGAAAAAAGCCAAACGATGAGCTTGGCGCATAATGCCCATTTACCTATAGGTGTTTTTGATTCGGGTGTGGGCGGATTAACGGTGCTTAATGCTATTCGTCAGCGTTTACCTAATGAGAATCTCATCTATTTAGGCGATACAGCCCGTGTTCCTTATGGGACGAAAAGTGCATTATCTGTAACCCGCTATGCAGAACAAGCAGCCAAAGCCTTAATGGAACGTAAAATAAAGATGCTAGTTATCGCTTGTAACACGGCATCCGCGGTGGCTATTGAGCCGCTTCAATATTTATATCCAGATATTCCTGTGATTGGTGTTATTGGTCCAGGTGCCGACGCTAGCTGTGATGCCACCCAAAGTCAGCATATAGGTGTGATTGCTACAGAAGGTACCGTTAATAATCAGGCATACCAAAATGCAATATTAGAGCGGTTGCCTAGTGCTTCTGTTGTTGCTCACCCCTGTTCATTATTTGTTGCGCTTGCTGAAGAAGGTTGGCATAAAGGTGATCTCGTTAAGCAAATAGCTGAAGCTTGTCTTGAACCGTTCAGACATGCTGATCATGCAATGATCGATACGCTAGTATTAGGCTGTACGCATTTCCCGGCATTAAAGGAAGTAATTGGGGAGGTGATGGGTGACGCGGTCAGCTTAGTTGATTCGGCAGAGGTAACGGCCCAGGAGGTCGCTAATCGGTTGCAAATAGATGATTTGTCAAATACACGGATGGTTAAAGGAGATGTTCAATTCTTAGTAACCGACGGGCCTACCCGTTTTGCGCGTGTGGCTCAGCATTTTTTCTCAGATCCTATTCCTGGCTCAGAAATACAATTGGTTGATATACAGCACTTTGCCCATTAAAGCGTTTTTGAGTCGTTTACCTTAATGGCGTCTATATAATAGCCCCGCCTTATGACATGTTTGCATGTTTTTCTCTGTTCTTAGGTAAGGCGCTAATGTCAAATTGACTATTCAGCAATCAATTTCGCCCCGATTTCCGCTTAATCTCACTTTTTTGCCTTTATTTCACAGTTTTTTAGTTTTGCCTGTTGACGTTGTTTGGGAAGTGTCTATAATTCGCCGTCCTTGCTAAGGGAGGCCTGCAAAACAGCGCTGAATGACCTAAGTAAAGGTTGAATTAACTCCTTGAAAACCTTTGGTTTTGTTGGGTTTGGTTTGAAAGTTTTAGAGTTGATTGTTGTGTTGGAATTGATTGAGAATTAATTCAGAAAAACACAAAATAACGGTTGACTTTGAAGCGGCGCAAAGTAGAATATGCGCCTCGCTTGAGACGAAACGCTTCGCAGCGTTAGGTTGGTTCCAAGCAACGCTCTTTAACAATTTGATCAGATAATTCGTGTGGGCGCTTGTTGAGATGAAGCAAATAGCTTTATTTTCTAGACAAGCAACCAAGTGAATTCATTTAAAACGATTTACAATAGGTTTTGCATTTTCGAATGCAATCCGGTTGTTTAGTACTAGAGCCGTCACCATATTCCTGGTGACACTATATGATTTAAACTGAAGAGTTTGATCATGGCTCAGATTGAACGCTGGCGGCAGGCCTAACACATGCAAGTCGAGCGGTAACAGATCTAGCTTGCTAGATGCTGACGAGCGGCGGACGGGTGAGTAACGCGTAGGAATCTACCCAGTAGCGGGGGATAAGCCAGAGAAATTTGGTCTAATACCGCATACGCCCTTCGGGGGAAAGCAGGGGCTCTTCGGACCTTGCACTATTGGATGAGCCTGCGTGAGATTAGCTAGTTGGTGAGGTAAGAGCTCACCAAGGCGACGATCTCTAGCTGGTCTGAGAGGATGATCAGCCACACTGGAACTGAGACACGGTCCAGACTCCTACGGGAGGCAGCAGTGGGGAATATTGCACAATGGGGGAAACCCTGATGCAGCCATGCCGCGTGTGTGAAGAAGGCCCTAGGGTTGTAAAGCACTTTCAGTCGTGAGGAAAGGTGTGTACTTAATACGTGCATACTGTGACGTTAGCGACAGAAGAAGGACCGGCTAACTCCGTGCCAGCAGCCGCGGTAATACGGAGGGTCCGAGCGTTAATCGGAATTACTGGGCGTAAAGCGCGCGTAGGTGGATTGGTCAGTCAGATGTGAAAGCCCAGGGCTCAACCTTGGAACTGCACCTGATACTGCCAGTCTAGAATACGGTAGAGGGTAGTGGAATTTCCTGTGTAGCGGTGAAATGCGTAGATATAGGAAGGAACACCAGTGGCGAAGGCGACTACCTGGACCGATATTGACACTGAGGTGCGAAAGCGTGGGGAGCAAACAGGATTAGATACCCTGGTAGTCCACGCCGTAAACGATGTCTACTAGCCGTTGGAAGACTTGATCTTTTAGTGGCGAAGCTAACGCGATAAGTAGACCGCCTGGGGAGTACGGCCGCAAGGTTAAAACTCAAATGAATTGACGGGGGCCCGCACAAGCGGTGGAGCATGTGGTTTAATTCGACGCAACGCGAAGAACCTTACCAACTCTTGACATCCAGAGAAGTTACTAGAGATAGTTTCGTGCCTTCGGGAACTCTGAGACAGGTGCTGCATGGCTGTCGTCAGCTCGTGTTGTGAAATGTTGGGTTAAGTCCCGTAACGAGCGCAACCCTTGTCCTTATTTGCCAGCACATAATGGTGGGAACTCTAAGGAGACTGCCGGTGACAAACCGGAGGAAGGTGGGGACGACGTCAAGTCATCATGGCCCTTACGAGTTGGGCTACACACGTGCTACAATGGCCGGTACAGAGGGCTGCGAACCTGCGAAGGTAAGCTAATCTCATAAAACCGGTCGTAGTCCGGATTGGAGTCTGCAACTCGACTCCATGAAGTCGGAATCGCTAGTAATCGTGGATCAGAATGCCACGGTGAATACGTTCCCGGGCCTTGTACACACCGCCCGTCACACCATGGGAGTGGATTGCACCAGAAGTAGCTAGCTTAACCTTCGGGAGGGCGGTTACCACGGTGTGGTTCATGACTGGGGTGAAGTCGTAACAAGGTAGCCCTAGGGGAACCTGGGGCTGGATCACCTCCTTAAACGAAAGCCGAATCTTGGCAAGCGTTCACACGAATTATCTGATCAGAAAGTGAAGAGAGCGAATTAGTTCTAACCGATTGAAGGCTTGTAGCTCAGCTGGTTAGAGCGCACCCCTGATAAGGGTGAGGTCGGTGGTTCAAGTCCACTCAGGCCTACCACTTTTACTGGCAAAATCTTAAGTAAGTGGTCAGTTAGAACTGAGAGTAAAGACGCTCAGCTGGTTAGAGCGCACCCCACTCTTTATAAAAGAAAGGGGGGTGAGGTCAGTGATTCAAGTCCACTCAGGCCGATCCATATTGCATCACTCTACAACCTGCTAGGCAGAATACTTACGCAGTCATTTTTGCTTTAGACAAGGCGCACGCTGGAGCGAGCGAAGACGTTACCCTCAATGGGTAATAACTGAGCGAGCGACGAGTGCAACGCCGTATAAAGTGAAAAGGACAAGTAAGGGGCTATAGCTCAGCTGGGAGAGCGCCTGCTTTGCACGCAGGAGGTCTGCGGTTCGATCCCGCATAGCTCCACCATAACTCTTCAGTCTAAGGATTAAGAGTTTTAAAACATAGCTCAATTAGTGAAGATTGTTTACTAAGTGACTTATCTTTTAAAGCTTTTTTGCTTTAAACGCTCTTTAACAATTTGGATTTAGATTCATTGATTTAGATTGACTTGTATTTTTCATACAAGCGCCAATTCGGCGAAATCTATCGTTACTGTACTAATCAGTTACTATGATTCCAGACGCCTTCGGGTTATATGGTCAAGTGACTAAGCGTGCACGGTGGATGCCTTGGCAGTCAGAGGCGATGAAGGACGTTGTAACCTGCGATAAGGTTCGGGGAGCTGGTAAACAAGCTTTGATCCGGACATTTCCGAATGGGGAAACCCACCTATTTATAGGTATCTTTTGCGTGAATACATAACGCATTAGAGGCGAACCCGGGGAACTGAAACATCTAAGTACCCGGAGGAAAAGAAATCAACCGAGATTCCCTAAGTAGCGGCGAGCGAACGGGGATTAGCCCTTAAGCAATAATGTAGTTAGAAGAAGGCGCTGGAAAGCGCCGCCATAGTGGGTGATAGCCCCGTATTCAAAAACTTATTTATTGTGAAATCGAGTAGGACGGGACACGTGATATCCTGTCTGAACATGGGGGGACCATCCTCCAAGGCTAAATACTCCTGACTGACCGATAGTGAACCAGTACCGTGAGGGAAAGGCGAAAAGAACCCCTGTGAGGGGAGTGAAATAGATCCTGAAACCGTGTACGTACAAGCAGTGGGAGCCGTTTTAGGACGGTGACTGCGTACCTTTTGTATAATGGGTCAGCGACTTACTTTTAGTGGCAAGGTTAAGCAATTGCGGAGCCGTAGGGAAACCGAGTCTTAATAGGGCGTCCAGTCGCTAGGAGTAGACCCGAAACCGAGTGATCTATCCATGGGCAGGTTGAAGATGCAGTAACATGCATTGGAGGACCGAACCGACTGTCGTTGAAAAGCCAGCGGATGACTTGTGGATAGGAGTGAAAGGCTAATCAAACTCGGAGATAGCTGGTTCTCCTCGAAAACTATTTAGGTAGTGCCTCGTGTCTAACCATGGGGGGTAGAGCACTGTTTCGGCTAGGGGGTCATCCCGACTTACCAACCCGATGCAAACTCCGAATACCCATGAGTTCAATCACGGGAGACACACGGCGGGTGCTAACGTCCGTCGTGGAAAGGGAAACAACCCAGACCGTCAGCTAAGGTCCCAAAGTTTATGCTAAGTGGGAAACGATGTGGGAAGGCTTAGACAGCTAGGAGGTTGGCTTAGAAGCAGCCACCCTTTAAAGAAAGCGTAATAGCTCACTAGTCGAGTCGGCCCGCGCGGAAGATATAACGGGGCTAAGCATAACACCGAAGCTACGGATGCACTTAGTGCATGGTAGAGGAGCGTTCTGTAAGTGGTTGAAGCGGAAGCCGTAAGGCACCGTGGACATATCAGAAGTGCGAATGCTGACATGAGTAACGATAAGGGAGGTGAAAACCCTCCCCGCCGGAAGACCAAGGGTTCCTGTCCAACGCTTTTCGTGGCAGGGTGAGTCGGCCCCTAAGGAGAGGCTGAAGAGCGTATCCGATGGGAAACAGGTTAATATTCCTGTACTGATTATAACTGCGATGGGGTGACGGAGTAGGCTAGGCTAGCGCGGCGTTGGTTGTCCGCGTTTAAGGTAGTAGGCTAAGGACTTAGGTAAATCCGGGTCCTTGTTAGGCTGAGAACCGATGACGAGTTCCTATATGGAACGAAGTAGTTGATGCCATGCTTCCAGGAAAAACCTCTAAGCTTCAGGTTATAACTAACCGTACCCCAAACCGACACAGGTGGTCAGGTAGAGAATACTAAGGCGTATGAGAAAACTCGGGTGAAGGAACTAGGCAAAATGGCACCGTAACTTCGGGAGAAGGTGCGCCGGTTTTAGTGATGGGACTTGCTCCCTAAGCTGAGGCCGGTCGAAGATACCAGGTGGCTGCGACTGTTTATTAAAAACATAGCACTCTGCAAACTCGAAAGAGGACGTATAGGGTGTGACGCCTGCCCGGTGCCGGAAGGTTAATTGATGGGGTTAGGATTCGTCCGAAGCTCTTGATCGAAGCCCCGGTAAACGGCGGCCGTAACTATAACGGTCCTAAGGTAGCGAAATTCCTTGTCGGGTAAGTTCCGACCTGCACGAATGGCGTAACGATGGCCACACTGTCTCCACCCGAGACTCAGTGAAATTGAAATAGCGGTTAAGATGCCGTTTACCCGCGGCTAGACGGAAAGACCCCGTGAACCTTTACTACAGCTTCACAGTGGACTTTGATATTACTTGTGTAGGATAGCTGGGAGGCTTTGAAACTTTATCGCCAGATAGAGTGGAGCCAATCTTGAAATACCAGCCTGGTAATATTGAGGTTCTAACCTAGGTCCCTAAGCGGGATCAGGGACATTGTGTGGTGGGTAGTTTGACTGGGGCGGTCTCCTCCCAAAGAGTAACGGAGGAGCACGAAGGTACCCTCAGCATGGTCGGAAATCATGCAATGAGCGCAAGAGTAGAAGGGTGCTTGACTGCGAGATAGACACATCGAGCAGGTACGAAAGTAGGTTCTAGTGATCCGGTGGTTCTGTATGGAAGGGCCATCGCTCAACGGATAAAAGGTACTCCGGGGATAACAGGCTGATACCGCCCAAGAGTTCACATCGACGGCGGTGTTTGGCACCTCGATGTCGGCTCATCACATCCTGGGGCTGAAGCCGGTCCCAAGGGTATGGCTGTTCGCCATTTAAAGTGGTACGCGAGCTGGGTTTAGAACGTCGTGAGACAGTTCGGTCCCTATCTGCCGTGGGCGTTTGAGATTTGAGAAGAGTTGCTCCTAGTACGAGAGGACCGGAGTGAACGAACCTCTGGTGTACCGGTTGTGATGCCAATTGCATTGCCGGGTAGCTACGTTCGGACGGGATAACCGCTGAAAGCATCTAAGCGGGAAGCCTCCTTCAAGATGAGATCTCACTGGGAACTTGATTCCCCTAAAGGGCCGTTGAAGACTACGACGTTGATAGGTTGGGTGTGGAAGCGCTGTGAGGCGTTGAGCTAACCAATACTAATTGCCCGTGAGGCTTGACCATATAACGCCCAAGGCGTTTGGCAAGTGATTGATTAAGTAGAGAATAAACACGATAGAGAGTAACGAATTAGCGTGTGTTAGAAAGTACAAGGTTGAGACAACAGACTCCCTTCTAAATCAAAATGAATTTGAATCTTAATTGTGACAGTTTTGCTTGGCGACCATAGAGTTGTGGAACCACCTGAATCCATCCCGAACTCAGACGTGAAACGCAATATCGCCGATGGTAGTGTGGGGTTTCCTCATGTGAGAGTAGGTCATCGCCAAGCATTTATTTAGAGAAACCCCGGTTACTACGTAGCCGGGGTTTTTTGCGTCTGAGGGCTTGGGGCGACTTTGTGGGGCTTTGGTGTTAGGGCTTAGGAAGTACTGCTACCTTTTAGTAGTTGTGTTAGGTTGCTTAGGAGTGTTATGCAAGATGCGTTTATGTTCTAATTTTTGTTATCATTGCTACTGATCACTCCCTATATTACATGTTTTTAATATCCATTTAGTTGTTATGGACTACGAGTATTCTTAATGTTAAATGTCGCTGCGTTTACATTTAAATATGATCATATTGAAGATCGTATTTTGATGGTGGGTAATCTTGGTAATGATCTACAGAGAGTCGATTTTTGGTTAACACGTAAGCTTGTTCTGCGTCTTTTATCGGCAGCGGCAGGGTTAATTGAGAAAACATCGAGTGATATTGCTGGAGCTCCGGTTCAGCTTAAGTCTGACCTTGCTCAGTTTCACCATGATAGCGCCCGTCAAGGACTGCAGGTTGATCGAGAGAGTGAGGACTTGCTTGCCGAAGACCCATCTCTATTATGTCGATTGGATGTAAGCCATCAGGATGGACGTTACCGTATATTGTTCTTTATTGGTGATGAAGACCCTTTTGCTGCCAGTGTTTTAACTTATGATGAATTGCATCAGATGCTCTACCTTATCCATCGAGGATCTTTAGCATTAGATTGGGGTGTGGATAATCAGTTATTCACTCCTGATGTTTCTACCTCTTCTTTAACGTTGCAGTAATTTATGTATCCACGAAAACCTTTTGTTGCTCGAGGATCTCGTGTTCTTCGCTGTCGATCCTGTTTATTAGCTGCTCATGTCTGTATTTGTGATTTTAAAATGTCCTATCAGTCAGAAGCCCAGTTTTTTTTGTTAATGCATCATAATGAGGGGTTCAAACCAACTAACACAGGGCGTTTAATTGAGGATTGTATTGCTGATACAAGACGTTTTGAGTGGTCTAGGACAGAACCTTCTGATGAGCTGCTCCGTGCTATTACGGATCCGCAGTTAGATCCTTATATTGTGTTTCCTGAGGGGGAGGGCTATGAAGGTAGAATGGTGAAGTATGAGCCGAAAAAGGGGAAGCGCCCAGTGTTTATCGTCTTGGACGGTACTTGGCGTCAAGCTCGAAGAATGTTTCGTCTGAGTCGATTTCTTGATCATCTACCCGTGATCGAACCTGATGTGGTTGCTTCCTCTAACTACCATTTGCGCAAAGCTGCCGTTGATGGACAGCTTTGTACAGCTGAGGTTGCTGCATTGATGCTACAACAAGTAAATGATACTAAGGGGGCGGAGATACTATCGGCTTACTTTTCAATTTTTAATGATCATTACAAGGCGTCCCGTTTAAATCGGCCTTTAGATGATAATTCAGAAGCTAAAGCCTTTTTGCGTAGATTGAGAGCTGATTAGCTCTCTAACCAAAATGTAACGGGTCCGTTATTTATTAAGTGGACCTGCATATCTGCACCGAAACGGCCTGTTTCAACGATCGGGTGTAAGCGTTTAGCTTGTTCGATAAAGTAATTATAGAGTTCCTCGCCTAATTGTGGAGAAGCTCCTGCCGAAAACCCTGGTCGTAATCCCTTTTTTGTATCTGCAACAAGAGTGAATTGTGAAACGATGAGTAGCCCACCTTCGGTTTGTTGAAGGTTAAGATTCATTTTTCCCTCTTTATCTGAAAATACTCGGTAGGCCAAAATTTTTTGTAGAAGCTTGTCGGCTGCTTGGAATGTATCTCCCTTTTCAATTCCTAACAAAAGTAATATGCCTTGTTCTATTTGGCCGACTGAGTTGCCATCAATGTGTACCGAGGCGGAACTTACACGCTGTATAAGTGCTTTCATTTTTATTATCAATTCCTAGTTACGCTAGAGAGAGAGCGAAATCGTCAGTTGTCTTAATTAAATTGTCTGTAATGCCTTTTTCAAAAGCGGAGTGACCTGCATCGCGAACTATATGGAATTTTGAATTAGGTAGTCGATCATGGAGAGCTTGGGCTTGTTCTATAGGGCAGACCATATCGTATCGACCGTGGATAATTGTTGTGTTGATCTCTTTAATAGATTCGCAGTTATTAAGAATCTGGTTTTCGTCAATAAAGGCGTTATTAATAAAGTAATGAGCTTCAATTCTAGCCATGGCTAAGGCGAAGTGAGGATCGCCAAAGTGATCAACAATGTCTGTATTTGGATCAATTGTAGAGCAGCGGCCTTCCCATATTGACCAAGCTTTTGCTGCGGACATGCGGGCTATCTCATTATCTGAGGTTAAGCGTTTATAGTACGCGCTTAGCATATCGTGACGTTCAGCTGTAGGGATAGGGTGCTGGTACTCTTTCCAGTAGTCGGGGAAGATAGCGCTAGCGCCACGTTGATAGAACCATTGGATATCTTGTTTTCGACATAAAAATATACCGCGTAAAATCAGCCCTAATACTTTATCGGGAAAGGCTTGCGCATATAGCAGACTGAGGGTGGAGCCCCATGAGCCACCAAATAAAAGCCATTGTTCGATAGATAGGTGCTTTCTTATTTTTTCCATATCCTCCAGTAAATTATTTGTCGTATTTTTATGTAGCTCTGAGTGGGGTGTTGAGCGACCACAGCCACGTTGATCAAACAATATGATTCTATATTTTTCAGGATTGAAAAATCGACGATGCGCAGAGCTTGTACCGCCGCCAGGACCACCATGAATGAAAATCACGGGTATCCCTTTAGGGTTACCGCTTTCTTCAATATAAAGGGTGTGAAGGTCATCTACCGGAAGATTAAGCTTATGGTAAGAGCTAATTTCGGGATACAGGGTGCGCATTATGTCTCCGCTATCTATTGCTGTATGCACAGCAGTATAAAGAGGAGAGGTGTGGCAATCTACGTTGAAATGAAAAAAAAGGCAGCCAATGGGGCTGCCTCTTAGATCTGAAGATCTACTTATTTTTAGCGCGTTTACGCTCGTTTTCTTTAAGTAGTTTCTTGCGTAAGCGAATGAAATTAGGTGTTACTTCAACTAATTCGTCATCTTCAATGAAATCCAGTGCCTGTTCGAGCGTGAATTTAATCGGAGGTGTTAATTGAATGTTCTCATCAGTACCGGACGCACGTACGTTGGTGAGCTGCTTACCTTTAATAGGGTTAACAGCTAAATCGTTACTGCGGCTGTGAATGCCTAGAAGCATGCCTTCGTAAACATCAACGTTGGGTTCAATACATAGGCGGCCACGGCTCTGCAGGTTCCAAAGAGAATAGCCTAGTGCTTTACCTGTCACCATTGACACTAATACGCCGTTATTTCGGCTTTCAACTTCGCCTGCTTTAACGGGACCATAGTGGTCAAATACAGACGTCATGATGCCTGTGCCTGAAGTCATTGTTAAGAACAGGGAGCGGAAGCCGATCAGACCACGGGAAGGGATGATGAAGCTAAGACGCGAGCGTCCTTTGCCATCTACTTCCATATTGGTCATATCGCCTTTACGTTTACCTAACTCTTCGATGATTGCACCTTGATGCTCATCTTCTACGTCGATCATTACATCTTCGTAAGGCTCGTGGATTTCGCCATCGACCTCTTTTTGAACTACTTCAGGACGAGATACGCCAAGTTCAAAGCCTTCACGGCGCATGGTTTCTATCAGAACGGATAGATGTAATTCACCACGGCCTGATACTTTGAATTTTTCAGGAGTTTCGCCGTCTTCAACACGAAGGGCAACGTTATGAATAAGTTCCCGTTCTAAGCGTTCTTTGATATTTCGGCTTGTTACGTATTTACCATCTTGGCCAGCAAATGGAGAGTCATTCACTTGGAATGTCATCGATACCGTTGGCTCATCGACGCTTAAGGCTGTTAGGGCTTCAATTTTTTCAGGATCACAAATAGTGTCCGAAATGTTTAGCTCGTCTATACCTGTAACGCAGATAATATCACCCGCAGTTGCGCTTTCTACATCTATACGCTCAAGTCCATGGTAACCCATGACTTTTAGAATGCGTCCGCTGCGAATTTTTCCTTCACGGTCGATCACTTTTACCTGAGTGTTGATCTTCATAGTACCGCGGGTTACACGGCCAACGCCGATAACGCCAAGGTAGCTGTTGTAGTCTAGGGCAGAAACCTGCATCTGCAACGGACCATCAAGGTCAACTTGCGGCGGTGTGACATGCTCGACAATAGCCTCAAATAGAGGTGTCATATCATCGGCCATATCATCAGGCTCTGGGCCTGCGATACCATTTAATGCAGATGCGTAAACAACAGGGAAGTCGAGTTGCTCATCGGTGGCGCCCAAGCTGTCGAAAAGCTCGAAAACTTGGTCGATAACCCAATCTGGACGAGAGCCAGGGCGGTCAACCTTGTTGACAACAACGATTGGGCGTAAGCCTTGGTCAAAGGCTTTTTGGGTGACGAAGCGGGTTTGTGGCATTGGGCCATCTACCGCGTCTACCAAAAGGCATACACAGTCAACCATGGAAAGTACGCGTTCAACTTCTCCACCAAAGTCTGCGTGTCCAGGAGTATCAACGATGTTGATGCGGTAGTCGTTCCATGTAATGGCTGTATTTTTTGCCAGAATGGTAATGCCGCGCTCTTTCTCCTGATCATTGGAGTCCATGATGCGCTCAGTACCTTCATCACGACGACCCAATGTGCCTGATTGGGAAAGCAGCTTGTCAACCAAGGTTGTTTTACCGTGGTCAACGTGCGCAATGATGGCGATATTTCTTAGCTTTTCAATCACGTGTGTATACCTGTGAGATATTTTTTTGCGAATGCGGAATTATACGGATTTATGCAGAAAATACCGCATATTTCTGAGACAAAAGGGACTAAAAGTGTGTTTAAAGATCAATAAGGGGTGATGATCATCAATCTCTAGGTCGATCTGTATCTAAAACTCGCGTTTGCGCTAGGTTTTTGCGTATCTGTTGGAGTATGATTATAAAAGCAAGAATCATGGTGGAAGCTCAGGTTAATTGTTATTTGCACCAATATAGCGCACATTGTGTTGCGAGTGATTTTTTTTGGTGCGTCTGGCTTTTGGTGTTTTCGTTGTAATGCCAGTAATTTCGGGAAGCTCTTAGTGGTGGCTTTTTGGTATATTACTTGCTTGAATTCTCGCTGATTTTATAATTCTGATTTCTCAAGGCTGAGCTAATATCGGCCTGGTAATTACAAAGTGGAGAAAGTCACATGTCAGAGAAGACTCTGAATCTGATCAAAGAAAGCGAAGCTAAGTGGATCGATATGCGTTTCACTGATTCTCATGGTAAAGAGCAGCACGTTACTATCCCTGTTTCCGATATGGGTGATGACTTCTTTGAAGAAGGCAAAATGTTCGATGGCTCTTCCATTTCCGGTTGGAAGGGCATCAATGAATCTGACATGATTCTTATGCCTGATGACAGTGCATCTGTTCTAGATCCATTTTCTGAAGCAACGACCGTTATTGTTCGTTGTGATATCGTTGAGCCTGCTACAGGTCAAGGTTACGAGCGTGATCCACGTTCTGTTGCTAAACGTGCAGAAGAGTACCTAAAGTCTACAGGTATTGCTGACACTGCTATGTTTGGTCCTGAGCCAGAATTCTTCGTATTTGATGCTGTTAAATGGCACGCTGATATCAGTGGTTGTGGATACTCTATTGACTCTGAAGAAGCATCTTGGTCTTCTAGTCATAGTATTGAAGGCGGAAACACGGGTCATCGTCCACGTGTTAAAGGTGGTTATTTCCCAGTACCTCCAATCGATTCCTTGCATGACTTACGTGGCGCTATGTGTGATGCGATGGAAGCAATGGATCTTCATATTGAAGTACATCACCATGAAGTAGCGACAGCGGGCCAGTGTGAAATTGGTGTAGGTCCAAACACACTTACAGCTAAAGCTGATGAAGTGCAGATTCTTAAGTATTGTGTACATAACGTTGCCCATGCTTACGGGAAAACAGCTACATTTATGCCTAAACCACTTGTTGGTGATAATGGCTCTGGTATGCACGTTCATATGTCTCTTTCTAAAGATGGCGTTAACTTGTTTGCTGGTGATGCCTACGCGGGCATGAGCGAAATGTCGCTTTATTACATTGGCGGTATTATCAAGCACGCTAGAGCGTTGAATGCGTTAACTAACTCATCAACTAACGCTTATAAGCGTTTAGTTCCTGGTTTTGAAGCACCTGTAATGCTTGCGTACTCTGCACGTAACCGTTCTGCGTCTATCCGTATTCCTTACGTTACAAACCCAAAAGCACGTCGTGTTGAAACGCGTTTCCCTGATCCATCTGCTAACCCATACTTATGCTTTGCTGCATTGATGATGGCTGGCCTAGACGGTATCCAGAATAAGATTCACCCTGGCGATGCTGCAGATAAAGATCTATATGATCTACCTGCTGAAGAAGCGGCTGAAATTCCAACAGTTGCTAGCTCTTTAGAAGAAGCGCTTAACGCTTTGGATGAAGATCGTGAATTTTTGACTAAAGGTAACGTGTTTACTAATGACATGATTGATGCTTTTATCGAGCTTAAACGTGAAGAAGTTGAGAAAGTGAACATGACAACTCACCCAGTTGAATTTGACCTGTACTACTCTGTATAAGTTAAACTTTCGCTGAAAAAGCCTCCCTAGTGGAGGCTTTTTTGTTTTTGGCTTTTAGTTGAGTATTTTCATGGGAGGCTTTTAATAAGGTGGCTTGAAGGGGCGGTTAGTGTAGGCGGGAATGACTCAATATATTGGCTTGCACCAATATGGGGCGTGTTGCATTATCTAGGCTAGACTTATAATGATTTAGATATAGTAATGGTGCGCCCTGCGGCTATTTTTTTGTATTAATTCAAATTGGTTTGCTTTTTGCAGTAGTAATCTTACGGATATTGAGTGCAGGCTAATGGCAAAAATAGAGTTACATAAACAGATTTTGGAAAACCTATCAACCGCAGTTGTTTTGTTGGATGAAAGTATGGTGGTTGAATATGCGAATCCAGCGGCTGAAATGCTGTTGGAAGCAAGTATGCGCCGTTTGAGTCAACTTAATATAGCTGAGTGGTTTTCGTTGTGTGCGGTGGAGCAGAAAGATTTACAAGAGTGTTTAGCGACCGGTCATCCATATACCCATAGAGAAGCGAAAATTGTTACGTTAAGTGGTGCAACGCTCACTGTGGATTACAGTATCAATCCTTTGATTACACCTGAAGGGCAGCAATTGCTGATTGAGATTGAATCAAGAGATCGCTTGATGCGTATTGAGAGGGAAGAGGATCTTTTGACTCAACATGATACAGCTCGCTCTTTAGTGCGAGGGCTAGCGCATGAAATTAAAAACCCTTTAGGGGGAATTCGTGGAGCTGCGCAACTCCTTGAACGTGAGCTTCATGATCCTAGTCTGCATGATTATACCCATGTCATTATTGAAGAAGCTGACAGGCTTCGTAACCTAGTTGATCGTCTGTTGGGGCCGAGAAAACTCCCTAATATGAAAATGATTAATATTCACGCTGTCTTAGAAAGAGTTTGCCACCTAATCGAAGCTGAAACTAAAGGTGAGATTCTTCTTCAGCGGGATTACGACCCAAGTATTCCAGAATTTATGGGCGATGCAGAGCAGTTAATTCAAGCTATGCTTAATATTCTACGTAACAGTATGCAGGCGATAATGAGCGCAGATGTAGATGTACCTACTATTAAGATTAGAACACGTGCTTTCCGACAAGTAACTTTAGGCGCGGAAAAGCATCGTTTAGTTTGTAGTGTCGAAATTATCGATAATGGTCCAGGTATTCCAGAAGATATCCTCAGTAAGATATTTTATCCCATGGTAAGTGGGCGTGCTGAAGGAACTGGGCTTGGGTTGTCGATTGCTCAGTCAATTATTAATCAACACCAAGGGCTGATTGAGTGTGAAACACGCCCTGGTGAAACTAGATTTCAACTTTTAATCCCTTTGGAGCTTAACAATGAATCTACCATGTAAAGTTTGGATCGTTGATGATGATAGATCTATTCGTTGGGTCCTAGAGAAAGCGTTAGCTGCTGAAGGTTTATATACTGAAGCTTTTGAAACCGCTGATTCTCTGTTATCCAGATTAAGTAAAGATACACCGGATGCGATAATTAGTGATATTCGTATGCCAGGAACCGATGGCCTGCAGATGCTAGAGCGTATTCAGGAGAGTCATCCTGAAGTGCCAATTATTATTATGACCGCGCACTCAGATTTAGAGTCTGCGGTTGCTTCTTATCAAGGCGGTGCCTTTGAGTATCTGCCAAAACCATTTGATGTAGATGACGCCGTTGCATTGGCTAAACGAGCACTGGCTCATGCGATTGAGCAGCGCCAGCAAGTTGCGGAGCAGGTATTAGAAGATAATACGGAAATTATTGGTGAGGCGCCTGCAATGCAGGAGGTCTTTCGTGCCATTGGACGATTATCACAATCGAATATTACGGTTCTTATTAATGGCGAATCGGGTACAGGTAAAGAGTTGGTAGCTCATGCTCTGCACAAGCATAGTCCAAGAAGAGATCGGCCCTTTATTCCTTTAAATATGGCTGCTATTCCTCATGATCTTATTGAGTCCGAGTTGTTTGGTCATGAAAAAGGCGCCTTTACTGGTGCAGCCGCAGCACGCCGTGGGCGTTTTGAGCAGGCGGATGGTGGTACGCTGTTTCTGGATGAGATCGGAGATATGCCAGCAGATGCGCAAACTCGATTGTTGCGTGTATTAGCTGATAGTGAGTTTTATCGTGTAGGTGGGCATACAGCAGTAAAAGTTGATGTGCGTATTATCGCTGCGACACATCAGAATCTGGAAAAGCTTGTTGAAGAAGGGCGTTTCCGTGAAGATCTATTCCATCGTCTAAACGTGATTCGTGTTCATCTACCTACCCTGTCTCAGCGTAGAGAAGATATTCCCCGTTTAGCACGGCATTTCTTGCAAACATCTGCGGAAGAGTTAAGCGTTGAGCCTAAAATTCTTAATACAGATACAGAAAACTATATCTGTAATCTCGCTTGGCCTGGCAATGTCCGTCAGCTTGAAAATACTTGCCGCTGGTTAACAGTTATGGCAACAGGCCGTGAAGTGTTGATTGATGACCTGCCACCGGAGTTAATGGAGCAGGCGGGCGGAGAGCCAGTTGCTGGAAGTAATTGGGAGCAGTCCCTAAGAAATTGGGCAGATCAGCAGCTCAGCTTGGGGCAGCGGAATTTATTGGATTCAGCTGTTCCAGCGTTTGAGAAAATCATGATTGAAACCGCATTGAAGCATACTGCGGGGCGTCGACGTGATGCTTCAGAGCTACTGGGCTGGGGACGTAATACCTTAACTCGTAAAATTAAAGAACTGGGTATGGATGATGATAAAAGCGATTCTCAAGATAGTGCCGCTTAGCACTAACCTTGTATAACTACACCTTTCATTTATAGTTTCCTATATAATCCCTGCATCTTAAACGTTGCGGGGATTTTTTATGTTACACGTTGTACTTTTTGAACCAGAAATCCCGCCGAACACCGGCAATATTATCCGTTTGTGTGCCAATACGGGTTTTCATCTCCATTTGGTTGAACCTTTAGGTTTTGATATCGATGACAAGCGTTTACGTCGGGCTGGTTTGGATTATCATGAATTTGCAGCCATAAAAGTACATAAGGATCTAGCAGCGTGTTTAGCTGAAATTAAACCGCGTAAAGTTTGGGCGCTAACGACTAAGGGCAGCCGGATGCATGTAGATGCCGACTTTTCAGAAGGGGATATGTTATTGCTAGGGCCAGAAACAAGAGGCTTGCCTGTTGATGTGCGTGAATCCTTACCTGAAGATCAATGGATTAAGCTGCCAATGATGGCTGATAGTCGTAGCCTTAATTTGTCTAACGCTTGTGCTGTAGTTGTATATGAGGCTTGGCGTCAGTTAGGTTTTTCCGGTGCTGAGGAAAGTTAATCAGCTATAGTCGTTTTATACGCTCTTGGGTGGAGTTGCTCTATGCAGCATGCTTTTATTTTTACTAAAATTGAATCTTATGTGGCAGAGTGCGAAGGTCAGGTTTTTCGCCTTGGTCTGATCGATTATCGTAACCGTAATATTTCAATATTGGGAACTCCTGAGCAGCAGATTAATATTAGGGCGCTCCAAAATCAGGTATTTCCCATTGTTGTTCTATCGGATCAGATAGATATTATCGGTGATGAGCGGATATCTATACCTGCTACTGCTTTAGTCAGTAGCGTACCCATTGCTGCAAGGTCTATGCAGGGTGTGATTGACGCAGGTAAAGCAGAAGAGATTCTTCAAAGTCTTTCTTTAAAATCATGTTAGAATGCGAAATTTGGTCAATTTGCAAGCAATGGTTGAGTGCTGCTGGATTTTTACATGATTAAATACTTCCTGTCTTTTTTTACGCTAACAATGCTGTGTGTCCCACTACCAGTGGCGGCAGTGAATGATGATGTTAAAAGCCTGTGTCAAGCGGTTGGGCGTAAACTGGCAAGTGTTTCTGAGAAGGAGTGCCTAACTCATCAATATAATGAACCTCGTTTTTTTTCAGTTAATGGTCATGCAATTTTAGAAACTCATTTTCCTGCCCGTGAAGGCAATGAAGATGCTCCTCGTATTTTATTTATTGGAGGGATTCATGGAGATGAATATTCTAGTGTGAGTGTTACCTTTAAATGGCTGAATACGCTTCATAAACATCACAGTGGGAAGTTTGATTGGTACTTTTTACCAGTACTTAATCCGGATGGTTTATTACAGCGTAAATCGACTCGCGTAAATGCCAATAAAGTTGATTTAAATCGTAATTTTTTACCTGCACCAGAGTTCCCAGAACCTTTAGTACATTGGCAAAAGCAAGCTAAGAAGCGACTGCGTTACTATCCAGGGCATCAGCCCTTAAGTGAGCCTGAAAGCCGTGTGATACATGAGCTTATTGATAGTTATAAACCGACAGTGATTGTATCGGTGCATGCTCCTCATGGGATTCTTGATTTTGATGGTGGGATTCAACCGCCCAGAAAGCTAGGGCCTTTGCACTTACGTCAGTTGGGTACTTATCCTGGCTCTTTAGGTAACTATGGTTGGTTTGTGAAAAATATTCCCGTCGTGACTATTGAGCTTCCTTACGCAGGGATTATGCCGAAGAAAAAAGATATAGATAAAATGTGGACAGATCTTGTGGGCTGGCTTAATTATAAAGTTAAGCGTAAAGCTGCAGCTGTTGCAACGGCCAAGGGCGAGATGGGTCCGTAGCGGCGGGACTGATGATACTGTTAGAGACTATTTGTTAGATATAAAAAAAGAGCTTAATTTTACAATTAGGCTCTTTTTTTATAAGTGTACTAATACTTAGTGCTGTGCTTCAGATGCTTCTTGCTGCGCTTGAGTCATCTGTTGAGCATATAAAGCATCAAAGTTAACAGGTGCTAACATTAGTGCAGGGAAGCTGGCTTTGATAACCATTGCATCGATAGCTTCACGTGCATAAGGGAATAAAATGCTAGGGCAGAACGCACCCAGAGTATGGTGCATCTCTTGTTCGCCTAATCCTGAAACAGCAAAGATACCGGCTTGTTGTAGTTCAACCAAGAAAGCCGTTTTCTCATCGTTTTTAACAGTTACGGTTAGCGTTAATACAACTTCAAATGCATTTTCACCCACTTGATTTGTTTGGGTGTTCATCTCTAAACCAACTTCTGGCTTCCATGGGCTCATGAAAATTTCAGGTGAGTTAGGTGATTCAAAAGAAGCGTCTTTAATGTAAACACGCTGAACCGCAAATTGTGGTCCCTGTTCTTCTTGTGCTGCTGTATTTTGTTCGTTATCGGCCATGTTAGTTCCTTTGCGTTTTATATTTAGTTGGCGTTTATCAATGCATCTAATTTGCCTTGGCGCTCAAGGGCAAATATTTCATCGCAGCCACCAATAGGTGTATCACCAATGAAAATTTGTGGAACGGTACGACCGCCGCTTAATTCGGTCATCTCTTGGCGCTTAGCTTGATCGCCATCCACTTTTATTTCTGTGTAGTTGATCTCTTTGTGTTCAAGTAGCTTTTTGGCGCGAATACAAAATGGGCACCATTTTGTTGTATAGATCGTTACATCTTTCATATTATTTACTTTTTATTATAGGAAGGCTTTGACTCTTCCATTCAGTCATACCGCCAGATAGGCGAACCGCATTTTCAAACCCTGCTGTTTTTAACTTACGCGTAGCGGTACCAGCTGCTTGGCCTAGATTGCATACGACTATAACAGGACGTTGCTGATATTTGGAAAGCTCATCAATTCTGTGATCAAGATCTGAAAGAGGGATGTGCTTCGCACCAGTAATATGGCCAGTAGACCACTCTTTTTTGGGGCGAATATCTAGAACGACAGCATTTTCTTTATTAATGAGGCTGGTTGCTTGAGCAGGAGTGACAGCCTTGCCTGATTTACTGCGCTCATAAAAGAGAAACATGCCTAGCGTTAAAACCCAAGCTGCAACCATAAGAGGGTGGTTGCTGATAAATTCGATAAATTGGTCCATTACGTATCCAGATGAGGCCGCTTAAGTTTGGGCCGATAAAAAACTAAGGATGCTATTGATCCACTAAAAGTGGGCAATAGTATACCTTGCGTTTTTTGACGGTATAAGGGGATATGTAGAGGAAAGTGTCGAATTTTGATTATTTATTGCTTTCCTCCTGTTCATTCATGGCGTTGTTAGGGCTTTCACAGTAAAATTATGAGCCATTTTATTATCGTTAATTACAGAATTTGGCAGATATGACACAAAAGCGCGCAACGAAAGCACTAATTATTCTTGATGGTTATGGTGTTGAAAGTTCAGAGTCATCCGCTATTCAAGCAGCAAATACACCTGTTTGGGATAAGCTGCTCTCCGATAACCCTAACTCAAGAATTCAAACATCAGGCTTAGCGGTCGGCTTACCTGATGGTCAAATGGGTAATTCTGAAGTAGGTCATATGAATATCGGTGCTGGGCGAATTGTTTATCAAAACTTCACTCGCATATCTAAAGCGATAAATGATGGTGACTTCTTTGAGAATAGGGCTTTAACTAAAGGGATGGATGCAGCAATTTCTGCTGATAAAGCTGTGCATATTCTGGGCTTGCTGTCACCTGGTGGTGTACATAGCCATGAAGAGCATATTCTAGCATTGGTTGAGATGGCCGTTAAACGTGGTGCCAAGCAGGTATATATACATGCCATACTAGATGGTCGTGACATGCCGCCCCGTTCCGCTAAACCATCTATTGAGCTGACGGAAGCTAAACTAGCTGAATTAGGTGTTGGTGTTATCGCTTCCGTGGTTGGGCGTTATTACAGCATGGATCGTGATAACCGCTGGGACCGCGTGCAGTTGGGTTATGATGCAATGACATCAGATAAGGCCCCTTGTCAGGCTTTGAGCGCATTAGATGCGTTAGCCGATGCCTACACGCGTGATGAAAATGATGAGTTTGTTCAGGCGACAGTGATCACTGATAACCAAGGATTGCCGGTGGGCGCTATTAGTGACGGCGATACAGTTATTTGTGCTAATTTTCGTCCCGACCGTGCACGTGAAATTACCCGAGCGTTTACTGAAGATAGCTTCGCTGGTTTTGAGCGTGCAAAACGCCCAGAATTATCTAGTTTTGTGACTTTGACTCAATATGCAGCCGATATTGATGCAGACTGCGCTTATCCGCCGCAAAAAATCACTAACGATCTAGGTGAGTATTTATCTGGGTTAGGTAAAACTCAGCTTCGTATCGCTGAAACTGAAAAGTATGCGCATGTAACGTTTTTCTTTAATGGCGGGGAAGAGGATAAGTACCTTGGAGAAGATCGTATCCTTGTGCCTTCTCCAGATGTTGCCACCTATGACCTACAGCCAGAAATGAGTGCCCCTGAAGTGACTGCTAAATTGGTTGAAGCGATCAAAAGTGGCAAATATGACTTGATCGTTTGTAACTTTGCTAATGGTGATATGGTTGGACATACAGGCAAATTTGATGCGGCAGTGAAGGCGTGTGAAGTTCTTGATGAAAGTGTGAAGCAGGTACTCGCCGCTTTGGAAGAGGTGGGCGGCGAAGCCTTAATTACAGCCGATCATGGTAATGTTGAATTAATGGTAAACCCTGAGACTGGGCAGCCTCATACCTCCCATACTAATTGGCCTGTTGCGCTTATCTATGATGGACCAAGGAAAAATAATTTAACTTTATCGGATGGGGCCTTATGTGATTTAGCTCCAACCTTATTGGCGATGATGGATCTTGAAAAGCCTGCAGAGATGAGCGGCAATTCATTGGCATCGTTTTAAGTTGTAACTGAAAAAAGGGATAAAATATTATCCCTTTTTCTTTAGAAAATTATATGTTGCGCGTTCTCGTTCTTCTTAGTTCGTTGGTCTGTTTTGGACTACTTGCTTCGGCTCTTCAAGCAGCTGACAAGCAAGTTTTGACTGAAAAACAGATTAAACAACTTTCCTCTCGAATCTCTTCGCTACAAAAAAATATGCGTCAGCAGGAAGGAGAGTCTCGTCAATTGAGTGACGAACTGAGAAAAAGTGAGGTTGCTATAGGTAAACTCGCTCGTCAAATTCAGGCTTTAGATAAGCAGTTGAGCGGCTTAAGTGAGCATGCGGAAGATTTAGAAGAAAAAAGGGATGCTCTGAAGGCAGAACTAAAAAAGAGAGCTGAGTTGATCGAACAGCAGGTAGCTCAGCAGTATAAAATGGGTAATCAAGCTCGTTTACAGTTGCTGCTGACACAGCGAGATCCGGAAACCTTAGATCGAATGATTCGCTATTATGATTTTATAAATGATGAACTGCGTAATGATATGCAGGCGTTTACAAACAAATTAGCTTTACTTGGTGGCACAGAGCGTGAACTGACCGAAACTGAAAAGAAAATGGTCTTAAAACGTGATGAATTGAAAAGCGAAGTGACTGCGCTTCGTGCATCAAGAAGTCAGCGGAAAGAAACTTTAGCGCAGTTGCGTAAAACTCTTTCGTCAGATGAGCAACAGCTTAAACAGCTCAAATTAGACCAAAAAAGATTGCAGGCGGTACTGCGTGAAATTGAGAAGAGTCTTAATTTTTCGAGTTTAATTAAAGACGATAAGAAGTTCTCTCAGCTTAAAGGTAAGTTGCCTTGGCCGTTAAAAGGTAAAGTTAAGCAGACTTTTGGCTCTGTCCGTAATAATATCCGTTATGATGGGGTATGGATTAATGCTAATGAAGCCGCGCCGGTTAAGGCTGTACATCATGGTCGAGTTGTTTTTTCGGACTGGTTACGCGGGTATGGTCTAGTGTTGATCATTGATCATGGTTCTGGCTATATGAGTCTTTACGGTTACAACCAGAGCTTGCTGCTTGAAACGGGTGATTGGGTTTCCGTGGGTGATACTGTTGCAACTGCTGGTAATAGTGGTGGGCATGAAGTAAGCGGGCTCTATTTTGCTATACGTTACAAAGGTAAACCAAGTAACCCTCAGCGTTGGTTAAGTCGATAATTGATAAGGGAATGGATTATGAAGTCAGTGTTTATGTCTGGCGGGTTAAAAAACAGTCTTATAAGTATAGCTATGAGCGGATGTTTGTCATTATCTGTCATTGCTGCCGAAGCGCCTGTTCCTGATGCTGAAGAAGTTAAAAGCGAAAAAGTTTTACCACTTGATGAATTGCGGTTGTTTACTGAGGTTTTTCAGCGCATCAAGTCTTCCTATGTTGAGCCTGTTGATGATGCGCAATTATTAGAGGATGCATTACGAGGCATGATTGCTGGTCTTGATCCCCATTCTGCTTATTTAGAACCTAGTGAATTTGAAGATCTTCAAGCTCATACAAGCGGTGAGTTTGGAGGCCTAGGTATAGAAGTTGGAATTGAAGATGGTTTTGTCCGTGTCATTACACCGATCGATGATACACCTGCACAAAGGGCGGGAGTTAAATCGGGAGATTTAATTACTAAACTTGATGATCACGCTGTACAGGGGATGGATCTGAGCAAAGCTGTAGAGTTAATGCGCGGCAAGCCCGGCAGCAAGATAATTTTAACGGTAGTACGTCAAGGGGAAGATAAACCCCTTGAGATTGAAGTAATACGGGATGTTATCCAGGTTGCCAGTGTTAAAAGCCGGATGCTTGATGACAATATAGCCTATTTGCGTGTATCGCAGTTTCAAGTCGATTCAGGTAAAGAGGTTAATAAACACCTTAAGCGCTTAATGAAAAATGACCTTAAAGGGGTGGTTCTGGATTTGAGAAATAATCCAGGAGGTGTGCTTCAGGCCGCTGTTGATATTGGTAATACTTTCTTAAATGATGGGTTGATTGTTTATACCAAAGGGCGACTGCCTGATTCTGAGCAACGTTTTGGCGCAACGCAAGATACATTAGTACCCGATCTACCGATGGTGGTATTAATTAATGGAGGCTCTGCTTCTGCTTCAGAAATTGTCGCAGGTGCGCTGCAAGATCAAAAGCGGGCGGTTATTATGGGATTGCCGAGTTTTGGGAAAGGTTCAGTTCAAACGGTACTGCCGTTGACCAAAGAACGTGCATTAAAACTGACTACTGCTCGTTATTACACGCCTGCAGGGCGTTCGATTCAAGCGCAAGGTATTAAGCCTGATATAGAGGTAAAAGATGCAGATATTACTCTACGGGATAATGGCCCTGAATATTTGAAAGAAAGAGATCTAAGTGGCCATTTAGAAAATGGTGATGAAAGTAAAACTGATAAGACTGATGCTGATGTGGCAGGGCTCGCGGCTCAGGACTATCAACTTTATGAAGCGCTGAATCTGTTAAAAGCTCTAGTGATCGTCCAGAAGTAATGATGGGCTTCGTTAATAAATTATTGCTTCTGTTTTTACTGGCATCGCCTATAGGTCTTGTCAGCAATGTGGTTGCGAATCAAGCATTTACTAATGAAGACCCCGTTATGGTTATTATTATTGATGATATTGGGGATAACAAAGAGAAGGGGCTGGCGGCCATAAAATTGCCAGGGGTGATCACTTATGCATTTCTTCCACATACTCCTTATTCTTTTGAATTGGCTCAAACGGCTTATGGTTTAGGTAAGGAGGTTATTCTTCATGCGCCTATGGAGAATAAGGCAGGGCTGCGTTTAGGGCCGGGTGCACTGACACAGCAACATAGTTTGCAGCAAGTGAATCAGATTTTAAATGAAGACTTAGATTCAATACCTCATGTTGTCGGTATGAATAACCATATGGGTAGCCTTTTAACGGAAGATCGACAGAGAATGGATATTGTTATGTCGGTTATACGTGAAAGGAATATGTTTTTTATCGATAGTTTAACAACACCTAATACAGTAGCTTGGCAGCTTGCTCATGAATATAAGATTCCTTATTTGATTAGAGATGTTTTTTTAGATAATCAGCCTCATCGTGCTTATATTCATAACCAGTTTAAGCAGGCCTTGAGCTTAGCTGTTACACAAGGCCATGCAGTTGTCATAGGTCATCCTTACCCTGAAACTATCGCTTACTTATCTGAAGTTATTCCGATCTTGGCAGAGTTAAATATTAAATTAGTTTCTGCCTCTGAACTTTTGAGCTTACGCTCCCAAACACGCCTAATGATCAGTCCGCCCAAGGTTGATCAACCTTGCGATAGTAAAGAGGGGCATTGTGTCTCTATGCCTGTCGCTATAAAACATTAGAAAGAATTGACGTGCCATCTACGATAAGCTTGATGCCTACGAGCATCGTCAGTGCTTCAAATGCTCGCTTTACCAGTTTGTTTCCTTGGGTAATGGCTAAATGCGCTCCTAAGTATGAGCCTGCTGTTGCGCCTATAAGCAGTGCGGCAAGCCAATCCCAGCGGGGAGCTTGCTGGAGCGAAACCGTAAGTGCACCAGTAGAGTTCCAGAAAAGGCCGACTAATATCAGAACGTAAGTTACCGCTGTTTTGTATTCTAGGCCGAACCAGCGCACTAACCAGATTGTGACAAAAAGCCCTGTTCCGGAGGTTAGCGAGCCGTTTAGCGCGCCGATAATGAAAAGGACTAAGCCACCAATAATCATGCCTCGGCGGTTTCTATTTCGGGGCTCTTCAGTCAGCCCTAAAGATTTTTGCAGTAGGGAATAGATGCCTAAGCCTGTTGTTAGAATGCCTAGGCTGAGAATAGTCCAGCCTTCAGGTATTCTTAAGATTATGTCTGCCCCAAGTACTACGCCGGGTAAGCCGCATAAAAGAATATATCCACAGAAACGATAATCTAAATGTCCCTCTTTTATATGACGCAGCGTTGCACCTATACCTAAAGCGACACTGGCTATTTTGTGAGTGGCGAGTGCTGTGCTAAAGCTAAGTCCTAAAAAAAGCAGGACGGGGAGCTGGAGTAGCCCTGCGCCTCCGCCGGCCATGGCTGACAGAGTGTTGGCCACTAAAGAGAGGAGCAGCAGAGTGCTTTGTTCTAAAAGTATGTCCATGAAATCTGTTTATTCTAAGATAGGGTCGAGCGCTAACTGGAATAAAAAAGGGAGATAGCGATCTCCCTTTAGCTTTTTAGTCATTAAGCTTGGCGAAAAATGCCTTCAGCTAGGCGAGGCCATTGCTCTTGCCATTGTTCGGTAGGCTTTTTACGGAAATCACTCCGGACAAACTGTCTAATTCTACCTTCTGTTGTAGATAGCATTAGATTAGCTGACGCACCTGCGGTCGTTTTTGTGCGTAAACCATGTTTGGCTTCTGCTTCACGTAGAATCTGCTTAAGTTGAGTTTCTAAGCGTTCAAAAAACTGGTTAATACGTTGACGCAGCCGGTCTGTTTCACCTGCAAGTGCTTCACCCGTTAAAATACGCGCCATGCCAGGGTTTCGTTCTACGAAGGCTAGCGTAAGTGTAAGTACTTGCTCGCATTGCTTTATGCCGTCAGGCTCAACCTGTGTAATCACCGTTACACGACTGAAGACAGTTTCTTCAATAAAGCCAATTAATCCCTCAAACATACGTGCTTTGCTTGGGAAGTGCCTATAGAGCGCAGCTTCAGACACGCCTACTTCTTTGGCTAGTGCGGCGGTTGTTATTTTTTGTCCTGGGCTTTCAAGCATGTGAGCTAGTGATTGCAATATCTGCTCACGTCGAGAAAGTTTTTCGTTGTCGTTCATTGTCTTGCCTCTAACCACGATTGGTAATCAATGTACCAACACCTTCATCGGTGAAAATCTCTAACATGCATGAGTGCTCTACTCGGCCATCAATAATATGTGCGCTTGTTACGCCATTTTTTACTGCGCTGAGTGCGCAGCCGATTTTAGGTAGCATGCCGCCATAGATAGTACCATCGTTGATTAGTTCATCGACTTCGTGGGTAGTTAAACCGGTAAGAATGTTGCCATCTTTATCCATTAAGCCTGCGATATTGGTTAGCAGAATTAGTTTTTCTGCTTGCATGACTTCGGCAACTTTTCCTGCAACTAAGTCGGCGTTGATATTATAAGAGGCGCCGTCTGAGCCTACTCCAATAGGGGCAATAACGGGAATAATATTGGAGTTTACCAGCATATCTAAAACACTCACGTTGACACTAGATACTTCACCTACGTGACCAATGTCGACGATCTCTGGAGCTTCCATATCAGGTGTTTTGTGTTCTATACGCAATTTTTTAGCTTGTAGGAGTTTACCGTCTTTACCGGTTAAACCGATCGCTTGACCACCATTGTTATTAATAAGTCCGACGATCTGTTTATTAACTGCACCGCCTAATACCATTTCAACAACATCCATCGTTTTGGAGTCGGTGACGCGCATGCCGTTAATAAAGTGGGACTCAATGTTTAGGTCATTAAGTAATTCGCCAATCTGCGGGCCTCCGCCGTGGACTACGATGGGGTTTATGCCTATCAGTTTCATCATTACTATATCGCGAGCAAAGCTGTTTTGTAGCTTTTCGTCGATCATGGCATTGCCACCATATTTAATGATGATGGTTTTTCCCACGAAGCGCTGAATGTAGGGCATTGCTTCACTAAGAACATGAGCGGTTGTCATGGCTTCTTTGCGTGTAAGAGGCATAGTTGGTCCTTAAAAACGGTTAAATACGGCCAGTACTACAAGCGTAGTACCAACCGTAGTAGTCATTTATTCATGAGGAATGACGAGGCTGCTGTCTACTTCATGCAGCTTCTGTTCAAACTCATTTCTTATTCTTTGTAATACTTCTTCAGTTTCCGCTTCAAAGCGAAGGACTAAAACTGGTGTAGTGTTTGATGCACGCACAAGACCCCAGCCATCAGGGTAATCAACTCGAACCCCATCAATGTGGTTAGCGATACCACCGGAGAATGTTTTCTCTTGCAGGGCTTTAACTATATTGAATTTGTTCTCGTCCGTTACGGTAATGTTTAGCTCTGGAGTGCTGATATCTTCTGGGTACTGAGTAAAAAGCTGTTCGGCTGTTTTATCGGTATTTGTAAGAATTTCTAAGAGGCGGGCAGCGCTGTATAGAGCGTCATCAAAACCATACCAACGCTCTTTAAAGAAAATGTGTCCACTCATCTCGCCGCCCAAGAGTGCGCCAGATTCTTTGATTTTTTGTTTAATTAAGGAGTGGCCTGTTCGCCACATAGTGGCTTTGCCACCGGCTGCTTCGATGACTTTGGCAAGTAGGCGTGAACACTTCACATCAAAGATAATCTCTGCACCTGGGTTACGTTTAATGATCTCTTCAGAGAAGAGCATCATTACGCGATCGGGATAGACTATATTACCTTCGTTGGTGATAACGCCTACACGGTCGCCATCCCCATCGAAGGCTAAGCCTAGATCCGCTCCCGTTTCTTTAACCATCGCGATTGCGTCTTGTAAGTTTTTGGGTTTACCGGGATCTGGATGATGATTAGGGAAAGTGCCATCAACTTCGCAGTACATCGGCGTAATTTCACAGCCTAGTTGCTCAATAAGTTGTGGTGCCAGCTCTCCAGGAATACCGTTACCGCAATCTACAACGACTTTAAGTTTTTTCTTCAGTTTAATGTCGCTGAGAATACGTTCTAAATAACGTTTACGAATATCGAGCTCTTCAAACGAGCCTTCACCTTCAGTGTAGTTTTGTTCGATGATTCGTGTTTTTAGGCTTTGTATGTCATCGCCAGACAGCGTGTGGCCATTAATCATCATTTTAAAACCGTTGTAATCAGCAGGATTGTGGCTACCTGTGATCATCACGCCTGTGCATTGCTCATTTTGATAGGCTGAATAGTACAAAGTCGGTGTAGGGACATAGCCAATATCGGTCACTTTGCAACCGCCATCCATTAACCCTTGGCTAAATATTTTTTTCAGCGATGGGCTGGATAAACGGCCGTCTGCGGCCACATTGATATGGTTGATGCCTTGAGATTTTGCTTCGGCAGAAAAGGCTCGGCCTAAGTGATAAACAGTACTGTCGGTTAGGGCTGTGCCAACTATCCCACGAACATCGTAGGCACGAAAAATTGCATGATCAAGTTCGTTTAATGTGTAGCGCATGTTAATCCTTTAATTTGCATAAAATGAATTAGGTGTAGCCAATACAAAATTAAATATCATGTTTGTTGTATTGGATCGCAATTTGGTTAATTAACTGAATGGCCAGTTTACGTTTGGATGTTTGCGGCAATGTTTCTGTACTGGTGTCAGTCACAATTGTGACGGTATTTTCATCACTGTTAAAACCTATATCAGTGCGAGAAACGTCATTTGCTATGATCATGTCTAAGTTTTTTCGTTCTAGCTTACTACGTGCATAATTTAGAACATCTTGAGTTTCAGCAGCAAAGCCAATAGTAAATGGTTTTGGTTCTGTGTTTGCAATTGTTGCGACTATATCTGGGTTTTTAACCAGATGAAGCTCCATGATTTCTTCAGAGCCTTTTTTTATTTTATGTTCCGCTACGGCCGTTGGACGGTAATCTGCCACAGCGGCCGCTGCTATAAAGATATCGCAGAGTGCTAAGTCTTGTAAGGATGCAGCTAGCATCTCTTGAGCACTTTCTACTTTTACAGTTTTTACACGTTCAGGGGCTGGCAGTGTCACTGGGCCGCTGATAAGTTTTACTTTAGCGCCGGCTTCAATCGCAGCTTCAGCTAAAGCGTAACCCATTTTTCCTGAACTGTGGTTGGATATGTAACGTACGGGATCAAGTGCTTCACGAGTAGGGCCAGCTGTGATAAAAACAGTTTTACCGGTCAACTGGCCTGAATTGAATTGTGAAGCCGTCAGATTCGCTATCTCCTCCGGCTCTAACATTCGGCCTGGACCGTTATCTCCGCAGGCTTGTTCGCCAACGCCGGGGCCGAAGAGTTTGATGCCACGATTTGTTAGTAAGTTGGTATTGGCTTGTGTCCCCGCATCTCGCCACATCGCTTGATTCATCGCTGGAGCGATACATATAGGAGCATCTGTTGCTAAACAGAGGGTGGTAAGCAAATCGTCACCTTGGCCAGCAGCTAATCGGGATATAAAATTGGCGCTGCCGGGTGCTATTAATACTAAATCAGCCCATTTTGCTAACTCTATATGGCCCATACCTGCTTCTGCTTCAGCATTTAATAGGTGAAGATGTACAGTGTTTCCCGAGAGTGCTTGTAATGTTAGAGGGGTAATAAATTCAGTGGATGCTGGAGTCATAACAACCCTAACGTCGGCGCCGGCATTTTTTAGTAAACGTGTTAATTCGGCGCTTTTGTATGCGGCAATACCACCGGTAATACCTAAAATGATCCGTTTGTTAGTAAGTCTCTGCATACTTGCTGGATACTGTTATCTATAGGGTTGGATGAGAAGTGTTTGTTAACACTTGCTATTAAAGCTGATGTTAACCATACCATTTTTAGTAAAAGTTTCGTAGATTGTATGAACCTTATTTATGTAAAAAAAACATCAAGGATTGATGGTCTTAAAAAGGAGTTTGAGTATGTCTATTACTGATTGGCCAATGTCTGAACGGCCGAGGGAAAAATTATTACAGCAGGGCGCTTCAGCTTTATCTGATGCTGAGCTGTTAGCTATTTTCTTGCGTACGGGGGTGAAGGGGAAAAGCGCAGTTGATTTAGCGAGGGATCTTTTAAATAGTTTTGGTTCACTTCGAGTATTGCTTGAAAGTGAGCAGCAAGCATTTTGTGCAGCGCATGGTTTAGGCGTGGCTAAATATGTGCAGTTGCAGGCAGTACTGGAGATGAGTCGAAGGCATCTTCGCTCTGCGATGGCGCGTGGTAATGCTATGGAAAATCCTCAGCAAGTCAGAGAATACTTGACTTTAAAGCTGCGCCACCAATCGAGGGAGGTGTTTGCATGTCTTTTTTTGGATAATAAACATCAGGTGATTAATTTTGAAATATTGTTTCTAGGGACAATTAATGCAGCTGCTGTTTATCCTCGCGAGGTCGTGGCTAGATCTCTCGCTAATAATGCGGCTGCAGTTGTGTTTGCGCATAATCATCCGTCGGGTGTTGCAGAACCGAGTATGGCCGATCAGCAAATAACCGATCGTTTAGTAAAAGCCCTAGATATGATCGATGTACGCGTTATCGATCATATGATTGTAGGTGATCAAGAGGTTGTTTCTTTTGCTGAACGGGGATTACTATAAATAAAAGTTGTTTTAGCTAGTGCTAAGAGTATTCCTTGTGTATAATGCGCGACCTTCTATCCACACTCCGGTACGGTAGTTTGTTCAGTTACGGGACGCTCCGCCTAAGGAATAGCTTGGAATCTGATGAGTGCAGATATATCCAAGGTGCTTGAAAGGTCACTATGTGGCTACTTTCAGTAAAAGCACGAAGGCTATTTTGATAAATATTAAGGGTAGATACGTAACCATTAATTTATAAGGCTATTAATATGTCTAAAGTTTGTATGGTAACTGGTAAACGCCCAGTTACAGGGAACAATGTTTCCCACTCACAGCGTAAAACTCGTCGCCGTTTTCTTCCAAACCTGCATTGGCATCGTTTTTGGGTAGAGAGCGAGCAGAAATTTGTTCGTATCCGTGTATCTGCCAAAGGTATGCGTATTATAGACAAAAAAGGTATCGACGCAGTTCTTGCTGATGTTCGTGCCAACGGCATTAAAGTATAAGGAACTGAATCATGGCTAAAGGCGCACGCGAGAAGATCAAACTGGTTTCTTCTGCCGGTACAGGTCACTTTTACACTACTGATAAGAACAAACGTAACACTCCTGAAAAGATGGTGTTCAAAAAGTACGATCCAGTAGTTCGTAAACATGTTGAATATAAAGAACATAAAATCAAATAAGATTTTATGTTCTTCAGAAAAACCCGATCTTGTATCGGGTTTTTTTTGTTTTGAAATTTAGCTGCTGGTTAAGCGCGGTCATTCGCGTTAGCAATTAGTTGAAGACTTTCCTCCGCAAAACCTACGCCTGCTTCAGTATAAAAGTTGAACACTTTATCAATACCACCATCTGCTAATATGTCATGCTCATCGGGAAAGCGTGCAATGGCTGCAATCGTTCCAGAGTAATTTGCACTGTGTAGCTGCTCTGCGATATTTAGAGTGTCATCAATGGAGGGGAGGGCAAGGAGAACAAGTTTTATACCGCTAGTATTCATATTGCTCCAGAGATCGGCATCTTCACCATCCCCATAGAATACATGTAACCCTTTTTCTTGGAATTTCTTGATACGGTTTCGATCCGCATCCATTCCCCATACTTTATCTCCGACAATATTGTGAAGCGCCCTAAATGCGCCTTTACCTACGCGCCCAAGTCCAATGACTAATATTTCTGAGTCTTTAGGTTGAACAAATATATCGTTCAGTAAAGGTGTATTGCTTTCGTAGCTTTTTATATTATTTTTGTAGCGGGCGAAAATTGAGTGTGCTGATCGATAAACGAGACTTGTGGCTATAAATGAGATCGATACGGCCAGTGCCAATATGACGAGCCACTCTTTATTTAGCCAGCCGTTATCTACACAAAGGTAAGCTACGATCAAGCCAAATTCACTGAAGTTACTGAGTGCGAGGGCGCCAAGGTACGAGGATCGTCCTCTTAAATTTAGTTTGGTAAACAGTAAGAAGAACATGAAGTACTTCAGCGGTATTAATATGGCTAGCGCAAGGGCCATTCCAAACATCGGCCAGCTAGGGAGAGCGGTGAAACCTATAGATAAGAAAAAACCGATTAGGAATAAATCTTTAAAACTCAGAAGCGACTTTGTCAACTCACTTGCTTTAGGGTGAGCGCTTAATAGCATGCCGAAGATCAAAGCACCTAAGTCGCCTTTTACGCCAACAAGAGTGAAAAGCTCATAACCGCCGAGAGCCAAGAAAAAACCTGATAGTGGAAGTAGTTCCCCGTGACCTGCACGCATGAGTAAATGGTTTAATAGGGGTCTTATGAAAAGTAGGCCAAATAAAGCTAATGCCCAGATAGAAGGGACTTTTCCTGTGGCAAAAGCTAAGAAAAGGACTGCCGCAATATCCTGCATTACTAAAACGCCAATGGCGAGTTGGCCGTGCCTTGTTTGCATTTCACCATTTTCTTCTAGCAGTTTAACTATACATACAGTACTGCTGAAGCTGAGTGCAAAGCTTATAAGGGCTGCTGATTTCAGGTCTAGCTGAGTAAAGAATGGCGCGGACATGACCGACAGCAATAAAAATAGCAATCCGATCAATAGAGTCCATAGGCCCATATGTGACAGGCTACTTACCCATACTTCTTTTCTAATTAGGTCTTTTATGTTTAGTTTCAAACCTATAGTGAAGAGCATCAAAGTTATGCCCAGGTCTGCTAAGCTATCTAGACTATCAACAGGCTCTATGCCAAGGAAGTTGAGGAAAAAGCCGGCAAAAAGGTAGCCGATTAGTGGTGGCATTTCGATTAAACGTAGCGTATAGCCGCAGACAAATGCAAAAAGTATCCAGATAAAATCCATAAGCTATTGAGACTACCTAATAAATGAGCTTGTTAAGTTAAGGCGAAGTTTACCACGCCGTTTTTGTACTGTGGATTAGCTGAAGCATTTAATTACTTGTTTTTGTGTTAATCTGATAGTGATTTTTCTTTATCTATTTATTTAAATTAGTTGTATTCATGCCTGAATTGCCTGAAGTAGAAACGACCTGTCGTGGTATTCGCCCTCACATTAAGGGGGAGAAATTAATTGCCTTGAATGTGAGAAATCCGAATTTAAGATGGCCAGTACCTGACTTCCTTGCTGAAAAAATAGAAGGGAAAACGGTAGTTGATGTTGTTCGTCGAGGGAAATACATTCTTGTTTGCGTTGACGGTGGGCAGGTGATGCTTCATTTGGGAATGTCTGGAAGTTTGCGAATTGTAGATAAAGATAAAGTCCCGCAAAAGCATGATCATGTAGATTTTTGCTTTACTAATAATCAGGTTCTTCGGTTAACCGATCCGCGCCGCTTTGGCTCTGTTTTATGGCAGCCAGAAGGTGAGCACCATGAATTGCTCTATAAGCTGGGTCCAGAGCCTTTAAGTGAGGCATTTAATGTTGAGTATTTGGCGGGCTGTTGTGCGGGCAAAAAAGTGGCTATTAAGTCCTTAATTATGGATAGTAAGATCGTAGTGGGTGTAGGGAATATATATGCTACGGAAGCGCTTTTTATAAGTGGTATAGATCCGCGAAGATCTGCAGGAAAAATTTCTAAGAGGCGGTTGCTGATATTGGTTAATGAGATTAAAGGTGTACTGGCCGCCGCAATACAGCAGGGAGGTACTACGCTGAAAGATTTTGTTGGAGGTGATGGTAAGCCAGGGTATTTTCAGCAAAAACTGCATGCATATGGCCGTAAAGGGGAGCCTTGTGTTAATTGTTTAGCTCCTTTGACTGAAGTGCGATTAGGGCAACGCTCTACCGTTTTTTGTAAGCATTGCCAGACATAACCAGAGATTATTTATGACAGTACAGATTAGACCTCCCGTTTTATCGCAAGAAGGAAGTGTATTTCGCGCTAATCTGCGAAAGAAGCTAAATATTGAATCTTACTTACAGGACCGGACCGCGTTTTGTGTAGGAGAGAAAGCGATTCACTGTGAATTGTATGAGTACTCTCCTGATGCTCCCACGATTGTTTTTTTACCGGGTATTGGCACGTATTGCGAGCTTTACGCTGAGTTATTGTCGGAGTTGGCTAAAAAAGGGTTCAATGTGGTCGGTATTGACCCTTTAGGGCACGGATATTCGGCGGGTTCTCGAGGGGATTACACCGTTGAACAGATGTGTGAAGCAGTATCGGAAGTGCTTGATGTGCTTCAGCAACGCTTTGAGGGGCCGTTTGGTATTTATGGCTATTCTATTGGCGCGTTGCTTGCGATGGCTGCAGCGGAACAAGATGATCGTCTTTGTGCAGTTCTATGTGGCACGTTATTGGTACCTGATGTAGCGCCTGATATGGGTTATCGTATGGGCTGGAATTGGACATGGGCTTCTTCTCTTATGATGCCTACTTATAAAGTCCCTCTTAAAAACTTTGTAGATTTTGAGCAGTTACTAAAAGGTCATCCAGCCGCACAAGAAATCAATAATGATCCTTTGATTGTTTTTGATTATCCGCTTCGTACCCTTTCTAGCTTATTTAATTACCGCTGTAATATTGTTAGCCAAAAGTTTGACTTTTCTTCTGCTATTTTACATGGCGATCAAGATGAGGTGCTGCCTCTTAGTTATTCTCGGCGGGTGATGAGTTACTGCGACCAGCCATTGGAACTATTAGTTGTTGATAATGAAGGGCATATGGTGCCATTAATGAAGCCTAAGCTTATTGTTGAAATGGCCGCTCAGTGGTTTGAAAAGCAGTTTTTGAAAGAGATGGCTGACGCCGTTCTTTAATTTATCGTTGTCATAAAAATGTAAATACTCATTCATCGGAATGTCACCTTAGTTACTCATTATCTTCAAGTATGACTAGAGTACTTGGAGAACTCCGAATATGAGTGCTATAAAGTTTCTAACAGCGTTTGATCTTTTGGCATTTAATTGGTGTTTAGGGCTGCCTAAAGCACCTCAAATGGCTTTAATTAGCCGTCAAATTTCTCGTTTAGGTGATGGCGGCTTTTATTTGCTGGTGGGTGTTTTTCTTGCAATCTTCGAGTCAGAGTCTGGGCTCGTTTTTCTGATTGCCGGATTGTTTGCTTACTCAATCGAATTACCTCTGTATTTAATACTTAAAAATACTATTAAACGGGATCGCCCTTGTGAGTCTCTTTCTATTGAGGCTTATATAGTACCTTCTGATAAGTTTAGTTTTCCTTCAGGGCATTCCGCAGCGGCTTTTGTTTTTGCAGCCCTTATTGCTAATTTCTACCCTGATTATGCTGAGTTCGCTTATGGTTGTGCGTTGATGGTGGGTGTTTCTCGTATATTGTTAGGCGTTCATTATCCTACTGATATTTTGGCGGGTGCTGCCTTAGGTTTGTGCAGTGCAACGTTTGCATTAAGTTTTTTGCCTACTTTGGTTACGTTCTAAAATATGAAAGTTTTATATGGTGTTCAAGCGACAGGTAATGGCCATATCACACGTGCCAGGGTGATGGCTCCCGCTTTAGAGAAAGCAGGTGTGGATGTTGATTATTTATTTAGTGGTCGAAATCCTGAAGAGTTGTTCAATATGGAGCCCTTTGGTGCTTACCAGTGCCGACAAGGTTTAACCTTCTATATGGAAGGTAGTAAAGTTAATCAGTGGAAAACCTTTACGGGTAATAATCCAATAAAATTGGTCAGAGATATTTTTGCTTTGAATCTGGATCAATACGATTTAGTGATCACCGATTTTGAGCCCGTGACTGCTTGGGCGGCCAAGCTCAAAGGGGTTCCTAGTGTGGGTATAGCTCACCAATATGCTTTTTTGCATGCTTTGCCTGATTCAAAAACAGGCTTTATTTTTAGACATCAAATCAAAAGCTTTGCACCTGCTAAAGTGTCTGTTGGTATTCATTGGCACCATTTTAACCATGCAATCTGCCCGCCGTTGATTCAAGCGCGGTTGTTCGATCCCGTTAAAAGTGACAATAAAGTCGTTGTCTATTTACCACATGATAATGTAGATCAAATTTGTCGGGCGTTGCAGCTGTATACCGAGTGCGAATTTTTTGTCTATGCGCGAGTTGATAAAGCGACAGATGATGGGAATATGCATGTTCGGCCTTTTTCGCGTGATGGGTTTCACCGCGACTTGTCTGACTGTTCGGGGGTGATTTGTAATTCTGGCTTTGGTTTGTTGAGTGAGGCGATTCAGTACGGTAAAAAAATTCTGACGCTGCCACAGGTCGGGCAGGCAGAGCAGGAATCTAATGCTGAGATACTCGAATATTTAGGGTTAGGGGTTGTGATTGATAGTTTGCAATCCGAGCGACTTGTTCAGTGGTTAGTTTTACCTATGCCTGAGCCTAAAGTGTTTCCTGATTTGGCGACTATTTTAGCTGAATGGATTGCAGCTGGTTGTAATCGAACGGTGCAGTCAGTGGTGGATGATGCTTGGAATAGCTCATATCGCGTCACTCCTTCTCGTTAAGACCGCCTTAATCTTTTATAGACGTATCTAACTGTAAGTAATATAGTCTTTAGAGATTAGTGCTTAGTTAAATTGAGATATGTAAAAATGGGGGGTAAGGGGATACTTCATTCCTTGAAGAATCCCCTCTATTGGCTTCCATAATCCTTGCGGTCGAAAATCCTAGGGCGTCATGCCTTCCTTTCCGCTTCTCGAGGCCATCCTTCGTATTCGTTCCATGAACAGGAGATCCACGTATTCAATTATGCCCTTTACGGGGAGTATTGATATAAGAAAAATTCCTAATTTTCGGTCTAGCTAAGCTAATGGAAATTTTCAGTTTGAATTGTGAGTGGAACGCTTGTTTTAATCTATTAGGTGGCTTTTGACGATTTCCTATCTTTTGATGGAGGCAAAAAGATAGTTATCGAATGGATAACCCTGATATTTTATCTGTTTGATATTTGTCCAGTTGGGGCATTGTGATCGTTGATCTCTGGGTTTAGATTACGTAGCAGGTAATAAAGTTTCTTTTTTTGACCCTGTATCTTAGATTTTGGCTAGTCATGAGTTTTTTCTGTTTACTGGACATATGGGGGGAGGGGACTTAAACTGATAGGCGTTTTTGGTCGGGGTGCCCTATAGGGCTGAGACTATACCCGTTGAACCTGATCCGGTTTATTCCGGCGTAGGAAACCCAGATGTTGATAATCTCAAATCAATTCAATAATTTTTCTGGCCTCAGTATGATAATTGAGGTCAGTCATGTCTGTTAACACACCTAAAATATCTAATGTATTAACCATCGCTGGTTCCGATTCTGGCGGAGGGGCAGGTATACAAGCTGACTTGAAAGCCTTTTCCGCCCTGGGTGTTTATGGTGCTTCCGTAATAACCGCATTAACTGCCCAGAATACCCAATGTGTCGCGGGTATTTATCCTGTTACACCTGATTTTGTATCTCTGCAGTTAGAGACTATTTTTGCTGATATTCAGATTCATGCTGTCAAAACAGGCATGTTAGGTAGTGCTGAGATGGTTGGTCGGGTGGCTCAGTTTTTATCAGGTGTTGATAATGTGAGGCTGGTTGTTGATCCGGTGATGATCTCAAAAAGTGGCAACGCTTTGTTATCTTCTGATGCGGTAGAGGTGTTAATCGATAAACTGATACCTTTAACCTACGTGGTTACACCAAACCTTCCAGAAGCTGCAGCTTTACTGGGTGTAGAGGAACCCATATCTATTCAAGGTATGCGTGAAATGGCTGTCCAAGTACATGCTTTAGGCGTTCAAAATGTACTTTTAAAAGGCGGTCACCTTGAAGGCGAGTCTTCTCCAGATATTTTATTTGATGGTACTACATTTACTGAATTCCCAAGTGTGCGTATAGCAACCAAGAATACTCATGGTACGGGCTGTACTTTAGCGTCAGCTGTTACTGCGTATTTAGCGCAAGGCTGCTCCATTCTGGAAGCGGTCACACGAGCAAAAGAATACATTACAGCGGCGATTAAAGCGGCTGATCAATTGAATGTGGGTGCAGGACACGGCCCAGTTAATCACTTCCACAATATCTGGTAGCAATCGCTACTTGTGCTGTGAAGAAACAATAATGACAGGTTGGATGATGGAAGATAATAAGCAATTAGAACCACAGAGTCAGGCATTGAGCCAGACAGCACAGGTTGACCGTGATTCGGTGCAGCCGTTTCCTAAATCTAGAAAGGTCTACGTTGAAGGCTCGCGCCCAGATATCCGTGTACCTATGCGTGAAATTACGCTTGATGATACGCCAACGGATATGGGTGGAGAGAGAAATGATCCTTTGTATGTTTATGATACGTCAGGTCCATATACTGACCCGGATGCAGTGATTGATGTACGTAAAGGGTTGGCGCCTGTACGTGATCAGTGGATTTTAGAGCGTGGAGATACTTGTGAGCTTGATAAGCTTACCTCTCAGTATGGCCGTGTTCGTGCTGCGGATCTGCGTTTAGATGAGCTACGTTTTGAATTGACGCGTAAGCCGTTACGCGCGCAAGAAGGTAAGAATGTTACCCAGCTGCATTATGCACGCCAAGGTATAATTACACCTGAGATGGAATATATAGCGATTCGCGAGAATATGAAGTTAGCGAAAACGCGGGCTGAGGGAAATGTTGTTGCTGAACAGCATCCTGGGTTTAATTTTGGTGCGAATTTACCGGATGAAATAACACCAGAGTTTGTTCGTCAAGAAGTGGCAGAAGGTCGCGCAATTATTCCTGCCAATATTAACCATCCCGAAGTGGAGCCGATGATTATTGGCCGCAACTTCCTTGTCAAAATTAATGGCAATATTGGTAACTCTGCAGTGAGCTCTTCGATTGAAGAAGAAGTAGAGAAAATGACATGGGGTACGCGCTGGGGTGCGGATACCATTATGGATCTTTCTACAGGTAAGAATATCCATGAGACCCGTGAGTGGATCATGCGTAATTCGCCGGTACCTATTGGTACAGTGCCTATTTATCAGGCGCTAGAAAAAGTAAATGGTGTTGCTGAAGATTTAGACTGGGAAGTCTTTAAAGATACGTTGATTGAGCAAGCTGAGCAGGGTGTGGATTATTTCACAATTCACGCTGGTGTATTGCTGCGCTATGTACCGATGACCGCTAAACGTATGACGGGTATTGTTTCCCGTGGTGGTTCTATCATGGCGAAATGGTGCTTGGCGCATCATCAGGAAAACTTCCTTTACACTCATTTCGAAGAAATCTGTGAGATCTGCAAGGCTTATGACGTCTCTTTCTCATTAGGCGATGGTTTGCGTCCAGGTTCTGTGTACGATGCCAATGATGAAGCACAATTTGCTGAGCTGGAGACCTTAGGTGAGTTAACTAAGATTGCTTGGAACCATGATGTGCAGGTTATGATTGAAGGGCCTGGACATGTGCCTATGCATATGATCAAAGAGAATATGGATAAGCAGCTAACTGAGTGTCATGAAGCGCCATTTTATACCTTAGGTCCGTTGACGACTGATATTGCACCCGGCTATGACCATATTACGTCAGGTATTGGTGCTGCAATAATTGGTTGGTATGGCTGTGCAATGCTTTGTTATGTAACACCAAAAGAGCATTTGGGTCTTCCGAATAAAGATGATGTGAAAGAAGGTATTATTACCTATAAGATCGCTGCACATGCTGCTGATCTTGCAAAAGGTCATCCAGGTGCTCAAATTCGTGATAATGCGATGTCTAAAGCTCGTTTCGAGTTCCGCTGGGAAGATCAGTTTAATATAGGTCTGGATCCTGATACTGCACGTGCTTATCACGATGAAACATTACCGAAGGAGTCGGCTAAAGTTGCTCACTTCTGTTCAATGTGCGGGCCTAAATTCTGTTCTATGAAAATATCTCAAGAGGTTCGTGAGTTAGATGCTGAGCAGGTTGCAGCGATTAATGCACAAGCTGAACAAGGGATGCAGGAGAAATCAGCTGAATTTAAAGATTCAGGTGCTGAAATTTATCATAAGGTATAGTTGAGTAGCACTATTAAAAAGCCGCTACTTTAGCGGCTTTTTTGTGTCATTTTGAAGATGTTTTTGGAGAATGATGTGTCAGATGAATGGGTAAGCTATATCGTAGTCGGATTTATGATTGTTTTTGCTTTTGGCGTGGTGACGTTGAATGCTTTCCGTCGCAGAAAAGAAATTCCACCGCCTTTAGCTGCAAATGATCGTAAGTTGTATCGTTTATGGCGCTCAGATCCTGAAGCATATAAGCGTCAATATGGACAATTAGATGAGCAGTATCTTGAGGCCCAGAAAGAAAAAGAGGCTAGTAACAACTAACTTGCTGATCCCAAAAAGTCTCTAAATGGCGGAGCTGTTCACGTAGTGGGTTAAAGTCGCCCCCTTGTAATACTTGCTCGGCATTGATTAATTCAAGTTGCTGATCGAAAAGTTCAGAAATTAGAGTATGTATATTTAGGCCTTTAGGGCTTAGTTTTATGCGGATTGAGCGTAGATCATGTTCTGAGCGTTCTTGAATTATGTATCCGTTGCTGACCATTTTTTTTAGATTATATGAAACATTCGAGCCTAAGTAATAGCCGCGTGTGCGCAGTTCACCAGCGGTCATCTCGCGGTCAGCAATATTATGTAAAAGAAGTGCTTGTACACTGTTGATATCCGTATATCCGAGTGCTTCAAGTCTGAATTTTAGAATATCTAAGATTCGTCGGTGAAGACGTTCAATCAAGCGAAGACATTCTAAAAAATCGTTGCGATTACTTGGAGATGGCTCGTTTGTCGGATGATTCATTAGCGTTTGGCCTTTGTTCTGTCACTGATTTAGTTGTCTGTGAATATTAGTCTAGTTCTTGTTATTTATTTGAAATCATTATTTAGCAAAATCTTGTAACTCTGCTAACCTTGTAGAGGACTTGAAGAGCCTGAACATTTGGTTAGCTAATTAAGTGTAGAGGTATTTTAAGTCTTGTTCCAGCGAATAGATCCTCTCTCGATAACGGCAAACTTAGAGTAATCTTAGGACGCAAAGTCACAGATCCTTAGGGATGGCTGGGCTACCGAAAGAGAGGTTTACTATTTCTGTTTTAAAGGGTGCTCTGCTGGAAGTTGTCTCTCGATCCAGAGTGCCAGCTTATGTCTCATGTTGATTTCGTTGTCTTGGCCTTTGGCTAGCGGCTGAATGAGCCCATCTTGTACTAATAATCTATAAATGGCAGTAATTTTATTTGATGCGCTATCTGTAGATTCAAATTGGCCCGCACCCCGTTTTTCTATGTAAATGGAGCCGATGCGAAGTGCTTCCTTGACTAGCTCTGCTTCATGTTTGTGCTTTTTCATAATAGCCACTCTATTTGATGCTCAAATGTTAACTTTGAATAGAAAGGTGATAAAAAACAAGTCTTTGTATTAATTATTCATTATGCCCTTTTCTGCAGTAGCGGTGTTGTATTTCTTTCTCGTGAAAATAAATATTATTATGGATAGTGGAGAGATACGCTTTAGATCTTGTCTTTTAATCTATATCCGCTGATATAATGAGCCTTTGTCGCACGTTTATATTAGAGATGAGTATGAAATATCGGACTATTCCTGTAACGCCTTTCCAGCAAAACTGCACTCTAGTGTGGTGCGAGCATACAAAAAAGGCAGCGATTGTTGACCCTGGTGGTGATTTGGATCGGATATTAATGGCGGTTGAAGAGGAGGGTGTGCTGGTAGAAAAGATCATGCTTACTCATGCCCATATAGATCATGCTGGTGGCACTGCTGAGTTGTCGGCTAATAAAGGTCTCCCTATTGAGGGGCCTCATAAAGGTGATCTTTTTTGGATAGAAGGCATGTCGCAGCAATGCTCAATGTTTAATTTTCCACATTGTGACTCTTTTACGCCGGATCGATGGTTGGATGATGGAGATGAGGTTAAGGTAGGTGATGGTGTTTTTCAGGTAATCCACTGTCCTGGACATACTCCAGGTCATGTTGTTTTTTATAATGAGAAAGATCAGATGGCATTGGTTGGAGATGTAATATTCCATGGCTCTATTGGTCGAACTGATTTTCCTAAAGGTAATCACCAAGAGCTGATCGATTCTATCAAAATGAAGCTTTTTCCTTTAGGTGAATCTGTCGAGTTTATTCCTGGTCATGGCCCGCGCTCAACATTGGGTGTTGAGATTAAGAGTAATCCTTACGTTCGCTAACAGCGTAAGAGGGTGTTGTTTGATAGGCGGTGGAAGACATTTCATGTAAGCGGCTGAGTGTTCTCTTGAATGGTTTTTTCAATAGAACCCCCTTGTAGAGTTGCTCTGCAGTGTCTTCTGCGCTGAGATATAAATTTACTCTACAGTCATAAAGCTCATCAACTAGGCTGATAAAGCGTCTTGCTGGATCATCATGATTACTTTGCACGACCTTTCTTAAGCCGGTGGTGTTAAATAAGCCATAACTATCTTCCGTTCCTCTCGCTTTTATCTGCTCTTTGCTTTGGCCTTGAAAACGTGGGACGTTACTTAAAATGAGGTGTGAATAGTTCGAAGCAAGTTCAATGTAATCTCGTGCTGATCTTGGGCCCTCACAGAGTTCGGCAAAATCAAACCAAATTACAGAATCGTCTCTAGCTATGCAGTTAATTTTTCGCCCGCAGAGTGTGACGCTGTTGCTGTTAGGCTGTGCCTCGTGCTGGGTTAGTTTGTAATAGATCTTTTTTAAGGCTTGGTTATCTTGAATAAAATAAGCTGGGTTTGAAGCTAAGTAACTGAGGCGGTGATCGTTGCCATTATCTAGAGGAATGACCTGCATATTGTCCTTGATTAATTTGATCGTGGGCAGGAATCGATCACGGTGAAGGCCGTCTGAGTATAGATCATCGGGTTCTATATTTGATGTGCTGATAATGGTGACCCCTTTGGAGAACAGAGCCTGATAAAGCCGTCCTAATAACATGGCATCACCAATGTCAGAGACAAAAAACTCATCGAAGCATATTACCTTGTATTTAAGACTCAGTTTGTTGGCAATATGAGCTAAAGGATCGGGTTTTCCTGAATGTAAAAAAAGTTGTTGATGAACCATCACCATGAAGCGATGAAAATGGAGTCTGATATAAGTCTTTGGTGCTAGGCATTGGCAAAATAGATCCATTAGCATTGTTTTGCCTCGACCTACAGGCCCCCAGATATAAATGCCAAGGCTAGAAGGCGGTTTGTCGAACCATCTTTTACCCCACTTTATCGGTTTGGATAGTTCGAAATGAGAAAGGTGGTTTAGTTGCTGCTGAAGTTGTTTAACAACCTCTGTTTGTGCAAGGTCCGGTGATAGTTGGGATTGATCAAGTAGTTGCTGATACTGTTTTTCTATAGACCGAATAATTATCTTCATAAGAAAGCTATTATAAACTTAGAAGGTTGTTGGAGTGGTGATCATATAGTCAGCGATCATTTATGCAGAAGTAAGGCTAATTCAAAAAATGTATCATCGAGCTTTTTGTTTTTTTCGATAATATCTTTTAATGGAGTCTCTGTTATGGCGTTATTTCGTACTCCAATCATCACATCATTATAGCCTGCGCATAGATAATTAACGGCAGTTGAACCAAGGCAAGATGCTAGCACGCGGTCATGGCCGGACGGGCTACCACCTCGTTGTATGTGGCCTAATATGCATACTTTCGCTTCTAATTGACGTTGAGCTAATACGTTGGCTAAGTGGGTTGTTAGACCAGGGGTTTGGCCTTCAGCAACAACAATAATACCGCTTGCTCCTTTGCCTAATAAGCGGTTATTGGCTAGCTGAAAGCAGATGGTCTCAGGCTTGATTTCATATTCGGGTACAACAACCATTTCTGCACCGCAGGCTATACCTACATGTGTGGCGATGAAGCCTGAATTTCGTCCCATGACTTCGACTAAAAAGAGGCTTTCGTGTGAGAGGGCTGTATCGCGTATTTTGTCGATTGCATCTAGAGCTGTATTAACGGCTGTGTCAAACCCTATAGTGTCGTCTGTTCCATAAATATCATTATCAATAGTGCCGGGTAGCCCAATCACTTTGATATCGTTTTCTTGTGTTAGTAAGTGAGCGCCGGTAAGAGATCCATCGCCACCAATTACAACTAACGCATCGATATTTTTTTCTCTTAATACTAGGGCGGCTTGATGGCGGACAGTTGGGTCTTTGAATGCTAAGCAGCGATCACTTTTTAATAAGGTCCCCCCGCGTTGAACAATGTTAGTAACGGATGCGGAATCCATCTCCACCATGTCCCCAATAATTAAGCCGCTGTACCCTTTGTTGATACCGTAAACTTTTATACCTTTATGTAGGGCTGCACGAACAACGCCTCGAATGGCAGGATTCATTCCTGGAGAGTCTCCGCCACTGGTCAAAATTGCAATAGCTTGAGGTTTTGTCTTGTTTGTAGGCAAAGAGGGTATTTTGTACATGTATAACCTCAATTAAGAGCTTTATATATGCTTAAACTGTAATTGCGATCGGCGTTTAGGGCAAATCTATTTGTAGCTTCTTTCGTCTGCTTTTGGGTCGGGGTAGGTGAGGGACTAGAGTAGCGGAGTAGATTAGGTAAGTTGATCTATTACCGATATGGCTTATTAAGTTGAATATTTTGTTTATTGTTTGAACAAAACTCTTAACTAAGGTGTTTTTTTACCTTTATTTCACAGTTTTTTAGTTTTGCCTGTTGACGTTGTTTGGGAAGAGTCTATAATTCGCCGTCCTTGCTAAGGGAGGCCTGCAAAGCAGCGCTGAATGACCTAAGTTGAGGTTGAATTAACTCCTTGAAAACCTTTGGTTTTGTTGGATTTGGTTTGAAAGTTTCAAGGTTGGTTGTTGTGTTGGAATTGATTGAGAATTAATTCAGAAAAACACAAAATAACGGTTGACTTTGAAGCGGCGCAAAGTAGAATATGCGCCTCGCTTGAGACGAAACGCTTCGCAGCGTTAGGTTGGTTCCAAGCAACGCTCTTTAACAATTTGATCAGATAATTCGTGTGGGCGCTTGTTGAGATGAAGCAAATAGCTTTATTTTCTAGACAAGCAACCAAGTGAATTCATTTAAAACGATTTACAATAGGTTTTGCATTTTCGAATGCAATCCGGTTGTTTAGTACTAGAGCCGTCACCATATTCCTGGTGACACTATATGATTTAAACTGAAGAGTTTGATCATGGCTCAGATTGAACGCTGGCGGCAGGCCTAACACATGCAAGTCGAGCGGTAACAGATCTAGCTTGCTAGATGCTGACGAGCGGCGGACGGGTGAGTAACGCGTAGGAATCTACCCAGTAGCGGGGGATAAGCCAGAGAAATTTGGTCTAATACCGCATACGCCCTTCGGGGGAAAGCAGGGGCTCTTCGGACCTTGCACTATTGGATGAGCCTGCGTGAGATTAGCTAGTTGGTGAGGTAAGAGCTCACCAAGGCGACGATCTCTAGCTGGTCTGAGAGGATGATCAGCCACACTGGAACTGAGACACGGTCCAGACTCCTACGGGAGGCAGCAGTGGGGAATATTGCACAATGGGGGAAACCCTGATGCAGCCATGCCGCGTGTGTGAAGAAGGCCCTAGGGTTGTAAAGCACTTTCAGTCGTGAGGAAAGGTGTGTACTTAATACGTGCATACTGTGACGTTAGCGACAGAAGAAGGACCGGCTAACTCCGTGCCAGCAGCCGCGGTAATACGGAGGGTCCGAGCGTTAATCGGAATTACTGGGCGTAAAGCGCGCGTAGGTGGATTGGTCAGTCAGATGTGAAAGCCCAGGGCTCAACCTTGGAACTGCACCTGATACTACCAGTCTAGAATACGGTAGAGGGTAGTGGAATTTCCTGTGTAGCGGTGAAATGCGTAGATATAGGAAGGAACACCAGTGGCGAAGGCGACTACCTGGACCGATATTGACACTGAGGTGCGAAAGCGTGGGGAGCAAACAGGATTAGATACCCTGGTAGTCCACGCCGTAAACGATGTCTACTAGCCGTTGGAAGACTTGATCTTTTAGTGGCGAAGCTAACGCGATAAGTAGACCGCCTGGGGAGTACGGCCGCAAGGTTAAAACTCAAATGAATTGACGGGGGCCCGCACAAGCGGTGGAGCATGTGGTTTAATTCGACGCAACGCGAAGAACCTTACCAACTCTTGACATCCAGAGAAGTTACTAGAGATAGTTTCGTGCCTTCGGGAACTCTGAGACAGGTGCTGCATGGCTGTCGTCAGCTCGTGTTGTGAAATGTTGGGTTAAGTCCCGTAACGAGCGCAACCCTTGTCCTTATTTGCCAGCACATAATGGTGGGAACTCTAAGGAGACTGCCGGTGACAAACCGGAGGAAGGTGGGGACGACGTCAAGTCATCATGGCCCTTACGAGTTGGGCTACACACGTGCTACAATGGCCGGTACAGAGGGCTGCGAACCTGCGAAGGTAAGCTAATCTCATAAAACCGGTCGTAGTCCGGATTGGAGTCTGCAACTCGACTCCATGAAGTCGGAATCGCTAGTAATCGTGGATCAGAATGCCACGGTGAATACGTTCCCGGGCCTTGTACACACCGCCCGTCACACCATGGGAGTGGATTGCACCAGAAGTAGCTAGCTTAACCTTCGGGAGGGCGGTTACCACGGTGTGGTTCATGACTGGGGTGAAGTCGTAACAAGGTAGCCCTAGGGGAACCTGGGGCTGGATCACCTCCTTAAACGAAAGCCGAATCTTGGCAAGCGTTCACACGAATTATCTGATCAGAAAGTGAAGAGAGCGAATTAGTTCTAACCGATTGAAGGCTTGTAGCTCAGCTGGTTAGAGCGCACCCCTGATAAGGGTGAGGTCGGTGGTTCAAGTCCACTCAGGCCTACCACTTTTACTGGCAAAATCTTAAGTAAGTGGTCAGTTAGAACTGAGAGTAAAGACGCTCAGCTGGTTAGAGCGCACCCCACTCTTTATAAAAGAAAGGGGGGTGAGGTCAGTGATTCAAGTCCACTCAGGCCGATCCATATTGCATCACTCTACAACCTGCTAGGCAGAATACTTACGCAGTCATTTTTGCTTTAGACAAGGCGCACGCTGGAGCGAGCGAAGACGTTACCCTCAATGGGTAATAACTGAGCGAGCGACGAGTGCAACGCCGTATAAAGTGAAAAGGACAAGTAAGGGGCTATAGCTCAGCTGGGAGAGCGCCTGCTTTGCACGCAGGAGGTCTGCGGTTCGATCCCGCATAGCTCCACCATAACTCTTCAGTCTAAGGATTAAGAGTTTTAAAACATAGCTCAATTAGTGAAGATTGTTTACTAAGTGACTTATCTTTTAAAGCTTTTTTGCTTTAACGCTCTTTAACAATTTGGATTTAGATTCATTGATTTAGATTGACTTGTATTTTTCATACAAGCGCCAATTCGGCGAAATCTATCGTTACTGTACTAATCAGTTACTATGATTCCAGACGCCTTCGGGTTATATGGTCAAGTGACTAAGCGTGCACGGTGGATGCCTTGGCAGTCAGAGGCGATGAAGGACGTTGTAACCTGCGATAAGGTTCGGGGAGCTGGTAAACAAGCTTTGATCCGGACATTTCCGAATGGGGAAACCCACCTATTTATAGGTATCTTTTACGTGAATACATAGCGTATTAGAGGCGAACCCGGGGAACTGAAACATCTAAGTACCCGGAGGAAAAGAAATCAACCGAGATTCCCTAAGTAGCGGCGAGCGAACGGGGATTAGCCCTTAAGCAATAATGTAGTTAGAAGAAGGCGCTGGAAAGCGCCGCCATAGTGGGTGATAGCCCCGTATTCAAAAACTTATTTATTGTGAAATCGAGTAGGACGGGACACGTGATATCCTGTCTGAACATGGGGGGACCATCCTCCAAGGCTAAATACTCCTGACTGACCGATAGTGAACCAGTACCGTGAGGGAAAGGCGAAAAGAACCCCTGTGAGGGGAGTGAAATAGATCCTGAAACCGTGTACGTACAAGCAGTGGGAGCCGTTTTAGGACGGTGACTGCGTACCTTTTGTATAATGGGTCAGCGACTTACTTTTAGTGGCAAGGTTAAGCAATTGCGGAGCCGTAGGGAAACCGAGTCTTAATAGGGCGTCCAGTCGCTAGGAGTAGACCCGAAACCGAGTGATCTATCCATGGGCAGGTTGAAGATGCAGTAACATGCATTGGAGGACCGAACCGACTGTCGTTGAAAAGCCAGCGGATGACTTGTGGATAGGAGTGAAAGGCTAATCAAACTCGGAGATAGCTGGTTCTCCTCGAAAACTATTTAGGTAGTGCCTCGTGTCTAACCATGGGGGGTAGAGCACTGTTTCGGCTAGGGGGTCATCCCGACTTACCAACCCGATGCAAACTCCGAATACCCATGAGTTCAATCACGGGAGACACACGGCGGGTGCTAACGTCCGTCGTGGAAAGGGAAACAACCCAGACCGTCAGCTAAGGTCCCAAAGTTTATGCTAAGTGGGAAACGATGTGGGAAGGCTTAGACAGCTAGGAGGTTGGCTTAGAAGCAGCCACCCTTTAAAGAAAGCGTAATAGCTCACTAGTCGAGTCGGCCCGCGCGGAAGATATAACGGGGCTAAGCATAACACCGAAGCTACGGATGCACTTAGTGCATGGTAGAGGAGCGTTCTGTAAGTGGTTGAAGCGGAAGCCGTAAGGCACCGTGGACATATCAGAAGTGCGAATGCTGACATGAGTAACGATAAGGGAGGTGAAAACCCTCCCCGCCGGAAGACCAAGGGTTCCTGTCCAACGCTTTTCGTGGCAGGGTGAGTCGGCCCCTAAGGAGAGGCTGAAGAGCGTATCCGATGGGAAACAGGTTAATATTCCTGTACTGATTATAACTGCGATGGGGTGACGGAGTAGGCTAGGCTAGCGCGGCGTTGGTTGTCCGCGTTTAAGGTAGTAGGCTAAGGACTTAGGTAAATCCGGGTCCTTGTTAGGCTGAGAACCGATGACGAGTTCCTATATGGAACGAAGTAGTTGATGCCATGCTTCCAGGAAAAACCTCTAAGCTTCAGGTTATAACTAACCGTACCCCAAACCGACACAGGTGGTCAGGTAGAGAATACTAAGGCGTATGAGAAAACTCGGGTGAAGGAACTAGGCAAAATGGCACCGTAACTTCGGGAGAAGGTGCGCCGGTTTTAGTGATGGGACTTGCTCCCTAAGCTGAGGCCGGTCGAAGATACCAGGTGGCTGCGACTGTTTATTAAAAACATAGCACTCTGCAAACTCGAAAGAGGACGTATAGGGTGTGACGCCTGCCCGGTGCCGGAAGGTTAATTGATGGGGTTAGGATTCGTCCGAAGCTCTTGATCGAAGCCCCGGTAAACGGCGGCCGTAACTATAACGGTCCTAAGGTAGCGAAATTCCTTGTCGGGTAAGTTCCGACCTGCACGAATGGCGTAACGATGGCCACACTGTCTCCACCCGAGACTCAGTGAAATTGAAATAGCGGTTAAGATGCCGTTTACCCGCGGCTAGACGGAAAGACCCCGTGAACCTTTACTACAGCTTCACAGTGGACTTTGATATTACTTGTGTAGGATAGCTGGGAGGCTTTGAAACTTTATCGCCAGATAGAGTGGAGCCAATCTTGAAATACCAGCCTGGTAATATTGAGGTTCTAACCTAGGTCCCTAAGCGGGATCAGGGACATTGTGTGGTGGGTAGTTTGACTGGGGCGGTCTCCTCCCAAAGAGTAACGGAGGAGCACGAAGGTACCCTCAGCATGGTCGGAAATCATGCAATGAGCGCAAGAGTAGAAGGGTGCTTGACTGCGAGATAGACACATCGAGCAGGTACGAAAGTAGGTTCTAGTGATCCGGTGGTTCTGTATGGAAGGGCCATCGCTCAACGGATAAAAGGTACTCCGGGGATAACAGGCTGATACCGCCCAAGAGTTCACATCGACGGCGGTGTTTGGCACCTCGATGTCGGCTCATCACATCCTGGGGCTGAAGCCGGTCCCAAGGGTATGGCTGTTCGCCATTTAAAGTGGTACGCGAGCTGGGTTTAGAACGTCGTGAGACAGTTCGGTCCCTATCTGCCGTGGGCGTTTGAGATTTGAGAAGAGTTGCTCCTAGTACGAGAGGACCGGAGTGAACGAACCTCTGGTGTACCGGTTGTGATGCCAATTGCATTGCCGGGTAGCTACGTTCGGACGGGATAACCGCTGAAAGCATCTAAGCGGGAAGCCTCCTTCAAGATGAGATCTCACTGGGAACTTGATTCCCCTAAAGGGCCGTTGAAGACTACGACGTTGATAGGTTGGGTGTGGAAGCGCTGTGAGGCGTTGAGCTAACCAATACTAATTGCCCGTGAGGCTTGACCATATAACGCCTAAGGCGTTTGGCAAGTGATTGATTAAGTAGAGAATAAACACGATAGAGAGTAACGAATTAGCGTGTGTAGAAAGTACAAGGTTGAGACAACAGACTCCCTTCTAAATCAAAATGAATTTGAATCTTAATTGTGACAGTTTTGCTTGGCGACCATAGAGTTGTGGAACCACCTGAATCCATCCCGAACTCAGACGTGAAACGCAATATCGCCGATGGTAGTGTGGGGTTTCCTCATGTGAGAGTAGGTCATCGCCAAGCATTTATTTAGAGAAACCCCGGTTACTATGTAGCCGGGGTTTTTTGCGTCTGGGGCTTGGAGTGTAGGAAGTAAGAGGCTTAGATGCATAGAGTTCTAGTGTATATAAGGTAAGTACTTTTAATCTGAATAATGTTGTTGTATTCGACTTCTTTTTCTTTGTGCTTACCTTCATAATTAGAGTTATCGCTAGTCAGTATTTCTAGTATAAAATTATTGTCAGCTATAGTGGGTGTTATGTATACAGAAGAAGATATCCGTCGTTTAAGGTGGCAGAGTCGTAGGGGCATGCTGGAACTTGATGTGTTATTTGTTCCATTTGTAGAAGAAGCTTTTGCGGATCTTGAAAAGGATGATCAAGATCGCTTTGTGAAATTGCTGGCTTGTGAAGATCAGGATCTTTTTGTTTGGCTTATGGAGCGGGCGGTACCTGATGATTTAGATTTGCAACGGATTGTGAGGATTATATTAGAGCGTGTTCAACCTAAGTAATCTATATATAAGACAATCTCGCACTCTACTCTATCTTTGTAGTGGGGTGTATTTTATTGCGCTGTACTCTATTTTTGTTTCGCTTATCCCTACGTTTCATAAATCTCTCTTTTCTTTGTTTGTAATAATGAGTTTTGCTTATTTTATTTATAATAGGCTATGTAGAGACTCGTCTTCGATCGCCTCTATAGCCTGGTCAGCTGAAGGAGGTTGTATCCAGCTTTTCCAGAGAGATGGTGTGCGCTTGGATGTTGTGGAGCTAAAACAGGCGTCTGTTTTACCCATTGTTGTATGTTTACAATGTAAAGTTGAAGAACGTCTATTTCCTATTCCCGTTATAGTGTTCTGGGATGCTTGCACACCTCAAGAATTTCGTCGTCTAAGAGTGTTGGCTTTACACTGTTCGGTAAAGTCTAATGGCGAAGCTGTTCAATAACAGTGGCGTTGCTTCGCTTTATCTTTGATTTAGTTCCAAGAAAAGTTAATAGGGGTCAGGATGGTATCTATGGGCTCTGCGCCTAGTTCTGGGTAATCGAGAGTATAATGTAGCCCGCGGCTTTCGTGACGGAGCATAGCAGAGCGTATTATCAAATCTGCCACTACGGCTAAATTGCGTAATTCTAAAAGGTCATTGCTGATTTTGTAGTTACTGTAATATTCGCTGATCTCATGGTGTAAAAGGTCAATACGATGCTTTGCCCGTTGTAGGCGCTTTGTAGTACGCACAATACCCACGTAATCCCACATAAAACGTCGTATTTCATCCCAGTTGTGGGAGATAATCACATCCTCATCAGAATCAGTTACTTGGCTTTCATCCCATGCAGGGATTAATGATTTATCGAGAGGTGCTACCAAGGAGCTGTAAACTTCCTCTGATGCTGATTTTGCATAGACTAGGCACTCAAGTAATGAATTGCTGGCTAGCCGGTTCGCGCCATGTAAACCCGTGAATGAGGTTTCGCCTATAGCATAGAGGCCAGGGATGTCGGTTCGTCCTTTTTCGTCGGTAACAATGCCTCCACAGGTATAGTGGGCAGCGGGCACGACAGGGATAGGTTCTTTAGTGATATCAATACCTAGCTTTAAGCACCGTTTATAGATGGTCGGGAAGTGCCCGCGTATAAACGATTCGGGTTTGTGAGATATATCTAGAAATAAACAATCACAACCTAAGCGTTTCATTTCATGATCTATAGCGCGAGCGACAATGTCTCGAGGCGCTAATTCACCACGCTTATCAAATTTCTGCATGAACTGTTCGCCATCAGGTAGTAATAATTTTCCACCCTCACCGCGAACGGCTTCTGTAATTAAAAAGGATTTTGCCTGGGGGTGGTAAAGGCAGGTAGGGTGGAATTGATTAAATTCCATATTTCCCACCCGACAGCCCGCACGCCAAGCCATGGCAATACCATCCCCAGTTGCGCCATCTGAATTGCTTGTATAAAGGTAGGCTTTAGAAGCACCTCCCGTTGCTAAAACCACATGGGGTGCTTGAAATACTTCTACGTGGCCTGTTTTTCCATTCAATATATAAGCTCCGACGCAACGGTTGTGTGCCAGACCGAGCTTGCGGCGGGTAATAAGGTCAACTGCGATGTGATCTTCAAAGAGGTCTATATTCGGCGATGCTTTTGCACGATCTATCAGTGTGCTTTGTAGTGCTTTGCCTGTTGCATCGGCAGAATGAATAATTCTTCGATGGGAGTGGCCACCCTCTTTTGTTAGATGGTAATCATCACTCTCTTGTGTGAAGGCAACGCCTTGTTGAATTAACCAGTCAATACTCTCTTTGCCATGGGATACCGTAAATTCAACGGCGGAAGGGCGGCTTAATTGTCCTCCTGCTGTCATCGTATCTTCTATATGAGCTTGTGTGCTGTCGGTTGTATCTAAGACTGCGGCAATACCACCTTGAGCTAACCAAGTTGATCCACTTTTTAGTTTTCGCTTGCTAAGAACCGCCACGCGCGCGTTTTCAGCGAGGTGTAACGCCATACTTAGGCCTGCGGCTCCGCTACCAATAATTAAAGCGTCGTAGTGGTGGTGTTGTGTCATTTGGTTGCTCTTTATATGAAAGTAGAAATTGCTGTCGGGCTATTTTACTGACAGAAATTCTGTAGAGGGTAGTGTTTTATGGTAATTGTTAGAACTTTTAATGCGCAATTTAGCATTTTTTTACGTGTTGAGGGAACTTCATCTTATTTCTAAGCTCATAGTAGTTGTCCCGACACTCTTGATGAGAGTTGAATATAGTAGAAGCAAAAGAGATACTTTGGCTGCTTTAGCCTCTATGCTTATAGTAATGAGTCTCATGGAAAGAATCTAAGGAATATCGAGTGTCAAATGAGAGCCAAACAGTAGTTGATCAAAAACTTGTCGAACGCGTTAAAGCAGGTGACAAAACAGCGTTTGATCTTTTGGTTAAAAAGTACCAACACAAGATTATTGCGTTAATTGGTCGTTATGTATATGACTTCCATGAAGCTCAAGATGTAGCCCAAGAAACATTTATTAAGGCATATCGAGCACTTCCAAATTTTCGCGGTGATAGTGCGTTTTATACGTGGTTGTACCGTATAGCCATTAATACGGCTAAAAACCATCTGGTTTCACGCGGTCGTAAACCTATAGACGTTGATGTTGACGATGCACAGTTTTTTGAGGGTGATCATCAATTGAAAGACATAGCGACGCCTGAAAATGAACTTTATAAAGATGAGTTGGACTTAGTGATTAAGCGTACGTTGAATCGATTACCAGAAGATTTAAGAATGGCGCTTACCCTGAGAGAGTTTGAGGGTATGAGTTATGATGAGATTGCGCGCGTTATGGATTGTCCCGTTGGGACGGTAAGGTCTAGGATTTTCAGGGCGCGGGAAACATTAGATAAAGAAATTATGCCTTTAATGGCAAGTTGATTGCAGAAATGATGAAATTTGAGGTACACAATTATGACTGATCGATCTATTGAGTCTGTTTCTGCACTTATGGATGGTGAAGTAACTGATTTTGAACTCCGCCGTACATTAGCGCGGATTGAGAGCGAACCTGAGCTTGCAGAAACTTGGCAGCGTTACCATTTAATTCGGTCTGCTATACGTAGCGAAGATGGTAATGGAATCGCTGTAGATATAAGTTCCAGTGTTATGTCTGCTTTGGAATCTGAGCCTGAGTTTCATTTGGAAGATGGATCTACTGATTCAGAAAAAGCGGTGAGTAAATCTCATTTTCTTTGGAAACCAGTAGCAAGTATGGCCGCTGCGGCATCAGTAACGGCGATGGTTATTCTTGGGGCGCAGAACCTTTCTCAGCCTGTAGAGTCGACTATTGCAGATAACCGTCCGAGCTATTCTCTTCCAGCGGGTACGCTTTCTAATGATATTGTTCGAGCGCAGTTTGGCAACCGTTCTAATATCGAAGTTGAGAGTCAGCAGCCTGAAATTATCCGCTTACCTCAAGGTATAGATCGTTATATTGAACAGCATGAGCATATGCTGAAAAAACAAAAACCGAATTGGCAGGCTTCATGGCTTCCAGACGGTTTTAGTGGGTTACGTAGTGATGTAATGCCTCACGCGGAAGTGCAAATTTTTAGTAACGGACGTAATACGTTTAGTGTTTGTGTTGAAAACTATGGACATCAATCAGTTTCAGAAGGGGTTGCCCAGTCTGGAAATATGGTTGCAGTAGGTAAAAGAATTGGCGATCAATTTGTTACCGTTGTTGGTGATGTCCCTTTGATGATCGCTGAAAGAATTGCGTCTTCAGTAGTGAAAAAATGATTCAAGAAAACGGGAAAGTCGTTGATGTTAACTCGCAAGGTGTATGGGTTGAGACAGTCAAGCAAAGTGCGTGTGCGAGTTGTGCAGCTAAAAATGGTTGCGGTCAGAAGTTGTTAGCATCAGTAGGTCAGGGTAAGCGTTTTATTTTCCGCGTGAATAACCCAGATAACTTATCTGTTATTACCGATGATGATGTGCTGATCGGAATTGAAGAGGGTGCCTTTCTTAAGGCTACTGTCTTTATGTACCTTATACCGCTTATTGGTCTTTTTGCGGGAGCGGTTATTTCTGATGCCTTAGGATTTTCCGAAGGCTGGATGATTTTAATATCTTTTTCCTCTTTGTTAGTAGGCTTCTTGCTTGTTCGTTTTGGAAGCTATTCTCTATTCCGTTCGTATAAGTACCAGCCTACGTTAATGAAAGTAATTTAATTTTATTTCTGATAGTTATAGGTGATTTTGATATGAAATATTTATCTAAATTCATTTTTGCTTTTTTTATTGTGTTCGCACATTCGGTCTCAGCTGCCAACCTTCCTGACTTTAAATCTCTTGTGAAAGAAGCTTCTCCCGCGGTTGTAAATATTAGTACAATCCAGAAAGCTGATAGTTCTAAAGGCTACTCTTTAGTTGGCCCTAATGGAGAAGAGATTCCCGAAATTTTTAAGCATTTTTTTAGAATGCCGGAGTTTGAGCAAGGAGAGAGGCCAAAGCACCAAGCCCCTCAATCTTTAGGTTCCGGTTTTATTATCTCTGAAGATGGTTATTTGCTTACCAATCATCATGTTGTCGCTGATGCAGATAAAGTCATCGTTCGACTTGCTGATCGGCGTGAGTTAGAAGCTGAAGTGATTGGCTCGGATAAACGCTCTGATGTGGCATTGCTTAAAATCGATGCTCATAACCTGCCAACCGTTGAATTAGGTAAATCTAAAGATCTTGAAGTAGGTGAGTGGGTACTGGCTATAGGATCTCCTTTCGGATTTGATCATAGTGTTACGGCCGGTATTGTTAGTGCGAAAGAACGTGCCTTGGCGAACGAGACATACGTTCCTTTTATTCAGACTGATGTAGCGATTAACCCGGGTAATTCCGGTGGGCCTTTGTTTAATCTTGATGGTGAGGTTGTCGGTATTAATTCGCAGATATACACGCGCTCTGGTGGCTTCATGGGGTTGTCATTTGCTATTCCCATTGATGTGGCTATGAATGTTGCCGATCAGTTGAAAGCCAATGGTTATGTTACGCGTGGATGGTTGGGCGTTATTATTCAAGAAGTAAATAGGGACTTAGCGGAATCTTTTGGATTAGATAAACCCGCAGGCGCATTGGTTGCGAAGGTTTTGCCTGATAGTCCCGCCGATGAAGCTGGTTTGCAAGCGGGTGATGTGATTTTAAGTTTTGAAGGATTAGATGTAACGCTGTCGTCTGATCTCCCTCATTATGTAGGGCAAGTTAAACCAGGTGTTAGAGCCAAAGTAGAAGTAATGCGCGCTGGAAGAAAGCAAACAATCAATGTGAAGATTGGTGTTTTACCGAATCAAAACCAGCTAGCAAGTGCAGGGCAGGATAAATATAACGCAGATACATTAAATCGCCTGAATGTTGATGTAGTAGAATTAGATGAGCAGAGACGAGAAAAATGGCAAGTGAGTGCTGGCGTTGTTGTGCGTCGCGTTATGCCGGGGGCTGGCTCTAATTCTGGTTTAATGGTTGGTGATGTGATTACTATGTTAAACGGCGAGCAGGTTGGTTCTGTTGCCGACTTTAATCGGATTGCAAGCTCTCTTCCTGTCAATCGTTCCTTACCTATGCGGATTGTGCGTAGAGGTAGTCCAATGTTTATTCCTTTAAGAGTAGAGTGAAAAGGTTAAAAATAAAGGGGTGTTTTAACCCCTTTATTTTATTTTTTTGTAGGTGAAAAAAATCATAAAAAATATTGAAAAAGATGCACTCTATTTTTCGTGGCTCATATAGAGCAAATACTGTAAACTTGCGCCTTTCCAGCGAGTTAATAGTAATGGTAGCCATCAAGTGAGCAGCCTAGAACATATCCGAAATTTTTCAATTATTGCCCATATTGACCATGGTAAGTCGACTTTAGCTGACCGCTTTATCCAGATGTGCGGTGGCCTTAGTGAACGTGAAATGGAGGCGCAAGTGCTCGATTCAATGGATATCGAGCGTGAGCGTGGTATTACCATTAAGGCTCAGAGTGTGACTTTGGATTACACTGCTAAAGATGGGCAAACATATCAGCTTAACTTTATCGATACGCCTGGGCATGTTGACTTTTCATACGAAGTGTCACGTTCCCTTGCGGCTTGTGAAGGGGCTTTGTTAGTTGTTGATGCTGCACAAGGTGTTGAAGCCCAATCTGTCGCTAACTGTTATACGGCGATAGAACAAGGGTTAGAAGTTGTGCCTGTTCTGAATAAAATCGATCTGCCTCAAGCGGAGCCTGAAAGGGTTCGTATGGAGATTGAAGAAGTTATTGGTATTGATGCGACAGAAGCCGTGACCTGCTCAGCAAAAAGTGGCTTAGGGGTGCTTGATGTACTAGAGCATCTCGTGCGAGATGTCCCTTCACCGCAAGGTGATGTAGATGCACCACTTCAAGCCTTAATTATAGATTCATGGTTTGATAATTATTTAGGCGTTGTTTCCTTAGTACGTGTTAAACAGGGAACATTAAGTAAGAAAGATAAGATCTTAGTTAAATCTACAGGGCAGAGTTATCAAGCTGAATCTGTAGGTATTTTTACGCCAAAACGGAAAGAAACTGGCGTGCTTAAGGCTGGGGAAGTAGGTTTTGTTGTCGCCGGTGTTAAAGATATTCATGGGGCTCCTGTGGGTGATACATTAACCCATCAGAAAACACCTGAAGTTGATATGCTACCTGGTTTCCAGAAGGTTCAACCTCAGGTCTACTCCGGCTTGTTTCCAACAAGCTCTGATGACTATCAAGATTTTCGTGAAGCACTTGATAAGCTTACATTGAATGATGCTTCGTTGTTCTTTGAGCCTGAAACATCAGATGCCCTTGGTTTTGGTTTCCGTTGTGGTTTTCTTGGTATGCTCCATATGGAGATTATTCAAGAGCGCTTAGAGCGGGAGTATAATCTTGATCTAATTACCACCGCACCTACGGTAATTTATGAGCTTGAAATGAATAACGGTGATGTTGTTAAAATCGACAGCCCGTCCAAGCTACCAGATCCAGGGTCTATCAATGAAATGCGCGAGCCTATAGTGGAAGCGAATATCCTTGTGCCGCAAGATTATCTAGGGCAAGTGATAGGTCTTTGTGTTGAAAAGCGCGGCGTTCAAAAAGAGATGAACTATGTAGGTAATCAGGTTCAGATCTCTTATGAACTGCCCATGGCTGAAGTGGTTTTAGACTTCTTTGACCGCTTAAAGTCGGTTAGCCGTGGATATGCATCGCTTGAATATAACTTTGTCCGTTTTGAGCCGGCCCAGCTGGTTCGTATGGATATCCTGATTAATGGCGATAAGGTGGATGCATTAGCTCTTATTTTGCATCGAGATAATGCTCAGTATAAAGGCCGCCAGCTTTGTGAAAAAATGAAGGAAGTTATTCCGCGCCAGATGTTTGATGTTGCTATTCAGGCGGCATTGGGTGGTAAAATTATCGCACGAACAACGGTAAAAGCATTACGTAAAAACGTGTTAGCGAAATGTTACGGTGGTGATGTGAGTCGTAAGAAAAAATTGCTAGCGAAACAGAAAGCAGGTAAAAAACGCATGAAGCAGGTAGGTAATGTAGAGATACCTCAGGATGCTTTCTTAGCCGTACTAAAAGTAGATAGTTAATTTTTAAGGGCAGTATAGATGGATTTTGATTTTGCACTAATACTTGTAGCACTGACGTTTATATCAGGGCTTGTGTGGTTTTACGATAAAGTATCACTTAAGCCTAAACGTGAAGCTAAACTGAGTGCAGCAGCTAATCAAGTGGATGGTGAGCTTTCAGAATCGGTTAAAGCTGAAATTGAGCGTGAGTCAGGTTGGGTGGACACAGGTAGATCGATGTTCCCTGTGTTACTTATTGTGTTGGTGCTGCGTTCTTTTCTGGTTGAGCCTTTTCAAATTCCATCAGGCTCAATGTTGCCAACCTTAAAAATAGGTGATTTTATCTTAGTTAATAAATTTCATTATGGGTTACGTTTACCTGTATTGAATACTAAGATTGTGGAGATCAATGAGCCTGAGCGTGGTGATGTGATTGTATTTAAATACCCGGAGAATCCGTCGATTAATTATATTAAGCGAGTGGTTGGTTTGCCGGGTGATGTTATCCGTTATCAGGATAAAATGATCTTTATTAATGGGGAAGCGCAACCTCAAAAACTATTGGCTCAGCTGCCGCCGAATCGTCCGGTACAGCAGCTCTTAGAAGAAAACCTAAGCGGTGTTAAGCATCAGATTAATAAAGACTTGGCGCGACCGTCTCAAAATATGCAATGGACAGTACCTGACAACCATTATTTTATGATGGGTGACAACCGTGATAATAGTAACGATAGTCGTTACTGGGGTTTTGTATCTGAGGACTTACTAGTTGGTAAGGCATTTGCTGTATGGATGCATTGGCCGACTTTCTTGAGCTGGCCAAAATTTGGCGATGTTCGTGTGATTGAGTAATGGAATGGAGAATGGAATGAAACCTACTCGTAAGCAACAAACCGGCGCATCATTTTTCTCAATTTTGATTGTCTTATTAGTCGCAGGCTTTTTCTTTTCTGTCGCATTTAAGCTGTATCCAGCTTATCTGGAGTATAATACGATCGATTCAGTATTGACTCAGGTAAGTACTGATAGGGATGAATTGACAAAAAGTATGAGTAGTTTGAAGTTAGATATTGGTAAAAAGTTTCGTATCAATCAAGTGAAGTTACCCCATAAAGATTCCTTGATCATTACTAAAAAAGAGGGCGTGATTCGTTTTGTCCTCGATTATGAAATACGTGTTCCAATGTTTTATAACGTTGACGCAATGGTTAAATTTGAAAAGCAATATGAAGCAATAGCACCTTGATAAAACCAGCATCTGAATTATCCCGTCGTATAGGCCATAGCTTTGCCGATGAGTCATTGTTTGAATTAGCATTGACTCATCGAAGCTGCGGCAAAAAGAATAATGAGCGTTTAGAGTTTCTAGGCGATTCCATACTCAATTTTGTTATAGCTGATGATCTTTTTAAACGCTTTCCTAAGGCCAAAGAGGGCGAATTAAGCCGTCTGCGTGCTCGTATGGTCAAAGGCGTTACCTTATCTGAAGTTGCGCGCGAGTTAAATTTAGGCGACTACCTTCGTTTGGGTAGTGGTGAGCTTAAAAGTGGTGGTTATCGCCGCGACTCAATTTTAGCGGATGCCGTTGAAGCGATTATTGGTGCTATTTACCTTGATACAGATATGGAAACTGCACGTGGTTTTGTCTTGTCTTGGTTTAAAGAACGGTTAAACAAACTTGATCTGAACGAGTCTATGAAAGACTCAAAAACGCAATTACAGGAGTTTCTGCAATCGCGTCGTTTATCATTACCCGAATACGAATTAATTAACGTGGAAGGTGAGGCCCATGCACAAACATTTTATATTCAATGTAGTGTTGATGGCCTAAAGCAAGCTGCTAAAGGTGTAGGTAGTAGCCGTCGTCAGGCGGAACAAGAAGCAGCTAAAAATGCACTCATTCTCTTGCAGGTGGAAAAGTAAAATGGCTGAAGATTTAATGCACCTGTTAGATGAGCGATCTGATAACCCTGATCAGCGTTGTGGCTTTGTAGCGATTGTAGGTCGCCCTAATGTAGGGAAATCAACGCTCATGAACCATATACTGGGTCAGAAGTTGAGTATCACTTCCCGTAAACCACAAACTACACGTCATCAAATTATGGGGATTAAGACAGAGGGCGATCTACAGATTGTCTATGTTGATACGCCAGGTTTACATAAAGATGAAGGTAAAAAAGCGCTTAACCGCTATATGAATAAAGCGGCTTCGGATGCTTTGCGTGATGTGGATCTTGTGGTCTTTATTGTTGATCGTACGGCTTGGACTGAAGAAGATCAGCTTGTTTTAGATAAAGTGAAACATGTTCGCTGTCCGGTTATTTTAGCAGTTAATAAAATTGATCAATTAAAAGATAAAGCTTCCTTGCTCCCTCAAATGCAGTCTCATGCCGGACGTATGGATTTTGCAGAGATGGTGCCTTTATCGGCAAAAGATGGTCATAATGTTGAGCAGTTAGAAGAATTGATTGCTAAACATATGCCAAAAGGGATGCACCACTTTCCTGAAGACCAAGTAACAGATAAAAGCTCACGCTTTATGGTGTCAGAGATGGTCCGGGAGAAGTTGATGCGTAACTTAGGTGATGAGATTCCCTATGGTACAACCGTTGAGATAGAAGAGTTTAAGTATGCTCAAAACGGTGTTCTCCACGTAAGTGCATTAATTCTTGTTGAGCGAGATGGTCAAAAACGTATAGTGATTGGCGATAAAGGTTCACGAATTAAAACCGTTGGTCGTGATTCGCGCTTAGATATGGAACGCATGTTTGACTGTAAAGTTATGCTTAATCTTTGGGTAAAAGTTCGCCGAGGTTGGGCTGATGATGAACGAGCCTTGCGTAGTTTAGGTTACGATAATAGCTAATTTGCATACAGTATGAGTCAAACAGATCAGCAGGCGGCTTATGTGCTTCATGGCCGCCCTTATCGAGATACCAGTCTCATTGTTGACTTTTTTACTTTGGAATATGGGAAAATTCCCGCTGTTGTTCAAGGCGCGCGTCGCCCTAAATCTAAATTTCGGGCTAGCGTTCAGCCTTTTGTACCTATACAAATAGGCTGGCGAGGACGGAATGAGTTAAAAACCATTACCCAGGCAGAGCCCGTCGCCGCGATGATGTTTCTTAACGGTGATGCTTTATTATGTGGTTTGTATGTTAACGAACTGCTCTCGCGAACACTCCAGCCTTTTGATCCTCACCCCCAGCTTTATGTCTATTATCAGTATGTACTTAATGAGCTTGTATCGGGTAAAGATATAGAAGGTGCTTTGCGTACTTTTGAGCATCGCTTGTTAGATGAGTTAGGTTACCTTCCAGAGTTAGGCAATCAACAGGATGAGCAGATCTACCTATTGGATCCTGAACATGGATTTTCCATTTTAAGTAGTCGTGATATAAGTGACAAACGTAAGCCTTTCTGTTTTTATGGCTGGCAGTTAAACGCAATTTTAGATGATAATTATGAAAATCCCCAAGTGCGACGAGCATCGAAACGCCTTATGCGCGCGCTCATAGATCGAGTACTTGGTTATAAACCTTTACGCAGTCGTGAACTGTTTCAAAAAATGTAAGGAGCACAAGGTGATAGAGCCGTCCCGTCTTTTGTTAGGTGTAAATATTGATCATGTTGCAACGATTCGCCAAGCAAGAGGGACCCGTTATCCGGATACGGTTCAGGCCGCTGCATTAGCAGAAGAGGCCGGCGCTGATGGTATTACTATTCATCTTCGTGAAGATCGTCGCCATATTCAGGATCGCGATGTTTTTCTGTTAAAAGATACGCTACAGACACGGATGAATTTTGAAATGGCCGTGACTGATGAAATGATCGATATCGCAGAAAAAGTCCAGCCTGCCCATTGTTGTCTTGTGCCTGAAAAACGTGAAGAGCTGACGACTGAAGGTGGTTTGGACGTAGCGGGGCAGGAATCTCGAATTAAAGATGCCTGTCGTCGTTTAAGTGCGGCGGGTATCGAAGTGTCTTTATTTATCGACCCGGCTCCTGAGCAGATAGATGCGACAATCCGTTGTGGAGCACCGGTGATTGAATTACATACAGGTGCTTATGCTGATGCGGAACATTCGTTAGAACAGGCGGCGGAATTAAGACGAATTAAGGATGCGGCTGCTTATGCGTATCAAAAAGGCCTAATTGTAAATGCTGGGCATGGTTTGAACTACCATAATGTTGAGCAGATCGCCGAAATTCCAGAGATGAATGAGCTTAATATTGGGCATGGTATTATCGCTCGGGCTTTGTTTGTTGGCCTTAAAGACGCGGTGTTTGAGATGAAACAGCAGATGCTACAAACGCAAGCGCGTATTCAGCCATTAAGAGATGCGCTGAAAAAATGATCGTCGGTATTGGTACAGATATTCTTCAAATTAGCCGTTTGCGAAAAGCTTGGGTAAGAACACCCAAACTAGCAGAGAGAATTCTGACTTCTCACGAGCTTGATCTTTGTACCGAAGCCAACGACCCCGCTCTGTTTTTAGCTAAACGCTTTGCTGCAAAAGAAGCAGTGACAAAGGCGCTGGGTACTGGAATAGGGCGAGGAGTGAGTTGGAAGCATATCGAAATCACAAAAAATAGTTTGGGGCGCCCTTTAGTCGTTTTAACTTTAGGAGCAGCTGAACGAGCTGCCAGCTTAAATGCAGGAAATATTCAACTTAGTTACAGTGACGAAAAAGACTATATTGTTGCATTTGTTGTGGCGGAAAGTAGCTAACTTGACTGTATATAGGAATAGCTAAATGAGTAGAGTCTGTGTGATAACTGGCGGTTCTTTCGGTATTGGGCGAGCGGTTGTTAGTAAGTTTTTAGACCAAGGTTATTCTGTTGTGAATCTTGATTTGAAGCCAACTACTTTAGCCGAGGATCAGTCTGTTTATATCCAATGCGATGTTTCCGATCAGCAGCAAATAGATTGCGCTATTCAGCAGATTAAAGAGAGTATAGGCCGCATTGACGTGCTTGTGTCTAATGCTGGGATACATTTGTCTGCTTCCATTGAAAATACCTCAGATGCCGAGTTTGAGCGCGTAATGAGCATCAATGTGAAAGGTGCTTTTTATCTACTCAAAGCCGTATTGCCTATTATGAAAACGCAGCAATCAGGCTCAATTGTTTTGGTTGGTTCTGATCAGTCGCTAGTGGGTAAGAAAAACTCATTTGTTTATAACATGAGCAAAGCGGCTTTAGCTTCGATGGCGAAAACAACCGCATTGGATTATGCCGCTTATGGGATTAGAGCGAATATAGTGTGTCCAGGCACTATTGAGACTCCTTTATACCATCAGGCAATAGATCGCTATTGTGAGCGTATGGGAGCCAATAAAGCAGCTATCCATGCAGAAGAGGCAGGGCTTCAACCTTTAGGTAGAATCGGTCAACCAGAAGAGGTGGCATCATTAATCGCTTTTTTAGGGAGCGATGAGGCTAAGTTTATTACTGGTAGTGCTCAGGTTATTGATGGTGGTTATACCGCACAATAATATATTCATCAGGCTTAGTGTGTTTTATGAGTAGAGTGATAGATCCCCACATTCACCTTATCGATTTACAGCAGGGCGATTATGACTGGCTGCAGGCTGATCGTCAGCCTCAGTGGCCTTTTAAAGAAAAAATTAGACGTAGTTTTTTTGAATCAGATCTCGCTAGTCGACAAGTAATGGAGCTTGCCGGTTTTGTGCATATAGAGGCCGGTTTTGATAATGCATCACCTTGGCGTGAGTTGGAATGGCTAGAGCAGCATTGCCAGCTACCTTTTAAAAGCGTGGCCTTTGCTGATTTAACATCCAATCACTTCCCCGCCCAATTAGATCGATTAGCGCAATTCAAATCACTTGTAGGTATACGTCATATTCTTGATGAACATGCTGAAGCGATTTTAAATAATGAGCGTGTAGTTAAGCATTTATCCCTTATTTCTGAAAAAGGTCTGCTCTTTGAAGCTCAACTTCCATTAACTGATCGCTCTGCAGTTAAGCATTTAAATCAGGTTTTATGCTCTGTTCCTAAGCTTAAGGTTGTTATCAATCATTGTGGATCATCAGATCAACTATCAGAAAGTTGGATGGACTCGGTTACTCTATTAGCACGCCAGCCTAGATGCTATATCAAATGTTCAGGGTGGGAGATGCTGAATGTGGATTGGACGTCAGAAGCAATTGAGCCCCTGATAAGGTTTGTTATTCGACAATTTGATTTGAACCGAGTGATGCTGGCTAGTAATTTCCCTGTATCAGAACTTTCATGTAGCTATTCGGAACTATGGTCTCGGTATTTAGATGAGATGTCATGGGAAGATCTTGAAAAGGAGAAGCTTGTTTATGAAAATGCGAAACGTATATATGGATTTGATTGAGATCTATTTGTTTTAAAAAGGCTCATAAGAGAAACCCTATGAGCCTTTTTTCTATAGGAAATATATAGCCTATTTTATTTCCATTCTTGGTGAGCGCATAACAATTTCATCATTCAGTTCAATACCTATACCGGGGGCTTCAGATACTTGGAAGAAACCATCAACGGGTTGAGGGTCTTGAATACACAGCTCTCGGTTCCATTTCTTAATAGCATATGTGTGATGTTCATGAATTAAGAAGTTTGGAATGGCTGTTTCCAGATGTAACGAGGCAGCGGTTGCTACAGGGCCGCCGCATACATGGGCTTGGATACGGACATCATATACATCAGCATAGTCGCATACCTTTTTCGTTTCTGTAAACCCGCCGCATAGACCTATATCAGGTTGCAGTACATCTAAGCTTTGATCTTCTAAGTATGGGCGTACACCCCAGCGATTATAGAGACGCTCACCACCGGCAATAGGTACATTAACTTTATCAGCTACCCGTTTATGCAGTTCCGAATTAAGGTAATTAACCGGCTCTTCAAAATACATACAACGAGCTTCTTCAACGATCTCACCTAATTGAATTGCCGTGGATGCACCAGGAAGGCTATGGCATTCAAAAATAATATCGCCATCGTCTCCCATCACATCACGAATAGCCATAAGCCGCTCGCGGAACATTTTCATATCTTGATTGCTAAACAGTTTAGTACGATCAAAATGGGTTTCCCCTTTAGCATCGTACATGATCGGATCAACTTTCACCGCATCATAACCCTCAGCTAACGCTTTTTCTGCTGCTTTTGCGTAATCCTCTGGGTCGGTTAAACGTGCGAAATCTGCATCCCAATCAAACTGCAACTGGCTGGCATAAGTACGAAGCTTATCGTTAACTTTCCCACCTAGTAACTGGTAGACGGGCACGCCTAATGTCTTACCTTTAATATCCCAGAGTGCGGTATCTATTGCGCTCATAGCAGAATAAATAATAGGGCCACCACCTAAGCCCCAAAAACTACCGCGTAGCATTAAATTCCATAGGTCTTCTGTTTGAAATGGATCCCTACCAATGAGCATCTCTTCTGCAAACTCTTTGATCATATGTGCTGCAGCGCTATGACCAAGGTCATAGGCTAAACCAGCTTCACCTACGCCACTAATGCCTTCATCTGTATGAATGCGAATAAAAACGGGGTTCCATACGGGACGGTCTGGACAGTGGATATCAAAAATTTCTACGTGATTAATTTTCATTATTTAACCTTTTATAACAAATCTAGGGAGCTTGTTATCTGAATTATATAGCGATGTTAAGAGGCAAAAGTTGGGTCAAGTCTGTAGGCTTTACGCAACATGGCAGGCCAAGATTTTTGTCCGCCAGTTGAGCCTGAATGCACAACGTTAGCCTGTTTATATATACCTTCAACGATTTCAGGAGCAATAGGAATGGCCTCTGCACCTGTTGCTTGTATCATCAATTGGATTTCACAAGCACGCTGAAGATCATACATACGCATAAACGCATCACCGACAGTGGGGCCAAGAGTCAGTGCGCCGTGGTTAGGGAGTAATAAGTGGTTATGTGTTCCTATATCACTCTGTAAACGCCTTCTCTCTGCATGATCTACCGCAAGACCTTCATAACCATGATGGCCTAAAGAGGAGAGGGAAAAGCAAGCATATTGAGAAAGAGGAAGGAGTCCTTCTTTAAGTGTTGCTACTGCAATTGTTTCATTCGTGTGGAGATGAATTACGCAGTGAGCATCATCACGGGCCTCATGGACAGCGCTATGGATAGTAAAACCTGCAGGGTTTATATCAAAAGGGGTCTCATCCAGAATTTTACCATCTAAATCGACTTTAACGAGATTGGAAGCAGTAACCTCGTCAAAGCTCAGGCCGAAAGCGTTGACCAAATAGTGCCCAGTATTGGGCACTTTTGCAGAAATGTGGGTATAAATTAGATCTCCCCAGCCCAAATTTTCTACCAAACGGTAGCATGCTGCTAAATTTATCCGAGTTTCCCATTCTTCTGGAGATACAGTGTTTTTAAGGTCTAATGTAGGTGCTTCACACATGGTGCCCCCTAAAGGCTATTTATGCCGAGCTATTCAGTTTTTAAAATATTCAAAAAGGGAATTATACAGAGATTTTTGGAGGCATTGATGAGGAATAAAATTATTTATTTGGTAATAAGAACTATTTACATTTACTGGGTTTTTAATGATAATGGTTCTCATTGTTATTGTTCGAACGGAGGTAAGTGTGAACACGCGTACTTTTAAATCAAGAATAGAATTTCCGTTAATTGCGTTAGCCGGTGCGAGTTTACTTGGCTTAATGTTTCTAGTTGTTTTGAATTAAGTTCCATGCTTAGCATAAGGTAGCCTCTGTTGTGGTTGGTATGGATGATACTGGGTGTAGAGTAGTTAAAGCTCTGTTTTAGGGGTTTTCTCTACATTGTTTGAAGTGTGTTGTTCTGAAATAAGTACCTAAATTTTGGCGCTCCAGCGAGCGCCTTTATGGTATTGATAAGCCGATGGAAGATAGGTTAGAAGGGTGTTTTTAAATTCCACATCCACCCATGCCTCGTTTCTCTAAGTATTTTTGGTGGTATTCCTCTGCGGGCCAGAAAGTTTCAACAGGCACTATTTCTGTAACGATTTTTGAGGGTAATAAACCGCTATTATCAAGTTTCTCTTTGCTTAATTCCGCGAATGTTTTTTGCGCTTCATTATGATAAAAAATTGCGGAACGGTATTGTGTGCCAATATCGGGACCTTGGCGATTCAAGGTGGTTGGGTTATGTGCTGCCCAGAATGCATTTAATAGTTCTTCATAACTTGTTTCTTGTTTATCAAAGGTTACTTGAACTACCTCTGCATGGTTGGTATCTCCAGTACAGACATCTTGATAGCTTGGATTTGAGTTATGGCCACCCATATAGCCGACTGCTGTGCCGGTAACACCTGGGAGCTTTGAAAAGTGAAGTTCTATTCCCCAAAAGCAGCCCGCTGCAAATGTTGCAATATTCATATCCTATTTCCTTCGTTTATGGCTAAGCCGTTTTAATACTGTAATCTGTATGAGTTCTTTTAGTAACAAAAAGTTCACATTTGGTGCGATGCAACAAATGGTGTGTGCCTTTTTGGTGCGCCAGTAGCGTGTTTGATCTATTTGATTTGGTTTTATAGAGATTTACGTTAATTAACTTATTGATTTTAATGTAAATTATTTTATTGGCATGTGCTGTGCTTTATAGGGTGTAGTTTAAAGAATTTCATTTTATCCTAGGGGGAAATTAATGATGAAATCAACTACAAAAACCTTGATCGCTGCAAGTCTATTGTCTGCTTCTGTTATGGCTGAAGCAGGATTGTCTGCTAACATCGGTGCAATGAGTGATTACTACTTCCGTGGTACTGATCAGGGCGTGAGTGGCGCAAGCATGATGGGTGGCTTGGATTATGATGCAGGTAATGGTATCTCTGTAGGTACTTGGGCTGCTTCATTGAACAATGGCGAGCAAGAGATTGATGTTTACGGCGGTTATGCTGGTGAAGTAGAAGATTTCTCCTACTACGTTGGCTATGCTGGTTACCTATATACAGAAGATGGCGCTACTGATTTCCATGAAATCAACTTTAATGTTGGTTATGGTCCTGTAAGCTTAGAATATACTGTTGGTACTGAAGATACTTCTGGTGGTACGCCTGAGCTAGATTACACGTTCCTAGCCCTTACAGGTGAATATGAAGGTGCTTACCTTACATACGGTTCATTTGGCGATGATTACGATGGCGACTATTGGGAAATCGGTTACGGTACTACTTATGAAGGTCTAGATATGGGTGTTGCTTATATCGATCCTGATAGCACAATCGGTAGCAAAGACACTATCAATTTCTACATTAGCAAAACTTTCGACTTCTAAGTTTTGCTCCTTGTTTGATTTTACATACTAGTATTAAGCCCGTCATTTGACGGGCTTTTTTTATGTGATTTTTAACGCTAAAAAAACCGCGATAAGCGCGGTTTTTTTGTGATGGTTAAAGTGTTAGCTTACCAGTGCGTCGAGCTTCTGCTTAAGAATACCTTGGACTTGACCTGGGTTTGCTTTGCCTTGAGACGCTTTCATGACTTGCCCCATAAAGAAGCCTATCATCTTGCCGCGTTTATCAGGTTCAGCGTTAACGTATTGCTCCACTTGTGGCGAATTGTTGGCGATGACTTCATCGACAATCTGTTCGATGGCGCCGCTGTCGGTAACTTGTTTTAAGCCTTTGGATTCGATGATCTCATCAGCGTTACCGCCTTCAGACCACATCACTTCAAATACTTGTTTAGCTATTTTTCCTGAAATAGTGTCGTCTTTAATACGTAGTAGTAATCCACCTAGCTGCTCTGCGTTAACTGGGCTGTTGGTGATATCCAGATCATGCTGATTAAGTAGTTTAGATAGTTCACCCATCACCCAGTTAGCTGCAAGCTTCGCATCCTTAGCTGTTTCAACGATAATCTCGAAGTACGTTGCCATATTATGATCGGCAGACAGTACCATTGCATCGTATTCGCTGAGTTTGTATTCCTCAATAAAGCGAGCTTTTCGCGCATCAGGTAACTCAGGTAATGTGTTGCGTATGTTCTCGATGTACTCATCATCAATGACGATTGGCAAAAGGTCAGGGCAGGGGAAGTATCTGTAATCGTTAGCTTCCTCTTTTGAGCGCATCGAGCGGGTTTCATTTTTGTCTGCATCGTACAGGCGTGTTGCTTGTATTACGCGGCCACCATCTTCAATAAGGTCTATTTGACGTTCGATCTCACCCACAATGGCTTTTTCAATAAAGCGGAATGAGTTGATGTTTTTTGTCTCAGTACGTGTACCGTATTCTTCTTGGCCTTTAGGACGAACGGAAACGTTACAGTCGCAACGGAATGAACCTTCAGACATGTTGCCATCACAGATGCCGAGACTAGTGACCAGAGAGTGAATTTTGCGTACATAAGCTACCGCTTCTTCAGCGCTGCGCATGTCAGGTTCAGATACAATCTCAAGTAGTGGTGTGCCGGCGCGGTTGAGGTCTATGCCTGTCATGCCTGGGAACTCATCATGTAGAGATTTACCTGCATCTTCCTCTAAGTGGGCGCGTGTTACGCCAATACGCTTTGTTGTGCCATCTTCTAACGTGATATCAATATGGCCAATACCAACAATAGGGTGAAAAAGTTGGCTGGTTTGATAGCCTTTTGGTAGGTCTGGATAAAAGTAGTTTTTACGATCAAAGACAGATTTTCGTCCAATCTCGGCATCAACGGCGAGGCCAAACTTTACGGCCATTCTTAATGCTTCTTCATTAAATACAGGGAGTGTGCCAGGTAGCGCTAGGTCTACTGCGCACGCTTGTGTATTAGGTTCGGCGCCAAACGCTGTGCTGGCACCGGAAAAAATTTTGGATTTTGTAGCTAGTTGGGCGTGAATCTCTAGCCCGATTACTGCTTCCCATTCCATGATAATTAACCCCTCAGATGCCTTGTGGTGACTGTTTATGCCAATCAGTTGCTAGTTGGAACTGGTGAGCAACATTTAATAGTTTTTGTTCGGCAAAGTAGTCGCCAATAATTTGTAACCCAGTGGGTAGACCATCAATGGTGCCGCACGGGATAGACATGCCCGGAAGGCCTGCTAGGTTGAGAGAGAGGGTGAAAATATCTTCCATGTACATTGCGACAGGATCAGATGATTTTTCGCCTATCTTAAAGGCCGGGTGAGGTGTTGTTGGGCCCATAATGACATCGACTTCACTTAGCACCTTGCTGAAATCATCCCGAATAAGGCGGCGAATCTGCTGGGCTTTATTGTAATACGCATCATAAAAGCCTTCAGATAGGGCGTAAGCGCCCACCAATATTCTGCGTTTTACTTCAGGGCCAAAGCCTTCGCCTCGTGATCGCTTATATAAGTCTTCCAAATCCGTAGGGTTTTCGCAGCGATAGCCGTAACGTACACCGTCAAAGCGAGATAGGTTTGAGGAGGCTTCTGCTGGCGCAATAATATAATAAGCGGGAATAGAGAGTGCTGTATTAGGTAGGCTAACCTCTTTAACGGTTGCGCCTAGTGTTTCAAACTCTTTGATGGCCGCTTGAGTCTGTGCTGCAATATCTGCGTTGATATCGCCGCTGAAGAACTCTTTAGGCAGGCCGATACGCAGGCCCTCAAGTGGTTTGTTGAGTTCTGCTGTGTAATCGGGTACGTCACGATCTGCTGACGTGGAATCGCGCTGATCAAACCCTGCCATCACATTTAACATGATGGCTGCATCTTCAGCCGTTTTGGTCATTGGGCCGCCTTGGTCCAATGAGGATGCAAAGGCGATCATGCCGTAACGTGAAACGCGGCCATAGGTTGGCTTTAGGCCTGTAATGCCACATAGAGCTGCTGGTTGGCGAATGGAACCACCAGTGTCTGAGCCAGTCGCTGCGGGTGTTAGTTGGGCCGATACTGCTGCTGCCGATCCGCCGGATGAGCCACCAGGTACATAATCAGTATTCCATGGATTGCTGCATGGGCCATAAAAGCTACTTTCATTGGATGAGCCCATGGCGAACTCATCCATATTTGTTTTACCTAAAGTTACGGCACCCGCTTGGTTAAACTTATCGACGATTGTTGCGTTATAAGGTGAAACAAAGTTATCAAGCATTTTTGATGCGCAACTGGTACGAACGCCTTGAGTGCAAAAGATATCTTTGTGGGCGATAGGTAAGCCAGTAAAGGTGCCAGCATTGCCTGCCGCAATGGCGGCATCTGCCTTAGCGGCTTGTTCTAGTGCAAGTTCATCTGTAACCGTGATAAAGCTATTGTATTTATCATCTTCAGCCTTGATGCGTGCAAGATAGGCTTGAGTCAGCTCAACGCTGCTGAATTGGCCGGTTTTTAGCCCTATTGCTAATTCGGCGAGTGTTTTGTCAAACATGGACTTCTTATCCTTTAAATGTATTCCTGATGGGTGAAGTGGTTGCTAATTACCGCTTTACTCAATCACTTTTGGAACGAGGAATAGGCCGTTTTCAACGGCGGGAGCGACTGATTGTAGAAGTTCACGCTGATTATCTTCGGTGACATTATCACTACGAAGACGTTGTGCTGCGTCAAGAGGATGAGCCATAGGTAACACATCCGTTGTATCAACGGCTTGCATCTGGTTAACCAGATCTAAAATATTTGACAAATTTTGCGCGTATTCAGGAGCGTCTTGTTCTTCAATTTGAAGTCGCGCCAGATGGGCGATTTTGTCCACATCAGTGCGGTCCAGAGACATAATCTACTCTCACTTTTTGAGGTGTTATCAATGAAAATAACAAAGGAAAAAAATAAAGGCATACGTTATCATATTGGTGCTGTATCCTGAAGGATAAATAAGTAAGTTATTTCGGTAGATTTGCTCATTTACGCCTTGCTCAAAACGCGTGCCATTGTTAGAGTTACGTGTTTTCAGGATATAGCGGCTATACCTGCAGGATTTCTTAGGACTCCCTTTACATGTTAAAGAAAATTCGTGGTCTTTTTTCCAGTGATTTGTCTATAGACCTAGGCACAGCAAATACACTGATTTATGTTCGTGACAAGGATATTGTTCTGGATGAGCCTTCTGTTGTTGCGATACGGCAGACGGGTAATCAGAAATCCGTCGCTGCGGTTGGTGCAGACGCGAAGCGAATGTTAGGCCGAACTCCTGGCTCTATTACAGCCATCCGTCCAATGAAAGATGGTGTTATTGCAGATTTTCATGTTACAGAGAAAATGCTGCAATATTTTATTAGTAAAGTTCATGATACCAACTTCCTTACACCTAGCCCGCGGGTGCTTGTATGCGTACCATGTAAATCTACACAAGTGGAACGTCGTGCTATTAAAGAATCGGCGATGGGTGCGGGTGCGCGCGAAGTTTATTTGATTGATGAGCCTATGGCTGCAGCTATTGGAGCCGGTTTGCCGGTGGATGAAGCGAGTGGCTCTATGGTGGTCGATATAGGTGGCGGTACCACTGAGATTGCAGTGATCTCGTTGAACGGGATTGTTTATGCAGATTCTGTCCGTTTGGGCGGAGACCGTTTTGATGAGTATATTGTTACTTATGTGCGCAGAAATTACGGCAGTTTAATTGGCGATTCAACGGCTGAACGCATTAAGCAAGAGATTGGTACAGCTTATCCATCTACAGAGATGCATGAGATTGATGTGCGTGGACGTAATCTCGCTGAAGGTATTCCTCGTAGTTTTACCTTGAATAGCAACGAAATATTAGAAGCCTTGCAAGAGCCTTTGTCTGCGATTGTTCAGGCAGTGAAAAGTGCCTTGGAACAGTGTCCTCCTGAATTGGCATCAGATATTGCTGAACGCGGTATTGTGTTAACGGGTGGTGGTGCCTTGTTGCGAAACATTGATCGTCTTATTAGTGAAGAAACTGGTTTGCCGGTGATTGTTGCAGAAGATCCTCTTACTTGTGTAGCGCGTGGGGGCGGTCGTGCATTAGAGATGCTTGATAAGCATGGTTTTGAGCTGGTAAGTCATGATTAACTTATGCCAGATGTCAGTGTTTTAGTTTTTATATCCCGCCTCCTATGTGCGAGAGCTCGCCAGGAGGTGGGTTATTAAATCGATATTTCGCGGACGGTCTTCTGGTCGCCGCTTCCTTCTCCTTATTATTATTGCTTTTGCGCTTATGGCTGCGGATCTCTATTCCGCAAAAGTAAGAGAAAGTCGCGCCTATCTCTCTCTCTTGTTGACTCCGTTACAATGGGTAATTGATGTACCTAGCCGGTTTGCTGGTGAGGTTTCAGACATTGTGGTTGATAGGAGTTTGCTGGTAAAAGAAAACGCCAAGCTTAAGTCTGAAGCTTTGTTGCTTGAACGTAAAGTTCAGCAAAATGATGCACTATGGTTTGAAAATAATAGATTGCGTGAGTTGCTTAAAGGTAGTCATCGAGTTGATGAAGAGGTTCAGCTTGTTGAGCTTATTGGTGTCAATCCAGACCCATTCCAGCATCAAGTGATTATTAATCGCGGTAGTGAAGATCATGTAGTGCTGGGCCAGCCAATTCTCGATGCAGGTGGTGTAATGGGTCAAGTCACTGAAATCTCTTACTATACTAGTCGAGTTATGCTGATCACTGATGCAAGGCATGCTTTACCCGTTGAGATTAATCGTAATGGATTTCGGACTATAGCTATAGGTAAAGGGGATCTCGATGAATTGGAATTGGACCATGTGCCCGATACCGCGGATATCCAAGAAAATGATTTAGTGATTACTTCGGGCCTCGGAGGACGCTTTCCTAGAGGTTACCCTGTGGCTATAGTTTCTAAAGTTATACGTGATCCGGGTCAACAGTTTGCTCGGGTACGCATTAAGCCAACAGCGCTACTGGATAAATCTCGACATCTGCTGTTGGTTAGTATGCCAGAGGTTCCCATTGTGTCAGCTGATACACAGCCAGAAGATCCAGTTACAGCCTCAGAGGAGGAGCGGTGAATTCTGGTGCTCCAGCTCCTAGCGGCGGTGGCGGATTGATTATATTAGCCACTTTTCTTGTGGGTTTGATGCTCAGTCAAATTCCGTTACCTTATTACCTTGAATGGGCTCGTCCAGAATGGGTCGCTATGATATTGATCTATTGGGTGATGGCTCTTCCGCATCGCGTGGGAATGGGTGTCGCTTTTTTTCTAGGCCTTTTTCTTGATGTGATTAAGGGGAGTGTGCTTGGATTAAATGCTCTTTCGTTAACGATCATCGCCTTTTTGACACTGCTATTACACCAGCGTTTGCGGATGTTTCCAGTTGTGCAGCAAGCACTCATGGTTATGGTGTTAGTAGGTATCAATCAGTTATTATTTCATTGGATGCAGGCTTTCACTGGATATACGGGTGATAACCTGATTTTCCTCCTTCCTTGTCTTATTAGTGCTGTATTATGGCCATGGTTGTTTGTGGTTTTACGTGGCATTCGTCGTCTATTCCGGATTAAATAAATATTTGAGGCTTTAAAGTGAAACTAGTACTTGCTTCTGCTTCCCCAAGACGAAAAGAGTTGTTGGCGCAGATTGGTGTGCAGTTTGACGTTAGTCCTGTTGATATTTGTGAAGATGTTATACCTGATGAGCAACCTGTACCTTATGTAAAAAGAGTCGCATTAGCGAAAGCGCAGGCTGGACACGATAAGGTTGAGCAGCCGCGGGTTGTATTAGGTGCGGATACGACGGTTGTTTTAGAGGGTAAGATTATCGGTAAGCCGCAAAATAAAACGGATGCTGTTAATATATTGATGAGTCTATCGGGTAGGACTCATCAGGTTATCACTGCCGTTGCTGTAGTGTGTAGAGAACAAATCTATAGTTGTGTGGTCACAACTCATGTGAAATTTAGAACACTTTCTCGAGAAGAGTGTGATCGGTATTGGGAAACTGGGGAGCCAGCAGATAAAGCAGGCGCATATGGGGTTCAAGGTTTAGGTGCCGTATTTGTTGACAGTATTGAGGGTAGTTATTCCGCTGTTGTCGGTTTGCCTTTATCTGAAACGGCAGAATTGTTGAAGCTGGCAGACGTAGAAATCTGGCATACATAAAGATATTTAAGGAACAGTCATGGGCGAAGAGATTTTAATCAACTTCACACCAATGGAAACCCGAGTTGCTGTGATTGAAAACGGTATGCCTCAAGAGGTCTACATCGAACGAGTTCACCGCCGCGGTATCGTGGGCAATATTTATCAGGGGAAGGTGGTTAGAGTACTTCCTGGAATGCAGGCTGCCTTTGTTGATATTGGATTGGAGCGCGCTGCATTTATTCATGTTGAAGAAGTTTTAGCTCAGAATGTGACGCCCGAAAAAAAAAGTAATGCATCAATTGCGATGATGTTACGTGAAGGGCAAGCATTGATTGTGCAGGTTACTAAAGACCCTATTGGGACTAAAGGCGCACGATTAACAACTCACTTATCTTTGCCGTCTCGATATTTGGTTTGTATGCCAGGAAATGAGCATATAGGGATTTCTCAGCGTATTGAAGATGTCGAAGAGCGTGATCGGTTGCGCAGTATAGTTCAAACCTTATCAGAGACCGATGAGGCTGAAGAGCCGACAGGTTTTATTCTTCGTACTGTTGCTGAAGGCGCAGCTGAGGCAGAACTGGCTGAGGATATACAGTTTTTACGCCGTTTGTGGGATTCCATCAAAGTTAAAATCAAATCCGCAAAAGCCCCTAGCGTGATTTATGAGGACCTTCCTCTTAATATGCGAGCTTTGCGCGATATGGCTCACGGTGGTCTCGAAAAAATTCGTATCGACTCGCGAGAAACCTTTCAGAAGGCTCAGGACTTTGTTAATGCTCTCGTGCCGGAGGTTGCAGGTAAATTAGAATATTATCCGGGTGAACGGCCTATCTTTGATCTGTTCAATGTTGAAGAAGAGATTCAAAAAGCACTTGGTCGGAAAGTGGAACTTAAGTCAGGAGGGTACTTGATTTTTGATCAGACAGAAGCGATGACAACGGTTGATATTAATACCGGAGCTTTTGTTGGGCATAGAAACCTAGAAGAGACTATTTTCAAGACAAACTTGGAAGCGGCAACAGCAATTGGTCGTCAGCTGCGGTTACGTAATCTGGGTGGTATTATCATTATCGATTTTATTGATATGGAAGACTCAGATCACCAGCGCCAAGTTTTAAGAACCTTAGAGCGGGTTTTAGAGAAGGATCATGCAAAATGTAAGCTGACAGGTGTGTCAGATTTAGGACTTGTTGAAATGACACGTAAGCGGACTAGAGAAAGTCTTGAACAGGTTCTATGCGATGTGTGTATTGAGTGCCAAGGGCGGGGGTCAATTAAGACTCCAGAAACCGTTTGTTATGAGATTTTTCGTGAAATTTTAAGACAGCACCGAGCTTATGATACCGATAGCTATTTGGTTTTGGCCGCGCAAGCGGTTGTAGATTATCTGTTAGATGATGCTTCAAACCATGTGGCGGAGCTTGAATCATTTATTAGTAAAACCATTCGTTTTCAAGTTGAGCCTATGTATAACGCGGAAAGTTTTGATGTTGTTTTACGATAGTAGGTGTAGATAGTGAAACGTCATGCTCATTCGGTTATGTGGTTTATTTATTGGCTGCTGGCTTTTTTGTGCGCGCTTTTAGCTTGTGCAAGTATTGTATTAAAAGTATTGGTTGATGATCTAAGTCTTTACCGTCAAGACGTAGAAGCTTTTCTTTCTTCTCAGCTGAATGCAAAAGTTCATATAGCGGATCTGCAAGGTCGGTGGGATGGATGGCAACCTGTTGTTTCTATAGATGGTTTGTCAGTAGATAAGCTTGCAGATCAGCCGGAGTTATCTTTTGTGCTGTTACGTGGGGATGTGAAGTTTGATCCTGCAGCGTCAATTCGTGCTTTTACTCTTATATTTTCACAGCTTGATCTCAAGAGTATGACTTTGAGATATGACCTTTCTCAAGAGGTCGCTGTTGGAGAGCAAAATGCAGCGGGTAGTGAGAAAAATGATGGGACGGACCTTACTAAAATTGAACTGCCTCATTCTGGTTTTCTCGCTTTTTTATTACAGCAAAGCTCCATTAACATGAGCGATACCCGTATTGTAATGCAACCTAAGCATGGTGATGCGGTATCAGTCGCACCAATCCAACTTAGCCTTCAGCATGATGGTGTACTTCACCAGTTGAAAGTTGATGCTGATTTGGTTTCCACCTCAGGACAAGCAGCGCTTAAATTTCTTGCTGAAGTTGAAGGAAATCCCTCAAAAAAAGCGGTCAATTTTTATCTTAAGTTTGAGGGTGTAGATGAGCAACTGCTTAATCCTTGGCTTAAACTTGTCGATATTCAACTAGATAGTTTGAATGGGGCCCAAGAAGTATGGGGGCAGTCTTATCGTGGCCGCTTAACCTACCTCACCGGTAGAACATTAATTCAGGATTTTAAATACCAAGATTATGCTTTAGAGCAGTTTACTGTACAGACGGCATTAAATCGTCGAGATCGTGGCTATCAGTTACAAATTACTGACTTTCAAGTTGATAGTGAGAACAGTGGTATTGAGATACCCAAGATTAGTTTAGATTTTGAGCGCGAAGGCTACCTTGTTAAACCGCGGAGCTTAATGGTTGATAAAATAGAGCTGGCTTCTACATTTGATTTTTTACTTAAAAGGCCGTTTCTTCCTGAAGAGGTACAGTCTGCTTTTTCTGGTCTTTCTCCCGTTGGTACAGTTAAAAATATTTTGGTTTCTTGGCCCTCCTTTGCTAAGTTGCAAGATTTTGAACTAGCGGCTGACCTCGAGAATGTTGGTATTAATGCTTGGACTGATGTCCCTGAAATAAAAGGGATTAATGGCTTGTTGATGGTTAATCGAGCTGGAGGTGAGATTCACTTAGCAAGCAGTGACTTCTTAATGCATTATCCCACCTTGTTTGAGCAGGCGTGGGATTATAATGATGCAGAAGGAGTTATTGGTTGGCGCTTTGAAGACAAAGGAATAGTGGTTGCTTCCCAGCTTTTGAATTTAGCTAATGATAAGTTAACAGCGGCAGGACGCTTTAGTCTTTATCTTCCTTTTGATCGAGATGAGCAGCCTTTGCTTAATTTACAGATAGGTTTGCAAGGCGCTGATGGCTTACAGGCAAAGTATTATATTCCGCCTAAAGAGGTTGGACTTGAAACTTATGAGTGGCTAGTTAAAGCGATTCAACAAGGAGAGATTAAACGAGCTGGTTTCGTCTTAAATGGTGTTACCCGTGCCCGGTTGCCAGATTATCAGCTACCGACAGTTCAGTTGTTCTTTGATTTAGCTGATGCCTCCTTTGAATACCAGCCTGGCTGGCCTGCGATAAAACAAGCGGATGGTTTTATCTATTTCCGTAATGGTGAGCTGGTGGCTGAAGCTGCCGGTGGCAGTATTTATGATTCTGCTTTAAATTTTGCATGGATTCATCTACCTCAATCTTCAGACAAGTTATTTGTTGCAGGATCTGTCGACGGCGATGCTATAGATTTACAACGTCTATTAACTGAAAGTGATTTAAGAACAGAGATAGGCGATGATTTTAGTGATTGGGCCCTTTCCGGACCTATAAGTACTTTAGTTAATCTAAATTTACCTTTAGCAGGTAAATCTGAGCCGCAGGTTTTTGTGAAATCGGAGATTAAACAAGGTCGCTTCCAATCGGTAAAAGATAAGATCAGTTTCAGTAAAATAAATGGCGTTATTAATTATGATTATAGTATCGGCCTTTCGTCTGACGTATTAAAAGCGGAGCTATTTGAGCAGCCAGTTACCGCTAATATATCCTCACGTTTGATTTCGAATAAAGTTAACAAAACTGAAGTGAGTATTGATGGTAGTGTTAACTCTGACTATCTAGCAAATTGGCTTGAATCTGATTTCTTATCATTATTGCAGGGACCACTTAAATACAATGCTCGTTTGGATCTTTGCCCCGGCAAAGTTTGTAATCAATTGGTTATCAAGAGCGATTTAAAGGGAACGCAGATCAATGCATTTCCGCCATTAAGCAAAACTAAATCACAAACTATGCCGTTAACTGTGGTCAGTGACCTTGGTCTTACTTATGCGGATGATCGTAGTGTTGTACGTTTGAATTTAGCGAACCAGTTAAGAGGCGTGCTGATTGATAATGATAAAGGACTTGAGCGTGCTAGGTTTAGTTTAGGAGGAGCAAAGCCAGAGATACCGGAAGAGTCTGGTATTTGGGTTGATGGAGCTCTTGCTGATCTTGACTATGCTCAGCTCGATGGGTTTTTATCGGGTTTAGGCTTTAATGGGGTTGCGGGAAAAAGCGGGGCTCAGTCTAGTAATTTAGCGGGGAGTAAACTTAAGCAAGTAGAGCTATCGTTATCCCGCTTCAGTGCGGGAGGTTTTGATCTCAATAATCTTTCTTTCTCTTTGAAGCCTGAACCTTTAGGTTGGATGCTGCGCGCTCAAAGCAAGGAGCTTACAGGTGGATTGTGGTTGCCTAATAATGAAGGCAGTTCTTATAAAGTAGAGTTGGCAGAGCTAAGACTAAAACGTGATGAGTCGGATGTTGAAGTTGAAGATGAGGCCCTTCCTGAATCTGTTGATATAGATCCTGCATCGATCCCTTCGGTGGATTTTAATATCAAAAAGCTGTTTATTGGCAGCAAGCCATTAGGTAATTGGTCTTTTAAATTAAGACCTTATGAAAATGATATTCGACTTGAAGATATCCAAGCTGATATACATGGGGCCGAGGTGCGTGGAGGGCTGCGCTGGGTTACGGGCGATAACGAGGTTTCTGATCTTACGCTTAAACTCAATAGCAGTAATTTTAGTCAGGTGCTTAAGGCGCTTGATGTGAAAGCGATTGAGACAAAAAGTTTAGATGCCTATCTTCAGCTATCTTGGAATCATGCACCTTGGGCGTTTGATATAGCAGACGCAAATGGCGAATTACAATTTACAGCCAAGCAAGGGCGTATTTTGGATGTCGGCAAGTCGGGTAATATTTTACGTGTGTTCGGCATATTAAACCTTCAATCTTTGGGGCGTCGGTTAAGATTGGATTTTACCGATCTAGTTGAAAGTGGTGTTGCTTTTGATGAAATGAAAGCCAGCTATAAGATCAAGCAAGGCATAGCTCATACTTCGTCACCTTTTGTTATGACGGGACCTTCGGCCAATATGGTGATGCAAGGTAGTTTAAACTTAGTCAATGAAACAGTGGATAAAGATATAGAGGTGGCTTTGCCGGTAACGGGTAATATTCCATTAGTGAGTGTTTTGCTAGGGGCGCCTCAAGTTGCTGGTGCTGTATTTTTGTTTGATAAGCTTGTTGGCGACCCTTTAGCTAAGTTTACTACCGTAAAATACCATTTGTCCGGTGATTGGGGCGATCCTTCAATTGTGATTGATGATGGCAAAACGACTAAACCTGCAAATAAAAAAAATCCATCAGTAATGGATAATGATCATGGTTAAAGTAGCTGTAGCTCAGATGGTGTCGGGGGAGGTGTTAGCCGATAATTTGGCAACAGTCGCGCAGCTAGCTGAAGAAGCGGCGTCCGCATCAGCTAAACTTTTACTCCTTCCTGAAAATTTTGCGTTGTTAGATTCCAAAGCCCTTGTCTCTTTAGCGCGAGAGGAGGTGAGTAGTGGCAATATACAGAAGACAATTGCTAGCCTAGCAAAAAAACATAATTTGTGGATTATCGCAGGCAGCGTACCTCTATTATCGCGTTCGGGCGATAAGGTCTATGCCAGTTGTTTGGTGTTTAATGAGTTAGGGGTTCAAGTCGGTCGCTACGATAAAATACATCTCTTTGATGTAGATGTGGAGGATCGGCATAGTAGCTATCGCGAGTCTGATTTCATCGAAGCCGGAGATCAACTTGTTGTGGTTGATAGTCCGTTTGGAAAAATAGGGTTGTCTATCTGTTATGACCTTCGTTTCCCTGAGCATTATCAAAAACTGCGAGGCTTAGGTGCAGAGATACTTGTTGTACCCTCGGCATTTACCTATGTGACCGGTGAGGCGCACTGGGAGGTTTTGCTACGAGCCCGAGGGATTGAAACCCAATGTTATGTACTTGCAGCGAATCAAGGTGGTAAGCACTCAGAAACGCGCTCTAGCTGGGGGCATAGTATGATTGTTGATCCTTGGGGCGAAGTTTTAGCTTTGCGGGAACGTGCAGGAAAGGGGATTGTGCTAGCCGATATCAATTTGCCTATGCTGCATAAGCGACGAGAGGCGATGCCAGTTATGCAACATAGAAAAACGGCCGGTTTTTAAGCGCCAGCCACTTCACGTAGGTATTTAAAAAGCTTTCTGGCTGCTGCTGGTGGCTTTTGTAATTCTAACTCTTTTTTTGCGTTACGAATCAGTTGACGTAAATGCTGTACGTCGGCGCTTGGGTTTTCATTTATATACTCTTGAAGCGCACTATTGCCTTCAGTAATAAGGCGATCTCTCCAGCGTTCCAGTTTATGAAAAGTTTGAGTGTGTGCTTGTTGGCCTGCTTCATATAGGCCTAAATCATGTTCAATCTTATCGGTATCTTCTGTGCGCATTATTTTACCGATATATTGTAGATGCCTTTTCTGAGCACCATTTGACTTAATACGATGAAACTCTTCAATGGCTAGATGTAAGCGTTCATCTAACTTCATCTTTTCAAGTTGTTCTTTATTAAGCTTTGTCAGGCGTGCCCCTAATGCTTGCAGGGCATGCATTTGGCGTTTTGCTTCTGTTTTGCTTAACTCTTCATCTTGGTCGTTTAGATGAGAGGATGAAAATATTGCGTTATCGCTCATGAGTTTTCTCAGGCATAAAAAATGGTGGCTAAACCTAAAAAGGCAAAGAAGCCTACCACATCGGTTATGGTTGTTAACAGGACACTTCCGGCTAAGGCGGGATCTATGCTCATAGATTTCAACACTATAGGTAGTAAGGTGCCAGAGATAGCACCTACAACTAAATTAATGATAATTGCCAGAGCGATGATGATGCCGAGATTTATATCTTGGAACCATACTGTCGCGACTACAGCAATGACAGCAGCCCAAAGTAGGCCATTTAATATACCTACAATGACCTCTCTGTTAAGTAGCCATCGAGCATTTGATCGTTCTACATGCCCTAATGCTTGACCACGGATAACAAGCGTCAAGGTTTGTGAGCCAGCAATACCGCCCATGGAGGCAACAATGGGCATAAGTACGGCGAGGGCAACAACTTTGTCAATAGTCTGTTCAAATAAACCAATTACTGCTGAAGCGATAAATGCAGTGAGTAAATTGATACCTAGCCAAACTGCACGACGCCGTGTGGTTTTCATAACTGGGGCGAAGGTATCTTCATCTTCGTCTAAGCCTGCCATGCTCATTAATGAATGATCGGCATCTTCTCGGATAACATCGACCACATCATCAATCGTAATACGACCAACCAGTTTGCCATTGTCATCAACAACAGGGGCTGATACTAGATCATGTTCTTCGAACAAAGCCGCCACTTGGTCGTCGGGCATTTGGGCATTGATCGCTTTTATATCGGTGTTCATGATCTCTCGAATATTGATTGAGGGATCGGATACTAATAGTTTGGTTAAGGGTAGTAGGCCTATATATGAGTCTTTTCGGCTGACAACAATGAGGCTATCCGTCATTTCGGGGATTTCATCGTGGCGACGAATATAACGTAAGGTTGTTTCGACGCTAATATCTGGACGAATAGTTGTTGTATCTGTATTCATTAAGCCGCCGGCAGTATCCTCCGGATAAGAGAGCAGCTTTTCAACCCTAGACAGATTTTGTTTGTCCATGATGCGCAGGGTTTCTTTCATTACCCTATTAGGTAGCTGTTGTAGCACATCTACCATATCATCAGAATCAAGAGATTCGGTAAGTGCTAGTACCTCTTCAGTATTCATGCGACTTAAGATATCCGCTTGGATATCGTCGTTTAAATGCTGGAGTACTACGGCTTCTAAATCATGTGAGATTAAGTTCCAAAGGATCTGACGCTCTTTGGGAGGTGATTTCTCAATTAAGCGGGCAACTTCGGTTGGTCGCAAAGTCTTGTTTAAGGTGAAGCGAATTTGACGAAACTCACCACTATCTAAGGCATCGTTAAGCTTATCAAAATGTGATTTTGTTTCTTCAACGGCCATGGTTTTATCGCTTATGGACTTTGCTAGGTCTTCTTTTTTCAGTAGAAGAGTAAATAGAATGTAATCCTTTGATTATAACGGAAGCTGAAGGGATAAGCCTAAAAATTAATCGAGAGAGCCTTATTCTTCCTCATCGAATCTGTTATTGATCAGTTCTTCAATGGCGGATATTGCAGTCTCTTCGTCACTTCCTGTCACCTTAACGGTCAACGTTGTGCCTTTACTTGCTGCTAGCATCATTACAGACATAATACTCTTACCATCTACAGCGCGTCCGTCTTTCTCCATTAAAACTTCGGATGAAAAGCGTGATGTTACACCGATAAGCTTAGCGGCTGCTCGCGCATGTAAACCAAGTTTATTAATAATGAGTAGTTCTTTTTCTTGCATGATAGTTAGCTCAATTCACGATGACGAACATGGACATTATCCATATGTTGAGAGAAATGAGAAGCTAGACGTTCGCTAATATAAACAGATCGGTGTTGCCCACCTGTGCAGCCAACACCAATCGTAATATAACTACGGTTATTTTCTGAAAATCGGGGAAGCCAACGTTCAAGGAAGCTGGTTATATCTTCTATCATCTCTCGAACTTCCTGTGATTCCTCTAAGAAGTCCTGAACCGGTTTCTCTTGACCGGTATACTTACGTAGATCAGGAACCCAGTGAGGATTGGGTAGTGCGCGTACATCATAGACAAAGTCTACATCTAAGGGGACGCCATGTTTAAAACCAAACGATTCGAATTGGACCGATAATGTTTGGGCTTTGCGATTGGCAACCCGCAGTTTGACTGTATCTCGAAGTTCATACAGGGATAGGCGCGTAGTATCTATTCGAATATCGGCTAGGCTTGCGATAGGCTCTAAAAGCTTTAGCTCTGACTTAATTGATTGTTGTAGATTCTTATGGGTATCTGAAAGGGGGTGCTTACGTCGGGTTGAACTATAGCGTTTGAGGAGGGTTGCTTCCGATGAATCTAAAAAAATAACTTCATATTCAGCCCAATGATCTTGGCGAAGTTGATTTAAGATATCTGGAAATTTGGCTAAGTTACTGAGCAAATTACGCGCATCAATACTGACTGCTATCTGTTCAGGGTGACTAGGATCACTACTCATTTGTTGGACAAGGTCGGGTAGCAAAAGAGCTGGTAAATTGTCTATACAGTAAAAACCAATATCTTCTAAAGCTTGTAATGCTGTACTTTTTCCTGAGCCGGAACGACCACTAATCACAACAAGCTTCATTTTAACTCCTAGGCAGCACTCAATTCACATAATGTCTCATATAGAGAATGGCTGTCTTGGCTTTCCCTTAGTTTTGTTCTGGCTTCTTCTTGGCTAAAGAGCTCTGCAACTGAGGCTAGTGTAGCTAAGTGCTCAGATGTTGAGTCTTCAGGAACAATCAAAATAAATAGAAGGTCTACGGGTTTTCCATCAATAGCATCAAAATCTATAGGTGTGTCTAGTTTTACTAGATAGCCTTTAGCTTCAGTACATTCTGCCAGCCTGCAATGTGGAATGGCAATCCCGTCGCCTATTCCTGTGCTACCAAGCTTTTCGCGCGAATGAAGTCCATTAAAGACTGATGATGAGCTCATATCGGGATGTTGTTCCGATATTATTTCAGCAGCATTTTCCAGAATTCGCTTTTTACTACCACCCTCAAGGCCACAAAGGACGCTTGAGGGGGTTAATAGTTCATGAAGCAACATAATTTTTTGGGTACAGACCAGTTATTTGTGAGTTTTAGTTTTTTCTTTATGCTTAATGACTTGCCTATCTAGCTTGTCAGTAAGGCCGTCAATTGCAGCGTACATATCTTCGTGTTCATGTGTAGCAAAGAGCTGGGCACCTGCTAAGTGCATCTCCGCCTCAGCTTTCTGACGTTGCTTTTCTACGCTGAGTGTGACTTGCACATTGGTGATGTTATCAAAATGACGCTCAATTTTTTGTAGTTTCGAGAGCACGTAATTATTCATTGATTCAGTTAATTCTACATGGTGTCCAGTAATGTTGATCTGCATAGGTTTCTCCTATTTATTGCAGTGACATACTACTCTTGCCACTCTTTTATTAAACTAAACGTTTTCTTTCATTCGATGGTGGAATTCCCATCGCTTCACGATATTTCGCAATTGTACGTCTAGCCACTTTAAAGCCTTGTTCATCAAGAAATTGCGCAATTTTGTTGTCGCTTAATGGTTTCGCGTTGTTTTCAGCGGCAACCATTTTTTTGATAAGCGCTCTAATAGCGGTTGAGGACGCTGCACCCCCTGTTGCTGTACTTACATGACTCGAGAAGAAGTATTTTAGTTCAAATATTCCACGGTGTGTGTGCATGAACTTTTGTGTAGTCACTCGAGATATAGTGGACTCATGCATTTCCACTGCTTCAGCAATGTCATGAAGCACCATTGGCTTCATGCCTTCTTCGCCATGTTCAAGAAAGCCGATTTGTCGTTTTACTATCTCGTTAGACACTCTTAATAGGGTTTCGTTGCGGCTTTGTAAACTTTTAATAAACCATCGAGCTTCTTGTAGGTGGTTTTTTAGGTAGGTGTTATCAGAGCTATTATCGGCCCGTTTCACTAAACCTGCGTAACCTGAGTTGATACGTAGCTTAGGGGATACTTCCGGGTTGAGGTGGACGCGCCACTCTCCCTGTTGCTTGGTCACAAGCACATCGGGAATAACATATTCTGCTGCACTGCTACTGATTGAAGCGCCTGGTTTAGGATTGAGCCCTTGTATCAGTTGGATGACCTGCTGCAGTTGAGGCTCTTTTAAGCGTGTTTTTCTCATCAATTGACGATAATCGTGCGCGCCGAGTAGTTTTATATATTGTTGTGCAACTTTGATCGCTTCATTTTTCCAGAGTGTCTCAGGCGGTAGCTGTTGGAGCTGTATGCTTAAGCACTCGCTGAGGTCACGGCAGGCAATACCTGCTGGATCAAACTGCTGTATGCGGTGAAGAACGGCTTCAATTTCATCCAGCTCTACTTCTTCAAACTGCTCACCTGTTTGCGCATGGAAGTGATCTAAAATTTCATCTAGGGTGATGGTTAAATAACCATCAGGATTGATGCCATCAATAATGTTTGTTGCAATAAGACGATCAATATCACTCATTGGCGTAAGATTTAATTGCCAATGAAGGTGGTCTTGCAGTGTTTCTTCTGCAGTATCATTAGATTCAAAGGAATCAAAATCTTCCTTGCTTTGGCTTAGATTAGGGCCAGATGATTGGAATGTGTCTTCCCAGTTACTATCGGTTGATAGTTCTTCTGGTATTTTCTCATTCCAGTTATCTTCAGTTGTAATGTTATCGTCAAGATCGGCTTCAGCTGTCGCGGTGGCTGTAGCTTCAGGTTCTGTCTCTGGTGCCTGTGAATTGCTCTCTTGAGTCTCGGAAGCCGAGGCGTGCTCGTCTTCAGAGACATCAAGCATAGGATTGCTCTCTAATGCTTCTTGAATCTCTTGCTGAAGATCAAGCGTAGACAACTGCAGTAAGCGAATTGCTTGCTGTAGCTGTGGGGTCATTGTGAGCTGTTGCCCAATTTTTAGATGAAGCGCTTGTTTCATAATACTAAGGGACAAACTCCTGAAACTACATAATTCATTTATAGCTAAGTATATGCTTAAAGTGTGAACTGGTCGCCCAGATAAGCATTTCTTACTGCTTCGTTTGCCATAATATCGGCTGGTGAGCCGTTAGCAAGGATTGTACCTTCACTAACAATATAAGCTGTTTCGCATATATCTAAGGTTTCTCTCACATTATGATCAGTAATTAATATACCAATGCCCCTTGATTGAAGATGGCGAATGGTCTGCTTTATATCATTCACTGAGATAGGGTCAACACCTGCAAAAGGTTCATCTAATAGAATAAATTCGGGTTCGGTTGCTAATGCCCGTGCAATTTCTACACGTCTACGTTCTCCACCAGAAAGACTCATGCCCATACTGTCTTTTATGTGTGTGATATGGAATTCTTCAAGCAACTCTTCCATTTTTAACTGGGCAGCGTGTTTATCTAAGTCTTTTCTTGTTTCTAAAATCGCAAGTAGATTGTCCTTCACAGACAGTTTTCTAAATATAGATGCTTCTTGGGGAAGGTAGCCAATACCTTGTTGAGCACGGCCGTGCATAGGTAGTGCGCTAATGTCTTGTCCTTTGATTTTAACGGCGCCATTATCGGCCTGCACAAGACCAACAATCATGTAAAAACAGGTCGTTTTTCCTGCACCGTTGGGGCCTAGAAGGCCAACGATCTCACCATTTTTGATCTCTAGTGAAACGTCCTTGACAACTTCCCTGCCTTTGTAACGCTTGGCAAGATTTTTGGCCTCTAATAAGCTCATAGGGTTAGTTGGCCTTATTTTTCTTTTTAGGTTGAATAACCATATTTACACGTCCCGGTTCACCAGTTTCGTCTTTGCTTGCACCACCGAATGCGTTCACAATCGACTTGTCTAGATCATAAACGATCTTGTTTCCAGTAAAAGTGTCTTCTGCTTGGACAACCTTGGCCTCTTCGGTAATAGTGAGTTTTTGATCATCTACCTGATAAAGTAAGTGCTTGCCCCAAGCGTCGCTGTATGGGTCGCCTTTCCTAGGAAGTTGTCTGAAATGTGCAGGACTTCCTTTGGTAATGAGTTTTTCAACTCCATCTTCACCACGATACATATCAACGTGCTCTCCTTCAATGAGGAGTGATCCTTGTTTAATAATGACGTTGCCTTTGTAAGTGGTGATGCCTGTTTTGTCATCAATTTGCGCAGTATCTGCCGTAATGTAAATCGGCTGTTCTTGGTCGTCAGGAAGGGCATAAGCATTCGACACTGCAAAAGCCAAAAAAATGAAGGCTAGATTATAGAGCTTATTTAGCATTGTCATGGGTCCCTTCTACCCTGGAGTGTAAGTTAAGAACTCGATTATTGAAGTCAATATCCATACCTACGCCTTCAAGTATGCTTTGTTGTGATGTGATCTTAACGGGCTCATCAGTTTCTGCATAATCTTTATCAGGATAGATTGTAAGTTGCTCAGTGTTAAGTATGGTTGCTGATATAGAATCAGGATTATCATTAACTATGACATTTCCTGCAAGGTTTGTTTGATTATTATCATCTAAAACCGTGCCTGTGTCTGATGTAAGTTTAACTTTGGAACCATCATTTCTAACACTAAGACTCTCAGGATGATCTAGTGTACTTAGGCTCAGATTAGGGTAATGCTCTAGCTTGGCTGTATTTAACACTCTTGAAATTTTGCCTTCGTTATTCCACTCTTTGATGGTTGCTTCTTCGACAAAGTAATCTATTCCGTTTAGCAGCGAACTGTTTGTACGTGCGCCTTCATTGGGGGAGGATGCAAAGCCCCAATAAAGTAGTACAGGTATTAAAATAATAGCGGCGAGTGCCACTCTTATCTTATTGCTGAGATCTAGCATTTATAAATACATCTGTTTGAGTTGATCCAATTTCCCTTGTGCTTCAAGTATATACTCGCAAAATTCACGTCCAGCGCCTTCGCCACCCTGACGGGATGTACACCAGTCTGCGTGTTTTTTAACGAAAGTGTGGCCATTAGGAACAGTCGCACCAAAGGCGCATTGGATAATGGCTGAAAGATCAGGGAAGTCATCACCTATGTAAGCGGTGGTTGATGCGTTGTGGGCTGTTTTATCCCATATCTCGTTGAGAGCAACCAGTTTGTCTTCGCGGCCCTGTTTAAGGTAGTTGATACCTAAGGATTGGCTGCGTAATTCAACTTGGGGCGAGCGCCGGCCGGTAATAATGGCGGTCTCGATACCCGCTTGCATTAGTAGCTTAATACCCAACCCGTCTAAGGTGTTGAACTGTTTGACTTCTTGGCCGTCCGCTAAAAATAGCAGCTGGCCGCTGGTAAGTATTCCATCGACATCAAATACCGCAAGGGTGATGTTTTTTAATTGCTGCAATGAAGACTCTGACACTAAATAACTCCCGCTTTTAATAGGTCGTGCATATTGAGAGCGCCTATAGGCTGATTCGTTTCATTGGTAACGATCAGTGCATTGATTTTTTTTGTTTCCATAATTTGTAAGCATTCTGCTGCAAGCATTTCAGCAGTTACTGTTGTACCGTTTGGTGTCATTACATCATCAATGACGGTTTTGTGGAGATCTACATCGTCATCAAGCGAGCGTCGTAAGTCACCATCGGTAAATATGCCAATAAGCTGCTTGTTGTCATCAACTACGGCAGTCATACCTAAACGCTTATGGGTTACTTCTAAAAGCGCTTCTTTTAATAATGTTCCGCTGGTTACGCAAGGGGTGGCTTCGCCTGAATGCATAATATCGCTAACTTTAAGGAGTAATCGCCTGCCTAGAGTCCCGCCTGGGTGTGAAAATGCAAAATCTTCGGCGCTAAAACCTTTTGCTTCAAGTAGTGCTATAGCGAGGGCATCACCTAGTACTAATTGTGCGGTTGTGCTTGAGGTCGGTGCAAGGCCAAGGGGGCAGGCTTCCTCCTCTACGCCGATGTGGAGGTTAGCAGCAGAGGTTTGAGATAAAGTGGATTCTTTGTTGGCCGTTATGCTGATAAAAGGTGTATTCATTCTTTTGAGTAGAGGAATGATTGTAATGACTTCTGCTGTTTCACCCGAGTTTGATAGGGCAATTACCACGTCATCGGCGGTGATCATGCCTAAATCGCCGTGGCTCGCTTCCCCTGGGTGAACGAAAAATGCGGGAGTACCTGTACTGGCCAAAGTCGCTGCGATTTTTTTGCCAATATGACCTGACTTTCCCATACCGGTAACAATGATCCGGCCTGTACAATTAAGCATCAATTGGCAGGCATGAACAAAATTGTGGTCGAGATATTTTAGTAAATCGGCCACAGCGGCGGCTTCTAGCGTAATAGTTCGTTTAGCTGAATGTAAAAAGTCAGGTGTGCTCATTTTTGTGATCAACTTTATCTTAAGAAACGGTCATAGTGTATAGCAGGATAAGATAGCCTGCATAGACAGAGGCCAGAATCGCCCCTTCGAAGCGATTAATGGATGGAGGCTTTTGCCATAATGCGAAGGCTAGAAGTAAGAAAGTTAAGCCTAGCATTGCAACATAGTCTCGCTGAAAAACAATCTCGGCCATCCCTATAGGGGCGATAAGCCCAGGTATAGCCATAACGGCTACTAAGTTAAATATATTTGAACCTACAATATTGCCTATAGCTATATCGTGGTGGTTCTTTAACGCGCTCGCCACCGAGGCTGCTAATTCAGGCAGGCTTGTTCCTATAGCTACAATGGTTAGGCCGACAACTAATTTGCTTACACCCAAAGAGTAAGCGATTTCACTGGCTCCCCAAACTAATAGTTTTGAACTGCAGGCAAGGATCACTAAGCCAACGATTAACCAAAAAATAGCTTTTCGGTTTTCTAAGGATGGAAGTTCTTCCTCTTCTTCGACTAAAGCATCTTTAGGCATGCTTTTCTGGAAACGACTGAAAAGATAAAGGCATACAGCTAAAGCAATTAATAGAATAATGCCATCTAATTGTCCTAGATGGAGATCGAATAATAGGACTCCTGCTAAAATGGTCACCCCTAAAAGTAAAGGAAGTTCTTTTTTTAGTACGCCCGATTTTACTGGTAAGGGTGCGATGAGTGCGGTGATGCCTAGTACCAATGCAATATTAGCAATGTTGGATCCCAGTGCATTACCAATAGCTAGGTCGCCTGCCCCAGATGTGGAGGCCATAAAAGATACGAGTATTTCGGGTGCAGATGTGCCAAAAGATACGATAGTTAAGCCAATCAGCATTGTGGACATGCCGAAATTTTTTGCTGTGGCGGCGGCCCCTATAACGAATCTATCTGCACTCCATACCAATAGAATAAGTCCAGAGATGAGTGCCAAAATTGGATATAACATAGATAGAAGTTGTTCCAGTAGAATTGAAGAGGGGTATTAAAACAGAATGCTATCTTTGTTTAAATCAATACAGAGCATCATGTTTGAAAATATTCCCGTTTTTAGAACGAAATGGTATAGTTGCCAGCCCTTTAGGGTACGCACTAGATAAAGGGACGTTAACAAAGTCTGAATGGAGCTATAGAAATGTTCCTTTCAAAGTTATAACGGAATCTTATGAACGAATTTGATGATGTCGTCATCGATATCCAAAAGCTGAGTTTTTCTCGTGGTGATCGATCCATTTATAATGAGGTCGATATTAAAATTCCGCGTGGCAAAATTACCGGAATAATGGGGCCGTCAGGAACAGGTAAAACAACACTGCTTAGATTAATTGGCGGTCAGTTGAAACCTGATACAGGTTCTATATTGGTTGATGATGAAAATATTCCAGAACTCAACCGTAGCGATCTTTTTTCGGTACGTGAGCGTATGGGTATGCTCTTTCAAAGTGGTGCTTTATTTACTGATATAAGTGTATTTGAAAATGTTGCATTCCCTATACGCGTCCATACAGATTTAAGCGATGATATGATTCGCGATATCGTATTAATGAAACTTCAGGCTGTTGGCTTAAGGGGTGCGCATAACCTTATGCCTAGTGAACTATCTGGTGGTATGGCCCGTCGAGTTGCGTTGGCTAGAGCTATCGCACTCGATCCTGATATTGTTATGTATGATGAGCCTTTTACTGGTCAGGATCCTATCGCAATGGGTGTCTTGGTTAATCTTATTCGCCGTTTAAATAACTCCTTAGGGCATACGAGTATTATAGTTTCCCATGATATTCAGGAAACTTTAGGTATTGCTGATTACATCCATATTATTGCGGACTCTAAGGTGATCGCTTCAGGTACACCGGAAGAATTGCGTCAAGATGATTCGCCGCAGGTTAAACAGTTTATGCATGGATTACCTGACGGGCCTGTACCGTTTCATTATCCTGCGGGTGATTATGAAACCGATCTGTTAAGAGGTCAGGGATAATGAATCAATTAGCGTTATTAGGTCACGCTGCACTAAGTAAATTAGCCGCTTTTGGCCGAGCAGGGATGATGTTGTTTCAATCTCTTGTCGCTAAGCCCCAGCCGGTAATTATGTTTCCACTGTTTGTGAAACAAGTTTATTTTGTGGGTGTGTTATCACTAATTATTATTGTGGTATCAGGTTTGTTTATTGGTATGGTGCTTGGTTTACAAGGCTATACAATTTTAGTTGACTATGGCTCTGAGCAAGCGGTTGGACAGATGGTTGCGCTGAGTTTGGTTAGAGAGCTTGCGCCAGTTGTAACTGCGTTATTGTTTGCTGGGCGAGCAGGATCTGCTTTGACGGCTGAAATTGGCCTAATGAAAGCGACTGAGCAGTTATCAAGTTTAGAAATGATTGGTGTTGATCCCTTAAGACGGATTGTGGCACCAAGGTTTTGGGCAGGGTTTGTATGCTTACCTATTTTATCCGCTATATTTGCCCTTGTCGGTGTTTATGGCGGTGCGATAGTTGGTGTTGAATGGCTGGGTATATATGATGGCTCATTTTGGGCTAACATGCAGAACTCAGTTGATTTTTATGATGATGTCTTGAATGGTCTTATAAAGGCCGTTGTCTTTGGCTTCGTTGTTACTTGGATCGCTGTGTTCCAAGGCTATGATTGTATGCCGACTTCGGAAGGGATTAGTCAGGCAACAACAAAAACTGTGGTCTATGCATCGTTGGCGGTGCTTGGGCTAGATTTTATTCTTACTGCTGTAATGTTTGGAGAGCTTTAATATGCGTATGCGGATCTTGGAGATCAGCGTAGGTGCCTTTGTTTTGGCCGGCGTCGTTGCTTTAGTTGGGCTTGCATTGAACGTAAGTGGTTTAAACCTGTCTAATTCTGACAACACTTACACTGTCTATGCTCGTTTTGAAAATATTGGTGGTTTAACGCCGCGTGCAAAAGTGACTATGTCAGGTGTGGCAATAGGCGAAGTGGCAGATATTACATTAGATCGTGATATGTTGATGGCGCGTGTCGCCATGAATATTCATGGCAATGTAGATTTCCTTTCAGTAGATAGTTCGGCTTCAATTCTGACTGCGGGCCTATTAGGTGAGCAATATATAGGCATTTCAGTAGGGGCTGAAGATGAAAATCTTAAAGATGGCGCCTATATTGAGGATACTCAATCGGCGTTGGTACTTGAGGATCTAATAGGAAAATTCCTATTTAATGAGGTGAGTGAATAAGGCTATGTTCTATCAAATGGTGAGCCAAGTGAGAACGTTTTTAGCAATTGCTTTTATTGCGTTGTTGAGTATGTCCGTTCGAGCTGAAGTCGATACGTATAATGAAGCGGGTGGGGTTATTCAGACCGCGACTCAGAATGTTCTTAAGTTATTAGAGCGTGAAGAACTTGTCGAAGAGGGGCAAGAGGATCAGCTAGTCGCTGAAATTGATACAGTTTTATCTCCGATTGTTGATTTTGATTATATTTCGAAGCAGGTGATGGGGAAATATTATCGCCGTGCTTCAAAAGAACAGCGTATTGAATTTTCTAGTGTTTTTAAAACGACTTTGTTGAAAACTTACGCAAAAGCTTTAGTCGGTTTCAAAATAGATAAGTACGAGATGGTGCCTCCGCGTAAAAAGAGCCCAGATAACAATAAACAAATTGTCACTGTAGATGTGTTTTCTGCAGATGGTACAAAGTACTCTTTGGTTTACTACATGAAGAAAGAAGAGGGTGCTTGGAGGCTGGTCAATGCTATTCTTGATGGATCTATTAATATTCGCCTGAGCTTTAAAAACCAATTTGCGGACTTAATGGAGCGCAATAAGGGTGATGTAGGATTGGTTATCTCTACCTGGAAAGACAAGGTTGATCCAGGAAAGGACAGCGCGTAATGACAGACGTTAGGCAGATCAATGAACAATTGATTAGTCTGGAAGGGGAGTTTAGATTTCCAGTCATTATGCAGGCCCGTAAAAAAGCCGAGAATATCTTAAGTGGTTGTAAAGGTATTGTTGAGATCGACTTTTCTGAAGTAACCGCTGTTGATAGCTCGGCACTCTCTTTTTGGTTTTGCTGTTTGCGTTATGTGCAAGATCGAGAGATCCAATTGAAAGCGATTAATCTTCCTTTAGAAATGAAGGGTATTGCTGAGCTTGTTGGGTTGGAAAAGCAGTTTATTTAAGACAGCTTGTAGGTATTGAATTAAGGCGATGCTTAGCATCGCCTTTTTTATCATGATCCGGTATCATTTCCGCCTTATTTTTTTCTATCTGTAGCATTCGATCAGGAGCTTTTAATGCAGGCTGAACAGGTTAAGCAGATTATAGAATCTCAACTTGAAGATTGTACCGTAACGACCGCAGGTGAAGGCTGCGATTTTCAGGTAACAGTGGTAGGTGAGCTTTTTCAAGGTTTACGGCCTGTTAAGTGTCAGCAGTTAGTCTATGCTTGCTTGAACGAATATATTGCGAATGGAACAATTCACGCGCTGAGCATTAAGACTTACACACCAGAGCAGTGGAAAGCGACACAGAATTAAATCCTCGATTGGACATACTATGGATAAATTAATGATCACCGGTGGCGAGCCGCTCAGGGGCGAAGTGAAAATCTCTGGAGCAAAAAACTCGGCACTGCCAATTTTGGCTGCGACACTACTAGCATCTGAGCCGGTAACTGTCTGCAACCTGCCTCATTTGCATGATATTACAACCATGCTTGAGTTGCTTCGCCGTATGGGTGTTGAGCTTGTTATTGACGAAAAGCTTAATGTTGAGATTGATGCGAATACGATTACACAGTTAGTTGCGCCTTATGAACTAGTAAAAACAATGAGGGCCTCTATTCTTGTATTAGGCCCAATGCTCGCCCATTTTGGTGAGGCTGAAGTGTCTTTACCTGGTGGTTGTGCTATAGGTTCTCGTCCTGTGGATCTTCATATCCAAGGTTTGCGTGCTATGGGCGCGGATGTGGTTGTTGAAGCGGGTTATATTCGCGCTAAAAGTAATGGTCGCTTAAAAGGTGCGCGTATCTTTTTTGATACAGTCACAGTAACGGGTACTGAAAATATTCTGATGGCCGCTACGCTAGCTGAGGGGCAGAGTATTATAGAAAATGCAGCTCGTGAGCCAGAAGTGGTTGATCTGGCTGAATGCTTGATCGCGATGGGGGCTGATATCAGTGGTCATGGGACCGACACCATTACCGTTAATGGTGTGGCGACTTTACATGGTTGTAAATTTCCTGTTGTCGCTGACCGAATAGAGACCGGAACGTATTTAACTGCTGTGGCAGCTACGCGCGGTAAGGTTAAAGTTAAAAACACGAATCCTAGAATTCTTGATGCGGTATTGCAGAAGCTTGAAGAAGCGGGCGCACATATTACAACGGGTGAGGATTGGATTGAGCTGGATATGAAAGGTCAAAGACCTAAGGCGATTAACATTACAACAGCGCCGTATCCTGCTTTTCCAACAGATATGCAAGCACAGTTTTCTGCTATGAATGCGGTATCTGAAGGCGTCAGTATTCTAAAAGAAACTATCTTTGAAAATCGTTTTATGCACATGCAAGAGATGATTCGCATGGGCGCTAAAATCAATATTGATGGCAATACCGCGATTGTTGAAGGGGTAGAAAGATTGCAAGCTGCTCCCGTGATGGCAACTGATCTTAGGGCTTCGGCAAGCTTAGTGATTGCTGGGCTGGTTGCTGATGGCGATACGATTATTGATCGTATCTACCATATCGACCGTGGTTATGAGTGTATAGAAGAGAAATTACAGTTATTAGGCGCACGTATTAAGCGTGTACCAGGTTAAATACAGGTATAAATAGAGCTATGAAGCAGCAACTTACGATTGCCCTGTCTAAAGGACGTATCCTTAAAGAAACACTGCCCTTATTGGCAGAAGCTGACATTGTTCCAGCTGAGGATATTCATAGCAGCCGTAAACTCATTTTTGATACTAACCATGAGAACATAAAATTGGTTGTTATTCGCGCAACGGATGTCCCAACTTATGTTGAGTATGGCGGTGCAGATATGGGGATTGCAGGTAAAGATGTACTGCTTGAACATGGTGCAGCAGGTCTCTATGAACCTTTAGATCTTAAAATATCGAAATGTAAACTGATGGTTGCTGGTCCGACAGATGCTCAGCCGGTCGAAGGTCGTATGAAGGTAGCTAGTAAGTTCGTTAATGTTACCCGCGATTATTTTGCGAAACAGGGTGCACAAGTAGATATTATCAAGCTTTACGGCGCTATGGAGCTCGCACCATTAATGGGGTTAGCTGACCGTATTGTTGATATTGTTGATACGGGCAATACGCTTCGTGCTAATGGTTTAGAGCCAATGGAGGAGATTGCAGATATCAGTTCTCGCTTAGTCGTTGGTCAGCCGTCTATGAAAATGAAGTATCGTCAGATTCAACCCATTTTAGATAAGCTAGCTGATGCTATTAACCGTCGTGATGCGGAGGTTACTAAATGAGTGAGGTAAATATTAAGCGTTTAGATTCAAACCAATCGGACTTCAACGAACAGATGGACAAGCTGTTGGCTTGGGAAGCGGTGTCTGATGATAAAGTTAATCAAATAGTAAATGAAATTTTACATCGTGTTCGTACTGAAGGTGATAGCGCTGTTGTAGAGTATACCAACCGCTTTGATGGTACCTCGGTTAGCAGTATTGCTGAGCTTGAAATGAGCGCTGAGCGTTTACAGAAAGCATTGGATGGATTGCCAGCAGATCAACGTAAAGCTTTAGAAACGGCAGCGCAAAGAGTTCAGACTTATCATGAACGTCAAAAAGGTGAGTCTTGGCAGTATACTGAAGCTGATGGCACTATGCTGGGTCAAAAAGTTACACCTGTTGATCGCGTGGGGCTTTATGTTCCAGGTGGTAAAGCAGCTTATCCTTCATCTGTACTGATGAATGCGATGCCAGCAAAAGTTGCCGGTGTAGAAGAGATCATCATGGTTGTGCCGACACCTGGTGGTGTGGTGAATGAGCTAGTTTTGGCTGCGGCTTGTTTAGCGGGCGTTGATCGTGTGTTCTGTATAGGTGGGGCGCAGGCTGTGGCGGCACTTGCTTACGGTACTGATACGATTCCTCAAGTGGATAAAATCGTAGGTCCAGGAAATATTTTTGTTGCTACAGCTAAACGTGCGGTCTTTGGTGCTGTTGGCATCGATATGATTGCTGGGCCTTCTGAAATCCTTGTGGTTTGTGATGGTCAAACGGATCCCGACTGGGTTGCTATGGATCTATTCTCTCAGGCTGAACATGATGAGGATGCGCAACCTATTTTAGTGACGCCTGATGCTGACTTTATTGATGCTGTAGAACAAAGCATTAATAAGCTGTTGCCGACGATGGAACGTAAAGAGATTATTGAAATCTCGTTACGTCTACGTGCAGCGCTTATAAAAGTGAAAGATTTAGATGAAGCTATGGACGTTGCCAACCGGATAGCGCCAGAGCATTTGGAACTATCGGTAGAAGATCCTGAAAGCCTTTTACCTAAAGTGCGTCACGCTGGTGCGATTTTTATGGGTCGTTATACCGCTGAAGCGCTTGGGGATTACTGTGCAGGTCCTAACCATGTACTACCAACTTCAGGCACTGCGCGTTTCTCCTCTCCCTTAGGCGTGTACGATTTTCAAAAACGCTCATCTTTGATTATGTTTTCAGAAGATGGGGCGTCTGAGATGGGGAAAGTTGCTTCGGTATTAGCTCGGGGTGAAAGTTTAACCGCTCATGCTCGTTCTGCTGAGTACCGAATTAAAGATTAAACGCTTGTCTCTTATATAAATAAAAAAAACAGGCGAATGCCCACTGCTGTCCCACAATTTTTTAATCATAAAGGGATCCTCATCTGAGGGTCCCTTTTTTGTCGCTCTGGCGGTGACGGGTTTAGCAACTCTTTCAGAGCTTTTCGTTCAAATAAGCTTAGTTGAAGAATCCGCATTACTCTCTGTACGGTCCACCCCTTTTTCGCACAGTGCCGCGCATACGCTAACAAGAGATAGCTGATCATTGCGATCCAGATCTGCGTCATGACTGCATTTTGGGAACTACCTAAAAATGCTTTAATTTTCAGGTTTTGCTTAATCGCTTTGAAGAACAATTCCACCTGCCAACGGTCTTTATAAATAGCCGCAATTGTGCTGGCAGCTAATTTGAAGTTATTAGTTATAAAACGATACTGTCGCTTGGTTTCAGGGCAGGTAAATCCCACTAGGCGCAACTTGGGCGCGCCTTGTTTTTGGGCGTGCTGACTGGTTAGCCTAATACTCTGGTCATAATCAACACCTGCGCTTTGATGGTGTTCGATAACCTCATAGACCGCATTGGGTCTTAAGCGAGTCACGAAGCTAACTTCTTGTTTTGACAGTAATCCATACCAGCTGTAGTCGTTATACCCCTTATCAAATGCAACAATACTGCCTTTCGGAAAACGGAACTGACGGCCTTTGATTAGCTCGCTTTCCAGCCCGTGGCTGAGGGCAGTAAACTCAGGAATGAGTGAGGCGTTATTCAACCCGACATGTAGTTTCATAGCCGCTTTAGTTTGGTGGCACTGTGCCCATGGAAAGAGCTTGAGAGACAGGTCGATCACGCTGGCATCTAATGAATAGAGAGGGTTTTTAAAGCGGAACTTATGGTTATTATCCCTTAATGAACAGCGCTGTAGTAGTTTATAAAATACAGCTTCATAAAGTTCAGCGGGTTGTTTTTCGTTCAGGCGAGCTAATGTTGTTCTGGCGATGGGTTTGGCGCCCAGATGATAAAGCTTGTGCTGCTGGCTGCGTAGACTGGATTCAATATCACGCAGGCTTTGACGGCCAGAAATTTGTGACATGGACATCCCAATGAACTGATCCCAGCGAGATGCTGAACGTAATTTTTGCCCCTGGTGATGTTGTTTTGCAAGCGCCTCGAATTCATGTCTCGGCAGAGGTTGCAGCAACTGATGAAAAGCGGTGTTATGATGTGACAAAGCCTGAGTCCTTTGGTTTAACTGGTGTGTGGTAACAACAGTTTACCAGTGGATCTCAGGCTTTTTCATTTACCATCCAAAACTATGGGACAGCAATGGGCGAATGCCTGTTTTTTTATTTTATTGCTCTTGTGTTCTAGGTCGTTCACCAATCACCGCTTTGAAAGAAAGTTTTTCACCATCTCTAAGTATTTCAATATCTATGCTTTCATCGGGTTTGAAACGAGCGATTTCAGTCATAGACTTTCTACCGTTCATTATGGGTTGTTTATTTATCGTTAACATAACATCGCCAGGCTGAAGCCCTGCTAAGTGTGCTGGTCCATTTCTAAATACGCCCGCAATAATAAGCCCTTGCATGTTTTTAAGGCCAAAGGATTCAGCTAGTTTCGGTGTTAATTCCTGAATCTCAATCCCCAGCCAGCCACGTACAACCCTTCCATATTTGATCAGATCTTGCATAACCTGTTTTGTTAAATTGGAAGGAATGGCAAACCCAATGCCTTGGGATCCACCCGATTTTGAGAATATAGCTGTATTAATACCAATTAAGTTGCCGTATGCGTCGATTAGTGCACCACCAGAGTTGCCTGGATTGATGGCAGCATCTGTTTGGATAAAGTCTTCATAAGTATTGATGCCTAAACTATGACGGCCTGTTGCGCTTATAATTCCCATAGTTACCGTTTGGCCGACGCCAAAAGGGTTGCCGATGGCTAAAACAACATCACCCACTCGGCTATTATCTGATTGGGTTAGAGCAATACTAGGAAGGTCTTCCATGGCAACTTTTAGAACGGCTAAGTCTGTTTCAGGATCGGTGCCAATCACTTCAGCTACAGCTTCACGGCCATCTTTTAACGCAACTATAATACTATCGGCGCCGGTGATTACATGGTTGTTAGTAACTATATACCCTTGGGAGGTAAGGATAACGCCAGAGCCTAAGCTTGATTGGATTCTCTCTTGTTGGGGGATGCTATCAGCATCAAAAAAGTTACGAAAGAAAGGGTCATTGAAGAGAGGGTGTACTTTCTGTTGAATAATAGTACGTGTATAAATGTTTACAACCGCTGGTGCGGCAACTTCGACAGCATCAGCATATGAGACTGGTCCTAGCCCTATGCCACTCTTAGGTATAGTGGGGGCTTCTCTGAATTTTATAGCCTGAGATTCTGATGAAAGTAGGCTGGGGAATAGCTGTAGAAGTAACACCGCTACGAGAACTCCTGCTAGAACCGGCCAAACAAGAAAATTTAATTTACGCATGTCTTATGTAATCAATTACCCAGAATAAGCATAGAATTATACGGCGTATTAAAGTTTTGTGAATGGATAAGATAATAATGTCAGTGAAACGTGAAGATTTAATGAATTATATCGATGCTCTTTTGGAGCCATCGCAGTTTAAAGACTATTGTCCCAATGGCCTTCAGGTGGAGGGAAAAGAGGTCATAGGTAAGCTGGTTTCTGGTGTGACAGCATCTCAATCGCTGATTGAGGCAGCTATAGCTGAGAAGGCGGATGCTATTTTGGTTCATCATGGTTTTTTTTGGAAAGGTGAAGATAGTTGTATTACTAAAATTAAGAAAAAAAGGATTAAGGCGTTACTTGACCATGATATCAGTTTGATCGCTTACCATTTACCTTTAGATGCACATCCGTTACTGGGTAATAATGCGCAATTGGCAGAACGCTTAGGGATTGAAATACTGTCAGGGCTGGAGCCTGATAACCCTCGGAGTATTGGTAATATTGGCCAGTTCCAGCGTACCTTTACTGCAGAGCAGTTAGCAGAGCATATAGGTTCTATTTTAGGACGAGAACCTCTATTGATTTGTGGGGGCGAGCATAAGATTAAAACGATTGGTTGGTGCACAGGAGGCGCTCAGGGCTATATAGATAAAGCAGTGGATTTAGGGGTGGATGCTTACATCTCAGGTGAAATTTCTGAGCCTACAGTCCATAGTGCTAGAGAGAATGGTATTCATTACTTTGCCGCTGGGCATCACGCCACCGAAAGGTATGGTGTGCAAGCACTGGGAGAGGAGCTTGCGCTGCATTTTGGTATAGAGCATCACTATATAGAGATAGATAATCCTGTATAGACTAAATTAACCGTCTAAAGCTTGTCTGACTTAGAGGCAGTGTATTGTTCTGTTATAACGGTGGGAGTCATAGCATGGCGTTTTTTCGGTTAATTTTAATAAATATGAGGGGTTTAATTTATATGAGTAGAGGTCAAACTGAAATTAACGCAAATTATTTAGAAGAAGCGCCGACTCTTGAGCAAATTAATGAGATGCCGGGAAATATTCTACTTGAGTTTGGTGCGCCTTGGTGTCCGCATTGTCAATTAGCACAGCCGATAGTGCAGGAGGAGTTAAAAGATCACCCTGAGCTTACCCATATCAAACTATATGATGGGAAGGGTAAGCCGTTGGGACGAGCATTTAAAGTTAAGCTTTGGCCAACTTTGATCTTGTTGCACAATGGCTTAGAGATTGGCCGTTTAATAAGACCTACAAATAGTGGTTATGTTCGTCATTTATTCTTATCCGCCCACTGATGGATTAGTCGTTTAGCAAAACACTCCAGAGGGGACTTGGTTATTGTGCAGTTTTTTCTGTTTTTTTGCTCGTGGAAAAGCAATAAATACAAAAAAAGGCTGGGCTAAAAATAGCGCAACCTTTAATTGATATACGAAAATCTGGTGCCGAGATAAAAGGATGATGGCTTATTTATTCTTGGCAATAGGAGGTACTATTTCCGCTGTAGTAGATTCATTCCCTTCTTTAGTAGGCTCTTCCTCAGCGGTTTCTTCTTTCAGACCAAAGGTTTCAGATAAGGTGCCTTCATCTTCAGGACTTTTGGGTGCGTAGTCTCGAGGAATGTCAGCTGTAACTTCTTCTGTTTTTTCAGCAGGTTCTTCAGACTCATTGTCCTGACTCTCGATTTTTGCATGCATAGCCGGTTCTAAGGCGAGATCAATGGTACCTGCTTTACATAAATCTACGGCACTGGTTGCTAAATGCTCATGAACTTCTTTATAGCTGTTGGTGAGGTTGTTAACTAGTGCAGCTGTTTTTTCAAAGTGTTCATTGACCTCTTCTTTATAGTTCTCAAGCTCTTTGGTTGTACTGTCTAATTGTTCAGTAAGTTCTGCTTGGCGATTAGAGGTGTTGCCTGAGCGCCCCATTAAAAAGCCGATAACAGCACCTATAAGTAAAGAAATAATGCTGATTAACCATAAATCTTCCACGGGATCTCCTTAATAACTTGCGAATATTAACTGATACACTATGCCATTCATTCTACAGAGTTGCTCCCTATTTTAGGCAGCCCAGAGCTTAGTTTGAGTAGCAGAAATTGCTTGTTTTGGCTGTTGTATAATAAGTGCTTAGCATAAAACAAATCTTGCGTGATGCCTATGGTTTGAGCATTCTACTTTTTGTAGTCGTTTAGGTGTTTTTTTGGTGCTTTATATAAGGAACTAGCTTTTCGGAACTCATCATATGCTTTGTTATTGTTGGTGGTTCTCTTGGGCTTCTTCATGTAATTGCTGCAGGTAATTAATCTGTTCTTCTAAAATAGCGCAAGCTAATTTTCTGTCTTGATTGCTGATAGCGTTAAATATTCTCTCGTGCTGACTGGTAATGATTTCTCTTTCTCTAAACCTGTAAGCGATCATATTTGATACAGGTTGAAGTGCTTCAATTAGAGTGTACATAATAAAGCTCAGCATTTTATTGTGACTGGAATCCGCAATTGCACGATGGAAACGAACATCTGCTGCACAGAATTCTTCAGGGCTGATATTTTTATTTTTTTGATAGATGAGGTGCTGTTCTAATCGTTTAAGGTCCTCTTCGGTACGATGTTGGCAGGCAAGGCGAAAGCAGTAACTTTCCATTTCAAGCCGAGTGCTGCTGATCTCATCTAATGAGACATCATTCATACTGACAAAAAGGGTGGTGGCGGTGGTTAAGTGGTCACTGAGTTCATTTGTTCCTAAATGATTGACAAAGGACCCTCCCGTTGGGCCGCGGCGTGAGCGGATGAGGTTTTTTGCGGCTAATCTTTTAAGCGCTTCTCTGATAGTTGGGCGAGATACTTGGAAGCGTTGCGCGAGCTCCTCCTCTGTGGGAAGTCGGTCGTCGGCTTTCAGAGTACCTTCTAAAATTGCCTCTTGAAGCTGGTCAGCTACCTGTTTTGATAAGCTGCTTTTGTTGATTGGCCCTATCTCTAAATTCACCTTTTACTCCGCTCGTTTAAATTCTTTACTAACCTAAGGTAGAAGATAAATTTAATTATAGCCTATTGATTCAATATTTATAGTATTTTATATTTGTATGACAAATTAACTTATTTAAGCGTTCAACGGAGATTAGTATGTTCAAAGCACTGGTTTTGAAACAAGATGAAGGTAAAACAACGTCTGCTATTGAGCAGTTAGCGATGAGCGACCTACCGGAAGAAGATGTCCTTATAAAAGTGGATTACTCTTCGTTGAACTATAAAGATGGTCTGGCTGTTACAGGTAAAGGTAAAATCATTCGCAATTTCCCAATGGTGCCTGGAATAGACCTAGTCGGTACTGTCGAAGATAGTGCAGATGCGCGTTATTCAAAGGGAGATAAGGTTGTTTTAACGGGGTGGGGCGTAGGTGAAATGTATTGGGGCGGATATTCCCAGTATGCGCGTTTGAAAGCTGATTGGTTGGTACCTTTGCCTGAAGGTATGGATCCGATTCGTACTATGCAAATAGGCACTGCCGGTTTAACTGCTATGTTATGTGTTATGGCTTTAGAAGAGGGCGGAGTAACACCTGAGAGTGGTCCTATAGTGGTGAGTGGTGCTGCGGGTGGAGTAGGGAGTGTTGCAGTCGCGATATTAGCTGGACTCGGTTATCAGGTAGCAGCGATTACTGGGCGTGCTGAGACTGAAGGTTACCTGCGTGGTTTAGGTGCAAGTGAAATTTTGAGTCGCGATGAGATGGCGCAGCCGCCGAGACCTTTAGAGAAACAGAGATGGGCGGGGGCTATTGATACAGCGGGTGATACTATACTAGCTAGAATGATTGCTGAAACAAATTATAGCGGTGTTGTTGCCGCTTGTGGTTTAGCGGCTAGTTTTAAACTCCCTTCTACTGTTATGCCTTTTATTTTACGTAATGTGCGCCTTCAGGGTGTCGATTCGGTTAGTTGCCCTTACGAGCGTCGTAATATTGCTTGGCAACGCTTACTGACTCAGCTACCAGAGAATGCTTTAGGTGAAATTGCTCAGATAATTGCTTTAGATAATGTGCCTGAATACGCAGAGAAAATCACTAATGGTCAAGTAAAGGGCCGTGTTGTTATTGATCTTAATGCATAACCCTTAAGGTTAAAAAAGGGCCTCATATGAGGCCTTTTTTTATCCGTAGATCCCATCTACTCTTGGTTTGATTAGAATCGTTGTGTATTTAATTAAGAATAAAACCCAAGCGATAACCCAAAGACTGCCAGAAATGTGCAAGGTACTCATGTAGGGTAGTGGCAGTATATCAATACTGATACGGAATACCGCAGAGAGCATAAGTAATACAAATGCAGATATTATCATTGGGCCAGCGGTTAGTATTCGTCCTGTATGGCCGAGGGAAACTCTAGACATCATCCCTAAGGTCAGTCCGCCAATCCCACCGGTAGCAAACGCATGATAAGCGATAGACTGATTAACCAAGTTTAAGGTGCTTAAAGCATAAAGTAGATAGCCAAAAGTGATAAATAGGTAACTAAGCTGAAGGATCCAAACCAGTGGAACAGTAAAAACTTTGTTGTTGAACCAGCCGCCGAGCCGAATTAAATTCATCAGCCCAACAAGTGCACTGAAAAAAACAATAACTCCAGTATAGCTGGTCAGCGTAGATATAACCCAAATGGCGGTCATCGGAATAATTGAGCGTTCAATTATTGGAAACTTTCTGCTTTGAGTGCCTGCGACCCCTTTTTCTGTAAAAAAGGGTATAACGCGTCCGCCGACAATGCTAATGATCATAACAATCAGAAATAAACCTAATTGAATGCCTGTTGCTATAGTGTCTTCTGTTATGCCCATTAGATTTAGATGGATGAGTAAATTAGCGATAAAAAAGGCGAAAAGAATAGGGAGAAATAGAAAATTTCTATAGTTCTTGGATTTAATAATGGGCCAAGCGATGCTGATGGCAACGAGAGGTATAAAGATTAAATCTGTAATAGCGATGACTGCTTTGGGTATGCTTTCAAATGCAGGGAGTAGCCTAGCTAAGAGCCACACTAAAAAAAGCGCTGCTAAGGGCCAGCTATACAGGGTTTGTACATTAGTCCAAGTGCGAACGGCTGTGAGCAGAAAACCTGCAATGATGGCAATGCTAAATCCAAATATCATCTCATGAGCATGCCAAGTGATAGCTAAATCATAATAATGAGGTTGGTAACCTTGGCTATATATAACAAGCCAAAGAGTAATTAGGATAACAGCGCTGGCAGCTCCGGCTAAGAAAAATGGCCTAAAGCCTAGATTGAAAAGCGAGAAAGCTGAAGGTTCTCTGCGTTCCTGTAATTGAATCATCGAAATCTCCGCTGAAGGACTCTAGTGTTATACTAGGGATCTATTTTTATATTATGTATTATCCATACATGTTAATAAATATCTATCCTATAAACAGGTTAGAGTAGCGGTTTAGTATAGTTAATATAGTCTGTTGGGAGGTTGTGTGCGGCAATTGATTTTAGGGGGAGCTCGTTCTGGTAAGAGTCGTTTGGCACAAGAGCGAGCTACAGCGATTAATAAACCTGTTATTTATATTGCTACAGCCGATGCGGGTGATGCGGAAATGCAGCAGCGAATCGCGCTTCACCGCTCAGATCGTCCAGCGGAATGGAGGGTTAAAGAAGTACCTATTGATTTACCCCAAGCGCTTTCTGAATTAAGCGGCTCCGGTGAGACTGTTTTGGTTGATTGTCTTACGCTTTGGCTTACCAATTTATTGCTAAAAGATTTATCAGTCATGCAGCAAGGAATGCAAGATATGATAGCGGTGGTTACGGCTTTTAAAGGTGATTTGATCTTAGTTTCCAATGAGGTGGGATGGGGGATAGTGCCTATGGGTGAGCTAAGCCGTCAATTCCAAGATAATACTGGACGTTTACATCAAGAACTGGCCAAAATTGCGGAGCGCGTTACCTTGAGTGTTGCAGGTATTCCTTTAGATGTTAAAACAGAAAAACAGGTGGGTTTGTGAATTTAAAAGATTGGTTAGCGATTAGTGTTCAGCCCGTTGATCTTCATTATAAGGCGCTAGCAACTGAACGGCAGTCACAATTAACTAAGCCACTAGGTTCGTTAGGTTTATTGGAGGATATAGCGGTTCGTTTAGCAGGATTGCAAGCGGTTGAATGTCCCTCATGTGATCGTGTAGCCATCTCTATTTTTGCAGCGGATCATGGTGTAGCGAAACAGAAAGTGTCCGCGTTTCCTCAAGAAGTTACGACCCAAATGATTCTTAATTTTGCATCAGGAGGGGCTGCAATTTCTGTTTTAGCCCAACAGTTAAACGCTGATTTTGAGGTTATTAATCTTGGTACGGTTACACCTGTTGAACACCCTGATGTGATTAGTAAAGTTATAGCCGCTAGCTCCTCTGACTTTACTGAGACAGCGGCGATGAGTGTACCTCAATTAGAAGCCGCTCTTAATGTTGGAGCGGACGCTGTAATTAGAGCAGGGCGCCGAGGGGTTGAGTTATTTGTTGCGGGCGAGATGGGGATTGCTAATACCACATCAGCTTCAGCGCTTATGGCTGCTTTTCTTGATTTGAGTGGGGCCGATGTTGCAGGCTCAGGGACAGGTATAAGTTCGCAAGGGGTTCAGCATAAAGCCAAAGTGATTGATCAAGCATTGGTTTTACATCGAACGCAATTTTCCTCACCAATGGATATTCTAAAATGCCTAGGAGGGTTTGAAATTGCAGCGATGGTGGGAGCGTATTTAAAGGCGGCTAATCTAGGTATCACTATAGTGGTGGATGGCTTTATTAGTACGGTTGCGGCTTATATTGCGATTCAGATTAACCCGAATAGTAAAGATTGGATGGTCTTTGGCCATTGTTCGCCAGAAGCGTTCCATCAAGGTATTTTAGACTCTTTAGATATTCAGCCTCTGCTTGATTTAGGTATGCGTTTAGGGGAGGGCAGTGGTGCGGCTGTCGCCGTTAATATCATGAGAACCGCATGCGCGCTGCATCGTGATATGGCCACGTTTGCTGATGCGGGTGTCAGCCAATAAGTTGGCGGAGAAAATTGTTTTGCTGAAATCCACGCAGTTTGACCTATTGCGACATGGCGAACCTGAATTGAAGGGTGTGTATTTAGGACATACTGATTCTGAACTTTCAGAACAGGGTGTGCGTGATAGTTTAACTGCTATCGAGCATAATCCTGGCTGGGATTTGGTGGTGAGTTCACCGCTTCAGCGCTGCCGTTATATAGCAGAAACGGTTTCCCAGCGATTAGGTCTTAACCTTTTGATACTTGATCAGCTACAAGAGTACAATTTTGGTGAGTGGGATGGGCAGCGGTTTGAAGCTGTTTATGCTCAACAGTCCCATTTGGCTGATAATTTTTGGTTAGATCCCGAAGCTAATCCGCCCCCGTCAGGTGAGCTTGTTGCTGATTTCTCCAGCCGAGTTCGGGCTGCGAAGACACAGCTTTTAGCGAGAGATGAGAAGCGAATACTTATCGTTACCCATGGTGGAGTAATTAGAGCAATGGTAGCTGATTTACTTGATATTAAGCCCCAGTATTGGGGAAGAATAAAAGTAGACTATGCTTACTTTACTCAGTTAAGGTTTGATGCCGACTTGGAACACAGTTGGCCACAATTAATTAGCAGTAATGTGAAGTCTCCTATTTAGTCTTTCCATGAGTTGAGTGCTAACACATAGTAAGCCTTACTCTATTAAGGACATTGGCTTAAAACGGGAAATTATGAAGTACACAGAAACGCTTAAGAATATTCATCATAGCCTTGATCGCTTAGGCGACCTCCCTGTGTTTAGCGCAACGATTAATCGTATTCAACAAATTAGTTCATCGGATGAGGGCGATGCTATGGCGCTGGCTATGGCAATCATGAAAGATACGGGCTTGTCTGCTCGTTTATTGAAACTTGCTAATTCATCGGCATATAAACGGGGACAAGGGAATGTAAGTGTTATATCCCGTGCCGTTGTGCTGATGGGGTTCAACCAGATTAAGAGCATCAGTTTAACGCTTAAGCTGATAGAGAGCTTTCATGATGAGCATCCAGACCTTGATGTGCCTGGGATGATGATGAAGCAGTTCCTTAGCGCAAACATGGCGAAAGAACTGGCTCTGAAAAGTAAAAAAAGTATAGATCCTGAAGAAGCTTATCTTGCAGCATTATTATTTGGTTTGGGTGAGATCGTTGTTGCTTGTACTTTACCAGATGAATATCGAAAGCTACTTAGCTTGAAAAAAACCAGTAATAAAAGCTGGCCACTTATCCAGACCGAGGTGTTAGGCATTAGTTTTAACGCATTAGGCCGAGAAATGGCTGCAGGCTGGGGGTACCCTAAACAGGTACTTCAGACCATGTCTGAAGTGGATATGAATAAACTTGATGAGCATAGTAACTTACTGACTAGTCTACCGTTTCTTTGTAATGGTTTAGTTCAACAGATTTATGGGCACGATATACGTGATGAACTATCTTATGATCAATTGATCGATGCAGTATCGGGTGTTTCAGGCATATCCTTTGATGATGTAGGAGAGGTCGCCATACAATGTTTCCGGCAGGTCTCTAAGGTGAGTCGCTCTTATGGTCTCAAAGCTCAGTTATTGATTCCGGAATATGTTGAGTCAGGTAATGCTGTTAAAGATGAGATGGTGCGTAAATTAGCTTTTTTAGCCCATGATGAAGCTGAGCAAGGTGAATCTGAACTTAGTGATAATATACAAAGCTCTGATACACCGGTTGTATGTAGTCAGGGGCAGTTAGAGTATCTCAATCAGCTGACTGAATTAATCGGTTCTGAAGGAACTATACACGATATATTTAAATTGGTTGTAGAGGCGATTCATCAGTGTAGTGATTTTGATCGAAGCTTACTTTGTCTGCTTAATAAAAAGAAAGACCATCTTGCTGTTAAGATGATTGAAGGTAAAAAAATAGAAGCCTTGCAGCGTTATTTTGAGCGTGATCGCTCTAGTAAAGGTGGTGATCTATTTTTTAGAGTGATGGAAAAGCAGGTTACACTTTTAGTGAATGATCTTGAGGACGAGGGTTGGAGCGACCGTTTACCTCAAGACTTTGTCTCCCAAACTGAATGCCAAGGATTTGTACTGATTCCATTAGTCATGGGTAAGCGGGTAATTGGTATGTTGTACGCCGATCGTCTGAAAGGTAACGGCCCAGTATCGGACAATGATTTTAATATTTTCAATCGCTTCGCCACCCAAACACGCTTAGCGTTAATGTACGCTGATAGTAAAGCTAAGCGTTAGGGGGCTGAATTGAATCTTACTCAGGTAACTACTCAGTCAAACCTTTAACGAAAGACTTAGTATCTTGCCAAGCATCTTTACTCACCTCAACACCTGAATCGATTACCTCGCCTCCAGCGTCAACGGCTGTTTTTGCACCAGATTCCGTTGAGCAGAGCGCGCGTTTGGCGACACACTTGGATTTACAGCCTAGCTCGGCTGCCTCATCTGTGAAATGTACAACGGCACATTGTGTTTCACACAAGGTTTGCTCGGTGGAGCAATCAGCCCAAGTGAATGAGGCTAAAAATAGTAGACCAAGACCATATATTGCTTTCATAAAGTACTCCTTTTAAAGGCGGTTACGTTGATCTCTGGGTTGCCAGAGGATTTCTTTGCCGCCCTGCCTCAGCGCAACTGTTCTACTTGCCACAAAAAGTAGATCGGATAAACGGTTTAGGTAAGCCACTGCATCTGAATTAACCTGTTCTTCGTCATCCAATAATAGTGCTGTAATTTGTCTTTCAGCCCGTCGGCAGATACTACGGGCTAAATGAGTATAACAAGCTGAAGCTGAACCACTCGGAAGAATAAATTCTTTAAGGGGAGGAAGTTCAGCATTAAGTTTATCTATCTGATGCTCTAAGTATTCTATCTCTGTTTGATCAATAACTGTATAGCTTTGATCAGCCACTGCGATCTCACCGCCTAAATCAAATAACTGGTGTTGAATCAGTGTTAGAGTAGAGTGTAAAGGATCGTCTGGGTCTAGGCCTGAAATAATCAGCCCTATACAGCTATTGAGCTCATCTACCGTACCTAATACTTCAATGCGTGGGGCTGTTTTACTAATGCGTTTGCCATTGGCTAGGGCAGTAGTTCCTTGATCACCTGTACGCGTGTAGATACGTGTCAATCTATTAGACATGAGGGGCCTTATATTAGTGAATACTTTAATTGGATTGTTTTTAGGGTAAAGGGTTCCATCATAATAACAAGAAAGCGATGTTAGGTTCATTTTTACAAGCTTGTCCGCGATTTAGCTACTTTATCTTTTTGAGGTGAAATTTTACTATCGGTGAACTTTCTGAATCTTTTTAAGGTATGCCAAATTGATGGGGACAGGGATACTTCGCGCTTTGGCCTGACGACAAAGATAGCCCGTTATGCTATCAATTTCTGTCTGACGGCCTTGGCGTACGTCTTGTAGCATCGACGAGTAATTTTCAGCAGTAATTTCCGTTACATGACAGGCTTGCTCAATGAGTGGACCATCAAAAAGGTCAATATCAAATGCGTGTGCAACGAGTTCCACTTCTCGACAGATCGCCGCCATGGTTGAAAGGTAGTCAGGGTTATTAATTAATTCACCATTCTTACAATCAAAGATAGCGGTCAGAGGATTAATCGCGCAATTGATGGCGAGTTTTCTCCATAAGGTTAATGAAATATTCTTATCTTGCACTACATTGAGGAAACCGCCCTTTATTAGGTCATCGATCCAGGTATATGTTTGGTCGGGAGCGCCTATCTGTGTTACTCCTCTACCAGCATGCTGCAAATTAAAGGGGGCTTTGAGCCAAGCGCCATCGGTTGTCGAAGCCCAAGCAACCTCTGCATGGGGGCATTGTGACTGGATCCACTGTTGGCTGCCCATGCCATTTTGTAAAACGATGATTTTAGCGTGAGGGTCTAAACGGTTTTTAATGCTATTAAAGGCATTTTCTGTATCGATTGATTTAGTCGTAATGATAAGCTGCTTAATTGTTTTAGGAGCGCTAGCAAGCTCTGCAGTCATTGGATAACACTGACCTGCGAGTAAAATTGAATTTTGTTTCTGAAACAGATCAACTTTAGCTTGATTGCGCAGAATCAAGCTAACAGGTAAGCCTAGATCGGTAAGATGACAGGCCCATAATGATCCAATAGCCCCTGCACCTAGGATATACCATGGTTGTTTCATTATATCTCCATCAAAGTAGGCTGTGGAATTAGAGCAAAATTCCATATCATTATTGTCTATTCTAACCTGTTTGTAGATTTTATGATTATCGTGACGTGAAAAGCCAATACAGGTCAGCTAGAATTTGAAAAAATTGAGGAGTTAATAGATGCCATCATTTGATATCGTTTCTGAATTGGATATGCACGAAGTTTCCAATGCTGTTGATCAATCTAATCGTGAAATACAGATGCGCTATGATTTTAAAGGGGTTGATGCTCGCTTTGAGCAAAACGATAGCTCAGTCATTATGCATGCAGAAGTAGAATTTCAATTACAGCAATTATTAGATGTTCTGCGGACAAAGATGGTTGGCCGTAAAATTGACATTCGTTGTCTAGAGGTCAAAGATCCAGAAAAAGCCAATATGAGAGCTCGCCAAGAAGTTGTGCTTAAACAAGGCTTAGATCAGCCTTTTGCTAAAAAAATTGTCAAAATGATTAAAGATGCAAAGCTTAAGGTCCAGTCTCAAATTCAAGGTGACCAAGTCCGGGTAACAGGAAAAAAACGAGATGACCTGCAAACCGTCATGGCATTTTTGCGTGAAGCCGATTTAGAGCTTCCTTTGCAGTTTAATAATTTCCGAGACTAAAGGGATGAGTAGGGAGGTGTTTTAAACCTCTCCCTTTTGCTCAAGACAATCCAATAAAAAAAGCTCCTTTACTAATTCTTGAGAGGGGCTTTCGGCAAAGTCTTCAACACAGATACTACCGTTCTCTAGCTTTCTCATTAGTGAGCTACCCTGCCAATGCACGATAGGAATACCGGTAGAGCGATGAATCACTCTTAGGTAAGGGTTACTTCTTTCAAACCAAGCATCAATTACGTAGGTCATGCTCTTCTCCTTGTTTAAGTGAACTGAAGTAGAGCGTTGAGCATAGTACAGTATTTTTTAAATGTAAATGATATTAATTATCATTTATATTTGTGGGTTTTATCGTTTTGGCGGCTAAGACAATCAGTAAAAGTACGGGTAGCCCAATAAGAGCAACAGATATAAAAAACCATTCATAATCATAGGCATCAACGAAGCCACCGGAAAATCCCCCTAAAAATTTAGGGAACAGCAGCATGACTGAGCTAAAAAGCGCATATTGTGTCGCAGAATATTGGATATTGGTTAAGCTGGATAGGTAAGCAATAAATGCTGCGGTTGCAATGCCTCCGCTGAGGTTGTCCAAAGAGATCACAATAGTGAGTGCGGTTGTGTTATGACCAAGTGTGGCTAACCATGCGAATAACAGGTTAGTCAAAGAGACCATTAAAGCCCCTGTAAATAGGATTTTCATTACACCAAAACGGTTGACTAAAATGCCACCTAAACCGGCTCCTACAATCGTCATAACCACACCATAGATCTTTATGAACTGTGCAATCTCCCCTTTAGTGAACCCCATATCTACGTAAAACACATTCGCCATAATGCCAAGAATCACATCAGATATACGATAGGTGCCAATCAGGGCCAAAATGATAATCGCTTGTTTTCCGTAACGCTTTATAAAGTCGATAAAGGGGCAGGCCACGGCGACATAAGCCCAGCTGATAAACCGCGAAAGGATATTCGGTAGGTGGGCATATTTTTCGCTGTATTGAATAACCTTATTTCTCTGTTCAAGCGTCTCTTCGTCAATAGAAATCGCTTGAGGCTCAGATACCGATAAGGTTGTTGCAATACCAATTAGCATCAAAGAGGCCATAGCTAGATACGCAATCCGCCATGAGTCTTGGTCATAGCTGTCCGGTGTAGGCGAAACCCATGCTGCAATGGCGAGGGCTCCTGCGCCCGCGACAATCATGGCGATTCTGTAGCCTGCCATATAAGTTGCCGCCATCGCCGCTTGAAGGCGCTCCTCAGCTGACTCTATACGGTAAGCATCGATAACAATATCTTGAGTTGCTGAGCTAAACGCAACTAATACGGCCATAAACGCCATAAATTCCAGATGCTCTAGAGGATTAGAAAAGGCTAAGCCAACAAGTCCCGCAAGTAACATGCTTTGAGCTAAAAATAGCCAGCTACGGCGGCGACCGAGCAAACGTGAAAGAAGTGGGATTGGCAGGCAGTCGACTAAAGGAGCCCAGAGCCATTTGATTCCGTAAGCAAGCCCAACCCATGAGAAGTAAGTTATTACACTGCGTTCAACGCCAGCTTCTCTTAACCAAAATGATAGTGTGCCGAAGACTAATAATAAGGGCAGCCCAGATGAAAAGCCTAAAAGAAGAAGTGTAATGGCTCGGGGGTGTAGATAAACTTTTGCGGATTGAAGCCAAGATACCGGCTGAGGTTCGACTGATGACATCTGAGAACGCCTTCCATGAATAAGCGTCTATTGTCCCTATCTGCTGTCAGCAAGGCAATGGTTTCTAAAAGGTTTATAAGAGAAGTGATGAGCGGAAGAATGAAAACAAAAAGGCCCAACACTCGGCTAGATTGTTGGGCTTTTCATAAAAACATCGGTTTACTGAAGGGGGGGAAGTAAACCGATGCCTTATATCTGCTTAGAACTTAATACGCATACCTGCTAGAACGTCTAGGTCGTAATCAGTACCTGCGTCGTCGTCACGGTTAGTGATTTCTGCAAATACAGAAACGTTTTTCTGGGCAGGGAATTTGTACACAACGTTTGCGTAGATAGCATCTTCATCCATATTTGCTGCATCATAGTCATGGTCAACATAACCTACCGCGATTTTTGTGGTTTTTGATGCTTTAAATGTTGCTACAAGGTTTGTCATTGCAACATCGTTGTTTGATCCACCTTGATCAGACTCACCATAATCAACACCAAACTCAGCGAAGCCAGCGTCAAAAGATGCGCTTACACCCCATACATCAACAGAAGAGGATGTAGGTGTTGCTTTAAGCGTTTGGTATGCCGCGCCTAGAGTAATCGCGTCAAAACCGCCTTCAACGTATATTTCAGTTGATTCGCCGTTAGCACTTTTTTCGCCATCAGCTTCAAGCTCGTGAGAGATCGCTACGTGTGCTACATCAAAATCAGCATCAAAACGGATAACGTCGTCGCCATCTACAGAACCGAACTCATCAAAAACGTCGTCGCCTAGGTTGTTTTCAATTGCATTTTCAATACCAAAGTCATCGGCAGCATTGTCCATTTTACCAACTTGAACAGAGTAGCCGTGAGATTTAAGGCCTAAGTAAGCTTCTTCTAGCTGATCGCCGTCGGTACCGTCGTCTTCAGCTGCTTTTTTAAAGCCAAAATCTAGTTGGCCGTAAGCAGTCAGACCATTACCTAGATCGTAAATTATAGAGTTTTTGATCTCTAGGTCGTCAAACTCAACTTCAGCGTCTTTGGTTTTGCTAGCGTTATCACGTAGCTGAACCTGCCAGTCACCTTTAATTTTGAAAGTTAGACCTTTATCTTCATAAATAGTCGCTGCAGTAGCAGAGTTTGCTGCAAGAGCGGCAATAGCGAAGCCAGAATCAGCTTTTTCATTTCAATACTCTCCAAGAGTTTTAAATAAATAATTAATTTTCTTAATTGAGGTTTTTAATTAATGATTGTTAATTAATTTTTTGAAAGATTTTCTTGTTTCTTCGTCTGCCTGGTTGTACCAAAATATAAGCATCTGAGCAGGCATGTTTTTCTTGGCGTTAGTATTATTATTTTTCGCTTTTGCCGTATTGTTTTTGGTTAATTGGTTTGGGTTGAATAAAGGCTTGTTAGGCAGTGCTGCTGCGGCATCCGTTTTATTAAAATCTTCTAATTCCCGTTCGTAATCTCTACTTAATTGAAAGCCATTATTTTTTATTAAAGAGACTTTGTAATCGACGGGCTGTCCACTTTTAGCGGTTAGTATCCAGTTTCCTTTTTCTTCTAATTATTTGATATCTTTTATCTTTTTTATTTCTGGGGCCGCGATAAGTAACTGTTCATCTTTTTGATCGAATAACAAAACAAAAGCGTTAGTATATTCAAGTTCATATTCGCTTCCGTTTTTTATTTCAGCGGTATAACTAACAACAATCTGGTTGATCCCATTAGGAAGTTTATAGGCACTTTGGTCATTAAAGAAACTAGGTGACTTAGCTTCTTTTCCATTAATTGCAAGTAAATTAACCCCTTCCGAGAGGTTTAATATGTTTTCTGCAAAAACAAATGAAGATGAAAATAATGTTGCCAGAAATAATATTGATACTTTTAGTGGCTGTAATGAAAACAATGTTATGTCCTTGGTTTGTTCTACGTTTAATAATTTATTTTTCAGCGCAATAATAGTTGCTGTTTATTTCAATTAGGTTTCAGTTTTGTTTATTTTTGTTACATTTCTTTTAAACTTTTAAACTTTTAAACTTTTAAACTTTTAAACTTTTAAATAGATAGGGCGTTGTTTTTTTATAGGTATATAAATGAGGAAGACATCTCCTAAGGTTGGATTACCTTAAGAGATGTCGTTTTAAGCGTGGGCGTTATAATTTGCCAGCAGAGAAGAACAGAGTCTCACCAGAGCTGTCATCTACACCATCATTGTCAGTTACAGCGTAAGCGTGACCCGAAGCATCAATGGCAAAACCTTCAATTTTATCGGTAACGTAGCCGTTAAGTGATTTCAGATTTGGGATGAAGTTCTTTACAAGCTCTTTCTTCACTATAGGTAGGGTGCTGCCAATCGGAGCAGGTTTTAGGTCGTCAAGGCTAACCTTGTATAGCTGCTTGATTTTGGCATTTTCGTCTAGTTGGTTATCACGTTCGATAATATAGAGCGAATCGTTGTAGGCAGTGACCTCTGATAGTCCAACCCAACCTGTTTGGGCTTTTTCTAGAGGATAGTGCACCGCACCCCATTGTTTTGTTTTTAGATCATAAGAAAGTAGTTTTACTAACCCTTTAGGATCGTCAGCCCATTCTCTCTGGATAGCAACCCATAAAGTGTCACCGACCTGCGTGATACCTTCAGCGCCGAAACGTTTTTGATGTGCTAAAAGGCTTTTAGGAAAATCGATTGTTTGATCAATTTCGCCTTTAGTATCGACATGATAGATAGCATGAGGAACTTTTTTCTTAGCGTTACCTTCAGAGGCTAGCCAGAAGCCATTATCGCCATCAATAGAGATCCCTTCTAGATCTAGCTTTTTAGCAGGTTTGCCATTACGAGTGACTTTTAAAGCTTCAGTTATGATGGCAGGCTTGTGTGTTGCATCAATACTGAAAATAGTTGGTTGGTTTGCATAAAAGCTATCGTTTACTGCAAATAGGTGACCCGCTTTTTTCGGATCAGCAGCTAGGCCTGAAAGTGCACCCCAGCCGATAGGCATACCTTTATCATCATGCTGAGACATAATTTGTGGGTAAGCCGCAGTTTTATCACTTAGCTCATAAATCATAACGTGGGCACGCGGACCTTTATCTTCAATCAAATCCTTTTCATTGGCACTGATTAACAGATTGCGGCTTGGGATGGTAACTGCTGATTCAGGTGCAATGCCTGAAGGGAGCATCTGAATAAATTCAGGGGCTTTGCCTGTATCACGGTATACGCCGATTAGTGATGCGCGTTCAGATAAGATGAAGATGTAAGTCTCTTTACCAAACTTGCCTATTGCAACACCTTCTGGTTCATTACCTTTTTTGCCAGAACGTTTATCTGGATAGTGTCCAGTTGCAATCACTTTGTGTTCGAAGTCAGACCCTGATTCATAGATGACTTCGCCATTCTTGTGGAAAATAGTGAACCCACGTGCGCCGCCTTGGAAATCACCTTCGTTAGCAGTAACGAAGCGATCATTGTCGATCCACTTAACCGAATCGGGTTCACGTAGGCGAGTTTGTGATTGGGAAAAATCAAAGGCTTTGTCTTTCTTCGTATCAATCATTGTTAGTTTTGCTGAACCTGCTGAAAAATGATTAATTACTGTGCCTGTTTCCGCATTAACAATGGCAATGTGGTTGTTCTCTTGTAAAGTGACCACGATTTCATTGTTTTCGTTGAAATCAACAAATTCTGGCTCAGGATCGTCAGCGCCTATAGTCGCCATACCTGTCATATTTACTTTTTTCATCTTGCTGCAAACGGGGTTGCCGTTTTCTAACGGATAAATAGTAAGGAAGCCTGCTGGTAGTTGTGGCAGAGCGCCATCATTTAGATCTTCATCGCGTTCATTTTCGATGGCAATGGCAACATATTTCTCATCTTTTGAGACTGCTACAGAGTCTGGCTGACCGCCCAGATCACAGCTTGCGATGATCTTATGGTCGTTTAAGCTTAGAGATACTAGCTTGCCGCTGGGTTTGATATAGCTCTTTGATGTGTTGATGCCAGCAAGAACCGTCGTTGCTGTAACTGCAACCGATGTAGGTTCTCCATTAAGAGAAACAAAACCACCCGGTTTAGGCATTGATGCATTTTTGATATCAATAAAACCTAAACCACCTAAAGGACTATCAGAGTACACAAGTGATTTTCCATCTTGTGTTGCAGCAATAATTTCTGCTGATGTCTCTGTGGCAACGTCAGAACCTGCAGGTAGGTTGTGAATGTTTGCAAAAGTGGCGATTCGGTTGAATGTGTCTGCATGGGTTGTCATTGCAGCAGAGGCTAGCGCTAATGCAATTAGGGTGTGTTTACCTGGGTGGTTAAACATCGGGTGTCGACTCCTATAGGCTACTCAATAATGAATTGAGGCGGGATCCTATGGATCTATTGTGACGGTTGCGTGAAAGGTTAACTGCTTTTATCGGATTATTGGTTTTTGTGTCGATCTATCTATATGAAATATATGGATATATCGTGTATGTTCGGCTACTTTTGGCTTATGTTAAAAATTAATTAAACTTTTATTTCATCTGTTTTGTTCCTCTATTTGTCATGGTTTTGTCACTCATACCTTCTATCTTGCATCACTTCGATTAAGCAGTTTAAAAACTCTTTAGTTGCTGTGTTTATAGAAGAACATTTAACTTTGAGCCGCTCCTTTTAATTTCAATAGGTGAGTAAAATGGGTTACGACAATTCACATGATCTATGTAGTAATTTGAATCAAGAGCAAGATTCTGAATTTACACGCATGACTAACACAGCTGTTAGTCGTCGTGGTTTTATGGCGGGAATGGGAGCGCTGGGTGTAGGTGCTTTTATTGGTATGTCGCCCATTGCCCAATCGGTTCAGGCGGCAATGTCTGCTTCAGTTAAGAGTAAACTGATCGGTTTTAAACCTGTACCGGCAAGTACTGCTGATTCTGTTGTTGTGCCTGAAGGCTATAAAGTAACTAATTTAATATCTTGGGGTGATCCTCTTTTTGACAATGCTCCTGAATTTGATCCGTCAGGCAAGGCTCCGGCGGCAAGTCAGGCACTGCAGTTTGGCGATAATACCGATGGGATGAGTTTATTCCCTCTCTCTAATGATCGCGCGGTGATGGCGGTCAATAATGAATATACCAATGTTGAGTATTTATATGATCATCAAGGTAAAGCAATTACTGCGGATGATGTTTTAAAAGCGCAAAACGCCCATGGTGTGTCTGTTTTTGAAATTAAAAAAACGGCTAAAGGCTGGAGCGTGGACCGTTTAGGCAAACTAAACCGCCGTATTACAGCAAATACGCCTATGCAGATTACTGGCCCTGCTGCGGGCGATGAGTTGCTAAAAACCGCTGCGGATCCATCAGGCATGGAGGTTCTTGGCACATTTAATAACTGCGCTAATGGGCAGACTCCATGGGGAACATATCTCACTTGTGAAGAAAACTTTCATAAGTACTTTGGTTCCAATGATGACACTTATGCTGTGCCTGCTGAGCTGCAACGCTACGGTATTAACGTAGAAGATAAAACCTATCAGTGGAGTAAGCATGATGAGCGCTTTGATTTGTCTCAAAATCCGAATGAGCCAAATCGTCACGGATGGGTTATAGAGATTGACCCAATGGATCCAACGTCTAAACCACAAAAGCGTACCGCGTTAGGACGTTTTAAGCATGAAAATGCTGCATTTATGATCGATAAGAACGGTCATGCTGTTGTGTATTTAGGTGATGATGAGCGCGGTGAGCATCTTTATAAGTTTGTTTCTAAAGATAAATATATAGCGAACAACAATCAACATAATCGTCGTTTACTTGAGGAGGGTACCTTATACGTTGCCAAATTTATGGCGGCTGATGGCGAGTTAAAGGGTAAAGGTCAGTGGATAGAGCTTACTTTCGGTAAAAATGGGTTAACACCAGAGAATGGCTTTAACAGCCAAGCTGAAGTATTGATTTATACCCGTTTAGCCGCCACTCAGGTGGGTGGAACAACCATGGATCGCCCCGAGTGGGTAGCAGTACATCCTAATAAACAGACCGCTTTTTGCACTCTGACTAACAATAAAAATCGTGGTAAAAAAGAGAATCAACCTATTGGCGGGCCGAACCCTCGTGAGAATAATAAGTATGGGCAGATTGTTCGTTGGAGCCCAATGAATGGTGATCATACTCAGTCTGCGTTTAATTGGGATTTATACCTGATAGCGGGTAACCCAACATTGCACTCAAGCGGTTTGTTGGCGGGTAGCAATAATATAACCCCAGATAATATGTTTAATAGTCCTGACGGTTTAGGTTTTGATGAAAGTGGTCGCTTATGGATTATGACCGATGGTAAATATTCCAATAAAGATGACTTTGTAGGTATGGGCAATAACCAGATGCTGTGTGGTGATCCTGAAAGCGGTGAGGTTCATCGTTTCCTTACGGGGCCAGTGGCAGCAGAAGTGACGGGGTTAACATTTACGCCTGACTATAAAACTATGTTTATTGGTATCCAGCATCCAGGTGAGAAATTGAAAGGTTCGCATTTTCCAGAAGGTGGGATGAGTAAACCGCGTTCAACTATTGTTGTTATTACCCGTGATGATGGCGGAGTGATTGGCGCTTAATTAGGCTTCTAGAATTACTGTTAACAAAAAGGGCCGAAAAGCTCTTTTTCGTAAGAGCCAAAAATAGTTAATCTTAAAAATTAGATATAAAAAAACCGGCAATAGCCGGTTTTTTTGTGCTAATTGCTCGAAATTAGATGCGCAGACCGCCATCAACTTCAAAGCAGCGGCCGCTAACGTAGTCATTTTCAAAGATGAAAGTAACTGTTTTAGCGATCTCTTCTGGTTTACCTAAACGTTTAGCTGGAATGCCTGCCGCGATTTTATCAAGTGCTTCAGGCTTCATGCTCATTACCATCTCAGTACCGATGTAGCCTGGTGCAATTGATGCGGCACGAATCTTGTAACGAGCAAGCTCTTTAGCCCAAGTGACAGCCATTGCCTGTGCGCCAGCTTTTGTTGCGGTGTAGTTAGTCTGGCCCATATTACCTGAACGTGATATTGAAGAGATATTGATGATACAACCTTCAACACCTAAATCGATCATCTGAGCAGCGGCTTCACGTGCACATAGGAAAGTACCCGTTAGGTTTACATCTATAACCAGATTCCACTGATCCATAGACATCTTCTTAGCAACTTTACCTGTTTCACGATCAACTTTTAGGAATAGACCGTCACGAGTAATACCCGCATTGTTTACTAAACCGTTGAGAGAGCCGAAATCTGCTACTATTTTAGCGAATGTTGCTTCCACTTCGTCTTCTTTTGCAACATTGCAAATGTAAGCACGAGCTTCAACACCTTCTTCCATGCAAAGGCCTACAGTTGTGTCTAAGTCTTCTTGGCTAAGATCAATTAATGCCAATTTGGCACCTTGAGAAGCTAGTTCAAGCGCCATTGCGCGACCAAGACCACGGCCACCGCCGGTTACAACAATTACTTTATCTTTGAGTTCCATTGAGGGTTACCCTTACTTCGGTTTGACTCTGAATGTTATTGTGCATTGCGTCATTGTGCAGAATTTAAACTTATAACGCTTTTGCACAAATGTCCACATTTAGCCTGTATGATTCATTTATCAATAGGTTCTATATACTTTTGACTGTATTTTTTGGATTTATTACGCATTTGCTAAGTATCTGTTTTTTCTTTTAAATATTGCGCTGCAATGTAGATTTGTACTTTCGTAGTAATGCTTTTTTATTTATGAATACTTCATGGCTTAATACAAATTTATGATTTTAAATATCGATAAGACTTGAAAAAGCAAGCTTGTGCCCATAGAAATAAAGCATATCGCAGCTGACTTTGTATTAATTTTGCTTACTGTTTAGTTGTGTTTTGATTCACAATGAGGCGCCCATGAGATTTCTTTTTTTACTGTTTATTATTATCCCGATTATTGAAATCACAGTGCTTATAAATGTAGGTGATGCGATCGGTATATGGAATACGGTCGGTCTGGTGCTACTGTCGGCCTTTATTGGCGTGAATATGTTGCGTTATCAAGGGGTATCAACGTTGATGAGGGCCCAGCAACGTGCTAATCAAGGTGAAATTCCAGGCCAAGAGATGGTTGAAGGCGTTGTTTTAGCTGTTGGCGGGGCCATGCTTATTACACCTGGCTTTGTAACAGATATTCTTGGGTTTTGCTGTTTGCTGCCTTATACACGTAAAGCTTTTGCATCTAAGCTAATGGGGCGTTTCACTATTATGGCGTCTCAGCAACATACTTCGGGTTCCGCTCACTTCTATTCTAATGATCCTTTTAATCGTTCTGCCACCCCCTTTGAGCATCATGGCGAGCAAAAAATACCTCCGAAGCCTAGGGCTGATGTGATTGATGGTGAGTTTGAGCGTAAAGATTAATTGTTCCATCGAAACTTTTTTTCGATGGGGTGTTGAATTCATTTTTAATGCCCCAATTTAGCTATTCAAAGGGTGATTCTTTAAATCTATGAATTGCTCTATTTCCTAACATAATGTTGATTTTGGTCAGACAGAGATCAGGAGAAAAAACAAAATGAAAATTCGTCCACTTCACGACCGTGTAGTTGTTCGTCGTAACGAAGAAGAAGCCACTACTGCCAGCGGTATTGTGTTGCCAGGTTCCGCGCAGGAAAAACCTAACCAAGGTAAGGTTATTGCTGTAGGCGAAGGCCGACTTCTAGATAACGGTGAGCGTAGTGCGTTGACTGTTCAGGTTGGGGATACAGTACTATTCGGTGGTTATGCCAATACTGTGAAAGTAAACGGCGAGGAGCTACTTATTCTTAGCGAAGGCGAAATTTACGGTGTGCTAGAAGATTAATCTTCCAGCTTAACTTTTCGCAGGTATCTACGTTCAGTAGAACGTTTTGTTTAAAGAATTTTTGAATATAGGATTTTCAAGATGTCTAAAGAAGTATTATTTGGAAACGATGCACGCCAACGTATGCTTAGCGGCGTGAATATTCTTGCTGATGCAGTTAAAACAACACTCGGTCCAAAAGGACGTAATGTTGTACTAGATAAATCATTTGGCGCACCAACAGTAACTAAAGACGGTGTATCTGTAGCGAAAGAAATCGAACTAGAGGATAAGTTCGAAAATATGGGCGCTCAGATGGTTAAAGAAGTTGCGTCGCAGGCTAACGATGTTGCGGGTGATGGTACTACAACAGCGACTGTTCTAGCTCAAGCGATCGTGAATGAAGGTTTGAAATCTGTTGCTGCAGGCATGAACCCAATGGATCTTAAACGCGGTATCGATAAAGCATCTGCTGCGGTTGTTGAACAGATCAAAAAAATGGCTGTTCCATGTGCGGATAGTAAAGCGATTGCTCAGGTAGGTACGATCTCAGCAAATGCTGACCTTCAGGTCGGTGAAATTATTGCCGAAGCAATGGATCGTGTAGGTAAAGAAGGTGTTATTACTGTTGAAGAAGGTAGTGGGCTTGAGAATGAGCTGGCTGTTGTTGAGGGTATGCAGTTTGATCGTGGATACCTATCACCTTACTTTATCAACAACCAGGAAAGCATGTCTGTTGAAGTTGAACAGCCTTTTATTTTGTTAGTTGACAAGAAAATTTCTAACATTCGTGATCTTCTTCCTATTTTGGAACAGGTAGCGAAAGCATCTCGTCCTCTACTTATTATTGCTGAAGACGTTGAAGGTGAAGCACTAGCAACATTGGTTGTGAACAATATGCGCGGTATTGTTAAAGTTGCTGCAGTAAAAGCACCTGGTTTTGGTGATCGTCGTAAAGCAATGCTTGAAGATATCGCGATCCTAACCGGTGGTACGGTTATCTCTGAAGAAGTGGGTTTGACGCTAGAAGAAGCAACATTAGAACAGTTAGGTCAAGCGAAGCGCGTATCTATCACTAAAGAAAATACAACGCTTGTTGATGGTGTTGGTGCTGCTGATACGATTGAAGCTCGCGTTAATCAGATCCGTGCTCAGATGGAAGAAACGTCTTCTGACTATGATCGTGAAAAGCTGCAAGAGCGCGTTGCTAAACTGGCTGGTGGTGTTGCGGTAATTAAAGTAGGCGCAGCAACAGAAGTTGAAATGAAAGAGAAGAAAGCACGCGTAGAAGATGCGCTGCATGCTACTCGCGCTGCTGTTGAAGAGGGTGTTGTTCCTGGCGGTGGGGTTGCGCTTATTCGTGCTATGGATATGGTTAAAGACCTTAAAGGTGATAACCATGATCAAAGCGTTGGTATTGAGCTTGCGTTCCGTGCATTAGAAGCGCCGCTTCGTCAGATCGTTGCTAACTCTGGCGATGAAGGATCTGTTATTGTTGCGAATATTCGTGAGAAGGGTGAAGGTAACTTTGGTTACAATGCTGCATCTGGTGAATATGGTGATATGATCGATATGGGTATCCTTGATCCAGCTAAAGTAACACGTTCTGCTCTTCAGGCTGCTGCATCTGTTGCAGGCTTGATGATCACAACAGAAGCGATGATTGCTGATAAACCATCAGAAGGTGGAGCTCCTGCTATGCCAGATATGGGCGGCATGGGTGGTATGGGCGGTATGGGCGGCATGATGTAAATCATCCCCTTACTGTAGTAAATAGCTAATAGAGTCGTCTGTTGGCTATTTATAAATACTGAGCCCCGCATTTTGCGGGGCTTTTTATTTGTGCGTAAAATAAGTTTAAAATCTAACTTTCTATGTGATGGGTGAATGGATAACCATGAATCGTGATGATGATATTAATGTGCCAAATATGGGGCCAGCGGAGCCTATAGACGAGAGCCGTTCTCCCCAATCTGCATCGCCTTCTCAAAAAGGAAACTCAGCGGCACCTGTGGTTGAAGTTCAACGTTCGGGGGGCTTTTTGCAGGCATTAGTGAGTATAGTGCTGATCGCTGCGGTATCTGCATTAGGTTACTTTGGTTTTGATATGTACGATGCCCAAAAACAGAAAGAGGCAACATTTACTCAAGCCCAAAAACAGATCGAAGAATTACGAGAGCTCTTAAAGCAAACAGAGCAGGGTGCAGAGCAGTCCGGCCAAGCGATTCAAGGTAATGTTTCTTCTTTGGAAGAGAGTCTTAAACAAAAAGATAAACAGTTAGATTCAGAGATTGCTAAGTTATGGGCGATCGCTCACCAGAAGAATGCGCCCCTAATTAAAGAGCAGGGTAACCAAATTAAGACGCAAGAAGCTACAATTAAAACCTTGCAAGCGACTGTGGCGAACCAAGCAAAAGAGTTAAAAGCATTATCAAGCTTGAAGTCAGAAAGCGCTAAGTTAAAGAAGTCGGTTAATGCTGAAGTAGAAAAAATTAATAAACTGGTCACACGTATAGAAACTGAAGTAAGAACCAGTAATGAGATTAATCAAGATCAGCAAGATGAGGTTATTAAAACTCAGAGGTCGCTGTCTGATCGTGTTACGAAATTAGAAGGTAAAAGCACTGCTGGTTTAGAGCGGCGAGTAAAAGTGAATGAGCAGGCTGTGCGGGCGTTTGATGGTACACGCAGGCAACTTAATCAAGATCTGCTTCAAGTGAAGCAAAAATTGAATAATCTGCAGCTCCAATTGGAACAAAAGTAATCAATTGGTGTATAGCTAGCAAAATGATAGCCGTTGAGGGTTTGCTAAGTCAGGCCCTTGAAGGCAGAATACACGCTTATTCCTAAACGAGATAATTTTAGCCTCCATGAAGATCCGCGCTTTCTTTGCACTAACGTTACCTGATTCAGTTGTGCGTTGGTTGGCTGATCATGCTGATACGCTGTGTGTTTACGACAAAAAAACAGAAATTAGTTGGGTGGATTCAGATCGTTATCATCTGACATTGTGCTTTCTTGGAGAGGTCTCGCTTGAACAGGTGGAAGAACTCGAACGCTGTGCACGGGAGAAACTGGCTGACTTTAGCTCTTTCCAAGTGCATATAAATGCGGCTGAGTATTATCGTGTTAGCAGAAGCTTGGCATTAATTGCCGCACTTCCCGATGTGAATAAAGAGTTAGAATCTTTGCATCATCTAATGGTCGATGTTGCTGATACAGCAGGTGTAAACCATACAGATGAAGACTTTAAACCTCATGTCACATTAGGACGATTACCGGGTATTAACAAGTTTAACGCGCCTGATAGTTGGCCGGCTATTGATATGTTCAGTCTTGCTGATTCAGTGGTTCTTTTCCAAAGTAAACAAGGAGAGGACGGCTCTATTTACACGCCATTATTTGAGATTCCCTTACAGGATTTAGCCTAATTGAATAATTAGCGTTATTTATTCTATCTGACTTATAGAAAAACCACCTCATTATGCGTACTCCAGAACTTTTGTCTCCAGCGGGGACACTAAAAAATATGAAATATGCGTTTGCCTATGGCGCAGATGCAGTATATGCCGGGCAGCCTCGTTATAGTTTGCGTGTCCGCAATAACGACTTCAATATGGAAAACTTGGGCGAAGGGATTGACCTTGCCCATCAATTAGGTAAAAAGTTTTTCCTCGCCAGCAATATATTGCCTCACAATAGCAAGTTGAAAACCTATATTGATGATCTTCGTCCGATCATTGCCATGGGGCCTGACGCCTTAATTATGTCGGACCCTGGATTGATTTATCTGGTTAAAGAGCACTTCCCTGATGTGCCGATCCACCTTTCTGTGCAAGCAAATACCATGAACTGGGCCGCGGTTAAGTTTTGGCATGCCATGGGTGTCGAGAGGGTGATTCTTTCACGTGAACTGTCTTTAGATGAAGTGGAAGAGATTCGCCAGCGTTGTCCAGAGATGGAGATTGAGGTGTTTGTTCATGGGGCGCTGTGTATTGCCTATTCAGGACGTTGCTTGTTATCGGGTTACATTAATAAACGTGATCCAAACCAAGGCACTTGTACCAACTCATGTCGGTGGAAGTATGACGCCCATGAAGCCAAAGTGGATGAGTCCGGTGATGTCGTTCCGGTTGAACAATTTGATCCTAAATTGGAGACGCTTGCGCAGGGGAGTCAGCCTGCATTAGGTGAGGGCGAGCCAACTGATCGTATCTTCCTATTGCAAGAGGAGACGCGCCCCGGTGAATTTATGCCCGCGTTCGAAGATGAACATGGCACCTATATTATGAATTCAAAAGACCTGCGTGCCATTCAGCATGTACATCGCTTAGCTGCGATGGGGGTTGATTCATTAAAAATAGAGGGACGAACAAAATCCCATTACTACGTTGCACGAACCGCTCAAGTTTATCGTAAAGCGATTGATGATGCGGTTGCGGGTAAACCTTTTGATATGAAATTGATGGATGAGTTGGAAAATCTTGCCAGCCGAGGTTATACCGAAGGTTTTTATCGCCGTCATGTCCATGATGAGTATCAAAACTACGAAACGGGTAATTCGGTGGGTGTCCATCAACAGTTTGTTGGCGAGATTATGGGGTACGATAAACAAGCGGGTATGTTGGAGGTTGATGTGAAAAATCGCTTCTTAAAAGGAGATACTCTCGAATTGATGACGCCCCAAGGTAACCATAAATTCAGATTAGATGAGATGATCGATAAAAAAGGTAAGCAAGCCGATGTTGCGCCAGGATCGGGTCATGTAATGAAGATCCCTATGGCGTTAGATTGTGAGCCTGAATATGCCTTGATGATGCGCGATCTTCCCAATGCCCCTGAATATAGCCGTCAGGCTTAACGGACAGGCCATCAAAAAATATGATGCTTGTTGAGCGGTATCGTTTTAGCCGAGCGTTACGGCCATTCTCATTTAGCGTGGCGTTTATCGTCTGTTTGACCGGTATTGTTGCTGCTTATCGAGAGGGTTTTTCTGACCCTCTTAATGCTTTCCTTATTCTTTTGGCGGGGTTGTTATTGCAAGCGGGTGTGAACCTTATAAATGACTTTTCAGATTTAACGTTTCTTAGCGGACCGCAATATCAGACAGTCCATCGTCAGATAAAGATAAATTTTCGAATCGGTTTGTGTTGCTTCCTTATCGCCAGTTGCATAGGTGTGTATTTTATCTACCTGTCTGGACCTTTTTTACTGGTGCTTAGCGTTGTTGGATTGTTTGGGGCCTTGGGATACACCTTAGAGCCCATTAACTATAAACATCGAGGTTTAGCTGTTTTCTTTGTGTTTTGGTTAATGGGCGTCATGATGGTGTTGGGTGCTTATTTTATTCAAACGAAAGTGGTGAAAGTAGATGTTTTCTTTCTCTCGATTCCGGTTAGCTTGTTTACTTCATTGCTGCTATTAAGTAATGAAATAAGGGATTATGAAGATGATCGGGATAAAGGTATTCGAACTTTATCGGTGAGAGTTGGTTACGATAATGCGATCTTAATTTATAAGATGATGATTGCTGCGATCTATCTCGTCACCATTCTGCTGGGCCTAGCGGATATATTGCCGTGGAGCTATTGGTTATTGCTGACCTTGCCTATTGTTATCTTACCTTGTCGCTTTTTACATAGAGAAAGGGACGCTCGCCGTCAGTTAACACCTGAGACGGGGCGAGGTTATTTTGTTTTTGGGCTTTTTTACTGTTGTTTGTTAGCTCTCTAACTTTATTACTTACTCTTTTAATTGAGCTTTTTGTTTGATTATCGTCATAGATTATTACTTTTTTACCGCCTATATCTAAGCTCGTTAGATAACAATTGAAGATATGCTAAATGGTTAACTAATACCAATGCCCGACACCGTTTATTGGTACTTTTGGTGTATACTCTGCAGCAGTTCAAGCTTTCCCGAGAGAGAGCACTAATGGGTGATGATGTTAGATGGAGTAGTTAAGTGAAGATAGCCACTCAAACTCGTTTTAGTCTAATATTTTCAAAACTCATCCCTTATGACAATAAAGCCATATATGGAGCCCCCGCATGAGCGTAATCCGTCAAGACGATTTCATTAGCAGTATTGCTGATGCTTTGCAGTTCATCTCTTATTACCACCCGCTTGATTTCATCAAGGGTGTACATGAAGCTTATCTAAAAGAAGAAAACCCAGCGGCGAAGGATGCGATGGCGCAGATCCTTATTAACTCTCGCATGTGTGCTGAAGGTAAGCGTCCAATCTGTCAGGATACCGGTATTGTGACCGTGTTCTTGAAAGTGGGTATGAATGTTCAGTGGGATGCTGACATGAATGTAACGGATATGGTTAATGAAGGTGTACGTCGCGCTTACCTTAACCCTGATAACGTGCTACGTGCTTCAATTCTGGCAGACCCTGCGGGTAAGCGCCAAAACACAAAAGATAATACGCCTGCTGTTATTCATTATGAGATTGTGGATGGCGATAAGGTTGATGTTCAGGTTGCAGCTAAAGGCGGCGGTTCTGAAAATAAATCTAAAATGGTTATGTTGAATCCATCCGATAGCATTGTCGACTGGATTGTTAAAACCGTCCCTACTATGGGGGCAGGTTGGTGCCCACCGGGTATGCTAGGTATAGGTATTGGTGGTACGGCAGAAAAAGCGGCGGTTATGGCTAAAGAATCCTTGATGGGATCTATAGATATTCACGAACTGCGTGAACGTGGGCCTCAAAATCGAGTTGAAGAACTGCGCCTAGAAATTATGGATGCGGTTAATAATTTAGGTATAGGGGCTCAAGGCTTAGGCGGTTTAACAACCATTATGGATGTCAAAATTATGGACTATCCAACCCATGCAGCTTCGTTACCTGTTTGCATGATCCCTAATTGTGCGGCAACACGTCATACACACTTTACCTTAGATGGAACAGGCCCTGCTGTTCTGACGCCACCAAATCTTGATGATTGGCCAGAAGTGACATTCGAAGTGGGAGCAACAACTCGTCGCGTTAATTTAGATGAGATCACACCTGAAGATGTTAAAGAGTGGAAGGTTGGTGAGACTGTATTACTTAATGGCAAGATGTTAACTGGACGTGATGCAGCCCACAAGCGGATGGTGGAGATGCTTAATAATGGTGAAGAGCTACCTGTCGATCTGAAAGGGCGCTTTATCTATTATGTAGGTCCTGTTGATCCTGTAGGTGATGAAGTTGTTGGCCCTGCGGGCCCGACAACGTCGACACGTATGGATAAATTTACGCGTCAGATTTTAGAAAGTACTGGATTATTAGGTATGATCGGTAAGTCGGAACGTGGTCCTGTTGCGATTGAGGCGATTAAAGATAACGAAGCGGTTTATCTAATGGCTGTTGGTGGTGCTGCTTATTTAGTATCTAAAGCGATTACTTCATCTAAAGTGCTAGCCTTCCCTGAGATGGGAATGGAAGCTATTTATGAGTTTGAAGTTAAAGATATGCCGGTTACTGTTGCTGTTGATACGTCAGGTGAGTCTGTTCATACAACAGGTCCTGCTAAGTGGAAAGATGTTATCGCTAAGCAAGTTTAACGTTTCGTAAGTTATTCTTTCAAAAACGCAGTGTGTAGAGGAGATACTCTACTGCTGCGTTTTTTTATGTCTGGTACCCGTAGAGTGATTTAACCCTTATTTTTTATTAGATGGTCATTTCATGTTTGAGATCAACTGTTGTGTAGAGAATAGAGCATATACTTACGCTTAATTGTTTTATTCATTTTGAGGGGAATGAAAATGAAAATTAAAGTAGCTCTAATGGGACTTGTTGCGTCACTATCCTTGTCTTCAGTTGCTGTGGCAGCAGATACTGAAGCAATGATGCAAGCTGCAGGTAAAGATATCTTCACTAAGTGTTCAGCTTGTCACTCTTTAGATGCAAGTAAAAATGCTTTCGGTCCAAGTTTGATTGGTGTAGTTGGTCGTGAAGCCGCTTCATTACCACGTTTTGCTTATTCTGATGCACTACGTAATTCAGGAATTACTTGGACAGAAGATAATTTACGTAAGTGGATTGCCGGTAACGACCAGTTTGTACCAGGCACACGTATGCGTCACGTAGAAATTACAGATAAAGCAGAGCAGGACTACCTGATTGCTTACTTGAAAACCCTGTAATCTATCCCTGCATATAAACCTATCAAGCTACCCGTGAAAGCTGGTGGCTTTTTTATGCCGTTATTTAGAGTTTATCTATTATCGTTGCATGAGTAATTTAACTTACATCCAACAACTTTTTTTGCTCAGCAAGGTAGCGAGGCATAGGCCCTTTATCCTCGTAGATCTCTTCACCATCTTCAATTCTTATTACTTTGTTACCCGGAACATAGGGCATTTTAGCTTCTAATTCATTGAGGGCTTCGTGAAGGAGTGCCGCAACAATATCTGCTTTTGGTAGGTTGTACATAGTGGCTAACGCTTTTAGTTTTACTGAATCAGATTGGTATATAGATAGTGTTTCCTCTTGGCGGCCGTTGATTTTTCGAGCTCTATTTTCCCACTCGTGTAGAAGCGCAGATAAGCTTTCTTTGCCCATTGTTTTATTCCCCTTCATGAACATGTCATTCCTTATTAGTGTAGATGTAAGGCTGAGTATTTCCAGAAAAAAAAGTAAACAAATGTTTGAAAGTAGAGGGAAAGGTGGTTTTGGTGAGGACTAAGAAGGAAAGTCATCAGCATGCTTATCATTGATAAAGCTGCTTCAAGGTTTTACCATTTATTGAATGGGAAAATAACAAGTATAAAATTGGTGCTAGAGTAGTTAGCTATTTAGAGAGACTAGCCGCTTATTTTTACGGAGTAAGGTGCTAAATTCCTCCTGATTAATCGGTTTGCTGAATAAGTAGCCTTGTAGTTGGTCGCAGCCTTCTAATTCTAGAAAAGCCCGTTGTTCAGGTGTTTCTACACCCTCTGCGCAGGCTGTAAGGTCGAGTGTGTGCCCAAGTAAAATAACAGCTTTGGCAATTGCCTCGTCATTCGCATCTTCAGGTATATCTCTGACAAGAGATTGATCGATTTTAACTTTATTGATTGGTAATTGTTTTAAATAGCTAAGTGATGAGTAGCCTGTTCCAAAGTCATCAAGTGCTAAGTGTATGTCTAGTGCCCTAAGCTGATGAAAGGTTTCAGTCGATGCGGTTTTATGTTCGAGTAGAAAGGTTTCTAGGATTTCTAACTCGATCATCTCTGCTGGTATTTTGTATTCCTGTAATAAATCGCTGACTTTATCAGGTAGGCTTTGTTTGGTTATTTGATCGCTTGCTAAATTGATTGCAAGTCTGAAATTTCTCAGGCCTGCCTGTCTCCAGAGAGCAAGTTGCTTAAAGGCTTCCTCTAATACCCAGTTACCAATGTTTTTCATCAGCCCCATCTCTTCCGCAATATTCAGAAACTGAATCGGTGGGATAAGGCCCATTTCAGGATGTTGCCAGCGTATGAGTGCTTCTGCACCAACAATGTTATTTCCTCTGCGGTCCATTTGCGGTTGATAAAAAAGCCTAAACTGATTTTCTTTTATCGCTTTGCGCAGTTGGGGTTCCAGCTTGATCCATTCTTCCGCGCTTTCGGATAATTCTGGCTGGAAGAAAGCATAGTTATTACGGCCTAAATCTTTTGCCTGATTGAGAGCGATATCGGCGTTTTTAGTGAACACATCAATATCTTCACCGTGATCTGGCGAGAGAGCAATACCTATGCTTGCTGTAGTGAAGTAATCATTACCATTCAATACAAATGGCTGCTCCATCGCGGTAACAATTTTGTCTGCGACGGCTGAGGCATCGATTGTATCTTCAAGTTCTTCAACAAGAATAGCGAACTCATCTCCGCCAACTCGAGCTACAATATCGGCTGGATTTAATGTATTAGTTAGACGCTCGCTTACTTGTATTAGAAGCTGATCCCCATAAGTGTGACCTAAGGAATCGTTGATGTGTTTGAAGCGGTCTAAATCTAGGTGCAACATTACTACTTTCTCATTCTTCTTTCGGTGCGTAATGGCGTGATCTAGTCGTGCGCTAAAGAGTAAACGATTAGGTAGATTGGTCAGAGTATCATGATGGGCTAAATGGGATAGTTTAGCTTCAGATGCCTTTATGCTGCTAATATCGGATAGTACACTGACATAGTGGGTTAGTTCATCGCTGATAGGATCTAAAACAGCATTTATATTGACTAAATGAGGAACAACTTTACCATCTTTACGTTTGTTCCAAATCTCGCCTTGCCAATGTTTATCTTTGTCTAAGGACTCCCAGATAGATTGGTAAAATATTGAGCTGTGTTTGTCTGATTTTAGAAGGGTCGGGCTTTGACCAATAAGTTCTTCGCGGCTATAGCCAGAGATAATGGCGTAAGCTCTATTTATATCGACAATTTTATTGTTCTTGTCAGCTATCATGATGCCATCGGTAGTACTAGAGAAGGCGATTCCTGCCAATCTTAGCTGTTCAATCGATGACTTTTCAGGTGTGATATCTAACAGCACACCGTTCCAAATTTGATCCTGATCTGATATCTGTTGACCCGGAAGGGATGAGCCGCGAAGCCACTTTAGTTCTCCCCCCTGCTTATGAAAAAGTCTAAATTCATGGGACCAAGGTTTTGAGTGTGTGCTTGCATCGATGATGCTTGTCCACAGTTGAGCTTGGTCTTCAGGGTGAACTTGGTTCCAAACAAGGTCGAAGTTTTCATAAGCCTCTTCCAGTGTGATACCTGTGATTTTTTCTATACTTGGACTGAGATAGGTGAAATTTTGCTTTTTATCAGTGGTTAAGTGGTATTGATAAAGCACACCAGGCATTGCTTGTGTAATATTTTGTAGGAGACTAGAGGTATGAGTTAGGGCTTTATGTGAGGCTACCCGCTTGAGCACAATGCCAATGATGTTAGCTGCTGCTTTCAGAAGCTGTATGTGGAAGGAGTTAGGCTTTCGCGACTCAAAAGACGATATAGCGATAGTACCGTGTACTTTGTTTGTATCTAATAGGATGGGGTAAGACCAGCACGCGCTTATGCCAAATTTTTTGGCTATGTGGCGCACGTTATTCCATCGTGAATCATTTTCAATATTTATACTAAGTACGGGTGTACCTAAAAAAGCGGATGACCCACAAGAGCCTTCGCCAAGGTTTGCTTTTAGGCCGTTAAATGCGTCAATAGCTTCGCGAGTAAAGCTGGGGGCGCAGGCTACATTTAAAGACTCATATGTTGCATCAAAAAGCATAATGGATGCGATACAATCAGGTACAGATTGTTCTATAAATTGACAAATAGCATCGAAGATTCGTTCAGGAGGAGTGTCCTGTACAACGTATTCTAATACCTGGCTTTGGAGCTTTAAAATAGTATTAAGCTCTTGGGCATTAGGGTTACCAGTAATTTCTGGATTTTGAGTGTTGGAGCAGCTATTCATTGGCCAATCTTAATTATTATGAATCTGTACATAATACCAAGCGGTTGCACTTTACTATAGCGTAATAGCCTTATTTATTAGTCATAGGTCTATTTATGTTTTTGATTGAATCTGCCTGAACGTTAAACTTATCCGCGGATTTTTGCAGCTAAGCCTTTTCGGGAGGGCGTGTTGGCATTGTTGCTGGAGTTGTGGACCCATCCATAATAGAGAACCGTTTTCGAGTGTCAGTTGTTGTTTTGTGCTCTTGTTGTTTATATCTCTAAGTGTAAATGTTCGCGATGCACCCAGGGATACGCAGGCAATAGTCGGATTTTTACCTAATTCAGGTTCATTATCTCGATGCCAACCCATACTGTCGTTTCCATCACGATAGTAGTTAAGTAGTACTGAATTAAAAGAGTGGCCTGTTAGTGTCTCAATACGTTCCTTAATTTCAGCGACTACAGGATGCCATTCTTCGGTTTTAAGGCTGAGGTTTGAGTAGGTGTAGTTGATACCTTGATCACCCATAAAGGTTTGTAGTCTAGGGATGCTGACAGTCTTTCCAAACATGCGAATTTTATCTTGTCGCCAAGCAATTTGTTCAATTAGGAGCGATAAGAAGGCGCTAGATTCTTGTTCAGAGATAAAATTATTTTTTAGCCAATAGTCAGGTTGAAATATCATACTTTTTAGTGGTAATCCTTGGGAATAGCTTTATTCGTTTCATCATTACTGATTCATAGATGCTCAGATATAGCATGTGAAAGTGCGTCACTGATATCTATTTGATTGCTTAGATGAGGGATAGAGTTACAAGTGATGACCTTAGCTTTTGCCGTAAGTTCTTCGTATGCGTTATTAGAGAATAAGCCGTGCACACCAATGCAGATAGGTGTTGATAGACCTGCTGAATGTAAATGCTGAACGGTTTGCAGCATTGTTTTTCCACTGGAGATTATATCGTCGACCAGAATAGGGGTATGTTGTTGCCATTGTTCCACATCGGGGAGTGAGACCTCCACTTGATAGTCACCTTTACGCACTTTTGACAGTACTTGGAAGGGCGCATTAGCCAGTTGAGCAACATCAGACACCCACTGTTCACTTTCACTATCGGGGCCGATCAAAAGAGGTTGCTGGATATTATTTTTGATCCAGTTGGCAATCATTGGCGCTGCGTGAACTACATGGCCCTCTAAACTGTAGATCTCATCCAGTGAGTGATAGCGATGGAGGTGAGGGTCTAGGGTGACGAGCCAATCAAAATGAGTAGATAGCAGTTGAGCAAAGGGGCGAGACGTAACACATTCACCGGGCTTAAAGCGTTTATCTTGCCTCATATAGGGCAGGTAGGGTGTCACTAAGCCTATATGCTTAGCGCCAAGTTCCTTGAGAGTGTTGGCTAAGAAGATAAGGTCTAGTGTTTTATTATTAGGTTGATATAAATTGCAGAATACAATGATCGAGCGATCTTTACAGTCACTTAAAACGCGCAAATAACTTTCCCCATCCGGGAAGAGTCTGGTATCTAGCTCACCCAAATCAGCTTTCAATCTATCTGCGACCTTGTTGGCCAATGGCGTATCGGAGTTCAGATTAAATAATAGTGGTTTCATGGGTTAGCCTTTTGGTTTTTCTATCAGTTCAATAACATCTAAGTGGTCTTCTAAATATTCTACGGCGTAGCTTAATTCACCTGAACTTTCGGCATGAATGGTTAAAAGAGGTTGATTGTGGATAACAGGGTCACCAATTTTGCAGTGTAAATCTACACCAGCGGCTAAGTCCGCTGGTGCTCCGGCAAGTTTGGCGACTTTGGCGAGTTTTCTATTGTTAATGCATTTTACCGTCCCGTGGGTATGGGCGATGAGTTCATACCGGTACGGAGCAATAGGAGGTGACTTTAAGGCGCCTTGGGCTAAACAGATCGCTTGAAACTTCTCCCAAGCAGCACCTGAATCCAAAATACTTAAAGCTTCTTTTATGCCTTCACCGGGGGGAAGGTCTTTCGCCATTTCCAGCATAGCCCCAGCCACTTCCACTGAACGTTGTCGGAGATCTTGTGGCATTGAGGGGGTGTTTTGTAATACATCGAGGATGTCTCTTGCTTCAAGCGATGGGCCTATACCGCGTCCAACCGGTTGCGAACCATCGGTAAAGAGTACCCTGATTGTTAAGCCTAAGGTGGTTGCTACCGCTTTAAAATTATTGGATAAAATTTCTGCCGCTTCACGACTTCTTACTTTTGCGGTAGGGCCGACAGGTATATCAATGACTACATGGGTCGCTCCAGCAGCAATCTTTTTCGACAGTACTGATGCGATCAGCTGGCCCTCACTATCAATATCTAGTGCGCGCTCAACTTGAATCAAAAGGTCATCGGAGGGCGATAGCTTAACTGAGCCACCCCAGGCAAGACAGGCACCTTCTTTTTCGACCACAGCACGCATAGATTCTAAGCTAAGATCAACATTTGTTAATGTTTCCATCGTATCTGCAGTGCCCGCAGGGGAGGTGATCGCCCGGGATGATGTTTTAGGCATTATGAGCCCAGCGGCAGCTAAAATAGATACTAGAATCGGGGTGGTGCGGTTTCCCGGAAGTCCGCCTACACAATGTTTATCAACAACTAAAGGTAGGCCCCACTCTATTTTACTGCCGGAATTTACCATGGCTTTAGTGAGGTCAGTGATCTCGCGGATATTTAAATTATCACCACCACATGCAGTGATAAAAGCGGCTAAATGTACATCCGCATAGCGTCCGGCGACAATATCATCAATGATCTCTTTTAGCTGTTCTCCGGACAGTTCCTTACTATATACCTTAGCTCTAATATATGAGAGTGATTGCACGGGCTTCGGATGGGATAGCCATACCGATACGTTTTCTTCGAGCTCCATCCGTTTCCAAGCGGATTCTGAAAAGCCAATCTCTCCGGGGTTCAAAAGGTCGCCTGTCACCATATGTAGCGTAGCGATTAAATGTTTATGGTCTGTATGAACAAGTACGCGAGAGAGCGCAGAAAAACCTTCAGAACGGCATACAGGGCTATCTTGTCGTAAATAAATGGTGAGCTCTTGATGGGTGTCTAAGCCCAAGCGACAGGCTTTTAAAGGATTCATTCTTTCTGGTGTGTAATTCATCTAATCGGTCTCCCTACTTCTTTCAGTATATGAGGGAACGCTTGAATGGAAAAGTATTGTTAAAAAATCAAAATAGTTATTATTTTTTGGTGTTTATAATAATTACAATGCACTGATAACTGCTGCTAGAATGTCCACTCGATTTTTTGCTGTGGAGTTAGGGATTAATGGAGCGTAAATTCAGGTTGGTGTTATCGTGCCCAGATAGGGTAGGGATTGTCGCGATGGTTAGTAATTTTATCTCCAGCCATGGTGGTTCCATTTCTGATGCTAATCAACATTCTGATAGTAGCTCCGGCTATTTTTTTATGCGTGTAGAGATCTGTGCTACGACGCTGCCATATTCCCTAGCAGAGTTTAAAGAGGCTTTTGCTCCTATAGCTCAGTCGTTCAATATGAATTGGGAAGTAACCGATTCGGCCCAGCCAAAGAAAGTTATTCTTATGGCCAGTAAAGAGTCTCACTGTTTAGCTGATCTGCTCTATCGTTATCATGAAGGGGAATTAGATTGTGAGATCGTATGTGTTATCTCCAATCATGATGACTTAAGAAGTATGGTGGAGTGGCATAAAATTCCTTACCATCATGTGCCTGTCGATAAAGAGAACAAACAACCGCATTTTGACAAAGTCAGTCATCTTATTCGAGAACATGATGCTGATGTCGTCGTGCTAGCTCGTTATATGCAGATACTACCTACGGATATTTGTGCGGCTTATACACATCGAATTATCAATATTCATCATAGCTTCCTGCCTTCGTTTGCTGGGGCTAAGCCTTATCATCAAGCCCATGAGCGTGGTGTTAAACTAATTGGTGCAACCTGCCATTTTGTGACAGAGGAATTGGATGCAGGGCCGATAATTGACCAAGATGTGATTCGAATTACTCATCGTGATGAGCCTGAGGATATGGTGCGTTTAGGTCGTGATGTGGAAAAAACTGTACTGTCGCGAGGTTTGCGTTGGCACTTAGAAGACAAAGTGCTTGTACATGGTAATAAGACGGTTGTATTCAATTAAGCTGATCTTGATCAGTTCTATTTTGTTGCGGCTTAGGCGCTTAGGTGTAAATATAAAGACAGTGTCGGGCATGTTTCGCCATAAGGGCGATAGGTTTCCCGGTTTTATGATATTCGGTAATTGATGTCTATTGCCTTGGAGGAATGCTAATGTTGAGATCCGTAAAAGCTCAGGATTATATGTGTACTGATTTAATCACTTTTACGCCTGAGACTGATCTTTTTGAAGCGATCAACTTACTACTTGAGCATCATATTACCGGGGCACCGGTTTTGGATACCAAAGGTAATTTGGTTGGCTTGATGTCGGAAGTTGATTGTTTAAAAGCCATTCTCACGCTAACGTATCATGAAGAAGAGATGGGCGGCACTGTGGGCAAGTATATGTCTGAAGAGGTTTACACCATAAACCATGATGCGGATATTATTAAAGTGGCAGAAGAGTTTATTAATAATAAACGTCGCCGTTTACCTGTGGTAAAAGATGGTAAACTGATCGGCCAGATTAGTCGTCGTGATGTTTTACGTGCAGTAGAGAACTTCGCTCAAAACGGTTGATCATTTAATGTTATGTCTAAAGCCGTGGCTTAGACTGCGGCTTTTTTATTTGTAAGGTCAGTTCTATTTAATGAATTACTCTTTTCCTGAAACACCTATTGTGCTTTATCCCTCTCTTATTCATAAAGTAGGTGTTGAAGCTGCTGTATTGCTAACGATTTATCAACAGCGTTTACAGCTTGAAAATCTGAATAATGCTACTTCCGAATTTATTCTTTCTCGTCAGCAGTGGTTATTGTTAGCACCCTATTGGGATGAGGAACGATTGGCTCAATTAACCAGTTTGTTAGTCGCGGAAGAGTATGTTGATGTCGCTTTTTCTCAAGATGGCCGTGTACGTGTAACGTTCCTTCCTGTAAAGGAGGATGGGGCCGATAGCACATCAGATGTTGAGATGGTGAGTCGGCTCCCTGTTGTTGAAGAGCGTGCAATTGCGCCACCTCAAAAATTTACAAATGAAGACCATTATGTGGAGAGTCAGTCGATAGAATCACAGCAGGATACGCCTTACTACCCTGATGCTGCGGTTAGTACTTATCAAACAACGTCGACGCCTAATGCCGGTCCCGCTCCTACCTTTGGTGGTAGTATTGGGTGGGCTAAAAAAGTACGTCAGGGCGATGAACTGCAAGCGCTATTCCAGCAACATGAACAGCGTAATAAGCAGCTACATGGTATGGAGTTAGGCTGGCAGCCATCGGAAAATTTGTATGCGCTTTTACCAAGGCACAATATTTCACAGCAGTTTGCCTTAAGCTGTTTGGATGAGTTCGTTCTCTATTGGTTAGATAAAGATCGTAAAGAGACAAACTGGGATCAGAAATTTTTAGGTTGGGTGAAACGTGAGTGGGTTAAGAAACAAACCCAAGAGGGTCGCCAACAACGTATCAATAACGAACAAAAAGCAGGTTTAAGTCATGAAGACCCCCGCCGAGATACTCGAGAGAAGCGAAAACGGGTTACCGCAGCAGTCATGGACATCAAAGACACAGACTGGTGATGATCAAACACAGCAGGAAAATCGCGAACTGAGTGTTGAAGTTAAAACTTTTGTAAATATGATCTTTGCCCGATTCATGGCGATCTATGGGCATAAGTTTAAAAGCTGTTTTGAAACTCAAGATGAGATCCGTATAGCAAAACGAGAGTGGGCACTTAGCTTAGATGGTTATACTGAAAATGAGCTGGTGGCTGCGATTGATTACTGTAAAGAAAATAGTGCATGGATGCCGACTATTTCTGAATTCATTAAAGTTTTAAGAAGCTTGACGGGAGACTATGGCCTTCCCATGGCTAAACATGCTTATGAAGAAGCGTGTAATTTTTCTGACAGCGCTTCCCATCATCAGTGGACTCACCCTGCCATTTACCATGCGGGCAAAGCGACGGGATGGTTCCGTCTACGTACAGAAGATGCAGCGGATGTATATCCTGATTTTCGATATAACTACGAGGTTCTTTGTCGTCGGGTAAGAGCAGGGGAGCAGTTGGATAACCCCGTTCCTGTCGCATTGCCTGATAAAAGCGATGACTCACTCTTTACGTTTATCCAATCTTGGGGAGAGGAGCATCAGCTAAAACCTGAAATTGCGAGTAAATGGCTATTTTATCTGACTAAACCTAAAGGTTCTAAAGTACGAGAGCGTTTTAAGGCGCTTGCACAAGAGGATGCAAATACCATGGGTATTAAACTACCGGATGATTATCAGTAATCGCGTTGGATTAATGTAATGGATTACTCCGCATTTTTGTAATCAGCAGCTTCCAGTGCATGTTTTTTCAGTAATTTGTAAAAATCGGTTCGGTTGCGTCCGGCGATTTTCGCAGCTTGGGTAACATTACCTTCAGTTATCTGCAGTACTTTGCAGAGATATCTCTTTTCAAACTCAGCCCTAGCATCATTAAAGTTAGCAATGACCTGTTCTTGATTAGCTAATGCCCGGTGGATAGCTGTATCAGAAATGATTGGGGTTGTGCTTAACGCCGTGACCTTTTCAATAATATTTTCGAGCTGGCGAACATTACCGGGCCATGAGGATTGAGCAAGTACTTGTAGGGCTGCACTTGAGATGTTTTTGACTTTTGGATTGTGCCTTAGAGCTGCTTGTTCAACAAAATAGCGCGCGAGAGGAAGAATATCTTCAGGTCGGTCCTTTAAGGGAGGCAAGTGCAGATTGATTACGTTTAGGCGGTAGAAAAGATCTTCCCTAAAACTATTGTCTTGCATCGCTTGCTCAAGATCTCGATGCGTCGCTGAAATAACACGGACATCCACGGCAATGGTTTCGGTGCTCCCAACGGGACGGATTTGACGTTCCTGCAACACCCTTAATAGTTTTACCTGAAGTGGCGTTGGCATATCACCGATTTCATCTAAGAATAAGGTGCCTCCATTTGCAGCTTGAAATAGCCCTTCGTGTTTATTAACTGCGCCAGTGAAGGCTCCTTTGCTGTGCCCAAAGAGTTCTGATTCCAGTAGTTGCTCTGGTAGTGCGCCACAGTTAATGGCAATAAAGGGTTTTTTACTACGTGGACTCGCTTTATGAATGGCATTGGCCAATAGCTCTTTACCGCTACCGCTCGCTCCTGTTATCAGTACACTGACATCGGAAGCGGCTATCTGCTCTGCTTCTTGGAGTAGTTGCTCCATAGTATGGCTACGGCTGATAATATTATTACGCCATTCCCCTTCGCTTCGACTGATGCTTGCTAAGGCGGCTTCAATATTTTGCATCAGTTGGTCACGATCAATCGGTTTAGTTAAAAAACCAAATACGCCTTGTTGGGTAGCGGTGACGGCCTCAGGAATAGATCCATGGGCAGTGATAATAACAACAGGGAGCTGTGGATAAAGGCGCTGCACTTGTTTAAACAGTGCCATACCATCCATACCTTCCATTCGTAGATCGGTAACCAGAAGATCAATCTTATCGTCTAACACCTCTAGGGCCGCTTCTGCACTTTCGGCACAACTAATCTGGTAACCACTGGCCTCTAAACGCATTGATAGAAGCTTTAGCAAAGAGGCGTCATCATCGACTAAAAGGATATGAGGTTTCATTCCTGAATCTCTTTGTCTTTACTTAAATCAGTTTCTATCTGAGTTAAGGCATCTATTTTAATCTGCAATGTTTTGTTTTCTTGTAATAGATTGTCTTGCTCAGCTCTCATCCACAGTAGGGCAGAGGTTAATTGATCTCTTAAGTCGAAATATCGATCGCCAGGGCAGGCTTTATCTGGATAAAGTACAAATTTGGCGTAATAGCGTTTTGCTTGTTGGAGCTGTTCTTTAGAGGATAGCGGTGTTGAGAGCAGCAAAGCAAGAAGCGTCTGGTCTTTATCTCGGATAGCATTTTGCATTATTCGGCTACGTCGTTCAGGGTTTTCTAAAAAGAGCTTTTCTATTTTTTGTAAACGGTCGAGATTAGCAGGCTCTATTCGGCAGCTTTTTTGTTCTGAAATGGTTTCTACTTCAATACTCGGTTTTGTTTCGTTCAATTCGCAGCCTTGTAAGATGAATAGGCATAAAGTGAGAGGAATGTATCTAATCATTAATAGGGTGCTCCGAAATGGGAAGGCAAACGCTAAAACCAACGCGGTGATTTTCATTCTTTGCTAATTTAACCGTTGCGCCTAAGGACTCGGCTGCGTCATGGACAATACTTAGACCTATACCTGAGCCTTTTACTGGTCCTTGTCGCCTATTTTGGCCTTGATAAAACGGTTCAAATAGCAGAGGAACATCTTTAAGAGGGATAGTGGGGCCATCATTTTCTACGTTAATAAGACAGTGTTCATTTGTTTGGCTAATACTCAGCGTGAGATCACCTTCATTACTCCCATATAGCGCAGCATTAGAGACTAAGTTGCTTATAATTCTTACCAACATAGCACGGTCGGTGACCCATTCATGATCTTCCTTAGGAAGGCTAAGGTGTATCTTTTTTTGCTCAAGTAATAATTTATAAGGCTCGATCGCTTCAGTTAAGACTGGAAGTAGTTTGACGCGATGAAAATTAACAGATTCGTTTTGATGTAAACGGCTGTAGTCTAACAGCTGTTCTATTAATGATTGTAGCTGCCTTGAGTTACTTTGTAGTAATTGAGTGACTTCCATTTGGCTTGTATTTAGTGGCCCAGTGATCTGATCTGCCAATAGGTCGGAGCCTTCTCGTAAAGTGGTTAAGGGCGTTTTTAATTCATGGGACATATGGCGTAAAAAGCGCTGTTTCTCATTTTCTACTTCGGCTAAGCGATCGGTGAGCCAATCAAGCTGTTGCTCTAATTCGACCAGCTCGTCAGGGCCTCCTACCATTGCTCCAGTATATTCCTCACCTGTACCTAGTGCTTGTATTCTATCTGCAATGCGGCGAACCGGGCGAATAATGCTAAAACTAAAAAATAGGATCAGCAGCATCTCTATAACCAATAAAATGATCGCAAGTGTACTTAGCTGGGTTTGTGTATGTTGAGCGGTTGAGTTGAGCGCTTGTAATCGCTGGTCAAGAATCAGGTCAACCTGCTGATTTATCTCGCGTGTTAATCCGAGTAGGTTATTAGCGTCTTCTGACTGATATTGTTCAATATTATCTAAGAGTGTACTGATTTGGTTAAGCTGCTCAACTTGGGTCAGTATGAAGCTGTGGATCGAGAGTTGTTCTCGGTAATCAAGCAGGTTTTGAGTTAAGCGTTGTTTTATTTCTGGCTTGGCGAGAATCTGGTATTGACGGGCAGAGCGAGTAATGTCTTCGGCTAGGCCTTCTAAGCGTTGCCCACGGCGAGTGACTTCTAGTGCTTGTTTAGCAAGTACGCGCCCCTCTGCTGATTGTTCAACAAGGGCATCTGTTGCATAGTAGATCAAGATACCAAAAGGTGTGACCACTACTAAGAAGGAAAGTAACACTAACTGCTTTAGTGAACTTAAGCGCCAACCGCGCCGGTTATGATTTGGCATTTAATAGAGTATTTTATTTAACAAGTGTATGTCTATTATCCATGAATAGAGCTTTAATTGGATAGTATTTCCATCTGTTTTTACTAATTGAGGTGGTTTGAAAAAATTAGGGGGGCTAGGAACCCCGTGGAGGATTCCTAGCCTATTAAGTAGAGCTGGCGGCTATGTTTGTGGACATGGATGCTCTACTCAACCGTTACCAGAAGGAGGAGAGATAACTAACTGAGGCTGTCTCGGAATCAGTTTAAGCTACCCCTCCACACACTAGTGAACCCGTTTACAACGTTTGTAGAGAAGCCATTACTATGAAAGTAGGGGCTGGCGTTGCATTAACCTGAAGTTGGGAAAACTCGTCAGGGCTTAGGAAGCCATCTTTATTGGTATCGATTTTATCGAAACCTTTTACAAGAGCGGGGGATACTTGCGCTTCTTGTGGGCTTACTTTGCCATCTTTGTTTCCATCTAGCTTTTCAAAAATACTAGGCGCTTTAGGTTGTTCATTAGTCATCACATCGGGCTGCGCATCATCCGATTGGATTTTTGCAGCAATTACTGTGTCAGCGATGCTTGCTGATGATGAAATAACTAGTAGAGACGCAAGTGCCCATGTTGTTACTTTCATAATGATTCTCCCAGAAAACTTATGATTGTCCGATTATGATTTTTTGTGTGGACGAGTGAATTCTTCAGGGCTTAAAAAACCATCGCTATCGGCATCGATTTTATCGAAACCTTCAACCAGTTTAGGGTAATTTTTTGCTTCTTCTTGGCTGATTTTTCCATCTTGGTCTGCATCAAGTTTGTTAAAAACTTTTTTCTCTGCAGGCTGTTCACTTGTAGTAACTTCAGTTTGAGTTTCTACCGCAGTTGTTGGTGCTTCTTCTGCTAGTGCAACAGTTGAAGAAGTAGCGATTAGTGAAGCAAGTACCCAATTAATTGTTTTCATGATTTATCTCCTAGATAAAATATGGCAGTTCGAAAGTTTAAAATCGAACTAGATATATCAATACTTGTGCCATATTTTTAAAAGCATTTAAAAACAATTAGTTATATTGTGTTTTTGGTTTTTTTGGAAAGGCCTGCTTAAACTTAGTATGTTTATCTCTTCAATACTGTCTCCATTTGCAGACAGTAATTGAGTGGTTAATATACTTATTTATATAAAACAATAAGTTAGAAGGTTTCCAAATGGAGACACCTATAAATAGTGGCTGTGATAAAGTGTTGTTTAGATGCTTTAATAGAGCGGAGTAGTGGGCTCTGCAATGATGTTATTTGATAAACGTCCAATATGTTCAATTTCGACAGTGACAGTATCGCCTGGCTTTAAGTAGCCTCGTGGTTTCATTGATACTCCTACACCAGAGCATGTGCCCGTCGCGATAACATCACCAGGCATTAAAGTGCAGACTGTCGAGAGTGTTTCAACTAGGGCATAGCAATCAAAGATGAGGTTTTTTGTATTGGAGTGTTGCCGTAACTCTCCATTAACCCATGTTTTAAGTTCTAATGCGTGAGGGTCTATATTATCGGTTGTTATCCAAGGCCCCATAGGACCATGGGTATCAAAGGATTTTCCTAAAGTCCATGTTGGGGATTTAATTTGCCAGTCACGTACTGAGATATCATTAACAATGGTATAGCCCGCAATAACATGTTGAGCTTGTTCGTAAGGAACATGCCGACATCGTTTCCCAATGACGAAAGCTAGCTCGCCTTCGTAATCAAGCTTATTTGAGACTGAGGGGCGGTGGATAGCCGCGCTGTCACCAATAATACAACTGGCCTGTTTGTTAAAAATAGTGGGGAATTCAGGCGTTTTTAAGCCTGTTTCTGCAATGTGGTCAGCATAATTAAGCCCAACACCAAGAAACTTTTGGGGATTAAGAACGGGTGCAAGTAGTTCTGCCTCTTCTTGGGGGATATCGGCTTTACCTGCGTACGAGAGTAGGTTTTCTTGTAGGGATTTCCCACCGGATAGGAAATGACACATATCTTGAGGCATTAATGGGTTTGACCATGCAGGAATGATCTTTCCTTGATAGAGAATCCCTACAGAAACACGGTTATCGTGCTTAAAAGTGACTAGTTTCATAGGATGAGCCCCAAGAGAACAGTTATTCAGTTGTAGGGTTTATTATATGGGTATCAGAGCAATTTAGTTATCTAACAGAAGGTAGGTAACTAAAAAATATTCTTCAGTGATGGGGTATCTGGGTTTTCTGAGTGGATATAGGGGTAATAAAAGCTGGATGGGTGGGGCATTGGAAAAGGTCGTGTAGTCTGATCAATTATTCAATCAAACTACATAAGTTCTGAGGTTGTCCTTAATCAATGATGTGAATAGGTAAGGGTTAAAAGAATATTACTAATGACCGCTTTATATTTTTTATGATTAGGGCGCTTGCTGCTTAATACTCGCAACCCCCAAATATTGGTCATTAGATAGGTCGCTAGATCTGCGGCACTTTTGTGTGGATCAATCTCACCTAGTTGTTGCGCTTTACTAACCGTGTTGCAGAAGCTCTGCTCGACTTGATCTAAATAGATGCTCACACGTTCTCTAATCTCATCATCTTCGGTAGCCAGTTCTAGCATTGTATTAATCATGAAGCAGCCTTTGCCTATCTGATCTTTTTCTAGCTCCTCACAGAATATAATAAAGAATGATTCTATATTTTGTAGAGGGGATTCAGATTTGCTAAGCACTGCAGTGATACGCTCAACACTACGTTTACTATAAGTGTCGATTGCTTCCAAAAACAATCCGCGTTTACTTTGAAATGCACCATAAAGTGAACCGGGTTTTAGTTGCGTTGCTTTGACTAGATCTGTAATTGAAGAAGCGTTGTAGCCGGTTCTCCAGAACACGTCCATCGCTTTTTCTAATACATCCGTGCGGTCGAACTCTGCTGGCCTTGCCATTTTTTGCCCTCCATGAACTATTGGCTTATTATCGGCATTCATTCTATCTCAAGCAATACCCATATGATTTTCTTTAAAAATATAACGTTGAAGCATCAATTTATCATTGTTATCGCTTGTCTGATTGTATCGGGCTGTAAAACGACACCGTCGGATTTAACGGACGAAGATCGTCCTTTGTTTCGTCGAGGTATAGTGTCTTTGCAGAATGGCGAATTAAAATTTCAAGCCTGTTATGTTAACAAAGAAGAGTCAATTCAGGATCATACCAACAAGCTAAAGAAACGTTTTAATCAAACGGGGTCTCCGGTTTTTTATGCCGAGTTAACTGGAGACCATGTTGTGCCTGGTGAGCCTTGGGAGGTCTATCAAGTGCATTTAATGGGCGGGAACCAATCCACATGTAGCTATGAGCTGTCAGGCAATGAATACCGAGCCGCAGGGGATCGCCCTTTATGGATTGCTGACATTAGAGGTGATGGCCTCTATGTACAGGATTATGGAAGATTATCTCAGTTGATATTTCCTAAAGAGTCACCGATTAATTTAGGGAATGGTTTTGAGTGGAGTAGCCATTTGGAAGGAGCTGAAGCTTTTACGGTAAGCCTAACATTGGAAAAACGCTGGTGTCGGGATCAGTATGATATTGAATATGAATACACTAGCCGAATGGTATTGAACGGCAAGGTGTTTACAGGTTGTGCTCGGCAAGGAGACTTAGAGGTCAGAACGTTACCTGGGTTATATACTTCATTATTAACAGGTGCTAATGGGTTAGATCGATTTTTATCCCTTGATTTATCATCTGATCAAACCGTTTTGTTGACTCAGGATTATCGAAATAGCCAGCCCTTGATTGTACAGAAAGGAACATGGAGGCACCTTAGTGCAGGGAAAATTGTAGTTCATCTGACAGAAATTGATGGCCGCGAAGGTAACGAATTGATTATATTTCGGCGTGATAAGCGAGGAGGCTTAGTCGTTAAAGGGTATAGTTCTACTTATGGCGCAGATGGTCTTAGGCTTGAGCGAGTTGGACCTGAGCGAGTACATCGTCGATTTAACCGTTAAGTAGCGTGTCTTTCGCTTGATTTATTTTGGCCGCTAAATAATCACTGCCTCCTCGATCTGGATGGTTTTTTTGCATTAGACGGCGATGGGCCGCAATGATCTCATCCTTAGAGCAACCCGGCTTTAAGCCTAAAATTTCATAAGCCTCACGTACCTTTTGACTATTGCCGGATGGGCCTTGGTTGGCTGAGCTTCGATTATTATTGTGTTGACGCTTTTCTTTTCGATGTTTATTCCAGATATTCAGAAAAGGAAGCACTTTTAATAGGGTCGGAACTAAGTGGCGAGCAAAAGGTAGTAGAGCTGTAAAGGCAACAGCGACCCAGCTTAAGCGTCCAGTGATAGCCATCAGTAGAACAAAAAGTGCAATGAGTGTCAGAATAATCATGATGACCGCAGGCAGCTTTTTCTTCTTAGGTAGTGAGCGTACCCATAAAATCACTAAAAGTGCGATGCTAATTAATAAGACCAAACTGACTGGATTCACAAATTCCCCTTATCGGATGATAGTCATTTTATAACTCAGTGTTTTAATAACCTGACTTTAGGTTCATTACCTGCATGATAAACGGCCCTGAATAGGGGGGCAAACTTTAGATTGAGTGTATATTGCTGTGTTAGGTTATAGACCTGAGTCACTATGTATATATTTTTATACCGAATAGCCTCGATTTTTCTAGGCTAAATCGGGACAGTTTTAAAATGATCAGTTAAGATTCTTACAAACATTAAAATGGAGCTTTAAACGGTGCGTAAAATTATTATTGCCGGCGCAGTCATTGCCGCTGGTGCAGTTGGTTATATGGTCAATCAGCAAGGCGAGTCAGGTTCTTCAGAATACTCTCCTTTAGCATACGTGCCTGCGGATAGTGTGATCTTTTCAGGTCAACTTGAGTCATTTCCCCTTAAGGATTACCTGAATTCTACAATGTTTCCCCAAGCAAAAATTCCGGATGATTTGCTTGAAGAACTGGATGATGGAACAGATCCTAAGGAGCGCTTTTTTGCGAGTTTAGTTAAGTCTTATTTTGAAGCTGCGCATTCAGTAGAAAGTTTTCAGAAAACGTTCGGGCTTCCTGATCAGATAAAAACGTTTGTTTATGCTGTCGGTTTTATGCCAGTTGTGCGTTATCAAGTGACCGATGAACAGGGCTTGTGGGCAGTTTTAGATAAGGCTGAACAGGAGAGTGGTTTTAAGCATGAGGCGCGTACATTAAATAAGTTGGTATATAGAGCGTATAGCTTTGAAAGTAACGCTAAGGGTGAAAAGTTTGAAGTGCTTGTTGCTTATGAAAATGGCTGGGCGACTTGGACGATTAATACGCATGTGAATACTGAGTCGGACGTTGAATTGGCTTTAGCGCAAACCAAACCAGCAGCTTCGTTGCAGGACGCTGGTATTTTGGAAGATATTCAAACGAAACATGGCTTTATTAATGCAACCCTTTCTTATCTTGATCATAAAGGGCTAGTCACTGCATTTACTACGGCGGATGGCAATAGATTGGCATCTATGTTGACTAAAGCGATGGAGATGGAAGGAAAGGGGACGGATCTAGATAGGGTTCGCACTGCTGAATGTCAGGCTGAGATGGGAGCGATGGCAGCTAACTGGCCGCGCACAGTAGCAGGTATACGTAGTCACGATGATTTGAAAATCACCTCTGAACGGAGCTATATGAAGGCTGCGTTAGTGGTGGAAAGTAATAATAAAGTTGTGCTTGATGCGCTTACCTCTATGCAGGGTTTTATTCCTTCTTATCTTAGTGATGCGCAAGTGTTTGGGATGGGCTTAGGGCTTGATGCGAATAAGTTAGGTCCCGCATTATCATCAATCTGGAGCAACATGCTTGAGCCAAGCTATAAGTGTGAACCTTTATTGGAGATGCAGGCGGATATTCAGCAAGCCAACCCTGCTGCTTTAGGTATGTTTACCGGTATGGCGCAAGGGGTTAAAGGTGTAGCGGTTGGGGTTCAAGATTTCTCTATTTCTATGGACTCTTCAGCGCCTAAGTTAAACTCTTTAGATGGTATCGTCTCTTTGAGTGCAGAGGATCCAGCTGTTCTGTTTAATATGGCTAAAGCTTTTGTTCCACAATTGGCGCAACTGCAATTGCCTACAGATGGAAGCCCTGTTGATCTATCGACAATTATGCCTCTTCCGACCGAGGTTGATATTAAACCTATGTTGGCTTTAAAAGGTAAGCACTTGGTTGTTTATAATGGAGAGAAAGGAAAGGCGATTGCTGATCAGTTAGCAGGTGAAACTGTCGAAAGTAATGGCCTATTGAGCTTCTCTGTTGATTATAAAAAAATGTTTGAGCCGATACTGCCTATTCTAGAGATGGCAGGTGATCCAGAAGTCACTGAGCAGCTAGACGTATTGAAAAATATGGATATGCGAGTGAAGATGGATATTAATCTGAATGAGCAGGGCATTTTAATTGAGAGTGAAGCGGATATTAAAGCACCTTAGCGCCAAGGTGTAGCTTTACATGTAGTAGCTCAGACTTGATCTGACACATCATCTTGAAAAAGAGAGAGTTACCCGTTTTGATAAAGGTGTCGAATCTTAAATCAAAACAAAAGGTAACTCTCATGATCCATACTAACAATCCAATCATTAAACACAAAGCTGGCTTGCTGAATTTGGCAGAAGAGCTTGGGAATGTGTCCAAAGCATGCAAAGTCATGGGCGTATCACGAGATACGTTTTATCGTTATCAGGAACTTGTTGAAGAAGGTGGTATCGATAGCCTGATCAACAAAAGCCGTAGAGCACCGAATCCCAAGAACAGAGTGGATGAAGCAACAGAACAAGCTGTCGTTGCTTATGCCATTGAACAACCCGCTCATGGTCAGCACCGTACCAGTAATGAACTACGTAAGTCGGGTGTCTTTGTATCAGGTAGTGGCGTCCGTTCAATTTGGGTTCGACATAATCTTGAGAACTTTAAAAAGAGACTGAAAGCTTTAGAAGATAAAGTTGCTAACGACGGCATCATCCTGAGCGATGCTCAGGTTGCAGCGCTTGAGAAAAAGAAATCTGATGATGAAGCATGCGGTGAAATTGAGACGATACACCCAGGTTATCTGGGGTCTCAGGACACCTTTTACGTAGGTAACCTGAAAGGCGTTGGCCGTATATACCAACAGACCTTTGTGGATACTTACAGCAAAATCGCTTTCTGTAAGCTCTATACCACTAAAACACCGATTACTGCTGCAGATACACTCAACGATAAGGTATTACCGTTCTTTGAAGAACAGGAGCTTCCTATGCTGCGTATTCTTACAGACCGAGGAACTGAATACTGTGGTCGGGTCGATCAGCATGATTACCAGCTTTATCTTGCTATAAACGATATTGATCACACCAAAACTAAAGCGATGTCCCCACAAACAAATGGTATATGTGAACGCTTTCATAAAACGATCTTGAATGAGTTCTATCAAGTAACTTTCCGTAAAAAGCTCTACGAATCACTTGAGGAACTACAAAAAGATCTGGACGGCTGGATGGAATACTACAACAATGAACGAACTCATCAGGGCAAGGTATGTTGCGGTAGAACGCCAATGGAAACGTTGCTTGATGGTAAACGGGTCTGGGCCGAGAAGAATTTAGCCCAGATCTAAACTGACAGACACCAGATAAAAAACGGGTAACTGTCAGATCAAGTCTGAGCTACTACACTTTACATTCTGAATCTAAAAAGCCCCAAGTGTTTGCTCTTGGGGCTTTTTTATTGGTTGCGAGCTTTGATCACACTTAGAGTGTTTCTGCTATGGGATCTTCGCCTATATATCGTTTTCGTTTCTTTGCCTTCACGAACTCAATATCGACTAACACAAGCCCATCAATACAGTAGTTAAAGTCGGCATCAACACCAAAATCAAGGAAACGCACGCCTCCCTCTTCACAGAGTTCACTATATTGTTTGTAGAGCGTTGGTACACTAACGCCTAAAAATTCCAGTTGTTCCTTTAGGGCTCTAAAGTCAGCTTTGTAATTGTCACCACTAAACATTCGATCCATATTATTTAGAGCTTCTTGATCTAAAACATAAGGGGAGAATGAATGGCCAAGGTCTTCGTTATCATTAAAATAGTGGCTATAAAACCATACAAGCATATCTTTAGCGACCCTCGGGTAGCTGTTGCTCAAGCTTACAGGACCGAACATATAGCGTACTTCAGGGTGTTTACGTAGATAGGCACCAATTCCGTACCAGAGGTAATCTAAACTACGTTTTCCCCAGTACTTGGGTTGAATAAAGCTTCGGCCTAACTCTATTCCTTGCTCGAAATAGGGCTTCATCTGTTCTCCATATTTGAACAGGGTTGCACTGTATAGGCCGGTATCGGTTGCCGTTGGATCCATTTTTCCCGCTTCAGCAAGGCGGTAGGCCCCTGCTATCTCTAGCTCCTCTTCATCCCATAAAATAAGGTGACGATAGTATTGGTCATACAGGTCTAAATCTTTTTTATCTCCAGTTCCTTCGCCGACACAGCGGAAAGCGATCTCCCGCAGACGTCCTATCTCCTGAATAACTGCTGACTCTGCTTTGTAATCAAAGAGATAGATCTTTTTTCCATCAATGGTTTCACCTAAGAGTTCGGACTCTCTTAGTTCCTGTTTTAGGTTCTGGCGATTTTGAGGATGGGCGATCGTTTTTTCCGTTAGAAAAAGGGGCTTTTTATTTTTTGCTATACGATAAAGGTGTTTTTTCAGCAGTTTAGTTTTTTCAGCTGTGGATACAGGTACCGCATCTATTTGACTGAATGGAATGGGCTCACCTACACGCATTGGGATAGTGACCGAGCGCTTATTAAACATCTCTCTAGCTAGCATTAATGTTGAGAGGGTTTTGTTAATGTAAGAAACGCTATAAAACAAGGATGAGTTTTTTCCACCGATAAAAATAGGAAGTACAGGTGCGTTAGCTTTGCGGGCAAAACGAATAAATCCGCTGTTCCACTTATCATCTTTAACGCCTGTTATGCCTGCTCTTGAAACTTCGCCAGCGGGAAAGACGATAATTGCTTGTTCTTGATGAAGGGCCTCAACAATACGTTCTATATCTCTTTTACGCGTGCTTTTGCCTAAGTTGTCTACAGGGAGAAACAAGTTTTTTATAGGGTCGAAGTTCATAAGAACATCATTAGCTACGATCCTTACATCGCGTCTAACTTCGCCGACCATTTTAAGTAAAGCGAGCCCATCTAAGGCCCCCAATGGGTGGTTAGCAATAATCACCACTCGGCCGGAGGATGGAATGTTGGCTCTATCATGGTTGCTGATGCTGTAACCAAAATTGAAATATTCCAGAACCCGTTCAATAAATTCAAACCCTGTTGCATCTTTATTAATGTCGAGAAAACTATTTATCTCATTTTCATGAACCAGTTTTTTCAACATAAATAGAGCAGAGCGTTTAAACGGCGCCGGCTTATCAATAAAAGCAGGGTATTTGCTTACAAGAGCTTTCTCTACGTTAATAGTTGGCTCTTTAATGATGAGGGTATTTTCACGTGTATTCATAAGGTGAAAAATATAGGTGAGTTAGGTGACTAACTCTTTACAGAAACGTGACGGTTTTGTGACGACTGAAAATAGATTTTCAGCTTAGGCTATTTTTTATTACAATACTGTATATATAAACAGTATCTTGGTGGTATTTATGCAACGTAAGATCATTCACTGCGATTGTGATTGTTTCTTTGCGGCAGTTGAGATGAGAGATAACCCAGAATTAAGATCCATTCCCATGGCAATTGGAGGTAGTGCTGATCGACGAGGAGTGATTGCTACCTGTAACTATATTGCTAGGGAGTTTGGAGTTCGATCAGCGATGTCTACCGCTCAGGCATTAAAGTTGTGTCCGGATTTACGGGTCGTCTCAGGAGATATGGCTAAATATCGTCAAGTTTCCCAGCAGGTGATGAGTATCTTTCTTGAATATAGCGATATTATTGAGCCGCTCTCACTCGATGAAGCATTTATTGATGTAACAGGATTAAATCATTGCCAAGGCAGTGCAACCTTAATCGCAGATCAGATAAGAAATCGAGTAAGAGATGAGATAGGAATTACTATTTCCGCTGGGGTTGCGCCTAATAAATTTTTAGCCAAAGTGGCGAGTGATTGGAATAAGCCCGATGGTATTTATGTTGTTCACCCTCGTAAAGTAGATGAATTCGTATTGAATCTACCGGTTAAAAAAATATCCGGTGTTGGTATGAAAACCGCTGAGAAGCTAAAAGAAATGGATATAGAGACTTGTCGAGATCTACGTGCGAAATCCTTGGTTGAATTAGTTGATAGGTTTGGAAAGTTCGGCCAACGTCTATTTGACCTATCTCGTGGTATTGATGAGCGTCCAGTTAAACTCAGTCGAATAAGAAAGTCGATTAGTGTGGAGCATACTTATTCTCAGGACCTTTTAGATCTTGATAGCTGTGTTGCTCAATTGCCTATGTTAATAGAAAAGCTAGTTTTACGTTATAAGCGTTTACAGGAGACTCGGTCGATTGCTGGGATTGTGGTGAAAGTTAAGTTTTGTGATTTTGTCCAAACGACAGCAGAACATCAGGTCGCTTGTCCTAACGTTGTCCATTTTCGACAGCTATTAATGGATGCTTTCAATCGAGGTCAACGCCCAGTAAGGCTGATAGGGGTAGGATATAAATTAACGGAAAGCTCCAAAGAACAACCTTTGCAGCTAAGCTTACTAGATAAGTCTTAATTTTTAAGTGAAAGCTTTACAAGGTGGTGGCGCGATGAGCACTGATAACAATAATATTGAGAGTTTGAAAATTCGCTTAGCTACTTATGCGCCTGAATACCGATTAGGGGAACATAAATGGGCGTTTCGTTGTTGTGAATTAGCGCTGGAAGCTTTGGAAGAGGGAAACTATGGCGTTGGTGCTGTTTTGGTCGATCGGGATAATAATCTGTTAGCTGAGGCGGCTAATCAGGTGTTTAGTGAAGGGTTTAATTCATCCGCGCATGCGGAGATGAGAGTTCTTGATCAGTTTGAAAATATGTTTCCTGATTATAAGGATCGAGAAGGCTTGCAGCTGATCTCTTCGTTAGAACCTTGCCCTATGTGCTGCGGTCGGATTTTAGCCTCAGGGATAGGTCAGATTATTTATTTAGCTGAAGATAAAGCGGGTGGAATGATGTCGCATTGCAATAAGTTGCCAGCTGCGTGGGATAATCTTGCTCAACTAATTGTTATTAAATGCTTTAATAAAGAGAAGGAACTTTCTATCTTAGCCTCAGATATTGCATCTGCACAGATGCAAGGTCTGCGGCAGAAACTTATGTTAACTATTCGTTCTTGATACCTGAAATTAGCCCGTAGATTTGTTATACTCGCGCGCTTTTCAAGTCTGGTTAAAAAAGAACCAGTATATGGCTGAGGTGGTAAATGATTCAATTGCTTGTGTCGCGGACACAATCACTTAAAAGCGATGTTTTATCTGGATTAACCGTTGCATTGGCGCTTGTGCCTGAAGCTGTTGCGTTTGCTTTTGTAGCCGGTGTCGATCCTTTAGTAGGCCTTTATGCCGCTTTTATGGTTGGACTTATTACCGCTGCTATTGGTGGTCGTCCAGGAATGATTTCGGGTGCGACGGGTGCTCTTGCTGTAGTGATGGTGAGCTTAGTCGCTGATCATGGTGTGGAATATCTCTTTGCAACTGTTGTATTAATGGGGATATTTCAAGTACTGGCGGGTGTTTTTCGATTAGGTAAGTTTATCCGTTTAGTACCACATCCGGTTATGTTGGGGTTTGTAAACGGACTGGCTATTGTTATCTTTCTTGCGCAAATGAAGCAGTTTCAGTTTATGGATGATGATGGCGCTATTAAGTGGCTGCAGGGTGAGCAGATGTTTGTGATGCTCGGTTTAATTGCTTTAACAATGGCGATTATTCACTTCTTACCTAAGTTTACGCGTGTTATTCCCTCTACACTTGCCGCTATTCTTGCGGTCACCTTACTTGTAATCGGCTTAGATCTTGATACGCGCACAGTGCAAGATGTTCTAGCTGATATGACAGGTAACGCTGACGCCACTATTGCTGGTGGCCTGCCTCAGTTCCATATTCCGATGGTGCCATTAACTTTGGAGACATTTCAGATTATTGTGCCTTATGCTTTGATCTTGGCTGCCGTTGGCTTGATAGAGTCCTTGTTAACGTTGACCTTGATTGATGAGATCACAGAGACGCGTGGTCGTGGTAATAAAGAGTGTATAGGTCAAGGTGTGGCGAATGTCACAACAGGCTTTTTTGGTGGCATGGGTGGCTGCGCAATGATTGGTCAAAGTATGATCAATATTAATTCGGGCGGTTTTGGCCGTGCATCAGGTATATCTGCTGCTCTTTTCTTACTTGCTTTTATTCTGGTAGGTTCGGGCCTTATCGAAGTTATTCCTGTTGCAGCGCTGGTCGGTGTAATGTTTATTGTTGTTATTGGTACATTTGAGTGGGCTAGTTTACGCCTGTGGGGAAAAATTCCGCGTTCTGATTTAATTGTCGTTATTGCTGTGACTGGGGTTACGGTTTGGCAGGATTTAGCGATTGCCGTTATTGTTGGCGTAATTATCTCTGCGTTGGTTTTTGCTTGGAAACATGCAAGCCATATGTCTTTTGAAGTACGTGACGAATACGATACTAAAGTTTATTTTCCAAACGGTCCGCTTTTCTTTGCTTCTATTCAAACTTTTCGCGATCAATTTAATCCGAAGTTTGATCCCCCGGAAGTGATTGTAGATTTTGCAAACTGTCGGGTCATGGATCACTCAGGTATTGAGGCAATAGAGTCTTTAGCGGAACGTTATGATAAAGCAGGTAAAGAGCTCAGTCTGCGTCATTTAAGCCCTGAATGTTGTAAGCTTCTGAATAAGGCTGGAAGCCTTGTGGAAGTGAATATGATTGAAGACCCAAGCTATAAAGTGGCGGATGATCGTTTAGCCTAAACGCCTTTGGCTATAAAACGCTTGCTGGTCTAAGTTGTAAAAAGACCCTCATCGTTGGATCACCAATGATGAGGGTCTTTTTATATGGATGGTTAGCTATTGAGAGCAGCTAAGATTTTTATATTAGCTAAGTTTTTATATTAGCTAAGGGCTTCGCCTGAGAAGTGAATACCTGCCCAGCCGGTCTGCATAAAGTTGCGAATATTTCCATGATCATCACCATCAGGTGTATTTAATACATCTTGGTAAAAGCGGCCAAAGCATTTTAGAGTGCTTGTTTCATCTAGGTTATTTAGCTTAGCAAAAGCAAAGATTTTGCAGCTCCCCTCATTTTGCCCAGCATCATTACTGATCGAGCCGTTGTCAAATGCGGTAGGTGTATAGCTATAGTTACTTTCGATCACTAGCATAGTATCTTCAAAATCCAGCTCTGAGCTGGTTGCAAGCTTGCTTATAAAGTCATTCAGCGTCATTAGGGTGTAATCCTCTGTCTTAATCTTCTGGCGGCAAATGATCTTAGTGATATTGGTCAAATATGCAATAGATTGATAGAGGTCAGTTATGACAGGGTTATTACTCGTGTTTAGTCGCTATTCACTTCGAATCTATAGTTTTCAACTAGACTGAGTATGAGGGAGGGAGTTAAGCAGTCTGCTTTCCGGTTTGAAGGATTGATTACTTTTAAGCGAGGGTAGTGTCATGTTAACTTACAACGAATGTGTTGAAATGAGTGGACTCTCTGTTGGTGAAGTTAATGCCATCGCTGAGCATGAACATGTTGATCCCATGATTGCTATGGCTCTAGGTAATTACTTAGTCGAGCATGACGGTGAGGACAAGATCAAAAAGATTATTCTTGATGATATTGCTCATGCAGAGCGCAGTGGAGATTATGCTCATGCAAGCTTGCTCCGACGTGTAATGGAGCATTTCTTGGCGATACACTCGCCAGCATAATATTGATTAACAGAGGGCCTAATAAGGCCCTTTGTTTTGTCTATTAGAGTCTGCTTTCTGTTATTAGAATCGTAAGTAAGGTTTGCGTGCTTTCTGCTGCATCGTGGCCTAGTGGCGTAAGGTAGCCACCGTCGTGTTGAGTAATCAATCCTTTGTCAAAGAGTCTTTGTGTAGCGGCAATAACCTCTGATTGAGCAGAGGAGTGGACTTTGATTCCTTCTTGAGTGGTGTTGAGGTTGAAAAGGTTTAACACATTCAATTCCTGCATGATTTCTTCGTTGTATGGCATATGCGCTCCTGAGTTATTCACGGCAAGATATTTGTGGCTGCAACTATATAAAGTTGCTTACAACGACGTACTTGTGAACAGCATAGACTTAATTTTATCTAAATATAAGCCTTCAATAATCAAGAGTTATATTTATCTATCTCTTAATAGGATGCTTAAGTCGTATTGCATTTGAGAGTGACGCTGAACAGTAAGGGGTAAGCAGAAGTGGGCTGGTTTGCTCTGTAGAAATAAAAAAGCCTACAAATCACAAAGGTGGATTTATAGGCTTTTTAAGTGGAAGATCTAAGCTTGGATTATTTGATGCGCATACCTGGTTGTGCACCGTCATCTGGGCTTAGTATCCAAATATCTTCGCCGCCAGGCCCTGCCGCTAACACCATGCCTTCAGATACGCCAAACTTCATCTGACGTGGAGCTAAGTTAGCAACCATAACGGTTAGTTTTCCTTCAAGATCTTCTGGTTCGTAAGCTGACTTAATGCCGGCAAAGACATTACGGGTCTCTCCGCCTAAATCTAGGGTGAGTTGCAGAAGTTTATTAGCCCCTTTAACATGCTCAGCTTTCGCTATACGCACGACCCGTAAGTCAACCTTGGCAAAATCTGGGAATTCGATTGTCTCTTCGATGGGTTCATCGGTTAAAGGTGTTGAAACCGCTGGTGGTAAAGCCTGAGCGGCGGCTTCAATGGCCGCTTTTGTGTCATCAATTATTGCCGTAATTTTATCTTCATCAACGCGCTGCATTAGCGGTTTAAATTTATTAATTTTATGACTTAGCAGTGGCTCTTTAATACTATCCCAAGTGATACGGTCAATATTCAAGAACGCTTCTGCATCTTTAGCCACTTGAGGTAATACAGGCGCCAAATAAGAAACAATAACGCGGAATAGGTTGATGCCCATGGAGCAGCAATCTTGTACTTCCTGTTCTTTGCCTTCTTGTTTTGCTAAAACCCAAGGTTCAGCGGTATCAATATATTGGTTTGCTTTGTCTGCAATGGCCATGATTTCACGCATAGCCTTGCCAAACTCGCGTTTTTCGTAGGCATCTGCAATTAGATCGCCAGCGGCAATTGCTTCGTTATAAAGCTGAGGCTCGGTTAATTGTGCAGACATTTCACCGTCAAATTTCTTTTTGATAAAGCCTGCACAGCGAGAGGCGATATTGACGACTTTGTTGACCAGATCCGCATTGACGCGCATACGAAAATCTTCAAGGTTTAAATCGATATCATCTATACCAGAGCTTAACTTAGCTGCAAAGTAATAGCGCAGGTACTCTGGACGAAGGTGATTCAGGTAGGTCTCAGCCATAATGAAGGTGCCGCGCGACTTAGACATTTTTTGTCCATCTACGGTTAAGAAACCGTGACAAAAAACACCATTAGGCTTACGGAAGCCAGCGCCTTCAAGCATAGCGGGCCAGAAAAGAGTGTGAAAATAGGCTATATCTTTGCCGATAAAGTGATAAAGCTCTGTTTCTGAGGCTTCTGACCAGTACTCATCAAAATCTACGTTGTTTTTATCACACCAATTTTTAAAGCTCGCCATGTAACCGATTGGGGCGTCTAGCCATACATAGAAGTATTTGCCTGGGGCATCTGGTATTTCAAAACCCCAATAAGGTGCATCGCGAGAGATATCCCAATTCTGTAGGCCTGATTCAAACCATTCATTTAGTTTATGAATCATCTGCTCTTGAACGTGGTTATCTACCCATGAACGAAGGAAAGTTTCGAAATTACCTAGCTTAAAGAAATAGTGTTCAGATTCTTTTTCAATGGGTTTTGCACCAGACACTGCAGAATAAGCATTTTTAAGATCAACAGGGCTGTAGGTTGCGCCACATTTCTCACAAGAATCGCCGTACTGGTCTTTCTCGCCACATTTTGGGCAGTCGCCTTTAACAAAGCGATCAGGCAGAAACATCTCTTTTTCAGGGTCATAGGCTTGAGTGATCGTTTTTTTATCAATATGCCCACCGTCACGTAATGCGGTATATATATGAGATGCGAAGTATTTGTTTTCTTCTGAGTGGGTAGAGTAGTAGTTATCAAACCCAACCATAAAACCGGAAAAATCCCGTTGGTGTTCAGCACTAACTTTGTCAATCAGCTCTTGCGGTGAAATACCCATTTGATCGGCTTTCAGCATGATAGGTGTGCCGTGAGCATCATCCGCACAGACGTAAGTACATTGATTGCCCCGGAGTTTTTGGAAGCGAACCCAAATGTCAGTTTGTATATATTCAACTAAATGGCCTAAATGAATGGGACCATTAGCGTATGGAAGGGCACTAGTAACAAGAATCTTACGTTTGCTGTCAGTCATGGGCTGCCTGAAAACCTGAAATCATTGAAATAAGGAGGCCAGATTCTACGCTTTTTAGTTGATTATATGAACCATTATGAATGCAGATTGTATAGAGAGTTGGAGAATAAATACTTGATAAGGGAAGTGTGTAAGTTATTCATGATATCGCGCTTAATCATTTTAGTGTGCTGGTAGGGTGATAGCTTATGTTTGACGTTTTTTAATAAATACCGATTGTGCTAAACTGGAGGCTGTTTATTGTACAATTTTAGTGTGGTTTTATTTTGAATAGTTTTCATGTAGCTGTTTATTTTCTGGACACTCAGCTAATACCCAGCTAAACCTATATCGAGAGAGTAAAGGTATTATCTAAGGATGGGTTAATTGGATGGTTTTTTTATGGACGCGCAGATGACATCCCAAATATTGAAACATTCAGCTGTTTTTTGTCAGGTATGCCCTCAAAGTGTACGTTTAGGTAAGGCTATATCTGATACCACCGATTGGAATACTGTTTCAGTCAAACGCTTAGATGAGTTATTGGCGGTTCTTGATAGTAATCCTGCCGATGTGCTGGTATTACCTTTAGGTGATAATCCGACACAAGTACTTGAATTACTTGCCAAAGTGGTTGAAAAACATCCTAATGTTATTCGAGTAGTTTTATCTGGTTATTTAACCCCGTTGCAAACCGCAAGAGCATCTGAGTTGGCGCATCACTCGTTATCTTTAGACTGTAGTCCTGATGAGCTGATCGAGGATATATCCAACAGTATTCATGTCGCAGGATTGATTAATAAACCTGCAGTGAAGAATTACATTACCTCGTTACAAACTCTGCCAGTCTTGCCGGATGTATACGATAAGTTAAATAAAGCGTTAAGTTCTGAGCGCTCAAATGCTCGGCAAATTGCGCAGATACTCGAGCAAGACCCAGTGATGACTGCTAAAGTCATGCAGTGGGTTAATTCAGCCTTTTTTGGTTTAAGTCGTGATATTAATAGAATGCAGGAAGCGGTAGCTATTCTTGGTATCAGAATGATTCGAGATTTAGTACTAACATCCCATCTATTTGATGCTTATCCGCAAACCGATGTTTGGAAAAGTTTTTCGTTTAAACAAATTCACCAGCGTTCAATGGCCGTCGCTCGCGCTGCTCAACATATAGCGCGTTCAGTGAAAGCTGACCGTCATGTGCAAGCCCAAGCGTTTTTAGCAGGTTTGCTACATGATTTTGGTATTTTAGTTCTCGCCAGTCAGAACCCTGCTGAATATCATCGAATCATTAGTAAAGCGAGTTTAATGGACCAACCGGTTTATGCAATTGAAAAGCTTGAGTTAGGTGTTACTCATGCTGAAGCGGGCGCGTATATGCTGGCTTTATGGAACTTACCTCCTAGAGTTATTGAGGCTGTATTATTTCACCATTTCCCCAAGGCTAACCCTGAAAATGTTTTTACACCCTTAACGGCTGTCCATGTGGCGGATGCGTTATTACCACCTGCTACAAGCGTTGTTGGGTGTGATATGTCCAGTCGTTTGAGTATGGATTACATCAAGCGAATTGGGATGGGGACGGAACTGGATCATTGGCAGCTAATTACAGCAGATTATCAAACACAAGTTGGATTTGTTTAATCCTGCCGCTTCCTGTTTTTAATGTTTTGCCTGAGACTTGCATACTGTTAAAATGCGCCCAATTTTTTGTGGGCGCATTTTTTGTGCCTATAGCACTTATTTTAGAGGCGTAAATGTCAATCTCAGTTGTCGAACCTGAACAGTATGAAGCTCAACTTGCGGTTAAAAAATCCGGTGTTGAATCGCTTTTTTCTTGTTTTGATCTACCCGAACTCGAAGTCTATGAATCTCCACGTAGTCATTATCGTATGCGCTGCGAGTTTCGTGTTTGGCATGAGGGTGATGACCTTTTCTATGTGATGTTTGAAAAGGGTAACAAAAACGTCCGTATACGTATTGATCACTGCCCAATGGTGGCTGAACGTATTCACGATATGATGTTCAAACTGCTTGAAGAGATACGCCCGAGTGAAGTGCTGCGACGTAAGCTATTCCAAATCGATTTTTTAAGCACCTTAAGTGGCGAGCTATTGGTCACACTACTCTATCACCGTCCTTTAGCAGAAGACTGGATTGAAGAAGCTAAAAAGCTTAAAGAGAAATTTAATATTCAGTTGGTAGGACGCTCTCGAAAAGCAAAAATATTGCTGGATCAGGATTTTGTCATAGAAACGTTGGATATTAATGGTCGGGATTATATCTATAAACAGGTAGAAAACAATTTTAGCCAGCCGAACGGCGAAGTTTGTCGTCATATGATCAAATGGGCCCTTGATGCGAGCCAAGGGGCTGGAGGTGATATGGTCGAGTTATATTGCGGTAATGGTAATTTTACTTTGCCGATGGCTCAAAACTTTCGCCGTGTCGTAGCGACTGAAATTTCAAAAACCTCTGTTCGTGCTGCTCAATATAATATTGAGGCTAATGGTATTGAAAATGTAGATGTTGTTCGTATTAGTTCGGAGGAATTTTCCCAAGTTCTAAGTGGGACGGTGGAAAAGCGTCGAACTAAAGATCTTGGCTTGGATAGCTGTGATTTTACAACGGTATTGGTTGATCCGCCTCGCTCAGGTTTGGATGATGAAACGGTTAAGCAAGTACAGTCCTATGAAAATATTCTCTATATATCCTGCAACCCTGAAACATTGAAGTTAAATCTGGAAACCTTGACTCAGACCCATGAGTTAAAGCGTTTTGCTATTTTCGATCAATTTCCCTATACCGAGCATTTAGAGTGTGGTGTCTATCTTACACGCAAATAGTAGGCAGGCTTAGAGCACAACCCATTAGGTTGCAATATACGATACTTTTCCAATTAAAAGCCGGTTTTTAGCCGGCTTTTTATATAGTTCTCTACAGCGGGAGCCGTTCATATGATTCTCAAGTCATAAGTGGTTCTTTATTCCCATAAAACTGTCGTAATTCCTTGATCTAAGTATGGTAAGCACCGTAGCATGAGTTTGGAATAGGCTGGAGCACCCCATGAAAGAGCTATTAAAGTTAAACGGATTTTTTGCATTTATATGCGTCGCATTTATTAATGCCTTTGTCGACCTTGGTCATAAAATAATTATTCAAAATACGCTCTTTAAGGCCTATGACGGTGATTTACAGATACTGTTGACCGCCGTGGTTAATGGTTTGATCTTACTTCCCTTTATTTTGCTTTTTACCCCGTCGGGATTCTTAGCTGATAAGTACCCTAAAAATAAGGTGATGCAGCTATCTGCGTGGGGCGGCGTTGTTATTACTTTGTTAATCACAACCTGTTACTACTTAGGGCTTTTTATCCCTGCTTTTGGACTGACTTTTGTACTTGCGCTGCAAAGTGCTTTTTACTCGCCCGCTAAATACGGATATATAAAAGAATTAGTCGGCGCGAATAACCTGAGCGAAGGTAATAGCTGGGTTCAGGCGGTGACTATGGTCGCCATTTTAAGTGGCATTGTTGTTTTCTCACTACTATTTGAATTGAGTTTGGATGGCGCGGTACAGCTTTCACCGGAAGAGAGTTTAATGTCATGCGCACCCCTAGGTTGGCTTTTAGTTGCTGGTGCGGTTGTTGAACTCTATTTAGCGTACCAGCTGCCTGAACTACAGGAAACCGATAAGAAAGCGGTTTTTGATACTAAGGCTTATCTAACGGGTCGAGCTTTAAAACGCAACCTTGGCTTACTTAAAAGCAAACGTCCTATCTGGTTGTCGATTATTGGACTATCTATTTTTTGGTCAATTAGTCAGGTGATGCTGGCCGTCTTTCCTGCGTTTGCCGAAGAACATATGGATCAACATAATACCTTCGTAATTCAAGGCATCATGGCGTTTGCAGGTATAGGGATAATGCTGGGCTCTATCTTGGCTGGACGGTTTTCTAAGCACTATATCAATGTCGGTTTGATTCCTGTTGGGGCTGTGGGTGTTGCGGGCGGGCTTGTTCTTTTACCTCAGCTTGATTCTATGCTTATGCAGGCGGTTGTCTTCTTTTCGATTGGTCTTTTTGGTGCCTTAATGTGTGTGCCATTAAATGCATTGGTACAGTTTCATGCAGGTGAAGCTGAAAACGGACGGGTATTGGCGGGTAGTAATTTTATTCAGAACCTTATGATGCTGAGTTTCTTGTCTTTAACTGTGCTATTTGCGTGGAACAGTATTGATGGACTTTGGTTGCTTTGGTTGCTGGCCGCGCTGGGGGTTGGGGGCGCTATCTATGCGATTATTACCTTGCCACAGGCATTTATCAAAGTCTTGGTGATGCTCCTGTTTCGCCGGAAATATAATCTTCAGGTACTTGGTTTTGAAAACTTACCTGAAGCGGGTAAAGGGACGTTGCTATTAGGTAACCATATAAGCTGGTTAGATTGGGCAATGATTCAGATGGCCTGTCCTCGCCATATTCACTTTGTCATGGAGCGAAGTATATATGAGCGCTGGTATCTTCGCTGGTTCTTAGATCTATTTAAAGTTATTCCTATCTCTCAAGGTAAGAGTCGCCAAGCGCTTGAACAGGTACGTGAATTGATTAATATCGGCGAAGTAGTGTGCTTGTTTCCTGAAGGCGCAATCAGCCATATAGGACAGTTAGGAGAGTTTAGGCGCGGTTTTGAAAAAGCCTGTGAAGGGGCGGACGGTGTCATCGTACCTTTCTATATGCGTGGGTTGTGGGGAAGTCGTTTCTCCCGTTCGACCGATAAAATGAAAACCATTCGTCGTAACGGTTCTAAACGAGATGTCATCGTCGCTTATGGTCAGCCAATGTCGATTGATAGTTGTGCTGCTGAAGTTAAGCAGAAGGTGTTTGAGTTATCGATTCGAACTTGGGAACAATATACAGAAACTCTTGAAACACTCCCAAGCGCCTTTGTGCGTAGTATGAAAAGTGCCGATGGTGGATATGCTATAGCGGATGTGGATGGAGGGCCGTTAAGCCATAGAAAGTTGTTAACTGCTACGGCTTTATTTAGAAAAAGAATGGTACGAACAGAAGGGAATAATATTGGTTTGCTTGTGCCAACGTCGAGTGCTGGTGCTATTGCTAATATGGCAGCATTAATGGCGGGAAAAACTGTAGTTAATATCAACTTTACTGCACCTGTAGGCTCTCTGAAATCTGCGCTAGAGCAAGCGGATGTGAAGACTATTGTTACCTCGCGTCGTTTTGTGATTAAGCTGAAAGCACGTGGCGCAGATCTTTCGGAGTTATTTGAGGGACGAGAACTGCTGTATATGGAAGATATTAAAGAACAGATCAGTAAAGCTGAAGGGCTATTAACTTTAGGGTTAGTATCGCTGATGCCGACTTCATGGTTACAATTTTGGTTGTGTCATAAAGCACATGTTGATCAAACCGCAGCTATATTATTCTCTTCCGGTAGCGAGGGAGCTCCAAAAGGAGTGATGTTAAGTCACAGGAATATTATGGGGAACCTTCGCCAAACAGCAGATGTGCTCAATGTACGTGAAGATGATTGTATTATGGCTACCTTGCCCCTATTTCATGCGTTTGGCCTAACGGTAACTTGTTTTATGCCGTTGATTGAGGGAATGCCGGTTGTTTGCCATCCTGATCCAACTGATGCGCCTAAAATAGGTAAAGGTGTAGCACGTTATAAAGCAACATTGATGTGTGCCACCTCCACCTTTTTGCGTTTATATACACGGAATAAGCGGGTTCACCCACTTATGTTCCAGTCGCTTCGAGCTGTAGTGGCCGGTGCAGAGAAACTTGATTCTGCTGTACGAGAGGGATTCGAGAAAAAATACCATGTACCTGTTGTCGAAGGTTATGGCTCTACAGAAACCACTCCTGTCGCAAGTACTAATTTACCTGATGCTTTAGATACAGACTGGTGGACAGTACAGGTGGGAAACAAACCCGGTACGGTTGGTATGGCCTTACCCGGCTCGACTTTCCGCATAGTGGACCCAGAAACCTTAGATGAACTCCCTATAGGTGAAGATGGGTTGATTTTGATTGGGGGTACTCAAATCATGCAGGGTTATTTAAATAATCCAGAAAAAACAGCCGAAGTGGTTGTCGAGATGGATGGTATTCGTTGGTATAAAAGTGGCGATAAAGGCCATTTAGATGAAGATGGGTTTTTAACGATTGTCGATCGCTATAGTCGTTTCGCTAAGCTGGGTGGGGAGATGGTGAGTCTTACTGCGATAGAGGGTGAGGTGCGTCGTATATTAGAGCTGACAGAGCAGCCTTTGGTCGCGGTGAATCTGCCTGACTTGAAAAAGGGTGAAAAGGTGATTCTTCTCATCGAAGGGATCGATGTTGAAAATGTGCGGGATCGTTTGGTCAAAGGTGGAATGGCGCCGATGATGGTACCGGCGGATATCTATAGCGTTGAGGCCGTCCCTGTTTTAGGCAGTGGTAAAACGAACTTTAGTGCGGCCCGAGAGATGGCGGAGGCTATGGCTCGCCCCGCATAAACAAAGCGGCGAACATACTTTGTTTTAGTAGGTATTGCATAGTTTTATGTAATTCCTACTAATCTGCTTGGTTATTATGGGTTATACTGTGAGTCTATATAATTAGAAGGTCATAATGAGTTTTTTTAAACAGTTTTTTAACCGACATTCTAAAGCTCAGAAAGCGGAGAGAACCGTGTCAAATATTGAATCTAAAGTCACTGACTTGTTAGCGGAAATTGATGATCCGTTGATGGGGACTGATCTTATTACTGCGCACCATGTTAAAGAAGTGTCTCTAACCTCTGGTAAATTAGTTATTGCCATTGAGTTTGTTTATCCAAGTGAAGGTGTTGCAGCAACTTTTAAACAACGCATCAGTGAAAAAATGTTGGCCTTGGATGAGGTGTCTGAATGTGAGGTGATCTTGAGTCATCAGATTGCCTCCAATCAAGGGCAAAACCAGCTTCCTTCGATGTCAGGTGTTAAGAATGTTATTGCCATCGCTTCAGGTAAAGGGGGTGTTGGTAAATCGACCACGGCGGTTAACTTAGCGCTGGCGATGGCTGCTGAGGGTGCAAAAGTAGGTATTCTTGATGCTGATATTTATGGCCCAAGCCAAGGCATGATGCTCGGTGTAGACGAGGGAGTTCGCCCTTCTCAACATGATGAGAAGCATTTTAACCCTATTGAAGCGCATGGCTTACAGTCGATGTCGATGAGTTATCTAATCGAAGATAATACGGCGATGGTATGGCGAGGCCCAATGGCGGCAGGTGCGTTACAGCAGTTGTTAACGCAAACACGCTGGCATGATCTTGATTACCTGTTTATTGATATGCCACCTGGCACCGGTGATATTCAGTTGACGTTATCGCAAAAGGTACCGGTTGCGGGGGCGGTTATCGTAACAACGCCGCAGGATATTGCTTTGCTGGATGCGAAAAAAGGGATAGAGATGTTCCGTAAAGTCGATATTGATGTACTCGGGGTCATTGAAAATATGAGTACTCATATATGCAGCAACTGTGGCCATACTGAAGCGATCTTTGGCGATGGGGGGGGGAAAGAGATTGCAGAGCTCTACGATACGGAACTCTTAGGTCAATTACCATTAGCCTTATCTATTCGTCAGCAAGTTGATTCAGGGACACCTACCGTAGCTGCTGATTCTGAGTGCGACTATGCGTTAATATATCGGGAGGTCGCACGTAAGTTAGCAGTTAGGTTAGCTACAAAAAATGCTAACTATGTTGCCGTGCCTACCATTGTTGTTTCTGACGATTAATATTTTACGTACAGGCTAAGGTTGGTGCTTTTTGCGAATGTTTATAGTTTGATTGAGATCAAAAATTAACCAGGTTATCTGGTTGGTCTCTAAAATATTGTCTACACTGATAGTTCGACGATTAGACGGATCATATAAAAATAAATGAGGGATGTTGTTATGGATTATAGAGAGACAGCAGATATTAGAGAGATACAGGTAAAGCCTTCAGCACCTTCCCGTAGTGATATGGCAAGGGAACTTCGGAAACAAGCTGATAGCTTGAGAGATGAAGGCAATACAGCGGCAGAGTTCTGGCTTGCTGATCAATATGAAAAGACGGCTAACCTGCTAAATTAATTTCATTTAATTAGATATTGTTAATCAATAAAATAAACGACCCTTAAAGGGTCGTTTTTTATATGTGGCTAGTGTGATTGAACTTTGTTCATCTCTATTAAAAAAGGTACAATGCGCGGCTAGAAAATTATTAACTACTGGATAGGCCAATATGGGCATTAAAGCTGATCGTTGGATTCGTCGTATGGCGGAAGAGAAGGATATGATTTCACCCTTTGAACCGGGTCAGGTTCGTGAGGTTAATGGATCACGTATCGTCTCTTATGGAACATCTAGTTACGGCTATGATGTACGTTGCGCGAATGAGTTTAAAATTTTTACCAACATCAACTCATCCATTGTCGATCCTAAAGATTTTGATGACGGCAGTTTTGTAGATGTTCAGTCGGATGTCTGTATTATCCCGCCAAATTCATTCGCGCTAGCGCGTACTGTTGAATATTTCAAAATTCCTCGTGATGTATTAACCATCTGTTTAGGCAAAAGCACTTATGCCCGTTGCGGTATTATTGTTAATGTCACGCCATTAGAGCCTGAGTGGGAAGGTCATGTAACGTTGGAGTTTTCTAATACCACCCCGCTACCTGCTAAAATTTATGCCAATGAAGGGGTTGCTCAAATGCTGTTTCTTCAGGGAAGTGAGGTTTGTGAAACCTCCTATAAAGATCGCGATGGTAAGTATCAGGGTCAGACTGGTGTTGTGGTTCCTCGTACTTAACTTTGACTGTATCTATAAATGATTTTAAAGCACGAAAAAATTAGTTTATTTTGGGACCAGCTCCAAGAAACCATTGAGCAACTTCTATCGAGTAGGAGTGATGATCGTTTTGAGGCGGAGCCGTTACTAAAGCAATACCGTGAGCAATTACAAAAGATTGACAGCAACCTGACGTTTCATTTTCAGAGCGATGAGGGTGAAGAGGGGGCTTTAGAGATGGTTTTTGGTTGTGATGGTTTTCCCGAATCAATCCATTCTGTGTTAAGTGTAATAGGCGCAGCGCCAGAATTGACCGGAATAGAATTTAAGGCGTTTAATAACCGCTACGATCCTATTCCCTTATCGGTGAATATTGGTGATGAATTTTGTGAAATTCATGATTTTTGGTGTCGCGTAAATGTTGTAAATAATCGTATGCATCTAGAGATCTATTTAGAAAATGCACCAAAAGTTTTGGATATGGATCCTAGGGTAGAAGCGGTTATGATCTATCTAGATGCATTGATAGGTGAATATGAACTGATGACGCGTGTATGGGCATTAGATTGGTTCGAAATACCTAAATCACCTGAAGATCATGGTTTAACTAAGTTAGTGGACTTACGTGATTATTTTGACGAAGTTAAACAGGATGCATCTCCCATAGGGATTACGTTACATTAATCTGTTTCGAGATTATCCGTAAATGTGAAGTATGGACGCAGTTTGATCATTAGTTATGAGCTTCTGCGTCTTAGTTTCTCAGTTGTCTGAGAGAATATAAACGCTGCCTTCTTCATCTTCAGTTTGTTTTTCGCCTGCTTTAAATAAAGTGCGCATTTGTTTCCCCTTCCTTGTTTTTTTTAGTTGCTTCCTAAGTAACAATCGACCATTGTTTTATTAACCTTAGCTTTTTAATTTAAATTTTTATCATTTTCTTGGAATTAGGCGTTATATGAGTGGATTGCTAACAGCTTTACTCGAAGAAGTTCGTGTTGAATATATATCGCGTATGCAGGCTACGGCTTGTAATGAGCCCTATTTAACGGCCGAACGTTTATGCCATGAGAGGCTTTTTCTTGAAGCAGATCTGTTAGCTGAGATAATAGAACAGGATCCCACACTTCTCGCAGCCCGCGCTGGTGATTTTATTATGAATAAACAGGCGAGTGAGAACCCCTCCGTTGGAATTATTGTTTGTAGTAATATTTTAGCAGCAGCTTTAGAAGGCTTGCTGGCCGTTGCTGTCGATCGTGAATGGCTGGAAACTGATGATGAAGGGCATATTTTAGTTGATGATGAAGAGTTGCTAAAGGATAGTCAGTATCCGATTAATATTGATTACAGCCAGTCAGAAACGGCAAAGCGTAATATTAGTATAGGAGGGGCGAGTAAGCTGTCTCAGATATTTTCTGCCGCAGAGTCCGATTATCTAGACTCATTGCAACAAAGTACGCGTGACCTCGATCCTTATCAGCGGGCGCTTGATATATCATCTAGTTATTCAGTGTTTGCACCAGAAGATATCTCCCCGCTTGTTGCTGAGAATCCAATGCTGCTTGGTTTAAGGCCTGAAGATATAATGGATGAAGATCTGTTTGATGGTGACCCTCCAGCAGGTTTGATTATTAGTGCCCACTTAACCCAGATGCTGCTCCAGCAGATGCTGGAGCTAGGCGTTGAGCATGGAGTGTTGGTGCTGGATAGTAGTGGTCATATTATTGTGCCTGATGCACCTAAAGCCCCACCGACGATCCATTAATTATTAAGAACTTAGTAAGTAGATTTATAGTATATCGAAATCGATTTTGTTTTCTGCCACATGGAATAGAGATGCAACTACTTGGCGATCATAGCGCTTACCTGCATCATTTAAAATGATCGCTAATGCCATTTCTACCGGTAAGCTATCTCTATAGGCTCTAGGACTAATCATAGCGACAAAATCGTTTACAGTTGTAAGTATTCGCGAGTTGAGCAAGAGCTCATCACCAGATATTCCGTTCGAGCCAGAACCGTCTAAGTATTCATGTTTCTGGAGTATTGTTTCTAACACCGGCCCATCAAATTCAATATTTTGGAGTATTTCACGGGTATGTTGGACCTCATTTTGGACAATATCTCTCTCTTGATCTGTTAAAGGCTCTGTTTTAGTTAGCAGGCTCTGGGGGATGGATAGTTTCCCTAAATTACAAAGGTTTGCTGCAATCTCAAGAGAGGCTCGGTCATTTTCTTCGAGTGCCATAGCATCAGCAACTGCAAGTGCTATTGTGGCAGTTTTTTGCGAATGCTTGGCTGAATAAGGATCATGTAGGTCAATCGCATTCATCAATGATTGCATGATTTGACGAAGTAGCTGAGTTTGCCGCTTTTGGTGTTGTTCAATTAAAGTAATATCGTGAAAGTGGAGCATTACCGATGCTGTGTCACCGTAGAGCATAGGCACTAAGCTAATTACAAAAGTACTGAGAGTTCCTTGGAGCTCCAATGATTTTTTATAAGATCCATCTTTTTGGCTTTCAAAACATTCTTTTATCAGTGGGGATAGTTGCTCAGCGTAATGGCTCCCCAGTACGGAATTTAGATTTTTGCCTTCACTATCCTCAGGGTTGATTGAAACTTTGCTGGCGAGTGCATGGTTGATAAATACAAGGTTAATATCAGTATCAACGATCATGACCATATCGATCACATTGTTATTAATCGCATCAAGCAGGCTTGTTTTTTCTTTTAAGGCTAGAGCGGTGGTTCGCAACTCTTTGTTTGACTTCTGCTCCTTCAATAGGTGTCCGTACCAACCCGCAGCGACTAGCATCGCTAAAAGCGCGAGTGTGCCAAGCACTAGCATCATTTGTAGGTTTGCTTGTTCCTCTGCGCTTTGCCCTAGGGCATCGTTACGGTCTACCTTAATAATGAGTTTAAGGTTTGTGCTGGCAATATTCCGGCTAACCGCTAATACATCTATGCCACGATAATCTTTCGCCTGAATGAATTGTCCAGGTGCATTGAAGGCAAGCGCTGCTGCACTTTGCCCATTCATTGGAATTACTTTTGCCAATGCGGAGCTTTTGTCTTGGCGTAGAGGGCTCGCGTAAACTAAGCCTTCGTCTTTTTTCTGTAGTAGTGCAGATTCTAGGGATTGTAGTTCGACACTATAATTACGGAGCAAGCTGTAGAGTTCTTTTTCAGCATTTTTTATCCCTACCAAATAGCCAATGATCTTACCTTCAGCGCCAAATTGCGGAAGCCCTGTGATAGCGCTGACAAAAGCGATCTGACTTGTTTGATTTTCATTCATCCATATGTGGGTGGCAGCGACTGTGTCCACTGATAAGCTGGATTTAATGGTGTCATGAATCTCTTTATTGATAGGTGCTAAGCCAGGGGTGCCAGCAATGGGTTTTAAATTAGCGTCATATAGAGCAAGAGAGCTATTGGCTATCACTCGAAGATTGGCGTTTACACTGCTTCTTGTTTTATCAGTATAACCTTCACGGTTAGCGGCTGCGATAATAAGGTTTCTAAGGTAATCAATTTGTGCGGTTTTCTCTTGTTCGGCTGATGTTTTACCTGTTAATCGTTGAAGGTATAGCCGAACGGAATTATTATCTGCAATCTCTTTTAGAGGGGCTTCTGTAGAAAACATCCACCTTGTTGCGCTTAAACTTTGATTATCAGCGAGCGCTGATAAAGTTGTTTGCCAATGTTGAATACTCTGGGTTTGTTGATTTTCAGTGAAACGGTTGATTAACAACATACATATCATAAAGATAAGTGTGAGGCTGATAAAGCCAGTGGTTAAAATACGTTTCATGCTGATAATCCAAAGTGTGTGAGTAAATTATTTTATTCTAGCTAGATATTAGCAGTAATCTCAGTAAACAGGCATATGCAGCCACCAGCGCTTTTCATTAACTGTATATAGAGGGGTGTAATGTTTAATGTTGCGGTGGGAAATAACTTGTCGGCTTTGATTATCTAGAATTAATTCATCACCACCGTACTTTACGGCTAACACCGCGTGACCAATGCGTAAGTTGGTGTCTTGCAATACCACTATACGTAGCTCGTCGTTGCTGAAGCCTAATAGTCGTAAGGAGAAAAATTTAGTTAATGAATAGTCTTCGCAATCGCCACTACGCGATAGAAACTCTCTTACCACCGCCCAGTAATCTTCTTTTCCGTAATTATCAATATCTTGAATATAAGGTTGGCGGTTTGCATATTGATTTACCCGTTCGAGTTGCTGCCTTTTCGGAAGCCCTTTAATGCTATTAAGAAAATTATACCAAGGCTTTAAATTACATAAGCCTAATTCTCTGCATATTTGTTCTGGCGTATCTTCTCTTAAGTGCCGTTCCATGTAGCTGAGCCAATCGGGTAGCTCACTTAATGAGCGCTGTGGTAGTTCTTGTGAACCAAAAAGGCCTGCATAGGTTGCGGATGACCATGTTAATGGGATTAATAAAATGACTCCTATTATTAGGAGTGGATAGGATGCTCTCATTGGCAGCGATCTCAATATATAGATTTTATGAGCATATCTAACTAGGCCAGAAATTCCACTGTTCATATTTAAAACTATATGGCGTAACCAATAAGTGCGGAGGTTTATATCGTTTTGGTTGTTTTTACGGGCTGCACAGATAGTCCTGAAATGTACTAATAAGATGCAACAAATACAATTTATTTTCGGGTATTTTTTTATACCTTCTTTGCTGTTAAGAGCTACTCTTTAATTGAAAGAAAAAGATAGATTAAGGAGTTGGATATTGCAGCTCTTTAAGGAGGTGTGCCATGGACTTCAAAAGAATTGCTTGAGCAGCGTTAGTCTACCTTCTGTTTTTGCAGATCAGCAGTAAGGAGAGGAACAAGGCTCTGTTCATGAGTGGGGGCCTTGGGATATGCCGGTAACATGGACTATGCCGGTAACAACAGCCGCAGGGCCTGAAGTAGCTATAAATCCTTTGCTTTTAGCAGGTGGTGCAGGGCCTGAATATGTGTTTTTTGATCCAGAAATAGAAGGTCTAGGGGGAGGTGATCCATTAGTGAATGGCTGTCAGCCTGGAATGCCTTGTGGTTATGCGACTTACTATCCTCTTATGTCTGGTTCTGAAGGTAATGCAAGGGTCCCAGACAGACAAGGCCATCGTTCCAGTGGATTTTTTGTTCGGAGAGGGGTATCCAGTTTGACACCTGTTGTGGCGGGTTTTTCAATGGAAGGTTATACCGAGAGTGAGCAAAGAATAAGGCGTTACGATGCGCTAGGATTTACTGTTGCACCGAATGGCGGTGATAGCCGGTACGTTGATCTATCATCTTTGCCACTTGATGAACGTATGTGGCTAGGTTCTATGGTCGCTCATTATGGTTACGATGATGATAATTTAAGATTAGATGGATTAACTGATACATCTATCAGGTGCTTAGGTAATTGTCAGGGACGCTTTGCTCCATATATGCGGTTGGATTATGGACATTTAGGAGGCTTGGAAGGTAGTAATTTGTCCCATGGGCTTTGGTTTTCTAGCACTGGCGGTCAAGAAGGTGGAGGTGCTCAGACTTTTTTAGGTAGTTTTGTGCTTGGTATTACATCTACACTGGATGACTTAATTGCTCTACAGGTTAAGTTGGATACCATGAATAGCTTTTCTGAACTTAGTGGTGACCTAGTCGCTGAGTATCGAGGGCATAGTGCTTGGGGAGCAGGTGTACAGCTGAGTGTTAATTTCTCCAATCAAACTTTGGGTGGCTCTTTTAATGGAGGGCTAGAAGGTCATGTTATGGCGTATGCCAGTGAAAATGGCACTACTGTCGTGGGGCAGGTTGGTTTCAGCATAGATGGGGGTACAATAAATGGTATTAATTTAAATGCGGACTCTAATGCATTAAGTGCCTTGGAGGGTACAGTCTCAGGAACTGTGAATGCTAGCTTTTTTGGCGACAATGCAGGTGAAATTGGTGGTGTTGCTGATATAGTGAAAACACAAACTGTCGCTCAGCCTAGCATCGTTTCTGAAAATATTGCAGGGTACGTTGATGCTGTTCATGTAACAACTTTTAGTGCAGACCTTCAAGTACCTCAATAAAAGGGTATTTAGTTAAAGGGGTTATGTAGAGCTGTTCGACTAAAAGGCACTTTATTAAAGTGCCTTTTTTGTTGTGTGAAATATACTCAGTAGTTATACTCGCAGTTAATAACGCTAGTCTCTAATAAATAGCGTGCATATAAAGGACGGGGAGTTTAAAAATGAGGAATTACAGCGGGGTTTCTGTGCTGTCTGGTGTTTTATTGTCAATGATGGCGAATTCTGTCATGGCAGAAGAAAGCGCAGCAGAGCAGTTTGATCCAGAGCAGTTTTTCAAACAAGGAATGGAGGAGCGTGAAAAAGGAGCTCCTTATAGTGCTATAGAATCATTTCAAACTATCCTTAGTAATCAGCCATCATTACATCGTGCTCGTTTGGAATTGGCTGTGGCTTATATGCAGACATTGCAGTACCGAGAAGCTGAAGAGCAAGCGCAAGAAGTTTTAGATGATCCTCAAACACCAGCGAGCGTGCGCGTATCTATATTGGCATTCTTAGCTCAGTTGAAAAGAGATGAAGAGCAGTTAAATCCACAGCATGACCATAAGTTTAATTTGTCAGCGGGTGTGTTGTTTGATAGCAACGTAAATGTAGGCCCTTCGGGCTCAGTTGTTAATGTTAATGGGACGCCATTTACTATTACAGGTGGTTCGCCAGTTAGTGATAATGCTTTAGTGGTTAGCGGTAGTTATGATCATAGTTATCGTACGGGTAAAACGCTCCGTTTAGGACAGAGCACGGGTATGCTGTTTTGGCAGAGTGGGGCATCTGTTTATCATCGTGGATATGATACTGAAGATGATTTTGATTTAGATGTGTTGTCACTACGTACAGGACCTGCGGTTATTACCAATAAAAAATGGCGAGGTAATGTTGCACTGCAGGTGGATCATATCCGTTTGGGAGGAAATGATCTTGCTAATTATATTGGTCTTCAGCCATCTATGACATGGTCATTTGATAGCAGTACAGAATTGACGGTTGATGCTGAGTTTACAGATCGTAATTTTCAGGAAGCTAGCGATCAAGGCCGTGACTCTGATTATTACTCTGTTGGCATAGCACTAGGTAAAGGGTATAGAAATAATACTATTGGTGTTCAGGCTGGGCTTGAAAGTTTTGAAAATGATGCTAACGAAGCTGAATTTTCTAACAATGGTTGGGAAGTGTTTGCTGGTGTGAATTGGCAAGTTCAGCCTATGACGAGCTTATTTAGCCGAGTATCTTACAATGAGTCTGATTTTAAAGGTATTGTAACAGGTGTTGGTAAAGTTAGGGATGATGAGCAGATTCAGCTTATTATCGGTGGTAAACATACTTTTGCTAACGAATTAGAGTTGTCTGCTGTATGGATGAGAGTAGAAGCTGATTCTAATGTTGAGTTGTATGAATATGATCGTAATCAGTTATCAATTAATTTGGCTAAAAAGTTCTAATTTCTAAATACAGTATCTAGTAATAAAGGCCTCTTTTTAGAGGCCTTTTTTATTGGATAAAATAGATTGTTCAACTACAATTTATGTAGGTTTAGTTGGGTGTTGAATTATCAGGGTGGATTCTTTTAAATTCGTTTTCGATGCAGAAAAATAGAGATTTGGGCTGATTAAGTCAAAAGAGTCGATTCTTTATTATAGTATTCTGTTTTAATTTTGTAGTTTCATGCTCGGTAGTTTTTCAGAGCCATGTACCTTAAATACTGCTATTTCTGGTAGTTTTTTTAGTAACAAGTAGTTGTGAATCTAAAACCTAATTAAAGCCGAGTTTGTTTGAATGCCCTATTGTTGGCGATGAGGGTTTTTATCGTCAAATAGAGTGCCACCTGTACCTTGGTACAATTACAACCAGAGTTTATATGTATAAAATATGAACATATAAGATACTTTTACCCGCCTATGTTTCAACATTAGGAGCTGGGTCGCTCATTAAAATAAGGGATATAATGATGTTTAAGCGAAATCTAGTTTCTGTATCAATAGCTTCAATTCTTTTAACTTCAGCGTTGTCGGTTTCGGCTAATACAGGTTCTTCTGATAAAGAAGAGGATTCTGTAAGGTCTTGGGGCAAGTGGGCGCAAAATTTTGCAACTGCGGCAGGTGGTGAAGTTAACACAGCAGCCTTAGGATTAGCATTTGCTGGTGTAGGTCAAGGTGAGACTGGTCGTAATGGACAAAATGAACCTGGATTTGATGTACCAGTAGATCCAGTAGATCCAGTAGATATTGCGCTATGCGAAGCCGGTGCAATCTGTGGGTTTGTTACCATTCGAGAATCTAGCTATTCACAAAATTCGGCCCCTACGTCTCAAGGTGAACGAAGTAGACGTCCTGTACCGCCAAGATTTGCTGTTGGTGATGTAGGTACTTTTACAGCCGATATTTATGAAGCGGATGCGGATCGCCCTCTTTGGAAAAGAGTGTTGTTTCCTCGTATTGCCGGTTCCTTTGATGTACAAGGCAATGAAGGCTATGAGCTAGTGGTTGATGAGGCTACAGGTACTTTTGGTTATGGCTGGGGTGGCTTAGCTAAACTGGAAGGTAACAGTTATTCTGATGTGTTTTTCTCAAACTTCTTTCCTTTATTAGGTGTTGCAGAGGGTACTTGGTCTAGCAGTACTCTATCCCCATCTGGTTTTGATAATGCTAATGGCGCTGTTTGGGCGGGTATTACAACCTCTTTGGATCAGTTAAATGATTATACTGGTTCTAATGGTGTCATCGCTTCTTATAGCGGTATTACCATGCATGGAGGTACGTTCGCGGCATCCATCGATTTTGGCAATAATACATGGAATGGTGCTTGGAATAATGGCGATGTTCAAGGTGATGGCCTTGTTCGTACAACAGCTACCAATGTTGTAGGTCAGGTTGCTTTTGCTGTTACTAATGGTACGGTTGATGGTATTAACTTTATGGCGAATTCAGGTAACTTGAGTGCGGTGGATGGAGTCGTAACAGGTACAGTTAATGGTGCAGTGTTTGGTGGTAATGCTCAATCTGTAGTCGGTATGGTTGATATTGTTAAGTCTACAAATGAATACACTGACTTACAGCATGAGACGCTGTTTGCGGGTGTTAATGACGCGATTACTTCTCCTGTGTCTCGTTAGGCTCTGTATCTTTTTGGTATAAAAAACCAAGGCAATTGCCTTGGTTTTTTTTTCTGTATTTTTTGTCGGGGTGGACTAAAACGCTCACCTTTCTGTTATAACTTATTTCTTTACTGATAGAGAGCGGACTGTATTGAAAGCGGGTGTGTTTGCATTAGGTCGATCAATGCTGGGGAGTTTGCGTGATTTGGCGCCGATTGTACTTGTCATTGCGTTTTTTCAGCTTGTTGTTTTACAGCAGCCGATTCCTGATTTTTTTAACCTTCTTGTTGGCTTTTTGTGTGTCGTTGCTGGCCTTACTTTTTTTATTTATGGCTTAGAAATGGGGCTCTTTCCTATTGGAGGGAGTATGGCGTATGAGTTTACAAGAAAAGGGAGCCTTTTTTGGTTATTACTTTTTGCGTTTGCTCTAGGTGTGGGAACGACTGTAGCTGAACCTGCATTAATTGCGGTCGCGGCTGAAGCGGCTCAGGTGGCTGCAGCTGGTGGTATGATCGCTATGGAGCCTCAAGCTCAACTTGAATATGCGTCCGGTCTTAGATACACCGTTGCTTTTTCTGTTGGGTTTGCCATTGTTTTGGGGGTGCTTCGTATTCTTAAAGGGTGGTCAATTCAATATATGATTATTGGTGGTTATCTTGTAGTGGTGATTATGACTTGTTTTGCGCCTAAAGAAATAATTGGAATAGCGTATGATTCGGGTGGCGTCACTACCTCAACTATTACGGTGCCTTTAGTGACGGCACTGGGGGTTGGATTGGCTTCTTCTATAAAGGGACGTAATCCGATGATCGATGGCTTTGGGTTGATTGCCTTTGCTTCGCTTTCTCCTATGATTTTTGTAATGGCCTATGGAATGTTGATGTAATGGGATTTTGGGAGCAATTTTCTGATATTACACTTGCTACCATAAAAGATGTAATGCCCATTGTGGTTATTCTTTTTGGTTTTCAGTTTGGTGTGATCAGACGGCGTATAGCCAACCTTCGAAAGGTGTTAGTTGGTTTTGTTTATGTAGTGCTGGGCCTTGCACTATTTTTGTTAGGACTAGAAAAAGCGTTGTTCCCTATTGGCCGTTTAATGGCTGAGCAGTTAACCGATCCTGATTTTATTCGTGCTTGGAGTGATCCTTCTGATATGGGGCTTCATTGGTATGATTATTTTTGGGTGTATATATTTGCTTTTGCTATAGGTGCTAGTACAACAATCGCCGAACCCTCTCTTATTGCTGTAGCTATGAAGGCGAATGAGGTTTCGGGGGGCTCTATAGGTGTTTGGGGGCTTCGAATTGCGGTTGCTATAGGGGTTGCTATAGGAATCTCTTTAGGTGCTTGGCGTATAGTTACAGGGTACCCGATCTACTGGTTTATTATTGCTGGCTATATCATTGTTGTTATTCAAACATTTTTTGCCCCTAAAATGATCGTGCCGTTGGCATATGATTCTGGTGGGGTTACAACATCAACGGTCACTGTTCCGTTAGTCGCTGCGTTAGGCTTAGGATTGGCTGAAACGGTGCCGGGACGTAGTGCTTTAATAGATGGTTTTGGCTTGATTGCATTTGCTAGTTTGTTTCCGATAATAACGGTTATGGCATATGCGCAAATTGCAGAACTACGTACTAAACGTAGCAAGATAACGGACTAATAGTAGTCGAAGGGGCGGTTATGCATTTCAAGTTATTAGTGGTTTTTGTAGAAGATTCAAAAACTGAGGCGATTATGGAAGCTGCGCGCGAAGCGGGTGCTACAGGCGCTACTGTCATTAATAATGCTCGCGGAGAAGGTGTAAATCAGCCTAAAACGTTTTTAGGATTAACGCTTGTATCTCAGCGTGATGTTGTACTCTTTATTGTTGAAGAGCATTTAAGTCGGAAGATTCTAGAAACAATTTCTAACGTTGCGGAGTTTGAAGAGCATCCTGGTCGTGGAATAGCAATACAAGTTGATATAGAGGATGCAGTAGGGATTGCTCATCAAGTGAAAGAGCTGTCGAATATCGTTGAGGATGAGCTATGAAAGTAGAAAAGAAAGTAGTCCGTGTCCGCGATGTAATGACGGATGAGTTTGCTATCATTGATGGTTTAATTACTGTGCAGGATGCTTTAAGTGTATTTCAGCAACAAAATTCTGAAGTGCTTATCATTAATAAGCGAAACCCAGATGACGAATATGGGCTGTTACTTTTATCTGATGTGGCCAAGAATGTTGTAGCTAAAGATCGTTCACCAGAGCGAGTCAACGTTTATGAAGTAATGGCGAAGCCGGTCGTTTCCGTGGATCCCGAAATGGATATTCGTTATTGCTCACGTTTGTTTGAGAACTTTGGTTTGGCGCATGCACCTGTTATTAAGGATGGTAAGGTCTTAGGTGTTGTGAGTTATAGTGGTATCGTTTTAAAGGGTGTGTTGGGCGTTTAAATACAGTCGATTTCTTTACATAGAAAAGCCTGCATGAGCAGGCTTTTTAATTTAGAGTGATGGGTTGCTTACCGTCGAGCGGCTTTTAGTGTATCGGCAATTAGATAAGCAAGTTCTAAAGCTTGTTCTCCATTAAGACGGGGGTCGCAATGAGTGTGGTAGCGATCAGCTAGGCCTTGCTCGCTAATCATGTAAGCGCCACCTATGCATTCTGTTACATTTTGCCCTGTCATTTCGAAATGAACGCCGCCCGCATGGGTGCCTTCCGCTCGGTGTACTTCGAAGAATCCTTTGACCTCTTTAAGAATGGCGTCAACACTACGTGTTTTATAGCCACTGGAGGCTTTGATCGTATTACCATGCATAGGATCTGAACTCCATATCACTTGATGGCCGCTCTGTTTGACAGCGCGAACAAGTCTAGGCAGATACTCAGTGATTTTATCGGCTCCCATTCGAGCAATTAGTGTAATACGTCCAGCTTCGTTTTCCGGATTCAAAATATTTAACAGCTGCTCTAAGTCGTCAACTTTTGTACTTGGCCCTACTTTAATCCCAATGGGATTTTTGACGCCTCGTAAAAACTCCACATGGGCGTGATCGGGTTGACGTGTTCTGTCGCCAATCCAAAGCATATGTGCTGAGCAGTCATACCAATCACCTGTTAGGCTATCTGTTCGAGTTAAAGCTTGCTCATAACTCAGTAGCAGCGCTTCGTGAGAGGTATAAAGTGCCGTTTCATGGAGCTGGGGCGTGTTGGATGAATTGATACCACAAGCCTCCATAAAACGAATAGATTGATCAATTTGGTCTGCTAGGTTTTGGTATTTATCTGTCAGTGGACTGTTACTAATAAAACTCTGATTCCATGCATGCACTTGATGGAGGTCGGCAAAGCCACCACTAGAGAAAGCTCTTAGCAGATTAAGCGTCGATGCGGCTTGGTGGTAAGCAGTTATTAAACGTTCAGGGTCCGCCTGTCGGGCGCTTTCCGTAAACTCAATACCGTTAATGATATCGCCGCGATAACTAGGTAATTCAATGCCTTTGTTGCTTTCCATATCGCTGGAGCGAGGTTTAGCGTACTGGCCAGCAATTCGACCTATTTTTACTATAGGGCTGCTTGCCGAAAAGGTCATGACAATGGCCATCTGCATAAGGACCTTGAAGGTATCGCGAATCTTATCGGCGCTAAATTCGTTAAAGCTTTCAGCACAGTCCCCTCCTTGGAGAAGAAAAGCTTTGCCTTGAGCAACGTTAGCTAGCTCTTTTTTTAGTTGGTTTATTTCGCCGGCAAATACCAAGGGTGGCATTTTGCTTAATGTTGCTTCGGCATCCATTAAAGCCTTTTGGTCAGTGTATTCAGGCTGTTGAAGAATAGGTTTATCTCTCCAACTAGTCGGTGTCCATATTTGTGTGGTCATTTTCTGCATCCTAGAGTGTTCTAGTTTAAAGCTAAAAAATAAAGATTATTTGAAAAGAGGAACGGAGGCGGCCTGTAAATTTTGTGCAGATAGCACGAAGTCTACAGACCTAAATAAAATAGGAGTATAGAAAAAAAGCGGGGCAGGTAATGTAGTTTGACTGCAGGGTTACTGCATCCATATTGCTACGATTCACGTTTAAATACTTATCTTGTTAAATGTTGATTAATTATTTATATCATTTATTAAGCGGTCTTAATACCCGTTAAATTACGGAAAGAGATATCTTTTGCTGTATTAAGGAAGTCGACCATAAATTCTGCATCTTTTTGGTCGTCGCGAATCGCTGCATAAAGGGTGCACCATATGCCTTTTTCGCCTAGAGGTTTGGAGGCAATATATTCCCGTTGAATATACTCATGCAGTGCCCAGTTTGGTAGAGCAGCTACACCGCGACCGCTTGCCACTAGCTGAAGCATCATAATAGTCAGCTCAGCAGTTCTTATGGTTTGTGGCTCTACATCTGCTTCATCTAGAAAGTGATTAAAAATATCCAGTCGCTGGTGTTCTACTGGGTAGGTAATAAGGGTTTCTTGCGCTAAGTCTTCTGGATGGATAAAGCGTCTTGCCATTAAACGGTGTTGTTTACTTATCGCTAATCGAGATTCGTAGGTAAACAGAGGGATGTAAGTAATACCATTACGGGGTTCTGGATCGGATGTAATAACTAGATCTAAATCGCCACGTGCGAGTGCGGGTAAGGGTTGAAAGCTAAATCCACTTGAGAGGTCAAGCTCAATTTCAGGCCAGTGCTGACGGAAATGGTCAATGGTTGGCATTAGCCAGTCAAAACAACTATGACATTCTATACATAAATTGAGTCTGCCCGCTTCACCGCCAGCAAGACGTGCAATATCGCGTTCTGTATTGCGAATCATGGGCAGTATTTCATCGGCTAGTGTCAGTAGGCGTTGGCCTGCGCTGGTAAAACAAATAGGTTTTGTTTTACGAATAAAAAGAGAGCAGTTAAGACGATCTTCTAAGTCTTTAATCTGATGAGATAGGGCTGATTGAGTGAGGTGAACTCGATCTGCTGCTTCGACAAGACTACCGGCGTCGCGTAAAGCGGACAGTGTTTTTAGATGTCGAAGTTCAACCATTTGCTCGTCTCTCTAGTGGGTGATCCTATAATCGGAATATACGCAGTATAGTACGTTGGAGCAAGAAGAGCAGGTAACCCAGAAAATTACTGTGGTTACCTTGCTTTATTTGACAAGTAGAAACTCTAATAATGCTTTTTGCGCATGCAGTCTATTCTCAGCTTCATCGAATACGACCGAACGAGGATCATCCATCATATCGATACTAATTTCTTCGCCGCGGTGAGCTGGAAGGCAGTGCATAAATAAAGCATCTTTATTCGCATGGTCCATCAGTGCTGGAGAAACTTGAAAACCAGAAAATTTCTTTTCTCGTTCCTTTTGTTCCTCTTCTTGACCCATGGAGGCCCATACGTCGGTGACGATCAGGTCGCTGCCTGTAACTGCTTCTTGAGGAGAGCGTGTAATAAATACACGTTCTTTATTTTCCTCAACCAGCTCCATATTTGGATCAAACCCTTCTGGGCAGGCAATATTAAGTTTGAAATCGAATTGTTTTGCCGCATTAATATAGGAGTGGCACATGTTGTTGCCATCACCGATCCAAGTCACGGTTTTTCCTTGAATCTCACCGCGATGTTCAAAGTAAGTTTGCATATCTGCAAGCAGTTGGCAGGGGTGGTATTCATCGGTCAGTGCGTTAATAACCGGTACAGATGAGTTGGCGGCAAAGTCTTCAACCAGCTGGTGGCTAAATGTTCTAATCATGACCACATCAACCATGCTAGATATAACTTTGGCACTATCGCTAATTGGTTCGCCGCGGCCTAACTGTGTATCCCGCGGGGATAAAAACATTGCGTGGCCACCAAATTGCGCCATACCTGCTTCAAAAGAAACACGGGTACGAGTCGATGACTTTTCGAAGATCATCGACATTACTTTGCTTTTTAGTGGCTCATAGACTTCGCCGCGATTCCTAATTGCCTTGAGTTCGCTTGCGCGTCGGATCAGGCGGCCTAGTTCAGTTGAGCTTAGGTCATTTAGTGTTAAAAAGTGTCTAATAGTCATTATACTCTGCGGTCGCCATTGGGTGCTTCTGGGAGATCATTTGAGCTGCGTTCATCAGCCGCATAAATCCTAATAATTTGTGAAAGCGTGTTGACCAAAAGTTCAGCTTCGCTGTCGGTCATTGTTAGAGGAGGGAGCATCCTTACGACTTTCCCGCCGCCAGTAATATTCAATAGAATTCCTTTCACTTTTGCTAAGACTGCCAGTTCGCTACCACCGTCGGTGAGTTCTATCGCGATAAGCATGCCTTTGTTGCGGATCTCTTTAACGTACTCGGCTGTACCGATTTCGCTGCGGAAACCCTCAGCAATTTTATTGCCTAATTTTTCTGCGCGGTCACATAAATTCTCATTCATAATAGTGTTCACGACAGCAAGTGCAGCGGCACATGCAAGCGGGTTACCACCATAGGTTGAGCCATGAGTACCAGGAGAGAGAATAGTAGCGGCTACACCGCGCGCTAAACAAGCGCCAATAGGTACGCCATTGCCTAAGCCTTTGGCTGTTGTGACAACATCCGGCAGAATATTATTGTGTTGATAGGCGAAATATTTACCCGAACGGCCATTACCGCTTTGTACTTCGTCGAGCATCATTAGCCAGTTATTTTCGTCGCAGATGGTACGAATTTGGTTGAGGTAATCATCTGCAGGTATATGAATACCTGATTCGCCCTGGATCGGCTCTACTAGAACCGCAACGATATTTGGATTGTTTGTTGCAATGGTTTTGATGGCGTCAATATCATCGTAAGGGGCGCGTACAAAACCACTAACGAGAGGCTCGAAACCCGCTTGGGCTGAGCGATTACCTGTAGCACTTAATGTAGCCATGGTGCGGCCGTGGAATGCGTTTTCCATAACGATAATGGCAGGGTTGTCAATGTTTCGAACTGTGTGGCCGTAGCGGCGAGCAATTTTTATCGCAGCTTCGTTGGCTTCGGCACCAGAGTTGCCGAAAAAAACATTTTCCATACCCGAAATTTGGGTTAGGCGTTCTGCCAATTGCTGCTGATTGGGAATGGTATATAAATTTGATGTATGAAGAAGTTTGCCTGCTTGTTCTGATATGGCATGTGTAACAGCTGGGTGTGCATGGCCTAAGCCACATACAGCGATACCGCTTAATGCATCTAGGTATTTATTACCGTTTATATCAAACAACCAGCTGCCTTCTCCGCGCTCGAACGCTACGGACAACCGGTTGTAGGTAGTCATGATAGATTCTACAGCCATGTTTATATTTCCCTACAACGCAAAAAGGCAGCCAAGGCTGCCAATCTAAAGGACGAATAATAGGCAGCTTTGATCGCTTTGGCAAGATTTTGTATCAATAAAGTCAGTAATTTTTTAGAGAGGGGACTTCGGTAGTTGATAATGATAGAAATTATTTATCGACCTAATTAAGAAATGCAAATGTACATTATCAGAGTAAGATGGTCGGATATATGGTATATTGTTCGCCACAATATCCGTGAGAAATGTTTTCAGAATTAGTAAAGAATATAGGTGTACGAATGAGTGTAATAGATACCATTAAAGAACAGCTTGAGAGTAATGATATTCTGCTTTACATGAAAGGGACGCCTCGTTTCCCTCAGTGTGGCTTTTCATCTCGTGCTTCTGAAGCAGTAATGGCTTGTGGCGAACGTTTTGCCTTTGTCAATATTTTGGAAAACCAAGAGATTCGTGCAGAGTTGCCAAAGTATGCTAATTGGCCAACCTTCCCACAGTTGTGGATTAAAGGTGAGTTAATTGGTGGTTGCGATATTATTTGTGAGATGGCAGAAAGCGGTGAGCTTGAAACCTTAATCAAAGAATCGGCAGCAAATTCAGAAGCAACGGATGCAGAATAAATTTTGAAGAAGGATGCGCTTGATTTTAAGGGCATCTTTTCTATCATATTATCCCTAACGCTAGATATCATTTAATGGAGATTTATTACAATGGGCGTACTTGTAGGTAAGCAGGCACCTGATTTCACCACAGCAGCTGTACTAGGTAACGGTGAGATTGTTGATTCTTATACACTGTCTGAAGCTATCAAAGGCAAAAAAGCGGTTGTTTTCTTCTATCCGCTTGATTTTACTTTTGTTTGTCCTTCTGAGCTATTGGCTTTCGATCACCGTATCGAAGAGTTTAAAAAGCGTAATGTAGAAGTGATCGGTGTTTCTATTGATTCTCATTTCTCACATAATGCTTGGCGTAATACGCCGGTTAACGAAGGCGGTATTGGGCCTGTTAACTACACATTGGTTGCTGATATGACGCATAGTATCTGCAAGGACTATGATGTTGAATCTGCTGGTGGTATGGCTTTCCGTGGTTCTTTCTTGATTGATGAAGATGGTTTAGTTCGTCATCAAGTAGTGAACGACCTGCCACTTGGCCGTAACGTTGATGAAATGCTACGTATGGTTGATGCGCTTGCGTTCCACCAGGAGCATGGTGAAGTTTGTCCAGCGGGCTGGAATCAAGGTGATAAAGGTATGGTTGCATCTCCTGAAGGTGTTGCTTCTTATCTTTCCGAAGAAGGCGATAAGCTGTAATTTTAGCGCTTTTATAAAAAAACCCGCTATTGCGGGTTTTTTTGTGTTTGATAGTAAAAGGGGGGGATTTATACGTGATGGTGGTTATTCGTAATCATCATAGTTATCGACCATGTCCCATCCGCCTAGCTCTTTCCAGCGGTTGACAATAATGCAAAAAAGCTCGGCAGTTTTGGTTGTGTCATAGAGTGCAGAATGGGCTTGTTTTCCATCGAAATCTATCCCCGCAACTTGGCAAGCTCTAGCTAATACTGTCTGGCCAAAGGCTAGTCCGCCTAGTGTGGCTGTGTCGAATGTAGAGAATGGATGGAATGGATTGCGTTTGATATCGGCACGATTAGACGCGGCATTGACAAAGCCTTGATCAAAAGAAGCATTATGGCCGACTAATACGGCACGTTTACAGTCATGAACTTTGATCGATTTGCGAACGGCTTTGAATATTTCTTCAAGTGCTTCGCGTTCGGGAACGGCTTCCCGATTTGGATCAAAAGGATCTATGCCTGTGAAATCAAGTGCAGATTGCTCAATGTTAGCGCCTTCAAAGGGATCAACTTGAGCTTCAAAGCTTTGGTCTATAATTAAAAAGCCATTTTCATCCATTGTGAGTGTTACTGCGGCAATTTCTAGTAGCGCATCAGTGCGGGCATTAAAACCTGCTGTCTCGACGTCTATAACAACAGGTAAAAATCCGCGGAAGCGGTTTGCCATGGGATGTTTTGTATCATGAAGGTTATTCAAGTGCTGCCCTTACTTGGCGAGGTTTCCGTTTAATCAGAGGTTATTCTAACAGTGTAATTGAAGTCACTCCAATTACCTCCTCAAGATAATGATGTTTTGGCCGAAAAGAAGTAGGTGTTGTTGTGTTTATTGAATTTCCTAGGCGGTTTATTCTGTGTTTGTTCGTTTAATTATTCCATTGATCATTTTTTTGTCTGCTTATTCTGTGCAGGCTATCACATTTCGCAGCTCGATTGATGATGCGAAATGGGACCTTGAAGCTTCAAAATTCAGTTGTCGTCTAAGTCAGCTTATTCCCTCGTTTGGTAGTGCTGTATTTGAACATGAGGCCGGTGAATCGGTGCGCTTTATCCTCAAGCCTACTGAAAATGTACATTTTGAAGATGGGGCGAAGCTCGTTGCAGAAGCATCACCTTGGCAGCCTGGAATTGCCCCTCGTTTTATTGGCTCTCTGAAGGCTGAAGAGGGCACCGGCTATCTGAATGTCAAGCCAGTGCATGCAAAAAATATGTTAGCAGCGCTTTATAAGGGAATGATGCCTACGTTTACTTCTAATCAGTGGTATGGCACAGAGGAGTCGCTCCGTGTCTCTGTATCTGCTGTAAATTTTCAATCTGCTTATTCTGATTATGTAGGGTGTACCGAAGGGCTGCTCCCTGTTAATTACCGCCAAGTTGCGCGTACTGCTATTTTGTTTCCTTCTTCTCAGTGGCGGTTGTCCGACGCTTCGCGCGAACGTTTGGATATGATTGCACTTTATGTGAAAAATGATGATAGCGTAAAAGCGATTTATGTTGATGGGCACTCAGATAGTATGGGGCGCCGTTTAATGAATCGTGATATGTCTAAACGTCGAGCGGAAGAGGTGACCGCTTATCTTATTAGTTTAGGTTTGGATCCGAATGCGATTACGACCCGTTATCATGGTGAGCGTTATCCCGTTGTTGAAAATAACACTAAGGCGAATCGTGATCGAAATCGTCGTGTGACAATTCGTTTAGAGCGAGATTAAAGCGGCCTGTTTGTTGTGATTCTATTGGTTTGAGTTGTAGTTGTTGCTTTCGAGCCGTTTCGTTACCAGCATAGTTTCTGCTATACTAGCGCGCTAAATTTGAATCATCCCTTTCAGTCGACTTCTCGGCTGAAACTGTTCGCAAGTTGGAGCTTGAGAATGTCCGAGATCAAAAAGGTCGTTCTGGCCTATTCCGGTGGATTAGACACGTCCGTAATTGTTCGTTGGTTACAAGATGAGTACAACGCAGAAGTTGTTACCTTTACTGCTGATTTAGGTCAGGGTGAAGAGGTTGAGCCTGCACGTGCTAAAGCCGAAGCGCTAGGTGTTAAAGAGATCTATATTGAAGATCTGCGTGAAGAGTTTGTACGTGATTTTGTATTCCCTATGTTCCGTGCTAATACGATTTATGAGGGCGAGTACTTATTAGGTACGTCTATAGCACGTCCGTTAATCGCAAAACGTTTGATTGAAATTGCGAATGAAACGGGTGCAGATGCTATCTCTCATGGTGCTACAGGTAAAGGTAACGATCAGGTTCGTTTTGAGTTAGGTGCTTATGCGCTTAAACCTGGCGTTCATGTGATTGCCCCTTGGCGTGAATGGGATTTGAATTCCCGTGAATCTTTGATGAATTATTGTGAAACGCACAATATTGAAGTTGATTACGCGAAAAGCAAGAAAAAGTCCCCTTACTCTATGGATGCTAACCTTCTTCATATCTCTTATGAAGGTGGTATCTTAGAAGACCCTTGGGCTGAAGCTGAAGAAGAGATGTGGCGTTGGTCTGTATCTCCTGAGAATGCTCCAGATCAGGCGACTTACCTTGAGTTGACCTATGAGAAAGGTGATATTGTTGCCATTAACGGTGAGGCAATGAGTCCAGCTACGGTTCTTGAATACCTGAACAAAGTAGGTGGCGAGAATGGTGTTGGGCGTTTAGATATTGTTGAAAACCGTTTTGTTGGCATGAAATCTCGCGGCTGTTATGAAACGCCGGGCGGTACCATCATGATGAAAGCGCATCGTGCGATTGAGTCTATTACTTTGGATCGTGAAGCGGCTCATCTTAAAGATGAATTGATGCCTAAGTATGCTAAAACTATTTATAACGGCTTCTGGTGGTCAGAAGAGCGTAAAATGATGCAGCAGCTTATTGATTACTCTCAGCGTGTCGTTAACGGTGATGTACGCGTTAAACTTTACAAGGGAGCTGTTGAGGTCGTTGGTCGTCGTTCTGATGACAGTCTTTTTGATGAAAGTATAGCAACATTTGAAGACGATGCAGGCTCTTACGATCAGAAAGATGCGGCAGGCTTTATTAAACTGAATGCACTACGTATGCGTATTGCAGCGAGTAAAGGACGTAATCTTTTAGAAGATTAAGTTGTTACTTACCCTTTTAAAAACCCCGTACTAGTCCTGCGGGGTTTTTTATTGTCCAGAGAGTCGCTTAAACTTTGATAATATCCTGATTTATATGCTACTTTTGCTGATACGTAATCTTTATGACGCCTATGGAAATTAATTACTCAGGAAAGTCGGCTCTCATTGTAGACAGTAAGCTTGAAGACCTTGGGACGCTGCGACAAATCCTGAGTCGTATAGGTGTGGGACAGATTCAGGTAGCTTCGTCGGTGAATATGGCGCTTAGTTTAATGAGGGAGTTTTCCTATGACCTCTGTTTTGCTGCCTACGATATGGGGAAAGGCGAAAAAAATGGTCTTCAGTTGTTACATGAGGCCAATGCTGAATATATTTTCCCATCATCGAGTGCGTACTTCCTTATTGTTGATCCTAAAGACGCAGAGCTTCTCTTTGGTTCTTTAGAAAACTCTCCAGATACCTACCTTTCTAAACCTTTTGATCAGGCTAAGATACGTCAACGTTTAGAAAAGTTATTACGAATAAAAGATGCCATTAAACCAATAGAGCAATTGTTGGATGAGGAGCATTTTGATGAGGTGATAGAAAAATCTGAAATACTGGCAAAACACTACCCTGGTTTAAATGTTGTGCTACAGCGTATTACGGGAATTGCTCTGATTCGTATGCGACGTTTTAGTCAAGCAAAGGCACTGTTTTTGATGTTGACTGAGAAGCGGTCCTTACCTTGGGCTGAGGTTGGGAAAGGGATTGCTTATTTTAATTTAGGTGAATATTCAGATGCATTATCATCGTTAAATAATGTGGTGAATCAGCAGTATATTTGCGTCGAGGCTTATACATGGTTGGCTCGAACCCATCAGATTAGGGGGGAGCTTGAATTGGCTGTCGCGTTGATGCGAAAAGCAGTGATGCTGCAACCGACTGTGCCTTCGTTGCAAGGGGAGCTAGCTGAACTTGCTAGTCAGACTGAGGAGTGGGAGATAGCTAAAGGGGCATACCAGCAAGCGGTACGTTATGCCCGTTATTCAATTTTTCAGTCGCCTAAATATTACTTTGGGCTTGTTCGGGCACTTATTCAAGCAAATACTCAGCGCTTAGCTGAGATAGAAGATGATGTTATAAGAATCCTTGAGGATGTTGTGCTGGACCACCCTGATAATCAAGAGGTAATGTTTCGAGCAAAATTGATTAACTGTGATTTTTTCCGAATGGAGTCTGATGCTTCTCGTTTACAGCAGATGTTGCAACAAACGTGGAATTTCTATTTAAGAATGGATTTAGATAGTCAGTGCAAGTGGCTAGATGTCATGGTTGATACCGCTAGTGATACAGGTTTTGATGACGAGGTGAAAAAGCGTCGTAAAGAATTGACTAGAAAAATGATTGAAATGGAGTGGGGTAAAGCTAATTATGCCGCAATGACGAGTTTTAGAAGTGGAGATTTAGATAGGGCATTCCAAATGTTCGGCCGTGCCCATGAGCTGCTCCCTAGTCATACAGGTATAGCACTTAACCTTGTGCAAGCGGGTATTGAAAAAGCGAAAAGAGGCGAGAGTGCTATTTGGATTTTGCTTTCTGTGCGCGATGTACTTTCAACGGTTAATTTTGGCGCGCTGCCCACGAAACAACAGCAGCGTTATAAGGTTCTGTTTAAGCGCTTTGTGGAGCAATATAATTTGCTGGTTCAGCCCGAAGAGATGCCTCGTAACGACCCTCTGAGTCAGGAGCTTTGATCAAGGCTAAACGTTAAATGGTTTCATCGTCATCTACAATTAAAAATGATGTTGATGTTTGGGTCTCCGAATCGCTTTCTTGTCTATTAAGGTTTCGAGCGAGTTTTCGGCTTAAGAGCTTTTTCTGCGCCATAGGAGGGAGGTCGGTAAACATAATGATGTTTTTATCGACAAGCACATCAATTAGATCTTCGAAGATACGAGATACTGCCGCATCGGATTGCTCTAAGAATTCTTCCGCAGAAAATTCGTTATCATTGATCGAGAGGAATGCTAGAACCTCTTTGTTTTTTATATCGACCGCTTCTGCTCCTGTTTGAAAGGTTTCAGAAAGGCTGATAATGCGTCCTTCTTCATTGCGTATGGCGTATAACATATTGATTTGCTACATTGGTTGGGTTTTAAAGCGTGGTTGTCATGCGCTTTTTTTTGAGTATCTCTCTCATATAAGGTTAAGGTCAAGGTAAATGAAAGCTGTTCAGGATCCTTTGCTCGGTTGTCTAGTTCATCTAAGTAAGCAAAATCATAAGCCTTCCACGCCTGAAGTGCTCTGTGAGGGCCTCCCTCTAGTTAATAATAAGTTAACGCCCAAACTCTTTGTGCGGGCGGCCAAACGAGCCGGTTTTGCTGCTCAAGTGTTGAAACGTTCACTCGATGATATCCCCCCAATGGTTCTTCCTGCCGTTTTGTTATTAGAAGGTGATAACGCCTGTGTTTTACAGGAGATTGATCAAGAAACTGGACAAGCGCTTATTGTGCAGCCTGAGAGTGGCGGTGAACATAAGGTAGATATTGAGCAGCTAAGAAATAGTTACCTTGGTTATGCTGTTTTTGTTCGTTTGGAATATCGCTTTCAGGAGCAAGTGTCAAAGCTGCTAGAGGGGCATAAAGGCCATTGGTTTTGGGGAACAATCAAGCGCTCATCTGCTATATATCGTGATGTTCTTATTGCCTCTTTTCTTATTAATCTATTTGTTATTGCCAATCCCCTGTTTGTTATGAATGTTTATGATCGTGTTGTACCTAACAATGCGATTGAAACATTATGGGTGTTGGCTATAGGTGTCTTCATTGTCTATTTGTTTGATTTTGGTTTGAAGATGCTACGTTCCTACTTTATTGAAATAGCAGGTAAAAAAGGTGATGTCATATTATCAGCCATCCTGTTTGAGAAGGTTCTGTCGTTAAAATATAGTGCATTACCTGCTTCGGTAGGCTCTTTTGCGAGTAACTTAAGAGAGTTTGATAGTATTAAGACCTTTTTAAGTTCTACGACTAATGTGGTTTTTATTGATCTGCCGTTCGCTATTTTGTTTTTAGTTGTTATTGGCTTTATTGGTGGCCCATTAGTCATTGTTCCATTGACAATAATTCCTTTGATTATTTTGTTTTCGTTTATTGTGCGTCCTTACCTTAGAGAGACTGTAGAAAAAACATTTGCATCTAATTCACAAAAGAATTCTACGCTGATTGAAAGCTTAACCGCGATGGAAACGGTAAAGACCCAGCGCGCCAGCTCGTCGATGCAATTGAGCTGGGAGCAAGCTGTAGGTTATATCGCTAAATGGAGTTTGAAGTCGCGGATGTTGTCGGCATTGGTCGTCAATTTTGCATCCTTTGCTCAGCAGCTGACATCGGTAGGTATTATCATTACCGGTGTCTATCTGATTAGTGAACGAGAGATTACGATGGGGGCTTTAGTTGCCTGCGTTATGTTATCAGGTCGGGCTATTGCGCCTATGAGCCAAGTGGCCAATTTAGTGATCTCTTACCATCAAGCTTCAACGGCGTTAAAAGGCTTGAATGAAATTATGGAAATGCCATCTGAGCGTTCAGAAAACCAGCAGTTTGTTTATCGTGATGAATTAAAAGGTGCAATTGAGTTTAAAAATGTAAGTTTTGCCTATCCGGGTGAGCAGCAAAAGGCTCTGGATAATGTGTCTTTTAATGTTAAAGCGGGTGAAAAGGTTGCACTGATTGGGCGTATAGGGTCGGGTAAGTCTAGTATCGAGAAATTAGTCCTTGGCTTATATGATGTGACAGAGGGTTCCGTCCGTATTGATGGCTTAGATATTAATCAAATCGATCCTGTTGATCTGCGTCGGAATTTTGGTTATATGCCACAAGATATTATGTTATTTGCAGGGAGTGTACGTGACAATATTGTGATTGGTTCCCCTCAGACTGAAGACTCTAGGCTGGTAGAGGTAGCTAATCTATCAGGCGTATCGGATATGGTGAATAGACATCCGCAAGGCTTTGATATGTCGGTTGGTGAGCGTGGCGCATCTCTTTCGGGAGGGCAGCGTCAGGCCGTCGCCGTAGCGAGGTCTTTAGTGCATGACCCTAATGTTTTGATTTTAGATGAGCCTACGGCATCGATGGATAATGCTTCAGAAGAGCATATTAAATCTATGTTGAAAAAATACACTGCAGATAAAACGATGTTAGTGGTTACGCATAAAATGTCATTACTTTCTTTAGTTGATCGAATCATAGTTATGGACTCGGGCAGAGTTGTTGCTGACGGCCCTAAAGATGTTGTTTTAGATGCCTTGAAGCAAGGGCGTCTTCAGGTGCAGAAATGAGTACTATGAATCACAATAAAAAAGATCTTTCGTATATGTCTAGTGTGAGCGAGGCGATTGTGGAGCAAGCACCAAGAGGCGCTAGTATTCTACTATGGGCAATGGTTCTTTTCGTTATTATCGCTATAGGTTGGGCAATGTGGGCTGAGCTCGATGAAATTACTCGAGGTGATGGAGAGATTATACCTTCAAGCCAACTCCAAATTATAAAAACGTTGGAAGGGGGAGCCGTATCAGAAATTTTGGTTAAAGAGGGGGGTATTGTTGAAAAAGGGCAAGTGCTTTTACGTATTGATGATGTCCGTTTCTCTAGTTCGTTAGAGGAAAATTTAGTTCGTCAGTATGAGCTTATTGCAAAAGCAGCACGCTTGAAAGCGGAAGCAGATAATGTGGCGTTTGTAAGTCCTAGTGACTTTCCGGGCAAGTATCAATCGATGGTTGAGCAAGAAAAATACCTTTATTCCACCCGTAAGGCTGAAATGCAAGCTGGTGTGGAAGGGCTAAAGCAGCAAATTGCTCAGCGAGGCCAAGAGTTAAAGGCTGCTAAATCTCAGGAGGGGCAACTTGCTCGGAGTTATAGTTTATTAAAGCGTGAACTTGATATAACTCGTCCTTTATTGAAAGAGGGGGTTATTTCCGAAGTAGAATTTTTGCGTTTGAAGCGTCAATTAAATGATCTACGAGGGGAGTTATCAGGTGTTCGGTTAAATATTCCTCGTATTGAATCAACCTTAAAAGAAACCAAGCAAAAATTAGGAGAGTTTGAGCTTCAGTATCGTAATGAGGCTCAAAAAGAGCTGAATGAAGTTAGTGCGGAAATATCTCGAATCACTCAAGCCTTGGCCGGTATGAATGATCGTATCGCAAAGGCTGAAGTAAAAGCTCCCGTGAAAGGGACAATTAAGCAGTTATTGGTTAACACTATTGACGGTGTTGTTCAGCCGGGTGATGAGTTATTAAATATTATTCCATGGGAAGACACATTGCTTGTTGAGGCGAGAATCAGGCCCTCGGATATTGCCAATATAGCACAAGGGCAAAAAGCCGTTATTAAAGTAACCGCTTATGATTTCTCGATTTATGGTGGCGTAGGTGCGGAGGTGGTTTTTGTCAGCCCTAGTACTATTCTAGATGAGGAGGGGGAGAGTTATTATCTTGTTCGTTTACAAACAGATCAGCCTTATATAGGCACGGCTTCAACTGAATTACCACTGATTGCAGGCATGACAGTAGGAGTTGATATCCTGACAGGAAAGAAAACGGTAATGGATTATTTATTAAAGCCGGTATTAAAAGCTAAAGAAAAAGCATTAACTGAACGTTGATTAAGATTTCTCTAATGGAAACAAAGGGTTGAGTTTAAAAGAAAACGTGTATTTAAATTATAGTCTAAGGATTACATCATGCATGTTTTTTTGTTATGAGGAGGGTGGGCGTTGTGGTAATTAGTTCTTTAGCTATAGAGCGAGCCTAAATACCTGAAGGTAAATCCGAGCGTCAGTCTAAAAAATTATAAAGCATGTTTATTGGGTGTGATTTAACAAAACCGGTTAAATAGGCTGATGCCACTCTGTATCGATATTATTATAAAATACTGGGGTGGCTAATGTGGATAGAGTAGTAAAAACAACTGGTTAAGCGCCTGATTATGGATTCAGTCAGCTTATGTTCAGTTATAAAAAGGATAATCGTAATAACAATAATAAAGTTATGGTTATTTGTCTTTATTTCGTTGTAATGTACTTGTTATCATTTCTTAAGTTTATAATTGGAGCGATGGATTCTAGTAATTATGCAGTTATTCTTCATTAGTAACCGACCGAAGGTTCTGGAACGTTGGTATCACCTATTAGGTGATTGGAGTCCTGAGACGGTTGGCGCAAATGAAGTAGCAGCTAAGTTGGCAAATGGTGGTCTTTTACTGATGCATTTAAGCTCAGTTAATGACATTGAAAGTCAGCTTGTATTTAGTTATAAAAAAAATAATCCTAAAAGTATTTTAATTGTATGTACGGATACGCCTAATGAAGAAGAGGGTGTTGAAGTGTTGCAGTTGGGTGCAAATGGTTATACCAACACGTATGTAACAGGTTCACTGCTTTTAGAAGTGGTGAAGACTGTACTCCGTGGTGATATTTGGGCTGGCCCCGAATTATTACAAAAGTTGCTTCGGCGGCTATTACGTAATTTGCCTGCATCAAATAGTAAAGTGGACACCGCAGAGTCTGTAGATTGTTTTGACGGATTAAGTAGTCGTGAGCAAGAGGTACTGTCAGTCTTAGTGACGGGTGCTAGTAATAAGGAAATTGCCCGCGAGCTTGACATTACTGAACGAACAGTTAAAGCCCACCTGAGTTCTATTTTTCAGAAAACAGGGCTTTCAGACAGAGTTTCGCTGGTCTTATTGGCCAGTAAATCGCCTTCTATGGCGGTTTAGCAGTAATGCGGTGGTGGCTACAAACTATTTATTAATGAAGGCGGAAGATTTATGTTTAGGTCAATAGTTGCTGGTGTGCTTATAGGAACAGTGAGTGCGGTTTCCTATTCAGCCTCTTTGGAGGAGGTTGTTACACAGGGGTTATCACTCAACCCCAGTGTAAAACAAGCAATTAATTATCGTAATTCGGTGTACCAAGAAGTTAGGCAAGCCAAAGGAGGCTATCTGCCTACTGTCGATGTGTCAGCTGGTTATGGTTACGAATGGACAAATAACACGACTACCGGTGCTAACGGTTTGGACGATGTTGAATTAAAAAGGGGCGAGGGCGCTCTAAGCATCCGTCAAATGCTTTTTGATGGTTTTGCTACGGAAAGCGAAGTTAATCGTCAAAAAGCTCGCGCGTTGTCGGCTGATAAACGCCTGATTGAAACAGCTGAATCTTATGCGTTAGATGCCACTCGCGCTTATATTGAATTGAATCGTCGCAATGTTCTTTTTCAACAAGCTAAAGAAACCTTATTTAATCACGTTAAAATTTACGATCGAATTAAGCGCCGTTCCGAGTCTGGTTTAGGTGCGTTAGCTTCTATTCAGCAGGCTGAAGGTCGTCTAGCTTTAGCTGAAGTTAACGTATTGGCAGCTGAAAACAACTTATTGGATGCCAAGGCTAACTTTCAGCGGGTGGTAGGCGTTGCGGCTCCTGAAGAGATTATTTACCCTGAAGCGGCGAATATAACTATTCCTGAAACTGTTGTAGAAGCTACCGAGATGGCGATGAGTAATCATCCGACACTTCAAGTGGCTGAAGCTGACACGATGGCCGCCGTCGCTCAGTATAATGCAGCCAAACGTAATTATTATCCTCGCGTTGATTTTGAAGTAGACCGTACATGGAATAATGATTTAGATGGCGTTGATGGTATGAATGAAGACCTAACCGCTATGATTCGTATGAGTTATAATTTATACAATGGTGGCGCTGATCAGGCGAAAGTGCGTCAAACCCAGCACCAGATTGAGGAAGCAAAAGCAGTTCAGAGTAATGCTCACCGTGAGGTTATGCAGAGTGTTGAGTTGTCGTGGAATGCTTTTTCTATTTTAAGTCGCCAAGTTCCTTATTTAGAACAGCATGTTGCCTCAAGCCAAGAGACGCGTAATTCATATCTAAAGCAGTTCAATATTGGTCAGCGTTCATTATTGGATCTATTGGATACTGAAAATGAGGTGTTTTCATCGAAAAACGATCTTACTAATGCGTTGCATGATCAATTAGTAGCTAAGTATCGTGTCGTTAATGGTATGGGTACGCTATTGGATAGCTTTAATCTTTCGTTACCCGAACCTAATTTGGGTGATGTAGAACCAAAAGATCAGTTAGCTGACGCTAAATAAATGAATAAATAAAGGCTAATAGAATTGTTCTATTATTGAAAAAGGTGTGTGAAGTTCATTACAATCACTCCCTAACCTTATTGTTTGAAAAAGGGTTGCCATTGGCAGCCCTTTTTTCTTTATGTGAAGTGCCAAAATGAAAGCTCATAAAATTAGCCAAGCCCCAATCCCAATGCGAACTGTTGGCCCTATTAAGATTAGTGGCCCTGTATTGGATGAAAAAATATCGGTGCCGTTGGCGACCTATGAAACACCGCTTTGGCCTTCTGTGGGTCGAGGAGCGCGGATCTCTGTATTAACTGAGGGAATTAAAACAACGGTAATTGATGAGCGTATGAGTCGCTCAATTCTCTTGGAAGCGGATGATGCCTGTGAAGCATTAAAAGCGTTGAGCTCAATTAAGGCTAGAATGGATGATATTAACGCTGTGGTGGCAACCAGCAGTCGTTTTGCAAAGCTGATAGATATGAATAGCCAGATTGTGGCGAATATGATCTACCTGCGGTTAGAGTTTACCACTGGGGATGCGTCGGGCCATAATATGGTAACTAATGCAGCGGATAAGATTATTCCTTGGATACTCAATGAATATCCCCAGCTACGGTATTCATCCATATCGGGTAACTATTGCTCAGATAAAAAAGCAACTGCGGTGAATGGTATTCTTGGCCGAGGCAAGTATGTTGTATGTGAAATTCTAATCTCACGTGAGCTCTGTGAACGGCGTTTAAAGACGACACCTGAGAAAGTGGTTGATCTTAATATTAAGAAAAACCTAATAGGTACTATGGTGGCCGGTGGTTTGCGGAGTGCTAATGCCCATTTTGCTAATATGCTATTAGCATTCTATTTGGCAACAGGTCAGGATGCCGCGAATATTATTGAAGGCTCTCAAGGGATAGTGCATGCAGAGGTGAGGGGGGATGATCTTTATTTTTCCTGTACTTTACCTAATCTAATAATGGGTTCTGTGGGGAATGGTAAAGGGATTGATTTTGTAGAAGATAATCTTGCGATGCTGGGCTGTAAAGAAGACAGGGCGCCAGGTGAAAATGCGCGTCGTTTAGCGGCTATTTGTGCCGCGACGGTGTTGTGTGGTGAGCTTTCTTTATTGGCGGCACAGACAAATCCAGGTGAGCTTATGGAAGCGCATCTTAAGTTGGAGCGATAATGACGGATCTAACCAATGACCGTAAACTTGAGCATATTCGAGCTATTGAGAATGATCCTTTAACCGATCGTTCAGGTCATTATTTTGATCAGATCAAACTGATGCATCGAGCTCTTCCTGAGATAGCGTTGGGGAAGGTAGATAGCTCCTGTGATTTCCTTGGAAAAAAGCTGAGCTTTCCTATGTTGATCTCATCAATGACCGGTGGAGATCATCAGCTTGTTAAACAGGTGAATCAGAATTTAGCTAAGGCGGCCCAAGTCTGCGGTGTTGCAATGGCTGTGGGTTCTCAGCGGGTGATGTTTACCGCGCCTTCCGCAAGAGCGAGTTTCCAATTACGAGATTTTGCCCCTGATGTGCCGTTGATTAGTAATATTGGTGCAGTACAACTGAATTGTGGTATGTCTGGTGAACAGGTCCAAGATGCGATCGATTGCTTGCAGGCTGATGGGCTTTATCTGCATTTGAACCCTTTACAAGAAGCGGTTCAGCCTGAAGGCGATACGGACTTTTCTAACTTAGGTAGTGCCATTGCCGAATTAGTTAACAAGTTGGATATCCCGGTACTTTTGAAAGAGGTGGGTAGTGGTTTGTCTCCAGCGGATATTGAGATTGGTCTGCAGGCCGGTATATCTATCTTTGATGTGGCAGGGAGCGGTGGTACCTCATGGAGTCGCATTGAACATCATCGTCGTCAAGACAGTAGTGACTTAGGGTTGAAGTTTCAAGACTGGGGTATTTCTACGCCAATGGCGCTGAAAATGGCAAATCCTTATACCGATCGTGCCACATTAGTTTCAAGTGGTGGCTTAAGGGATGGGATTGATATGGTTAAATCTGTTATACTCGGCGCCTCAATATGTGGCATGGCCGCTCCATTGCTGAAACCGGCGATGGAATCAAGCGAAGCGGTTGTCGCAGAAATAGAAAAAATTAAAACAGAATTCAGAACTGCTATGTTTCTGCTTGGTGCTCGGGATGTTGCCGCTTTATTTAATAACCCAGCCCATATTTTAGAAGCGCGTTAGGATCGAGACCCCATAATGTCAGTTGGTATTGACGAAATTAGTTTCTATACATCTAATTATTTTTTAGACCTGAGAACTCTTGCAGACGTTCAAAAGATTGAGTCTGGGAAGTATTATCAAGGCATTTGGCAAGAAAAAATGTCAATGGCCGCTCCAGATGAAGATGTTGTGACTATGGCTGCAAATGCAGCCAATCCATTAATTGATCGTGTCGGTGCAGATACGATCGGTACCTTGTTGTTCGCTACAGAAACAGGGATCGATCAGTCTAAAGCTGCTGGCGTTTATGTTCATCGTTTATTAGGGCTAAATTCAAATTGTCGTGTCGTTGAATTAAAGCAGGCTTGCTACAGCGCAACCGCTGCGGTTCAGATGGCGTGCGCTTTAGTTGCTCGTCAGCCGAATAAAAAAGTACTGGTTATCGCGTCTGATGTTGCCCGTTATGACCTGGATACTTCAGGTGAAGCGACCCAAGGCTGTGGTGCTGTAGCCATGCTCATCTCAACGAACCCTCGGTTAGTTGAAATTGACCCTGAAGTTGGAAATTACACCGAAGATGTAATGGATTTTTGGCGTCCTAACTATCGTACTACAGCTATTGTGGATGGTAAGTACTCCACCAAGATTTATTTAAAATCGCTTAAAAAGGCTTGGGAAAATTTTGTTGAAGTGAGTTCGTTAGCATTTAATGACTTTTCTCACTTTTGTTATCACCTGCCTTTTAGTCGAATGGCTGAGAAGGCACATAAGCATTTAGCTAAAGTGAATAAAGCGGGCTTGTCACTAGATCAAATAGAGCAGCAGGTTGAAGATACGCTGCACTACAATCGAGTGATTGGTAACAGCTATACGGCATCAATGTATATTGGCCTAACCTCGCTGCTAGAAAACTGTAAGGAAAACCTTGCGGGCCACAAAGTTGGCTTTTTTAGTTATGGTTCAGGGTGCGTAGCTGAGTTTTTCTCGGGCACTGTTGTGTCAGGTTATGAACAATGTCTACATACATTGACACATAAAAGTATGTTGGACGCGCGTCGAGAAGTAACCTATGACGAGTATCTCACGCTCTATCATTATCCTGACCCCAGAGATGGTGGGCATCATGATATTTCTGAGTCCACGACAGGACGCTATCGTTTAGCTGCAATCAGTGGTCATAAACGAGAATATGTTATCTGCTAAAGCTCCTGGAAAATTGATACTGAGTGGTGAACATTCAGTTGTCTATGGGGCGCCTGCCATTGCGCTAGCTGTGAACCATTTTGTCACAGCTAGCTATACTCCTTCGGATTCCGATACGTTAGCTATTACTTCCACTGTGTTGGGGCAGGATAGACGTGCTTTTGAGCAACTAGCAACCTTAGTTGAGCGTATAGATCAGCGTTTTGAGCGTTTTTTGTCTGGCGAACTTGCGGTTCAAGATATTTTAACTACCCCCCATGATCTTCTTTATTATACGGCGTTACAGTCAAATAGATTACGTGCTGGAAACATAACCATAAATAGTGAGATACCTAGCGGTGCAGGTATGGGATCATCGGCTGCTGTCATAGCGAGTTTGCTTCAACTATTTGAACCCTCTTCCGCTATGCAAAAAGAGACTGCTGACCAGCAGATATTTTTCCAGAAAGTAAAATATTGTGAGCGTTTACAGCATGGTAGAGGTAGTGCTATAGATGCTGCTGCGGTGACTTATGGCGGGCTAATTAAAGTACAAGATCATCATGTAACGCCTTTATCTGTAGAGCTTGGAGAGGGATGGTATCATTTTCACTCGGGAGAGCCTTGTTGTTCAACGGGAGAAACAGTTGCGGAAGTACGGGAACGTTTTTCAAATCAGTCTCATCTTTGGGATCAATTTTCTGAAGTAACTCAAAGGGTTGAGATGAGTGTCAATCAACCTACAGAGATGCTTTCCGCAATTCGATTAAATCATCGTTTATTACAAGAAATTGGTGTTGTACCTTTATCGGTATCGCAGCTAATCGAGCGTATTGAAGCGCTAGGCGGCGCAGCTAAAATTTGTGGTGCAGGAGCTCATCGAGGTGAGGGGGCGGGGCAAGTGCTAGTGTATTTTCCTGAACAAAATACTGAGCTCTTAAGTGCACAGCTCGGCATTCAGTTAACACCTTTACAGCAACAATTAAGGGGCGCCCATCGTGCGTAAGATTCGTGCAAAAATACCCGGTAGCATTATGCTGATGGGTGAACATTCAGTGCTCTTTGGCGAGAGAGCATTGGCCTGTGCTGTAGATAAATATATTGTTGTTGAATTAACGCCTCTGTCAGAACCTGAAGTGGTAATTGATTCTGCTTTAGCGTATTACCGATCTGATTTAGCTCAGCTTACCGCTAATCCAAATTTAACTTTTGTGTTAGCTGCGATTGAATTGTTTGCGAGTCAGCTGCCAAATGGCTTCCGGTTAACTATTGAGTCAGAGTTTTCCCATAAGGTGGGATTGGGCTCTTCGGCGGCGGTAACAGCGGGTGTTGTAGCTGTTTTGTCCGCCTATGCTGAGCTTAAGGTAGATAATAAATCCTTATTTGAAAAAGCGTTAGCTGTCGTGCACAAAGTGCAAGATGGACGTGGTTCAGGTACAGATTTAGTTGCTAGCATATACGGCTCTATTGTCGCTTATAGTGTTAACCCTTGTTCAATTAAAAAGCTGCCCGCATGTCCTGCAATCTCTCTATTTTATGCAGGTTATAAGACAAAAACCCCAGATGTATTATGTAAAGTTGAGCAATTAAGTCGTGCTAATCCTGAGATATATCAACAGATTTATCAGCTAATGGGGCAAGTGACACTGAAAGCAGAACAAGCTGTTGTAGACCAAGATTGGCAGAACCTTGGCTGTCTGATGAACCATTATCAAGGCTTAATGGATGCGTTAGGCGTATCTGATCGCGTTATTTCAGATATGGTTTATCGATTACGATCCGGTACAGATGTGCAAGGCGTTAAAATATCAGGTTCTGGTTTAGGTGATTGCGTATTAGCTTTAGGGCAGGTGACAGATGTAACTATGCCTTATGAACAGATAGAGGTTGCAGTATCAGAACAAGGAGTGAGTCTTGAGTATCTCTAAAAAGGATGTGATCGCAAATTACCTGCCGAAAAGAACAGAGGCAGGGCTAAAAGCTGAGGCATTTGCGCCTAGTAATATTGCGTTATGCAAATATTGGGGGAAACGAGACGTAGAGCTTAATCTGCCTATTAATGGATCTTTGTCTATTTCGTTAGGTGAGCTGGGCAGTCATACATCAATAAATGAGTCTGACACAGGAGAGGATCAGGTTTATTTAAACGATGAGTTGCTTGAACCAGATAGTAAGTTTGCCAGTAAAGTGATTAGGTTTATTGAGCTGTTTCGGCGAGATCTAGATCAGCCTATTACTGTGAGGACTGTAAATAATATTCCTACAGCGGCAGGTTTGGCATCATCTGCATCGGGCTTTGCTGCTTTGACTTTAGCGGTAAATGACTTTTATCGTTTTGGGTTGAAGAAAGAACATCTATCAGCTTTTGCTCGCATGGGGAGTGGCAGTGCTTCTCGTTCCATTTACCAAGGTTTTGTTGAGTGGCATTTAGGTGTTCGAGCAGATGGTATGGATAGTTGTGCTGAGCCTTTAGCTGCACAATGGCCTGGATTTAGGATTGGTCTGTTAAAAGTTGCAACCGGCGAGAAAAAAATAGATTCCCGTTCAGGTATGCAGCGCACAGTTGAATCCGCACCACTTTATAACTCATGGCCGCAGCAAGCTGCCAATGATTTGAGGGTGATTAAAGAGGCTATTAATAATCGGGATCTAGAATTATTAGGTCAAACTGCGGAGCAGAATGCCTTATCTATGCATGCCACTATGATAGGTTCTTGGCCGCCCTTACTTTATTGGCAACCCGAGTCTGTTGCAGCAATGCATAGGTTATGGGAATTAAGAGCATCGGGTGTTCAGGTTTACTTAACTATGGATGCGGGTCCCAACTTAAAGTTGATTTTCCATAGTGAGTCTGAAACTCAAGTAAGAGATGTTTTTCCTGAGTTAATGGACGTAGATATTGTTGCGCCGTTTGGATAAGTTATCTGTGATCCCTGATGTCTAATCGAGATTTGTTAGCGTTGGAATCGACTACGGAATCGACAACAGGGTTTATATTAACGCGTCAACAACAGGATGGCCCTACAGGGATTGTGCTCACCTACTGGGTTCGCACAATAGATCAAGTTTTTCCTGTTACGATTCCCAATCAAGAGACGATTTTCTTTGTCTTAGATGAGCAGGTTGAAGAGGTCGAACGCATATTAATGCGTTTTTCAGGTTGGCGAATAGTTAAGCTTGAATTAACTGACCTTAATTATAAAGGGGTGCACGGCCTCTATTGCCGTAGCCTTAAAGTGATGCGGCAGATCGTGGATCTTTTGCGATTATCAGGCATTGTGATGATGGAGGAAGATATTCGCCTTACTGATCGTTTTTTAATGGAACGGTTCATTCAAGGTGGTGTCGCTATCACACAGCAGGCATCGCAATTTAAGCTTAAACCTGCAGAAGTATTTCCGCGTTTTCGAATTTTGTCTATCGACTTAGAAACGACTATGCGTGCGGATAAAATATTATCGGCGGCCTTTTATGCTGATGACTTCCGTTTAGTATTAATGCTCGGAGAGGGTGAAGATAAGCCAGAACTTCAATACTACAGCAGTGAAAAATCACTTCTACTCGCTTTTATTGATGTGGTTGAACAGTATGATCCAGATATTTTCATCGGATGGAATGTTGTAGGTTTTGATTTTAGAGTCCTTAAAAATCGAGCCAATGCATTACATGTCGCTTTACGTTTGGGGCGTGATAAACAACCAATACAGTTACATGAGTCAGGCCAGGGAAAGTTATTTGTCCGTATGGCGGGGCGGATGGTATTGGATGGTATAGATACGCTTAAAGGTGCGACCTACCAATTTGAAAGTTTCTCCTTAGAAAATGTTTCTCGCCAGATGTTGGATCGTGGCAAGTTGATTGACCATGTCGAGGTTCGAGGGGATGAAATTCAACGGCTTTTTCGTGATGATAAAGAAGCTTTAGCGCGCTATAACCTTGAAGATTGCAAGTTGGTTTGGGATATTTTTGAGAAAGCAGATCTGATCAATTATCTTATTGAACGGGCCCGTTTGACAGGGTTGTCTTTAGATAAAGTAGGAGGCTCAGCGGCCGCTTTTGATAACCAGTATTTACCCCATCTTCATCGCAAAGGCTATGTTGCGCCGGAATACGCATCGGGAGTTTCAGGGCTAAGTGCACCTGGTGGATATGTTATGGATTCCCGCCCAGGACTATACAGCCATGTACTTGTTCTGGATTTTAAAAGCCTATACCCGAGTATTATTCGTACGTTTAAAGTAGATCCCTATGGTTTAGCTGAAGGACTAAAAGAGGATAGCCCCCCAGAAGATCTATTACCCGGTTTCAATCATGCTATTTTTTCGCGTAGCAAGACGATTCTCCCTGAGTTAATTGAAACCTTGTGGGCCGCTAGAGATCAGGCTAAACGGTCGAAAAATGCCGCACTCTCTCAGGCAATAAAAATAATAATGAACTCGTTTTATGGCGTGCTCGGTTCAAATGTTTGCCGGTTTTATGATCAAAGGTTATCAAGTTCTATTACACTGAGAGGACATGAAATACTGACAAAAACTGCTGAGTGCATAGAGGATAACTTTGGTTTCAAAGTAATCTATGGCGACACAGACTCTGTCTTTGTGTGGTTAGGCGATGACTTTTCTACTGAAAATGCAGATAAAAAAGGTGAGTTGTTAGCTGAATTTTTAAACGGCTGGTGGCGAGAAAACTTACAGCAGCGCTTTCAGTTAGATACTCAATTGGAGCTAGAGTACGAGACACACTATAGCCGCTTTTTAATGCCGACCATAAGACACTCTGAAAAAGGTTCAAAGAAGCGTTATGCGGGATTAAAGCGTCTGTCTGACGGTTCTGAACGGATGGTTTTTAAAGGGTTGGAAAATGTACGAACAGATTGGACTCCGCTTGCTAGAGAGTTGCAAGAGAACTTGTATGAACGCGTATTTAAAGGGCAGGAGTGGAAGTCACTTTTAAAACATATAGTGGAGCAGCTGAAACAGGGAGAGGTTGATGCAAAGCTTGTGTATCGAAAACGGATCAGGCAGCGCCTAGATCAATATGTCAAAAATAAACCGCCCCACGTTCAAGCAGGCTTAAAAGCTGAGCGCGAATATGAACAGCTTGATCAGCCAAGTCCGTACCGTTCGGGCAGTTACATCGAATATGTAATAACGGTTAATGGCCCAGAACCAGTCGAGTTTGTGAGGTCTTCATTGGATTACCAGCACTACCTAGAGAAACAGATTCGGCCGGTAGCTGAGGCAATTATGCAGTTTTTAGGTGAGGATTTTGATGACTTAGTCGCACCGCAAATTAAACTGTTTTAATCTTTTTGCGGAAATAGGTAGCTTTCGCCCGTTTTTATGCGGTGACATCAAGCAGTGAACCTAATGGGCTTAGAGGGTCGGTGCGTAACTTTCCGGGTGCAGTGACTTCTAGCAGTTGCATCACTTGCTCGCCCGTTTTCTCAATTTGGTTATTAGCCATTTCTGCAGATTTTATCGTGTGGTTAGTGGGTACTGTATGCTCACTAGCGACTGCTGCACTGCTACTGATCTCATTTATTTCCATTTCTAACCTTTTGCCTTGATCGTGGGATTAGGTTGTCATTCCTCTGCGAAGTTTTTTCTTTCTGTTTAAAAAGAGGTAATAAAATTATCGGCTGAAAGTGTAGATACTTGAGCGTTTCTTTAGGTTGCACAGCATTTAAAAGACAAGAGCTCGATTCAACAGGTGACTTTTTGGGCAGAAAACACTATTTTGTAACTAAGCCTCAAGAATGATTTAAAAACCAGAATATACAGTTCATGCTTATCTGGATTTTTTAGGCTTTAAATTAACTTCATTTTGCTTTACTAAAAATTAAAAGGGTTAGGGATAATGAAACAGAAACAAAGCGTTACTCGCAAAGTTCTAATTGGATTAATTGCAGCATCAGGCATGTTGTCTGGTACTGCTTTTGCGGCGGGTAATATCGATGTGAAAGAGTCGGTAACACTTAATGCTAAACCGGCTGCAGTGTGGGCGTTAGTAGGTGATTATAATGGGCTGTATCGATGGCACCCAGCAATTGCTACGAGTGATCGTCAAGATAAAGTACGCGTATTAACTTTAGGGGATGGCGCTACAATAACAGAAATGTTGTTAGAGCAGGATAACGAGAACCACTCTTATCGTTATGCCATCACTAAATCTCCATTACCTGTTGCTGATTATGAAGCAGAAATTGCAGTACAGTCTAATGGCAAAGGTGGTTCTACTGTAACTTGGTCAACGAGTTTTAATGCAGCAGGGTTGCCAGATAAAGAGGCTGAAAAAGTTATTCAAGGTGTTTTTAAAGCCGGTTTGGGTAATTTAGAAAAGCTTTATAACTAGGTCGATTTTTTGATGTAAGCCATCTTTCGGGGTGGTTTTACATCGATTTGATCTGACTGAGAAAGAACATGTTTAGAAATCCTGCCTTACCTACCGTATGATCTGCCTTCTATGTCTATATTCTCCGCATCACTCTGAATAAATAGATATAGCTTTCCTATTTGAATTTGTTCCTTGTATTGCAATACTGGAATTAACGAACTAAATATGTTCTAGATTTTTCTAAAAAATGACGTTGATTATCTATGTCTAGTAAAAAATTAGGGCAGCAATCGTTGGGCTTAAGTCAGCAATTAAGTATTAAGCTGCAGCAAGATATCTTATACGGCGATGTTTGCCCTGGCCATAAACTGACTTCTCAGAGAGAACTTGCTTCTACTCATCAAGTTTCTAGATCTACAGTTCGAGAGGCAATACAAGATCTTGAGCTTAAAGGAATAGTGAAGACCTATCCAGGTGGAGGGTCAGTCTGTCTCAATTTACTTGAACCTCATTTAGATATGCCGTTGGGAGGATTAGGGCATAGCTTGGAGTTTCAATTACAAGTGATGGAGATGCGGGCTGCTTTGGAAGGAGAGGCTGCTTTTTATGCAGCTTTAAGAGCAACAGATGAGCAGCTAGAAAAAATAGAGCAGGAATACCAAATTGTACATGCGCGTTCGAGTGGCGTGACGACCTTAGCTAAGGCGAAAGCGGATCTTCGGTTCCATATGATGATCGCTGAAGCAAGCCACAATGTTTTAGTCATGTCCTTTAGCCAAATTTTTTATGATCGCTATTTTAATGCTATTTATGGCGTACTTGATCTCACACTGAAAAAATTTGGGCGATACCCTGATCGCATCGGTGCCCAGCATACACAGATCTATCAAGCTCTTATGAATAGAGATGCGCCGCTTGCAAAAAAAATAGCCATAGAGCATATCAACTACACACGTAGTCAGTTGGAAGGTGCTGGTTAATTTAGGTGTGTCTACTTTTCTCATTCCGTACTGTTTTATTAACCTATACTTATTCACATTATGCTTTTTTCAATCAATCTTAGCTTTCTTGACTTCTCTGGTCAGACCAGTTGGCGTATCTGTCTGTTTTTGCTTTAAAATAGGGTTTAGTGTGTCTTGCTAAGTTTTAATGGTGGCCTGTATTCGATGATAATTTATCCCGAAACGTTGGTCCGATTAGTGGATTAGCCAAGCATTGCCTGAAACTGCTTATTGGTTGATTCGTATAACAATAAAAAGAACGTCACCTTCATTGACAAGGGCGGGTAAATGTCTCAAGAAATTATTAATGCCGATGTTAAGGGCGCACAATCCAATACGATTAAATGCCTGAATATATCTGAAAAGAAAGTAGGTTTATTTGTCACCTGCTTAGTCAATACTATGCGACCATCGGTAGGCTTTGCTTCTCTAAAATTACTGGAGGAGGCTGGATGTACCGTTGAAGTACCGGAGCAGCAGTCATGTTGTGGACAGCCTGCTTTTAATTCGGGTGATGATGAGGGAACACGTCAGATAGCCTATCAGACGATTAAACAGTTTGAGAATTTTGATTATGTTGTTGTGCCTTCAGGCTCATGTGCTGCAATGATCAAAAAGAATTTTATTGAGGTTTTTAAAGATCAACCAGAATGGCTTGCACGAGCACAGCATTTGGCTGACATAACTCATGAGCTGCTTTCATTTTTAGTGGATGTTTGTGAATTTGAATCCAGCGGTATTGAGCTTGAAGGGTCGTACACCTACCACGATAGCTGCTCAGGTTATCGAGCGCTCCATGTTTATGAGCAGCCTCGCAAGATGTTGGCTAATGTTAAAGGGTTAGAGCATAACCCGCTGAATGGCCACTCTGAATGCTGTGGCTTTGGTGGAACATTTTGTGTGAAGTATTCCGATATCTCTAATGAGATTGTTGCAGAGAAAACTGAAAATATTCTAGCGACTGAAGCGGATTACTTGCTGGGCGGCGACATGGGGTGCTTAATGAATATGGCAGGTAAGCTTAATCGAGAAGGCCATAAAGAGATCAAAGCGCTACATACGGCGGAAGTGCTAGCAGGCTTGGCTCCACAGATTTTGGGAGATGAAAATGCAAGCAAATAAACCAGAAAACTTCTACCAGAACGTTAAAGATGCGCTAGCACAGCCGGATCTAAAAATGATTATTCGGCGCACGACCGATAAGGCAGAAGCAAAACGTGCAGAGGCGATTACTAACTTCCCCGGGTTTGAAAATGCCCGTAAACAGGGACAGAAAGTCAAAGACCATACAATTAAGTATATGGATCACTATTTGGCTGAGTTCGAGAAAAATGCGTTGGCGCAAGGGACAATTGTCCATTGGGCAAGCACAGGAGAAGAAGCGTCAAAGATCGTTTTAGATATTTGCCGTCAGCATGAAGCGAAGAAAGTGACCCGTAGTAAATCGATGCTAGGTGAAGAGATCGGTTTGTCCCATGCGTTAGACAACTCAGGGATAGAGCGAGTTGAAACAGATCTGGCTGAACATATTATTCAGTTGGCGGGTGATCCCCCTTCGCATATTGTCTGGCCTGCGATGCACCGTAGCCGAGAAGATGTGATTAAACTCTTCCGCGAATACCATAAAGACCCTACTTATTCTGAAGAGATTATTGATCTAGTGCGCAGCGCACGTCGAGATCTTCGTACCAAGTTTTTAACCGCCGACATTGGTATTAGTGGTTCAAACTTTCTGTTAGCGGATAGTGGCTCATCTTGTACCGTTACTAACGAAGGTAATGCGGAGCTAACAATTACGCCGCCTAAAGTACATATTGTAACGGCGGGTATTGAAAAGTTAGTACCATCAATGGCTCATGCGGTACCTTTGTTGCGCTTGCTGACCCGTTCGGCGACTGGGGGGGAAATTACCCAGTACATTACTTTTCATAACGGGCCTAAGCGCCAGAATGATGCGGATGGGCCTGAAGAGTGTCATATAGTTTTAGTCGATAATGGCCGTACCAAAATGTTGGCTGACGGTATGGAAGAGATGCTGCGTTGTATACGTTGTGGCGCTTGTATGAATCATTGCGTAGTTTATAAACATATTGGCGGTCATGCCTATGGCTCTGTTTACCCAGGTCCGATGGGGTCTGTGTTAACACCCCATTTAAATAGTCTGGAAGTGGCGAATAAACAGACCCATGCCTGTACCTTAAATGGACGTTGTGAAGAGGTCTGTCCGGTTAATATTCCTCTACCTAAATTACTGCGTTCACTGCGCGCCCAGTCATGGGATAAGAAGTACGAACCCTTAACAAACCGTTTTGTTGTCAAAGTTTTTGCTGCTTTAGCTAAAAGACCTAAGTTATTTCAATTGGTTTCCTCTTGTGGCGTGATCTTTATGAGGTTATGTAGTCGTCAGGGGTGGATTAAATCAATGCCATTAGCGGGTGGTTGGACGCGTAATCGTGATTTGATTGAGCCTGAATCAAAAACCTTTATGCAGCAATATAAAGCAATGAAAAAAGCCAAAAGTGATGGTGCGTAAATAATGAATAAACAAAAAAGTGAAATGAGTCGAGCTAATATCTTTAGTGCGATCAAAGCCGCAGCACCCACTACTTCAATGGATGTAAATACCATTCAGAATGAAGCGCTTGAAATTTTAGGTGAAAGTGAGTTTGCACGTCCTGCCCTATTAGCTGAAGATGCAGCTGAAGCATTGACGCTAAGAATTGAAGCGGGTCTAGTTATAGGCACCAGCTGCGAAAAGATTGCTTCCCTTGATCAGTTACCTGATTCTGTTAATCAGTTTTTAGCTAAATATGCTTTACCTGCGGAGCTTAAGGTTCAGGAGATAGAGCGATTAAAAGCACTAAATTGGCAGGGTATTACAACAGAAGTCGATATTAAAAACGATAATACTGTTGGGCTATGTTGGGCGGAGTATGGTATAGCGGAAACGGGTACGTTTGTCGTTCATTCTGGGCCGGATATGCCTATTCTTCTTAATTTTTTACCTTTGTATCTTCTTGCCGTTATCCCGAAATCGAAAATACTCCCTTATATGGATGACTATGCTCTAATTGCAGGTGAGATAGCTAGAAAGGGGGGAACGCCACGTAATATGTGTCTTATTTCTGGTGTGAGTGGGACTACGGATATTGAAGGTGTACTTATTCAAGGGGCGCACGGCCCTGAGGTTTTACATATCGTCATTATTGAAGACCAATAGGTATAAAAGTCTTAAGCACAGATAATTCTGTTTAAGCATTAAAAAAAAGAGAATCATGTTGATTCTCTTTTTTTTGCACGGGTACTTATAGTTAAGTAACGTGGGGACTATGTATTTGTATTATAAGTCGACAGCTTGAACGGTGTTTTTTGAGTGCGCGATACGAATGGTATGCACTGCAAATTATTACAATATAGCGAAATAAACCAATGGTTCTTTACTAGAATTTAGTATCCCACCCATAATAAATAACGTTGGATTCTGACACTATGCCTTATTTCGGAAAAAAGGTTTAGCCTCTAGCTGCTGCCATGTTAAGCATTACTTCATTCGCAACAGTCAGTGTGGCGGCGGGAAGCGGACCTGAGCCTGAGAACATTCTATTGTGATTTCAAAGATGGGAACACGGATCGAACATCCTAACGCAAGCCTTGCGTATTGACTCGCGGGTCCTCGCAACAGATATGATTACATTGGGTGCGTCAGCTTTTGCTAACGTGAAGCTTAATGATAGTGACGATGACCAAAGCATTGGCACCTTAACTAGTGTTAGTAATGGTTACGCCAAGCAGGGACAGATATAAGTTGACGTAGCCTTTACCGAAGATACCGCTTTGCGTTTAGGTCGCTGGGTGACCTCTAAAGCCCTACTTAATGATAACGGTGTAACGCCTTCCTTTTACAGAGGACTCCACTTTATTTAATTGTTACAACCCCACTCCTTATTAAGCTGTTAGCGCGACTTTAGATGTTCTTGCAGCCATTTTTTTGGCGTAATTCCAAAATGTTTTTTAAATACTTTGGCTAAAGAGGAAGAGTTTTCATAGCCTACTTCGTTAGCAATGAGGCTTACGGGTTTATTTTGTTGCAGTAAGCCTTTTGCCATAGCCATGCGTAAGCTGGTTACATAACCCATGGGTGCTTGCCCGACGGTTTCTTTAAACACTAAGGCAAACTTTGAGCGAGACATAGCGGCAGACTCCGCCATCTCTTCAAGACTCCACTCTCGTTCAGGTTGCTTTTGAATCGCCTCGATCAAACGGGCAAGTTGAGGGTGAGATTGTGCCGCAATAAGGCCTAACTCTACGGTCCCTTGTTCTACAACCTTGCGTAATGTTTGGACCATAAAAATATCGCACAGGCGATCTATCATTATTTTACGTCCTTGCTTTTCAGCAAAGCCTTCCATAAAAATTTTCTCGACTGTGTCAGTGGTTTCTTGTTCCTCTAGTTTATTAAAATAGAGAAATTTAGGGAGATGACTAATCAACTGTTTGTGTTGGGAGGAGGGCAGCTTGATCGCAGCACAAATCATCTGAGCATCTTCTGATTTAGCTATTTCGATTTGGTGGCTGATTCCATTAGGGAAAAAGATCACTGAACCTGCATGCATCTTAAGGCTATGTTCTTGTTCAGTCTTGAGCGTTAATGATCCCGATTGTACTAAATGTAGAAAGCCCGATTCTTCATTATCGTCAAAGCGTTGAATTCCGCATAAATTGCCACTAAAAAAAACTTCCGCATTGATCTCTAAGTTTTGCAGTAAGTGACTTAATTTATCCATGAACACCCCCTTTTGGACGATTGGCGCTTTTTTGCAGATGAATGGAGGCCTTTCCATTCTTAATTGTCCGTAATCTATACCTCAACAACGGGACAGATTTCTTTTGTCTAGTTTGTTTATTTAACCATTAAATGAGGAAAAAGGTATGACATTTTCAAAAACACTAAAGCTAGCAACAGCAGCAGGCGCGCTTCTACTAAGCAGCATGAGTTTTGCAGCTTCTGTGAATATTGGCACAAACGATGTAGCGATTCACGGTTACGATCCTGTTGCATATTTCACAAAAGATAAAGCTGTGGAAGGCTCCGCTAAATATACGGCTACACATGATGGCGCAATTTATCGTTTCGCAAGTGCTAAAAATCGCGACCTGTTTAATGCCGATGCTGATCGATATGCACCACAGTTTGGTGGTTATTGTGCAATGGGTGTTGCGCTTAATAAAAAGTTAGATGTGGATCCTCAGGCGTTCTACATTCAGGAAGGTAAGCTTTATCTTAATTTGAATAAAGATGTACAGAAAAAATGGTTAACAGATGTACCGGGCCATGTGAAATCGGCTGATCGTATTTGGGCGGGTATTGAAGATCTTTCAGTGGCTGTCACAAACGCAGAAGATTAATTCCTGATGTCTAAGTCTGAATTGACATTTTCAGCGACTGGGCACGACTACTCTGAACCTTTAGCGTTGATCTGTTTCAGCGCTAATTGGTGCGGACCTTGTCAGCAAATGGTGCCCATTATGAAAAAGCTTGCTGAAAAATATGCAGGTCAACTTCGCGTATTGAAAGTCGATGTTGATCAACAGCCGGAACTCTCAAATAAGTTCAATATTCGTGCGGTTCCAACCTTAGTTTTTCTAAGTAAAGACGCAGAGCTGGATCGGCAGATGGGGTCTATAGCCTATCAACAGATTAGCCATATGGCCGAGCAGCATCTAGCTAACTTTAAATAAAGTGGAGAAAAGTTATGGACAGTAAACAACGTATAGCCACTGCAGCGCTAGCCATAGCGCTGGCATCAGTAGCAACCCTTCCTGCAGCTAATGCCGCAGGTAAAGAAAAGTGTTACGGCGTGGCATTAGCCGGCCAAAATGATTGTGGCAATCTGGCTGGGACGCACTCGTGTGCAGGTCAAGCAAAGGTAGATAACGATCCTGGTGAATGGAAGCTCGTAGCAAAAGGTACCTGTGAAGATATGGGTGGCATGTTAAAGGCTGAAGCGAAAGAGCGCTATCAAGCGCAGAAATAGCTGTTCGGTTACTGCAAAGTAAAACACTAGGAGAAAGAAGATGTCCTGTTTAAATACAGCTCATACTAGAGGTGAGACTCTTTCATCAATGGTTGGGGTCGGGCTGCGCCACCCTCATTATAAGGAAGCCCTGCTTGGGTCATCTTCCATTGATTTTGTCGAGGTGCATGCCGAGAACTTCTTTGCTGAAGGTGGGATTGTACCTGCGATTTTAGATGATATCGCGCAGCAATATCCCATTAGCTTACATTCAACCTCCATGGGGCTAGGCTCGGCTGTAGGTATAAACAGAGATTATCTGCAGCGTTTAAAGCGCTTATCACAGAAAGTTACCCCGATATTGATCTCTGATCATGCCTGCTTCACTTGGAGTAACCTTAATGGAAATGCTGTACATGCGGGAGATCTTCTGCCTCTAGAGTTTAGCCAGCAAAACCTGCAAGTTATGACTGAAAATGTAGATAAAGTTCAGCAAGTGTTAGGGCGTAAAATTCTAGTTGAAAACTTATCTTCTTATGTTGAATTTCGGTTTTCAAATATGAGCGAAACAGAGTTTTTAACTGAACTTGTAAATCGCACAGGATGTGGATTGCTGGTGGATCTGAATAACTTAATTGTGAACGCGCATAATTTTAGTGATGAGAGTTCACTCCAAACTGCGTCACAGTGGTTGCAGCAATTACCTACTGGTGCAGTGGGAGAGATTCATTTAGCAGGTTATACACCGGTTGCTGAGAATGAACTGATTATTGATGATCATAGTCAGCCTGTTTCTGATGAGTGCTGGTCGCTATACCGCACGGCACTAAAGCAGTTTGGGGCGGTAACAACGTTGATTGAATGGGATAATAACTTGCCAAGTTGGCCTGTTTTATTAGATCAGGCGACCAAGGCGCGCTCTATTATGAGTGGGATAACCATTATGAAAAACGTACCGATGAGTGAAGAGGGCTTTTTAAATGCAATCTGAACTCGATATTTTATGTCGCCGCCAAGAAGCTTTAATAGCCCTAATCTTTTCCGAACAATCAATGCTCGAAAATAAAGAAGAGGATCAGATGAGCAAAGGCTTAAAAATCTACCAGAACAACTTATTGATGACCGCAGTTCGAGCCTTATCATTAAAATACCCCGTAATTGATAAAATGATTGGGCGTGAGGCATTAAGCGGTTTAACGCGGAAATTACTGCATATAGAGCTTCCAGCTTCAGGTGATTGGGCTGATTGGGGTGAGCAGCTTTCATCACTAATTATGACAACTGAATTGTATGATCAGCACCCTTATTTAGCAGAAATTGCATCATTTGAGTGGTTCTTACATGAAACCGCTCGAGGCGTAGGGACCGAACTCAATGTTAATTCACTGGCTCGCTTATCCGAGCAGAATTTGAAGAGTGTATTTATTCAACTATCCAAAACGTTGAAGGTTCTGAGTTTTCACTATCCAGTGGATGAAATTTGGATGTTGCATCAATTAGATGAAAACCAAATTGACACTAATGAATTAGCCGTGCTTTTAAAGGAACCTATAGAACTGCATCGTATTGTTATTTATCAGCGCGAAGCTGTGCCTTGCGTAGAGCGATTAACCGAACAAGAACAGGCTTGGTTAATAGACGTGTTGGCAGGTTTGAGTTTAGACCAGTTATTGGAAAAATATGTAACCTTTGATCTATCAGGTTGGTTAAGTGTTGCAATTGAAGAACAGTGGTTAGAAGGCTTACGTTGAAACAGATCTCGTCCGTTTCCATTGTGAATTTGATTTTTTAAAAGATTTTAAGAGTGATTATTATCATGAGTAAATTTTATCAAGGCTATCTTACAAAGGTAGATAAGATTGTTACCGCCCATAGCTGGGTTGCTCTATTAGCAAGATTATATATAGCAAAGATTTTCTTTTTAGCTGGGCTTACAAAGGTACAAGATTGGGATACAACGTTGTTTCTCTTTGAAGAGGAGTACCAAGTGCCGTTGATACCATTTGAACTTGCCGCTTATTTAGGCACGGTTGGTGAACTAGTTTTACCTGTGCTGTTGGTATTAGGCTTTTTTACACGGTTTACGGCGTTAGGCTTGTTTATTGTCAACTATGTGGCTGTCATTAGTTTGGTCGAAATAGCACCTGCAGCACTATATCTTCACTATATATGGGGTATTTTACTGGTTCAGCTTATTGTTTATGGTGCCGGTGTGGCGAGTATCGATGGATTTATGTTACGTGTTGCTGAAGTGAAGCAAAGAAAGGTACTTTCATACAGTACATAGGAAATAATTAAGGCGACATAGATATAGGGCAAGTTGTTAAATAATACGAATAAGTTTGGGTTTTTCGTGAATAAACTTAAATGCAATGCCTTGTCGAGTGTTTCTTAAGTGCGTTATAGCTACCTGCTCTGCAATAGAATATAATGGCGCGCCGCAGCGTACTTGGTTTGTATGATATGCGAGTTTAACCATTATTCTATGTGGCCTTCCGTATGGGTCACCACTGAAACTAAGGAAATAACATGCCTGTAATTACCCTACCTGACGGTAGCAAACGTGAGTTTGCTAATCCGGTTACTGTTTTCGAAGTTGCTGCTGATATTGGTGCAGGTTTAGCGAAAGCTGCCCTTGCTGGTAAAGTGAATGGTCAGCCAGTTGATACTTCTTTTACCATTGCAGATGATGCAGACCTCGCGATTATAACTTCCCGTGATGAAGAAGGTTTAGAAGTGATTCGTCACTCTTGCGCGCATCTGATGGCAATGGCAGTTCAAGCACTTTTTCCAGGTGTTCAGGTAACCATCGGGCCTGTTATTGAAGATGGTTTCTATTACGACTTTGCTTACGAACGCCCGTTTACGCCAGAAGATCTAGAAAAAATCGAAAAGAAAATGGCTGAACTAACAAAGCAGAATCTACCGGTTACCCGTTCAATTATGAGTCGTGATGAAGCGACTAAAATGTTTGATGAGATGGGTGAGAAGTACAAAGTAGAGCTGCTACAGGCTGTTCCGGATGCTGAAGATCTTTCATTCTACTCTCAAGGTGATTTTATTGATCTTTGTCGTGGCCCACACGTGCCATCTACGGGTCATATTAAAGCATTCAAATTGATGAAGGTTGCCGGTGCATACTGGCGTGGCGACTCCAATAATGAAATGCTACAGCGCATTTACGGTACTGCTTGGGGTGATAAAAAAGCACTTAAAGCGTACTTGCACCGCTTAGAAGAAGCTGAAAAACGTGATCACCGTAAGCTGGGTAAACAGCTTAATATGTTCCATCTGCAAGAAGAAGCACCGGGCATGGTGTTTTGGCATCCAAATGGTTGGACGCTTTATCAGCAGATCGAACAGTACATGCGTACTAAGCAGCGCCAGCATGGTTATAACGAGATTAAAACACCACAAGTGGTTGAACGCTCCTTGTGGGAGAAATCAGGTCACTGGGATAAGTTCTCAGAAGAGATGTTTACAACACACTCTGAAAACCACGATTTTGCAATTAAGCCAATGAACTGCCCTTGTCATGTTCAAGTGTTTAACCAAGGGTTGCGCTCGTACCGAGATCTGCCTTTACGTTTGGCTGAGTTTGGCTGTTGTCACCGTAATGAGCCATCAGGTGCCTTACACGGTATTATGCGTGTGCGCGGCTTTGTGCAAGATGATGCGCATATTTTTTGTGCTGAAGACTCGATTCAAGAAGAAGTTGCACGCTTTATCGAATTTCTTGATGAAGTATATGATGATTTTGGTTTTACCGAAGTTATATACAAACTGTCTACACGCCCAGAACAGCGTGTAGGTTCAGATGAAGTTTGGGATAAAGCCGAGAAGGCTCTGGCGGATGCATTAGATGCTGCTGGCCTTGAATGGGGTGAACTTCCAGGCGAAGGCGCCTTTTATGGCCCTAAAATTGAATTTTCTTTGAAAGATTGTCTTGGTCGTGTTTGGCAGTGTGGTACTATTCAAGTAGATTTCTCAATGCCCGGTCGTTTAGGTGCTCAATTTGTAAATGAGCAGGGCGAACGTGAGACTCCAGTCATGCTCCATCGAGCAATTTTGGGCTCTTTTGAAAGATTTATTGGTATTCTGATCGAGAACTTTGCCGGTGCATTACCGACATGGTTATCGCCTGTACAGGCTGTTGTGATGAATATTACGGACAAACAAGCAGAATATTGTGAAAAAGTTGTCCAAAATCTTGAAAATAACGGATTCAGGGCCGAGTCGGACTTGAGAAATGAGAAGATCGGCTTTAAAATTCGCGAGCGTACTTTACAGAAGGTTCCTTACCTTCTTGTAATAGGCGATAAAGAAGTTGAGGCAGGTACCGTTGCGGTACGTACGAGAACAGGTGTAGACCTTGGTTCCATGTCTCAAGATGAATTTATAAACCTTCTTGGTAGCGATGTCGCCAAGAAAGGTCGTCAGGAATAATTAGACTAAATAATGGTCAGGAGATACAGCTATCAGGCGTGATAATAAAAGGGGCGCTCGCAGAGAGGAGCCCATGATCAATGAGAACCTGCTTAAAGTAACTAAAGAATGCAGGTTGATTGGTCCAGACGGAACGCAGATAGGCGTCGTACCGATTAAAGACGCTATTGAGGCATCTCAAGAAGCGGGTCTTGATCTGGTGAAGATTTCTGAAGCGGATCCTATCGTCTGTAAGGTGATGGATTATGGCAAACATTTATATGAGCTGAAAAAGCAAAAAAATGAAGCCAAGAAGAAACAGCACCAGGTTCAGATTAAAGAAGTAAAATTCCGTCCAAATACGGAAGAGGGTGATTATCAGGTAAAACTACGCAACCTGATACGTTTCCTTGAAGCAGGAGATAAAGCCAAGATAACACTACGTTATCGTGGCCGTGAGATGGCTCATCAGGAACTGGGCATGCAGTTGCTCCAACGAATCGAAAAAGATTTGGAAGAGACAACCGTAGTTGAACAGCGTCCTAAGATGGAAGGCCGTCAATTGGTCATGGTCTTAGCTCCGAAGAAGAAAAAGTAACTCGTTACTTACCTTAACCCGTGACTAACTCGTTAAAAAGTTAGCTGCGGGTTTTGTCGTTTGTTCTGAGTGAAAAAAAATTAACGAATGCGTGGAGATTTTAGTAATGCCTAAAATGAAATCTAATAGTGGTGCGGCTAAGCGTTTTAAGAAAACCGCTAACGGCTTCAAGCACAAGCAATCCTTCACTAGTCATATTCTGACTAAAAAATCGACTAAGCGTAAGCGTCAGCTACGCCCGATGATGCAGATTCATGCTGCTGATAAGGCTCTAGTTCGTCGTATGTTGCCTTATATTTAAACGATTTTTTTAGTTAATAGAATTTAGAAAGGAAGGAAAGTTATGGCTCGCGTTAAACGTGGTGTTGTTGCCCGTCGTCGTCACAAAAAAATCCTGAAAAAAGCAAAAGGTTATTACGGTGCTCGTAGCCGTGTATTCCGCGTTGCTAAACAGGCTGTTATTAAAGCTGGTCAGTATGCATACCGTGACCGTCGCCAGAGAAAACGTCAATTCCGCGCATTGTGGATTGCACGTATCAACGCTGGTGCACGTATCAATGGTTTGTCTTACAGCCGTTTCATTGCTGGTCTTAAAAAGGCTAACATTGAAATCGACCGTAAGGTTCTAGCTGATCTAGCTGTTCACGAAGCTGGCGCATTTGCTGCGATCGTTGAGAAAGCGAAAGCTTCTCTAGCGTAAGTAAGCACCCAGTGTCGTGTGAACGACTCGATTGAAATAGGGGAAGGGTGCAAGCTCTTCCCCTATTTTTTCGGTTTTTTTGCACAGATTTATTGATGAAATTTGCGCAAAGAAACTGATTTTATGTAGGGACCTACTTTTCTCATATAGATAAAGGTTATGGTCTTTTTCTCCTGATTATTGGAGCCGGATAATGGAAAACATTCAAAGCCTGTTGGCAGCAGGTACTGAAGCTGTTGCTAAGGCAACGACTACGCAAGCGTTGGACGATGTACGAGTTCAGTACTTGGGTAAAAAAGGTGAGCTGACAGCCCTGCTAAAAGGGTTGGGTAAGCTGTCTGCTGAAGAGCGTCCACAGGCGGGTGCCAAAATCAATGAAGCTAAACAGGCACTGCAAGATAAGATTAACGAGCGTAAAGCCTCGTTAGAATCTGCGGCATTGGAAGCTAAACTGGCAGACGAGACAATTGATGTTACTTTGCCCGGTCGTGGTCAGGAACTTGGTGGTTTACACCCTGTAACTAAAACAATGGAACGTATAGAAGCGTTCTTTGCTGGCATTGGTTACAGCGTTGAAGAGGGGCCTGAGATTGAAGATGATTATCACAATTTCGAAGCTCTAAATATACCGTCGCACCATCCTGCGCGGGCGATGCATGATACGTTCTATTTTAATGCCAATACCTTATTGCGTACACATACTTCAGGTGTGCAAGTACGTACTATGGAAACACAGCAGCCACCTCTACGTATTATCTGTCCCGGCCGAGTTTATCGCTGTGATTACGACCAAACTCATTCACCGATGTTCCATCAGGTTGAAGGTTTGATTGTAGATAAAAATATTAGTTTTGCTGATTTGAAAGGCACGTTAGAGCAGTTCCTTCGTGAGTTTTTTGAAGAAGATGTACGTGTACGTTTCCGTCCATCTTATTTCCCATTTACAGAACCATCTATCGAAGTGGATATTGATCGTGGTGATGGCAAATGGTTAGAAGTTCTTGGTTGCGGCATGGTGCATCCAAAAGTATTTGAAGCATCGGGTATCGACCCTGAAGAGTACACTGGCTTTGCTTTCGGCATGGGTGTGGAACGTTTGGCAATGCTACGTTATGGCGTAAATGACCTGCGCTTGTTCTTTGAAAACGACCTGCGTTTCTTAGGTCAGTTTAACTGATCAATAAACGTTTAGTGGTTATTAACAGGATTTTCGGGAAAGCAAAATGAAATTCAGTGAAAAGTGGTTACGTGAACTGGTAAACCCTGCAATTGATACGCAGGGTCTTGTTGATCAGGTCACAATGGCAGGTCTTGAAGTAGACGAAGTAGAAGCGGCAGCTAAAGATTTTAGTGGTGTTGTTGTCGGTGAGATTCTAACAGCTGAACAGCATCCTAATGCTGATAAGCTGCAGGTTTGTACTGTATCAAGTGGTAGCGAAGAGTTCCAAGTTGTATGTGGTGCACCTAATGCACGTGCAGGCTTAAAAACAGCCTTTGCGACAGTGGGGGCTGTACTCCCAACGCCTGATGGTAAAACTTTTAAGATTAAGAAGGCTAAGCTACGCCAAGTTGAATCTTTCGGTATGTTATGTGCGGATGATGAGCTAGGTATTTCTGAAGACCATGGCGGCATTATGGAGCTACCGGCTGAAGCACCTGTAGGTGCCTGTATCCGTGATTACTTAGGTCTTGATGATAATATTATTGATGTTGACCTTACGCCTAACCGAGGGGACTGTTTAAGTATTACCGGCCTTGCTCGCGAAGTGGGTGTACTTAATAAAGCGCCGGTTACCTTTATAGACGCACCTGAGGTTGCTGCAACCATTGATGACCAATTTACGGTTGGTTTAAAAGACAGTGCTGATTGCCCGCGTTATGTTAGCCGTGTGATTCGTAATATTAATCCACAGGCCGAAACGCCATTGTGGATGAAACAGAAGCTTGAGCGTTCTGGTGTGCGTAGTATCGACCCAGTCGTTGATGTCACTAACTTCATTCTTTTGGAATTAGGTCAGCCAATGCATGCCTTTGACTTAGATAAGTTAGAAGGCGGCATCGTTGTTCGTCGTGCAGAGCAGGGTGAAAAGCTTGTACTGCTTGATGGGCAAGAGGTTGAGCTTAATACTGATACGCTGACTATCTCTGATGCTAAAGGGCCTGTTGCTATGGCCGGCATTATGGGTGGTGAACCGACTAGCGTAACGGCAGAGACTAAAAATATTTTTCTAGAAAGCGCCTTTTTTAACCCCATTACTATTGCGGGTCGTGCGCGTTCTTATGGTTTGCATACAGATTCATCTCACCGTTTTGAACGGGGTGTAGATTGGCAGCTACAAGCTAAAGCGATCAACCGTGCTACCGCTTTATTGATTGAGATTGTTGGTGGTGAAGCAGGTCCAGTTATTGAAACTGTTGACCAAGATGAACTGCCATCAGCTCGTCAAGTTACTCTGCGTCAAAGCAAAGTGAATAGTATGTTGGCGTTTGAGATGTCATCTACTGAGATCGAAGAGATTTTGACACGCTTAGGTTTAGGTATTGAGAAAACATCGACAGAAGGCGAATGGAGCGTATCTGTACCCTCTTATCGTTTTGATATCGCTATCGAAGTTGATCTTATTGAAGAGTTGGCCCGTGTTTATGGTTATAACAATCTACCTGTACGCACACCAATGGCGTCTATGCCGATCAAAGCGAATGATGAAACCATTGTAACGATTCACAATGTGCGCCGTGCTCTGACCGCCTTAGGTTATCAAGAAGCGATTACTTACAGCTTTATTGAAGCGGGTTTGCAGAAAAAGTTTGATGATCAATACGAAGCGATTGCGTTAGCTAACCCAATTTCCGCTGAGATGGCTGTAATGCGTACAAGTATTTGGCCCGGTCTTGTTAAAGCCGTTCAATACAACCAGAACCGTCAACAAAACCGTGTACGCATGTTTGAAAGCGGACAGCGCTTTTTACCTACGGACGGCGATGAGATTATTCAAGAAAACGTGATAGCGGGTGTGATCACCGGCCCTCGTGACCCTGAAGGCTGGAACGCAGGTAAAGACGCTGTTGATTTCTTCGATATTAAAGGTGACTTGGAGAGCTTGCTAGCTCTTGGTGGTGCTGCGGATGAATTCAGTTTTGTTGCTGACCGTCATATCGCTTTGCATCCTGGGCAGACCGCACGTATCGAGCGTAAAGGTAACGCGATTGGCTTTATCGGTGCTTTACATCCTAACTTGATTAAAGAGCTGGGTTTGAATGGTACTGTATATCTGTTTGAGCTTAACCAAGCTGCATTATGCCAAGGTAAATTACCTCGTTATGATGAGATTTCTAAATTTCCAGAGTCGCGTCGTGACTTAGCATTGATTGTGGATGAGTCTGTAGCATTTGAATCAATTCGTCAGATTACAGAGAAGCATGCAGGCGAATTTATTAAAGAAGTCACTCTTTTCGATGTTTATCAGGGCCAAGGTATTGAATCAGGACGAAAAAGTCTTGCTGTGGGCTTGACGTGGCAGCATCCTTCGCGCACTCTTAATGACGAAGAAATAAACAGCGCAATTGACGCAGTTGTTTCAGCACTAGCTTCTAAGTTGAGTGCCACATTGCGAGAGTAAGCAGCGAAAGGTGATTTATCATGAGTTCGTTAACAAAAGCTGAAATGGCTGAACGCCTAAATGAAGAGCTTGGGTTAAATAAACGCGAAGCCAAAGAGATGGTGGAGTCGTTTTTTGATGAAATCCGTGCATGTCTGGCTGATAACGAGCAGGTGAAACTGTCCGGCTTTGGTAACTTTGATCTGCGCGATAAGCGTCAAAGACCGGGCCGCAATCCCAAAACGGGGGAAGAGGTACCTATAGCGGCTCGCCGTGTAGTGACTTTCCGACCTGGTCAAAAACTGAAGGATCGTGTCGAAACTTATGCTGGAGACGGAGCAGAGTAACGACCCTAACCCTATTCCGGGTAAGCGTTATTTTACTATTGGTGAAGTGGCTAAACTTTGTGATCTCAAAGCGCATGTACTGCGTTATTGGGAGAAAGAGTTTAGCCAAATATCGCCTGTAAAACGTAATAATCGTCGTTATTATCAACGGCAGGATGTTCTGCTAATTCGCCAAATTAAAAGCTTATTACACGATCAAGGTTATACCTTGAGCGGGGCTAAGCAGTATTTATCTGGCGAGAATAACGAAGATGATCAAAATCAATATAAACAGTTGCTTCGGCAAACAATTACCGAACTGGAAGCAATTCTAGCTTCGTCTAAACGGAACTAGTTATACGTCTTTAGTTCTATATATTTGGATCTATTAAAACAACTGTTTTACATACATAGTTTCAATACCCTCCCTCTTTGGCACTGTTTCTTTCTTAGACTATTGGTTTAGATATCGCTGTTCAGTTACTATTATGTAACAAAAATAATAACGGCGAGATATGGATATGGCTATTGTTAGAGTCGGGTTAGGTCACGCGACTGATGCAGCAACTGCTGCGAACCAAGCAATGGAGAAAACACCTAAACCAGATCTAGTAATCTGTTTTATTAGTTTCTCATTAGACATTCATCAAGCTTACGCAGATGTAAGATCAATCGTAGGTGAAAATACCCCAATTATTGGCGGTAGTGCTTGGGGAGAGTTTTCCAGTTTAATGGATGAGCCCCAAACAGGTACGGTTGTTATTCTTACCCTGCAAAGTTCCTACTTCAGCGTTGGTTTAGGCATAGGTGAAAACTTAACCGCTCAGCCAGAACAGGCGGCTAAAGACGCTATTCGTAATGCCTACTCTAACTTATTATCAAACCCTGCTGTTATGTCCCTTATGGCGATTGCGCTAGACAGTAAAGGGGCAAATGAAGTCTCTCGTATTAAGCCTTGTATTAACATGGTGTTACCGGATGGTACATCGGCACAAGAGGAAGCGTTTTTACGTAGCCTTATTCTTGAAACTGGAACTGTATCGCAAATTATCGGGGGGTCGACCGCTACCGATTTCTCTGACAGTAAAAGCTATCAGATCTGTAATGGGATTTATCAAGATGCTGCCGCCATTGCTAGTTTTAGTAGCGGGTTAAAAATTGGTACAGCGATGGGGCACCCTTACACACCTGCCAGTAAAGGTGCTGTAGTTACAAAGTCTTCTGGTCGTAGAGTGATAAGCCTCAATGGTAAACCAGCAAAAGAGGTGCTTGAAAAGTTGCTAGAAAGTGACGACCTAACGCCTGAACTTTTTATACAAAACCCCTTTGGGATTAAATCTTCCGATGTGTTTGCAGAATACACAATCAAAAGTGCGCAACAGGTACATGAAGATGGTAGCGTAAGTTTTTATGCGGAGATCCCTAAAGGCGCTTTTCTTCGGGAGATGAAAACCGATGCGGAAATCGCCAAGCAACGTTTTAAAGAAACCTTGGAAAAAGCGATTATTGATGCGGGCAGCCCTAAAAAAATCGCTGCTGTAATCGTCTTTAACTGTATCCTGCGCCACGAACTTAAATGCCGTCTAAAAGTCGATGACCTCAGTTTGCTACAAGAGGTCTGCGGAGAAGAGGTGCCTTTAATTGGATTTAATACATTTGGCGAGCAGGGCTCAACACAAGGTGGCTCCATTGGTCACTATAATCAAACCGCTACTGTAATGGTGATAGCGGAAGAGGTTATTACACAATAAATTCTTAAAAATTCTTCACAGATTCAGGCGGTTAAGTTAATATACCGCCCTCTTGAAGAGCGCTCGCTCTCAAGTTCTTAGTCGGGATGTAGCGCAGCTTGGTAGCGCACTTGCATGGGGTGCAAGGGGTCGGAGGTTCAAATCCTCTCATCCCGACCAATAAAATCAATAAGTTCTGATTGTTTTCGGTCTCTCTTCTTTCTAGTTTAGATGGAAGCTCGATTCTCGTTGCTATTTACAACTTACTAGCCGTATTAATAGAGGCTGCTTTTCAGTTCACATTTCTTTATCTGAAGTTACGCGAAGTTGATCTAGTTTATCTGTCAATTAATCGCACCTTTCCTTTAAGTTATCTCTTTCTTCTATATGCTGGTGAAGCATTAAGTATCTTGCTTTCTAGACCAGTTATACCCTGCGATAACGCCGAGTAAGAGGGATTGATCTTATGAACGCTGATGAGGAATACGTCATGAGATTAATCAAACTGAAAGAAGTAATGAGCAATACCAGATTGGGGCGCTCCACTATCCATAAGTATGTGGCAGAAGGAGAGTTCCCTAAACCTGTATCATTGGGCGAGCCTGCAGTTGCTTGGATAGTGAGTGAAGTGGATGATTGGGTTTTGGACAAGATAGAGCAAAGAGATGTCTGTGCATACTAAGCGTCAAGCAAACCTCTCTTGGGATTAGTGCGGTTGATTGACTCATACTAGATATGAGGAGGTATTTAGAAAATTATCGTTCTTAGTATTGGTAAATTAAATCAAGTGGAAAATATCTATTAAAGTAGTCAATAATGCTTATTTAGAACTCTAACGGTAATATTTCCATGTTTGTTGTCGCGAAGTCGTATTGTTAATATATGAGAGTTGAGTTTAATGTCATTGTTATTAGCATCATAACTCTTAGTCAATAGTAGTCTCCACAGTTAAATGATTGCTGGGCCTTTCCCATTTATATAGAAATCAATTAATAAGGAAGTTTTATGTCTAACCCTGTTAAAAAAAGTCTTGAGTACGCGCGGCTAGAATTATTGGATATGGGGCTTAGGGGTAATACATTACTTCACTTCCGTCAGAATGCTAAAACATTAGAAGTTGTTGATGAGGTCTCAGCTGAGGTTTACCGGATTTTTGTTGAACAAAATAAGGCTATGACGTTTTCGGCAGTTCCTGATTCGTTGGTTGATGAAGATGATCAGGTTGACAATTCCCAGCCATTGCCCGCTTTGTTGGAAGAGATGTATGGCAGTGGGCGTCATGTTGATACTAAGCTGCAGACTAAATTAACGACGGAAAAATTAGATAAACGGTTATTGAAAGTCAGCACTGAGGCTCGTACTTATTACGAAGAGCAAGGTGTTGATATTTTGTATCTGGCACTGGGTTTTTTAACTTGGTTCGAAGATAAAAACTCCTCTAACCCTCGTAAGGCTCCTTTGGTTTTAATTCCTGTTGCCCTTGAGCGATCGTCAGCTAAAGAGCGTTTTAAGATTAGTTATACGCAAGCGGATATTGGGCCCAATTTAAGCTTGGCTGCCAAACTGCAAATGGAATTTAATATTGAGCTACCTGAGTTTGGTGAAGAGCTTGATATCGTTGCGTACTTTAATGAAGTAGCTGAACGGATAAAGGATCAGCCTCGCTGGAAGATTAATGTAGATGATATAGCAATCGGCTTTTTCTCGTTTGGTAAGTTTCAGATGTACCAAGATCTGGATGGCAATAATTGGCCCGCTAATAAACAGCCATCAGATCATCCTGTATTGAATGGGTTGTTAGGTGAAGGCTTTGGGGGAGAATCCTTGGCTGACGGGGGGCTTGGGGATGATCGTGCGAGTAAAGCACTAGAATTAGTCGATTTGCATTTTGTTAAGGACGCAGATTCAAGCCAAACAGAAGCAGTTATGGCAGTTAAACAGGGATCTAATTTAGTAATCCAGGGGCCTCCAGGCACAGGTAAATCACAGACTATTACTAATATCATTTCTGAATCTTTAGCTGATGGTAAACGAATTCTCTTTGTAGCCGAAAAAATGGCAGCCTTAGATGTTGTAAAGCGGCGCCTAGATGAGTGCCAGCTAGGTGATGCAGTATTAGAACTCCATAGTCACAAAAGTAATAAAAAATCTGTATTGGAAGAATTGAAACGGACTTTTGAGTTGGGTGCTCCAGCGGTAGAAGATCGAACGCCGGACAAGCGCCGTCATTCGCGCTTGCAAGATCAGCTTGATACTTATTCTAACCAAGTTAATGAGCCAATCCTGAACTCATCAGTGAGCTATATTGATGCTTTAGGGCATCATCTACAGCTTAAAAAAACGACGGATGATCAAGCACTGCCTGAACTTGATTTTACTGGAATGCGAGAATGGACTCGTCATGATTTTGATGAGGCTTGCCTATTGGTTAAAGAGTTGGTCGAGCATCTTGAAACGATGGGCGTGCCTGCTGAAAACGCTTTTGCAGATTCAAGGTTAGAAGATTTTTCTCCGATCGAGCAAAATCAGATAGTCAATTTACTTACCGATTCTCTTGCATTGGTCGAGCTGTGTAAAAAAGAAGCAAGTGCGTTAGCTATAGATATGGAGTTACAGGAGCCTAATACCTTAGATGATATTCAGGCTCTACATCGCGCAGCAACTCGTGCTGTGGCAGCTCCTCATTTAGCTGGATTGAGTTTAACAACAGATGATTGGCAGCAGCGGCGTGATCAGCTGCGTGAGTTAATATCTGCGGGTTCTGAAATTTCACAGCTTAAAAAGAAACGTGAAAATCAATTGATTGATCAAGCATGGGGCGCAGAATTACTCACAACTAGGAGCGTGTGGGCAACTACTGGTCATAGCTGGTGGCGTTTTTTATCTAGTGAGTTTAGGCAGGCTAAACGAACATTACAGGGCTTACTGAGGTCGGAGCTTCCTAAAGCTGCTACGGATTGTGTTGACTTAATTGATGACATTCTAAAATTTCAGACACTAAATGAAGTGTTCAGCAAACATCAGTTATTGGGTGAAAGCTTATTTGGTGCGCAGTGGCAAGGTGAAAGCAGTGACTGGGAGGTATTGGCTAAGTTAACCGAGTGGGTTATTGAGCTCTATGATGAAGTAGGAAAAGGGGATTTACCTAAAGGTTTACTTCGTTTTCTTGAAGGGGTAAGCAGTGTCGAAGAGTGGCAGCCCCGCCTAGAACAGTTAGCAAGTCATTCGGCATTACTGGAAAAAACTGTCGGTGAAGTAATGGTTCGGCTTTCTACTGAACTTCCAGGTCAAGGTAATAGATCACTTCAGCATGTTGATTTGTCTAATCTTATAGGGGCTTTAGAGAGCTGGCAGCAGCGTATTGATGATCTGTATCAAATGACTCGTTATAACCGTCTTCGCCAATCCTTTAAGCGTTCCGGGTTAACGGAAATTGGGGAGTTATCTTATGAATGGGCACTGCCAGCAAAGTTGTTATTAACTACAATGAAGATGAGTTGGTATTCAGGATTAGTAGCGGAGGCCTATAAGCAACGTGAGGCTCTTCGGCAGTTTGATCGAGTCAGTCAAGAAAATGTGATTGATGAGTTTAAGCGGCTTGATAAAAAGTTGTTTAATCACGCACAAGAAGCTTTGATGGATAAGCTTCACCAGCAGATGCCGTCATCTGCTGGAGCGGGAGAAATGGCCGTTGTTCGTCGAGAGATGAATAAAAAGCGTCGTCACCTTCCCATTCGAAAATTGATCTCTCAAGCAGGAAGGGCTATTCAGCAAGCTAAACCTGTATTTATGATGAGCCCTATGTCAGTTGCAACTTATTTGGAGCAAGGGGCGGTAGAGTTTGATTTAGTGGTGTTTGATGAGGCAAGTCAAATAAAAGTGGTAGATGCTTTCGGTCCAATTTTGAGAGGGCATCAGGTTGTGGTTGTTGGGGATACTAAACAGATGCCACCCACCGATTTCTTTGGCAGGGCCCTTGAGTTAGATGACGATGATGCAGATGAAAGTCAAACGGCAGATATTGAAAGCATTCTTAGCATGTTCTTATCTCAAGGGGCCGCTGAGGCCATGTTACGTTGGCATTACCGTAGTCGACATGATTCTTTAATAGCGGTTTCCAATCAAGAGTTCTACGATGGCAAATTGATGGTTTTCCCTTCTCCTGGTGTTCATCCCGATGCTACAGGATTAAAATTTAATTATTTGCCAGACACTGTATATGAGCGTGGCGAGTCGCGAACAAATCCGGGAGAAGCTAGAGCGATAGCTGAAACTGTTATGCTTCACGCGAAAACTAAGCCAACCTTAACATTGGGGGTGGTGGCATTTAGTACAGCGCAGCGAGACTGTATTTTGTTGGAGGTCGAGAGGCTTCGAAGAGAAGACCCGAGCTGTGAGCCATTTTTTAATATTCAGCGAGATGACGGTGAAACCTTTTTTGTAAAAAACTTAGAAAATGTACAAGGGGATGAACGCGATATCATCTTAATAAGTATTGCTTATGGCCGAACAGCCGCAGGAAGCATACCTAAAAGCTTTGGTCCGATTAACAGGGAAGGCGGGCAGCGCCGTCTTAATGTATTAATTACGCGTGCTAGATTAGGTATGGAGGTGTTCAGTAATTTTTGTGCAGATGACCTTAAAACCGATGAATCAACTCCCTTTGGTGTTAAGTCCTTAAAAAATTTCCTCAAATATGCGGAAACAGGAAATCTGGAAAGACTTACTGAAACGGGTAAAGAGACAGATTCGCCGTTTGAAGATGAAGTTATTTCGGCTATTAGGCAATTAGGTTATGACGTTGAACCGCAAGTAGGCTCCGCTGGTTTTTTCATTGATATAGCGGTGAGAGATCCCAAAAAGCCAGGCCGCTACGTGTTAGCGGTTGAGTGCGATGGTGCGACGTATCACAGTTCGGCTAGCGCTCGTGATCGCGATAGATTACGTCAGGATGTGTTGGAAGGTCTAGGTTGGCGTTTTCATCGTATATGGAGTACTGATTGGTTTCGAAACCCTCATAAAGAGATGCAGCGAGTAAAAGAATCTATTCAGAAGGCCATTGAGTTTTATGAGAAAGTAGATGCTGGGCAAGTAATTGAGGAAAGCACGGTACCTCTTGAAGAAGCCAAGCCAGCACGAGTTCAGCGTGTTGATGTTGATACCGATATTTCTGTTAGCGCTAATCCCTACACACTCGTTTCTGGAGAGATCGGAATTCCTGTTGCTGCAGAAATCCATGAGCTTGATCACCCCCAAATACAAAGTGCAGTTAAAGCTATTCTTGCAGTTGAAGGGCCTATTCATTTAAAAGAAGCAGCTAGACGAATAACTGAGAGCGCTGGTCATTCACGAGTAGGTCAGCGGATTATGAAACATGTTGAGAAAGCTGTAGCTGAGGGTCATAAACAAAATTGTTTTCATGTAGATAATGGTTTTATTTACCAGGACGAAAAAAAAGCGACGCCTCTCAGGGATCGTTCAGCATTGCCGACGGCTATGAAGAAAATTGAGTTAGTGCCAAGTGAAGAGATGGCTGAATCATTAGAAACGGCAGTGAAAATGGCTTTTAGTTTAACTAAGCAAGATGCTGTAGCTGAGGCTTTATCTCTAATGGGGTTCCAACGTTCGACAGAAAAGGCACGTATGTATATGGATTCATCGTTAGAAGGGTTGGTAGCGAGTGGCAAGTTAATTCAGGATGGTGAAATAATAAGCCTGCCCCAATGATAGTGCTGCTGACTTATAGGGATTATTCATAATGGCCTGATTTAGGGTTGTGATAGGCGTGAAGTTCCTAGAGAATAAATATTCTTATTTTAAATGGAATTAATTTTATACCTCATGGCTAAGATACTTGTTTCATGGATCGGTTATGCTGATTTAAAAGGTGGATTAGAGGATCCAATGAGTGGGCCTCTAGTAAGTGTTTTGAAAGAATATCGCTTTGATAACGCTTATCTGCTCCATAATCAATCTCCAGATGAGTGTGACGCATTTACTAGCCGATTGAATTCAGAGTTTAGTACGAGCTTTGAAGTCGTTAAGGCTGATCTGCGTTCCCCGATCCACTTTGCAGATATCTATAAAGCCCTAGATACAACGTTAAGCCAAGTAGTGGGTGCTAATCCAGGCTTGGAACTATATATCCAGCTGTCTTCAGGCACTCCAGCGATGACTTCTGTGTCTATTTTAACGGGTAAGACAAAATACAAAGCTAAGTTCTTGCAATCCTCTAAGGAACAAGGCGTACAAGAGGTTGATGTACCTTTTGATATTGCTGCTGATTTCCTCCCCTCTGTGAGTGAGATACTCGATGGCGAGTTAACTAACCTTATTGCTTATACACCGCCCTCAACCGCTGAATTTGATCAGATCATTACTAATAATCCTGTGATGATCCGTTTAAAAGAGCGTGCAGCTATTTTGGCTGTCCGAGAAGTCCCAGTTTTGATTTTTGGTGAAACGGGTACAGGTAAAGAGCTATTTGCACGAGCCATTCATAATACAAGTCATCGATCAGAAAAGCCTTTCGTTGCACTTAACTGTGGCGCTATACCTTCGGAGCTAATTGATAGCACTCTGTTTGGTCATGTTAAAGGGGCGTTTACTGGAGCAAGTGCTAATAGACCCGGTGTATTTGAGCAAGCGGACGGTGGTACTTTATTTCTTGATGAATTTGGTGAGCTGCCTGCAGATGCCCAAGTCCGTTTATTGAGGGTGTTGCAGGATGGAACATTTGTCCCTGTGGGGGCCGTTCAGGAAAAGAAAGTTAATGTCCGTATTGTTGTGGCAACGAACAGGAATTTAGCGCAGGAAGTTGCCGAGGGTAACTTCCGAGAAGATCTGTTCTATCGTGTTGCTATTGGGGTGCTGAATTTGCCCCCACTAAAAGATCGCCAAGGTGATCAATGGCTGTTAGCTGAAAATATGATAGAGCAGATCAATAAAGAAGCAGCGAGCCAGCCAGGCTATGAAAATAAAAAAATTTCTATTGGCGCAAAAAAAGTTATTCTTAATCACGTTTGGCCTGGGAATGTAAGAGAGCTCTATGCAACATTGCTGAGAGCTTCTTTATGGGGAAGTAGTTCCAGCCTTTCTGAGACTGACATCAAGGAAGCTATGTTGGGCGTTAATGCATCTATACAGCCAGTATTAGATAGAGATGTATCTCAAGGTATTGATATTAATGGTATTATTTCTGAAGTTAGCACACACTATATCAAGCGAGCGATGGCGGAAGCGAATGGTAGTAAGAAAAAGGCAGCAGAACTTTTGAGCCTTAAAAACTATCAAACATTGAACAATTGGATGGACAAGTACGGCATTGAATAACCGCCGCTTTTAAACTTGGCACACCCTTCGCTATAGAGGGGATATGGACAGAATAGTACTTATGCAATCACATAACTTTGAGCATCTTCGCCCTTATTGGCCTGATTTAGCAAGCTTAGGTGCGCATGCTGAGCAATACGCCTACAGTGATCCACAAAGTGCACTGGTAAAGCTACGCTGCTTTGCTGAGTTGCTGGTGGGCGTAGTTTATCAAGAATTCCGCTTACCAACATTTTACAGCGATAAGTTTATTGATCGGCTAGAGAATGCTCACTTTGCTGATATGGTTGATCAGGCTATTCTGGATAAGCTACATGCTATTCGTAAAGCAGGTAATAAGGCAGTCATGATGGAAAGTTCAATCGAGGTGATAGCCAATGGTTGATCAAAGAAGCCCACATACTTGCTTGCTGGTTGCTGCTAACGTCTGGTAAAGGTACTAAGAATGACCTTACCCCTTATGTTGAAGTTAAACCAGAACCAAAGCCCAAAGCAGCTGATAGGGCTGATACTGCCAAGATAGACGAACTGAACAAAGCGCAAGCGGAGCAGTTAGAAAAGGCACTTAAAGAGCTTGAGTCAGTAAAGCAGTCTCAGCAGAAAGCGCTTGCAGAAAATGCCAAACTTAAGCATCAGGTGGATGCAGTACAGGCCAGTAAAAACCGACAGGCCAGTGATCAGGCTAAAAGCCAGATTGACCTTAATGAGGCTGAAACGCGCCGTCGTTTAATCGATACAGAGCTCCACACTCGCGGTTGGGATATTGATCTGCTCAATGGCAAAAGCACAGAGCAAGTTAGCTTTGAAGAACAAGTAGAAGGTCAGCCTACAGAAAGTGGTATTGGTTATTGCGATTACGTGCTTTGGGGGGACGATGGTAAACCATTAGCCGTTATTGAAGCTAAACGTACCATTCGTAATATTAACGAAGGACGTGAACAAGCAGTGCTTTATGCTGATGCGCTAGAGAAAAAATACAATCAGCGTCCGATCATCTTTTACACCAATGGTCATGACATTCGTATTCTGGATGATAAGCAAGGCTATAAGCCTCGTAAACTGTATAGCTTTTACAGCAAAGAGAGCCTCGAATACCTTATTCGTCAGCGCCGCACTCGTGGTGACCTTAATCAAACTGCTATTGATACCAATATAGCGGGGCGTACCTATCAGATAGAAACAATTACACGTGTCTGTGAGCGCTTTAGTGATAAATACCGTAAATCGTTAGTGGTTCAGGCTACAGGTACGGGTAAAACACGTGTTTCTATTGCTCTAACTAAGCGTCTAATCGATGCGGGTTGGGCTAAACGCGTACTGTTTTTATGTGACCGTAAAGAACTGCGTAAGCAAGCAGCAAATGCTTACAATGGTTTTTTATCTGAGCCTCTTTATGTGGTGGGTAAAAGTAAGAAATCAGATCGCGATAGTGCTCGTCTATTTATCGCTACGTACCCCGGCATGATGAAAATCATGGAGAAATTTGACCCCGGCTATTTTGATTTGATTATTGCCGATGAGTCTCACCGTTCCATCTACAATATCTATGGTGATCTTTTTAAATACTACGATGCGTTGCAGCTAGGCTTGACCGCAACTCCCGTTGAGATGATTAGCCGCTCTACCAGTGAAATGTTCGGCTGTGAATATAAATTACCCACAGCGAACTACCCGTTAGAACAGGCGATTGAAGATAAAAACCTCGTGCCCTTTAAAGTGGTCGCGCATACTACTCAGTTCCTACGTGAAGGTATCTCAGGGAAGAGCCTAACGGATGAACAGATAGCCCAGCTAGAAGAGCAAGGCATTGATCCAAACGAACTCGACTTTGATGCAGGTGCAATTGATAAGGCTATCTATAATAAAGATACCAACCGTCATATTCTGCGTAACCTTATGGAAAAGGGCCTCACGTTAGCGGACGGGCAAACCTTAGGTAAAACAATTATATTCGCACGTAATATCGACCATGCCGAGCTACTGGCTGAGTTATTCGATGAAATGTATTCGGGCGATGAATACGGTGTCAATTTCTGTCGCGTTATCCACTCTAAATATGAACGCGCAGAAGAGCTAATAGATAACTTCAAACTTACAGACAATAGCGAAAAACAGATCACGATCGCTGTATCTGTCGATATGCTCGACACAGGCATCGACGTTCCAGAAATTCTTAACTTAGTGATGGCGCGCCCGATTAAATCCAAGGTTAAGTTCTGGCAGATGATCGGTCGCGGCACGCGCCTGTGTGAAAATCTCTTTGGCCCGGGTGAACATAAAAACAAATTCTTAATCTTCGATCATTGGAATAACTTTGCGTATTTCGAACAAGATCCAGAAGATGATGAAGGCCGCCAAGGTAAATCACTTTGCCAAAAACTGTTTGAGGCACGTGTGCTCTTTGCTGAAGAGGCACTAAAAAAAGGCTGTATTGATGAGTTTGAAAAAGCCGTTGTGCTTATCAAGCAAGATATCGATGCGCTAAATGATAAATGCATTGCGATTAAAGATAATTGGCAGCATAAGCATACGTTGAGCAAGCTCGACCTTCTGAAAAAATTTGCCCCGCAAACTAAGCAACAGTTACTCGGTATCATAGCGCCGCTGATGCAGTGGCGTGATATCCGTGGTCAGAGTGAAGCGCTTAAATGGGATCTGGAATTGATTAATGCTCAGTATGCACAGCTCACTCATGCGCCAGAACTTGAACAGATCTGCGAGCAGGTAACGGCTAAAGTTCGGCAACTAACGATGCACTTAAATGAAGTGCGTAATAAAAGCGATGCGATTAAACGTATCCAAGATAAGTATTATTGGAATGCATTAAGTTTCGATGCATTAGAGAAATCACGATTGGATCTGCGCCCCATCATTCACCTACGTGAAACAGACGTGAAGCCGCCACCTGAGCCGATTAATGTTATCGATCTGATAGAAGAGAGTGGCTTGATAGAGTACGGTGAACGCAAAACTAATATTCGTACAGTGGATTACGAAATCTATCGTCAAGAAGTTGAAAAAACCTTAGCGCCGCTGTTTGAGCAAAACCAAGTACTGCAAAAAATCCGTGCGGGTGAGCCGGTTACTCAAACAGAGTTAGATCAGCTGAATGCCCTAGTACACACTCAAAACGAACGTGTCGACTTAACACTGCTTAAAGAGTTCTTCCCTGATTCCGCTGTAGGCGTTGATCAGCTGCTACGTACCATTGTTGGCCTCGATAGCGGGGCGATAGAAGAGAAGTTCACTGACTTTGTACAACAAAATCACTTAGCTCTTAATGCATTACAGCAGCGCTTTGTCGGCATGCTTAAAAGTGAAATCTGCCGCCGTGGTGAAATCACCGTAGCGGATCTTTATGACCACCCGTTTCAGTCTCTGCATGATGATGGCATTGATGGCCTGTTCCAAGATGAACAAGCGACACTTATCGCTGATTTTATAGCCGGTTTCACTGTAAACGCCGGCATGGCTAAAACAACAACCGAACTAACATCTTAAGATGCTTAGGTTTAAGCCTACATCTTAAATATAAGAGAAATATATGATTACTGGCGAACTAAAAAGCAATATCGACAAGCTATGGGAAGAGTTCTGGACGGGCGGCATTACCAACCCGCTCACGGTTATCGAGCAGATCACCTTCCTGATGTACGCACGCTTGCTCGACGCTAATGAAACCCGCGATGAAAAGCGTAGCCAACGTACGGGCAAGCCTTTTACTCGCCGCTTTAGCGACAGTGAACAGCATCTACGTTGGAAAGAGCTCGCGCATCAAGAGTCTGCAGATAAGCTGCTTGAGCTAGTACGCGACGGTCTATTTAAATACTTTCGTGATTCCGGTAAAAATCATGGCGGTGAAAACACGCTTTTTGCCGAGTTTATGCGTGACGCCCAGTTGATGATCCAAAAACCATCACTGTTGCAAAAAGCCGTTATCATGATTGATAAGCTGCCGTTGGATAAAGGGGATACTAAAGGTGATCTTTATGAGTATCTGCTAGGTAAGCTCACCACCGCAGGTATTAACGGCCAGTTCCGTACCCCGCGCCACATTATTCGTGCCATGGTTGACATGACGGACCCCGATAAACATGCCCGCATCTGTGACCCTGCTTGTGGTACGGCGGGTTTCTTAAGCACCGCTTACGAATTTATGTTGGAAAAGTACTCTTCAGAAGCAGGTACTATTCGCGAAACGGTCATTAACGAAAAGGGTGTGGAAGAGGAGCAAGTAACCTACACCGGTGATCTATTGGCTGAAGACCGTAAACACGTCGATACTGATATGTTCCATGGCTTTGATTTTGATGCTTCTATGCTGCGTATCGCTGCTATGAACTTGGTTATGCACGGCGTTAAAGAACCGGATATTCATTATCAGGACACCTTAAGTCAGCGTTTTGCCGAGCGTTTCCCGCAAGAAGCCGACAACGGCTTTAACCTAATCCTCGCCAACCCACCGTTTAAAGGCAGTTTGGATGAAGACGACGTTGAGCCCGAAGTACTACGCATTGTTAAAACTAAAAAGACTGAATTGCTGTTTGTTGCTCGCATACTCAAAATGCTACGACTTGGCGGCCGTGCTGCGGTCATCATTCCAGACGGTGTGCTGTTTGGTTCCTCCAAAGCCCACCAGCAGCTGCGTAAAACGCTGATAGAAGATAACCAACTGGAAGGCATTGTTAGCCTGCCATCAGGCGTATTTAAGCCTTATGCGGGTGTATCTACCGCCATTTTGTTCTTTACCAAAGGTGGTAGTACAGAACGCGTCTGGTTTTATGACTTAAAAGCCGATGGCTACTCGCTGGACGATAAACGCACACCACTGCAAGGCGAAGACAGTAATGATCTGCCCGATGTAATAGAACAGTGGAAGCACTACCGTAAACTGGTTGAAAGTAATACCTCTGTTGAGACAATCCTAGAAAGCTACGGCGATAAAACCGGCAAAGCCTTTGTGGTTGATGCTGACGATATCAAAGGCAATAAATATGATCTGTCCATTAATCGCTATAAAGAAGTGGTGTATGAGGAAGAGGTGTATGAAGAGCCGAAAGTCATATTGGCTAAGTTGAAGAGCTTAGAGAAAGAGATCATGGCGGATCTTGATGAGTTGGAGGGGATGTTGTGAGTTGGCCGAAGTCTCCAATAGGTGAGCACACTAAAAAAATTAAAACGTGGAATCCAGTAACGTCTGGTTCTTCAGACCCCTTTGATTACATTGACCTAGCTTCAGTAGATAAGGAAAAGAAACAAATTGATCTAACGGAAGTACCTAACATTTTTCCAGTAGATGCTCCAAGTAGAGCTCGTCAAATTGTTCACCAGGAAGATGTTATCGTTGCTACCGTCCGCCCAAATTTAAACGGTGTTTCGAAAGTTCCAGAATCTTTACATTCTTCGACTGCATCCACTGGATATTGTGTACTGAGAGCTAATGATGAAAGCTTAGATTCGAATTATCTTTTCTATTGGTTACAAACTAGAAAATTTATTCAAGATATGATGTCAAAAGCTACAGGAGCTAATTATCCTGCAGTGTCCGATAGAATTATCAAAGAAAGTACAATCCCCCTCCCACCTCTAGCCGAACAGAAACGCATCGCTGCCATCCTCGATAAGGCCGATGCCATCCGTCGCAAACGCCAGCAGGCGATCCAACTCGCCGACGAATTCCTCCGCTCCGTGTTCTTGGATATGTTTGGTGATCCAGTGACGAATCCGAAGGGATGGGAAGTGAAAAAGTTTGAAGAGCTAGGCCAGTGGGCGAGTGGTGGAACGCCGTCAAGATCTGTTCCTGAATATTTTGAAGGTAATATTGATTGGTATTCTGCTAGAGAGCTGAATGATCGGTATTTAAATGGTTCTATTGAGAAGATAACCGAGAATGCTTTAAGAGAAAGTGCAGCAAAGATCTTCCCTAAGGGCTCCATGCTTGTTGGTATGTATGATACAGCAGCTTTTAAAATATCAATATTGACTGAGCCTTCAGCTTCAAATCAGGCGTGCGCGAATATTATTCCTAATGAATTAGTACATATTGAATGGTTGTTTAGTTTTATTGAGTTTTCTAAAGAGACATATCTGCGGCAGCGGCGCGGGGTTCGTCAGAAAAACCTTAATCTCGGCATGATTAAAGATTTTGAATTACCTCTTCCCCCATTGCCTGAACAGGAAAAATTTTTAGAGGTCGTGAAAAAATTAATGTCCACGAAAAATTATCAGTATGAGACTGCTAAAATGTCTAATTGTCAGTTTGGGGTGCTGTCGCAAAAAGCCTTCTCCGGTTAGTTATAGCTATGAAAGAGCTGCTTTATCAAATCACCTCAATCAACCGTGCATGGAAGTTAGCACGTGACCAGTGGGGAGAAGATTCAAAGACCGCTCTTATGCTTCGAGAGCGAAAGTCCTCCCTGCAAAGTAGCTTAATCCGAGAATACCCTAACCAGGTGTTCTTAAGGTTGGATACTGAAAATACCGAAGGAGAATCCCTATTTAGTGTTCGCCTTCATTCAGAGGTTACTTTACCCAATGGAATACGTCGTGTAGATGCGGAACATCTGCCTGTTCGGTTAGCCGAAGAGTTGTTTACATCGACAGAGTTGGATCAATTAGTTCATAGAGATTGAACATGGATATATCACTGCTTAAATCGTTTGATATTAATACTGTTTTTTATAGTGTCATTGGCGGCGTGGCCCTATGGACCGGAACCGACTTAGAGCTGCTTGATCCAGTCCCTATGATCAGTGTTGGATAGCGCCAAACGAAGTAGTGCATTACAAGGAGATGTTTGTATTTATGAAACCCGAAAATTATATCTGTTCAGAACAGTTCGAGCCTGATTGGAAACATTCCAAAAAGGAAATTCAGAGTATTATAAAGCCGTTGCTAAAAGAAGCTGATGATCGTCTGCGTTTCAGTGCAACACTGCACAAAAAAAGTCAGATCGCATGGATAGAAATCCGTGAACCTCATCCTGATATTCGCTTACTGGCGATAACTCTGCCAAGGGACGTTCAGCCTCTTTCATTACGAATAACTGCTTGGTTTTATGAGCACGCGAATGAGTCATATAGTCGATGGTGCGATACGGCATTACCCTCAGGACTATTGCTGAAACAGGTAAGTACGAATCGAAAACCATCAGGTTCCTGGAAGAATAGCCCTGCATTAAAAGATAACGACATCACCTTGGTTGGTGTGGAACACGTCTGCCGCGAATTGCCTTTCTCTGATGAAACCTCTCTAACCGCTTTTTTGGTTCCATTACTCAAGCAATACGTTCAACAGCTGTTGCAGGTTCTTAACGGTTCAGGAAAAACCTACCGTTTACTTGGCTCAGATGGAGAATTATTTAAAAGCCCTGTCAAAGGAGTCCTGGGGGGCAATAGTAAAGAGAAGCGTTACGGTGAACTCCATTGCTCTGCGGCCAATAACGCTCTCTCGAGGGGGTATGCTGGCCATCGCGTTTTCTTTGCAAATGAAGAAGATGCAATTGCAGCTGGTTACAAACCCTGTGGTACCTGCATGAAAGAGCAGTACAGGAAATGGAACGAGGGTGGTGAACCGGGTAGTTCAGATTATCCTTGGGTAATACTGCCTAAGCCATAAGAGGTGATATATTTATTTATAGGTAAATTAATTTACCAAAATATAATAAATTCAACTACGTAGAATAAATAACCAATTGATTTGTAATTATATTTTTATTTAGCTTGTATCCTGCTTTTATCACGGGTGATAAATATTAAGGGGCAGAAATATGAGTCTTAACAGTATTACTTTTCAAACCGATTTTGCACCAAGTGAATTTGGACGTTTGGTGGCAATTTTTATATCTAAGGACAGAAGATGACAGCAAAACAAACACACCCACTTAAAACAGATAACCTTAAAGAGATTGGTAGTCTGTTAGCTCAGGCCAATAATCAACTGCAAACACGTATCTCTGGTTTACTGGAGCAGGTGGGTGCAGGCTTACATGAACGTGAGCAGGTATTGGCTGTCTCTCTGCTTGCAGCCTTGAGTGGACAGAATACGTTTCTGTATGGCCCACCGGGAACCGCAAAAAGCTTAATCTCCCGAAGGCTTTCAGCCGCTTTTCATAGTGAAGCTTATTTTGAACACCTGATGAACCGGTTTACTACACCGGAAGAGGTATTCGGCCCGGTATCCATTAAGGAGCTTAAAGAGGATCGCTATATCCGTAAAACGGGTGGCTACCTGCCTACGGCTGAGTTCGCCTTTTTAGATGAAATTTGGAAATCCAGTCCGGCTATACTCAATACGCTTCTTACACTGATCAACGAGCATACATTTAAAAATGGCGAGAGTGTTGAGGCGGCTCCATTGAAATCACTCATAGCAGCTTCGAATGAGGTCCCACAAGATAATCAGGGCCTTGATGCATTATATGACCGCTTTGTGGTTCGACTGGTCGTGCCCCCTATTGAGCAGGAAGGTAACTTCAACAACCTTATTAACAGTAAACCCTCCACAGACAAACCAGATATAGATAGACAGTTGTTGGTTTCAAACGATGAATTGGTTCAATGGCGTAAAGAAATTCATGAGGTGGAGTTAAGCGCTAACTGTTTGTTGATCATTAAAATGATCCGTGCAGAACTTACAGCTCAGTTCGAAGACATAGGTGTTTATGTTTCTGACCGTCGCTGGCAGCGTGCAGCACAATTAATAAAAGCTTCTGCTTTCTTCAATGGTAGGCAGGAAACCAACCAGAGTGATTTGGTTTTATTGAAACATTGTTTATGGACCACGCCAGAGAATCAGCAGCCGGTTCAGGAAATTGTACTGGACGCTATCAAAGCATGTGGTTTTTCTAGTGGGTTTGATTTAGCGAAGCTAGATCGTGAAAAAGATGCATTAGATAAAGAAATACATGAAGAGCTTTTTCACAGTCGAGATGTTTACGCTACGGTGAAGTTGAAGGGGGCTGGGGATAAGCAGTTTTTTAAAGCTTTTGCTCACTTTAAAGAAAGGCGTTATGACGGGGAAAAATTTACTTGTTATATACCGTATTCAGACTTTAAGTCTCGAAAAGACGGTAATCCAGTGGATGAACAAGGTAATGTGGTTGATAAAATTAAGTTTACCTTTGATGGTCAAGGTACATGCACCCTAAAATACAATAGTCGTTATGATGAATACGAAGATTTTATCTTTAGTCCAAAAATCCTTTTTCATAAGGGTGATAAAAAGGCCGATATTAATCACCGACTGATTCGGTCTTTAGCAGGATCAGTTGGTAACCTTCGAGGGGAGTTTAAGAAAGTTAAAACCTCCATTGAAAAACAACTGGATCAATTTAAATCTCAGCTTTACAGCCCTTTTATTACAGATCACGAAGCTAACACTGCTGTTCAAGGCATTACAGCGCAACTCGATGCTTTGGAGTTGCGTATTCAGGACTGTGAAAGACTTGAGCAGTTATGCAAATGAGTGCTTTAAGAGATCAAGCAATTGATATTCAGGAGAGCCTTCATGATAAGTTTGGTGTTGTCTTTTCCTTATCGCCTCAGGTTCATGATAAGACCATATCTGAGATTGAACAGTGGCAGCGTGAAGTTGCAAAGCGACTGATAGTTGATTCTCCATATGCTGCTGCAGATGAAACGTTGAATGAATGGGAACAGGTGCCTGAATCTAGTCTGCACGATACTCAGTTTGCAGCAGCCCTTAATGATTACCGCCAGTTTTGTAGAGAAACTAATGCTCCATTCGAGAGAGATTTTTGGAAGCAAAAATTCGGCATAGATGATTGTTCGAAAGAAAAACTAAAGCCCGTAGATAAAAAAACAGCCCAGGCAGAGAAGAATAAGAAAGTCAGTTTCAAACTGTTGATGACTGAGTGGCGGAGGAAGCTAGATAAGGCCGAAGTCCAGTGGCGTTTAGAGCAATTGGCAAAACTGCGTGCTGAACTCATTAAACGTTTGCAAGAGTGGCTTGACCTATTGGCATCCCTGTCTGAATCCCTACAGACTCTTGGGCTTGATCCGGGAGTGTGGCTGGATATGAGTAACGGGAATTTATCACCCGGTGATATTGAACAGCTGCAGCGTTGGGCACGCTATCTTGCTGAGGATTCCGGTGCGAAAGCGATTGCTGACCTACTGGGTAAAATGCATCAGATTGAACAGTCTGAAAAGATTGAGCAGGTAACAAAATCACGAATTGTAAAAGTCCCGTCTATTGATGTGAATTCGAGACAGGAGATAAAAGGGATTAAGCTGGCTCGTGAGATCGAACATGCTCTTCCATCAGAGCTAGCACTGCTATCTGACCCGGATACATCGATTCTGTTTGATATAAAGTACCTGGAAGAGCGTTTGCTCTGTTTTGAGATGCAGGGCGAAACATACCGAGATGAAACGGAGGAATACATAGAGGATTGCTCAGTTATGGAAGATGATAAAAAGGGGCCGATGATCCTTTGTATCGACACCAGTGGTTCTATGTCCGGAACTCCGGAATCCATTGCAAAAGCGATGGCTCTACATTTGGCTACACTTGCTAAATCACAAAACCGAAAATGTTATCTGATCAATTTCTCGACGGGTATAGCCACTTATGAATTCAGTGCCAATAATGGTTTAGAAAAGCTGCTTGAGTTCCTGCAGCAGTCTTTTCACGGTGGAACCGATGTGGCACCAGCATTAAGACATGCGCTCGACCTAATGGAGAGCGAGGTATACAAAAAATCTGATCTGCTGATTATCTCTGATTTCATAATGGCTGGTCTTTCTGATGAGTTACTACAACGACTAGAGTTGCAGCGTGCATTGGATAATCAGTTTAATTCGTTGGTGATTGGCAGCTGTTTTATGTCAAAAAGACTTAAAACTCATTTCGACAATGAATGGGTTTTTAATCCGGATTCCGGACAAATCACGGAACTCATCAACTTTAAACAAGATCTGGCTTTATTGGCCTGACGATACGGATGTACTGAATAGGATATAAGGATGTCTAAAGCTTACGATAATTTCATGATAGCAATCAGGGATTCAGAGAATATTCTTGATGCTTATGATCGATTGAATAAAGACCGTGTTGATAACCGAGACCCTGAAGAGCTGAAACGAGCGGCATTGATTATGACTCTGACTGCGTGGGAAACCTACGTTGAGGATCGGGTAAAAGAAGAAGTTGAATGTCGTTTGAGAGCCTTAGAAGGAAGTCAGATTGCAACTTACATCAGGAAGAAGCTGGAAATCGATCTTAAAACCTTTCATACCCCCAATTCACAGAAAACCAAGCACATCTTTGAAGACTTCACTGCTGTTGATGTGACTGAGCACTGGGATATTAACGGCAATAAACCGGAAGAGATTAGAGCCAAGTTAAATAAGTGGATAAAGAAAAGGGGAGATGCAGTGCATCGCTCGGTTACTGATAAACAGAACAGTCATCTTGTAAGCCGAGATGATATGAAGAAGTGCATTAATTTTTTCAAGCAACTGGTGGAAGTGACAGATGCAGCTTTGTAGCCATAAAGTAGAATGGTTACCAAAATTTTGCCGCAAATGAACTGATATGGAAAAGTTAATTTACCAAATTACAGCAATCAACCGAGCATGGAAGTTGGCACGTGACCAGTGGGGAGAAGATTCAAAGACCGCTCTTATGCTTCGAGAGCGAAAGTCCTCCCTGCAAAGTCGCTTAATCCGAGAATACCCTAACCAGGTGTTCTTAAGGTTGGATATTGAAAATACAGAAGGTGAAGCGCTCTACAGTGTTCGCCTTCAGTCAGAGATCACTTTACCCAATGGAATACGTCGTGTAGATGCGGAACATCTGCCTGTTCGGTTAGCCGAAGAGTTATTTACATCGACAGAGTTGGATCAATTAGTTCATAGAGATTGAACATGGATATAACACTGCTTAAATCGTTTGATATTAATATTGTTTTTTATAGTGTCATTGGCGGCGTAGCCCTCTTTTTTATGTTGGCAGAGTTTAGGCTGTCAACACGTTATAGAAAAATGCTACAGCCTTGGAAGACGCTTGTGAAAATGTTGAGCCATCGTCATGCAACCGTTTCTCATGAGAGGTTATCTACACAGCAGCAAAGCTTGTTGCATCAGTACTTTGTTGTGGATTCCGTTTCAGAAGAGGGTGATGTGACGTTGTCCCAGCAAAATAGTAAATACTTGGCGACGACTCCCGTCAGTGCATTTGTTCCTGTTCAACCCATATCTCCCTATCGTTTTGTTCCCGCTTTGTTAACAACGATAGGTGTACTAGGTACTTTTTTGGGTATCTCGTTGGGTTTATCGGACTTTGACGCTAATGGTCAGGGCTCTCAGGCATTAATGAAATCAGCGACTACGCTGCTCGATGGAATGAAAACTGCTTTTTATACATCCTTAGCTGGTCTGTTGGGGTCTATCCTTTTTATGGTTTGGCATGCGTTATTGAGTAAATCTCGAGAGTTTCGACATAGAAAGGTAATAAATAGCTATCAAGCTATCTGTTTGGCGATATCACCTGTAACACTCTTACACCGCTTAGGTGGTTCTAGTCAGAATAACCTTATTGAAAAGCAGTTAGAGGCCGCTGAGCAATCAATTCGTTCTAATCAGTCGATGATGGCTGTGAGTAATCAATTAGCTCAATCGCTCGTTGGTTTTGATGCCGAAAAAATGACTGCTTCCATTTCTCAGGCGGTGTCTGATTCAGTAGAGCAAGAGATATCACCTCATCTTAAAGCTATTAGTGAAAGCGTTAAAGAGCTGAAAGCGATCAAAGAACAAAGCAGTAAAGAGCTAGTTGAACTGATAGTCAGTCAGATGCGGCAGGAGGTTTTTGAACCATTTAATCAACAGCTAGAGCTGCTCTCTAGTAGTAATAAACTCACAGCGGAGGCGGTTCAGCAATCAATAATGTCGATTAATCAGTTGGCCTCAAAGCTTGAGGAGATGATGCTTGGGCTGGATAAAACCACCGATTCTTTAAATACCTTCCAGCGAGATACGCTGGTTAAGCTTCAAGGGTTTGCGGATTCTCTTAAGATTATTCTTTCTCAATTTAAGGATGATACTGAAGGTGCTCTGTCTCGAGTGGCGGATGAGATTCAAGGCGCTTTGGATAGTTCTATTCAAGGAATGACTTTACAGCGGAAGGCTTTCGAAGAGAGTGCAGTGAAAGCAGCTGATGCGTTTTCTGAGCAAAATGAGAGCCTTAAACGGGTGGGTGAGGATTCAAGCAACCTGATGCTCAGTGCTAAGGAGAGTCTTCTTGAAGGACTGGGTAATATTGACGACAAAGTTAAAGCCATGTCTGATGTTGTTCAGCGAGAACTGGAAGTGTTCCGTAAGGAATATCAGAATAACTTAACAGAGTTCTTTAGTAAGCAGGCAAACCTGTTGGAAGAAACGTTGAGTGAGCAGCGAGAGGGGTTGGCTGGCGTCGTCAATGACTATAAAGAAGCGTTTGTCGCTGAGAATGAGATAAGAAAAGGACAATTTGAAGCGATCAATCAACAGCATCAAAAGTTACTCGAAGGTGTGGATGTTGTTAGCCAGTTGGTTCAAGCGGTGGGGATGAATAAGGCCGGTGCTTTTAATCAACTTGAAGATAGTGCCCAAGCTATTAGCGCTCAGGTTGGAAAACTCAGACGTACCTATGAAGAGGCCTCGAATCGCTTTAATGAAATGACTGAGCAGATGCCTGAAGCAATGCATGATTATTTTAATCGCTCAAGAAGCTCAAATGAGCGTTTCTTTGATAATTTTGATGAAGCGGCTGCTCAAGTACACGGCAAGTTAGCTGACGCTGCGAACCTTCTAGTAACTGCAATGCAGCAGATCGAAATGCAATTAATCTCACTTGAGAAAGAGCCTGTATCGTAATGGATAGATATAGTCAGATTCAGGCAGATCAGGATATTGACGAAACGGGCGCTTGGCTTTCAATCGGTGATTTGATGTCCGGCTTGTTAATGATTTTTGCTCTGCTGCTGATTTTAGCTTTGTTACAGCTAACAGAGGCAGCAGAAAAAGCTAAAAACAGCCGAATTATTATTATTCAGTCGTTGCAAGAGACCTTGAGTCAGGAAGGTATTAATGCGCATGTTGATCCTCAGACTGGAGATATCAGTATTTTGGATTCAGTGCTTTTTGATCTGAACCAGTCAAAATTAAAGCCTGAGGGGCAAGCGTTTCTTGAGCTGTTTGTGCCGGTTTATAGTAAAGCTATCTTTTCATCTGAGCAGATATCTAATCAGATTCAACATGTTGTGATTGAGGGACATACCAGCTCTACAGGAAGTTGGGATCTCAATATGTCATTAAGTTTGGATCGGGCGAAAAGTGTTTCGGAGTCTATTTCAGAGCTCGCTTTTAATGGTAAGAATAGGTTTAGATCGAAGATGCTGGTGGCAGGAAGGGGAGAGTCAGAAGCGGATCAGTCTTACGATAGCCCTAGTGATCGAAAAGTTCTGTTCCGGTTTCAGTTCAAAAGTGACCGTTTCCTTCATTGGTTTATCAATGAGAGAGGGTTATAGCATTGGATTTAGCTCTTCGTTTTCATGAACATAAGAGTATCCCTGATAGGATGATAAGGCTTGCTAGGGGACTAGAGCAAAAAGAATGGTCGCCGGGAAATAGCGTTGATGCCTTTCCGCCTAAATCTGTTGAAGAAGTATTAGATTTACTTCGTAGTGATCAGGCTGGAGATATAGCTATTCTGGATTGGATCACTCTTTTTGATGCGAAGAATACATGGGATTCAACCCATTCTGATATACAAATAGCAGACACAACTGTATTGATCTATAAAGCAATTCAGAACGATCAGGCATTAACGCACCTTACTTTGTTTAGAGCGTTGTTAACTATTGATGGTTCGGGAAGCCTTCTGCCTAAAGTACTTTTAGAATATCTTCACCTTTTGAGTGAACATCTTGAAGGCAGCAGTCTTAAGTTATTAGATATAGCCCTGTTTGCGAGAGCGGGTAAATTTGAAGCTATCGCAGGAATAGCTGCGGATTTAGATCTAACCGTTGACCGATTTTATGCAAGTTACCACCTTCCTAAGTGTACAAATCTTAAGAGAAAGACCGTTGAGGCGCTTTCCCCGCTAGTTAAATCAATAGATATTAGTCGTTATGATACTTGGTTGGTTAAAGTATTTTCTGAGCTTCAAAGAGCTGATGCGGTCGGTCTGTTGAACGCGCTTCTGGAAACAGATGAAAAACATCTGAAAAGTTCTACTGAGCTAATTAGCTGGTTTGAAAAGCATTGTCATCCACGTATTGAGAATAGTTTCTGGTTTGAGCTGAAAAATAATGCTCGAGCCGTTTTGCGTAAGCTGATACGTGTTTCTGAATTCTACCTTTTTAAACAGTTGGTGCGGCTACTACGTGATGACGATTTAGCAGAAGAGATTGGATTAGATGATAAAGACAAAAACCAGATTCGTAAGAGAGCAATATTTTGGGAGCACTATGACTCAAGAATGCTTTCCCTCCGTGTGTTGGTTTCAGGTGCTACCAAAGTAAAGCTGCCTCAATTTATGGCCAATTCGTCATGGCTGGAGTCTTTGGAGGATGAGGTTGGTAGCGAAATTGTCATTATGGAATTTGACCAACACATCATTGTTGAGTTTTTACGTGGTGGAACCAGTGAGGTAAGGCTCTTTAATAAGTCGACACGTAATGCAAATTTGTTATTGATGACGAAGAATCTATCAATCAAATCGATACGGCAGGCGTTCCATGATGATGTTCATGATCATGTGTTTATGTGGCAATGGTCATGTGAAGCGTGGCTCAGGAAGTGTTTTAGAATTTTACCAAATGATGAGGTTGTAAGGTTTAGAGGACTGCCACCAAATGCTAATGATTATTCGCCTAAACATGGTTTGCCTAAACCAGATGGTGATTTAATCGCACGACGGGCAGAAGAGCTGGAGCCGTGGTTTACGTCCTTTTTTGAACGGGAAAAATCACTTGGTAAATTGGGCAAAAGCCTACATGACGCCAACGCTCAAAAGTACTTGCTGAAAGGTAAGAGATACGATGACTTAGGTTACTTAAGTAAAATGGCAGAGAGTTTTGAGATCTCTGCCAAGTTGGGAAACTCAGAAGCGATGTATCTGCTTGCTGCATATTTGCTTAGCTGCAAGCCTCTATCAATGGAGAAAAGGGTGAAAGGGGAGTTCTGGCTAGAAAAAGCTGCTAAGGCTGGGCACCCCAAAGCCGTCAAACTGTTGCCGAACTCTAAATAGAATTTAGTTGACTATTCGTACTGTTTAGATGAACGGATATGATTACTTGTCGCTTGGGGCCCGCAGGATGAAACAGGCGAACTCTATCTGTTAGTAAATTTATTTATATTTTGGTAAATAAATTTATTTTTATTTGAAGGGTGTTATGCAGTTTATATAAGTGTTAGTTTTTAACTTATTGTTTGTTATATGTTTTTTGTTTGTGGCATATGAAGTGCTATATAGGACGTGACTGTTAGGCGACGCTCTTGTTGTTCTAGCTTTTCATAAGGATAAGGATGAATGCCGATGTCACATAGTTTCTCGCAACATACACCAACAGTTCAGTCACTCCCAATTGGGAGAATTGAAGAATTACCAGAATCGCTAAAAATTGCTAGCGACAATCGCCTAAGCTGTTATTACGCGCCTTTCGATTACATAAACACCAATGCTCGAATTGTTATTTGTGGTATCACTCCAGGTTTTCAGCAAGCCCGAATTGCTCTAGAGGTTGCTGCTGAGAGTTTAAGAACTGGTTCTTCTGAGCTTGATTCCTTAAGAGCGGCGAAAGCTACGGCAAGTTTTGCAGGAAGTATGCGGAAAAATTTAATTCGTATGCTTGATTACTGTGGAGTAAATGAAAAATTAGAGCTTTCAAGTTGCTCTGAGTTATTCGAAGCCAAGCGAGAACTTCTACATACGACTTCAGCACTTCGGTACCCCGTATTTGTAAATGGAAAAAACTATAGTGGTTCTCCATCTATGCTGAGAACTCCCTTGTTACGCGATCAAATTGAAACTTACTTAGTACCAGAGATCGCTTCAATAAACCCTAGTGCTCTTTATGTGCCTCTTGGAGAAAAGGTTGCTGAGGTTCTATTGGATCTTGCTAAACGTGGTGTCATCAGAGAAGAGCAGGTTCTTGCGGGTATGCCGCACCCTTCGGGAGCTAATGCGGAAAGGATTAAGTTTTTTCTTGGTGAGAAAGATGAAAAGGATTTGTCTGAGAAGACTAATCCCGTCGTGATAAATCAGGCCAAGGCGCTTTTGTTACAGAAGTTAGCAGCTTAAGTAACAGGGTATTTGTAAAGGAGGAAGTGGTGATCTTATAGCAATGATCATTACTATATCTTTAACTGAGATAGGTGCTGTTTTAGAGACGTTTTAAGTTGATTGGACATGAGACTATATAAATTAGTCTTAAAGTGAAGTACCTATATACCTGATATTAGAACATTATATTAATACTCTCAATGAATTCGCGTTAGCTGAATCGATAGTGTTATTGCAATTTAATATAGGGTTTGGGATTGACGTAATCATCAGAATGCGATTTTTGGGTTTTGGTTGTTGTTATATAAAAGGTTACAAGGAGTTAATGTGAACAGTATAACTATGTGGTTAAAAGGCTTTTTTAAAAATCATAACCGAAATTTAGATGGTCCCGATGGTCGAGCTTTATATGCTTATCAATTAAAAGAGACTGAATTTGATTTTTTAAGTGCCCTTCTAAGTAATTCAATTGCTTCCAAGGTTGGTTGCGTTAGCTTTAATACTGGTACTGAGCGTCTCTTTGTGTTGTATGCAGCGGAATGGTTTCGTCGACGATATGAGGGTGGCACTTGGAAATGGGAGGAAGTTTTCAAGTCACTAGACTGGCCTACGCTTTCAGCGTCAGAGCGTCAGAGCGTCAGAGGTTAGCGAAAGATGGTCTGCGCTATTGGCAGCGTAATGTTTTTCGTCGAGATTCGGGCCGTGCTGCTTATCTAATGACAGTTGTTGCTGAAGGTGGCTTTCCTATGCGCCTTGTGGATCAAGAGAACACCCATTTAAACCGTTATCTCAAAGCTGTACTTAACGATTATACCAAGTTAATAGATGGTGGCGCAGATGCATTTCGAATTGCAGCCGCTCATGGTGAGCGCTTGCCATTAACTTTCAGAAACGATCCTGTTTACCAGCTTGCTGCTGATACCATAGAGGTGATCTATGAATACGCTCATAAGATTACGGCGTTGCAAAATAAGTGCAGCTCCGAGGTAGAGGCGTTTGACGAATTAGAAAAGCACTATCCTGAATGGAAACAAAAATTACCAATTCTCTTGGAGTCTGCAGGCGCGCAGTCTTTAGTCAATGGGTTGTTAAGAACGGCTAAGAAAAAGCAACATTCCAAATCAGAATTTGTACTACTGAATCGTTTTTTTAAACCGACTTCTCAGAATAGTGATTGTTGGAAGCATGGAGGGAAGGTAGAGCTTCCATCTTCTCTTTCAAAAGAATTAATAGCGCAACAGGTTAATATAGCGATAGACAAGTTGCCGCGTCGGCTTGAACTATCAATACAATTTGCCCATAGCCTTGTGCCAGTAGCATCAATGACACGAGAGAAAGATGATTATTATATTTATCCCTATGGTGTGGATTCATTGTCATTAACCTTGGACCCTGATGTTGAGGTGAGCTGTTTTGTTATGGCTTACGATGGCGGTAAGTTGGGTGAGCTAACTTTACGTGGTGGTAGCGCTTTAGATTTCAATTTACCTTTAACTTGCCAAATGAATAATGGCCGTTTAACTGTGATCGGCTCTGGTTCTATTCGTAGTGCTCTTGAGTTTGTTTATACTTTCTTGCCTAGTGAAGTCCAAATCAATACCGGTAATTATGAGCAGTTATCTTGGAGTATTGATGGCTTTGATGGTAGGTGGGTGAAAGTAATAGAACGCTTACATCTAAGTTTGACGGGTGATTTTAATTGTACTATTTCTCCTAGAACTCAATCTGCAGAAACTCAACTATGTACAGTTGTTGGACAGCGTCAGTATTCATATGAGACACCTAACCTTCCGTGTTATGCCGGTTTTCCAAAAGTGATGTTATGGCAGGGTGGACCTCATACTACTATTACCAAACAACAATTTTATTGGTCAGCTATAGGGAAAGTTGCTAACTGGAAAACTGCTGAGGACGAACTCCCTAAAGGTTCTATTAAATACCGTATAGTGATCGATAATGAGTGTGTTCAGTCTGGAAAAATGATTGTTTTACCAGAAACTTTTTCGGTTAAGTTGCAACAAGGAAGTAGTCGCTTAACAGGAGAAATTGAACTTACAGGCCTTCAGGGTGTTCAAGTTCATATTAATAATAAATTAGGCGTGTCTATAGAGCTAGATAACGTTCCAGGGGCATTATTAGTGACTTGTATAGCTGAGAACTCTTTCGCAGGTAAATTACCTCTTGAAGTCATTTGGCCTGATTTAAATAGAGCGACAATCTATGTTCCTTTCCCCGGCCAGGGTGCTAATTTTGTTGACCTTGAAGGCAATGATAGAAGTAATAAGCGTCAGTGTATGGATGACCTTATTCGACTATCTGCAGTTGCAGTTTGTAGTGGTGATTTACAAAACTATGAATTGCAGGGCACGCTGAGGGCTAGTGATATTAAGGGTGGTGTTGTTCGGTGCAGTCTCTCGTTTACATCCCCAATCCATCAGCAAGAGAATGGTTATTATGAATTACCGTTGGTAAATGTTTTAACCTCGATTCGTAACTTGTTTAGCTATAGTGCAGACCTTGATGCTAGCGTGTTATTAGAAATAGTCTCGAATGGTAGCACTTTATCACGTATTGACGTTGGTCAGTTTTCTAGTGAATTAGAATTTCATCGAGAGTTAGGTCAAATCGTTCATAAAGATAACTTAGGCCAATTGATATCCGATAGTTTTGATATCCAGCTAATTTCATTAGCTGGTGGTCAAGTACCTGAAGTACAGACCGCAGTGATTAATGATGAGGGGGGATATGCTTATCAGTTTTCAACAATTTCTGGTGATATCAGTCCTTGTATGGCTGTAATGCAAGGCTCGACAATACGTTCTGTGCGTCCTTGTATTGTGTTTTCTTCAGAAGAAGTTGTTGAAGCAGAAGAATATTCTGAACTAAGTAATATATTCCGGTTGCCTTCTCGGTGGCAGAGGCAACAAGCGCTGAAGGAATATTTAAATGTTGTATCGCTAAATGCGGATCATGAAGGGTGGTCAGAAGTTTTAAAGGCGATTCGACGGTTCTCAGAAGTGCATCCAGACTCTTTAGATTTGTATGAAGCCATAATTGATAATCCAGTTGTCATCGCAGGACTGGTGTACCGTATGAATAAAGCAGATATAGCGATGCTGATGACATGGGAGGATTATATTCCATTTAGGTGGTGGCAGATTCCTATTGCTTCTTATATTAGAGCCTTCGATGATTTTAAGATTATGGCATTAAATCAAGGTTCGGATTTGGCTAACATCATAATAGGTAATGCATTAACCAATTTAGAACAAATCAGGCACTTTAATTTCTTATCAAAAGTCACGCTTGAGATCGTATTAACTCACTGTAGCGATGCACCTGTAGAGGGAATCTATAATCAAGTTAAAGGGATGAATAGTTGTGACTTATTCCGTAACAATTTAGACGGGATTCTAAAGCAACAACTATTTCAGAGTGTCGGTGAGGCGGATTGGCCTAATGGCTTGAATCGTGAAGATTGGAATGTATTTTTCACTAATGAAATTGCTTGGTTAGATCCACATGGTATGGGCTTTAGAATGGCCTTTCTAGATGCGATTATTGCCCAAGCTTATAGTATTGCTTTTGATGAATATTTACCTAGAGATTTTCGTGCATTCATCTGTGCAACCCGCGAATTTAATCCACAATTTTTTGATCAAATGATGCAGCTTGCCGTCATTGTCTTTTATATGAGTGTTCATCATGGGAAATAATTCTATTAAATTTGCTCCATTAGTTGAGCAGTTAAATCGACGTTCTCAGCGTGCATTAGTAAGTCAGTTTGGTTTCAGAAATGCAGTATTAAATGATTACCTTAGTCATGTGTTAAGTCAGCCCGCGGGTTCTGACGGTTCGCTATTAGCTGATCCTGTTTTCGAGGCTACATTTGGTTATAAAGAAGGTGTTAAGTCACTAGAGGCAATGAAAGGCACGGTGTTTAATCCAGCCCTAATTGATGGGATGGCAAAAACAGATAAAAAATATAAAGACGAATATCAATTGAAACCGAAAAAATTCGTTCCTTATGAACATCAGGTAACAGCTTGGAATGCCCTGATGGGGGAAAAGAAAAAGTCTGTTCTGGTTTCTAGTGGTACCGGGTCGGGTAAAACAGAGTGTTTCTTATTTCCAATTTTGAATGATTTGGCAAATGAACGTGATCAAACAGGGGGGCAGCTAGAGGGCGTAAGGGCTTTATTCTTGTATCCGTTAAATGCATTGATCAAAAGTCAGCGTGATCGTTTAGCTGCTTGGACAGGCTCATTTGGTAATGATGTTCGTTTTTGTTTATACAACGGTGAGACTAAACATACAGTACCAAGCCGTTTAGCAAGAGAAGAGCCTCAAGAGGTTAAATCTAGAAAAGAACTGCGTGAATGTCCACCGCCAATTTTGGTTACGAACTCTACAATGCTGGAATATATGCTGGTACGTAAAGACGATCAGCCTATATTAAATAAATCACAGGGTACATTACGTTGGATAGTTCTGGACGAAGCGCATACTTATGTTGGCTCTCAAGCGGCAGAGCTAGCTTTGATGTTACGCCGTGTGATGATTGCATTTGGTGTAAATAAAAGTGATGTTCGTTTTGTTGCTACGTCAGCAACGATAGGGAGTGATGATGAATCGTCTAAAACAAAGTTACGTAGCTTCTTAGCTAAAATAGCGGGAGTTAATGATGAGCAGGTGGTGGTTGTTAAAGGAAGGCGACAGGTGCCTTCTTTACCTGAAGGGCCTTCAGGTGCTGAGTACATTTATCAAGCGCCTGTTAGTGAAATATCTTATGAAGTGCTTATACAAAATCGTGGTGCACGTGCAATAAGAGACCATGTAAGCCATACACCTAAAAGCTTAACTTCGATTCACCGAAGAGTTAAGGAGATTTGGCCGGATATTACTCGTAGTGAATTACTGACGTTTTTAGATGTTTTAACCGAGTATAAAGATAAGAACGATAATGCCTTTTTACCGTTAAGGGGGCATATTTTTGAGAAAACTTTTGGTGGTTTGTGGGCTTGTGCTAATAAAAACTGTACAGGCAAAAATAAAGCGCTTAATGACGGGGATTGGGGTTTCGGGAAAATATTTTTTCATCAGCAAGACTTTTGTGATTGTTGCGATAGCTCCGTATTTGAAATGACCAGCTGTGCTAGTTGTGGCAGTGAATACCTGCAAGCTGAAGAAAGTCGAGATACTGACTCTCAAGTATTAATGCCGCTTCGGAATAGTGTATTGGCTGATGAGTTTCAGTTAGATGTTGAACAGGATGATGATAATAGTCGTAGCCATGACGTTACTTATAAAAGATTGATAGCTCCATTGATTAGCGAGTACGGTAACGATGCTCTTTGTAAGAATAGTTGGGCCCTAGTAGAACCTGAAGAGGGTGATTATCGAATACGATTATTGGCTCCCAAATTATCAAGCGGGAAGGAATACGTATTAGAGTGTAGTCATTGCTCTGAAGGTGAAAATTCACTACGTAAGCTCTTTATGCCTAAGCGTTTAGGTGCTCCTTTCTTTTTGGGAGATATTTTGCCGACAGTCTTAGAATCGTGCCCGCCTGCTAAGGGTAATGCTCAAGCAGGACCTTTTCAGGGGCGTCGCTTATTGACCTTTACGGATTCTCGTCAGGGAACAGCTAGAATCTCTGCTCGTCTACAGCAGGATACTGATCGTAATTATATCCGTAGTATTGCTTATCACGCCGTGGCACCACTTAATGGGGCTGTGCAATCGATGAGTGAGGCTGAGCTAAATGAACTTGCTGAATTAGAGGTTAGTTATTCTGAGGTTGAAGATAACCCTATTATTGGCCCTATTGTTTTCGAAAAGCTTAAAGTGCTGCAAGAAAAAGCATCGACCTTAGGCAGTTGCTCTGTCGAATTGAAGGAAATACCGTGGCCTGAATTTTCGATTACATTAACAAAAGATAATAGCATCAGTGACTCAATGCGAAAGGCCTTTAACTCGGTTTCAGGTAGCGCTTTAACTCAACCTGAGTTTGCTGATTATTGTTTGTTTCGTGAGTTTGCGCGCAGACCAAAAAAAGGAGCACAAAGTGAACTGCTTGGTTTGGTTAAAATGGATTACTTGCCGATTCAGCAGATTCAATCAGCCCCTGTTGAGTGGAAATCTTACAAGGGCACTTTAGGTGAGTGGAAGAATTTCTTACGATTAATTGTTGATCATTTTTTACGTGAAAATACGATTATCGATATACCGAAACAATTTCAGCGTTGGATGGGTGCAAAGATCAGTTTTAAGTATGTTCTAGCTCCTGATGATAAACCTTTAACAGGTGGGAAAAGAGTTAAGGGGTGGCCTAAATGTTTACGAGGTAATCGTCGTCGTAATCGTGTTATTGATATAGCAATGGAGTACTTGCACTTATCCACTGAGCAAGAAGAACATTGTCGTATTATGGACCAGCTTATGAGGGAAGCATGGCAAGCATTAAGACCCATGATGAATCAATATCCAGATGGTTTTCAGTTTGATTTAGCCCGCTATGCTCTTTTCTCTACCATTAAAGATGCTTGGAAGTGCCCTTATACTCGTAAGGTTGTACCTGTTACTTTGGCTGGAATGTCGCCTTATAGTGTTGTTAAAGCGGGTAAAGTAATTGAAAAAGCAGAGCCAATTACTTTGCCAACCATTCCTGCACGCTATTGGCACAAAGAGTTGGATGATATTCCTTCAGTTAATGATTGGTTAGAAACTAATGAAGATGTGAAGGAACTGCGCAAACAGTGGTTATGGCCAAACCGTTCGGATAGAGCGGCAGCAAAAGACAGTTGGTTTGCAGTAGGTGAGCATTCTGCACAGCAATCTTCATCTAGATTGGATGATCTAGAGAAAGCGTTTAAAGAAGGCCAAGTTAATGTTTTGAGTTGCTCGACTACCATGGAGATGGGAGTTGATATTGGTGGTATGTCGGCTGTGGTCATGAATAATGTGCCACCTAGTCAAGCCAATTATTTACAGCGAGCAGGGCGTGCTGGTCGACGTAAAGAATCCGCCGCATTAGCAGTAACTTTATGTAAGCAAAACTCACATGGATTGGAAGTCTTTAATAATCCAATGTGGCCGTTTGATCAAAACGCTATGAGCGTGCCTAAGGTTCCGTTTGATAGTCGTCCAATTGTTCAGCGACATGTCAATGCTTTGTTATTATCGGAATGGCTGAAGGCTTCTGGCGAAGATATCCCTAAATTGAATTGCGCGTGGTTATTTGAAGAAAAGGTATCAGAGCTAACCCGAGTACAGATATTTGAAACTTGGTGTCAGTCAATTTCATCCGAGCCGAGCTCTCTAGTAGCAAATGCGGTGAGTACTTTAATTCGCGGCACAATTCTATCGGGTATTTCTTTAGATGAATCCATCAGTACCACACTGGATACGATGCTTTCTATCTCATCAACTTGGCAAAATGATGTCAGTATTATGTTAGAGCAGAGAGAAGCATTTGTTCTTGCAGAAAAAGGGCGTGAAGATTCAGCAGCTGTTAAAGCAATTGATCGTCAGCTGTATCGAGCGAGAAATGAATACTTACTTAAAGACCTTACAGTAGCAGGATATTTGCCAGGACATGGTTTCCCTTCCGGTATTGTTATTTTTTTGACATCAACAATGAGGGATTTTAAACAAGCTAAAAATAATGATGACACCAGTCGTATTGATGTTAAGTCGGTGCGGCGAGGAGATCCCACTCGTCAGCGCTCAGTAGCGATCAGAGAGTTTGCACCAGGCAGTGACATTGTTATGGATGGTGCCGTTTATCAATCTTCTGGCTTAACCTTAAATTGGAAAATTCCGGCGAATGCAGAAGCGCCGCCCGAAAATTTACCTTTAAAATGGTCGTGGTTTTGTGAATCTTGTGGTGCTGGTGGCACGTCTCATTTATTTCCTGAAATATGCTCTGTTTGCTCTAAGGGTAAATTGAAAAAAAATCAGATAGTTGAGCCCAATGGTTTTGCAGTGTCGTTAAACTATGAGCCGCATAATGATGTGAATACACCCGAGTATTTGCCCTTTAGTCCACCGCGAGTAAATATTGCTCAAGCCGAACGCCATCACTTTGTGAATAAGGATTTGGGCATTTATCGGTATTCTGATTACGGAACCGTATTAAGTTATAACAAAGGTCCTCATGGTCATGGTTATTCACTTTGTTTACATTGTGGGAGGACTGAACCGCAAATGGAGCCGGAAGTTATCCCTGCTAAAATGATCGATCCCCCTCACTTTAGGTTAAGAGGAGGAAAGGAATCAAATGCTGAAACTCATTGCCCAGGCAATGATCATGATTGGGCAATTAAGCGTGATTTATGGTTGGCGGGTGAGGATGTTACTTCGGTATTAGAGCTAAGGTTAAATGATATAACTGTTGGGGCTGCTCTAGAAGATGAGGAGACCGCATGGTCAATAGCCTATGCCTTACGTCATGGCTTAGTAACCAAACTTGGTATTGAAGCAAATGAAGTCTGTGTAGCAGTGCAAGAGGTTGCTGAGCCTGACAAGAATGAAAAAATTTATGCTATTTATCTTTATGATTCAGCTTCATCAGGAGCGGGTTACGTTTCGCAATTACCGGATCTTTTAGAAAATGTTCTTTCTAGAGCTTTGGATATGCTTGATTGTGATGATAAATGCGATAACGCTTGTAATACATGTTTGCTTGAGTGGGATAGTCAGCATCAAGTTGAATTTTTAAAGCGCCAAAAAGCAATCGATTTCTTAATACCTTGGAAAAAAAGCTTGGTATTATCAGATGAATACTCTGCTTTATCTAAAGACATTAGCGCTGTTTATTCAAATATTGCTCAGTCAGTTCGTGAGCAGAATTTTAGAGGTGAAATTACCAGTATTAGTCTGTTTGTGTCATCTGAAGTAGACGATTGGGATATCAGCAATTGGCCATTATTAGAGAACATCCAAAATAATGGTGACATCAAGACTATAAAAATTGTTGCGCCTAAAGGCACATACAAAAGCCTCCTAGATGAGCAATTAAGGCTGTTATCTGCAATGTGTACATTAGGAAATGGTTGCATTGAGCTGGCTGAAACGGATTTACCGAATTTAGTTACAGCTGACGCTAGTTTATTGGCCTCTACTGAAGGCGATAATCCCTATTTTTGGCTGACTAAAAAACCAAACTTAACCCCAGGTCTTAATTGGGGAGAGAGTGAAGATATTCTTGTGGCGGGTACTAAGTTATTCGATTTACCTACTACCGTCTTTGAATTGTCTAAGCTTTCGATTGCAAAGACTCCTGATGCTATTGGCGCAATACCTTTGGTTATCAAAACAGAATGCGATGGTAGCACCCAAGATTTTGGTGATAAATTTTGGCAATTAATAAATGGCAAAATGGGTGGCGATATTTGTAATAAGGGGTTGTTAAGAGATATATATTATCGTGACCGTTATTTGGTGACGCCTCTGCATGCTTCCTTAATATTTCAAATAATTTATTCTTTGAACGAAAGTATTTCTAATCAAACCCGAATAGAGATAGCGACCGCAGATATGAGGGGGAGAGATAACGTTCCTTATTCGATTTCGGATAACTGGAGTTCTCAAGCGTCAAGAGATCAAGTGGTTCGGAGTGCGTTAGAACATATTACAGGAACAGTTGTTCGACTAGAATCAAAGCATAGGCGGGATGTTGCACATAATAGGGAATTAGAGCTTGTTTTTGAATCTGGGGAGAGCGTTAAAATCTACTTAGATGAAGGTGTTGGTTGTTGGCGAGCAAATGGAACGAGATCCTTTGATTTCACTGCAGGGGTCACTAGGCAAACTAAATCAGTTATTGAAATGACGCCTTCTATTCGTATTGCTCAGCCGAATATTGGTACTACAGTTTTTATAGTATGTGATAAGTAATGTTTTAATTGAATTAGTTAAAAGGGATAATTTCAACTAATTTGCACTTTATTTCAATTTACAGACAAAACAACTACCTCAGCCTTTGCCGGGGTAGTTGTTTTGTCTGTCTTGCTTTCTATCTGTTCATTCTAAAATCAGCTGTTATTACTTTGCTTGCAGCTTGAAGTATTGATAGCTCAATCTGTTCCTCCAGTAACTTCCAAGCTTCTTTCATTTCATTGTGGTAGCTATACCGTTGGTAAGTCCGTTTCACCTGATTTTCTTCTAGGTGCTTTAGACACCGTTCTGCGTAAATCATGGGGTGTCCATTTTTCATCAGCAAGGATTAAAGACCTGCTTTATCTGGGGTTTTATTATTACCTGTGTGTAAAAGATGTTTTTATGGAAAGGCTATTATCTCTCTAGAGAAATTAAAATAAACTCCTAGAACGGATGCTAAGAACTTTGCTGCGCTTCCGCTATGAGTTTTTAAGTTATAGCCCTGTAATATGGGCGTTACCTTTGAGAACGGCCATACCTACCAGTTATCTATGAATCTTGTGTCACGTTGAAGCGTTTCAAGTTACTTAGCCTCGATGATGTATCCTGCTTCACAATATAGCGAAGAAAATTAATGAATGATCAGAAACGAAAGATCCCTACAAATATTATCACTGGATTTTTGGGTGTCGGGAAAACCACAGCCATAAATGCAATGTTAGCTAGTAAACCTGAAAGTGAATCCTGGGCTATTTTAGTTAATGAATTTGGTCAGGTCGGGATAGATCAGGAAATGTTGCCTGACAATGATGGCGTTTATGTAAAATGAGGTTGCTGGTGGATGTATGTGTTGTTCTATGGGAGCTTCATTGTCAAAAACGCTCTCAGTGCTCATTGAGCATGCCAGCCCTGACCGTCTAATTATTGAACCTACAGGTCTAGGGCATCCGGAAGGTATTATGGATACCCTTATGAATCGTTCTTTTAAAGATATCCTGGATGTACGGGCGACAGTGTGTTTGCTGGATCCGCGTTTACTTGATCAAGAAGAGGTAATAAGTAATAAAACTTTTCAGGATCAGCTGAGCATGTCGGATATTGTTCTCATCAATAAATGTGATCTTGCTGCTGAAGAGTTTATAGAAATAGCTGAAACAAGTCTCAACAATATGTTCCCTCCAAAACAACATGTTGGTAGAACGACTCGGGGACTGATTGATCTTAAGCTGCTTGATGTAGTGCGAGAGGGTAAGTTTTGTAATCAATTGCCCGGTTCCCATGGGCATGCCCCTCATCATCACCATAATCATTCCGATCCAGACGTATGGCCAGAACCAAGAACTCCTATCAAAAAAATAGGTAATGGGAGTGGTTTTTACAGTTGTGGTTGGATTTTTCATCGGAGTGATTGCTTCGACTATTGGAAGTTGGAAGAGGTGCTTAATGGTATTCGGGGCATTAATCGAATTAAGGGCGTAATCCGAATTAGTAGTGATTGGGTTTTGTTCAATAGGGTTCAGGACGGATCTGATTTTGATAAGGTCGCTTACCGCCGCGATTCTCGAGTCGAAATTATTAGCCCGTTTGAGCTAGATTGGGAAAGGTTGAACGTAAAATGTTGGCTTGTTTAATAGATGCGTAGAGAGATCTATTCCCTGTAATAACAGAACAGGAAGTACTCCCTAGGGTAAATTTGATCAGCTGATTGGCTGATTGATAGCCACTATCTGAAATAAAACTGTTATTGGCTTTTTGTGGGCAGCTTTTTTAAGTCTATTCAGCAATCTGTATATTTGGGCGACTGGCCGATTTCAATTGGAGTGATGGGCGGAGGTGCCTAGCATCATCGCATTAGCTTCATCTTCGGATACGTAATGTTCCATTATTGTTTGTAAGCGGCCATCTAAACGTAAGGTTTCAATTACGCGTAGCCAGTTAGCAGCGTGTGAGCTTGAAAAGCGGTGTTTTCCGAGCATAAGTGAAACGGTTATTGGATTGGCGGGAGATAGGTCTGTAAAACTTAGGGGAATCGGTTCTTCGCCTTCTGCAAAGAATAAACGGTAAATAAGGGGTAGGCTAAGTGCTGCATCGACTTCTCCGTCTAATAGTGCGGCGACGGTTGCGCCATAATCAGGATAAAGTTTAAGCATCCCGAGTGAGTTCATTTCAGATAAGTGGTAGTTATAATAAGTGCCGTATCCACTGCCTTCTGAGCGAGCAATGCTGATGTTTTGTTTTTTCTTTAACTGCTCTAAATCAGAGATAAGCGGTAATTTATTTGTATTTGCCAATAGTAAAAATTTAACTTGGTAATAAGGAATAAACCATGCAAATGCTTCGCGGTGCGGCTCGCGAGTTACGCTGGGAACAAAGTCTATTTTACCTTGCTCTACCAAATTGAATGCGTCATTCCTGGCAATAGGGATTAAATGGAATTGGCAATGGGTTATGTCACTTAAGAGTGCAAGTAAATCAGGGTCTATGCCATGCCCGTCATGATACATGACACCAGACTTAGTAATACCAACAGAAATTTCTTTGTCCTTACAGCCGTATGGGTCAATGCTGTCAGCTGAAGCATCTAATGTTAGTGTGATAAATAATGCTAGGGCTAAAACGATTGGCTGCAAAATGAGACCTCTAAGTCTAAAAATTTCTAGATGATTTTAAGCCAGATTATTCGAAAAAATAGTCAAACGCTATTGATTATTTTGTGTATATTGAGCTAAAAGAGAGTGTAGTCTCGCCGGTTTCTAAGTGGCATAAATGGAATGTTTTGTATGCAATGGAGTTGTTTTCTTATGCCACACGCTAGACCCAAAAAAAATCTCATATCTGTTCAAACGTTGCTTATTGCAGCGAGTTTTGCGCTTGCATTGACGCTCGGTAGTACGGTTTTAGTGCTTGGCTATACTGGTGCGAACAATGGATTAAGGGCCGCTTTGGAGGAGCAGTTTGATACACTCGGTATGATGATCCAAGAACGTGCTCGTCGGCTAGTCGAGCCTGTGCAATCTCAACTGAGCATACTGATTTATGATCAGATTACAGTTGCTTCAGATTTAAGTACACGGCTTTCTAGATTGCCGGTACTAGCCGAAGCGCTTAAAAACAATCCGACCATTCGTAATATCTATGTAGGTTATGTGAATGGTGAGTTTTTTCTTGCTAAAAAAATAGATAATGATGAGCTTAGGTCGTTATTTCAGTTAGATAAAACGACATCATTTCTTGTGCAAAGCATAACTATCGATGTGAACGGTAATCGAGTTGGGGAGTATCGGTTATATGATGAAAACCTTCGTTTACAAGCGGTGAAGGTAAAGTCGGATTATACTTATGACCCTCGTGATCGTTCATGGTTTCAGGCTAGTGAGGGAAAGTCTGGTTCAGTTACGAGTGCGCCCTATGCATTTTTTACGACGGATAAAATTGGCGTGACTATATCGCAGCGTTCCGTGAACGCTTCTGCTGTTGTTGGATTTGATGCGACTATTGGTCAGTTGGCGGCGGAAGTTAAAAGCCTTCAGTTATCATCAGATTCTGAAATTGCTATCACAGAAAGTGATGGTACATTGATTGCTCACCCTGACCTTACTCAAATAGCTAGGCGTGCGGATTCCGGTAAAATTGTGCGTCAGAATATATCTGGCCTTGAATCACCGATTTTAAGTAAAGCTGCTGTAGAAATGGGCCTGTCTGGATCATATAAACATGGTGTTATCGAATCAGAGGGAAGGGAGTGGGTAGTATCTAGCCGGCCTCTAGATTTTGGAATGGGGGCCGAAGCACGTCTCTTGTTGGCTGTACCTGCGGATAATTTATTTGCCTCAACACGACAAATTATTCGAGATCAAAGCATAGTGATTTTGATTATTTTGTGCCTTTCAATTCCTTTTGGCATTTTTATAATTCGCCAAATCACTAAGCCTTTGAGCCAACTCTCTAAGGACGTTCAAAAACTTGCATCTTTCGATTTCACTCAGCCGGTCAGTGTGGGTTCTAGGGTTAGGGAGGCTTCGGAATTAGCCGATACGATTGATCGGTTGCGCGTTACTGTTTCTCGCTTCTTAGAGATCAATCGAACGATTGCGGCAGAAGAAGACTTCAATACACTGCTTGTGAAGCTTTTGGACGAAATAATCGCCACCACCGAGACCCAAGCTGGTGTTCTTTATCTAACTGATAATGAAGAAACTGCGTTAGTTCCATTTGTCTCGCGTATCGACAGTGAGCAAACACTTGACATTAGTATACCTTCGGTGCCGCTTTCGCTAGATGAGGCTTTAGTTGTTCGTGTTGCTGAAAACAAAAATGCAGAGAATGCGAAAGCTTCGAGTGAAGAGCTCGAGCGTATGGGATTGGAAACGTTCGGAACGGTTTTGGATGTTACGCCGTCACACCTATTGGCAGCCCCTCTATTTAATAGAAGTAACGAACTTGTTGGGGTAATACTGCTTTTTGAAGAAACAAATATTGACCCCGCTTTAGTGCGTTTTACTGAGGCTCTTTCGGGGTCGGCTGCTGTTTCAGTTGAAGCGAGACGACTTATTGCGGCCCAGCGTGATCTATTTGAGAGTTTTATTCAGCTTATAGCGGGCGCTATTGATGCGAAAAGTCCTTATACAGGTGGGCATTGTGCAAGGGTACCTGAGCTGACTAAGTTGCTCGCAAAAGCGGCGAATGAGGCAGATGAAGGTCCCTTTAAAGATTTTAATTTGTCTCGTGATAACTGGGAGGCGATTCATGTTGCATCTTGGTTGCATGACTGTGGCAAGATCACAACACCGGAATTCATAGTCGATAAGGCAACAAAACTCGAAACCCTCTACGATAGAATTCATGAGATTCGCATGCGTGTAGAGGTGATGAAGCGCGAAGCAGAGATTCGTTTCTTGCGCAGTGCTCTTAGTGCAGCCGGTGTTACCTGTGATGATATGGCATTGCATGAAGAGCTTTCCCAGCTTGATGATGACTTCGCCTTTATCGCTAAGCTTAATCAAGGGGGGGAGTATTTAGACGAGAGCAAGCAAGATCGTATGAATACTATCGCTCAAAAAACTTGGACTCGAACGCTGGATGATCGCATTGGTATATCCCATGAGGAGCTAGAAAGGAAAAATAAGATTGTTGCCCCTAAACTACCAGTAAAAGAGCCTTTACTCGCTGATAGGCTTGAGCATATTTTTGAGAGGCCAGAATCGGAAAAACTTCCAGAAGGCAATCCTTGGGGCTTTAAAATGGATGTTCCTGAACTTCTCTATAACCGTGGTGAGATACATAATCTGTCAATACAACGGGGAACACTAACACCAGAAGACCGTTATAAAATTAATGAACATATTGTTCAGACCATAAAAATGCTTGATAACCTCCCGTTCCCTAAACATTTACGCATGGTTCCCGAGCTTGCTGGTGGGCATCATGAGAAGATGGACGGTACAGGGTACCCTAAACGTTTAATGAGAGAAGAGATGTCTCCTGTCGCTCGAATGATGGCTGTTGCTGATATATTTGAAGCGCTGACTGCGATTGATCGACCCTATAAAAAAGGAAAAATGCTCTCTGAATCCATTAAAATTCTGTCTTTTATGGTAGATAACCAACATATTGATCCTGATATCTTTCGCTTATTTTTAGAGTCAAAGGCCTATCTGGTTTATGCGCAAGAATACATGAGCCCTGATCAGATTGATGAGGTTCAGATTTCGGATTACCTTCCCTAAAGAGATCCTAGCTTAACGTTTTTATGCCTATTCCCTGAATGCCATTTTTATCTTGGTATAGCTTAGTACGCGTATTATTTGTGCCTTTTTTATCTGGCTTATTTGGTTAGAAAGAAATCAATGTGTCTATGAAGGTGCACCAGTTCATCGTTAAACTTTAAGGGCCGTCAAGAAGTGCAAAGGTAGTGTAAAGCTATGCTAAGTCGAGTTTTTTGTTAATTTTTCCGCGTAGTATGGTTATTAACTTAATTGGTTTAGATAGGTAACGCGATGAAATTAACTATCCTATTACCCCTTGTTATGAGTTTGATTGTGCTGCCAACGACGGGTGCCGCTCAAGGAAAAGACTCACAGTATAAAGATGCACACTATAAAGAGACTAAATCTATAGAAGGTCAAAATAAAAAGAATCAGAATAAACAATCTAAGGGCAAGGAAACGAAAAAGAGCCCGGGTCATCATAAGAGTGATCCGGTTAAAGTTGTATCGCACAAGACAACTGTATATCGCCAGCATAGCGTTCCGCAGCGGAAGGTTTATAAAACCGGTGCGGTTGTTCATAAAGCACCAGCGAAGGGAATATCCATTAATTTTGGAGGTGTGTCATTTGTCTTTAATGACGGGTTCTATTATCGCTATGGTCATCAAGGCTATACGGTTGTTCGTCCACCGTTGGGTTTAAAAATTCGTTATCTACCCAATGGACATGAAAAGGTCATAGTAAAGGGGCGCTCCTATTATGCTGCTCAAGGCATTTACTATGTGTTTGATAATGGCTATTACCGTGTAGTTGAAGCACCGAGTGGCACGATTATCCGTAGTACTACCCGGAGTAGCAACTTTCAGTTGGGTAACAGTTATAGCGCTTTGCCCCAAGGCGCAGCGTCGGTCACCATCAATGGACAGCAGTATTTTCAATATAGAGATATTTACTTTTTGCCTCAGCTATCAGGTCAGGGGATTCATTACCTAGCTGTGAGGCTGAATTAGGTAAGGTTTTGGAAAAAGGGCACGTCTAAGGTAGGCGTGCCAAACGCTTGTTGATGAATTTTGGTTTTAAATTACCGCTCTGCTGCAATTTCGGCAGAATGATCTTCAACACTCATTTGCCCCTATAAGGGATAATTTAGTTAGAACTAAAGAACGCCGCCGGATTAAATTTGTTCAATATCTTCTTTTCTAAGTTCTGTTTTACCTTATTTATAGGTAGGGAAGCTGGTTGGGGCGGTAGGTAATTTTTTAATACCTGTAGTGGGTTTGCTTGATCTAATTCTTTTTCAGTCAGAGATTGGGTAATAAGCTGCTTTATCGGGGTAATATTATTTGCCAAACGAAGGGTCGCTTTACGTGCTATTTTTGCTGCCAAAGTGTCGTTTGTGAATAGGCCTACCACTAAGTTTGTGCCGTGGTAGAGGATACGAGTAGTGCGCATCATCTCTGATTCGTAGTTGGCTAACAGTGTTTCACTAGCAATCTCTTCTCCATCGGCCACAGCTTGTGCTATTAATTTAGTTAAGGTTGCTTGTCCTTTAAGTCCAAGATTAAAACCGTGAGCTGTGACGGGGTGCATACCTACAGCGGCATCACCGATTAAGGCGAAGCGACATCCTACAAATTGATTAGCGTGTACAGCAACTAATGGATAGATATGACGTATACCGGTCAGTTGCATCCCACCAAGTAAGCCATTTAGCTGGTGTTCTATCGTCTGGTTAAAGTCAGTTTCTTTCATTTCAGTATAGTGCTGTGCTTCACGGCTATTAACAGTAACTACAATGGATGAGCGGTTACCGTTCATCGGTAGAATTGCGGTTGTGCGACCATAATGAAAGCATTCAAATGCAGTTTGCTGGTGTGACTTTTTATGTTCCATTCGGCAGACGATTGCGCTTCTTGAAAAGTCCTTCATGGTTGCAGATAACCCCATTTTACGGCGCATCTCAGAAAAACGCGTATCCGCAGCAATAATTAGCTTAGCTTTTAGTTCCTTGCCATTGCTGAGAATTGCTGTGCCGTTGTATTCATCTGTTGTCACTGTTTCCACAAGGGTTTCAGTTAAAACGTCTATCTGAGGGTGAGATATGAGTTCTGCGTAGTAAGCTTTACGGATCTGGTGGTTGGGGACTAGGTAGCCTAAGGCTTCTAAATCTTGAATATAGTTATCAAAATTTAAGCTGTAGCTTGATTCACCATCAAACACTTTGGCTGCTTTGATAGGTGAGATCGACTCCGCGGGTAGTCTTTGCCATGCGCCACAAGCTTTCATGATCTCCACGGATTGATGGGTGAGTGCTATTTCTCGGCCATCTTCGGGAGGTTCTGCCAGCGTTGTTTCTGATGATCGTTCTACGATAGCGATATTAAGCGGCAGGTCTGCTAAGGAACGAGCAAAACTCAGCCCTGCAGGGCCGGCACCAATTATTAAGACATCGTAGATTTCACTCATAACAACCACCTCTTAGTTGAAAAAAGCTACTTTACTCCGTCATTTAGTTTTAAGCTTGGATGTAAATCAAATAAAGCGGCCTCAATCTCGGTTCGAATATTTAGTAAAAGATATAAATTGGAAGGTAGGTATGACAAAGAAACACACCGATGATGCAGTTGAAGAGATTGAACGTATTACTTTAGGTCATTATGAAACGAATGCAGAAGCGTTTTGGCAGGGAACACGTGATCATGATGTTAGTCAAAATATTGAGGCGTTTTTAAAAGCGCTTCCGCAGCGTGAAGGATTAGACCTTTTGGACTTAGGCTGTGGACCCGGTCGCGATCTTCATTATTTTAAAAGGCTTGGTCATCGAGCAGTTGGTTTAGATGGTAGTCAGACTTTTTGTAAGATGGCGCAGGAGCATAGTGGTTGCGATGTTTTGAATCAAAGTTTTGCTGAGTTGGATTTAGGCGAGCAATGTTTTGATGGTATTTACGCAAATGCTTCCCTGTTTCATGTACCTAGTCAGTTATTACCGAGTGTTTTAAGTGCCTGCCATCGAGCGCTTAGAGAGGGTGGTATTTTGTTTAGTTCTAATCCTCGAGGGAATGATGAGGGTTGGAATGGTCAGCGATATGGCCATTATATGGAGTTTGATGTGAGTCAACGTTTCTGGAATGACGCTGGGTTTGAGGTGCTATATCATTATTACCGCCCAGAAGGAATGCCGCGCCAACAGCAATCTTGGTTGGCTATAGTGAGTGCAAAGAGAAATTGAGTCGATCTGTTTTTTAATTTGTAGTTTATAATTAAAGCGTTATAAAAGTGTATAGCTCCTATATATAAGGGGTTGTTGAAAACTGAGCGGTGTAGAGATGCGTAAAATTATCATTCTTGATGATGAGAAGATGATGCTCAAAAGCTTAGAGCGTCGTATTAAATTAGAAAATTTGGACTATGAGCCGCACTGTTTTAGTTCGATTAAAGCGGCTTTGGCCGAATTGGAAAAAGGTGATTGTTATGCTTTTATCACCGATGTGAAAATGCCACTTTTGACTGGTGATCAGGTGGTTAATTACATCAGTCAGAAATTTCCAGAGCAACCCTGTATCGTGATCACTGGGCAAGCAGAAAGGCGTGAGATTAAGAATATTCTTGATGCTGGGAATGTTAAAGAGATTCTCTGGAAACCGATTGATTTTGAAAAATTGGTGACTGCTTTAGATAATATTGCGGTGTCGGAGTAATCCTTTCATTTTATCGGTATGTAGATTTTTAACGTATCTACTATTTAGGTTGTTTATGTCCCATACTTTGACACAGCATTCCCCGTTAAAGATTGCCGCGGTCGTTTTGGCTGGAGGGCAGGGGAGTCGAATGGGAGATCAAGATAAAGGCTTAGTGCTCTACGATGGGAAGCCTATGGTTTGCTGGACATTGGATTGTTTAAAGCCTTTGTTAGAAACCGTGGTTATTAGTTGTAACCGTAATTTTGATCAGTATGAGTCTTATGGCTGTACCTTGGTAAAAGATCAGATTCATGGTTATCAAGGGCCTCTAGCAGGCATTCATGCGGCAATGCGTCAACTGGATGCTTATACCCATTTAATGGTGTTACCTTGTGATACACCTCTATTGGATAAAAACGTTATTGAACGTTTATTACTGGCTACCAAAGAGCATCGGGATAAGATTGTGGTGTTAAAAACGGGCGATCAACCGCAGTTTCTTCATGCGGTTATACCTATGAGATTTGGCACTGAATTAACCCATTGGCTTTCCAGCGGTGAGCGAGCTGTTTATAAATGGTATAAGCAGTTTCCTATGTATTTTGTGGAAGTGGATGCAAAGTCCTCTGCATTAAAAAATATTAATACATCACAAGACCTAGCCTAGTTTTTTGATCGGTAGTGATTGGCTCAGAGGTTTTTCTTAGCCGAATACAGAAAGGAGCGGTTACGTCGCTAGATATATGGGCTTAGAGTTATCCCTCCTTTAAAGGTTATCGCCCATGATTTCATCTGACCTTCCTGTCGATGCGCTTCTAAGTATCGTGAAGGGCAATGTGAAATGACTGATGAGCAGGTTGATCTGATCTCTCTGGCGGCTAATGGAATTCTGTCTGATCAAGTCTGAGCTACTACAGATCAGGAGGTATCGCAACGCCTCCGTTATGAATCTAGTTCATCTAATCTTTGATCTTTACGTCGCGCCAATTCGAAGCCTGACGCGCTTTTTAATATTAAAATCTATTTATGCGGTCAAAGTTTAGATATTTGACGTGCTTCAATTAAAGGACTCGCATGTGAATACACATTTCAGTCTGAAATTATGCTCATCACGTTAACATAATATCTTTAGCAAGCTTATTGATCAGAGCAGTGTTCACTCATGAATTTTGAGAGGCCCATTTGAGTAAGTGGTCTGAAAGATAATCCTGATGAATAAATTCTTGTTCAAGGCGTGGCTTTTCTGAGCTCGCTAGTTCATTGAAAAGTTCTATCTCATGATCGAGCAGGCCCTCAGGTATCTTTTTAACTGAATTAGGGCCTGTGGAACGGTACATCGAAAAGGCTTTCCATTCTGCATGAGACATCATGAGTGCCGTCAGAGTAGGCTGAAAGGTGCGAGCATCGGCAAGAAACTTAAGTCCCTCTACATCAATATCACCCCAGTAGGCGACTCGTTTGTTTTTTAATAAGGTTCCATTTATCCACGAAAGGTTGTTTCCTGTACCTGTGACAATGAGTGTACTTTCAATATCGGGAATCGATAACGCTGATTGAAGATTTTCAACAATCAAAACATTTTTAACTTTGATATCTAGTTCTGATAGTGACTCCTGATCCACGCGTAGCATATCCAGCCCCATGAGCTGTTGGCGAACAGAAGGACATAGGCCCCTAAGATATAACCACCCTTTAGGAGTCTCAGAAACTCCAAGCCAATTGAGGAGTCCTCCATGCTGAGATACTTCTCCCTGATGAATAAAATCAAGGATTCGTTCAATGAAACTTGTATTTCGTTCGATGAACTTGGTATGCCCGTGTTTTATGGGTAGTGAACGAAGATAAATTTCTTTGCCCATTCCGCGACTCAACTGAGGGATAATTGTGAGCAGGTCATTGCACCATTGTGCTGATGCAGAATCGAGCGTGTTGAAATCGCATAGTGCTTCAATTAGTCCTCGTGAATCGACTTTTCCAAAGGATGCTATCAAGCCTTGGGCTAATTCATTAATTCTGTGGCTACGGTTGTCGAAAGTCTTGCGATCTTCCTCTGGTAAACAATTGAGAATGTCTTCAAGACTCTTTATTACAAGCCTTTCTGGCACCTCAATTGATCCTATGCCTTGTTTGTTGACTGTCCGCCACTGAACTAAGTCTGGATTAGAAAATTGCTTCCAACGATGTACGAAATCGCCATGCTCTGATATACGATCTATCAAATGAGAGCCTGATAGTCCCCCTAGAGATTTTGACCAGGGGAGTTCAACTTCACGTAGGATAAGTGCCTTCTGCTTGGCAAAAGTTCCCCAGAAACGCTTAGCAACGCTCATGATGGCTTCTTCTGGTAGAGCCAAACGATTACTCATTTACAGTGATCTCATAGTCTTCAACACTGCTTTTCTTCTCAGCATTCTGATTTGATGGAGCATTATCAATAGTTAGGTGTTGCTGGAGTTGTTTTTCAGCTTCTTCCCAGGACATTTGAATCAACCTTGATCGGTGTTTACCTGCATCCTTATCTGCAATCAGAACAGATGATGCGGCATCCTTAGCAATATCCATATTTTTAAACGGGGTGATTATGTTTAGGACAAGCCCCATTTCCTTGAAAACCTGAATGACTCGACGGATTACTGCAGCACTCATATTACTGAAAGCTTCATCCAAGAAAACTGTAGAGAAGCCAATCTTTGTCGTTCCATCAGGGGTAAGGACGTAAGCAAGAGACGCCGCTAAAATTATGCCTGTGAAGCTCTCTTTTTCTCCCCCAGACTTGCCTTGGGTGCCTCTCGAACCATAACGGTTAAGCTGAGTACCTGATTCACGATCAACTTCAACTGCGGTGAAACTCATCTGATATCGTACATCGATTAACTCTTTGTTGGCCTTTTTATCAGGGTTGCTGAGAGCTTCTCGTAATAGCACATTGACCTCTTCCAGAGCCTTAAAGAGCTTCCTTGCATCAAGTGACTCATTAGTGGTTGAGGCCAGCTGAAGTACTTTTTGAACTTTGGCTTCAAACTCCTGAACCATAACGCTCTTGATAATTGAGATATCAATACGCAAATAGGATCTTGGCGTAAAATTAGTTCGCTCAAGCACCTTATTGATAGATTCTATGCGCTCTTGGATATCCAAGCGCTCATCACGGTAATGATTAACTAAGCTAGAAAGGCTACTGGTGGTTTGAGAGTTAAGTTTGTTCTGGAAGCGCTCTTTAAGATTTGGCAATCCTTCATTTACAAGCGAGCTATAATGCTCAATATATTCATGACGATCCTCAAATTCTAAACCCCAATTACAAGAGTAAACTTCCCAATTTTCTTTTGATTTATAACGTTTAATAGCAAGCTTAATATTGCTCTCTGCGTTACTTATTTTACCTTTTTGCTCAGTCGTTTTTTTATGGATAGCTTCAAATGCCTTGCTGACACTTTTTGCAGCGTCATCAATAATTTTCTCAGAATCTGTGATATCTGAAAGGTCGGTTAGATAAACACTGAGACGCTGAATAACGGAATCTTCAATCATGCTGAAGCCTTGGGATTCAAGTTCCATTTTTTCATGTTCTTTGCAGACTTTTTTGTATCGGTCGTCCTTACGAGTCTGATCTGCAACAAGTTTGTGTACAGTATCTTCGATAGCTTTGATGCGCCCTTCAACATCGCGCATCTTCTCTTCGGCTCTTGCTGCATCTTGTTGATTATTTCGCAGATCTTCCAGTCTTTCTTCTAACCTTTTTAGTTCGTCCATCTTTGGGTGAAAATTAATGGCATCCCAAGTGTACTGATTTAATTGCTCCCATTTTTCTTTTTGAGTGCTTAAGGTTTCTAGCCGAATATTTAGTTTTTCAGATTCTTGACTCAGTTCCTCTAATTGAGGCTCTAGTTTCGACAGCAATTCATTCAACGCATTCATACGATCCTGACTGCTAAAGCCTAGAGACCAGCGAGTTTTATCATTGATCTTATGTCGATCATCTTTTGAAAATTGGCCTTTCTCATAATGAATAAGACCTTCTTTTGTCATCGCGTGAGATACCATGCTGATTTCAGCTTCAGTTACACACTTCAGATCAATATGAGCCAGTAAATTTTTAACTGTTTCTCTGTAAGGATGATCTTTCCAGTCCAGTTTTCTTAAAAAGCCATCGTCCTTGAATGTAGGCATCGCAAACTTGGCACCAGGCGTTACTGAACGAGCTTTAAAATTTAAGCCCAGGTGACGGCGGTTAACGTATTGAGTTACACGATGTTCATCAGCAGCTGGCACTAATAATGTCAGTTTGCGCATACCTAAAGCACGTTCGATAGCGCCCTGCCATTCCGATTCAGATGACTTAACCTTCATGATTTCAGCCATATAAATGAGGGATTCAGGATCGATATTAAGGTCTTCAGAAATTTTATCACGCAATTTCTGGTAAGGCATTGGCACATTGGAACGTCGCTGAGCTAAATCATCGATTTCTAACTGAGTGGAGTTAATTTCATTTTCAACATTAATCAGTTTGTGACTTACTTTAGAAATCTCATTACGTGTATCTGCCTGAGAGCCTTCGATAGCCTCAATAGATTCGCTTTTTTGAGCACGGTTTTGCTCAAAGTTGGCCAATGAAATCAACGCATTTAGAGAAAGTGACTGAGCAATATTTGCATACAGTCTGGCTTGTTCTTCTCGTGTTTCAAGAACATCACGTACTGAATCAGCTTCTTTCTCCAGCGCCTCAATCTGATTGCCGCCAAAGTTCTCAAACTCTCTTCGGTAAACCTCATACTCAGACTTTAATGAACTTTTTTGGGATTCGTTGTTACTAATTTCTTCCGCTACAGAATCCGCTTCCTGTTTAGAAATTTTCTTGGCTCGTAGAAGGTGTGGAATCGTTGAATGAGCAAAGAAGCTGCGAGCATGTACTGTATCTGTTTCTGCCTCTTTTAAGAGTGATTCAGCCTCTGAATGAAGATCATGCTGATTTTTAATTGTTTCTAGCTCTTCGATCTGCTCTTCAGCATCTAAAATGGCATCATTGATTTCATGGAGAGCAGCAGATTCTTCAAGTGAAGACTCTGCTCGTTGTTTAAAATCGCCTTCTTCTAGCACTAGAGAGCGAAGCATTTCATCGAGGTTCCGAATTTGCTTTAGTCCCATTGCACGACACAGAAGGCTTATTGCATTTTCGTTTTCGATGCCCAATGACTGCAAAAGGTGGGAACGATATTCTTTGTAGGAATCAGTACGGACAATGCATTGATTGTTTTCAGACAACTGCTTTTTAAATCGCCTTTTATCTTCAGCATACGCTCGATATAGATCTGTTATAGAAAGATCATCATTCATCAATATATACATGCGTTTTACATCGGATTTGGAGCGACTAGTACCTTCAATGGATAAGATCAGTGCTGCGATCAGTGTACGACCATCTTCGAATGTAAACCTTGCTCGGATGGCGGAGGCAACCGTGTCGCTACGAAGGCAATCATTTTCCCCTGAGTCAGAGCTCGCATAGTATCCACGGATATAGCTCAAAACATCTCTGTCACGGCTTTGACCATCTTGAGCAGCAGCAACATTGTAACGCCCATTAGTACCTTGTAAGAGAGTTATATAGCCATCGATAAGTGTTGATTTACCTGCCCCAGTTTCGCCTGTAACCATTAAGCCATCAGGGGTCAATGTTGCACTGTGGTGCCCGTCAAAAGTACCCCAATTGATACAGTCAATTTGCGATACCCAAACCCGATTGTTGGAAAACAATTCATTTATTGTCATTGATGTCATGATTGTTCTCCCACTAATTCGTCTTCAATTTCGATATCAATAGATTCTTGGTAACTTGCAAGGGTTGACTGGAGATAGTCCATATCTAGTTGGTGCTTCACCATTGGGGATATACGGTAACGCTCACCTTCGTTTGCTTTGGGTTTAATGAGGATGTTGTCTTCGACAGCACGATTAATACAGTTTTCAATTTTCTTCTGATCTTTGGTGCCTGATGCGCTTTCATTCCAGTATTTCTGAAGTTCGGCTGATATGTACTCGGCATCTATAAATATTTGCGTTTCTCCTGCCATTTCACGGTCATGGAAGTGGCGTCGTATCACTAAGTACACAAGAGATTGATGGTATGTTTCCTCTCGACCTCGTGCCCAGACTAGAGTTTCATTTCCATCGTCATCGGTTCTGGTCACGGAGCGAGTAAAAATGAGGCCGTTAAGATCATCAATCACAAGCTCGATGTAGATGGCTGCTAAAAAGTCACGGATATTGGTCTGATACTGCTTAACTGTTTTGTAAATGGATTGGTTTTTCTCTAATTCAACTAAGCCTTTCTTTAGGAGGAAAACCAGTGAATCTCGCATCTGTGGCATTACTTCGATTGTGAATGCTGTCTCCATATCAGGTGAGACTTCTGCATCGCTTACAGCTCCGCTATCTGATGCTTCACTTTCGCCATTAGCAGCAAGGCCTTCAGCCGAGTTGATAGAAGTGAGGTCGTCAAAAATGCTAGGTTTGGAGTTTTCCATTGTAATCCTCTCAAATAAACAGCTGCCTGACATGATCAAAGGTTCATGTCTTCAATATGGTTAGGAAAGCCTGAAGCGTGAAGTGATAAAAAGGGAATATCTGCAGTTTTGGTTTTACCATCCTCAGTGAATGTCACACGCTCACGTGCTTCCGATTCCAATGCTGAAGAGGCTTTAGCGACACGTATTAAGGCTATTAATTCTTCCACACCAGAAGTGAGCGGTTGTGCTTCGGTAATTTCGCCCAGAGTCATAGATCGACCCGTTTGGCGCAACAACTCTCTGACTCGTTCTGCAACACGACGGGCTTGCAAGGTGTTCATAGCTTCAAGCGCAACGTCACTTAGTTCAGAAGATGTATCATGTGATTCAACCTCAGCAGAAATAGGAGTTTTAAGTGTATGAAGCCTAATAGGGTTGCGGGTTTTAACTTTCAGGCATGCACTTGTTACAGGGATGGCGCGGTATGTTTTAGAAACCTCATTCCCAATATGATTATGAATAGAGATGGCTGAGTGCTCTATTTGAGAAAGAACTTTCCCAATAGCTCCCAGATCAATGTCTTGATAACTGGTTATGTGGTCTCGTAATCTCTCGGATGTTTTTTTACGGACATCCCTAATTCGACCTGACTCTTTATTAAGTTCTCGAACAAATCGAGATAAGTATCGCTTCTGGTCAGTATTGAGATGCTGAGCACTTTCAGGCTCGGCAAGGATGCTTATAAGCAGAGTATTGATTTCTTCCTGGCGCTGAGTGTCACGGAGTAATGCGTCAAATTCGGTAAAGGAAGAGCCTGCTTCTGTTGAAAAAATCTCGTCTTCTAAATTGAGGACCGTTTCTAAGACACTGGCGCGAGAGCTATCACTTGTTGCTATTTTTTGTCGCATCTTGCGATCTACACGAATAGTTTCGTCCTCAAGATAGCGAAAATCCTTTGTTAATAATTCCGCCTGTTGGTAGATCTCCTGAATACCTTCACGGCGTTCAAGATCAGACATAGGCACGAACTCACCACGGCGTAATGCAGATACTTCTTTTTTTAGATCAGAAATCTGAGATTCAAGATACTTAATACGTTCTTCGGGAGTGCTATTCAGTTTACTGGAATAGTCTTTAATCGTGTTGTGAACAAGTTGAAGGTGGTTGGAGGTTACACCGCTAGTTCGGTTTTCGAGCGACATGGCGAAACGGGATGCTTGTTCAAAAGCTTCGGTCTTAATGACCTTGCCATCCATTTCTCGTATCCAGTTGTTACGAATCCAACGGTCATAGTGATAGCGTGCGTTTGTGTCTTCATGAGGCCCATTCAGCTCATTGACACGTTGATCTTCAAGCACTGCACTTAAGTGGAGTAAAAAATCGTTGAATTCAATTTCAGATTGTTCGCTGAAAACATCGCTGAGAAAGGCCAATACGAATGCACTGTGCTTTGCGATCAGCATTTTCATAGTCGGGGCGTTCATCGCCTCGCTGAAAGCGATATGAGCTTGCTTGTATTTCATCTTCTTACCAATCCGTTTGTGATGAAAATCATCGGTTAACTCTAATTCGATGATGCAGGTTCTCTTACCTGAGGCTATCCATCATAGCGCTATAAGTTGTTTTCAAAAAGAGATCTATTGCATCTAACTTCGATCTTGCTTAACGGTGATTTGTAGTATCCAGCCTCAAGCAGAGGATATTATATTTCCAATATAAGCAATAAATAATTGCATAAAAAGCAAAGTAACTTTGCAAAGTATAGATTGAATCAGTAATAAAGTGTTACTGTTTATTGATACAGTGGTATGATCACTGGCAACAAGTTCTAAACATCTTCAAGGACTACTCAGTGAAATTCGAAGATTTCGTACAGCAGCACAGTGTTTCGATAACTTATGCTCAATGGGTTAGATTCAGATATGTTGAAAGGCAGTTGTTGTGGGAAAGGTCTGTTACTTCTGGAATGATTGCCGATACATTCCATGTCTCTAAACAACAAGCTAGAAAGGATATTGCAGAGTACTCTCGAATTACACATAACATTCATGAGACCGCACCTGGAGAGAAGACTAGGGCTTTTAGGCCTCATGGATCTTTCAATCCTTTTTTTCTTGGTGAAGATGACCTCGTGTGGGAGTCAACTCCTACAATTATTCCTCCTAGTTCTCCAAATATATCTCCATGTTTTGTGCTAAAACGCAAAGTGCCTGTAAAAGCTCTTTGTTCTATTCAGGCAGCAATAGAAGGAAGTCATCTAATCAGATCTATTTACGCCTCTACTAGAAATCCAGGTGGTATAGAGAGGAATCTGTTACCTCTTAAAATAGTTAATGCTCATGGGCGTTTTCATCTAAGGGCGGTGGATCTTGATGACAATGATTTAATAAAGGATTTTGTGGTCACTAGGTTTCTTAGTGAGATAAGAGTGCAGCCAGAAGTAATTGATAAAGGGGTCTCAGATGTTGATTGGGATACTCTTGTGCCGATAAGAGTCGTGCCTAATCCAATTAATGGGAGTCAGTTTGAAGCTTTGATGGAGAGAGACTATTTATTGCCAAAGAATCACATCATGGTGAGGAAGGCGATGTTAGGCTATTTTCTAAGTGAGAACCGACTTCCTGTTGAAGAAAAAGCAGATCAAATTTCTTCTGAAGTTCATGGGCGTATCTATCCACTAGTAGCTTATTTTGGAAATACAGAGATCCCTGCATATCACTTTGGCTTTAGTGGAAAATATAACGTACAAGATGTCAGAAGGGTTCTTGAGGTAAATTCGAGCGGGGTCTTAAATTGATACTAGTATCAATTAACTTGTAAGACTTTGGAGTTCTTTTTCTAGAGTTAATAGTTGATTATCTATTTTACCAAAGAAATTAGCCTTCCCTGAGTTCCCCACAGGAAAGTGTATAACCTCATGATCAGCGTTAGGTGGTAGATTTGGCATTGGTAACCAAGTGTTGGAGTTAGAGTGGTGATGTATCATTCGTTCTAGATCCCTTCTCATCTGCCTCTTGGAGATATCTTCCCTTAAGCAGGCGGTTTGATAGCCATAAACATCCGAGAAAACAACATCAAGAATATCACTGTTTTTTCTTGTCCTAAGCTCTGCCGTATAACAAAACCCATTTGTTTTGAAATCGATTAGATCGTATTTGCATAGACTATTGTCTGTGCCTTCAAAGGTATTAGGAAACATCAACGATAGAAGAGTTTTTTCTTGAGATGTTAAGTAGATAGGAGTTTGCTTTAAGTCTCTATAGGTTTCTTGGAAAATGTTTGACTGGGCCAGATCATCTAGGGGCCATACGTTGCTTTTCTTTAGCAGCTTAAGAAATGGAGCAAACCATCTAGAGTGGTTTTGACATACTTGATGAACCGCCCATTTCCAAGATTGATTTTCCCAATGAAGATGCCCATTTGCAGCACTTTGTAACAAAGCTAGAGTAGTATCATTGCACTGTAGGTCTTTCCAATTAAGCCCGTATAGTCTTAAGAGGATTCCTAAAAGGTGGGAGGATTGGCTACCTTGTTGATACTGTTTGGTTATAGTGGAAATAAGGAGCTGTTGAATAGCATCATCAGTGATTGAATCGCAAATGCTAAACCATCTATCCCATAGCTGCCTTTCTAAGGATACTACTTTCTTTGTAGGGGTTGGGTCAGTAGTAGGCTGTTTTTTACTTTCCTCGATCAGTTCACATTCTGCCTTAATCGCGGATTCTATTGTTGCCACATCGACGATATATGGATGTCCATTTCTAAATTGAACTTCAGATAGGTGGATTGGTTGTTGTTGCCATTCATACTCGATATCACAGTCATTTCTATAGGGCATATGAATCCAGCAACGAAGGTGTAATTCTTTTCTTTCAAAACTTAGCTGGATCATCTCATCATCTAGCACAAATAAGTGGTCATTGTTTGTGATAGCAATATCGATTTGGCTTTGCCGTATCTTGCCTGGATCAAAAGTAGGCATGATCCAAATTATTCGACCGAATTTTTGATAGAAATACTGCCTGACAGAAATCATCGGAGCCATTTCAGTAGATACCTGTACTTCAAATGCTGTTACGAGTCCGCCTAATGAAGCTTGAACATCTGGCTTTCGCCACTCACCCTTAACCTTGATTATTTTCTCGATATGTATGGTTTCGTTAGGTATTCTTGAATCTAATTTTAGTATTTCTGCGATATGGTGTTTTAGATCATGATGCAGTTTACTTTCAGCTGCTCCTTGGTATTTAAGAGCTCGTATTATCTCTATAGGAATATGAGTATTACTTCTTTGTGGGCACTGTTCTTGTTCCTCAGAAATCGCCTTATGGTGACTTGGAAAATACTCATGTTTATCAGATAGATTCTTGGCTCTGATATAGAGGGGTTCTTTGCATAAGCTGCAGCGAAGCAAGGGGGTGTTCTTCGAATTTCTTGCGTCATTTATTTCCATTCTGAGCCGTTGGTATGTCTTTGGGTTTAGCTCGTCAAAAAATCTAAGTCCATCAATAAGCTCGTAACTTGATCCGTTCCAATAGTCTATCAGTTGTATTTTCATGCTCTTCCTTGATGCGGTAATGTGTCGATATCGTTTCTGCTTGCTACGTTTTGCTCACTAGCTCTTTTTTGGGTATTTTAAATGTCCCTGTACCTAGATAGTGGGGTTATTGCAGTTGCATCCAATCTTCGAGTACATGAAAAGGTATTGGGTAACGATAGCAACGACAGGCTAAAAGCACTAACGGATAGTGTCCCTTATTAACAGCTGAAAGAAGATGGAAGGTTTTAGACATTTGGCATTCATTGCTTACGTGTTTTATCACGTCTTTTTGATGAATTGGGAAATCAGTCGAGGCTGTTCCGTGAGTGTCAGAATTTGAATATAAACAACCTTCTGATGATGAATTTGGGTACCAGTATTGCAGAGTGCAGTGCTTCATATCTTTCTCTGCAAAGCTTGTCAGTTTTCCTCCAGCATTTTCTGCCTTGTATAAAGCGCAGTAGAGGGCCAATAATGGGTAAAGGATGCTTCCTTGAGTCACTTTGTGTTTGTATTTTTTATTAGCCTTATCTTTATGACGATGTTCAAGTAGTTGCTCATAACTCTGTAAAATTGTTGGGTACATTCCATTTGAAGCGAACGTAAATATGGAATTTTCAATAATGGCCTCAAGCCAGCTGACTACAAATTCATCATGCTTATCGTCCTGACAAAGTAAGTACAATGCAAGTGCGATATCGATTGCTTGCGAGTCCTTATAAGGTGATAGCAATAGCGGATTATTATGAATCAGTTGCTTCAATGATTCAGTTAGGGTATCGAGTTTATTGATAAGGCCTGTTTGTTCCGTATTGAGTTGATCTGTAGGTGGGGTAGCCTCATAGCTTTGGGTTAATTGCTGTAGAATCCAAACCCCTTTAATCGAAATTCGCCCTAAGAGATCGAATAGTTTGAGGTTTATATCTATAGAACACGGAGAAGATATTGCGTTAGAAATCGCATGTTTTTTGTGGGTGTGAGGGATGATACGGTTATCAATATATTCACTCGTAATGGAATGATAGGTGCTTAGTAAACTAGAAAACGAAGATGTTACTTTGCTATTGTTATATTCTTTTATTGATTCCCATGAAAGTAAAACTGCTTTTTCAGCAGAAAGGTATGCTGATTCTAAATTGCTTTCTTCACGACACCACGCGAACAATATCCATAGGTACAAGTTGATTTTATTAAGCGCATTAGATGCTTTTTCATCATTATCACTCCTCTCCAGAATAAAGCATATTAGTCTCTGAAAGTGATTATGGGAGGATTCAGGTTCATCAATAAGAGCAAGTGATTTTCTTAGTAAGGATTGCCAGTCCTTTGGTAAAAGCTCTTCCTTTAACAAATATTCTATTATCAATTCTGAAAGCTTGTCGCCATTCCACTCTTCAAATGAAATATTCCCTCTAGTGTTGTTCTTCTCATAGCCAGTGACTTCTTGGCGTATTACAGAGCTAACATCGCCACCAAAACATAAACAAATAACAATAGGCTTATTTAAGTGTTCAGGGGGTATTCGATTAGGAATGAAAGAATCTTGTATTTCATTTAATGAAGGGCGCAAGGCTTGGTCGGATGAGCCGTCCCAAGTGCTTCTTGTTAGGTTGCCTGCTTTAACTGAAAATAGGTAGACCTTTTCACCCCCTTCTTTGATACTGCCGACAGCAGCAATATCTACTCCATATTCTTTGACTCCTCTGGTTGGTGAAATGAAAACATTTAGGCCCATTTGGCTTAGTAGATCGGGTAGCACCACATCTAGCTCGCCCCTTTCCCTTAGAGAAGCTAAATACTGTTTAAGAATTAGTTTCATTATTTTAGCCTCTCAACGCGAAAAGTACGTAACATATAATCAAGCCCTTCGGGGTCGATTATGTTAAGGCGGGGTAATTCAGCAGAATGAGAAATAGAGTGCATTTTCATCTCAGATCGACGCTGATTTCCATTTCCATCATGTACGTAAAAGACTGAACTGTTCCCATACAATAAATGCTGGACTGTGCAAATTTCATGGAATAGTCGTTTAGGCCCCTCATCCTGTGCTTTTTGCACTCCTTTATTAAATTCTTTCCTATATAGCTGAGAGTTTTCTTGAGGGGCTTTTAATTCCTTTATGCCGTAAGTGTCCTTTAAACCGTCCTTATAGGACTCGAGCTTTGTAAATAAGCTATTACATATATCTTGATAAGCGGGTTGTTGGCTGATGCTTTTTAGGTAGTCCTTTAAATCACCTGAGTAACTAAGTAATAGGGGATCAAACAGTAAGTCATTAAGTTCTTTTTTTGTTTCTGCTGAGCACTGTGGGTAAAGGGAAAGAATAAAGCTGCTTGCTGCTACTGGACGGGAAAACAACCAGCCAATGGCCTTGCGACTTACGAATAATAGGTTCTTATCTGACGTGCTTAGTTGTTTTATATCTGCGGCGATAGCAGTATCTTTTGGCGACTCTTCCATAAGATCCATAACTGCTTTACATAGTTTTGGGTCACCTGATAAAAACCACATCGTAATCAGCATGCTTAGCTGTGAAGACTGATCTTTGAGAATTAAGTGTGAGAAAGACTTAAATGCTCTGACTTCTAGTTCGGCATTTTTTTTCAGTAGGCATTCAAGAAGTTTAGCTGCTTCAGAAAGACGATTATCTTTGATTTGGTCTACAAGGATGTAGTCAATATTACTCACGGTTCCTGCATATTCCAGTGGGCTACTTGTGAGGCAATTAGTCAGTTGATCAAGAATATTTTGGGGAATGTTTTCTCTAAAAAAGGCTGATATGTGGGACGCTGCATAAACAACTTCTGGTTGCCTTTGTGCGGCAATTTTATTGATCAGAATCTTTATATCATCCCAATTGGTTTTGCTTTTCTCACCAATAGAGATAATTGCCCTTAACAATTGGGCTTTAGAAAAATCGTCTGTTTCTTTTTCTACTGATTCTTTTATGAGTGTAATTAGAGTCTCGTATGTTTGATCTTCGGCTAGATCCAGCTGACTTATAGATATGAAGGCTTGAGATCTAATGCTTGGAGTTTCATGTTCGATGAGTTCTTTTATCTGCTCTAAAGCCCAAGATGGTTTAAGTTTCTGTGCTGCAAGAATTGCACTGGACGTCAGTGAAGAATACTTGTCGGTATCAGTAAGAATGGCGAATAAGGCATCTTTAGAACGCTGAATATCCTTTTTACAGAAATTGAGAAAGGCTTTGTGGATATCTCCTACGGATAGATCATTTCCTGCTTGATTCAAGAGATGGGTTATACAGCCCATAACATCTGCGGTGGTGCAATTAATGTATGGTAATGATGATGCGTACACATCAAGCAATATGAACAAATCATAGTGTGTGTTATTACGTGTAGCTCCCAGCAACAGCTCATTAAGGTCAAAAGTTTTCGTATTGTGAAGTTTTGCAACTGCTAGGATTAAACTACTGGAGGGCCCCGTATTTACTTCGGCTAAATAAATATCACAAAGTGCTTTAAGTGTATTCCCTGCCTTTAAGTCTTTAAGAAGCTGCTGTTTTATAGTGCTAACTGACATCTTATTCTCTTCCTTCCTTAGACTTTCTTGAGAGTATGATTGCCTAAAATAACAAGACTTGCTAGTTACGTTCCACCCTTAAGTGTCTATATTCAGTGGCTTCAGCCATAGGACAGTACTTTTCGTCACTATAAAGTGATTGGGGTATCTGCTCTTTGAGAATAATAGTTCCATCTTAATTAGGATTCTGGCATTTCAATTTTTTGAGAAACTCTTCTGTACCATAGAGCTCATCGATGGTTGAGCAATCCTACCAAGTTGGAACTCAGTTCCAGTACCAACTACATCCGACAATCTCTTTATTAGTTCTTGTTAATAAATCTACTCGCCTGTTGGTATAGGTCAATTTATATACTAATTTGTTTTGTTATTATTCCATCCAGAAATAATCTAATAGCCCTCAGTGGTCATTCCTTTCTCAATTGAGCGTGAGATTGTGAGTCTCTTTTTTTTTTGTTGCGCGGTGCCTATTAGCTTTAACGTTTATGTATAGGTTTAGCCATTATGGATTTCGATTTTTTAATTGATAGCTTAGGTGAAGATGGCGCAACAGCCTTAGGTGGACTGATGTTAGGGCTAATGTTTGGTGTGTTTGCCCAGCGAAGTCAGTTCTGTTTACGAGCCGCGGTTGTTGAATTTGTGCGTGGAAATATGGGGCCTAAGGTGGCTATTTGGCTGTTAACTTTTTCTGCTGCGGTAGGCGGGACTCAAGCGCTTATTCTGATGGGTGAGCTGGATATTACTGATTCTAGAATGCTGGCATCTTATGGAAGTTTATCGGGTGCAGTGCTTGGCGGACTCATGTTTGGTGCGGGTATGATTTTGGCGAGAGGCTGCGGAGCACGCTTGCTTGTGCTAGCAGCCACAGGAAACCTTCGTGCTCTGTTTTCAGGCTTATTGTTTGCTGCTATAGCGCAAGCGAGTTTACGGGGTATTTTTGCACCGGCTAGGGATGCTGTTGCCCATTCTGTTTTACTACATGAAGATGGGGGGCTGGAATTATTAGGTTTTCTTGGCTTAGGTGATTATGCCGGCATATATATCAGTATCGCCTGTGCTGTAGTGGCTGTGATCTATGGTATAAAAAATAAACTGACGCCGTGGGCTTGGATTGGTTCTATGGGTGTTGGATCTATGGTCGTAGGCGGCTGGTGGTTTACTTATCATATGTCTTATCAAACATTCGAATCTACACAAGTTGAGAGCATGACCTTTACAGGACCTTCTGCTGATACCTTGATGTACTTTCTGACGCCGGGTGGGGCGCCAATGGATTTTGATGTTGGGCTCGTGCCTGGTGTTTTTATCGGTTCGTTCTTAGCTGCTTTCTTTTCCCGTACGTTGAAGCTTGAGGGGTTTAAAGATGGTAGTAGTATGGTGCGCTACATTATGGGTGCATGCCTAATGGGGATGGGAGGGATGCTGGCTGGTGGCTGTGCCGTGGGTGCAGGATTAACTGGAGGTTCTGCGTTTTCTATTACGGCTTGGATTGCTTTGGCTTCTATGTGGGCTGGGGCAGGTCTGACCGATACCTTTGTTGATCGAAAGCGAGAACTTTCAGTGGTTAGAAGTTAAACTTTTTACCTGAGTCTTTTTCCTCTGCCTTCTCTTTTGCTTTTTCTTCTGCTGCTGTATCTATTTTTTCAGCCAGTTGGCCGACATGTGTGCGGATTTCGTATAATTGTCGATCGAGCGTTTGGTGGTAATTGAGGTTTTGCAACTTGCTAAAGCAGCTACGGTAGTGATGTATGACGACTTCGGGGCCTCTAGACTTCTCCGTTTCCATTGCATTTAGTAGTTCTACATCGACCTCTATACGTGCATAGGTCTGTTTCGCACCTTTTGTTAAGTTATCAGCAATGTCGTGGTTGATTTCGCCTTTATTTTTTATGTCGGTAATGAATTGAGCGAGCTCTTTTATGATTCCCATAGCTCTGGCTGCTTCTGTATGGCTTTTAAATATGGTCATGGAGCCGGATGGATGAGCTACTGGTTCTGGCAAAATAGCTGCTTGAGCTTGAAAGGTGGCTCTTTGTTGTTTATTGCTTTCGCTCGAATCTAATTCGACAACTGCTGTCCAGCGAGCTTCTAAATATTTGCAAAGTAGGGAACGGATTTCGGTAGTCATTAGAATGGGGGGGAAGGCATCCAGTAGATGAGATGCCCTACGAATGCCAGACTTTAAACTGATTAAGCGAAGCTTACGTTCACGCTTTTTGTTTTCAATATCCTGTATGACAAAGGCTATACAGGCCATGAGAGCAACGCCACAAAGAATAATAACTGCTATGTAAGTTGGGCTCATGAAAGTGTCCTATTTCTAATCACTTTACACTATCGGAAACAGCTCTGATTTTATAGGTAAATAATCAAATAAAATACTTGTATTTTTAATGTTAGATCAGTATTATTTGCCCCGCTTTAATGAGCTGGTGAAGCTTGTTGCGTCCCATTCGTCTAGAGGTCTAGGACACCGCCCTTTCACGGCGGTAACAGGGGTTCGAACCCCCTATGGGACGCCATTTAAAGCATTGCGGGAATAGCTCAGTGGTAGAGCACAACCTTGCCAAGGTTGGGGTCGCGAGTTCGAACCTCGTTTCCCGCTCCATCTTCTACTATCCCGTTTATTCTATCAGCTGGCTTATGTTGGTTTTTTTTATCCCTCCGATAACTGTTTATTAAGCTGCCTTCCTTCACTGAAAATCTACCTTATTAGTACTTGTGTGGCCAAAAAATGATGTGTATTGGGTGTAAAGCTGTCATGAGTTTGCCTTGTTGGAAGTTCTTTAATATTACCAATGGGTTAGGGGGAAAACAGCGTTAGGGCTGTTTGCTGTATTTGCAACCCATGGATAGAAAACAAAGTGTTCTTTTTTCTTAAAAATAGGGTTGACCCCTAAGAATCAGTTCTTTAATATACGCGCCTCCTTACAAGGCAACACGTCTTGCAAGGATGTAGCGTCCCATTCGTCTAGAGGTCTAGGACACCGCCCTTTCACGGCGGTAACAGGGGTTCGAACCCCCTATGGGACGCCATTATCTTTAAAGAGATCAGCGGGAATAGCTCAGTGGTAGAGCACAACCTTGCCAAGGTTGGGGTCGCGAGTTCGAACCTCGTTTCCCGCTCCAAATTCAGAAGTGAATTTGAATTTTTTGTGTCCCATTCGTCTAGAGGTCTAGGACACCGCCCTTTCACGGCGGTAACAGGGGTTCGAACCCCCTATGGGACGCCATTCTCTTTGAAGCTTGTGCGGGAATAGCTCAGCGGTAGAGCACAACCTTGCCAAGGTTGGGGTCGCGAGTTCGAACCTCGTTTCCCGCTCCAAATTCAGAAGTGAATTTGAATTTTTTGTGTCCCATTCGTCTAGAGGTCTAGGACACCGCCCTTTCACGGCGGTAACAGGGGTTCGAACCCCCTATGGGACGCCATTTCCTTATTTTTCTTTGTTGTATCGCCCAATAAAATGAATTAATGCTTAGCTTTGAGAAAAATCTCTTTTCTTGAACTAGACTACTATGCGTTGTACCTTGTTTGTTCGAAATAAAGATTTTTTATTTCGAGTCTAGGTTATTTCACATAGGATGTGGTTGTATTCATTGTATGATCCGACTTCTGTTATTTTTATTATTGTTAGTGCTTCCTCGGATAGTTTCGTCTGAGGTTATCGTCAATTCAAGTGTTTCACTTGATAGCGTTAGCCGACAATACCTCCTCTCTATTTTCTCGATGCAAACTCGTGTTTGGCCCGATGGTCAGTCAGTTAGGGTTTATATTCTTCCTCCCCATAAAGCAGAACATCAAATGTTTGTTAAAAAAGAATTAAAACTCTTCCCTTATCAGTTAGTGAAAATCTGGGATCGATCTGTTTTTTCTGGCTCAGGACAGTCCCCAATGGTTGTAGAGTCCTTTGACGAGATGCTAGATAAAGTATCTAAAAATAAAGGAGCGATAGGGTATATATCCATGGATAAGGGGGGGAGCAGTGATGCTAAGACTTTGCTGGTTAAATAGGTGGTTTAGTGCACTTCTTTTCAGTCTGCTATGGGTGGATTTTGTTGCGGCAGATGATATTGATTGGGAAGTTAATGGTTTTGTTACCCAAGGGTTTTCCTTAACTGACGATAATAATTTCTATGGTAAGAGTGAGAGCGGAAGTTTTGATTTTAGAGAGCTTGGTATTAGTTCAACTACGCGCTTAAGTGAACGGTTTTTAGTCTCCGGGCAGTTGGTTTCTCGTCGGGCGGGGGAAGTGGATGATGGTAAATTAAGTGTTGATTATGCCTTAGTCGATTATCGTTTCTTAGAGCAGCAATGGGGACATGCAGGTATACAGGTAGGGCGGGTAAAAAATCCATTTGGTTTTTATAATACGACGCGTGATGTAGCGTTTACACGGCCTTCAATTATGCTGCCTCAATCGCTCTATTTTGACCGAGCCCGAAATCTAGAGCTATCTTCTGATGGCTTGATACTTTATGGAACGAAAATGTTGAGCGGTGGACGTATTAAGTCGGAGTTATTAGTCGGCGCCCCGCGCAAAGATAAAAATGTGGAATATGCGTATTTGAATGACGATTGGCCTGGTTCATTTGATCAGACTCGAGGCTACCTTTGGCGTACAGAGTATAGTTTGAATGACTATAGTTTTATCGGCGCTTTTACTTATGGGAATTTCAAGTTGGATTTTGATCACCCCTCGACTCCGGCTCCTGGGGCGCCTGGTGATGGTCGTCTCGATCTTGGCGTTATTGTTTTGTCATTACAATACAATTGGGATAAGTGGAGTTTGACGGGGGAGTATTTTCGGCAAGATGTTGATTGGGGTAGTTTAGGAGGCGTATTTTCGCTTAAGCCTGAAACGGCCAGTGAATCTTTTTATCTACAGTTAGAGCATAGGTTTACGTCTGAGTTATCTATGTTTGCTCGACGAGATGTATTTTATATAGATGAGGACGATAAAGATGGTAAAAAGACGGAAGCGCTATTGGGAGTGCCTGCTTATAATCAATATGCTTTCGATTGGACGCTTGGGGTTGGTTGGGAGCCTTCCTCTCATTGGCTGTTCCGTGCCGAATGGCACAAAGTAGAAGGGACGGGTTGGTTAGCAACACAAGATAATCCTGATCAAACCAAGAAAAAAGAGAATTGGGATCTGTTTCTTCTCCAAGCAACCTATAGGTTTTAATAAAGATGACGGATGTGCATGCGAGTAGTCGCTCTTTTTTTAGCTTGCGCTGGAAGGTATTTATATACTTAGTTTTTGCATTGACTATGGTGCATCTTATTTATGGCTATTATTCCTATTTAAGCTTAGAAAAGAAAAGTGAGCAACAGCGTCTTGAATTTATAAAACGCGATGTGGATGTGCTAGAAGGGCTGGTCGCTACCTCTTATGATCGACTGCTCAATTTAGCAGAAATCATCCCCCTCGTTGTTAATAAACAGTATGAGGGAAACATAAGATCGGAAGCATATATGGAGGTTATCGGAACCCTCTTTCCAGATCTAGTTATGAGCGGATCAATGGATGCTATCTATTTTTATGATAGTGCAGGCAAACTTGTTGTTAAAGACGGTATCTTTGTCGACTTTCCTGTATCTGTTATCACTCAAGTTCAAGAGATTGAATCGCCCGTTAAGTTTTTTCATTGCGCCGAACAATGCTTACGTTTTATTGCTATGCCCGTTACTTTGGAGAATAGCCAAGTTGGTGTAGTCGTCGTTGGGCGTGAGATGCGCGATATCATTCTTGAATTTAATCATCAAACAGGACGAGATATAGGTCTTGCCTTACAGCCGGCTGAAAGTATTGATAATGCTCGATTACAAACGCTGGAGCTTAAGTATTTAACTCAAAAGTCTGAAAATGAAATGCTGTTAAATACATTAATAAACGAGCAGCATATCTCTACCGAAGGAGGGATGTATGAAATTGATGCCAATCGCCGTCATTACCAGATTATTTTAAGGCCTCCTGAGGGAACGATTCCTGGGCAAGCTTACTGGATTCTTATAGAAGACCATACAAATACTTATATGGCGGCGAGAGATGATCTAGTACAGAGCTTATTGGTTTCTGGAGCAGGGCTTTTTGTGGCGGCTCTGTTTTTATTGACTGTTTTGCGCTCACCTTTGAGTGTACTCGCTAAAGTATCGTCGCTTCTACCGCTTCTCGCAAAAAGTTCCTATGAAGATATTCGTTTAGGTATACATACAATCAAGCGGAGTAATATTTTTGAGGATGAGCTAGATCTCTTACAAAATAGTACCTTAGAGGTTTCACAACAGCTTGAACATTTAGAAACGTCTTTACTTGAACGCGCAGTAAATTTGACTGAGAGATCAGTCCAGCTTGAGGCAGAGCGTGATTTTGTTACCAGTCTTTTGAATACTGCTGAAGCAATTATTATGACCTTAGATGATGAGGGTAATATAGAGACAATTAACCGTTTTGGTCTAGGTATACTTGGGCTTAACAATGAGGAAGTGACGTCACTTAGTTTTTTTGATCTGCAGCATGATCAGCAAGATGTGAAAGAGCATCAAGCGTTAATGGAACGTTTGTTAAATAAGCAAGAAAATAAGATACAGATTTCAGCGGGGATTCGAGCTCAAAGTGGTCAAGTATTACAGATTTCATGGTTGCATTCTGCATTAAATATCCCAGATTCAGATGCACAGGTTTTATCTATAGGCATGGATGTTACAGAACGCCAGCATGCTGAAAAAAGCCTTGAGTGGATTGCAAATCATGATTCGCTCACCGCCTTACCTAATAGATTGATGTTTAATAATCTGGTAGAGCAAGCGCTTGCTCGGCATTTGGGTGGTGAGGATATTATCGCTGTACTTTTTTGTGATTTAGATTCCTTTAAGGATGTTAATGATTCCATAGGCCACCCTGTGGGAGATGAACTGTTAAAGCAAGCGGCTGAGCGTATTCAAAATGTAATTGGTAGTAAGGGTCTTTTGGCTCGTTTGGGTGGTGATGAGTTTACTGTCTTGCTTGAAGCTTGTTCTTCAATTCAAGAGCTTGAGGATATTGCTTCGCATGCTTTAACAGCATTTAGAGAGCCCTTTATTATTGAAGGTTACGAAATATTTAGTACCTTGAGTATTGGTATTGCGATCTATCCTGAACATGCTGTCGATGTAACTACGCTTGTGCAATATGCAGACGTGGCCATGTTTGATGCGAAAGAGCGAGGTAAAAATCAGCTACGTTTTTATCATGATGAGCGCGGTAGTGAGCGTTATGAACGCTTTTCTTTAATTAATGATCTGCGACGAGCATTAGAGCGTGATGAGCTTAAGGTTTATTTTCAACCTCAAATAGATACGAGTTCAGGTAGCGTGATGGGAGCGGAGGCGCTTCTTCGTTGGCAGCATAAAGAGCTTGGTATGATCTCTCCCGCCAAATTTATTCCTTTAGCTGAAGAGCAAGGATTGATTGTACCTATTGGCGAATGGGTGTTACGCGAGGCTTGTAAGCAAGGGAAGATCTTACATGATGAAGGTATACATATTTGTATGGGGGTTAATGTTGCTGGTCAGCAGATTATGCATGAAAGTTTATTGTCGACTGTGCAACAAGTAATACATGAGACAGGCATAGACCCTAAACTAGTTGATTTGGAGGTGACCGAGAATTTTTTATTACGTCAGCCTGAAATCACGATTCCTAAGCTGCAAAAAATCAGAGAGATGGGTATCTCGCTCTCTATGGATGATTTTGGTACAGGCTATTCTTCTCTTAGTTATTTGAAAAAATTACCACTCAATACCTTAAAGATTGATCAAAGCTTTGTGCGTGATATAGGGATTGATCCAGAAGGTGAAGCGATTGTGAAAGCAATTATTGTATTGGCAAAAAGTTTAGGTTTAAAAGTACTTGCCGAAGGGGTGGAAACAAGTGAGCAACTTGCTTACCTTAGATTGCACGGTTGTCATTTAATCCAAGGTTATTATTTTAGTCGACCACTGCCGGGCGCAGAGCTTGTAGGTTTTGTCGCTAACCAAGCAGTGGATATAACATTTGAATAAGAGAATAGGGAGTGTATGCTTCTACACTAGTTCTGACTAAATATACTTGCACGTTTGTTTAGGTAATCAAACTCTTCATTATTTTCTTCTGCGCTGAATCGCAGTTCATCTAGCTGTTGGAATTTATCTATCTCGTCGTCGGCCATGTTATGTAGACAACTACCTCCAAAAAACCAGAGTAGATCCCTAGCGATTAAGTGGGCGAGGGCTGGGTACATTCTAAAAGCACGTTCTAGAATTTGTTCTCCAGTTATATAGATGTTTTCGTTACCGGCTTCAAAGTCTTCAATAAGTTGTTTAAGGCTAAGAATAAAGGTCTCGTCTTCTTGTGTGATCTCATCATGCGTAAAGGGCTCGCACTTTATCAAATTGTTATATGCAATTTTCAGGAAATTAAGATGGTGAATTTGGTAAGATGTCATTTCGGGCTCCGATATCATGGTGAAGCTATTTTATAAGGTGGAACTTAAGCCTGCTAGTTTGATCTGAATAAATAATCCATTGAAAGCAAAATAGAGTTACTTACAATGTACGGCCGTTGTTCGTTTATATAGTTTATGGATGATATGGCGGAACTGCGTCTATTTGGTGTAGATAGTAGAACCTATACTCTTTCAAAAATTCACGTTCACCCCCTTATTTTAAGTCGGGATAGCTAGATGACATTAGCGTTAACAGTTGAAAAGTTACATAAAGTATATGGCAATGGTTTTGAGGCGTTAAAAGAGATCTCTTTTGATGTGGCTGAGGGCGATTTTTTTGCACTACTTGGACCTAATGGTGCAGGTAAGTCCACGACCTTAGGTATTGTCTCCTCATTAGTTAATAAAACGTCCGGCAAGGTATCTATTTTTGGTATTGATATTGATGACAATCTGACGGGAGCAAAGCTTAACTTAGGTGTTGTTCCACAAGAATTTAATTTCAATATGTTTGAAAATGTCAAAGACATCCTAGTGACGCAGGCTGGATATTATGGGATTAAGCGGTCCATAGCTTCAGAGCGGGCTGATTACTATCTTAAAAAGTTAGGTTTGTGGGAAAAGCGCAATGGTGCAGCTCGTATGTTATCAGGCGGGATGAAACGTCGTTTGATGATCGCGCGTGCTCTGATGCATGACCCAAAGTTACTGATATTGGATGAGCCAACGGCAGGTGTTGATATTGAGTTGCGTCGTTCGATGTGGGAGTTTTTGCGTGAGCTAAATGCGTCGGGTACTACGATTATTTTAACGACGCACTATCTGGAAGAAGCGGAAAGCTTATGTCGAAATATCGCTATTATCGATAAAGGCCAGATTATTAAAAATACCAGTATGCGAGCCTTACTACAGCAGCTCACAACAGAAACGTTTATTTTAGATATCGATGCGAGTTTGTCTGAAACGCCGCAATTAGATGGATACGTCGTTCGTTTGATTACAGATAATGTTTTGGAAGTAGACGTTGAGAAGGAACAGGGCTTAAATAGTTTGTTTGAACGTTTACAAGCTCAAAATCTGTCAGTGCGAAGTATGCGAAATAAATCAAATAGACTGGAAGAGTTGTTTGTATCGCTTGTGGATAAAAATCTTAATCAGGATAAAGCATGAACGCCCACGATCTTTTTATCGCTTTTTGGACTATTTTTCGCCGTGAAGTACGTCGTTTTACCCGTATTTGGCCGCAAACTTTACTTCCGCCCGCAATCACTATGACGCTGTATTTTATTATTTTCGGTAATTTAATCGGCAGTCGTATAGGAGAGATGGGCGGCTTTAATTATATGGAATATATTGTTCCAGGTTTAATTATGATGTCCGTTATTACCAACTCATACAGTAATGTGGTCTCCTCATTTTATAGTACTAAGTTCCAACGTAGTATTGAGGAATTACTCGTATCGCCTGTACCAAACTGGATTATTTTAAGTGGTTTTGTCCTCGGTGGCGTAGTACGAGGCTTAGGTGTGGGTTTGATAGTAACCTTGCTGTCCCTATTTTTTACGGAGCTGCAGGTACAAAATCTATTGGTAACTATCACAATCGTTTTCCTGACCGCTGTTTTGTTTGCTTTGGGCGGGTTTATTAATGCGGTATTTGCTAACTCGTTTGATGATATCAGTATTATTCCTACCTTTGTTTTGACGCCACTTACCTATTTAGGCGGTGTCTTTTATTCAATTCAGTTATTACCTGAATTTTGGCAGGGCGTATCTCAGCTGAATCCTATTCTTTATATGGTGAATACCTTCCGTTACGGTATTTTGGGGGTGAGTGATATAAATGTTGGGTTCGCTTTTATGATGATCTTGCTGTTTATTGGTGGGCTCTTCACTTATGCACTTTATCTGCTTCAAAATGGCAAAGGAATTCGTAGTTAATGAATACAAATGATGATGTAAAAAACTCGCCGCTTGGCCAAGACACTGAGTATATTAATAGTTACGATGCCTCGATATTATATCCAATAGCACGTGACCTAAATTGGAAAGAACAGGGTGTTGATCGTAGTGCGTTACCCTTCAAAGGGGTCGATATTTGGAATGCTTATGAGCTTTCTTGGATAAATCAGCGAGGGAAGCCGGAGGTTCGTCTTGCTGAATTTCGCGTGTTTGCTGATAGTAAAAATATCATTGAGTCTAAATCCTTTAAGCTTTATTTAAACTCACTTAATTTGAGTAAGTTTGAATCGCAGAAAGAGGTTGAGGCCTTATTGATTAAAGACCTTTCTGAAGCGGCGGGAGGACGAGTTAATGTAAGGATCTATCATCCGGATCAGGCGCCAGAGTTTGGCCAATTCACCGGCTTCTGTATTGATAACCAAGATGTTGAGATTACACAATACACACCAGATCCCGAGTTGTTGTTTACCTGTGAAGATCAGGTTGAAGAGGTTCTATATAGCCACCTCTTAAAATCTAACTGTCCTGTAACAGGGCAGCCAGATTGGGCAACTTTAGGTATAAGCTACTCTGGTAAGGAGATTGATCGAGAAGGTTTACTAAAATATATAATTTCTTATCGTGAACATGGTGATTTCCATGAGCAGTGTGTAGAAAATATCTTTATGCATATCTGGGAACGTTGTAAACCAGATAGTTTAAACGTTTATGCTCGTTATGTGCGCCGTGGTGGATTGGATATAAACCCATTCAGAAGTAGTGAAATGGAAGATATCGATAATCTACGTTTAAGTCGACAATAACTGGAGCTGTTTATGGATGCATTAGAACTCTTACATAACCGTGTATCTTGTCCCGCCTTGGCTGAACCAGGGCCAACTAAAGCGCAGCTCGATAATATCTACCAAGCGGCGCTTAGAGCACCGGATCATGGCGCGATTAGACCTTGGCGTTTTTTAACAGTCACAGGGCCTTCCCGTGAGCGTTTGGGTGAATTATTTTTACAAGCGGCGTTAGCTGATAACTCTGAGTTAGCTCAAGAGCGTCAAGAGAAAACACGCAAGATGCCATTGCGCGCACCTACTTTGATTGTCGTCATAGCGGCGGTATCTGATCACCCTAAAGTGCCTCAGCTTGAACAAGAGGTTTCGGCAGGATGTGCAGCACAAAATATTATCTTAGCGGCCCATGCTCAAGGTATCGGGGCAATGTGGCGTACCGGTGAGATGGCTTATCATCCGCTTGTTAAATCAGGTTTAGGTGTTAAGGAAGAAGAAACCATTATTGGTTACATCTATTTAGGTACGGCTAAAAAATTACGCAACCCACCTCAGCATGATCAGGAACTTTATGCCACTGATTGGCATGGGTAAAGTGAAAGGCAGCCATTTTTGACAGATTATAATCAAATAGCAGAAGAGTTCCTTATTAAGTTGAGGGGCCAAATTCCATTGATTAATCATTTGGGACTTTTTCCTCTCAAATGGGATGGATCAAGGCTAGAAATGAAAGCCTCTCTTGCGCCTAATGTGAATGATAAAGGCACTGGTTTTGGCGGGTCTTTAGCAACGGTGGCAACCTTGTGTGGTTGGAGCATCGTTACTCTTTACCTCAAGTCTCAGGGGCGGGATGATGATGTTGTCATCCGCGATAGTCATATAGAGTACTTTCTGCCAATTACCGCAGATTTTACAGCGATTACCTCTTTGCCTGATGAGGGGGCTGTTAGCCTGTTTTATCGGAAAATGTTAGAAAAAGGGCGCGCTAGAATGGATCTTATTATCGACATTAAGCAGGATGATAAGATCGCTATGCGTTTGACGGGTAGTTATGTTGCTTTAGAAAAAAGACGTTAATATAAATAATATCCCTACCTAGTCTTGTCCTTTAATACAAACTAACCACTTAGTGCTGAGTGGTTAGTACTTCTATTTAGTTTCTATTTATTGGATACCATCATGATATACCGCTTCTCGTTACAAGGTGTTAAGTGTGCTGGCTGCGTCCGTTCTTTGGAAAAGGGTTTAACTGCGAGCAGAGCGATCGATGACTTTTCGGTGAATTTTGCGGATCGTAGTTTAACGGTCTCTTCTATGGAACCTGTTGAGCAGATCATCAGCACGGTAGAGGAAATTGGTTATGGTGCGATAGAGATAACGGACTCGGATAGTTTAGAGAAAGTTCAGCTAGCTGAGCAGCAGCATTACCGAACAACGTTGATACGTAGCCTTGTTGCTTTAGGTTTTGGGGCTTTGTTAATGGTTCAGATGTGGCTTGGCTGGGTGCCACCTATTAATCAAACCAGTGGGATTTTGTTGGGTGTTATCACCTGCTTATTATCACTTGTGATCATGTTTGCCTGTGCAAGCCATATTTATAAAGGTGCTTGGCGGTCTGCACTTAAGTTAAATTTCAATATGGATAGTTTAATTGCACTTGGAACAGGTGCCGCTTGGTTTTATTCCACAGGGATTGTTTTAGTCTCCCTATTTGGCGTTGTTCTTCCTGAACCTGCGACCCATCTCTATTACGAAGCTTCAGTTATGATTTTGGGTTTTATCTTATTAGGGCAAGCACTCGAAGCAAAAGCGAGAAAGAAAACCGGTGATGCTGTGCGTAGTTTAATGCAGCTTCAACCGAGTACTGCATTACGGATACGCGGTGATGATGAACAGGAGGTCGCCATTGAATTACTCTCGCTACAAGATCTAGTGCGAGTGCGTCCCGGTGAAAGCATTCCTGTTGATGGCGTAGTAGTGTCAGGTGAAAGTTATATAGATGAGTCGATGCTGACGGGGGAATCTGAACCGGTGCATAAGCTTGAGGGAGAGCCGCTGGTGGGCGGAACGCTCAATGGTTCTGGTAGTTTACTAATGAAGGTGGAGAAGGTTGGCTCCCAAACCGTATTGGCTCAAATTATTGAATCGGTCAGGGATGCGCAAAACTGTAAGCCAGAGCTAGGTAAACTGGCCGATAAGATTGCCTCTTTCTTTGTGCCTTCTGTGATGTTGTTTGCAGTGTTGACCGCCTGTATTTGGTTCTTTTGGGGGCCTGAGCCTCAATTAACCTACGCAGTCATTACGATGATGACTGTTTTGATTATTGCTTGCCCTTGCGCTTTGGGATTAGCAACACCTATGTCGGTCATGGTGGCAGTAGGACGGGCAGCAAGTGAAGGGGTTTTGATTCGAAATGCAGATGCGTTGCAATTGGCTGAACGAGTAACAACGGTCGTATTTGATAAAACAGGTACAGTGACAGAAGGTAAGCCTGTAGTTACTGATCAACAGTATATTTGTGATAGTCGAAACATTAGCCAAGTCCGTCAAGCAATTTTAGCGATACAGTCTCGCTCTGAACATCCTCTTGCAGCAGCCATATGCACTCATATGCAGATGACGTTAGATCATAGTGGTGAAAACCTCAGTGTTGAATCGTTTGAAAGCCTCTCTGGCTTAGGGCTTTCTGCTTGTGTAGCGGATAAACATTGGGTTATGGGGAATGCCGCTCTTATGGCTGAGCAGGGTGTTCGTTGTGAGGAGGTTTTACCCCAAGCTCAGCAATGGGCATCAGAAGCGAAGTCCTTAGTATATGTTGCTTGTGATAAGGAGTTGATCGCTTTATTGGCTATTGCTGATCAGGTCAAAAGTGATTCTAAATCGGCTATCGAAAAGCTAAAAAAAGCAGGCCTGAATATCATTCTATTATCAGGGGATAACCAACTTACGGCAGAAGCTATTGCTCTCGAAGTGGGAATCGAGCGAGTGATTGCAGATGTTAAACCTGAGCAAAAGCAGGAGGTTATTAAAGACCTTCAAGCACAAGGAGAGGTTGTGGCTATGGTTGGAGATGGTGTTAATGATGCACCTGCATTAGCTCAAGCTGATTTGGGCTATGCGATTGGTACTGGGTCTGATATAGCAATTGCGAGCGCGGATGTAACGTTGATTTCAGGGTCTATATCGAGTGTCTCTAAAGCGATGTCAATCTCTAAAGCCACGGTGAAAAATATCAAACAGAATTTGTTTGGTGCGTTTGTTTACAATGCGGTAGCGATTCCTATCGCTGCAGGCGTGCTATTTCCTTTTATCGGAGTGTTATTAAATCCGGCGATTGCTGGAGCTGCGATGGCGATGTCGTCCATTACCGTTGTTAGTAATGCCAATCGACTTAGGTGGCTTAAAATAGATGGTTAAATTTAGATAGCTAAAGGGGATTGAGTCTTACTATAAAAAAATCTGTTACCAGAATAAGCGAGAGCATAAGATCTTAGTAAGACTCAATACAGAGTTTGTTTATTCGCCGATGCGGCTAATTTTTTCTATTATAATAGGGGACTTTGGTACGTCCCTATGACCGCTTTTTTCTGTTCTAGGTGCACGACTTATTTGAATCGCTAAGTCCATGCCATCGGTTACTTTACCAAAAACGGTATAGCCAAAGCGGTTACCTCTTGCATCTAAATTTCTGTTGTTGACTGTGTTTATAAAAAACTGGGAAGTTGCGCTATGGGGGTAGTTTGTACGCGCCATAGCGATCGTGCCTAGTGTATTACTTAAGCCATTTTTAGACTCATTCTTGACTGCTTCTTGAGTTTCTTTCTTTTCCATCTCTTGTGTAAAGCCGCCACCTTGAATCATAAATCCTGCGATGACGCGATGAAAAATCGTGCCTTCGTAATATCCACTATCCACATAGTTTAGGAAATTTTCGACTGTTTCAGGAGACTCATTAGGAAATAACTCAATGGTTATATTACCTAAATTGGTTTGCATAATAACCTTAGGATTGTCACCTTCGGCGAATGCAGGTGAGATAAATAAGATAGGTAAAATGATGGTTAGCAAAATCTTTTTAAACATAAGAGGTCCATTAGTTTTTATTTATACGTATAGACGCTAAATCTACCGTTTATTCTTTGCCCTGGGTAGGGAAATTTTCAGTGCTGTTTGTGGTTCTAGTTGTGCAAGTCTATAAAAAGAATATCATTTAAGTACAGGAGGCGCCTACTTTAAAAGGAGGCGAGGCTACTTGTATCAAGAAAGCTCAGCGTCGGTCAGTTTTATCTGATCTATACTTTTATGAACGAGAGTGTGAATATGGATATCTGTTGGGGATAGGATTGATGACGCTTAAGAACAGGTCTTTTTAACAATTAAAACTATAAAATCTGGGTATATTTTGAGGTTAATGGCTTATTTTGGCCATTGTCTCTTGTGCGTAGTGCGAACGGTGGAGTAATTCAAATCATGGTAAATGTGACGTTAAACAGAAAATACTTCTGTTAACGCTGGTGCCTCTTCTTACGGTATTAAGTATTGTAATGTTTGTGGCCAATATACAGTTAAGGGAGTTTGGTGAACATCAAATTGAGGTATTTCGTTCGCAGCTGTTGGCGGATAAAAAAGATGCCTTAGAGGGCTATGTCGATCTTGCTCTATCGTCAATAAAGCACATTTATGATCAGTCTTCTGCTGATGATCAAACAGCTGAAGATCAAGCTTTAGATATCATTACTAAATTGGCTTATGGTGAAAAAAATGATGGCTATGTGTTTGTTTATAAATATGATGGGACTAATTTAGCAATCCGTCCTAAGCCTGAATTGAAAGGCTAAAAGTTAATGGGTCTTAAAGATAAAAATGGTGTTTTTATTGTTAAGGATCTGATTGAACAGGCCAAAAAAGGCGGTGGCTTTGTTGAATATGTTTGGGCGAAACCATCTAAAAAAGCGGATATGCCAAAGCTGAGTTATGCCAAGGGCCTTGATAAGTGGCAGTGGATGATAGGTACGGGCTTCTATGTTGATGATATCGACGATCAAATAGCAGTCGCGCAGCAAACTTTAGAAGAGGATATTAACCATATAATGATGGTGTTTCTGTTAGTGGGCGCGGGTTTAGTGGTGGTTTTCGGTGTGATGTCTATTATGTTTGCGAATAATATTGCTAACCCCCTTGCTGTAGCAGCGGAAGCATTAAAAGGTATAGGTGAAGGAGAAGGTGATCTAAGCAAACGCCTGGATACATCGGTTAAAGGAGAGGTTGGAGATGTCGCTTATGGTTTTAATGCGTTTGCGGCCAAAATCCAACTCTTAGTGAGTGAAGTTAAAAGTGTTGTTGAGGAGCTTTCTCGTACTTCCCATTGCATGACCAGTGTTGTAGATGAGACGCGGACTGAGGTGAATGAACAACGCCAAGAAACAGAGCAAGTAGCCGCGGCTATTCATGAGATGGCTGCCGCTGTTCAGGAGGTATCTATGAATGCCACTAATACATCACACTCAGTTCAAGAAGCTGATGAGTTTGCCCAAGGTGGGCAAAAGGTAGTGAATGAAACGGTAGTGTCTATCCAGTTATTGCAAGGGGGAGTCAATGCCGCTTCAGATGTTATCACCCAGTTGGATTGTGATGCTGAACATATAGGCACTGTTGTTAATGTAATTAAAGATATTGCGGATCAAACAAACTTTGAATGCGGCTATTGAGGCTGCACGAGCGGGAGACCAAGGGGGAGGCTTCTCTGTGGTGGCCGATGAAGTACGTACATTGGCAAACCGTACGTAGCAGAGTACTGATGAGATACAGTCCATGATCGAGAAACTGCAGTCTGGTGCACGACAAGCGGTACAAGAGATGGAAAAGAGTCGCATACAAACAGATCAAACGGTAGTGAAAGCGACTAATACGGGATCTCAGTTGGAGAGTATCACGGCATCGGTTAGCCAAATTAGTGCAATGAGTACACAGATTGCGACTGCGGCAGAGGAACAAACGGCTGTTGCCGACGAGTTGGGGCGCAGTATCCAGCATATTGCTGATATTTCTGAGAGGGCTAGTAGTACTGCTGATCAATTGTCAGAGACGACAAGTGAGGTATCCCAGTTAGAGGTACGTTTAAGCACTTTGGTTAATCAATTTAAAGTCTAATCTTATTTTTGTAGTGCTAAAAGCGAACAATTCTGTTCGCTTTTTTATTTGTATTATTAAATAAGGACGCTGTTTATATTATGGCAAAACCAAATAAAAAGGGTCCATCAACAACGGTTAATGTGTATTGCAGTCAGTGTCGAACGCGTCTTTTTAATTACCGAAAGGGAGGAAAAGGGGCGTTGGTAAAATGCTTCAAAGAACGGATTAATGAAGATTATACAACTACCCCTTGTGTATGCCCTAGCTGTAATAGGCTGTTTGCTCGTGAAGCATTAATTCGTGGTACGCCCGCCTACAAGTTGATTGGCGGGAAGGTGTTCGCTAAGTAAACGATTCTGATCTTTAGTATGGTTTGGTGCTAAGCAGTTTATTGTGCCTTCCAGTAAATAGTAATTATCATCTTTTGGAAGAAAACTACTATCTAAGCTTTTATTTGAACTGTCTTGCTGTGTTGGTGGAAGTAGCTTATGGGTATAAGCCCCACCTTTACATAATTCGCGAGCCTTGTGATGCCACATGGCTGTTACATCTTTTAAGCTGCTTTTTTCATTACCATAGTATTGGACGGAAAAACTAGTCGAGGTGAGGGGTGAAAACTTATAGCCTGATAACCCGTCAAATAAGTGGTAGTTGCTGTCACAACCATTTAATAGATAGCTTCCTAGTATTAGTACAACTCCTTTTTTGAAATTAAGCATGACCCGCCTCCGTATATCTATTTGCTATCTTTATCATTACAGATCTGTAATTAATTTAGATTGTTAGAATAAATTAGATTGATTTTTGGTTACAGATTTAGAATTATCTAATTATTCGTATACAGATTTGTTTTTTTTTAACTGTAATGTATTATAAATCAATATCTGTACCACTTAATTGAAGTGTAATGGTGTTTAGCGGTGAAACTGTATGAGCAGTTGTTGGAAGAATTAAGTTTGCGTATTGAGCAAGGGTATTATCCCGCGGGTAGCAAAATGCCTTCTATACGTATTTTGAGTAAAGAGCGTGGCGTTAGCATCTCAACGGTTCAAGAAGCTTATCAACGTTTAGAAGAACGAGGTCTTGTTGAGGTTAAACCTAAATCAGGTTATTACGTACAAGGTCGTTCAGTTGCGCCGACACTGCCAGAAATTAGCCGTCCAGCACAAAGACCACTAGAGGTCTCTCATTGGGAGCAGGTTTATCATCTGTTAAATACAGAGAAGGGAAATGGACATCTCGCATTGGGAACCGCGATGCCTGATGTCAGTTCACCGACGCTTAAGCTATTAAAAAAGGCATTGGTGGATTCTGCAAAGCAGGGGGGAGATGCTTTTATAAACTATTGTGATCTACGGGGCTCTGAAAAGCTAAGGAAACAGATCGCCCGCCTTACTTTAGATTCAGGGTGCCAGTTACATCCCGATGAGATTATTATCACAACGGGTTGTCAGGAAGCATTGGTTTGTAGTTTGCGAGCAACCACGAATCCTGGTGATGTAGTGGCAACAGATTCACCTAGTTTTTATGGTTCTACGCAAGCGATTAAAGCGTTGGGTTTAAAGGCGTTAGAAATACCTACTCATCCTGAAACGGGTATTAGTTTAGAAGCGCTGGAGCTGGCGTTAGATCAATGGCCGATCAAAGCAATTCAGGTAACGCCTACCTGCAATAACCCACTAGGCTATACAATGCCGGAAGATCGGCGAAAGGCCTTATTGCGATTAGCGCAGCAGTTTGACCTACCTATTATCGAAGATGATATTTATGGTGACTTGTTTTACAAATCACCGCGACCACGCACAATTAAATCTTTTGATGAAGAGGGGCGTGTACTTTTATGCTCATCATTTTCAAAAACATTGGCTTACGGACTACGTTTAGGTTGGGTAGCCCCTGGGCAATGTACTGAAAGAGTGCTGCATAAAAAGTTTGTATCAACCGTGAGTAATCCACCGATCCAGCAGGCCGCTGTGGCAGAGTTTATTGCGCAGGGAGGCTATGAGCGTCATATGAGAATTATGCGCGCTCAGTATCAACAGGCCCGTGATTTGATGATTGATCTTGTTAAAATAAATTTCCCTGAAGGGACGCGTATTAGTTATCCAGAAGGTGGTTATTTGCTGTGGGTTGAGTTACCTATTGAGGTCGATACTATTAAGCTCAATAAATGCTTAGAAGAACATAACATTAGTATTGCACCTGGGGTGATTTTTTCTGCTTCAGGTAAATATAGAAATTGTATGCGTTTAAGTTTTGCTAAAAAACCAGATGAATCAGTGACGCAGGCGGTAAAACTTATGGCAAAACAGATACGGGAGTTACTTGCTGTAGGGTGATCTGTTTTGGCATAAGGCTAGCCGACTTGTTTCTATTTAATACTGTTTGAGCCGGCTTAATGAGGAAGATAAAGAGAAACCTAGTTTTAAGTTAAGTGCTTTCGCCTGATGCTTTAGCTCCTTACTGGTGAGTGAACACTCCAATTTACCAGCGAAAATGATCCAGTTCCCACAGCTGGTGGTGCAGCCTCTGATATCGGTAAAGAGCCCTCTTAATATATCAAGGCAGTCACCGGATTGATGCTCTTTCCAGCAATTAAGCACCAGCCAACCGTCCTCTTTTAGTAATGAGTGGGCAGCAGTTAAATATTCTGGAGAGAGTTGTTTAGCATCTAAGCCTTCTTCGCTGTATATATCGCTAAAGATTATATCAACTTTGCGTTTGTGCTCATCATGCAAAAAGTCGTAAGCATCCATATTAATAAGTTCTAAACGCTTACTTCTGGGTAATTGAAAGTATTTATAGGCGGTGTGGATTACATCAGCTCGGAGTTCTATCACCTGTTGTTTTAGTTCTGGGTAATGGTGGTGCAAGCAATTATTCAATGCACCTGCACCTAATCCCAAAGTGATACAACGTTTTGGCTCGGTCATTAGCAGTGCAATTAACATCGCCCGCGCATATTCATGTTGGGGCACTAAAGGTTCACTTTTAAGCCAGCAACTTTGTTCATCGGTATCACCAAATGCAAGGTAGCGTTTGTTGCCATCATCTATGACGCGTATTGCGCCATATTCATCATAGCTACGATGTATCTCTTTCCCATGTATGAACATTTGGCACCTTGCTTGATTAGAGTAGAGCGGGCATTCTATAGCGGTCTTATACTATTATGCTACTTCAGTTTTGTCTTTGATGATCGACAGAATGGGTTGCAGCGAACTAATTTATATTAAACATTCTTTTGGAGAGTTGTGCATGGAGATGCAATGGCCACGTCTATTAACAACTAAACGTTATGGACATGCGGAGCTTGCCGATGAGGAGATCGGTCGTAGTCATTTCCACAAAGATCATGATCGCATTATTTTCTCCAGTGCTTTTCGGCGCTTAGGACGTAAAACACAAGTGCATCCAATGGCTTTGAATGATCATATTCATACACGTTTGACCCACTCTATTGAGGTGGGCAGTTTAGGGCGAAGTTTAGGCATCCGTGTCGGTGAGCAGATTCAGGATCAGTTACCCGAATGGGCCACCGCTTATGATATTGGCATGATTGTACAGTCAGCCTGTCTTGCCCATGATATTGGTAATCCACCTTTTGGTCATGCGGGTGAGTATGCAATAAGGGATTGGTTTAAGCGTCGTGGTGATAGTGAACTACTCAAGAGTTTAAGCCAAGAGGAGCGACTAGATCTGATGACCTTTGAAGGCAATGCGCAAGGGTTAAGGGTTGTAACTAGAATTGAGAATCATCTGTTCGATGGCGGTTTGCGGTTAACCTATCCAACCTTGGGGGCTTTGCTCAAATATCCGTGGAGTGCTCAATATTCTGGCTCAAAAGGGAAGTTTAGTGCCTACTTAACTGAGCTAGAAATATTGAATAAGTTAGGCCGTGAATTAGGTTTAGTATCTTTAGGGGAAAACCGTTGGTGTCGTCACCCCTTAGCTTACTTAATGGAAGCGGCTGATGATATTTGTTATGCCATTGTAGATCTAGAAGATGCGATAGAACTTAATATACTGAGTTTTAATGAGATTAAACCCATACTTCTTCAGCTTTGTGGGGATACCTCATTTGATGATGAGATTTTTACCTCTCAAGCATCTGCGCGACGTAAAATCTCTGCCTTAAGAGGCAAAGCGATGGAGTTTATGGTCTCTTCTGCAGTGCAGGCTTATATGGATAATCAGCAACAGATTATGCGTGGTGAGTATCAAGGTGAATTACTGAGTGATGGAGACCCTGATGTCCGTGATGGTCTTTATACCGCTAAAGCCTTAGCAAAAGAACGCGTGTTTCCAGATACGCGAAAAGCTGAGCTTGAAGTTGGGGCTTACACGACTTTAGGTATTCTACTTGAAGCATTTTGTCATGCGGTTTATGACAATCATCACTTAGATGGTGAGAAACTTAGTTATCGTAGTGAGAGAATTATCAGCTTGATGGGTATACATGCGCCAAAACCGGAGCTTCCTCTCTATCAAGCTTATATGCGAGCGTTAGATTTTATTAGTGGCATGACTGACAATTATGCGACCTATTTGGCCCGTCAAATTGGTGGTTTAAGCTAGTAACTATATTAAAGCGGGTTAGTGCGAAACGAGTAACTATCCTATAATGGGCTTTTAATAATGATAAGGAAAATGGCGTGGCATCGTTAAAAGATCAGTTGAGTGGTTTGGTATATTCAACAGAAAAAGGTGATCTGTGCCCAGGCTGTTCTGAGGCGGTAGATGCGTGTATTTGTGCCTCATTAAACGATCAGCAACGTTTAGACAGTTTGGATGGTATTGTTCGTCTTCGCCGTGAAACCTCAGGTAGGAAAGGCAAAGGAGTTACCACAATTACAGGGGTTCCCTTGGCGGATGTGGAGCTAAAAGCCTTAGCGAAAAAACTTAAAAAAGTCTGTGGTACCGGCGGTGCATTGAAGGATAGTGTTATAGAGATCCAAGGTGATCATCGAGAAAAACTAAAAACCGTTTTGGAAAAAGAGGGTTTTACCGTTAAGTTAGCAGGTGGCTAATATGGCGAAGAAAAAAATATGTACTCGGTGTATCGCGCTACGTTTTGCTTTGTTGTTTATGGCTGTAGTGGTTTTATTTATGCTTAATGGGCTTTCACATTTCTTCTCATAACGCCGTGACGTATGTTTTAAATTACAGCGAGGTAGATTGAATGTTTGGCCTATTGTATAAACGGTCTGTCTTGCTTTTACTTTTATTTATACCTACGTTTGGCGAAGCAAAAATCTATCAGTACAAAGATGATTCTGGACGCAATGTTTATGTGGACCGGTTATCAAAAGTGCCTGCAAAATATAGGGACCAATTAGACGCCCGAGACGAGGTAAAAGATCGACTTTCTAGCCAAGCGTTACAGCAACTGTCTAGAGAACGGGATCGTAAACAGTTACAGATAAAGGTAAATGCTGAGCGCTCTAAGATACAAGACGCGATCAAAAAGTGGGTGACGCCTTTTACGTTCCATTCGAACCGTATTCAGCTACCGATTAAATTTGTTTATGGTGCTCGCTCAGTCACTCTGAATTTAGTTATGGATACGGGTGCATCATTTACGGTTGTACATAAATCAGCAATAGGTTCTCTAGGGGCACAGTTTATTGAGGCGGGTGCTGCACGAGTAGCTAATGGAAGTATTGTGCAAACCCAACGGGTGAACTTTGATCGTGTCGATATAGGACCCTATCAAATACCCCATGTGTCTGCGGCGGTTATCGATTATCAAGGGAATTCAGGCGGTAGCCATGGTTTACTAGGTATGGACTTCCTATATAACGCCCAGTATGAGTTAGACAGAGAGAATCAACAGATTATTTGGGCGCCAGCTAAGTATAAAAAACTCCAAGATGATCTGTTAACATTAGATAAACTAGAGCAGCGGCTTCTGAATGAAACCGCCGCTTCAGAGTAAGCATGGCAGGCTGTTATTAAAAGTAACGTTCAACCGTTAATTGCAGATGATCATCTTGCTTAATGCTATAGCTTAGATCCATAGGATCGTTGCTACTAAAAAAACGCCCATCTAAACTGAGTTTCCAGTTGTCACCATAGCGTCGGCTTGCTTCAATAATGAGACTATCGCTGTGATAATCAATGTCGTGGCTTAGGCCTGCCAGCATCTCTGTGCTACTTGCATCGTTGAGTGTTAATCGGGCGCCCAGAAAGAGATCGTTTTGAACTGCGGCGTCAGCATCTTCTCCACGCTCATCCCAACCATATTCCATTAATACGCCGAGATCTGCGACACTTTCTTGAATGCCATAAAAGGTATACTCAAATCCACCTTGGGCGGCCCAGTAGTTTTCGCTATTAGTATCGCGGTTAATGGTTTCTAGTTTCCATAACCAACTATCTATGGTCGCTTGCAGATCAAACCCTATTTGGTCCATCTGTTCATAGTAAGGTGCTAAGTAGGTGTTGCCATTACTATTCTTAAGTAGAAGCTTTGGATCACGGTTAGTACCATGAAACCAGTAAGCACCAAGATCAAAGTCACCTAAGGTATGGCTCCAACGTATAGCGGTATCTAAATGATGTTCGCCCGCCGAAGATTCATAGCTGGCCTGACCCCTATTGACCACAAGCCCTGAACGCAATCTTCCATCTTCACCGGAAAAGGTTCTTTCTCTAAAGCCGGGTAAAAGATAAAGATCGACTATACCCCAATCTCGAACAAGAGAGAGGTTGATCATCTGTTGGCCTAGTTTATCTTCGCCATCAAAATCTTCTACGCTATCGGTTTGGTTAATAACATCAACCAGATGCTGAAACTCGGTTACCCCCCAAAATACTTTGCGTAGACCGATACGTAGTTCCCAATCTTCACCGATATGGATCCAGCTCAGTTCACGGATATCACCGTGGGTCCGTTCGTTATCGTTTCCATCGACACGCAGATAGGGGGTGAAGGTTAGACTGTCTATGCCATCATTCCATTCCCAATAAAATTCAGGCTCCACTGAGAAAGATAAGTTTGAGCTATAGTCCTGATGTTGGAACTGGGCATCTTGGGAAAAGTAACGTGCTTCAGCACTCACTTTACCTGACATCTCATAAAAGGTTTCTGCTTGAGTAGGCAGGGCTGTTAACAGCCCTGCGGTTAGCAGTAATCGCTTACTGTTCATATTAACGTGCCCGTTTAAGGGTGTTTTTATTGAAATCGTTATCATCTAAACCGGCTTTAAATAGGTAGTCGCTATAGGTTAGATCTGTGCTTTTACCTGATTGGTGGTTAACCATTTTCATTAGGTTCGGACGCCAATGCTTACCTTCGTACTCATTGTACTCATGGTAAGTGAGTGTTTTTAATAGTGAATTTTTACGATCAAAAAACTCAATTTTCCAAGGGCGGTATTCTGCTTGATCTAACCAAGCGATACGGCGGGTATAACCGGAATTTTTATCAACAGGGAACTGTTCAACCACATAACATGTACCCCCTTCGCAGGCCTCATCACGTAAAAAATTATAAGTGTACTTTTCTACTTCGAATGAGGATAAATCTTCGTATGAAAATTCCGAACCCATAAATGGACCTGACTTGTTCCGAGAAGCGATACGTTTAACCCGTTTTAGTTTAGGTAGATATAACCACTGGTCATCAGCACCGATGGCGTGAGAGAAACTGAGGAATGCTGTTCCTTTTACATCCCTAGGTTTATCAAAAACTGATAGGCTTTTATCACCATCATTCTCCATTTCTAATGATTTTAGGCGAATATCTCGAACGCTTTCCTGTCCCTGTTTGTTGCGAAGGATCATATTCATGCTGGCTTGCATATCTTGCCAGCCTTTATCGCTTGCTTTTGCTTCCACGGCGATGCGCGTGCCTTTCTCTTCAGGCGTTTCCGCTGAAGCGATCAATGGTGCCGTTATTAGGCCTAATACGAGGATTGAATTAAGCGATTTTTTTAACAGAGTCATTGTGTTCTCCTTCAGCAGGGTTGCTATTATTTTCAGTGGTTGAGATGTCGCTTTTATCCAGTTTCATTAATAGCGCTGGTAGAAATAAGAAATCGACAATTAAGGCAATAAGAATAGTAATGGCTGTGAGTAGACCCATATCTGCATTTAATTTAAAACTAGATTGGGCGAGTACCATAAAGCCAGCAACCAGCACAAATGTGGTGATCCATAATGCGCGGCCAACACTGGCAAAGGCATATTCTACGGCGGCTTTAGGGTCTTTGTTACGCTCACGGCGTGCATGTAGGTATTTGCTTAGGAAATGTACCGTATCATCGACAATGATCCCTAAGGTCATACCCGCGACAACAGATAAAGCTAAGCCGATTTGGCCATCAATAAAATACCAGATACCAAAGCCCATAGCGGCGGGCGCAATATTGGGAATAAGGCTAATCAATCCAAATTTAACCGACCTTAACGCAAAACCTAGAATAAGCGATATTAAGATCAGGGCAACGGTTGTACCTAATAACATGCTTTTAATATTACGCTGTCCAATATGAGCGAACATTAAATTGGGGCTGGCAATATCGACTTGGTAAGTCGGGGCATGGGCTTTGAACCAAGCATATATGCGCTCCTCAATTTCAATTTGTTCAGTACTGGTTAGATTGCGAAATGTTGCGATAACACGCGTGGATGACTTATCCACATTAAGTTGATTGTTGAGATCTAAGCCGTAGGGCAGTGACATTTCATATAAAAGTAAATATTGCGCAGAAAGTTCACGATCATCGGGTAGGGCGTAGAAGTTTTGATCATCACTATGCATATTTTTATTTAGGCGTTTAATAATGTCCGATAGAGAGCTGACATGGTCAGTTTCAGGCTGTGTACGCAGCCATTCGGTTAAGTCGCCGACCGATCGAAGAAACTTAGGATCGTTTATACCGCTTGATTCTCCTGTCTCAATAGAGATTTCCATTGTTGACATACCTGACAGGTTTTCCTGCATATAGTCAGTTGCTTGCCTAAATGGAACACTGGTATCAAAGTATTTAACAAAGTCATCGTTGAGTGTGTTTTGCGGCATAAATAGGATCACAGTGATCATAATAACGGACATGCTGGGTAGCAGTATTTTACGGTTGTTAACAACAAAGCCTGCGAGTTTGTGCATGAAATCCAGCTTACCTTCCTTGGTTGCCTTAACCTTAAGGGGCAATAAACTTAACATAGCTGGGAACAAAGTGATGGAGAAGATAAATGCCAACATAACGCCTGCAGCCACCATATTTCCTAAGTCTCTAAACGGTGGTGAGTCTGAAAAGTTTAAGCTTAAGAAACCTATAGCAGTAGTGACACTGGTGAGGAAGATAGGTTGGAAGTTAATACGAAGGCTGTCTCGAATGGCTTGTTTTTTCTCTACCCCTTGGCGCATCTCATAAAACATTGTCGTTAATATATGGATGCAATCGGCAACGGCTAAAGTGAGGACCATTATGGGGGTTGTGGAAGAGGGACCGGTTAAGAAAAAGCCTGTGTGTCCCGCTAATCCCATGGTTGAAACAATAGTAAAAATGATGATGACAACAGTGGCAAATGTACCGCTGAAGGTACGGAGTAAAAAAATCATACCTAACAGGACGACGCCAAACATAATCGGTACGAGTATAGCGTTGTCGCTTAATGATGATTCAGCAAAGCTATTATTCATCATCACCATGCCGGATAAGTGAACGGTAATGTCTGGGTTTTTCTCAATAAATTGAGTTTTTATCTCACGTATTTTAGAAACTACATGTGGGATCTCTTCTACTGGATTAATGCCGGGTAGTTGTACAGTGACATTCACCACGCTTACATTGCTTTTAGGTGAGATGATTTTATGCAGTAAAAGAGGCTCGTTAATTGCGATCTCTTTTAAACGGGGCATATCTGCGTTTGTTAGGGTGTCAGCATCTAAAACTAAATCTTCTACAAACATATCGTCTTCTTCAGACCATGTATGTTGGAAGTTAGTAATTGAATCTACGCGCGTGGAAAAGGGTACTTGCCAGGATTCGGTAGTGAGTTCTTGAATCGCTTTAAGTGTTTTGGGTGTAAATACTTCGCCATCATTGGGAGAAATAATAAATGCTACATTATCACTCTTACTATAAATTTTTTGCATCGACTCGAATGCTGTTAGTTGAGGATTTTCCTCACTAAAAAATACACGGTAATCGCTTTTAAACACTAAGTTTTTAGCACCATAAGCGGAGCCAAATACAAACACTATAGTAATTAAGATGACCCAGACTGGATGATCCAGCACAAATCGGAAAAGACGGTCTTTCATTTCCCTTCTCCAGAACCCTTTCCAAGGGATTATGTTGCTCTATTGGCAACTTTATAAGTTGGTTGAATACTTAAAAGTGACGTTTCGTCATTTTTAATGCCATAAAAACGATATAAAGACCGTTTTATTATTTGTTTTGTAGTCGCTTTAATTGCCGTACTTCATCTGCAAACAGTTCGGTTTTATATTTTTTAAGAGTTCCAGCCCAGTCATGCTCTTGGGTATAAGGTTTCCAGTTCAAGCCATCAAGCATCAAGTTAGCGTGATTAATCAACTCTCGTTCTAGCTCCATCTCTGTTCTAACGCTGCATCTATCGAGGGATTCATGGAGTAGAACAATAGTGCCAAAACACATCGACCAGAGAGCAAAGGCCACTTGTGCGGGGCTTAGATGACTTTGCAGTTTAAAATCGCCACTCGTCAAGCCTTCTGATATTACATGTAGAATATTTTCAAGGAGTTTGCCTTCAAGGTGCAGATGTTCTTCGCGACGCTTTTCAGACGATTTCTCACCTATTGATGGGGTCTTGGCCGAAATAACTAGCATAAATTCGGTAGGATTTAGTAGCGCATGCAGCATATAGGCGTAACCTATAGCGAGAATTTTTTCACGGCTACAGCCATCAAATGAAGCGGCGTGATAAAAGAGATTGTATAAATTTTCAACGCTTCTATTGCATAAGCCCGTAAGCAAGTCTTCTTTGCAAGTAAAGTGATTATAGATGGTGCCTTTTGAATAGGGGATTTTAGCTGCCACCTTATCAATCGTTAGGCCAGCAATCCCTTGAGCTGTAATGATCTCTAAGGCGGTATCCATTATCTCTTCTTCGCGTGCTTTTAATACGCAATGATTAATGCTTTTGCTGCTCATTTAATTTGATTCATTATTGTTGACGAATCGTCAAAATATCTTAGGCGTGCTTTTTTTTCAAGCGTTAAAAATGCAACAAACTATTCTTGCTGTTCATCAGAGGGATGCTGAAAAAATCACCATTTTATAGCTGTGAGAGAAAATGAAGAGGGAATAACGAGTCGGTATGGGGCTGTTTTATTTAGATTAAAAGATAAACAAAACAGCCATGATGAGAGAGTGGAGGGAGGTTATAGGTTCGCTTCAGCGAGCTTCAAATCCACTATAGACTTAAGGAGTTTAAATAAACGTATAGACGCATCAATCTCCTCTTTTCGGTTAGTTAAGCTCTCAATATTTAGACCAATGGAAATATTGAGTGGAATGACCGCTTCTAAAATTTGCTCTAAATTATTACGGCAAATTTGCGTAGATTCTTGTAGTGGGTTTTCCGCATCAATAATACGAAATTTAGTAGCCTCGGGGACTGAAATGCCAAGCCACTCCATAAACTCTAATGTTTTACTGCTGCCGCAGGGAGTGAAGGTAAGAATAACCCGTTTAGGTGTAATGCCATCTTGGCGGCATTTACGTGCGTAGCTGCTTAACATATCAATAGTAGCTTGGGCATTGTAAACCGCTTGAGAGACGAAAAATTCGCAGCCATTCGCTGATTTACTAATTAAGCGCTCATGTTCATTGTGTTTGACTGCATGACGTTCTGCAATGGTAACGCCACCGAGTTGAAAGTCAGCAGGGTGCTTTGCGATAGCGGCGTAAGCATCATTTAAACTGAGCTGTATATCTCCTTCGGATGAGGGGCTGCCGACCAATACCGTATCGCGAACACCGTAGGCATTCCATGCGCTATCAAGCCACTCAATAAATGTCTGTTTATCCCGTTGAGAGACACTTTTATAAGTGATAATTGGCTTTTCAGATTTTTCACGTAACAGCTTAGAATAGGCGAGAGGATCTAAAGTGCGCATATATGGGAAAGGTCTAGGGATATCTATTCGGCTACTTTCGTCCTGAATGTCATAAACAATCAGGCCGTCAAACTCCACATTCTGAAGGCGACCGAGCAGCTTGTCAGCGATCTCTGATGCAGCATCGTCAGTCGTTGTTGCTTTAGGTGGAGTGGTGCCAAAGAGATAAACTCCGCGACTGTTGTCAGCAAATTTGCTTCTTAGATCCTGTTTCATGGTATTTTTTACTTTTATTACTAAGCTTTAATTGTAGGCTATTCTAACAATTAATTATTTTCATGTAGTTAGCTGAGCGTATGAAATTTTCTCTGATAGTGATGAGTAAATTTAATAGCCAATTTTGTAATGGGGTAGGCGTTTGTCCGAAACTAATTTTAATTTAGCAAAAGTAAGTAAAACTATTGAGGAGTCTTCTGACGGCATCCCCCCTTTAGAACGTTGGGACCCAGCGTTTTGTGGTGATATTGATATGCGTATTACCCGTGATGGTCGCTGGTTTTATATGGGTACGCCGATTGGCCGTCCAGCGATGGTTAAGCTTTTTTCACAAGTATTATGGATGGAAGAGGGAAGGTATTTCTTAAAAACTCCAGTTGAGAAGGTTGGAATTAAAGTTGATGATGCCCCTTTTCTGTTTGTCGCGGTTGAAAAAAAGGAAGGAGATAAAGGGCCTGAATTAGTCTTTACCAGTTTGACGGATGATAAAGTGACGTTAGGTAAGGCGCATCAGTTATGGATTGAGCACAGTCTTGAAACGGGGGAGCCTTCACCTTATATTCATGTGCGTTTTGGCATAAAAGGGTTGATACATCGTAATGTTTTTTATGAGTTGGTTAACATGGCTGAAGAGGTAGAAAAGGGAGGGGAGACAACTTTCATTGTCACGAGCCAAGGTGTTGAGTTTGTTTTAGATACGGTTTGTTAATTATTTTGATCTAGAAATGAACTTAATTCGGTGATTTTAAAGAAAATTATTTTAATTATAGTAAACTATAATAAATTTGACGTGTGCGCTGCTAGAGGTATCAGTAGATGAGTTCAGGGAAACGGTTTTCTGTTCTTTTAATCATTCAGTCAACAAAAGAGATCCAGTCTCTTTGCAATATGGTTAAAAGACATTTTCCACGTTTTTATACTGCTTCTACTGAAGAGGAAGCTATACGGCTTATTGCCAAACATCAGATCGATGTTCTTTTATTGGGCCTTGACGGTATTCAAAACAATGAAGTGTTTTATCTACATCTTCTCAGCGCTAAACAGGATGTAGATAAGATTATTTTTAAAAAAATTGTTTTTTGTAGCCGAGAGGAGCTGAAAGATGCGTTCGGCATCTGTAATAAAGATGTGTTCGACGATTATTTTATTATTCGACCTCTTTATGATCCCTACCATTTGTTACTTCGTTTACGATTTATTCGCCGTGAGATGACGGAAAGAGATGATAGAGGTCTGTTGGGATCGGGGGATTGTAGTGTTGAAAATCTATGTGGGTATTTTGATCAGATCATTAACTGTGATAGTGAAATAGCGGATCTTAATGAAGCTAACTATGCCAAATTAATGGAACTTGTCTCATACTCAATGAAGCATATGAAGGATAAAATAATTGATGATGGCAATATTACGGAGCAGTCACGTCAAAATATTAGTAGCCTTATTGATACCCATGCTAAAGAGCATTTACAGGAAGTGGGTGTGCATCAACAGGGTGCCAATGGACAGGTGAAAAGTAAGTTAAACACAGTTACGGAAGTCGCTAAGCAGAAAAAAGCCAGTTTAGAAGCGGAGAAAGATAATCCGATTGTATTTGACGATAGTAATATCCTTCTGTTGGAAGATGAGGTTGAAGAGCGAGATAAGATTAAGATGATCTTGGAGGGTGCGGGATATAAAGCGCAAGTATCAGGTAGTGCGGTTCATACTATGAAGTTATTAAAAAACTGGAAACCGGATATCATACTGCTTGATTTAACATTGCCAGATATGAGTGCGTTATTTGTTATTGATCAGATCAAGCAAGATCCTGAAATGAGTCATACTCGGATTATGGTCTTGGCTAAACCGGGTGACACTCAAAATGCTAAAGAAGCGATGAAGCAGGGTGTACATGAGGTAATGCTAAAACCATTGGATAAAGATATGCTGCTTTTTAAAATGGGCCATAACTTAGAAGCAGTAAAGAACGAATCCCAATCATCTTGAACTGAGAGCTGCGCTTATGTGATAGATAAGTGTAGTTGTCTTCAAATTAGAGTGGAATAAGTTGTAAGAAAAGCTAGTTCAGCGCTTTTATACTAGGCGGTTTAGCTGTAGTAGCTTAGTACCTTGAAAAAAGGTAATACTTAATTAACCGTAAGTTGGCTGTTTGATAAATTATTAAAATAAAAGTAATTTTATTTTCGGGGGGGAAGTCTACTTTATCTATGTGGGAGCGGTTTAATCTAGAAAATTACCCATGCGATTCAAGGGGAAATTTGATATAAATGGGTAGGTCAACTTGGCCGTTACTTATCTAGCCTGAGCCCTTAACTAGTCAACTTAGGTTGCTAGAATAATAAATTTGTATGCACTCCCAAAGCCGTTATTTATAGCTCGCACCTCAGGTCTTACCTATAGGAATTGTTTAAGAAGACCCCTCTTAATTACCTTTAGTCAATTAACCTTCTATCCTTTTTGTAGCCACCTTTTATCTGAACTTTGTTGATAATAGTCATTATTATATAAGGTCGTAGTGCGGATAATACTTATCTTTAAGTAATTGATTTTTTAATTTTCAAGGAGTCAAAAAAGTATTTATGGAATACCCTATTCTGTTAATTATCCACCTTAGCTGCGCTATCCTATTTATTGGAGTGGTTGCATTCGAGGTTCTTTTTCTGGAGCCAATCCGTACACATTTACCTGATAGTATGATGGAATTAGTTGAAGCAGGTATTCATACTCGGGCACGTAAGTTTATGCCTTTCGTGGTTGTTCTGCTGTTTATTTCAGGTATTGGTTTGTTGGGGAGGATTTATTGGCATAGTTGGTATCCTCCGTTCTCCAGTGCTTTTTCCACATTACTTACTATCAAGATAATCCTTGCTATCAGTGTTTTAATTCATTTTATAACCGCAATCAGAGCATCGCTGTGTAATAACATGACCTCCCGTCGTTTTCGACTGACGCACTATAGTGTTTTTGCGCATATGATACTGATTGTTATTTTAGCCAAAACGATGCTGCATGTTTAAATGGCAAGCGGAATATTAGAAAAGTTTGTTCACCTTGTGTGTCGAAGGTGTTGGGGTTGTGGGTATTCTCCCTCCCTTATCTGAATAAGGCTTAGTCTTGATTTTTTGTCGTTGTGATCTGCATGCGATCGGGAGAGGAGTGCGCTAATTTCTTATGTGCATAAGCTCTAAGCAATAAGTTTATTAAAGACTGATTCTATGAGTGTGAGGTAATTTTCTTAAAGTGAGAAAGCGTTACACAATGGGCGATCACCTTTGTGGATAATTAACGAATACCACAGCAGCGGAGTAAATCAGAAGAGGCGCTTCCTATTTTATTGCTACTTAATGTGGTTGAAGGAAGGCTAACCATTGAACAAAGCTGATCTGGTTCTAATATAACGCAGTCTTTACCTTTAACACTCAGACAGCCTGCATCGCGGAATTTTGTTAACATTCGGGAAAGTGTTTCAGGTTCAATGTTTAGTTGCCGGGCTAAGATGCCTTGAGTGAAAGGTAGTTTTAGCCAACGCGTATTCTGAGTTTGGTAGAGTTCAGCTAGAAACATAACAAGTCGTTGCGCCGACTTGTTGACAGTAAGTTGGTCAATACGACTAACAGCAGAGTAAAGGTTATCCGCCATATTGGCCGCAATGGTTAATGCGAAATCAGGGCTTTTTTCAAAGAGTTTAAGAAGCTTGAGGCTATCTAGCTGGAGAAGTTTGCTTTTTCGGACAGCCACCGCTGAGAGTGGTGCGAGTTTATCCTTTTGAAATGCAACCGTTTCAGCAAATATAGTGCCTTCACTGATTTCTTGGTAGACTTTTTCATGTCCTTCGTGACCGAGTCTGTACAGGCGGATACAGCCTGATTGCAAAAGATAATAATGATCCAGCTTGTCGCCCTGATGAAAGACATGTTCACCACGTTGTATAACTGGCCTACGAGCACCGTGGGTTAATGCTTGAAGGTTGTCTGTTTCTAATATACGAAATAAGTTAGTTTTGGCTAAACCTTCCATGAGTGACCCCAATATCAATGCAAATAATAATCATTTTCATAACGATTGTAATGTGAATAATATCTAATCTCAATTGATTGTGTTTTAGTTATTTAAAAAATATGACGTAACAGAAGACTCACTTCTGTTTGTTTAAAGCCAAAAGCCCAATCTAAATTACTCTGATTAATACTATGGCGTATTCTTAGCTCTGGACTTAACTCTGCAAACTCCCAGCCTTTGGCACCTGTGCTTAGGATATATATCTGTTGTTTATCGTGACGTCTTTCACCTAGGAAAAAATCATGTGCGTCGTTCTTGCTATCACGATAAATCGTCTGGGCATTGACGAATAATCCAGCAGGACCGGAGAAAGCATGATATACCCCAGCACGTACTGACCAACTTTTACTACTGGCCTGATCTACATCGTATTTATTTCGATCAAGTGTCAAACCACCATACACGCTAGTACTTCGGTTAGGCATATAGGCAGCAGTAAAATCCCATTGATACGAATCATAATCTGCCCCGCTGCGCTGTCCCTCTGTTGTGTATTCATAACGTTTGGCATCTAAGCCAGTGCCTACTTGCCATTGTTGATTTAATGAATGTTGCCACCCCATTTTAAGACCATGAGCAAGATAGTGACTACTGTCATTACGGTAATAATGTTCAAGGTAAGGCGTTAGGCTGATAGTGTCTTTAGCATCCAAATACTGGTAGCCCAACTGCAAACGCGTTAAGTTAGTACTGTAATCCTGAATCGTGGCGGTATCAGAAGGATTTTTAGTGGGATAATAACTCCCGTAGCTCATCGGTTTAAACGCCACATTATGATTACCAGAGACATTAAAACGGCGTTGAAACGCCAGCTCATAATTGATCATGTTCGATTCAATGGCTTCTGGCATTTGACGTTCAAACAAACAAATCCCTGCAAAACTGCTTAAACAGGTGTAATAGCCGTTTGCCTGGTTAATATTATTGTTGTAACCAAAACCAAACGCCGCACTGCCGTGCCAATCATCACGCATATCGATTGCTTGTTTGTATTGCTGAACCAGCATTTGAGCTTGAGGTGGCAAGCCGGCATTTAATGCCTTTTCAAAACCTTCTAGCGCTCGTTTTTCTTGATAGTCTTCAAACCATAGCCGCGCCAACTCCAATAAAATTCGAGCGTCTTCTGGTTCCAAATTATTAGCGTATTCCATTCGCTGTAGCGCTAGCGAATAATCATTATGAAAACGTGCCAACAAACTTTCTGCCATGGCCACCAAGGCAGGACGGTGATCAGGTAACTGCTGATAACGTTGAATAAAATCCGGTAATAACGTCCACTGATTGCTGTTGATAGCGATGTAAATCGCTGGCTCTAATGAATCTCGAGTTGAAGGCACTTGATAATGTTTACCTTGGTACATCAAAGTCCCCGGAGGGGCGGCCAATTCTTCCTCATGTTGGCCTTGCTGTTCAATAATGCGATGGGTTTCTTCTTGTAGGAAACGGGTATCGTCCTCATCCGCTTGCACAAAAGGCACGATAAGATAAACAGATATCAGTAGCCACACCGATCTGAAACGGAACGTCATAGAATTTTTTCCATTTTAAAGAGTGACGTAATAGAATAGAGGCCAGCGAACTGGCCTCTTGGGGTGTTGCCTCTAAAACGATACGAAAAGAGAACTTTCCAGAATCGCTCAATTTGACGCTTTTCACTGGTTGCACCCAGTGGAGAGTGGTCAAATATTAAGGCGTAATAGTACCGCTGACTTTGCTACCGCCGAAGGCTGTATCATCATAAGTACCATTGGTGTACATACCCGCTAGCGCTTCTGCATCGTTATAGAAACGACCTTCGATAGTGTTAGTTGCAGCTGAATTTCCAAAGGTACCGTCGCTATTGATAGTCGTGGTAGTAGCATCAAAGTCAATGGTTTGAGTTGTCGCACCTACAGTACGGCTAATGCTACCAGTGAGTTCATTACCGCTACAGCCACTACAGTAGTTGGCAGTCAATGTACCTTTATATAGATTCACGCTGTCAGGTAGTCCACCATCCAAGGTTACACCAGATGAATTTGTACCTGTTTGGCTGATGCCAACCACACCATATTCGACATCATCCAACGTTGGCATTTCATCGTTTTTAACTGCATCATCACCTACGTACCAAACAGTACGATCAGCGCTGGTCATATTCAGGTCATAGCTGTCAGCGTCTGGAGAATCAACGGCCGGAGCCCATTCACCAAAATAAACACCACTCTCTGCTGCTAACGGATCACCACTGGCATCCGCCACTTGGCCAATTACCAAACCACCAAATTGCGGAGCAAACGACAGTTTGGTAATTTGTCGCACACTGTTAACCACAAAGTTGGCATCGTTACTGCCTCCTGTCACTGTTTCAGTATCTTTCCATACCTGAGCAATATTAATTGGCAAATTAAGCATTCCTAAATCACCCGGTGTCATAATGGCACCATTTCCATGATCAGTAATTGCATTATTAGAACCATTAATTGGACCACTAGCTACATCGATAGCGGTGCCATAACTATTAAGTTCTAGACCTGAGTCGCCACCACCAAATACCGAATGATTTGATGCATAGGGATCAACTAATAAGTCATTAGAGCTACCACCCTGCACATTCGGTGATGCAGCTATTACAGCATTACTACTCAGTATTGCCATAACAGCCAAAGCTAATGTTGATTTTCTCATTTTCTCATTTTCACTTCCTCATATTTAGATTAGTAAAAACTAGTTTTTATAAAAACCAGCAAAAATCGTTAAATAGACTATTAGAATTTCACCTTTAATCCTGCTGTCACTGTACGACCAGGACCCGGCAATAGGGTTTTAGCCATAGGATCGAGATAATATTCATCCGTAATATTGGTGATGCCTAGGTTTAAGGCCACAGAATTATTTACGTTGTAGTTGACATAAAGATCATGCAGTAACATAGAGCGCCAATAGAAAGTATCAACACCATTACTGAACCATGCATCGCTGACGGATTCACCTAACCCCCAATCATCGGGGTTTTCTGAGGACAAAAGCTGATCCAGTTGTTTATTTTCAGCACCGGCGTGATAGACACCGCGCCAACCGAGCTCTAATTGATTACTTAAAAAACGAGCACCCAACCCCATATTAATAGAATATTTGGGTTGCAAACTGCTACCGCTGTAGGTACCTGGGAAGCCGCCCGTCATACATTCAGGAATACGATTGTAGAAAAGGTCTAGGCCAGAGGCATAATCTTTATCACAAAGTTTTTGCTCTAGCCGATAGGTCACTCCTAGGCTACCGAAATAACGGCCTGTATCGAAACGTGACTGGAGCTCTAAACCGCTGGTCTTTTTTTCATCAAACTGGATAACATCATATTGGTCGTCACGATCAATAAAGTCCTTGATTTTGGTGTTGTAATAACTCAAACGTACATCCGCCATATACATATTGGGGAAGAATTGAGTCAGGTCATGGGAATAACCTAGCTCCCAGTTAATGCTGCGCTCTGGTTTGCTAGCCCCATTGATGGCTAATGTCCCTATGGTTCCAGCACCATCAATAACAGCGCTAGACGTTAATTCATTAACACTAGGGAAGCGGGTGGTTTGTGCATAACGTAAAAAACCTGTGCTGTGTGGAGTGATTCGAGCAGTAACACTGAACACTGGGCTAAAGGCATCACCAGACTGCTCCTCAGGGGCTTCCCAAGCTTGGCCAGCATCAAGATCTTGGTAAACAACCGTGTCTGAGCCAGCGAGAACTCCCGGGATATTCTTTATCTCATATTCTCCGCTATTAGCCCCTTGGGCCTCTATCACTTTGTCATAAAGAAGTGCTGTATCGATTTCGCCATTGGCGAAAGGGTTTTGTGAGGAATCAAGCTTGCCATCTTTATAAGGTACAAATGCCGTTTTCTCCCAAACGGGATAACTCCAACTGTTATATTTAGCATGTCCAAGTTGACGTCCATCAAGATACTCTGAAAATTCAGGACTATTAACTCCGTAGGTCTGCAGCATATTAGTGTATTCATCGACCTCTTCAACAGTTAAAGGCTCGCCCCATGTCAGCTCCACACCGTCTTTACGTTGCTCTGCGGCATAAAAGTCATTACCTTCATTACGACGTTTAGCCGTTCCAGTATCCTTACCTGTGTAATTTAGATAGCGTGTTCCGGCAGTCAAAGTAAGCCAATCAGTGGGCTGCCAAGCGAGGTTAAACATCGCCGAATATTCTTTACGTTCACCTGAACGAGGACCAAAAAGTTCACTGGTTATATGCAGATCTGCGCCGCCTAATGCAATACCATTAGCGGCTGCATTGCTGGTTTGTACCTGTTCGTTGAGTTTTTCCTTCTGATAGCTACCACCTAAAATCAGCTGTAGGCGATCGCTCAGCTGAATCTGATTGCTGAAATCAAAACCAGTTCGGTCATGTTGAGTCCATTGTCGTCCTTGACGAATAATGGTGCCGTCGTGTTCTGGTTCGACAAACCAGTCAGCAAATTCTGGGAAGGATTCTACGTTAAAATCATAATCATCAAGTGCTTGTTGCGTATCTTCATCAACGGAGTAACCAAAGGGGTTTACACCACTTTGATAGCGCTCCCCTTCTGTTGTGGTATGCCAAAGGCTGGTTTCTAGGTTCAACCATTTTGAGCCTTCCGGTTTAAAATCGTAACTGAGCTTGTAGTTTTCCGTTACTAGTTCTGAATGAGGTTTTTCAAACACAAATTGGTATTGAGACCAATCAACATCGGGTTGGCTTTGTTCTGCCGCCTCTCTATATCCCCAATAGAGGATGGAGTCACCAGGGACAGTTTCCCCAAAAATTGTATTAGTACGCATAAACTGCAAACCAATTTTTTGCTCATTGGGCAAATACCAGTGATTTTTAATCAGTGTCGTATCCACTTTACTAGCGGTATTAAAAACTTCACTTCCAGAAGGGTACAATTTAATTAAATTTGGAATATATCTATCGGTTGTTGTATCGAAAGAATCATACCCTGAGTATCGGTCTGCATTATTGTCACCTGCGTAATAATTTCCGGTAGTCCGCTCACTTCGTGAGATCAAAATGTCGGTAAATTCATTACGCCCAGCAATAGTTAACATTTCGGAATGGTCATCAAAATTTAAGTGTTCACTGCTACCCTTGTAGCGCTGTTCAGGGTAGGGGACTTCGATACCCATTTGCCCTAATCGGCTTGCTCCAGGAATGTCTCGATAATCTTTGCCGTAGAACGATTCGGCATTAAAGCGTGTGGCGCTAGTATTACCGGATGTCTCGATGTTCGTTTCTATTCCCCAGCTTTCCCCTTCAGGAATAATGTCGTTCGCTTCAATAGTCCGGATATTTACGGCACCACCTACACCACTTTTTATGCCTCGACTTAGCGAAGGGCCTTTTTCCACTTCAATGCTGCGAAACAAAGCTGGATCAACATAACTACGATTACCCGAACCAAACATATGCAAGAAGACGTTGGTGGATTGTTCAGTGCCATCAATGGTTAAAGGGGTTCGACCTTCACCCGTTATACCGCGGATATTAGGCGTAATGGACTGACTACTTCGAGAGTCCATGCTGTACACACCGTTCATGCCTTTGAATACATCGCTAGGGTTAGTCGCTTTAAAACGTTGTAGTTGTTCGCGATCTTGGTAAACACTGGTGACGTTTTCGGTATAGACTTCATCTTTCTTTTCTTCGTCCTTATCGGGGGTGCCTGTTACAAGGATCGATTCGAGTTCGATTGGAGTGTTTTGGGAGGAGTGGTGAGACTTTGTCTCATCTGCCTGTGCCGCGCTTGTGCAGGCAATTGCGAAAGCTAAGGTTGTAACAGGGTATCTCCATCGATGATTTTGGATGGTACACTTTCTCCTGTTGGGGAGCGGTAGCTTCATGAGATGTTTTCTCCTAAATGGCGGCGATAAAAATGGGTGGATCCTAAACATTCACCCACAGTAACCACCCATTTTAATGATAATGCTTCTCATTTTGATATGACAATTGTCATCATCTAAGAAATGATAGGTGGGGTAATTAAAAGCATGACAAGCGCGTGTGCCGCTTTTTAAACAGCTTATGTAACTATTTTTAAGTGTTATTCATGCAGGTGCAGATTATCGATGTGATTGAAAAGTAGTGATTGTGCGTTGGTTTGCTTTTATGGTGCGAGGTTGCGAAGAGCTTATGGAGTGAGGGAGAAATAACACAGAATATTTTCCATGTGTTATCTATTTCTTATAAAAAAACCGCAGGGGTTGCCTGCGGTAAAAAACCAATGTAACGACATTGGATGGTGCTCTAAAAGTATGGGTATACGTCATTTTAGAGCGCACTTACACATTACTGTGTAAGCTATTCCTCGCGGAAGTCGGTTCTCGTTATGCGGCTATGATCTCGACGTTTTCACCTTTTAAACGTACTGGCCATACGGGCACTTGAGTGTTTGAATCCTCAAAGCAGCTCCCCGTATTTAAGGAAAAGTGCTGTTTATATAAAGGTGATGCCACCATCGGTTCACCTTTGATATCTCCGATTAAACCGCGGGCTAATATATTTGCACCGCTAAAGGGATCTTGGTTACCGATTGCAAATACTTCATCTTCATATCCAGGAATATAAAAAATAGCGATTTGCTGATCTTCATACAATGCAGCAACACCTGTGTTAGGTACTAAGTCGCTTTTATTGCAGAGTTTTAGCCAGTCAGCATTTGGGTTAATTGTCATAACATTCTCCTCTTTTCATCAGCGTACTTAATTAAACTGGGCGAATTTGATCGCGTTCGATAATGTGTACAATTTGTGGATCAACCTGTTCTTCCGCATTTACTACACTTCTGAACTGTTTTAATTTTTCCTCGTCTTCCAATGTTGTTTTCCATTCACACTGGTAAGTATCAACAACATGCTGCATTTGTGATTCAAGTTCAGTAGCAATGTTTAATTTGTCATCTAGGACAACCTCTTTTAGGTAGTCTAAACCGCCCTCTAAATTTTCCATCCATACGGATGTGCGCTGTAGGCGGTCGGCGGTTTTTACGTAGAACATTAGAACTCGGTCGATATATTTAACGAGAGTTTCATCATCTAGGTCGGTAGCAAACAGGTCCCCGTGGCGAGGTTTCATACCGCCATTACCGCACACATAAAGGTTCCAGCCATTTTCGGTGGCGATCACACCAATATCTTTACTTTGTGCTTCTGCACATTCGCGGGTACAACCGGATACGGCAAATTTTATTTTGTGAGGAGAGCGTAGACCCTTATAGCGATTCTCAAGCTCGATTGCCATGCTTGCGCTGTCCTTCACGCCGAAGCGGCACCAGGTACTGCCGACACATGATTTAACGGTACGAAGTGACTTGCCGTAGGCATGACCGGTTTCAAAACCCGCATCAATCAGTTCTTTCCAGATCAGTGGCAGCTCATGTAGTTTTGCGCCAAATAGATCGACACGTTGGCCACCGGTAATCTTGGTGTATAAGTTGTATTTTTTACCTACTTGACCTAAGACGATTAGTTTGTCAGGGGTGATTTCACCACCGGCAATACGCGGGACAATAGAGTAAGTGCCATCTTTTTGCATATTGGCCATAAAACGATCGTTGGTATCTTGTAGCCCTACGTGAGGTTCATCGAGTACATGCTCGTTCCAGCAAGAGGCTAAAATAGAGCCGGCTGCAGGCTTACATATTTCACAACCAAGTCCTTTACCATGTTTAGCAAGTAGATCAGAGAAGCTACGAATACCTTCAACACGAATAATGTGGTAAAGCTCTTCGCGGGTGTAAGCAAAGTGTTCGCAGATATCTTTACAGACTTCAACCCCCCGTTTTTCAAGCTCATGGTCAACTAGGTTTTTTAACATAGCGGCACAGCCACCACAGCCTGATGCAGCTTTAGTTACCTCTTTAACATCACCGAGCGTGACGGCTCCCTCATCGATTGAACAGCAGATTTGACCTTTAGTAACATTTAAGCAGGAGCAAATAGTCGCCGTATCAGGTAGCGCATCAGGGCCAAGTGTTGGTGCCGCGGCACCATCCAATGACGGCAAGATTAGAGACTGCGGCTTTTCGGGAAGATCAATGCCATTGAGTGCATATTGAATTAAGGTGTCGTATTTACTGTTATCGCCGACTAAAACCGCACCGAGCAGTTTTGTACGATCTTCTGATACAACGATGCGGTAGTAGACCTGCGTGTCTTCATCTAAATAGCGGTAACTGATACTGCCAGGGGTTTTACCATGCGCATCGCCAATGGAGCCTACATCTACGCCGAGTAGTTTTAGCTTTGTACTCATGTCTGCGCCGGTAAATGTAGTCTCGTTTTCTAGATCGCCAACAATGGCTGCAACGGCTGTTTTTGCCATAGTATAACCGGGCGCCACTAAACCAAAGATTTGATTGTTCCATAGTGCACATTCGCCGACGGCATAAATGTTTTTATCAGAAGTTTGGCAGTAGTTGTCAACAATGATGCCACCGCGCTCGCCAATTGCCAGAGCGCTACTACGTGCTAGGGCGTCTTGAGGACGGATACCCGCAGAGAATAGGATTAGGTCTGTTTCTAAGAAAGTGCCATCACTGAAGTTCATACGGTAGGTATGCTCTTCACCAGGTACGATTTCTGAAGTCGCTTTATTGCAATGAACATCTACATCTAAGGCTTCTATTTTTTTCTTTAAAAGCTCACCACCATCTTCATCAAGCTGTACCGGCATTAAGCGTGGAGCAAACTCAACAACATGAGCTTTTAAACCTAAAGATTTAAGCGCGTTAGCCGCTTCTAGCCCCAGTAAACCACCACCAACAACAACGCCGACGGAGGCCGCTTTTGCGCACTCTTGGATTTTATCTAAATCTTCCAAGGTGCGATAAACAAAGCAGGCATCACCATCATTTCCCGGAATGGGGGGGACAAAAGGGTATGAACCGGTAGCGAGTACTAGCTTGTCATAGGGATAGCTAGCTTGCTCTGTGATCACCTGCTTTGTATCGCGATCGATCTGCGTAGCACCTTCGTTTAAGTGAAGCTGCACGCCATGTGTTTCATAAAAGTTATCTTCTACTAGGCAGAGATCTTGGTAGGTTGAATCACCAAAGTACTCTGAAAGGTGGACGCGGTCGTAAGCTGCACGTGATTCTTCGGCTAATATATGAATTTCATATTCGCCTGCAACTTCGTTAGCGACAAAGTTTTCAATAAAGTGGTGCCCCACCATACCGTTACCGATAACGACCAATTGTTTTTTGTTCGAGTCCGTTGAAGTAGTCATAGAAGATATACCCATGTCTTGTGTTTGAGTGTCTTGAGAGCAGAACGGACTGCCAAATAGCAGTTGTTGTCTGTTCGCACTCAAATCAGTTTTTTGTTTTAGCTGATCGAAATACCACTGCCCCTCACGGACATCACCGTATAAAACGGCGCCGACTATTCGGTTATCTTTCAGCCAAAGTTTTCTGTATTCATTGTGTTGAATATCGTGATAAGTCAGTGTTTCTGTTTCAGGAGAGTCCTGAAGCGAACCACATGAAAAAAGGTCCACACCGCTGATTTTTAATTGAGTCGCCACCGGTGCTTCTTGATAAAATTTGGTTTCGTTGAGAAGGCTAGCGACAAGAATATCCGCCTGCTGCCAGATAGGGGCGACTAAACCATAAGTGAATGATTCAAACTGGCAGCACTCACCTAATGCATAAATAGATGAATCATTAGTGCGCATTTGGGCATCGACCAATATGCCGCGCTGGTAATCAAGTCTTGCTGTTTCAGCTAATGCTTTATTCGGCGTTACACCTATAGCGGTGACGACAAGGTCGGCGGGTAGTGTTTCGCCTGTTGCTAGTGCTACCGACTCTACGGAACCACTGCCTTGGATCGCTTGAGTGTTAGCTTGAAGGCGGAATTTAAGGCCTCGCTCTTCAAGTGCGTTTTGCAGCATCTTTCCGGCGGTTTCGTCCAGTTGATGATCCAGTAGGTATTTCCCACGATGCAGTAGCGTTACATCCATACCTTGCACACGTAAGCCTTCTGCCGCTTCAAGGCCTAAGAAACCACCGCCAATAACAACGGCACGTTTCTTTTCTTTGGCAATATGTTGCATCTGCTCAACATCTTTAAATGTTCTAAAGCTCATAACCCCGTTCAGATGTGCGCCCTCTACAGGTAGAGGGGTTGGGTATGAACCGGTCGCAATAACCAGTAGATCGTAATCTACTTGGACGCCTTGCTCGCTTACGACTGTTTTATTAGCGCGATCAATTTGTATAGCGGGATCTTGGCTATGTAATTTCACACCATGTTCTGCGTACCACTCTGTGGGTAGGGTGATCACTTTATCTTTATCAAGTTCACCGCTGAGTAAATTGGATAGCAAAACACGGTTATAGCTACCGCCCGGCTCTTCACCAAAAACAGTGACATCAAGCGGGTGTTCTGCACGCTCAAATAAGCGTTGCAGTAACCGACCTGTTGCCATGCCGTTTCCAATGATGACCAAACGTTTTTTCATAAAAATCCTAAATCCCAAAAATAAAAAAAGGCGTTCACATTCAACATGTATGAGCATGTTGATGTAGAACGCCTTTGTTCTCAGAGCTTGTTGTGATAACGACTATTAAACACATAATAGTGGTTATTGCTTTTAATAAAGCACGTAGTGTGCCATTTATTAAAATCTACTTTTTTTCAGTGGGTTACTGTGTTTGTTAGAGTGTTATTACGCTGTTTGTAGGTGGGTTTTGGCTTTGTTTTGATGCAAACACCTGTTGATGCGAACTGTTTTGGTGCGACTGAGGGGGCGGTGACCTATGCCGTGTGATCTATTTGAGTAAGAGTTGAACTAGGTTAAGGATCAGCATCAGTGCTGCGATCACCTGCCACGTGAGAATAGGGTTTTTCTCTAGCATGGGTTGATGTTTTATTTTGGCTTCAAGGCTTTGATTGGGCTGGGTGAAATCTTGTAAAAATTCAGATAGAGCTTCATATCTAAAGCGGGGGTTTGGCTGTAACGCCTTTTTTAAGCAGCCTTCGACCCATAAAGGTACACCTTTGCGGTAACGGAGTGTCGGCGTGTAGTGCATTTGGCCATAATTTTTAAGCGTTATATTATTGGTTTTCATCTCCTTGTAAGGCAGATGACCTGTGATCATCTCATACACAATGACCGCGAGAGAGAACAGGTCCGAGCGAAAACTACCGGCCTCGCCAAGTAGGTACTCAGGAGCGACATAGTTGATTGAACCTTGGGGAATTGATTTATCTAGGGGAGAGTTCATCTCCTCTATACCCGCAATTTTCACAGTACCAAAATCAAGAATTTTGATGCGTCCATCTTGGTTAATCATGATGTTTTCGGGCTTGAGGTCTTGATGCACCATGTCGGCCCGTTGGAATGCTCTTAGTCCTTGGATGACCTGTTTGGTTAGGTCCCGCACCTCATCAAGCGTTGGTGCTGGATTATCGTTCATCCATTCGCGCAGGTTCATGCCCTGAATATGTTCCCCTAAGTAGTAGAGGTACTGCTTTTCGCGCAGGGGAGGGAAGGTTTTCATCACATTGGGGTGGTCTATCCGTTGTCCCACCCATTCTTCTCGGATAAAACCATCAAGATAGAGAGGATCTTCCGCGAATTGAAGCGAGGGCGCTTTTAACACATATTGCTGCCCTGAAACGGTATCTTTAACAAGGTACATATGGCTGCGGGTGCCACTAAAAATAATGTCGAGCACTTCGTAATCATCAATTTTATTACCAATGGTCATGACCGGAGGGATAGGTAATTGGGCCAGCCGTGCATGGCTTTCATCTAATGTTTCCGAAGGCAGGTGATCTATGCAGGTGATGAGTGCGGTAAGGTTGTCATCACTACCGCGCTCAAGAGCAAGATCAATGCATTGCTGTGCAGCGGTTTCAGGTGAATCGAAATGTTCTGCAAGGATGGCTTGCAGTTCGCGATTTGAGAGAAACTCATGGATACCATCGGTGGTCATTAAGAGCATATCACCCTCTTTTACACCTCGGGTTGCGTAGTCTACGTCTAAATGTTGATCGCCCCCTAAGGCGCGAGATAAGTAGTGTTTTCCACCGCTTTTACGGACATGGTCTTGTGTGAGTTGCTCTAATTGGTCCGCTTGAAAATGGTAAATCCGAGAATCGCCAACGTGGAACCAATGTAGGGTGTTGGATTTAATGATTAAGGCTGAAAAGGTACAGAGTAAGCTGTCTTTTTCGCGGCTATTTTGAATGTTTTCTTTGTGTAGCCAGCTATTCAAGGCGGTTAATACACGGGAGACAGAATTTTTTACGCTCCAGCTATGGGGAGTGCTGAAGTAGTCCTGCATGAAACTGGTGACGCTGGTTTGGCTTGCAATATGGGAGTCTTCGCAGCTGCTCACGCCGTCGGCAATGGCTGCCGCACCGCCTTTAAAGTCAAGTTCAGCATGACTCGGCAGATGGGCGGCAAAGGCATCTTGGTTACGCGCCTTTATGCCTGCACTGGATTGTCCACCAAAACGTAAGACCAACGTTTTCTTACTCATGTTCACTTTTACCTAAACGCAGGGTGAGCAATGGGTTCATTGTTCACCGCTTGCTGAGGGTCAGGCCTGTACACGGAAATGAGTCTCGGTAACGTGCTAGGCCTTAGCATGGTTAACTGACTTTAATAAGTTCTACTGTACCATCTTCATTGACCTCAGCCATATGCCCTTTTGGCTCTTCTAAGAAAAGTAGGGTGATAAAGCCAATGACTGCAGTTACCGCAATCACGGTAAAAAAGGTTGAGTACTCAACTAAGGATAATACGGTTAGATAGAAGACGGCGCCAACATTGCCGTAAGCCCCTGTCATACCGGCAATTTGCCCTGTTAGGCGGCGTTTTATTAAAGGTACGACCGCAAAGACAGCGCCTTCACCCGCTTGAACGAAGAAGGAGCACGCCATCGCAGCGGCAACGGCGAGGAAGAGTGGCCAGCTGCTATCGATTAACGACATCACAGCATAACCTGCGGCCAAACCTGCAGTTAAAATTAACAATGTTTTTCTACGGCCAAAACGGTCACTGATCCAACCCCCTCCAGGGCGTGACATGAGGTTCATGAACGCATAAGCGGATGCAACTAAACCGGCATACACCATATCTAATGAAAATACGTCGGCAAAGAACAGAGGTAGCATAGAGATCACCGCTAGTTCAGAGCCAAAGGTGGCAAAGTACAGTATATTTAATACTGCAACTTGCTTAAATTTGTAGCGCTCCATCTCGGGGACGGGCTGGGTAAATATAGTTTTGTTAATACGATAAGCGCTATAGCAGTCATAGATAAAAATAGCGGCTAAGGTTAGATATATAGTGAACGCAGCTGTATCCGTTAAGATTGATACACCTGCTGGTGAAAGCTTCCATGTGAGCAGCGATAGAGCGGCATAGAGTGGGACCTTCATGATAATCATTAAGATGAAATCACTGGGGCTGGTAACCTCCATACCCCCTATTTTCTTAGGTTTAAAATAGGTTGAACCTTTTGGTGTGTCGGTTACATTTTTGTACCAGATCACACTAAAGAGCAAGCTCATTAAACCGGTTAGACCGACCGCATAGCGCCAGCCATCAGGGCCCCCAAAGATCACGACTAAGGTGGGTAGTAGCATAGCCGCTGCAGCGGAGCCAAAGTTACCCCAACCGCCGTATAAGCCTTCAGCCGTACCGAGCTCGTTCGCAGGGAACCATTCACTTACCATACGAATACCGATAACAAATCCTGCGCCGATAAAGCCGAGTAAAAAACGGGATACGGCGGCTTGCGCAAAATCAGTGGATAGGGCAAACATGAAGCAGGGGATACTGGCAATCGAGAGGAGGGCGGCGTACGTGATCCTTGGACCGTACTTATCCGTGAGCATGCCGATAATAATTCGAGCGGGGATGGTCAATGCAACGTTTAAAATCAGTAAAGTTTTAATTTCTGCGTTCGTTAGCCCTAAGGATTCCGCTATAGCGCCGAGTAAAGGGGCGTGGTTAAACCATACAAAAAAGCTGATGAAAAACGCCATCCAGCTTAAATGTAGAATCTTCATTTTTCCGCTGAAGGAGAAGAGAGTTAGCTTGCCACTATCACTCATGGTATTGGCCTCGATTATAGTTATAGGTGTTGAAACAAAAAAGGCGTTCTACACGTCCCCTCTGATTGTATCGGGGACGGTATGAACGCCTTTGTTCAAGCTGTTTATGTTTTTGCTATCTATTGGTGCGTCGGTTGAGCCTGAGTACAAAACTGTGCACTTATTTGATACACCGATTTACCTTTATTCGCCTTTGAATAGAGGTATACACGGACCTTAGGCTGCTTTTTCCTCGCGTTTTGCTTTTACTGGAGAATCACTATGCATATCTTGCGCCATCTTTTGTGTGCCCTCTTCTTTTTTAGGGCTACTGTCGGGGGTACGCTGTTTTTCATACAGGAAAGTCAGTACTTCATGGCGGTAGTGGTTATATTGAGGGTCGTCCGCTAACGCAATACGGTCGCGTGGGCGGGGGAGGTCAATATTCAGTATTTCGCCGACGGTGGCGGCAGGGCCATTAGTCATCATCACAATGCGATCCGAGAGGAGAACCGCTTCATCCACATCATGAGTGATCATAATAACGGTGTTGTTTAGATCTTTTTGGATCTCCATCAGTGAGTCCTGTAGATGGGCTCGCGTGAGCGCATCTAAGGCACCGAAGGGTTCGTCCATCAACATAACAGTGGGTTCCATTGCGAGGGCGCGTGCGATACCGACACGTTGCTTCATCCCTCCTGATATCTCATCAGGGCGCTTGTCCATAGCATGATCCATATGGACGAGGGCTAAGTTATGTTCTATCCATTCACGCATCTCCGCTTTACTCTTTGAGCGGCCAAAGACCTGTTTTACCGCAAGCTCTACGTTTTCATAGGCGCTTAACCACGGCAGTAAAGAGTGGTTTTGAAAAACAACCGCGCGTTCAGGACCTGGTGAGTTTACCTCTTTTCCGTCTAAGAGGCAGCCGCCGCTGGTGGCTTGATAGAGTCCGGCTACGATGTTTAGTACAGTCGATTTACCGCAACCTGAGTGACCAATTAACGAGACAAACTCCCCTTTGTTAATCGTCAGGTTAATGTCCTGAAGCGCTTTAAAAGGGCCGTTAGGTGTTGGAAAATCGATATCAACTTTTGTTAACTCTAAATGTTTAGGAGGCTGAGCCATAATAATTATCCTTTTTCTAACGCCGCTAATTAGCGAAGTATTGCTGTTTTATCCCAAGACATTTTGCGCTGTAAAAACAGCATGCAACGGTCTAGTAAAAAACCGATCAGTCCAATAACGAGTACGGCCACCATAATTCGGCCAAGGGAGTTGGAGCTACCGTTTTGGAATTCATCCCAAACAAATTTACCAAGGCCTGGGTTTTGGGCCAGCATTTCTGCTGCAATAAGTACCATCCATGCGATACCGAGTGATAAGCGCAAGCCAGTAAACATCATTGGGATAGAGGATGGCAGAACGATTTTGATAATATGGGTAAGCCAGTTAAGGCGAAGTACTTGAGATACGTTTTGTAGATCTTTACTGATTGATGACACGCCGACCGCTGTATTGAGAAGTGTTGGCCATAAGCTACACAGGGATACAGTGATCAATGAGGTGATGAATGACTTCGCAAACATCGGGTCTTTACTGACGTATACTGCACTGACAACCATCGTTACTAAGGGTAACCAAGCCAGTGGTGAGACGGGTTTAAATAGCTGAATCAGTGGATTGAAGGCGGAGTAAAGTGTGCTATTTAAACCGATGAGTATTCCCGCCGGAATAGCGATTAGTGAGGCGATAATGAAGCCTGCAAGCACGGTGATTAGGCTTGTTAAAATCTGATCAAAAAAGGTGGGTTTACCGGTGTATGGACGCACTTTTACTGTAGCATCAGGATTTTTTTCGAGTTTCTTTGCGTTACGTAGCTCTTGGCGCTCGTGGAATTTAACCTCTTTCACCCGCTCTGCTTGATGTTCCTCTATTAATGTAATCGACTGTTGATAAACCGCCGCAGGACCGGGGAAAGTGCCTAGCGAAGTGTGGACGCTTTTGGCCCCGATCTCCCAAATGAATAAGAAAACTAACAAACCAATTAGCGGTATCAGTAAAGACTTTCCCAATTGACTGAAGTTTGCTTTAGGGTTTTCAATAAAATGGCTCAGGCCTATTGTGGCTAAAATTTTACTCATGACATATTACCTTCCGTTGATCTGTTGCCCCTCTGGTACAGAGGGGCTTTGTTGTTAGATCAAAGTGTTTGATCTGGCTTCAGACCGATTGAGAATTTTTCTAGGTAGGCGTTTGGTTGCTTGCCATCAAAGGTGATGTTGTCGATAAAGTGTGTTTGTGGTGCTTTGTAGCCATCTTCGGAGACAAAATCAGGGAACATATCCGCAGTCATTTTACCTTCCTCAATGAGTTCTTTTGCGGCAACTGCATAGATATCTGGGCGGTAAACTTTCTTAGCAATATCCATAAACCACTGATCTGATTTAGGCTCAGCAATTTGTCCCCAACGACGCATCTGAGTTAGATACCAAATCGCATCAGAATAGTACGGGTAAGTGGCGTTATAGCGGAAGAATACGTTGAAATCAGGCACCTGACGTTTATCGCCTTTTTCGTACTCAAAAGTACCAGTCATTGAGTTAGCGATAACATCATAATCTGCACCTACATAATCAGATTTGGATAAAATCTTCACTGCTTCTGGGCGGTTAGCATTATTGTTGTCATCTAACCATTTAGCGGCACGAATCATCGCTTTAACAACACGAATATGGGTATTAGGATTTTCGTCTGCCCAGCCCTTAGAGACACCAAAAACTTTCTCGGGGTTGTTTTTCCATATTTCATAATCGGTTACGACTGGAACACCAATACCTTTAAACACCGCTTGCTGGTTCCAAGGTTCGCCCACACAGTAACCATAGATAGTGCCAGCTTCCATTGTTGCAGGCATTTGAGGTGGCGGAGTCACTGATAACAGTGCATCTGCATCGATCGTACCTGATGTATCGCCGTTATGAGGCGCATAATAACCAGGGTGAATACCGCCTGCTGCTAACCAATAACGTAGTTCATAGTTATGGGTCGAAACAGGGAATACCATGCCCATGTTAAAAGGCTTACCTTCATCTTTATATTTTTCGACAATAGGCTTTAACGCATCCGCTTTAATGGGGTGAACGGGTTTGCCGTCAGGCCCTTTTGGTACGTATGGCTTCATCTGATCCCAAATATCATTGGAAACGGTGATGGCGTTACCATTAAGGTCCATGCTAAACGCCGTGATAATGTGGGACTGAGTACCAAACCCAATGGTTGCGCCTAAAGGTTGGCCTGCAAGCATATGAGCACCATCTAGCTGACCGTCAATAACGCGATCTAAAAGCACCTTCCAGTTGGCTTGGGCTTCTAAAGTGACGTAGAGGCCTTCATCCTCGAAAAAACCTTTTTCGTAAGCAATTGCGAGAGGGGCCATATCAGTTAGTTTAATAAACCCGAATTTTAAATCTTCCTTTTCAGGCTCGCCGATGGCTGCCCATGCAGGGGTTGTAATTAAGGCAGCGGCTAACACCGTACTACTGATAATTTTGCTTAGTAGAGCAGTCTTCTTTTTAAGCATGGTTGGCTTCTCCAGTCTTGAAAAATAAAAAAGGCGCCTAACGTGATCACAGTCTTGTGATTCGTTAAGGCGCCTTTGCCATAAAATAATCGAGCGGGCTTTTCTGCCCGTTTCTGTATTTATCGAGCACTCTTCGTTGAATGGCTCATTTGTTTTTTTATAAAGCATTACCTATGCCAAAAAACTAAACCTCTTTATATACAGATAGTTATATATGTAATCAGTAATTTTTATTACTCTGTTTCTACAAGGGTGCGCTGCACAATAGTGCGTATTTGTGTTAGCAGGGTGCGTATTGATGCATACAATTAAACGAATGGAGTAAGTGGGTGCCGATTATCGAGCTGTAGGCGAGCGAATGGGTTCAGGGAGAAGAAAGGCAGAAGTTGCACTCCTGCCTTGATGTTTAGCTAACCCATTTTTGAAAGAGGTCTTGGCGGTAAACTGTACGGCTAATGATTGCAAAATCGGCAGGGTTGTCTGCGTCTGATAGTTGCCCACAGTCTAACATCTGGCTAAGAATAAACTCGCCCTGTTTCGGGTCGGGAACATTTACTTGCTTGCCCGCGAAATGTTGTTTCATCGCAAGGGGCGGTGTGTAGTCAGAAAGCGTAGTGGCGGCTTGATCTAGGTATGGGGGTAGCGCAAGGAGTTGGTATAGTTCCTCTTTATTGTTGATATCTTCAACCCATTGGCAAGCTTCATATAACGCTTTTACTAATGCTTGGTGGGTATTAGGGTAGGCCGCTGCCCACTCTTGAGTCACACCAAGAACCTTTTCTGTATGGGCTCCCCATATTTTGTGTCCGGTTGTCAGTAAGCCGCCGATCTTCTGAATGAGCGCTAAACTATTCCAAGGTTCACCTACGCAATAACCATCTATAGCGCCATTAGATAAGCTTGGTATCATCTGGGTTGGTGGAACAGCAATTAATTGCACATCATGTTCTGCATCAATCCCATGTTGTTCAAGCCAGTAACGAAGCTGATAATAATGGTTTGAGTATGGATATACCGTTGCCATGACCGGTTTGACTGAGCTGCTCTTGACCTGTTTTTTAAATTGCTCACCGACTAGTTTGTCGTCTTCCCAGTTATCAATTGTTTTGGATAAGAGGGTATGGAACTCTTCAGATAAAGTGATTGCCGTACCGTTTTGGCTCAGTGCTAGGGCTGTCATCATCGGTGTTTTGTTGCCGTTTAAGCCAAGCGTCGATGCCAATGGCATCGGGGCCAGCATATGTGCGCCATCGTACAGGCCAAAGCTTACTTTATCGCGTATCGAGGCCCAAGATGATTCTTTGCATAAAACGACATCGAGGCCGTGTCTTTTGAAAAAGCCTTTTTCTCGGGCGACCACTAAAGGTGCGCAATCTAAGAGCGCGACAAAACCGAGCTTCAGGTTGTTTTTTTCAAGTGTCAGTGGTGCTGACATAAATTATCCTCTTCTCTCTACTTGCTCAGGCCGTTCGTTAGTTCCAGAACATCAATAACGCTCTGGGCGACATCGGGTAGCTTTTGACCGCGATCCATGGCGAGCTTACGAAGGGTTTCGAATGCTTGTTTTTCATCGCACCCTTGATGCTTCATTAACATGCCTTTGGCTTTTTCGATCACTTTTCTGTCAGCCAGTTGGGTTTTCGCTTTTTCGAGTTCTGCGCGCAGTGAGCTATGGGCATCGAAATGAGCAATAGCGGTATCCATAATCGCTTTTACCCGATCTGGCTGTAGCCCGTCCGATATGTAAGCACTGACGCCCGCATTAATAGCATCAGACATAGTTTTACGATCATTTTGCTGCTCAGCGAAAAAAACGATAGGTCTTGGATTGTTTTTGCTCATCGTTGACATACTTTCGAGTGTGTCTCGATTAGGCGAATCCATATCAATAATAACGATGTCTGGATGGGTATCCTCAACACGTTTATTGAGATGGGTAGTATTGGGTAGTTGGCAGACGACATGATGTCCTAGTGAGTGCAAGGCTTCTTTGAGTGCCTGTACTCTTTCCGGTTCGTCATCTATCAGTAAAACATTTAAGCGATTCACGTTACATATTAATCCATATCCGGAGGTGGATACTGGTTAATTAAGCAATAAATGTTCCATTGTGGTGCGGGAGACTTATTTAATTGTTGTTTGGAGGTACGCTGCTGTGGATAAGTGGGTAAGATGTAGCCTGTGTAATCAGGCGTTGGGTCTTGGCGATATCCTAAATTGGCACAGTGCTTGCTGAGTCACTCATCATATTTATTGATAAAAATGTACAGCATATTTAGTACATAAAAAATTATAGTAGCGCAACGGAGCGCACTTATCTGGCAACTAGCAGATATGTGGCTCCGTGCCGTGTACGCTGTAAACTGGAAAGTGCATCTGGATTTGTGTGTTACAAAGTAGTGGAGGTTTAGATGCACAAAATGACAACGTGTCCATACTGCGGTGTGGGCTGTGGTGTTGATGCTGATATTCTGGATTCCGGTTCAATCGGTGTTAAAGGCGATAAATCTCATCCGGCTAATTTTGGCAGGTTATGCGTTAAAGGCTCGGCCCTGCATGAGGTATTAGGTGCGGGTGGTCGTCTACTTTCCCCTCTTATAAATAATGTCCCTGTTTCTTGGGATAGCGCACTAGATGAGGTCTCTTCTAGATTTCTTCGCACTATATCGGAGCATGGGCCGGACTCTGTAGCTTTTTACTTATCCGGTCAATTGCTCACAGAAGATTATTATGTAGCCAATAAATTGATGAAAGGTTTTATTGGTAGCGCTAATGTGGATACGAATTCACGTCTTTGTATGTCGTCAGCTGTAGCGGGTTATAAACGTGCCTTTGGTAGCGATACAGTGCCATGTTCCTATGAAGACTTGGAAAAAGCGGAACTATTAGTGCTGGTCGGCAGTAATACCGCGTGGAACCACCCTGTTTTATATCAACGTATGCAGGCTGCTAAGAAAAAGAATCCCTCCCTGAAAGTAGTAGTGGTTGATCCTCGCCGAACAGCAACCTGTGATTTAGCGGATCTTCATTTGGCACTTAAACCGAGTACCGATAGTGAGTTATTTTCAGGATTATTGAGCTATCTGGCTGATCAGAATTGTTTAAATCATGATTACATTGAGCAATACACAGAAGGTTTTGAACTTGCTTTAGCTTCAGCTCAGCAGCAGTTTGACTCAGTTTCAGCGGTAGCTAAGTATTGCGATCTAGATAGTGATATTTTAACAACGTTTTATGAGTGGTTTGCCCAGACTGATAAAGTTGTGACTTTTTATTCTCAAGGGGTAAACCAGTCTTTTAGTGGCACTGATAATTCCAATGCAATCATTAACTGTCACCTTGCCACTGGTCGTATAGGTTTTGAAGGTGCGGGCCCGTTTTCTATTACTGGACAGCCTAATGCTATGGGTGGGCGTGAGGTTGGCGGTTTAGCAAATCAGCTAGCCGCGCATTTGGACTTCTCTTCACCTGAGTATATTGATCTTGTCTCGCGTTTTTGGAATGCACCGAATATTGCTCAAACCGAAGGTTTAAAGGCGGTTGAGCTTTTTCAAGCCATTGAAGAGGGTAAAGTTAAAGCGGTTTGGATTATGGGGACAAATCCTGCGGTGAGTTTACCTAATACCCATCAAGTGACACAGGCGTTGGAAAAGTGTCCCTTAGTGGTTGTTTCTGATTGTATGGCGAGTACTGAAACCCTTAAATATGCTGATGTTTGCTTACCCGCAACAGGGTGGAGTGAGAAAGATGGCACAGTCACTAATGCAGAAAGAAGAATTTCACGTCAGCGTAGTCTCTTAGCACCTACGGGTGAGGCTAAACATGATTGGTGGATTATTAGTGAAGTGGCCAAGAAAATGGGTTTTGAAGATGCATTCTCTTATCAACATCCAGCAGAAATTTTTGCAGAGCATGCAGCGCTCTCTGGTTTTGAGAATGATGGCAACAGAGATTTTGATATTAGTCTGTATCAAGATATAGATATTGATACTTATAATTCTTTTAAACCTGTTCAGTGGCCGGTGACTCAGGAAGCACCTTACGGGACAGCGCGTATGTTTTCAGATGGCCGCTTTTTTACGCCATCAAAACGGGCAAGGTTTATACCTATTCAGGTTTCAAGCCCTATTCAGCAAGTCACCCCTGAACTGCCTTATATCTTAAATACAGGCCGTATTAGAGATCAATGGCATACCATGGCGATGAGTGGACGTGCGCGCCGCTTGTTTCAACATAGGGATGAACCTTTTGTGGAGCTTAATCAGGCTGATGCGCTAAAAGAGCAGATCTCTGATGGCGAGTTGGTTAAGCTGAGCCATCCTCAAGGGGATTATATTGGCCGTGCTAGAGTTATGGCATCGGAGCAGCGTAGGGGTGAGCTGTTTGTGCCTATGCATTGGAATAATGAATTTAGTTCCTTGGCTAAAATGGGCGCTTTACTGGAACCCGTGACGGACCCTATTTCAGGGCAGCCTGAGTCTAAGCATGGACGAGTCAGTCTTTCTAAACTTAATCCGAGTTGGCAAGGGTGGCTAATGTGTCGCTCTGATTTGGAAATCAATTTACCCGTTGAATACTGGTCCAAAGTACCTAAAGGTGATGTTACTTTTTATTATCTTGCCGATAGTGTTGAGTTGGTTGACGGTATTGCTTGGTGCAAAGAGCATTTAGGGGATGTGTCTATCTGGTTAGAAGATCCGAATAGCCAAAACTTTAGAGCAGCGGGACTAAAAGGCGAAGTACTTGAATGGACTTTTTTTGTTATGCCTTATGGAGAGATACCTTCTACACGTTGGTTGGAGGAGATGTTTTCTGAAGCGGAATTGTCGATTGATCAACGCCGTTTTATCTTGAGTGTAACCGGATGTGAAATTGAAAATCCCGGTGAGATGATCTGTAGTTGTTATCAAGTAGGTAGCAATGCCATAGTAGAAGCGATAGGGTTAGGTTCTAGGACGGTTGATATGCTCGGGGATAAGCTTAAGTGTGGAACTAACTGTGGATCCTGTATTCCTGAATTGAATGCTATATTGGCAAAAGAGCTGAAATAAACAATGATAACCAGAGAGGGGCCATTGCACTGAGTGTAGAGCTTTTCCAGAGTAGAGATAATTATAGGCATCGTTAGGTGCCTTTTTTTTACTGACTATCTTATTAGGGAGGTTAAGTATCTACTTAGGCTTTAGGTTTATGCAGTTAAAGGAGGAATAGTGAAAGCTAAAATTATACGTTCTATATACCTCATAGCCGGTTGCTTATGTGTTGTTCTTGGGTTTATTGGCGTAATCCTACCGCTTCTTCCTACCACTCCTTTTTTACTGGTGGCCGCTTTTTGTTTTTCACGAAGCTCTGAGCGGCTGCATAAAACTTTATTGAATAATCGCTACTTTGGGAAATATATACGAGACTGGGAAGATGGCGGTATCATACCGTTTAAAATAAAGGTCTTAGCAACCACAATGATGGTGCTTATGGTGATTTATCCACTGTTTTTCAGGTCATTTCATTTAGGTTTAAAGGCTGGGGTTGTTGTAACGATTGTGATTGCGATGATCTATATTTGGTCGCGTCCTTCTGAATTAAAGCAGCAGGAATAGGTTTAATCTTGTTGTTATCTATCGGGTTTTCTACGTCGAGATTACATGGTTTTATTTAAAACGCTGAGTATGCTGAGTGGCTTTAATATGAAATTTACTCATTAAAAGATTGATAAAATTTTAATCAAAACGCTGCTGTTTTAAAAAAGCCTCATATTCATTATGTTTTATACTGTTTTTCAAACAGTCTGTTTTTTTATTAATACATATTCGCTAAAATTTTAATAAAAACAAACTTTTAAAACGGCCTGTACTCACTATTTTAAAGGTACAAGGTTTGTAATGATTAACTAAATAATTGTGAGTAAAGGCCATGAGTACCATCACTAATAGTTCTTTACATAATTTCAAAGTAGTCATGTTGGATGCTGAATGCCGATATACTAATTGGACTAGAGATATCACGGAGTCTAATCTTTCGTGGGATTTTGTTCGCTTTGATTCTAAAGACAGTTTGCTTTTATGTTTAGATGAGCAGATTTGTGATGCGGTAATTATCCCTTGCTCTATGCGTGCTCAAGTTGATATTGAGTTGATGGCTCAAATAGCTAAACGCCATCCTACGTCTGTTCGAGTGTTTATGGGGGCAGAATATTGGAATGCCGCTCAAAAAGCGAAAGCGGCGGATGTGGCACACCGAATTTATCCTAGCGCTGTAACGATTGAAGGCTTAGGGGCGTCGCTTGAATATCAAATTAAATTACTCCACTTACTTAATCGAAGTTCCTTACAAGCTTATGTAGGGTCTGTTGGTTGCTTGCCGTCACCCCCTAGTATCTATCGTCAACTTACCGATGCTATTAATTCTGATCGCGCAGATTTGGCTGATATTGGTGAAATTGTTGAGCAAGATCTCGCCGTTGTCGCGCAAATCATGAAGCAGGTAAATTCTGCTTTCTTTGGCTTTGAACGCACTATCGTTGATTTAAAAGAAGCGATCTCTATGCTAGGTGTTCGTAACTTACGTAGTCTTGCCTTAAGTAGCCAGTTAAATAACCAGTTTAAAAGCCCAGATGATTGGAAGGCATTTTCATTTGAGCAGATGAATGCGCGCTCCTTAGTTGTGGCTCGTTTGGCACAGACCATCTGTCGTCGATCAGGTGCCAGCAAAGTGATGCAGGATCAAGCCTTTTTGGCGGGTTTACTGCATGATTTGGGTATATTGATAATGGCATCTCATAATCCAGAGCAATATAAAAAACTACTAAATTATGCGGTTAAAAAAAGTAAACCTATCTATTTGGTAGAGAAGGCGGCTTTTGGCTTTTTCCATGGTGAGGTAGCGGGCGCTTTGCTTGCTTTATGGAACTTACCTCCTCAAGTGATAGAGGCGGTGATGTTACATCATGTCCCACATCTATCTAAAGATCATGATTTTAAAGTACTAACTGCCGTGCATGTTGCTGATGCAATGATACCCTCAGTGCATGTGGAAGGAGAGTGTAATCTCGCGAGTAATTTATCACTACGTTATTTAGATCAAGTGGGCGTTATGGATGAAGTCCCACAATGGCGGATTGTCGCCAATGAATACCGTGTTCGCATGGTATCCAACTTATAAGAGAGGATCTCATAAAATCGCTGGTAACTTTGGCCAAGTCTTGCAGGAAACATACGTTGGGGTCTGTAACAGGTAAGACTTGGCGATTTTTTTAGCTTAACAGGGCAACTTTCTTAAACCCTTTTCACTTATCTTGCTACAATCTCACTGATAAATATGAGCTGATATTAGAATGTGAGGATGTGTGAGTAAACCTTTGAAAAGTAGCAGTGATCGATCTGTAGTTAAAACCTCACTGCACGCTCGCAATCTCCATCGCTCACGTTATGATTTTGATCAGCTGTGCAAAGCATCTCCTGAGCTGTTATCCCACGTATATCAAACGCCTAATGGGCAAGATTCCATTAACTTTTCTGACCCGCAAGCGGTTAAATTACTTAACCAAGCTCTTTTGAAAGTATTCTATCAGATAGCATTTTGGGATCTTCCTCAAGGTTATCTTTGCCCGCCTATCCCAGGACGAGCAGATTACATACATCATATAGCGGACCTGCTAGCGGAGAGTAACGGAGGTCGTGTACCTGTAGGTACAAAGGTGCATGGTTTAGATGTGGGAGTGGGGGCTAACTGTATCTATCCCATTATTGGTAGTCAGAGCTATGGGTGGCAGTTTGTTGGCTCTGATATAGATCCTATCTCCATTGCTGCGGTGGGTGAGATTGTTAGATCAAACAAGGTGATGAAGAATAAATTACAGTGCCGATTACAGCCCTCGTCTGATCGAATCTTTGAAAATATTATTCAGCCGGAAGAGTTCTTCCATTTCTCTATCTGCAATCCCCCCTTTCATGCTTCGCTTGCAGAAGCTAGCGCGGGAAATAAGCGTAAAGTGAGAAACTTAAATCGAGCTAATGGAAATGCGGATAAGGCTAAAGAGAAACTCAATTTTGGCGGGCAGGGCGCTGAATTGTGGTGTAAAGGTGGTGAGGTCGCTTTTGTACGCCAAATGATTAAAGAGAGTAAACACTTTGCAGATAATGTGCTTTGGTTTACGACGTTAATATCTAAAAAAGATAATCTGCCGGCTGTTTATCAGGTACTTAAGCAGGTGAATGCTAAAAAAGTTAAAACGGTTGAGATGGCGCAAGGGCAAAAAGTTAGCCGCTTTGTTGCTTGGAGTTTTTATACTGCATCGGATCCTGAGTTTTCCTTTCTTGATCCTTCTTCTGCTTCCTAAGCTATTGATTTTGAGTCCTATCTCTGTATTGTAAAGGTCTTGCTGTCAGCTAAATAACGTCGATTTAGGTTAAGTGCTGGCTTAGTGTATTGCCCCTAATAAGGTGGTTTATATCACATGTTTCGTTATTTCGGTTTTGGCTCCAATATGAATCAGCTCTCCCTACGAGCTAAAGGTGTTGAGCCTTTAACATCGCAGCGAGCGGTTTTGCGCGGTTGGCGTTTGCGCTTTAATGTGCAGCACTTCTTCCGGCAGGAGGGCGGTGTTGGGAATATTGAATGTACCGGTAATCTGAGTGATTGTGTTTGGGGTGTGCTTTATGAGTGTCCAGATGAGGCGCTTGCACCTTTAGATGCGGTAGAAGCTTGCGGCCATGGTTATGACCGAGTCAATGTTGATGTGGAAACAGAAAGTGGAACTATCACGGCGTTTGCCTATATTGGCATAGCTGAGTTTATCAATGAGATGTGTTTACCTAGCCAGCGCTACCTTAATATTATTGTTGAGGGTGCCCGATCAGCAGGACTTGATGCTGAATATGTAACAGCGCTTGCACGTCACCCTGTGCATGACCCCGGCGTATACCCTCCTTTTCAGCCTCCCCAAGGTGATTATCCTCAATTTAATAGAACTTCTTTAGCTCAGTATCCATTGTATACGGTGTTGGATGGGGCTGTTTTTGATATGTCGGAGGCGCGACGACAGCATGAATATTTAAAAGGTTTCTTCGGGGGTAAAGATATGACATTGTTTCATCTAAAAAGGCTAGATTGTAGCGATCATAGTGAAACTATGGATGATGTGAGGCACAGGCGCTTTAATCAGGCCCAGCGGCAATATTTAGACGCTTTTCTACACGAATATGCTCGCGAGTACCGTTATGTTGGACGCTTTGATTACAGCGAAGAGTAAGGAGTATTAATGAATCATTTTCCCCCAGCGCTTGCCCATGGTGCATTAGAAGAGGTATTTCCAGACCTGTTTTTTGTTAGTGGTGCTATGGAGACCGTTTTACAGGAGATGGACTGGGCGTTTAGTCGTAATATGACGGTGGTTCGGGATGGTGAGCGCCTGATCCTTGTTAATAGTGTACGTTTAGACGAAGAAGGGCTTGCGGCATTAGAGCGTCTAGGGAAGGTGACAGATGTTATCCGTCTAGGATGTTTGCATGGGCGTGATGATGAGTTTTATGTGGATCGGTATGATGCTGACTACTGGATTTTACCTGGTATGGAAAGGGGTAAAAGTGTGGAGGACGCACGTGTGCTTACAACAGAAAACCTACCTATCTCAGATGCTTCGCTATTTATCTTTGAAACTACAAAAATACCCGAAGGCGTTTTACACATTGATCGAGCAGGTGGTGTTCTTATCGCCTGCGACGCACTACAAAACTGGTTAGAGCCAGATCAATATTTTTCCGATGCCTCTAAAGAACTGATGCAAAATATGAACTTTTTTGTGCCCGCCAATATAGGCCCTGTATGGGCGCAAGCGGCTGAACCTTTAGGGGATGACTTTAAACGCCTGTTAGCCTTGCCATTTAAACATGCTCTATGTGGTCATGGTGCCCCTGTTTCTGATACCGCGTTCGATGATTATAATGCGACATTTCAACGAATGTTCTCCCTTTAGTGCACAGTGCTAGGGAGCATGGAGTGAGGGGCGTCGGCTTAAAATTACCCGGTTATATCATCGGTTCAGTACTATGGCGGGCTGATGGGCGTGTCGTTTACCGTGCGCGCTGCTTATCCAATGATCTTCCTGTTGCTATTGAGACACTCGATACTGAATTTCCAGAACGTCATCAAGTGGCAGGTATTCGTCGAGAGGGATTGATCGGCCAACATCTATCGGAGGTTGTAGGGGTTCGAAAAGTCCATGAAGTGCTACCCCATGGCAGCGGTAATTTAGCCTTAGTCGGCGAGTTGTTTGATAACACCCTTAAAACATTGCTCATTCGTGAAGGGCGATGGGGATTGCCTGTAACTGATGTGCTCAATATAGCTTTGAGTATAGTTCGAGCTTTAGGCGGTATCCATGAGAAGGATATAGTCCATAAAGCATTAACGCCGGGCCATATATTGTTCGATACCTTAACAAAAGGTGTTTCTATTGCCGGTTTTGGTATTGCCTCCGAATTAGATCAAGAGCGTCAAGCGGTGCAGATGTCTCGTCGTCTCGAAGGGCCTTTGCCCTATATCTCCCCTGAACAGACAGGGCGGATGAACCGTGATGTAGATTATAGGTCGGATTACTACTCGCTGGGTGTGCTGCTGTTTGAGTTATTGACAGGTACACTGCCCTTTCAAGCGGATACCCTGCTGGAGTGGGTTTATAGCCATATGAGCTGTTTGCCGCCTGCTCCAGACGAGCTAAGACCTCAGATCCCTAAAGCTGTATCAGCGATTGTTCTTAAATTACTCTCAAAAGAACCTGAAACGCGTTATCAAAGTACCGAAGGTATTATCTATGATCTCGAATGTTGCGCGGAGAAACTATCAATTGAAGATCACAACATCGAGCCTTTCGAGTTGGGAAAGAATGATGTCGTACAGAAGTTTCTAATACCGCAAAATTTATATGGCCGCGAAGCTGAATTGGCTCAATTATTTGAGTTATTTGAAAGTGCAGTGACGGGACGAACTGAGTTTTGTTTAGTTCATGGTTATTCTGGGGTCGGAAAATCCGCGCTTGTTAATGAGATTGATCGCCCGCTGGTACGCGAACGAGGCTTCCTTGTTCAAGGTAAATTTGAACAGTTTCAGCAAGGGGAGGCTTATACCGCTTTAATAACGGCCTATCGAGGCTTGGTACAACAGCTATTAGCTGAACCTGAAGTGGGACTGGGTGAGTGGCGGAAGAAGTTGCTTGACGCTTTAGGGCCTAATGCTCGTTTAGTGACAGATTTGGTACCCGAACTAGAAATTATTATTGGTCATCAGCCTGAGGTAGCGGCACTTCCTCCCGCTGAAGAGCGCAATCGTTTGCAGATTCTATTAACTGCGTTTCTCCGAGTATTTGCAGGAAAAGGGCACCCCGTTGTTCTGTTTCTTGATGATTTACAGTGGAGTGATGTGCCCACGTTGGCGCTGCTGAAACGCTTAGTTACCTCAAGAGAGATGAGCCATTTATTGTTAATTGGATCATATAGAAGTAACGAAATTGGCAGCGGTCATCCTTTAGGTTTGTTGCTTGATGATTTGAGCAATCAGCATAATATTTGTCAACTTCCTTTAGGGCCGCTCGATCAACATTCCGTAAGGCAGTTAGTGGCTGATGCATTGTGTGGTGAGCTGGATGAAACTTATATATTGAGCGATATGCTTTTTTATAAAACACTCGGCAACCCCTTTTTTATCAATGAGCTATTGAGGCAGCTGCATAAAGAGGGGGCTATTACAGCAGATAAACAGAGTGGCAAGTGGTATTGGGATCTTGATGCCGCCCGTTGGTCAAATGTAAGTACAGATGTTGTTGAATTTATGGTGGGTAACCTCCGTCAGCTTCATCCTGAGACTCAGAATGTTTTACAGTTAGCCGCGTGCATTGGAAGTACGTTTGATCTTCAAACCTTAGCGGCTATTTCTGAACAAAGTATTGATGATACGGCTATAGCACTTTTACCTGCATTGAAACTTCAAACAGTGCTACCTTTGCATAGTGATTATCGTTTGGTCGGGCGGAATTCGGAGGCGTTAGGGTTTAATCCAATTTATAGGTTCCAGCATGACCGTATACAACAAGCCGCTTATACGCTTATCGACGTTCAGCGTTTACCTGAGGTACATCTTTCGGTAGGGCGTCGCATGTTACGTCATGCTGGTAAAACTGTACCTAATGATCGCTTAATTGATATTGTGGAGCATTTAAACGAAGGGCGTTTACTGATTGAGTCGGAAGCGGAGCGTTTATATCTTGCTGAACTTAATCTACGTTCCGCTGTGCGAGCTAAACACACTTCGGCTTATGAGGTGGCACTGAATTATCTGCAAATAGCTATTGGTTTATTACCCGCTAATCCTTGGTGTAGCGCGTCAAAGTTAATGCAACCTTTAGCTATAGAGATCCAGCAATGTACTTATCTCACAGCTCGAACGGAGCAGGCAGAAGAATGGATCGAAATTTTATTAGAGCATGCGCATACTGATTTGCAGAAAAGTGACATTCTGGCCACACGCACACGACAGTATTCGACCCTTGGAAAGATGGAGGCATCGATTCTCTCTGCTATTCAAGGCCTTGCGCTTTTAGGTGTGGAGTTTACCGATAATCCAACAGATGAAGAGGTTGCCGAGGAGCGGCAGAGGGTTAAGATTAACTTAGGTGAACGCCAAGTTGCGGAGCTTGTGGATGCTCCGTTAGTTAAAGATGAGGCTGTTTTAACCGCGATACGTCTTATGATGGAAATTTTTCCAGCCACGTTTCTTTCGGGTTGTGGGAATCTATTTCCGTATCTGGTCTTAAAGGCAGTCAATCTTTCCTTACGGCATGGAAATAGCCCCGAATCCGCTTTTGCATATGCCGCTTACGGCATGCTCTTGTGTGGTGATATTGACGAGCCCGAAGAGGGTTATCAATATGGGAAAGTTGGTTTAGCCTTGAATGACCGTTTTGATGATCAGGCGCTACGGACACGCGTGATTTATGTTTACGCGATGTTTGTTCATCACTGGAGTAATCATTGGTCTACGTTGACCCCTTTATTTCGTAAAGGTATTGAATCGGGTTATCAATCCGGAGATCTGCTTTACCTTGCATACAGTGCTCAAGACTGTGTGATTTGGGATCCTACTCTTGATTTAGAAACGGCCCATCGTCTACATGCGGAAAATTTAGAGATTGTTCGAGAGTGTGCTTATCAGGACTCATTAGATTCTGGTACCTTATTTTTGCAGTTACAGCGTAATTTGCTGGGACTGACGCATACACCGTTTACCTTAAGTGATGATGACTTTGATGAGCAGCGCTGCTTAGAGGGTATGCGTGAACGTCAGTTTATGACAGGGATTGCCAATTATCAGATCTATACTGCGGAGATCTGCTTTTTGTATGGCGATTATGATCGTGCGTTGAGCTTTGTTCGTGCACAGGATTTGATGATCAAATCTTCCATGTCGCTCCCACAGTTAGTGCGTTTTTATATTGTATCTTTTCTGACGCTTGCAACACATTTTCCATTAATGGGAACTGACGATCAGGCTGAAACAGGTCAACGTTTAGAGCGTGATCTTGCCCGTATGCGGCGTTTAGCCGATAACTGTGCTGAGAACTTCCGTCACCTTCAATTTTTAATGGAAGCAGAATTAGAAAAGATCTATGGCTGCCCGGAAAGCACCTTAGAGCTTTATGATGTGGCGATTGATGCAGCTAGAGAAAGTGGCTTTTTGCGTGATGAGGCGACAGCATGCGAACGTGCTGCTCGTTTTCTTATCGGCCTTGGCCGTAGACGATCAGCGGAAGGTTATTTGAGAGCGGCCCATCGTATTTATGATCGCTGGGGGGCACACCGTAAGGTGAAATTACTTGAGCAGGAGTTCTCTATATTAACTGAGTGCTCCGCTAGTGCTTATCTGTCAACGACCAAGCAGGAGATGACAGATCTTGATTTAGCCTCAGTTATGAAAGCGTCTCGTGACATATCTGGCGAAATTTTATTAGACCGATTACTCAAAACCAGTATGAGCATTTTACTAGAAAATGCAGGTGCTCAATGGGGCTGCCTCGTGGTTAAGCACGAGGGGGAATTAGTGGTGGAAGCGGTAAAACTGCCAGATCATTTGTCGGCAGAGGGATTAGCAAATCATTCACTTATTCCAACGGTTGCTGGTGAGAAAATACCTTTACCTGTCACTTTGCTAAGCCAAGTATTTCACAATGGCTCTGCGATCGTACTTCATAATGCGCTAGACGATGGATGTTTTATCCATGATCCATATATACAGGCATTTAAGCCTTTATCGGTGTTGTGTGTACCTATTCAAAGAGAGCGCTTTGAGGCTGTGCTTTATATGGAAAATAATCTTGCAAGCGGCGCTTTTAGATATGATCGTGTTGAGGTTATTCGTCTTTTAGCTGCTCAAGCATCTGTGGCTATTGAGAATGCACGCCTCTATGAGCAAGTGCAGGAACACTCTAAAACGCTGGAGGATAAAGTCGCTGAACGAACGGCTCGTTTAGAACAAGTCAATCAAGAGCTACAAGGGCTAGCTGATCGGGATGGTTTGACGGGGGTAGCCAATAGACGCAGAGGTGATGCTTATCTAGCTGAAGTTTGGGAGCGTTTACGCAAAGAAGCACACCCACTCACGATTATTATGCTTGATGTTGATCATTTTAAGGCCTTCAATGATAACTACGGACATCAAGGCGGGGATGATTGTTTAATCGCGGTGGCAAAAATGGTGCAGTCCCAACTCCTGAGGCCCGCAGACCTGATTGCTCGTTACGGTGGAGAGGAGTTTATGCTTATTCTTCCGGATACCGATTATAAAGGCGCTGCACTTATTGGTGAGAAGGTTCGTTGTGCTGTGCAGGATATGACGATTGAGCATGCTCATTCATCAGCAAGTCATGTAGTGACGGTCAGTGTAGGTGCCGCCACTATGATTCCGATAATAGAGCACGGGGCTGATAGCTTGCTTCGTGAAGCGGATATTGCTTTATATCGTGCGAAGAGGATGGGGCGAAATCAACTACAACAAGCCTCTAATATTAGTTAATTAATAGCACTAAATAACATTCTATTAGCAACGACCGAGGGCAAGATCACTTAACTTTTTTGTAAGCTTTACCCCAGCAAACCCTATCGTTTCTCTCTTAATCCCTAGTCAAACTCCATTCACCCTATATCGTCCGAGTTTTTTAGCTGCTTGCCGCTCAGTACAGGTGAGTTTGTAAGGGTAATTTGCCGTTTTTTGGGGCGCGGATGCTATTTATGTTTTCTTTTGGGGCAGATTGAGCGTTCTTTGAGTCGATTTTATATTTTTAACTTTCTGTTTTTAAAGAATTTAGTTTGTTTGGCCCTTATTTTGCTTTTGTATAAAGCAATATGCACAAGAGCATACTTAGGTGGATGTGTACGCGAGTTAACACCGCTTATGACAATTTGATCAAATGGGTATCTAGGGTTCCGGCTACAAAGATGTAGTGACTGGACCGAGAGTTACCAACCTCACCTGAGGTCACACGGAGGGATAAAAGCCCGGGAGAACAAAACCTATAGGTGATGTCTCTTGTGCTTAATTTTCGTGAAACTACAAAGGTGAAGTTATGATGAATACCATTCGATCTTTCATGCGAACGCTGTTGATGTGCGCTTCAGTGTTCTCCCTTCTACTAAGTTTTTCCTCAACTCTTCAAGCTGAAGAAAAAAGCGAATTTAAAGTCGCTTGGACGATCTACGTTGGTTGGATGCCATGGGATTATGGCGCAGCGACAGGGATCGTGGATAAGTGGGCTGATAAATACGGCATTAAAATCGACGTTGTTCAGGTCAATGACTATGTGGAGTCTATTAACCAATTCACGGCAGGCCAGTTTGATGCCACTGTAATGACTAACATGGATGCATTAACTATTCCTGCAGCGAGTGGTGTTGATTCAACTGCACTCATCGTCGGTGATTTCTCAAACGGTAACGATGGTGTTGTACTTAAAGACGCTAAAACATTGGCAGATATTAAAGGCCAGCAAGTTAACCTAGTTGAGTTAAGTGTTTCCCATTATCTGCTAGCACGCGGCCTTGAAACTGTTGGCATGACAGAGCAAGACGTTAAAGTGGTTAATACCTCTGATGCCGATCTTGTTGCTGCTTTTAGTGCTGACGATGTGACAGCAGTTACCACTTGGAACCCTTTGCTAAGTGAAATAACGGCTATGCCGAATGCAAGCAAAGTATTTGATTCCTCTATGATCCCAGGTGAAATTATTGACCTGATGGTTGTAAATACTGAAACCCTTGAAGCGAACCCTAAACTGGGTAAAGCCTTAGTCGGTGCTTGGTATGAGATCATGGCCACAATCGCTGCAAAGGATGAAAATTCCATTAAAGCGAAAAGCTTTATGGCTGAAGCCTCAGGTACTGACCTTGCGGGTTATGAAGCGCAGCTTGCTTCTACAAACATGTTCTACACCGCCGCCTCTGCTGTTGAGTTCACAAACAGCGATAGCCTGACTAAAACGATGCAGAAAGTGAGTGAATTCTCATTTGATCACGGTCTGTTAGGTGAAGGTGCGCCAGATGCGAAGTTTATCGGTATTGAAACACCCGCAGGTGTTTACGGTAATGCCGCTAATATCAAACTACGTTTTAACCCAACGTACATGAAAATGGCTGCCGACGGTTCTCTGTAATCTCTTAATACACTTATTGCTTAGTCCAACAGAGAACTGGAGCCTAGAATGACACGTCTTATAAACCGTCAACCTAGCCGCTACTCGCGGTTGATGCTTGGGTTGCTGCCTTTCATTGTTTTGTTTGTCATATACCTTGTGACATCCGATGCTCGATTGGCTGAAAACCCAAGTGATAAATTACTGCCCTCACTGGGTAGTTTTGCCGATGCCATTGTTCGTATGGGCTTTGAGCCTAGTAAACGAACAGGTGAATATCTGTTGTGGCAAGATACCTTTGCCAGTTTGCAACGGTTAGGCATCGCTGTTGGATTAAGCGCAATGATCGGGCTAGTGATTGGTGTCTTTAACGGCATGATCCCTTATGTTCGATCACCTTTATCACCCTTAGTGACTGCATTATCGCTTATCCCACCGATGGCTATTTTGCCGATCCTCTTTATCACCTTTGGTTTAGGTGAACTCTCTAAAGTTGTGCTGATTGTGATTGGCATAACGCCGGTGATTATTCGAGATATTCAGTTACGTACCGATGCGCTGCCATCAGAACAGTTGATTAAAGCGCAAACCTTAGGTGGCAATAGCTGGCAGATTATTCTGCGTGTGGTTTTACCACAGACGATGCCGCGCTTAATTGATGCGGTACGTCTGACCTTAGGGAGTGCGTGGCTCTTCCTCATTGCTGCTGAAGCGATTGCGGCGACAGAAGGGTTAGGTTATCGGATCTTCTTAGTGCGTCGTTACCTCGCCATGGATGTGATTTTGCCTTATGTCTTTTGGATCACAACACTGGCGTTTGCGATGGATTGGTCTTTAAAACGCATCTCTATATTAGCTTTCCCTTGGTACCACTCAGCGCAAGGAGCTCGCAATGACTAAAACTGAGCCCCCCATTATACAGATCAATAATCTGTGGAAAGAGTACGGCGATAACGTTGTGTTAGAGCGCGTAAACCTTAGTGTTCAAGCAGGCGAATTTGTCAGTATTGTCGGAGCCTCAGGGTGTGGGAAAACAACCTTTCTAAACCTGCTATTAGGCATTGAACAACCGAGCCAAGGCGAGATTCTACTGGATGGCGAACCTTTAGATCCTGAACCGAGTGTCGAACGTGGCATTGTCTTTCAGAAATACTCCGTCTTTCCCCATATGACGGCGTTGGAAAATGTGATGTTAGGCCAAGAGTTTAGCGAAAGCTCTCTGAGTAGTCGCTTACTCGGTCGCTTATTTGGTTCGGCGCGCCGTGCTGCAAAAGCGGAAGCGCTGGATATTTTAGAAAAAGTAGGTTTAGGGCCCGCCGCAGATAAATACCCTAGTGAACTATCAGGTGGGATGCAGCAGCGTTTAGCTATAGCTCAAGCGTTAATTCGTAAACCAAGAATTTTATTACTTGATGAGCCTTTTGGCGCTCTAGATCCAGGTATTCGTAAAGATATGCACAAGCTTACCCATAGTTTGTGGGAGGAGCAGAAACTAACTGTTTTTATGATTACTCATGACCTAAGTGAAGGGTTTGAGCTAGGGAGCCGCTTATGGGTGTTTGATAAAACTCGCCATGACCAACAGGCTCCAGAACGCTTTGGTGCCAATGTAACTTTTGATATTCCATTGAGCACAGGACAAGAAAACCCAGAACAACTCGCAAAATTACAGACTGTTAAACCGAGCGCAGCTTGAGGAGGAAATATGAACGAAGCAATCTTTACTGATCGTATACCGGGGGCCAGCCATTGGTCTTTGGTTGTACCTGCCGGTCATAGCTTAAAACTGACCGATTTAGAAGGTGGGGCGAATGTCAGTATGTTGTTTTATAACCCGCAAAATCTACTAGAGCGCTATAACGCACCGGACTCACTTAAGTGCCAACACACGTTTAAATTAACCACAGGTAACTGCCTCTACTCTGATATGGGCCGGATCTTCTGCTCTATTGTACGTGATGATACTCAGTGGATTGATACAGTGGGTGGTGTGGCCAATAAAAGCAAAGTGGCTGAAAAGTGGGGCGCACGTGATTATCAGAAAGACCGTAATGCATGGTTGCAAAACGGTTATGACAGCTTGTTGGTAGAAGTTGCTAAATATGGTTTAGGTAAACGGGATTTAGCCGCGAATCTAAACCTTTTTAGTAAGGTCTTTACTGATGACGAAGGCAACTTAAGTTTTGCCGAAGAACACAGTAAAGCAGGCGACGTGATTGAACTACGTTTTGAGATAGACACTTTAGTGGTGTTTACAACCTGCCCCCATCCTATGAATCCTGCGGCTGAATACCCTAATCATCCTATTGAAGTAAGCATGTATAAAGCGGCGCCGTTGACGTCAGACGATACCTGTTTAAATCATCGTCCAGAAAATGCACGCGGATTTGAAAACAATCAGCGTTATTTAGCAACGCCTCATGTTTGTTCGCACTAAGGGAGAAATATCATGATTAAAGAGAGTTCATTAGCTGCTGAACAGGCGAGTCAACGGGAAACTATTGATGCCGGTGACTACTACATGAAAGTGGTTAAAGCGGGTCAGGTTTTGCGCATCTTGGATTTAGAGGGTAACCAAGCCGCAGATACCTTGTTTTACAACGCAGATGATCCTTCTGAGCGATACAGTGCAATAGATACGGTGCGAGAGCAGGGTAATGTTTACCTTACCGCAGGCAGTAAGCTGTTATCTAATGAAGGCAATCTAATGCTGGAAATTGTTGCTGATACCTGTGGTCGTCACGATACCTTAGGCGGTGCTTGCGCAACAGAAAGTAACACGGTCCGTTATGATCTAAATAAAAAATGCATGCATGCTTGCCGCGATAGCTGGTTATTAGCGGTTGCTGAAAATGAGCAGTTTGGCATGAGCAAACGTGACATTACTCACAACATTAACTTCTTTATGAATGTACCTGTGACAGCCGATGGCGGATTGAGCTTTGCGGACGGGATCAGTGGTGCTGGTAAGTATGTTGAGATGAAGGCTGCCATGGATGTGATTGTACTGATCTCCAACTGTCCACAATTGAATAACCCTTGTAATGCTTACAACCCAACGCCGGTCGAAGTACTGATTTGGGATTAGTTTTTCGCTTTGTGTAGAACAAAGTGCTGTCTACTTATTGGCAGATAAAATGGGCGGGGACGACCCCAATTAAGCCCTTAGAGTGTTGCTGGGACGACCCAGACATTCAGGTGAATACATATGTTTTCTAAAGTGCTAATTGCTAATCGTGGTGCCATTGCTTGTCGTATTATTCGCACACTTCGCAAAATGGGTGTTACTAGTGTTGCCATTTATAGTGAAGCAGATGCGGATAGCTTACATGTACTTCAAGCGGATGAGGCCTATTCCTTAGGTGAAGGGGCTGCCACCCAAACTTACCTTGATCAAGATAAAATTATCGCCATAGCTAAACAGAGCGGTGCTGAAGCAGTACACCCCGGTTATGGTTTTTTAAGTGAAAACCCAGATTTTGTTGCGCGCTGTGAAAGTGAAGAGATTACCTTTTTAGGGCCAACACCTGAACAGATGAATGACTTTGGTCTTAAGCATTCAGCTCGTGAGTTAGCCGAGCAAGCGAAAGTACCCCTTCTACCGGGTACAGGTCTATTAGATAGTTTAGAGCAGTCGTTAGAAGAAGCAGAGCGGGTTGGTTATCCTGTTATGTTGAAAAGCACAGCCGGTGGCGGCGGTATTGGTATGCAACGTTGTGATACTGCCCAAGAACTAACTGATGCGTACGACTCAGTGCGCCGCTTAAGTGAGAATAACTTCAGTAATAGTGGTTTATTTATTGAAAAATTTATCCAGCATGCACGCCATATAGAGGTTCAGATTTTTGGTGATGGCGCTGGAAATGTTGTAGCGCTAGGAGAGAGGGATTGTTCCGCTCAGCGTCGCAACCAAAAAGTGATTGAGGAAACGCCAGCACCTAATCTAAGTGATGAAACACGTACAGCGTTACAAAATACAGCGGTACGTTTAGCAGAGCAGGTTAACTACCGAAATGCAGGTACGGTTGAATTTGTACTGGATCAGACCACTGAGCGTTTCTACTTCCTTGAGGTCAATACACGCCTCCAGGTTGAGCACGGGGTAACAGAAGAGGTTTTTGGTGTCGACCTTGTTGAATGGATGGTGAAGCAGGGTGCTAATGAACTCGATCTTGTTAAAGAGGGAGCAGGATTAAGCCCTAAAGGTCATGCGATTCAGGTGCGTTTGTATGCTGAAGATGCAAATAAAGAGTTCCAACCTTGCGCCGGTTTATTAAGCCATGTGGAGTGGCCGGAGATCGACGGTCTACGAGTTGAACACTGGATTGAGGCAGGCGTCGAAGTCTCCCCATTTTTTGATCCTATGTTAGCAAAAGTGATCTTCCATGCGTCTACGCGTCAGCAAGCCTTAACGGGTTTAATGCAGGCGCTATCGGAATCAACGATTTATGGTATTGAGCATAATTTAGGTTATCTACATCAGCTATTAGGTAGCGAGGTTGTACAGAGCGGCCAGGTATTAACACGCTCTCTTAATGACTTTAATTATCAGCCGTACACGTTTGATGTACTTAATGCCGGTACACAAACAACGATCCAAGATTACCCTGGTCGTGAAGGTTATTGGGATATTGGTGTACCACCTTCAGGTCCTATGGATTCTGTTAGTTTTAGGTTAGCAAATCAGCTGCTTAATAACCCTGTGGATGCCGCTGGGCTCGAGATTATTATTAGCGGGCCAACACTGCGCTTTAACCAAGCGACTCAAGTGGTGATTACGGGGGCTGAACTTGCTGCAACCTTAGAAGATCAGGCGGTACCTATGGGCACCGTGCTAGCTATTAAAGCCGGTCAAACCTTAGCGTTGGGTGCGACAAAAGGAGATGGCGCGCGTGCTTACCTCGCGGTTGCTGGTGGTATTAAATGCCCTGATTATCTAGGCAGTAAATCGACCTTCACCTTAGGACAGTTTGGTGGGCATGCGGGTAGAGCTTTGCGTTCTGGGGATGTACTCCAGCTTGATAGTCGTTTCCAAATCTCTGCTGAGGCCGGTGCACAAGTAAAATCAGCGCCTAAGTTAACAAATGATTGGCAGATTCGTGTTATTTACGGCCCTCATGGCGCACCGGACTTTTTCACAGATAAAGATATTTCTGAGTTTTTTGCCGCAGATTGGCAGGTTCATTTCAATTCGAGCCGCACTGGGGTTCGCCTGATTGGGCCTAAACCTGAATGGGCGAGAACTGATGGTGGTGAAGCAGGTCTGCATCCATCTAATATTCATGATAATGCGTATGCTGTAGGTACGATTGATTTTACCGGTGATATGCCAGTGATCTTAGGTCCTGATGGTCCAAGTTTAGGTGGTTTTGTTTGCCCTGCTACGATTATCAAAGCGGATCTGTGGAAGATGGGTCAGCTAAAAGCGGGTGATACTGTACGATTTTTACCTGTGTCTATTGCCGATGCTGCCGATGCTGAACGTGAGCAGTTACAACAAGTATCCTCTGTTTCTATTCAGGAGAGTGAGCTGCCCCAAGCGGTTATCGACTCACCGATTGTTAAAGTGTTGCCTAAAGAAACCTATGGCGAAAACGTTGTTTATCGTCCAAGTGGTGAAGACTTTCTGCTGGTGGAGTACGGCCCGCAGCGTCTTGATATTAAATTACGCTTCCGTGTTCATGCATTAATGCTGAAACTTCAAGCGCTGAATATTACAGGTATTAAAGAGCTCACACCGGGTATTCGTTCGCTACAAGTACATTACGATAATTTACAGCTACCTATAGCTAAGCTGATTGAACTATTAGAGCACGCTGAAGCTGATCTGGGTGATATAGATAAGCTAACGGTGCCTGCACGTATAGTTTCGTTACCACTTTCTTGGGATGACGAAGCAACGCGTTTAGCGATTAAAAAATACGATGAAGTAGTACGTAAAGATGCCCCTTGGTGCCCTGACAATATTGAGTTTATCCGTCGAATTAATGGCTTAGATTCCGTCGAAGATGTTAAGAAAATTGTCTTTGATGCTAGCTACCTTGTGATGGGGTTAGGGGATGTGTATTTAGGTGCGCCGGTGGCAACACCTATGGATCCAAGACATCGCCTAGTCACGACAAAATACAACCCAGCACGTACATGGACACCGGAAAATGCGGTCGGCATTGGGGGGGCCTACATGTGTGTTTACGGTATGGAAGGGCCGGGTGGTTATCAGTTTATTGGTCGTACCTTACAGATGTGGAACCGCTACCGTAAAACTGAGGCGTTTACGCAGCCTTGGTTACTGCGCTTTTTTGATCAGATCCGTTTCTATGAGGTGAGTGCAGAGGAGCTGAAGGAGATTCGTCGTGATCACCCTCGGGGTAAATACCCTGTCAAAATAGAGGAAACTGAGTTTTCTCTTGCTGAGTATCAAGCCTTACTTGATCAGCATCAGGATGAAATTCTGCAGTGTAAAGAGCGTCAACAAACTGCGTTTGAGGAGGAACGTCAACGCTGGGTTGAGAGCGGCCAAGCTAACTTTGAAGCAGATATGATGGTTGAGTCTCAAGGGCTTGATGAGATGCTTAGCGAACATGAAACCGCAGTGGAAAGCCAAGTGGCAGGAAATATCTGGCAGGTCTTGGTAGAACCAGGTCAAAAGGTCAAAGCGGGTGAAGTCGTCATGATCTTAGAAACAATGAAGATGGAATTAGAAGTGGTTGCATCTGAATCGGGCGTTATTAGTAGTATCAGCCAAGAAACGGGGGCTCAAGTTCACTCGGGCCAGCGACTTATGGTTATTAATACTCAAGTAGAAACATCAGCAACATCACAAGACACAGGTGCCGTATGAATATGCCAATAACAGTAATAGAACTATTAGCCGCTTATGAATCAGGGCAGTTATCACCGGCCGAGTATCTAACACAAAAATTGACTGAGACGAGAGCAGATACACGTAACTGCTGGATAGAATCTATCTCGGATGAGCAGTTAAATGGATTTCTGAATAACCTAAAAGGTAAAACGATTAAAGAGCTACCTCTTTACGGAATACCTTTTGCGATCAAAGATAATATTGATCTTGCTGGGCTACCAACCACTGCGGGGTGTAAAGCTTATACTTATGAGCCTGACTCCTCTGCTTATGTGGTTCAGGCTCTTATCAATGCGGGGGCTGTGCCTTTAGGTAAAACTAATTTAGATCAGTTTGCAACGGGACTTGTCGGTACGCGTAGCCCGTGGGGCGCGGTGAAAAATAGTTTTAATGATGAGTATATCTCCGGCGGTTCAAGTTCTGGTAGTGCTGTCACGGTGGCGACGGGTCAGGTCTGTTTCTCTTTAGGTACAGATACTGCGGGTTCTGGACGGGTTCCCGCCGCGTTTAATAATATTTTGGGGATGAAGGCAACTAAAGGCATGGTCAGCTGCACAGGCTTAGTACCGGCCTGTAAAACCCTAGATTGTATTACTATTTTTGCCCACACAACGGATGATCTTAATCTACTGTTGGATATCGCCGGCGAATATGATGAGACAGATTGCTATGCAAGGCCTAATGTAGCTTCTAACGATGCCTCAGCTTACCAACCTGAAAACGCGCTTAAAGGTCGTAAGATTGGTGTGCCAGCGCCTGAGCAGTTAGCATTTTTTGGTAATAAGAGTGCCGAAGCGCTGTTTAACGCATCGCTGGATAAACTGCGAGAGCAAGGTGTTGAACTGACCGAGATCGATTTTGATCCTTTTGCCCAAGCAGCATTGCTGCTCTATGAAGGCCCTTGGGTTGCTGAACGCTATGCTGCGATTGAGTCTTTCTTCGAGGAAGATTCCAGCCGTTGCCTGCCTGTAATAGAAACCATTATTGGAGGTGCTGCAGGGAAAACTGCGGTAGATGCGTTTAAGGCGATCTATCAATTACAGGCTTATAAAGTGCAGTGTGATGCGATCTTATCTACTGTCGATGCAGTGGTGATCCCTACCGCGGGTACTATCTATACCATTGATGAAGTTAATGCAGATCCCATTAAGCTAAATTCAAATGTGGGTTACTACACTAACTTTATGAACCTGCTGGATTACACCGCTATTGCGTTACCTGCAGGTATACAAACATCTGGGTTGCCGTTTGGTATTACGCTTTTTGGTCCGGCATGGTCAGATAGAAAACTATTAAGTTTTGGTGGATCTTGGCAGCAAAGTTTAGGCTTACCTTTAGGTGCGACAAATACACTTCTCCCTAAGCTTTTACCTGCGGCGACAATACAAGAGGGCTGGGTAGAACTAGCTGTTTGTGGCGCACACCTTGAAGGCTTACCGCTGAATTTCCAACTGCAGGAGAGGGGAGCACGCCTAGTTAAAACAACGCAAACATCTGCTAATTATAAGTTATACGCACTGGCGGGAGGTCCTCCCTTTCGTCCCGGTTTGATTCGGTCTGAAGGTGAAGGAAGCGCAATTGATGTGGAAGTGTGGACTTTACCCCAAACAGAATTAGGTAGCTTTCTACAAGGGATTCCGCAACCGCTAGGTTTAGGCAAAGTGGAATTAGCGGATGGCCGTTGGGTGACGAGCTTTATCTGTGAAGGTTATGCGATCGAAACGGCTGAAGATATAACTCATCATGGTGGCTGGCGTAACTATATGCAGGCGAAATCCTAGGACAGACAAGGGTTAGGCGAATAGGGAAGCCCTGTAAGGATTATTGTCACTTTAGGGCTACTTCGATTGTTAATGCCATTGGTTGCTGAGTAAGTTTTTAATTAATTGGTAACGTCGGGGAAGCACGCGGTGCTTCTTCGTAATAAGGTAAATGGTCTCTTTTATCGGCGTATCGATAGCAGCACTTTGTATGCGATCAGGATAGGGACAGGCATTCAGCGAGGATTTTGGAATGACAGTAAAACCTAAGCCCATGGAAACCGGCAATAATATTTGGCTTAATTGATTGATATAGCCGGAGTGGGGAATCTGATCCATAGCTGTAAACCTATCAGGAAAATTCTTTTCGAGCAGTTGGCTCGCATAGTGATGGCCATCAGGATGGTTAATAAAACCGAGTGCTAATAATCCTTGCCAGTCAGATTCTGCTTGAGCCGGTAGAACTAAGCAAAGGGCATCCTCGCCCAGTTGTTCTTGTATAAATAAAGGGTCATTGACCTGTTGGGTGATAATTCCTATATCCGATAGATTGGTTTTAACCCGTTCGATAATAGTGCTATTGGGTGCAGCTTCAATATGGATACTTAGCTTAGGGAATACCTGTTGGAGATCGAGTAACTTAGGATAGAGTTTCATCGCAATGGAGCCCGAGCAGGCTAAAGAGCAACAGCCACTATTGATATCATCATCGGCAACAATAGCCAGTAATTCAGATTGAGCTTGTTGCAATCCGTATTTATAGAGGTGTTCACCAGCGACGGTTAATTCGAACTTTTTCCCATAACGGCTAAGCAGTGGCTTACCGATTTGCGCTTCTAGCTTTTTGATATGTTGGCTTACACCCGGTTGGGTCATGTTTAAGCGTTCGGCAGTTTGAGTGAAGTGATTGGTCTCCACTAAACTCATAAATGTACGCAGATATAAGGTATTTATCATAACTTTAAATTATCAAAATAATCGCTAATTATAATTTAATATTAACATAGAAGCTTTGTAAACTGATCCCAATTACTAACAACTTTGGAGTTGTCCCTGATGACGGATACCCGCTTGCAAACTAACAATTCACTACCAACAGAGATGAAAACTTATCCACGGGCGTTTTCCCATATTGGTATCTCAGTGCCTGACCTTGAGGCTGCAGTAAATTTTTACACTGAAGTACTCGGTTGGTATCTGATAATGGAACCCACCGATGTAGTTGAAGATGACAGCCCTATTGGAGAGATGTGTTTGGTGCTAATTGGGGACATTTCGAATTGCTCATATGTCCACCGGTGATCGAATAGGGGTTGAGCTATTTCAATTTAAGAACCAAGAAAATCCAGTAAATAACTTTGAATATTGGAAAACAGGTGTCTTTCATTTTTGCGTACAAGACCCCGATGTGGAAGGGCTTGCAGAGAAGATTGTTGCGGCCGGTGGTAAAAAACGTATGGCGAAACCCCGTTATTACTATCCGGGCGAAAAGCCTTACCGCATGATCTATATGGAAGATCCGTTTGGTAATATTTTAGAAATCTATAGCCACAGCTATGAGCTGCACTATGCCTCAGGTGCCTATAACTAAACGGACAGAATCATACTTAAACGGCCATCATTGATGGCCGTTTTTTTGTTAGTGATAGATATATTAATCGCGGCTCAAACGCCCCAAAAAAGTAATACTAAACCTGCACTGACAACCTAGCCAGCGCGGTGATCACGGCAGCGATCGCCAACGATGAACCCCATTGTGCATGTTGGATCAGTTGCCAAAGGACATAAGGGCCGAGCAATACACAGTGTGAAAGTAATCCCCACCAAAGGTAGTTTGCTTTAAGGCTCACATGACGAGCCAACAGATTCCAAGTCACGTGCATAATCACTGACAACCCGATTAACACATAAGGGTTATCCATTATTCCCAAAACTTATCCCTTCGATATAATATTTTTTATTTTTGACAGTATCATCCACTGAGTATTTTCAACTATAGGCGAAAGTGACAGAATTATCTTCTTCCCTCACTCCGCATACCACATATCCTTCCCACGCTCCGCATGCCACATATCCTTCCCACTCTCCGCATGCCACATCTCATTCCCACGCTCCGCATGCCACATCTCGTTCCCACGCTCTGCGTGGTAATGCGGCTGTATAGCACTCATCGATGCCCCGCGCAGGAGTACGATGCCGAGTGGAAATATCAGCCCCCACGCAGGAGCATGGGGGCTAGCGTGGTGTTCTCCTCGGCGTACACTACTCGTTTCCACTCACATCTCGTTCCCACGCTCTGCATATTACTTCTCGTTCCCACGCTCCGCGTGGTAATGCGGCTGTGTAGCACTCATCGATGCACCCGCGCAGGAGTACGATGCCGAGTGGAAATATCAGCCCCCACGCAGGAGCATGGGGGCTAGCGTGGTGTGCTCCTCGGCGTACACTACTCGTTTCCACTCACATCTCGTTCCCACGCTCCGCATACTGCTTCTCGTTCCCACGCTCTGCGTGGTAATGCGGCTGTGTAGCACATCATCGATGTACCCGCGCAGGAGTACGATGCCGAGTGGAAATATCAGCCCCACGCAGGAGCATGGGGGCTAGCGTGGTGTGCTCCTCGGCGTACACTACTCGTTTCCACTCACATCTCGTTCCCACGCTCTGCATATTACTTCTCGTTCCCACGCTCTGCGTGGTAATGCGGCTGTGTAGCACATCATCGATGTACCCGCGCAGGAGTACGATGCCGAGTGGAAATATCAGCCCCACGCAGGAGCATGGGGGCTAGCGTGGTGTGCTCCTCGGCGTACACTACTCGTTTCCACTCACATCTCGTTCCCACGCTCTGCATATTACTTCTCGTTCCCACGCTCTGCGTGGTAATGCGGCTGTGTAGCACATCATCGATGTACCCGCGCAGGAGTACGATGCCGAGTGGAAATATCAGCCCCACGCAGGAGCATGGGGGCTAGCGTGGTGTGCTCCTCGGCGTACACTACTCGTTTCCACTCACATCTCGTTCCCACGCTCTGCATATTACTTCTCGTTCCCACGCTCTGCGTGGTAATGCGGCTGTGTAGCACATCATCGATGTACCCGCGCAGGAGTACGATGCCGAGTGGAAATATCAGCCCCACGCAGGAGCATGGGGGCTAGCGTGGTGTGCTCCTCGGCGTACACTACTCGTTTCCACGCACATCTCGTTCCCACGCTCTGCGTGGTAATGCAGTCGGAGATTCGTTAATGTACAGAGTGGCTAGATGTACCCAAGCAGGAGCATGGGTACAAGAATAAGCTCCCACGCATTGCGTGGTAATTAACAAGGAGGTTAATTAATGGGTCGAAGTCGTTATGTCTTTACTGCACCAGAACAACCACACTTTCTAACGCTAACTGTGTTGCACTGGTTACCAATTTTTACGCGTCCTGATGCGGTTGATATCGTTTTTAATTCATTACGCTACTTAATGGGTGAAGACTTTAAGGTTTACGCCTATGTGATTTTAGAAAACCACCTACATCTTGTAGCGCAAAGCGACCAGCTAGATAAGGATATCGCACGTCTTAAATCATTTACGGCAAGGCAGTTGATTGCTTATCTACAAACCAAAAAAGCAAAAACTATCTTGGATCAACTAGCGTTTTATAAAAAAGCGCATAAACGTGATCGTACTTATCAATTGTGGCAAGAGGGTGTGCATCCTGAACTGATACAGAGTGAGGAGATGATGCGCCAGAAGATTGAGTATATTCATCATAATCCAGTTAAACGGGGTTATGTTGATGAAGCCGTACATTGGCGCTATTCCAGTGCAAGAGATTATGCCGGAATGGTGGGGTTGTTGGATGTTTATAAAGCGTGGTGAGGGAGATGTTTTATACGCAGGCTCTTAACGTTCCCACGCTCTGCGTGGGAACGAGATGTAGATAAACTCCTAGGGATATGTGCCTTGTTTCGTCACCCCGGTGTTAACGCATATCTTAATGTGCAAAGATTCCCTCACCCTTTTGATCAATTAACTTTTTTGCTTTTGTATGCGTCATTTTTACACAGCTCTGCTTGTCAGCAACGCGATCAATTAGCGTATAGCTACGGTGCTGATCTTTTCTGCTGATAACTGCATTTAATCTATAACGGCCAAATTCTTCTTCTGGAAGTGCTGCAATCGTATACCCTTTATAGCGAATAGAGCCTTCAGGTAGAGGGGAAAACAAAGATTTAATTGATCCTAGCAAACTCATTAAGGGTGCTCCTAAATTTATTATTTTTCACACTATGAGCAATATTAGAGGGAAGTGGAATAACCTCAGTACCAAATGACTATTTTTTGTACAACTGGATATAGACTTAAGTTGCAGTGTTTCTGTCTCGTATCTCGTTACCACGCTCGGCGTGGTAATTAACAACAATGCTTCCTGATAACATATTTACTTGCTCTAAACGAAAAATGGGCCGTCAGTGTAGATTTACAATAAAGATTGTGAAAATGAGGGGGTTAAATATGACCTATCAAACAAATAAAGTTTGTGAAAGCACCTTTGGTAGCAGGGAGGCTACTTATCCTTATTACAATAAAGATTGTGATAAGTATACCGTGAAGCTTGATTTCAATGAAGGTGGATCAATTCCTACTATATTTGAATCATTGCTTTGGAGTGGCATTGTTGAAAAGCAGTCTCAATTCATGGAGGATTACCAAAATGCTGACAGTAACTTTAAAGGAAGGACAATAAACTCTACTTTGGTGACGATATTATTGGCACCTCCCTCTGAATCAGTTGGGTCCAATCAAGTAAAGTTCTCTGTTGACGCTCCTAGATATTTAAAAATACTCCGATACACACAAGGCCTTGGAAGATTTAGCCTCCTCACTTAACGAATAATGCAATTAAGAATAATACTCTTTGAAACACATTGCTTCAGCTGTACACCGTACTCTTTTATTACTTCGTTACGTGTAGTAAAAGCAAAAGAAATGTTAACACAAAGCGACATCATGCTAAGGAAACGAAAAGAGCCATAGGTAAAAACCATATGACTCTTTTTTATGCTTTTACAACCAGCAACACGATAGCGTAATAACTTGGTTAAACCTCCCATTGCTTTAACTATGAGGTCTTACTAATGTTTTAGAAGGTTCCTGTTACCAGAAGTTAAGTTGGAATTGCTTCCTTTAAAAAGTTAGAGGTCAATACTCAATAGTTCATCAAGATATTCATCCACTTGATTTATCATCTGTTCGTCAGTACCAAAAAGGCCAAGGTGTCCATCAATGGATATTATCGGTCGCAATTCACTTCCTGGAATCATTTGCTGTTCAGTACGGCAATCATCTACAGTGAAGAACATATCATGACTGATAGGCATTACATACGTTTTGGCTTTGATCCTGCCTAGCGCAGCGGTAAGGTCACCTGCTGTATGACGACTGACATCACCTCTTTGCCATTTCCAAATCATTCTAAGTAGATTGTTCGGATCCATTTGCGCGAAGTATTCAATCATGAAATCATTAACAAAGCCCCTGATGTTGGCGTGCCCAAGATCTTTATGCCTCTTTTTCGCAAAAAAATCAGTGCTCCACCCCATTACTGTCCACAGTTTTGAATGGCGTTCTAAACCTTCAGCCACTTCGGAGCCTAGATTGTAAAAACCATCCTTAAAGTTAGGGTCTGATTCGATGGCTTCAATCAACGTTTCAGCAAAGATGAAGTCATGTTCTGTGTTTTTAGCTGTTCCAGCCAAAGGCGCTGCACGTTTCACAAAATCAGGATAGCGAACGGCCCATTCATAGCTTTGTTGAGCTCCCATTGAACCACCAAAGACTAAAGCAAGGCTCTCTAAGCCATAATGCTCCGTAAGAAGTTTATGTTGGGCTCTAACATCGTCTCCAATGCGCACGAGTGGAAAAAGAGGTCCTTTCAGGTTCTCAGGAGAGTTACTGGGAGAGCTTGAAAGACCACTACCTATTTGGTTGACAATAATGATGAAATATTCAGAGGGGTCTAGAGGTCGACCTTCACCGATATACACTTGCTCCATAATTTTATTGGTACCTGAGTACCAAGTCGGTATAAGTATAGCGTTATCTTTTTCTGAATTGAGTTCACCAAATGTGGCTACAGCCAGCATACAGTCGGGAATATTTCCACCTTCCTCAAGCTGTAAGTTTCCAATATTGATTAATTCATAAGGGCCATGAACTTCTTGGGTGTAATAAATACTCATTTAAATCACCTACTTTAATATGTGTGTAGAACAGCCATTAATCTATTTTAAAACCTGGGTAGCCTTTCTCTGCTACTTCATCACATCTTTTGTGGTAGTCATTAACACCGCCAATATATGATAATAAACGACGAGGCTTGCCTTCTACATTCGAACCCATGTACCAAGAATCAGTTTTTACAACAAGTGTTTTTGAAGCAACTTCATCGTGATGTTCCACCCATGCATTTTCTACTTCTTTGGATACTTCTATTGTTTTCTTGCCGTTTTTTAATGCAAAATCGATACAATTTGTGATCCAGTCAACTTGATACTGAAGACAAGTTGTCATGTTGCAGAGCGCAGCTGATGGGGCAAGAGGTGCGCCAGTGGTAAATAGATTTGGATATCCATGTACTTGGAGGCCCATTGCCGTGGTAATTTCTTGTTGCCATTGATCTTTCAATGAACGGTTATCTCGACCTCGAAAATCAATACGGCTAAGGGCGCCTGAGCCTGCATCAAAACCGGTCGCTAAAATAATCACATCGAATTCATGAATAGTTCCATCTTCAGTTTTGATACCTTCAGGAACAAATTCTTGGATGGGGGTAGTTCTGCAATCTACCGGCTCTACATTATCTTGTAAATAGACTTCAAGATAGTTTGATTCTAATGGAACGCGGTGAGTACCGAAGGTGTAATCATCTTTCGTTGGAATTAAAAGGTTACAAAGTTTTTTGTCATTTCCTAAGCGTTGACGCATTTTATTTCGTACGAATTCTGAGACTTCTTCAGCAATATCTTCATCAAAGAAAATTTCCGAGTAACTAGCTAACCATAATGAAAGTGAGCCCTCTTCCCAATGTTCCTCAAGGACCGCGAGTCTCTCCTCTTCAGTAGATTCATGCCATGGTTTTGCTGTGAAATCATAGTCAAAACCGGCAAAAGAGTTCATTACTTTGTCTTTTGTCTCATCATAACGGTCACACCAATAGGTCCAGTCTTGTTCAGAATATTTCGGGTTTTTCATTGGAATGGCGTATTGAGGGGTTCGACAAAAAACTTTCATCGAGCTAACTTCTGGAGCTATTGTCTGAATTACCTGTATACCTGTAGCTCCCGTACCAATTACAGCTACGCGTTTTCCAGTTAAACTTTTCGCGTCTTTCGGCCATTTTCCGGTTAGATATGTTTCACCTTGGAACGTTTCTTGGCCCTTAAAGCGGTTCTCGATTGGAGCTGACAGCATGCCGCAGCAAGCAAGTAAAAACTGAGTATTGATTAGTTCTCCTGAATCAGTAACTACATTCCATCTATTAGTCTCTTCGTCATAGTGAGCAGACTTAATACGAGTACTGAATTGGATGTCTTTTTTCAGTTCGTGACGGTCGGCAACATAATTTAGCCATTCTTCAGTTTCAGGTTGAGCTGGGAAGCGCTCGCTGGGTTTCCAGGACTTATACATCTCTTCATCAAACCAGTATTGATAGATCTCTGCTTGAGAATCAAAACGAGCACCTGGGTAGCGATTCCAATACCAAGTACCTCCTACACCGGTAGCTGTTTCGTAAGCGCGTACTTTTAGGCCCATTTTTCTTAAATTATAAAGTTGGTACATACCTGCAACACCAGCACCAATCACCATTGCATCTAATACAGTTACTTTATCAGCTGCTGCATTCATATAGATTCTCCATTTTTTATGCTTATTTAGAGTTATTTATAAAAGGGGAAATGTTTATTAAGATAACTTGAATAAATATATAGACCTGTAGAAAGGAGATATTGAATAAAAAGTGTTTTTTTTGGATAATTAAGTGGCTTATGTTGTAAAAAAAAGCGGACTGGTTAAGTGATAAAATCAGATAACGCAGCCCGCAAAAACAGGGAAAACTAAGTGTTTTATTTCCTGTAGAGGATGTGCAAAGCTAAAACAATGCTAGTGTTTTCAATTAGAATTTAGTTTAAATGTCTTCTAGCGTAGAAATGCTTGAATACGAAAAATAAATCTAACCTTATTTTAGAGCTAGTTTTAAAGGGTGGCAGGCCAGAAAACCGGGGGCGACCGAATATCCCGACCCACCATAAATTAAAGCTAGTAACATAAGGAATTATTTACCTCCTTATCTCTAAACTCGTAATAAATGATGCTCTTTTTTTTAAGAGTATTATTGAATAATAAAATGTATATATTGAAAAATGCGGGAGCTTTCTGATATTTGATAGATATTTAAATAAACTCTGTTGTGCCCGAAATATAAGGCCTAAGCGTTTAGTAAATAACATCGGAGGTTTGCTTCCGTTTTTCATCATTCTATTCAGTCTATGTAGTGTCTTCGAGTAAAACTGACATATGATTTGAGATGAGCGGTCGACCAACCGGATTCTAACTTTAAGGTCCTACGCTTGATGACGGATTGTTTGGGGAGATTTTAAGTATATTAACTCGCGGTAATATTAGTAATAGAACAAGGACTTGAGTGTCTACAAAAGCCTTTGTTATCAAATGATGAGCACAGTAAATGAGGTTAGTTTCCTGTTTTCTATGTAGGTTATATGTTTCGTTTATGGGGAAGCTGTCGTAACAAATAAAAACTTATGAGCCATAAAAAATCTCCGATATTTGGGAGAGCACACTGCTGTATGGTGCTTCTTAGTAACCGGTTTGTATTATTCTGATTATAAATCATACTTTTTTACTTTCTGGTATAAAGTACTTTTAGCTATACCAAGTAGTTTAGATGCTTTGGTCATATTTCCATTACTTGCTTGTATTGCTGCTGCAATACTAGATTTTTCGGCATTTTCCAAACTAATGAATCTAGTGTTGTTTAATGTTGTTGAACCTTGCTCCGTAGGTTCTTCGTTAATGCTTTCATTACCAGTTAAGTATTCAGGAGGAAGGTCTTCAGGTACGAGTATATTTCCCGTTGACATAAACGTCATATATTCAAGGACATTAGATAGCTCTCTAATGTTCCCAGGCCAGGACATCAATTTCAGCTTTTCGGTAAGTTCTTTTGATGCCTGCTTTCGTTCTGTTTGATAGGTTGCACTAATCCTATCTAGAATTGACTCAATTAAGCTAGGAATCTCTTCGTTCCGTTCTGAAAGGGGTTTAAGCGTTATTACAATATTAGCGATTCTATAGTAAAGGTCTTTTCTGAAATTACCTTTGAGTACCGCGAGCTTTAGATCAATATTGGTCGCTGCGATAAGTTTGAAATTTACAGCTCGTGGTTTTGTTTCACCCACGCGATAAATTTCCATTTCTTGAAGAACACGTAAAAATACAGGTTGTATCTCTAATGGCATTTCTCCTATTTCATCCAGAAATAGAACCCCTCCATTAGCAGCTTCAATCTTTCCGATCATGCCGCCCTTTTTTGCACCAGTAAAAGCGCCTTCTACATAACCGAATAATTCGCCATTAAGTAGATCTTTTGAAAATGCACCGCAATTTAAAGCAATAAAAGGGGACTCAGAACTAGTGTATTCCGCATGAATAGCTTTTGCTGCATACTCCTTACCGGAACCAGTATCACCTAATAATAGAATGGGTAAAGGTGATTTTGCCGCTAGTTTTATTTTGTCGTTTTCATGTGATGGCCCTAGGTTTAGGGTACTTATGTTTGGTGAAACGCTCAATGATGTCGTTGTACTTTGCGTATTACCGTTGTGATTAATTATTTGTGATGTACCGTCCCTAGGAATATTTACTTTGAACCCTAGTAGCTTATTTCTCTGTTTTGGATCTAAGATAGGTTGAATATAATCATCCATTGATTGGTAAAAGGCTAGGTGTTCTAAGTCAGGCTTATCACCGCCATACCTTTCTAAATTCAGCCTAAATTTCCTACCGTCTTTATATCTAGGTATAAAGCTTTTTAGTAGTTTTTCATCGTTGGTGTTTGATCTTATAAAACGACCCTGTTTATCGAATAGAAGGAAATTATTAGAACCATTGAATTTAGTGCTTGAAATAAGTGCTTCTTCAATTTTCGACCAACGCAGTATCGTCAATGTTTGAAGTTGAGATTGAATAGTATTTGCCCAAGAAGTAACTAGGGGTAAGTGGAAACGGTTAAAGCTATCTGATAACCCTGAAATATCAATAACCCCGATTCTTTGCATGTCATAAGGGTCATAAATACAAGCAGCAGTACAACTCCAGGGTTTAAAACCTTCACAAAAATGTTCTTGGCCATGCACTTGTGTTGGTTGATTAGATTCTATGGCTGTCCCTACTGCATTTGATCCAGTTACCACTTCCCTCCAAAAACTTCCTGGAAGCAAACTGATATCTTTGGCGCGGTCTATAGTCCTCGGGTCACCTGTGATTGTAAGGTTTAGCGCATTCCTGTCAGTAATAAATAGAACGGTTTCTAAGTCGTTTAATAGTAGTTTCGACTCTTCAATGGTTGAGCGTGAGCACCTTAGCAAGTCTTCATTTTGACTGAGGGTTATATTCATATCATCCTCAGAAGCAACAACTGGTGCAATCTTTGTTGAGGGGTCCACACCGATTGACTGGCAACGTTCCCATGAATTTATGATGCTGCCTCTTACTTTTATGATTTCATGTTTTTCAGTACCACAAAGAAATCGCTCCCAAGCCATATCAATTTCTTTTTGGGAAAAGTCCGCAGGGTTTTTATTGTTAGATGCATATTTCTGCTGAGTACGGGGCATTTTTTTGCTCTCATTATTATTTTTAGATTGGTCTAACGAGCATTCAATTTAGGAATTAAAAAATAACACATTACTCAAATCAGGGTAATAGGTCGCATCATTTTCATATGCTGCCAGTTAGCCGTCGTACAATCCATGTAGAAATTTCATAGTTAATCCAACTGATTTGGTTTAACTATGAATAAAAAATATTGCCACGCTTTACCAGTGTAAAACAGTAAACCTTTTTTTAGGCTATTGAAAAGCTAACACATTGGTATGATTCTATATAACTATTTTGTTGGAACTAAATGATTAGTTCCTAAGTTTGCATCACCAAGCCCCTGTTTTTATTGGCAATATTCCTAGATAAACAGCCTTCTGTAAATTGCGTTTGAAAGTCGAACGTAGCGTTTGATTCTCAAACTATATCTGGAAAACTAATCTTTAATAATTGTTTATAAATTCCTTTTTATTCAAATGCTTATTGTTTTTTATTTGTCTTTGGCACGGTAATTGATTGCTCTGTTTATGCCAAAGCTCATGAATGTGAAAGTTCATTCAAGTGCTTGGGCGAATGAAGTTTTAGTTTGTCAAAACATAACAAATATAAAATGTAGGCAATCATTGTGAAAAAAAATCAAAAGAAAACCAGTTCTCTACTGGTCAGTGCAGGACTATTACTGGGCAGCTTAGCTCATGCAGATGATGACTATAGTGTCAATTTTAGTGGGTACGTTCGTGCCCAAACCTCCATATTTCTTGAAGATCAAGAAGAAACAGCAGGCAATGACAAGTGGGATGTAGGCATGGCAAGGACATCCTTACAGCTAGAGATGGATGCTCAAGCAGGGGACGTGTTTTGGAAAGCTGTTGGTCGTCTCGACAAAGAGTATCAGACAAGCTATCTGGATGATCTTGAACAGCTGACACAAACGCAGACCCCAGGAGGTTTTGCTACAACTCAGGATTACTTGGATCAGTATCAAACAGACAGTTTGGGGGATTTTTTACGTGAGTTTTACGTAGATTTTTCTCTGAATGATCGTGTTGATGTGCGTTTAGGCAAACAACAATTAGTTTGGGGTGAAAGTGATTTCTTTCAGGCTCTCGACGTGGTTCATGGTTTTGATTATAGGAAACGGCTTTTCTTCGAGAATAATGAAGATTGGCGTAAACCGCTAATTCTGGCGAACTTTAATGTTGATGTACCAGAACTGGACGGTAACCTGAACTTTTATGTACGTCCTGGTTGGGATCGTGCTGAGGACATGGGTAGTAATTTCAACATCGAGGGTGGACGTTGGATTCCTCACCCATATCGGGGCGTAGATTTCACTGCATTTACTGACTACAACGAAGATAATCCAAATGGTGATTGGGATGATCCTACCTTTGGTTTACGCTGGAATGGTACGGCAGGCTCAATTGGTTACTCATTTGCGTACTTAAAAACCTTTAATCCTCAACCGATCATAAACCCTGCGGCCAATTCTGCAGTGCCAGGTGCGTTTGGTGTAACGTCTATGCAGTCTTACGGTGAGCTTGCAAAGAATCAGGTTCTTGGTGACTGGGTGTTCCCTGAAATAGATGTATTTGGCTTTACAGCGAATACATATAGCCAAAGCATTGATTCTACACTCAGTGCCGAATTCGCATTTATTCCTGACAAACCATATAACTATGGTGCTCTGCAATCATCATTACCTGGTTGGGCTGGGGTAAAAGAAAAAGATACTTTGGTCACTATGGTGCGCTTAGATAAAGAATTAGATTTATCTAGCTGGCTTGGTACCAATCGTCCTTCGCTTACAAGTATCCAACTGTTTGATACCTGGATTGTCGATTATGATGAAAATGATGAAATCGTAGAATTTGCTTCTTTCGGAGCGAAAAAGAAAGAACATACAACCTACCTAACCTTCTTCACTTTACTCAATTTCAACCGCGACACAATTAATCCGTCTTTAGTTCTGGGTACCGACCTTAGTAATGGCGGTGGGTTTGCTATTCCTGCTGTTGAAATGGTCTTTGGCGATAATTGGAGATTCAAAGGCGAAGCTAACCTTTGGTGGACAGATGGTGATCAGAAGCATGTTGCTGCTGGAAGTGTACCAGGTAGAAACCCACTGGGTGCTCTTGAAAACTCAGCTTCATTCTTCGACTGGTTCGGTGACGATAATCAGTTGACCTTTACCCTAACTCGCCAATTCTAGTTATAAGAGGCTCAAAATTATGAATATTGGTTATTTAAAGAAAATATCTCAGGCCGCTGTGTTGTGTTGGGCTGTTGTTGGAACAGTACAAGCAGCGGAACTACCAGCAGGTACTGTGATTTCTAAAGCTAACTTTGATGCGGTAAAAGATGCACAGTTTGAAGGAAAGCGTGTAGGAGACATGATTCCTGAAAGACTTGAGTGGATGATTAAAGAACGTGGCTTAACCATGAAGATTCGTCACTCTGAAAAAATTGATGTTGATCCTAAATACATAGAGGCAACCCAGCAAGGTAAGGGTAAGGTTAAGTTTGATCCGGCTACTAGACAGGTATCGGGTTGGACTTCTGGAATGTTTTTTGATCCTCAGGATATAGATCCAAATGATCCTCATGCCGGTGATAAACTGATTTGGAACCTTCGATCTCCAACCTATGGCGCAACTATGGATTTACGTGATCTGTCATTTGTATTTATCGATGGCGAAGATGGTGTAGAACGTATCCAGCGTTGGTGGTCACGCCGTTATTATATGGAAGGTCGTTTAGACGGTGGTCCTGTTCAGGAAGGTGATGGCGATATTATGCAGAAGACTATTCTTGTCGCTCAAAGCCCTCAGGATATAAAAGGATTAGGTACTTTTTCGATTAGATACAATGACCCTAGTGCCGCAAAGCCGGATGATACATGGGCTTATCTGAAATCTGTTAGACGTGCAAGACGTCTTACTGGTAGTGCTTGGATGGATCCAATTGGCGGAACAGTTCAGCTTTATGATGACTGGGATATTTGGGATGCGGTTCCTACCAAGTATCAATCAACTAAGTTGGTAGATACGCGTTGGGTTTTTGCAATTGCTCACAGCCCAGAGCTGAGTGTTGATAAAAGTAAAGAGGGCACTAACGCAGAATTCCCAAGCGTTGGCCTTGATGAGAAGCCGTTTTATTACCCTGCGAAACATATTGAATGGGAGCCGCGTGAAGTCTACGTAATTGAAGGTACTCCACCTGAGGGGCATCCGTATAGCAAAAAAGTGGTGTATATGGAGAAAGACTGGCCGCGTCCATACCTTGGTGAGGCGTATGACCAAAATGGTAAATTCTGGAAGTTCTTTATCTTCCAGAATCGACCTGAGGTTGCAGACGATGGTTATAAAGCCGTAATTCCAGTGATTGGTCATGTAATCGATTATAAGGCTAATTTCTCGACTACATGGTCTGCGAATATGAAATCAAATCCGGCTGGCGTGAAAGAGAATAACGTTAGCTTGAAGCAATTACTAAAAATTGCGAGATAAATTAACAGAAATATTTCCTTTAATTGACTGCTAGGCAGTGATTGTATCGCTGCTTAGCAGATTTTTTCCTGGTTCATAGTATGTCTAATAATAATTACAAATGTGATTTACCACAGAAAAATAAATTTAGTATTAGTAAAACGATTATTTCAATCATACCTTGGATGATAGTTAGTGGTTTATTGTGGGCAGGGGTTTTTGTTAAGCCAACTGTGACAATTGAGAAAGTTGAAACGCCGGCTATCGAGCCAAGAGATAATATATATGGAGTTGATGTTGTAGATAGTGAGAATATCTGGTTAGTAGGAAGCTACGGGAAAATTTTACGATCAAATGATTCCGGTTCCACATGGCGTCTTCAAAAAACTAAGGAAACCAATCATTTTCAAGATGTATCCGCTTGGAATAATAATAAAGCAGTTTCTGTAGGTAATACAGGTGTTGTTTTAATAACTGAAGATTCAGGAGAAACTTGGAAAGAAATTATTGTTCCTAAAAATGAAGTTGCAAATAAGTTACTCCGCGTTCATACGTATATTAATGGTGAAGCTTGGTCCGTGGGTGAGTTTGGTGCAATCCTTAAAACAAATGATTATGGGCGCTCTTGGGGGAAAATGCGTGAAGATGAAGATGTTATCTTAAATGACATTATTAAAATTAATGATAGTAAAGTTATTGCTGTAGGTGAGTTTGGAACAATTTTAATTAGTGATAACGATGGCGATTCGTGGAGCTTAGTTGAATTAGATTTTGATATTGAAAGTAGTTTAATGGCTATAGAGTTCAAAGATCAATTCAATGGTCTGGCTGTAGGTTTAGATGGACTAATCATCAAAACCGAAGATGGTGGTATAACTTGGCAAAGAGTAGAAACCAGTGGAGGAAAAGTTTCTGAGCATTTAATGGATATAATTTGGGATGAAAATAGAAATGTTTGGTTCTCTGTCGGGAATAAAGGTGTCTGGGTCGAAATTGATAATAGCTTAGAAAACCTAAAAAGCGGCATTTTCGATAAAATGGATTTGTCTTGGCATACAGAAATTAATCTGGTTGATGGTGAATATGTTGCAGTTGGGGCAAATGTTGGAAAATTTAGCCCGAAATATAACAAATTCGTTGAGTTAAGTGATAAGTTGGTTTGGTGATCACTATGGAAAAGTTTGCGCTAGCGTGTATAAATAAAAGAAAAATCGTATTAGCTATTGTATGTTTTTTTACACTACTTTTGTCATATCCTGCATTTAATATTGATGTAAAAACTATTTTCGAAGATCTTCAGCCAACATCTCATAAATATATTAAAACCCATGAGGAATTTAAAAATACTTTTGGTGGCACAAATATCATTACTTTTATGGTTGTGGCAAAAGATAAGGATATTTTTAATCTCAATGTTTTGGGAAAAGTTCAAGGTATAACGCAAGGGCTTTTAAAAATTGATGCTATTAATGAATTCCAAATTTATTCATTGGCTGGTAAAAAGCTGAAGGAAGTTAAAGCATCAACCGAGGGTATCGAAAGTAGGCCTTATATGTGGCCAAATCTTCCTCAGTCGGAAAAAGAAATTAGTGAACTCAAACAGGCGATTCTTAAAAATCCGTTGGTTTACGGCCCTTATGTATCTAAGGATTTGAAAGCTACACTGATTACAGTCGACTTCTTTGATGATCTTCTGAATTATAATCTAGCTTTTGATCAGGCATATGAGCTGGCTAAACAATTTGAAGATGAATCTGTTGAAGTCAGCGTAGTTGGTAACCCTATTCTCTATGGGTGGGTAAACCACTACCTACCTGAAACGATGAATTTAGTATTGCTAGCATTATCTATTTTTCTAGTCCTACTGTTCATTATCAATCGTACATGGAGGGGTACACTTTTACCTCTTATTTCTGGAGCTGTTAGCGCAATTTGGGCATTAGGTATTTCGCAACTGTGTGGAATTCACTTTGATCCTTTAGTAGTTGTAATTGCAATGTTGATCACTGCGAGAGCAGTCTCGCATTCAGTGCAAATGATTACCCGGTTCCACGAAGAAATTGATCTGTTAGGCGATAATTTGTGTTCAAAAATTGCGGCACGCCTTACTCTTAAAGATCTCCTTCGTCCAGGATTGCTAGGCATTGCGACAGATGCGGGTTGTGTCGCGGTGGTAGCGATTAGTCCCATCCCTTTGTTACAAAAGTTAGTTATATTAGCGGTTGTGTGGGTATCTACTGTAGCTGTAAGTGCAGTGATACTGACACCTGTTTTGCTCTCATGGGTCAAAAAACCAAACTCTTATGCTCATGGTTTAAATTTGGATGTGATTTTAATTCGTCCGGTTCTTAATCTTTGTGTGAAAGTTGTTGAAACAAGAGCGCGTTATGCAGTGGTTTTTATAGCTGTGACATTATTCATGGTTTGCGGTTATTACTCTCTCGGATTGAAAGTGGGTGACGCAAATCCCGGTAGCCCAATCTTATGGCCTGAATCAGAGTACAACGAAGATTCAGCGAAGATAAACAAAAAATTCCCCGGTGCTGATCGAATGTTCGTTGTCGTGGGAGGAGAAAGAGAGAATCAAGTTAAAGAAGTTGAAGTACTTAACACTATGCTACGTTTCCAAACACACATGGAAGCGCAGCCTCAGATAGGTGGAACTTTATCAATTGCTGATATTCTACCTGAAGTTAATAAAACCCTTCGTGAGGGTAATACTCGTTATCACGAACTAGGTGAAAATACATTAGTGAATGGTGAGCTGATGTATATGTTTGAGAATGCGGCTGAGCCTGGTGATCTTGACCGGTTTGTTGATACGGAACGCCGAAATGCCTCTGTTACTTTGTTCTTCACAGATCGTAAAGGGGAGACAATTCAGACAGCGATCGCGAGAATTAACCAATTTATTACAGACAATCCTCTAGTTAATCAGGTCCAGATACATTTGGCTGGTGGAGTTATTGGTGTAATAGCTGCTGTAAATGAAGTCATTTTGTCAGGGCAAATTCAATCAATTGCTTTGGCTCTGTTTATTCTGGTCATTATGTGTATTGCTGTATATCGCTCCAGCATTGCCGGTATGTTCTTTATGGCACCTGTTATCCTGTCGAATCTGGTTACATTTGCATTTATGTCTTGGCAGGGAATAGGGATGAATATCAATACGGTTCCTGTAGCTGCACTAGGCATCGGTTTAGGGGTAGATTACGCTCTCTACATCTGTGATCGAATTAAAAGTGAATATGAAAAAGGACATTCGTACATAGAATCAATTTCTACTTCTATTCATTGTGCTGGTAGAGGGGTTTTGGTTACTGCGCTTGTACTCATTGCAAGTGTATGTGTTTGGTTTTATTCATCATTACGCTTTCAGGCGGAAATGGGGCTCTTGATAGGAATTTGGCTATCAGTGTCTGCACTGAGTGCTTTGTTCTTAATGCCAGCCTTGGCTTATATTTTTAAACCTAAATTTATTTTTAGCGAAGAGAAAAGGCGGCCAGCCTTATAGGCCGCTCTTTCTTATGATGTAAGTAATCAAGGTCTAAGAATAATAGAGTTTTAAGGATGATCTTAATCTATTGTTTTTTTATTAATCACAAATAATGACCTCCAGAGGTTGTGATATGAATAATATAATTAAGCCCCAAGAGCTTCCAGAATGGGTTCCAGGTAGATTATTAAGTTCAAGTGAAAATTTAGGGTGGGAAGGTATTTCCCATCGGGCCTACCATTATAGAGGTCAGGATGTTCCCATCCCTCCAATTGATCACTACATGATTGTTAAATACACAAATGCTCATACCCTAATGCAAAGATGCTTTGATGGTAAATGGACAAAAAAAACATGCTCATCAGGTGATATTTCGTTACTGACTACGCTATCGGATTCTCATTGGCATTGGACTCAAGATATTGATGTATCTCATGTCTACATCACTAATGAGCTCATGTCTAAAGTTGCTTGTGAGGTTTTAGATAGGCCAATTAAAGATGTTTTCCTTCATGATGAATTACAGCTTCGTGATCCTGTATTGTTAAATCTGGTTGACTCAGTTCAGAACGAGGCTGCTGGAGGAAGTATGGGTGGAACTTTATATGCGGAGTCACTAGCGATACAGCTAGCAGTTCATTTGCTTAGGAATTATGCGAATGTGATAGTCAAAGAATGCTCGTTAGCCAACCTGCTTTCCAATCATCAAAAAAGGTTATTAATCGATTACATAAATAGCCATATACACGTTAAATTTAGAGTTGAAGATTTAGCAAATTTACTAGGTATGGGATTATGGACTTTTACCAAAAAATTCAGTGAATCTTTCAGCTGTACACCGCACTCTTTTATTACTTCGTTACGTGTAGAAAAAGCAAAAAAAATGTTAATGGAAGGAAATTATGCTATCAAAGAAGTTGCCTATGACTGCGGATTTTCAGATCAAGCGCATCTAACGCGTGTGGTTCGAGCGAGTCTTGGGGTAACACCAGGTCAGCTTAAGAGGTCAGCTTAGCGATTTATGTGAATTAAGGTACTATGCTTGAAATTTGAACAGGCAAATTTTGTAGGTTTTAGAGGTGAATTTGCTAATTGACGTTGATAAATATCCCATCACAGAATTTCTCTCCATAACATATTTAGCTGCTCTAAACGAAAAATGGGCCTTCAGGCCCATTTTTTAATTTCAACGCCATTGTAAACATTTTCCTAATTTATCCGGAGATGTTTTCACAATCTTTAATGTCGATTCACAATCTTTATTGTAAACCGACAAAATAAATTACCCTTCAGCGTAATCCTCTACCGGAAGACATGAGCAAAATAGGTTGCGGTCGCCGTATACATTGTCGATACGGTTAACGGTTGGCCAGATTTTGCTGTCTTTTAGGCGTTTAACAGGGAAGGCGGCTTGAGCCACGCTGTATGGGCGATCCCAATTTGGATCGATAAGGTCTTCCAGTGTATGGGGCGCATGTTTTAGCGGGTTATTCTCCGCGTCCATTGTGCCATCTTGCACTTGGCTGATCTCTTCGCGAATGGTGGCCATGGCTTCGATAAAACGATCCAGTTCTGCTTTTGATTCAGATTCTGTCGGTTCGATCATTAAGGTGCCGGCCACAGGGAACGACATAGTTGGGGCATGGAAACCAAAGTCCATTAGACGTTTAGAAACATCTTCTTCGGTAATGCCGGAAAGTTCTTTTAGTGGGCGCATATCGATGATGCACTCGTGGGCAACCCGACCATTGCGGCCTGCGTAAAGTACAGGGTAGTGTTCGCCTAGTTTTTTCGCTAAGTAGTTAGCGTTCAGGATGGCGTTTTCTGTTGCTGCACGAAGGCCAGCGCCGCCCATTAAGGCGATATAGACCCAAGAGATTGGCAGAATCGATGCGCTACCCCAAGGTGCTGCGGAGACCGCACTGTTTTCAGGGTTTGGCCCTTCAATTGGCTGTATAGGGTGGTTTGCCACAAAAGGTGCAAGGTGCGCTTTAATACCGATTGGCCCCATGCCTGGGCCGCCACCACCGTGTGGAATACAGAATGTTTTGTGTAAGTTCATATGGGAGACATCGGCACCAATGGCAGCAGGTTGGCTGATCGCTACTTGTGCGTTTAGGTTAGCGCCGTCCATGTAAACTTGTCCGCCGTTCTCATGGATGATGTCGCATATCTCACAAATACTTTCCTCATACACACCGTGTGTAGATGGGTAGGTAATCATTAGGCAGGCAAGGTCATCTTTATGTTGTTCCGCTTTAGCGCGCATATCCGCAACATCAACGTTACCTTTATCATCACAGCTAACCAGTACCACTTTCATATCTGCAAGGGCCGCAGACGCAGGGTTTGTACCGTGAGCAGAAGTTGGGATTAGGCAGATGTTGCGGTGGTGATCGCCATTTGATTGATGATATTTTCGAATGGCTAAGAGGCCCGCATACTCCCCTTGGGCACCGGAGTTAGGTTGCATGCAGATGGCATCAAACCCAGTGATCGCTTTTAGCTGATCTTCCAATTCATCAATCAGTTGTTTGTAGCCTTGCGCCTGATCTATAGGGGCAAAGGGGTGTAGTTGACCAAATTCAGGCCAAGTCACTGGGATCATCTCGGCAGTTGCGTTGAGTTTCATGGTGCATGAACCTAACGCGATCATGCTGTGAGCTAGGGAGATATCTTTGTTTTCCAGTTTCTTAAGGTAGCGCAGCATCTCAGTTTCACTGTGGTAGCTGTTAAAGACTGGGTGCTGAAGAATCGCTGATTCGCGTACGAGTGCGGTGGGTATAGAGTCAGAGCCGTTGGTGGTTAGAGCGGTGTCGATTGCTTCAATATCAAGCCCATGGCCTTCACCTAAAATGCAGTTCCATAAGGTATTGATAATTTCACGGTTGGTGCATTCGTCACAGGTAATACCGATCTCAGTCTCGCTGACTTTTCGCAGGTTAATACTTGCGTCAAGGGCTGCTTGGTAGACCAATTCTGCATTGTCTAATTGCAGGGTGATGGTATCAAACCAGCTGTTATTTACTAGCTTAACACCTTTAGATTTCAGGCCTGTAGCGAGAATGTCAGTTAGACGGTGGATACGGCCAGCAATACTTTTAAGCCCGTCTGGGCCGTGGTAGACCGCATAAAATGAGGCCATATTGGCCAGCAGTACTTGTGCAGTACAGATATTTGACGTGGCTTTCTCGCGGCGAATATGTTGTTCACGGGTTTGCATCGCCATACGTAGGGCTTTATTACCGCGGGCATCGATAGAAACACCGATAATACGGCCGGGTACAGAACGTTTGTAAGCATCACGGGTTGCAAAGTAAGCCGCATGTGGGCCACCGTATCCCATAGGTACACCAAAACGTTGAGCACAACCAAATACCACGTCAGCACCAAGTTCGCCGGGTGATTTAAGTAGGACTAAGCTCATGATGTCTGCCGCTGCACAGAACAGCGCTTTCTTCGCGTGTACTTTTTCAACCAGTTCTGCGTAGTCGTTGATGTCGCCTGTTGTGCCAGGGTACTGAACTAGTACACCAAAAAATTCATGTTGATCGACCAGTTCAGCTACATCACCTACAACTACGTCATAACCGAGTGGTTCGGCGCGGGTTTGTATAACGCTGATATTTTGTGGGTGTACGTTTTTGTCAACGAGGAAGGTATTTGCCTTTTTCGCTTTTGACATACGTTTACACAGTGTCATCGCTTCAGCGGCCGCGGTTGCTTCATCAAGCAGAGAGGCGTTTGCTAGATCTAAACCGGTAAGGTCAAGAATCATGGTTTGGAAGTTAAGAATCGCTTCTAAACGGCCTTGGGATACTTCCGGTTGGTAGGGAGTATAGGCGGTATACCAACCCGGATTTTCCAATACATTACGTAAAATTACATTAGGCACGATGGTATCGGTGTAACCCATACCTATCATTGATGTGTTGATCTTATTCTTTTGGGCAACGGATTTAAGGTAAGCCAGAACTTCATCTTCGGTACGGCTATCATCAAGTGCGATCGGGGACGTTACTTTGATCGACTCGGGAACGGTCTGCTCTATTAACTGATCAAGGTCAGCTACACCCAGTTCGTCCAGCATAGCCTTTTGTTCTGCGGCAGAGGGGCCAATATGACGTGCGATGAACGCATCTTTTTGCTCCAGCGTAGATAGTGGAGTCTGATTCTGTAACGGCATCTTTTAATTACCTGTAATCAGTTGCTTATTTATTTAGAAAAAAGTGCTCAAAATTTGGGCTAATCATACCTGTTTTTTTCTATGCTTGTGAGAGGTAAACGACAAAAGTTTACTTTAGGAAACTTTTTTCTCTTATTCGGAACATTTCGGAATATTGTTGTTAAGGTCAATTTACGGCTTAAGTCTGCGACACTGTGTCACATCCCTTTTTTGACTCTGTTCTATTAGAATTCGCGCAATTTAGTTGTTTCTAATGAAAGTTTATGAAGGTGAACCTGTGAAAAAGAAAATTATATCGTTGATGGTGGCAGCGTCTGTCTCCCAATTGGCTCAGGCGGGCCATGAGTCTGATCAAAATATGGTTATTGAGATTAACCAAGGTTTACCTTCATTAGAGACAACGGTTAGTAAGTCTACTTCAGGTGTTAAAGCTTCGCCTGTATCCGATGGTGGTGAGCTACTACAAAGTATTACCGGTGTGTCGGCTGTACGTATGGGCGGGCGAGCTTTAGATCCGGTAATTCGTGGACAAAAAGAAACTCAGTTAAATATCTTGCTAGACGGTGGTTATATTCATGGCGGTTGTCCAAACCGTATGGATCCGCCAACCGCTTATACCTCCGTTGATAGTTATGATCGTGTAACGGTAATAAAAGGTAACCGCACTGTGATTTATGGTGGCGGTGGTTCAGGCGGTACGGTCTTGTTTGAACGTGATTGGCCGATGATTGATGATAAGGGTTATAACGCGGATATTTCTGGTAGTTATCGTGGTAATGGTGAGCAGTGGGAGCTAGGTGCAGATATTAAGGCGGGTAATGATAATGGTTATATCCGCTTTATTGCTCATGAAGGCGAATCTGAGAATTATGAGGATGGTGCGGGTAACGAAGTTGAGTCTAAATATGACAGCCAATCAAATGCGATTTTGGCGGGAATTCGTTTAGGTGAAAATACAACGTTGCAAGCGAGCTTTGAAAAAGTTGATGAGGAAGATGTACTTTTCCCCGGCGCACAGATGGATAGCCCTTATGCCGATGCGGAAAATTCGCGTATCAAACTTGAACATCAATTTACGCACGGGACATTGCGTCAGTTAAAAGTAGAAGCGTATAAATCCGATGTTATACATTTAATGGAAAACAGTATGATGGGGGTGCCTTCAAGCTCAGATACAGAAGGTATGCGCATTGTTTTTGATGCTAATGCTGCCGATATTGATTGGACCTTTGGTGCTGATATCCAGAATAATGATCGTACAGCCATTGGTTATATGAAGATGAATGGTATGGCTGCGTTTAGTCAGTGGCCGGGTGTCTCTATTGATCAAACGGGTCTATTTGTTGAAGGTGAAAAGGCGCTGACTCGTGATGATGTATTAAAAGCGGGTGTACGTTATGACCGTGTAGAAGCGTCTGCATCTAGAGCCGGTGAAACTTTTGGTATGGCAACGCCTGCGTCCCGTTATGCGGCGGTGTATGGCACGACAGATATTGATAGTAATGAAAATAATGTCGGTGGTTTTGCCTCGTGGACACACCGTTTAAATGATCAATATACCATTGAGACAACCTTCTCTCGTAGTGTCCGTACGGCTGATGCAACAGAACGTTATATTGCTAAAACCAGTGGTACGCCTTGGATCGGTAATCCTCAGCTAGACCCTGAAAAACATCACCAATTAGAAGCCGTATTGGCCAGTGATCAAGGGGATTTGAACTGGACATTAACGGGTTGGTATAACCGTGTTGATGATTATATTTTACGCTTTAAATCAGGCGGTACTGAGCAGTATAAAAACGTTGATGCGACTTTGTATGGTTTAGAAGCTGGGCTCTCATACAAACTGACAGGTACACTAGAGTTCGGGTCTTCTCTTGCTTGGTTGGAAGGTGAAAATACAACCGATGACACAAACTTATCGCGCATCTCTCCACTTGAGTTGAACACATCGCTTAATTACCAGAAGCAGCAGTGGAAAGCAGGTGTTGAATGGAAACTGGTCGCTCAGCAAAATGATGTATGTTTAAGTAGCGATGCTTGTGGTGGACAGGACGTCCGTAAAACACCGGGTTATGGTCTAGTGAACCTGCACGGTGAGTATGAGGCGAGTAATGGTTTCGTGGTTGCGATGGGTGTAGATAACCTGTTTGATAAAGACTATACACTGCATGAAAGCCGCGATTATCTGCTAGATACTGATCCTGTACAGGTTGCTGAGCCGGGTCAAAATATTTGGGTTAAAGTGAGCGCTCATTTCTAATTAGTCTAGTTAGACGCTGCAATATACTGGATCAGGTCGTTTGTATTTACGAGCTGATCCAGTCCTTTCTGTTTGCCCGTAAGTTCGCCTTATATACTGTATGAGTAGCTTAGGCTGAGTGAGCCAAAAGAGTGCCCCTCATCTTGTGCTTTAAATTCTCGACTGCGATGAACCTGTGCAAATGAAATTTTCCAGCCATGGTAAAGGGCTGCGATCCCAAAGGCGGTATCACCAACGAGGCTTTTTTTATCAACCGAATGGCTGTCCCTGAAGGTATTTCCATCTAAGAAAATATCTTGTACAACCCAGCGTCCATCCATAGATACAAAAGCGTGTACCCCAATATTGTGGTTGCGACTACCGCGCTGGTAGCGACCATCCCCTAAGCCGGGAGCACTATTATCACCACCGCTGCGTAAGGCGGATGTGCCGAAATCTTGTGGTAGATTCCAGCCGAATCTGACTTCCGCGCCAGCGTTAAGGTAAGTTGCAACATTACCTAAGCTACCGCCTGCATGGATAATGGTATCGTATTCAAAAAAGGGCGAAAGCTGGCCTTTTACAATACGGTTTTTATGTTCATAGACTAGCTGGAAGCCCAGTTCATTTTTAAGTTGGTTATCCCAGCCTTTAAATTTTTTAAAGCCGCGAATGTCATGGATAAAGTCTTGCGCTTCTTGCCCTAAGGCAAGGGGGCCGACAATACCTAAATTCAGCTCAGCTGTATTCATCTTGTTTTTTGTTCGGCTATGGTAGGCCAAACCACCGTATAGCCATGCGGCATAAGGTCTATCATTAGGGTCAATAGTGGTGCGATTGATGTCTTGCGGTGTATACATCTGTTGTCCAAGGCTAATAACTACGTTGCGTTGTAGTTGATTGGACGTTTTATCGCTTGGATCAAACAGAGGAAGATATGGGGTGATATCTCTGACCCAACTAGGAAGACTTTCATCATGGAGGTAATCATTCACATTGGGTGAAACCCAAGCTGCTCTTATACCATTGGTATAGTCCTGATCGGTTTCAGCGAATAGGTCATTTTCAAAATATAAATTAAACGTCCAAGGTGCATTGGACTCCGCTAAGGCGGTCTGTGTCGTTAGTAATAAAAAACAGGTCGCGGATGCTACGCGGGGTGAAAATATCACAGAAATAGCCCTTTATTTTTTGTGCGGTGGATCAGTATTTTCCAACTGATGAAAAAAAGTGCGGCAAATACGATTAGGCATTGTTCTACAATCCCTAGGCCAATAAAGCTTATTTGTTCTACAGGGCACTGGATCGCCGCATTAATCAATTCTGTTAGTTTACCAGTTATTGTTGTCTGTTTACTTAAAAGTAGTTCTATAGGTTGTTCGCAGAAAGAGGGTGGAGGCTCCGTTGACCCGATGGTGTGTTTCCATAAGTGATAACTGGTTGAGGTTATGCCGATAGCGGACAGCAAGAAACTAACAGTTCCGTAAGCCCGTTGCCCAAAGGTGCGAGGATTGTGAATTAAAGCTATAAAAAAGATTAGGGCGCTGCTTAAAACTAAGAGTTTGGAGATAGAAACTAGTGGACTGCTAATATGAGTAGTGGGGTCTTGTAGGTTGTAGACAGCATAGATAAAAGCGGCTACACACAATGAAAAGCCTAGGAAGTTAAAGCGGCGATAGATGGGATCTTTAGTACTCATCTTATTCTCTTTAAGTGTTCTACGAACAAGCGCGCCTTAAAAGAACGCTTTCATGTTCGTAGATGTGTAGATTCGCCGGTTATTTCTTTTGCCAATTACCGTTTTGAAGCTGGATATATTGTCCGGCAGGAGTTCGTTGCTGTAAGCGTTGCCCCATACGAATTTCAAAAACGGATCTTTCGACGCCCGCTTTAGATGCTCTATCTTCGTAAGCAGAGCGACGTTTGTTGTTAATGTTATCCACAAGCTTACGGACATCTGCGGGTGCACTTGAGGTTACAACACCAAGGTAGCCGTTGCTTCTCTCCCCGATCAAGCCCTGTGATTTGGCGTCATCCATAGAAATCGCCCAAACAGGTGTCGCCATAATTGAGAGCATGAGTGCGAATAGTGCTATAAAATTACGTAGGTTTAACTGTTTCATCACTTAAGCTCCCTTAAAAAATATCGCTGTTTTCAGATAGAAGGTCATCAATCTCACGATCAACTTTAACAAGAATTTCATGTTCTATCTTAACATTAAGATTAATTGTGATGGGTTCGCTAGGAACGGCGACTTCAACACGGGGTGAGCATCCGCTAACACCAGCTAACGCAATCAATAGCGCTATGGGTGGAAGTAAAGAAGTTAGTTTCATGATCGTTCCTCAATAGTAGCTTATGTAACTTAAGTCTTAATTGCCTTAACGATAACGCTTCTCAATTGTTCTCGTCAATTTATCTGCAAATTGAAGTGTTTTAAGCAGTTTAGGAATATTTTCTTCAACATTAATAGTGAAATCGATGGGGTGGCCGTTATGCCAATCTGGATTACTACCTTTTAGACGCGTTGTTAGTAACGCAGTACCATCGGGTTCATAATTAAGTTGAATATTTAATAATTCAAAATGGAAGTTTTCTAAAGCGTCTATTGCTGTTTTGAGGCCAACGTTGGTGGCCGCGTAAGCTGCAACTGAAGCACTTGGTGAAAATATTATTTTACCTCCAGGTGCTAAACTAAGTAGCTTGCCATTATTGATGCTTATTTCGCCATCTTTATAACGTAAGGGAAAACTACCTGAGAGTTTCCCCTCGCCTGATAATCCCTGTTGTTGTTCAAGTTTAAGTACTTCGCCCAAATCAAGCTGTTCAATATCAAGTTGTGTTGCTAGGTCTGGGTTTAACGGATCAAACTCCAGATCCTTTACTTTTATACGTCCACCGAGTATTTCAGCGGTAAGCGTTTTTAAAGAGACGAGATCACGCCTTTTGCTACGCTCTTGCGTGTAGCTGTAATTTGTACTGACCTTTGTGATCTCAATGCCATTTGTAACCTTTCCAAGCTTAATGTTGCCTGTATCAGTTAAGCGTCCAGAGGGGGTAAGTGCTGTTTTGGAATCCAGATCTAGTTGTTCAATAAGTGATTCGCCCCAGCCAATTGTCGCTGTTCGGATGCTCGTGTTGGCATTGATTGATAGTTGGTTGTTTTTAAATTGACCACTACCCTTATGAAAAAGGCTGCCTGCTTTAAGGCTAAGTTCTGCTGGTATAGTGAAATATTTCCGCAGGGGCGTGTCGACTGTCGCTAAGCTGATAGGTTTAATTTCCCAGTTAAAGCGGCTGTTGAACGTTGTTATATCTGTTGCTGTTGTACCATTTATGACGACAGGTAAGTCTGGTGAGCTGAGTGTGTAGTTATGACTGAGTTGTTGTTTGCTTAGTTTGAATTCGGTTGACAGATTGATTAGCGGTTGCTGTTTTTTTTGTAGTTGTATATCGACCTTTTGAAGTTCTGCATGGCCTTGTAAGTTGCCTTGCATTAAGTCTAGTTTTTGCAGATTTAAATTAAGCTCCAGCGGCGCTATAGCTACATCAGGTAAGTTTACCGATGTGGTATTGATCTTGATTTTTAACGGTTGTATTTGTGGCGATAGGGGAGCTTTCAGTGTTTCTTTTGCAAGGTTTAAATCTACATCAACTGTATTTTGAAACTGGATGTTGAGCTTTTGAATAGGCTGGCTTAAGGCTGCATGATTGATATTGAGCAGGGTGAGCGTGCTTGTTTTATCGATGGATGCCTTTAAGTGACTGAGCGAAAAATTTATATGCCCATTAATTTCAGCTTTCGCTTGCTCGATCTCTGGTGTCGGGTTAACAACGCTTAGGTTCGCATTTATCTGTTGCTGCGTTTGTATACTGCCTAGAAGGGCGTCAGGGGTGAACTGGGTGCGTAGTGGGAAGTTGGTAATTCCTTGGGTTTTAAGTTGACCATTGATTATTAAAGGGTTCTCTGCGCTACGCTGTTTAGCATTGGTGCTGGTTAGTGCGGGGAATAGTTTGTTTTTCCAGCGCTGTAATCCCGCGACATCTATATGCTGGGTTGAATTCAATTGGAGTTGGTCGGTATAAGAAAGTGCGCCATCTATAGTGATAAATGGATTATCATTTTCCAGAAGCCGTAGGTAAAAATGGTTATCGTAACCGAGTTTTAGATCGCCCCAGCCTAGGTTTTTATTGTTGCGGTAGTGCTTTACGCGGCTATAGAGTTCTTCGCCATCAAAAAGTAGCGCACCGCTAAAACGCCAATCAGCCGTATCGGAGGGGTAATCTAGGTTGAGATTAAGCTCGCCCACTTGGATAAGATCAACAGGTATTTTTTTGAACCATTGTTGAGGTAGACGATTACTTAGGTCGATAAGATCGTTACTTTCTTCTGTTGTTTCAATGCTATCTGTTAAGTAAGTGATAGTAATATCAGATTGGGGTAACTGTACTAAGCTCAGGCGCTGATGTAGATACAGATCAACAGGGTTAAAGCGGACTAAAATATTTTCTGTTGATAAGGTGATGAGCTTGTCGGTTTGGTTTTTTTGTAATTTGAGCTTTTCTATCCGTAATGTGTCCCAGCTTGGCGGCTCCATCACTAACTCAATATGGGAGAAATTCTGTTCTTGTAACCAGTGTTCCAGCCCTTTTTGCGCGAGTATAGGTGACAGGAAATAGAGGGCAACAGGGAGAATAAGCAGAAAAGTTAAACAGGAAGACAGTAGCCACCAAAGTAGCTTAGTGCGCTTTCGCATACTGCCTCCACTTTGTTTTCATCGTTATTAGGCCGATTCGAGATCTAAATCGTACAGTCTCTCGACCGCATCTTTTAGATGAAAAATAATTTGAGTGTATTGATCGGTATCGTTTTCAATATCTATGTCACCAAGTCTATCCGCGGTTTCTTCAAGAGATTCACCGCGATTATCTATGCCTTTATCACCCAACAACCAATACATTAGGCCATATATCTCTTTAACGGAGCCAACTTGATCAAGATCTTCTATTATTTCATCACGAAGTTTAGTCAACAGTGCCATTAAAGGGGCGCTGTTGTCAGTTTCTAAATATAGTTCTAAAAGTTCAGCGGCGGTTGATATCCCATAATCTTCTGAGTTGATCATAGTGATCCCCCCATCTATTTTTTCTAGGGTGGGGGAATCTGTTTGGTAGTTTTTAATTAAATACGACATTATCGAATTTTCCTCACCACATTCATTCCATCTCTTACGGTAAGGAATAAGTTTTCAACATTAGGGTCTGAGGCAATCTCTTTGTTAAGATCAACTAGCACATCATCTATATCGGACTCGGGTTGTAATACCTTACCTGACCACAGCATATTATCTAAAACAATAAGTCCGCCTGGGCGAGTCATTTCTAGCACTTTATGATAGTAATTTAGGTAGTTACGTTTATCAGCATCAATAAAGGTAAAGTCTAACGGGGTGTCGAGAGTCTCTATAGTTTCCAGCGCTTTACCAAATATAACTTCAATTTTATGACCGTGAGGGCTGCGGTCAAAAAAGGTCTGTGCAAATTCTATGGCGCGTGGGTTTGTTTCACAGCAGATTATTTTGCCATCTTCAGGCATCCCCTCAGCAATAGATAATGCTGAGTAACCGGTAAACATGCCAATCTCTAATACATTTTTAGGCTGGTGGAGCTGAGCTAATAATTTAAGCGTACGCCCCACTAGACGGCCCGATAGCTTTTGCGGCCAACCCATATTTTTATTAGTTTCATCAATTAACTCCTGTAAAAGTTCAGGTTCAGGAGTTGTACTTTGAAAGGCATAATCTTCAACGGCTTCGTTTACCAGAAATTCCACGTACATCTTCTCTGTCTATGGCTTTTCAGCCCTTAATATCACTTTACTGGCCCAGACATTTAGCAGGGGACTGCCGTCAACAGGGCTCAATTCAAATTGGCAGATAATAATATCACTTTCTGGGCACTGCTTGATAATGGCTTTTGCATTGGCAGGGGCTGGGCGGCAGCCTGTTTTTGGTGGCGTTCCTACAGCATACAGTGACCAGTGTAGAAGTTGCTTATATTGATCGAGGGTATCGCAGACGGTATAGCTGTCTTCAATAACACTATAAGTGGGCGTAGGCTCAGAATATGTTGGCAGCGGTAACACGAGAAAAAGCCATAAGAACCAGATTACTTTTAGCATCAAAATTCCTCTAGAGCATAAGTTTGCATCTTCATTATAGAGCGCTGAGTGGTAGAAAGCCTGATCGATTTTTACATTTATGGCTTGTGCTTTTGTATCCGTACCAACAGTCAGTTAACAGCTATAGATAAAAGCCTTACAATGCGATCTGATTTATTACTTTTATTGGAGTATCGGCGTGCCTATTATTGATCCACTGATTATTTTCTTAGTGACAGGGGTTGTTTCTATGTCTGCTGCATTGAGTGCAGGGGCGTTAAATAAACTGTCTGAAGAGGAGAAACCCCCGTTTGCGAGTACGCGTAACGGTATGGTGACTATTGTTATGTTGGGCAATATTGCAGCCTTAACTCTTGTTTTCTCTGCTGCTTACGGATTTATCAATTTGGAATGGTGGATCGCATTACTTTGTGTCTTTATCTCCTTCCCTGTTGTTCATGTCATAGTGATTCAACAGATGTTTGGTGAATTTAAGGCATTAATGTTGACCTCGCCTTTAGTTATTCTTTCTATCCCTGTTTTATATTTATATTGGTAATTTAATGATGCCATCGCTAACACAGCTTGATGTAGGAAGTTTGTTAATAGGTACTGTAGCTGGGTTGGTTGTGGCGTTTGTTGTTGCCAAATTAATGTTTTCTTCGTTGCGCCGCCAATTGAGTGAGCGTAATAAGCAGTTAGAGCAAACGCTTCTGCAAGCTCAAGGGACACTAGAAATTGAGCGACAGGAGCATACTCAGCTTAATTCTGAGTTTCAGCAACTGAATGAACGTCATCATGGCTTGGATATGCAGCGGGCTCGGTTAGAGGAACGTTTAGCTTATATTGAACCTTTGCTAGACAACTTAGTAACAGAAAAAAACAAATTAGAAAAAAAGTTGGAACAAACTGTTTTCCAGTTATCAGATCGTTGTGAAGTGGTTGCGGAGCTGGAAACGCGTTTAGATGCAGAAAGAGAGGCGCAAGCAGAGAAACTAGCGACATTAGAAAAAGCGCGCGAGCAGTTAAAGCAAGAATTTCAAAATCTGGCCAACCGTATTTTTGATGAAAAAACCCAGCGTTTTTCTGAGACGAGTAAAGAAAACTTAGGCCATCTCTTAACCCCCTTACGTGAGCAGCTTGGCGATTTTAAGCGCCGTGTCGAAGATGTGTACGATAAAGAAACGAAAGACAGACAAGCCTTATACACACAAATTAGCCAGCTGAAACAGCTTAATCAGCAGATGAGTGAAGATGCGGTTAACCTGACGAATGCCTTAAAAGGCGAGAGTAAGACCCAAGGGAACTGGGGTGAAGTCATCTTAGAGAGAGTCCTAGAAGAGTCTGGCTTACGCAAAGGGAGTGAGTTCGAATTACAGGTAAATGCATCACAGGAGGGTAAGCGCTACCAGCCAGATGCAATTATCCATCTACCTGATGGTAAAGATGTGATTGTGGATTCTAAAGTCTCTTTAACTGCCTACGAGCAGTATTGCTCTGCCGATACATCTAAAGGTGAGAATGACCCAAGGCAGCGTTTTTTAAGAGAGCACCTTCTGTCGATTCGGGGCCATATTAAAGGCTTGAGTGATAAGGCTTACCAAACGCTAGAGGGTGTTCGCTCTCTTGATTTTGTACTGCTGTTTGTTCCTATCGAAGGCGCATTTCTATTGGCTTTAGAGAAAGAGCCTAATCTTTTTAAAGAAGCTTTTGACCGAAATATCATGTTAGTTAGTCCATCCACATTGATGGTTACGCTACGTACAATTCATAATATTTGGCGTTATGAACATCAAAATCAAAATGCGAAAGAGATTGCACAGCGGGGTGGAGAGCTGCACGATAAATTCGTCGGCTTTGTTGAATCTATTGACGATATAGGTCGTAACCTACATAAAACTCAGCAGGCTTTTGATACAGCTCATAAACGTCTTAGCAGTGGACGAGGTAATTTAGTGAATCAAGTGGCTATGTTGCAAAAGCTGGGAGCTGAAGGGAAGAAAAAACTCAGTTCCGATCTATTGGCGCGGGCATCAGAAACGGATCAGTAATGAAATCAATCATTGGTTACGGCTCACTGCTGTCTGAACGCTCTGCGCGGGAAACGGTACCGAGTCTAGAAAACTTCCGCATTGTTGAAGTATCAGGTTATAAACGAGTTTTTAATAAGGTTGGGGTGGTTTTCTTTAGCCGCCACAATGCCACGGCGGATTCACAAGAGATTGCTTGCTGTTCTACGCTTGAAGCTAGGGATTCAACGATCATCTGTTCACAGTTTGAATGTAGTGATGATGCTTATTATGCGCTCTATGAGCGAGAGCATCGTTATGATTGGTTGGAAGTCGATACGTTTCATCCCGAAGAGGGAGTTTCGAGAGGCTTTATGTGCACGACCAATACAGATACTGCATATAGGAAAACTAAATGCGCCTCTGAGCAGGAATATTATGAGCGTGTCGGCCAATACTACAGTGGCCAATTATGGCGTAATGATATTTTGCCTTTCCCCCGTTATTTAGCTTTCTGTTTGCAAGCTGCTGAGGGGCAAGGTGCCGAAGTGCTCGATAACTTTTTAGACTCTTCCTTTCTTGCGGATGGGAATACCTCCATAAGAGCCTACCTGAAAGAAGCGCCCCATCTTGAAAACTGGCGCGAAATGGATACAGGTTATAGTTACCGTCGTTAAGTGCTGCCCTTGTAGTAGATCTTAGTTCTCTTTGTCTTGATGGCTCACGGCATAGGAGTGAGCTATTTCTATTGTGTTGGCGGGACTTGCCTTGTGCTTCTAGAACTGAACGAGTGTGTATTGGGCTAACTCAGATCCTTTTTACCTGCATTACTGTGATGGAATGCTCCGACCTATTGCCTGAAAAAATGGTGTTTTTCTCGGCAAACTGAAACTGATTCATAGTTAAAAGCCGGAATTAAAATTTAATTTAAGTGTCCTTTAATTTTTTAAAAATAATCAAAACCTAATTTTGATAATTGTGCGAATATTCAATATTTAAATTTGATATTTACGTGAATAATCAAATTTGGATTTTGATCTCTGTTGGATTATTCAAAAATTGATTTTGATTTGTTATTAAAATATCAATATTAAATTTTGATTTTTAATATATTTTTAACCTGTTGAATAAGCAGTGTATATTTATTGTACGATTTTGTTTTATCTGTTTAGATTGCGCTAGTGTTTTGAAATATTTGAATTTTTTTCCTAATATATATTTTTGTTTGGCCGATAAGTAAAATAGAGTGAATTTATTGCGATGCTTTATAGATATAAAATAAAGAGTCAAAATATAAAAAAATTCATCGAAAATAGGTTGGTTTATTAATGGTAATAAGTGAAAATAAGGCAGCCTATAATTAATGTACGGCGTGTGAATATGGTAGCTAACTCAAATATGATTGTTGCACTCGATATTGGTACCTCCAAAGTGGTTTGTTTGGTCGGGGAAGTTAATGTCGACAGTACAATTGATATTGTTGGAATTGGATCCCATCCCTCTAAAGGTCTTAAAAAAGGGGTGGTGGTCAATATCGAGTCCACGGTGAGCTCTATTCAACGTGCGGTCGAAGAAGCTGAATTGATGGCCGGCTGTAAAATCCACTCTGTTGCTGTTGGAATTGCGGGTAATCATATTAGCAGTTTGAACTCACATGGCATTGTTGCTGTGCGAGATGGTGAAGTAACCGAGTTTGATCTAGAGCGGGTAATTGATGCTGCACGGGCTGTTGCTATTCCTGCCGATCAAAAAATTCTACATATCTTGCCACAAGAGTATGAGATTGATAGTTCAGAGGGTATTCGTGAGCCTTTAGGTATGTCCGGTGTACGTTTGGAAGCCAAAGTTCACTTAGTAACGGGTTCTGTCAATGCCGCTCAAAATATAGAGAAGTGCGTCCGCCGCTGTGGTCTTGAAGTGGACAATGTTGTTTTAGAACAGTTGGCATCTAGTTACTCTGTATTAACGGAAGACGAAAAAGAACTAGGTGTATGCATGGTAGATATTGGTGGCGGTACTTCTGATATCGCCATTTTTACGGGTGGTTCTATACGTCATACGGCAGTTATCCCGATTGCAGGGGATCAAGTCACTAATGATATTGCAATGGCGTTGCGCACGCCTATGCAGCATGCAGAAGATATAAAAATTAAGTACGCCTGTGCATTGGCTCAGTTAGCCGCACCGGATGAAATGATTAATGTTCCTGGTGTAGGTGATCGTCCGGCACGGACTTTATCTCGTCAATCACTAGCTGAAGTTGTAGAGCCTCGCTACGAAGAATTATTCAATATGATTCAAGCTGAGCTTCGACGCAGTGGTTTCGAAGAGTTAGTGGCTGCGGGCATTGTGTTGACGGGAGGCACATCCAAGATGGAGGGTGCCGTTGAATTGGCTGAAGAGATCTTCCATATGCCTGTTCGCTTAGCGTCTCCTCAAGGTACGCGAGGAATGGAAGATATTTTAGGTAATCCTGTTTATGCAACAAGTATGGGGTTACTGCAGTACGCCTGTGATGATCAAGGCGGAGAGTCTGGCGCTCAATTAGCTGAGGTAGAAGTGATTGAGCAGCAAGAGAATATGTTGAATAAAATGAAAACATGGTTTCAAGGTAACTTTTGAAGCCCTGTTTATTAAACGGATGAATCATTAAATAAACGCTAAGTAATTAAAATAAGCGTAAAAACTGGAAGGAGATCGGTATGTTTGAGTTAGCAGATAATATTCCTCAAAGCGCCGTAATTAAAGTAATTGGTATTGGTGGTGGCGGCGGTAACGCTGTACAGCACATGGTTAATTCTGAAGTTGATGGTGTTGAGTTCATCTGTGCAAACACGGATGCGCAAGCATTAGATAACATGCACTCGAAAACAGTTATTCAGATCGGTGGTGAGTTGACCAAAGGTTTGGGTGCGGGTGCAAACCCTGAAGTAGGTCGTCATGCAGCGATTGAAGATCGTGAACGTATCGGCGAAATGCTTGAAGGGGCCGATATGGTTTTTATCACTGCCGGTATGGGTGGCGGTACAGGTACAGGTGCTGCACCTATTATTGCTGAAGTGGCCAAAGAGATGGGAATCTTAACGGTCGCTGTTGTGACAAAACCGTTTTCTTTTGAAGGCCGTAAACGCCTTAAAATTGCTGATGAAGGGATTAATGAGCTTAAAGAGAATGTAGATTCTCTTATCATCATTCCAAATGAAAAATTACTGCCAGTGCTAGGTAAAAATACCAGTCTGCTTAATGCCTTCAATACATGTAATGATGTTTTGAAAGGTGCTGTACAAGGTATCGCTGATCTTATTATCCGCCCGGGTATGATTAACGTCGACTTTGCAGATGTCCGTACCGTTATGTCTGAAATGGGCATGGCGATGATGGGTAGCGGTAGTGGCCGTGGTGAAGAGCGTGCAACTGAAGCGACGGAAGCTGCGATCAAAAGTCCATTACTTGAAGATGTAGATCTGAAGGGGGCGAGTGGTATTTTGGTTAATATCACCGCGGGTCTTGATCTTAGTTTGGGCGAGTTCTCAGAAGTGGGTAATATTGTTGAAGAGTACGCTTCTGAGAACGCTACTATCGTTGTCGGTACAGTAATTGATCCAGAGTTGACTGATGAATTAACAGTCACTGTTGTTGCAACAGGTCTTGGACGTGCAGGCCAGCAACAGGTGGATGTGGTTAATACAGGTACAGGGCGCGTTTCAGCGGCAGCTGCTTCGGGCGCTGTTTCTGATTTTGATCAGCTGGAACTACCTGCGGTTATGCGTTCCGCACGCAAAGATAGCGCTCCAAGAGCGAAAGCAGAACCGATTGAAATACATAGAGAGATAGAACAGGAACAGCCTGTTCTGCAAAAGACAGGTACGGATGACATGGAGTTCTTAGATATTCCAGCATTCTTACGTCGTCAAGCGGACTAAGTTAATTAAGTCTACTTGATAGTTTTATACCTTCCAGGTATTACTTTGGCCCAGTTTTAAGCTGGGCTTTTTTTCTTCTCCTGTTAGTTAGCACTCCTCTTTTAATTTAATCCTCCAGTGACTTTAGAAAATATGATCGTTGCATCTAGGCATTAATCGATTTATTTTCTCTTTTCTTGCACCGTCTAATCCGTTTATTTTGCGACAAATACCTGAAGATAAAACGATCACTGAATTTTTCCGTTAAATACCTTGCGGATAGGGGAGTCTATGTTACAATTCGCGCCGCGTTGATGAGCAGCTTTATGCCGCACTCAATGCAGGATGGTCAGGTGTCCGAGTGGCCGAAGGAGCACGCCTGGAAAGCGTGTATACCGCAAGGTATCGAGGGTTCGAATCCCTCCCTGACCGCCATCTATTAAAACGAAAAAGCCTTGCTTAGCGCAGGGCTTTTTTGTGTCTTCGATTTAGAGGGATGAGAACCCGAAAAGAGGGTTTGAGCCGAGCGAAGCGAGACAACGTGGGAGCCTGCGAGCACGGCCCCGAAGGGGTGAAATAATCCCTCCCTGACCGCCATCTATTAAAACGAAAAAGCCTTGCTTAGCGCAGGGCTTTTTTGTGTCTTCGATTTAGAGGGATGAGAACCCGAAAAGAGGGTTTGAGCCGAGCGAAGCGAGACAACGTGGGAGCCTGCGAGCACGGCCCCGAAGGGGTGAAATAATCCCTCCCTGACCGCCATCTATTAAAACGAAAAAGCCTTGCTTAGCGCAGGGCTTTTTTGTGTCTAGCTCGTGGCGTTCGCTTTGGCTTCTCTTACTGTTTCAAAGTTTCTTCAAGTAGTTCTAGCCGATCTTGCCCCCAGAACTGTTCGCCATTAAGTAGATAAGAGGGTACGCCTAACGCACTGGCGTTAATGGCGTCATTGGTGTTGTTTGTGTAGATATTTTCAATAGCTTGAGATTGTGCGCTCGCGAGTAGTGCATCCGCATCAATAGTGTGTGCCTTGAGTATCTCTCTGAGGGTGCTTTCATCGGCAATGTCTTTTTCGTGTTCCCAGCAGGCGGCTAAAATCTGGCCAATGACTGCTCAGGCTTCTGCCCCTGAGGCTTGAAGCGCAATAATGCACTTGTCAGCTAAAACGGGGCTGGTTGGGAAAAAGCTTGGTTGCTTGTTGATCGGCAGGCCGCGTTTCTTCGCCCAACGACCAAGTTCAATTAAGCGGTAGTCTAGTCTGCTTTTTGGGCGTTGCGGTAAGGGCGTTGCGCCGGATTCAGCAAACACTTCACCTAGTTTGACGGGTTTAAAATTTACCTGTGCGCCAGCTTCTTTGGCTATCTGTAAAAAATGAGAATGACCTAGATAGGTAAAAGGTGAAATACTGGTGAAGTAGTAGTCGATTTCCATGCTGCAATATTCCTAAGGCTAAGTTGATTCGTGAGTCATATGGGTTATTCATCACAACTTCAGTGATTAGATTTATATGATAATGGATAAATTATCTTGAAAAGTCTCTTTTGTATGACTTATAGTCCGGTATTGTTTGGCTTTTAATAGGTATTAAGTCCTCAATGAGTAAACCGGATCGTCTTTCTGCATTGATATCTCGCTTTGATTTAAGGGCAGATATTGTTAACGATTTAAGCGCTGCCAATCTATTTCTATTCGGCTGTGTTGAAAGCGGGGAGATTAGGCGTATAGAGTTTTGGCCTCTCAAGTCAGAAGTGGTTCACTCGACTAGGGATGAGCTGATTGTTGCAGCGTCAATTGATATGGGGGGCGAGGCGAACCCTCTTGTGCAGGCTCTACCTAAGAAGATCGTTTTAGCTGTTGATCAAGCGCGTTCGATTCAAGACCTTAGTCAGCTAATATTGAGTGAGATTGTTGAGGCGCGTTGTGGCCGTGCAACGACTATCCGGCGTTTGTTTGAGGTCTTGGTCGTTATTTTATTAAGGCATGCGATTCAATCAGATATTGAGAAAACAGGGCTGATTGCTGGTTTGGCGGATGACCGGATTTGTAAGGCGATTGTGGCTATTCATGAGCGTCCTGAATTTGAATGGCATATCGAAGATCTTGCTGATATTGCTGGATTATCTAGAAGCCAATTTATGGAGTGTTTTAAAACCTGTGTTGGCCAGAATCCAGCTCAGTATCTTCGGGAGTGGCGCTTAGCTTTAGTGCGTAAAGACCTGGAAAGGGGAGAGCGTGTTAAGACGGTTGCTTCCCGTTATGGCTACAAAAGTCAGGAAGCGATTAGCCGAGCTTTTAGTAAACATTTTCACTGTACGCCCTCGCAATACCGCTTGCAGGCGCGTTGATTTTTAGTTGCGTTAAGGCTGTGCATATTATTCTTAACGCCTTAAATTTAATTTGTTAAAACGTCTTAGGTTATAGATTTATGTTTTCAGAAATTTTTTCCATTCTAGCGCCCGTCTTTGTCTGTGTAGCTATTGGCTATGGTTGGTCGAAGAGTGGTAAAGATTTTGATACCGGATTGGTGACATCTATAGTCACCTATTTTGGCACCCCTAGTTTAGTCTTTTATGCTTTAGCAACAGTGGAGTTGGAAATATCTCATTTATGGAAAATGGGCCTCTCTGCACTTATTGCCAACCTAGCTTTTGTTGTGATTGGGGGAGTTATTCTTACGCTTCTTAAACTGCCCCATCGTGCCTTTCTGCAAGCGTTGAGCTGGCCTAATGTTGGTAATGTCGGTCTACCTCTTTGTCTGTTAGCTTTTGGTGATGAAGGGCTAGCCCTAGCGATTGCTTTCTTTACGGTTTATGTAGTGTTGCAGTTAACGGTGGGGGTTGCGTTTGTCTCTGGAAAATTTACCTTAATGTCGTTGCTAAAAATGCCGATTATTCCAGCGACCTTGCTAGCCTCTTTGTTTCTCTTTACCGGTTTAACTGTACCTAAGTGGTTATTCAATACGACTAAGTTAATTGGTGATCTAACCATTCCTTTGATGTTGTTTACGCTGGGGGTTTCCCTTGCGAGCCTTAAAATTAGAGGGCTGAAAACTGCTTTCGGTTTGTCTTTTTTAAGATTAGGTATGGGGGTCGGTGTTGGACTAGGTATTGTCTGGGGTATGGGACTGAGTGGCGCCGCTGCGGGTGTTGTTATTCTACAGTGCTCTCTGCCTGCTGCTGTCTTTAGTTATCTGTTTGCGCAGCTCTATGATCAAAGGCCACAAGAGGTGGCTGGGTTGGTTATTGTATCGACTTTTATGGGCTTTGCCTCACTGCCAATGTTACTTTGGTATGTGCTGTAAAAATCCTCAACCTATATAGATAGAGGATTTAGTGGAGGTTTTGTGCCCCTCGGTGCCTGTGATGGGGCTGACTGCACCTTAACTATACCTGGACTACACCTTAGGTTTTAACTGTAGAATTTGGTCGATGTCAGAGGCGCTATGTCGATTAGCTAGATTTTCCCAAGGCTCTCCCCAGGTTCTATTGACGATTCGACCCCGTTGAACGGCCGGACGTTGTGAAACCTCTTCAGCCCAGCGTTTAACATGTTGGTAGCTATCTACCTCGAGAAATTCTCCCGCATCATATTGCTTGCCGAGTACAAGATTACCGTACCAAGGCCAAATGGCTATATCTGCAATGGTATAGCTGCCTCCCGCGATAAACTTGTTGTCCGCGAGTTGCTTGTCGAGCAGGTCGAGTTGGCGCTTAACTTCCATAGTGAAACGGTTGATAGGGTATTCAAACTTTTCTGGCGCATAAGCGTAAAAGTGACCGAATCCGCCGCCAAGGTAAGGGGCTGAACCTTGTAACCAGAAGAGCCAATTAAGTACTTCTGTGCGCTCTGTTACATTCTTGGATAGTAGCTTGCCAAATTTCTCTGCGAGGTATAACAGAATCGCTCCAGATTCGAATACTCTAGTGGAAGAGTTGCTTTCTGAGTGATCCATTAATGCAGGGACTTTTGAGTTAGGGTTTACGGCGACAAAGCCAGAGGAAAACTGATCCCCTTCACCAATATTGATTAGGTGAGCATCATATTCTGCGTCGGTGACGCCTAAAGCTAATAGCTCTTCAAGCATGATGGTCACTTTCTGGCCGTTGGGTGTTGCTATTGAGTAAAGCTGAAAAGGGTGCTCGCCTATGGGGAGTTCTGCAGAATGTGTAGCGCCAGATACAGGGCGATTGACTTTAGCCCAAGTTCCGCCGCTTTCTTCATCAAACTGCCAAACTTTTGGTGGCGTATATGTATTTGTCATATTAATTCTTCTGAGGAGTTATGAAGCATTATTTTTTAAATTAAGCGTCTATTTCTTCGCTTAACTCGACTAAGTTTTTGACGATTAGGTCAGGTTCAATATCCCAAGGGTCAAAGATCTCTCCTACGCCTCGTTTTATCCACGCGGCTTTTAAACCAGCGGCTTTCCCGCCAATCACATCCCAAGGATTGCTAGACACAATCCAACTATTTTCTGTGTTGGCTTGGGTACGTTTCATTAAATATTGATAGACCTGAGGATTCGGTTTATAGGTATTTAGGTCATCTACGCTGATAACATGGTCTAAAAGGGGTAATACGGCTGCATTGTTAAGCAGTTTGCGAACGGCGATTTCTGGGCCATTGGAAAAAGCAGATAACATGAAGTGACCCCATAAAGTTGGACACTTTTTTATTAGGCTGTTAATAAGGCCTGCTTGCGGTATTCAACCGGAGTCAGGCCTTTTAGTTTTACTTTAATACGTTTTGTATTGTAATACTCGATGTACTCGTCGATCTGATTTATCAGGTCGTCTGCATTCTTAAACTCTTGTTGATGATACATCTCTGTTTTGAGTACGGCGAAAAAGCTTTCGGCGGCCGCATTATCCAAACAGTTCCCTTTTCTTGACATACTCTGTGTAAGACCTCTCTCAGAAAGAATTTTCTGAGTCAGTGGATTTCGATACTGCCAACCCTGATCGCTGTGAAATATCGGACACTCACACTCTTTAAGCCCCTCAACGGCCTCCTCAAGCATATCTGTAACTAACGGTAAACGTGCAGACTTTGCTGTCCTATACGTCACTACTTCCCGATTAAACAGATCAATGATTGGAGACAGATAAATCTTTTGGCCTTTAACATTAAATTCTGTGACATCCGTTACCCATTTCTCATTAGGCTTCTGCGCATCAAAATTACGCTGCAGTACATGTGGTGCTCCTTTTCCTATATCGCCTTTATAGGACTGATAGCGCTTAGGACGAACGATCGACTTTAATTTCAGCGCCGTCATCAGACGCAGTACCGTCTTATGATTTAACCATATATCGAAAGCCCGTAATGCCAATAGAATCCGTCGGTAGCCATAACGTCCCTTGTGTTCATCAAAAATTTGACGAATCACTACTTTCTCTCGAGCGTAATTATCAGGCTTCTGCAGCGCCTGACACTGATAGTAAAAGACACTGCGTGATAACTCACACGCTTTCAAAAGAAGCGTCAGCTTAAATGTCGCCTTGAGTTCCTGAACGATTAACGCTTTCTCTTGGTTTGAGATTGTTTTTTCAGGTACAAGGCATCTAACTTTTTTAGAACAGCGTTCTCCGCTCTAAGGTATTCAAGCTCTTTTTGCATTTCCTCGGGCGTCATCTCACTAATTTTTGAGGACTGAGGGGGTGACGACTGTTGTGTCATAAACGTTTTTCCGCGTTTACTGGGTTCTAATCCCTTTATGCCTGAAGACCTATAGCGGCGCTGCCAAACATAGAGAGTACCAGGGGATACGAGATTGTAGTATGCGCTTGTATAACCTAAAGACCATTGTTCTGCCCACATTTTATTAAGCATGCGAAGTTTATCTTGTGCGCAATAAGGGGAGATGGGAGGTTGAAAAGCGGTCTCACCATGAAACCGGTAAACCTGAGTCCAGTAACGAATCAGAGAAGCGGGAACGTTTAGTTCAGCTCCCAATGATAGGGAAGATGTACCGTTAAGGTATTGTTTAGCTGCAGCAATTTTAAATGCTCTGCTGTACTTTGCCATAAAAACCCCCAGAGTTGGTTGTCCAACTATTGGGGGTCACTTCATAACAGGTGCTTTTTTTCCTGCAGGTTAATTAAGCCGGGAATAACATCATCAAAGGCTTTAAGGTTTGCAAACTCGCTTACTAAATGGCGTTGCTCGTCTTCAGTTAATTCGATATTAAAAGTGGCCATGCAGTAGCGTAATGCTTGTAACGTACAAACACTAAAGTCTTCGTACTGTTGCATTAAAGCACGACGGAAGGCGTACTCTACTTTTTTATCATGCCATAGCTGACCAAAGGCTTTTGCCTTAGTGCCAGTGAGTTGCTCTAAGTGTTGGCCCATATCAACAGGGTCAACAAGGGTTCCATAAACATCAAAACCGATTGATTGTTGTATCATGCCTGTCCCACCCTTTAAGAGCATTCTACAGACTGCTTTTGTGGAATACTCTGAATTAATCGACTAGGTTTATTAACTTGTTTTAAACAAAGGCTTTGAACATGTCGTCAACGGGCGTTTTAGCAATATGGTTTGTGTAATTACTGATAACTTTTTGTGATAAGCCGAGCAGAATGCCAAGGATGTGTTTTTGCTCATAACCTGCAGTATAGAATTTTTCTAGTTCTTCAGTCGTTAAGTGGCCGCGGTTACGTAGGATTGAAAGCGTTGTTTCATGGAGTACTTGCAGTTTATCTGTAGGCATTTTTGTCTGATTTCTTAATGCTTGATCTACCGCAGGATCAACTTTCATCATATCAGCAATCATGCTGTGGGCAGGAACACAATAGGCGCAATCATGTTCTACATTAATGGTTTGCCAAACGACAGTTAGTTCTGCTGCATCAAAAGCTGTTTGTTGAAATAGGTCATGTAAACGCTGGTAAGCTTCGAGTGTTGCTGGATCTTCACCAAGAACTGCATGTAAGTTGGGAATCATGCCAAAGTTTTTTAATGATGTTTCATAAAGAGTTTTGCTACCTTCAGGCGCGGATTCCATGGTGTGCAAAGTAAAGGTTTTCATATTTTCTCCAGAAAAAAGTTCCATTAAAAAATAGTGCGTAATTGCAGTTATTTTCTCGTGGTAAAGTTATTGAACGTTTGTTCATTTTTAGCTTAACTGGACTTGAATGAATGTTCAAGTTAAAATTTGAACAAATGTTCAACTGGTGATGAAAGACGATGGTTAATCAAATAAAGCATGATAGGGACGTGGTGATTCAGAAAGCTACTAATCTATTTTGGGAAAAAGGCTTTCATGCCACATCTATGCGGAATCTACAGGATCATATAGATATGCGACCTGGCAGTATCTATGCCGCTTTTGGTAGTAAAGAGGGTTTGTTTAAAGAGGCATTAAAGTGCTATACAGATGCTAATATTCGACATATGCAAAAGTGCCAAGAGCAAACCTCCTCACCATTAGAAGCACTTAAGTTGTTTATTAGATCGATTGTTAAGCGTCAGCAAGATAATGCACACAGTGAAGTGTGTATGTTGGTTAAAACTGTGTCAGAGCTTACTGAAGATAATGCTGAGCTTTTAGCTGAATCTAAGCGCCTGTTAAATATGATGGAGGATGGTCTGGAAGCTGTGCTTATTCGGGCTCAGGACGCAGGTGAGATTAGTTCCTCAAGCGATACTCGTCGTTTGGCGCAGTTTTTACAGATTCAATTAATAGGGTTTCGCGCCTATATACGGATAAATAAAGATAATCAGTGTATCGATCAGTTTATAGAAGATACCTTTCTGCGTTTGCATTGAATTCGGCCAGTATCTTAAGAGCTGGTTTTTTGTACAGAATTCAGCACATTAGCCTTATACCGGTTTCTTTAGTGGTTTTTGTAGCTCTTTTGCTTTTGGTAGTCGTAAATTTAGCCGTTTTTATAGGTTAATTTTATTTATGTGATGCGGGTCATGATTAAGTCTGACTTATGGCTGTTTTTTATGCGTCATTAATCTACACTTATATTGTTCTTTCTCGTTAAGTGATAAATATGAAAAAACGGAAGTTTCGACAGGGGCTATTTACGGCGTTTTTTATCTTTTTGCTCACATTACTTAATGGTTGTTCTAGTTCGAAAGATCCATTGGTTGTTGCTACTCATATTTGGCCCGGTTATACGTTTATGTATCTCGCTGATCAATTGGGCTGGGTGGATACTGCACAGATAAGCTTTCAAAATACTTATTCTGCCAGTGAATCACTGGAATTAATCAAAGAGGGTAAAGTCGAAGCTGCGACTTTAACTTTTGATGAAGTGATACGAGCTAGGTCAGAAGGGATAGAACTCACAGTTGTTGCTATCTTAGATATATCGGCTGGCGCGGATCAAGTTATTTCGCGTACAAGGTTATCTCAACTCTCTGATATAAAAGGCAAACGCATAGGTGTTGAAATCTCAGCTTTAGGTACGGTTGTATTAAGCCATCTATTAGATCAAGCCGGCCTCACTAAGGATGATATTACCGTTGTGGATATCACTATAGATGATCAAGAGACTGCTTGGCTTGACGGAAAAATTGATTGCGTTATCACTTACGAGCCTGTGGCCAGAAAGTTAATCATGGCGGGTGGGTATAAAGTTTTTGATAGTCGATCAATGCCGGAAATAATTTTAGATGTTTTGGCGGTAAAAACAGCAACTTTACATAAGCGTGAGCAAATTACTCATCTGATTGATGCGCATTTTAAGGCGCTGCGTCATTTTGATGTACAGCGAGAAGATGCTCTATACCGTATGGCCCCTCGTTTAGGAATGGAGCCGGATTTAATACCTTTTTTGTTTGAAGGCTTACTTCTACCCAACCGATCGAATAACCAGCGCTTAATGGTAGGGTCTCCTTCTAAAGTTGAGCGAGTGGGAAATAAAATAATAGAGGTTATGGCTCAATCAGGCTTGCTTAATGCGCCTGTTAATACTGATAACCTTGTTGACTCACGCTTTGTTAGCCCATGATGAATCGACTGTCGGGATTGTTAGTAGGTTTTTGTATAGCGCAGAGTTGCTATAGTTCTACGTTGTTTGCAATGATTCCTGAACAAATAACGATTGGGGTCTTGGCTGTTAGAGATAAATCGGTTGTGAAGCAACGCTGGGGAGCCTTGGCTGATCTACTGAATGAAAAGAGCGATAAGTATTCATTTACAGTGAAAGCTTATTATTTTGATGAGTTAGAACGCGCGGTAGCTAACCGGAGTGTGGCGTATATACTGGCAAATCCCAGTTTCTATTTATATTTACAGGAAGTTTATGGGCTCTCCTCTCCTATTTTGACTAGGGTAAATAAAACAGGTGAGCGGCTTCTTAAATCCTTTGGTGGCGTTATTTTCACTAAAGCGGGTAATTCTTCAATCACCAATTTAGAGAGTTTACAGAATAAAAAAGTGGCCATTGTTAGCACTTTTTCTTTGGGTGGGTATCAAATGCAAGCCTCTGTGTTGGATAATCAGCTCGAAGGTTTGCATAATAGCCTTGAACTTGTTGAATTAGGTATGCCCCATGATCAAGTTGTGAAAAAGGTTCTCTCGGGTGATGTAGATGCTGGGTTTGTTAGAACGGGGATTTTGGAACAGATGGTGGCCGAAGGTGAGTTGTCACTTGAGCAGGTTTATATTATTAACCAGCAATCTCTTACATCATTTCCTCTTATATCATCGACAACCCTTTACCCTGAATGGCCTTTTGCCGCTTTGCCCTACATCGATAAGAATATCACAAAATTTGTAGTCGCTGAGTTACTTAAATTAACACCCGCTGATCGTTCTTCTAGGGCAATGAAAATAGGCGGTTTCGATATTCCTGCCAATTATTCCAGTATCTCTCATTTACTACGTAGACAGCGCTTTCCTCCTTTTGAGCAAGACCTACCAATTTCACTCGTAGATATTTGGACGCAGTATAAATTGTCGATTGTTCTTGCGGTTGCATTACTCTTATCGTTAATAATCAGTTATCTCTTTTTATTAAGAAGTCACCGCAAACTATCTGATACACAAAATGAATTGTCTATCGAGCGAGGACGGTTAGAGGAGGTTATTTGGGCAACTCATATTGGTACTTGGGTTTGGGATTGCACCACTGAAAAGGTGCAATTAAATGAGCGTTGGGCAAGTATGCTTGGGTATAAGCTCTCAGAATTAATGCCGACCTCTTTTGAAACATGGCGTTCTTTAGTTCACCCTGATGATCTTGCTCAGGTCGAAGAGGCTTTGCAAAAGCATCTTTTGGGTTACTCTGCTCATTTTCAGTATGAATTAAGAATGAGGCATAAGAGTGGAAGATGGGTTTGGATCTTGACGCAAGGAACGGTTGTGGAACGAGATAGGCAGGGGAATCCCCGAAGGGTTTCGGGGTTTCATATGGATATTGACTCTCGTAAAAGTCGCGAAGTTGAGAAAGAGGCTTATAGTCAACGGTTAGAGGTTTTAGCAACGAAAGACAGTCTTACCTATTTATATAACCGGCGTAGCTTTTTAGAGTTTGGTTACACATTGTTTGAACAGGCGAAAGCAAACAACAAAGCATTAAGCTTTTTGATGATTGATGCGGATCACTTTAAGCGAATTAATGATCAATATGGACATTATTCGGGTGACCAAGTATTAAAAAGTATGGCCGCATTTCTAGAGAGAAATATACGCCAAGGAGATCTTTTAGCTCGTTTAGGTGGTGAAGAGTTTGGTGTCTTGATGCCGGAGACTGAAAGAAATACAGCCTTAATGATTGCGAACCGGATTTCAGAACTCGCAAAATTTGAAGTGGTTGCTGTAGAAACCGAGAAACTTCATTTTAGTTTAAGCATTGGTGTAGCCGAGTTAGATGATGATATTCAGACTTTGAGCCAATTGATGGCCGAGGCAGATAGGGCGTTGTACGAAGTGAAAGCATCAGGTCGCGGTTTTGCTAAAGCTCTTACAAAGTGACGCCTATCTATAATCTGTTTGGAGAGATACCTTAGTTGTTTTTTGCCCGAGCGAGCTTGTCGCATTTAATACGTAATAATGTATCAATGAGCTCAGTTGTCGTCGCAGGGGTTTTGAGTTTTAGGCAGCGCTCAATGACTGCGCCACTAATGGCATCCTGTTCTAAAGGCCTACCTTTTTCTAAATCGACCAGCATCGATGTTTTAATCGCATTAAAATTACTGATCAGTGTGAACATTTCATCCACATCTACTTTTGTTAGGGTCACATTGTCATAACTTGCTGCTTGAGCGGCTTCCTCCATCATTTTGTAAACGGTTCGGCCTAAATGAGGTTCTGATGTTATCTGTCGGGTATTTAATTCCGTTAGGGCAGATAACGGATTAACACCGTTGTTGATTAAGAGTTTTCGCCAGAGCTCGCGACGGATGTCATCACTGACTTGAATATCAATATTAGCCGCATTAAACATCTCATATAGTGTGTTTAATAAAGCTGTATCTGTCTGCTTTTGAGTGTTCGGCCATTGCCCGAATATAATTTGCGCAATACCGTCAGCCTCTACTGTTCCTGGTTGGGTAATATGTCCACCTATTCTAACGGCTAATCCCCCCAGCGTTCTTTTTTGGCCAATAACGGCGGCTATTTGCGCTTCATTATCTACACCGTTTTGTAGGGATAGAATAGGGCAGCTACCCTGTTTTAACCAAGAGGCCATTTCATCTATGACAGCTGCAGTAGCTGTGCTTTTAAGGCAGAGGATGATGAGGTCGAAGTCATTGCATTGATATTTATCAGACCACTCTGCCTGACTTAATGCGTTCACAGGGCCTTGGAAGTTGATGGATGAATGCTGTAGCCTCAGTCCTTTAGTTTGCATTGCTTCCAGGTGTTCGCTTCGTGCAATAAAAGTAACCTGATGACCGGCGTTAAGTAGCTTTACTCCGTAGTAGCAACCAATTCCGCCTGCGCCCCAAATTGCAACTTTCATGAACTATCCTTAAAAATATGACTTGTGTTCTATGGTTAATCTCACTACTTAGCACACTGCACTGTGCTTATATTCAAGTGGTGAGGCTCTCATTTTCTTTATTTTACCGTCTGTTTTTTGATGTAACAGAGATAGAAGCTAGATCGGCATTATCCTGTAGATGGAGGGTATGGGCTAGCTTGAATGTAAAATTAAATTGTAGAGTCCATTGGTAATATATGCACAGTTAAACGGCCCTTTTAACATAGTTAAAGAGGATAATGGGTAATTTTTCGGTTATAAATTGAGTCATGAAATGAAAGCGAGTAATGTCAATATTAGAGCCGTTAACCTGCTGTTTTCTGTTCGTTATTTATCAATTGATCCTTTAGATAGAGTTACTTTTTAGATCGTAGGATTGTTTGATGAACAACAAAGTGTGCATATATATGACTTCGTATCAATTATTTGATGTTTTAGGCTCTTGAATGAATGAAATAGAAAAAAAAGAAGATCTTGAAGGGTTTGTATCTCAACTTAATACTCCAGAAGAGAGCCCGTCCGTTGTTTTTGATAATGCGGTTGAACAGCTAGTACCCACTGAAATCAGTTTATTACTGGAATCGCTACCTATTGAAAGCCGTTGTGCACGTTGGCAACAAGTTCCCGATGAGCAAAAAACTTTAGTGCTCTTGGGGATGCGTTATCAGGCGCGGGATTCTATTCTATTAACACTAGATGAAAGCACTTTAGATCTTATTTTAAGGTCGTTAGATGCAGAGAGTCTGATTGAGTTATCAGATAACCTAACAGAAGAGCTGATTGAAAAAGCATTCGGTTATTTAGATTCCAAACAGAAAAGTTGGTATCAAGGTGCGGCGGAATTTGATGAAAAGCATATAGGTCGTTATGCCGATCATCATATAGTGACTATTCCGCCGAATGCAAAAACAAGAGATGCGATCAGAGCATTAAAGAGAGGAACGACGGAACTTTTTGATCAGGTCTTTGTAGTTGATAAGCAGGGGCTGTTTCTAGGGGTTATCCCTGTCTCTGTATTGCTTAAAGAGAAAGATCCAATACGGATGGTGCGAGGGATGATTGAAACAGTGTCGAGTCCCGTGCTTGGGAGTGATCCATTAATGACCGCAGCCGAAACTTTAGAGCATTCGGGCGAATATTCCTTACCCATTGTTGATAATGATGGGCGGCTTGTGGGGTGTATTACACAAGCTATAGCTTTGTGGATTACAAGGGAGCATTTCGAATCACAATTTATGGCCAAAGTTGGTCTTAATGAATCTGCTGATCTATTTGTTCCTGTTTTTAAAGGGGCACGGCAACGCGCTGTTTGGTTAGGATTAAACTTACTAACAGCATTTTTAGCATCGTGGACTATAGGTTTATTTGAAGCAGTACTGAGCCAAGTAGTGGCCTTAGCTGTATTGATGCCGGTTGTTGCGTCTATGGGAGGGATTGCCGGTAGTCAGACATTGACGCTTATTATTAGGGGGTTAGCGACTAAGCAGGTGACATTTAGAAATTCATGGTTATTGAGTAAGCAAGAGCTAGGTATCGCCTTGTTTAATGGAGTGGGTTGGGCGGTTGTTATTGGCTTGGTGACTTGGTATTGGTTTGATAGTGGCGTTATTGGCTTGGTTATAGGTATTGCTGTTATGGCAAATATTATGGTGGCGGCGCTATCGGGTGTTTATATTCCTTTGATTTTGGATAAATTAAAGTTTGATCCTGCGTTGTCGGGTGCTGTGGTGTTAACAACAGTGACTGATGTTGTAGGTTTTGTGACGTTCTTGGGGTTAGGAACGCTGTTGATTCTTTAGTTGGATAGATAATGCATATAATTGATCAGCCTGCTCAGCAAGAATTAAATCTAGAAGAAAAACAGTGGTATTCCATGGCGCTGGGTGATCTGACGCTCTTTTTTCAACAAAATGGCAATGAGCTTCTTACGGCAGTAAATTATCAAAGCCGAGATAAGCCAGCCTTACGTGAAGCCCTACGAAAAATAGACGACTTACCTCAAGGGGTTAAAGTCGGAGAACGTCTCTATAGTGGGCCAGAGGAGGAGTCTGTTTATATCGAGCTGCAACTAGCGGATAAACCTTATCAAGTGAATGCAGACACGCCCATTAAATTAGGCCCTAAAGGGCGGGTAGTGTTGTATGTTAGTACATCCTTGTGGGTACAGTTAAAAACGATAGATACGCAAAAAGTGATGACGGAATACCCTGCAGTTATACCGCGCATGAGTTGGGTCGGTAGCAGTTCCATAGAAGGTGCGTTGTGTTATAGCGCTAAAACGGCAGCACCGTCTGAATTAAGCCAAGTGAGCCGTAAAGAGCACCGTGCAATTACCGCGTTGGAAATTGTTAATGATAGTAGCCATTCCCCATTAACTATTCAGCGCTTGTCACTACCTTTGAATATGTTGAGTCTGTTTTATTCAGAATCCGCAGGGTTCTGGACTGAATCAATTAGATTCAGAATGGATGCTGAAACGGGTGAAACCGTTATCGTTACGTCACAAAAACCACCGGATGAACTGGGTGGATGTGAAAAAATATCCACGGCTAGAGATTCAAAACAATCCAGTAGGCTTCGTACAGCTATGAAGTTGATAATGGGATAAATGATGCCTGAATTTTTACAAAGCGTTGCCCTTGTGTCTTGGGTTAGGGCCGTACTGTTTATTGTTGTTGGTTTTATTATTGCCAAGCTAGCTTCACGTCTGTTTCGTAAGTTGAGCGATAATAAATTAAGTACCCACCACCAGCTATTGGGCAGTATGTTAATTTTTTATCTACTGTTTATGCTCTTTTTCCTATCAGGTTTAAAAGAGCTAGGCTTTAGCATGAGTGTGCTGCTAGGTGCCGCAGGGGTTTTATCTGTTGCTGTAGGTTTTGCGTCACAAACATCTGCGTCTAATTTAATTAGTGGCTTGTTTTTGATCGCGGAAAAACCTTTTGAAGTGGGCGATGTATTGACGTTGAATGAGTTTACAGGGGAAGTTATAGCCATTGACCTATTGTCTATAAAGCTTAGAACTTTTGATAATGTAATGATTCGTGTACCTAATGAAACATTAATTAAAACGACCTTTGTTAACCTTTCACGCTTTCCTATACGTCGTGTAGATCTTGTTATCGGTATTGCTTACAACGAAGATATAGAAGTTGCAAGAACTGTTTTACTTGAGGCTGCACTGCACCATCCTCGTGCATTGGTTAATCCAGAACCTTTCTGTATTGTAACTATGTTTAATACCTCATCAGTGGATTTGCAACTCTCAGTGTGGGTGGTACGGACCGAGCTAAAAGATGCGAAAAGTGAACTCCTAATTGCTTGTAAAAAGGCCTTAGATACGGCAGGTATTGAGATACCTTTCCCGCATACTAGTGTCTATGTGGGAGAGCATACTAAGCCATTGCCGATCCAGTTAGTGGAAGCAGCTAAAAAACATAAAGAATAAGATACCAAGTAATTAGCTAATTTAAGGGATATCAGATGGAAAATGTCGTATTCCAGATCTCCAAACTTATAAACCGGGTTAGTAATGAAGTCGACCCTGAAAAGCAGATCAAGCTGATTGTAGATTCTATTAGCGATCTCTTCTCTATCGATGTATGTAGTTTGTATCTGTTAAATGAAAAACGTGAACCGACGCTTTTTGCCACTCATGGTTTGAAAGCTGATCATCCTATCTCGCTTGGTGAGGGTAAAGGTCTGATTGGGCGAGTGATTACATCTAAACACTTAATTAACGTGGCCAATGCCTCTACAGAAAAAGGCTACGAATTTATACCGAGTACAGGCGAGCAAGCTTTTAAAAGTTACTGTGGCGTTCCTTTAGTAAGACAAGGTGAAAGTGTTGGTGGTTTAGTTGTACAAAACAGGCGAGCAGAAAAACTGTCTGAAGATTATGAAGCACTTTTAGTCACGCTTGCCGCTCACTTAGCGGCAATTGTGCCTAATGTCATGCGTTTAAAAAAAGGCAGGAAACAATTAAATTTCCGCATTGAGGGCGTGAAAGGGGCTCCAGGTATTGCTGTTGCTCCGGTGTATACACTTTCCTCAGCGAGTTTAGATCAGATTCAGGTGGGCCAGTGTGATAATGTCGAAGCGGAATTAGCACGCTGGAAATCGCTTAAAGAGGAGGTTGTTCTTAGCTTAAATGAAGAGAAAGCTCTGTTAGGTCAGAGCTTAGGTGATGGCAGTATTTCCGGTATTTTTGATGCTTATCAAATGCTACTGCTAGATCCCGCTTTAAATGTGCTGATTGAGTCTGAAGTAACGTCCGGTGCTAATATTTTAACGGCACTGAAGCGCGCTCTTTATTCCTATGCCGATTCATTTAGGGCTATGGAAGATTCTTATTTAGCCGCGAGGGCTGATGATCTCCTCCATTTAGGTAATAAAATCCTCAATATTTATAACGGCCCTGTTGATAGTCATGTAAAAGATTTACCGAAAACGCCTATTATTTTATTGGGTTCTGATATCGGTGTGACTGATGTAGCTATATTCCCTACCGGTATTGTTGCCGGTATTGTGTGCATGAACGGCTCCTATCTTTCACATACGGCTGTACTTGCTAATGCCTTAGGTATCCCTGCGGTGCTTGGGATTGGGCGAAATAATCATTTCGTTCAAGGGAAGCGAATTGTACTCGATGCGGATAATGCCTGCGTTATTCAAAATCCAAGTAAAGCTATCTGCAATGAGTATCGTAGAGCGGGTAAAAAGAACAGCAAAGAGGTTGAGCAACTCAAGCAGCTTAAAGATTTACCAGCGCAGACAGTCGATGGTGTGAAAATAAAGCTAATGGCTAACAGCGGCTTGGTTAATGATATTAAACCCAGTGTGACGAGCGGTGCCGAAGGCATAGGTTTATATCGTACTGAAATACCTTTTATGACGTGCCAAGCGTTTCCTACGGAAGATGAGCAGATACAAATATATTCCCAAATATTTGCCGCTTTTCCGTCAAAGCCTATCAATATGCGTGTCCTCGATATTGGTGGGGATAAACAATTGCCTTATTTCCCTATACAGGATGAAATGAACCCCGCCTTAGGTTGGCGCGGGATTCGGTTTGGTTTAGATAATGCTCATCTTTTACTGACTCAGATTCGCTCAATGCTTTTATCTGCGGGAACGGATGGGCAGTTAAATATATTGATACCTATGGTCTCTGCTAAAGAGCAAATTCAGTCCTTCAAAAAACTGGTTTGTAATGCTTTAGAGCAGCTGGAGGAGGAGGGGTTTAGCGTTAATCCACCCAAAGTCGGTTGTATGATTGAAGTGCCCGCGGCTATATCACAGATCCCTTTTTGGGCTGAAGAACTAGATTTTGTCTCAATTGGTTCCAATGATCTTAGTCAGTATCTACTCTCAGTGGACCGTAATAATGCGCGAGTGGCGAATCTTTATGATCCTCTACATCCAGCCGTTGTGCATGAGGTTAATCGTGCAGTTACAAATGCGAAAGCGGCTGGTTTACCGATCAGTTTATGTGGTGAACTTGCGTCTGAGCCATTTGCAGTTGTTTTATTGCTAGGGATGGGGCTCTCATCATTGAGTTTAGGGGCTGCCTACCTACCTAAAATTAAAAAATTGATTAGGATGATTGATAGTAAAGATGCCCAAGGAGTTTTACAGCAGGCGTTGACGTTACATACAACGAAAGAGATACGGGATTGTGTTAACGGCTATATGGAAACCATTGGTTGGTCGTGATGTGCACAGATGTATTTTAACCTGCGTAACAGCAAATGATGTGCAGTTTGGTTGAAGGGGTAGAGGGTGGACGTTTCACAAACGGATGGTAAAAAACGTTGCTTCGGTAACAAACCGAATCAAAGCTATTATGCCGATTATCATGATAATGAATGGTCAATTCCTGAGCGAAATGATCAAAAGTTATTTGAGATGCTGGTGTTAGAAGGGGCTCAAGCGGGACTGAGTTGGGATACGGTCTTAAAAAAGCGTGAGGGCTATCGTCAAGCATTTTATCAATTTGATGTGCACAAAGTAGCAGCGATGAGCGATGAGGAACTTGAAGCTTTACGCGAGAATGCAGCGATTATACGTAATAAACTTAAGATCTACTCTGCACGGAAAAACGCTATTGTTTTTATAGCGATTCAACAAGAGTTTGGCTCTTTTGCTGATTATCTTTGGGCTTATATTGATCATAAACCCATTATTAACCACTGGGTCACTTTCGAACAGGTGCCGGTTACCACTGAAATAAGTGATCTCATCTCAAAAGATTTAAAAAAGCGGGGTATGTCTTTTGTGGGGTCTACTATTATTTATGCCTATATGCAGGCTATTGGTATGGTGAATGACCATCTAACCGAGTGTTGGTGTTATAAGCGGGATCACTAATCCCTTTTCATGATTGGCGTATCTCTATCGTTTCTTAATCGCCTTTGACCACGTAGAATCGCAGCCCCTTTTACCTTCTTAGTGCAGATCAGATGACAGACTTAGTCCCCTTACTTCAGCAAGCTTATCAAAATCGAGCCTCTTTACTTGAAACGCTTCATGCAGAAGAGACAAACTGTTACCGGCTTTTTCATGGTACGAATGAGGGTATGGCGGGCTTAACAATTGATCGTTACGGACCTCAACTTCTGATCCAAAGCTTTCATGATTCTCTAAATGAAATGCAAGTTGCCGAGATAGAGGCATTTTACAGCATACTGTTTTCTACGGAAGAGATCATTTATAACGATCGTAGTGCAAGTAACTCGCGTCGGCAGGATGCTAATGATGAACGTAGCTTAACGCTAGTAGGGCAAGAGTTAGGGGTGAATTACCGAGTAAAAGGTAAGCATTCAGGTCAAGACCCTTTTCTCTTCCTTGATATGCGCGTAGGTCGGCGTTACATCAAGGCGCATGCTGCGAACAAAAGCGTACTTAACCTGTTTTCATATACCTGCGGTGTAGGACTTTGTGCGGCGATTTCGGGTGCTGAAACGGTTGTAAATGTAGATTTTGCAGAACGCAATTTGGCCATTGGCCAAGAAAACTCAGAGCTTAATAACTTAAACTCAGAACAGATCAAGTTTATTCAAAGCGATTTTTTTACTGCTGTGAAGCAGTTTGCTGGTATCCCCGTTAAACAGCGCATTCGTCGTGGACAAAAGCCGCGTACCTTCCCTCGTTTGGAGCAACAGCAGTTTGATATAGTCTATCTTGACCCACCAAGATGGGCGAAAAGTCATTTTGGTACAGTTGATCTTATTCGCGATTATCCGAGTGTGCTAAAGCCCTCTCTATTAGCGACAAAAGAGGGTGGGACTCTTATATGCACAAACAACGTGGCTAAAGTCCCAATGGATGAATGGCTTGATGTGGTAAAACGTTGTGCTGACAAAGCGGGTAGACCTATTCAGAATATAGAGCTTCTAACACCTGAGTCAGATTTCCCATCACCGGATGGTCAGTCGCCATTAAAGATAGCGGTGTTATATCTTTAGGGGCGCCATTGGTAACTTTTCAGTTTTATTTTACCATTGATAAAACTGATGCCTTCCTCTTCTAGTCGAAAGCGCTGGCGTTTATATGCTTCGCTTTCACTAGGGAAAGAGATCATCCCCTTTGCATTGATGACCCTATGCCAAGGCAGTTGAGTGTCTTTTGGTAGCTGGCTCAAGGTACGACCCACAGCTCTAGCCATACGCGGTAATCCCGCTAGTTCGGCAACTTGCCCATAGGTAGCGACATAGCCTTTAGGTATCATTGATACCGCTTGCCATATTCTCTCTTGATAGCTTGGTTCTGTATTTACTTCTGCGTTCATTTTTTGTTATCACCGCATAATATTTGGGATGATAATACCTGACTAAAATGATAGGGTAAAAGGACGTTATATGTCGGACGATTACTCAATGGCAACGCTGAAAACACTCAATTTTGATAACAGTTATCTTAGTCTACCTGAAAATTTTTATCAGCGGCTTCATCCTACACCGCTTAAAAATCCATTTTTAATTGGCTTTAATCCTGATGTTGCGCAGTTACTAGATATTGATCCTTGCGCTGTTAATCCTTCACTCATAGCCGGTTATCTGGGAGGTGAAGAGCTTTTACCTGGCAGTGAGCCTTTAGCGATGAAATATACCGGTCATCAATTTGGCGTTTATAACCCTGAGTTAGGTGATGGTCGAGGTTTACTCTTAGGTGAGGTGGTTAATAAAAAAGGTGAACGTTGGGATCTGCATCTGAAAGGGGCTGGAAAAACGGCCTTTTCTCGTTTTGGTGATGGTCGTGCCGTACTGCGCTCTAGTATTCGTGAGTATCTGATTAGTGAAGCTATGCATGGTTTGGGTATTCCGACGACTCGTGCATTGTCATTAGTGGGCAGTGAGGAGCTAGCTATGCGTAATGGGATGATGGAACCCTGCGCAACGGTTTTACGTGTCACTCAATGTCATATCCGTTTTGGCCATTTTGAGCACCTCTATTATACCCGTCAGCATGATGAGCTTAAGGTTTTAGCAGACTATTGTTTAGAACGTTATTTTCCAGATTGTTTGCAGACCGAAAAGCCTTATCTCTCTATGTATAAAGAGGTTGTGCAGCGAAGTGCTTCTTTGGTGGCAAAGTGGCAAGCATACGGCTTTGTTCATGCGGTCCTTAATACGGACAATATGTCGCTTATTGGAGAGACCTTTGATTATGGGCCTTATACCTTTATGGATCATTACAAACCAGACCATGTTGCTAATGGTAATGATCATCAAGGCCGTTATGCTTTTGCAAATCAGCCCTCAATCATTCAATGGAATTTATCCTGTCTTGGACAGGCTTTATTACCTCTAATTGAACGTGATGATGTGGTAGTTGTGCTAGATCAGTATTCAGAACAATATAAACAAGCAGAGCTGGCTGAGTTCAGGAAACGCTTGGGCCTACAGTTACAAGATGAAGCTGATGAAGAGCTAGTCATGTCATTGCTTAAGCTGTTTGCGCTTTATTCTGTTGATATGAACAGGTTTTTCCGTTGCTTATCGAATTTTGATGGTTCTGATGCTTCTACCGCTGCTCTAATGGCGTTGATTAAAGTACCTGCGGCTTTAAGTGAGTGGCTAATCGCTTATGAGGCGCGCCTTGAGCAAGAGGTCGCCAGTTTTCCTATACGTCGTGCCCAAATGCGGGCGGTTAACCCAGAATATATATTACGTAATTATATGGCGGAAGAAGCGATTCGTACGGCCACGGAAGGGGACTTTACCTTGGTTCATGATTTGTTGATGTTACTGCGTAATCCTATGGATGAACGCAGTGAATTTAGTCGTTTTTCTGCTGCACCACCTGAGTGGGCAGGTGGGATTTCTTTAACCTGTTCATCATAAATAAAATTAATTGAAAATTTATTGAATAAAAGTGTTTTTTTCGTTGACCAGAGCTTAATAAGCTTTATAGAATGGAACTCGCTTGAAAGTAAGACGTATATTTATGCACACCATTACGAAGTCTTATCAGTACCTCGTCCTGTTTTTCATAAGTAATCGCAACACTTCTAGCACAATCCGTCTCTTATGAGGCAAAAAATTACTCTGAAAGAATAGGACTACTATTATGTCTACTACTGGTACAGTTAAATGGTTTAACGAAGAAAAAGGTTTTGGTTTCATCGAGCAGGAAAATGGCCCAGACGTTTTCGCTCATTTCTCTGCGATTCAAGGCGACGGTTTCAAAACTTTAGCTGAAGGTCAGAAAGTTGAGTTCACTGTAACTCAAGGCCAGAAAGGCCCACAGGCTGAGAACATCACTAAGATCTAATGCTTAGTAAGTTCTAGTAAGAAAAAGCAAGGCTAAGGTCTTGCTTTTTTTGTGCCTGAAATTTGTAATAGACTGGGCTTTATCATTTCTTTTAGTGGAGAATATGCGGATCTAAATGTACATCCGTTATTTGATAGCCTAAAGTAGTAACTCGGCCAGAGTAGCGCTCTTCACCGGTCGAAGAAAATTCAAAATTATAAGAACGCCAGATTCTTATCTTGCCATCAGCTGCCCGTTTTAACCAAAAAGCACTTAAATTAATATTGTCATCGAGTAACTGAAGATCAAGCTCTTTACACTGTTTGCGAATACGATTTAGAGCGACCTCTTTTACTTTTTGTGATTGCCACCAATGATAAAAAAGGTAGGCAAATAAAGTCACGATGATTAGTGCTTGAAGATCTATATACATTGCTGCTAGTTTCCAATGAACGTGTGGGACGAAATCAGGATCAAATAAAATCATGTATTCTTTTGATTCTTACTTGTTTTACAATGAGTTGTATTAGATTGCACGATTAATTTTATGTTGGGGCTTTGCTTATGGGATCGGTTTACCAATTTTTTCAAGATAACTGGCTCAATATTATCGCCTTAATTTGGTTTTTAGTCTGCTTCAAAGGTTATATGCATTATGCCCGTAAAAAGAGTTATGAAACGCCCTGTTTAGCGAGCCTTTTGCATATGTATCGAAAGGAGTGGATGCTAAGAATGCTGACTCGTGAGGTGCGTATTGCTGATACTACGGCGATTGCGAACCTTGAACGGGGAGTCTCCTTTTTTGCCTCCACGACAATGCTAATAGTCGCTGGTTTAATGACAGTGTTAGGCTCAACACAGCAAGTTATCGATGTGGTTTCTGATATCCCTTTTGCATCTAAAGCAACGAGCGCGGAGTGGGAACTCAAAATTTTGTTGATGATTATTCTGTTTGTATATGCATTTTTTAAATTTACGTGGAGCCTTCGTCAGTACGGTTTCGTCTCAATTATGGTGGGGGGAGCACCTTTACCAGAAGAGCATGTATCTGAGCAGCAAACGGAAGCTCATGCGAACCGTATTGCGAAAATGACATCGATGGCAGCAAATAATTTTAATGTGGGTTTACGTACCTATTATTTTTGTTTGGCTATTCTCGGTTGGTTTATTAACCCATGGTTATTCATGGCCTTGAGTGCAGGTGTTGTCTATGTGCTCTATCGACGTGAGTTTAAATCGTCGACCTTAAAAACCTTAATGATGAGTGCTGGAGATTAAAAAAGCTGCTTGTTACGCTTGAAATGAATTCTCACGTCCCAATATTGTTTTCATAGGCTGCTTTGTTGTTTATCAGCAAAGCACTGTTTCTTGTGATAATCGACATATTGGATAAGTGTTAATGACTACCGAAACTCGTACAGAAACCCATGGTTTTCAGACAGAAGTGAAGCAGTTGCTTCATTTGATGATTCATTCCCTCTATTCGAATAAAGATATTTTTCTCCGCGAATTAATCTCAAATGCGTCAGATGCCGCTGAAAAATTACGCTTTGAAGCATTATCGGATGGATCTCTGTATGAAAATGATGGCGACCTTAAAATCAATATTAGCTTTGATAAGGAAGCAAAAACCTTAACAATTGAAGATAACGGCATTGGTATGAGCCGTGATGAAGTGATCGAGCACTTAGGTACGATTGCAAAATCAGGTACATCACAATTCCTTTCTCAGTTAACGGGTGATCAGTCTAAAGATAGCCAGTTGATCGGCCAGTTTGGTGTTGGCTTTTATTCCTCTTTTATTGTGGCTGACCGCGTAGAGGTATTCACGCGCAAAGCTGGCCTTCCTGCAGCTGAGGGTGTGCACTGGGCTTCAGAAGGCGAAGGTGAGTTTAGCATTGGCGATGTGGAGAAAGAGGGGCGTGGTACACGTATTGTTCTGCACCTTAAAGAAGGTGAAGAGAGTTTTGCTGATGGTTTTGCCTTACGTGGTCTAGTACGTAAATATTCAGATCATATCTCTATCCCGGTTGTTATGCAGAAAGAAGCAACACCTAATTTTGATGAAGAAGGCGAAGAAGAAAAAGATAAGGCTGTTGAGCTTGAAGATGAAACCGTGAACAGCGCTACTGCGTTGTGGACACGTAATAAATCTGATATTACTGAAGAGGAATATCAGGAGTTTTACAAGCATATATCCCACGATTTCGGGAACCCACTTACATGGGCCCATAACCGTGTTGAAGGGAATATGGAGTACACCAGCCTGCTGTTTGTTCCTGAGCGCGCACCTTATGACCTTTGGAACCGTGAAGCGCCACGCGGCTTAAAGCTCTACGTGCAGCGTGTCTTTATTATGGATCAAGCGGATGAGTTTTTGCCGCTATACCTTCGCTTTATGAAAGGTGTAATTGATACTAAAGACCTTTCACTTAACGTCTCACGTGAAATCCTGCAGAAAGATGCAAACGTTGACAAATTACGCTCTGCTTTGACTAAGCGTGTTTTGGATATGTTGATCAAATTAGGCAAAAATGATCCTGAAAAATATGCATCTTTCTGGAAAGAGTTTGGTCAGGTACTGAAAGAGGGCCCTGCGGAAGATTATACTAACCGCGAGAAAATTCTTAAGTTAATGCGCTTCTCTTCAACTCATACGGGTAGCGAAGAGCAGAATGTATCGTTGGATGATTATATCTCTCGCATGCCTGAAGGTCAGGATAAGATCTACTTTGTGGTTGCTGATAACTACAACACGGCTAAAAATAGCCCGCACTTAGAGATCTTCCGTAAGAAAGGAATCGAAGTGCTGCTAATGACCGATCGTATTGATGATTGGATGATGAGCCAGCTGCATAACTATGATGAGAAGGCTTTCCAAGATGTAACTAAAGGTCAGCTTGATCTGGATGATACTCAGACTGAAGAAGAGAAGAAAGTTCAGGAAGAGGCGGCTAAAGAGCTTTCAGGGTTAGTTGAGCGCTTGAAAGCAAGCTTAGGTGACAAAGTTGCTGATGTACGTATTACTACTCGTTTGACGGATTCACCTGCTTGCTTAGTGTTAGGTGAGCAAGATATGGGTCTGCAGATGCGTCAGATTATGGAAGCAGCAGGTCAGGCGGTTCCTGATAGCAAGCCAACGTTTGAAGTAAATCCTGAACATCCGTTGATTGAGAAACTTGATAAAGAAGCTGATGAAGATCGCTTTGCTGATCTTGCTTTGGTTTTATTTGATCAGGCTGGTTTAGCCGCGGGAGCACAATTGGATGATCCCGCGACTTATGTTGCTCGTCTTAATAAGTTACTGTTGGAATTAAGCGCATAAGCTTAGTGACCATCAAACTTAAAAAAGCGGCTTTTATAGCCGCTTTTTTATGGCACTAAGGTTGGCGTCACTTTATTTTATATACATTGCATGGTTTTCAATATGCGTGATTAAGTCTTTGAGGTTGAGGCTTTATTGTAGAGTCAGCCTTGATGAAATTAGATATCTAGTTGTGCTCAATGTTCAGGCTGTTTAATCGTTTCGCCCCCTTCTGCACTTACTATCAATCCTAGCCTTTTAGCTAAAGTGATAATCATGTCAACACATCAGTATTCATTGAATCGGAAGCTATGGCAGCGGTAAAACTTTTATCGGCTTTAAGGTAATTGACCGCTAATTGGTTTAAATAACTGAGTCCGTAATAATCTCTACCAAAACCATCAATCGCAATATGAATGCCTGCGCGAGTTTAGCTGTTACTTATCCTAGCTTTTATAACGAATAGATTTTACGGCTACTTTTTGATTCAGGTTAATGGTTTCTTAGTGCTAATAGTTGAGTATTGGGTCTGTGGAATTAGGTCGGATTTTGGACGGATATTTTTTCAAGCGGGTTCATCTATTTCAAATGAGGTAATCGTAATGGGTAAAACACTAGGGCTAATTGGTTTAGTGCTATTGTCATCTATCTCCTATGTACACGCAGAGGGTCAAGTGATCTATGATAAACACTGTAAAGGCTGTCATGTTGCGGGTGTTGGCGGGGCGCCAAAACCCGGAGATAGTGCAGCATGGGAGCCGCGTATAGCGCAGGGCATGGATGTGATGGTACAAACGGTTGTTGTGGGCAAAGGTGCTATGCCGCCTAAAGGAACCTGTATTGATTGTGATGAGGCGACTTTGAAAGCGGCAGTAGAGTTGCTGATTGCAAAATGATATACAGAGTAAATTACATACGTTGTGTATTATTGAATCTTCTATAGTTGCAACCTGTAAGGTGGAGTCGTTGTTCAATACCTCTGTTGAGCGAAGAGTCTCTCAATCTATTACTGACTTTCCTGTAGCTAATGTTTTTCTCTCCTCATTGGCTGAATAGAATGGTTTGGAAACAGTGGGTGGGCGGGCCTTATCATTTCTAAAATGCTAGAATTAAAAGTAGTGATTTCATAGGTGGGAAGTTAGGTAAAGTCGAGTATTCCTAAAAGGAAGTCTGCTTCCAAGGCAAGCTGCTTAACTAGAGAATGGCGTCGTTATTATTGAAGCGACAAAAGGGAACTTAGGTCATTGTTGTAGTGTTAATGGTGGTAAAATAAGCCATTGTCGGATTATTGTTTCGATAACGGAGTCTTTTCGGCTCCAGACAGAAATTCAATGCTAGGTGCTTTAGAAAGTTTTGTTTGCAACCATTGTATTAGTGGGATAATTGCCTGCTCAAGCTCAGCATATAGCGCATTCATCCGATCAGTGTACAGTCTGAAGAATGCATTGAAGTACTCAGTTCATCGCTTAAATAATATAAATAAGGTTGTATCCCGATTTTTTGTTCCATTATAGAAAATACGTAGAGTTTTTCATCTAATTTGTCGTTCCAACTTCATATTCCTGATCTAAACTGAAGTGCAGAGTTTTTATTCTAAGGGTTATCTATGCGGTTACTGTTTGCCAGCGTATTGTTCATATTGTTAAGTGGCTTGGCTTCAGCTAAAGATGCTATTGATGTTCGGTTGTTGTGGAAGCATCAGTTTCAATTTGCTGGTTACTATATGGCTATAGAAAAGGGTTTCTATGCCGAAGAGAATTTAGATGTCCGTTTGAAAGAGTATGACTTTAACCTTGATCTTGTTGATGAAGTTATACAGGGTGAGAGCCAGTTTGGTATAGCGCGTACCTCATTGTTAATTGATAAAAATGCGGGAGCGGATGTGGTTGCGCTGTTTGCGGCTTATCAACAGTCTCCGTTAATGCTTTTGACTCGTAAAGATTCCAATATTCTTCTCTCTTCCGATCTGAAAAATAAAAATGTCATGATCACCAACGACGCTAAAAAGGTTGGAGAGATCATTGCGATGCTTTTGCAGGCGGGCATCACCGTTTCTGACTTTAATCAGCAAGAACATAGTTACAACCCCGAAGATCTTATTAATGGTAAAACCGATGCTATGGCATCCTATATATCGAATGAACCTTTTCACTTGGAAAAACAGGGAGTGGAGTACAACACCATACATCCTAAAGATTATGGTTTTGATATGTATTCAGATATTTTGTTTACTTCTAGGGAGTTTGTAGAAAAAAATCCTGAAATTACAGACCGTTTTTATCGCGCTTCTATTAGAGGCTGGCTTTATGCATTTGAGCATATAGAAGAAACGGCGGAAGTTATTTTTAAATATTATAACTCTCAAGATAAGTCTTTATCTGCGTTGATTTATGAGGGAGAAGAGCTTAGAAAGTTAGCCTTTGATAATAATGGTAATTTTGGCACGCTTTCGATCAATAAGTTTAATGAGATGGCGCAGGTATACCTGATTACAGGGAGTATTTTTTTAGGCTACGATTTCTCTGATTTTATCTATCGCCCGCTCAGTAATATGTATAGGTTAAGCCAAGCAGAGCAAAGCTATCTTGATGAAAACCCTAAAGTGAAAGTATGTGTTCATCCGGATTGGCATCCTTTTGAATCTTATTGGCAAGGGAAATATCAGGGTATGCTTGCTGATTACCTACAGTTGATAATGGGTAATGTAGGTCTTGAGTATGAAATAGTACCCTCTATTACTTGGAAGCAATCGTTGAAAAAAATTCGCACTGGAGAGTGTGATCTTTTAGCGGGTGCCATGCAAACGGTAGAGAGAAGCCAGTATCTTGATTTTACGCGACCCTATTTGAGTGTGCCTGCGATTATTGCTGTGAAGGCCGATGAAAATAAAAAGCACTTACCTGAAATGACCTTAGGTGTCATTGAGAAATCAGCTTTCCAAGAGATCCTGCCGATTCGATACCCTAATCTTAAAATCTTAAGTGTAGATCATGTGGTTGAAGGACTGCGCCTGTTGCAAGCAGGCACTATAGATGGATTTGTAGGCGCAGGCGCGAATATTGCTCATATAGCTAAAGAGTTTCAGATAGCAGATATAGTGATCAATGATGAGCTGCGAGATAGCTGGGATTTTAGTGTTGCGATAAGAAATGATAGACCTTATCTGCAGAGTATTTTGAATAAATCGATTGCTGAAATAACCCCTGAAGAGCGTGATGCAATTATTAACCGCTGGTTGGTTGTGGAGTATAAGCATACGGTTGATTACACCACTATTTGGATCGTGATAGGGGTGAGTGTCATACTAGCTTTGTTGGGGCTATATCGCTATATACAAGTGATATCTTACAATAAGATGTTGAAAACTATAGCAGAAAAGGATGCTTTAACCGGTATCTTTAGTCGTCATAAATTACGTTCTGAATTAGAGTCCTTTACTGAATTAGCACAGCGGCATAATTGGTCACTCTCTGTCATGTTTTTTGATATAGATAATTTTAAACAGATTAATGACAGTTTAGGTCATGATGTTGGTGATAAAGTGCTAGTGAAACTGTCTAAATTGATCTCAGGGATGTCGCGTAAAACCGATCGTTTTGGACGCTGGGGGGGAGAGGAGTTTCTGTTTATTATGCTTGAAACGGATCTTGATAAAGCGCATAAAATAGCAGAAAAGTTTCGATTAAAGATCTGTCAGCATCAGTTTGGATTACCTAGGCCGGTAACCTGTAGTTTTGGTGTAGCTCAGTATAAGCATAATGAAAGTATTGAGCATTGGGTTAGTCGTGCAGACCAAGCCATGTATCAGGCCAAACATGAAGGGAAAAACTGTGTACGAGTTAGTTAAAAAAAACGAGCAGTGTAGATAACTGCTCGTTTTAGATGTTTGTGTATCAAGCTTGTTTAATCGATCAATCCGTAATCTTTACGTAAAATTTCGATAATTTCTGCTTTCGGGTTTTCTGAAAGTGTCAGTGGTTGACCAATAATCTTTTCTGCGATACCTACATAAGTTTTAGAGACCTTCATTAGTAAGGCTTCAGGTAAGGCATTATCTTTAGCTAGAGCATAACGCTCATCCATACGCTCTTTATTCAAAAGAATATCTGGATCGGGGAAGTAGTTAAGCAGTTCTTGGCGAAATACCTCTTTAGAATTTTCAACTACTTTGCCTTCGCGATAGGAAGGGCCATCCCATATACGCGATGAATCAGGTGTACCGACCTCATCCATGTAGATCAGCTTTTCCTTACCTGCAGCATCCGTGACATAACCAAATTCAAACTTAGTATCGACGAATACCTGATCAATCTCGGCAAGTGCGTTACTGATAACATCGAAACCTTCTTTGAGTAGTTTCTCGTATTGGGCGATATCATCTTGGTTACGGAACTGGAAAGCTTCGTGATTATTGCTGATATCATCTCGTGTGATATTAACATCATCTACTTCAGGGACACCGGGAATGCCGGTAAGGATTCCTTTAGTTGATGGAGTAATAAGAAGCTCCGGTAGCTTTTGGTCTTTATTTAGGCCGTCAGCAATTTCAATTCCACAAAACTCACGCTCGCCTTTTGCATAAGAGCGCCACATTGACCCAGTGATATATTGACGACAAATAGCTTCGATCATGACAGGTTTTGCTTTTTGTACGATCCAAACAAAAGGGTGTGGAATATCTAATATATGGCTATCTGCAAGACCATGTTCACGGAAGAGCTTAAACCAGTGGTTGGATATAGCGTTTAAGGCTGCACCTTTTCCTGGTACACCATTCATTCCGCCTTCTCCATGCCAGATACATTCAAAGGCTGATATGCGGTCACTAATAACCATAATAGCCAACGGCGCATCAGCTGCGACATCGTAGCCTTTTTCTTTAATAAGGCGTTTGCTATCAGCCTCAGTTAACCAGTAAACCGAGCGAACTTTACCGCTATGGATTGGTTGATCTGTGCGAATAGGAAGATCGTTATTAACGGCCAATACTTTATCAGCAAGACTCATTGATATATGTCCTGTATATAATCTGTGAAATCAGTAAATGAGGGCTTTACTCAGTTAAAGCCCAAGTTTAATCGGCAATACTTTTAAGAGTTAAACTATTATGAATAGCGTTTTACATCACGTAATAGTGAGCTCAAATCCAAATCTTGCATATCTGCGAGTGCTTCCAAATCATTGGATGTTCGCGGTGGAAGCTTCTTGAGCCGCTCTCGTTTGGCGTCCTTGTCTCGAATTTTATCTAATAGACTGTTCTGTAAAGCGTCCAATTGCTCTGTAGATAGTGCAAAGAGACGACTGACTAATTCTTCTTCAGTCATATTTTTCGTTTATGCTCCGAAACAAAAAATCAAAAACAATCGGCAATTATACCAGAATTGTATGATCTTCTATCAAGTAACATTGTAAATTTTATGCTGGAAACTTACCTTTCAATTTTACTGTGGGGTGAAATAGTTTTTTTCGATTGATGCTTACTGATTTCTTATAACGTCTCCAGTCACAATTGTGCTGGCTAGGTTTTATGAAATGAAACAGATGTATGTATTTTTGTGGTAGATAAACCAGATAATTAAATATAACGGGTTAAGTCGACAGAGAAGTATCTATGCTAAATGCTGGATAATTTAATAAAAAACGCATTTATTTTAGGCATCGAAAATGTGTATTGGGTTAATGCAGCTTAGAGGAATAGATCACGGTTGACTGAGGTCATAACGCAATGTGCACAACTTTTACTGTGAACACAGTCGCCTGTTGCTAGCTTTTCTAACTCGTCTATTTTTTTCTTTACCTGCATCTGTAGCTCTTTTGAAACTTTTTTCTCTTGTCTATAAATCTCTAAAAATAGATCAGCTTCAGAAAAATCAAATATTATAGGAGTAGTCTTAAGGTAGCAGCTGCTTAATGTAAAGCTGACTTGATTCTTTTCTAGAATGATTTGGGGTTCTACCGCTGGAATACCCCTAAACTTGAATCCTTTCGGGCTCATTTGATTAAGTATTGAATGGCATATAGGAGCGCACAGTTCATTGTCAGTGGCACCAAGGCTGGTGACAAAAATACTCATGGTGACGTCCTATCTAAGATATAGTGATACCTTTATTCTAGGGTAGGTGAGCAAAAAGGGATAGTGAGATTAATGATAGTCAGGGACGGTCGGTTTTAGATGTATATGTTTTGCTGTGTCTCTTTAAATTGATGCAGCTTTTTGACTCTCTAATGCCCATTGTATAGCGTTATTTTGAGATTTTAATAAGTGATTTTCGTTGACTTGGCCAGAGAGTTTATCCCATTGGTAATGAGAAAAACTGATCACATCGTTTAGCATAAGACCGAGTTCACCTTCCCTATGTAGTAGAGCGTCACTAACCGCATCGCTAATAGGTATATGGTTATTTAACTCGATCATGGGAATAGAAAATAAGGCGTCGGCCCCTGATAGTATGCCCATTAAGAAGGATAAGCCGGGTTCTGAATTATAATATGATGCCATAGATTCGCACATCTTGGCACGAATAAGCAGTTCACGACAGAGCTCGTCAGGAATATCTAAATTGCCAGACAGAGAGACTACGACTGCCCAGCGTTTCAATTCAGCTAGGCCTAGTAAAATAATTGCTTCATTAATTGTAGAGATCGATCGTTGTAATGAGAATGTGGCTGAATTAACTATTTTTAATAAGCGCAGGGCGAGACGAGGATCTTTGGAAATTATCTTTTCAAGGTTTTCAGGCGTTACATCAGGATTGTTTAGCTCAGATAGAAGCTCCATCATCACTAGCTCACTACCACTCACTCGTTGTCCTTCAATAATTTCAGGATAGGCAAAAAAGTAGCCTTGGAATAACTTAAATCCAAGTTTACGAAAGCGATGAAATTCGACGATAGATTCGACTTTTTCAGCTAGGAGCGTGACGTTATAAGGTGCTAGTTTTTCTAATGTATGAAAAAGCGCCTTGCCTTTAAGCTTGAGCACGTCAATTTTTACAATATCAACTGTATCCATAATGGCTTCAAACTTATTGTTCCAAACAAAATCATCGAGAGCTATTTTGAACCCTTTCTTCGATAGTTCTCTGACTTTCGCGATTGTATCCTTGTTAATTGGAACATCTTCAACAATCTCTAGAACTACGTTATCAGCGGCGAAGCTGGGGAGTTCGTGGAAGAGAAGGTCCTCATTTACGTTCATAAAGGCTGGAAGAATACGCATCTGTCCTTTATGTAAAACGCCGGTGAATGCATTAATAAGTACTTGGCATGTGGCAGCGGTGGCATCAAAGAGTTCACCTGGAGGGCAGCCGTTAACATCGCGGTATAAGAGTTCATAGCCGATTGTTTCGTAGTTAACATCCAAAATTGGCTGTCTTGCTAGTAGAATTTCCTCAAGCACGGCTAACCCTCGTACGACCTAGATAAGTTATTACTTAGTTAATGAAGTTACAGATGATAGTGGGTTCTTACAAGGAAAAAAAAGCCGAGCATGGGCTCGGCTTTTTTTCTTGCTAACAATTCAATTACTTTGCAATAGACTGTAGTTCAGTCATTGCAGCTTCGCGTGTTTCATTCGCGATAGAGGTGAATGCTTCACCTTGGCCTTTAAGTAATTCGAAAAGCGCTTTGTTTGCTTCCATGTTGAACTTGATTAGCTCTTCTGGAGTTTTAAGCTCTTTAGCTTTCTCTGCTTCAGTTTTGAAGAAAGAAGTTAGCTGTTCGCCAGACTTTTTCTGCTGTTCAATAGATTTTGTGATCGCTGCAGCCTGCAAGTTCATGAGAGATTGAAGGGCATCGAATGATTTCTGGAAATCAACAGGGTTCGTCATAATAATTCTCCTTAAGGTTCTTGTGCGCTGCACAATATGGGTTCTATTCTAGTCTGTTTTTTGACCAAGTCAATACTATTTTTGCTGCACTGCACAAAAAATAAATATTAGTTCCTAAACGAATAAAGTTAAAGAGTCAGTTTAGGAGAGTAATAGGAAGATATTACGGGATGATGTATAGACCTTGGTTGAACAAATTGATCTAATTGATTCCCCAATTAGCGAACGCGAGTAGTGTAGGTCTATGGCCGGTATCGAAACGATTCTATCCCTCTTTATTCTTATAGGCCTTGGCTATTTGGGTAAGCGAACTGTTATGGCAGGATATTCGTTAGCCCCACTCAACACGTTTGTTTATTATTTTGCGGTACCCGCGCTGCTATTTAACTCTGTATATAAACTCTCACTTGATAGTTTATTTCAACCTTGGTATCTGCTTGCTTTTCTTTTTGCCGCTACGTTAACTGCTTTAGCTGCCGTATTTGGATGTGTTTTTTTCTTTAAAGAGAAAGATCGGGAGGTGTTAGTTTTTAGAGCATTAAACGGTACCTTTTCTAACTATGCTTATATGGGTATTCCTCTGGTTTTTGGTTTGCTGGGAGAGGAAGCTTATGGGGCGATGGTGAGCATTATCTTATTGGGTAATCTATTCCAGATTGGCAGCACTCAATTTCTTATTGAGAGCCAGCGTCAGGATGGTCGCGGGTTTAAGCAACTGTTGGCGATTCTGGATAAATCTCTTTTACGTAGCCCTATCTTTTTAGCAACGTTTTTTGGTGTTTTAGTTTCCGCATTAGCCCTTGAGTTCCCGGTTATTATTGTCAATGCTTTGGATCTGTTGGCACCTGCAACCGTACCGGTTGCTCTGTTTTGTTTAGGAGCAAGTTTGGAGTTTAAAGCGCTACAGCAAAGTAAAGCGGAGTTAGTATGGTTGGTGGTCGTTAAACTATTTATTCATCCGCTGCTTACCTTAGTTATTTTCCGGATGGCAGGGCTTAATGATCATAACTGGTTATTGGCTGCTGTTTTCTTAGCTGCGCTGCCTACTGGGGCCTTAGCGCATGTTATGGCGTTACGATATGACGTAAAGGAGAAGGAAACATCGCTTACAGTGGTGCTTTCTACATTAGCTTCAATTGTAAGCGTGTCTTTATGGGTAGGGTGGATGATGTAACTGTGAGTGGTTTTACAGTTACATCACCTGAAAGGTTCTTAATCGTCCTGTTCTAGGGCTTCACGCAGTTGGTTAATGACTTTACTGGGTAAGCGACTAATAATAATGCGATTATTATCTTCGTCGAATTCAATATCTTTACCTGAGTTAAGTTCGCCAAAATTACGTTTAGTGAAGTCTACACTCCAGTTATCCGCTTTAACTTTAAGCTTGGCAAAGCGGTTAATTGTACTGGTATGAGGTTGGAACTCTTGGCTGACGTTATAGGGGCCTTTATTCGCAAATTGTCCAAAGGTGCCGGCTGCGGTTTCTGCCTGTTCTGGGGGAATGTAGGCATCGAATAGATTTTCTATCTCATTCAGATTGGCTGATTCCTTTTCGGAACGCTGTTTTGATAAATAGCTGACGACGTCTTCCACGACCTCTTCTTTACGGTCACTCATATTATTTTGATTGCAGAAGTCTCGTGTCGCGCGGATAAGTTCACCTGTTGATTTACGTGATGGGGTGACATCGGTACAGCCAAATGCGGTGGAGAAAAAGTGAGTAATCTCCCCTTTTTCTTTGCTACCAATAAAGCTGAGATAGCTATCCTGCTTTTTGCGAAAGGTGCTGATATTAATACGCGCTGCCTGGTGAAGTTGATCCAGATTAACTTCCATCACTTCTGTCGGATGGAGATCATTGTCAAATCCTATACTGGCTTTGTCTCGGACAAGCGCTATCAGTAAATATTCATAACGATCGCTGGCATATAGGGAGAAAAGAACGTATCCACCATTGGCATTATGGGCAGATGGATTGTTGATAGCCGTCGCTAACTGGGACATGCTTTTATCAACCAATGTGGCGAATACAGCTTCATCCCACTCTTGGCTGACAAACTCTTCAAACGCAGATATAAATGGGTAACTCTCTTCGTTCTCAGTGTTAAAGGAACCATGGGTTAAACTTGAGCGGCGACTGAAGGCGGCGTTAAGGGTCTCAAACAACTGGGTTGCGATCGGAGAGGCGATAGGGATTATGCCACCGCGGTCGGTGATCCGTGCGGGGGACTCTTCCGATTCCTTAACCAGTTCGCGAATCGCCAGATGTTTTAATTCCATAATGACCTCAAATCTTATTCGGTAAAAATAATATGGGGGAGAGATTGTATTTAAAACTCTTCGTTGATGCAGTATAAAGATGCACTCAATGTAAATGTCCTTGTTTGTGGGCGTTCATAATTATCTATAGGTTCCCTCCCATGGCGTTAAAACCGACTATCTATAAAACAACGTTGAACCTGATTGATATGAATCGGGATATATATACCACGGAGAAGTTGACCTTAGCTTTACATCCATCAGAAACGTCTGTTCGTATGATGGTGCGGTTATTGGCTTATGCGCTTAACTATGATCAGGACCTTTCTTTCAGTAAAGGTTTGTCAGCTAATGATGAACCTGATCTATGGATTAAACGTCCAGATAATTCTGTGAGTTGTTGGATTGAAGTTGGACAAGCTTCGCCTGAGCGGATACGTAAAGGCGTTAGCCGAGCTGATCAAGTCAAACTCTATGCTTATGGCTCAGAAGTAGATATATGGTGGGCTAAGCATTCTGAGGCACTTATGGGGTTACCTAAAACCGAGATCTATAGCTTCCCTGCTGCTCAGGTGGATCGTTTAAGTGAGTTATGCGGCCGAAATATGGAGCTGACTATTACGATTAGTGAAGAGCAGCTTTATGTCACAGTGGGTGACCTGCAGTTAGATGTAGATTTAACACGATTGGCTTAACACATATTTAGGGGGAGGGTTAAAAGTCGACTTTTCCCCGGCCTTTTTTAATTTGTCCCCGCTTATTCTTTTTGTCCATTCTTTTTCTTTGCGAGCTGCGTGTGGGTTTTGTTGCCCGCCGTTGTTTCTCGAGTGTTGTCGCGGTTTTAATTAGCTGTCGTAAGCGTAGTAGAGAGTTCTCTTTATTGCGTTCCTGATCTCTAAAACTTTGTGCTTTTATAACTATTACACCATCCGCAGTGATCCTTTGATCTTGGTAGGCTAATAAACGGTCTTTAAAAAAATCGGGTAAGGAGGAGCGTTTGATATCAAAGCGGAGATGAATAGCGCTAGAAACTTTATTCACGTTTTGACCACCGCAGCCTTGGGCTCGGATCGCTTTAAATTCGATTTCCTTGAGAGGGATGGATATACGGTTTGATATAGTCAGCATAAGGCTATTCTATCAATCAGATGGATAGAAAGTCAGGTTTTATGGCATTAGGGTTGTAAAGTATTTGGGACTAGGGATGATTACATGATTTTTTTGCCGTTCATCGCGCTAAATATAGCGCGGGCTGGTGGTTCAGCCCGCGCTCAAAACGGGTTGGATATAAAGTCAGTTAGTCATCATACCAATCATCAAATACATCTTTGATATCTTTCATTAATTCTCGTTCTTCACGCATAGCCTCCAAGCGTCGACGCTTGTCTGGATTAATACTGTCTTTTTTATGGATAGTTGAGTCGACTTGTACTGAGTCAAGGTCATCGCTCATCCAATCTTCCAGATCAATTGCTGAATCTGGCTCATTACTAACGGGGCGTTGTTGGCTCATCGCAATGCCTCACCAATTGAGTTTATATATAGCCTGATTATGGTACATATTTCAAAATAGGAAAGTAGAGTCGAGACTATTTTTGTCAAGAAAAAGTAGGGCTGCACCGCCTGATAAGAATTCTTTTAGTGATAGGGTATGTCTTGGGAGGAAAGTGGCGATTATGCTGTTGGAGGATTAGATGAGGAGAAATGGCATCTATGTGGTAAACAACTTTCCACTTAGCTACTCTAAACTTTGTAAAGTTGGTCCGACCTTGCTTTTGTAAGAAAGTCGTAAAATTTAGATGTTAATTATACTTTGGTATAGAAAAGCTATTTTGCTGCAGTGCAAAAAAGTATAAGATAATGAGATATTGATAGAGGATTTCAGTGCGTGGCTACTAAGTATCTCAAACGTTTTTTTAAACCAGCTTCTATTGCTGTTTTTGGTGCATCTGCCAGAGAAGACAGCATGGGCGGTATTGTTATTCAAAACCTGCTAGAAAGTGGTTTTAAGGGATCTCTTTACGCAGTTAACCGTCATGAATACGACGAGGTACATGGCGTATCTTGTTTTAAAACCCTATCAGATCTGCCTGAAATGCCAGATTTAGCCATTGTTTGTTCACCACCGGAAACTGTTGCAGACCTTATTCGTGGCTTAGGCGTGAGTATGGTTAAGGCCGCGATGATTTTAACCGGTGGTTTGTCGATGATGAATGATGAAACCCATCGATCATTGCGTGATGAAGTTCGGGAAGCGGCTAAACCTTACGGCATAAGAATCATGGGGCCTGACTGTATGGGGATGCTTGTCCCTGGTCATAATATGAATGCCAGTTATTCTCATGTAAATATACTTAAAGGAAAAGTCGCTTATATCGGCCAGTCGGGTATTTTAGGTACCGCTATGATCGATTGGGCAACAGGTCAAGAGATCGGTTTTTCTCATTTTTTGACCTTGGGTGATGGCGCTGATGTAGATCTTCCTTCGGTGATCGATTACCTCGCACAAGATCCATATACCCATGCCATATTATTACAGCTAAACCGTGTGGATGGGTCTGCACGGGATTTTATCTCTGCGGTGCGTTCTGCTTCGCGTAACAAGTTAGTACTTGTGTTAAAAAACGATACATTTATCGGTGCAAAATCTGCGACTCAATTAGCTGAAGGCATCTATGATGATGACCTTGTTTATGATGCTGCACTACGGCGAGCGGGTGTTGTTCGAGTTAAAAGGTCTGATGAGCTTTTTAATGCATTAGAAACGCTGACACGTATGAAGCCTATGCGTGGCGAACGATTGGCTATTCTATGTAATGGCACAGGTCCAAATGCGTTAGCAACAGAACAGTTATTTAAACATAGAGGTAAACTTGCGGAATTAACGGATGAGACGCTCGATGCACTGGCTGAGATACTGCCTACCCATTGGAACCGTTCAAACCCTGTTGACCTTAATTCTGATGCGCGTCCGGAACGTTTTGCCGAAGCGGTACGATTATTAACAAAAGATAAAAATGTTGATGCGGTTTTGATGTTACATGCGCCGACACGTATGGCTTCTTCCGTTGAAACGGCTGATGCTGTGATACAGATTGCTAAAAAAACACCACGCAATATTTTAACCTGTTTTATGGGGCGAGCGACTGCTATTGAGGCCCGTAATCATTGTAACTCTGCCGGCATATCAACTTTTTTAACGCCTGAAGAATCGGTGGATGCTTTTATGCATATGGTAGACTTCCACCGTAATCAGGACGTGATGCGCCAGACTCCACCCCCTTATATGGAGCAAAGTAGCCCTCATCATATTCGTGCTAGGCAGCTTGTCCAAGATGCATTGACAGAAGAGCGGGATTATTTGCGGCATGAGGAAGCGATTGAGCTATTAGATTTATATGACATTCCTGTCGCTAATACTTTTTATTGTGACAGCATTGATGATGTAGTGAAATGCGCCCCAAAAATAGAGGGCTCAGTGCAAGTTAAAGCATTGCATAAACATAATGTTTATCCATTCAGTTATGACGATACAGGCCGCCAGCGTTGGAAAGAGGTTGTGCAAGATCTATTTTCGAGTGCGGAAGTTGAGCATGCAACGACGCAGCTCTCCTATAGGATGGGAGAGATTTACCCAGTAGAGCATTTGATGGGCTTTTGTGTTCAGCAGATGAAGCGGGGTTTCCAATCGTTACAAATTAATGTGGGAATCACTAGAGATCCAACGTTTGGACCGGTAATATTTTTTGGTGTCGGTGGACATACCGTGGATGTTTTAGCTGATCGCCATGTCATGCTACCCCCTTTAAATCTTGCTTTGGCCTCAGAGTTGATTAGTCAATCTCGGCTTTGTCAGATCATTGAAGAAAATAGTTACCGTCCTGAACTGGATCTACAGCAACTGGCTAATTTACTGCTTAAATTATCTGAGATGATTGTTGATCTACCTAATCTTAAAGGGTTAGAGATTAACCCAATGTTGGTTAATAAAAGTGGTTTGCTAGTGATGGACGTTGCCGTCTCGCTTTCAGCTAAAGCGGGCTGTTTGTCGATCTCTCCATACCCTGAGCATCTAACTGAAAAAATAAGCCTTAAGCGTTCAGGTCGTAAGGCCATTATTCGCGCAATTCGTGGCGAGGATGAGCCTAACCACCTTGAGTTTTACAATAAGCTGAGTCCTCAATCTATACGTCTACGCTATTTTTACAGTCGCGGTATCCCAACACATCAAGAACTGGCTAACTGGACTCAGATTGATTATGACCGAGAGATGGCTTTCATTATTACAGCCCCACGGGAAGATGGGGAAGGGATGGAAACCTTAGGTGTAGTCCGTGCAGTTACAGACGCTGATAATGTACAAGCTGAGTTTAGTGTTGTTATACGTGATGATCTGCAGGGCGAAGGCTTAGGTGTTGCGCTTATGAATAAGGTTATTCAATATTGTAAAAGCCGTGGTACTTTGCAAATTACAGGCTCCACCTTGCCAAATAACAAAGGTATGCAAAATTTAGCTAAAAAGTTAGGTTTTGCAAATAATTATAATTCCGAAGAGGAGGTTGTTGATATGAAAATGATGTTAAATGAACCTACCGAGGATTGGCAGCGTTTACGTTTAAACCTACCTCGTTAAGTCATAGGGTATAGGACGAGTTTTTAAGAGTTATTGCTCACAGGAGTGAACTGTTTGTCTAAATGGGCGGTATTAGGGTGATGGATTTGGATATTGTTTTTCCCTTTCTGTTTAGCTAAATACATCGCGTTATCCGCATTTCGGATTAAGGTTTCTTTATCGGTTCCATGTTCTGGATAAATGGCAATACCTATACTGGATGAAATTTTAATAGTGTTACCTGCTATTGGGATAGGTTTAGCTGTCTCTCTTAGCAATTTTTCCGCGATATGTATCACATCTTTTCTTACCTGTATTTTTTGCAGGATGATAACAAACTCATCCCCTCCCATTCGAGAAACAGTGTCGTGGCTTCTAAGTATGCGCTTAAAACGTTGTGCAATTATTTTTAATAGTTCATCTCCAACCCCATGACCATAAGAATCGTTTATAGCTTTAAAACCATCTAAATCAATAAAAAGGATAGCAATAGAATGCTGCTCTCGCATCTCTGTACGCAATAATTGGTCAAAACGGTCATTAAATAAAGACCTATTAGGTAGGCCCGTTAGTGAATCGTAAAATGCTAGGTGTTGTATCTTCTTTTCGCTTTCACTTGATCTTATTCTTAACTCAATGTTTTCTATTATATTTTTTCCTTGTAGTAAGGCGGCATAGATAATGAATATAGAGAATAAAGATAACATTAAAGCCATACCTGTAGAGGTGGCTTGCTCTGAGGTTAGGTAGTGAAGAATATTGGGCGCTATTGTTGGTATGATAAAGGATATTATTGAGAGTTTATCGACTGATAAAGAGGAGGATGCTCCCGCGAATAAACCCGCCAACATCATTGAGATGTATAACTGTGAATCTAAGGGAACCTGGGCAGCAAAGAAATAACCACACCATCCCCATATTGCGCCGGATAAGAAAACACCTACCCTAAAAAATATTAGCTTTATTGTAATATTTTCGGTTATATGCCTTTTTTCATTAAAAATAAGAACAAATAAGAGGCGGGAAAAAAGTATGCCTAAGTTGAGTGTTAGCCATAAGATAAGTTCGTTATAAGCGATTTTATCTTTTAAATGAAAAGTTATTAGGAAACAAAGAAATACACTAATAATAAAACTTATTTTTAGAGATTTTCTAAGTAATAGCATTTTTTCTAGATTGATAGATACGCTATTCATTTTTTTTACAGTATAAAGAACTTATTACTCTAACAGTTAGTTGTTAGATTATCATTCTAGTGAATGTGAATTTTATTAATGAACTTTATGATTAGCTAGGAAAATGCACCTATAGTGGGATAGATGAGATGAATATCTCAGTCTATGTAATTAAGAACGATTAAATTAAATGGAGCTTTCGTTGTTTGAGGCGCCAGATAAACCAGCGCACAAATTTGAGTTTTAAATGGTTGGGCAAAACATCTCATGAAGGGTATGGATAATGCGTTTTGCGGTATCACCTTGTAAAGAGTAATAGATGGTTTGTGACTCTCGGCGGGTTTTAACTAACCCATCTTTACGAAGTACAGCAAGGTGTTGAGAGAGTGCTGACTGACTTAAATCTAAACAATTGTTCAACGCTGTAACAGAAAGCTCTTTCCCATCGAGGTAGCATAGGATCAACAACCGACTTTCGTTGCCGAGCGCCTTCATTAATTGCGCTGCTTTGCCCGCATTATCTTTCATCATTTCAAGGGTTTCTGCATCAAGTGATGCCACAGTTGAATCGTTCAAAATTATACTCCGAAGCGCTTAACTATTAATGTTGGAAATGTAGTTTCCATACCGCTCACGCCAGCGTTACTGCTATTAATTATTATCAACTTATAGTTATTAATATATAGTTTTTTATAACTGATCTCATCTTACCTAGTTTGCTGCTTTTTCGCAATTTTCTAATATATTGCTGTCAGTATAGGGCATAATTTAACCTCTGCACCTTAGTCTAGTCTTAGTTTTATAGAGCCTTAATATATTGCAATATTAGTTTATACTAATATAATTGATGTTTATTTACTATAAGCTTCACACTATAGGGGTGCTCAATGGGGTTTAAAACGCGGCTGGTTGCTTTGGCGATGGAAAAACCTAAGTCGGTTTTTCTGATGATTATTGCTTTAGTTGTACTGGCGGGTCTACAAATACCGAGCATTAAGGTAGATACAGATCCGGAAAATATGTTGCCCCATGATCAGGTTGATCGTGTTTTTCATGACAATGTTAAAAAACGGTTTTCGCTCTATGACTCTATTATTGTTGGTGTCGTTAATACCGAAAGTGAGCAGGGGATTTATAATCCACAAACTTTGCAAGATCTGCATCAGCTTTCCGCTGCAGTTCAGTCTATGCAGGGGGTTATCCGTCAAGATCTGATGTCGTTGGATACGGTGGATAATATAAGTCAGTCGGTTGATCAGCCGGGTACTATTCGTTTTGAATGGATGATGAAATCGGCACCGACAACGCAACTGCAGGCTGATCAAATAAAAGCATCGGTCGAAAACCTACCTCTACTACAAAATACACTTGTCTCTGGTGATGGCGAAGCGGCAGGTATTTATATACCCATTGAAAGTAAATCTGAAAGTTACCGTTTATCTCAAGAGATTCAGGTTGTTATTGATCAGTTACAGGCAAAGCATCCTGATTCTGGGAATGAGTTTTATATGGCTGGCCTTCCCGTTGCTGAAGATACTTTTGGTGTCGAGATGTTCATTCAGATGGCGATCTCTGCTCCTTTAGCAGGGTTGATGATCTTTATTCTAATGTGGGTGTTTTTCCGTTCCATGTTATTGATTACCGCACCGATGCTTGTTGCATTGGCAGCGGTCATTATTACGATGGGTCTATTGATTGGGCAGGGCTATACCGTCCATATTATGAGCTCGATGATCCCTATTTTTCTGATGCCTATCGCCGTTGTTGATTCTGTTCATATATTGTCTGAATTTTCAGATCGCTATAAACCGGGAGATAAACCTAAAGCTGCGTTAAGAGAGGTGATAGGGCATCTATTTACACCGATGTTTTATACGTCAATTACATCAGCTGTCGGTTTTGCTTCATTAGCATTTACGCCAATTCCCCCTGTGCAGATTTTTGGCCTACATGTGGCTTTTGGTATTTTGCTTGCTTTTGTTTTAACCGTGACTTTGGTGCCTGCCTATATTGTTAGTTTATCGCCTCAACGCTTGGCTGCACTTAAAGATCATTCTATTTCGGAGCAGGTGCATGAGGATGATGCTAGCCTGTTGAGTCGCTTGCTGTCCATTACCGGGCGTTTCTCCATCGCTAAATCTAAAGCCTTGGTGGTCATGTTTGTCGGTGTAGCGTTAGTGTCAATTTATGGATTAACAACCATTCAGATTAATGATAATCCCGTGCGCTGGTTTAAAGAGGATCACCGACTTCGTATCGCCGATAAAGTGATGAATGAACACTTTTCCGGTACCTATGATGCCTTCTTAGTTTTGGAGCGAACCGGCTTGGATCAGCAGAAAACGGCTTTCCTTGCGTATTTACGCAAACAGGTAAATACGCGTGAAAATGCAGAAGGAGTTGTTGCTAAGTTAGATGAGATTTTAGATTCGCTTGATAGTGAAGAGTACAGTGCTTTGCTACAAAAGCTTACCTTCGAATTAGATGATGCTGCTTATGAGGATAGTGCTAATGAAGCGAGTTGGTTAGCTCTATTAGATACTGTAGAGAAAGCGCAATCTGAAAGTAAATATTTTCTAACGCCCGAAGCATTAGCTTATTTGGATGACCTCCAGTTATTTTTAAATGATTCCGAGTTAATCGGGAAAAGTAACTCCCTTGTTACCTTATTGAAAACTGTATTTAGGGAGTTGCAAGGGGGCGATTCTAGCCAGTACAAACTGCCAGAAAGCAGTAATGCTGCGGCACAAACTATTTTAAGTTTTCAATCCTCTCATCGTCCCGATGATCTATGGCATATGGTGACACCTGACTACAATTCGACTGCACTATGGCTACAACTTAAGAGCGGTGATAATCAGGAGATGAGTCGGGTTATTCAGCTTGTAGATGATTATGTAGCTCTACATCCTCTCCCTGAAAATGTTGAGATGAACTGGGCCGGTTTAACTTATATCAATGTGGTTTGGCAGGAGCAGATGGTAACTGGCATGTTAAGCAGTCTTACGAGTGCGTTTTTTATGGTGCTGGTGATGATGTTTGTTCTGTTTCGCTCAATAAAACTCGGCTTATTAGCGATGCTGCCTTTGACGGTCACGATTTTATTTATTTATGGTCTGATCGGTTTTGTCGGTAAAGATTATGATATGCCGATCGCTGTTCTCTCCGCCCTAACTTTAGGGTTATCAGTGGATTTCGCTATTCACTTTTTGGAGCGTTGTCGGGCAACCTATCAGCAAACAGGTAGTTGGCCTGAAACCGTTGATGAAATGTACAAAGGTCCCGCTCGAGCTATTAGCCGAAATGCGGTTGTCGTGGCGATAGGCTTCACCCCTTTATTATTTGCACCTTTAGTGCCTTATATCACCGTCGGTTTTTTCCTCGCGATGATTATGGCTGTTTCTGCTGTAGTTACCGTGGTCTTATTACCCGCTGTAATTAACGGCATTAAAAATAAAGATAAGCTTTTTTCAGTATCAGAAAATGATTTATTAAAAAAGTAAACAGGAGAAAGGTAATGTTTAAGTTAATCTCCATAACGTCGCTGTTTGTTGTGGCTGTCCTTAGTGTTTTCAACAATGTTTATGCGGCGGACTTAACTAATGCAGATGAGATAGTGTCCAAAGCTAATCTGGTCTCTTACTACGCGGGTAATGATGGTCGTTCGGAAGCGCGAATGTTAATTAAAGATGCTCAAGGTAGAGAACAAAAGCGGCAATTTACTATTTTACGTCGTGATCGAGAAGAGGGTGGTGAACAAGACTTTCTCGTTGTATTTAGTCGTCCATCCGATGTACGCAATACCGTATTTCTTGTGGCTAAAAAGCCGGGTGGGGATGACGATCGTTGGTTATATCTTCCTGGCTTAGATTTAGTAAAACGTATTTCGGCCGGTGATAAACGTACAAGTTTTGTTGGCTCCCACTATTTTTATGAAGATGTATCGGGGCGTAGCATAAGGGAAGATAGCCATCAGTTACTGGAAACTACAGATAAACATTATGTGATAGAGAATAAACCTCTAGATACAAATAGTGCTGAATTTAGTCGGTATATTGCTTGGATTAGCAAAGCTAACTTCTTGCCGGAAAAAATAGAATATAGGGATGAGAACGATACAGTCTATCGACGTGTAGAGGTTCTTTCTAGCGCACTTATTCAAGGCCATGAAACGGTAACTAAATCAAAAGTTTCTGATCTGCGTAGCGGCGGTTCAACTACCTTAGAGTTTCGTTTTCAAAACTATGATCTAGGTATGGATCAGGCTGTATTTAGTGAGCGCTCATTGCGTAAGCCACCACGTGAATGGTTGCAGAGAGGACAGTAATGAAGTCTAAAATAGCCCAAGCAAGGCTTATATTTACGGTTGTAACCTTCTCGCTCTCATCTCTACTTTATGCGGCAGATGATTGGGGGGATGACGCTTGGGGCGAAGAGGAGAAACAAGGGGCTATAGTACATGGCTTTATCGAAACCGCTGTCGGTAGCCGAGTGAGTGATGATGCGTTAATAAGTGATGATTTAAGCTTGGCAGAGGTGCGTGCCCGAGTTGAAGCGGAAAGTTATCAAGGTGACTTGCGCCTGAGCGGTAAAGTAGACCTATATGCTGATGGGGTTGAGAGTGGTTTAGATATCTATCTACGGGAAGCTGTGGCGGAGTTTTCCCTGGCGGATAATGTTGATGTGAGAGCGGGGCATCAAGTTTTAACTTGGGGTACTGGGGATCTAGTCTTTTTAAATGACCTGTTTGCTAAAGATTGGGTATCTTTTTTTGCTGGTCGAGATGATGAGTATTTGAAGGCGCCTTCGTCTAGTATAAAACTGTCTGCTTATGGGGAAAAAGCGAATATTGATTTTGTTTGGACACCTATATTTAACAGCGATAATTTTATTTCAGGTGAGCGCTTTTCCTATTTTTCACCGAGGGTGGGAACACAAGTAGCCGCACCTAACGGAAAGCTCGTACCGGAAGAGCCAAGTGAGAGCTTCAGTCATGGTGAGTTTTCAGCGCGTATTTATGGGCGTAGCCAAATACTTAGTGGTCGTAGTACAGAGTGGGCATTGTATGGCTATCGCGGCTTTTGGAAACAACCTAATGCCATTAATAGTAATAATCAGCCTTATTTCAGCCCGTTAACAAGTTTAGGTGCTAGCCTTCGTACGAATATTGCTAGTGGTATAGGTCATACTGAATTAGCGTGGTACAACAGCGTTGATGATGGAGGAAGCGACCCTTTAATTCCAAATAGTCAGATTCGTTTTTTAATGGGCTATGAGCAGGAGTTAATTTCGAAACTGAACTTAGGCGTTCAATACTATTTTGAACATATACTTGACTACGATGCGCTGGCAGCTAATGACGGTGGTTCTATATATCGCCCTGATGAGCATCGGGAATTATGGACTCTTCGCTTGACCTATAGAGCGATGCAGGACAATTTAACACTTAACTGGTTTAGCTTTTATTCGCCTACAGACCAAGACTACTATCACCGCCCCTCAGTTAAATACCGCTTTAATGATCAGGTGAATTTAACCTTAGGTGGAAATATTTTTGGCGGAGAGCAGCCCCATACTTTTTTTGGCCAGTTTGAAGATGCATCGAATATATATGCACGGCTGAGGTGGAGCTACTAATATGCTTGGTAGACTGAGTATGAGGCGAATTTATTAAGCGTAATCTTTTCGCTGCCCACGACGGGTTGGTTTTGGCTTAGGTTTGTAATGGACCGTTGTAGAGCAGTTACGACCGTTTTTCTTCGATGCATATAGTGCCTCATCCGCTTTTTTTATAACGGCTTGGGCATCGGCTAAGTCCGCTGTTTTTTCACAAATACCAATACTTATCTGGACACTGACTACTTCACTTTTATCGCGTTTATGGCGCTGTTGTTGGCCCTGATCATTATCTTTTGGACGATCTTGATTACGGATATGCATCGGATAATTGGCGATTGTTTCCCTGAGCTGCTCTATATAAGGGAGTGCTTCCTCCTCGTTTTTACCAGGGAAAACTAAGGTGAACTCTTCCCCCCCATACCTATAGGCTTTGCCGCCACCGGTGACTTGATTTAGCTTTGCTGCAACCATTTTTAAAACCTGATCACCTACGTCATGCCCGTAGGTGTCATTAAACTTTTTAAAGTGATCAATATCACACATGGCTAAGGTATAGCGTTTACCTAAGGTTGCTAATTTATCTTGCAGGGCTCTACGGGCGGGAATCGCGGTTAATTCATCAATAAAAGCCATCTGATAAGAGTTTTGCATTATTGAAATCGCTAGGGCAATTAGACTGGCAGATACAAACAGGGCTGAGATAAGAGGTTTATCGAAGTAACTTAACATGATTAATGCTGAGATAAATGAAGCAAGTAGGGCCGCATCTGTATAAGTTTTACGTATCGTAAAAGAGAGTACTACCGGAATAAAACAGACCGTAAAAGTAATAGCGGCGGCTTCACTTAGGTAATATTTATGGAACAGCATCTCTAGCATGCTCATCGGTAGATCAGCTAAATAAAGCCCTATAGAGCCGTTGGCCCAACTTAAATAAAGGGTGAGATAGCTGAAAACTATAAGTGCGATTCTAATGATACCTATAGGAGTAAATAATCCTCGCTCTTTATAGATAGCGATTAATGCCATATGAAGAGGGAGTAGTACCGATATGCTACTGAATAACACAAAAGCATCAGGTTGGTTCAGACTGGTTTGTAAACCATGTTGAATAAGCCAGTAGGCGCCACTTAAATTGAGGGCCGTAAACAAAATTTGGCTTCTTTTAAACCAGTAACCTAGTAGTGCGACAATAAAAGCGACAGGGTAGGGGGTTAAGGATAAAATTTGTTGATATTCGTGGCTAAGTTGAGTGGCTATAGGCAGCACAAGACCCATACCACCAAGTAGTAGCAGAGAAGGCAAAATTAAGCCTGCAAGTCTTAAAAACAAATTTATAATCCAACCGAGTTAACAACTGCTCCATTGTAACGACAGTGAGCGAAAAGTAACGACAGTTAATGAAAAAAAATTGTTCTTAAACAATAAAAAAGCCGAATAAAGGTACTCGGCATAAGTTACAGGCTTTATACGGGACCCTATCTGAGGTCACTATAATGCGCTATTTGAGCGTTTAAACCCCTTCTGTTTTTTTACAGCCTAGCATTGTTGCGATCATCATCGCTGGACACCAACCAGTGAAGGCTGACTGGCTTAAACTCACACCAATAATAGCGGTGATGATTAGGAGCATAGGTGTTAGGTTTAAGAAGAGTACCGCTGCTACCGTTAATAAGATTACCGACCCTGCGATAATATGAACCGCTTGATTGACGGTGACACCTTCACTGCTACAGCGTTCAGCTTTAAGCCCCATTTTTTGAAAGATAAGTATGGCTGGACACCAACCTGTAAATGCGGATTGAAATAGATTCAAACCAACAAAGCCGGTTAGGTAATACCAGTTTGGATTCACGTAGGTTCCGAGTGCTAAGCTGGCAAGGACAACGAGGCCTGCCATTAAGCGTAGGGCTGCATTGATAGTCATAAAGCCTCCTGTTTTCAGAAAGTGTAGATTAAGATTAATTTATATCTCAATATTATATATAAGTAATTTCTAATATAAAAGTTTTTTTATTCAGTCGTTAAATGTTTCAATCAAGGTACCTTTCATCTATTGAATCTATACTTTGAATAGTTATCCTCGAGTGCAACGTCCGTAACTAAGAAAGATTAAGCCTATGATGAGGGAGAATATGGATAAAATTCTGGTTAATATCGATTTCAAATATGACAACGCAGGCTTATTAGACAAAGCGATATTGCTAGCAAAGCAACATTCAGCGGTTATTGAGTTGTTTAATTGTTGTTACAACCGCGGGATTACCCAAGGGTATATGTTTGATAAAGCGGCAGAGCAGAAAGCAGAGCACGCTTATATTCGTCAGACGGAAGCGAAACTAGAAGCCTTATCCGAGAGGCTAGAAGCTGCGGGCGTTAAGGTCAGTTTTGATGTGTGTTGGGAACGCCATCAGGTTGAGGGTGTTTTGCGTAAAGTCTTGCGTTTTGAGCCTGATCTTTTAATACATGGGGTTCAGCCCCATCGTGGAATAGGGCACTATTTGTTTGCGCCTATAGACTGGCTGATTGCAAGGAAAAGCCCAGTACCTGTACTGTTTGTAAAACAGAAACCTTGGAAAGATATCCTCCGTATAGCGGCCTGTGTGGACCCCTTCCATCAAGGTGATGAGCAAGGCAAGATAGATAAAGTTATTTTAAAAAAGGCTCAAATGTTTATCACTGATAATCTAAGTGAGCAACGTGTTTTACACTGTTTCAATACATTACCCCACGAAGCTATTTTTGATGAGCACATGGTGACAGATTATGCTGCTTTACAAGAACGAGTAGAAAAAGAGCATGTGAAACGTTGTAATCGATTGCTAGCTGAGTTTGGTCTTAGCGTTGATTCTGAATTGGTTGATATTATAAAAGGCGAAGCGGAGTCTGTAATTAGCCAATATGCAGAGCAAAAAGGTATCGATGTGCTGGTGATGGGTGCGGTGGCGCGAGGTATGTTCGATCGTCTTCTGTTGGGCAGCACTATGGAAAAAGTAGTCGATGATGTTGATTGTGATGTGCTAATCGTTAAAGGGCCGGATTTTAAATGTCCAGTGGTGGAATAAACAAAGCCGGTTGTAAAGGGATCTAATGCGTTATCTTTTTGGTGTGGTTTTACCTGCATTATTGCAGGTGCTTGTGGTTTTTATTGTGATAGAAACAAATACAGGCAATGGTTCTTGGGCGGGGCTTGCTGCTTACCTTATTGGTATTTTCGCTATCCCATTAACGGCGATTATTAATGCGTTATATATATGGAAAAGTCCAGATGAGCACTTTCTCAATATGATCGGGAAGTGCTTTAGTATTTCTGTGATCGCCCCGATTCTTTGTATTTTTATGATGTTTTTATAGTCATATTTTAAGTGCAAAGCGGATATATGTAACTTGATTAATTTACAAATATAGACCCATTAAGCTCGTAATAACGGGAGAATATAGGCGATTAACAGGAAGTCTAGAGATGTTAAGCACCTTTTGATCTTTCACTTTTTCATACTAATGATGTGCCATCGGCGTTGATACTCAGCTCTCCATTCTTGGAAAATTCTAAGCTGATTTCAGGGTAGGCTTGGGAGCGGTTGTCACCTAAGTAGGCAGAGAAATTTTCTAAAATAATATCCACTTCCGACTGTGTTTGAGCTTGTGCTAAGGCTTCACGCATAGGCTCAGTCGCCTGAATCGCCGCTACATGAGAGGATAAAGCGTGAGCCGTTTGTAATGTTTTAAGCATTTCGGGATGTTGCTCGAATGCCGTCGTTAATTCCGCTGTATAGGCATAATCATTAGGTAGAACCAATTTTCCTTGGTCATCAAATTGAATGGTTTGAGGCGCTTCAGGAATATTGTTTTGAGTTAAAAAGTTGGGGAAGACAGAAGAAATATGTTTTTGTAGTGCCAATACATTATTAGCACTAGGTAAGAGAAGATTAGATGCGCCAGAGGCTAAGTCGTTAACTGAGGGGGATTGGGTGAAGTAGCTATCTAAGTCGATCTCCTTCGTACCACTTCCGGTATCCATTTGATAAACGGCTGTGCTGGTTTGCATCGCTTTGGCTTCATCAGATAAGGTCACGCTTGAACTGTTGATCGATGGGTAAACCTTTGCCCCTTGGGGGTGAGGATTTACCGCATGGTTGTTAGTGGTTAGAGAGCTATTTATCACCTTAGAGGGCGTAGTATAAGCGGTGTTGTAGCTGTTATTTGTATAAATGGTCATGGCAAAGCTCAAGGTATAATCTATGTTAGCTTATCTAAAGCGATTTATGTGCCAGTTTTGTGGGTGAAGCTTATAGCCTAAAGTTATTCGGACTGAAGGGGGGGAGATAAGAAGAGTTACTGTTTTGCCAGTTTATATGCGTACAGATCCATTTGTTTGGCAAGGTCGGCATCTTTGTCGGAGATTCCAGATACTTCGTGGGTCAGTAGTTGAACGTTTACCTTGTTATAAACATTAAACCATTCGGGATGATGATTGATTTTTTCGGCGTAGATGGCGCATAAGGTCATAAAACCGAATGCAGTGCTGAAATCATTAAATACAAATTGTTTGGTTACTTTTCCTTTATCTATATGCCAGCCACTACCCGTTGTATTGAGCTCATCAAGAAGGGCTTGAATCTGGTCGGCATTAAACTTATTGCCTGTCATCATAGTGCCTATACTGAGTATCAATCGAGTTGGGTCGAGCATGTTGATAAATGGGGTGTATCCCCATTTATCTATGCCAGTGCGTTTTTACAGATCAAGGTTTCGAGTTAAAACTTCAGCGGACTTAATAATACGTGTTGTCCGATAAAGTTCTGGGTGCTTTTCATCATCGGAGTATCCTACTGGATCTCCAGCGCCCGTATTGACGAACCAAGAATTTTCCGGACTGCGTTCATCCAGTAATTTTTTAAATTCCGCCGGTTTAATGCCCAGCGCTTGAGCCGCTGCATTGTAGGTGCAGCGAGTTTTTACTGCATTCAGGTAGTCTCGTATGATAATAATTTTATCCAGCATTAAAAGGTAATTCCTAAAAAGTTAATATTTGTATAGCTGTATTTACCTGTTAGCTATGATCGACATCGAACGTTATTTTTCGCCCCAAATTTTCTTAGCGGCTTCCGCAGCACGGATTCTATCTTTTTTGCTCATGCGTTTGCCTTTTACCGGCGCTTGACCTTTTTGTTCTCGAACCTCAATGGGGACGATACTATCGCGCTCAAACCCTTCTATTTGCTCACGTTCAAGGGTTTGTTTAATGCGCTTTTCAATCAGTTTAAAGTGACTGTCACCTTCATGGTCGATGAAGGAGAGTGCTAAGCCTATTTCGCCTGCGCGACCAGTACGTCCAATGCGGTGTACATAGTCTGCTGGCGAACGGGGTAAATCATAGTTTAGCACACAAGGGAGATTAGGGATGTCGATGCCGCGTGCAGCGAGATCGGTGGCCACTAATATCTTACATTTTCCTGACTTAAAATCAGCTAAGGCGCCACTGCGCTCTGCTTGAGTTAAGTCTCCGTGTAGTGCTTGTGCATTAATATCTGCACGGGATAGTTTTAAAATTACATTGTTGGCGGTACGTTTACTGGCAACAAAAATTAAAACGCGAGACCAGTTCTCTGTTTTTATCAGGTGCTTCAACAGCATAGTGCGATTGGTACGATCGACCTCTATTGCGCGTTGTGCTAATTGTTCAGGAATTGTAGCTTCTTGTTTAATCGAGATTTCAATAGGGTTATTGAGTATCTCTTGAGTCAAGGTCCGGACACTGTGTGGAAACGTAGCAGAGAAGAGTAAATTTTGTCGCTGCTCTGGGAGTTCGTCAAGAATATCATCTAATTCATCACTAAAACCTAAATCAAGCATACGATCTGCTTCATCTAACACTAAGCTGTGTACGGCGCGTAGATCAATTGCGTTACGTTTAAATAGATCGATTAAGCGCCCAGGGGTGGCTACAACTATATCGCAACCACTACGCATGGCTTGCATCTGAGTATTGATAGATACACCGCCATAGACAGCGAGTGATTTTAATCTGCGTGGGAAGTATTTTGCATATTGTTGAACGGCTTCTTCAACCTGAACGGCTAATTCACGGGTAGGCACCAGTATTAAAACGTTAGCGTGGTTGCTACGCGGTGGAATTGAGTCTTTCATCCTTTCCAGTATAGGCAGCACAAACCCTGCAGTTTTGCCTGAGCCTGTTTCGGCTGCGGCCAGCACATCTTTACCTTCTAACGTCGCTGGAATGGCTTTCAGTTGGACTGGCGTTGGTTCGGTGTAACCTAAATCCGTTAAAGCATTTAACAGGAAGTCGGAAAGATTAAGTGAAGAAAAAGACATAAAAAGGTAACTGCTCAAGATTCAGGAGATCGAACGGTCCATTCTAGCAGAATTGAGTAGAATTATCGGCCTGTTCTTTTAAGCCTTAGCAGATTCAACGGTAATACTGAGTTCTTTGCCGATGCAGGTGGAGGGGAACCCTATTTAAGTAAGCCTTGCCCTTAAGCGCTTAAGGGCAAGGTTTCTATATTTGAATTATAGATCCAGTTCTGCCCAGATAGGGGCGTGATCAGAGGGTTTTTCCATGCTTCGAATCTCATAATCAACACCGGCATCTTGGCATTTCTCTAGCAGTGGTGCTGTTAGTAAAATACCATCAATACGTAGACCACGTTTAGGATCATCAGCAAATCCCTTTGAGCGGTAATCAAACCAGCTAAAAACACGGTCTTCATCAGGGTTAAGGTAACGGAAGCAATCAGTTAAGCCCCAGTCTATTAGTTTTCCATACCATTCCCGCTCTTCCGGTTGGAAGCTTGCTTTGCCTGTTTTTAACCAACGTTTACGGTTAGGCTCACCAATACCGATGTCTTTATCTTCAGGAGAGATATTTAGGTCACCCATAACAACGATATTTTGTTCAGGTGAGCAGTGGGTCTCTAAGTGACTTTGTAGGTCGGCATAGAATTTACGTTTAGCTGGGAATTTTATTTCGTGATCTACACTTTCACCTTGAGGGAAGTAACCGTTCATGACTCGAACCGTATTGCCGTTGTCTGTTTCGTAATCACCCATAATCATGCGCTTTTGCGCATCTTCGGTATCTGTTAGGTAACCTTTCTGTACATTGGTCAGTGGCTTTTTGGAGATAAGACAAACACCGTAATGGCCCTTTTGTCCATGGATTTCGACGTGGTAGCCCATCGCTTCAACATCGGCCATAGGGAAGGCTTCATCATGGACTTTGGTTTCCTGTAAGCCGATGATGTCTGGTTGGTATTTGTCGATAACGGCTTGTAGTTGGTGGAGGCGTGAGCGAAGGCCATTCACGTTGAAGCAAATTAGTTTCATCTGATCGCTGTCCTGATCGGTAAATAAATGAATATGAATTTTATTGAACAATTAAGGGGAAAGATACTCTGAAAGTGATTAGGAAAATCAATTAGGCTATTTAACTTTCTTAATTAGCCCTCATAGTAGTATCAATGTAAATTGATACTTATAAAATAGACCCATCTTTAAGACACAAGTAAAGGAGCCTGTTGTGGCGGAATATGATTTTGATCTATTTGTAATTGGTGCCGGTTCAGGTGGTGTGCGTGCAGCTCGTATGGCTGCTGGTATGGGTGTAAAGGTAGCTATAGCTGAGGATCGTCATTTAGGCGGGACTTGTGTCAATGTTGGCTGTGTACCTAAAAAGTTGTTTGTTTACGCTTCGCAATATGCAGAAGGCTTTGCTGAAGCTGCGGGATTTGGTTTAACCAATAAAGGCGTGGAATTTGATTGGCCCACTTTACGTGATAATAAAACTCGAGAGATTGAGCGCCTAAATGGGATCTACCAGAATCTTTTAGTTAATTCTGGCTGTGAGCTGATAAATGGTCGTGCGGTATTGGTTGATGATCATACTGTGGCTGTAGGTGATAAGCAGTATAGTGCTGAGCGTATTTTGGTTGCGGTTGGTGGTTGGCCAAATGTGCCTGACATTCCAGGCAAAGAACATATCATTAGCTCTAACGAAGTCTTTTATCTGGATGAGTTTCCTAAACGTGCCTTAGTCGTTGGCGGTGGTTATATTGCAGTCGAATTTGCCGGTATTTTTTCAGGCCTTGGTACTGAGACAAAATTGGTTTATCGCGGTGATCTGTTTTTACGTGGCTTTGATAATGAAGTACGTGAGTTTGCGGCGACAGAAGTGGCTAAAAAAGGCGTAGATCTAGTATTTAATAATAATGTTGAATCTATAGAGAAGCAGGCGGATGGCTCTTTGCTTGCTCAGATGACAGACGGTTCTAGTATTGAAACTGATCTTATTATGTACGCAACAGGCCGTAACCCTAAAGTAGCTAACCTTGGTTTAGAAACGCTAGGCATTAAACAGGCTAAAAACGGTGCGATCATCGTTAATGATGAGTTCCAGACCAACGTTCCTTCTGTGTATGCAGTAGGAGATGTGATTGATCGTGTTCAGTTAACACCGGTAGCTTTGGCTGAAGGTATGGCCCTAGTTAATAACCTATATGCGGGTGAGAATAGAAAGGTTGATTATGACCTAATTCCAACCGCTGTTTTCTGTCAGCCTAATATAGGTACCGTGGGCTTGAGCGAAGAACAGGCGCGTGAAAAATACAGCAATGTTGAGGTGTATAAATCGAGTTTTAGAGCGATGAAGCATACCTTAAGCGGCAGTGAAGAGCGTACCTTTATGAAGATGCTGGTGGATGCTGATTCACGTAAAGTTATTGGCGTGCACATGGTTGGTCCTGATGCAGGTGAGATTATTCAAGGCATAGGTATCGCCTTAAAAGCGGGTGCCACTAAAGAGGTGTTTGACTCGACTATAGGTATTCACCCAACAGCCGCTGAAGAGTTTGTGACTATGCGAGAACCTGTTTAACTTTCTTATAAGCTCTCCTTCCCTTTGAGCTTAGAGTTAGCCCGCTTTGTGCGGGCTTTTTTTGTCTGTGATTTTTATAGGGTATTTTTTATATCGAATGCTATTAACACTATTGATTATTAAAGCAGAAAACCAAGGCCGATAAAGCTTAAAACGAATAGTAGTATAGGTGGCTTAAACTGTCTTAATATAAAGAATGCGATAAGCGCGATGGCAAAGTCGATATTAGATTGTACTGCGCTTAAGAAAATAGGTTGATATAAGGCAGATAGCAGCAGCCCAACTACAGCCGCATTAACGCCCCAGATTGCCCCAGCAACCCTAGGTTGTTTAGCTAATGATTCCCACGTATTTTGTAGACTTAATACCAGCAATAAACCCGGTAGGAAGATAGATAGTGTTGCGACTAAGGCTCCTATTAAGCTTGCATTAGGAGTCAGTTCTGCACCTAAAAATGTAGCTAATGTAAACATCGGCCCCGGTACTGCTTGAGCGGCGGCATAACCGGCAATAAAACGGTCGTTATCAATATGTTCTAGTGACTGTTGTAACAAAGGAAGTACTACATGTCCGCCACCAAAAACTAAACTACCCGTTTGGTAAAAAGATGTAGCAAGGGCGGCCCAATCAGAAATATAAGCGAGAGGAGGTAACATTAGGAACAAGCTAATAAAGAGGATAAAGGGAGGCTTAGCGAGTATAGATTTTACTGTAGATGTAGAATTTTTCTGTATGTTTAGAGCAGTGTTTTCTATATGGGATTGGTTTCTGGATTCTACTACGCCATACACTGCCGCCCCCATCAATACAGCCATCTGTGTCCAAATATTAGGTAGTATTAACAGGGCGGCTGCACTAAGTATAGCGATACAAAGTGAACGTTTTTCTTTACAAAAGCTACGTTGCATATTCAGTGTTGCATCGGCGACTATAACAACGGCCAATAATTTTAAGCTGTGGATTAGGCCATTGACTCCGCTGCTGCCTTCGCCGAATTGAGTAGTGGCAATAAAATAGATAATGAGAAAAGAGGGGAGTGTGAAACCTAGAAAAGCCGCAATGCCTCCTGCTATACCTGCGCGTTTTAATCCGATAGCAAAGCCCACTTGGCTTGACCCAGGGCCGGGTAAAAATTGGCTTAGGGCGATAAGTTGGGCATAAGCTTCCTGTTCAAGCCATTTTAGATCTTGGACAAATGTTTTTTGGAAATACCCCAAGTGAGCTGCAGGGCCTCCAAAACTAGTGCAACCTAGCAGAAGAAAACGCCAGAATACCTCCAAAATTTTAAACATTTATAGCCTATTACCTATGCTGATTAGTCACTAATTGACGCTTTCCGAATAAAGCGCATTACTGAAAATATTGCAGAATAAGGTAGAAGTATGAAAATTATATGACAAGGCTAATCCTTTGTTGTTTAGTAATACATGTTTACTTATTCAACCTGTTTGTTTTTAGCCTCAATCCATTGGGACATGTATTGAGTACTCTTCATGCTGTGGTGCATTAGCATTGAACCGGTGAAATTGTGGAGTCTGTGAGTTTGTAAATTGTCGAGCAAGGTTAAGATTTTTTGAATCAGAGCGGGGCCTGTTTTACTACCATCATATAAAGTCGTTAAAATTGGTCTCGCTGCTTGTGTAGCCAACAACCAATTATCAGGTTCACTATAAAGCGTCACACAGGCGTTGATAAATTCTTCATCATTATTGGCGATTTTGCCTGGCCAACTATAGTTTGGAGCCATACCTTCCGCGCCAATATCTGTTGTTATTGAGGGTGTCTCGCATACCATTGCGTCTAAAAGTTTGCCTTTAATGCCAGCACCAAATCGTAGGGGAGCTAAGCATAAGCGTGCTTTTTGTATCACGTCGTAAGCATCATCTGCCCAGCCTTTGATTAGAAAACCGCTTTTAGGGTTGTGTAGTGCAGTTGCCTTTGGTGGCGGATAGGATCCGTAAATATGTAGTTCTATGTTCGGTAGCCCTTTCTCTTTTAATCGTTTTCTAATCTCTGGCCACAAGGTTTGTATATATAGAACAGAATCCCAGTTAGGGGCATGACGGAAGTTGCCGATCATCATCATATGTTGTCGATCCTCATAGGAGGCAAGCTGTTTGGGGAGATGATTAAGATCGAGCATAAAAGGGAGGTGATGAATTTGTGAAGCGGGCATTTGAAAGTGCTTTTGGAGCAGCTCTATCTCATAGCTGGAGATGATTAATGAAAGGTCTGAGCGATAGATCGCGGCAATTTCACGTTTTGCAATATCGGTGTATAGATCACTTATCTGCATCTCTCTTGCTTGTTTTACTGCTTGATGGCGGGCATTTCGTAAACACTGCAGATCTTCCGTATCTAAAATACGCAGAGCATTTGGGCAGTTTTTTTCGACTCGCCACCCAAACTGTTCTTCCATCATAAAGCGGTCAAACATAACAATATCTGGTTGTAGTTCATGGATGGTTTGATCGAAGCGACTATCATTTAATGTAATCGATAAGGTATCTATTCCCTCATCTTTTAAGTCGACCATATGATCTGTTACTTGTGCAGGGCTGGCAAATATCACCTGCCAGGCTTGACGTTTAAATAGACGCAACAGGGATAACATATGGCTACCGGCTGCAGATGATTTAGGTTCCGGCCAGACGTATCCAATAACTAGAACTTTGAGTGGAGATGCCTGCATAAGAAGGACCTATAGATAAAAGTAACTGAACTATTTTACCTAGCCAATGAGAAGAATCTACAAGTTGTCATGTTTGCTTGTTTAAATAGATAAAAATAAAGGAGGAAATATGACACTGAAAGATCATTTTGAGTTAATGGCTCGTTATAACCAGTGGATGAACGAAAGTATTTATGAAGCCGCAAGTGAATTGGAGCCATCTTTACTATCAGCGGATCAGGGTGCTTTTTTTCATTCTATTTTAGGCACACTTAATCATATTTTGGTTGGCGATATTATATGGTTGAAACGGTTTGCTGAGCATCCATCCCATTTTAAGGCTTTAGAAGCGGTTAAACTAATAGAAAACCCAGATACTTTAGATGCGTTACTGTACCACGACTTTAATGAGTTAAGGGACGCACGTTATGTGTTAGATATGGCACTTATTGATCTATGTGATCAGGTAGAAGTTTATGATCTCGCTTATCCGCTAGCCTATTATAATATGCATGGGAATAAATTCGAAAAACGGTTTGGCTATCTACTACAACATTTCTTTAATCATCAAACCCATCATCGTGGTCAAGTGACCACATTATTGAGTCAAAATGGAGTTGATTTAGCAACCACCGATCTATTAGCTATCATTCCTGAGGCTTGATAGGGTAAGTGTTGTTCCCATCCAATGATATGGGTTCTGGAGCAGAACGATGGGCTAATGGAGTAAAGATGAAGTTACATATTACAAATGGTGATTGTGCTGGCGATATGCTTAATCGCTCAGAACGGATACAGGGTGATGTACTTTGTTGGAAAGATCTATTACATGATGGTCCGGTTCTCGCGCTTCCATATGAAGCATACAGTAAGGCGCGTACCACTTATTTGATGAGTTTACTTAAGAGCGCAGAGTATTCGGGCGAGATCACTGAACAGATGATTGCAGCTGACTTTGTTACTCGGAAAAATCGATTAGACAATATTGAAATCTATGATGAAGTTGTATTGTGGTTTGAGCATGATTTATACGATCAACTACAGCTGCTAGAGATCTGTCATCGTCTTCTTAATCTTGGATTAGCGACGCCTCCGGTATCAATTATCTGTATTGATCGCCATCCTGAGATCCCTTATTTTTATGGCTTAGGTAATCTGACACTTGAGATGATGGAAGAGTTGTTTAATCAGCGCGTTCCTTTATCACAGCACCATCTTATAGTGGCTGATACTATTTGGAGTTTTTTTACTGCCCCATCACCTGAAAACTTGGCGCGTGTTGCGCAAACCGAAATAGCTGAATGGCCTTTTATGGCAGCAGCACTACGTCGATTTTGTCTTGAATATCCATCTATAGAAACGGGCTTAACTTTAACGCAAACTTATCTACTTTTGACCTTATTGCGTGCCCCTGATGAATTACCTGCCTTGGAATATACTTTAAAACAGTCGGAACTGAAGGGTTTACTGCCTGAAGGGGTTACTGCTACTGAACGGTATTACGAGATTCTTTCTGGGCCAGCAACATTTAGGCGGGTTTTTAATCATCTGCAACAGTTGGAATCGGCTCCTTTTATGGGAGACCTTTCTGTTCGTTCTGAACTTAACCGCCTGATGAATGCCGATCTACCTTATATTAGTAAATGTCTAGCTAATGGTGAGGAGGTTTTTTCGCTGACGGTTGCTGGAGCGGAAGCGCTTCAAGGCAAAAAACAGTGGCAAGCGGACAACCCAAGTGATTTCTGGCGTGGTGGCGTGCATTTAACCTCAGAAGCGTACTGGTTGTGGGATGAGCACTTAAAACAGTTCAATGTCTCAGCCTATGATTAGCCTATCCCAGTAGGGAATCGCCTAGTTTCTTTTTTCGCGCTCTTGGTAAATTCAAATAATCTCGTTGTTGAGTTACTTAGATAATTCTTATCTTCAAAAGTATATATGACGTGAAGGCGTAATACTTTATTTTGTTGGCTTATAAATAGATATTGATAACGTAAAACTATTTTTTATAGTCTTGTTATAAGGTTTAGTTAGTTCTAGATAAGGTTTGGGGAAATCACTTATATCAGAAAATTTAATAGCTTTTAGTATCTGAATTAGGCTTTTGAATGGTTACATAGCAGGGGTATGGGTAGTAGGGATTTTGTGGGGGAATAGGAAAGATTTCAGGCCCGGACTGCGTTCGGGCCTTACTTTCTTTCTTGTTCCAGCAAGCAGGTTTTAGCAATTAGATCTTAGGCAGCGTCTCTTTAATTTGCGCATTTTACTTGGTTGCGACCACTGTCTTTGGCTTTATAAAGCGCTTTATCTGTACGGTCTATCAATTGTTCAGCGGTTTCCCCAGATTTAAACTGAGAAACCCCAAAAGATGCCGTAATCGAGCTGATGATTTCTCCCGATTTTTTTTGTTTAATTCTAATTGCTTGAATTTTCTCGCGTACCTTTTCTGCAATTTCGCTTGCAGAATCTATGTCAACTCCAGGCATCAAGACGGCAAACTCTTCACCACCATAACGTACTGGGAGCATAGGTTCAGGGCATACATCTTTTAGAAGTTTACCTACATATTGCAAGACTTTATCGCCCATCAGGTGTCCATAGGTATCGTTAAAATTCTTGAAGTGATCGATATCTACCAAAATGAATGATGAGATAAGGTTGTGATTTGTGTTGCTGACGAGTTGCGCTAGTTCAGAGTCAAATACCCGACGGTTGAATAGATTGGTCAGCGGATCAACACGAGCATCTTGCCTTGTTTTATTTAGCTCTTCTTTGAGTGCTTGGATCTCTATTTGAGCCGCATGCATTCGTTCTTGAAATAGGCGTGCAGTGTCGCCAATAGATTTAGTATGTGTTGATAGCGCATGAATAATTGAATCTAAGGGTAGGCTTACTTCGCCATCCTCTTGTTGCTGAAGTGTGACTAAGCTCTCTTCTAATACGGTACTAAAATTGGCTGTTTTTTCAGCTGTGTGGCCAGCATCTTCATAGAGGTTGTTAATTAAGCTGATTAAACTTGCTTGAATATCTTCAGCACCGTTGATCTCATCCTTGATCATGTGCTCACGAAAAAGTTGTTCGCTGAGCATGGTAGGGCAAGTGCCGTAGGTTGTAAGTGTTTTGTCTAGCTGAACATTTAATTCTGGTAGACGGTCACTCACATAGGTGTACCACAACGCATAATTGAGTGGGTTGGGGGGGATGTTGTGCTTGACCATCAATGGGATGGCCTGACGAAGATATTCAGCAGCTTGATTATTGTTTTCAGCGAATTTCATACTACCTCAATCGCTTAGATATAGTTGAACGAATGTTGCTTTGAAACAGGCTTTCAGTGACACAATTTAGAAAGGTCGTTTCTTTATTACCCGGTAACTCTAAAACAAGCGTTTTAATTTATAAACAGTTTATTAAATAAATATTTAATTACAGTCACTTAAACCTATATGTCCTGTATCGGCAGAAGTCTCTTAATCTTCAACGAAATATCTATTTTCTTGATTTATATTCATAGTTCAATATATAGGTTTGATCAATTATTGCTCTGATGAATCGATGGTTCTATGTATAGGTGATCTCTTGAGTCTTATAAAAATAAGGTTTCTTGCTACACTGTTTTGAGTATTAGTCATTTTATAAGGAGGGATTCTCTTTATGGCGCTGCTTCGTGGTATTCATTTTCGTAATATACGAGGAGATGTTTTTGGGGGTATTACTGCTGCAGTTGTTGCACTCCCTCTAGCGCTAGCCTTTGGCGTTTCTTCTGGTGCAGGGCCTATCGCTGGTATTTACGGCGCCATTTTTGTTGGTTTCTTTGCGTCTTTATTTGGTGGAACTCCGGCTCAAGTATCGGGGCCAACGGGGCCGATGACTGTTGTTATGGCGGCGGTTTTCACTCAGTTTAGTGCTATTGATCCGGTGCAGGGGCCTATTTTGGCCTTTACTGTTGTTCTAATGAGCGGCTTTTTTCAGGTGCTCTTTGGGCTGTTTAAGCTGGGTAAGTACATTACCTTAATGCCATTTCCTGTGATATCCGGTTTTATGAGTGGTATTGGGGTTATCATTATTATCTTAGAATTAGCGCCGCTATTAGGGCATCATGGTGAGTCATCAGTGATTGCATCATTGCAAATGCTACCAGAGAATATTTTATCTTATCAGGCTTCGGCCCTATTGCTTGGTGTGTTAACGCTGTTAATTGTGTTTTTATGCCCAAAGTCAATCGCTAAAATTATTCCGTCGCCGTTGATCGCTTTGTTCTTAGGCACACTAATTTATATCGCTTTGTTACCTGAAAACAGTGTGCCTGTTATTGGCACTATCCCTTCGGGTTTACCTGAATTTATCTTTCCAAGTATTGATTTTGCACTTCTTGAAGATATGTTGCTGGCTGCAATTATGCTGGCGGCTTTAGGCTCGATTGATTCTTTATTAACGTCATTAGTGGCAGATAATATAGTTAAAGAGCAGCATGATTCCGATCGCGAACTGATTGGTCAGGGTGTTGGTAATATGATGGCGGGGCTTTTTGGTGGGCTACCTGGTGCGGGGGCGACCATGCGAACCGTTATTAATATTCGTGCCGGAGGGAAAACTCCTCTGTCTGGAGCTGTTCATGCCATCGCGCTTCTTCTTGTCGTTCTAGGAGCGGGTCCTTTAGCGGAAGATATTCCTCACGCCGTACTTGCTGGAATTCTAATTAAAGTTGGTATTGATATCATTGATTGGAATTTTTTGAAGCGGCTTCATCGCGCCCCCATTTTTGTTGTTGTGTTGATGCTTTTAGTGTTCGGTCTGACGGTTTTTGTTGATCTTGTTAGCGCTGTGATTGTTGGTGTCTTTATAGCGAATGTTATTACCATTAAGCATCTATCGGATATTCAGATTGATTCCATTCGAGTTGTTGCAGATCAACCTGATGATATTGATCAATTAAGCCCAAGGGAAAAAGAGATTCTTGTTAGCGCGGGAGGAAAAATCCTGCTTTATCATTTAGAGGGGCCAATAAGCTATGCTTCAGTGAAAGGGATGACAAAGAAATTAACGAATAGTCAGCCCCATGATGCCCTAATGTTTGATTTTACGTCAGTCCCTTTGATTGATGTGTCTACCGCAATGGCGATTGAAAATATTATGGTAGAAGCGTTAACGGCTAATCGAAGCGTGTATATGATTGGTATTAATGGGCCGGTTCGCAGTGTGCTTTCTAAAATGCAGATACTTAACCGCTTAGCTGATGAGTGTTTGTTTGATAAGCGGATAGATGCCTTAGAAGCAGCTCACCAACGCATCTCTTTGTCTTGATAATGTATTTGGTGTTGGTAGGGAATAAGTTGCTGCCTTAATTCGGCCAGTTGTTGGTCGCTTGCTTGGCCGGTGAGTAGTAACTCTTCATTCCAGTTACGAGACAGTACTTCTGCTTGGCATTTCATGAGTAGTGTTTCAATACTACCGACTAAAGCGTGGGGTAGGGTTAAAGTAAAACGAAACTTATCTACTTTTTCTAATGTAGGTAATGTTTTTAAGGCTTCTTGGACGGCTAAGCTGTAAGCTCTAACAATCCCGCCAGCACCGAGCTTAATACCACCAAAATAACGTGTTACTACGATGCTGATCTCACAAAGCTCTGTGTGACTAAGAACGTTGAGCATTGGTTTTCCTGCAGTGCCTTTAGGTTCACCATCATCGCTACTTCCCCAGCAGTTCAAATCTGATCTAGGTCCTGCAATCTGTGCCCAGCAGTTATGATTCGCTTTGTTATGTTCTTGTCGTATTCCATCTAAAAAGGCTTTAGCGCTCTCTAGGTTAGGTGTATGGCCTATATGGGTAATGAAACGACTATGTTTGACTTCAATTTCTGATTGGTGGAGCGCTTGCGCGGGGATCTGTTGTTGATTCATCGCTCTAACCCTGTAGCTAAAAATATACGGCCTAGCCAATCTTGCGGAAGCTCTAGTTCTGCTAATGATTTTTTAAGACCTGCAATTATCTGTTCTGAACTATTATCCGGTAGGGTTAATGGTTGATGCTCAGGCGTGGATAAGAGTATTTCTAGATTTACTTTATTCTTGTAGTAATGAAGTGACAGACGATAAAGGTTTACTTCCTTATCTAGAGATTGCAGGTATTGTTTGATACATGGCTCAATCTCGTCGCGCATAGGCGGTAATTGGTCAGTAAGTAACTTTTCATGCTCTTCATCATCGTAGGTATCTATATGGTAGATAATATGAGCGATATCCCCGTTTTTATATAGCTTCATGCATGCGGCATCGCCAATAAGATGGCCTTCAGAGGCACTAATGAAAGGGGAGACTTGAATATGCATCTCTAACAAGCTTTTATTCCCCATTGCTCGAGTTTTAAAACTATGCACACTGATGATTCCTTTAACTGACATCACTTGGCTTTTGTATTTACCTACCTGCTCTGGAGGTAAGGCTGAGCCAACGAGCTCTTGAAAACTTTTCCAGCTAAGGCTCCATCCAATTCTAGCAACCATCAATGCTACGGCTATAGCAGCTACAGAGTCGAGCCAAGTGATGCCTGACATTGCCCCAGCAACACCAATAAAAACTACAACGGATGAAATTGCATCTGTTCGACTATGCCAAGCATTCGCAATCAGGAGATCAGATCCTATTTTACGGCCAATTCTAACTGTATATTGATAGATCCACTCTTTTAAAATAATGGAGAGTAAAGCAGCGGCTAATGCGGGCCATTCGGGAATAGGTAAGGTTTCATTACTTAGTAAATTGAGAGTACTGTCGTATGCCATAGCACCTGCGACGGCAATCAAAATACTGCCTAAGAGTGCAGTACCAACCGTTTCAAAATATCCATGCCCCCAAGGGTGGTTTTCGTCTGGTCCTTTATGAGAGATTCTTAAAATTACGATGACGATAAGATCAGTAAATAGATCTGATAAAGAATGGATGCCATCAGCGATTAAGGCGGATGAGTGCGAGACAAGGCCAACGCCTATTTTTAGTAGACCTAAGAGCGTATCGATTAACGCTCCGATGATGGTGACTTTATTTGCGGCTTTTAGCTGTGCCGTATCTTGTTGCATTATTTGTCCATTTTAACTCAGAGGGTGAAGATCAAAGATAGCTTTATCTTAGCAGTTTTATTGTTTTCGATAAGCAAGAAGTAAAGGCGGATAGGTTATTTGAATGCTTTGTTTGAAATTGTCGGATAATGCTAGCTATTTAGGGGTGTTTAGACGAATCATTGTTTTATTGAAAATATACCTTTTACACTGTTAATTTGTGTAACTCATTAATGTCTCTCCTATACATATTTTAAAACCTTAAATTACAGTATTGACATATTTAACATGTTGATATTAAAGAAGTAATTTGTTATTGATCAAAAAATGATCAGTTTAACGGAGCGCCTTATTTAATAGGCGTTTCATGACGTTTTAAATAAATAACTCACAAAGTTATCCACAGCGTATGTGGGTAGCCTTTGCTATCCCTTATATCATCAGTGTTTGAGTTTTATTGGGTATAAAAAATTGCCTTTTATGTTGTATGAAAACCAACAAAAACTTAGTATCGTTTTATTAAAAATTTAGGATTGAATATGGAACATGGAATAGCCGTACAGCTGGTTTTACCTCTAGCACTTTTTACTATTATGCTGGGTGTTGGAATGTCTTTGCGGGTGTCTGAGTTTTCGCTGCTTTGGCGTCGACCTAACGTTGTCTTAGTTGGGGTTTTATCTCAACTTTTGTTATTACCTTTATTAGGTTTTGTTGTTGTCAGTGCTTTTGATCTCCCTGCGGCCCTAGCTGTCGGTATTATGGTGTTAACTTTTGCACCTGGGGGAGCGACATCTAATATGATTACTTATCTGTCACGGGGAGATACAGCTCTGTCTGTTTGTCTAACAGCTATCTCTGGTTTGATTACACCCATTAGTATGCCGATTTTAACGGCCTTAGCCGTCAGTTACTGGATGGGTGAACAAGCGGCGATAGAGTTTCCCATTGTTCTTACAATGGTCAAGTTGATGGTGATCTCTGTGCTTCCCGCTTTATTGGGCGCCTTAGTTCATCATCGCTGGCCTGCTTTTTGTCTGCGCATTGAGCGCTATGTTAAAGCGTTAGCAGGTCTTTTTCTGGTGTTGGTTGTTTTCGGTATAGTAAAAACGAACTGGGAGCAGTTACCCGCGTTAACTTTTCAGTTAGGGCCGAGCGTACTTGTACTCGTTTCTTTAGCTATGTTTTTAGGTTATTGGATTGCTCGTCAGATGCGACTTAATACAGAGCAAGGTATTAGTTTAGCTGTAGAGGTAGGTATTCAAAACGCGGCGATAGCCTTGTTAATAACGGGGGGGATTTTACACAATTCGGAGATGGCAGCCAGTGCGCTTATTTATGGCGTTCTGATGAATATTCCCGCTTTTATATTAATCGCTTACCGTTTTTATACATCTAGGCAGGCATTTAATCGTACAGTATAGCGACTTAGTTACAATCAATACCTTAGTTTCAATTATTACCTTAGCTTCAATCAATGCCTAAGGTTTTATGGCTCTGAAGGCTCAGTTTCCACCGTGGGTTCTTTAAGCAGAAGTTGATAATATCTTGAGTGTGAATAGGGCGGGTTGGACTATCTAAAGGCTGTAGATAAAATTCTCTGAAATCCATCTCTTCAAACTGTTCAGGTCGGGCAAGTTGCTGAGGGTAAACTAGCTTTAATTCATCACCAGAAGTGATTATTACCTTGGCATCGGCTTTTGGACTGACACAGACCCAGTCAATGTTGTTTGGAAGAGGTTTTGTTCCGTTGGTTTCTATGGCAATAATAAAACCATGCTGGTGGCAGGTATCGACTAAGTTTTGATCGAGCTGGAGAGCAGGTTCTCCACCAGTAAAAATAATATAAGGTGGGATATTACTGTCTTTAGGCCAAAAAGAGCTTAGAAACGTACAGAGATCATCGGCAGTTTTGAATTTTCCACCGTTTTGACCATCAGTTCCGATGAAGTCAGTATCGCAGAAATTACAGACAGCTGTTTGCCTGTCTTGTTCGCGACCGGACCATAAATTACAGCCGCTAAAACGACAAAAGATTGATGCGCGTCCACTTTGTGCACCTTCGCCTTGCAAGCTATAGAAAATCTCTTTTACGGAATACATTAGATTATGTTAGAAAGGGCCTTTATTTTAAAGGCGCTAAGTCTACACTGGCAGATTTTGACTGCAAGTTAATTTCATTCATCATCATACAATTAGGTTTAATAGGGTAGTTACGTGGAACTTAAACAGATAGATAAAACGATTTATAAGAAAAAACAGCGTAAAGTTGCGCTGATTTTGTGTCTGATCTTTGCGCTGATTGCTTTAGGGTTAAGTGCTTTATTACGTAACTATTTTGGGAACCCAGAACAAGCAAACACCATGATCAATTTAATAGGTGTTTTAACGGGTGCTTTAATTACGATCGGTATTTTTTCTCGATTTGTTGGGCGTCCCTATTATGATGAACTGCGTTATGCATGGAACCTTAAGCGTCAAGCTTTGAAAATACAGAATCATCGTCATCGCTGGGAAGTGTTGCTTGATGAAGGTGATAAGACGGCCGCTATTGTATTGGCTTTTTATTATAAGGCGACGTTACAAATTCAGAGTCTTGAAGGGAATGATTTTGGTTATCATGACACTGAAAAACGGGAAGCTAAATTTTTAGATCAATGTCAGAAAAAAGGTTTAGAAGCGGACCCTCATTTATATACGATTGATATGTTACTCACCCTAAAATAGAGAGGTTTATCTCGTTTCTATTTTATAAAGGTGTCGTTTTATATTTGTTCTTAGCGATAAGTCGTCCATCAGTTTATTCTAATGTCTTATATTAGAGTTAATGACTATTAGTAGGCTTTTGTGCAAAAATCGTTATAACTATACCGAATAAACTTATAATAATAGAGGTTTCGACATGTTAAAGCACACTGTGGGTCGTTTTGCGTTAGTGGCGGCATTGATCTCATCTCCCCATGTAATAGCTGAAGGAGGCAAGGCGATGATAGCGCCGGGTCTCGTGTCTTTTACTGTTCAGCATGATGGTGAGCCTATTGAGGTTATGCGTAATCAAGATCCTAATAATACGATTAATGAGCTTTATAACACGACCTTTCGAGGTATGCCTCAGCCAATAAGACCTTTTGAGCCTTATGATGTTGAAACTATTGGCGAACGTGAATTTGTTGATTATATGCAACAGGCGGAAACTGATGAGAATATCTTAATTGTAGATACTCGCACCGTTGGTTGGCATTATCGTTTAACGATTCCAGGTAGTATTAACGTTCCTTACACGGTAATGGAAGAAGAGGAAACGGCGGCAGATGCTCTGGAAGAGTTTGGCGCAGTTAAAAAAGAAGATGGTAGCTTTGATTATAGTCAAGCTAAGACATTAGCGATGTTTTGCAATGGTTATTGGTGTGGGCAAACACCTGCCTTAATTCGAGCAATGCTAGAAGCTGACTATCCAGCAGAAAAATTAAAGTATTACCGTGGCGGAATGCAAGCTTGGACAAGCCTAGGTCTGACTACTGTAGGCGATGGGGGATAGAGTATTCCTAGGAAAGCCTACAGGGTAGGTTTTCCTAACTAATTACTTGACCTCTATAAACTAGACCTGACTTTTTTCGTTCAATTTTGGGTTTAGCTTTCTTCCGTTCGACTACTTGTCCTCTATAGATAACAGTGCTAGCTTTATCAGTAATCTCATCAGGCGCTTCAATAGGTGCCGGTTCGGCCTCAATGACTTCCTCAGAATAACCTATCTTTTTCAATAGATGTAATGCAGCTTCAGGTTGTAAGCTCTCGGCAATCGGGAAAAGTAGGTCTGGAGTAAAGGAGCAGCGAAGGTTTTGGCTGTTGACTAAAGTTTTGAATGCCTCTTCGTTACTTAATCCGCAATAATTTAATCCAATTAACGCGCCTTGATTGATAACAATTTGCCCAGAGCGGTTTGATTCGGAAGCAATAAAAACCGTACCAGTAAGCTTTTCCCAGCATACTTTCAATAATGTATTTTCTAAAGAGAGTGGAGCATTTGTCATTGGAAATGGCCCATAAGCTATAGACCTGATAGTCAAAGCATTAATTATGCCACAAATGTTAACTTTATGATTTTTAATGACTAAATTTTTATTATTCTTATTTTTTGTACCATTATGGTGATATCTGCTTCGTAGTGATTTTTTTAGTGCATATTTTTGTTTGATAACAATTAGAGTAAGAGGGGCAGATGGGTGCGCCCTCTTTAGTTTATTCAGGAAGGAATATTTCGTTGCGGATTATCGCAAGTATTGTACGAATAAAAAGTGTGCTGATGACTACTGAAGATAAGGTAAGTAATACAATAATCATATATTGAAAAAATGGAGATGGATTGTGCTGATGCATCACCATTGTTGCTATTGTTAAAGCTGCAAGAGGGAATGAGTAAGCCCACCAAGACATATAAAAGTTTATTTTACTAAATTTGGGTAGTTGAGTGATGAGTAACAATAATAAGAACATAGCGGAATAAAATAAGATACGCGCGAAATTGTCTATATCACCGTTTAATTTCACATATGAAATGAAGCCTACCGCTGGTGGAGCGATCAATATAAATAGAGTGGGAAGAAGTTTTTGTGGTAATGGGTCATGAAAAAACATGCGGTTAAAAATTAATGCTTTTAAAATAATCCAGTAGATAATCCCTATAGAAAAGCAGAACCAGCTCAATTCAATAAATCCATGCTCTACACCGGCAATAGGAACCAAAATATTACCAACCACCGGAATAAACCATGCTGGAGTTGAATGTTCTATCTTGAATTTTGGATGGTGTATCCATTGGTTTAAAGTATGTAGCGTGAAGCTCAGATGTATTACAGTACCGGCTCCCCATAAATAGAAGGAGAGTTCTTTAGATACATGTAGCGTCGCAATACTCATTAAAATAAGGCTAATCGAAAATGCTGGGAAGAAGCTTGTTTTAATAGGGTGCTGAAACTCCTCTAGTACCGCGTCTGGGTAGTTCTTAGCTTTAAAGGTATAAGTGATAACAATAAGCAATAATGCTAATGCACTTACGACCAGAAGTGTTTGGGCGACGGCCTCTGTAACACCCAAAACGGTGACAGCTTTATCCCAAGCTAGCGTCAATCCTGTTAGCCCCATAACGATAGAGAAGAATGCGGCGGGAAAAAATTTCAGTTTGGGTAAGGTTTGTTCTGAAGTATCTTGCATGTCTCTAATTACTCGAACATTAGAATATACTAATATTGTAAGTGTTTTTAAGTAATAAAGCCAAGTTTTATATTCAACCCTTCCCAGCCGAATTAACCGCTGGGAAGACGGAGTTAAGGTCTTTTCGCTTCACCACCAAAGGCTTTTATAATCGCAGGAAAGAGTTTTGCAAACTCTAAGCCCATTTGAACCATATCAGCATCAAATTGAGCGACTTCATCCTCAGCGGCCTCATCTGACATTTTGTCTTGTAATTGGTCACTGAGTTTAAGGCGTTTGATTGAGAGATCATCTTGTAGCAGAATTTTCAGATGTTCATCCCATTCAAGAGCAAGTTTAACGACTCGTTTACCTGCTTCAAGGTGGGCAATAAACTCTTCATCTTCCAGTTGCTGACCTTTAATGCGAATAACACCGCCTTCAAGTACATTATCGCGCAACTCGCATTCATCCAACACTTCAAAACCTTCAGGTATGCTCGTATCACTTTCTAGCCAAGTGGACATAACAGCTGAGGGTGATTGTTGCACATCAGGAAGAACTATAGGCAGACTACCTAGTGTTCCACGTAGGTGACTTAGTAGCTCTTCAGCACGTTTGTGGCTAGAAGAATCAACAGCGATCCAGCCTAAGCTAGGAAGTATAATTGCACTTGTTTGTTGAAACTTGCTGAAAGCGCGGGGTAGGAGATCAAGCACCACTTCATCTTTCAGTTGGTCTTTCTCTTTTTTGTAAACTTTACGTGCTTGGTCGCGTTCAATAACAGCAACTTTTTCACCGACGGCCTCTTTGATAACCGCGCTGGGTAGAATTTTTTCCTCTTTTCGTGCGGCAATCATAAACATGCCGTGGACTTGATGAGCAAAAACATCGTCTAGTAGGTGGCAAGGAGAAACCCAGCCATAGCGGCTCAATTCTTGGCTTTTACAAGGCGTAAATGTTTGTTCCAGTAGCTTTTCTTGTAACTGTTCCTGTGTGTATTCAAAGGGTTCAGTTAAACGATAAAAGATGACATTCTTAAACCACATAGCAGCTCCTGATAGGAAAAAGGCAGTGCATAGTAGCAAGAAATGTTGTGGATGGAAGAGGAAATTATAGGTTTATGACGAAATTAATTATCTTAATAGGGTACTCAGGGATTTATTTTTTTAAAAGCTATGTTAAGGGCTTTATCGACATAGTATCCGTAGAGGTCTAGGGTGTTGATACCGACCATCTCTTCTGCAATTTCCTCACCTTTATTGTTTAGAAAAAGTAGTGTCGGGGTTGCCCATGCATTGTAGCGTTGAGCAAATGTATTAGCACCTACCTGCTGCCCGTTAAAATCTTTAATACTTCCGCCTGTGTTAATTTCAAGCTCGCTAAAGAACGTAGTGCTCTCATAACGTCCACTTAAAAGCATTGGATGGATGATCTCTTCGGTAATAAGAAGACAGTAGTGACAATTAGGTTGCGATACTAAGAGCATCACAACTTTTTCTTGGCCTGATGAATTTCTACCCGTCTCTATATAGGCTTGTTGTAAGTCTTTTGTTTTAGGTATCTCTACAGCCCAGAGAGCTTGGCTGGTTATTAAACAAAAGGTTGCTAGTAATCTAAACATGTAAATTTCGGCGTGTATTCCAGGTCGCGGCTGAGTGTTTATAGTTGTTCGATGAATTCTAAACTATGTTCGGTAACTTCATCCATATAAAGGTCTCGAAAGAAGTGGTCAGCCCCCTCAATTTGAACATTTTGTACCACATCGTTGTTTAATGCTTCCATTTTTTCAAATAGACCGTTGACGATTGTATCTTCACTGCCACTAAAGACCAGTGTTGGTAGTGTCGTTTTAGATAAAAGCGCTGGGGTATCAAAGCGAGGGTTGGCTTGGTAGTAGTTTACAAAACTTGCAGCTGCTACTTGTGTATCTTCACAGTAGATAAAATCTGTATGGATAAGCATGTCATTTGGCGTTAATTGCATTGCTTTTTCTAGCTGAGCTTGCAGTGGGTGTTGGTAGCGTTTGGTGTAACTCGCTGTTTCATCTTGTTCTGACCAAGTTTGCGGAGCAATTAAAATTTGTCCTTTTATAGCGGGGTCTGAGTGTGTATCCGCATACCAAGCTGTTTGATTTCCTCCTCGTGAGTGGGCGGCTAATATTATTGCTTGGCTGCCTTGTGCTTTAAGCCAGTCTACCCAAGCAGCTATTTCATGAATTGCATCGGTATGCTTATGGGTGTGGGGCGTTTTACAGTCGTACATACCATGCCGATTATCAAGACCTAAACTTAAATTGATAGCTAGGCTACTCATGCCTTCATCAGCCAGTAGCTCTTGCCATGTGGCAATGATCTCCATGCCATTGTGGGCGAGTGTGCCGTGGGTGATGAGAAGTATATTGTTAAAACCGTTCTCTTCTGTCAGGTACAGGTTGGCATTTAAGTCGAGATGCTTATATTTTAGTGTGATCTCTTCTGCATATAGGTTGCTGGAGTTAAGAAGGCTGCTAGCAAGGAATAGGGCGATAATAATACGGAGCATAGAAATACCTAAACAGCTTGTTCATCAATTAAGTTATAATGATATTCTTAAAAGAAATATGCAAGCCGTTTCAGTGTTCTATTAGAGGTCACTTGTAGTGTTTAAAGGCCTTCGTAGGCTAGAAGCGTATGTACTGGGACGCCGGCATCTTGGATTTTACTGGAACCTTGAAGGTCGGGTAGGTCAATAAGTGCAGCGGCTTCTGATACTGATGCTCCCAATTTTTTGATAATGCTGCAGGCCGCAAGTATTGTTCCGCCTGTAGCGATTAAATCGTCAAAAACTAAAACTTTGTCTCCAGAAGTAACTGCATCAACCTGCATTTCAACTGTCGCTGTGCCATATTCCAGCTTATATTCTTGTTCGATTGTTTGGCCTGGAAGCTTCCCTTTTTTACGGACGAGAACTAAGGGAATATTTAGATGGTAGGAGATAATAGAGCCGATCAAAAAGCCTCTGGCATCAATGCAGGCGATATGAGTAATATCACTATCAACATAACGCTGAATAAAAGCGTCAGAGATCATGCGTAATGCTTTTGGATCTTTAAACAGGGGGGTTATGTCACGGAACTGTACGCCAGGTTCAGGCCAGTCAGGGATGGTTCGAATAACTGACTTCACATAACATTCGTCGTATGACATTAAAAACTCCTTGGAAACAGCTTGTTGATTTGGCTCAATGCATTTTAGGGGAGGTAAAGCTCTAATGAACCCGTTGGGTTACACATTGAGATGGCTACTTTTTGTGCGACTGACGAGCACCGGTAGTCAATATGCCGGTGCTCTTTTGTTTTATATATTATATGACTCAGCAGTGACCATTTTTACCACATTGCGCACTTACTGGTTCAGCGGTATCGCTTTCTATAACCTCTCCAGATAATCTGTAGAGTTGTTCTATATCTTCTATATGAACTTCTTTGCCTTCAACGCGCAGTAAATTGGCTTTCTGGAAACGTGTGAAAATACGGCTGACAGTTTCGACGGCTAAGCCTAAGTAATTACCAATCTCATTACGCGACATGGACAGGCGGAAGCTAGTTTCAGAATAGCCGCGAGCTTTAAAGCGTTGCGAAATTTTTACCAAAAATGTTGCTACACGCTCTTCTGCATTTTTCTTTGATAAAAGAAGCATCATTTGTTGTTCTTCGCGAATCTCTTTGCTCATAGTGCGTAAGAGTTGGCGGCGTAGTTCCGGTAGTTGCCCCGACAGATCATCGAGGCGTTCAAATGGAATTTCGCAAACGGTTGTTGTCTCTAGTACTTTTGCCGAGACAGGGTATTCGTTGCTATCAAATCCGCTCATGCCAACCAATTCGCCTGGAAAATAGAACCCAGTGATCTGTTCCTCACCTTCATTTGTGATGGTGTAGGTTTTGACGGTTCCTGCTCGAATCGCATACACGTCAGTGAACTCAGAACCTTGGTTAAATAGGTGATCACCTTTTTTTAATGGTCGACTTTTATCGATAATTCTATCTAACCGTTCCATCTCTGTCATATTAAGCGAAACGGGGAGACATAATGAGCTAAGACTACAAGTGTTACAGCTAACCTGCTGCAAACTACGCAGCTTCCCTTCGTTTGTCTTGTTATCACTCATAATACATTCCTGTTGTCGTTATAATCGAGTGGCTACATTTTGATTATGTAATATTTCTGTAAATACGGGAAGTTAAATAATCCGTGAGAATCGCTGTGAGCTAATGTCTTTTGGTATATAAGCATCAAAAGCCATACATATTCTACGAATTAGTAACCGACCGGCGGGTGATACGGTAATGCGTTTTGTGTCCATTTGAATGAGACCATCGGAGGTAAAAGCGCTTAGCTCTTGTTGGGCATCAGCAAAGTACTGATCGAATTGGATACCGAAGCGCTGCTCTATTGGTGCTTTTTCTAATTCGAAATGGCAAATAAGATGAGTGATGACATGGCGGCGTATAATGTCATCTGGGGTTAAGCTTACGCCGCGTTTAATTGCATGCTTTTCGCTTTCTACTGCATCTGTATAAGCTTGCATCTCATGCTGGTTTTGATAGTACACAGAACCAATTTGACTAATGGCAGATACACCCATGGCAACGAGGTCACATTCAGAATGTGTTGTGTAGCCTTGGAAATTTCTGTGTAGTTTTCCCGTGTTTTGCGCAATAGCTAATTCATCATCAGGTTTAGCAAAGTGATCCATGCCTATATAGACATAGCCAGCTGCTAATAGTTTGCTAATGGTAGATTCGAGAATCGCAAGTTTTGTTTCAGGACTTGGTAAAGTGGATTCATCAATATGACGCTGTGGCCTAAAACGATCGGGCAAATGAGCATAATTAAATACAGAGAGCCGATCTGGGTTCATCTCAATAACAGTATCTAATGTCTCGTTAAAGCCATCAAATGTTTGATAGGGTAGGCCATAAATAAGATCAAGGTTAAGTGAGCGGAAGCCTTGGCGGCGAGCTTCTTCTAAAATGGCAGAGGTTTGTTCAACCGATTGCACACGGTTAACAGCTTCTTGCACCTTAGGGTCTATATCTTGTAAGCCTAAGCTAATGCGATTAAAACCGATCTCTCTTAATACTTGGATTGTTTCTTCAGTGGCTTCTCTTGGATCTATCTCAATAGAGTAATCGCCGGAGTCATCATCTAGTAGATTAAAATTAGCCCGCATCTGCTGCATTAACTCTCTCATCTGCTCATGGCTAATGAAAGTAGGCGTACCGCCGCCCCAGTGAAGCTGAGTGACCTGACGGTCATTATTATACCATTTGGAAAGCTGAGCCATCTCTTTATACAGGGTATCCAAATAGGGCTGTGCTTTCTTACGATTTCGTGTAATGACCTTATTGCAGGCACAGTAGTAGCAAACGTGCGCACAAAATGGAATGTGTACATAGAGAGAGAGTGGCGCATTTAAGTCGGCAGAGTTTTGTCCCGTTGTCACCAAATCCGAGGAAGATAGTTCAGGATCGAACTGAACGGCTGTCGGGTAAGATGTATAGCGTGGACCCGAAAGGTCATATCGCTTGATTAGATCTAAGTCCCATTTTATCAGGTTGCTATCCACGAATTTTTCCCTCGTTATCTCAAATGCTGCCATCACTGACAGTAAATAATCTATTAGTAACTAAGCTTGGTTTAACTCTATGGCTAATTCAGTATGCCTTGCCAAGGGATCGTGTAGAGTCCCATCAGTATAATCAGGCTACCAGAGAGGTGTTTTGTTAGTTTTCGTTGTAAAACTGTTTTTACTTGCTGTGCTAAAACACCAGTTAAAAGCATAGTGGGCAGGGTGCCTAATCCAAAAGCGATCATTAATTGTGCGCTTAAGGTCCAGTCCGCAGCGGCGGATGCCCATATGAGTGTGCTATAAACGAGACCGCAAGGTAGCCAGCCCCAAAGTACGCCGAGCATGAGTGCTTGGCGTAATGTTTTAACGGGTAAAAAGTGGCGTGCAAAAGGGCTGATTTTTTTCCAGAGATAGGAGCCAAAATGCTCAACCTTGGTCAGACCTTGCCACCATTGTGCTATATAAAGTCCCATGCTGACTAACATTAAACCTGCAAATATTCGTAATGCGAGTTGTATGCTTGGATTTTCAATTAACCAACTTACACTGCCGAGTAATGCCCCCGCTATAGCGTAGCTGGTAATTCGCCCGCTGTTGTAACCCAGTAATAAGCCAAAGCCTTTCATACCATTTGGGCTGCTAAGGGAAACTGTTGTCGCAATACCACCGCACATACCAAGGCAATGTGTACCGCCGAGTAAACCTAGCAAAAATGCGGTTGGTAGTGAGAGTGCTTCAGTCATCCTTATCCTTAGGGGAAGGTTTTTTTACTTTGGCGTCATCGGGAATCAGTGCTTCGTCATCGTCATATAAAATGCTATGAGCGGGGCTGTCCAAATCATCATACTGACCATTATTAACGCTCCAAAAGAAAGCCCAAACGGCACAGCTCGCTAAGATGATAGCGATTGGAATAAGGAGAAAAATAATGTCCATGGGAATCAATAACCCTTAATTTTTAAAGGAGTAATTCTACCTGATTTTGTTGTTAGGGGTTAGTCTTCAACGTTTCAGATTGATGTTTGATTGGGCCTGATTTTCTTTTCTTTAAGCGGTTCAAACGCATTGCATTACTGACAACAACCAGCGAGCTTGCAGACATTCCTAGTGCCGCCATATAAGGAGCAATAAAGCCAAAGGCTGCAAGAGGAAGCGCCATAAGGTTATAGAAAAGAGACCAAAATAAATTTTGTTTGATGATCCGTTTAGTTTTTCGAGCGAGTAAAATACCGTCTACTAAGCGAAGTAGGTCGTGACTGATTAACACTCCGTCAGCATTAGTTTTTGCTAAGTCAGTTGCACCGCCCATGGCAATTGATGTTTGTGCGCCAGCTAATACAGGAATGTCATTTATACCATCGCCGACCATGACGACCTGCGCACCATTTTCCTGAAGGTGTTTTACATGACTTAGTTTTTGTTCAGGAGAAACGCCTGATATCGTGTTATTAATACCTAAGAAAGTAGCTACTTCCTCAACCGCAGATGAGTTATCACCGGTTAACATTTCACAGGTTAATCCCAGTTGCTGTAGATGCCTGATAGTCTGTTGGGCTTCTCTGCGAATTTGGTCGTTTAGCCTAAACCAAGCTAAGGCTGAATTTTCATTGCAAAGGAGTAGCCATTGACCACTGGTTTCTGGCAAAGGGGGTTGAGGCTGTGAACAAATCTGGGCTGAAAAGTATGGTTTTCCTATACGATAGCGTTGATTACCTATAGTACCTTCGAGCCCTTGGCCTACTTCATTATGGATGTTAGAAGCGTTCAGTTCGGCAGATTTCTCATGAAACGCTTTGGCTATAGGGTGTTCGCTATGTTTTTCAATCGCCGCTGCAATTTTAGTGCATTCACTTTCACTGAGATCTGTTAAGGGTACGATTTGCTGTAGGCTTAGATTGCCTTGAGTCAATGTGCCTGTTTTATCAAAAACAATATGGGTGGCAGTGGCTAGGCTTTCTAATACATGGCCGCGCGTAATCAATAACCCATTTTGTCTTAAGGTACCGGTTGCTGCAGTCAGTGCTGTCGGAGTTGCCAGGGAGAGTGCGCATGGACAGGTGACAACGAGAACTGAGAGTGTAATCCAAAAGGCTTGAGAGGGTTCAACTAGCCACCAACTGAAGCCAACAACAATAGCTGTTAGGAGAACCGCAGCGACAAAATAGCTGGCGACTTTATCGGCGACTTTGGCTACATGAGGTTTTTCTGCTTGCGCCCGTTCGAGCAAACGAACAATGGCAGATAGCTGGGTCTCGCTACCTGTTTGAATAATCTTGATAGTAATTGGATTTTCCACATTAATTGTGCCGCCAACAACCTTGTCACCGATTTGCTTGCGAATAGGGAGATACTCACCTGTTAATGCGGATTCATCAACTGAGCTGTTACCCTCGGTGATGACACCGTCAGCCGGGATCGTATGGCCTGGCCGTATAATCACATAATCGCCTACCGTTAAGTCTTTGACGGGAATTAGTTGCTCATCATTGCCAACGATCTTTAATGCACTCGCAGGTAGTAAATTAAGTAAAGAGTTTCCCGCACGGCCTGTGCGGTGACGGGCCTTCATCTCAAGGAAGCGACCAATTAAAAGGAAGAAAGTAAACATGGTCACTGAATCAAAATAGACTTCGCCGCTATTCGTGACTGTTGCCCAAATGCTGGCGAGATAGGCGCCACCTATAGCTAATGATACAGGAACATCCATAGTGAGATGTTTGGTTTTTAGGTCACGCCAAGCGGCCAAAAAGAAGGGGCGTGCGGCATAAAAAACAACAGGGGAAGCAATAACAAGGCTTGCCCAGCGCATGAATGTAACGTATCTATTTTCGATGCCTTGAATGTCTCCCCCATAAAGGGCAACCGCGATCATCATCGTCTGCATCATCCCTATACCGGCAATACCTAGTCGGCGGGTCGCTCGCTTTTGCTCTTGTTCTAAAAGTTGTTCTTCTTTATCAGGGTGATAGGGGTGTGCTTGATAGCCTATACGGTATATTTCAGAAAGTAGGGTGCTCAATGGGGTAACTGTTTTATCCCAAGTGATACGTGCACGGTGGTTAGTTAAGTTAACGTGTGCTTTCTCAACACCGGGAATCCCTTGGATGTGATGTTCCAATAGCCAAACACAGGCCGCACAAGTGATGCCTTCAATAACGAGTGACGCTTCGGATAAGTTGTCTTTAGTAATGACAAAGTCTTTCTGGATATTAGGTTCGTTATAGAGCGTAAGTTCTTGAAGAAGTTGTTCAGGTAACTCTTTGCTTCTGATTTCAGGTGAACCTGCTGATTCGGTACGATGCTTATAATAGGTATCTAGCCCACTATTAACGATGGTTTCTGCTACAGCTAAACAACCGGGACAGCACATGTCACGCGGTTCATCATTGATAATGGTTGTGAAATTGCTACCAGGTGGAATAGGGAGTCCACAGTGGTAGCAATTTTTTGATGAGTGGTTGTCCGTCATTAGTTGTGCGCTGGTTCTAACTCAATACTATTTTGATCATAAGGCGGATGGATCTCCGCACGTAAGTTCCAGCTAGCAGAATCATCTTCTAAGATAAGGTAACGTTTACCTTTAAGGGAGGTTTGCAGGCTACCGGTATATGAATTGGTGCTTGGAACCTGTTTTAGCATGATGTTTTGATCGTACTGTTGATGCGTTGGATGCACGATACTTAGTGTTAAATGCTTAGGCTTTTCGGTCTGGTTTGATCTGAAATGTATCATCAAATCGCCTGTTGCATTATCAAGTTCAAGAGTGCCTGAGACACCTAAAGCTTTGGCTGCTTCGGAATGGGACTTATCAACAAAGTGGCCTCGTGCAACTTTGTACATATCATCTTTAACTATACCGTCATGGGTAATGATAGATAGGTAAAGGAAAGAGGTGCCATAAATAACGACGGCAATGATTGGCGCTAAAATAAACCAGAGCCAAGGCTGTCTGTACCAAGGAGCAATCGGTGTGTTGTCTTCTGAATTCATTGTTATATATACCCCAAAAAAAAGCTGCAAATTAAATGCGTGTACGGTTACACATTTAACGGGCAGCTATTCTAACCTATTTACCAACAAGGTGGTGCATAAATGCACCACCTTGTGTTGATATTCATCAGCAATTTAGCGTTTCGGCGCTGGGCCAATAAAGCGGTTTTCCTCTTTTAAAGAAATTGAAGGATTATCTAATGCTTCAACCTCAAAAAGTATATTGTTATTAGCTTTGCTTAAGTATTTAGCTGGAATAGCGATACGTATAGGCAGATCCAATAGTTCACCGGACTTAATCATTACAATCTCATCGCCCATATATTTCATGCCTTCAAGTCCTGAAACTTTAATGCTGAATTGATGGTCAATCTGCTCTTTGTTGGCGAGCTTGAGTGTGTAAGTATTTTCAATCATGCCATTAGAGGTTTCAGCGAATAGCTTGCCTCGGTCACGCAAAATATCTACTTCAAGTGGGATGCGGCTATATAGTGTATATCCGAATGCGATAAACATCGCGCAGAGAACTGCAAAGTAGCCTATTAAGCGAGGACGTAAAATATGAGTTTTATTTCCAGCTAACTGGTGTTCTGTTGTGTATTTAACGAGGCCCTTTTCATAGCCTACTCGTTCCATAATATCGTCACAAGCATCAACACATGCACCACAGGCGACACACTCATATTGAAGACCATCGCGAATGTCTATGCCAACAGGGCAGACGTGAACGCAGTGGTTGCAATCAATACAATCGCCTAAGCCTTCGGCTTTATAATCGCTTCCTTTTTTACGTTTACCTCGGCTTTCACCACGCTCTTCATCATATGAAATGATAAGAGTGTCTTGGTCAAACATGACGGATTGGAAACGTGCGTAGGGGCACATATAGATACAAACCTGCTCTCTTAGCCAGCCTGCGTTTCCGTATGTGGCAACCGCGATAAAACCAATCCACCACATTTCCCAAGGACCTAGCTGGAATGAGATAACGCCATCGAGGAGTTCTCGTATCGGGGTGAAATAGCCAACAAAGGCAATCGCAGAGGCAATAGAGAAAAGAATCCAAAGTATATGCTTAGCGCTTTTGCGCATGAGCTTTTCTGTACTCATGCCTTCGGTTTTATCCATACGCATGCGTTTGTTGCGGTCACCTTCAGTCATGCTTTCGATCCAGATATAGATCCAAGTCCACACAAATTGTGGACAAGCATAGCCGCACCATAAACGTCCAGCGAATACAGTGAAGAAGAAGAGGGCGAAAGCAAGAATAATAAGTAACCAAGATAACAACATGAAATCTTGTGGCCAGAACGTCATGCCAAATACATGAAATTGGCGATTGGGTAGGTCAAATAAGACAGCTTGACGGCCATCCCATGTAATCCAAGAAAAACCGAAGAACATCAAAAGCATTATAAAGCTTGATGCTTGACGGAATAACTTAAAGATACCTGTGTAATTTTTAACGTAAATGTGCTCACGTTTTGCGTACAGATCAAAATTCTCCTCAGAATTTTTCTTTTTCTTTGGAGTGACGTCTTGAACTGGGATCTGATTCATATCGTTGCTCACATACTCACCAGTGATAATTGAAAATCAACTTTGCTAATACCTGCTCAATGCATTAGCAAAGTTGAATATTTTAAACGATCTACAAAAAAAGGCGATATGATCTATATCATATCGCCTTTTATTTTCAATTTCTGCACTTACTTATTTGACAGGCTATATACGTAAGCGGTGATCAAATTGATTTTGTCTTCGCTTAATAGGTCTTTATGAGCAGGCATTACACCAGCGCGACCGTTACGAATTGTATGAGCAATCTCCTCAAAAGAGCCACCATATAACCATGTGTTATCAGTTAGGTTTGGTGCTCCTAAGATAGGCAGGCCTTTAGCGTCGGCGCCGTGACAAGCAGTACAAAGTGCCTGGAATTGGCCTTTGCCGCGTTCAGCTGCTTCACTATCAGATTCTGCTCCGCTTAGTGATAGAACATAGTGCGCAACATCACGTACACCTTCTTCACCAAGAACTGCGCCCCAAGGTGGCATACCACCTACGCGACCATTAGTGATCGTGGTTTTAATCGTTTTAGCATCGCCGCCATATAACCAATCATTATCAGTCAGGTTAGGGAAGCCGTGTGCGCCTGTCGCTGCTGAACCGTGACACAGTGAGCAGTTGTTAGCGAACATACGTTGACCCATTTTAAGGCCACTTGCATTTTCAGGCTTTAGAAGTTCTTCAGTAGGCAGAGAAGCGTATTTTGCAAATACAGGCTTATATACTTCTTCCGCATGTTGAATTTCTTCTTCCCATTGGTTGTGAGATGTCCATCCAAGCAAGCCTTGGTAATTACCTAGACCTGGGTATAGAACAAGATAACACAGACCAAAAACAACAGTTCCAATAAACATCTGGAACCACCATTTAGGGAGTGGATTATCATACTCAGCTATGCCATCAAATTCGTGGCCTAGCGTTTCTTCAGTAGTCTCGTCGTGCGGCTGGCTTTTGCGAGTAGCAAGAAGCAGCCAAGTACAGCCAAGAATTACTGCTAGGGTAATTACCGTTACCCATGCGCTCCAGAAAGCACTCATTTTTGATCTCCCCCGTTATTGGACTCATCACCCAGTATTGGCTCGTCAGGTTCCTGAAGAGGCATATTCGCTGCATCGTCATATTTTTCTTTGTTTTTAGGGTTAAGTACCCAAGCAAACAATGCTAAGAATGTGATTAGCATGACAACCGGAATGTATGGACCATAAACTTCGTAATTCACGCGTTATTACCGCTTGTTGTTGTATTCAGAATGCAATTTGCCCAAGGACTGCAAGTAGGCAACAAGAGCATCAATCTCATATTTGCCTTGCACTGCATCCTGCGCACCAGCGATCTGTTCATCAGTGAATGGAACGCCAACACTGCGCTGTGCTTCAAGCTTCTTGGCTGTATCTTTGCCCGTTAGCTTGTTTTCAAACAACCAAGGGTATGACGGCATTTTAGATTCAGGAACAACGTCACGAGGGTTATACAAGTGAGCGCGATGCCAATCATCAGAGTAACGGCCGCCTACGCGAGCTAAATCAGGACCTGTACGCTTAGAACCCCATAAAAATGGATGTTCCCATACGTGCTCATTAGCGGTTGAGAAGTGACCGTAACGTTCCGTTTCTGCACGGAAAGGACGAATCATTTGGCTATGACAAACATTACAACCCTCACGGATGTAGATGTCACGGCCTTCAAACTCAAGTGCTGAGTATGTGCGAAGACCTTCGATAGGTTTAGTCGTAGAAGACTGGAAGAACAGAGGTACAATCTCAGCCAAACCACCGCCACTGATGACGATGATAATCAGCAGGATCATGATGCCGATGTTCTTTTCAATCGTTTCGTGTTTGATCATTTCTATATGCTCCCTTGACCTTAAGCTGCTTGTGCAGAAGCTTTGGCTTCTGGTGCAGTACTGCCTTTACGAACAGTCTGCCAAGTGTTGAAAGCCATCAGAACCATACCCGTTAGGAAGAACATACCGCCCAACCAACGAACGAAGTAACCAGGATGAGACGCTTCAAGTGCTTCAACGAAGCTGTATGTCAACGTACCGTCTTCATTCACTGCGCGCCACATTAGGCCCTGAAGGATACCGTTAACCCACATCGCACAGATGTATAGCACTGTACCAACGGTAGCAAGCCAGAAATGTGTGTTAATAAGGCCAACACTATACATTTGAGCTTTGCCGAATAGGCGAGGAAGCATATGGTATACAGCACCGATAGAGATCATTGCTACCCAGCCAAGTGCACCTGCGTGTACATGGCCAATAGTCCAGTCAGTGTAGTGAGACAGTGCGTTTACTGTTTTGATGGACATCATTGGGCCTTCAAACGTAGACATGCCGTAGAAGGATAGGGATACAACTAGGAAGCGAAGAACAGGGTCGGTACGAAGCTTATGCCACGCGCCTGACAGTGTCATCATACCGTTGATCATACCACCCCATGATGGAGCAAGTAGAATCAAAGACATAACCATTGCTACAGACTGAGTCCAGTCAGGAAGCGCTGTGTAGTGAAGGTGATGACCACCTGCCCACATGTATGTCGCAATTAACGCCCAGAAGTGAACGATAGATAGGCGGTAAGAGTAAATCGGACGTTCAGCTTGTTTTGGTACGAAGTAATACATCATACCTAGGAAGCCAGCTGTCAAAAAGAAGCCTACAGCATTGTGGCCGTACCACCACTGAACCATCGCATCAACAGTACCAGGGTAAATAGAGTATGACTTCCACATTGTTACGGGAATAGCCATGCTATTTACAATATGCAGTACAGCAACTGTAATGATAAAGGCCATGTAGAACCAGTTGCCTACATAGATGTGAGATGTTTTACGCATCTTCACCGTGCCAAGGAAAACTACTGCATAAGCAACCCAAACTACTGTAATCAGTAGATCGATTGGCCATTCTAGTTCGGCATACTCTTTAGAAGAGGTCAAACCTAGTGGCAATGTGATAGCAGCTGCAAGAATTACAACCTGCCAGCCCCAGAAGGTAAACGCTGCAAGACCATCAGAGATCAGGCGACGCTGGCTGGTACGCTGTACAACGTAGTAAGAAGTTGCAAACAGGGCGCAGCCGCCGAATGCAAAAATAACTGCGTTAGTATGCAGTGGACGCAGACGACCATAGGTCAACCATGCGGTATCAAAGTTTAGTGCAGGCCAAACCAATTGTGCAGCGATTAGGACACCGACGGTCATGCCGACGATACCCCAAATTACTGTCATTATGGCGAACTGGCGCACCACTTTATAATTGTAGGTGGGGTGTTCAGTTGCTGTGCTCATGTCAGACTCTCATCAACAAGCTAGATTATGGAAATTTGAGTTTCGCTGCTAATTATCTGGGAATAAGCCCGTATTATCAATGTATTTAGGAGATTAACTGGGGCATATTGTCGCAGGAGTTGAATGTCGACCTAGGTCTAGTATCTTTACTTCTTAGGTCTTGGTTTTGTTTTTAACTTATTGAATTAAAAAGATTAAATTTCTTTGTGTGCCTGCTGCTTTTTCGAAGTTATGATCTATTTAGCGGCTTTTTTTGACCTATATCTATGTTTTTTGAAAAAGAACGGAGTTCTTTTCGGGGCTTTGTTTGACATAAATCAATTTCGATTTGTGCAATAATCAGTTGCTTTTATGTAGGTAGGGCACAGTTAGTGTTAATCAATGGAAAGCCTGAGAATGGGCGGATTATTCTTGCGCATGGCGCGGGAGCCGGTATGAATAGTGAGTTTATGCAAACAATAGCTGAGAAATTAGCTAGGCAAAACTTCGAAGTAGTCCGTTTTGAATTTCCTTATATGCAGCTTATATCTGAAACAGGCAAACGTCGTCCTCCTGATCGAATGCCTAAACTCCTCGCTGCTTTTGACGAGGTGATAGCTCAATTTGATGATGGTGTGCCGTTATATTTAGCAGGGAAGTCGATGGGGGGACGTGTCGCTTCGATGTTGTTTGAGCACTCTCCAGCAATTGGGTGTTTTGTTTTTGGTTATCCGTTTCACCCCGCAGCTAAACCTGACAGGCTTCGTATTGAACATTTATTAGAGATTGAGAAGCCTATGCATATATTTCAAGGTACAAGAGATCGAATGGGTTCACTTTCTGATGTAACGCAGTACAATCTGCCACAATCGGTGTCATTGCATTGGTTAAACGATGGTGATCATGATCTAAAGCCTAGAAAAGTATCAGGTTTTTCGCGTGAGGATCATTTAAATCATATAGTTAGTTTCATTAAGGATTGGGTGCGTTGAACCTTATTAATCGTTTACTTTTACAGTGTCGTTCCGGTTTTGAGAAAGAGGCTGCGGCGGAAATTACTGATAGGTGTGGGTCTGTAGGTATATATGGTTACTGCACGCTTAATGAGAACGACGGCTATCTCTTTTTTCATATTCAGCAAGAGGGCTATGCAGAAAAAGCGATACGAGAGCTCGGTTTCCACGAATTTATCTTTATTCGTCAATGGATGGCTTGTGGTGACTGTCAACGTTTAGAACGAGAAGATCGTGTTACTCAAATTGAAACTTTAATTGAAGGTTTTCCCTCCTGTTCTGATCTTTGGGTTGAATATCCAGATACGACCGATGGGCGAGAGTTAGCGACATTTTCGCGTAAATTCGGCTCCGCATTGGCACAAAAGTTACGTAAATCTACTTTTTTGAAAAAAGAAAAACCGAACAAAGCCCTTCGGTTAATATTGTTTGTATTGACGGGTAGTGATGTCTATATAGGTTATTCTGCTGTGGCTAATTCTGCACCTTGGCCGTTAGGGATTCCTCGGTTGAAGTTCCCTAAAAATGCACCTAGTCGTTCAACGTTAAAATTAGAAGAGGCATGGCATTGGTTTATCCCTAAAAATGAGTGGGATGAACGTTTAGCACATGGTTCTCGCGCTGTTGATCTAGGCGCTGCGCCGGGCGGTTGGACTTGGCAACTTGTACAGCGGAGTATGTTTGTGGCCGCTGTTGATAATGGACCGATGCAGCCTGATTTAATGGAGACTGGGCAGGTTAACCATGTCCAAGAAGACGCATATAAATTTATTCCAGATCAACCTGTTAATTTAATGGTTTGTGATGTGGTTGATAAACCGATTAAGACAGCGGATATGGCTGCTGACTGGGTGATCAATGGATGGTGTTCCGAAGCTATATTTAATCTTAAATTGCCAATGAAACAGCGTTACCAAGAGGTTACGGCATGTTTTACTTTGATCGCCGAGCGGTTTATGAATGCAGGGCTTGGTTATGAATTGAGCGCTAAGCATCTTTACCATGATAGGGAAGAGATTACTTGTCTCTTGCGTATTCGTTAAATCGAAAGCGCAGGAGACAAGTCTGTTTATATTAATGTTCAAATACGGTGATTTTTTCTTCGCTTTCTAGCATTGGGTTAATCATCGCCATCATTTCTAAACGCTCTTCTGAACTCGCCCAGCGTTGCCAGTCTTGCAGTGTTCTATAGGTTGCAATAACAAGCCGATGCTTATGATTGGTAACATTTTGTAATGCTTCTCCAGAGATAAAGCCGTGCGCTTGCATGGCGCGTTGTAAGGTTTCCCGTGCAACTTTGTCATAATGTATGACTAATTCATCTGCTATGTGACGTTCGATCATAACTCTGATCATAGCGCTCTCCCCATCTGAAATAACATATCTGTCTTATAGAATGGTTTATTTATGGCTTAAAAGCGATTTTAGTTAAGTAATTTGAGTTAAATTGCTTTTTCTGTCATAGGTAATTTGAGACAATATGCAACTTTGTGCAAGAGACAAAAGATGACAGATATCAAGGCAGACCATATTCTAGACGCGCAGGGATTATATTGTCCTGAGCCGGTTATGATGTTACATAACCATGTCAGGGATATGGGAGTAGGGGAGATATTGCATATTATTGCAACGGATCCTTCAACTCAGCGTGATATCCCCAAATTTTGTAATTTTTTGGGTCATGAGTTGGTGGGAGAGTATGTAGAGCAGGAGCTTTTTGGGTATTATATCCGTAAAGGCGAGCGCTGATATCCATCAGATTTTTTTGAAACCAAGCAATTATTTATCAACTGGAACAGTTGCTTGAATCTGCTGAAATGCAGCAGAACAACCATACAAAGTAATATGTTCCAGTCCGAGGCTTAACAAGGTGAATGACGTAGTAAACAAAGCGCCAAAGGCGAAATCCAAAAACCGTGCTGCTAATATGGCTGCCCTGCAGCAGTTGATGGAAGCGTATCCTAAAACCTTTGATCGTAAGAATGTCAGACCTCTTAAAATCGGTATTCAGGAAGATTTGGTTGCTGATGAGAAGGTTGCAAAAAACAAGATTAAAAGAGCTTTAGCGAGCTATGTTCGTGCCCTAAATTATTATCGTTCTTTGCGTGAAGGCGCTGAACGTATTGATATTAATGGTGAAGCGGCGGGTGTTGTTACTAAAGAAGAGTCTGAATACGCAAAACAGAAGTTGAAAGAGATTAATAAAGCCCGTCAAGAAAAGCGTCAGGAACAAGAGCGGGAAGAGCGTTTAAGTATGAAATTAGAGATGTTAGTTAATCGTAGCTAAATCTTTTTTCAGGCATAAAAAAACGACGGCATGCCGTCGTTTTTTTATGCCTAAGCCTAACTGAATCTAGCTTAGTTCTTTCGGTGAACCATGTAGATAGCCTTGGCTACCATCAATCTCAAGCAGAGTTAACAATTGTAGCTGGCTTTCGCGTTCTACATGCTCTGCGTAGGCTTGAATATCTAAACTATGGGCCACGCTGATTAAACTGCTAACAAAAAAGCGATCTTCTGCATTTTGGTCTATTTCTCGAATGAGGGAACCGTCAATTTTCACGTAATCAGGTTGTACAGAGTACAAATAGGAGAAACCATTGGGGTGAACACCAAAATGGTCAACACCGAAGCCAATATCAAGCTCTTTTAATGCTTTTCTAAAGGTTGTTATGGCATCAGTATTATTTAAAACAGCCGTTTCATCTACTTCAAATAGCAGTTTGCCTGCTAGGGATTTGCCCTTTAGTTGTTTGGATAGCCAATCAATCAATGAATCACTTTGTATAGCTTCATGGCTTAAATTTATGGTTAACGGGCAAGCTGCGCTCTCAATTTTTTGTAAGGCTAGCTCGATAACAGCACGATCCATTTCAGCCATAAGACCAAGCTCTTTTACTAAGTTGATAAATTCGCCTGCCGATGTGGCTTTGTTATCGCGGTCTAAAATACGTGTGAAAATTTCATCTTGGATCGGCATTGAGTTCGGGCTTTTACTATAGACGCTTTGTGCTTGTAAAAATATTTTACGCTGGTTTATAGCATTAGCGACATGCTGTTTCCAATCAGAAGGTTGGGTGATGCTGGTGTTTGCTTCGCTATTATATTGCTTCCAAAGTACACTTTCTTTGCTCGCTTCCTCGCTGGCGATTTTAGCATCGGATAGGAGTTGACTACTATGACTTATATCGCTGCATTCACAGCTACCCACACTAATAATAGGGTGAGAGATATCTGTATTCATAAGCTGGCTTAATAGCTTACGGCTTTCTAAGTCGACTTTGTCCAGTTTTAGTTTTAATTGATCAAAGTTTGTATGACTGGTTAATAAAACGAAGTCAGCCCCTGTAATCCTTCCAAGGATAGATTGGTCTGCTTGTCGAGATACCTCTTCCAGCAGTGTGGCTAAGTGCTTGAGAAGGTTGTTGGTTTTGTCCATACCTACCTGTTGGTTGATCTCTTGCAGGTTGATCAAATGGATATTAAACAGGGTGCCCTTACCAAAATCTTTACGGTAATCAATTCGTTCTGCTAATTGAGTGATTGTGGCTCTTTGGTTAGATAAGCCCGTTAGATTATCTTGATAGGCGTTACGGCGAAGCTCTTCAATATTTCGAGCCTGCTCTTCAAACATACCTTTTACGCGTCTAATCATGCGATTCATCGCTTCGACAACTTGGCGCAATTCTCGAGTGCTTGGTAGTTTTTCTTGTTCTATGTAACGTTTTTCAGAAAGCGCTATAGCTTGCTGTTCGACACTGTTTAGTGGTCTTAATAAATATCGGATCAGGCCGCTAATAGCTAATAGGCAGATGATGGAAAGAGATACAAACAAAATTATACTATCTTGAGCTCCCTTCCATAACTTATCGTATGCATAGTCTGCACTACTTTGTACATAAATTTTACCCACCTGTTGCCATTGATAAGTGACTTCTCGATACATAGAGGGGGGGGTGATAACGACTAAATTCTGGAACCACTGGGGAATATCATCGCTAATTGTTGATGGCATACTTTTTTCAAATAAGATGCCTTGTTCAGCATTAGTTACGATGATTTGTTGGTAGAAACCGCTGTCAAAAATAGCGTTAACTGCGGTTTCCACAGTTGCGCTATCGTTCTCTGCCATATAAGGACCGAGGTAGAGGCCTAAGTGTGTTGCGGAGTCCTGTGCGTGCGATTCTAATTGGTCTTGTAGTATTGAACGCGAACTTTCTGACATAATATACAAAGTGCCAGAAACCAAGCCGATAAGAATGGCAAATATCGCAGCTATCAGTTGGTTTACTAGTGACATAGTATTGCTCCTCGTCATTAAACCTAGCGCAGGTTAATGTCTTTGTTTTCAATTCTTGATTGCAACTTAACCCAGGGTTTTAAACGATCAGATGTGCCGACTAATGTCGTTCTACGGCCCATTTTAGATATCCAAAGTTTATCACCATTGAAACTGTAAACGTGTAGTAAATCAGGGCGTTTTGAAGCGGGTAAGATTGTGCCATTGATATTATCGAGTACTAATGGGATGGCGCTCTGTTTGGGGTAATAGGTTAAGACCATATGTGCTTGGTTGTACTCTAATGCTTTTACATAGGCTAAATTCATTTTTTCTACAGGTACACCCAGTTCTTTTAAGGTGTAATATTTAGCAATGCTGAAATCTTCGCAATCACCGCCATTTGTTATGAGAAACTCGACGGGGGTTGCCCAGTAATCTTTTTTCTTCCAGTGTTTGATATCATCTAGAAAACGCACTTGGTTAAAAAAATCGTTTACCTGTTCTAGCTTATCCTGCTCGCTCTCATTGGCCAGCGTTATAAGCAACTCCTGCCAAATTTCTAATCGACGCTGTGCTTTTGCTCCGTACTGCTTACCTAGCTTTTCTATATCTGCTTGGCTAAGGCGAATGCTTTCATCTGCCCCCACTTGAATGAAAATTAGGCAGGATAGTGCGAGCATAAATGCCAGTAGAGATAGATGGCATTGGTTGCTAAAACTGCGCTTGTCTATAGAGCGAACTGAATTCAATGTTGAGTCCATAACCTAATGGTCAATCACTATGTGTAGGCATCATGCCGCATTGTTTGAGCAGTTTCTGCCAGCTCTGCGTATGTTTATCCCGTGCAAAAATATATTGTGCCCATAAACTATCCGGTTGCGAGTTGGATAGTATTAAACGTTGATAAATTTCTAGTTGCTTAGAGGGTTTCAAATTGTAGCTATTAAAGGAATCAATTAATTGATTGTTGGCTGACCTCCATTCTACCGCATACTTGTGGACCATAGCTAAATAGGGCTGAACCTCACCAATATAATATTTATAAAAAACGTTTTGTATAATTCTAGCTCTTCTAGAGGGCGTATTGTTAAAACACAGCTGTTTTTTTTGTAATCCATGCTCAATCGTTTGCGATGCATTCATTAAATGGGCAGTCAGCAATTGAAGAGAACTTAGAATTTTAGGACCCGAGCGGTTGTTATATAGAATTTTATAATTAGATTCTAAGTTATTGAGCGCTTGAGGGATTTCCCATTGGGTATCTAGGCGGGGGGATTTAATAATATCGGTTAAGGTTTTAATCGCATTGATGCTGTTCTGCGTACTACCATCATCCAGTAAAGGTAGTAGATCTTTAGCGCGTGAGAAGTTTAGTTCTATCTCTTTTGCGGTGAATATACCGTTCCATAGTTCTGAAGGTAGGTTTTCCTTTTTTATCTGATAAATAGTATCAACTTGGGCCAGTAGCTTTTGATCCACTTGAGTATCAGTGTTTAATTTTTTCCTACACTTTTCTAATGCATGAAAAAATATTAACTCATAATACATTTTTTGCGAGGGAGCATAAACTTTGCCTAAGGAGCTATTTCGTTCCGCAATTAAAGGTAATAACTTACATTCTTTTAAGTTCATAACGTCGAGTAGGCCCTCTCTGATCTCTTTAGTGGGGCGGATCAGATGGCGACGAAGGGGGAACTGGTGACGAGAGGGGGTATCTTCTACATGTAATTGGTCAACCTTGAGTACATTGCTAATTCTGTATTGGTAGTTATTTAGCATCTCTTCAGGTGTGTCTCGCTCACAGCCTGTAAGGATTAGGGTCAGTAAGGTTCCCCATAAAAGGTGATAGCTATATCGAAAGAGAGGCATGTAAGGTCTGCTTGCTTTTCCACGTTAAACGAGAGAGTAACAGTATAGCGCTAATTGTTAGGCCGATTAAAAGACCAATCCAAAAACCACTAGGTCCCATTTGTGCAACAATTAGATCTGTTTTGCCTAAAATATAGCCTGTTGGTAAGCCTACAAGCCAGCATGAAATAAAGACAAGCATAAGAGGGAATTGTGTGTCTTTGTAGCCCCTTAGGGCGCCAGAACAGGTGATTTGTATAGCATCTGATAGTTGGAATACGGCAGCTATTGTTAGAAGGGTGGTCGCAATCTTAATGATCTCTACATCTGCAGTGTATAAGGAGGCTATTTGTTGGGCAAAAAATGCGATAAGCCCAGAGCTAATTAAAGCAATAGATAAGGTGATGATTAAACCTGCTTTTGCACTATGAATCGCCCCTGCTGCATTTTGGGCTCCTAATTGATGCCCAACTCGAATGGTGAGTGCAAAAGAGATGCTCAATGGAATCATAAAGACGAGCCCAGTAAAGGTTATAGTGATCTGGTGAGAGGCAATAATTATTTCGCCAAGGTCAGCTATTAAGAGGGCGATCACAGAAAACATGCTCACTTCGATCAATAAGGCAAACCCTATAGGTAGACCTAATGCTACATAGCGTTTAAAAGCATCGATTTCGGGGAGTTTCCAGCCATTCAGTGGGGATAGTTTCCTAAATGTGTTGGCATTGGTTAGGTAGATAATAGAGACAAATAACATTAGCCACATCACAATTGCGCTAGCCCAGCCGCAACCAACCCCACCGAGTTGAGGGAAACCTAATTCTCCATAAATTAGCAGGTAATTAAGTGGGATATTACATAGAAGACCAAAGACAGCAATTTTCATAGCGGGTTGGGTTTTGCCAAAGCCTTCGATATAGCTGCGGATCAGTTGGTATAGAAGTAAAGCAGGTATGCCCCATGAGGTTGCAGCAAGGTACTCCATGGTTAGTATTGCTAAATGGGGTTCTACATCCATGAAAGCTAAGATGGGGGCGCAGTTATGTAGAAAAAACATAGAGCAAAGGCTTAGTAGAATCACAATAAGTGATCCTTGGTGAAGTGTTTCATTTGCTTGGTGAGGTTTCTCTTCGCCTACAAAATGCGCAACCATCGGCGTTGTTGCCATTAAAATCCCTTGGCAAGCAATAAATATAGGTAGCCAAATGCTCGAGCCTAAAGATACAGCAGCAAGGTCGGTTGAACTAAAACGACCCGCCATAAGGGTATCGACAAACCCCATGGAAGTTTGCGCTATTTGTGCGATCGCAATAGGGAAACCGAGATTAAGCAATAACTTGATTTCAGAAAGGTATTTCAGCGTTCTGCTCCAGTAAAATAAGGACTAGTTTTATATAGTAAAGAAGCTGTAGGTTTACTTTAACGAGTATTTTCTTCTAAAAGTTCGAGTATTTGTATCGCTTCAGCTGCTGATTGACCACAAAAATCTGGTTCCGCTTTAAAGTCTGCGCATGCTTTCGGCCGGTCGGGATGGTGGAAGATAGCACAGCGTAGAGTTTCTGTAAGATGTTGGCATTTGACACCGGCAGGTTTTTGGAGGCTACTGATACTTGGAGCTATACAGCATGCCCCGCATTTTTCTCTGCACTGCATAGTGTAATGTGCTTCATATAGATTAAGAGGTGGGTATTGTACGTTGGCAATCAGTAAAGAAAAAGGCCGATAGTGTTATCGGCCTTTTAAAGTTTGAGCTAGCTTTTAGCTTCAGTCGCGAGTTTGTTGATGAGCTGATACTACCTGCTGGCTAGACTTTTTCTGGGTCTAGTTTTAAGGTGGAAAGTGTATATTCGCGAATTGATTTTAGGCGTTCAGGGTCTTGCGTAAGGTCATGGCCATAGGAAGGTATCATCTCCTTAATTTTTGCCTGCCACTCAGGTGACGCCAGTTGATCTTTAAAGCAGATTTCTACAATACTAAGCATCGCACTAACCGATGTTGATGCTCCAGGTGACGCGCCAAGTAAAGCAGCTAAAGTGCCATCAGCAGCGGTAATTACTTCAGTCCCGAATTCTAATTTCCCTTTACCGTTTTCATCTTTCTTGATGATCTGTACACGTTGGCCTGCGTGAGAGATCTCCCAATCATTTTCTTTAGCTTCAGGGATAAAGTTGCTCAATGACATAACACGTGAACCATGTGTCTGCATCACTTCACTAATTAGGTATCGTGTTAGATCCATATTAGTAGCACCAACATAGAGCATTGGTTTGAGGTTATTAAGCTTCATGCTGCCAACTAAATCGAAGATAGACCCGTTTTTAAGGAATTTAGTTGTGAACCCTGCAAAAGGCCCAAACAGCAGTGATTTCTTGCCATCAATGATTCGAGTATCAAGGTGAGGCACAGACATAGGTGGGGCGCCAATAGGGGCGGCCCCATATACTTTAGCGGCATGCTGTTCGATGATCTCTTCATTTTTACAGACCAGCCATTGGCCACTTACAGGGAAACCACCATATCCATCAGCTTCAGGAATTGCTGTTTTCTGTAATAGGGGGAGTGCTCCGCCGCCAGCGCCTAAAAATACAAAGCGGCTATCAATAACATCAAACTCGTTGGTTGCGTTATTTTTAATCGTGACAGACCAGCTAGTATCTTTATTTTGATAGAAATCTTTAACATCATGGTTAAGAAGAAGCTCAAAATCACTTTGATCTTGAAGGTTTTTAACCATGTGACGGGCCAGTGCGCCAAAGTTTACATCAGAGCCATAACGTACCCGAGTCGCCGCTATTTTTTCATTGCTCTTTCTGCCTTCCATGACCAGTGGCATCCATTTTTTAATAACTTCAGGATCTTCACTGTACTCCATCACGTTAAACTGATGGTGTGAGCTTAGGGCTTCGTAGCGCTTACGTAAAAATTCTACGTTTTTATCGCCCCAGACGAAACTTTGATGGGGGACTGGGTTTATAAACTGTGAAGGTTCGGGTAGTGCATTTTGCTGGACCAAATAGGACCAGAACTGCAGGCTCACTTCAAAGGAGGCATTAATAGCAAAGGCTTTGTCACAATTAATGCTGCCATCATCCATTTCTGGCGTATAGTTCAATTCACAATAAGCGGCATGTCCTGTTCCCGCGTTATTCATGCAATCTGTGCTTTCGACAGCAATTTGATCGAGTCGTTCGATCATGGCTATTTTTAGGGATGGGTCCAGCTGCTTGAGCATAACACCAAGTGCCGTACTCATCGCTCCCGCGCCGACTAGCAATACGTCTACTGATTTTGTGGTCATAGGAACTTCGCCATTTTAATAATAATAATGGTTTGTGAAGTGGCACAGGTAAGGGGGCTTGTGGCCGCAACGTAATTCTAATCATGCCGAAATAGCTTACTACGTGATTACCTGAGACTTCAGAGCCTGCAAACAATTGGATAAATATATTACAAATTATATTGTTGCAGTGCAGTTGGCGCGAATTATACGGGTTTTGTTCTGAATGTCTTGGTTTGAGAGTCTAAAGACGTTAGCCATTTGGATAATAATAGTCCTAAAGTATTATTTTTTAGGGCAAGTTGAGTTGTTTTTTTTTCAAATCGCTGACTTATATCAATATTTACTATTCCGTTTAGCTATAAGTACGGGCTTTTTTGATATTAGTTTATATATATTTACATAGCGGATGGTCTGGACTAGGCTGCAAGCCTTATACAACATACATCTGCTTGGAGTTGTTAGTGGAAGATATTATTGAGTTGTTACAGGAACGTAACCAAAAAGTTCCGGTGCCATTAGATCTACCGAATTACGATGATCTGGTTGAGATAGAAGAAGCGATTCTGATCTCTTTACCAGATGAGTATAAACAGTTCATGCTTGAGGTAAGTGATATTGTCTGTGGTTCCATTGAGCCAGCGACATGCGCAGATCCCCAATCTCATACCTTTCTTCCCGATATGGCAGCAAGAGCTTGGGATCTAGGCATGCCACGTGAATATATCCCCATTTGTGAACATGAAAATGGATTTTATTGTATCGCTGATACTGGACAGATCTTTCTATGGTTGTATGACGAGGGTATCGATGATGAGTGGGGATCAATATGGGATTGGGCTAAAGATGTGTGGTTGGAGAGTTAAGCTATGAATGCCCAATTATTTAAACAGGTAGAGCAGCTGGCTGAAGCATTAATCTCCGCAGCAGATCGAGATGATGAAGCTGTCTTTTATCAACTTTATGATCAGTTGAAGTCGTTATGTGAGCAGCACGTTGGTAAGAAAAGCGATCATCCGCTTTTCCTCGAAACCTTGGCTGATTTTACTGACGATAGTGTGACCGCTGTGGATTATTATCAGCGCGCATTTTTAATTGCTGATTCGCTTAAGGAAAATGAGTATAAGGCTTCCATACAGTTCTCTCTTGCGCAGCGATTGATTGAATTAGATCAAATAGGTGAGGCTAAAGCGGTATTGGTTAAAGCGGAGAAGTTTGCCAGCTTTACTGAAGATGATGTGTTAAAAAAAGAAATTGCTGAATTGCATCAAACCGTGATTTAACGGCTAAAATTTTAGCCTAAATAAAAAAGGAGCCAATAGACTCCTTTTTTATGGTTTAGCATTTATGCTAGTCGATACGAACAGTTACGTAACGACCTGGTGCTGCTTCAATACCTTTATAAGTATCGTTGCCTTCAGTTTCTGGTGCGGCTACTTTTTTGCCTGCACGGCGTTTTAGCCATTCAGACCAGTGTGGCCACCATGAACCTTCTTGGCGTTCTGCTGATTCTAGCCAATGGTCTGGGCCTTGACCTAGCTCACCGTTAATCCAGTAGTTACGACGGTTTTTAGAGGCAGGGTTAATAACACCTGCAACGTGGCCGCTTGCGCCTAGCACAAATTCATTTTTACCTTTAAGGAGTTCGGTACCAGGAAAGGTGCCTTTCCAAGGGGCAATATGGTCTTCAATGGTGGATAGGAAGTAGCAAGGGATCTTGATTTTTCCTAAGTCGATCTTTTCACCACAGAGGGTTAATGCGTCTTTCTTAACCAATGCGTTATCAAGGTACATATTGTTGATGTAGAAAGTGTACATAGTCGCAGGTAGGTTAGTCGAGTCACTGTTCCAGTAGAGAATATCGAAAGGAGGCGGTGTCTGACCTTTTAGGTAGTTATTAACAACGTATGACCAAATTAAATCATTAGAGCGGAGCATGTTGAATGAGGTTGCAAGCTCACGACCACTCAGGTATCCCTGATTAGTAACTTTGTCTTCTAATTTTTTAACTTGCTGCTCATCAATAAACACACATAGATCGCCTGGATCCGAGAAGTCTAATAGTGTTGTAAAGAATGTGGCGGATGCAATTGTTGTATCTTTACGTGCTGCCATAACTGCTAATGCTGAGGCTAAGAACGTACCACCGACACACCATGCAACGGCATTAACCTTGTCCGCCTCAGTAATCTCTTTAACTACATGGCTTGCTTTTATTATGCCCTCGTCTACGTAATCGTCCCAGCTAATGTTACCTTGCTCAATTGTAGGGTTTAGCCAAGAAATGAGGAAAGTTGTTTGTCCTTGATCAACACAGTATTTCACATAAGAGTTACTTTCTTGCAAATCAAGAATATAAAACTTATTGATGCATGGAGGAACGATCAGCGTTGGGCGCGTGAATGTTTCTTCAGTGGTTGGTTTGTATTGAATTAGTTGAAATAGTTCGTTTTCAAAAACAACCGTGCCTGGCGTAGTAGCAATGTTTTCCCCAAGTACAAAGGCTGACTCATCGGTCATCGAGATTCGACCTTTATCAACATCGCCTAGCAGATTTTTAAGGCCATCAACTAAACTCTGTCCATTTGTTTCCAGTGCTTGCTGTAACACTTCTGGATTTGTCATGGCAAAGTTTGTTGGTGAAAGCGCGTCAATGTACTGCTGGGTATAGAATTCTAACTTCTTCTGCTCGTTATCGGACAGGTTTGCATTTGCTGCCATCTCTTGCATCAGCTTAGAGCTTAGAAGGTAGGACTGCTTGATATAGTCAAAAACAGGGTTTTGAGACCACTCTTCAGCTTGGAAACGACGATCACCACGGGCAGGTTCGGCAACCGCGTCAGATGCTTTACCGGTTAAGAGGTTTGTCCATAAATTCATCTGACTTTGTTGATAATCGGTAATAGCACGAATCCAAACCGTTGGGTCTTCCCACGAGCGGTTTGCAAGCTCAGTCCAAGATTGTGCAAATTGAGTAAAAACATCATCGCCACCAGAAGTGGAAAACATATCAAACACTTTTTGGGTCTCAGTGTTTAGATAGTCAATAAATTCCTGAGGGTTTGAGAGCAGGTTGTTGTTATCCATTGGTTCGCCTTTCTTTGTCATATCCGTTTTCCATCTAGCCTAGCTTCACATAGTCTTTATGAGTAGGAGGCGGGATTAAGGGCAATAATTACCAGTTTCAGCATATTCGCACAGGTTTTTCTTTGCAAGAATACAAGAGCGTTCATTTAATAGAATAGCATATTATTGTGCAGTGCAATAAATCAAGCTATTCATTGGTCGATGGAACTTAGGTGTTACGACTAAATAATATGTTCATTATCGATCTTAGCAGCAATATATTGCAGTATTTTGTACTACTCATCCGCTGAACTGTATAAGCATTATTTGTGTTGATTGAAGAGGGTTTTAAAGTAATTACTTAGACTGCTGTCTATTGATCTCCTATGTTAGGTGAAACGAGTAGTTCTTATGTCTGCTATTTAGCCCCATTGTTTTTTGCTGACTTGATTAGTATAAGCGGCGATCTTATTTTTATTTAATAATTTTGTTGGTGTATTTTACAGAGAGTAGTGTTTTAGCAAGGCAATCTTAAAAAGCTTAATTAAGTATTAATTTGATGTGGAAAGGGTATGCGGGAATTAGAGTTAATGGGAACCTTAGGTTGCCACCTATGTGAGGTTGCTGAGGCGGTTGTTACTTCAGTGGTCAATATGGACGTGTATGCCATCTACCAGGTTGATATTGCTGAAGATGATGACTTAATGGAGAAATACGCTTTAACGATACCTGTATTAGTTGATCTACAGACAGGCAAAGAGCTTATGTGGCCATTTGATGGTTGCCAGCTGACTGCTTTTTTAAACGAGCTATCCGTTTAGGTTATTAGGTTCCTATATTTTTTACTGGTATTTAATCGTTGATATTAAAAAAGTCGAGGGTAGTTTTCTGAACATCATGGTTCAGTTCTTCCAATGTTTTATCCACAAGTGTTGCGATTACTGCGGCAATATGAGGTAAATGACTTGGAATGTTGCGTCTAGATTTTGGTTTAGGCTTTAAATCTCTTGGCAGTAGGTAGGGTGCATCCGTTTCGAGCATTAAGCGATTAGAAGGGATCTCCTTGACTAGTTTTTGCAATTCTAAGCCTCTACGCTCGTCACAAATCCAGCCGGTTATACCTATATGGAGGTCTAAATCTAAATAGTTATATAACTCCTGTCTTGAACCGGTAAAGCAGTGTGCTACCGCATGAGTAAAATCATCACGGTGGGACTTGAGTATTTCCAACTGTTTTTTGTGAGCATCTCTTTCATGTAGAAAGAGGGGGAGTTTGTGGGTCGAGGCTATTTCTAACTGTGTAACAAAGCTTAATATTTGTTGTGCTGGCGTTGAGAGGTTGCGATTGAAATCTAAACCCGTTTCACCTAAAGCCACGACGCCGGCTTCTTTTGTTAATGTATTTAATTCTGCGAAGTCCGAGGATGAATGGACTTTTGCATAGTGAGGATGAATACCTACTGTGCAGAATAGCTGTTTAGGGTAGCGCTGGCATAACTGAATAGCGTCTAATGACTCTTGAAGGGTTGTACCGGTAATAATAAGTTTATTTATACCATCGGTAAGTGCTTGTTCAATTACCTCATGCCTGTCTTTATCAAAACTGCTATCCGTTAAATTTACGCCAATATCGGTCCAAAAACAGTTGTTCATTCAAATAGCCTGATCAATAGGAAAATATCTAGGGGTGACGTTATCACCGCTAGATATTTTAGTGAGTATGGTTTATCGGTTTTACAGCGCTGTTGCTTTGTTTTGGTTTAAAGCTAATAGTTTAATCTGCTTTTCTGTCAGTAGGCGGGCTTCACGTCCTGCTAAACGATCGTAAATAACTCGAAACGCCAAGACATTCTGTACATATCTACGTGTTTCTTTGAATGGAATAGTTTCGATCCATATATCTAAAGGAAGGTCACCGCGCTGTCGGAGCCATCGTTTTACGCGATGGGGACCTGCATTGTAAGCGGCAGCCGCAAATGCAGGGTTATTATCAAAGCGTTTTAGCATATCGCCTAGATAAGCCGAGCCCAAGGTTATATTCGTTTCTGGATCATAAAGTTGTGATGTCTTTTTATAGGGTACTTCGTGCTTTTGGGCTGTTTGTTTGGCCGTTTTAGGCATTAACTGCATAAGTCCTCTGGCCCCTACAGGTGATTGTGCATTATAGAGAAATGCACTTTCTTGACGGGCTATAGCCATGGGAAAGCTTAGATCTAACTCATTTTTTAAAGCGTGAGTTTTGAATAATTTGCTGTGAGGTTGAGGGAAGCGTAAGTCGATATGATCCCAGCGTTTCGTTTTAGCAGCATTAATAATAGCCTGTAAGTACCAACCCCAAGATTTCGCTAAGTAACCAGCGACATTTTTTTCTTCGGGCGTCATTTGTGATAGGGCTAAATTCCATTCACGGTTAGCTTCTATTAGTCTGCCTAATTTAAACAACTCTCTGGCTCGAGCTACTGCAGGTTTGCTTGATAGTTGAGAGAGTTGCTCTGATGAGAAGGGGTTATTAATGGCATTTAGTTGGAAGGGGCTTTTGTTGAGTTCAGCAGCGAGGAAACCGTAAAAGCTTCTATCTTTAGATAGATCAGCTAATTGCTTTGCCTGACTTTTGTTGGGTGATAAGTTTCGTTCAGCAATTAAGTGCCAGTATTGCCATTTTGGGTCGGCTTTAGCTGTTTCGCTGAGGTGTGCGATACCTATTTTTACGGTCTTCCAATCCTGCTTTGCGAGTGCATTTCGAATACGGGTTTCAGTTAAAGACTCGATTTTATAGTCAGGATCTAGTAGATGAGATAACTGAATTGCTTGGCTATGGTAGTTAGCATTTAGGCGAATCCCCATATATTCAGTAACAGATAGCTGCTCTTCTTGGCTCATCAACTTATCCCGCACTTTTATCCAAGCTTGGATCGCGCTAATCGGCTGTGTGCGATACCAGCGTTTGTAAATTATCGTTGCAACTTTGCCTCGACTCTCTTTTGGCAAGAAGGATAATGATTTTTTACTGATGCTTTCTGGTTTTTTGTAAAGCGCCCAAAACTGTTGGGTTTGTTGTTTTTGCTTTTTGTTTTTGATCTTTTTATCGATATATTGAGCGAGTTTAATATTATTTTCTTCGATACTAAGCCAAAAACGCTCATAAGCTTCATCTGATGTAGGTCTGCCTGTTGCCATCCACTCTTTAAATAAGGGGTCACAAGTCTTGGGCTGAGATTCTCCGACGACCCAAAGGTCTTTAGCTTTATATAGAGCCTCTTTCTTCTGTTTTGCTGTCCCGTTCAAAAATGCTTGAAGTTGCATGCACTGATAATGGGTGTGATCTATAGGGTGTAGGCTGAAATGTTGGGAATAGGAGTTCCACTGTTTTTGTCTGTTCAGGTGTTTAAGCCAAGTTTTATTGAGTCGCTGTGCTATAGGTAGTTCATGATTTTTTTCAATAAACGCATTAATTTTTTCAGGTTTTGAGCTTGTGAGATTTTTTAAGATCTCTTGATAGTCTAAGTAAGGAGCTAGAGGGTATTCATCGAGTTGTGCACGTAGTTTTGCATAGGCTTCTGTTTTGTTTTGCTTTAAAAGTGATTCGGCCTTAAGAAACTGTTTACGTAACGATTCTGTAGACGCATTGATAGTCGTTGCAAGAGTTAACAGTGTAAAACAGAAAAAAATGATGAATTTGTGCATGACACGATACATTTACCAAGTCCTATGTGATGTTCCGTTACCTATTTATACGGCAGTTTGAGCTTATTATTAAATAATAATTTGTCTGAATGCAGCATTTTCATGCATATCTAGTAAAAACTAGTAGAATAGCGCCTTCATAGAACAAAAGCTGAACAAACATGCCACTTATTAGACTCGATAAAATATCAATCGCCTTTGGCGCGAACCCTCTTTTAGATAATGTTGATTTTCAAATAGATCCGGGAGAAAGGGTTGCTTTAGTTGGATTAAATGGTGCGGGCAAGTCCACACTGCTCAAAATCGTTGCGGGCCATCATAAACCGGATGGGGGAAAATTCTGGGTAGCACCTACCTGTCGAATCGCTGAACTTCCCCAAGCTATGCCAGCTGCAGATGAACGCTTAGTGCGAGATGTGGTTACGTCGGGGCTGCACGATATTCTTAAGCTGAGAGAGGCTTATGATGAATTAGCTTCATCTGCAGAAGTGGATATGAACAAGCTTGATCACCTTCAGCATGAGATTGAAGCGGTTGATGGTTGGCATCTAGAGCAACGGGTCCAGCGAGTTATTGAGCAGCTTGAGCTTCCTGGCGATAAGCTAATGTCTGAACTTTCTGGTGGTTGGCGTCGTAGAACGGCCTTAGGTGCGGCTCTAGTTCAGCAGCCTGATTTGTTACTTCTCGATGAGCCGACAAACCACTTGGATATTGAAACTATTGAGTGGTTAGAGCAACAGTTGCTTGAGTTTAGGGGTGGATTATTAATTATTTCTCATGACCGAGCATTGGTGGATAGATTAGCGACCCGTATTATTGAATTGGATCGAGGTAACTTATCTTCGTTTCCGGGTAGTTATTCAGCCTACATGGAACTTAAACAGAAGATGCTAGAGGACGAAGAGAAGCAGAATGCGCTCTTTGATAAGCGTTTAGCACAAGAAGAAACTTGGATAAGACAAGGAATTAAAGCGCGCAGAACCCGTAATGAAGGACGTGTTCGTGCCCTGAAACAAATGCGTAATGAACGCTCAGATCGACGTGAACGAGGTGGTAAAGCTAAATTCTCGCTCGAAGAAGCCGCACGTAGCGGTAAGATTGTTGCTGAGTTACAAAACGTTAGTTTAGGCTTTAATGATAAAACCCTCTTCAGTCATTTTGATTTCACACTTTTACGTGGTGATCGTGTTGGCTTGATCGGTCCTAATGGAGCGGGTAAGAGTAGTTTGTTAGGTGTGTTGTTAGGTAAGCAAACGCCAGATAGCGGTCAGGTTAAATTAGGGACTAACATCGAAGTTGCGTACTTTGATCAATTGCGTGCCCAAGTCGACCCTGAAAAAACAGTAATAGATAATATTGCTGAAGGCCGTGAAAGTATCACTATCAATGGTAAACAGCGCCACCTTATTAGCTATCTAAATGATTTCATGTTTGCCCCAGAGCGAGCTAGAACACCCGTCAAAGCATTATCGGGTGGTGAGACTAACCGAGTATTACTCGCCAAACTTTTTAGCCAACCAGCTAACTTATTGGTACTCGATGAGCCGACAAACGATCTAGATATAGAAACCTTAGAGCTGTTAGAGGAGATAATCCTTGATTTTGATGGCACTATTTTGTTGGTAAGCCATGATCGATCTTTCCTTGATAATGTGGTGACAAGCACATTGGTTTTTGAGGGTGATGGAAAGCTAAATGAATATGTCGGTGGATACGAAGATTGGCTTCGTCAGCGGCCGAGCCTAGTAAAAAATACACCTAAAAAGTCTTCCAAAGTCGATAGTGGTCCGGTTGTTGAAAAGCCAGCTAAAAAGAAAAAACTAAGCTATAAAATACAACGAGAGCTTGATGAATTACCCGCTTTGTTGGAAGCGGCTGAGGAAAAATTAGCAGGGTTACAAGAGCAAACCGGTAAGGCTGATTTTTATCAGCAAAGCCAAGATGTAGTGAGTTCTATACTTGAGGAAATGCAAGCTCAAGAGCAGGTAGTGGAAACACTGATGGAACGCTGGGTTGAGCTTGAAGCTATGCAAGAGGAGGGCTAGCCTCCTCTCTACTCAGCACACCGCACCACACCACACAAAGGAGAGATTATTCAGCCTCTTCTTTTATACGTATTGCGAGTACATCACAGGTTGCGCCGTGCAGAATGCCATTGGCTGTAGAGCCTAATAACAGCGCAATACCATGGCGGCCATGACTACCGACAATGATTAGGTCAATAGCTAAATCATCAGCAATACGGTGGACCTCAGATTCAGTTTGGCCGGTTGCTACTTGTTTTGTTGTAACGGGGTAGCCAAGTGATTGGCAGAATGCTTCAAGCTTATTTTTCGCATGTTCATCAAGTTGTTCTTGAATAGAGGTTAAATCCATCGGCACATCACCGCCGTAAGCGAAGCTTAACGGCTCTATTACATGCACAATATGTAGTTCTGCCTGGTTTTGTGAAGCAATCTCACGAGCTTTGTCTTGTAGTTGTTCCGATTCAGTGGACAGATCTAGAGCAAGCAAAACTCTTTTATAAATACTCATGATTATTTCCTTGAAGTGCTTATCGGTCACATGCTGAACCTATTTATAGGGCTCAACACTCATTGTTAATCAGATTAGCATAGAGCGTGTGGCTTAGTACTCTGTTAAACTTCATGGCATTGATATTTATCAATTAACTAAAGCTTACAAGAATCCTAACTCACTTATTTATAACTGATTTTAAGCCTCTTTGCTTACAGTTAAACGGAGTACCGTTTATGAAATGGATGATCATAATTGTTATTATGATGTCGCTCATTGGTTCAATGATGTGGGTAATGCCTACACCACGACAGAAGTATCAGGCAGCACTGAGGATGAAAGCTAAGAAAATGGGTTTTCTTGTTCAGTTAGAAAGGCTGACTGCACCTAGGGCTAAAGGTGAAATGGAGCCAGAATCTCGTGATATAACGGCTTATCGAGTTATTCGTGAAGGTCTGAATAGGGAAGAGAAAAATCATTTTACAACATGGCAAATTTTTAGACTTGAATCAATTTCTGATATAGGTCTCCCCTCTGGGTGGAGTTGGTCTGAGGGTGAGCGAGCCTTGTCTGAAAAGCAGTTAGATAGGTTAGCAGAGGTGATTTCTAAATTACCTGACGGTGTTTTTTCTCTTGAATCTACACCTATTCATGCTGGTGTATATTGGAATGAAGAGGGCGGTGATGAGGCTCTGGACGAAATTAAAACGCTATTAGATAGCTTAGTGGCAGAGAGGTTTTAGATAGTGCAGATTGAATTAGGGCGTTATAAGCATTATAAGGGCGCTGAGTATGAAGTGATTAACCTAGCTAGACACTCTGAGACAGAGCAATGGCATGTCATCTATCGCCAGTGTTACGGTGATGAGGGCCTATGGATACGGCCTCTTGATATGTTTATTGAGCAGGTAAGATTAGAAAATGGTCAGCAGATTGCTCGGTTTGCCAAAATCTAGAGTAAACGATCTAATGATTCAGCTAAAGAGCCTTGGGGTCTAGGCTTTTTAGGTTGTATCTCTTCAATCAGTTTCTCAACGGCTTCCATTCTGGATTTTTTGTTTTGAGTTGGGATGTTAGCTCGAACAAGCAGCGCTTTGGCATGGCGATAATGAGAGAGTGCTGTCATCAAATCATCTGATTTTTTGAAGCGTTCACCTTGCATAAGGTGGGCATCTGCTACGACAGTGATACGTAACCAATAAAGTTCCTGTTGATAGCTTCGGGCTAAAGGGCGTGTTATTTTTCCGCCACGTGCTAGTTGAAGTATGAGTTTCTCTGCAAAATTAATGTAGATTTGGGCCCGTTTTAGCGCTCGGTCACTGTCAAAAGCGTCTGGAGATGAGAATGCTTTATCAGCGGTATCTTTTTGTTGTGTTAATGCTTCGAAAAGCTCTGAATCAGGTGCGAGCATAGCGACTTCTTCTAAAAGTGCTGTTGCATGCTCATTAATTTTTTGAACTATTTCAGGCTTACAATCGGCCTCCCTTAATACCGCGAGTGCTTGCAGAATATGCTCAGCTTGGCCTTGAAGCCAGGTTAAACGTTTTTCTTTAGCTTCTTCCTGCTGCTCGCGTGTAGTAATGACAAAATTAACGGTAATAGCAACTAACCCAACTACAGCAATCAGTACTACTAATAGAATATTGTCATTTAACATGAGGTTGTTTCAGCCAGTTGAGATGTTGTTGATTATGCTGAATATTGTGGCCTTTAAGGCTCCATTGGTAAAGTTCTAGTTGGTCTATTAGTCGACTTTTATCACAATTGTTGCTTGACCCCAGCATTCTCAGCACTTATATATGCACCCAAATTATTATTTATTATGTCGTTATTTAAAAGAAGCGTTGTAGATTTGCTTACAGTGTCGTAGGTTAAAAGACAAAATCATGGTTGAATTTTGCTTTCTAACCCTTTTCTGTTTTTAAACTATAGCTTCTTAATTATAGCCCTGAGGAAAGAAGGACTCTATGGGAAAGTCTCTTGTTATCGTCGAGTCACCAGCTAAAGCGAAGACTATCAACAAATACTTGGGCAACCAGTTTGTTGTGAAATCCAGTGTAGGCCATATACGCGATCTGCCAACGAGCGGTAGCACTAAAAAGACCGATCCAAAAGAAAGGGCTCGTTTGGCGGCGCTAACACGTAAAATGTCGCCTGAAGCAAAAGCTGAGCATAAAAAGAAGAAGGCGCGTGAACAACTGATCGGGCGCATGGGGATTGACCCTGAAAAAGGGTGGGAGCCTCACTACGAAATTTTGCCGGGCAAAGAAAAGGTCGTAGACGAATTAAAACGGCTGGCAAAAAATGCCGATGAAATCTATCTCGCGACCGATTTGGACCGTGAGGGAGAGGCGATTGCATGGCATCTACGCGAAGCGATTGGTGGTGATGAAAGTCGTTATCGTCGCGTGGTGTTTAACGAGATTACCAAAAAAGCAATTACTGAAGCATTTGAAGAGCCATCTCTATTAGATATGGATCGCGTCAATGCCCAGCAAGCGCGCCGCTTTCTTGACCGTGTTGTTGGTTACATGGTGTCCCCTTTATTATGGGAGAAAGTTGCACGTGGTTTGTCTGCAGGTCGTGTTCAGTCGGTTGCGGTCAAACTTGTTGTCGAACGTGAGAAAGAGATTAGAGCGTTTATTCCTGAAGAGTTTTGGGAAGTGCAGGCTGATGCCCTAACTGAAGGCAAAGCACCGCTTAAATTACAGGTGAACCGTGTTAACGGTGATACCTTTAGGCCTGGCTCTGAAGCTGAGACAAAAGCACATTTAGAGCGTTTACAGTCAGCTTCCTTAGAGGTCATTAGTCGCAAAGATCGACCTACAACAAGTAAACCTTCTGCACCTTTTATTACCTCTACGCTTCAGCAGGCTGCCAGTACTCGCCTTAGCTTTGGGGTGAAGAAAACTATGATGATGGCTCAGCGTCTATATGAGGCGGGCTACATCACCTACATGCGTACTGATTCTACCAATTTAAGTGCAGAGGCTATCGCGGCTTGTAGGGAATATATAGGTGATAATTTCGGTAGTAAGTATCTGCCGGAGAATCCATTGAGTTACAGCAGCAAAGAGGGAGCACAAGAGGCTCATGAGGCGATTCGCCCCTCAGATGTTACTGTTGAGGCCACAGCCCTTAAAGGCATGGATCGCGATGCTGAGCGCTTGTATGAGCTTATTCGTCGACAATTCCTCGCATGCCAGATGACACCTGCTAAGTTTTTGAGTACGCGGGTAACGGTTGCCGCTGCAGAATTTGAATTAGTAACTAAAGGTCGTATCTTACAATTTGATGGTTACACACGAGTGATGCCAGCAAAAGGTAAAGGGGAAGAGGATATACTCTTACCTGACGTTAATGCAGGCGAAACACTTTCTCTCGTTGAGTTAACACCCAAGCAACACTTTACTAAACCAGCGCCTCGATTTACTGAAGCGAGCTTGGTAAAAGAGCTAGAAAAACAAGGAATTGGTCGCCCATCAACCTATGCGACGATCATCTCTACGATCCAAGATCGTGGTTATGTTCAAGTGCAGAATCGACGTTTTTATGCGCAAAAAATGGGCGATATTGTTGTTGAGCGTTTAGGTGAAAACTTCGCCGACCTGATGGATTATAGCTTTACCGCTCGAATGGAAGAAAGCTTAGATGACGTTGCTGAAGGGAGTGCAGATTGGAAAGCATTGCTTGATCAGTTTTATGCGGATTTCTCTGCAAAATTAGAAGAAGCACAAAGTGATGAGCATGGGATGAGGCCTAATACGCCGACAGAGACGGACATTAGCTGTCCTGACTGCGGCCGTCATATGATGATCCGCACGGCGAGTACCGGTGTTTTTCTCGGTTGTTCTGGATATAGCTTACCTCCGAAAGAACGTTGTAAATGTACTATTAACTTAACCCCTGGTGATGAGGTGGTTAGCGTTGATGGTGATGACGAAGAAGAGTCACGTATTTTACGTAATAAACATCGTTGCGGCATATGCGGTTCGGCGATGGACTCTTATCTAATAGATGAGAAACGTAAACTTCATGTGTGTGGTAATAATCCCGATTGTTCTGGTTTTGAGGTTGAGGCTGGAGAATATAGAATTAAAGGTTATGACGGGCCTGTATTAGAGTGTGATAAATGCTCGGCTGAAATGCAGTTAAAAACAGGTCGGTTCGGTAAATATTTTGGTTGTACAGAGTGTAAAAACACCCGCAAGTTGCTAAGAAGTGGTGAAGCTGCACCGCCAAAAATGGATCCTGTTCCTATGCCTGAATTGGCTTGTGAAAAGGTTGAGGATACATATATTCTTCGTGATGGGGCATCAGGCTTATTTCTTGCTGCCAGTCAGTTTCCACGAAATAGGGAAACAAGAGCACCAAAAATTGTTGAGTTGTTGCCGCACCAAAGTGAAATAGATCCTAAATATGAATTTTTGTTTAGTGCGCCTAAAAAAGATGCTGATGGAAATTTAACGGTTGTTCGATATAGTCGCAAGACTAAGGAGCAATACGTCATGACCGAGGTCAATGGTAAAGCGACCGGTTGGCGGGCATTCTATCAGGATGGGAAGTGGGTCGTTGAAGAAGCCCGCAAAAAGGCGAAAAAATAGTTAGGGTACTCCATGAGCGGTATTTATTTAGCACGGACTAATCAGAAATTAAGTTTTACACGTATTCATCTTGAGCTACTAAAGCAAGCTCAAGATGATACCAGCTGGAATAAACATGCACTCATCGAATCATTTAATGAATCTGTTCTTTTTCACTTAATGTCTGCTTATGACGCGTTTTTACGTGAAATAGCAGAAGTTTATAAAGTGGATACTGAAACTTTAGAGGGTTACCGATCGTTAGCTGCTGAACTTGAAGTTACCGGTGTTGAAAGCCCCGAGCTAAAACAATTAAGTGTGCTAGAGAATGATTCGACAGCTTGGCTACATAAGATGATAGGTGCTTATGAAGCCTGTTGGCATGGTGCGGATAAGAAAGGGGCTACTAGCGATACTAAAAGCCTGTCAGAGATCCATGTGTTGCAGGTTAATCCTGATCATGCGGAAGATAAGGCGATTATAGTCGAGTATGAAGGTTGGTTTAATGCTTTGTCTCAGTTAGTTGATTCTCTGAGAGAAGGAATGCAGGAGTGGTAAAATAAGTGTCAGGTATAGCGTCGGAAATGGTATTAGAAATAATAGAGCTTGAAAATGGTGAATTGGCCATACGGAATGCAGATAGTGATGCGGAGCCAATGATTAAGGTTAATTTCTCATCTGAGTTGAAAGATAAGTTAAATGGGCACTATCTTGACGTAGCGCGGGTCATGTTAACCGCGGGTATTCAGATGGTTGCCGAATCAGGTTTTGACTTGGATGATAATGCCGAGTCTGAATCAGAGCCAGAACCTATTATTCATTAAACTGGATTGCAAAAGCCCTCTTATCTATCAGGGCCTTAGCTATGCTGTCTTCGACGTATAACTATTCCGTGGCTTTGCCCTTGCTTTGCCGCATTTTCTAACTCATTTAGCTCCTTTTCTGAAAGGTAACCAGGCCATGAAATGACGGAGTGGCTTGTGCCTGTGCTTAAGGCTTGTTTAGCTAAAGCGAAGGTGCTGTGCTTGTTATCTGGGTTTAACAGAATTACTTTGTTTAGATCTATGCCCGCGTCAGCTAGAAGCTGTTTAGGTAAAAGTACAGGGGGTGCAATCCAGACAAACCATCTATCATCTTGACTCAGTTGTGCCAGTAGAGGCATGAGCATAGGGATGTTAGAGAAGTTGTTATTCTGCACTACAATCTCTGTAACACTGCCAGCTAACTCCGATTTTGTAGAAGGGGTTACCGGAAGGGATGTAACTTTAGCTGATACTTTGTTTTTTAGAAGAACAAGTGGAGCCTTAGTACTTACTGGAAGTGCCATCATTTTTAGTTACCTCTGCGAATTACACCAACGCTTAAGCCTTCAATCGCGATTTCTTGCTCTTTCAAGTCAATGACAATCGGTTCAAATTCTTCATTTTCAGCGATAAGATAAACGATATTTCCCTCTTTCTTAAAACGTTTAACCGTGACTTCATCTTCAATTCTTGCAACGACAATTTCGCCATCTTTTGCTGTATTACATTGGTGTACTGCAAGTAGGTCTCCATCCATAATGCCAATGTTTCTCATACTTTCACCTTTTACTCGAAGCAGATAATCTGCTTTGGGTTGGAAAAAGTTTGACGAAATTGTGCAGTGATCTTCTACATGTTCTTCGGCTAATATCGGGGAGCCTGCAGCAACTTGACCAATAATAGGTATACCTAAATCGGCTTCGAGCTCAGGGACTCTGATTCCTCGTGATGTACCTGGAATAATTTCAATAGCTCCTTTACGTGCTAAAGCCTTCATGTGTTCTTCAGCTGCATTAGCTGATCGGAAGCCTAAGTCCCGGGCAATATCGGCACGGGTAGGCGGGTAACCCGTTTCGTCGATGTGTCGCTTGATACATTCAAGCACTTCAGTTTGTCGTTTCGTTAGCTTCATAGTATTTGTCTGTTTGTTTATACAGTACGTGTATTTTTATACAGTATTTTGCGTTTGTAAAGAAACTTATGTTTTTTTATACAGTGTTTTTTGTTTTTCTTCCTAGTGAGCTGTTAGAATTACATCTAGACATCCAATCCTAGGTTCGGTACTTCCTTTGTTAGATAAGCAGCTTAAACAGTCAATACAGCAGGCCTATAGTACGTTCTTAAGTAGTCGTGGGCTTCAATCTCGTTATGGTCAAAAAATGATGATTGCTGAGATTGCGCGAACTTTAGCTGCGATCTCGCAGAACAGTGAAGGCGAACGTAATGGTGGTTCGCATATTAGTGTGGTAGAAGCGGGAACAGGTACGGGTAAAACATTAGCCTATTTGTTGGCGGCTGTTCCCATTGCCCAGCAGCGAAAGAAAAAGGTTGTTGTATCTACGGCAACAGTTGCTTTGCAAGAGCAGCTAATCATGAAGGATCTGCCCCAGTTAGTAACAGAGGCTGGCGTTAATCTGACCTATGGCTTGGCGAAAGGACGTGGTAGGTATTTTTGTATTTCTAGTGCAGAAAAAGTACTAGAGCAGCAAAATGAGTTAGGCCAGATCGCGTTGTATGAAGATGAAGTTGCGCAAAAAATTGATCAGTCAGATATTTCTCAAGTTCAGGAATTGCTGAGTTTGTATGCTTCTGGTGAGTGGGATGGCGATCGTGATGGATTAAAAAATACTGTGGCTGATCCTATTTGGCGGTTATCCACCAGTGATCATATGCAGTGTACTAATCGGCGCTGCAGTAATTTTTCAATTTGTCCTTTTTTTAAAGCCCGACAAGAGCTTGACCGTTGGGATCTGATTGTTGCAAATCATGACTTAGTGTTAGCTGATCTCTCCCTTGGCGGTGGTGCGATTCTTTCCGCTCCGGAAGATACGATCTATATTTTTGATGAAGGTCACCATCTTGGTACGAAAACTACAGGTCATTTTTCTTATAGATTACGTGTTAAATCTAGTCAGCGCTGGTTGGCGAAAGTTACTCGTTCATTAAATAAGCTGCTAAATGACACATCAGCGCATGTGGTATTGCAGGGCTATGTAGAAAAAATGGCTAACCCCTTCTCTGATATGGAGCGTTCACTTGAGGAGTGGCAGTTGCTGTTGCAGCAGTTATTAATAGATAAACTTCAGGGGGCAAGTGACCGTTATCGGTTTGCTCAAGGGGTTATTCCTGAGCCTTTGCAACTTATTTGTCATAACTTCGCTACGGCAGCCGAACGTGTTGTACTCAAATTGGAGCAGATAGTCGATCTATTAAAAGAGGCGATGGATGGTGAGTTGGCTGATATTGATAGATCCATTGCTGAAAAATGGTACCCGCAAATGGGTGTTTTTCTCTCAAGAATGCAGGCTATGTTTGGTTTAGCTCGCTCTTATGCATCTCCTGATGAGAAAGGGGGGCTTCCGACAGCACGCTGGGTCTTACGTGTTGACGGTAATGAAGGTTTAGATCTGGAGTGTTGTAGTAGCCCTGTATCAGCTGCCGCGACACTTCAGGAACATCTTTGGTCCCAATGTTATGGTGCTGTTGTAACTTCAGCAACACTAACAGCATTAGGACGTTTTGATCGTTTGTATGCCGATTTAGGTATTCCTGTAGATAGTCCGTGCGCTATATTTCCTAGCCCGTTTAATTTTAGTGAGGCTGCTGAGCTACGGGTTCCAGCAATGCGTACCGATCCCAGTAATCCGAATGATCATAATGGCGAATTGGCTGAAATTTTGTTGGCTTCTTTGCCTAAAGAAAAATCGACCTTAGTGTTATTTAGTTCTTGGCGACAGATGCGGTATGTTCTTGAGCAGATGCCTGATAAGATGGTCGACAATATTTTGGTTCAAGGTGACCTTGCAAAGCATGAGATTTTGCGACTGCATCGTGAACGTATAGATAATGAACTGCCAAGTATTATTTTTGGACTTGCTTCGTTTGCGGAAGGGGTAGATCTTCCTCACGAATATTTGACGCATGTGGTTATTACTAAACTGCCTTTCGGCGTGCCTGATGACCCTGTGGATGCCACATATTCAGAATGGATAGAATCTCAAGGCGGCAACCCGTTTGCTGAGTGGGTTATACCTATGGCCTCGATGCGTCTTACTCAGGCGACTGGCCGATTACTTAGAACAGAAAAAGATCAAGGTATAATTACTCTACTGGATCGGCGGTTTATTACGCGTCGTTATGGTAAGCAGTTGTTGGCAGCATTACCGCCGTATAGGCGAAATTTTTCTTAGGATATATTGAGTTGACTATAGATAATACAATGGATATGCATGAAAAAAATAAGACTGAAAGGAAGGTGAGATCTGTACCTTCTCACGCATCACGGTCGGATGACCGCGCTGAATGGAGTCCAGACCAAGTAAATATTCCTGCGGTTGAAGGAAAACAGCGTTTTTGTGATTTCAATTTGCCAGATACTGTTCTTCATGCTATCGCCGATCTTAATTTTGAGTACTGTACAGGGATTCAGGCTGCAACAATTCCGGCTGCGCTGGATGGTAAAGATATAATTGGTAAGGCCCAGACAGGTACAGGTAAAACTGCTGCTTTTCTATTGGGAATTATCACCGACTTAATCGATTTCCCAATCGAAGAAAAACGTCGTAAGGGTGAGCCAAGGGCTTTAATTGTCGCGCCGACTCGTGAGTTAGCGTTACAAATCGCTGATGATGCTGAAAACTTAGCTAAGTATACGGATCTTCATGTGGTTAGCCTTGTTGGAGGTATGGATTACGATAAGCAACGCCAAAAGCTAAAGAAAAAACCTGTCGATATTCTGGTCGCAACGCCTGGGCGTTTAATCGATTTTGTAAACCGTAAAGATGTCGATCTGTGGAATGTGGAGATACTGGTTCTTGATGAAGCCGATCGTATGCTAAGTATGGGCTTTATCCCTGATGTACGTACTATTGTTCGTAATACACCGCGCAAAGGGAGTGATCGTCAGACATTGCTTTACAGTGCAACGTTTACCGATGATATTTTGAGCTTGGCGGAACAGTGGACACTTGATCCCGTGGTTATTGAGATCGCTCCAGAGATCAGAACCACTGATAATGTGAGTCAAACCGTATATCTTGTGGCGGCGGATCAGAAATACCGCTTACTGCGGAATTATATGGATAAAGATCAAGCTGAGAAGGTTATTGTTTTTGGTAATCGTCGAGATGAAACACGTCGTTTAGCCGAAAAATTATCTAAAGATGGGATTAAAGCGGCGCTAATGTCGGGTGAAATTCCACAGCAAAAACGTGTGCGTACCTTAGAAGATTTCCGTAATGGGAAAATCCAAGTACTGGTTGCAACAGATGTGGCTGGGCGTGGTATCCATATTGATGGTGTGACCCATGTTTTTAACTATCAACTGCCTGAAGATCCTGATGATTATGTTCATCGTATTGGACGCACAGGGCGAGCGGGCGCTGCCGGCGCTTCTATCTGTTTTGCCTGTGAAGATGATTCCTTCCTTATTCCAGAGATTGAGGCGGAAACAGGGGTTAAGTTAAACTGTATCCACCCGGAACCAGAGCTTTTACAAGAGCCGCAAACGGCTCCTCGTACACCCAAAAAAGAGTCGCCGGTTCCGCAAGAATTAGATTTAAAAACTGAAGCTGTCAGCAAAGATAGCGGAAGTGAAATTAATGGAAGTGACGATGCAAAAGGACATACACAAGACAAAGCGTCTAGCTAATATTGTTGCGGTAGTATTTAGTGCGGTGATTGCCGCATTAGGTGTTGCCGGGTATCAGCGCACAGATGATCCTTTACAGTTGATGCTTTTTTTAGGCTTGGCGTGTTTAGGGTATTTCATCGTTCTGCTGTTATTTAAAGGCATTAATAAAATGCTGGATAGCTTGGACGATTCTGTTAAATAAGTTTGTACTGGAAAAAGTTATGTCTCAGATACGTAAGGTGGCCGTTCTTGGTGGGGGTAGCTTTGGTACCGTTATCGCAAATATGGTAGCGGAAAACGGTTCTTATGTTCGTTTGTGGTTAAGAGATGAAGTGCTTGCCGAAGCTATAAATCACAAGCATGAGAACGCTCGCTACCTTCCTGGTTATATCCTTTCTGACCGTTTGTCAGCTTCAACTTCGTTACAAGACGTTTTGTCAGATGTTGATCTAGTGCTTATCTCCATTCCTAGTCAATCCTTTCGTCAGGTTGTTCAGCAAGCACGTCCTTTTTTGAAGGCGGATCAGATGTTGGTGTCTACAACGAAAGGGATTGAAGCCAATAGCTTCCGTTTAATGAGCGAGATTCTTCGAGAGGAGATGCCCTCTGCCCGTATAGGCGTACTGAGCGGACCTAACTTAGCGAAAGAAGTGGCGGCTAAGCAGTTGACGGCAACAGTTATTGCTAGTGATTGTGCAGAGTTACGAAGCGAAGTGCAGGCTAGGCTTCATTCATCCTATTTTAGAGTCTATGCCAGTTCGGATACTTATGGTGTTGAACTAGGGGGAACCTTAAAAAATATCTATGCAATTGCTGCAGGCCTTAGTGCTGCTCTTGGCATGGGTGAAAACACCAAAAGTATGTTGATGACACGAAGTTTAGCCGAAATGAGTCGCTTCGCTGTTTCTATGGGGGCAAATCCCATGACCTTTATTGGTCTTGCTGGTGTAGGCGATCTTATAGTGACGTGTATGTCTCCATTAAGCCGTAATTACCGCGTAGGTTATGCTTTAGGTGAAGGCAAAAGTCTTGAAGAAGCTGTAGAGGCTTTAGGGCAGGTAGCTGAAGGTGTAAACACTATAAAGCAAGTTAAAGAGAAAGCTTCTGAAATGCAGATTTATATGCCTTTAGTAGTTGGGCTGTATGAGGTGGTTTTCAATAAAGCGCCTATTGCTGAGGTCGTTAAAATGCTAATGATGAGTGAGCAAAGCACGGATGTAGAGTTTGTTCTTCCACGTGAGGGAGTATGAAGTTCTTTTTGATGCGTCATGGTGAAGCGGAGCATTCAGCTTCATCGGATGCTAAAAGACATCTAACGACAAATGGGATTAAATCAGTAAGAGGAAGAGTGAATCAATACTCTGAGGACTTATCTGAGATTGATCTTATTATTCATAGTCCTTACCTTCGTACGATTCAGACATCGGAGATTATAGCTGATAGCCTGAACTTATCGTCGGCTCTCGTAGAGTCTGCTCTCTGGACGCCAGACTCTGACCCTTTAGTTGCACTGGAGTCGTTGGCGCATCATAGCCAGTCAACACCTATAATTGTGACCCATATGCCGCTAATCTCTATTGTCGAAGCTTTATGCTGTGAGGGTGTAATATCTTACCCTCGATCATTTTCTTGTGCTGAAATTGCAGAGATCACGGCTGACTGGCCTGCGGCTGGGCTTGGGAGCTTGATTCGGCACTTTTAACTTTAAGTGCGTTTTTGCCTTTTATGCGCAGTTTTTGCTGTAGCTCTAATAGCCCACTATGAGTAGGAAACATGCTTAACGCTTTGTTTAATACTTGATCCCTATCTTCTTCCTTTCCAATTATATCGTAAGCAATGGCTAAATCTCTATAAGTTACAATCGCTGGTGTAACTTTAACTGATTGCTCAGCCCAATTAATATAGTCCTGTGCTGGTTTTTTGTTATTTTTAGAGGCGCTAATTAGCATGTTACGTCTAAGTAATAGATAGGTTGTGTATTCTCTAAAATAAGCTGATTCGAGCGATGAACGTAGATATTGAGGTTGGCTCTGATTACGTTGCAAATAACTTACAATGCCTGCGCTTGCTATCTGTGTCTGGATTAAAGTAATTGTTGCGAAAATAGAGAGGGTAGCGAAGCTAATCGGTATAGTTCTTTGCGCCGCCATTGATAGCTTTTCGGTTGTTATCGATTTTTTACCATGTTGATGGGTTAAAAATAGTAGGAAAAGCAATAAAAACCAATGGGTATTGGAGATATAAAAGGGGAGTTCCACTTGAGTATGGAAGACTAGCGGTAAGAGGAGTGCTGAATAGCCCCATCCTCTCTGCCAGCCTGCTTTGAATAATTGAACTAGTGTAAAAATTGCGGCTGCGAGTATACCAATAATTGATACAATCCCACCTTCAACCAGCCAGAAGATCAATTCATTATGAGGGTGGCTAAAACGGGGAGCAGATCTAAGACTACTGTCTGTTTGCTGTTGATATTCGATGCGCTCTTCTTGGAAAACCTTTTGGAAACTCCCCAATCCGTGACCAATAAGTGGGGCTTGAGCGAAAATATTTAAGGAAAGATTGTATATATGCCACCGTACATCGGCTCGAATACCGCCAATCTCGCTATCAGAGCTTGTATGTGCTACGGCTCTATCTACTTTAGCGGCGGCTTTTTCGAGTCCACTTTTACCTAAAACGCCACCTAGAATAGTTGCTATCGTGAGTGCAAAAAAGATAGTTTTCGCTTGACGAAATAGTTTCCAACGACCGATCACTAGACATGTTAAACCTAAACCGGCGCCGAGTAGCCCAACACGTGACCCGCTAATAGCGATATTGTAACTTGCGGTTAACGCCGCAATAACTAAGGTTGCTTGTATTATAAAGCTAAAGCTACGAAGCGTCGGCCTAGATGCTAAATAGTAAGTCAGCACTAAAAAGGTAGCCATAAAAGAGGCTTGTAAATTTACTTGTTGGAAGATACCTACTGGTAGATGGTTAGGACTTACAGGCATTAAAAAACTTAAATTAGACGCTCCTGTTAGGGCTTGAATAATGCCGTAAGTGGCGGCAATGAGTCCCATAGCCAAAATTATATAAAGACTGCGCTCTATATGTTTAGATTTAAGTTGGAATTGAAAAAGGCTAAGAAAAAACAGATAGCCGCCAATAATAACGGATAATCTGACAATCCATTCAGTGGGGTTGTTTTTATCGGCAACAAAACCGGTAGCCAGAGCACCTATCGGGAAAAGCGCTAGACCCAGCCAATATTTTGGTAAAATAATTTGTTGGTTTTTATAAATCAAAAAGCTAGCACTAGCAATAATCCAGCTTGCAACAATCCAAATAGCTCCGTTGTAAGGTAGAAACAGCCCTTCGCCACCTAAATTTGGTTGGTAGTAAAAAGGCGCAATTAAAAACAAACAGCCGAATAATATAAAAAAAAGGCGTTGCGGCTTTTTTAAGCTTGGGTCATGTTCCAGTTGCTGTCCTAATATCATCAAACTTTCCTTGCAGTGCTTATTTCTGCACAAGATATTACCCGAATTTCTGTTTATAGTATGCAAATAGCTTTGTGTATCAGCTGATTAGTGAGAATTTCAATGTCGGATTGTCGTGAGTATTATATCGATGCTGCTGGATATAAAGTTGCTGTTGTGGAATATGGAAACCCTAATGGGCGGCCGGTATTGGCGTTGCATGGATGGTTAGATAATGCCGCCAGTTTTTATCTATTAGGGCAGCATATATCGGAGATTCGTTTCATTGCGATTGATTTAGTTGGGCATGGCCTTTCAGATCATCGACCTAAAGGGATGCCTTATCATATTTGGGATAATGTGACTGACCTGCATGGAGTAATAAACGCCCTAAATCTTGATCAAGTTGATTTGATTGGGCATTCAATGGGAGCAAGTATCGCTATGATGTTTGCAGCGTGCTTTCCTTTGAAGGTTGATAATCTGATGTTCATTGATGGATTAGGACCACTGTTTTATGAGGTGGATGAGCTACCACAGGTTTTTTCTGATGCGATAATCAAAAGAGAGAAAATGCTTTCACGTTCTCTTAAGCCTTATGGGAGTTTTGATGCGGCTGTTGAAGCACGAGCGAATGGTCGATGGCCTGTATCAAAAGAAGCCGCAGAGAAATTAATGGCGCGGGGGTTAACATATACGGACAAAGGTTATATTTGGAACAATGATCCTAAATTGCTACTACCCTCATTGATACGTTTCAGCCCTGAGCAGGCGAAATCCTTTATTCGGAAAGTGAAATCTAACGCTATAGTTATAATAGGTGAAGAGGGGGCACGTGATAGTATTGTCGATCCGTGGCTAGATGATTTGGCCTCTTCAGAGGTTATCGAGTTGGTAGGTGGGCATCATCTACATTTAGATCTTCCCATAGCAACGTTATTGGCTAGCAAAATAGATAGCTGGGGGAGTAAAAAGTAGATGGTCATTTGTTAGTAGATTAGATTTAGTTTTAGTAAACGAATCGGGATAAAAAAGTTATGCGGTTTTCTGTTTTTCTATATGTATTATTTTATTCCACTTTTGCAGTAGCAGAGGCGGACCTTACTAATTCAAGTGATTACTTTCAGCTTGAACGTTTTCCAGGCTCCTACATTGTTCAATATGATAAAAAGGATGAAAACTACCGACTGATACTGGGTGGTTTAAAGAAAATAAAGGGCGTTGTTACACCAGAAAAAGAACGTCGGGTTACAGGGGAATTAACACAAATTACATACCGGATACCTGAGTTGAATACGCCTGATGAAGCATTTTCAGTACTAGAAAATCAGCTGATCAAATTAGGTGCTACGAATTTATTTAAATGTACTGGGCGGGATTGCGGAAGTAGCAATCAATGGGCTAACGCTATATTTCGCTATTCTCGCTTGTATGGTTTGGAAGAGAGTCAAACCTTTGCATCTTACCGTATAAATAATAAGTACTTTTCTCTATATGCGGTTAAGCGCGGTAATAAACGTGTTTACTTAAGAGTAGAGGTGTTGGTGGAAAATGTTCTAGGCATGGAAGCCCAAGCTGAGCAAGGTGATGGAATACCATTCACTGGAAAAGAATCTGAATTTAAAGCCTTAGTTAAATATTTAACAGAGAACCCCGAGCGAACATTATGGCTTGTCGGGCAAAACTTTTCAGGCTCTACCTATAGACAGCAATTGGATAAGTCGAATGATCAGATTATGGCTTTAAAAAATCGCTTAATAGAGCAAGAGATTGATGCGGAACGTATATCTTTATATTCCTTAGGTGGTTTTTCTTCAGAGCAAAATACTGAAGTGTTAATTTTTATTGAGTAATGCTTTACTTCAAGGGTGTGAATATATGGCAACTGTTTCGCTGGTTTTAGGTAGTGGTGGTGCGCGTGGTTATGCTCATATAGGTGCGATTGAAGAGATTGAACGTAGAGGCTATGAGATTGTTTCTGTTTCCGGAAGCTCTATGGGCGCATTGGTTGGGGGTATGTATGCCGCGGGTCGGCTAGCGGAATATAAAACATGGGTTTCATCGCTAAACTGGATGGGCGTTGTTAAGCTACTTGATTTTACTTTGTCTAAAGGAGCGATTAGAGGAGATAGAATATTTGTACAACTTGCTGAAATCTTAGGTCCTCGTTTAATCGAAGAGCTAGACATTGATTTTACCGCCGTTGCAGCGGATATTGCTCATCAAAAAGAGGTTTGGTATCAAAAAGGTTCATTGCTTGAAGCGATTAGGGCATCAGTTGCTGTACCGGGATTATTTACGCCTGTGATTAAAGAGGGGCGGGTACTTGTTGATGGGGGAATTCTCAACCCTCTGCCAATTATTCCTGTCGTGGCTGCACAAGCCGATCTTATTGTTGCGATCGACTTAAATACAGGTGACTCTAGTCATAGTCATTTATCTTTACCACGTAATCAATATTTGAATCGCAGTGGAATAAGCGATGAATGGAATATGCCAGACCACGATAGACCTGAGGATAGGTATATTCCTAAAGCAGATAAGATTGGTGGGCGAATGGATATACTGCTTAATTCAGTCGAGGTTATGCAGGCCAGCTTAGCTGAATATAAAATAGCAGGTTATCCCCCTGATCTTGTTATTCGTATCCCTAAAGTTTTATGCAGTTTTTATGATTTTCATCACGCAGTACCTATCATCGAATATGGGAGGCTTGCTGCTCGCGAAAGGTTAGAGGCGTTTGAGAATGGTCAGCCGCTATAATGGCTGTCAGAATTTACTTTGAAATTTTATTTCTCTCGTTTAAGTAATACATAGAGTGCACCGGTTCCACCATCTTTTGCTTGAGCTGAACAGAAGGCCAATACGCCAGGCAATCGTTTTAACCATTCATTGACATAAGACTTTATCATGGGTTGTTCACTGGCTGATGAATGCGCTTTACCATGAACTACTATAACGCAGCGGCACTTGTTTCTACGTGCATCGAAGATGAAACGGCTGAGTTGGTCCCTTGCCTGGTCAACGGTATAACCATGAAGATCTAAGCCTTGTTCCCAAGGCAGATGGCCTTGTTTAAGGCGTTTTAAAACGCTGAATTGTACACCAGGATTAGCAAAGAGCAGCTCCTCAGTTGATTCAACTAATTCAACAGCTTGATCAGATAGGCCATCGATCACTTTATCTTCTTCAAGTGTTGCCGCTTGGCGACGATAAAGCAGACTGTGTTTATCCTTAGGTTTTGTTACTGAAAGGTCTGCTTTGTCGTGTTTATGTTGTTGGACGCCCTCCATTGCATCAAAAAAGGATAATTCGTTAGTTGGATTATCATTCGGGTCTTTCATGGTGTTCCCAAGCAAAGTTTATTAATATGGCGGTCTTTCATAAACAAATTATCGGTCCAGAGTGTATGAGTGATCAACCCTTGTTTTCTAATTCGGTGAAAAATGAACTGCATAGCCTTAGAGATTATATCCGTTTTGCGATGAGTCAATTTGGTGAACACCGAGTTTATTTTGGGCATGGGACGGATAATGCTTGGGATGAGGCGACACAATTGGTCTTGGCCGCTGTTCATCTACCTTGGAATATAAATCCTGCTGTTTTGGACGGTCGTTTAACGGAAGATGAAAAGGAGCGGGTATTAGATTTTATTAAACTACGTACGCTAAGGCGTAAGCCATTGCCATATATCACTCATGAATCTTGGTTCTGCGAACTGCCTTTCTTTGTTGATGAAAGGGTGCTGATTCCTCGTTCTCCTATTGCTGAGCTTATTCAAAGTGAGTTTGCTCCATGGCTAAGAGAGGGGAGTGTTGATCGCATTTTAGATCTTTGTACTGGGAGTGGTTGTATTGGTATAGCTTGCGCTTATGCATTTCCCGAAGCGGAAGTTGATCTCGCGGATATTTCTAAGGGGGCACTCGATGTTGCAAATATTAACATTGAGAAACATGAGATGATTGATCGTGTGCATACCATTGAAAGTGATCTATTTTCCGATTTAGACGGTAGAAAGTATGATCTGATTGTCAGTAATCCACCTTATGTTGATGAGGCCGATCTAGCGTCTATGCCCGATGAATATAGCCATGAGCCAGAAATCGCTTTAGGTTCAGGCTCTGATGGATTGGATATTACGCGTAGAATTTTACGGGAAGCATCTGAATATTTAACCGATGACGGTCTTCTTGTGGTTGAAGTCGGTAATAGCGAAGTACATTTAATGGAAACTTATCCAGAGCTTCCTTTAATTTGGCTAGAATTTGAGAATGGTGGAAATGGCGTATTTACCATTACTGCTCAAGAGCTACGTGCATATAGAGATAGCATTTAATTTGCTATAATTACGCGCCTAATTTTTTATATATGTTTTTTTGTTTCTTAATGGACCGATACAATGTCAGGAAATAGCTACGGTAAACTGTTTACGGTCACCACTTTTGGTGAAAGCCACGGTAAGGCATTAGGTTGTATTGTTGACGGCTGTCCTCCCGGCATTGAATTGTCTGAAGCTGATCTTCAGCTTGATCTGGATCGTCGTAAACCAGGTACATCTCGTCATACTACACAACGTCGAGAGGCGGATGAAGTGGAGATACTATCAGGTGTATTTGAAGGTAAAACGACTGGTACACCTATAGGTTTGTTGATTAAAAATACAGATCAACGTTCTAAAGACTACTCTAATATTGAAGAGACTTTTCGACCCGCCCATGCGGATTATGTTTATACGCATAAATATGGTTTCCGTGATTATCGTGGTGGTGGGCGCTCTTCTGCCCGTGAAACAGCTATGCGGGTAGCGGCTGGAGCTATTGCTAAGAAGTTTTTGGCATCGAAAGGGGTTGAGGTAAAAGGTTATTTATCTCAGCTTGGCCCGGTAAAAATTGACCACGCAAAGTTTGACTGGAATGAAGTTCACAATAATCCTTTTTTCAGTCCAGATGCTGAAATAGTCGCGACTATGGAGCAGTATATGGATGACCTTCGTAAAGAGGGAAATTCGGTAGGTGCAAAAATTAGTGTGGTAGCTACAGGTACACCTGTTGGTTTAGGTGAGCCTATATTTGATCGTTTGGACGCGGATCTAGCCCATGCTTTAATGAGTATTAATGCAGTCAAAGGTGTTGAAATTGGTGATGGTTTTGATTGTGTTGCTCAAAAAGGGACTGAGCATCGGGATGAGATGACACCGGATGGTTTTCTCTCAAATCATGCTGGCGGTGTATTAGGTGGTATATCAACAGGGCAGGATATTATTGCTCATATAGCTTTAAAACCGACCTCAAGTCTCCGCTTGCCAGGTCGTAGTATTAATAGCCGCGGTGAAGAGATTGAGGTTGTGACTACGGGACGTCATGATCCTTGTGTTGGCATACGTGCCACTCCCATTGCCGAAGCGATGATGGCGATTGTGCTGATGGATCATCTACTGCGTCATCGTGGGCAAAATGCTGATGTGATGTGTAATGTGCCTATTATCACTTAACGATTGTCAGCATAATTTATAGATCAGGAAGGATAAATTAGCGATAGTTTATCCTTCTTTTAGTTTGGGGCTTCAAACCTCACTTTTTGGTATAGAAAATGTCTTTCGACTTGCTAGATCACTATTCATTGTATACACAGCCTCATTTTCCACCACGGACACTTCCGGTGGGTTTTATGCTGCGTCTAGCACGAGCATTGCATACTTATGGTATGACGGCTTATGAACTCGAAAGCACAATGAACCGAGTCGGTATTCGGTTGGGCTTTGGGGTGCAGTGTCTGGCGCAACCTACGACTTTAATTATGAGCTTTTCACATCCAGAAGAACCTGAGCCGAAGACTTATGTTTTTCGGGTTGAGCAGGGCGAAGTGAATTTAGAGCGCCAAATTGAAGTGCAGGAGATCGTAAGTGCTGTACTTGATGAATCTTTATCGGTGGAAGAGGGCGCTGGGCGTTTAAAAACTATTTCTAATACGCCTCCTCGTTTTGGTGTAAAAGGCCAAATGGCTTCATTTGGACTATTAGCTAGTTGTGTTGCCCAGTTATTAGGGGGCGCGATCTCTGAAATGATCGTTGCTCTTTTTGTTGGGATTGTGACTGGGTTTGTTGCCGTTAAACTTTTACAAACTGAGTCTCTCAAGTACCTTTTCCCGACCATTTCTGCCATTATTTCTGCTCTATTAGCAAATTTTGTGGCGAGTTTTGGCTTATTGTCCTCACCAGATATTGCAACCGTCGCTGGGGTTATCGCTTTAGTGCCGGGATTGCCTTTAACTACTGCAGTTGCTGAATTAGCGAGACAAAACATGGTGTCAGGCACTTCTAGGCTTGTATATTCAGGAACTATCTTGTTACAAATTGGTTTTGGAGTAGCTATAGGTAATGCTTTGGGTGTTGAGCTTTTTCCTGCAACAGAGATTAGCCGAGAATTTTTCCTACCTGATTGGAGTATTTGGATCTCCATTGTTATTGCCGGTATATCGTTATGTTTTTTATTCCAAGGGCGACCAAAAGATATTCCATGGATTGTATTGGGAGGATTAATTGCATTTTCGACGACTTGGTATGGCAAAGAGTTCTTTGGCCAAGTTATGGGGGCGTTTATGGGAGCCTTAGTCACAGGCTTAGCCGCTAACTTATTTGAGAGGATTTCTGGGATTACGCGTGGGGTTATGCTTATGCCAGGTATTTTACTTTTAGTGCCTGGAAGTGTTGGGTTGCAGAGTTTGTCGTTACTTGTTGAGAAAAATGTTTTAGAAGGGATCGATACCGCATTTAGTATGAGCTTTGTTGCTATCGCTTTAGTAACTGGATTATTATTTTCATCTTTAATTGTACCGCCGAAAGATATCTGACTATCCTTTGTTGAATGCTAAACTGCAATTATGGGTAATAAAGACGCTGTTGTGATTAATATTAAACGCTACCTAGTACATCATTGTGTCATTACGTTGTGCTGTATATTTAGCGCAGTTTATGCGGGCGAAGTGCGGAAAATTGTTCATCCTGATGGGCGGGTTGAGTATACAAACTTAACGGACCAACAACGAAATATTCATTTCACCAATCAAAGTAAGAGTTCGACGAGCAGCGTTTATAAATATCGAAATAATAAAGGGATTCTTGCTTTTTCAGATCAGAAACCCGTTAACGCTGACTTTGAAGTACTTCGTTTTGATTGTTATGCCTGTAGCCTTTCGTCAAACGTGAATTGGCATACAACACCGTTAAATCTTTCCGCTTATAAGCAGCAAGTGAAGATCATGTCAGAGAAATATGGTGTTGAAGAATCATTAGTTAGAGCGGTTATCCATGCAGAATCAGCATTTAATAAAAATGCTACTTCCCGGGCTGGGGCTCAAGGGTTAATGCAATTAATGCCAGCGACCGCTAATGAGCTAGGTGTGAAAGATAGTCTTAATGCAGATCAAAATATCGAAGGTGGGGCTAAATACCTTGCTCAGCTCTTAAATAATTTCTCTGGCGATATGCGTTTGGCAACTGCTGCATATAACGCAGGCCCTGGCGCCGTATCGCGCTATAATGGTGTGCCCCCTTACGCGGAAACTCAAGCTTATGTGAAGCGTGTGGCTATACTCAAGAAGCGTTACGCAAAAGCAGAGTAAGTCAGTCTTAATTATCGCAAGGGTCATGGTCATAGTTGCGCTGAGCTTATTATCGATTGATAATCCTTGGGATACCGCTGATACCTAACCCCTGTAGCAGAAAACTTATAATCTGAAGAAATGAGCTAACAACATCTATTTATCTCTGAGGGGGAAGTGATGGCGATGAAATTGATCATAGGCAATAAAAATTACTCATCTTGGTCTTTACGTGGATGGTTGATGTTAAAAGCGTTTGATATCCCATTTGAAGAGATTTCTTTAACGCTGTTTAGCGACCATTTTTATACTGTTTTAAAAGATTATACCCCAGTAGAAAAGGTTCCTGTGCTGGTGGATGGGGAGCTAAGTGTTTGGGATTCATTGGCTATCTGTGAATATATTAATGAACAATATCTTGATGGCAAAGGGTGGCCAAAAGAGGTTCAAGCTAGAGCTATTGCCCGAGCAATGGTGAGTGAAATGCATTCTGGTTTCACCGCATTACGTAATGAGATGCCGATGAATTGTAGAGCGCGCCGATCTATTTTGTTGAGTGAGGCCGCTAAGAAAGATATCTCACGCATTGAGCGACTATGGGCAGAGTGTTTATCGAATTATGCAGGCAGTAATGCATGGCTATTTGATGAGTTTGGTATTGTGGATGTGTTTTTCGCACCTATAGCCCTGCGATTTAAAACATATGGGGTTCAACTTTCTACTGAGTCTGCTGCTTATCAAGAACATTTGCTTGCACATCCTGCTATGGCGTTATGGTTAATCGATGCGCTTAAAGAAACAGATATAGTGCAGGAAGATGAGGCTGGTGAAGAGCTTGGACCACTTAATTAAGTAGCTAAAAAGCCGTAACTTATATCAAGTTACGGCTTTTTAACTATCTCATTGAAAATTAATGATCAAGTATTTGGCTTAAGAATAACTGTAATCTATCCGTTTGAGGGTTGTTAAATAGCTCTTCCGGAGTGTTTTGCTCAACAATTTCACCTGCATCCATGAAAATGACACGGTCAGCTACTTTTTTTGCAAACCCCATTTCATGAGTTACGCATAGCATCGTCATCCCTTCATCGGCGAGTTCCACCATGACATCGAGTACTTCTTTGATCATTTCTGGATCAAGTGCCGAGGTTGGTTCATCAAAAAGCATGATTTCGGGATTCATACAAAGAGATCGGGCGATAGCAACACGTTGCTGTTGTCCCCCAGATAGCTGACCTGGAAATTTCTGTGCTTGATCTGGAATTTTAACGCGCTCAAGGTATTTCATAGCGATCGCTTCAGCTTCTTTCTTAGGTTTCTTCTGAACCCAAATTGGACCTAAAGTTAGATTCTCAAGAATAGTCAGGTGCGGGAAAAGGTTAAAATGCTGGAATACCATGCCTACTTCACGACGGATCGCTTCGATGTTTTTTACATCTTCTATCATCTCAACACCGTTCACGATTAGTGAACCACGCTGAAACTCTTCTAGGCGGTTAATACAGCGAGTCATGGTAGATTTACCCGAACCCGAAGGGCCACAGATAACAATACGCTCACCTTTTTTGACGCGCAGGTTGATATCTTTCAACACATGAAAATCGCCATACCACTTATTAAGGTCTTTGATGATGATAATGTCGTCATTGTTTTCAATACTTTGTTCGTGGTTAATGCTCACAAAGCTACCCTCTTAATTTTTATGGCTAGTGTCTAGCTTACGTTCAATGGATGAGCTGATCATGGACATACTGAAACAGCAGATCCAAAAAACAACCGCCACAAATAGATAGCCTTCCGTTGAATGCCCGCCTAACCAGTTTGAGTTGGTTAATGCGGTTTGAGTTGTACTTAACATCTCAAAAATACCAATAATCAATAGGAAAGTTGTGTTTTTAAATAGCATAACGAAAGTTGCCAAAATATTTGGCATAGAGATTTTGATAACTTGCGGAAGAATAATTAGGAGTGTTTTTTGCCAAAAGCCAAGCCCTAAAGAGTCGGCCGCTTCGTACTGGCCATTAGGTACTGCTTGGAAACCGCCTCGAAATACTTCTGCCATATAGCCAGACATAAAGAGTGTCAGTACGATCCAAACACGTAACAGTTTGTCTACATTGGTTCCTTCAGGAAAGAACAGCGGTAGCATAACCGAGCCCATAAAAAATAGGGCTAATACAGGTACGCCGCGGAAGAACTCAATTAATATAACACTCACGCTGCGAATGAATGGCATATCAGATCGTCGTCCTAAAGCCCAAAGAAAGCTCAAAGGAAAAGCGACGATGATGCTAGCAGCGGCTAGCATTACGTTAAGAGTGAAGCCGCCCCAATAGTCGGTGGCAACATATTCTAGACCGATGAGAGAGCCGTCTAAAAGTATGATGGATAAAAACGGCAGTAATAAAAATAAGGGAATAGCGATTTTATTACGTAAATCTTTATGGAGTTTAAAGGACGCGACAATGATTGCTACCAAAGCGAGTAAGCAAGTGTTAATTCTCCATAGCTCTTCGACAGGGTAGCTGCCGTAGAAAAACTGTTTAGACCAAGCAATGACAAATACCCAGCACGCACCGTCTTTGTTTGTACAGGCCGCTTGGGTTGTTCCAGACCAGTTGGCGGAGAAAAATAACCAATCAAATAGCGGCGGTATCACGGTTACAAAAAAAGCGATGATTGCAAGGGTGACCAGTGAGTTTAAAGGTGTTGGAAAAAGGTTATCTTTTAACCACGGAATAATACCTACAACATCATTTGGAGCGGGTTTATCGGGTAATGGTGTAAATTCTTTCATAGCATCAATTCCGTTCCGCCAACTCTACGCTTGCGTTGAATCGATTCATCACAAACGAGATAGTCATATTGATCACAAAGTAAACCGCCATGGTCATAAACACGATCTCAATCGCTTGACCTGTTTGGTTTAACGTTGTCCCTACAAACACGGTAAAAAGGTCTGGATAGCCGATGGCTGTCGCTAGCGTCGAGTTTTTAACTAAACTTTGATATTCACTGTTTAGCAAAGGAACAATAACGCGCATCGCTTGAGGCACAATAATTAGTTTCATTATTCTGCTCTCTTTTAATCCAAGGCTTCGAGCTGCTTCTGTTTGACCATGGGGTACGGCTTGGACGCCAGCACGTACCGCTTCCGCAATGAAGGCACCGGTATAAACGGTTAAGGCTAAGGCGAGTGCCATAAGCTCAGGGATCACCGTGATGCCGCCACGGAAGTTAAATCCTTTCAATGCTGGGAAGTCCCAAACAAAAGGAATACCGGACAGTAATAACGCAATCAGGGGGAGGCCAAATAAAATGCCTAAACTTGTTAGAAATACCGGAAACTGCTGCCCTGTGTCATTTTGGCGCTTTCTAGCCCATCGAGCTAAAAAAAAGATCGCGGTGAATGCTAGGCCAATAGCGGTATAGACAAACCCTGCACCGGATTCGGCAATCAAGCCGGGTAGGTATAAACCACGCACATTGAGAAATATAGCCTCTCCGATGCTAAGACTCTGGCGCGCACTAGGTAATGTTGCTAGCACAGCGAAATACCAGAAAAATATCTGCAGTAGTAAAGGGATGTTACGAAATGTTTCAATATAAGCAACGGCTAGTTTTCTGATTAACCAGTTTTTGGAAAAATGGGCAACACCCATCAAGAAACCCACAATAGTCGCGAGTACTATGCCTATAGTAGAAACTAAAATAGTATTTAACAGGCCTACAATGAATGTCCGGCCATAAGAATAAGTAGCATCATAGGGAATCAGTGACATTAAGATATCAAAGCCTGCGGTTGTAAATAAAAAGTCGTAACCGCTTTTAATGCCTCTGGCTTCCATATTCGCCAGTGTGTTTGTGATAATGCCGTAGAAAAAATAGACCAAGCCCGCGAGTAATAAAAACTGATAAATCAGTGAGCGGTTTCTTGGATTATTGAAGAAGGAGGGTGAGGATTTCACCTGAGGCTTTTCAGACATAATTAAGCACTTATCTTCAGAAGGTTAGTAGTAAACATAGCAGAGGGACAATATATGTCCCTCTTTTTTATGTTTTATTAACGTACTGGAGACGAATACATAAGACCGCCTTCATTCCACTGAGCATTTAGACCGCGAGCAATCTTCAGTGGTGAACCTGCGCCTACATTGCGTTCAAAGCTCTCTGCGTAGTTACCAACCTGCTTCACGATGTTGTAACCCCACTCTGCTGGGATGCCCATTTTAGCACCGGAATCGCCTTCAGAGCCCATCAAACGTTTCTGTGATGGGTTGCCTTCTGCTTTGGCTTTATCGGCAGAAGCGCTGTCAATGCCTAAGAATTCAGCTTCTACCATTGCCATTAAGGACCAACGAACAATATTAAACCAAGCATCATCACCTTGGCTTACAACAGGGCCTAGTGGTTCTTTAGATATCACTTCTGGAAGTACGATGGCTGAGGAAGGGTCAGATAAGCCAATGCGCAGCGCATAAAGTTGAGATTGATCAGACGTTAGTACATCGCAACGGCCACTCTCAAATCCAGCACGAGTTTGGTCAGATGTGTCAAACGTAATGGCGTTATAAGTAAGGCCGTTTGCGCGGAAATAATCGGCTAAGTTTAACTCGGTTGTTGTTCCTGCTTGAATACAGACGGCCGCTCCGTCTAGTTCCAATGCACTTTTAACCCCTAGGGCTTTAGAAACCATAAAGCCTTGTCCATCATAGTAGTTAACCCCAGCGAAATTCAAACCTAGCGATGTATCGCGAGTATGGGTCCATGTAGTGTTACGGGATAAAATATCAATTTCACCAGACTGTAAAGCGGTAAAACGCTCTTTCGCTGTTAATGGTTTGTATTGAACTTTGCTTGCATCGCCGAGTACGGCGGCTGCAACTGCACGACATACGTCCACATCCAATCCACTCCATACACCGTTTTCATCCTTCTGAGAAAAACCAGCTAAACCTGTGCTCACGCCACAAGAAACGTTGCCGCGTTTTTGAACGTCTTCCAATGTTCCAGCTTGTGCGCTCAAAGATAAACTGAGTGCTAAGCCCGTAGCGATTACTGAGGTAAGTTGTTTCATGATGTTTCTCCGTCAATTTTGGTGGCGATGATGCCGTTTTTTGTTGTTTTTATTGTTATTATTTTAGGCCAGTGATTAATAAAAACTGCTTACTAGATACACTAGCAGAATATATACCAGCCTGTGATTTAAATTATACTTTGGTTTAGATTGTCTCGAACCCCTTTGTTTTTAAGGGCTGTGGCTTTGTTGTGATTTGTCTAATATGACGGTGGGCGCACTAAAAGGGAACGTTGTGAATTTTATGGTGCAAAATCAAGCGTTTTATTGACCTTGAATGTCACTCATTGTGAATATTATTGTTACTCGGTGTTCGTTTTTTTACCGTTGAATGCTAAGGCATGTTCTTTTGTAGATTAGCCTTATCTGTTTGGATAAAAAGGGCTAAGAAACTTCTCATTTTTTGCTTTGACTCTTGATAAAGAGTGACTTATTCGTATTTGGTTTGTTCCACCAGATTAAGTGGTTTTTAATGAATATATTCAAAAGCGCTCTGTTTTTTTATAAATATTTAAAAGAGAGATAATACGAGGAATAAAGTTATTTTTTTATCTGAGTTTGCGGTATAAAATGCGCGCAAAATTGACGTCTTAAACTCAGCCGTCAAATCCTGTTACCTTTTAGTGTCTTAACTTGCTGATAGTGAGTGAGTTTAAGATAGGATGATATCCATATGATAACTGCTTATAGTGAAACGCTTCATAAGGGCTATGGCCAGACGTTTGATGTTGAGGAAGTCTTATTCGAGCAGCAAACGGATTCTTGGCATTTAATTATTTTTCGTAATCCTGTTTATGGAACCGTCATGGCATTGGATGGAATTATTCAAACGACTCAGCGTGATGAGTTTGTTTACCACGAAATGCTAACCCATGTACCATTAATTGCTCACGGAAATGCTAAGCGTGTATTGATTATTGGTGGAGGGGATGGCGGGATTCTGCGTGAAGTCTGTCGTCATGCTACGGTTGAGCATGTAACTCAAGTTGAGATTGATCAAGCAGTAATTGATATGTGTAAAGCGCATTTACCTGATCATTCTGCAGGTGCTTTTGATGATCCGCGTGTAAATATTGTTATTGCCGATGGCGTTGAATACGTTAACAAGGAAATGGATGACAAATTTGATGTCATTATCTCTGATTGTACGGATCCGGTTGGTCCCGGTGAAGTATTGTTCTCTAGCCGCTTCTATGAAGGTTGTAAGCGTTTGTTGAATGAGGGTGGTGTGTTTGTAGCGCAAAATGGAGTGCCGTTCCTACAACAAGATGAGGTGATCACTACCCGTCGTCGTTTGAGCCCTTATTTTTCAGATCAATCTTTCTATACTGCTGCTGTTCCGACCTATATTGGCGGTGTTATGACTTTAGCGTGGGGATCTGATAATACTGCATTACGTAAGCTAGGATTGGATGAGTTAAATCAGCGTTATGAAAAGAGTGGTATTATTACTCGTTATTATAACCCACAGATGCATATAGGCTGTTTTGGGCTTCCGCAATATTTGCTCACGGCGTTGGAAGAAGTTTAGCTTTTTCTATACTGAAGAGCCGGTCGACTGACCGGCTTTTTTGTGTCTTTTTTCTGCTAGGCTCTAAATGTGAATTCTATGCGTTTTTTTAGGTTTTTATCTTTTGAATAGTTATATCCGCCTTTCAGGTTTCTATTTTTTCTACTTTGCTCTGCTCGGTGCTTTGGTTCCTTATTGGAGCTTGTATCTGATTTCGTTTGATTTTGATGCACAAACAGTGGGTTCTTTAATGGCACTGCTCCAAGCGTCTCGAATTGTGGCGCCTAATTTATGGGGATGGGTCGCGGATAAAAGTGGTAAACGTGTAGAGATTGTTCGTTTTGGCGCGTTAATGACCTGCTTAATGTTTATCAGTATGTTTTGGCAAGATACCGCTTTAGGCATTGGTTTAGTGATGTTGGCATTTAGCTTTTTTTGGAATGCAGTTTTACCTCAGTTTGAGGTGATTACACTAGAAGAGTTGGGTGATCAGAAAGATAAGTACAGCCAAATCAGATTGTGGGGATCAATCGGTTTTATTGTTACGGTGGTTGGGATAGGTGCGTTACTGGATTTTATTAATATTCGGTGGTTGCCGGGCCTTATGCTTATCTTAATGTTATGTATTTGGTTGAATACACTGCTAATTCCTAAGCCTGCGGTGCTTGATCAGATTGATGTAGAAAAAAGCTGCAATTTGGGGTTTATGGCGTTATTGCTACGACCGCAAGTTGTTATCTTTTTTATTATCTGTTTTCTTGTTCAGTTTGGGCATGGAGCTTACTACACATTTTACAGTGTATTGATGGTTGATGTCGGTTACAGCCGTACAGAGATTGGCCTACTTTGGGCTGTAGGTGTGATAGTTGAAGTTTTAGTGTTTATTTATATGCATTGGATGCTACAGCATTGGGGCATCCGTAATATTATGTTGGTGAGTTTGTTTTTATGTGTTGTACGCTGGCTGTTGATTGGAACTGTGCCGGAAAATTTAGGTCTCATGTTGTTCGCACAAACGTTGCACGCTGCTACATTTGGTAGTTTACATGCGGTAGGAATTGCACTAGTGCATCAGTATTTTTCAAGGCAGACTTATGGACAAGGGCAGGCCCTGTTTTCAAGTGTAGGTTTTGGCTTAGGTGGTGCATTAGGAGCTTTTCTTAGTGGTATCTTATGGGATGATTTTGGCGCGTTTTATACCTTTGGATTGTCCGCTTTAGCGAGTATTTTGGCTATGCTCCTAGCATTGATATGGATCTATCCTGAAAGGGTGAAGAAAAACTATTGATCTGGATATTTTGCACTGCGGTTATTTTACTATAGGATTAGAGATACAGAGCTATCCGACCTAGGAGTCAGAGAGTGAAATTTAAGATTGATATTGATATGTCCCCTGAAGAGCTGCGTAAAGTACTGGGTTTACCAGATGTGCAGCGATTACAGGAAGATATGATGGCAAAGATCACTGAACGAATGGAATCCGGTGCTGAGGGATATGATCCTTTGACTTTGTTTAAGCCATATTTGACGGGTGGGGTTGGCTCAATGGAAGCACTGCAAAAACTTATGATGAATCTAATGACATCTGCGTATAAAAATTCTAACAGTGCGGATAATAAAGATGACTGATCAAAGTGATGGTCAGGCTAATTCAAAGGAATCTTATGAGAGAGATAGTAGCTTGCGTATTCTAAGAAAATATACCAATCGTCGTTTGTATGACACATCCCGCAGTTGTTATGTGACATTAGATGATGTAAAGCAGCTTGTATTAAGCGGAGAAGCTTTTAAAGTTGAAGATTCTAAAACGGGGAATGATTTAACCCGTAATATCCTTTTACAGATTATTAGTGAGCAGGAAGCCCTAGGGCATGGTACTTTGCTTACTAATCAAGTTTTACAGCAACTGATCCGTTTTTATGGTGATAGTATGCAAGGAATGATGAGTCAGTATTTAGAGCAGAGTATTGCTTCATTTTTAGAACATCAAGATCGTATTCGTGATCAGATGCAAACCATGATGGGGGCAGCTAATCCATTAACGATGATGAACCGTATTGCTGATCAAAATATGCAGATGTGGGGTATGTTCAAGCCGGGTGAAAACCCTGAAGGAACTGTTGATGATGATCCTGATACTAAGAATAAGCTTTAATATTAGATGTGACCTTTCTTCATGATTGAAAGAGTTTATGCTTGAAAAAAGCCGCTATTAAGCGGCTTTCTTATTTCTGTGACTTGCCTTGAAATAATTTGACACCTAAGAGGAATATTTCTGCATATCTGGCATATTCCGGCCGTAGAAAATTTCATTCATCTCTTTGTGAAGACGTTCTGTTATCTCTTGTACATCTGCTTCAGGAAGCTCCTCTTTCGTCGTACCAAAGAGGTAAGTATTGAGATCCAGATCTTTTTGCATCATTTTTGTGTGGAAAATATTTTCCTGATACACATTTACATCTAACATCTGATAGTTGTCATGGATATCAGGGGTAAAGAAGTTTTGAATAGAATTAATATCGTGATCGATATAATGTTTTACTCCTTTAATATCGCGTGTAAAACCGCGGATACGGTAATCAATAGTAACGATATCAGATTCCAATTGGTGGATTAGGTAGTTCAAGGCTTTCAGTGGCGAAATAATGCCGCACGTGGATACTTCAATATCTGCTCTGAATGTACAGATGCCGTCATCAGGGTGTGCTTCAGGGTAAGTATGAACACAGATATGACTTTTATCTAAATGTGCGACTACAGAGTCAGGCATAGGGCCTGGCTTCTCTGTTGTATCCACATCTTCTGAGTCTTTAATAGGCTCTTCTGCAACCAATATAGTAACGCTAGCACCTTGGGGCTCATAATCTTGGCGGGCTATATTGAGAACATTGGCACCAATAATCTCACAACACTCACTGAGAATTTCAGTTAAACGGTCAGCATTGTATTGCTCGTCTATATATTCAATATACTCCGCTTTTTGTTGTGGAGTTTGAGCGTAGCAGACGTCATAGATACAAAAGCTCAGGCTTTTTGTCAGGTTGTTAAAACCTTCAAGCTTGATTTTCTTATTCGTTGGCAAGGCGGTTTGCTCCGAAAAAGCACTACAAAGTTTTAGTCGCGCGATTTTAGTAAACTATTTGGCGTGGAGGAAGTAAAAAATTACAGTAATATCGTTTGGTTAAACGCATTCCTGTTTAATTTTTTAGCGATTTTTATTCTTTCGTGTTGATATATAAGAGGTTTAATCTCTATTCACCAACCAATCAGCAATATTAGGTGCAACTTGTGTTTGAGATTTACCTGATACAAAAACACCAATATGGCCAGCCTTCACCTCTATCGCTTGGTAATCAGAGGATGAAACGTACTTATTAAGTACTTTTGATGCGTTTGGTGGGACTAGGTGATCGAAACTGCCAAAAATATTAAGTATTGGATGGGTTATATTGGCTAAGTCAACGCGTTTATCGCCGATCATTGCCTCAGCCTTAATTAGCTTGTTCTGTTGAAAAAATTGAGTGATAAACTGCCGAAAAGCTTCCCCCGCCTGATCGGGGCTATCGTAGATCCACTTCTCCATGCGTAAAAAGCTTAACGCACGCTCTTTGTCTTCGAGTTGGTTTGGCATACCTAAGTTTTTCTGTACCCCTAAGCGCATCGGCATTAAAGAATTGTAGGAATCATTCAGCATACTGCCGGGTATATTCCCATAAGTTTCAACAGCCAGATCAGCGTCAACATATTTGGCTAAGTGATAAAGTAGGTTGTCGTCAGTTTGAAAGTCAACGGGCGTAACCATGGGAATAAGGTTTTTAATTTTATCTGGGTTTAGTGCTGTGTAGCATAAGCTAAAAGTCCCACCTTGGCAGATACCAAGCAGGTTTGTTTGCTCTGTTTCAGCGTGTTGGAGCACAGAATCAACACAATTATTGATATACTCATTGATGTAATCGTCGAGATCTAAATAACGATCAGCCGCATCCGGGTAGCCCCAGTCAATCAGGTAGATATCTAAACCTAGCTCTAATAAGCGTTGCAGCATCGATCGCTTTGCTTCTAGATCGATCATATAAGGGCGGTTCACCAGTGCGTAGCAGATCAATAAAGGGGTTTTACAGCGCTTCTCTGACGTAGCCTGATAATAACGAAGTTTCAGTTTGTCTTCTTTGTAGATTACATCATAAGGGGTGGAGTCGACATCAACCTTTTTAAGTTGGGCGAGCGTATTATAGCTTTTTAATAGTTTCCGATTAAACTCAAAGAGTTCCTGAGATACGGTGGCTATATCAAGATCGAATCCGTTCATAACCGATTACCCTTTAACTGCTTTTTTTAGTGTCGCCAGCTCTTTTTTTAAAGCAGCAACCTCATTTTTAAGTTCTACTAGCATCGCGGTTGTGGAATCAGTTTGTAATTTATCGACTTGTTGTTGCAATTGGACGAAATCGCGGCGATTGGCCCTCATCTCCTTACGAAGCTTATGTTGGCGCTGCAGTGCTGTGTCTAGCCCTTTATGTGTCGCTAGGCCGACAGATTGAAAGTGTATGTCTCGTACATCTTGGACAAACTTTTTAAGTCGCATTAGGGCGTTGCTGATACGGCCATGCGCTCGCTGGTAAACATCGGTTAGTATCGTTTTGGTATAAGCGGATTCGTATGCATCGACCCAAATATCATGTAGCTGTTGCAAGCTGGAGATTTTTGTATCGCCATTCGTCAGTGTTTTTAGCATCTGATTAGAGGCGCTTTTATTGATAGAACTGTAATGTTTTACATAGTCCTGTAAAGCTTCTTGATATTCCATCGTTAATTTAATGGCTTCTCTTAACTGCTCTTGTGTTTCTCTTTGGGTGCCTACAACCGGTGTTTCTAATAAACTTTTCATACCGCTAATAAACGGATTCTCAAAAAACAGGTCATCTTGAAAACTGTGAGTTTTAAACAGTGCGGCAAACTGTTCAGGAAACTGCCATTGTTGCATCAGCGCGTCTGACGTTTGCTGTTGCATATATTGTTGGAAATGCAAAACAGCTTCATTTAAGTGTTGTTCGCCGCCTTCTTTGTACTGCTTAAGCAATTGCTCACCGTACTGAGTGAAATTGCTTGATTGTGCACCGAGTATATCGAGCAGTTGCGAAAATTGTTGAGGTACTTCTTGATGGACCTTTTTTTGGTTCTTAGCAATAAATTCAGCCCATTCTTCAGGTGATTGAACATCGCTACCAGAAGAAATGCTCTTCCAGTATGTTTTTTGGGCATCCAGCAAGGCTTCAATGTTTAAGCCGCTATTTTCCATCAGTTCCATCTCTCCGGCGTTGCTAAGTAGACTTATCTTATTACATCCTGCAGCGGCTGACATTAGATTATCGTTGGGACTTTAGCATCTCTACTAGATGACTAGCTGCATTAGATAGTGTTCTGTTTCTATGATAGATAATGCCCAAATTACGATGAACAGGCTCTGAATCAACAACATTAAGTACCTTGAGCTCCTCTCCAACTAAACTTTGTGGTAAAAGGCTCCAGCCTAAGCCAATTGTGACCATCATTCTTATGGTATCTAGATAATTTGTCGACATCGTTACATTTAATATTAATTCATGTTGCAGAAACAATGTTTCAACTAAAGAGCGAGTAAATGTATTACTACTAGGTAATATTGCATTGTAATGGGTTAACTCTTCTAGACTGATTTGGTCTTTTTTCGCTAAAGGGTGGTCTTTAGAGACTACGTACATGAGTAAATCATCCCAGATAAGGTCAGAATGTATGGATGGATCCGGTTCTGGAGAGAGTGTGATCAGCGCGAGTTCAAAGTCTCCTTTTAATACGCCTTCGTAAGCGACTTCAGATTCCGCAAACTGTAGATCGAGTTCTACCTTTGGGTATTCTTTAGAGAACTGCTTTAAGTGTGGTGGTAGCCTATGTAGGCTTATATGATGACTTGCTGCGAGCGATAACCCTCCGGTGACTTCGCCTGCAGTAAGATTCCCAATCGTTCTTTTAGCATCATCTAATTGTAGCAGTATATCTTTTGCTCTAGGTAGCAGAGCATTTCCTGCTTCTGTTAATGAAACGGTACGTCCGATACGATCAAATAGCTTACTGTTTAGCTGATCTTCCAGTAGCGCAATACGTTTGCTTATAGCTGATTGAGTTAAATAAAGGTGATCTGCTGCTTTTGAGAAAGAGCTGCTTTCGGCAACGGCTATAAAAGCTTGTAGGGTGTTTGTGTCCATTTTTTTGCTCCAGAAACTTAGCTAGATCTTATCTATTCCTTTTGGGAATGCAAACTATTAAAAATATGAATTTGTGTTGTGCAATTATCTACACTAGGATGGCGACATACAAAAAATTGATAGGCTCTTTGGGCGGATCTATCAATATAAGAAGAGAGTGAGGTGAGTTCCCATGGCTGGACAAACATTATATGACAAATTATTTGATGCGCATTTAGTGCGTACCAATGATGACGGTAGTTCGTTGCTTTATATTGACCGTCAGGTACTGCATGAAGTGACATCGCCGCAGGCGTTTGAAGGGCTAAGAATTGCGGGTCGTAAGCCATGGAGAATTGATGCCAATATCGCAACGCCGGATCATAATGTGCCGACTACCGAGCGTTCCGGTGGTGTAGATTTGATCGTTGATCCTGTCTCTAAAATCCAGGTTAAAACCTTAGATGAAAACTGCAATGAATTTGGCATTCTTGAATTTAAAATGAATGATCACCGTCAAGGTATCGTTCATGTAATGGCACCAGAGCAGGGCGCTATTCTTCCAGGCGTAACGGCTGTTTGTGGTGATTCACACACAGCAACTTTAGGTGCACTTGGGGCACTTGCTCATGGTGTAGGTACCTCAGAAGTTGAGCATGTATTGGCAACACAGTGTTTGATCACCAAAAAAATGAAAAACATGCTAGTGCGTGTTGATGGTGAGTTGGGCATTGGTGTTACACCTAAAGATGTTGTCTTGCATGTTATTGGTGTAATTGGTACAGCTGGTGGAACAGGGTATGCCATTGAGTTTGGTGGCGAAGTATTCCGCAATATGTCTATGGAAGGGCGTATGACGGTCTGTAATATGGCGATTGAAGCAGGTGCTCGTGTAGGTCTGGTCGCTGTAGATAAAATCACATTGGATTATGTTGAAGGTCGTCCATTTTCACCTAAAGGTGAACAGTGGGATCTTGCTGTTAAAGCATGGAAAACATTAGTTTCTGATGCGGATGCTGAGTTTGATGAGGTCGTCGCGATTAATGGTAGTGATATTGAGCCTCAAGTGACTTGGGGTACATCCCCTGAGATGGTTGTAGGTGTAAGCGATCAAGTACCAAATCCAGCTAATGAAACGGATTCTGTGAAAATAGACGGTATTAATCGAGCATTAAAATACATGGGCCTTGAAGCCGATCAGAAAATTACTGATATCAAGCTTGATCGTGTATTTATCGGTTCTTGTACAAACTCACGTATTGAAGATCTGCGCGATGCGGCGAAAGTAGTGGAAGGGCGTAAAGTTGCAAGCAATATTATTCAAGCGCTGGTTGTACCAGGTTCTGGTTTGGTGAAAACCCAAGCGGAAGAAGAGGGATTGGATAAGATTTTTATTGAAGCGGGTTTGGAGTGGAGAGAGCCGGGTTGCTCAATGTGTCTAGCAATGAATCCTGATAAGTTAGGCAATGGTGAGCATTGTGCATCGACCTCTAACCGTAACTTTGAGGGTCGCCAAGGCTTTGGTGGACGTACTCATTTAGTGAGTCCTGCAATGGCTGCTGCTGCTGCCGTGACTGGGCATTTCGTTGATGTGCGTGAATTACTTCAGGCAAATGGTTAATTTAAGGTATCGAGGAGAGCCTAATGAATAAGTTTACTTTGCATACAGGTATTGCTGCTCCGCTTGATCGAGCAAATATCGATACTGACATGATCATCCCAAAGCAGTTTTTGAAGTCGATTAAACGCTCAGGGTTCGGTAAGAATTTATTTGATGAGTTGCGTTATCTAGATGAGGGACAGCCTGATCAAGAATGTACGGGTCGCCCATTAAATGAAGACTTTGTACTGAATAAAGCCCGTTATCAGGGCGCAAGTGTATTGTTGGCGCGCGAGAACTTTGGTTGCGGTTCAAGCCGTGAGCATGCCCCTTGGGCGTTAGAAGATTTTGGGATTCGCTCTGTGATTGCGCCGAGCTTCGCTGAGATCTTCTATAATAATTGTTTCAAAAATGGCCTGTTACCTATTGTTCTTAGTGATGAGCAAGTCGATCAGTTGTTTACTGAAGTGGAAGCATCTGAAGGTTATCAGTTAACGATTAATCTTGAAAAACAGGTTGTTGTTACACCATCAGGCGAAGAGATAGCCTTTGATATTGATGGCTTTCGTAAACACTGCTTGCTTAATGGTTTAGATGATATAGGGCTAACTCTTCAGCATGCTGATGAAATTAAGGCTTATGAAGCTAAGCGTAAAGCAGAGGCGCCTTGGTTGTTTGGTGCTATTCAGTAATCGTTTTTATGTTTGTTCATTCCAGCATAAGTAGATAAAAATTTTAAATCTTGCAATCGTAAGATGAAGGAAAGGTTAAGTAGATGTCTAAGAATGTATTGATCCTGCCAGGTGATGGTATAGGTCCTGAAATTGTAACTGAAGCTCGTCGTGTTTTAGAGTTGGTAAATGCGCAGGATAATTTAGGTCTTGAGTTGACAGAAGCGCTTGTCGGCGGTGCTGCTATTGATGCTGATGGTGTGCCGCTTCCTGAAGCGACGCTTGCCGCGGCTAAAGCTGCAGATGCTATTTTGTTAGGAGCCGTGGGTGGACCACAGTGGGATACTAACCCTGATTTCCAGATCCGTCCTGAAAAAGGGCTGTTAGGTATTCGTTCTAATTTGGGGCTGTTTGGTAACTTGCGCCCAGCTATTTTGTACCCTCAGCTGGCTCATGCCTCTTCGCTGAAACCAGAAATTGTTTCGGGCCTTGATATTCTGATTGTACGTGAATTAACGGGCGGCATTTACTTTGGTCAGCCGCGGGGTATTCGTGAGAAAGAGGGTGGTATTCGTGAAGGCTACAATACCTATGTTTATGATGAGAATGAGATTCGTCGCATTGGTCGTGTGGCCTTTGAAGCGGCGATGGCTCGTGATAAGCGCCTTTGTTCTGTCGATAAAGCTAATGTATTGGAAGTAACTGTTCTATGGCGCGAAATAATGGAAGAGCTTGCTAAGGAATATCCGGAAGTCGAGCTTAGCCATATGTATGTAGATAACGCTGCAATGCAGTTAGTACGTGCACCTAAGCAGTTCGATGTAATGGTAACCGGCAATATGTTTGGTGATATTCTGTCTGATGCCGCCGCAATGCTAACGGGGTCTATCGGTATGTTGCCTTCGGCTTCTCTTGATGTGGATGGTAAAGGCATGTACGAGCCATGCCACGGTTCTGCACCTGATATTGCTGGGCAAGGCCTTGCTAACCCATTAGCTACCATCTTGTCTGCAGCGATGATGTTACGCTACTCCTTAGGTGCAAGTGATAGTGCTGATCGTATTGAAAAAGCAGTTAGCACCGTGCTAGATCAAAACTTCCGTACAGGGGATATTTGGTCTGAAGGTATGCAGAAAGTCTCTACTTCAGAGATGGGTGATGCGGTGGTTGCAGCACTTAGTTGAGCTGTGAAATAGAACCTTGATAGATAAGCTCAATTATAGCGTCTAACACGGTTTTATTGCATAATGTTCGTCCTTGTCGGTTCCAGAGGTAGTAATTTACTTTTGGAGCCGATTTTGTGTTTATTTGAACCCGAATTTTTTGGTGAATTTGATGAAACGTGTAGGTTTTGTTGGCTGGCGCGGAATGGTTGGTTCCGTGTTAATGCAACGCATGATAGAAGAACGAGATTTCGATCACATCGAAGAGCCGGTCTTCTTCACTACTTCTCAGGTAGGACAGGCTGGTCCAGATATTGGTAAAGATATTCCAGCGTTGAAAGATGCAGCATCTATTGAAGAGCTTAAACAGATGGATGCCATTATTTCCTGCCAAGGTGGTGACTACACGAAACAGGTTTACACTGACCTGCGTTCAGCTGGTTGGGATGGTTATTGGATCGATGCTGCCTCTTCTTTGCGTATGGATGATAGTGCGATTATCGTGCTAGACCCCGTTAACATAAATGTCATCAAAGATGGCTTGAGCAGCGGCGTTAAAACCTTTGTCGGTGGTAACTGCACTGTATCACTAATGCTTATGGGTCTAGGTGGTTTGTTCCAAGCAGATCAGATTGAGTGGATGACATCTATGACCTATCAGGCTGCTTCAGGTGGCGGTGCGCGTCATATGCGTGAATTGATCTCCCAAATGGGGGTGATCAACGATTCTGTAGCGACCGATTTAGCAAATCCAGCCAGTGCTATTCTTAATATAGACCGTCAAGTGGCTGAAACGATTCGTAGTGACGCGATGCCGGTCGATAATTTTGGTGTACCTTTGGCGGGCTCTTTGATTCCATGGATCGATACTAAGCTTGAAAACGGTCAGAGCCGTGAAGAGTGGAAGGCTTATGCTGAAACTAACAAGATTCTTGGTTTAGACGATAGACCGATTCCTATTGATGGTACGTGTGTTCGTATTGGTGCAATGCGGTGTCATAGCCAAGCATTTACCATCAAACTGAAACAAAATGTGCCAATGGATGAGATCGAGTCTATGCTGGCAGAAGCGAATGATTGGGTTAAGGTTGTACCTAATGAACGCGATATAACGGAGCAAGAGTTAACACCAGCTAAAGTGACTGGGACATTGAGTGTGCCTATAGGTCGTTTGCGCAAAATGAATTTAGGCGATGAATTTCTAAATGCATTTAGCGTAGGTGATCAGTTGTTATGGGGTGCGGCTGAGCCGTTGCGTCGTATGTTGAGAATCTTGTTGGAAGATTAGCTTTTCTGGCACGAATCAAATTTTTTACTAGCCCGACTTTGTTCGGGCTGGTTTGTTTTTAGGGTATGAAAAAAATGGAACAAGGCTATAAAGTTGCAGTTGTTGGCGCAACAGGTATTGTTGGTGAGACTATATTAGAAATTTTGGAACAAAGGGAGTTTCCTGTTGATGAGCTGTTCTTGCTTGCAAGTAGTAACAGTGTAGGGAAGAGTATGCAATTTAGTGAAAAATCGTATCGTGTGACTGATATAGATGAGTTTGACTTCTCTATTGCCCAGATTGCTTTCTTCACGGCAGGATCGTTGGTTTCAGAGGAGTATGCGCAAGCCGCAGCGGATCAAGGCTGTATTGTTATTGATAATACCTCCTGCTTTCGGTATGAATATGATGTTCCGTTGGTTATTCCTGAGGTTAATCCTGAAAGTATTGCTGATTTCCGTAACCGAGGGATTATTGCTAATCCTAATTGTTCTACGATCCAGATGCTTTTGGCATTAGCTCCAATTCACCGTCATGCTTCAATAAAGAGAATTAATGTTGCTACCTATCAGGCAGTATCAGGTAGTGGAAAAAAAGGTATTGAAGAGTTAGCAGGGCAAACGGCCAAACTGCTAAATGCTCAAACGCCAGAAAATGACGTTTATCCTAAACAGATCGCCTTTAATGTGCTGCCGCAAATTGATGATTTCCAAGATAATGGCTACACAAGAGAAGAGATGAAAATGGTTTGGGAGACCCAGAAAATATTGGGCGATGAAGCGCTAAGCGTTAATCCTACCTGTGTCCGTGTACCTGTTTTCTTTGGTCATAGTGAGGCTGTACACTTGGAATGTTGGGATAGTATCAGTGCTGAAGAAGTAAAAGAATTGATGGTGCAATCTCCGGGTATAGAGTTGGTTGATGAACAGGTTGATGGCGGATATGCTACAGCAGTAAGTGACGCAGCGAAGAATGATGATGTATTCGTTAGTCGTGTTAGGGAAGATATTTCTTGTGAAAATGCTATAAATATGTGGATAGTTGCCGATAACGTTAGAAAGGGAGCTGCCTTAAACAGCGTACAAATAGCGGAAATTTTGGTCCAACAGTACATTTAAAGGGCTTATATCATAGGAAATGCAAACAGGTGTTTGTATTTCCTTGACCAATAAGTGGTTTATAAACAATACTGTGGGAAGATTTCGGAATCGCAACCCTCGGATTAGTGTAGGGTTTTGTGGGTAGGGGAACAGGGATACTGATGATGTTGCGAAAACTCGCAGTCAGCCTTGCAGTGGCAGGGATTATAGGCGCGTCTAATGCTAATGCACTTGGTTTAGGCGAAATAAAAATTAATTCGGCACTTAATGAGCCTCTCAATGCAGAGATCAAACTTCTTCAGGTGAGGAAGCTAGGTCCACTACAAATACAGCCTAGGATGGCTGATATTGATGAGTTTGCATTGGCAGGACTTTCTAAGTCGCGATTTCTTACTGATGTTAGCTTTCAAGTAAAAGTTAACCCTGATGGCACGGGTATGATAACCATGCGATCAGCGAGGCCCGTAAAGGAACCTTTTCTTAACTTCTTAGTTGAAGTGAATTGGCCTAATGGACGTCTAGTTAGGGAATATACACTCCTACTTGATCCGCCAGTATTTGATCCTACGCCTGTTCGTAAGACAGTGCAGCCATCTGCGTCTTCTTCTACTAGCAGTGCTTCAAAGCAAACAAAACCTGCTAATACAAGTTCAAACACTAATAACTATCGAGCAACTGACGGTAAAGTTCGGGTTGGTAAGAATGACACGCTTTGGTCAATAGTTATTAAGCATCGTCCGAGCGAGAGCGTCTCTGCAAAAAAGATGATGATCGCTTTGCAGAAAAAAAATCCTAAGGCCTTTGTTGATAATAATATTAACGGATTAAGGTCTGGTGCGGTTTTAACTCTACCTACATTAGATGAAATCAATCGTCTAAATGAGCAAGACGCTGCTCTAGAGGTGGTTCGTCAAGCATCTCAATGGAAAAATAAGACGGCACCTAAAGCAGAAGCGGCTGCCGTAGCACCGATCGATGAGTCGAAAGAAAAGCCGGCCCCAGATAAAGAGACTGGAACGGATCAACCGGATCCAGTGCCGGAAGATGAAAAGTCTGCCGAATTAAAGATTGTTACACCTAAAGAAACGCTTGAGCCTGAAGACGGCGTAGCTACTGATCAAGCAAAAGCTGAGTCGGATTCGGCACCAGAAGAAGTGCTGCCTGAAGCTCAAGATGCGATCGATGATGAAACTCTAGCGCTGAGTGAGCGTAACGAAGAGTTAGAGGCGCGCTTAAGTGAATCTTTAGAGAATGTAGATCGGATTACACGTGAAAACGTAGAGCTGAATGAGCGACTAGATGCTATTCAGTATGAGCTGGAAAAGCTTCGTGAGATGCTTGAGCTTAAAGATAATGAGCTAACAGTCCTGCAAAACAAGGTTGTCGCTGCTGAAGCGGCACCTAAACCGGCACCCGAAAAGAAAGGTTTCTTCAGCTCCCCGCTAATGCTAGGGGGAATTGGTGCGGCAGTTGTTGCGTTATTAGCCGGCTTACTATTCTTTATGCGTCGCCGTAAAGAGGAAGATTCAGACCCCGCTGATGATAGTGCATTGATGCAGGTTCCAGATGAATTGAATAGTGCTCCAGAAGAAGAACTCGCAGTTGAGCCTGAATCAGAGGATGAGCCTGAGCTTGAAGAGGTTGCGGAAGAACTGGATATAGGGGATGAAGCGGATCTACTTGAAGATTCTGATTTAGAACTAGGTGACAGCAATGATTTAGACGATTTAGATGATCTAGATCTTGATATGGACATGGATTTAGATCTGGAAGAAGATCCTGCTGGGGACGTACTGCCGGTAGTTGAATCTGAGAGTGGGCCTGATGATCTGGATGATATCTTAGACGATGATGAATTCGATTTAGGTTTAGATGATGATCTTATCGAAGAAGATACTACATCAGAAAGTGAACCTGATGCTTTAGATGATATATTAGGTGAAACCAACGAAGAATCTGATGATCTTGATGATATTTTAGGCGAGGTTGATGATTCAGATACTGCTGTAGATGATTCAGATATCGATTTAGAATTGGATGATATCGACTTTGATATGGGTGATGAGGCGGATGTTATTGATGCGCCAGAGGAGTCTGTTGATGAGCAAGCTGAGTTAGCTGATGATGGATTAGATTTCGTTGTAGAACCTACTGCGAAAGATTCTGCAGAAGAGAGTGATAGCGAAGCTGATGAATTAGATACCTTGTTAAATTCAGTGTCTTCTGAAGATATAGATGAGCTTAATGAAGCTGCAGAGCAGACGGATGAAGATGATCTTGATTCTATTCTTGGTGAGCTGGATGAAGTCGATACGGATTCCTCTGATATAGAGCTAGATTCCTCCGCTGAATCAGATGCAGAAGCTGATCTTGAGGCTATGTTAGCGGCCAATGAAGATCCTGATGATCAGCCAATGGAAGGCTTAGTCGATATTGATGAGTCAGTAGAGGATGATTCTACTGATGATGATTTAGAGGCGTTGCTGGCTTCAGTTGAGAACGATTCTGATGAGCTGGGTGATTCAGAGCTTGAAGAACTAAATAAGGAAGATGCTGCTTCTGAACTGGATGCCATGCTTGATGATTTAGATGCGGGAGATCTAGCAATGGATTCTTCTGAGGCTGCTTCACTGGTTGATGATGAAGAGCTGGTCGTTGAAGATGAAGGTTTAGAGTCAGGCGTTGCTGATGAATTAGAAGCAGATCTAGATTCAGAGTTAGAAGCTCTATTGAATAGTAGTGATGATATCGAGCTGGAAGAACTTGCAGCTGAGGATGACGATGTGTCAGAAGATGAAGATTTTGACGAATTAGCAGGTTTGAACCTGTTAGAAGGTGCGGATGAAGTTGAAACTAAACTTGATCTAGCGCGTGCGTATATGGATATGGACGATCTTGATGGCGCTAAAGATATCCTTGAAGAGATTGTTTCTGAAGGGAATGAACAGCAGAAAGCTGAGGCTGAAGCGCTGATTACATCCATTAACGAAAAGTAGTATGTCAAAGAAAAAGAATAATGGGCCTGCGGGCCCTTCTCAAGGGGCGATTTCGATCGCCCCTTATCGTTATGCCTTGTGCGTTGAATATTCGGGTGCCGCCTATAGAGGGTGGCAGATTCAAAAAGAAGAGGACGTTCCCAGTATTCAGGAAGAGGTGCAAAAGGCGCTTTCAAAAATAGCAGATTCTCCTATCAGCGTCGTTTGTGCGGGCCGTACAGATGCTAGAGTGAATGCGACTTATCAAATTATCCACTTTGATAGCCCGATTGAACGGGCTGATCGAGCATGGGTAATGGGAACTAACAGCTATCTCCCTGAAGATATTGCAATCCAGTGGGCGACGCCGGTGAGTTCGACGTTTCATGCAAGGTTTTCAGCTTTGGAGCGCCGTTATAGGTACTTGATTTACTGTAATTCGGTTAAGCCTGGGATAATGCCCCGTGGTGTAACATGGACCTATAAAGATCTAGATGTTGCTAGAATGGCTGAAGCGGCTCAGTATTTGATTGGTGAACATGATTTTACCTCTTATAGAGCTGTTGGCTGCCAAGCTAAGAGTCCTATACGTACCGTGAAGCAGTTTGAAGTCTATCAATCAGGTCATTTAATTGTTTTGGACGTCTGTGCTAATGCCTTTTTGCATCATATGATACGCAATTTTGCAGGGGTTCTTATGTCGGTGGGTAGTGGTGAGGCAGAGCCGATCTGGGCAAAAGAGGTTTTAGAAGCAAAGGATCGACGCAAAGGAGGGGTGACTGCGCCTCCTTTCGGGCTTTATTTTGTGGATGCAAAGTATCCTGATGAGTTTGCTCTACCAAAATCCAAAATAGGTCCGTTTTTCCTGTCATAGTTGACTGACGTAAAGCGATGCAATCTGATAAGATCTGCACTCAATGACTTTTTCATGTGAAATTTCAGCTAGTGAATAGAACGCGCGTTAAAATATGTGGCATTACTCGTCTTGAAGATGCTTTAGCAGCGGTTAGCTCAGGTGCTGATGCGTTAGGCTTTGTTTTTTATGCAAAGAGCCCGCGTGCCATTGAGCCGGAGGCCGCTGCGGCTATTATTAGGCAGCTCCCCGCCTTTGTAACGACGACAGGGTTATTTGTTAACGCTGATGCCGCATACATTGATCTAGTTATTAAACAAACACGTATAGATTTACTGCAATTTCACGGTGATGAGACTCCAGATTTTTGCAATAGCTTTTCTCGACCTTATATAAAAGCGTTGCGTATGAAACCGGGTCTCGATCTAGATGTAGAGTCTCATAAATACGCTGAAGGTCAGGCTATTTTATTGGATGCATACCGCCCCGGTGTTCCCGGTGGCACAGGTGAAGTATTTGATTGGGATCTGATCCCTAAAATACATCCATCGCCAATTATATTGGCAGGAGGATTAACCTGTGAAAATGTTGCGCAAGCAGTAAGCGCTGTTCAGCCATTTGCCATTGATGTCAGTGGTGGTGTTGAGCAGAGTAAAGGCATTAAAGATGCCGTTAAAATTGATAAGTTTATAAATGAGGTAACCCGTGCCAACTAATATCGATCTTAAAGCACTTGCTCAGTTGCCCGATAGTAAAGGCCATTTTGGCCCTTACGGTGGGCGTTTCGTTTCCGAAACTCTAATGGCTGCGCTTAAGCAGTTAGAAGAAACTTATGAAAAGTTGTGGCGAGATCCAGCGTTTCAGGAAGAGTTTGACCGCGACCTTGCTCATTATGTAGGCCGCCCTTCACCTCTTTATCATGCGTCACACCTGTCTGATAAGGTGGGCGGCGCTCAGATCTATCTGAAACGTGAAGATTTGAACCATACGGGTGCTCATAAAATTAATAATACGATTGGCCAGGCATTACTGGCTAAGTTTACCGGTAAACCGCGTGTAATTGCAGAGACTGGAGCGGGGCAGCATGGTGTTGCGACTGCAACGGTTGCTGCGCGCCTAGGCCTTGAGTGCAAAGTATATATGGGTGCTGAAGATGTTCAGCGACAGTCACTTAATGTTTATCGTATGAAGCTTCTTGGTGCAGAAGTGATTGCTGTCGAGTCAGGCACTCGTACACTGAAAGACGCCATGAACGAAGCGATGCGCGACTGGGTAACTAATGTTGATGATACATTTTATATTATCGGCACTGCTGCAGGCCCTCATCCTTATCCCAAGCTTGTGCGTGACTTCCAATGCGTTATTGGACGTGAAGCGCGTCAGCAATGTTTGACGCAAATAGGCCGTTTACCGGATGCTTTGGTTGCTTGTGTGGGTGGTGGCTCAAATGCAATAGGTCTGTTTCATCCATTTATCGAAGATGCTGATGTTAAAATGTTTGGTGTTGAAGCGGGTGGTTACGGTATCCAAACGGGTCAGCATGCCGCTCCCCTATCAGCAGGTAGCCCCGGTGTCTTACATGGTAATCGTACTTACTTAATGTCCGACGATGCCGGTCAGATTATTGGTACACATTCAGTATCCGCGGGTTTGGATTATCCGGGTGTAGGGCCAGAACATTCCTATCTTAAGGATATAGGCAGAGCTGTTTATGTAGATGCTACAGATGATGAAGCGATGGATGCTTTCCGTGCCTTGACACGTATAGAAGGTATAATGCCCGCCATTGAATCTAGCCATGCGGTAGCTTATGCAATGAAATTGGCAAAAGAGATGGATAAGGATCAGACCATTGTGGTCAACCTATCTGGTCGTGGTGATAAAGATATTCATACGGTCGCACAGATCGATGGCATCAATATCTGATTTGTGCGAGGGAACTGAATTATGAGTCGTATAAGTACTAGCTTTGAAAAGCTAAAATCGGAAGGGCGCAAAGCGCTCATTCCTTATGTAACCGCAGGCGATCCTGCACCGAGTGTAACAGTAGGCCTTTTACATGGTTTAGTTGAAGCGGGTGCTGATATAATTGAATTAGGAGTGCCTTTCTCTGATCCTATGGCTGATGGCCCTGTCATTCAATTAGCTTGCGAGCGTGCATTACAGCACAATACTCGTTTGCTTGATGTCTTGGACATGGTAGCGGAGTTTCGTAAACAAGATACCGTTACGCCGATTGTCTTAATGGGCTATTTGAATCCTATAGAGATCATAGGTTACAAACGCTTTGCGGACGAAGCGAAAAAAGCGGGTGTTGATGGTGTATTAACGGTTGATCTGCCGCCTGAAGAGTCTGATAACTTTGATCAGATCATGCGGGCGCATGGCATAGATACCATTTATTTAATCGCACCTACTACTGAAGATGAACGTATTAAATATATCTGCGAAAATGGCAGCGGTTACCTTTATTATGTTTCAGTTAAAGGTGTCACTGGATCGGCTTCACTGAATGTTCAGGAAGTAGCCGATAAGCTAGAAGATATTCGTCAATATACAGATATACCATTAGGTGTTGGCTTTGGGATAAAAGATGCCGATTCTGCAAAAGCTGTTTCTGCAGTAGCTGATGGTGTGATAGTCGGCAGTGTTTTGGTGAATAAGATCGCAGATCTAGTGAAAGAGCATGGGCAGATAGCGCCGCAAGTATCTGCAATTATAAAAGATATGCGTATTGCAATGGACAGCTAATTAGGGTTTTAAAAAATGAGTAACTGGCTGGAAAAAATCGTTCCTTCTCTGGTACGTTCAGAGAAAAAACGTTCAAATATTCCTGAGGGACTTTGGAAAAAGTGCCCAAAGTGTGAATCTGTTCTGTATCGTCCAGAATTAGAGAAAAACCTGAATGTTTGTCCTAAATGTGATCATCACATGCGTCTTCATGCGCGTCGTCGCTTGGAGTTGTTTCTGGATGAAGCTAATCGCCAAGAGATCGGTGTTGATATTGAGCCTATTGATCGCTTGAAATTCAGAGACTCAAAAAAATATAAAGATCGTTTAGCCGCCGCTCAAAAAGCGACAGGGGAGAAAGATGCCCTGATTGCCATGCGCGGTGAGCTCGAAGGTATGCCAATTGTAGCCGTGGCTTTTGAGTTCAGCTTTATGGGTGGCTCTATGGGAGCGGTTGTGGGTGAACGTTTTGTTCGTGCAGCTAATATTGCTCTTGAAGAGAATATACCTTTTATTTGCTTTTCTGCCTCAGGTGGGGCACGTATGCAGGAAGCGCTGTTTTCTCTTTTCCAGATGGCAAAAACGAGTGCTATTCTTGAGAAGCTGCGCTTGCAAGGCACACCTTACTTGTCAGTGTTAACTGATCCGGTTTATGGTGGTGTTTCCGCGTCTCTGGCAATGTTGGGCGATCTAAATATTGCTGAGCCTAAGGCGCTAATGGGCTTTGCTGGACCGCGTGTAATAGAGCAAACCGTACGTGAAAAACTACCAGAAGGTTTTCAGCGTAGTGAGTTCCTATTAGAGCATGGTCAAGTGGATATGATTATTAATCGCAGTGAAATGCGATCAGGCCTATCCAGAATTTTGCGCAAGTTTGTGCATGAGAGTCCTGTACCTATAGTTGAGACTGTTGAAGGAGAGGTAGTTTCTGATGCGGAAATACCACCTTCACCTGTTAATGACTAAGTATTAGCAATAATCTTAATGGCCGACGTGAAAACGCCGGCCATTTTAGTTTTCTATCACTAAGTAGTTATGAATCAAACGGCGAAAAATTTTACTCTGACTGAATGGCTTGCATGGATGGAAAGTTGCCATCCTTCTGAAATTGAGCTTGGGTTAGAACGTATTAAAACGGTTGCTAATTCATTAGCTATAGACCTTTCCGCTTCCAAAGTAATTACTATTGCTGGAACTAACGGTAAAGGCTCTACAGTCAGCTATCTTGATTCAATTTATCGCAAGGCAGGTTACTCTGTCGGGTGTTTTACCTCCCCTCATTTTCTTCATTATAACGAACGAGTTAAAATAGACGGTGTGAATGCATCTGATAGTTTGCTTTGTTCTGTCTTTGCAAGAATAGATAACGCTCGGGGTCAAATACCTTTGACCTATTTTGAGTTTGGTGCTTTAGCGGCCTTGCTTATTTTTTCTGACTTAAAACTTGATTTGGTACTTCTAGAAGTTGGGTTGGGTGGGCGCTTAGATGCTGTCAATATAATCGATGCAGATGTTGCGGTGGTAACGACTGTTGCGCTCGATCATATAGATTGGCTGGGCGATAATAGAGAGGATATCGGCAGAGAAAAAGCAGGTATATTTCGATCATCTAGGCCTGCAGTTTGTGGTGATCTTAATCCTCCGTTATCAGTATCTTCCGTTGCGAATGAGCTAGACGCTCAGTTATTTCAGTCAGGAAAAGAGTTCTCTTATACGCAGGAAATGGATAGTTGGTCGTGGCAAGGACTATCTTCAGTAGGAGAAAAGCTGTTTATCCATAATATTCCTCTGCCCCATTTACCTATTCAAAATGCCGCGACAGTTTTACAAGTCATTCAATGTGTAGGTCTGAAGGTGGATGAAGAAGTTATTCGTTCAGGTATAGGTACAGCTACCTTAACCGGACGAATGCAGTTAATAGAAGTAGGTAATACACGTTATTGGTTAGATGTTGCACATAATCCTGAAGCTGCTGAACTTTTAAGTCAAAAAATTGAATCTATGACAGGTGAGGTAACTCTTGTACTCGGGATGCTTGCAGATAAAGATTGTCGTCAAGTGATTGAGTTGTTGGCACCTAAGGTTGATTGTCTCTATTTTGTTGATCTAAATGTACCTAGAGGCCAAAAAGCTTCAGCGTTAGCCGAGTTTCTTCCTAGCAATACGCCGGTAAAGCAGTTTTCCACTGTAGCTGATGCTTTAAATCTATTTAAAAATAACCACAACAGGTCTGGTGATGTTATTATTGCCGGATCGTTTTTTACTGTCAGCGCTGCGCTGGCCGCATTAGGAAAGGAAGAGTAAATGCAGCAAAAAATTAAATATCGGCTGACAGGGTTAGCTGTGATTTTAGTCTCCGCTGTTATTGTTTTTCCTATTTTTTTTGATGGGGCTGGCTATCAAGAACGTCATCTCACATCTGAAATACCAGAAGCGCCCGAACGTCCAGAAATTGTACGAATTCAACCTCAGAATCAAGCATTACCCGATACATCATTAGCTGCGGAACCAATGTCACCAGTACCTTTGCCTAAAGCACCGGAGAATGTACAAAAAGTGATAGATAAAGAAGCCGCAGACCATAAAATCGACATCGATATTCATAAAGAACAACCTGTTTTAGATCAACAAGGCGTGCCAGTTGCTTGGACTTTACAATTAGCTAGTTTTAAAGATGAAGCTAATGCAAAAGGTTTACGCAAACAATTGATCGCCGAAGGACATAAAGTTTTTACCCGAAAGCAGGGTGATTTAGTCAAAGTGTATGTTGGACCTGAGTTCCAAAAGTCTAGATTAGAAACACTTAAATTGAAGTTAAAAACTGACTTCGGACTTAATGGTATTATTGTTCGCTTTACGACGCAGTAAGAATACGTTTAGTGGTGTTAGAAACTCTGATAAAATGCGCGCAATTTTACATTGAGCAGTGGATATGAATTGGGCTGACTGGACTATCTTAACGATTATAGGGATTTCAAGCTTATTTAGTTTGAAACGAGGCTTTGTCCGTGAGGCGTTATCACTGATTACTTGGGTTTCTGCGTTTGTAGTGGCTCGATTGTTTAGTCAATCACTGTCTTTTTTACTCGAACCTTATATTCAGACACCATCAGTACGTTTGGCCGCAGCCTTCGCTATTCTTTTTATAGCGGCACTAATTGTTGGGGCTTTGGTCAATAAGTTGATAGGGGTTCTTGTCGAAGCGACAGGCCTTTCGGCAACCGACCGGATTTTAGGTATAGGTTTTGGTGCAGCAAGAGGCGGTTTAATTATCGTAGCAATTGTTGCATTGATTGGAATGACTCCAGCGATCAATGATCAATGGTTTAAGGAATCGCAGTTGATTCCACATTTCTTATTAATGGAAGCATGGACGAAAGATGTAGCGGGCGATGTTGGCCGCATGATCTGGAATGCGGGACGCTAAATTTCTTTAGTTTGCACTTTGAGGTGAGTTTTAATGTGCGGGATTGTTGGCATTGTAGCCAAATCTAATGTGAACCAGACTATTTTTGATGCCCTAACTGTATTGCAGCACCGGGGTCAAGACGCAGCAGGCATGGTAACTTGTGAGGGAAACCGTTTCTTTTTGCGTAAAGACAATGGCTTGGTGAACGAAGTATTTCGTACCCGCCATATGAAACGTCTGGCAGGGAATGTGGGTATAGGCCATGTTCGGTATCCAACCGCAGGAAGTTCTAGTTCTGCAGAAGCACAACCGTTTTATGTTAATTCACCTTATGGGATAGCACTTGCCCACAATGGTAATCTAACTAATGCGGAAGATGTTGCAGAACAGATGTTCCGTGCAGACCTTCGTCACATCAATACCACGTCAGATTCTGAAGTACTGTTAAATGTTTTAGCTCACGAGCTGCAACTTCAAGGTAAGTTGAAACCACAAGCGGATGATATGTTTGCTGCGGTTCAGCGTGTGCATGAACGTTGTAAAGGTGGTTACGCTGCGGTTGCGTTGATCACCGGCTATGGCATGTTAGCGTTTCGAGATCCTCATGGTATCCGCCCTTTGATCTATGGTAAGCGTGAAACTAAGAGTGGGACTGAATATATGGTTGCTTCAGAGAGTGTAGCACTAGATATTTCAGGTTTTGAGCGTGTTCGCGATATCGCACCGGGTGAAGCGATCTATATTGATATGGATGGCAATGTATTCACTCAGCAATGTGCGGAAAAGACCAAGCTAGCACCATGTTTGTTTGAATATGTGTACCTAGCACGTCCTGATTCAATAATGGATGAGGTCAATGTACATGTTTCTCGTATGCGAATGGGCAAAAATTTAGCCGATAAAATTATTCGTGAAAGACCTGATCATGATATTGATGTCATTATTCCTATCCCTGATACCAGTCGTACATCGGCGATGGAGATGGCGAAAGAGTTAGGTGTTACTTTCCGCGAAGGTTTTATCAAAAACCGGTACATTGGCCGCACTTTTATCATGCCTGGCCAAGTTCAGCGTAAGAAATCAGTACGTCGAAAACTGAACCCAATTGGTATGGAATTTAAAGACAAAGTTGTAATGTTAGTGGATGACTCTATTGTTCGCGGCACGACTTCTAGTCAAATTGTTCAAATGGCTCGTGATGTTGGGGCTAAGAAAGTTTATTTTGCATCAGCTGCGCCTCCAGTTAAATATCCAAATGTCTACGGTATTGATATGCCAGCGGCTGAAGAGCTTATTGCACATGGTCGAACAGATGAAGAGATTGGTAAAAAGATTGGTTGTGATTGGATGATCTATCAAGAACTAGATGATCTGAAAAAGTCAGTTTCCGATGGTAATCCAAAAATTACTGCGTTTGATACCTGTGTTTTTGACGGTCAATACGTTGCCGGTGATATTGATGCTGGTTATTTGAAACGCTTAAAAGCTGCCCGTAAAGACTCTGCTAAAGGCAAGAATAAACAGGCGGGTAGTAATGAGTCTTCAAACCTATGCAGTAAAATAGATTAAGAGGCGCTATTAATGTCTATTTCTGATTATGAACGTGCAGAGCGTATTCAATTTGATCCTGAAGGATATGATTTGGGTACCTTGGCTGTGCGCGCAGGTCAGCATCGCTCCCTTGAAGGGGAGCATAGTGATCCTATCTATCCTACCTCTAGTTTTGTATTTTCAAGCGCACGTGAGGCCGCTGCACGTTTTGGTGGAGAAGAGGAGGGGAATATCTACTCTCGTTTTACCAACCCAACAGTGCAGTTTTTTGAAGAACGGATTGCTGCCCTTGAGGGGGGGGAGCGCGCAGTAGCTACATCATCCGGCATGGCCGCTATTTTAAGCACTTGCCTCGCGCTAATGAAAGTGGGGGATCATGTTGTATGCTCCCGGAGCGTGTTTGGGTCAACGGTATCTCTTTTTGAGAAATACCTATCTCGGACGGGTATTACTACGACATTTGTTGATCCAACGGATCTTCGATGTTGGGAAGATGCAATTACAGAGAATACCAAAATTCTATTTTTGGAAACGCCCTCAAATCCACTGGCTGAGTTAACCGATATTTCAGCTGTGGCCGAGATTGCCCATAAGCATGATGTTTTGTTGGTTGTGGATAACTGCTTCTGTACACCGGTTCTTCAGCAACCGCTAAAACAGGGGGCTGACATCATTATTCATTCAGCGACTAAGTACCTTGATGGACAAGGGCGTTGTGTGGGTGGTGTAGTTGTTGGCGCGCAGAAAGAGATGGAAGAGGTGTTTGGCTTTATCCGTACTGGCGGTGCTTGTATGAGCCCCTTCAATGCTTGGGTCTTTCTAAAAGGCTTAGAAACATTGAAAATTCGTATGGATGCCCATTGCCGTAATGCTCTTGAGATCGCTAACTGGCTCGAAGAGCAGACGGGTGTTGAACGTGTATTTTACTCTGGATTAGAGAGCCACCCTCAGCATGAGCTAGCTAAAAAACAGCAATCAGGTTTCGGTGGCGTGCTTTCATTTGAAGTTAAAGGTGGTCAAGAGGCTGCTTGGCGCTTTATTGATGCGACCACTATGGTATCGATCACTGGGAACTTAGGTGATGTGAAAACTACGATTACTCATCCCTCTACGACAACTCATGGACGTATGAGTGAAGAGGATCGTGTTTCCGCGGGTATTCATCAAAACCTTATACGTTTGTCAGTAGGTATTGAAGACATCGATGATATAAAGGCGGATATGCAACGGGGTTTAGCTGCGCTCTAGCTTGTTGTAATATCGATAATAAGGGCCCGCCAAGAGCGGGTTTTTCATTATATGAAAGTATATTTTCTTTCAATTGACGGTGAATGGATTACTCAATAATTCGTTTAAGTGGATTGGGAGCCAATTTTTTAGCCCAATCTAATAAATTCTATAGTTTAAAACATCTTATCTTGTTTACTTTGAAGTACCTTTGTTAATAGCAGCTATAATGTAGTGGTTTCCAGTGATTTTACCTGTAATTATATTTTGAAAATTATTCTCGCGCCGATGGAAGGCGTTGTTGATTACACAATGAGAGATTTGCTGACTCAGATAGGCGGCATTGATCAATGTGTTACTGAGTTTGTCCGTGTAAGTGATCGTGTGTTGCCGGCAAAGGTTTTTAGGCGTTTGTGTCCTGAACTGCTTAATGGTGGTAAAACAAGAGCGGGGACGCCCGTGGCATTACAGTTGCTTGGCAGTGATCCTTCGGTATTAGCGGGTAATGCGCGCAAAGCGGCTAAGCTTGGGGCACCTAGTATAGACCTTAACTTTGGTTGTCCGGCTAAAACAGTTAATAAAAGTAAAGGAGGGGCTGTTTTACTTGATACTCCTGAACTAATTTATGAAATTGTTAAAGCCGTTCGAATAGCCGTACCGAGTGATACCCCAGTGACGGCTAAAATGCGTTTGGGGAACAAAGATAAATTCTTAGCAATGGAAAATGCACAGGCGATTGACGAAGCTAAAGCTGATGGCTTAACTGTGCATGCGCGGACTAAGCTTGAGGGTTATCGCCCACCTGCTCACTGGGAATGGATAAGGCTTATCAAGGAGGAGATTAGTATCCCTGTAACCGCCAATGGTGAAGTCTGGAATTGGCAGGATTATCAAAAATGTAGAAATATCACTGGCTGTGATGATGTGATGATTGGACGAGGGCTGATTGCTAAACCAGACCTAGGAAAAGTCATAAAACATCATCAAGCGGATGAAAATGTTAAAGCATTAGATTGGCAGGAAATACTCCTGATTGTGGACAGATATTTAGATCGGGTTGAGCAGGATATTGCCGCTAAATATGTACATGGTCGTGTGAAACAATGGCTATATCACTTGCAGAGAGAATACACTGAAGCAGAGGTTTTGTTTGAAAAAATCAAAAAAATTAAGGAACCTTCTTTACTAAAGCTTGCCTTATATGGCTTGTTTGAATAACCATTCAAAAAATTGTGGAGATGTAAAAAATGGGATCTTGGATTAGACCAGCAGTAAAACTGATGGGTAGCATGAAATACCCAGCAAAGTTCACTATTGTTAGTGTCCTTTTTCTGATTCCGTTGATATTAACGGTTGTTTTGTACTGGCAGGAGTTGAGTCGCAGTATTAACTTAACTCAGTCAGAATTACGTGGCATCGAGATTATTCAGCTGACCGAACCTTTAGTTGTGAATATAGGTCAACATCGTGGGCTGACCAATGCATTTTTAAATGGTAATACAGCAGTAGAAAGTAAAGTTTTAGATCGTCGCGCTAAAGTTGATGCGGCACTGTCTAATCTGATAGCAGGATCAACAGATGTCAGCCCGAAGACACAAGAGATTCTTGCTGACTTAGATATACATTGGCAGAATCTGATCGCTAATATTAACAATCAATCTCCAGCTGAGATCTTTGAATTGCATAACGAATTCTCTGCCAAAGTACGAGATTTCAATCATATTTTGTTGCGTGAGTTTTCTTTAGAGTTGGATCCTAGCGCTAGTAATACTTATTTAATTGATAATGTTGCGGTGTTTTTACCGTTAATTATCGATGAAACAGGCCAGTTGCGTGGCAAAGCAGCGGGTGTTGCAGCAAGGGGGGCTTTCACACCAGATACATTTATTTATCTAAATAATGTTATTGGTCATTTGGATGAAGTATATCCAGCTTTGCGCATTGGATTAGATATGCCTGAATTATCATCTATGGCTGATGACATTAAGGCTGCAAAAGATGGGATCCGAGATTATATTAGTTATATCCATCAACACGTAATAGAACCCGATAACTTGACGGTGGATTCCAATAAAGTCTTTGCCGAAGGTACTGCAGCCATTCAGAAAGTTCTGAGTTTATATCAAAGTATGCTACCCACCTTATATGAGAAAGAGAATGCTTATTTAGAGAAGCAGATTTTTAGTCGTAATTTAATTTTGGCCGTTATCATTATTACCATTTTTTTAGCTTTTTACCTGTTCCTTGGTTTTTATCGCTCAACGATTCAAACAATGCATGAGTTTAAAGATATATCTGAAAAGCTGGCAAATGGCGACTTATCTGCGCGCTTAGATTATCAAGGTAAAGATGAAATGGGAGCCATATCGGCAGGGATGAATAAAGTCGCTGATGGTTTCGAAGTTTTAGTGCGTGAGGCGCAACGGGCGACTGATCTTGTGGCAAGTAATTCAAAACATTTAGTGAGTGAAGCATCTGAAACACGTGATGGTGTTGCGCGACAAAAAGAAGAAATCGCACATATAGCGGATGGTGTAGGCGATTTATCTGCAAGTGCTTCTGAAATAGCACAAAATACAAGTATGGCTTCTACTACAGCTCAAGGTGTTGAAAGCATTGCTTCAGAAGGGCTATCAGTTGTGCAAAAAACCACAGCGTCATTTACTCAGTTATCGAATGAGGTTAGCAGCACAAGTGAAGTTATTAGCGAATTAGATCAAGATGTGCAAAATATTCATGCTGTTTCAGGTGTGATTAGTGAGATTGCAGATCAAACAAATTTACTCGCACTTAACGCTGCGATTGAAGCTGCGCGCGCGGGGGATCAAGGGCGAGGTTTTGCTGTTGTTGCTGACGAGGTTAGAACACTAGCCCAGCGGACACAGGAATCTACCGGTGAAATTCGTGAAACGCTAAGTAAATTGCAAGATTGTGCAACCCGCGCAGTCGCTATGATGGAGCGTACAACGGGTTCAGTTACCGAAAATGTATCCGAAATGGCTCGAACCAGTGATGTCTTGCATGAGATAAACAATGCCCTGTCTGATATGAATATAATGAACACTGGTATCGCATCCGCAGCAGAAGAGCAAAGCGGTTTGGTTAATGATTTACATAACAACTTAGCTGCTATTAGTGATGTGGCGAATAATTCAGAGAGAGCTGCAAAGAATACCTCTAGCCTAGCTGAAGAGATGTCTCTATCTGCATCCGATCTTGAGCGTGCTTTAGCGCGCTTTTCTCGGCGTTAACGAGTATTTAGGTATTTTTATTAAGTCCGTTGTTAATTACTTCGGGTTTTTTCGTATTTAAAGATAAGTAACAGGTTGTACTTAAGTTAATTAAATTGAATGTAGATTATATTGCGTAAAAGGCCATGAATATTGATAAACGTATAGAAATTATTCAAGGCGATATTACCCGTCTACAGGTTGAAGTCATTGTTAATGCTTGGTGATTGCCCTACTGGTGCAGCACGATTAACTAAGAGCTACAACCTCCCCGCAGCTTTTGTCATTCATACTGTCGGTCCCATCTGGTATGGATGGAAATGAGGCAGATCTCTTAGCCCAGAGTCATCTACCCTGTTTAGAGTTGGCGGAAGCTCATCAATTTTTAATGATTGCTTTTCCTGCAATCAGTTGCGGCGTTTATGGTTACTCCTTAGAGGAGACTGCTCTTGTGGCATTAGAGACAACAACTGGTAAGTTAGATTGAATGCCGCATATAGAAAAAGTAATTTTTTGTGTTTTTAGCGATAAAATACAAAAAGCCTATGGGCTGTCAGCTAAAAAGTTGTACATAGGCTCTATTATTCCCCTTTTTTTGTTGAACAGACTATTCCTATCGACACTCCCTCTACTGTAAAAAGAAGTATAGATTTTAAATCAGATAGACTTGTTGAATAGTCTTTTCTATCTATACTTAAAAGACGTAGTTTCTATCTTAGATATTTACCCTAATACAAGGATTGTAACTTTTCACTGTTTCAGCTGTTTTATTTTTATTGCCCTTTATTCTATTGAATAAAGGGCGCTTTTTACTGAATTCTTAATTTTTTTTAGCTTTAAAAAGGAGAGGGAGAAATTATTTTTTACATTATTTCCTCTATAGATTGCACTGGCGCTTCAAACGAGGCGCTATGAGCGATATATCGATGAGGCTATCGGATAATAGAAAGTTATTATTTTTAATCCGTTATACATCTGTTGCTATTGTTTGCGTATTTGCGTTGGTTGCTACACTGGCGGCCATTCAAGACAATCGTATGAAAGCTGTCCGTAGTATCGAAAACCTTAGAAATGAATTGTTAAATCAGCGTAAAGAGCTAGTTAGGTCGCAAGTAAACCAAGTTTATAAACAACTACTCCTTCGGCAATCGAAATTAGAAGCAACCCTGAAAAGCCAAGAAAAAGAGCGAGTTTATGAAGCCTATGCTATAGCTCATCATATCTATGCTAATAACCCAGATAAATCAAAGTCTGAAATGACTAAGCTGATTTCTGAAGCTCTCCGTCCAATAAGTTTTTTTAATGGACGCGGTTATTTTTTTATTCTAGATAACCAAGGAACGGTAGTGATGGATGGTCTTAATCCAAGCCTTGAAAACCAGTCACTATGGAATGTCAAAGATAAAAAAGGTAATTATTTTGCTCGACGGTTGCTTAACATTGTGGATGCTCAAGGAGAAGGTTTTCTGTATTGGACCTTCCCGAAGCAAGATGGCTCCGAAGATAAGCAGTTCGAGAAGCTAGGCTTTGTTCGAGAGTTTGAACCTTATCGTTGGGTTATAGGAGTTAGCGAATATATTGATGATTTTGAACAGGATGCTAAAAAAGACCTGCTCGACTGGTTTACCGGTTATGAGTATGGAGAGGGAGGATATTTCGTCGTACTGGATAAGCAAGGGACGCTCCTATCGCACCATTATAATGATTTTGTAGGTATAGATTTAGCAATAGGCGATAAGCTTAGTGATACTTTGTTTGGTGAAATATCAAAACAAGTTGAGCAGGGAGGAGGCTATGTTAGTTATCAGAAACCACTTACGATTAGTGGAGAAGCCGCGCTTGAACATATAAGTTACGTTCGCGAAGTTAAAGGCTGGGATTGGATTATAGGCACGGGCTTTAACTACAAAACATTTGAAAAGTATCTTAAGAAAAAAGAGAAAGCACTAGCTAAATACAATGATCAAAGCTTAATTCAACTGATCGTTATAGCTGTTGTAGCAATTATTTTGTTGGTTACGGTATCTCTGTACGTCAGCCATTTGATTGCCCGGCGTTTTGAGGCTTTTCAAAAGCGAATTGAGCTAGATTTCTATAGATTACAGAAAGTTAAAGATCAGATGGAACATATGGCTCTACATGATGATTTAACTGGGCTGCCTAATCGGCTTTTATTAACTCAAAAAGTAGAGGCGAGTATTAAATATACCTCTGAGCAAGGGGGAAAGCTCGCAATATTTTTTATCGATATCGATAACTTTAAAAATGTGAATGATCTTTATGGCCATTCAGTAGGGGACCAACTTCTAAGAGAGATTAGCTGCACATTTAAGGCACTTATTACTGAAAAGGACGCTGTGTGCCGATTTGGTGGAGATGAGTTTGTATTTTGTTATTCGAATCTTAAAAACCAAGAGGATGCTCATTTACACGCCAAACGTATACAAAGGGCGTTAGCAGAGCCCTTTATTATAGCTAGTAGAATTATAACGGTTAGCTGTAGTATCGGCGCCACACTATATCCAGACGATAGTAAGGATGTAGGAGTGTTGATTAGTAAAGCAGACACAGTACTTTACCGATCAAAAAATCAGAGACGAGGGCAGATTGTTTTTTATGATGAATCTATCAGTGAGTATATAAAATACTTAATGAATGTGGAGCATGAAGTCGTTAATGCAATAACCAGTGATGAGATATCTGTTTGTTATCAACCCCAGATCGATATAGCAACTAAAAAGCTTGTCAGTGTAGAAGCGCTGGCCCGTTGGAGTAACTCTTATTTGGGAGATGTTCCTCCAGAAACCTTTATTACTGCTGCAGAAGAGACGGGCTTGATACACAGGCTTGGTTTATTTGTGTTAAAAAAGTCTTGTGAAGATATTTACCGGTTTTCTCCTAATGGAAAAGGGGCAATAGGGCTCTCTGTAAATGTCTCGCCTATGCAAGTGTTAGAGCCAGAATTTAGTACGGCGGTTATTGAAATATGTACCCATATAGGGATTGATCCACGTAGAATTACTTTAGAGATTACAGAAAATATTTTTATTCATAAGCTTGATAAAGTCCTACCTGTATTTAATCAACTAAAAGAACAGGGGTTTAGTTTATCACTGGATGATTTTGGTACCGGTTATTCATCGCTTAGTTATATTAATAACTTACCCTTAAGTGAGATAAAAATTGATCGCTCCTTTATTAATAAATTTTTAGAGGGAGGGCAAAGTGACATGCTTGTACGCATGATTATTAGTTTGGGGCATTCGTGTGGAATGACAGTGGTTGCAGAAGGCGTTGAAACGGAGGAACAGTTTGAAAAGTTAGTCGCCTATCAGTGTGATTTGGTACAAGGCTATTATTTTGATCGACCCCTATCAATTGAATCACTTATGGAGCGTTACTCTACTTGATAAAGCATAAATTGTTGAGAAAGGAAATGACTCTGTTTCAAAAAGGCTTCAGTCTCACTTGCAAGAAGCTTTGGATGGCAAAAATGGCCATAATGCTGTCTATGCTCAGTATTTTTCCTAGCCTTTCGTTTTCGGCACCCATTGAGGTAAGCCTTTGGCGTCACCTTGCTAACGAAAAAGAAGTTGATGCCTCTTTAGCAGCAATCAAGCGTTTTAATCAGAGCCAAAAACAGTGGCTGATTGTTCCAGACTTTATTCCAGAGCCTGCCTATAACCAAGTGTTAATTGAAGCGGCTCGGGCAGAAGTGTTGCCATGTATTATTGATATTGATCAGCCTTTGGTCCCTAACTTTGCATGGAATGATGTTATTCGGCCTCTTGATGGGATTATTGATAGGAATCTACTTAATTCGATCAATGCATCGGGTAAGGGAACCTATCAAAAGCACGTTTATTCAGTGGGTCAATTTGATGTTTCGTTAGCGCTATTTACCCGCAAGTCCTTACTTAATAAAGTAGGAGCCAGAATACCTACGCTAGATCATCCTTGGAATAAAAATGAATTAATGGACGTTATTCGCTTAATTAAAGCAACTGGTGAATATGACTATCCATTTGATATGCGTCCCCATGATAAAACTGAGTGGATTACTTACGCTTGGGCTCCTTTAATGTTGTCCTGGGGGGCCGACCTTATTGATCGTGATAACTATACGCAAGTCGATGGTGTATTAAATTCGCCAGAAGCGGTTGAATTTGGTCGATGAATACAGCAGCTTGTTCGTGAAAAGCTTATGGATCCAAACCCTCAAGATGATTTTGGTTTAGTAAAAAGGCGAGTAGGTATACAGCTTAATGGATCTTGGGCATTGCCTTATTATGAAAAATCGCTGGGGGATGATCTTTTAATATTGCCTGTACCGGATTTTGGGCATGGTTCTATTATTGGAGGTGGGTCTTGGCATTGGGCTGTTACTCGGACTTGCTCAAACCTTCCGGCAGCTAAAGCGTTTATAAGTTTTTTGCTGTCGACCGATGAAGTTTTACGAATGACAGGGTCTATAACAGCACAGCCAAGGGAGCTAAAGGAAAAGGCGACAGGGTTATTTCCGACAAGTCGTGAAGCGATCCCTTTAAGTCATTATTATGCAAAAGGCGGGAAATGGAGAATGATTTATGATTATTCTCTGTATTTCGCACACTTAAGGCCTGAAACACCGGCTTATTCTGTTATATCTTCGAGTTATAAAAAAGCGATGACTGATATTTTAGGCGGTATGCCACCTAAAATAGCCTTAGATTTAGCGGTTGAAAATATCGAAGCAGCCATAAAGCGTAATCAATATTATAAGGGACTGTAGTTAGGCCTAATCGATAAAACTTAAATGTAAAGAGGAAGCCAGCCCTTATTAAAGATGGGTTCTCTTAGCCCCTGTTTAACTAAATTTAGCGTCTAATCTTTTGGCTCTACATTAAATCGGTCGATGTCATTAGTGATCTCTACATCAACATTAGGTGAGGGTATTTTGTAATCGTATACACGTTCCCAGCTATCGCTACCGGGAGCTCGTTCCCATACAGTACCTGCATTAAAGGTAACTAGTTCACTGAGTGATGGATCTAAACTACACATTTTTACAACAGGAATAGGGACGAGATTAGATAACTCATCTTCTAAAAACTCTTCAGTCTCATAGCCTGTAAACATTCTCCAACCCGTATCATTAAGGTGCTCAGGCACAGTTTTATACATAAAACGTATAGGCAGTGTTTCTTCAAAGCAGAGTTTTGAAACAAGCGCTAAAAAGCCGTTTTTGGTTTGATTCTTTTCAGAGTCGGTTGAGATAGGCGTGTCTACTTCAGGCGATTTCATAGCGTCTCTTTACTTAAAAATAATCAGCAAAATATTAATTGAGCCTATTCTAAACTTTCAAGCTGAATCAGGCCAGCAGTGGAAAGGTTAAGAAGCAGCTGAGCGAGCTTTTTGGCAATATCTAAGCGTTTCATATGCTGTACAAGCTAAATAAATCTATCTTAACTATAGGGGAAGTGTGATAGAATAAAGCGCTTGTTATGAATCATCTATATCTTCAGGAAAAATGAATGGCCAAGGGTAAGAAATACGACTATCAGGTAGTAGCAGAAGGTGAAACCTGGTCTGTAAAAATTTTGCGACAGGCAAGTGCCCGTAGAATAGTAGTATCAAAACGTCAGGATGGTTTTGAAACTGAAGATGAAGCTAAGGCGTGGGGAGAGTCAGAACTCAAGCAGTTTATGGAGCAGCAGATTGAACGTAATAAACGCAAAGCTGAGCGCCGTGTTGAGCGTGATGAAGCTGAAGAAGCAGCGCAATCTCGCTATGAAGAAGCACAAGCACGTTATGAAGCTTCACGTGTCGAAGACGAGTAAGCTTTCTAAACTTTAGCTTCCACGATCTAGTTTGCTAAGATACAGCTATATAAAAAAAGCCGAGATGAATATTCATTCTCGGCTTTTTTTTATAAGTGATAATTATATAGATGATCCTTAGTAAGAATCGCTATTATTGAAACAGTTGCTTTAAGAGGTCGGTGGTACGTGCTGCAGGATTCTCACGAATTTTTTTCTCTTCTACTGCGAGCATTGTGAATAAACCGTTTAAAGCTTCTTCGGTAACATAGTTATCTAAGTCCACATTTACCTTATCCCCAACGAATGGAATCTCTTTAGCTTCACTGGCTAAGTCGTTGTAGTAACGTGTTGCGCCGACTTGCCCAAGGGATTCTTGAACGGTTGGCTGAAAAAGTTCTCTTAGCTTACCGCTAGTTTTCTCTTTAAAGTACTGAGTAGCAGCATCATCAGAGCCTGAGTAGATCTTTTTCGCGTCATCAAAACTCATCTCTTTTACTGCACCGACAATGAGTTCAGTCGCTTGTGGCGCAGCTTTTTCAGCAGCACGGTTCATACTCTCTTCGAATTCAGTTACTTGACTTTCTAGACCGTATTTTTTAAGTAGTGTAGCAACTTTATTAATGCCGTCTGGTAAAGGTATGCGGATATCTTGGTTGTCTAGATAACCACCGGGCTGGCTAATCTCTTCGATCGCGCGTCGGCTGCCAACCTCAAGTGCTTCTTTTAAGCCGTTAATGACGGTTTCAGTGCTTAGGTTTGTAGTTTGGCCAGATGTACTGCTAGATGTATTACTACCCGTTGCCGTATCTAGAACTTTTTGTTGTACCTCTTCGTCTTGAACTACTTCTTTGAGTTTATCTGCCCAGCCTGCATAAGCAGTTACAGATGTAATTGAAACAGCCAATATTGAAGTGATGAGATATGATTTTTTCATTATGCTTTTTCCTATATCGCAATTGCACTAAGCATATCAGACAAGTACGAATGTAGCCTTAATAGGTTTTAAAATTAGAAATAAGTGTTAATAAAGAGCACGGTTATATTTAGCTGATAGTAGCGCTACTCGGTTCAATTGAATAGGGTGATTTAATGTGTAGAATACTTAGTATCATTTAGCGGAAGCTGCTGACTAGTAATATATTGATTGATTAACGAAGTGAGGACGACCTTACCTCTCAATTATATTGGGGACGACCCCGTCAAGTGAGAGGTTTTATGAATTGGTTTATTCTCGTTCTAGCGGGGTTGCTGGAGATAGGTTGGGCCATCGGTCTGAAATACTCAGAAGGTTTGAGCAAGCTGTGGCCTTCGTTAGGGACCATGCTTGCTTTAGTTCTTAGTCTTTTTTTACTCGGTTTCGCAATGAAATCATTACCCGTTGGGACTGCATATGGTGTATGGGTAGGCATTGGTGCGCTAGGAACCGCAGTGCTCGGTATTATTCTATTTAATGAATCAGTAAATATACTTAAGTTAGTGAGCTTAGGCTTTATTTGCTTAGGTATTCTTGGCCTAAAAATGGCTCATTGATAGGCTGCGTTAACAGATCAGTATTCGATTTTTAATAAAAAACCGAATGTAATCACATTCGGTTTTTTTATTATTTCAATGAGGCTTTAACCTTCTTCTGGTTCATACCCCAAATTAGGAGCTAACCAACGTTCAGCTTCTTTCATCTCCATGCCTTTGCGTTTTGCATAGCTTTCCACTTGGTCTTCGCCGATTTTTGCTACACCAAAATACTGAGAATCTGGGTGGCTGTAGTAAAAACCACTGACGGCTGCTGTCGGGAGCATAGCGTATGAATCAGTAATGGTCATACCGGTGCTTTTCTCAACATCCAGTAGTTCCCACAATAAACCCTTCTCCGTATGTTCTGGACAAGCAGGGTAGCCCGGTGCAGGACGGATCCCTTTATATTTTTCAGCAATTAGGTCGTCATTGCTGAGATTTTCATCGGCAGCGTAACCCCAAAGTTCTTTACGTACTTTATCATGCATCATCTCGGCGAGAGCTTCAGCAAAACGGTCTGCCAGTGCTTTCACCATAATGGAGTTGTAATCATCATGGTCCGCTTCATATATAGCGACCAGTTCATCACAGCCATGACCTGCGGTTACGGCAAAGGCGCCGAGGTAATCAGCTTTACCACTCTCTTTGGGGGCGACAAAGTCAGATAAACACATATGGGGTTTACCGGCGATCTTTTCTGTTTGTTGACGCAGGTTATGAACAGTCATAAGTACTTCAGAACGGCTGTCATCGGTATAGAGTTCAATATCATCATCACCAATTGTGTTTGCCGGAAATAAGCCGACAACAGCTTTGGCCGTCAGCAGTTTCTCATCAATTAGTTTTTTCAGCATAACTTTTGCATCTGCAAAAAGCTTTGTAGCTTCTTCGCCAATGATCTCGTCATTTAGAATGCGAGGATAGCGGCCTGCTAGTTCCCACGAGTGGAAAAAGGGTGTCCAATCTAGATAAGGCTCGATCTCTGTTAAAGAGATATCATCAAAAACGGTAATTCCTGGTTTGATGGGTACCGGTGGCGTGTAACTCTCCCAATCAATCTGAAACTTGTTGGCGCGTGCTGCGTTAAGAGGCACGCGGCGTTTGTCTGTCATACGGGCGGCATGACGTTGGCGTACTGCTTCATAGTCGTCTTGAATTTCTTTTACGTAGGCGGCTTTTTTCTCGTTTAATAGATTAGAGACAACATTCACTGCGCGTGAAGCATTGGTGACATGTACTACTTGGTCACGTTTATAGCCGCGATCAATTTTTACCGCAGTATGGGCTTTAGAGGTTGTAGCGCCGCCAATAAGAAGGGGAATATTAAACTCTTGTCGCTCCATCTCTTTGGCAACATGCACCATCTCATCAAGGGAGGGGGTGATCAGTCCAGAAAGACCGATAATGTCGGCATTTTCTTCACGTGCTGTCCGCAGAATTGTTTCTGAGGAAACCATTACGCCTAAGTCGATAATCTCATAGTTATTACACTGTAGAACGACGCCAACAATGTTTTTGCCTATATCGTGTACATCACCTTTAACCGTTGCGAGTACAACCTTGCCATTTGTTTGGCTAGAACCGGTTTTTTCCTCTTCAATAAACGGCATAAGGTAGGCGACTGCTTTCTTCATTACGCGGGCTGATTTAACAACTTGTGGAAGAAACATTTTGCCTGCACCGAATAGGTCACCCACTATACTCATACCATCCATGAGAGGACCTTCAATAACATGTAAGGGGCGGTCATGATTTAGGCGAGCTTCTTCTGTATCTTCTTCGATAAATTCAGTGATGCCTTTAACTAGTGCATGGGCTAAGCGTTCATTGACGGGGAGGTTTCGCCACTCTTGGGTTTTTTCTTCAACTTCGACGCCATCGCCACGATATTTTTCTGCAATATCGAGCAAACGCTCGGTGGAATCATCGCGTTTGTTTTGAATAACATCTTCGACCGCAAGGCGAAGCTCTTCTGGTAGGTCATCGTAGATCGCCAGCTGGCCGGCGTTAACGATCCCCATATCCATTCCTTGTTGAATGGCGTGATAAAGAAATACACAGTGGATCGCTTCACGTACAGGGTTATTGCCCCGGAAAGAGAAGGAGACATTGGAAACGCCGCCCGATACTTTTGCATGGGGTAGATTCTTTTTAATCCAGCCGGTCGCTTGAATAAAGTCTACGGCGTAATTGTTATGTTCATCAATACCGGTCGCAACTGCAAAGATATTAGGGTCGAAAATTATATCTTCTGGCGGAAAGCCGACTTCGTCTACTAAAACACGGTAGGAGCGTTCGCATATTTCGGTTTTTCGTTGATAGGTATCTGCCTGGCCATCTTCATCAAACGCCATAACAACGACTGCTGCGCCATATCTGCGTAACTTACGTGCTTGGTAAACAAAATTTTCATGGCCTTCTTTTAAGCTGATTGAATTAACAATCCCTTTACCTTGTATGCATTGCAGGCCCGCTTCGATCACCTCCCATTTTGAGGAGTCGATCATAATCGGCACGCATGAAATATCAGGTTCAGAAGCTATCAGCTTAAGGAAGCGGTCCATGGCAGCAAGGGAATCAAGCATCCCTTCATCCATGTTGATATCGATAATTTGAGCACCGTTTTCAACTTGTTGGCGAGCAACATCTAAAGCTGTTTCATAGTCTTGCTCTTTAATTAGTCGTTTAAACATCGCTGAACCGGTTACATTGGTACGTTCACCAACGTTGACAAATAAAGTATCAGCACCAATGTTCATGGGTTCAAGGCCGGATAGGCGGCACTCTATCGGCAGTTCAGGAAGTACTCTTGGGGCTTCAGTTTCAACGGCTTCTCTAATGGCTTTAATATGTGCGGGTGTGGTTCCACAACAACCACCAATAATATTTAGAAAGCCCGATCGTGCCCATTCGCCAATCTCTTCAGCCATCTGTTCCGGTGTTTCATCATAAGCACCAAACGCATTAGGTAGGCCTGCATTGGGGTGGGCAGACACAAAGGTTTCAGATATGCGCGATAGTTCTTCAACGTACTGACGTAATTCTTTAGGACCTAGCGCACAGTTAAGACCTATAGAAATGGGCTTAGCATGGCGAACAGAGTTCCAGAATGCTTCGGTTGTTTGACCCGAGAGCGTGCGTCCTGATGCATCGGTAATGGTGCCCGAAATCATTACAGGCAGGTGTATATTATGTTCTTCGAAATAGGTTTCTACGGCATAGATACAAGCTTTAGCATTGAGCGTATCAAAGATAGTCTCAATCAAAATAATATCTGATCCGCCTTCGATTAGGCCTGCTAGGGATTCGGTATAAGCATCAACTAGTTCATCAAAGCTGACATTACGGAAAGCTGGATCATTTACATCTGGTGAGATTGAACAAGTCCGGTTAGTGGGACCGAGTACACCGGCTACATAGCGAGGACGATTAGGTGTTTCTTTAAGTATTTCGTCACAGGCTAGACGTGCTAAGCGAGCAGCTTCAACGTTTATTTCACGGCTGATTGATTCCATCTCATAGTCAGCCATTGCAATCTGAGTCGCGTTAAAGGTATTTGTTTCAATAATGTCCGCACCCGCAAGTAGGTACTCACGGTGGATCGCTTTAATAATTTCCGGCTGAGTCAGCACCAATAGGTCATTATTACCTTTTACATCAACCTGCCAGTCAGCAAAGCGCTCACCACGATAATCCTTTTCTTCCAATTTATAATCTTGAATCATCGTGCCCATACCGCCATCTAAAATCATGATGCGGTTTTTTAGGCTTGTGGAAAGTGTTTCATAAAGCGTTTTATCTGTCACAGCAACGTACCTGAATCAGCGACTAAAAATTTATAAGGCGCGATTATAAATCAATTAGTTAAGAAAGGGGGTGAGGAAAGTTAATCTATTGATGAGTAGCGTTCAATTTGCCCTTTCTTTTCGATGTATTGTTAGCAATTAGTCACGGTTGATCTAAAGAATAGGGACTTAACCCTTAAAATTTTTGTAGATGGTGGTAGAATGCGCGCACTTTGCGGTTTATAAGCATAATTTAATGCTCTAGTTGGTTAATCTTTTGAGCTTTTTCCAGTATTATGTGCGCCGCAACATAAATGGCTGTAAAGGTCATTGCTAAAAATACACCCGTAGTTGAGATATAATGATCTGCTTACGTGGCGTTTACGTGCTATTTAATCACTTAGTGATAAGTAGCGAAAGGGGGAAACCGAGGTCACTCGGTAAAGATGAGCAAACGCAGGATTTAGTCTATGCTGCAGACATTCTTAAAGTGCAAGCTACACCGTGTAACGGTCACTCACGCTGAGCTTCACTATGAAGGTTCATGTGCGATCGATGGTGTATTGCTTGATCAGTCAGGCATTCGTGAATATGAATTAATTCATATCTACAATGTGAATAATGGCGAACGCTTCACTACGTATGCAATTCGTGCTGAAGATAATAGCGGAATTATTTCTGTGAATGGCGCAGCTGCGCACAGAGCGAGTAAAGGTGATTTGCTAATCATTGCTTCATACGTTCAATTGGACGAGAAAGAAGCTGATGCTCATCAACCAACGCTTTGTTACTTTGAAAATGCCAAAGCGGATGGCGGTGTTGGTGCATCTGATGAAGAGCTTCATCAGCGTAATGTACTGACAGGAGTTAAACAGGCTATACCTGTTCAACCTAAAGATATTTAATTGCTAAAGCCACCGATTCAGGTCGCTTTTTTAAGAGCCCCCGTTGTTTTCAGCGGGGGTTCTTTTTTTTGTAAAATAAAAAGTTTATTGCTGAAATTGCTATAACGGCTTTCTTGCAAGGCTGCCCGATAGCAGGTAAATTGGCGCGCAAAGAATATTGTTTATTGCATCCGTTTAATAGCTACATCAATTAATTTAATAGGAGTCGCGTGTGGAACTCGCTTGTCTTGACCTTGAAGGGGTCCTAATCCCTGAAATTTGGATCGCTTTTGCTGAAGAAACAGGTATTGAAGAGTTAAAAGCCACCACCCGTGACATCCCTGATTACGATGAATTGATGCAGCAGCGCCTTAGAATTCTTGATGAGAATGGCCTAACATTGCCGCAGATTCAGGATACTATTAGTCGCTTATCTCCTCTAGAAGGCGCGGCGGAGTTTGTTGATTGGCTACGTGAGCGTTTCCAGTTGATTATCTTGTCTGACACTTTTTATGAGTTTGCTCAGCCATTGATGCGCCAACTGGGTTTCCCAACATTATTGTGTCATAAGCTAGAAGTGAATGAAGAGGGACGTATTACTGATTATACGTTGCGCCAGAAAGATCCAAAACGTCAATCTGTACGTGCGTTACAATTGCTTAATTATCGAGTGATTGCGGCAGGTGATTCATATAATGATACAACCATGCTTACGCAAGCTGAGTCCGGTATTTTATTTCATGCGCCCGATAACGTAATTGCTGAGTTCCCTCAGTTTCCGGCTGTACACACTTACGAAGATCTGAAAAAAGAGTTTCTAAAAGCGAGTAATCGTAATCTAACTCTTTAACTTAGAGTTATTTTTTACTAAACCCTAGCTTAAGGTTGTCTTATATCAATCTTAGCTGGGGTTTTTGCTTTATACTAAAACCAGCTTTTGATTGCATCCTTCCAAGTGTGCTTCTATTCTCTTTATAAGTATCAATTAACTAGGTTCTTCATTTCATGCTCAATGCATTGATTCTGACAGATTGTACTGATTTAACCGACCAACTGTCCGGATGTTTTTGTAGCGGGTATGAGTTGAGCTATGGGCTGTGTAGTAGAGATTCTCTTCCCGTTAGTTGTAATTTGGCTATTATTGGTAGTGATCAAATTAATAGTTCTGATAAGGGCGATGTAGCGCATACGCTTGTAGAAAAAACGATTGCGGAATGTGAGCGTCTAGGTATCCCAGTGTTCTTAGCTTGGGCATCTTTAAAAGATGACTTTCGGGCATTGGCTTTAAAATTAGGGTGTACTGATTACCTGGCGCCCCCTTTTATTGAGTCTGTTGTTAATTCTAAATGCAAAACCTATTCAGGCCTTGCGAATCTGAGACGAAACTTATTAATTGAGCCTAGAAGTGCTGCTGAGGGAGCGTTAAGTCTTACTGATAATCAAGTGAATTTGAATGATCTTAATACAGTACAAGACGCGGCTATCTTATGTTTAGCGACTATTGCGCGGGTTAGAGATCATTCAACGGGCAATCATATTCTTCGTACTCAACACTATGTTAAGGCATTGGCAGAGCATCTACGTCGTAGTCCTGAGTATCGAGATGAGCTTGATGATGAAACGATCGAGCTTTTTTATAAAACATCGGCGTTACATGATATAGGTAAAGTAGGTATCCCTGATCGTATCCTAAAAAATCCAGGGGAGTTATCGACCGAAGAGTATGAGGTTATGAAAACCCATGCTCGGCTTGGGTATGAGGCTATGCACGCTGCTCAGCAATTGATTGAGCATCAATCCAGCAGTCGAACCATTCGTTTTTTAGCTATTGCTCAGCAAGTGACGTTGAGCCACCATGAGCGTTGGGATGGTCAAGGTTATCCTGAAGGCTTAAAAGGTAAAGAGATCCCTTTGGTTGCTCGCTTGATGGCGGTAGCTGATGTCTATGATGCGATGATTTCCCGTCGACCTTATAAAAGTGCAATGGATCATAGTTATGTACGAGAGGCGATAGCTAAAGGCAGTGGTAGCCATTTTGACCCAACCGTTGTTAATGCTTTTTTAGATCTTGAAGGTATGTTTGAGCGTATTTCTCAGGCATTAGAAGATGCTTTCCCATCCTCTTCTGAGATGACTCTGCACTCACTTTCTGATCTTATGGACGGGGATAGGGAAGATAAAAGTTTCTAAATTAGAGCATCGTATCTTCTAAGCAGTGTAGTAAGTTATTGACCTTATCAAAGGTCTCTTCATATTCCATCTCTTTAACAGAGTCGGCAACAATGCCGCCGCCCGCCCAGCAGTAAATATGATTATTTTCACACAACAAAGTTCGGATCGTAATACTGGTATCCATTCTTCCGCATAAGCTGATATAGCCAATTGAACCGCAGTAAACTGCTCGGCGGTGAGGTTCTAACTCTTCGATAACTTCCATCGCACGAACTTTTGGCGCGCCAGTTATAGAACCACCAGGGAAACAATGGGCTAATAAGGAGATCGGCGTGTGTTCTTCGCTTAATGTACCGGTTACTGTGCTTACTTTATGGTGAACGTTAGCATAGCTTTCAATTGTAAATAATTTAGGGACTTTTACGCTGTTATGAGTACAGACTTTACTAAGGTCGTTGCGTAAAAGGTCGACAATCATTAAGTTTTCTGCCCGATCTTTAACTGAATCTATCAGCGATTGTTTTAAGCGTTGATCCTCTTCTGGGTTATTCGATCGAGGTCGTGTACCTTTAATTGGCTTTGTCGTGACCTGCTGCATTTTGGATTCAAGAAACTGCTCTGGCGAGAGTGATAAAATAGGTGAACTCTCTGAATCAATAAAGGCCGAGTAGGGCGTAGGCGCGACCTCTCTTAATGCTTTGTAGGCCAACCAAGGGTCGCCTGTAAATTGGCTGTCGAACCGTTGAGCGAAATTAACTTGGTAGCAATCTCCCGCATGGATCAGTTCATTCACTTTTTCTAGCTTTTGTTTGTATTCAGGCGCGGAGAGATTAGCTGAAAAAGGGCGCTTTAGCTTAAACTTATTTGTTTCGGGTGCTGATACTATGTCAGCTCTCTTTGTTGTTAATAAGGTGTTTAGTTGCTGAAGAACCTCTGCTTCCACACGGCTATCTGCCACGAGTTGCGTGGTTTGCTCTTTGTGATCAACCACAATCGCCCATAAGTACATGCCAACACGCATGTCGGGTAAAGAGGAAAATTGCTTGGCAGTAGAGGGTATTTTTTCTAGAGCGCGTCCTAGATCATAAGAAAAATGGCCGATAATCCCGCCTTGAAAGGGGAGGTTCTCAATCTCTTTTTGATCTGTTTTGTATTTACTGTAGAGCTGTTCTAGTTGTTCAAAGGCGTTTTTATTATCCGCACTTAACTCAAGTGTCTCCACTGGCGCTGCTGCGATAATGTCATAACGACCCCAAGGACATTTAGGTCGGCCGCTGTCGAGAAACACGGCATGACCAAGATGGCGAATTGTTTCAAAGTAAGGTTGGCTGTCGGCCAAATAGGGAAGTGCGCATTGAGTAATCAAGGGATCGGCTTAAATAGCAAGTTACAAAAGTAGAGGTAGATTGTAAGTAACCCGATTGTCAGTGTCTATTTAAAGTAGGAATAATTGATTGCGACCAAAGATTGTCGACAAAATGCTTAATCTAAAGACGGATTAGTCTAAAATAGCTTTAATAAAGCTCTAGGCGTAAATCTTACAATTTTCTAGGTTAAAAAAGAGACAGTTGTTAATGAAGCATCCTTTTACGGTAGAACAACGTGAATTTCATCTTCCTGATCAACACCTTGTTTATCGACTTTATCGTAATCCAAATATTCAGACCAAGCGTCGTTTAGTGCTACTTCATGGCGCGGGGGTTGCTGGTGTCGATACTTGGGAGTTTATCATTGCTTTCTTAACTCAATGGTCTGAAGTGTTAGTGCCAGATCAGCGAGGAATGGGTGATACCCACTATCCTGATGGGAGAGAACACCCCTATACAGCTCAAGCTTTAGTGGGTGATCTAAATGCATTAGTTGATCATTTGGGCTGGTGGACCTTCGATTTGGGAGGTTACTCAATGGGCGGGTTAGTGGCACTTCTATTTAAACAGCAACACACAGATCGAGTGGATAAGCAGTATTTATTGGAATCCGCTGTCTTGGATCGCCCCTGCTGGGAAACGATAATAGATTTAAGGCAGCAATTTTCTCAAGCAGCGCTTCACCTGCGTGGTGCATCTGATATTAAGAAGGGAATCGTAAACTTTCTTGATGCAATCTCACCGAATCGAAAGATTTCACCAGAGGTTGAAGCACTCACTGTTCAGCGTTTAGGGCTTCGGCCTGAAGGCTTTGCAAATGCGCTTGATTGCGTCACAACAGCTATCCGTCATATTGATCGAGATGAGTTGGTGGCTGCTCAAGGGGATGTGAGTAGTGTTATTGGAGGAAATAGTGTTGAGTTAATGCATCAATATCAACGTGAACTGGCTGAGCGCTTACCTAATGGGCACTATTTTTTGATGACAGGTACAGACCATTCCTTACCATTTCAAAAACCGCGTCAAATCGCACGAATCATGAATGATGAATTGCTGCGCTATATAGACAAATAGAAATATCTAAGTAAAAAGGCAAAACCCTTAAACTTTTGTATTGTGTTGACAATAAATGGACATTTTCGAGTTGACTGCGTTATTTAGCGGTAGTATCGTGGCCTCAGTTCGAGATTGTCGACAATTTATAATGTGAGTTGTTATGACAGAAAGTATAACTAGCAAGATGTTTCAATCTGAAACACGCACTTTGGCTGATAGCGTTTGCGAGCAAATTGTAACTGCAATCGTGATTGGAGAAATTCCACCAGGCCAAAAAATTAGCGAGCCTGAGCTAGCTAAGACTTACGGGATTAGTCGAGGTCCATTACGTGAAGCAATGCGTAAACTAGAAGCCTTGAGACTTGTTGAACGTAAGCCGCATATAGGTGCCCGTGTTGTTAATCTGTCGGCAAAAGAGCTAATCGAAATCTATCGAGTTAGGGAAGCCCTAGAAGGTATGGCTTGTCGTTTAGCGGCGGAGAATATGCCGCAAGATGAGATTGATAGTTTACGAGACCTGCTTGATGAACATGAACAGAGCATCGATCAGCTTGATGGGCGCTCTTATTTTCAAAAAGAGGGTGATTTAGATTTTCACTACCGAATTGTTAATGGCAGCAAAAATGCAAAGCTATTGGAATTTCTCGGCGGAGATCTTTACCACCTTGTACGAATGTATCGATATCAGTTCAGTGTCTCTAGTTCCAGACCAAAACGCGCACTTAAGGAGCATCGCCAGATCATAGACGCTATTGAGTGCCGTGATCCCGAATTGGCAGAAATGCTTATGCGTCGTCATATTGGAGCAGCCCGCAAAAATGTGGAAGAGAAGCTGAATGCAGCGACCGAATCCAGAGGGGAATAACATGTCTAAACACCTATCTGCAGGTGCACGTTTTCGTAAAGCGCTAGCTGACGCTAGTCCATTACAGATTGTAGGTACAACGAATGCTTATCACGCGATGATGGCGGAGCGCGTTGGTCATAACGCTATTTACCTATCTGGCGGCGGTGTTGCTAATGCATCCTACGGTCTTCCTGATTTAGGTATGACATCAATGAACGACGTACTAGAAGATGTACGCCGTATTAGCAGCGCGGTTGAAACGCCTTTATTGGTTGATATTGATACTGGTTGGGGTGGTGCTTTTAATATTGCCCGTGCGATTAAAGAGATGACTAAAGCCGGTGCAGCTGCGGTACATCTAGAAGATCAGGTTGCGCAAAAGCGTTGTGGTCACCGTCCTAATAAAGAGATTGTCTCGTTAGAAGAGATGGTTGATCGTGTTAAAGCCGCAGTTGATGCTAAAACCGACGACGACTTTTTCATTATGGCACGTACCGATGCATTCCAAATGGAAGGCCTTAATGCTGCCGTTGAACGTGCACAAGCCTGTTTAGAAGCGGGAGCCGATGGTATCTTCGCTGAAGCTGTACATACTTTAGATGATTACAAAGCATTCTCTAAAGGGATTAATGGTGCTCATCTGCTAGCTAATATTACCGAATTTGGTGCGACACCAATGTTCAATAAAGGCGAGCTTGCAGAATCTGGCGCAACGATGGTGCTTTATCCGCTTTCAGCTTTCCGTGCGGCCAATAAAGCTGCCTTAAATGTTTATGAAGCTTTACTGCGTGATGGCGATCAAAAAGCAGTTGTTGATACTATGCAAACTCGCATGGAACTTTACGATTTCTTGAACTATCACGATTTTGAACAAAAATTAGATGGCTTGTTTGCTGAAGGTAAAAACAAATAAGTAGGCGAGTTAAGCCGGTATTATTTTAAATTAGTAACGAGCAGGCCGCTAGAGCCTGCCTTATATAACAGGAGCACAATATGGTAGATAAAAAACTGAGCGGCGCGGGTCTGCGAGGACAATCCGCTGGTGAAACCGCACTGTGTACTGTAGGGCAAAGTGGCGCAGGCCTAACCTACCGTGGCTACGATATTAAAGAGCTTGCTGATAATGCACAGTTCGAAGAAGTTGCTTATCTGCTGCTTTACGGCAAGTTGCCTAATCAGGGGGAACTTGATGCCTATAAAGCAAAATTAAAGGGTATGCGGGCGTTGCCTGATGCACTAAAAGTAGTGTTAGAGCAAATCCCTGCAAGTGCACATCCAATGGATGTTATGCGTACCGGTTGCTCTATGTTGGGTAACTTGGAAACAGAGCAAGATTTTTCTGAACAGCACGATCATATCGACCGTATGTTGGCGACGTTTCCAGGCATTATTAACTACTGGTACAACTTCAGCCACAAGGGCAAACGTATCAATGTAGAGACTGACGCAGACTCTATCGGCGAGCAGTTCCTATGGACGCTACATGATAAAAAGCCAGAGCCTTTGCATGTTGATGTAATGCACGCTTCATTGATTCTCTATGCAGAGCATGAATTCAACGCCTCTACATTTACTGCACGTGTATGTGCATCGACTTTATCTGATATTCACAGCTGTGTGACTGCGGCTATCGGTTCTCTACGTGGTCCACTACATGGCGGCGCTAATGAAGCCGCTATGGCGATGATCGAGAACTGGCGTTCAGCGGATGAAGCTGAAGAAGAAGTAATGGGCATGTTAGCCCGTAAAGATAAGATCATGGGCTTTGGTCACGCAATCTACCGTGAATCTGATCCACGTAATGCGATTATTAAAGAGTGGTCTAAAAAGCTCTCAGAGCAGGTGGGAGATGAGTATCTTTACGCTGTATCTGAGCGAGTAGAAGCCGTTATGTGGCGAGAGAAAAAGCTATTTTGTAATGCTGATTTCTTCCATGCATCTGCTTACCACTTTATGGGCATTCCTACTGAATTATTCACGCCAATCTTTGTTTGTTCACGTGTAGCAGGTTGGACTGCGCATGCGATGGAGCAACGTGCTAACAACCGAATTATCCGTCCAAGCGCTGATTATACTGGCCCTGAAAGTGCGGAATGGGTTGCTATCGAAGATCGTGATTAATTGATCTGATTAGGCTGCTTTAGGTTTATAAGTAGCCTAAATTTTTTTAAATTTTTTGGATAAGGAAAGCGAGCTTTATGTTGAATGCACGCTTTGCCTCTCTGAACCATAGCTATGGAGTTCAGACCTAATGAACACTGAATATCGTAAACCTTTGCCAGGTACTGAGCTTGATTATTTCGATACGCGTGCAGCGATTGAAGCAATTCAGCCGGGTGCTTATGCAAAACTACCTTACACATCTCGTGTCTTGGCAGAGCAACTTGTACGTCGTTGTGAACCTGAAACACTCACTGAGTCACTGAAGCAAATCATTGGTTTTAAGCGTGATCTAGACTTTCCTTGGTATCCAGCTCGAGTTGTGTGTCACGACATTCTTGGCCAAACAGCCTTAGTCGACCTTGCGGGGCTACGTGACGCGATTGCAGAGCAAGGGGGAGACCCCTCCAAAGTGAACCCTGTTGTTCCTACACAGTTAATTGTTGACCACTCTTTAGCTGTTGAAGCGGCGGGCTTTGATCCAGAGGCTTTTGAAAAAAACCGCGCTATAGAAGACCGTCGTAACGAAGACCGTTTCCATTTTATCGAATGGACAAAAACTGCGTTTGAAAATGTCGATGTTATTCCAGCAGGTAACGGCATTATGCATCAGATTAACTTGGAGAAGATGTCTCCGGTTATTCAGGCGCGCGATGGTGTTGCTTTTCCTGATACTTGTGTCGGTACCGACTCGCACACCCCTCATGTGGATGCCTTAGGTGTCGTCGCTATTGGTGTAGGCGGCCTTGAAGCGGAAACCGTTATGCTTGGCTTGCCATCAATGATGCGCCTACCTGACATTATCGGTGTTAAGCTGGTGGGTAAACGTCAACCTGGGATTACCGCAACGGATATTGTATTAGCAATTACCGAGTTCTTGCGTAACGAAAAGGTTGTCTCCTCCTACCTAGAGTTCTTTGGCGAAGGTGCAAAAGAGCTAACCATTGGCGACCGTGCAACGATCTCCAACATGACACCTGAGTTTGGCGCGTCAGCGGGTATGTTCTACATTGATGAACAAACCATTGATTACCTAAAACTTACTGGTCGTGAGCCAGAGCAAGTTGAACTTGTAGAAAAGTACGCTAAATTAACAGGCCTATGGGCGGATGATCTAGAAAACGTTGAATACGAACGTGTACTTGAATTCGACCTGTCCACTGTATGTCGTAATATGGCTGGTCCATCTAACCCACACCGTCGTTTGCCAACTTCCGACTTAGAGTCCCGTGGTATTGCGGTGCATTTAGATGAAGCACTAGAAGAGGAAGCTGAAGGCTTAATGCCGGATGGTGCAGTGATTATTGCCGCCATCACCTCTTGTACTAACACCTCTAACCCACGTAACGTAGTTGCAGCAGGTCTGATAGCTAAAAAAGCCAATGAGCTTGGTTTAGTGCGTAAACCTTGGGTTAAATCTTCCTTTGCTCCAGGTTCCAAAGTAGCCAAACTCTACCTAGAAGAAGCCGGTTTGCTTTCAGAGATGGAAAAACTCGGTTTTGGTATTGTGGCTTACGCATGTACAACCTGTAACGGTATGTCCGGTGCACTAGATCCAAAAATTCAGCAAGAGATCATTGATCGTGATCTTTATGCAACAGCGGTGCTGTCAGGTAACCGTAACTTTGATGGACGTATCCATCCTTATGCAAAACAGGCTTTCTTAGCATCACCACCATTAGTTGTCGCTTACGCGATTGCGGGTACCGTGCGTTTCGATATTGAGAAAGATACCTTAGGAAAAGATAAAGAGGGTAACCCAATTACCCTAAAAGATATCTGGCCAAGTGATGAAGAGATTGATGCATTGGTGGCTAAATGCGTTAAACCTGAACAGTTTAAGCAGGTTTATATCCCAATGTTCGATCTAGGCGCGCGTGAGCAAGCAAAAAGCCCACTATACGATTGGCGTCCAATGTCTACCTATATTCGCCGTCCTCCTTACTGGGAAGGCGCGCTTGCAGGTGAACGTACCATGAAAGGTATGCGTCCATTAGCGGTACTGGGTGACAACATCACAACCGATCACCTATCACCATCTAATGCGATTCAAGCGTCCAGTGCTGCCGGTGAATACTGTGCCAAAATGGGTTTGCCTGAAGAAGATTTCAACTCTTATGCAACGCACCGTGGTGATCACTTAACCGCGCAGCGTGCGACTTTCGCTAACCCTAAACTGCTTAACGAAATGTGCCGCGATGAAAATGGCGACGTTAAGCAAGGTTCTCTTGCTCGCATAGAGCCAGAAGGAAAAGAGAGCCGCATGTGGGAAGCGATTGAAACCTACATGGAGCGGAAGCAGCCGTTAATCATCGTTGCCGGTGCTGACTATGGTCAAGGTTCCTCCCGTGACTGGGCAGCTAAAGGTGTGCGTTTGGCTGGTGTTGAAGCGATCATGGCTGAAGGCTTTGAACGTATTCACCGTACTAACCTTGTGGGCATGGGTGTTTTGCCATTGCAGTTTAAAGAGGGCGAAACACGCCATACTTATAATATCGATGGTACTGAAACCTTTGATGTTGAGGGTGAACTATCACCCCGTGCAGAATTAACTGTTGTTATTCATCGCACCAATGGTGAAACGGTTAAGGTTCCTGTGACTTGCCGCTTAGATACAGCTGCAGAAGTGCATGTGTATAAAGCGGGCGGTGTACTGCAACGCTTTGCTCAAGATTTCCTTGAAGAGAGCGCTTAAGTTCACGGCATAAATGCTGGATAGGTGCAGTGTTAATAGGTTGGTTGGTAGGGTTTCTAACAACTAACTTATTTATCAAAACGCTGCGCCGATCACTAGAGCAGTAATTAAGATACAAGATTATTTACTAACAATAACTGGCCAGAGTAGAGACTCCATTAGAGAGTAGGAAAGTTATTGTTATTAAGTGATTCTTACTAAAATAGTTACTAAATATTTTTCATAATCGCGGGTGCGCTAACGCGCTTGCATAGTTTTTACAGGTTTACATAATATGGCAGCGTATGTTCCTCAGATTAAAATCCCTGCAACCTACATTCGTGGCGGCACAAGTAAAGGTGTTTTCTTCCGTCGACAAGATCTGCCTGAAGTAGCACAAGTACCTGGTAAAGCACGTGATAATATCTTATTGCGTGTAATTGGTAGCCCTGACCCCTACGGTAAACAGACCGATGGTATGGGTGGCGCGACTTCAAGTACCAGTAAAACGGTTATCTTAGATAAAAGCAGCCAGCCAGATCATGATGTTGATTATCTGTTCGGCCAAGTCTCTATAGATAAAGCCTTTGTCGATTGGAGTGGTAACTGCGGTAACTTAACCGCTGCCGTCGGTGCATTTGCCATTAGTGGTGGGTTAGTTGATGCCGATCGTATTCCTGAAAACGGCACCTGCGTTGTCCGTATTTGGCAGGCTAATATTAAAAAAACCATTATTGCTCATATACCAATCACTAACGGAGAAGTACAAGAAACCGGTGATTTTGAGCTAGACGGTGTTACCTTCCCAGCAGCGGAAGTCGCCGTTGAGTTTATGGACCCCGCCGATGGTGAAGGCTCCATGTTCCCTACAGGTAATCTGGTGGATGACCTTGAAGTGCCAGGTGTAGGCACCTTTAAAGCGACCATGATCAATGCCGGTATCCCCACTATCTTCCTCAACGCTGAAGAGATTGGTTATACAGGAACAGAACTGCAAGAAGCGATTAATGGAGATCCAGCAGCACTTGAACGGTTTGAAACTATTCGTGCACATGGCGCTATGCGTATGGGACTGATTAGCGATCTATCTGAAGCCGCTGCTCGTCAGCATACGCCTAAAGTTGCTTTCTGCGCGCCAGCAAAAGCCTACGTTTCTTCAAGTGGTAAACAGCTCACTGAAAAAGATATAGATCTTGTTGTTCGCGCACTGTCTATGGGTAAATTACATCACGCGATGATGGGAACCGCTGCCGTTGCTATAGGTACTGCCGCCGCGATCCCAGGTACCTTGGTTAACTTAGCGGCCGGTGGTGGAGAACGTACCGCCGTTACTTTTGGGCATCCATCAGGCTCCCTAAAAGTAGGCGCCGAAGCAAAATTAATCAATGGCGAATGGACAGCGACAAAAGCAATCATGAGCCGCAGTGCTCGCGTATTAATGGAAGGCTGGGTAAGAATACCGGGCGATTCCTTCTGATCTCTGGAGAATGCCACCTAATACGTGTCATTGTTTAGATTTATAGATCTAACTGGATCTAAGAGTTGAAGAACGCCGCGTAGATTGGTTTCCCTATCAGGATCAATCTGCAGTTCTTCTTTGAGCCTTATGTGTAAACATAAGGCTTTTTTTTGTTTAGTATTATCGGCATTAGTGTAAAAATGCGATTGTTTAATTGTCATTAAGTTATACAGCCATTCCACCGGTGTATAGAGATAGGACGTGTATGGATACACAAGAGCACACTGAAACTAGTTTTCAAGAGAGAGAATGTTTCCTTATTATTGAAAACTTTGCCCTGTGGGAGGGACGGGTCAACACTACCTATCTACGGAATATTTTGGGTGTTAGTCGTCAAAAAGCATCGGACTTATTTGCCCTTTACCAGCACTTTCATCCAGAAAACCTACATTATGACGCTTCTCTTAGAGGGCATGTTCCCACGGATGAATTTTCACCTTATTACGCTTCTGGGCATATAGATGACTATAGCCAGCTTCTTTATCGCAGCGGGCATCCGGACTACCTGTCTATTTTTGATGCAGGTTTCTGTTATTTAGAAGCACCTTTGCGAAATATCTCACCTACCTTGGTTCAACCAATTATGCGGGCGATTCGCGACAAGCTACGTATAGATATTGGGTATACGTCTCTAAGTAGTCCTGAATATGAATCCCGTATTATCTCACCCCATTGTTTAGTCTTTGATGGTATCCGCTGGCACGTTCGTGCGCATTGTGGAAAAAGTAATGATTTTCGCGATTTCGTACTCTCCCGTTTTAATGGCGAAGCCGAATTTGAAGGCCCCGCATTATATACGGCTGAACAAGATGAACGCTGGAATACATGGGTTGACCTAATCATCCAACCAGATCCAAGACTTGCGCTTGAAAAACGTAGATTGTTGGAACTAGATTACCAAATGGAAAATGGCCAACGGGTTATACCTGTACGTGCTGCATTGGTTATGTATCTGATTCAGCGCCTACGGCTTGATCGCTATGATCAAAATCCTGAAGCCCAACAAATCATTATTGAACCTGAATGTCTCAAGCGTATTTCACATTACCTGCCTTAAAAAACGACATGTGTTTTTAACCAGCATTGCTGAGTTTATTTAAACGCGTTTGAATAAGCCCAGTCAGGATGACAGCAGGACGTTGGAATAAGGCTAAGGATACCAAGGAAAAGGAAAAGCCAAGGATGGCTAAACTTTAAGGGGAGTACCAGATGACATCTATTCCACCCTATATGCAATATTGGGGTAAAGCTAAAAAAGCCCCTGATAATGAAGGGGCTGATTATCATTTGTTACCATATCACTGTTTGGATGTGGCGGCTGTAGGAAAGTTATTGTTAGATGCTGATCGACCTTTGACAAATGATATTGCCAAATTTTTAGATATTTCTTCTGAAGAGTTGCAGTCTGTATTTTTGTTTTTTCTTGCACTGCATGACCTGGGTAAATTTTCGTCCGCATTTCAGGCACTGTATCAATCAAATTCACCTGACTTATTGCAAGTGGGTCGCTGCAAACCGTATGACGGTCAGTTTTATCGGCATGATCGCCTTGGATTTTATTTTTGGAATGATATTGAAAAGCAGGGTTTGATGAATGCGCTCAGCTTAAAAAACTTGCAGCGTGAAGAGCTATATCATACGAAGCAGGCCTTACGGGTGTTGGTTGATGTAGTCTTAGGTCACCATGGACAGCCGATTAATTCAGAGGCGGTGAGATCAATTAAGCCATTTACTGAAAAAGTAAATGGAATCGCTGCGATGTCATTTTTTGAAGCGATCTTTGAGCTTTTAAAGCCAGTGTTTCCGATTACAAAAATGCAGTTTGAGCCATGGAGAGAACGGCTAAAACAAGTCAGTTGGCAGTTGGCGGGTATTGCTGTTTTGGCCGATTGGATTGGTTCAGATAGCAGCTATTTTTGTTATCAATCAGAGGCTCAGCCTTTACATGAATATTGGGAAAAGGCACAGAGCATAGCAGTAGAGGCACTTAATTCGACAGATTTGAATAAAGCCCCTATCGTATCTCCGTTTATATCAATTAAGAAACACTATGGTTTTGATCCAACCCCATTGCAGCGTTGGGCTGAAACAGTTGACGTAGATGATTCCCCTCAGTTGTTTATTTTAGAGGATATTACCGGAGCAGGAAAAACAGAAGCAGCACTTGCTTTGACTCATCGATTAATGCAGAAGGGGGCGGCTGATGGCTTTTATTTTGGCCTGCCTACAATGGCTACATCTAATGCTATGTTTAGTCGCGTGGCCCAACACTATCAGCAAATGTTGTCAGTCGATGAGGGCAAGGTAAGTATTGTTTTGGCGCACGGTGCTAGAGACATGAATGATATGTTTCGTGAGGCAGTGCTCAGTAGCGATAATCCTGATACAGAATACGATGCAAACGATATTACGGCTACCGCACAGTGTAACCATTGGCTGTCAGATTCGCGCAAGAAAGCGTTGTTAGCCCCTGTAGGGGTGGGCACTATTGATCAGGCGTTGCTTGCAGTGCTACCCCGTCGTCATCAATCTCTACGGTTAATTGGTTTAAATCGCAAGGTACTGATTTTTGATGAGATCCATGCTGCAGATGAGTTTATGTTTGAGCTTCTAGAGAGCCTACTAAGTATGCACTTCCATCAGGGAGGGAGTGTTATCTTATTGACAGCCACCTTATCATTTAAACAGAGAAGCCGCCTTGTCAATATCTGGCAACAGGCGGCAGGGGTTTTATCTCAAGCACCAAAGAGTCGAGCGTTTCCTTTAGCGACTCGTGTGGCCCTTAATGCCAAACCGTCCTTGTTAGAACAGCCCCTAGCTAGCCGTATCGATGTGACTAGAGAAATCGGAGTGCGTTTTCTTCATACTTTCGATGCTTGTGTTGCCAAAGTTATGGAGTCAGTTACAAATCAGCAGTGTGTCGTATGGGTAAGAAACTCAGTTGATGATGCGTTAGAAGCCTACCAAGTGCTGCAGCAACAACTAGATCATACAGATGATTGTCTACTGTTCCATAGCCGCTTTATCTTACAAGATCGAAAGTCTACGGAAGACAAAGTCCTCAGTATTTTTGGTAAGAACAGCGATGCTAGATCTCGTGCAGGAAAGGTACTCATTGCCACACAGGTTTTTCAGGAAAGCTTAGATGCGGATGCAGATGTACTTATCTCTGATATTTGTCCTATTGACGATTTAATTCAGCGAGCGGGACGTTTGCATCGTCATACCCGTAATGATCAAGGTTTGTATTGCCGAGATATAATTGATGAACGCGATTCCCCTGTGCTCTGGATTCACAGTCCAGAATGGGACGATGCCCCAAGCTCAGATTGGCTTAGTCAGCAGTTTCGTAATACCCAATATGTGTACCGTTCTCCCGGTCGATTATGGTTGGGGCTGCGTGAATTAATCGCTCTAGGGGCGGTCAGGATGCCTGCCGACGCAAGGCAGTTAGTTGAAGCCGTATACAGTGATGCCGCTTATGAGCAAATACCTGACTCCCTCTTAAATCAAGAAAACACCCTGATTGGTGAGGAGCGAAGTAAAGCCGCTAAGGCTCATTCCCAGCTTATTGATTGGCAATATGGTTACCGTGATCATAGTGCTTTTGCTTGGCACGATGATAATTCAGATATAAGTACACGTTACAGCGATATTGAAACAGTCGAGGTGTTACTTCTTAAGCGTGACCTGTCGGGGTCGTTAATTCCTTATGCAGACGGCACTAAGGTTGCGATTCAGCTCAGTACGTTAAAACTTTCAAAGAACAAATACGCCGATAAGTTGCAGGCTATACCGGAAAATGAAGAGGATGCTTTTAAGGTTCGTTTCCGTAAAACGAAATACCTACAATGTTGGCTACCGGACGAAGATAGTCATTTTTCGTATGATTCAAAGTCTGGATTTGTAGAAAAAAATAAAAGGAAATTGTTATGAACTTAGTGCAAGACCCTTGGCTACCGTTCAGATTAAAAGATGGATCTGAAAAAAGTTTACCAATGTCAGCCATAACTAGAGCTGATGTGGTGGATTTCGCGTTGCCCCGTGCAGACTTTCAAGGTGCGGCTTATCAGTTTGCAATAGGCCTATTACAAACAGTCCTCGCGCCCAAAAATCAGTTGGAGTGGCATGACTTTTATGAACAGCCGCCAACGGAAAAAACGCTACAAGTTGAATTTGATAGGGCTGCTCATGCATTCAACTGCACGGGTGACGGGCCTTTATTTATGCAGGATTTTGATGTGCTGGCAGAGTCGAAATCAACAACTATTGCTGGCCTGCTGATTGAAGCACCTGGGGGGAATGGACTAAAGCTAAATACAGACCATTTTATTAAGCGTGGCATAGGCTCTGTGATGTCGTTGGAAATGGCTAATATTGCTTTATTTACGTTACAGATAAATGCCCCGAGCGGAGGCCAAGGGCACAGAACAGGATTGCGTGGAGGAGGCCCGCTGACAACCCTCGTTTTGCCACAAACACCAGAATCGAGTTTGTGGCAGAAGCTTTGGCTCAATGTTATGAATAGAGATTTTTGGTCATATCCAGATCCTGATTTTAGCAGCGAACAAATATTCCCATGGTTAGCTCAAACCAAAACCAGCGAAAAAAAAGGCTCAGAAGTCTATGCCAAGGATGTTCATCCCCTTCAGATGTTCTGGGCAATGCCGCGACGCATTCGGTTAGAACTGGAAAATATCAATCACGTCTGTGAGCTAACGGGATTAAGGTCAGACTATTCGGTCACTCAGTATCGTACTCAAAATTATGGGATTAACTATTCTGGTGCTTGGCAGCATCCTTTAACGCCTTATAAATGGAATCCTAAAAAGCCAGATGAAGAACCATTATCAGCAAAAGGTCAGCCGGGAGGAATCAGCTATAAAATTTGGGATGCTTTAACTTTAACGAGCCAAGAAAGTGGACAGGAATGTGCTCAGGTCGTGAAGCATTTCTATACCCTTAGTGATGACTTTATTGGCCGGCAAAGTGAAGTTCCGCGTTTGTGGGCTTTCGGGTATGACATGGACAATATGAAGGCGCGGGGGTGGTACTCCACCTCTTTACCGTTGTTTTCAATTGAGCCAGAAGCTCAAGAAGATATCCTCTATGCGGTTAAGGCATTACACAAATTATCGGCTGATGCTCTATGGCATTGTCGGAGTCAGGTAAAGTCGGCTTGGTTTGAAAAGCCAGGTGATATTAAAGGAGATATGACTTTTATCGATTTGGAGTTTTGGCAACGAACCGAAAGAGCTTTTTTTGCTGCGGTACAGAATGTTATCGATAATGCTGAACAGGGTGAATACCGCTTAAAGCCCGAACAGGCCCAAGCATGGCTTAGGGCGTTACAAAACAGGGTTATCGATCTGTTTGATGAGTATGCATTATCGGAATTAGGCAATGAGCGTTCGATGGCTAAGCGAATCAAAGCGCGACAGGCACTGACCGGCTGGCTTTATGGCGGAAAAGATGTGAAAAACTTTATCAAAGAATACGAAATCGAAATGTATAAGGAGATGGCGTAATGGATGAACAGTCAAAAAAAGTCGTTCTTCGCTGGTGGCAGAGTATGAACTTACCGGCGGATCAGCTAAAAGGAAAAGGTATTCAGCTTGCACCCACAGTATATAAAGCACAATTAAAACGTTGTGAATCAACGGATGCTGCCATGCTCACAGAAGGCTTTCGTGCATTATGGTTGGGTTTGGGGGATGACATGATAGAAAAAAATGATGTCAAAAATATCGAATGCTGGGCGAGCATTGCCGCCGCACTAGCCCATGTTAAAACGGATAGTAAAATGAAATTAGCTCAGGCGGCGGGAAGGAAGGGAGAGGGTGATAAATCAGTCGTTAGTGAGTTGCGGTTTTCTCAATTACAGAACGCGAAAACGACTGATGATTTTTTGCGACGTATCCGACGCATCGTTCAGCAACTAAAAGGCGATGTGTCTGTTATTCAGCTTGCTGAAGATATTCATCAATGGTTTGCGGAATTTTACCAATTGCGACCACGTAAAGCCGACAAACGTATTAGTGTGCAATGGGCAATGGATTACTACCGCGCTGCATCTGCCAAAAACAAATAACCTATTAAGCTGTGAAATTTAAAGGAACTAAACATGAGCCAATTTATTCAATTACATATTCTGACTTCTTATGCTCCATCCAATTTGAACCGTGATGATCTTGGTCGACCTAAAACAGCTCGAATGGGTGGGTTTGATCGGCTTCGTGTTAGCTCCCAGAGCTTAAAGCGTAACTGGCGTATTTCTGAGGTGTTTGAAGAGTCACTGGCGGGTCATATTGGTATTCGTACCAAACGCTTTGGTTGGACGGTATTTAATGCAATGATTAAAGCGGGTGCCAAGGAAAAACTTGCTCAGAAGTCCGCTGAAGCCATTGCTAACGTTTTTGGTAAAGGTAAAAAAGATTCACTGGATATAGAACAACTCGCTCACCTGAGCCCAGAAGAGCAAGACGCGGCGTTAGCTTTGGCCTTGGTATTGGCAGCAGAAGAGCGTGAACCTACCAAAGAAGAATTAGATCTGTTAAAAGCCGATCAAACTGCTGTTGATATAGCTCTATTTGGCCGTATGTTGGCTTCTAGTCCTAGATTCAATGTTGAGGCGGCTTGCCAAGTAGCGCATGCACTCAGCGTTCATAGTGTTGTTGTAGAAGACGATTATTTTACCGCTGTTGATGATCTCAATGACGGTAAAGAGGATGCAGGTTCGGCACATATTGGTGAGTCAGGTTTTGCTGCAGCACTGTTTTACAGCAATATTTGTATTAACAAAACGCAATTAATTGAAAACTTGAATGGTGACGAAGCGTTAGCGAATAAAGCGATTCAAGCGTTAACCGAAGCCGCAGTTAAAGTTTCACCAAAAGGCAAGCAAAATAGTTTCGCTTCTCGTGCTTACGCTAGTTTTGTATTGGCCGAAAAAGGTGAACAGCAGCCGCGTTCTTTATCTGTAGCGTTTTTAAAGCCAATTCAGGATGAAGATCAGGCAGGTAGTGCTATTTCTGCTTTAACCAAGCAAGTCGAAAATTTTGATAAGGTATATGGTCCCTGTGCAGACTCTCGTTATGAAATAAATGCTATAACAGGCGAAGGTAGTTTCGCAGATTTATCTGACTTCGTCGCTCAGTAAAGGGGAAAGGTAATGAAAGAATATCTTGTCTTTCGTTTGTTTGGGCCAATGGCCAGTTGGGGATTACCTGCTGTTGGCGGTGACCGAACTACAGCAATGCAGCCAACGCGGTCGGCGATTTTAGGGTTAATGGGCGCTGCGCTGGGTATCAAACGCGACAATGAAGTTGCCTTAACCGACCTACAGCAGAGTATTTGTATTGCTATCAAGCAATGTGTACCTGGATCATTGATGCGTGACTACCATACCAGCCAAGTTCCTTCTCATAATAATAAAGTGGTGCACCGGACGCGTAAAAGCGAATTAGGTGAGGAGAAGCTGAATACAATTTTATCGAGCCGTGATTATTGTTGTGATGGCTTGTGGACGGTGGCTATCTCATTGACTCCGGCCTCCGTCGTTAACCTTGATAAATTGCAGGAGGCTCTAAAAAAACCAGTTTATACCTTAAGTTTAGGAAGAAAATCCTGTCCTTTAGCTGCGCCACTACAACCTGTATTGGTTAAGGCTGATAATCTAAAAGCTGTATTAGATACAGAGTTTCCAGCATTAACGCGCAGCCATAAAGAAGATGCCTTATGGCTTGGGTTTAATGGCCGTGTTACTTATTTTTGGGAAGGGGATAAAGCGGGAATTGAAGATGTTAAAGTGTTGACGACCCACCCTTGGGATGAACCTGTTCACAGGGATCGTTGGCAATTTAAACAGCGGGCAATGCATCAATTGTCTGTTGAGGAGGTTGCAAATGTTTCTGTCTAAGGTTTCTTTAATATTCGATCTACATACAGCTCAGGAGTTGGTTAAGCTCGGCACGAATGGTGTCTATGCTTCTCATCAGTTGTTGTGGAAGCTTTTCAGTGAGCAAACGGAACGTAATTTTCTGTATCGTGAAGAGATCACCGAGGGAGGATTACCTCATTTTTATGTTTTGTCTATGACGCATCCAGATTCTAGTAACCCGCTGTTTAGAGTACAGACTAAAGCTTTCACGCCTAAACTAAGCAAAGGGAGTCGGCTAGCATTTAAGTTACGTGTCAACCCAACCGTTTGTTTGAAAAATGAAGGCGGTAAAAGTAAACGCCATGATGTATTGATGAATGCGAAGTATAAGGCTGTAAAGCAAGGTAATCTCGGTGATGAGCAAATTAAACGACTCATGAACGATGCTGCGCAAGAATGGATTTCTGATGAGAATCGTTTAAGTCGTTGGGGGTTTAAGTTGGATGCCTTGCCTGAAATAGAATGCTATCGCCAGCATAAAAGTCGTAAGAATAACCATCAGGTACAGTTTTCTACGGTGGATTTTCAGGGTGTGTTAACGGTTGAGGATCCGCAGGTCTTTCTTCAAGAGTATGCCAAGGGTTATGGAAGGTCTAAAGGTATGGGATGTGGGTTGATGTTGATTCGGCCGCTCTGAATCAATCGGTAATGAGCAAAAGGAAACACCATGAAATCAACGTTACAGGTCTTAGACCAAACTATTTCAACAAACACCAAGGATGGTATTGAATATATCTGCATTACCGATATTGCCAAATATAAGGGCAGTGATCGAGCTGCTCATATCATTGGCAATTGGATACGAAATAGAAATACGATTGAGTTCTTGGGTATTTGGGAACAGCTTAATAATCCGAGTTTTAAAGTCCTCGAATTCGAGGACTTTAAAAAAGAGGCGGGTCTTAACAGCTTTACCTTAACCCCGAAACAATGGATACAAACCACAGCGGCCATTGGCATTACATCTAAAGCGGGCCGCTATGGTGGTACCTACGCCCAAAAGGATATCGCTTTTGAATTTGCCAGCTGGATCTCAGTTGAATTCAAACTCTATCTCATCAAAGAGTTTCAGCGTCTCAAAGAGCAAGAGTTCGAGGAACTTGGTTGGGATATTAAACGCAACTTAGCCAAAGTTAATTATCTAATCCATACCGACGCGATTCAAGAACACTTAATTCCTGATCTGCTCAGCCCACAGCAAGTATCAGCGGTCTATGCTAACGAAGCAGACCTGTTGAATATGGCTTTGTTTGGTATGACTGCAAAAAAATGGCGCGAAGAAAATCCTAGCGAAAAAGGCAATATGCGTGATCATGCTAATGTACATCAATTAGTTTGCCTCGCTAATTTGGAATCCATGAATGCTCATTTTATTAGGCAGGGGCTAAGTCAGTCAGAACGTATTGCTCAACTTAATGATTTGGCTATCCAGCAAATGAAAGTATTAGTTAAATCGAGTGCTTACCTGCTGCCCGAGCAAAAAGTATAAACATGGCTTTTACCCCCTTAAAACCGATTCCCATAAAAGATCGTAATTCAATGATATTTGTAGGGATGGGCCGTATTGATGTACGTGACGGAGCGTTTGTTGTCATTGATGAAGTGAATGGCGAACGGATGCATATTCCAGTAGGTAGTGTTGTTTGCATTATGTTGGAGCCGGGAACTCGCGTAAGTCATGCGGCTGTAAAACTTGCTGCGACTACGGGTACGCTTTTAATTTGGGTTGGAGAAGCAGGAGTTAGATTGTACTCAGCAGGACAACCGGGTGGGGCAAGGTCAGATAAACTTCTATACCAAGCAAAGTTAGCATTAGATGAAGACCTACGCCTTAAAATTGTCCGAAAAATGTTTGAGTTAAGATTCGGTGAACCTGCACCTCAACGGCGAAGTGTAGACCAGCTAAGAGGTATTGAGGGTGCGCGAGTAAGAAAAACGTATCAACTATTGGCTAAGCAATACGGTGTTGAATGGCATGGTCGTCGTTATGATCCGAAGGATTGGAAAAAAGGAGATGTTACTAACCAATGCATAAGTGCCGCTACGTCTTGTTTGTATGGAATAACAGAAGCCGCGATTTTAGCGGCGGGGTATGCGCCGGCAATAGGTTTTTTACACACAGGGAAACCACTCTCTTTTGTTTATGATATCGCTGATCTGATTAAATTCGAGACGGTTGTACCTGTTGCATTTAAAGTGGCGTCTAAATCTCCATTTAAACCTGATAGAGAAGTCCGAGCTGCTTGTAGAGAAGCGTTTCGTAGTGATAAAACTTTAAAAAAACTCATCCCACTTATCGAAGAAGTGTTGGCTGCCGGTGATATTGATCCCCCAGCTCCCTACAAAGATGCCCAACCTCCAGCGATTCCAGAAGCAGAGTCTATTGGTGACTCAGGTCATAGGTCTACCTGAGAAAGGATTGTTAATGAGCATGTGTATGGTTGTTACTGAAACAGTTCCTCCACGTTTAAGGGGGCGATTGGCTGTTTGGCTATTAGAAGTTCGTGCTGGAGTGTATGTTGGTGATGTCTCTAGACGTGTGCGTGAAATGATTTGGTTTCAGGTGAATGAGTTGGCGGAAGATGGAAATGTTGTAATGGCATGGGCGACCAATACAGAATCTGGTTTTGATTTTATTACCTATGGAAAGAATAAAAGAATGCCGATTGACATAGACGGCTTACGGCTTGTCAAATTTACACCCGAAAAACCAAGCACATAAAATATTCGCTCTTTAAAAAGTTGGTAGAATTTTTCATAGTTATTTTCTCTTTATAAAACAATTATGTATATTTAGAGTGTTCCCCGTAAGCACGGGGATGAACCGCGGGTTTGTTTAGGTAGGGAGGGCTATTATCGGTGTTCCCCGTAAGCACGGGGATGAACCGCCTTCGGGGTGTTCAGGTTCCACTTTGAACCCGTGTTCCCCGTAAGCACGGGGATGAACCGTGTTCATTATTTATCACCTTTGTTATTTAAGAGTGTTCCCCGTAAGCACGGGGATGAACCGGGATTATCTGGTATGCAGTATAGATATAGTTTGTGTTCCCCGTAAGCACGGGGATGAACCGTTCTGTTTGAGTCCAACCGATCCTGCGTCTAGGTGTTCCCCGTAAGCACGGGGATGAACCGCGGAATCTTCGCCTTCGACATTGACGTGCAATGTGTTCCCCGTAAGCACGGGGATGAACCGAATCAGACAATAGAACGGGTTTGGATATTATGGTGTTCCCCGTAAGCACGGGGATGAACCGTAAGAGTAAGACTTTAAGACCGCCCTAGTGGCGTGTTCCCCGTAAGCACGGGGATGAACCGAAATCCAGCAGAACATCCAGGCCCAGATCGAGGTGTTCCCCGTAAGCACGGGGATGAACCGTTGATTTGTTTTTTGGTTCCTTCCGTGTTGAGGTGTTCCCCGTAAGCACGGGGATGAACCGCTATCTTTTCGGGTCTGCTTCAACAATACAGAGTGTTCCCCGTAAGCACGGGGATGAACCGAACAAGAGGCTTGGAAAATATAAAACGATATAGTGTTCCCCGTAAGCACGGGGATGAACCGCCACGCAACTATTAGCCGCAGCAACGGCGACCGTGTTCCCCGTAAGCACGGGGATGAACCGACAAAAAACGCCTTGCGAATCATTAGGATTGTGTGTTCCCCGTAAGCACGGGGATGAACCGATTCGGAAATGATTTTATCAATGTGTATATCAGTGTTCCCCGTAAGCACGGGGATGAACCGGAATATAGCCCGACTAAATATGCTTTAGTTAAGTGTTCCCCGTAAGCACGGGGATGAACCGATAGCTTTTCCTCTGATTCTGATATTTTAGAAGTGTTCCCCGTAAGCACGGGGATGAACCGAAAATTAGGCTGGGACGTTTATTTCCTTGTTCGTGTTCCCCGTAAGCACGGGGATGAACCGATTAAACGTGCAACCTCTCCATTATCTTCTGGGTGTTCCCCGTAAGCACGGGGATGAACCGCTGATTTTTTATGGGGGTTTGAGGTTTAAATTGTGTTCCCCGTAAGCACGGGGATGAACCGTAGACGGCTATAAATGCAGAAGCTGCGGAAAGGTGTTCCCCGTAAGCACGGGGATGAACCGCCGTTATTTTAGCCAAACGGACTAACAAGTAGGTGTTCCCCGTAAGCACGGGGATGAACCGTTCTAAAACAATCATCGTTAAGCCCCGCTACCGTGTTCCCCGTAAGCACGGGGATGAACCGAGCTTCGCAACCTTGAAATGCGTGACGGATCAGTGTTCCCCGTAAGCACGGGGATGAACCTGTTTCCTATCCAACAGCAGATTTTTGAGCCTCGTGTTCCCCGTAAGCACGGGGATGAACCGTACAAGACACAACCGAAACCTACCCTGTACAAGTGTTCCCCGTAAGCACGGGGATGAACCGAAATGATGACTAAACAAAACACACACCATCTAGTGTTCCCCGTAAGCACGGGGATGAACCGCTCAGCTCCAACTTCCCACGGCTTGCTAATCAGTGTTCCCCGTAAGCACGGGGATGAACCGTATTCCCCCCTCCTCGAAACAATCCGCCAGCAGTGTTCCCCGTAAGCACGGGGATGAACCGGCAACTCCACTTCATTGTTTGAGAGAGGGGTGGTGTTCCCCGTAAGCACGGGGATGAACCGCTGTGCGCCTTGAGGGAGATCATGTTGTGTGGGTGTTCCCCGTAAGCACGGGGATGAACCGTTTACAACGCTCCTACAACTTGAATCAAATTAGTGTTCCCCGTAAGCACGGGGATGAACCGTCAGCCGCTTGGACTCAATACCCTCCAAATCAGTGTTCCCCGTAAGCACGGGGATGAACCGCAAATCAAATAGTAACCCTACCGTATTGATGCGTGTTCCCCGTAAGCACGGGGATGAACCCCGAACAGAAAGGCCCGCCAGCATTACTTGATCGTGTTCCCCGTAAGCACGGGGATGAACCGCAGAGCGTCACCCCTAATAGTGACCATGGCAGGTGTTCCCCGTAAGCACGGGGATGAACCGACTTTGCTCATAAAGCTGTGTTCGCGGTTTGCGTGTTCCCCGTAAGCACGGGGATGAACCGCATTGACCAACCCACGGAGTTTAGGTTACAGTGTGTTCCCCGTAAGCACGGGGATGAACCGCACTTTTACGGCGTTAGAGTCCGTGAGCATGCGTGTTCCCCGTAAGCACGGGGATGAACCGGCAACAATGCGCTCCTCTTGGTTTTGTATTTGGTGTTCCCCGTAAGCACGGGGATGAACCGCGCACTTATAGCAGTGCATTTATCGCGCGGGGGTGTTCCCCGTAAGCACGGGGATGAACCGCAACGCTTACTTACAGCGTTTAAACACAAAAAGTGTTCCCCGTAAGCACGGGGATGAACCGTCCTCAGCGGCTAGCTTCATGCGTACTGAATCGTGTTCCCCGTAAGCACGGGGATGAACCGCACTTTCCTGTTGCTTTTATGATCGCGCGAAAGTGTTCCCCGTAAGCACGGGGATGAACCGAGATAAAAGTGGTTATTCGTTGCTTGGTCCGCGTGTTCCCCGTAAGCACGGGGATGAACCGTGCTTTTTTTATGTCCGAATACTTCCGAATAAGTGTTCCCCGTAAGCACGGGGATGAACCGATTGGAAACAGTCTCATGATGTATTGAATAAAGTGTTCCCCGTAAGCACGGGGATGAACCGCTTCCGCTTGATCCGCAGGAGTATTTAGAATTGTGTTCCCCGTAAGCACGGGGATGAACCGGGCGTTTTTATTTCTAATTAGACCGCGCTTTAGTGTTCCCCGTAAGCACGGGGATGAACCGACATCGGCCTTAATCATAGACATTCACAAGGTGTGTTCCCCGTAAGCACGGGGATGAACCGGAGATTAACGAAATGACTACTAAATATTTTTAGTGTTCCCCGTAAGCACGGGGATGAACCGTTTGAAGATGCTAAGCGAGCCAAAGGGTTAAAGTGTTCCCCGTAAGCACGGGGATGAACCGCTTATAAATAATCGGTATTGGATAAGCCGCAAGTGTTCCCCGTAAGCACGGGGATGAACCGCATTGAGAGGTGCTTTATATTTAACATGTTGCGTGTTCCCCGTAAGCACGGGGATGAACCGAGAACCAGAAGAAGATTATCATTCGCGTAAAAGTGTTCCCCGTAAGCACGGGGATGAACCGTCATTCGTGAGCCTGAAGAAGATTATCATGCTGTGTTCCCCGTAAGCACGGGGATGAACCGCGCTGCCGGTGCCAACGTGCGAGGCCAATTTGGTGTTCCCCGTAAGCACGGGGATGAACCGCAGGTCCCAAAACGCGGGATGCATTTTCCGGTGTGTTCCCCGTAAGCACGGGGATGAACCGGCCTTTGTATGCACGTACAATTAACCCCATGGGTGTTCCCCGTAAGCACGGGGATGAACCGCGTTGAGAGGTGCTTTATATTTAACATGTTGTGTGTTCCCCGTAAGCACGGGGATGAACCGCAGAACCCAGCCTAAAAAAAAGCCTGCAAAAAGTGTTCCCCGTAAGCACGGGGATGAACCGTATATTACCTAGTAGCATTAAACCAAACCCGTGTGTTCCCCGTAAGCACGGGGATGAACCGATATACACGACTTCAGACTTCGCCGCCGTTAGGTGTTCCCCGTAAGCACGGGGATGAACCGCTGGCTCGCCCTTGGTGTAATACTTATATAGTGTGTTCCCCGTAAGCACGGGGATGAACCGGGGTCAGCTTCAAAATATAGGTTTCCAGTTTCGTGTTCCCCGTAAGCACGGGGATGAACCGTTACCGGCTGGGCCATTCCCTTACCGTTAAGCGTGTTCCCCGTAAGCACGGGGATGAACCGGCCTCGCTGAATGAGCGCTGCTCCATATAGTCGTGTTCCCCGTAAGCACGGGGATGAACCGTGGTCTAGGTAGGTGATACTCCGGCGGTTTATGTGTTCCCCGTAAGCACGGGGATGAACCGAAATAGTACTAACTAGGCATCAAGTTAGAATAGTGTTCCCCGTAAGCACGGGGATGAACCGTTGGAACATATGTTTACGAGCATAGAACTAATGTGTTCCCCGTAAGCACGGGGATGAACCGAGAAAACCATTCCGGTTCAACAGTTTACGCCGGTGTTCCCCGTAAGCACGGGGATGAACCGATAGAATACGACAGTGGCCGCAAGCTGCGCAGGTGTTCCCCGTAAGCACGGGGATGAACCGGCGGATATTCGTTTGCGTCGCGCGGGGGGGATGTGTTCCCCGTAAGCACGGGGATGAACCGATTACGCATTTGCTGTAAATCTTTTTCTTTGTGTGTTCCCCGTAAGCACGGGGATGAACCGGAACCGATTGATTGTTCCTAGCGTTTGAATAAGTGTTCCCCGTAAGCACGGGGATGAACCGCAGTTCCCAGAATTCCTGTGCTGTCATGTAATGTGTTCCCCGTAAGCACGGGGATGAACCGGGTTAGCTGTCTTTAATGACTGGGTTGGCTGGGTGTTCCCCGTAAGCACGGGGATGAACCGGTCCCATTTATCGGCGTTGGCGTGGGTGGACAGTGTTCCCCGTAAGCACGGGGATGAACCGCTGCGCAACCGTCCGGTTCGGGCGATTATAAAGTGTTCCCCGTAAGCACGGGGATGAACCGCGAAACGCGAAACAATAACGAAAGAGGTTGTGCGTGTTCCCCGTAAGCACGGGGATGAACCGTGCTGGCTATGTTCCATGAATTCAACTTTGTAGTGTTCCCCGTAAGCACGGGGATGAACCGCCAGCTCATTGCTGGGCTGGCTTTATTTTGTTGTGTTCCCCGTAAGCACGGGGATGAACCGGCACCGGCCAGATAAACTTAGGCCGCGAACACACGCCTCCAGAATCCATACCTGCGGATTCTATTTATGACGGCGTTGGTGAAAACATCACAACGCGCCAAGCACCAAACGGCTTAGCGCTTCCTAATCAGTCATCGGTATCGCAAGAGCAAATCATAGACCAGCAGCGCGCTGATAACCCTGCAGCAATCCGCAAACCAACAATTGAACAGATAGATCAAGCAGCGCTAGAAACGGCAGAGGCACCAACAGAGGCCCAGATAGAAGCGGATAACTATAAGAAGGGTCGCATTAAAATCGCCGGTCTAAATATTGCCATTGAAAACCGCAAAGGGGGAACTCGATCTGGCACGGACGAGTCCGGTAAAAAATGGACTTCAACAATGGCCCATCATTACGGAGATATTAAGGGCTACAAGGGCGCAGACGGTGATGATATTGATGTGTTCATTGGTGACAATCCAGAATCCAACCAGTTGTTCATTGTTGATCAGATAGATCCTAAGACGGGCGCATTTGATGAACATAAGGTAATGATAGGCTTTAACTCTCTCGATGAGGCCAAAGCTGGATACCTTGCCAACTATGAAGAGAATTGGCAAGGCGCGGGTGAAATTACCGCCGTACCTGAAGCCGATTTTAAGCAGTGGCTTAAAGGAGATACAACCAAGCCTTACCGCCTACAGCCAAAAATTGCAGAAGGATTGGTATTTAGACCTAACGGCTCTCCATACAAAACCGAAAACGGCGCGACATTCAATCAGGCGTTTCGTAACAACAAAGGCGCCAAGGTTGTCAAAGTGCCTAATGGGTTTGCTGTTCAGCTGAAGTCTAATAATGTAACTAAAGCTGTCGAAGCAATGAAAACCGTTATCAATACTCATAGCGACATTCCTGCTGCTGTTCATCGCGAAGACATAGGCGATGTAGATTTTATCTGGGGTTCAGAAGGAGGGGCGCTAACAAAGACTGGCAAACGAAAGGGAGCCAAAGGAATAGCCCACATTATCGAAGCTCGTATGCGGAAAGATAACCTAAGTGAAGCGCAAGCTAATAATATTGCAGCAGAAATAGCAAGGGTCGTTGTGACGGGGGAGATATCAGGCCGAGTGAAGCAAAGTAACTCAGAGAATATGAGAATTACTGATGGAGTTCACACGGCAGTGTTATCAAAAACTGCTGATCAAAATGCGTGGCTGCTTACTGGCTGGGAAAATAATGAGGATTTGAGTTCCGGTGAAACTGGAAAGGGATATGACAAATCCAGCCCTACGCACATCAAGCCTACACTATCCCGTCCTGATGTGGTTGCGGAACCCATAAATAGTATAGATCAAGAATTAAGCAAAGATCAATCGGCAGATACAACCAAACCGGAAGAACCTGATTCAAGCGTGAATAAAGATCCCGTATCAACTATAGAGCCTGAAAACAAAATAGATGACTTCGGCGAGAAGATCGGCGGAGCTCGTAAAGATGTGTGGTCTAGTTTCCGTGAGTCCCTATCTGATGAGATCGACTCTAAGACCGTACCGTTAAGCAAATCATTCCCTGAGCCTAACTACGCCAAGCTTGCAGAGGAAGGCGCTGATCCTCAAGCGCTTGCGATGATTGCGCTGATGCGTAGCTATATTCCAAACAAGCCTCGGGTTAAATATAAAGTATCTTCGTGGGCAGCTAAGGTTGATTCCGTTAAGAGCTTTGCTCGCGATTTGATAGACGGAACTATTCCTGTTGAAGACATGCGCAGGCAGATGATGATTCGTAAGGGTGGCGGTGATCTATTATCCCTTGCGGAGACAGCGCCAGCTTTAGCAAAAGTAAATCCTGCTTTATATAAAGAGGCATCTAAATACAAAATCGCTTCCGGCAACTTCAGTATATTTAATGGAGAAAGGTTAGGTAAGCCTACTGATATGTACTTCATCGAGAAAGGGGGGCGCACTGATTACCGGACGGCATCCAAATCACTTGAAGATGTGCAGGCTCAGTATGTTGAGCTAATGAATAAGCTAGAGTCTGCTGAAAAAGGTAAGTCTGCAGGTAGAAAGAGTGCTATTGGTATTTACTCAAGCAGGCGTACCGGCAAAGTATTTATCGGCTGGAAAGGCGCATCGGGTGTACTTCAGATCAAAAGCGGTTTTGACTCACCAAAAGAAGCGCGCGCCTATCTTGGCGAGAACCGTGAAGAGCTAGAAACTAAGCTGGCAGAGATCAAGAAAACCCCATCTATGCGCCGCTCTGTGAACGCTCGCCGCGAGGGGCCTGAGCGAAGAGAAGGTAACGTAACCTCTGAGCAGTTTGCTGATGCGTTTGGTTTTCGTGGTGTAGAATTTGGTAATTGGGTAGAGAACAGCAAGCGCCAGCAGGATTTGAATGAGGCTTATGATGGTCTTATTGATCTTGCCGAGATACTGGAAATCCCACCTAAAGCACTGTCTTTGAATGGCGAGCTCGGCTTGGCGTTTGGTGCGCGAGGCAAAGGAGGGAAGGACTCAGCCGCTGCGCATTATGAACCTGGCAGCATCGTTATTAACCTAACCAAGAAGGCTGCCCCGGATCGTTAGCGCATGAGTGGTGGCACTCATTGGATAACTATTTTAGCCGTATGCGCAAAGACAAGCTGGGATATACGACTGATCGCCCTTATGAGCTACAAGACAAGTCTGTACGCCCTGAAGTATTAGCAGCATTTAAAGATGTAATGAAGGCAGTTAATATGTCTGATCTTCCATCTCGTGCGGCTGAACTGGATAAGACCAAGAGCAAGGCGTACTGGGCGACAAATGTTGAAATGTCTGCTCGCTCCTTTGAAAGTTTTGTTATTAGCAAACTGAAAGAGCAAGACATATCGAATGACTACTTAGCTAACATTGTAAGCAAAGAGTATTGGGATGCTTCTGAGTCGCTAGGACTTGAGGATGGTGGGTCGTACCCTTATCCGACCGAGATAGAGATGAGCGGCATCAATAAAGCTTACCAAGCTCTCTTTGATACCATTCAAACAAAAGAAACGGACTCAGGTGTCGCTCTCTTCTCCCGGAAAGCTTCTGATTCTACCGGCAGCACTAGGGTCAACAAGGTATCTAGCGCCGCTCTTACTATGGACGCTGTGGAACGGGCTACGACTCTCATTGCTGTCAGACTCAGAATCCGGGGTGTCAAATTCTCCGTTGTCGAATCTGAGAATCTTCTCCCTAGTAGTCTCAAAGCCCAAATAGCGGCGGACGGCGCGGAAGGTCAGATTAAAGCGGTTTATCATAACAAGGCTATCCATATCATTGCTGATCGTATGCAGAACGAAACTGATATTGAAGAAGCGATCCTGCATGAAGCTGCTCATTATGGCGGGCGTATGCTGTTTGGTAAAGAGATGCATAATGCATACCGTAAGCTTTGGATGAAGCTGGGAGGAATTAAGGGGTTAAGGGGGCGGGCTAAAGAGGCCGGTCTCGGTGATGCCCTTGAGCCGTATATAAAAACGGCTGAAGATCTTCTGGCAAAAGGTGAAATCTCATCTGCTGACAGGGCTAGATTCTTGGTTGATGAATTCCTTGCTCACATGAATCAGCGGAAAGCTCATGACGGATTACCGAAGCTCATCCTTCGGGCAGTTCAGGAATTTATGGGGGCTATTCGTAACTGGCTTCGCAAGAACAAGCTAATGAAGCTTGAGCAGTTATCGGATTCAGACCTTCAGTATTTACTGAAACGAATTACAGAATCTACTAGGGAGCAAGCTCCGGACGCAGATAAGCCGCACTTTATGCGAGTGAGTGAGCAAGAAGAAATGTCTATGATATTTTCTGACATGGCTGAGCAATTGGGAGAGGAGCTTGCTGAAGCGCTGGAGTTGAATAAAGAAACCCCCGCAGCTCAATGGGTTGCCGCATCTGCTAATGCCGATGGCATTAACCTGACTTCAACCCGCTCTGCGAGGGCCGTAAACAGATTAGCCGAAGATATTGAAAACTTCAACTCACCCAATAAAAACACAGATGGCGAACAGCCAATGTTTAGTCGAGATTCCGGCCCCGTAGAGTCCGGCTTTGCCATTCCTGATGAAACCTTAGTAAGCGCCGGTATTCGGAAGATAGCCGACAAATTTAAAGTACTGAAAGATCTGCAGAAGAATATTAGAGAAGCCGGGCAAGAGATTGATGAAGCCGCTGATGCTTATTTGGCTGAAGAGTTATTCCACGGCAAAGCAGAGAACGATTTGCGCCAAATGCGTGAAACCTTTGTTGAACCGCTTGCTAAAAAAATGGCGGGATTCGGAATAACTCAAACCCAGCTTGATGAGTATCTTTATGCCAAGCATGCAGAAGAGCGAAACGAGTATATAGCCTCGATAAACCCTGACATGCAAGATGGCGGCTCAGGGCATGACGAATACAGAAGCCCAGGAAATTATTAATGATATAGTGTTCCCCGTAAGCACGGGGATGAACCGCCTATTTGCTTGGGGGGGTGACCATTGGCGATGTGTTCCCCGTAAGTACAGGGGGAAGCCGTTCACTGCCGCACAGGCAGCTTAGAAAGTCTTTAAATAAATTAAATTCAAGTTGAGTGCGTTCACTGCCGCACAGGCAGCTTAGAAATAGTAACCCAGCAACAAAAGTAAACGTACTAGGTTCACTGCCGCACAGGCAGCTTAGAAAGATTGGTTGAAGCGACAATATCCCAGCCTCGAGTTCACTGCCGCACAGGCAACTTAGAAACGGGCTTTGTAACAGAGCATCATTGAATTTTTTGGGATTTGGGAACAGCTTAATAATTTGGTTTTTAAGGTCCTCGAATTCGAGGACTTTAAAAGAGAGGCGGGTCTTAACAGCTTTACCTTAACCCCGAAACAATGGATAAAAACCGGGACTGAGTGGAATGCTTATCTGGAGTGATAACGTGAAGGGGGTTTTTGTATCGCAAAAAGGATGACCCCGAGCAGTAAGTAGATGGTGGCTCGCTCCGCCGTGCCACCGGCCAGCAGCTCTTTGGTCGCACCTCGGAGTGCTATAGGCTGCTAGGCAGAACATAATTATAGGATAAAAAAGCAATGGCGGGAACTCAAGAAATTATAAGTATCGACTATGATAGGTAACTTAGAAACGGGCTTTGTAACGGAGCATCATTGAATTTTTTGGGATTTGGGAGTAGCTGAATAATCCTGACTTTAAACCCGTCGAATTCGATGGGTTTAAAAAAGAGGCTGGACTTAATAGCTTCACCCTAGCACTCAAGCAGTGGATCGAATCGACCAATGCTAAAGGGCTGGTTTCCAGGCGAGGCCGTTATGGTGGCACCTTCGCGCAAAAAGATATTGTCTTTGAGTTTGCCAGCTAGATCTCTGTTGAATTCAAGCTCTATCTGATTAAAGAGTTTCACTGCTCACAGGCAGCTTAGAAAGGTAGTGCTTCGCTCGCACTCTAATTCGTCTAGGCACCCGTTCCGGGCGCGCCTACAGGGAGAGATTGTCTGTAGGAGGCCAACCTTTGGCCGAAGGGTTATGTGTTGCTTGGGTTAAGTGTGTAATTTATTCGCTCACAGGGTGGGCTCCTTGTATGTTTAACCTCAACGATTATTTATCATTGGTAATCGTTTCTGGGGAAGCCGCCCGCTCCTTGAAGCAGGTTAATTCTGACTTTGTATGTAGAGGGGCTCCCCACCTCTTTACTAGTTCGAAGAGTATCATGAAGCTAGTACTAGACTTCGCATCACAAGGTTGAGCCAGTATAAAGTGCGAGGTTGGGGAACCAGAAGCCATTCTAGCAATTCAACGTTATGGAGTCAGCTTGTGAGTACGTTTTCCGGTATTGATATCAGTGCAAGATCATTCGATCTAGTCATTAAAAGTGGAAACTCTATTGGTAAAGCACAAGCTTTCAAGCAACACCCTGATGACTTCGAGCGCGCTGCTAAAATTTTAAAGAAAAACAAGGTAATACTTGTTGTGATGGAAGCAACAGGAATCTATCACTTAGATTTAGCTGTCCATCTTGTAAGTGCAGGTATCACTGTTGCTGTGATTAATCCGCTGAGTAGCAAGCGCTTTGCTGAGTTGAAATTATCACAAACCAAAACCGACGCAGCTGATGCGGCCTTGTTAGCAGAATATGCGGCGGTTATGAAACCAGAACCTTGGGCCCCACCAAAATCAGAGTATATGGCGCTCAAAGATATTGGACGCCAGATTAACCGTATAACAAAAGATAAGGTAAAAGCGAAGAATCGACTGCATGCGCTTCAGTCCAAAAACAGTCCCGCTATTCTGATTGAAGACTTGGAAGAGAGTGTTTCTTTTTATGAGAGCCGCATTGACCGCCTATCTATAGCGGCGCTCAACATCATTCAAAAAGATGAGAAATTGGCTCTTGTCTTTGAATGCATGATTGCGGCCAAAGGGGTCGGTCAAAGCAGCGCTATCGCCATTCTTGCAGAATTTGTTGTACTGCCAAAAAACATGAAAGCTAAGCAGGTTACCCGTTACTGCGGCCTGGATATAAGAACTCATCAATCGGGAACCAGTGTTCGAGGTGCTGCACGAATAAGTAAAGCAGGGAACGCATACTTAAGATCGGCACTCTATATGCCTGCACTGTCAGCGTCTCGTTACGATGATAATGTTCATGAATTTAGAGAGCAGCTAGTTTCTCGGGGAAAAACAAAGATGCAGGCAATTGTAGCTATCATGCGTAAGTACGTAACGGGATTATGGACTGTTTACCGTCAATGCGAAGCTTTTGATTCTGATAAATTATTCAATTTCAGTGAAAAAAAGCTTGAGCATTAACAGAGTATCTACATGGGATTATTTTTTGTGGGATGGCTGCGTAATTCTTTCGCTCACAGGGTGAGCTCCTACACCGGACGTGCATGTAGGAGGCCAGACTTTATGCCAAGGGTGTCTGGCCGAATGGGCTTGAGCGCGCGTTATGCGCTGACTTGGAACACACTGACCAACTGATTGAGCTTGTTGGCGGTATTTTTCACGGAGGTGGAGCGTTCTTGCAGCGTGCTAATCGAACCATTCATCTGTTCTGCGGAGACGCCTACCCGTCGGGCGGCATCACCGTGACGCTGGCTGTTATCATTTAGCTGTTTGATGGCTAAAAACATATGTTCCACAAGATTGTGTAAGGATGTGTTTTCATTCGAGGCTTGTTCAGTTTTTCTTAAATTACGATCAACCTCTTGAACCCCGGATTCCATAAAGTCCACGGCGCTTTGAGTTTCTTGCTGAATCCCTTCGATCATCTGCTGAATCTCATTCGCTGAATCGGCGGTGCGATGGGCCAAGCCGCGAACTTCTTCCGCAACAACGGAAAAGCCTCGGCCATGTTCACCTGCTCGGGCTGCTTCAATGGCGGCATTAAGAGCCAATAAATTGGTTTGGTTGGTGATGTCGCTAATAACACCAATGATCTTACCAACTTCAACGGTACGGCTATTGAGAGAGGTAACCTGTTTCGCCGATGTTTCAACGATGTTGCGAATATCTTCCGTTCCGGAGCGTACCGATTCAAATTGTTGACGGGCTTCTGACACTACTGCATCCATTGCTTTTTTGAGGGATTCAGCGGTGTTAGAGGCTTGACCAATTTCAGTCAGTTGTTCTTCGAGCAGTACCAATATTTCCTGAATTGCATCGCTGACCTCAGCCGACACTTGATACGCCTCTTTATTAGTATCGAGCATCGCTTGGTTGGTCTGTTTAACGTCGCTACTGGAGGTAATGACTTGGCCAACAATACCATCCAGGCTATCAATAAAACTATTGATCCAACGGGCCATATCACCTGTTTCATCGGCGACCAGTTGGTGGGCTTCTATTCGTTGTCGCAGGTTACCTTCACCTTCGGCAATGGTGCGAATCACCTTGGTCATATCATCAAGTCGGGATGCTAATTTGTTGGTGCTGAGTTTAGGGAACAGCAGGGTAGTAACCAGTAACAGTAGTAGCGATACGGCATCAATCGCATATTGCGGTAGCTCAGTGAAGGTATGCAGGGCGCTGTTAATGCCCAGAATCGCCGCGGCGGTGAAGCCAAAGCCTTTCATTAAACTTAGATTGATCGAGCGGCGACGATAGACCTCTTCTAAATCACTTTCGCACATCATACCCCAGCGGTCGGGGGAGCCTTTTAGTTGAAAGGTTACTCCCTTGCCGATTACCGGAATGTGACGATAATCAGAATAACCTGGGTAGGTGATAAATAGATTTTCACCGTTACGAATGGTCTCGCGCACGCCGGGATGGAGTTGGCCGGTGGCTGGATCGGTAAACCGTAGCTCTAGTTCGGTATGGCGTCGAACACTGACTGTACCCCAGCCGGTGTGGATGCCACTTTTTAAGTTTTCGCCGTGGGAGAACGTGTTATCTTCAAACCGAGAGCGCGATAACGCTGTACCCGGCTCGATATTCCGGTCGAAATGAGAATCGACCATAAAAATATAGTTATCACCGGATTCAGGATAAATATGGCCTGCTTCCCGTTGGATCAGGTCACCGAGAACATCATTTGGTACGCGACCACAAATGGCCCCGACAGGCTCACCATTTTGCTCAAGGGGTTGGTAGAACATCAGCGTAACTTCATCGTGGAAGTTAGAACTTGAGGCACCAATATCTAGGGTGAGAGAATCGGTGTAAGGGCCATGTAAAAACTGTTTTTTTACGCCTTGAGTCCATGCAGCGTTGGCAAGGTCGGATGCGCCTATATGATTGTGATGGGTCGAACTGATGACGGTACCTTGAAGGTCGATAACAAACAGCTCAGAAAAATCACGGTTCGCTTCTAGACGTTGGTTGAGCCACGACTGATCAATATTGTCAAAGCTAGGGCCAAGGTGTTCAGCGAGAAAGGCGAGCTGATCCCATTGGTTTTCTACCCACTGATTAAGAATTTTTACTCGAGTGGCAGCAATACCTTCAAAGGTTTGTTCCACTGATGAATAGGTATGGCGGTTTAGAAAGCAGGATTTATACATCGCAAACTTGCCTGTGCTGCCAAACCAGTTAAGCCACTTTCGCTCCTTCGGGCTGAGGTCCATTGAACTACTTTTAAGTTGAGTCATGACTGCGACTACCCTCAAACAGTGTAAATAGATATAATTAATTATACCAAAGCAAATAATATGCCATTGAATTGAATGGTGATAAATTCAAAAGAGAAACTCCCTGGAAGAGCCCATTTTTCGCGAGCTTCGTGGCATATGGAGCATTTTTTTGGTGCGTGCCGTAAGAACGGTTAAATTATTCGTGCGCTAAATTGGTGCGGCGTGATATATGTGTGGGAGGCCTGCTTTTATGTCCGACGGGTACTGGCCGAAGGGTTGTATTTTTGTTGGGTAGGATGTGAAATTTATTCAGGTGCTTTTGTGGATTTTTACACGTAATTCTTTCGCTCACAGGGCAGGCTCCTACACTGGGCGTGCATGTAGGAGGCCAGCCTTTATGCTCGGAACGAGTGTCTGGCCGAAGGGTTGTGCGTTGATCGGGTTAAGTGCGTAATTTATTCAGGTACTTTTTCGGATTTCTGCACGTAATTCTTTCGCTCACAGGGTGAGCTCCTACACCGGACGTGCATGTAGGAGGCCAGCCTTTATGCTCGGAACGAGTGTCTGGCCGAAGGGTTATGTGTTATCGGGTTAAGTGCGTAATTTATTCAGGTGCTTTTTGTGGATTTTTACACGTAATTCTTTCGCTCACAGGGCAGGCTCCTACACTGGGCGTGCATGTAGGAGGCCAGCAGCCTTTATGCTCGGAACGAGTGTCTGGCCGAAGGGGGTTGTGTGTTGATTGGGTTAAGTGCGTAATTTATTCAGATGCTTTTTGTGGATTTTTACACGTAATTCTTTCGCTTGTTATCCGTTCCGAGCATAAAGAGCTGAGCCTCTACGAAGGGATTAATCCCACCAAAAATACCAGCTGTCGTGGTTGATTAGCATAGATGCGAGTTTAGCGACGCTTTCGACGCCTTGGTCTACGATGTCGTTGCAGTAAGCGTATTGCTGCCAAGCGAGTGCCATCGCGTCTTCTTCGGTTGTGGGTGGGTTGCTAATATGGGCTTCGATCAGGTCATTGCTGACGGCAACGATCTGTGCGCCGTACGCTTGCTGCCAGTGTTTCCATATAGCGCAGTGGATCTCTGGGGTAGGGCATTGGTTCCAGCCGCCAAAATTGAAGTAAGCAGGTATTTTCCAGTTACGGTCTGTCTTTATTTTTGCGCCGATTAAGTCGTTGATCGGCTCGTCCGTCATAATGTCTTGGGCTAGGCTGAAGCTTTGCTTCTCTTTTGATTCGCCTTGCCAGGTGCCGGTAATTACGGGGAGGTCAATTTCGCCTTTTAGTGTATTGAGCTGTTCTGTTAGCCAGATATTGGGGTTGATCAATGTTGAGGCTTTGATGATCTCTTTTGGGCTGTTCTGGCGGGATTCTATGGCGTCTTCGATGTAGGTTAGATCTTCTTGGGTACCGCAGACGATAACCTTGGTGTCTTTGCCGCAGGATTTAATTGCTTTGTTATAAGCGGTTGTGGCGTCAAGGTTAATAAATTTCATAAGATGACTCTAAGTTTTAATGTTGTTTGATGCATGAAATCTAAAAAGCCGCAGTGACTTTATCATATAGGTTCATTGCTTATTGGGCTTTTTATTGTATGTTCAGTTATTAAGTCGATTCTTTTCTTTAATACTTATCATAACAATCTCTGTGGTGCATGCGTTTTGTCATGTGGTAATGCCGCTGAAAGCAGGTCAGACCGATGCATTGTACGTAAGAATTACGCGTAACTAAATATCTTAGGTGGATGTACATCCGTTTTAATTTTTCTTTTAAGGGGTGAATATAAATTCCACTAGAAAGGCATCCACGTTATCGAAGAAGAGTGGATTATAAAGAAGAGTAGTGGGGGTATCTGTCGAAATTACGTGGGTATAATAAGGTGCTTTCTCGTGTGTAATGGCGCTTATTTAAGGGTAAAAAATTACTACCAAAGGCTTATGCAATACCGTACTATTCTATAAATAATAATCATTTGCATTTAAGCTATAGTATTGTTTTAAGTTGGAGGAACAATTAATGATAAAAATGCTAGGTGTGTTGAGTTTTGCGGTATTGACGAGTGTAACTGCGCAAGCAAGTTGTGATTACACCCCCAATAAAGATGAGTTTGCATTTAGTTTTACGGCTTATGGTGCAAAAGATAAGTCATATGCTGTGACCAATAATACGTTTACGAAGTATGAGCTTTCTTCTGAAAGCGGTAAATTATTGAATGCTGCAATTGATATTGATGCGACGTCTTTAGATACGTCTAGTGATTTAAACAATGGGCAAGGTGGCTTGTGGCCAGAGAGCATGGCGTCTGTTCGTAATAATAATGTAGTGACAGGTTTATTTAATAACTTTGTAAATCCTGGCAAAGTCATGGCTAAAATTGGTGCGCTGGATGCTAGTGTTGTGGGTCTTGATGTCACTATGAATGGTGAAACAAATAGAGTCCCAATGACCTGATGGTGTATTGTCGGCAGAAGATACCTTGGATATTTTGGATTATAATGGCGTTGATGCATTTAAGCAGTTTTCACGTATTTGCCGTGCATGGCATAAAGGTAAATCTTGGTCTGATATTGTCATTAAGTTTAGCGTACCTGTTACGGAGTCAGGTTGTTAACTGTTTAGATCGTTAACATGTCATGTTCGAAGTGATAGTAACGCGTCGATATGCTGGCCTTTTTTTGTGGAGGGGATGATTTTTCTATTGTTATAAAAAAGCCCGATGATCTCTCATCGGGCTTTTTGTTGTGCGTTAAGTAATTAGATTACTTAGCTGCGTTCTTTTCTTTAACGTCAGCAATGACAGCTTCAGCAACACTTGATGGGCAAGCGCTGTAGTGAGAGAACTCCATAGAGAACTGACCACGGCCGGATGTCATTGTACGTAAGTGTCCGATATAACCGAACATTTCAGATAGAGGTACGTCAGCTTTAATACGAACGCCTGAACCTGCAGTTTCCTGACCAGAGATCATGCCGCGACGACGGTTAAGGTCACCGATTACATCACCTACGTGATCTTCTGGCGTGAACACGTCAACTTTCATGACAGGTTCAAGAAGCTGTGCGCCAGCTTTAGGTATAGACTGACGGAATGCGCCTTTTGCAGCGATTTCGAAGGCTACAGCAGAGGAGTCAACCGCGTGGAAACCACCGTCGAAAAGCTCTACTTCAACGTCTAGTACTGGGAAGCCCGCTAGAACACCTTGTTCCATCATGCTGCTAAAGCCTTTTTCCACTGCTGGGAAGAATTCTTTAGGTACGTTACCGCCCACAACTGTTGAAGTAAACGTGAAGCCAGAATTTGGCTCACCTGGTTTGATACGGTAATCGATTTTACCGAACTGACCAGAACCACCAGACTGTTTCTTATGGGTATAAGAATCTTCAATCTCTTTAGTGATTGTTTCGCGGTAAGCTACTTGTGGCTCACCAACAATTAGGTCAACGCCGTAAGTACGTTTAAGGATATCTACTTTGATATCTAGGTGAAGCTCGCCCATACCACGTAGGATGGTCTGGCCGCTGTCTTCATCTGTGTGTACTAGGAATGTTGGATCTTCTGCAACCATTTTACCAATGGCGATACCCATTTTCTCTGCGCCTGCTTTATCTTTAGGCTCAACAGCGATAGAGATTACTGGCTCAGGGAATACCATAGCTTCAAGCGTACATTCATGCTTAGGATCACAAAGAGTGTGACCTGTTTGTACGTTTTTCATACCTACGATAGCGATAATGTCGCCCGCTTGAGCGGAATCAAGCTCTTTACGCTCATCGGCTTCCATTTCACACATACGACCTACACGCTCAGTTTTACCTGTGAACGAGTTAAGAATAGTGTCGCCTTTCTTCAATTTACCGGAGTAAATGCGGATAAAGGTAAGGGCACCGAAACGGTCATCCATGATTTTGAATGCAAGAGCACGGAATGGCTCATCAACAGATACAGTTGCTACTTCACCTGTTGGCTCACCTAGTTCATCGGTTAGATCCTGTGGAACAACTTCTGTAGGTCCTGGTAGGTAGTCAACAACGGCATCAAGGATTAGTTGGATGCCTTTGTTTTTAAATGCAGAACCACAGTAAGTAGGGAAGAACGCTAGCTCAAGTGTACCTTTACGGATGCAACGTTTGATCTCTTCAGTAGAAGGAACTTCGCCTTCCATGTAAGCCATCATTAGGTCGTCATCTTGCTCAACCGCTGTTTCGATAAGTTGATCGTGATACATATCAACGTCATCCACCATGTCGGCAGGCACGTCTTCAACTTTGAAGTTTTCAGGAAGACCTGTGTCATCCCAAACGTAAGCTTTCTTACTTAGAACATCAACAACACCAACGAAGTCATCTTCACGACCGATAGGTAGAGTCATAACAAGTGGTTTAGCCGCAAGTACGTTCTCTATCTGGTCAACAACTTTAAAGAAGTCAGCACCAAGGCGGTCTAGTTTGTTAACAAAGATGATACGGGAAACACCGGATTCATCAGCATAACGCCAGTTAGTTTCTGATTGTGGTTCAACACCACCAGAACCACAGAATACGCCGATGCCGCCATCAAGTACTTTTAGAGAACGGTATACTTCAACAGTGAAGTCAACGTGTCCCGGAGTATCGATTACGTTCATACGGTGATCTTTCCAGAAAGTGGTGATCGCCGCTGATTGAATAGTAATACCACGCTCAGCTTCCTGCTCCATGAAGTCAGTAGTTGACTCGCCTTCATGAGTTTCGCCTAGCTTATGGATTTTACCCGTAAGCTTTAGGATACGTTCTGTTGTAGTGGTTTTACCCGCATCTACGTGCGCGAAAATACCGATGTTTCTGTACTTGGATAGGTCTGTCATCTCTTTACTCGACTATGTGAGGTCCTAAAATTGCGCGTCAGTATACAGTCTTTTTTATTACTTTTCGAAGAAAAATTACAAGTAAATTGAGCTTTTGATTAGTTTTTTTTATCTGAAAAGTTTATTACTAAGTTGATGCGAGGAACTGTGGCGTTTTTAGCGCATTACAAAGGAGAAAGAGGGGGTATGGAGGAGTCGGTTTTTAGTCTAGAAAATAGGCTGGTTTTTATAGTGCTGTTCTTTACCTGTTTGCTAAGCCTATACGTGAAGAACACTGAGTTTAGTCAATTTATTTATGATTTGAGCTTTTTCTCTGTTGGTTGAATGGTGCATGAGTATTCATGGGCCGCTATAATGCGCCCTCATTTTAGTTTGTATAGTAGTGAGTCAATATAGATGGATGCTCTTGATGAGATCAAAGAATTTTTAGCTTGTGAAACTCCTGATTTATGGATTCAGGCGGCACTGGCCAATCAGGATATTTTATTGATCGACCATGCGCACTGTGAGAAAAAAGCGGCTTCTACTGCAATGCGTTTGATGTTTCGTTATGTTGACCGTATTGATCTGCTTAATAAAATGTCCCGTTTGGCGCGAGAGGAGTTGATCCACTTTGAGCAGGTTCTGGCGATTATGCAGGATCGCGGTATTGTTTATGAGCATATGTCATCGGCTCGTTATGCGGGAGGTATGCTTAAAAAGGTGCGTACGTATGAGCCTGGGCATTTGATCGATTTACTTATCGTTGGGGCTTTTATTGAAGCGCGTTCTTGTGAGCGTTTTGCCAAGCTTGCCCCGCATTTAGATGATGAGCTAGCTAAGTTTTATCGTTCTTTGCTTAAATCGGAAGGACGTCATTATCAAGATTATCTTGGTTTAGCTGAAGAGTATGCGGGTGAGCCTATTGAGGACCGCATTCAAGTCTTTAGAGAGGTGGAACAGAACTTAGTTGAAAGTGATGACGATGAGTTTCGTTTTCACAGTGGTAAGCCTACTTTTATGTAGTTATTTATGTAGTTATTTATGTAGTTATTTATGTAGTTATTTATGTAGTTATTTATGTAGTTATTTATGTAGTTATTTATGTATTTACTTATATCGCTATTTATATAGTCATTTGATTGGCGGATGATGAGGTCAGTAATCAACCGCTGCTCGTTGGCCTGTGTTTAGATAACGTCGGCAATCTTAAAGCTTATAAGATCGTATTTATCAGGGTCAACTTTTAGATACCAGCCCAACGCTTCCCAATCGCCTAAGACAATTCTTGTCGCTTCATTACCTTCTATTGTTAGGTTATGTATAGCTGGTCGATGGGTATGCCCGTGAATCATGAGCTTAACATGGGCTTCATTGAGCTGTTTATTGACTTCATCTGCATTAACATCGGTAATGTACTCATCTTTTTCGGCAGTGCGCTCTTTGCTTGTGGCACGCAGTTGCTTAGCCAATGCGATGCGCTCCGCGATCGGTTTGCTGAGGATCTCATGTTGCCATGCGGGGTTGCGCACCATTGCGCGGAACTGCATATACTCTTGATCATCAGTACAGAGTTGATCGCCATGAAGGATAAGCGCATTGCCAATAGGTAGCGAGTGAACTATCTGCTCCGGCAAAAGCTCGGCGCCGATACTATTAGTAAATGCTTTGCCGACTAAAAAGTCACGATTGCCATGCTGAAAGTAAATTTTGGAGCCGGAATCGCTAAGTTGTTTTAGTTGAGAAACTAAAGGCTCAATGCCGGGCACGGGAGCATCGTCACCGATCCAAGCATCAAAGATATCACCTAAAAGGTAGAGTGCATCCGCGCCTTGGGCTATGTGTGATAAAAAATATGAAAACGCCCGAGAGAGATCCGGGCGTTCGGGCTTCAGATGTATATCTGAGATAAAATAAACAGACATGCTTACTCTTCGGTGCTTTCTGCTTTTGCTTTAGTCTCAGCGTTTTCATCTACGAGTTCGGCTGATTCTATAATGATGTCTTCTACAGGGACATCTTGATGGCCAGCGCGAATTGTCGTTGCTGCTGCTTTTAGTTTGTTAACAACATCCATCCCATCTACAACTTTACCGAAGACCGTATAACCCCAGCCTTCTGTTGTTTTAGCTGAGTGATCAAGAAACGTATTGTCTGATACGTTGATAAAGAATTGTGCAGATGCGCTGTGTGGATCCATTGTCCGCGCCATTGCAACAGTGCCTGTTGAATTAGAAAGCCCGTTATCGGCTTCATTTTCAATTGTTTCGCGGGTTACTTTTTGAACCATGCCAGGTTCAAATCCACCACCTTGAAGCATAAAACCGTTAATTACGCGGTGAAAAATTACACCATCGTAAAAACCATCGGTTACATATTGTTCAAAGTTTTCTGCTGTTTTTGGGGCTTTTTCGTAATCAAGCTCTAAGGATATGTCACCAAAATTGGTATGGAGAATTATCATCGTTATAGTGTCCACTTCTTCGCCTTTAACCGGGCCATTATACTCAAGTCGAAAAGAAACGCATCTTTGTTTGTTCTTTAGGAGTAACTCTAAAGGCAATAGTTGCTTCTGTATAAGGGAAGAAACCAAATAATCTAAAAATTGATTAATTTGTTTGTTTGTTCTCTGCCATTTGTATAGAGCATCCGTTTATAATGGGGCAACTTTTTACTCGCCTTTAGGTTTATTCGTATATCAGGGCGATACAGAATTCATGCTATTCCAGGATTAAGACGCTACCTATGAGCACAACAGAAAGCAGCAAACCAACGAACTTCATCCATCAAGTGATAGAACAGGATCTGGAGCAAGGTAAAAACGACGGTAAAGTGGTTACCCGTTTTCCTCCAGAACCCAATGGTTACTTGCATATTGGTCATGCTAAATCTATCTGTCTGAATTTTGGAACAGCCGAAAAATATAAAGGCGGCTGTAATCTGCGTTTTGATGATACAAATCCAGAGAAAGAGAGCCAAGAGTATATCGACTCTATTATTGAAGATGTGACTTGGCTTGGTTTTAAGTGGCAGGGTGATATCTGCTACACCTCTAATTACTTCGATCAACTTTATACGTGGGCTGTTTATCTTATTAAAGAAGGTAAAGCTTATGTCTGTGATTTGGGGCCGGATGAAGCGCGTGAGTATCGTGGTAACTTCACTACACCGGGTAAAGATAGCCCTTATCGTAACCGTAGCGTTGAAGAGAATTTGGCGCTGTTTGAAAAGATGAAAAACGGTGAGTTTGCCGAAGGTGCGTGTTCTCTACGCGCTAAAATAGATATGCAATCGCCTAATATGAATCTACGTGATCCGATGATCTACCGTATTATTCATACCAGCCATCATCAAACTGGGGATAGATGGTGTATCTATCCTATTTATGATTTTGCCCATGGCCAGTCTGATGCGATTGAAGGTGTGACACACTCTATCTGTACCTTAGAGTTTGAAGATCATCGCCCACTTTACGAATGGTTTCTAGATAACTTACCGGTTCCTGTTGTTCCTAAACAGTATGAGTTTTCCCGTTTAGAGCTTAACTATACTATTACCAGTAAGCGTAAGCTTAAACAGCTGGTGGATGATAATAAGGTGACTGGTTGGAATGATCCACGTATGCCGACAATTTCAGGCTTGCGTCGTCGTGGTTATACCCCCGCATCTTTACGCAACTTCTGCGACATGGTCGGTGTTACGCGCTCTAATGGCGTGGTTGATATGGGCATGCTTGAAGCTGCAGTGCGCGAGGATCTGGATAAAAATGCACCTCGGGCTATGTGTGTTGTGCGTCCATTAAAAGTCACGATCACTAATTATGATGAGGCGTTGGAGGAGTGGTTTGAGCTACCTAAACATCCTAAAGATGAAACGATGGGTATGCGCAAAGTTCCATTTACACGTAATCTGCTGATAGAGCAGGATGACTTTGCCGAAGTGCCACCACGTAAGTGGAAACGTTTAACTCAAGGTGTAGCCGTTCGTTTACGTGGTGCATACGTAATCACTTGTGATGAAGTGATTAAAGATGCAGAGGGTAATGTAGTAGAGCTGAAATGCTCATACGACCCTGCGACTAAGGGCGCTAATCCAGAAGGTTATAAACCTAAAGGGGTTATCCATTGGGTGTCAGCTGATAACTCTGTCCCATGTGAAGTACGCGAATATGATCGTTTGTTTACAGTGGAAAATCCAGAAGCTGATAAAGAGCGTGACTTTAATGAATTTATCAATCCAGAGTCACTCGTGGTAGTAACCGGCGGGCGCTGCGAGAGTGGTTTAGCGGATGCGGCAGTTGAAAGTCGCTACCAATTTGAACGGACTGGTTATTTCTGTGTTGATGCTGATTCGACCGCCGACAAATTAGTCTTTAACCGCACTGTGACCTTACGAGATTCTTGGGGTAAGTAAAACACTTGCTCTAAGGTTGGGTACACGATAAAAAACGGTCTCTTTAAGAGGCCGTTTTTTTATGCACCTATCAGGCTAGCTCCGATTGAACAGTTAAGCATTAACGCCCTCACGGCAGGCAGTGAGCAGGCGTTCGGCAAAATCATCCTCGTTAACTGCACGTGCAATGGCTAAGCCTCCAATCATCAGTACCGCTTTTTTCATCGCTTCTTTTTCGCTCAGGGCTTTTTCCGCGTTATTCAATTCATGAATGTTATTAATAAAACCTTTCAGCACGCGGGTATAGGTCGACCGTACGTTGTCATCACGTTGATGGATATCGGTGGTTAAAAACGCAAGGGGACAGGAGAACTCGCCTTGTCGATGTTTATCGCTTAAATAGGTTTGAATAATATCAGCTAGCTTAAAGCCTGATTGCTCTAAAGTGTAACTTTTAGCAAGTTTGGCAGCCGTTAAAATAGCTTCGGCATAGAGCTCACTTTTAGACGTAAAGTGGTTGTAAAATGCGCCTCGCGTGAGGCCCGCATGTTTCATCACATCGTTAATGGCCACGTTATCAAAACCATTTTTGGTAAAAAGTTGTGCAGCGCTGTTAATGATCTTTTCGCGGCTTGTGTTTTTTTGTTCTGTTGTCCAACCCATTAGCTATCCCTCCTCGCTTGCGTTAAATGAGTATGGCATAGGTTTAAAATATGTTCTTGAACATATTGTGCTAGTTACTACAGTGGTACCTCATTATTCATAAAACTGGAGTACAGTTATGACTGCACCTATTAAAATTTACGGCCCCTCTTTTAGCACATTTGTACGTAGTGTCATGATGGCATGCGAATTTAAAGGACTCGCTTATGAAGTTACGATAGAGGTTAATGGTGAAGAGGTTGGCTTTCATACCGCGGGTCATAAAGCGATTCACCCTTACACTAAATTTCCTGTTTTATTAACGGAACAAGGCCCAATTGCTGAGACTGTCGCGATTTTGCATTACTTAGAGAATGCATACGGTGGTACACCCCTTTATCCAACAGATGCTTTTGCCCAAGCACAGGTTGAGCAGTGGAGTGGTATTAGTGGTATTTATGTGGATTTTTATATTGTTCGTAAAGTGCTTGTGGAGTTTATTTTTCCTAAAGGTGAAAATGGTTCAGTCCGTATGGATAAAGTAGAAGCGGCACTGCCTAAGGTTGAAAGCGCTTTGGCGATTGTTGCTGAACAGTTAGCCGAGCAGCCTTATCTTTGTGGTGATGATCTAACGGCAGCCGATTTGATTTTGATTCCAATTATCGACTATATCGAAAAAGCGGATGTAGGTAAGCCCCGCGTAGCTGAGCATGCAAATCTATTAGCCTATATTAATAGAATACGTAAAGAAGCATTCGCTAAAGATATTCTTAGCTAGAGTATTCTCTTGTAGAAGGCCTGCCACTGGCCGAAGAACGGTGTTTTGATTGGGCTTGGAGGTGTAATTTATTCGGGTGCTTTTTTCTTATTCCTGCATGTAATTCATTCGCCCACAGGGTGGGCTCCTATATGGGATTATTTTTTTGTGGGATGGCTGCGTAATTCTTTCGCTCACAGGGTGAGCTCCTACACTGGGCGAGCATGTAGGAGGCCAGCCTTTATGCTCGGAACGAGTGTCTGGCCGAAGGGTTATGTGGTATCGGGTTAAGTGCGTAATTTATTCAGGTGCTTTTTGTGGATTTCTGCACGTATTTCTTTCGCTCACAGGGTGGGTTCCTACACTGGACGTGCATGTAGGAGGCCTGCCACTGGCCGAAGAACGGTGTTTTGATTGGGTTTGGAGGTGTAATTTATTCGGGTGCTTTTTTCTTATTCCTGCATGTAATTCTTTCGCTCACGGGGTGGGCTCCTACACTAGGCGTGCATGTAGGAGGCCAGCCTTTATGCTCGGAACGAGTGTCTGGCCGAAAAAATCTTCCATAGATAGTATGTGCGCTTCCTTTACGAATGCTTTAAAATCCGCTTTCTGAGTCATTTTCTCGGTATTCAGGTAGGTGTTCCTACATCTCGTTTGCTACGTGGCCCGAAGGGCTGCCTCTATTTTGCGTTGGGATTACGCCCCAATTAGCGGAGTTTATATGTCTAATCAAGATCAGCAGGGCAACAATATTGTTGTTTGTGCGTTGTATAAGTTTGTCACCCTAGAAAATTATGAATCTTTACGTCAGCCCCTGCATGATTGCATGCTCGAGGCGGACGTAAAGGGTACCTTGCTACTCGCCGCCGAAGGTATTAATGGTACGATTGCCGGTACTCGTCAGGGAATTGACCAAGTACTTAATTGGTTACGCCAAGATGAGCGCTTATCGGATGTAGGGTATAAAGAATCATTTGATACCACTAACCCGTTTATGCGGACCAAGGTTAAGTTAAAGAAAGAGATTGTAACCATGGGGGTTGAAGGTATCGACCCTAAGCGTGTGGTAGGTACCTATGTGAAGCCGAAAGATTGGAATGCGTTAATCTCTGATCCTGATGTTGTATTAGTTGATACACGTAATGATTACGAAGTGGCGATTGGCACTTTTGAAAACGCTTTAGATCCTGAGACAAAAACCTTCCGTGAGTTTCCTGAGTATGTTTCTAATAATTTAGATCCTGAAAAGAATAAAAAGGTGGCGATGTTTTGCACGGGTGGTATCCGTTGTGAAAAGTCCACAGCCTACTTAAAAGAACAGGGCTTTGATGAGGTTTACCATCTTGAAGGGGGGATTTTAAAATACCTTGAAGAGGTGCCTGAAGCGGAATCTATGTGGAAAGGGGACTGCTTTGTTTTTGATGGACGAGTTTCTGTTAAGCATGGTCTTGAAGTTGGAGATTATGATCAGTGTCACGCGTGCCGTATGCCGATTACTGAGGAAGAAAAGCAGTTAGATAGTTACGAACGTGGTGTCAGCTGTCTTCATTGTATAGAAACCATGACTGATGAGCAGAAAAGCCGTTTCAGGGAGCGTGAACACCAAGTTCAGTTAGCGAATGCCCGTGGCGAAGCCCATTTAGGGGGGGAAGTTCAGGATGCGGTTAAAGCCCACCGAGAAGCTAAAGAAGCTTACCGTGAAGCACAGAAAAATCGTTCTAATAGCTAAAAATTTACCTATAAAAAACCACGCTATTGCGTGGTTTTTTTATCTTTATAGATCACAAAAAACTTATTCTGCGCAACAAGGCTCGGCGATAATCTCTATTTTGTCGCCTTTGACGGCATGATAAAAACAGTTTGGACGTTCAGTATGGCAGGCCGGTCCTGACTGATCGACTAGACAAAGTAAGGTATCGCCATCGCAATCAATGCGCATCTCAACTAGGTTTTGTACGTTTCCAGAACTTTCACCTTTACGCCAGAATGCTTGACGTGAACGTGACCAGTAGCATACATGGCCTGTCTTTAGTGTTTCTTCAATGGATGCGCGGTTCATCCACGCCATCATTAAGACTTCACCTGTTTCATTTTGCTGAGCGATAGCTGGAATTAAGCCGTCCTCATTAAAACGTAAATTATCTAAGGCTGAGGTTAGATCTGTTTGAGCGCCTATTTTTAAGGACTCTAAATCGTAGTAAAAGTTGTTTTTCATAATCTCTTTCATCTATGCAAGCTGATCTTGTGCGCATCATATCACAAGGTGCTTTTTAGCTAAGGAATAAAGATTGAATTTTTACCTCATCTTGTACTCAAAGGATAAGATAGCCAGTGGATATGAATATGCGTATTAGTTTGTTAGTGTTTATTGTAACGGTGTTGATAACTTTATTTTTCGGGCGCTACTGTTCATCGTTTATGGATGGTCAAGCTGATCTGCAAGATATCCTATCAACACAATCGATCTATGCGGATAATGGAAAAGCGAGTGAGCGAGGGGGAGATTGTTCTTCATAGCCTTACTTAGTGAATTCCACTAAGCAAAAGTTTATAAAAGGAGGAGACTTACCCTTTTATAAACATCCGCAGAGACGATTTGTTAGTATTTAGAGTTTTTTTAAGCGTCCTCAAGCGCCATAGAAGCCATCTTCATTGCACTTTCAAATGATTTTGCACCAGCAACAAATAGTCCATTATGACAAAACATAGCATCATCAATACCGGTTACATCTTGAAGTGCCTTGTCAGATAAGCCCGCCCAAGGTTTAGGGAGTGACTTTCTATCTTCAAATGAACCTAGTTCAGCAGGGACAGTTTGAATTCTCCATTGACCAGAATCTGATGGATAGACCATATATAACGCCTCTTTAGATAAGGCGTGTACTGTTCTTTTCCATGGTGTGTATTTTTCTAATACGATCACTCTTGGATCTTCTGCATTCTCAATCGCTTCAGCCACAATTGACTTAGCGCTAATACCACCGTTAGTCGTTGCAATAAAGCGTGTTAAAACACGTGATGCAAAATCAACCGCTTCATCAAAGCAGCTATCAAAGTGGCTGTCTTCTTGCCATGTAGGGTTAAACATAGAGATTGTTTGGCTAAGGCTAATACCTGTCGCAACGCCCTCTACATGGCCGCAATCGATCGCGTCAATAGTTGATACTAAACCTGCATCGACAGAGTCAGCAACTTCTTGGTTCCCTTTACATATCTCTAAACCATATTTCTGCCAAATCAACCCAAATGAAGAGTAGGGAATACCATTATCACGTGCACCTGCGCCGCCTCGCTGATGATGATCAAAACGGCCTGTGTTTGGGTCATATTCACCCCCCACATCAATCGCAAGGTCAGCTTGAGCGATCAACGCCAAATCCCGTGTGCGTATCAGTGTTAACGACGGGAAAATGTTCTTAAGGGCAGCGATACTGAAAACGTCATCTGCATGAAAGTTACCGCTGTGTGTTGCTACCGTTATATCAGTCATTAGTTTTTATCTTATAAAAGAAGAATAGAGGGTGATTAAGCTTACTGCATGGCAGTCCCATCTTGAGGGCATTTAATCAGTAAAATCATAGGGGCGATCCTATAGGAAGATCGCCAGTAAAAATAGTGGGGTATAGACTAGCTCTGCTTAAAAAAGTGGCTGTTAGTGCCAGTAGCATTAAGAAATGTCTAGTTTAGCTATTCCCTAATAGGTGAAGTAATAATGGCAGTTTTGGGCCGTACAGGGTAGAAAAAACGGCCATTATTACGACGTCATATCAAGCTCATTGTTAGGCTTTTACATGATGACTAAATGGAAACCTATACCCGCAATGCCTGCACCTAGGTATCTTAAGAGCTGCGCTCCATTTGCAAGCTTTACTGCAATGGTACCTATTAATACACCTATAACATGAATACTCGCTGTACCCACAATAAAGCCAAGCGCATAGTAGATCGGACTTGCTAAGTTAGGCATCTCAATGCCGTGTGCGTAGCCATGAAAAATGGCAAAAAAACCAACAAAACACATGGCTAAAATAGGTGCGATTTTTTTCTCAATTGTAAGTGATATACCTAAAACAAGCACGGAAATTGAGATGCCTGTTTCAACAGAAATTAAGGCAAAACCATTTAATCCTAGGATACCGCCCACTAACATTATGGATACAAAAGTTGTGGGTACTAACCATAGGGCTCGTCCGCCCATTTGGGCGCTCAGGATACCTACACTTAGCATAGCTAGTAGATGATCAAACCCAAGGACAGGGTGAGATAACCCCGCTAAAAAGCCTCCACCACTTGCTTGGTGTGCATAAGCGACGCTGGGAAGAAGCATGGAAAGAATAATGCCTGAGAGTGTTAATAGTTTTTTCATAATTAGCTTTGGTTTCTTTTATTTATTTAGTTAGTGGCCCAAACAGGTAAATGTTTTGCGCGAAGCAAAGCAAAATATTTATCGCTACCTTGAATCGTTATATGCATCTATTTGACATTTTTGTATGCAAAGTTATTCAGTTCAGAGACCGACTTAACTATATATAATGACTTTCGATCTGACAATTTTTCTAATCTTGCAATGAAGTCTTCATTCCAAAATTTTGGGCATAGTCGTAAAACTTTATAGCTCTCAATAGTGCCTTTAAGTACGGAACTACCATCAGGCCATCCTTCAGGTTTTACGATAAGCCCTTTTAGAAGTCGCTTAGTCACAAACCAATAGCTTGTTATGTAGGGCAGATCAACGTAGATCAATGTGTCTGCTGCGTCTAAACGCTGGTGAAATGAGCTTATTGGTCCAAATCCATCAATGATCCAGCTATCAGACGCTAAGATAAGCTCATGTGCTTCATCGAATGAGTTGCGATCTACCAGCTCCCCATTCTTTTTGTACAGGATTGAATCTAGCTGATGTAACTGTATACCTGTTGCTGATGCTAGTGCTTTACTTAAAGTAGATTTTCCGCTTCCGGGCTTACCAAAAACTGCTATTTTTTTCATAAGGCCTCTTTAGATAATTTATTCCCATGAGGCAGAAACAGAAAACCCACCTTTCATGGGTGGGTTTAATAAATTGCAGATGCATCACAACTCCCACCATTCCTATGGAATGATGATAATTCGAGATGCTTTGTGCGTAAGATTTAGATTCATACAACTTATCTTGCTAGAAGAGTACAATCCTGTCAACTGTGGACCATTGAGTCAGGTTCCTTTTTTACTTCAAAAAGTTGAGGAGCATCTCCCAGATGCTCGGTTTAGCTTTTTTATGGTACTCCGTACGTAACTGATCGACAGTGCTGAGTTGCTGCTGAACTGCGCTTAGGTTGTCAGCTGTAGCTGGTGGGATAGCCTCAACAAAACGCTCGACTTTATTTAAACCTTCCAGCGAAATTACTTTGCGTTCAGGCGAAAAATCATAGGTTTGCGCACTTTTGAGATATTTTTTGAACTCGCCAATATTTTGATTAAAGCTTTGGGCAGAATCAGTATCCAGTGCATTTTTATAATGCAGCCGCATCTGTTTCATCGTTTTCTTTAAATTCAGGGGCTCACCTGCGCTGCTATATCCAGAAAAAGCGATTAATAAGATAAGCGACAAAGAACTAAGTAACAGTTTTAGAGATATGCGTTGCATAAACAAAATCGACCTTCACAGTGATTAGGGTATTTGCAAGGCAATATACCAGATCTGCGTAGCGAGCACCTTATAGATGAGTGTTGCTCGCTATCACCTTTGTAAGCGGGCTAGCGAGCGAGTTTATTGGTTGTGTTTAAAGGATTAATCGATAAAGTCGATTATTGAGCGGGAATCACGACTGCTTGCTTACCAACGGGGATAGGTTGGCCACCTTGTGCCGCCGCGTATGTTTCGGCTTCCGGCAAGGATGTGAACCAGATGTTGGGATAACCTGCATGTTTTAATGCGAGGCTGTAATCAAGCGGTTGCTCTTCGGGCTGGGCTTGGATCTTTTTCTTGTATTCAGACCAATTAAGGCTTCCAGCCTCTAGGGCTAACATTTGCAATATATGTTTGCGCTGGATTGTCTCTCGTCGACGGTATAGTTCGGGTAATGAAGTTTGGTGAAAGGTTTCGCTGGAAATCAGTCTTCGTAAAACAGGAAGAGAGTGGGGACGTGAATCCGATTTAGCCGCACGGTGTAAGGATTTTGCCACGCGTAATATCGATTTGAGTAATTCGTTTTCGGGTGTGTTAAGACCACAGATAGGATGAGTCATATGCATATCGCCTACTTAAACCGGTCTACTCGCTATGAACCTGAGATGATATGCAAGCGGCTGCTTGCGAAATATATATGATTGGTACTGTCGTTTTTGCGAGGCAGGCGTCCAATAAGCCTGAGCGCATTATCTTCTGACTAGGCTGTAGCTGTCAATATGGGATCTGTAAAAACGATCCGGTTTGCTGTATTAGCTCATCATGAACAATAAGATCATCTATTCGAATCAGTCTAATAGGCATAACCCTTACCTGTTGATATTTTCGCATACTTATCTGTATGAATTAAATTCAATGCAAATCAAAAATAAACCATTTTTATTCATATTCTATTGCGAGTATAAAATACATTCAGCTATTCAGCTTAGACAATATTGCAGTTGACTCTTAATGAGGTCGCACAGGTCAAAATGATGGTGACGACGATTAACAGGGGAAACCAGAAAACAAGTAAGACGGTCTAGCGATGGTAGGGAATAAATTCAGATTTTATATCAGGAAGTAGGGTGCGATTACGATGAATACAGACTTTACCTTTACGATTAAGCGCGTTGGCTTCGATAAAAACTATCGCCCGTCAGACAATACGCGTGTCACGACTAACTTTGCGAATTTGGCCAGAGGCGAGCGTCGTCAAGAAAACTTGTCTAACACCCTAAAGATGATTGATAACCGTTTTAATGCGTTGGCACATTGGGATAATCCTAACGGAGATCGTTATTCTGTCGAATTAGAAATTATTTCTGTAGATCTTGATATCGAAGGCAATGGTCAAACCTTCCCCGCTATTGAAGTATTAAAAACAAACATTGTTGATCATAAAACCGGTGAGCGCATTGACGGCATTGTAGGCAATAATTTTTCTTCTTATGTGCGGGATTATGATTTTAGTGTATTGCTTCTGGATCATAATAAGCATCAGCCTAAATTCAGTATCCCAGATAACTTTGGGGAGCTGCACGGTAAGCTTTTTAAATATTTTGTTAAGTCTAAAGCTTACAAACAGCATTTTAAAAAACCGCCGGTTATTTGCCTCAGTGTGTCTGATAGTAAAACTTACTACCGAAAAGAGAATCAGCATCCCGTTTTAGGGTTTGAGTATCAACCTAATGAGCCATCCTTGACTGAGCAATACTTTGAAAAGATGGGCTTACAGGTTCGTTACTTTATGCCGCCAAATAGCGTTGCTCCGTTGGCTTTTTATTTCCTTGGCGATTTACTGAATGATTACACCAACCTCGAACTGATTAGCACAATTAGTACGATGGAGACCTTTCAGAAAATATATCGACCTGAAATTTATAATGCCAATGCTGTGGCAGGCCAATGTTATCAGCCTAAGCTGAAAAACCGAGATCACTCCGTCACCCAAATTATTTATGACCGAGAAGAGCGTAACCAGTTAGCTAATGAACAAGGGAAGTTTGCTGAAAAACACTTCATCAAACCCTACCAAACCCTGCTTGAACAGTGGTCAGCTCATTACGCTTAATCTCTAGGTCCAATTATTCATCTAAATAGACGGCATTACTTATTATGAAAACATTATTACCCACTTCAACTGCAGGCAGCTTACCTAAACCCTCGTGGCTTGCAGAACCTGAGACGCTTTGGTCACCTTGGAAGTTGCAAGGAGAGGCGTTAATTGACGGCAAACAGGATGCGCTACGTGTGTCATTACACGAACAGCAACATGCCGGTATTGATATTGTCAGTGATGGCGAGCAAACGCGGCAACATTTTGTGACGACTTTTATTGAACACCTCGATGGTGTTGATTTTGAGAAACGTAAGACAGTTAAAATTCGTGATCGCTATGACGCGAGCGTCCCCACAGTTGTTGGCCCCGTTTCCCGCCAGAAACCTGTGTTTGTTGACGATGCTAAATTTCTACGCCAACAAACCAAACAACCGATTAAATGGGCGCTACCAGGCCCCATGACGATGATCGACACGCTCTATGATGATCATTATAAGAGCCGTGAAAAGCTCGCGTGGGAGTTTGCCAAAATTCTCAATCAAGAAGCGAAAGAGTTAGAAGCGGCGGGCGTTGATATCATCCAATTTGATGAACCGGCATTTAATGTTTTTTTTGATGATGTAAATGACTGGGGGATTGCGTGCTTAGAGCGAGCGATTGAAGGACTTAGCTGTCAAACCGCTGTACATATCTGCTATGGCTACGGCATTAAAGCCAATACTGATTGGAAAAAGACATTAGGGTCGGAGTGGCGACAATATGAAGCCGTGTTCCCTAAACTGCAAAAGTCGAATATCGATATTATCTCATTAGAATGTCACAACTCCCATGTACCTATGGAGTTGCTTGAATTGATTCGCGGTAAAAAAGTCATGGTAGGGGCGATTGACGTAGCAACCGACAAAATTGAGACAGCCGAGGAGGTCGCCCATACCTTGAGAAAGGCGCTTGAATTTGTCGATGCTGATAAGCTTTATCCATGTACCAACTGCGGCATGGCACCTTTATCTCGTCAAGTTGCCAGTGCCAAACTCGAAGCGTTAAAAGCAGGTACAGAGATTATTAGGCGAGAGCTTTTAGCCTAAAAATGACGGGCTCAGAAAGACTTTTTAGTGAGAGGGCTTCACTACTGAAAATCGCTTTCAGCAAGGAATCTGAGCCGGTTATTCCTATTGATGCTTATGCTCGAATCCATGTTTTTTTATTTTTAGATACACGGCGAATTTTTTCTGCTCGAATTAATTGATTTAACGCTTTAGTAAATTCAGGTTTTGGCTGTTTCAGTTTTTTTCGCACAGCCTCGGTCGTTTGAGCCGTCTTGAGTTGGTCGTAGATCATTTGCTCCAAACTTTGTAGCAGTTTCTTTGGTTCTACGATCCGTTTCTGCTGAACGTCTGATTTAGGCTTTAGCGCAATTTTAGAATTTACCTTATGAAGTTTGCACTGGAATGAGAACGCTGTGGTTAGCGCATTATCTTGCGTATAAAGAATAAACTGACAAGCACTTCGTTGTACTTCAGATAATGATGCAATAATTCCGATTAAGTTTCCTATAACGTAGAAGTCGGCTTGGTTCGGCCCGCTGGGGTAGCTTGATACGTAGAGAAATAGTTTTCTTTCGCAAGCCTCTTTTACCGCTTCGTTTTTTGAGAAAACAATAACCTTATCTGAAATAGAAGCGTCAATCGCTTCAACGCCTTTCAAGCCAATATTTTCAGCATCTACGAATATAAATCTCAAAAAAATACTCCTTATCTTTTGAGTGTGTAAAGAACGTAAGAGTCAGGCCTGGCATTGTGCAGTACCCGTTATTCATCGACTCACTGGCGAATAACTAACCTCAACATAATCGCCTATCTTCTTCATCGTGTAATGGCCACTTTTATAAGCCTTCAGCATGAACACATGCTGTGCTCGTTTAACGCGCTGTTAGAGCGAAACCCTATGATGCTGAAACTTTCCCTTTTTCAGGAAGATTTTTACCTGTTGAATCACCGCATCATCTCGCATAAGAAAGGGGTGAGAAACGGACATCATGATGTGGTCAGTCATCCCTTCTACTTTTGTGTTTTCGACAGACACTTTGCCATCGTCAGGGTTTGGAAGCATTTGAGAAAGTATTGGATTAATAGTTGAACTGCCCGCTATTACGCCTACTTGATAGGTCACTGCTCCAAGTGAATTTGGAACACTTGTTTTATCTGTGCCTAATTCTAAACCTGCAGGGCCATTAATAAATTCAAATCCAGGAACGTTTTTTAATTTATCAACAGCCTCACTTCCTTTATTCGGTGGGCCTAGCATTACCACACGACCTAAGCGGTCTAGTTTGTTATCACTTAAATATTGACGTAAAACAATCCCACCCAAAGAGTGAGTAACAAAATTTATGGTTAGGTTAGGTTTACATTGAGCGACAGCATTAGGAATATAATTTTTGGCTATACTCTCAATATCATGTTTGGTTGAAGGGTAGTCAAAGTTCACTACGGCATAACCCGACTTTTCAAGTTTTGCTTCCATTTTATTCATAGAACTATCGGAACGAGCCATCCCATGAAGTAAGACAACACATTCCTCAGCCATTGAAAAAGTACTCCATAAACACAAAATCAAACTGAATAATCTTATTCTCATAGGATGCTCTCGATAGTGCGCTTTAGTGGACAAAGCGCGCTTGATCTTGCCCCGATAAAACGGATAGGTTCTCCTTAGTCGCAGCGGTACATTCCACAAATTTTATGACCATCGAGATCCAAGAAATAGCACAGGTGCTTTTTGCCAGTCGAATTATCACGTAAGCCTGGAGGAGCTTCAATACTAGTAGCGCCGTTTGCTATGGCAACAGAATGAAATTCTTTTACTTGCTCTGGTGAGTCACAAGCAAAGCCAATAGTTGAACCATTAGCTGCACATGCGGGTTCACCATTTATAGGCTCAGTAACACAAAACACTGACCCATTATGAACATAGAACAGTCGTTTCTGGCCAGTGTCATTTACATTATGTACTGGCTCGTTGATACCTAGCACAGCTAATACAGAGTTATAAAAACGTTCTGAACCTTCTATATCATCGGTTCCGATCATAACATGGCTAAACATTTCGTTATCCTTTTAACAACTCAATGACAATTCATTTATTGAGATTTAATTGATGAAAGCTGCGTAAAGGCATAGGAGCCTAACGTCCGCATTTGCGGCTGGTTTGGAGCGCAGCGGAAGACCAGTCCGACAACATGTGTGTACGCCCAGCATGGGTATGAACTAATGAGGTGAAAGTCCTCTGTAGGAAGGTCACCATCCATAGCGATTTATATCGTTTATTAGATGATAACTACTAGCGAATGGCAAGGGCCAACCTGCGAGGGACGGTCTAAAGGAAGCCTGACGCAAAACTGCGAGCTGATGAACAAGAACATTATATGAGGCGTAGGCTGGAGGCGAGTTGGCACAAGACAACGAAGCCGTGTGATCTAACGGCCACCGTAAATGATGCAGTTGCGCAGGGACAGTTCATGCTCTTATCTGGGGAGATCTGCTTAACAAGCGATCGGTAAACCACCAGTAAGGCTCTGGTCAATAAGTGCCTTGGCTCCGCTGAATGTATCGCCAGTGGAGAGCGAACTAGATACAAACCGATAGCGCTGGCAGAGGTAACTTTGCCAGTGATTAAGCAGAAGTCAGCAGACGGCATAGTAGCCCAACGGTCAGCGTAATGGCTGATACATGGTGAAGGCCTGAACATTAAGAATAAAGGAGGAGCCTTGTCACACTTGAACGCACGAACGCCGTCAGGCGATGACGTGATTCAGCGTAGTGATCTGAAGCCAGCCTTTAGTAACGATCTATTTGAGCGTGTGCTGCAACGGGATAACCTCTCAGCGGCATGGAAACGCGTTCAAGCCAATAAAGGGGCTGCAGGAGTGGATGGCATGACCATCAACGAATTTCCCGTATGGGCAAGAGCAGGACACTGGACGAAGGTCACTACCGAACTGGCAACAGGTCGATATACGCCCTCACCGGTCAGACGCGTTGAAATCGATAAACCCGATGGTGGTACTCGCCAACTGGGGATTCCAACCGTCTGTGATCGAGTGATTCAGCAAGCGATTGCCCAAGTCCTTACGCCTATTTTTGATCCCGATTTCTCAAACAATAGTTTTGGATTCCGGCCAAATCGAAATGGGCAACAGGCGGTAAAGCAGGTGCGAGACATCATCAAGGAAGGTCGCCGCTTCGCGGTCGATGTCGATCTGTCTAAGTTCTTTGACCGAGTTAATCACGATCTGCTGATGACGCGCCTTGGTGACAAGGTGAAGGACAAACGTCTTCTACGATTGATTAAACAATACCTGCGAGCTGGGTTTGTCGACAACCAGTTCTATGGTGTGAGCCGAGAAGGTGTACCGCAAGGCGGGCCACTATCGCCGCTACTAGCGAACATCATGCTCGATCCTCTGGACAAAGAACTTGAGAAACGTGGCCATAAGTTTGCCCGCTATGCCGACGACTTTACGATAGTGGTAAAGAGTCAGCAAGCAGGTGAACGCGTACTACGCAGTATCAGTCAGTACTTGCAAAACCGCTTGAAGCTGGTCGTCAATACCGATAAAAGTCGCGTCGTTAAAACCAGTGAGAGTAAGTTCTTGGGGTTTACCTTCAAGGCTGGTCGTATTCAATGGCATGAGAAAACGCTACTGAAATTTAAGCAGCGGATACGCATGTTAACGAATCGTAACTGGGGGGTGCCGATGAAATATCAGCTCTTCAAAACCAGCCAATTTATACGTGGCTGGATTAACTATTTTGGCATCGCCAATTGCTACCAACTCTGCGTCGATCTAGATCATTGGATTCGGCGCAGAATAAGGATGGCTTACTGGCGGCAGTGGCGAAAGCCACGCACCAAGGTAAGGAACCTGATGAGTCGAGGCGTCCACGTACAGGCGGCTGTTGCGTGTGGCATTACCAGTAAAGGCCCATGGCGAAGCTCTAAAACACCGGGGATTAATCAGGCATTATCCAATGCTTACTTAAAATCTCAGGGGCTTTATGAATTGCGCGATGGATGGATCAAGCTTCACTATTCTCAGTGAAACGCCCTGTGCGGATCCGCATGCAGGGTGTTGTGGGGGGCTGAGGGTTAGAGACCCTCGGCTACCCGATTATACGCTTTCGTAAGCATGGCTCAATCACAACACCTGATACTTCTTTAATGATTTTTCAGGAACAAAATACAAATTTCCTTTAGCTCTGGTGCAAGCCACATAAAGCTTGTTCTTTGTAGTTGGATTAAGCTGATCTAGATTGGCATTATCAAAAGCTTTTAGGGTTGTCGGATTTAGCACGACACATACATCTTGGAAGTGATCTAACCCTTTTGTATTTCCCCAGTTAGCAGTGTTTCCTGCATACCTATCACTTTTTTGATAAAAGAGCTTAACAACGGAGTTGTCATTGAAAATTGAATCAATCTCACCAACATTGTCAATATATCCTACCACGACCTCATCTTCTCGATGAGATAAAATCTTGATCCCTACATTTTCAGATACAAAAGCACAAACACTAGGGCTACAGCGATAACTGTTTGATAGCGATGTTAAATCTATCTCAAAGCCTGCCTTTTTTAGTTTATCGCAGTATTTATCAAAAGATTCATGCAATGATTTCTGAGTATTTCCATCACGACTGGTGTCGAAAGTATGCTGATAAAAATCTCCTACCAATCGCATTTCTACATTTGCTTTTGCTAAGGCGCAAATTAGATTGAAATCGTTTGCAGCGAAATCTTGCACTTCGTCAATAAATACCGAGTCATAGAACTTTTCAATTCTTTTTATTAAATCAGGAACAACATTAAATTCAATTAGTAGTTTAGCTATACGGTTTGCGTACAGCCGCTCACTCTTATCAATATAATGCTCTCTCGTATCCTTTTTAGCGCGTTGTGCGTATTGAGGTAAGGGGAAATTGAAGTTAATCCCCTTGGTTTTTAGCTCATATCCGCAAATAGGTCTAAAACAAAATGAGTATAAAAATGTAAAGTAGCTATATATCCGAATTCCGACAGGAATCTCTCCAAATTTATCAATCACTCTATTTTTTAGGTGGCGAGTATTGTTTTCGGTATAAGTAACGATCAAGCACCGACTATCAGCATTAAGTGAATCAATGATGCTCGATGTCTTCCCTGATCCTGCAACGGCAAATACTACTCGTTTATCCATTGTATCGCCTGCTGAATATATTCCGGAGAATCCAAGTCTTCTGCATGATTTTCCACAAGTCTAAGTGAACTTTCTGCCTTATTACTTAGCATGAAATCGAGAGGCTCTTTTTGTATATTACCCCCAGAAAACAATGCATCGCATATTGCTTTATTTTTACTATAAAGGCAGACCTCAAAGGTGTAATTATTATCATCCGCATCCGAAAACACCCTGATATTGTCTGCCGTATGGTCGACATAGTTATCTATACAAGTTCCTTGGTAATCTCCATCATTATCGCGAATTATCGCCGCTCTAATATTAAGAGTTTTTGCTAGTTCCATGTAGCGTTTAAAGCTGGTTCCACCCACAGAAATAACATGCACTTCATCTTCTTCAAAAGTCCTTCCCGTTGACCTTTTGTATAGTGTGTCAAACAACATATACTCTGCATCCCCTTCAACAAGAATAACTTTTCTTGATAGCACGAACTCTAGAATATTATTGTCTGGAGCTTTCATGAAAAATTTTGAAGTTGAGGATGATAGATCATTTAGCTTAAGCGGCTTATCACTGTTGCTATTTAGAAGTATGGACTTTCTTAAATCTAATCGAGTGCTTATTAAACTACTGTGAGTTGCGATAATTATTTGATTTTGATGGGACTCTGATATTTTAGAAATAAGCCTTTTCATGTTGCTGTGGCTTAGATGATTTTCAGGTTCCTCTAAAAGGAGGGTATCTAATGTATTATTCTCAGCGTTACGATTCAGAGCGAACTCAGTTTTTATGAAGCACTGCTGCCCTTGCCCTCTAGCATCTATCGGAATATCACCTTGAGTCAGAGTGATGTCAGCTTCCAGATTGTATTTTGACCCTGAGCGTATGGCCAGCTCGTAACAGCCTAACCCAGCATTGATATCTCTGAGTTTATTCTCTTTGAATTGTATTTTTTGTAATCTATATTCGTTGCTCAGGCTTACTCTATTTGCATGCTCTACAGTGGAATCATAAACTGTTCTTATGTATTCGTTGTTTGCATGCTCGCTATTAATTTTTGAGCTATCTATTGTTAAACACTTGAGAAATCGGCGATAACCGGAATATGCCTCACCATTAAAAGTAATGAATTTAACAACATAAAATTCAAATGGAAAATTTCCGTTATCTAATGCCAAGACTTGATTGATTTCATTGATTAATTCTTCATTGGGAAGACAAATCATATGCAGCCCGCTAGCATTGATATTTTTCGAATTGTGCTTTCCGAAAAGATCGGGATTTGTTTCATCACTCAAATAAGCTTCGACATGAACTTCAGGTAAGTTACCAAACGTCTTTTTACCCGCTAAAAACTCAGTTATCGATTCTTTATTAAGAATTGACTCAATACCTGTAGTTTCAACTTTATGCCTGCTTCCGCTGGAAAGCAGTTCGATTGCTTGTAATATTGAGCTCTTACCGGCTTCATTATCTCCAATGATAGTATTAATCTTCGAATCAAATTCGACTTCAAATTCTTTGAATCTTTTATAGTTAATGAGCTTGAGTTGTTTTATGTGTTGCATGATTTCCTTTTCCAGTTCTGTGGAAATGCTAGTAGATTAAATTGAGCGTATAACAGCTAAATATATGACAGATTGTCGCGTTTAAACACGACAAGTTGTCATATATCTACATGAAACGAGTGGATGAAGGGGACGTAGGTGTTTGAATATCATAAGCTTTCCTTAGCTGGGGTTTTCTCTTCCTTGGAGAAAAATACAAAACTGTCAGGCTATCCTTACATAAACGAGGGCCGTTTTAAATACTCTGTTTGTCTGTAATTGATTATAACGCAAAAGCCAGTTTTTCCTTGTGTAACTTAATACCCCAACAGAGGATTTGAGTCGGGTTGTTTGTTGTTTGTTATTTGTTATTTGTGATCTGTGATCTTAAGTCTTGGTCGGTCAGCCAACCACATCCAACTCGCGCTGTTTAAACTGAGCGCCTAGGTTTTCGGTTATCTCTCGGCACTTAATTATATCTACGCCTTCAAGTCCGTTAATCGCTGATACTTGCACATGAGGGATCAGTTCGGCGGCGCGTTTTATAAAGGCTTGTACTGCTTTAAACGAGTCGGGAAGGGCGGGGTGGCAGTGTTGTTGGTATACCGTTTCGTTTTGGGCATTAAGAGAGATAGATAGGGCATCTATACACTCTGCCAGTTCTGGCACTATATCCCGTTTATGAAATAGGCTGCCTAAACCATCGGTGTTGAGCCGTGTTTTTCCGTCGTGTTCTTTTATCCAATGGGCGATCTCAAGTAGGGCTTTTAATCGGAGTGTAGGTTCGCCGTAACCGCAAAATACTATCTCATCATATTTTGATGGAGTGCCAATTTGCTTGATAATTGTGGCGGCTTTGGGTTGTTTGGTTAAGTAAAGTTCGTAGCCTTTAACTGCGGTTGAGCCGTTGTGTTTTGGGCAGAACTGGCATGCTAATGTGCAGCGATCGGTTAAGTTGATATAGAGGCTATTGTCTATTTGATAAGTGTAAGTATCGCATTGGTTAGACGATGTTTTGCGTTTGGCTGTATTTGGACGACTTTTGCTTGGGCTCATTGGAGTATGGATATTTGGCTAAGTAGGCTTGTGATCCTATCAGCCTCGATAGCATGTCATGTTGATGGTTATCAATAAATGAGCATCCAGGGGAGTGAGTCAGTGCAAGACTTAGTTTTAACTGTATAGGTAAAAACGATCCGGCGGGGTGAACTGAAATGGATATCACCCCTCGCCGGTATCGAAAGGACTTGCTTGCTATATGATAAAATTTTCTACGCTGCTTTTTTAGCGTTATGTTCTGGGTGAGTGGCAATAAAATGGTTAAGCACTTTTCTTAACATATCTGCATGCCGGTAATGCTTCGCACGCTCTGCCTTTTCAATATCATCGATAATGATAGATTTTATTTTCTGTTCACCTTGATGGGTGATTAGGTAGTGTCCTAAAGCCATAGCTATCATTGAATCGATATGTTCATGTTCTGCAATAGCATCTACTTCATCAGCAGTTAGATCACTTAGTTCTAAGCATTCTTCGTACGTTATCATCTCTATCCCTCAGCCTTATTTTTATCAAACTATTTGGCGTTGCCGAGTCAATTCGCTAACCGGTAAAACTGATTGTAGGAGACAAATATTAATAACTCTAATCATTTAGTAGGATAAAATTTCACCAAGAATAATCATTAAAAAAATTAGATTCATGTTGCGGCTGCGGTAGATAATAATTGTTCAATAATGCTGTGCAGCTATGATGAGGACTAGCGTTGTTGTGCGTGACAGCACGTGTGATTATCTGCTTCTCATGGAGAAGTCTAGATTTTTAAAAAATAATAACTTTATGCTTTTAGGGTATGAGCAGAGTAGGGTTGCGGTTAATTTAAAACGGATGTTTTATAGCTGAGAAAGGAGAATATTTTTAATTTAGGAAGGGGTTACTTTTTCCATTTCATAGAATGCATCAGAGATATCCTCTAGTTTTTGACTGACAATCAACTGAGCATCGCTTAGGCCTTTATTGTAATAATGCGCACCAAACTCCTTAGAGATGAAGTCGAGGAGAAACTCACACTCAAACTGTCCTATATCTTGTTCCATTTCCTTTTCGAAATAGGATTTTAGTTTTGCCACTAAGAGCGCTTTTTCATCGGTCGAAAATTTAATCTCTGACATAATTTATTTCCAGCTGTTTTATTTGCTATTCCAAGGATTCTGCTTTGAGAAAGTGTATAGATAAAGCTGCTCTACCTTCTCTCTTGCCCAAGGTGTCTTTCGTAAAAACTTCAGTGATGACTTAATCGACGGATCCCTTTTAAAACAGTTGATGTCGATCTTTTCGGCCAAACCGTCCCAACCGTAGTGGGTTTCGAGTTGAGTAACTATATCGGCAAGTTTTACCCCGTGTAAGGGGTTGTTGGGTTGAGTTGTCATTTAGGTCACAGGTTTGCAAGGATTAAGATAAACGATGATACGGGGTTGCTGAGCAGAGAACCATAGAGTGCGGGGATATTTCTGATAAGTCGTCGGCAAGTGTGGCCTATAAAAAGGCCCTCCAGAAGAGGGCAAGAAGGCACCGAGCCTTGAAACCATAAATGGTTTCCGATGATTCGTTTACGGGCTGCTTTAACAGTTACATATTTGGATAGTTGGGACCTCCTCCGCCTTCTGGTGGAACCCACTGAATATTTTGACAAGGGTCTTTAATGTCACAGGTTTTACAGTGTAGGCAGTTCTGTGCACTAATTTGCAGTTTTTTACCAGCCTCATCTTCGATGATTTCATAGACTCCTGCTGGGCAGTAACGTTGTGCAGGTTCATCATATAAAGGGATATTTACGGTAAGAGGAATATCCTCTTTGCTTAGTTGTAGATGACAAGGTTGATCTTCCTCATGGTTTGTATTGGATAAAAATACAGAGGAGAGTTTATCGAAGGATAGTTTTCCGTCCGGTTTAGGATAAGTGAGCTTTTTACTTTCACTTATACGCAGTAGTTTAGCGTGGTCTTCTTGACGGTCATGAAGTGTCAACGGTATCTTTCCGTTGAAAATATTCTGATCTAAGGTGTTAAAAGCGCCACCAATCCAAGGGCCAAATTTATGCAGAGCGGGGCCAAAGTTTCGCGCGTTAAATAGCTCGCTATACAGCCAGCTTTCCTTATAAAGAGTATCGAATGTTTCAGCTTCTTTATCGCTACTTTTTAAGGCGTTATTAATCGCTTCCGCTGCGATCATGCCTGACTTCATGGCCGTGTGAACCCCTTTTATACGGGAGAAGTTTAGCGTTCCTGCATCACAGCCAATCAGAATCCCACCAGGGAATTGCATTTTAGGAAGCGAGTTGTAGCCGCCTTTAGTGATCGCTCTTGCACCGTAAGATACGCGTTTACCGCCTTCCAAGTATTGGGAAATCATTGGGTGATGTTTAAGTTGTTGGAACTCATCAAATGGACTCAGCCAAGGGTTGCTGTAATTAAGATCGATAATTAAGCCAACGGCTATTTGATTGTTTTCTAGGTGGTAGAGAAAAAAGCCACCACTCGTATCACCATGTAAAGGCCAGCCCGAGCCGTGGATAACGAGTCCCTGTTGATGTTTAGCAGGATCAATGTCCCAGAGTTCTTTTAGGCCTATACCGTAATGTTGCGGATCTTTATCTTTATCAAGGTTGAAGTTATGGATTAACGCTTTACCTAAATGCCCTCGGCAGCCTTCGGCAAAGATAGTGAAAGGGGCGTGAAGCTCCATGCCCGGCATATAGTTATCTTTAGGCATATTATCTCTGCCTACACCCATGTCACCGGTTAGGATGCCTTTTACGCGCCCATTATCATCGTATACAACTTCAGAGGCGGCAAAGCTAGGAAATATCTCTACCCCTAAGGATTCTGCCTGCTCTGCTAACCAGCGGCTGAAATTACCGAGGCTGGCAATATAATTACCTTGATTATGCATGCTCTTCGGTGCCATCCAATGTGGAATTTTTATCGAAGAGGTGCTGTCTTTTAGCAGGACGATTTCATCCTGTTCTGTGGCTGTTGTTAAGGGGGCGCCCATCTCTTTCCAATCAGGGAATAGTTCGTTCAAGGCTTTAGGGTCAATAACAGCGCCTGAAAGTATATGAGCGCCAACTTCTGAACCTTTTTCTACGACGCACACATTTAGCTCTGGGTTTAGTTGCTTCAGTCGACAGGCACTGGCCAAGCCAGCAGGACCCGCACCAATAATGAGGACGTCGAACTCCATCACTTCATGTTCCATAACTACACTCCCTGCATCTGCTCTATATCTAATGCAAACGTATTGGATAGGCCGGTGAGTACCGTATCGGCATGTTGCTTAACACGCGGTAGATAGTGTTCTGCATAAAAACTGGCGGTTGCAATTTTTCCTTGTAAGAAGGGGTCCCCGTAAGGGTTTTCTTGTGTGATTAGTTTGTTCGCTAAAAGGGCGCTGCGAGCCAATAACCAGCCACCGGTTAAATAACCCATCATCATCAGGTTATCAAAACTAACATTACCCATGGTTTGTGGATCATTGGCCGTATTTTCTAGAATCCAATCACCGGCTGATACAGCACTTTCTAAGGCTACTTTTAGTGGGTGTTGAAGGGCCTGCAGTTGTTTGTTATCGGAGGCTGTGAGTTGATTGAGTGTTTCATTAATATCTGCATGTAGTGCTTTAAGGGCCATGCCTTTATCAAATAAAGTTTTACGCCCGATTAAATCGAGTGCTTGGATACCTGTAGTGCCTTCATAGATCGGAAGAATACGGGCATCACGATAGTGCTGTGCTGCGCCGGTTTCTTCAATAAAACCCATACCACCGTGTACTTGGATGTTAAGTGAGGTTAGTTCTTGCGCTAATTCGGTCATCCAACCTTTAACAATAGGTGTGTATAGCTCTACTCTGGCTTTGGCTGCTTCATCGCCACTATGGGCGTGATCAATATCTGCGGCGGCACTGTAAGCGAGTGCGCGCATCGCTTCATTACCTGCTTTCATAGCCATTAGCATGCGGCGCACATCGGGGTGATCGATGATGGCAATTTTTTGGCCATCACGACGACTACCTTGAAAGCGTTCTTGGCTGTATTGCAGCGCTTGCTGATAGGCTCGTTCTGAGATAGATAAACCCTGTAAGCCAACAGCTTGTCTGGCATGGTTCATCATGGTGAACATATAGCTTAAGCCTTTGTTCTCTTCGCCGACGAGGTAGCCAATCGCTCCGTCGTTATCGCCAAAGCTCATTACGCAAGTTGGGCTGCCATGAATCCCCATTTTATGTTCTAAAGAGATGCAGCTAACATCGTTCAATTCAGCGGGTTGGCCCTGCTCATCTAAACAATATTTTGGGACGATAAAGAGGGAGATCCCTTTTACTCCGGCGGGAGCATTAGGCAGCCGGGCTAGTACAAGGTGAACGATGTTGGAGGTCATTTGGTGATCCCCCCATGTGATAAATATTTTTTGGCCGCTAATTTTGTAGTGATCACCTTCAGGTTCAGCTTTAGCTGCAACCGCTGCAAGATCTGAGCCTGCATTTGGTTCGGTTAAGTTCATTGTACCTGTCCATTCACCACTGATAAGTGGTGGGAGGTAGTGCGCTTTGAGTATTTCACTACCATGGGCAATCAGGGCTTCGACAGCACCTTGGCTTAGCATTGGGCAGAGTGCGAAAGACATATTTGATGAATGCCAAAGCTCATTAACGGCCGTACCTATAACATTAGGTAGGTTCTGTCCTCCAAACTCTTCAGGACCGGTTAGTGTGGCCCAACCATTTTCTACAAACTGTTGGTAAGCGTCGGCAAAACCAGCAGTTTCTTGTACTTTACCGGCAGAAACCGATGACCCTTTTTCATCACCAACGCTGTTTAGAGGGGCGAGTATATCTGAAGCCAGTTTGCCGGCTTCTTCGATAATGACGGTGGCTAGTTCAGTATTAATATCTTCTAATTGCAGTTTTTCACAAAGCTGGTTGAGTCCGATGAGTTGATCCAGTACAAAGCTGGCATCTTTCAACGGGGGAGTATAAGTGCTCATAACGATCCTCTTTTTTAAAAAGGAGGCTTAGACTGGAAACGGTTTTACGTAGTCCAAGCCTCTTAAGGTCAAGCAGGGGTGCTACATGAATAAAGGATTATAGTTTCTGTTCAAGCTCAGGTACTGCTTCAAACAGGTCGGCTACTAGTCCATAGTCTGCTACGGAAAATATGGGTGCTTCTTCATCTTTATTGATGGCGACAATGATTTTCGAATCCTTCATCCCTGCAAGATGTTGGATTGCACCGGAGATTCCGACCGCAATATAGAGATCAGGGGCAACAATCTTGCCGGTTTGCCCAACTTGTATATCGTTAGGGACAAAGCCTGCATCGACCGCTGCACGGGAAGCGCCAACTGCTCCACCTAGTTTGTCAGCGACCTGTTCTAACAGAGTAAAGCTCTCGCTATTTCCCATACCTCGGCCGCCAGATATAACCACTTTTGCTGCGGTTAATTCAGGACGGTCCGATTGCGCTATCTCTTCTGAAACAAAGCTAGAGAGGTTACTTTCAATCTGTAGATCCACATTTTCAATAGGTGCATCGTTACCTGTAGATGCCGCTTCAAAGGCGGTACCACGGACGGTAATAACTTTAATATTATCGAGTGACTGGAGTGTCGCAATGGCATTGCCTGCATAGATAGGGCGTTGGAAAGTATCTGCGGATTCCACCGCCGTAATATCTGAGATCTGCCCTACATCAAGTAGCGCTGCCACTCTAGGCAAAATGTTTTTCCCGTTGCTCGTTGCAGGCGCTAGTATGTGGCTGTAAGCCGTACCTAATTGACTGATTAACTGTGCCGTATTCTCTGCGAGGTGATGAGCATAAACAGAGTTGTCAGCAAGTAGTACTTTGCTAATTCCTTCGACACTAGCCGCTTCATCGGCCACGTTTTGACAATTAGAGCCAGCAACCAAAAGGTGGAGGCCTTGGCCCATTTGAGCCGCGGCTGTTACGGTATTGAGTGTGGCACCTTTAAGGGTGCAGTTATCATGTTCAGCAATAATTAGAATAGCCATTTGTTCACCCCTTAAATTACTTTCGCTTGGTTTTTGAGTTTCTCGATCAGTTCATCAACGCTGCTTACTAATATGCCAGCACTGCGTTCAGCTGGAGGGGTAACTTTAAGCAATTTACTGTGCTGTTTTAGCTCAACCCCTAAAGTTTCGGGGGTAACAACTGCCAGTGGTTTTCGTTTCGCTTTCATAATATTGGGTAGTGATGCATAGCGAGGTTCATTTAAACGAAGGTCTGTCGTGATAATGGCGGGTAGGGTAAGGCCAAGGGTTTGTAAGCCGCCATCGATCTCGCGGATAACTTGGACTTCACCTTCCTGAAGGTTAATCTCTGAAGCAAAAGTACCTTGTGGCATATTGAGTAGTGCCGATAGCATTTGTCCCGTCTGGTTGTTATCGGAATCGATGGCTTGTTTACCCATAATGATGAGATCGGGTTGTTCATCGCGGACAACTTGAGCTAACAGTTTTGCCACATTTAGTGATTCAAGGTTATCGCCGGTTTCGACCTGAATACCACGGTCTGCACCGAGGGCGAGTGCTGCCCGAATTTGTTCCTGACAGGCTTTGGGCCCAACCGATACTGCAACTACCTCTTGAGCGCTACCTGCTTCTTTAAGACGAATGGCTTCTTCAACAGCGATCTCACAGAAAGGGTTTATCGCCATTTTGGTATTGCTTAAGTCAACATCTGAATTGTCAGCTTTAACCCGCACTTTGGCGTTGTAATCAATAACGCGTTTTACAGCGACTAATATTTTCATTTCGGTACCTCTATTATTCCTCAGGGGTGTTGAATCCACTGAGGTTATTTTAATCATGTTCTTAACTATCTTGTTCGTCTGAATAATTGGCCCTGTCGCGGAGTAAATATTTTTGGATTTTTCCTGTCGATGTTTTAGGCAGTGGGCCAAAAATAATATCTTTTGGCGTTTTAAAGTGGGCCATATGCTCGCGGCAGAAAGCGATAATTTCCTGTGCGGTAACCTCTCGATCGAGATCTTTTAAGGCGACAAAGGCACAAGGGGTTTCCCCCCATTTCTCGTTACTTTTAGCAACAACGGCGGCTTCTTGAATCATCGGGTGGCGATAGAGCACATCTTCAACTTCAATACTGGATATATTCTCGCCACCGGAGATAATGATATCTTTCGAACGATCTTTGATTTCTACATATCCATCTGGATGCCATACAGCTAAATCGCCGGAGTGGAACCATCCACCCTCGAAGGCTGCGTGAGTGGTGTCTGGATTTTTAAGATAGCCCTTCATCACTAAGTTGCCGCGCATAAAAATCTCGCCCATAGTCTCGCCATCTTGAGGAACCGGCTCCATTGTTGTTGGGTCCGCAACCATCAAGCCATCAAGCATTGGGGCGCGAACCCCTTGTCGAGATTTAAGACGCGCTTTTTCATCTAAAGGCTTGTCATTCCACTCATCGTGCCAAGCGCAAATTACAGAGGGGCCGTAGGTTTCGGTTAGACCGTAAACATGAGTGACGTTAAATCCTAGAGCTTCCATACCTGAGATCACTGATGCAGGTGGTGCAGCGCCTGCAGTCATTACATTAACTTGATGTTCTATACCGGTTTTTAGGTCATCATCGGCAGAATTAAGCATGTTTAATACGATAGGAGCACCGCAGAAATAACCTACTTTTTCTTGTTTAATTAGGTTAAAGATATGATCTGCACGGACATGACGTAAGCAAACGTTAACCCCTGCCATAGCCGCAATACCCCAAGGAAAGCACCAGCCATTACAATGGAACATAGGAAGTGTCCAGAGATAAACAGGATGTTGCTCCATTCCCCAAGATATAGCGTTACTAATGGCGTTTAGATATGCACCGCGGTGGTGATACACAACGCCTTTAGGATCCCCTGTAGTACCTGATGTGTAGTTTAGAGTTATCGCATTCCACTCATCTTTAACGGAGTAGGGGGTGAAATCTTCATCGCCTTTTTGCAAAAAAGCTTCATAGGTCAAATCGCCAATAAGTTCGCCGTGTTGCCAATAGGGATCATCTATATCAATAACTAGAGGTTTGTTCTCGACAAGTGTAAGAGCTACTTTAACAACGTCACTAAACTCTTTGTCGGTGATAAGTACTTTGCTTTCTGCATGTTGCAGAATAAACGCGACCGCTTCCGCATCAAGGCGAATATTGATTGAGTTTAGCACTGCACCACACATAGGTACGCCAAAGTGAGCTTCAAAATGTTCGGGTAGGTTTGGGGCCAAAATGGAGACCGCTTCCCCAGGTTTGACACCATATTCATGCAGCGCACTGGCTAAACGTTTGCAACGTGTGTAAGTTTCAGACCAGCTATAACGGGTATCGCCGTGTACTGTTGCCGTTCGGTTAGGGTAGACGCTGGCCGCCCGTTGAATAAATGTAATAGGCGTCAGTGCCGCGTAGTTGGCTTGGTTTTTATCCAGATCTGTTTCGAAGGCAGATTCGTTATTGTTTTCATTTATATTCACGATGCTCTCCATGTTTGTTGTTATCCCAGTAGCCGAAATTAGTGTTACGCTTAAAAGTTATTGCGCTTAAACTTCATGAGTTGGCCAACAATGCCGCTACGGAAGCTAAGTACGCAGATGACGAATACTGCACCCATAATAATGTGGATGTAGTTACCCATCTCTCCACCTGATAGGTAGTTCTGCATAGTGACAATAAAACCGGCACCTAATACGGGGCCAAAAATAGTGCCGACCCCACCGACTAAGGTCATTAATATGACCTCTCCAGACATGTGCCAGTGCACATCTGTTAGAGAGGCGAGTTCAAATACGAGTGTTTTTGTTGATCCTGCAAGAGCGGCTAGCGCCGCTGAAATCACAAAGGCTAACCATTTGTAATGGTTGACGTCATAACCTAAAGAGGTCGCGCGATCTTCGTTTTCACGAATGGCTTTAAGTACTTGGCCAAATGGAGAGTGAATGGTGCGATTAATTAACCAATAACCGGCGATAAAGATAACCAGCACGAAGTAATACATAACCATATTGTCGGATAGATCAATTAAACCGAATAGAGCACCGCGAGGAACGCCTTGTAAGCCATCTTCACCGTTGGTGAATGGTGCTTGTAAATAGAAGAAAAAGATCAGTTGTGCCAGCGCTAATGTCACCATGGCGAAGTATATGCCTTCACGTTTGACTGCGAGTTTGCCGAATATCGCACCCAGCAAGCCTCCTGCAATTGTACCTAGGAGAATCGCAACTTCAGGGGTTAAGCCACTGTGGATCATTAAGTAACCGGTAACATAGCCACCGGTTCCTAAAAAAGCGGCATGACCAAATGAGAGTAGGCCAGCAAAACCTAGTAACAGATTAAAGGCGCAGGCAAACAGAGCAAAGCAAAGCACTTTGGCCAGAAAAACAGGGTAGAGCAGCGTTGGTGCTAGCAAAGCTAGGGCGAGAAGACAGAGATTAAGTTTCATATTATTCATAATAGGTTCCTAAGCTTCCTTACCGAAAAGACCCGCGGGTTTTAGTAGCAGCACAATAACCATTACTAAAAAAATCACGGTGTTAGAGGCTTCTGGATAGAAGTACTTAGTGAGTCCTTCGACAACACCCATGCCTAAGCCGGTAATAATGGCTCCCCCTATAGACCCCATGCCGCCAATAACAACGATGGCAAAGACGGTTATTAGAATATTGGATCCCATATCAGGTGATACCGAGTAGATTGGGGCTGCCATAACGCCAGCAAAACCGGCTAAAGCCACTCCAAAGCCAAAGGTAAGAGTGACAATGAGCGGCACATTGATCCCGAAGGCTTGCATCAGTTGCGGGTTTTCAGTGCCAGCACGTAGGTAAGCACCAAGTTTAGTTTTTTCGATCATCCACCATGTGCCAGCACAGACAAGGACTGACACAATAATGATCCAAGCACGGTAGTTAGGCAGGTACATGAAAGGGAGCTTTGTGCCGCCTTTTAATGCGTCTGGTACAGCGTAGGACAAGCCGGAAGAACCAAAAGCATGGGTAAATACCCCTTGGATTATTAGAGCAAGACCAAAAGTTAACAATAAGCTGTAAAGGTGATCTTCATTGGCGATAGGACGGATTAGAAAACGTTCCATGAGAATGCCAATCAAGCCAACCGTTAAAGGAACAAGGATGAGTGCAAACCAGTAGTTTATACCCATATATTTCAATGCAAGGAGTGCAATAAAGGCACCCAGCATATACATAGCGCCTTGGGCGAAGTTGATGATTTTTAATAGCCCGAAGATGATTGCTAATCCTAGACTAAGCAGGGCGTAAAAAGAGCCGTTAATCAGTCCGACCAGTAACTGGCCAAACAGGGCAAATAGATTAATATCAAAGAGTGTAGCCATAACAGAAAAATTACCTTTCTGAACTATATAGAGCGATAAAGGCGGCTCTTTTCAGAGCCGCTAACCGATCAGGAAAAGTTACACTGAGGTAGCATAGGGCTATATGCCTCGTTACCTGGAATCACTTTAATAATCTTATAAATATCGTTTTTATCTTTACGCTTTTCTTTCTTTTTAATCTCTACGTAAAGCATGTCATGTATCATGCGGCCATCTGGGCGTAGGGTTGCGTTACGGGCAAAAAAGTCGCTAGGTTTTGTCTCTTTCATTGTTTTCATAACAATATCGGAGTCGTCAGTTCCTGCTGTTTTAACCGCATTTAGATAGTGGGTTGTGACTGAATAAACGCCTGCGTGGATCATGCTTGGAATCGCACCATGACGTTGTTCAAAGCGCTTACTCCATTTTCGTGTTTCATCATCCATATCCCAGTAAAAGCCGGATGTAAGGCGCATGCCTCCTGCGGTAGCGGGATCCATCGCTTGTGCATTAGGTGTAAAAACCAGTAGACCAGCTACATCCATCTGTTCCGTTAGGCCAAATTCAGCAGCTGCCTTTAGGGCGTTAACTGTATCGTTACCCGCGTTGGCTAGAGCAACGACATCTGCGCCAGAGGCTTGGGCCTGCAGAATGTAAGAGGAGAAATCTGTTGTACCGAGTGGCGCACGAACATTACCGAGAACTTCGCCACCATTTTCGTTAATAACTTTACTGGCCATGCCTTCAAGTGCATGACCGAAACTGTAATCTGCGGTAATGAAGAACCATTTCTTTTTGCCCGCCTGCACCATAGGTTTAACGGTACCGTTGGCGAGTGCAACTACGTTATATGTCCAATGCACGTTATATGGGTTACACGCTTTTGTTGTGAAGCTGTTTGATGCAGAACCCGAAATTAAGGTGATATTTTTGCTGTCCGCATTTACCTTTGATACTGCGCCGGATACCGCGGAAGAGACTAAGCCTCCAATGGTATCGACCCCTTCATCTTCTACCCATTTACGGGCAATCGCAGAAGCTACATCCGGTTTTAACTGGGAATCCGCACTGACCATTTCAATGGGTTTTCCTAGTACACTTCCACCAAAGTCTTCAATCGCCATTTCTGCTGCAATAACACAGCCTGAACCACAAATGTCTGCGTAGGTACCGCCCATATCTGCCAATATGCCCAGTTTCACCTGACCATCTGTGGCTGCTTGAGCGCTACAAATCATGGTTGCGGCGATTGCGCCCGATACAACGGTAGATAAAACTGATGTGTTGGTTTTTTTCATTTTCTGACTCCGGTTTGGTTTGTTTTTATTTTCTGTTGGGAAACAGTTAGTGATATAACCAAGGGCTAGACGCCCAAATAGGTGTTAAGTAGTTCAGTTTTGGCTTCCAATTCGTTGGCGTGTACTTCTTCCACAATGTGGCCGTGTTCCATCACGTAATGACGGTCAGCAATAGGTGCTGCAAAACGGAAGTTCTGTTCAACCAATAAAATGGTAAGACCGCGCTCTTTGAGGTTCCTAAGGACCTCGCCCAGTTTCTGCACAATGACGGGGGCGAGACCCTCAGTTATCTCATCCAAGAGTAGGATATTTGCGCCGGTGCGTAGAATGCGGGCCAAGGCCAACATTTGCTGCTCACCACCAGAAAGGCGAGTGCCTTGGCTTGTGCGGCGTTCGTAGAGGTTTGGGAACATGTCGTAGATCTCTTCAAGGCTGACCCCATCAGAGCGTACATTCGGCGGTAACATTAGGTTTTCTTCCACATTAAGACTGGCAAAAATACCCCGTTCTTCAGGGCAGAAGCCTAAGCCAATATGTGCAATTTTATGGGCAGGCATAGCGATAGTTTCATGACCATTAATCACAATCTGCCCGCTGCGTTCACCTACCATATTCATAATGGCTCTAAGCGTGGTAGAACGACCGGAACCGTTGCGACCTAATAGGGTCACGAGTTCTCCTTGATTCACAGTCATGTCGATGCCATGTAAAATGTGTGATTCACCATAAAATGCATGTAAGTTATTAATGCGAATTTTTTCTCGGTGACTGGCGTGGAAGGCTGGGTTAGCAATAGATTCGCTATGGCTTGATGCGTGCTCGATCATGATGCCACCTCCGCTGTTTGCTTAGTGTCTACATCGTCTGCTGCGGTACCCATATAAGCTTCACGGACGCGGGCATCGGCAGAAACACTTGCATAATCACCTTCGGTTAGAATAGCGCCCCGTTGTAATACAGTAATCCGATCTGCGAGTTTAGATACAACATGAAGATTGTGTTCCACCATCAAAATAGTGCGATCTTTAGATACCTTTTTAATCAGGTCGGATACTAAGCCTACATCTTCATGACCCATACCTTGAGTCGGCTCATCCAGTAGCATTAATTCAGGTTCTACGGCGAGTGTTGTTGCAATCTCTAATGCCCGTTTACGGCCATAGGAAAGGTCAACAGTAACGGTGTTCGCAAAGCTTTCTAAACCTACAGACTCCAGTAGCGCGAGAGCTTTATCATTTAAACGATTAAGAATCTTTTCCGAACGCCAAAAATGAAAGCTATTGCCTTCTTTACGTTGTAGCGCGATACGCACATTTTCTAAAACACTTAGGTGAGGAAATACCGCGGAGATCTGGAAGGATCGGATCACACCTTTACGGGCAATTGCGGCTGGTTTCAATGGTGTAATATCCTCACCTTGAAACAGAATTTTTCCAGAGGTTGGTTGAAGAAACTTTGTTAATAAATTGAAGACAGTCGTTTTACCTGCTCCGTTGGGGCCTATTAAAGCGTGAATATGTCCCCGTTGGATATTCAGATTAACATCATCGACTGCTGTAAAACCTTTAAAGGCTTTTGTCAGATTACGGGTTTCAAGAATGAAATCCTGTGCTGGCTGGGTCATCGCTTGCTACTCTATTCTGGCCGAAGTCACTGTGAAATGTTGATCAGGCTTCTGCTGTTATTTTTATTAGCAGCAGATTAAAGCTTAAATCTTGCTCAACTATTTTGAGAATCTAACCAAATGTAACAAGCGAGTTGAGAGTGGTAACTTTGTGTTACATTCTTCGGGTTGTTGAGCAATGATGGGAAGATGAATTACTGATGCAGCGCCACGCTTCTATTACTATCCGTTTGTTTTTAATGCTGCTTGTGTTGATCGGCAGCATCTTTGGCTCGATCTATTGGCTAACGGTTCCATTAATAAAAGAAAATGTCTTTGGCTTAGAGCTGCACTCTAATCGCCAAGTGCTAAATATTGTTTATGATTTGGCAAACCGTATGTACGCCAGTACAGAAACCTATATAGATAACACCCTTAATTCCCATGAGCAGCGATTAAAGTCAGTATTAGATATCGCTGAAAAACATATAGAGGTTAGCTTGAGAGATGGGCAAACTGCGGGATTAAGTGATGAGCAAGTTTGGCAGAAAGTGTTTGCTGATCTACGTGAATTTGACTTTGGTAATGGTGATTATATTTGGATCGCTGATTATGATGCTCGCCTGTTATCTCACCCCGATAGTGAGTTCAATAATAAGAGCATGTCGAGGGTTATAGGCCCTGAGGGTAAGCTTATTATTCCTGAAATATTAGATAAAGTGCGTGAGGATAAACAAGGGTTTTATAAATATAAATGGCAGCGCCTGAATAATAATACCAAAGTGATTGATAAATACTCCTATGTAAAAGACTTCTCTGAGTGGGGCTTTGTTATGGGGGCGGGTGTTTATATTGATGATATTCAGAATGAAGTTGAGTTACAGAAGCAGCGCGCAATTTTTGAGATTAATAAAGCATTAAAAAATGTAAAAATTGCAACGAATGGTTATCTATATGTCTTTGACTCAGAAGGGAATATGCTATTTCATCCCAACCAGAATATCCATGGAACTAACTTTACAAAGCAGCTTAACCCCGTCACACAGCAACCGATCTATCAGGATCTTATGGCCGTGGCTGATTCGGGTAAGGAGCTTTACTATAAGTGGGACCGGCCCGATGATCAGGGCAATTACATTTATGAAAAACTATCTTTAGTACGTCATTTATCGGGCTTTGATTGGTATATCAGTTCCTCCGTCTATTTGGATGACCTTAAAGCGAGCTCAGTACAATTAAGTCAGCGGCTGATGGCGATGGGGTTCTTTGCATTACTTGCCGCTATTGTTCTAGCTTTTCTATTTGCTGAGTGGCTGACTTCGCCTATTAAGAAGCTTTCATCGACAGCTTATAAAATCAGCCGAGGTAATTATTCTGCGAAGACAGGTATTCATCGTAATGATGAGTTAGGCCTTTTAGCTGAATCGTTTGATTATATGGTTGATCAGCTGCGGGATAATATTAATACCCTTAATTCACGTGTAAAAGCGCGTACTAAAGAGTTATCTGAATCCAACTACCAGTTACGTGATGCTGTTCTCTCTATGGAGTTGGCTCAAACAGAATTACGTGCAGTTGAAACGCGGCAGCGACTTATTCTTAATGCGCTACCGGCTCAAGTTGCATACTTAGATAAAGAACAGCGCTTTGTCTTTGCTAACCGTGAGTACCTAGATTTATTTAACCAGAGTAAAGATGAGATTGAGGGAAAAACTCTTAAAGAGGTGGTTGGCGATGATATGTATAGAGAGATTCGGCCGAATATAGAACGGGCTCTTGAAGGGCAAACTGAAGTATATGAGTACCTATTTCAGGAACAAGACAGAGAGATGCTAACCCGTCGAACTGTATTGCCGTTTTATAATGATCAGAAAAAAGTGGTTGGTTTTCTTAACCTTTCTATCGATATTACCCATGAGCGGGAAACGGAACGGCGTTTGGCTGAAGTCAGCAAAATGAAAGCGGTAGGTCAGATGTCAGGCGGATTAGCTCATGATTTTAATAATCTATTGACTATTATCTTAGGTAATTTGCTTGAGCTTCAACGGCATAAATCTATACCGGAAGAACTACAAGATAACTTGAATCCAGCTATTCGTGCGACAAGGCGGGGTGCTGATATGACAAAACGGTTATTGGCTTTTTCTCGTCGACAATCGTTATCTCCTGCACGTATTAAATTAGGCGGATTAATCCATGAGCTCGTTGATTTATTGGCGGCACCATTGCCAGATAATATCAATTTACTGACCGAGATTAAGCCCGAAACACCGGATGTTTATGTTGATGCTGCTCAAATGGAAGATGCCTTAGTTAATATAGTATTGAATGCAGTGGATGCAATGAGCCGGGGAGGGATGTTGTGTTTAACCGTTTCGGGTACAACATCTACCGCGTCAGATATTGTCAGTGGCGGGTTTGATGAAGCGGTAGCGGCGGGTGAGTATGTTTTAATTTGTATTACCGATACAGGGGATGGGTTTACGGAAAAAGCGCTTAAAAAAGCCTATGAGCCGTTTTTTACCACTAAAGGTACCGGAGCTGGCTCAGGACTGGGCTTAAGTATGGTGTATGGTTTTGTAAAACAGTCGAAGGGTTATCTGCGCATACGTAATCGATGCGATATTCATGAAGGGGAAACGGGCGCTCAGATAGATCTTTTACTGCCTGCAACGCTAGGTATTGAATCTGAAGGTAAGGTGAACCAGCAGGCCGTAGTCAGATCTCCTTTTTCAGCAAAAGGGGATCGCGCTTTAGTTTTATTGGTGGAAGATAACCAAGATCTACGTCAATTAGTGCGTAAGCAATTAACGGACATGGGGTTTGTTGTTATTGAGGCTAATAGTGGCGATGAGGCTGCGTTGTTGCTGGCTGGATTAGAGAGGGTTAGTGGTGTTGTTTCCGATGTAGTGATGCCAGGTCATAAGAATGGCTACGATGTTGCGGCGCTGGTTAAAATGCAGCACCCAAATGCTTTTGTTGTTTTAATGACCGGTTACACGGAGAACCCTCCTGAAACCGATTTTGATTTTAATTTGTTACAAAAACCTTTTGATGCAGATGCATTAGCACAGGCGATCTCGCCCGAGTTAGTTGATAAGAATAAGAAGGATAATCCATGAATGGATACAGTCCATTAATTTATGTTGTTGAAGATGAAGAAGATCTAGGGACGTTGATTTGTTCTTCCTTGAGTAGTTACCGTTATCAAGTGGAATATTGCGCTAATGGCGAACAGTTATTTGCTGCTTTAGATCGTCAGCTGCCGGAGATCTGTATTGTTGATCTGAACTTGCCAGATATTGATGGTATGCAGTTAGTAAAAGAGTTAGAGCATAAGGCGGTTGGGGTGATTATTGTGTCTGGCCGTGATGGTCTAGCTGATCGTGTTTTAGGCCTAGAGTTTGGTGCAGATGATTACATTACTAAACCTTTTGAACCTAGGGAGCTAGTGGCGCGGGTACAAAGCTTACATCGCCGTCTTGAAAAACAGAAACAGCAATCGGCTCAGTGTCCTAAACAAGCACTATTTGCGAATTGGAAATTTCAACCAGAGTCGCTTCATTTAAGCCGAGATCAATACAGTGAGTCGTTAAGTCGAGCGGAAGGGGATATGCTGTTAGCCCTGTTAAAACATCCTTTTCAGATTTTATCTAGAGATCAGCTATTGGGGGAAAATTGCGTTCCCTATGATCGAAGCATTGATGTGCGAATGTCTCGCTTGAGGAAGAAAATTGAGTCAGATCCTCAGCATCCAGAGTTGATTAAAACCGTTTATGGGGCTGGTTATATGCTAACGACGGAGGTTAAATGGCAGTAGCGCCACCTTAGCTTTTAGGTGACGCTACCTTTAGGTTTATCGACCCATCGTATAAAACTCAGGATTAGGCTGCATCGCACTTATAATCGCCATTCTGTTTGATAGGCCAAAAAACGCACAGACGCTGGAGATATCCCAGATATCTTCATCATCTAATCCCTGTTTGTAGAGATGGTTATAATCTTCTTCGTTAATCTGCTCCGGTGTACGACATAGTTTCATACTGAAATCGAGAATTGATTTTTGCCGCTGAGTTATTGCACTGTGGTTATGGTTAATACTGATTTGGTCAGAGAGTATAGGCTGTTTCGTGATAATTCTTAACACGGCGCCGTGAGCAACGACACAATACTGACAGCCGTTTGCTGAACTGGTAGCAACCACAATCATCTCTTTCTCAGCTAAGCTCAAATTAGCTTCCCTATTCATGATTGCTTGGTAGTAATCGAAGAATGCACGAAACTCATCAGGGCGGCGAGCTAAGGTCAAAAATACATTAGGGATAAACCCTGTTTTCTCTTGTACTTCGGTGATGATCGCCTGAATATCTTCAGGTAGATCATTCAGGTTGATATAGTGATAGCGACATACGTCTGTGTTAAACATGGCCTTTCCTTATTTTTATAGGGTTTATTTGCTCTGATATAAATGCATTCAGATAGCTAAGAGTAAAAACAGGAAATGCTGCACAATGTTGAGTGAATCCTAACGAAATGTAACCAGAAATGATTTAATACTCCGTCTAAGACCGACCAATCAGATTGATAAAAAGTAGATAGATTCTCTTGAATAAATATAAATTACTTAAACAGGTTGTTATGGCGTTAGAGCGAGACTATCAAAACGCTATAGCCGCTGCAGAACGAGCACATCAAAGTGCCACGGATAAAGAGAACGTTGCTGAAAATAAGTACGATACATTGGGCTTGGAGGCGGCGTATCTTGCCGAAGGTCAATCAAGACGGGTTATGGCGTGTGAAGAGGAGTTAAGGTCGTTTCAGCAGTTACTTGAATCTTCAGGCAATGATGAGGAGGTCGATGAGATTGGTGTGGGCTCATTAGTTAAGCTTGAGGGTGAAATAGGGGCAGTGAAATACCTGCTTATCGGGCGTTTAGCCGGTGGTTTAAAGGTGAAATATGATGATCACAATCTTGGGCAGGAGGTGATGGTAATAACGCCCTCATCTCCATTAGGTAAAGCGTTAATGGGCTTAGGGCTTGGTGATCAGGTTGATATAGGAACTGCTACTGATAAAAAGAGTTATCAAGTAGCAGCGTGTTATTAAATTATCGCGCTAGGAAGGTGATGATTAACCCATTTTGGCAAGTTTAACTAACGTGTTGATGGCAACTTTTAAGTTCTCTAATGCTTGGCCTGCAGGTACTGATTGTTTTGCACAATCGTTGATAGCAACCGCAAAGTCGGTATAAAAACGGGTGTCTTTGTATTGCTTTTTAAGTCCGCCGACTATGGTGGCTTTATACTCATCCACTTGCTTTTGCATCGCTTTGGCTTTGGCTGCATCGCCACCATTAAATTTAAGTAGACCCGGTGTTACGATCTCTTGTTGAATAAAGTTGTCATATCCACCTAACCCAAGACGTACGGCATTTAGATCTTCTTGTGGGTATTTATCAGGCGCAGAATCCAATTTATATTCAACAAAATCTATAACCCCTTGGCAGGTCTGCATATTATTGATTGAAGGCGCAGCGAGTGCAGAGGTCGCTAGTGGTGTGATAAGAACCGCGAGTAACAGGTTTTTGCTAATATTCATTGATCTTCCTTTAGCCATTTATTGTCTAGCGGTCGGATGGTATAGATAGCTTCATCACACCGATTTAAATACTGTTTTCCGATAGTGGCATATCTACATAAACAATGGAAATTGTTGGCTATTTAATTACTCATTGGCTTTGAAGGGAAGAAATTTACTGAGTTCTATCATCTGTTCATCCACCATAGCCGTTTCTTCCGCGATAAAGTTCTTAATCGCTTGGTTAAATCCTACCTCTTTTACGTAGTGACTAGACCAGGTAGCTATAGGTTGAAAACCCCGTTGAATTTTATGCTCGCCTTGGGCTCCTGAATCAAAGCGTTTTAGATTGTTTTGGATGCAGTAATCGATGCCTTGGTAGTAGCAGGTTTCAAAGTGTAGGCTGTCGTATTCGTCAAAGCAGCCCCAGTAGCGACCATACAAAGTGTCAGAATCTTTAAATGATAAGGCTGAAGCAACGGGGCGTTCCCCTTGCATGGCTATAACAAGGAGAAGGTTATCGGGCATTGTTTCTTGTAACTTAAAGAAAAAATCTTTGTTTAGATAAGCTTCACGTCCGCGCTTTAAGTAGGTCATACGGTAAAAATCATAAAACTGCTCGATCTGCTGGTGGCTTATCTCATGGCCACTGAGCTGTATATGGCTGATCCCTTGCTCGATCACTTTCTGCCGTTCTTTTTTTACATTCTTTCTTTTTCTTGAGGTGAAATAGCTTAAAAAGTGTTCAAAGCTTTTATAATCTTGATTAAACCATTGATACTGACAGCCTTTGCGCAACATTAATTTGGGCTGCGCTAAATGGTTCTTTTCATATTCGGTTGGAAAAAGGAGATGGAACGAGTTAGCGCCTAATTTCTCGCAGAGTACAGGTATTTGGGCGCGAATAGTGGCTAGCAAAGGAGCGGGATCTTGTTGTGTTAATAGCCTCGGGCCCATAACGGGGGAGAAGGGGATGGCACAGACCAGCTTAGGATAGTATTTGAGCCCATGTTGCTGGTAAGCATCGGCCCACGCCCAGTCAAACACGTATTCACCGTAAGAGTGGTTTTTTAGATAGAGCGGCATAATAGCGATAGTTATACCGTTATCTTGTAGTTGTAGGTGTATCGGCTGCCAGCCTGATTGAGCGGAGGCGCTGCCTGATTCTTCCAATGCGTGAAGAAACTCATAGCGGAGAAAAGGGTTATCAGTGGGAGAGAGCTGATTCCATAGGTTTTTATCTATATCGCTGATCTTATGGCTGAATTTTATTTCCAGCATATTGTTGGTACCCGCTTTCTTTTATAGTTGCTAAGCTTTAATTTGAGGATAATGATTGTTAGTGACCTTTTAAACTAATTTATAGGTCTATCTTTCTTTGATTGTATGGGGCGTCATCCCCATTGCATATAGGGGCATAAAAATGGATGAGCTAGAACTTGAATTTGAACTTCATCCCCAACTTGCAGCTGATTGTATTGTATTGGGGGACTTTCCTGTTAGTCGTTTATTATTGTTGAATGATGCGAACTATCCTTGGTTTATTTTAGTTCCGCGCCGTGCAGGAGTCACCGAAACTTATCACCTGTCAGATGAAGATCAATGTATTTTGATGAAAGAATCCTCTTTTTTAGCGTCTAATCTTGCTGATGCGTTTGCCGCTAAAAAAATGAACATTGCCGCTTTGGGTAATGTGGTTCCTCAGCTTCATATTCATCATATTGTGCGTTACGAATCTGATAAAGCTTGGCCTGCGCCGGTCTGGGGTAAGTTTCCTGTGCAACCTTACACGGCTGAACAGCTAGATGACGTGCGCTCTAAGCTTGAAGTCTTATTGGCAGGTGAGCTCACATTTGAGCTTCATTAAACCTGTAGACGTTTGCTTAGTGGATAAAATATTAAGCATTTAAAGGAGCTGGCGTCTACGGGTTAAGGCTCTGCCTTTTAATGTAAGGTAAGTGTTTAAGTATTCGCTTAGATATAGGCTCTGATCATAATAAGGCAGGCCTTCTATTGTGAAGCCAATAATCTAGAAATCTATAAAACTACTTAGGTTTAGTTACTTTCATTCTGTTAAATTCACTTCAAATAGCTCTTTCTGCGATCAATGCGGGTAGGGGCCTGTCACCATCAAATAATTCAGGTATAATCCGCCGTTTTTAATAGGTTTATCCTTAGCAGTTTGAGGACTTATTTCGAATGCCAATCTTTGATTTTAAGTGTGATAGCTGTGGTCACGAATTTGAGAAGTTAGTTCTTAAAAGTGATGCACCAGCGCCAGTTTGTGTTTCATGCGCAAGCAGTGATGTAGTTAAAAAAGTATCAGCACCGGGCTTTCGTTTATCAGGCTCTGGTTGGTATGAAACAGATTTTAAAACCGGTAAGAAGAAAAATCTTGCAGGTACACCGGACAGCTCCGCTAGCTAAGGTTAGCGAAGAGTACTGGATAGATTATTAATTCATAGGCGATTGGGTGTAGACCCGATCTATTTAAGTTAACAGGAACAGTAAATTATGCGCAGTCATTATTGCGGCGATCTTAGAAAAGAGCATATCGGTGAAGACATTACACTGGCAGGTTGGGTGCACCGTCGCCGTGACCATGGTGGCGTTATCTTCCTAGACGTGCGTGACCGTGAAGGTATTACGCAGGTTGTATTCGACCCCGATCGTGAAGAGAGTTTTACTCTTGCTGATAGCTGTCGTAATGAGTTTGTTATCGAAATTAAAGGGACTGTGCGTGCGCGTCCTGAAGGTACAACTAATGCTGATATGCCGACAGGTGAGATCGAAGTATTAGGTAAAGAACTGGTTCTATTGAACAAGTCTGAAACACCTCCCTTCCAGTTGGATGAACATCAACAGGTGGGTGAGGATGTTCGTTTGCGTCATCGTTACATCGATCTACGCCGTCCAGAGATGCAGGAAAAACTGCGTTTCCGTTCTAAAGTATCTAACTCGATCCGTAACTTTTTAGATGATAACGGCTTCCTAGATATTGAAACGCCTATTCTTAACCGTGCAACGCCTGAAGGTGCGCGAGACTTCTTGGTGCCAAGCCGTATCCATGAGGGATCGTTCTTTGCATTGCCGCAGTCACCACAGCTGTTTAAACAGTTGCTGATGGTCTCTGGTTTTGATCGTTACTATCAAATTGCTAAATGTTTCCGTGATGAAGACCTGCGTGCAGACCGTCAGCCTGAATTTACCCAGATTGATATTGAAACATCCTTTATGGATGAAGAATCAATCATGGGCCTAACTGAAAAAATGGTTCGTAAACTATTCCTTGAGCTTAAGGGTATTGACCTGGGCGATTTCCCACGCATGCCTTATTCTGAAGCGATGCAGCGTTTTGGTTCTGATAAGCCAGATCTCCGTTTTCCAATGGAATTGGTTGATGTTGCGGATTTAATGGCCGAGATTGAGTTCAAAGTCTTTGCCGGCCCAGCTAAAGATCCTAAAGGCCGTGTTGCAGCACTTAAAGTACCAGGCGGAGCTAAGCTGACACGTAAAAATATCGATGATTACACTAAGTTTGTTAGCATTTATGGTGCTAAGGGCTTGGCGTGGATCAAAGTGAATGAAATTGAAAACGGCGCGAATGGCCTTCAGTCACCTATCATCAAGTTCTTAGGTGATGATGTAACGATGGCGATTATGGAACGCTTAGGCGCAGAAAATGGCGATATTGTTTTCTTCGGTGCTGATCAAGAAAAAGTGGTTTCTGAAGCACTAGGCGCTTTACGTATTAAAGTAGGTGAAGATCTTGAAATGTCTCAGCGCGAGTGGGCGCCACTTTGGGTTGTTGATTTCCCAATGTTTGAAGAGACAAGTGATGGCGGTTTAACTGCGCTTCATCATCCATTTACGGCACCAAGCTGCTCACCAGAAGAGCTTAAAGCTGATCCGCTAGCGGCCCTGTCACGTGCGTATGACATGGTGCTTAATGGTTGTGAGCTGGGTGGCGGTTCTATCCGTATCCATGATCAAGAGATGCAAGCCAAAGTACTTGAAATCCTAGGTATTTCTGACGAAGAAGCTGAGGATAAATTTGGCTTCCTACTAACGGCCCTAAAGTTTGGTGCGCCTCCGCATGGTGGTTTAGCATTTGGTTTAGACCGTTTGATTATGCTGATGACTGGTTCGGAGTCTATCCGTGAAGTTATCGCTTTCCCTAAAACGCAGAGTGCATCTTGCCCGATGACCAACGCGCCAGGTGAAGTGAGCGCTGTTCAGCTTCGTGAATTAAATATTAAATTACGTAAAACGCCTTAGTTTTCGTTTTATAGTAATAGGGCGCTTAAAGAGGCCTTTTAGTCTTAATAATAAACTGCCTTCGGGCAGTTTATTTGTATTTATAGACCATTATTTTAAAACATACGGTAGATAGGGAGAGGGTGATGGCTGGTCATTCTAAATTTGCAAATATTAAACACCGTAAGGCGGCGCAAGACGCTAAGCGTGGTAAGGTTTTTACTAAGCTGATTCGTGAACTTGTGGTTGCTGCAAAAGAGGGCGGCGGTAATCCTGATGACAACCCTCGTTTACGTGCGGCGGTTGATAAAAGCCTTGGCGCTAATATGAAGCGCGATACCATCGATAAAGCGATTCTACGTGGAGCAGGGGGCGCAGAAGGCGATAATTACGATGAGTTAACCTATGAAGGTTATGGTGCCAATGGTGTGGCAATTCTTGTTGAGTGTATGACAGATAATGTTAATCGTACGGTTGCTGGAGTACGCGCTGCTTTTAATAAGTTTGGTGGAAACTTAGGTACAAGTGGTTCGGTTGCTTACCTATTTGATAAGAAAGGTCAGATCACCTTTGGGGACGATCTGGATGAAGAGATTGTTATGGAAGCCGCACTTGAGGCTGGTGCTGAAGATGTGGTTACTAATGATGATAACTCTATAGATGTGTTCACCGATTGGCATGAGTTCATGGATGTAAAGCAAGGTTTGGAAGATGCAGGCTTGCAGCCGGTTCATGCGGAAATTGCGATGATTCCATCAACAACGGTTGAGTTGGATGTAGATGCGGGGCGAAAAATACTAAAGCTGATCGATGCGCTAGAGGATTTTGATGATTCTCAGAACGTTTATCACAATGCCATTATCCCTGAAGAATCGATGGACGAATAATTTGCTTTCCTCTTTCTAATGGCCGGGATTATACTCTCGGCTTTTTTTATTCCTCAATATTAGTGGGTTCAGGGTTTTTAAAATGGGCTAGCTCCTGTATTCTTTGCTGTATAAATAAACAGTATTTTTTTTGGGTTGGTGATTTTGAACCGCAATTTGAATCAGAATGTATTAAACAGATGCTTATATTAGGAATAGATCCAGGGTCGCGCATCACAGGTTACGGTGTGATTAATAGTGTTGGCAATAAAAATGAATATGTTGCTAGCGGCTGTATACGCATCAAAGGTGATGAGCTGCCAGAGCGACTACAGCAGGTTTTTACAGGGGTTTCTGAGGTCATAGAGCGTTATTGTCCTCAAGAGATGGCCATTGAACAGGTGTTTATGGCACGTAATGCTGACTCCGCTTTAAAACTAGGTCAGGCGCGTGGCGTGGCTATTGTGGCAGGCACTAATGCAGACCTTCCTGTTTATGAATACGCAGCGCGTAAAGTTAAGCAATCTGTTGTGGGCAAAGGTTCAGCTGACAAGGCACAGATCCAGCATATGGTGACTCAAATTCTTAAGTTGCCAGGCGCGCCTCAAGCGGATGCCGCTGATGCTTTGGCCATTGCGCTTTGTCATTCTCATACACGTAGCAGTTTGATTAAGACATCGGGCAGTATGTCGTCGCGAAATGCGAGTTGGCGCCGTTAATTTTCTAGTTGCTTAGGCAGCATTGTTACTTATAAGAGTTTAATCATGAGTTACGAATATTTTATCTATATTGCCGACCTTCTGGGTGTTGCGGTTTTCGCCACTGCGGGAGCTTTAGCAGCCCAAGGGAAGCGTTTAGATATTTTAGGGGTGGTAGTGTTAGCTATTGTGACCTCAATTGGTGGCGGAACTATTCGTGATATCACATTGGATATTCACCCGGTTGTTTGGATTGCTGATACGACTTACCTTTGGGTAGCGATTATTTCTGCGGTTGTTGCTTTTGTGGTGTGTCGCTATATGCAATACCCAAGAAGGTTATTGTTAATACTTGATGCGATGGGGTTAGCGCTCTTTACAGTTCTTGGTGCTGAAAAAGCCTTAGCATTAGAATTTTCACCGATTATCGCTGTTATGATGGGGGTAATAACGGGTTGTGCCGGAGGTATGATTCGTGACATTCTCACAGGTCAAATTCCGTTAATACTTCAGCGTGACGGCGAGCTTTATGCGACTTGTTCTATTGTCGGTGCGATATTCTATATTGCGTTTTATGAGGTGGTAGAAGAGCAGTTATTGGTACTTATAGCCATGTCGATAGTATTTGTTGTTCGCATGGCTACCATTTTTGCGAACTTGAAATTGCCAGAATTTATTGTCGCAGGGCATAAGTTAGAAGATATGAAAAAGGGACAGGATCAGTGATAGGTCGATTAAAAGGTGAGTTAATAGAGAAGCGCCCTCCACAATTGGTTATTGATGTGAATGGAGTGGGTTACGAGGTTGAAGCCTCAATGAACACTTTCTATCGCTTACCCGAATGTGGTTCGCAGCTGATTTTGTTTACTCACTTTGTGACCCGTGAAGATGCGCAGTTACTTTATGGTTTTTATGAACGGGAGGAGCGCACACTGTTTCGAACGCTGATTAAAGCCAATGGCGTAGGGCCCAAACTTGCAATCACAATTTTATCGGGTATTTCTACCGCCGAATTTGTACGTTGTGTTAATGATGGTGATACCGCATCGTTAGTAAAATTACCCGGTGTAGGCAAAAAAACTGCAGAACGTTTGATTGTTGAGATGAAAGATAAAATTCAGGCATTGGGCCTTGAAAGCTCAAGCGAATTTCAGCTGTCAGCTGCGGATGGCCCAGATATGGCCGCTTTTGAACCTGTTGCTGATTCTCGATCTGAGGCTGAAAGCGCCTTGGTCGCTTTAGGTTATAAGCCTGTTCAAGCGACTAAATCGGTAGCGCAAGCGGTAAAAGCTTTAGGTGCTACAAGTAGCAGTGAAGCGCTTATTCGTTACGCTCTACGAGCAATGGTTGGGTAGGAGTATTGTAAGTGATAGAAGCTGACCGATTTATCTCGCCGCTAAGTAATCCTGTAGAAGAGGCAACAGATCGAGCTATTCGCCCTAAAACCCTTGAAGATTATGTGGGGCAGCCTGTTGTACGTGAGCAGATGGAAATTTTTATTCAGGCTGCGAAGATGCGTAAGGAAGCTTTAGATCACACGCTTATCTTTGGTCCTCCAGGCTTAGGTAAAACTACATTGGCTAATATTATTGCCAATGAGATGGGGTCGGAGATTAAAACTACTTCTGGTCCAGTGCTTGAAAAGGCAGGGGATTTAGCGGCGATATTAACCAATTTAGAACCTAATGATGTTCTGTTTATTGATGAGATTCATCGCCTTAGCCCTAATGTGGAGGAGGTGCTTTATCCTGCGATGGAAGATTATCAGCTTGATATTATGATTGGTGAAGGCCCCGCAGCTCGTTCTATTAAATTAGAACTTCCACCTTTTACCTTAGTGGGAGCAACAACACGAGCTGGGTTGCTCACATCTCCACTGCGCGATCGCTTTGGTATTGTTCAGCGCTTAGAGTTTTATAATGTCGAAGATCTAACCAACATCGTTTCCCGTTCGGCTAATCTTTCTGGTACTTATATTGATGAGCAGGGCGCCTCGGAAGTAGCAAAAAGGTCTAGAGGGACACCACGTATAGCAAATCGCCTGTTACGTCGTGCGCGGGATTACGCTGAGGTTAAAGGTGACGGTAGAATCAATAATGATCTGGCAGATCGGGCCCTAAATATGCTGAATGTCGATCATCATGGTTTTGATCATCTGGATCGACGTATGTTGATGACAATGATTGATAAATTCGCTGGTGGCCCTGTAGGCGTTGAGAATTTAGCAGCGGCTATTAGTGAAGAACGAGATACGATTGAGGATGTTTTGGAGCCTTATCTTATCCAGCAAGGATTTATTATGCGAACTCCTAGAGGGCGTGTCGTTACTGATTACGCTTATAAGCATTTTGGGATTGATCGACCAGATGAAAGTTAAGGATTATTGTATTGATTAATACTTATCGCTGGTTTTCTTAAATAAACTTAATCCGATTCAGATCAATAAACCTTACTTTAAGTATGTTTTTATGTTGAAACTGATCTCCGTCAACCCTGCTTTATAGGTCTTAGGTCTAACATATCGATTACTATAATAAAGTAAGTGCAGGTATTGTTATGACGGTTAATCTTACGTTATCAGAGGTGGCGGCCTTTAAAAAGGAACTTCTCTACCTATTAGAGCAGTTACAAACTGAAGTGACAGAGGAAATGGGGCCGCAGATAAGCACTGGAGTGCAAACGCTACAGGTTCATGATTCCGGGGAAGATGCGGATGCCACCGCAGACTTTATGTTGAAAGTTGAATCCTTATCTAGGCATAACGAAGAGATAGCAGAATGCTTATCTGCGTTAAGTCGTATCAATGCAGGGGAGTTCGGTTTATGTACCGATTGCGGTGAGGAGATTGAATTGAGTCGTTTAAAGGCTTGTCCAACTGCCGCTCGATGTATTCGTTGTCAGTCTTTATATGAGCAAGGTTTGCAAAAAAGCGCATAATTTTTTTTACAAAACCCTTCATCACTTTTCTTGTATTAAACCAGCCTTTCTAGGCTGGTTTTTTTCTTGTATTAATTCTTCTGACTGTTATTGTTGATCCTAAATTTCTCTGCTGGGAAATAGATTGAACTTATCTGCTTTTGAGTAATCAGAAAGCAGGTTTGGGGTCTCTTTAACTGCTTAAATAGATAAGAAGGATAGTACTGTGGTCGAAAAAATGTCGATCTGGAGTTTGGTTGCAAATGCGAGTTTAGTTGTGCAACTGGTTATGCTAATGCTTTTGTTAGCTTCAGTGCTTTCTTGGATAATGATCTTTCAGCGTCAATCAGTGCTTTCCAAAGCACGTAAAAGCCTCAGGAAGTTTGAAGAACGGTTTTGGTCTGGTGTGGATTTAGGTCAGCTTTTCCGTGAGGTAAATCAGCAGCCTAATTCTGATTGTGGTGCTGAAAATATTTTCCGTGCAGGTATTAAAGAGTACACCCGCTTAACACAGCAGCAGGGGTATGATCCAGATTCTGTAATGGACGGCGTTGAGCGAAGCATGCGTGTTGCTTTAGCCCGTGAAGAAGATAAATTAGAACGTCATCTACCTTTCCTTGCGACCGTGGGATCCACAAGCCCTTATGTTGGACTATTTGGTACTGTGTGGGGGATTATGAACTCCTTTCGTGGTTTAGCTAATGTTCATCAAGCAACGTTAGCATCGGTTGCTCCAGGTATATCAGAAGCGCTGATCGCGACTGCGATAGGTCTTTTTGCTGCTATCCCCGCTGTAATTGCATATAACCGTTATTCGGCGCAAGTTGAATACTTGCTAGGTAATTATGAAACCTTTGCGGATGAATTCTCATCTATCTTGCATCGTCGTATGCATGCATCACACTAATTTTTCTTTTCAGGGAGTGTGGTCAGATGATTAGAAGGCATAAGAAAAAGCGTAAATTAAACGCCGACATTAATGTTGTGCCCTATATAGACGTAATGATGGTGTTGTTAGTTATCTTTATGATTACTGCGCCAATGCTCACGCAAGGGGTTAATGTTGAGTTACCTAAAGCAGCAGCAGAACCTGTAGATGATAAGGATAATGAACCCGTTATTGTGACGGTAAATGCTGATGGTGAATACTTTATCGATATTGGTGGTGACCCAGAAGAGGCGGTTACCGCAGAGGTCGTCCAAGATCGAATCAGTAAGATTTTGGCGACCAATCCAGATAAAATGCTATTAGTTCGTGGTGATCGCAGTGTTGATTACAATACGGTTGTGCAACTGATGGTTTTACTACAACAAGCTGGCGCTCCTAGCGTTGGCTTGGTGACAGAGTAGGTTCAAATTTTGCGTTTAAGTAGTTACCTGCTTCCCACTCTTTTTGCTGTTTTACTGCATGGGGTTGTGGTTGCCCTGTTGGCACAGAGTTGGTTTGATCATGAAGATTCGGCGCGTAAAGTGCCACGGCATGTTCAAGCTACGATCGTGGATATGAAAACAAAGAACGCGCTAAATAAAGCCGCGGCAGAGGCTAAAGCGAAACAGAAAGCCGACCTACAGCGTAAGGCGGATGCTGATAAAAAACGTAAAGCAGATGAGAAGAAAAAACAGTTAGCGAAAGAGAAAGCGGCTAAAAAGAAAGCAGCCGATAAAAAACGCCAACAAGAGTTAGCTAAGAAAAAAGCAGCCGATGCTAAAAAACAGGCAGAACAGAAGAAAGCGAAAGAGGCTAAGTTAAAGAAAGCAGCCGCAGAAAAAGCGAAGAAAGCTAAAGAAGCCGCAGCAAAAAAAGCTAAAGCTGATGCGGCTAAGAAAAAGGCAGATGCAGAACGCAAAGCAGAAGAAGCACGTAAAGCTGCAGAAGAGCAGGCTAGAAATGAAGCCTTGATTCGGGCTTTAGAAGAGGAAGAGGCTGCGATTGCGGCAGAAGAACAACGCGCAGCCGCCATGCGCTATGAAGCTTATATTGTTGGTCAGGTGACGCGTAATTGGCGACGTTCTCCAACAGCAAGAAATGGAATGGTGGTTGAGGTGACTGTTCATCTATTACCCTCAGGCCGTGTTAATGATCGTTATGTGACTAAATCAAGTGGTGATTCTCGGTTTGATAATGATGCACTGAGAGCGATTGATCGTGTTACTGTATTTGAAAAGCTACAGGAGTTAGATCCTGTTGTGTTTGACCGTTATTTTAGGAAGCGTGTTCTTCGGTTTAGACCTGAAGATTTACGGGATTAAGTTTTAAAGGGGAGTTAAGCGTGAAGAAAGTGTTTCATCTATTAATTGTGAGTTGTGCGTTACTGCTTTCCTCTGTTGCTAGTGCTGAGAGTGATTTAGCGATTGAGATCACCCAAGGCATTGATGAGCCAACCCCTGTTGCGGTTGTACCTTTTGCTTGGGGTGGGGCGTCAGCATTAAAAGAAGATATTGCTAAGATTGTTTCAGCTGATTTAGGTCGAACCGGCCTGTTTAAAATTATGGATCCTAAAAATATGTTGAGTTTCCCAACTCAGCAAACTCAGATCTATTATAGGGATTGGCGAATTAGCAAAACTGAGTTTTTGGTCATTGGCCGTCAAATACCTGCTGAAGGTAATCAAATAAAAGTTGAATTTGAGCTTTATGATGTCCTTAAAGAACAGCGTTTGTTATCCGAACGAGTATCTGGCACACAAGATAATTTACGTGATATAGCACACTATATATCGGATATGATCTATCAGAAGTTGACGGGGATTCGCGGTGCGTTTTCCACACGAATTGTTTATGTTACCGCTCAACAATATGGTGAAGGTAAAGTGAGTTACCGTCTTAAAATGGCGGACTCTGATGGTGCGCGTCCGATGACTATCCGTCAGCAGAGTGAGCCTTTAATGTCACCGGCTTGGGCACGAGATGGCTCGAAACTCGCCTATGTGTCTTTTGAAAGTGGCCGACCAGCTATCTATATCCAATACTTGGCAACAGGTAAACGTGAAAAAGTTCAATCATTTAGAGGTCTTAATGGTGCGCCGGCATGGTCACCAGATGGTAATAAATTAGCGATAGTCTTATCTAAAGATGGTAATCCAGAAGTCTATGTATTGGATCTAAGGTCCCGTAGTTTAGCCCGAATTACTCATCATTATGGGATTGATACGGAGCCTTCATGGTCTCCTGATGGTCAGTCTATTATTTTTACCTCCGACCGAGGTGGTCAGCCACAGATCTATCGGATCTATCTGCCGACCCGTCAGTTGGAACGAGTGACTTATGAAGGCAATTATAATTCACGTGGACGTTTGACCTATGATGGTCGCTTCCTCGCGATGGTACACAGAGGTGATGACAATGTGTTTCGAATTGCTGTTCAAGATTTGAAAACAGGCCGTTTAGATACGCTAACTGATACGTATCTTGATGAGTCGCCCACCATAGCGCCAAACGGTAGTATTATTCTTTATGCTACTCAAAAAGGAGTGAAAGGTGTGCTTGGTGGCGTGACCCTAGATGGTAACGTGCGCTTTATATTGCCGGCAACGAGTGGCGATGTTAGGGAACCCGCATGGAGTCCCTACTTGCAATAATTTCTTATAGACATTAACTTATGTCCTGATTTGGACATGGCGGCATCAATAACATTAAAAATGCTGGGTAAACCAGTAAATTTTTCAGGAGTGATCAATGCGAGCTTCCAACGTAACTAAAGCAGTTGCACTAGCCCTATCCGTTGCATGGGTAGCAGGTTGTAGTACATCTGGCACAACAGAAAGCACAGGTTCTACAGCAGGAACTGATACGGGTTCTACTCAAGGCGTAAGCCAGAACACAGGTGTTAGCGGTTCTTCTATGGACGATGTCGCAAACCTTCAAACTGTATTTTACTTTGACTTTGACCAGTCTGTTGTAAAAGCGGATGGTTTTGCTGATTTAGAAAAACATGCGGCCTATTTAGCAGCTAACCCATCAGCACAAGTAATACTTGAAGGTCATGCTGATGAGCGTGGTACTCGTGAGTACAACATGGCTCTAGGTGAACGTCGTGCTAAAGCAGTTTCTCGCTTCCTACAAGTTAATGGTGTATCTGGTTCTCAGGTTGAATCTATTAGCTTCGGTGAAGAGAAACCAGCCGTTTTGGGTCACAGCGATTCTAGCTGGAGCCAGAACCGTCGTGTGGAATTGAAGTACGTATCTCGTTAATTTATGACTTCAAAATACACAGTTTATACATCAACACTGGCGCTGTTTCTCAGCGCTAGTGCTGTTGCTGAAGAAGTTCCGGTGATTGAGTTAGGCGTCGATAGTGGCCAAAGCTCATCTCAAACGGCGACTTATACTCCCCAAACATCAAGCGGTAGTGAGCTTGTACTTATTGTCCAGCAATTGCAGGATGAGGTGCGATCATTAAGAGGGCAGTTAGAGCAGCAGGATTACCGTCTAAAACAGATGGAACGTCAGCAATTGGACCGTTATCGCGATCTTGATCGACGTATATCATCTATACCTACAACCTCAGCTCCAAGTACGCCCGTTTCTACTGATCTGAATAATGCTGAGCCAACTTCAACAGTTACGCAATCCCAGCCTGAACTTGTGCAGTCTGATGCAGCACCTAGTGATGCTAAAGCCTATCGCGAAGCCTTTGGGTTAGTGCGAGAGCGAAACTTTCCTAAAGCGGCTGAAGCATTCACAGCTTTTATTAAAGATTATCCGCAAAGTGAACGCTTAGCTAATGCCTATTATTGGCTTGGTGAAGTGAATTTGGCTGAACAGAAACCTGAGTTGGCGCGTGAATCTTTTATGCAGGTTGTCACACGATTTGCTGATCACCGTAAAGCACCGGACGCTGCTTATAAACTTGGTATTGTCTATGACCAGCTAGGTGATAGTGCAAAATCGACTGAATATTTAGATCTTGTTATTACTAAGTATCCGGACTCTTCCGCTGTTCGTTTGGCTGAAGAATTTAAACGCCTTCAATAAATCTGGAAATATACATGAATACGCCTGCTTCCCCTAAAGCAGTGGTACTGCTTTCTGGCGGCTTGGACTCAGCAACAGCGCTAGCCATCGCTTCTGAACGTGGTTATGACTGCTATGTACTGAGTTTTGATTATGGACAGCGTTCGCTGACAGAACTTAATGCAGCTAAAGAGATCGCTAAACAGCTAAAAGCGATTGAGCATCAAGTGATTCGCCTCCACCTTGAAGATTTTGGCGGGTCTGCGCTGACTGATCATAGTATTGATGTTCCTGAAGAGGAAACGGATGAGATTCCAGTGACATACGTGCCTGCACGTAATACGGTATTTCTGTCCTTAGCTTTAGGTTGGGCTGAAGTGTTAGAAGCGGATGCTATTTTTATCGGTGTTAATGCGGTGGATTACTCCGGCTATCCTGATTGTCGACCAGAGTATATTGCTGCTTTTGAAACTGTGGCTAATCTTGCCACTAAGCGTGGTGTAAGCGGTGATCCTATTCGCATAGAAACGCCGTTGATTGACCTGAGTAAAGAGCAGATCATTCAAGCGGGTACTACGTTAGGCGTCGACTACGGTTTAACCGTTTCATGCTACCAAGCAGATGATGATGGCCGAGCTTGTGGTGTCTGTGATAGCTGCCGCTTACGGACTCAAGGTTTTGTTGATGCGGGAATAAAAGACCCAACGCGCTATCAATAAAAAAAAGCCTTGCTTTCCCGTCTTTGGTGCGTAGAATACGCCTCCTCCAAGTGGGTCGTTAGCTCAGCTGGTAGAGCAGTTGGCTTTTAACCAATTGGTCACAGGTTCGAATCCTGTACGACCCACCACTTAAAGAATCCAGCCCTGCGCTGGTTTTTTTATGCCTGTAATGAAATACACGCGTACAGGATGAGAACCGTTAAAGGTTCGATTCGCATGACGACGTCATAAGAAAACATCGGAGCCTGCGACGATGGCCCGAAGGGCAATAGTAATCCTGTACGACCCACCACTTAAAGAACCCAGCCCTGCGCTGGTTTTTTATAATTAGGAATGTATCCTGCCATCTAGAGGGTACAGATTTTAAAGGGATAACTAATAAATGGACTTCACGCTTTTCATGAATCAAATTTTCAGTATGTTCTGGTATTTCCTGCCATTGGTTGTGTTAATCGGTGTTTTAAAATCGCCATGGTTTAAGGGAGTGTTTGGTGAGTTTCAGGTTAATGTGCTGTTAAAGACTTCTTTACCAAAAGATAGATACCACCTGCTTAAAAATATTACGTTACCTACCGAAGATGGGACCACACAGATAGATCATATCCTTGTTTCAAAATACGGTGTTTTTATTCTTGAAACAAAGAATATGAAAGGATGGATCTTTGGCTCACCTAACCAAAAGCAATGGACTCAGAAAATATTTAAGCATTCAAATAAATTTCAAAACCCAATACATCAAAACTATAAGCATCTAAAAACCCTTGAGTCTTGCTTAAATATCCCCACTGATTCTCTTTTTTCAGTTATTGTTTTTATTGGTAGCAGTACTTTCAAAACAGAGATGCCTAGTAATGTAACTTATGCCGGTGGCTGTATTAGGTATATCAAATCAAAAAATACTGAAATACTTAGCCAAAATCAGGTGCAAGAGGTGATTTCAATTATTCAGGCGGGTAGGCTTCAGCCGAGTATGAAAACGAACCGAGAGCATGTGGCGCACGTTAAGCAGGTTATAGCGTCGAAGAATAACGAACAGGTTTGTCCTCGATGTAGTTCCAAAATGGTGATGCGTGAATCGAAAAAAGGAGCGAATGCGGGTCTTAAATTTTGGGGTTGCTCAACGTTTCCTAAATGTAAGGGCGTGGTGAAAATTACTTCATAATTGGCTGTATTAAGTGAAGTATTACGGTGCAATGGGAAACGGAAGTAAAGCATTTATTGTAGGCACTTACCCCGTGAGGGAAGGATCGAGGTTCAACGCCAAAAGATGCTTGTTTCGATAGCGTTATCCTTGTGCTTTACAGGTGGCTAGAGGTAAGAACCTCGACAAAACATTAAAACGCACAGCTGATAAGCAGGCCACCTCACGTTTAGCGGTTATTAAATCTCCGCTTTATAGTCGTTAGGCTTTTAATCTCTGTGATATAATTTATTTTTTTCTGCTGAGCGCTAGTCTTCAGTGGTTTCGCTGCTGGTTATTGGTGAGATAGGCAGCGTTTTATTCCCTTGATATATGAGTACAAACATCACATGTTGAGCAAACAAGACATTTCAGACCGCATTCTTGTGCAAGAGCACTTTGCCAAAGAGCATCTGCCTCTAGATATGAGTGAGGCGCAGGTGGATGATTATAAACAGCGTATTAAAGCGTTATTGAAAGAGAAAGATGCGTGTTTAGTTGCTCATTATTATACGGATGCGGTGCTTCAACAATTAGCGGATGAGACCGGTGGTTGTGTCTCTGATTCGTTAGAGATGGCACGTTTTGGTAATGCGCACTCAGCTAGTACGTTGGTGGTTGCGGGTGTTAAGTTTATGGGCGAAACTGCGAAAATATTGACGCCAAATAAACGTGTCATTATGCCAACGATTGAGGCGACCTGTTCTTTAGATATTGGTTGTCCAATCGATGAGTTTTCCGCTTTCTGTGATGCCCATCCTGACCATGAGGTAGTTGTATATGCGAATACCTCTGCGGCGGTTAAAGCGCGTGCTGATTGGGTGGTAACTTCAAGTATTGCACTCGATGTGGTTGAGCATCTGGCAGATCAAGGCAAAAAAATAATTTGGGCTCCTGATAAGCATTTGGGCTCTTATGTACAGCGCCAAACGGGTATCGAGATGTTGATGTGGGATGGTGCCTGCATTGTGCATGATGAGTTTAAGGCGAAAGGTATTCTTGATATTAAGAAGGTCTATCCTGATGCGGCGGTCTTAGTTCATCCTGAGTCACCGGATTCGGTAGTCGATATTGCTGATGCGGTAGGGTCGACGACTCAATTAATTAATGCAGCGAAAAATATGCCGAATAAGCAGTTTATTGTTGCGACGGATAATGCGATTTTCTACAAGATGAGGCAGGCTGCGCCGGGCAAGGAGTTTATTGAGGCGCCTACGGGTGGAGCAGGGGCTACCTGTCGAAGCTGCGCACACTGTCCGTGGATGGCGATGAACGGCTTAGAAAGTGTATTACATGCGCTTGAGTCTGGGCAGGATGAGATACATGTAGATCCTGCTTTAATTACGGATGCGCGTGAGCCTTTGCAGCGTATGCTAGATTTTTCAGCGGCACTGAATAATCGTTAATTGAATTTTGAACATAAAAAATCCCGCATCAGCGGGATTTTTTATGGTTAGAAATCAAATTCGAGTGATTCTCGGATTTTTTTTGCATCTTCTTTTCGCTGTTCTAAGCGGGCTTTCTCATTGGGGGTTAGACTTGGCTCTTTAAGCGCATAGTCCACTTGTTTAAGTGCTCTATCTATATTGGCAGTGAGTAGAAAGTACTCTATACGTGCTTCATGCACGCCAAGAATATTACCTTCTAAACCATAAGATTCCGCTAGTAGGTACCAAGCACGGCTATCGTTGGGGTTATTTTCTACTAACCCTTTATATAGCTCTGTTGCTTTATGTGGCTTATTTAAATAGACAAGGTTGTCTGCGTAGATATAACTAATAGCGTGGTTGCCGGGGTAAATGTTGTGCAGTTTAGATAGAATCTTATCCGCTTGTATGAAATTCTCTTGGGCAATGAAATATTCAGCATCGAGCAGTTGGCTGCTTAGTTTTGATTTAAATACGGATGAAAATTGCGCCATCTGCTGTTTAGCAATATCGAATTTTTTATCCTTTAAGGCTGCGTAGGCAACGGCATATCTGTGCGAATCGCTGCCATGAAGGGCGAGCTGATCTTGATATTTTGCCAGTAGTTTCTTTATATCTTGTGCGTAGTTAACTTGAATACGTATTTTGGCAATATCAAATGAAATTGAATTTTCTTTTGTTGCCTTACCTTTGAAGTTGGCCGCTCTATTTTGAGCATCCGCAATCCTTGATTGAGTAACCGGGTGGGTGAGTAGGAATTCAGGCACTGTACGGCTAAAACGAGCAGCTTGTTGTAGCTGGGTAAACATGTTCGCCATTTGGGATGGTGCATAACCTGCAGCGATTAAGGTTTGTAGGCCTATATAATCGGCTTCGCGCTCGTTTTGGCGACTGAAAGAAAGTTTAGATGATGTCGATGCCGCCATTGAGGTTTGCATGGCCGCTACGCCAGCTTCAGTGTTGGCCGCGGCAAGTAGAATACTGCCTAGGATTGAAGCGATAAAAAAGGGTTGATTACGGCGCTGTTCTTCAAGCTGTGAGGCAAAGTGGCGTTGGCTTAGATGGGCAAGTTCATGGGCAAGGACTGAGGCTAACTGTGCTTCATTTTGGGCAGTTAATAGTAGGCCGGTTTGAACACCAATGATGCCACCAGGAACAGCAAAAGCGTTAATGGTCGGATTGTCTAGAACAATCACTTCTAAACGGCGATCAGTCAATTGGCTATGAGTCACTAAACTCCATGTTAGCTCTTCGACATATTGGCTAACTAGAGCATCATCATAAATACGGGCACTGCCACGCAGTACGCGTGCCCAAGCTCTACCTAATTGGTATTCCTGCTGTTGTGAAATGATACTGTATCCGCTGCTTCCTATATCAGGTAGTTGCGGCTCTGCCGATACAGAACAAGGCAGCCATGAAATCATTAGAGAAAGCAGAAAAATTAAATATCTGTTGCGCATATATCTATCCGAAAAAGCCCGTGCTAATGCAAACAATAATGGTATATAGTGCTGAACTAAATCCTTTTCGACAATAGTAAACCGTTCAAGGAGCGTCATTACCTATGTAAGGCGATATTTTACTAGCGAAAAGGGCGTATATCTTCGTTGCTTTTAAAACTTTACACTTAAGACATGTTCATGACTGATTATGATATCTATTTGACCCTTGATACATCGGGGTTAAACTGCCCTTTACCTTTATTAAAGGCTAAGCAAGCGTTAAATAAAATGCAGCCTGACACTATTTTAAAAGTAATTGCTACGGATGCAGGCTCAATCCGTGATTTTAAAGCATTTACAGATCAGTCTGACCATGATTTGGTTGATTCGTTCACTGATGTGGAACCGTACGTTTACATTATTCGAAGAGGTTAAAAAAGAAGGTCAATGCGGAAAATATTTAGTAAATGGGTCGAACGCTATTTTTCTGATGAAGAAGCTATACTGCTCTTCATTTTATTGGCTGCTGCGTTACTAGTTATTTTAACGTTAGGACAGGCGCTGGCACCTGTTTTTTCAAGTATTATTTTGGCGTTTTTGATGCAGGGTGGAGTCAATAGACTTAAGCAGCTTAAAATTCCCCATCTGCTGTCTGTTATTTTAGTTTTTTTAGCCTTTATTGGTTGTGTTGCTGCATTGTTATTTATAGTGATGCCATTAGGTTGGCAGCAGTCTGTTAATCTATTTAATGAATTACCGAGGATTATGACCCAGATACAATCGGTGCTTCTATTACTACCTGAACGTTATCCTGAGTATATATCTGAAACTCGAGTGTTAGAGTTTATCAATCTTGCTAAGTCTGAACTCTCTCAGATGGGGCAGTGGGTGGTGACCTTCTCGTTAAATTCACTAACGTCCATTATGGCGTTGTTAATCTATCTAGTATTAGTGCCTATATTGGTCTTTTTCTTTTTGAAAGATGGTGCCTCGCTGTCCCGTTGGTGGGTCTCTTTTCTACCAGAAAAGCGAGATATGATGCGTGCTGTATGGACTGAAATGGATGATCAAATCGCAAACTATATTAGGGGTAAAGCGATAGAAATAGTTGTGGTTGGTGTTGTTACTTATGTGACGTTTATTTTGTTAGGCATTAATTACGCGGCATTATTGGGCATATTAGTCGGCTTGTCAGTTTTGATTCCTTATATAGGGGCTGCCTTGGTTACGATTCCTGTAGGGCTTATCGCTTTCTTCCAATGGGGGTGGAGCGGTGATTTTATGTATCTAATGATAGCTTACGGTATTATTCAAGCGCTAGATGGTAACGTGTTAGTGCCCTTGTTGTTTTCTGAAGCGGTTAACCTTCACCCTGTTGCGATCATTGTGGCGGTGCTTGTTTTTGGTGGGCTATGGGGGTTTTGGGGGCTATTTTTTGCTATACCTTTAGCAACACTTTTCAAAGCCATTATTAATGCTTGGCCTAAGACGAAGATGCTGGCCTCAGAGGAAAGCAGCACTTAGTGCTGCTTTCTGTACAGATAGACCAAGGAGCTATAGCGCTTGAGCAGCGGCTAAAACTTCATCTACATGCCCTTTTACTTTTACGCCACGCCATTCCTGTTTAAGTACGCCTTCACTGTCAATGAGAAAAGTAGAACGTTCAATCCCCATATATTCACGACCGTAGTTTTTCTTGAGTTTGATAACATCAAATAATTTGCACAAGGTTTCATCGGGATCGCTAATCAATTCAAAGGGAAATGATTGTTTAGCTTTGAAGTTTTCATGTGCACGTAAGCTATCGCGGGAAACGCCGAATATAAGGGTATTAGCTGCTTCAAATTCATTAATTAAATCGCGGAAATTTTGGCCTTCTGTAGTGCAGCCAGGAGTACTATCTTTTGGGTAGAAATAGATAACTACGTTTTTCCCTTGTAGCTCTGATAGGGTAATTGTTTGTTCACTGGTTGCTTGAGAAGTAAAAGATGGCACTTTTTTATCGATTGAAACGCAGTTCATAGTAAATCCTTAGTGATGATGGCTACTCAACAAAGTACAAAATCGTATAGAATAACGACCCTTTATACGATACCAGATAGGTTTTAGATTTTAAGGGGCTATTTGATGCCCACATTATCATAGATAATGGTGGTTGTTTATGTGGCTTCTTATATTGTTAAGAGTCTCTTTGTATCGGTATGGATAATTGATTAATTATCTAGCTAAATAATCATTACTTTCATATAGCTAGAATAAGATTAGTAACGCTTTTAAGGTTGTAATAAGTGGTGTCTCAGAGTAGTTTGGGCATTGCTAAACCTGATATTTATCTCATGGAGAAAAAAATGATTACTGGCAGCATTGTTGCTCTTGTTACCCCTATGCATTCTAACGGTGATATCGATTGGGATAATCTCGATAAAATTGTTGATTGGCATTTGGACAAGGGCACTGATTCTATCGTCGCTGTAGGCACTACGGGTGAGTCTGCTACTTTAAACTGCGATGAGCACTGCCAGGTTATTAAACGTGTGGTAGACCGAGTCGCTGGCCGTATCCCTGTTATTGCAGGTACGGGTGCTAACTCTACTTCTGAAGCGATTGAGTTAACTCAAGAAGCTAAAAATGTAGGAGCGAATGCCTGTCTATTGGTCACGCCTTACTATAACAAGCCAACTCAGGAAGGTTTGTTTCTGCACTATAAAGCCGTTGCTGAAGCGGTGGATATTCCGCAGATTCTTTACAATGTTCCAGGACGTACTGCTTGCGATATGTTACCTGAGACTGTTCTTCGTCTTGCGGAAATCGATAATATTGTCGGTGTAAAAGAAGCGACTGGCGATTTAGAACGTGCGCGTTTTTTGATTGACAATTCTCCCGCCGATTTTGCGATCTATTCTGGTGATGATGCTACCGCGGTTGAGTTAATGATTGCCGGAGGCGATGGGAATATATCGGTTACTGCTAATGTCGCACCCGCGGAAATGTCTCAGCTTTGCCGTTTTGCTATTACCGGTGATGTAGATGCCGCCCGTGCAATACAAGAAAAACTAATGCCTTTGCATGAAAAACTTTTTGTTGAAGCGAATCCTATCCCAGTAAAGTGGGCTATGACTGAAATGGGGTTAATGGGGCTTGGTATCCGTTTACCGTTAACCGTATTAGCTGATGAATATCATACAACTGTGCGTGAAGCGTTACGTAGCAGTGAAATTATTTAAGCGATCATAATAATGAAAAAGATTTTAGCTCTATCGTCAGTTAGCCTGTTAATGGCGGGCTGTGGTGCGTTGGATAATAATCCAATCTATGGTGAAAATGGTATTGTTCGTGATCGTAGCCAAGATTATGAATTAGCTGAAACCGGCCAGCGTTTAGAAGTGCCTGAGCATCTTAGTGTTAAGCAGACAGAAGAGTCGCTTACTATTCCAGAAATCAGTGATGTCGCAACAGCACGTTCTGGGGACTTCATTGTTCCTAGGCCTGAGTTTTTCTATGCTGAATCTGGTACAGAATCGGTTAGTTTAAAGCGTGAGGGTGGCGATAAACTGATTATCGTTGATGAAGGTATAACAAATGTATGGGTTAAATTGCAGGAGTTTTGGCAGTTTAATGGTATAGACATTGTTAAATCGGACCCGCGTCAAGGGGTTATGGAGACTCAGTGGATTACTCATGAAGCCAAGGAGCTAAGCTTTGTCGATTCTTGGGTTAAACGTCTTACATTCCAAGATATTCCAGGGCCTACTAAAGATAAGCTACAAGTGAGTCTAAAGCCTGTTGATGGTGATCCAAATCGAACCTCTGTAGCGATGCAACATATACGCTTTGCTGAAGGTGATGACGAAGCTGTGGTTGATTGGAGTGAGCAAGCACGAGGTGTAAGTTATAAATCTGATATGATGTTTGAAATGTTACGTTACCTAGGTAAAGCGACCGGTGATCGTAGTGCTCAAACATTGGTTGCTTTCCAAGAACAGCGCCGTTTAGGCACGCAGTTAGGACGTGACTCACGCGGTAATGCGGTATTAAAACTTGATGCTGATGTAGAGTCTGCCTGGAATAATGTGAGTGCTGCATTAGATAAAGCCGATATGGATGTAGGTACACGTGACCCCGATACAGGTTTCTTTTATATGACCTACACGACGTCAACACCTTTTGAAAATCAAGAAGAAATGGGCTTCTTTGAATGGTTGCATTCAGATAGAGGGCCTATCACATTAGATACGAGTTCTATTTCTGCTGCTTTTGGTGTTGATGGAGATACTGACGGCATAAGCTATACCAGCGGAAAAACGGCTGCGCGTTTCCAGAATGCTGACGATCAAACGACAGCAGGAACTTTGAACGATCCTGAAGATGAAGCTAACAAAAAAGGCTATAAGATCTGGTTTGCAGGTAAACCAATCTATGTGTTTGGTGAAGGCGAATCAGGTGTTTATAATGCAAATTCGGGTAAATTCGAGCACACGGGTCAGTACCAGTTGAAACTTATTCGTACCCGTACGGGTGTTTATCTGAGTGTCTTAACCGCCGAGGGGGTTGCAGCTCCAGCGGTAATCGGTGAAGAGATACTATGGGAGATTAAAGAGAAACTCCCTCGCTCTTAATCGTTTAAATAGTTTTATGTTGTAGAAAGGGCCTTAGGGCCCTTTTTTATGGGTTTCTGAGGGAGAGGGTTATGCGTGCAGTTATACTTGATTTAAAAGGCCTAGAGGCCTTAGATTTGAGTGCCATCGAATTCTTGGTTGAAGAGCTAGTTTGTTATGATCTGACACCGGATAAGGAGATAGGTAACCGAATTCAAGGTTTCGATATTGTGATAACAAACAAGACGCCTTTAGCACGTCATCACCTAGAGCAGGCCTCCCAATTAAAACTGGTTTGTGTACTGGCTACCGGAACTAATGTGATCGATAAGCAAGCGGCATGTGAGTTGGGCATTCCCGTGTCTAACTGTGTGGCTTATGGCGTAGATTCTGTAGTTCAGCATGTCTGGTCACTGATTTTAGCTTTACACACTAACCTGCCGAGTTATGCACAAGATGTTGTCGCGGGTGAGTGGCAGCGTTCAGAACAATTTTGCTTTCTAACTCACCCGATTATTGAGCTTAAAGGACGAACGCTTGGAATTATCGGTTATGGAAACTTAGGTAAAGGTGTGGCTAAAATAGCTGAAGCCTTTGGTATGAAGATCATTGTATGCCAAAAAATAGGTCAAATTGGAGGGGCTGAACAGGACTCTGATACTACTTGCCCTTTTGATGATTTTATTCAGCAAGCGGATGTTATTAGTTTGCATTGTCCGCTGACTGATGCAACGGAAAACCTTTTTACTACAGAGGTTTTTGAACAGATGAAGCCTGAGGCTTTTATCATTAATGCAGCGCGTGGTGGTATTGTTAATGAGGCTGATCTTGCTGATGCGCTGAGAAATGGGGTTATCGCTGGTGCTGCCTTTGATGTATTAACGGAGGAGCCTCCGATTCATGGTAATGTTTTGCTCGATCCAAGCATTCCCAACTTGCTCCTGACTCCTCATACCGCTTGGGGAAGTATAGAAGCGCGCAATTGTATTATTGAACAGACGGCTGAGAATATGAGAGCGTTTCTAAGCGGTACGCCAATTCGTACTGTTTAGGCTTGTGTGCTATTTCTCTTTAAAAAGGACAGGGTGCAAAAAATTCAACAAATTCACCGGTAATTGGGTGGGGGAAGGATAGCTGCTCGGCATGGAGCAGTAGTCGGTCAGATTTGGCTTGGTCTTCTGCATCCGCATAAAATCGATCCCCTAAAATTGGGTGTCCCATAGCTTGCATATGCACCCTTAATTGATGAGAGCGGCCAGTGATAGGTGTTAGCTCAACGCGAGTATCTTGCTCAGAGCTCTCTTTAGCCAGTACTTTCCAGTGTGTTAACGCGTTTTTCCCTTGTTCAAAATCGACGATCTGTAAAGGTCTATTTTCCCAATCGCATCGTAAAGGGAGTTCTACACTGCCTTCTGATTGCTCTGGCGTACCGGAGATAATGGCCTGATAGCGCTTATGGGTTTGACGCTCTTGAAAGCTACGATTGAGCGATCTTTGTGCTTCCAATGTTAAGGCTAATACCATCACTCCGGATGTTGCATAATCTAGCCGGTGAACGACTCTAGCTGTTGGAAATATTGTTTGTACTCGTCGCCATAAACAATCTTGCTTGTCTTCACCACGGCCAGGAACGGATAAAACATCGTAGGGTTTATTGGCGATTACAAAAGCGTCGTCAGCATAGATAATATCAACCATTAGATACGCTCAAATAGGACAAGAGATTCAACATGAGATGTATGTGGGAACATATCCATAACGCAAAAACGCGTTGCTTTATAACCTTGGGATATTAACTCTGCCCCATCACGGGCAAGTGCTGCAGGGTTGCAAGAGACATAGAGTACCATCTCTGCAGAGTGTTGTTTCAGTTGTTTAATAATGTCCAGTGCGCCGGTGCGGGGGGGATCAAGGACTATTTTATTGAAGCCTTGCTTGTACCAAGGCATGGCGCGTAGGTCATTGGTTAGGTTGGCTTTATGAAATTCACAATTATCGATTTGATTGATCTGGGCATTATCATTGGCGCGAATGACCATCTCTTCTACGCCTTCTATGCCGACGATACTTTCAACTTGTGTGGCTATAGGTAGTGTAAAGTTACCTATACCGCAAAACAGATCTAATACGCGATCATTTTTTGAAAGTTGTAACCAAGATAAAGCCCGCTGGATCATCTGCTCATTAACCTTAGCATTGACTTGAATAAAGTCACCAGGTTTGAAATGGATGAGCGTATCTGTCTCAGCTATTCGGTAGTTGAGTTGAGCTTCACCATCAACGGCTTCAATTCGGTCTCCGAAATCAAAGTACAGTTTGAAACTGTTTGCTTGCGCAAGTTCATTTAACTGGGTGATAAGTGGCTCTTTAGGCGTTTTCTTTACCCTTAAGGTTAATGCACCTTCGTTATCACCCATACTGATTTCGGCGTGGGTGATCTCTTTAAAATTTTCTGTCTCTTCAAGTACCGCGGGTAGCGAAGATAAAATTTTATCGAGTGGTTCCGATAATACTGGGCAGTGGTCTATTTTGATCAGTTTGCTGCTACCCTTCCGGCGAAAGCCAACAATGGCACTATTGTCCCTTGTTAATTGATTAATTCCGAGACGGCAGCTGCGACGATAGTGCCAGCTAGGACTCGTAATGGGTTGTTCTACTTGTAATGGTGTGAACTTTCCCAGCCTTGATAATTGATCGATGACTAGTGCTTGTTTTGTGGTGATTTGTTGCTCATGATTTAAGTGCTGGAGGTCACAGCCACCACAACGTTCATAATAATCGCAGGACGCTGGGACCCTATGGGCTGATGGGGTGACTATTTCTGTGTAGATCGCTTCATCATAGCGACGGTGTCTTGCTTCAATTTTGAATCGTACTTGCTCTGTTGGAAGCGCTCCTGATATGAAGAGAGTCTTCCCGTCCTGTTTAGCTATGCCGCGGCCTTCATGGCTTAGTCCCTGTACTTCGATGACATCAGGGTACTCAATCGTTTTTTTTGATTGGGGCGTTTTTGATGCAGTTGGACGGCTAAATAGGCTATTTTTTCGTTTCATAAGGGATACCAGCAGATTAGCGGGCGATTTTAGCAGAGATTAATAGATGTTATATAGAAATTAGCCAATAAACCAAGGCAAACAGAACCAAATATAAATAGTTAACTCAGATAGTTGTTGGCAGCAACCTAAGCAGTCGCCGGTATAACCGTCTATCCAGGAACGGAAGTACGATGCTAACCAGAATGTAAGCCCTAAGAGGGGAACTAATACGCTGATATAAACAAGAGGGCTAAAGACTAAACAGAGCAAGGCTGGGATAAAGGCAATAATAAGATCAGTTTTAGTTATTCTGTGGGTAGTCATGACCTTGGCTTTATTTTGTTCTGTAAGGCCGACATAGTTTTCCTTGTGGATAATTAATAGCGGAAAAAAACGGCTCAGGCAGTGAGCGCTGATGATGATTAGCACGGTCTCTTGTACAGTGAGTAGAGCGTTATATTTCAACATTAGGGCCAGTATAATCGCTAACACCCCATAACTGCCCAATCTTGAATCTTTCATAATGTTCAGAATGCGCTGTTTCTCCCATCCGCCGCCGAATCCATCGAAACAGTCGGATAGACCATCTTCATGTAGAGCGCCACTCATCCATATACTTGTGGCGATTGATAAGATAACCGCGATAGTGTCAGGAAAAATAAAGGTTCCAAGCCAGTAAATTAAAGCGGTATAAAAACCTATTAATAAGCCAATCCAAGGTAGGTAACGAGTTGATTCTGCTTGGTTCTCTTTGGAATATTCAACCCAGCTGGGGGCGCTAAATCTAGTGTAGTAGGTTAGTGCATTAAAAAAAACATGTAGCTGGTGAGGGTATGATTTCATTACACTATTGATCCAGATAATCCAAAACCGTTATTGAGTACTAATTAGGTTATATGCGCGATGATGTAGTAATGGGTTAATTCTACTGTATTTATTTCGTTTGCACAGAATAAGGTTAAAGCTGCTAATGATTGAAGAGCATAAGTTTGCCCCCTTTGTAAGAATTTTAGGCAAAGGTAAGACTGGGACACGTTCACTTACCCGTGAAGAGGCTGCTGAGGCCATGGGAATGATTTTGGATAAGAAGGTGCGGCCTGAACAGCTTGGCGCGTTTCTTATGCTGTTACGCGTTAAGGAAGAGGCGCCGGAAGAGTTAGCCGGTTTTGCTGATGCTGTGCGTACACGTTACGCGGTGGGTCGTAGGATTGATACTGATTTAGATTGGTCGACTTATGCGGGCAAAAAAAATCGTCATCCTTGGTACTTGTTAGTAGCACTCTGTCTTGCTAGTCATGGCTATAAAATTTTTATGCATGGGGCTAAAGGGCATACGCCAGGGAGAATCTATCTTGAAGATATGTTAAGCCTATTTAAGCTTCAGCCTTGTGCTGCTTGGGATGAGGTAGAAACAGAGCTGGCACGTGTGGGGTTTGCTTATATGTCTATCGATAATTTCTGCCCACCTTTAGGAGAGATTATTCAGCTTAGGTCTATCTTAGGCTTACGCTCACCCGTTCATACTCTGTGTCGTATGTTAAATCCTTCTGAAGCGCCTAACAGTATTGATGGTGTATTTCATCCTGCTTATGGTCCTATGCATCAAAAGACAGCTCAGTTGCTCGGTGAGCAGCGGAATTTAACGGTTAAAGGCGATGGAGGAGAGGCAGAGATTCGGCCTGATGCAGAGTGCCTGTTGCAGTGGGTAGAAGAGGGTGAGTTGGTTGAGTATGAGTGGCAAAGGATCGTCGCTAAGCGTTTTGTTAAGGAAGATAAATTAGATCCGCAAACCTTACTTTCTGTTTGGCAGGGTGACACTCAGCATGAATACGGAGAGAAGGCTATTCTCTCAACTTTGGCTGTTGTCTTAAGGCTGTTGGGTGAGGATGGAGAGGTCGATGATTTGCTTAAACGTGCGGAGGTGCTTTGGAAAACTCGTAAAATAGATCTATTTTAGTATATAAATTGCGCCGTTAATCACGGCGCAATTTATCTGATACAGCGATTGGTGATGGGAAGTTGAAAATCACTACATAACTGGAAAGCAGGAAAGTTAAAATCGCTGTTGCCTGAATTACGTGTGATGCCTCCTCCCCAATCATCATGGAGCCTGCGGCAATATAAGCGATCAGTAACGAAAATTCACTGATCTGCCCTAGTCGAAATCCTACCTCCCAGCCGATTGACGGTGATTCGCTAATACCGTTTAAGAGAAAACGGAAAACCATCGGTTTTAAACTTAATACGAGTAATGCCAATATAACAGCTGGAATTGCAATGAGTCCCACTAAAGAGAGATTGAAGCTAGCACCGATTGAAAAGAAGAACAGTATTAAGAAAAAATCACGCAAGGGTTTGAGACTTGTAGCTATATATTGAGCAATAGGACTAGTCGCTATGGAAACGCCTGCTACAAAAGCACCTATTTCGGCTGATAAGCCAACAAGGTTTGCGAGTTCAGCTAGTCCAAGGCACCAGCCAATCGCTAGTAGAAAAATATATTCATGAAAACGGTCAAATTTCTGTATCAGTTTTAATAAAATAAACCTGACAAATATAAAAGCACCAAAGATAAGCAGAGGTAGGGCTACTAAGGTTTTGGCGAAGATAATCATTGTTTCTGAATCGCTAGTTTCCCCTGTACCACTGTAAAGAAATAACAGCATCATAATGGCGATCACATCCTGTAGTAGTAATAAGCCTACAACAAGCTCACCTGTATGGCGGTGATGTAAAACGGTAGTGGGAAGTAACTTGATTCCAATAATCGTACTGGAAAACATGATAGCGATACCAATAATCATGCATTCTGTTTGTGTATAACCAAAGCTAAAGCCGACAGCATAGCCAATGATAAAAAATAAAACGGAGCTTGCGATAGCGACTAATGTTGCTTTTTTAAGCATATGAATAAGGTGGGAGGGTTGCATATCAAGACCGAGTAAAAACAGTAAAAAAATGATACCTATATGGGATATGTCTGTTAATAACTTAGTATCGGTAACCATAGCTACGCCATAAGGCCCGAGGAGCGCACCTAAAGCGATATAAGCAACCAGCAAAGGTTGGCGTGTGTAAAGAGCCAATGAGGCAACAATAGCTGCGCCTGTGAAAATTAAGAAAAATGAAAAGACCAGTGACTGCTCAGCCATACAATAGATCCTTAATTATGCAGATTAGAATGATAAGCCAGATCGTCTGGCTTGAACTTAGCTAGATGTTACGCATCCAAATGTAGATATGGATAATAATGCGTTAGGTTGAAGCTTTTAATCATTACAGTTTGATCATTGACCAGCGCTGTTGTTGCCAAATATAGATAAAAACTAGCGACGATAGTGCGCGATATATCAACTGGATAATCCAGATTCCAATGAGTCCATAGCCTAAAGCAGGACCAAATAACCAAGCTAAAGGAAGGTAAAATCCCCATAAGCCGCAGGTCGATATAATGAATACTATACGATTTGCGCCTACACCAAACAATGCTTGAGTTAATACAATGGTGGCTGCATCTAGACATATAGCTAAAGCTGCTATCTGTAACGGTAGCACTGCTTGCTCTATTAATAGGTTCGATTGTAAAAAGAAACCGAGTATTGTTTCTGGCATGAGCCATAAAGGTAAACTTAGGAGCAGCATAAAAGCGAGTGCAGTTTTTAACACCTCCCATCCCCATGTGAGGGCTTCCTGCGGTTTGTCCTCGCCTATAGAGTGACTAACCAAAGATGTTGAGGCAATTCCGAGCCCTACTGCGGGTAAAATTAAGAATAGAGATAAGTTAATTAACACATGCGCGATCGCTTGATCATTCGTGCCAAGTTGCCCAATGATCCAAATAAGTACGCAGATAGATAGGGCTAGAAAAAGCTGCTGAAGTGAATGGGGGATAGATAAACGTAATAATTTTGAAAACTCAATTATGCTGCCCGAATGCCACCTAAATAAACCAGCAGGTTTTGCATTTTTACACACAAAAACCGCATTGATAAGCGCACCTGAGCAAAGTGCAATTGCTGAGCCTAATCCTGCGCCCGGCGCTCCCATTTTCGGTAAGCCTAAATGTCCAAAAATAAGGCAGTAGCTAATAACTATATTTAGGCAGTGGGTAAATACAAGGATTTTAAAATAAGTAATAGGTGTTTTATTACCATTCCACCACCCGCGAAAGGATAAGTTGATTCCAACGACAAGCATAGCCGCTGTTCGGTAATCAAAATAGGATGAAGCAATATCTTGAACAGAAGAATCCTCTGACATTATAGCAACGAGACTATCGGAATAATGGATATAGATTATGCTAAGGGGGAGCGCAACAAGAAAAGAGGTTAGCAATCCCCAATGGACAGGCGTCGCTGCATAATTATGTTGTCCTTGCCCTCGATTTCTTGCAACGAGCGTTTGTACACCTGAAGACAATCCTAGTATTAAGCTGATAGCAACAAAATTGGCATAACTCCCAATGCCTACGCCAGCAAGCGAGGCTTCACCAAGTTGGCCTACTAAGGCTGCATCTATCAAATTAATAACGCTTTGAGAGAGCATGCCAGCGATGATCGGTAGTCCGAGGAGGATAATTGTTTTCTGTCGAAGAAATGCAGACATATAGGATCGGCGCAAAAGGCCTATTCTAACAGAACACTTAGTTTTAAAGTTGAACAAATATACAAGTGGATAGAATTACTCCTTAGGATGGATTTATAATAGGGATTCGATTAATAGTTGATCAATTTACTCGGGAATAGTTTGGGTGTATCCTACAGCTAATTAAAGTGTAGATTTAACATACAGGACATCGTATGAATATTACCGTTACAGAAACGGCTGAAGATTATTTAGTAGAACTTCTTAGCAAGCAAGATGTAGAAGGCATGGCGGTGCGTATGTTTGTCACTCAGCCAGGTACTTCATACGCTGAAACTTGTCTTGCATACTGTCGCCCTGATGAAATCATTGAAGATGATGAAGTCATGGAGTTGGCTAAATTACGTTTTTATGTTGAAAAGAACAGCATTCCTTATTTAGATGAGGCGCATGTGGACTTCGCAAAAGATCGTATGGGCGGCCAGCTGACGATAAAAGCGCCTAATGCTAAAGTACCTAAAGTGTCTGAAGATAGTCCGATAGGTGAGCAGATTAATTATATTCTTTACTCAGAAATTAACCCAGGCCTTTCGTCTCATGGTGGTGAGGTGAAACTAATGGAAGTTGTCGAGGAGGAAGAGGGACAGATTGCTATTCTTCAATTCGGCGGTGGTTGTCAAGGGTGTAGTGCTGTCGATATGACTCTGAAAGATGGGGTTGAGGCAACCTTAGTTGAGCGTATAGCAGATTTGGTTGGGGTGCGTGATGTAACCGACCATAGTGTGCGTGAAAACGCATATTACAAATAACATGTGATTAAAAAGGGGAAGCTTGCTTCCCCTTTTTAATTGTCTCCGCCCTAAGATGCTGTTATAAAATAACAATGCTTCTAATATCTACAACCTTCATGACACTCTAAACGCTGTATTATTTTGATCCCGCTGGTTGCATTTATATAGAAACACCCCCATGTAATCATTAATCGTTTATCGCGTATTTAAAGAATTTATCCGCAGAGCACCGCGGACCTGTTTGATGAGGCTATTGCTGCATGACTCAACATGACGAATCACAGTCACAAGTTATTGAATTGCCCGTACTCCCATTACGGGATGTCGTTGTTTATCCGCACATGGTGATCCCACTTTTTGTTGGGCGGGAAAAATCCATTGATGCACTTGAAGCAGCAATGTCAGGCGAGAAAGAAATCTTATTAGTGGCTCAGAAAAACGCTTCTGATGATGAACCTCTGGCGGATGATCTGTTTGAAGTAGGTACTGTTGCCAGTATTTTGCAGATGCTGAAACTACCGGATGGCACAGTGAAAGTGCTTGTCGAAGGTGATTACCGTGCGACTATTCACAGTTTGCATGAAGATGAAGGCTTTTTCTCTGCACAAGCTTCTGTATTGCCTATTGAAGAGTTGACTGAAGCTGAAGATACTTTGTACAAACGTACGGTGCTTGAACAGTTTGAACGTTTTGTTCAGGTCAATAAAAAGATACCTTCAGAAGTATTGTCTTCACTGCAAAATATTGATGATGTAGGGCGTTTGGCTGATACCATTGCTGCGCATATGTCTTTGAAATTAGGAGAAAAACAACAGATTCTCGAGATGCTGGGTAATAAAGAGCGTCTTGAGCATCTAATGGCGTTGATGGAGTCTGAAATTGACTTGGTTGAGGTCGAAAAACGGATCCGTGGCCGGGTCAAAAAACAGATGGAAAAAAGCCAGCGTGAATACTATTTGAATGAGCAGATGAAGGCCATTCAGAAAGAGCTAGGTGATCTGGATGAATCTGGCATAAACGACATGGATGAGCTGAAGAACCGCATTGCTGAAGCGAAAATGCCTCAGGAAGCGTTCGACAAAACCATGGCGGAATACAACAAATTAAAAATGATGTCACCTATGTCAGCGGAAGCAACCGTTGTGCGTGGATACATCGACTGGATGCTTTCCATTCCATGGTCTAAGCGTTCAAAAGTCCGACATGATATGAAGCGAGCTGAAAAAATTCTTAATCAGGATCATTATGGTCTTGAGGAAGTTAAAGATCGCATCCTCGAATATCTTGCTGTCCAAAAACGCGTTAAAAAGTTAAAAGGTCCCATTCTTTGTCTTGTAGGTCCTCCAGGGGTTGGTAAAACATCTCTGGGGCGTTCTATTGCGCGCGCGACCAATCGTGAGTATGTCCGTATGGCGCTAGGTGGCGTGCGTGACGAAGCCGAGATTCGTGGTCACCGTCGTACTTATATAGGTTCAATGCCGGGTAAGTTGCTACAGAAAATGGCGAAAGTTGGTGTTAAAAACCCACTGTTCTTATTAGATGAAATCGATAAGATGGGTATGGACCAACGTGGAGACCCAGCGTCAGCACTTCTTGAGGTTCTTGATCCAGAGCAAAACTCTAGCTTCAATGATCACTACCTAGAAGTTGATTACGATCTATCGGATGTTATGTTTGTTTGTACCTCAAACTCTATGAATATTCCTGGTCCACTTTTGGATCGTATGGAAATCATTCGTATACCGGGTTACACCGAAGATGAGAAGCTAAATATTGCTCGTAATTACCTTATAGAGAAACAATTTAAAAATAATGGCTTGAAAACGGGCGAAGTTGAGATTACAGATAGTGCCATTACTGGACTTATCCGCTACTATACCCGCGAAGCTGGTGTTCGTGGCCTTGAGCGTGAAATAGCTAAGATCTGCCGTAAGGTCGTCAAAGAGCTCGCGCTTTCGAATAAGGCAGGGACTATCACCGTTGATAATGAACAACTTGAGCACTATAGCGGTGTTCTGAAACATAATTTCGGTATTGCTGAAGAGCAAGATCAAGTTGGGCTAGTGACAGGCTTGGCTTGGACACAAGTTGGTGGCGATATACTTAGTATCGAAGCTGCTGTGGTACCAGGTAAAGGTCGTCAGGTGACTACAGGTAGTCTTGGCGATGTCATGAAAGAATCTATTCAAGCGGCGCTGACTGTTGTACGGAATCGATCTTCGGCATTAGGTATTGTGCCAGACTTTCATGAGAAACATGATATTCATATACATGTTCCTGAAGGTGCGACGCCTAAAGATGGTCCAAGTGCTGGCATCGGTATGTGCACTGCTTTAGTATCAGTCTTGACCAATATACCGGTGAGAGCTGATGTTGCCATGACAGGTGAGATAACCCTTAGGGGACAAGTCTTACCTATAGGCGGATTGAAAGAAAAACTGCTTGCAGCTCATAGAGGAGGAATCAAAACGGTTCTTATTCCTAAAGAAAATGAGCGTGATTTGAAGGAAATTCCTGACAATATCAAAGCGGATTTAGATATAAAAGCTGTTAAGTGGATAGATGAAGTTTTAGATATCGCACTTAAGTATCAACCGAAGCCAATAGAGCAAGAAGACGGTGAGGTTGTAGCAGCAAAGGAAAAGCCTGGAAAAGCTGAGCCGGGGCAAATAAAGCCTCATTAGAGTTCATAAGGAGTAGAAAGGTACACAAGTTGTCTTGACACCGCTTTCTACCACTTGGTATAAATGCTTACCATCTTGCTGGGCATGGATTACGAAAACTAAAAATAACGATCTATTAAAGGGGAACAATGTGAATAAGTCTGAACTGATCGACGCTATCGCAGCTTCAGCCGATATTCCTAAAGCAGCTGCTGGTCGTGCACTTGATGCGACTCTAGAAGCAGTAACTGGTGCATTACAGAACGGAGATTCTGTGGCACTTGTAGGTTTCGGTACATTTTCTGTAAAAGAGCGCGCAGCTCGTACAGGTCGCAATCCGCAGACAGGCAAACCAATTGAGATTGCCGCTGCTACGCTGCCTACTTTTAAACCTGGTAAGGCTTTAAAAGACGCAGTTAATAAGTAAGATCTGATCGCGTCACGATCTTACTTTAAGGAGCGGTAGTTCAGTTGGTTAGAATACCTGCCTGTCACGCAGGGGGTCGCGGGTTCGAGTCCCGTCCGTTCCGCCAACAGAAAGAAACCAAGAAAGGCGCATTCGTTTAGAATGCGCTTTTTTTTTGTGTGAAAAAATGCTCAGGGGTTTATAGGCATAATGCTACAGTCCATTCGGGATAACTCCCAAGGAATCATCGCCAAGATTATTGTTGGTTTGATTGCAGTTACTTTTGCTTTATTTGGTGTTGAATCACTTGTTAGTTTAACTGCTGGCAGTAATGCGCCTGCTACGGTTAATGGCGAAGAGATTAGTCAACAGGATCTCGTTCAAGGTGTTCAGCGTCAAAGACGTCAAATGCTTTCCCAGATGGGAGAAGGCGCCGATCCAGCGCTGCTTGATGATAACTTAATCAACAACATGGTACTGGAAGGCCTTATAGAGCAGGCTGTTCTTGTTCAATCCGCCAGCGATCAGGGATTAACATTCTCTGACAACATGATTGATCAACTGATTTTGACAACAGCAGATTTTCAACAGGATGGGCAATTTAATCGTGCGCAGTTTGAAGCTGTTTTACGTAATGCCGGTCTGACACCGATGATGTATCGTGATTTAATACGTAAAGACAAGATAACGGAACAGGAACGTGCAGCGTTTATGTTATCTGCTTTTACTCTCCCTTCTGAGTTGACCTCAATCGCTCAATTGGACAGCCAAACACGAGATCTTCGATATTTTACACTTCCTGCATCCCCGCTTCGTTCATCTTTAAATGTGAGTGACCAAGAAATTGCAGATTACTATGATGAGCATCGTTCAGAGTACTTAACTGATGAGCAGGTTGCTATAGAGTACTTATTACTTGATCGTAGTGCGTTAGAAACTGAAATAACAGTGACGGATGAGCAGTTAGAAAGTGCTTATCAGCTATTAATTGATGCCTTTCAAGCACAAGAGCTTCGACACTCTGCGCATATTCTCGTCGCTATCTCAGATGAGCAGGATTATGCTGCCGCAAAAGCTAAGGCTGATAATATTGCTGAACGTATAGCGATGGGTGAGGCTTTTGAGGTTATTGCTAAAGCTGAATCCGATGACCCAGCGTCCGCCGAGATGGGTGGCGATTTAGGTGTTAACGAGAAAGGTGTATTTTCTGATGAGTTCGATAATGCACTATTTGCCTTAGAGAAAGGACAAGTATCATCGCCTGTTAGGACTGAATTTGGTTACCATATTATTAAGCTTATCGATATTGAAGCAACTGAAGTGCCTTCTTTTGAAAAAGCTAAAGCTGATCTTGCAAGCGATCTGCTAAATCAATTATCTGAGGAAGAATATGTAGTTCAGTTAGAGCGCTTAGCTGATATATCTTTCTCTTCTGGTGATTTGGTTGAGCCTTCAGAAGTCCTCGATCTTGAAATTCAAAAGACAGAGCTTTTCTCCCGCATGGGTAGTGAAGGTGGAATTACGGCTAACCCTAAAGTATTGGGCGTCGCCTTTGATGAAGAGTTGATTAAAGATGGGTTGAATAGTACGCCTATCGAATTAGATTCTGGTCGGGCTTTAGTGTTAAGAGTGGTTCAACATGAGTTACCTCGTGAGAAAACACTTGAAGAAGTTGCTGCCATGATTAAAGAAGCGTTGTTAAATGAAAAGGTAGCGCAGGCTTTAACTACTCAAGCGGATGAACTTATCGCTAAACTAAAGCAAGGAGATAGCTTAGAGAATGTCGCTATGGGTGCTACGGTAACAACGCTTGCAGGCGTAACTCGTACTCAACAGGATTTACCACAAGAGTTACGATCTGCGGTATTTGAACTGCCTAAGCCTGCTGAGAACGCTATGAGCTATGCAGCAGTTAATATGCTAGATGGTAGTAAGTCTATTCTAGTGCTGGATAAAGTAACTGAAGCCGATGTTGACCTGAAGCCGGAAGAGATTAGCTATATGAGTATGATGCTGAGTAACCGTAAAGGTCAGCAGGATTACCAAGATTACCTAACTCAATTAAAAGAGAAAGCTGAAGTGGAACGTTTGTAATTTTACTTTAGATAAAAAACCACCTTCGGGTCACTGCTGTCCCACAATTTTTTAATCATAAAGGGATCCTCATCTGAGGGTCCCTTTTTTGTCGCTCTGGCGGTGACGGGTTTAGCAACTCTTTCAGAGCTTTTCGTTCAAATAAGCTTAGTTGAAGAATCCGCATTACTCTCTGTACGGTCCACCCCTTTTTCGCACAGTGCCGCGCATACGCTAACAAGAGATAGCTGATCATTGCGATCCAGATCTGCGTCATGACTGCATTTTGGGAACTACCTAAAAATGCTTTAATTTTCAGGTTTTGCTTAATCGCTTTGAAGAACAATTCCACCTGCCAACGGTCTTTATAAATAGCCGCAATTGTGCTGGCAGCTAATTTGAAGTTATTAGTTATAAAACGATACTGTCGCTTGGTTTCAGGGCAGGTAAATCCCACTAGGCGCAACTTGGGCGCGCCTTGTTTTTGGGCGTGCTGACTGGTTAGCCTAATACTCTGGTCATAATCAACACCTGCGCTTTGATGGTGTTCGATAACCTCATAGACCGCATTGGGTCTTAAGCGAGTCACGAAGCTAACTTCTTGTTTTGACAGTAATCCATACCAGCTGTAGTCGTTATACCCCTTATCAAATGCAACAATACTGCCTTTCGGAAAACGGAACTGACGGCCTTTGATTAGCTCGCTTTCCAGCCCGTGGCTGAGGGCAGTAAACTCAGGAATGAGTGAGGCGTTATTCAACCCGACATGTAGTTTCATAGCCACTTTAGTTTGGTGGCACTGTGCCCATGGAAAGAGCTTGAGAGACAGGTCGATCACGCTGGCATCTAATGAATAGAGAGGGTTTTTAAAGCGGAACTTATGGTTATTATCCCTTAATGAACAGCGCTGTAGTAGTTTATAAAAGACAGCTTCATAAAGTTCAGCGGGTTGTTTTTCGTTCAGGCGAGCTAATGTTGTTCTGGCGATGGGTTTGGCGCCCAGATGATAAAGCTTGTGCTGCTGGCTGCGTAGACTGGATTCAATATCACGCAGGCTTTGACGGCCAGAAAGTTGTGACATGGACATCCCAATGAACTTATCCCAGCGAGATGCTGAACGTAATTTTTGCCCCTGGTGATGTTGTTTTGCAAGCGCCTCGAATTCATGTCTCGGCAGAGGTTGCAGCAACTGATGAAAAGCGGTGTTATGATGTGACAAAGCCTGAGTCCTTTGGTTTAACTGGTGTGTGGTAACAACAGTTTACCAGTGGATCTCAGGCTTTTTCATTTACCATCCAAAACTATGGGACAGCAGTGACGCGTAAGTGGTTTTTTTGTGCCGAATATACCGTAATAAATTAGCCGCTAGCATTGTGTATATACGGGGACTAATTTCGGATCATTGAGTTGGCTAGCCGGTGTAATGGTTTTTCGCTGCCAAGGTACAAACCCTAAATACCAGCAGCGCCAAAAGTTAACACTTGCTTGAGGGTTTTCTTGTAGTAATACTTCTAGGGTTTGGACTTTACCAATTTCGATACCTAAGGCCTCTTTGAAGGTCAGGTGAACAAACTTTGAGCAGAACTGGCGTTTAGAATCGTATTTAAATCCCAAATGATAATAACGGCCCATTTTTGTTTCAGCGACAGTTTTAAGTTTCGTAATTTGTTCTTGATTAAGCCCCTCTTTTACCCGCATAACACTGACTTCGTTATTGGTTGTTCTAGAAAGAAACTTGCGTAAGGGGCAGCGTGTTACTTTAGGAACTGCGCTTTCGAGTACATACCACTCATTATCTTCGCGTACTATAAAGCCCACATGTGAGGTCCAGCTTCCAGTGCCTTTGGCGACTTGGCGATAGAGAAAGCTATTAATCGAGATGAAGATAATATCGCCTTCTTTAACTTTATTAGTGATCTCTTTTTCAAGTTGATCCAGTTGTTGTGTATTCATCTCTGCTATCTCCTGCTACTTACTTAATATTTAAACGTCATCCGTTTTTTGTTGGAGCAAGTATTAATTTTATCTGACTATAAGGGGATTAAATTTTAACAAGTCGCGTATATTGATACTTTATGGCGCATTTAGCTCTATAGGTTGGGTGCAAATAAAAGGGGGAGGGGTAAAATGCCAACGACTTAACAGCAGTCATTTTAACGAACGGAGTTGGCTAGTTTATTTATGCGCATTTTACTATTGTCTGCTTATGATGCTGATAGCCATGTTTATTGGCGAGAAGGCCTAGTCGCACACTTATCTGAATATCAATGGACGGTACTTAAGTTACCGGGTCGATACTTCAGCTGGCGGATGAGAGGTAATAGCTTAAGCTGGGCTTTCTCTGAATATGAAACACTCTCCCAGCCGTATGATTTAGTGATCGCTACATCGATGACCGACTTATCCTCCTTGCGGGGTTTTGTTCCCTCTTTGGCTAATACGCCTACCTTGGTTTATTTTCATGAGAATCAATTTGCTTATCCAAGTTCAGGAAAAGAGTTTAAGAGCGTAGAGCCTTGTATTTTGAACTTATATACCGCCTTAGCAGCGGATTACTGCTTGTTTAACAGTGAGTATAACCGGAAGACAATGTTAGAAGGCGCGGCTGCTTTACTGGCTAAATTACCTGATCAAGTGCCTTTAGGTTTAATTGAGAGGATTAGGAAGCGCTCCTCAGTGCTGTCTGTCCCTTTGTGTGATGATAGTTTTTTGCCGAGTACTGCTATAAACGGCGAGTTTACTATTACTTGGAATCACCGTTGGGAGTATGACAAAAACCCTCAATTACTCTTAGATAGCATGCGGTTGTTATCTGATTTAGATGTGGATTTTACGCTCAATATTGTTGGTCAGCAGTTTCGTAAGATTCCTAAACAGTTCGATCTACTTAACGCGTTATTGGCGGATAGGATAGGGCATTGGGGCTATATGCCGTCGCGCTTGGCTTATCAGCAGTTGTTACAGCAATCTGATGTGGTTCTATCAACGGCCTTACATGATTATCAAGGTATTGCTGTACTTGAAGGTGCGGCTGCAGGTGCGTTTCCTGTTGTCCCTGATAGGCTCGCTTATACCGAACTGTTCCCTGAAGGCTGTCGCTATAGTGGAGAGGATGAGGCTGAGACGCTTGCGCTTTTGTTAAAGCAATTGATTGATTATAAAAAAGCAGGGAGAGGGCTTAAATGTGTCGATGTTTCTCATTTGAACTGGACGGTAATGGCGGACCATTACCGTCGTATTATTCAGCAGGTTGCATTAGGTAATGTGGTTAATTAAAGGCGGCGAGTATTAAATTTACGACCTTTAATTTTGCCTTTATTTAAGCTCTCTACTGCAGATCGAGCCACTTTAGCATCAACAGCAACGTAAGCGACATAATCTAGTACGTTGATCTTGCCGACTTGGCTGCCATCAATCCCGGCATCACCGGTCAGAGCACCGAGAATATCGCCTGGGCGTACTTTGTCTTTTTTACCGCCCGCGATAGAAAGTGTCGTCATGGGAGGCTTGCTAGGAACAAAGTCTGCTTTGGCGGTAGGTAAAGGCGTCACACTGAATTCAGTCTTTAGATAGGTCTCAATTGCCGCTACTTTATAGGCTTCTGATGGCTGATAAAGGTTGAGGGCGATCCCCTGTTTTCCTGCACGACCAGTACGGCCAATACGATGGGTGTGTACCTCAGCATCGCGGGTGATGTCATAGTTTATTACACAGGGTAACTCGTCAATATCAAGGCCACGTGCTGCCACATCCGTTGCAATCAAGAATGAACAGCTGCGATTGGCAAACTGCATAAGCACTTGGTCACGCTCTCGTTGTTCCAAATCGCCGTGGATCGCTCTAGCGCTATAGCCCATCGCTTTTAGGTGTTGTTGAACATCGTTACAAGTTTGCTTCATATTACAGAAAATTACTGCAAACTCAGGTTGATAGTTACTGATAATATCTGTCAGATTATTGAGTTTATTTTCTTTGTTAATCTCGAAGAAATATTGCTCAATTTGGTTTTGGCTATGGGTTGATTCAACTTCAACTGTCACAGGGTCTACTAGAATATCAGCGCTAAGTTTAGCGATTGATTTAGGGTAGGTCGCAGAGAAGAGTAGTGTTTGACGCTTTTTGGGTGCATGGGAGATGATATCCCTAATATCGTCTGCAAAGCCCATATCTAGCATACGGTCGGCTTCATCTAAAACAACTGTATGGACTTGTTCTAAGCGTAAAGTTTTCTTGCGAAGGTGATCTTTAATGCGTCCTGGGGTGCCTACAACAATATGTGCACCATGCTCTAAAGAGCCAATCTGTGGCCCGATAGACTGCCCGCCGCATAAAGTTAAAACCTTCACATTCTCTGTAAAGCGTGCAAGTTTACGCAACTCGTTAGCGACTTGGGTGGCAAGCTCACGGGTAGGACAAAGCACTAACGATTGTGTGGCAAAGTTCTTTGTCTTGAGTTTTAGTAGCGTGCCAATACCGAAAACAGCTGTTTTACCACTGCCAGTCTTGGCTTTGGCTATTAGATCCTTACCTGCAAGTAGTTCTGGTAATGCTTGCTCTTGAATCGCGGTCATATGTTGATAACCCAAGCTATCTAGGTTGGCAAGCATGGATTGCGGTAGGTCTAAATTGGAAAAAAGGGTATTGGACACAGTAGGCTCATTTGGAAAGGATTAAAGATGAGTTGATTATAAATCAAATTCGTCTGCTTCGGAGAAAAAAGCGTCGTAAATCGCCTTTAAGGACAGAATTATTTATAAAGCTTGAGGTGAAAAAGGGATAGCTTAGAAGATTCATTGTTTTCCGGCTCCTTTTCAAGAAGTCAGTATTTTTTTTGCGTATACTCGTGTCTGCATTTAACGATGATTTGGTAGAAAAAATGAAGACTCGATATGACGTTGTGATAGTAGGCGGTGGCATGGTTGGTGCGACAATCGCTTGTGCCTTAGGTGGTAGTAATCTATCTGTGGCGGTTCTTGAAAATCACTACCCTGCGGAGTTTGATAGTGAGCAGCCACACGATCTACGTGTTTCAGCTATTAGTGTAGCGTCTCAAAATATCTTACAGAAGGTTGGAGCTTGGGAAGGTATATTATCGCGCCGTAGTTGTCCTTATCGTCGTATGAAAGTGTGGGAGGCGAGTGAAGAGAAGGCTGCTACAGAGTTCGTTTCAGATCATATTGGCTGTGATTACCTAGGCCATATTGTAGAAAATCGTATCATTCAATTAGCTTTGCTAGAGCGTTTGCAGCAGTTTGATAATATCGACCTTATCTGCCCTGCAGGTATTCAAGAGATTGATTACTCTCCTGGTAGCAGCATCATTCGTTTAGATAATGATCGAGAAATTATAGCAAGGCTTCTGGTTGCGGCCGATGGTGGTGAGTCAAAGGTACGTTCAGCGGCAGGTATTGGCGTTAATAAGTGGGATTATGAACAAAGTGCATTAGTTGCCTCAGTTACAACCCACTATCTGCAACAAGATATCACTTGGCAGCAATTTACTCCTACTGGGCCTTTAGCTTTTCTTCCACTATCTGGTAATCACGCATCTCTGGTTTGGTATAACACCCCAGATGAGATAAAACGGTTAATGGCATTGCCTGATGATCGCTTTATGGCTGAATTAACATCGGTCTTTCCTGACTGTTTAGGGAATATAGATCAACTCTTAGGACGTGGCGCTTTTCCACTAAGACGACAGCACGCACAGCAGTATGTACTTGAAGGTGTTGCCCTAGCAGGTGATGCTGCCCATATGATCCACCCGCTGGCAGGCCAGGGCGTTAACATAGGTTTGTTAGACGCTGCTGCACTCGCTGAAACACTGCTTGTTGCTGCTAAGACGGGTGAAGATATCACTGAACTAGAGGTATTGAATGATTACGAAAAACAACGCCGTCAACATAACCTCATTATGATGCAAACCATGGATCTGTTTTATCGTGTCTTTAGTAACCAAAGCGGTCCATTAAAACTACTGCGTAATCTAGGTTTAGGTATTGCGGGTAAAGTGAGTCCTGCTCGAAATAAAGTGATGCGCTTTGCTATGGGGCTTGAAGGGCCATTGCCCGACTTGGCAAGATCAGAAGATATTTAGGATAGAAATTCTGGATAAAAAAAGCCGGTCAGGGCGACCGGCAAAGGATATAGGCTGAATTAACCAGCCAGAGTAGAGAAGTGGGATCGTAACGTGATCCCAAACGATCTATTCTTTCGCTGCTGCTTTTGGCGCTGCAGGTTTACGCTTTGCAGGCGCTCTTTTCGCTGGAGCTTTCTTTGCAGGGGCTGCTGCAGGTTCTGTTTTTGCTTTTGGCTCCGCCGCTACAGGTGTTGCAGCCGCCGTCGCTTCAGAAATTGCGGTTGTAGTTGCTTCAGTCGCTTCTGTTATAAATTTGTTGAAGTCGGATACATAAGGCATCTCTTTTATTTCAGAAAGACTTTTCTCAACAATGCCTGAAATCTCATCTTTTGCAGTTGTTAATGCAGCGAGTTCTTTTTCAGCGACTGAAGTCATTTTTACTTCTAAGTTTTTGAAAAATTGAACCTGAAGCTCAATAGCGTCTTTAGCATCTTTAACTTCTGAAAGTGCTTTTAGCTGAGCAACACTTGAATCAACAAAGTCTGTTACGTATTCAGACTGAAGGGAAAACAAAGTTTCCAACGCTTTTTTATTTACTTCAGCAACATCAATCGCTGGTTGCATTTTTTCCTGGACGTCTTTCATCAGATCATCATACATGTTCAATTCCTCTGAGAATCAAAAATTAACTTTGTGCGTTGCAGCATTTGTATTCAATATAGTGATTAATAAATAACCTGTCAAATATTTTTTTGTGCAATGCACAAAAAAAGGCTTTTTTTTGCTCTTCCTATTTTTATCTCTTTATAAACAATTAGATAGCTGGTTTGAGATGCTTTTCTGTGGGGGAGTATTGGTTGCTATAATAGCTATTTGCGTCTCTCTTAGACCTTAGTTGATTAAAAAGAGTCGAAGAATTATGCGTACTTAGGCTGTTCAAGGTTGTTCATCGTAGCTAATAGTCATTACAATCAATCAATAGGGTAGAGTTTTCTGTATTTATTGTCTCAAAGCAGGATGCTTTACCGGTTTTAAGCTTGTCAGTAACGGGATCAATTTTTTTCATGACAATTATTCAGACTGCTCCAACCCCGCATAAGACTTTCGAATTTATCCGTACAGAAATAATAGAATCACTCGGGATTGATGTTACAGAGTATCGTCATACCAAAACGGGGCTTGTGCATTACCATATAGCAGCTGACCATACTGAAAATGTTTTCTTAGTTGGCTTGCGGACAGTTCCAGAAGATTCTAAAGGTGTTGCACATATATTGGAGCATACAGCTTTGTGTGGCAGTGAACGTTTTCCTGTACGTGACCCATTTTTTATGATGACTCGGCGTTCTCTAAATACGTTTATGAACGCGATGACCAGTAGTGACTGGACGGCTTATCCTTTTGCAAGTCAAAACCGTAAAGACTTTTATAATCTATTAGATGTATACCTTGATGCGGTTTTCTTTAGTCGCTTAGATCAAATGGATTTTGAGCAAGAGGGACATCGTGTCGAGTTTTCTGAACCTAATAATGCTGAATCGGATTTAGAATATAAAGGTGTAGTGTTTAACGAGATGAAAGGGGCGATGAGCTCGCCGGTTTCTCGTTTATGGCAATCAGTGACAAAATATCTATTTCCGACTACGACCTATCACCATAACAGTGGGGGAGAGCCGGAAAGTATCCCTGATCTTACTTATGATGAGCTGTTAGCATTCTATAAAACCCATTACCACCCGAGTAATGCGGTTATCATGACCTTTGGTGATATTCCCGCTGCGGATCTACAGGCTGTTATTGAAGATAAGGCGCTCTCTCGGTTTGAAAAACTAGATGAAACGATTGAGATACATGATGAAAAACGTTATTTCTCACCCTTACGTGTAGAAGAGGGGTATGAGTTAGATCAAGAGGATACAACAGGTAAAACGCATCATGTTCTGGCTTGGTTATTAGGTCAGTCTAATGACTTGGAGGCGCAGCTGAAAGCGCATCTTATGTCTAGAGTACTGTTGGATAACAGTGCATCTCCTTTGCGTTTTGCACTAGAAACAACGGATCTGGGCAGTGCTCCTTCACCCTTGTGCGGTTTAGAAGATTCTAATCGTGAAATGAGTTTTATGTGTGGTCTAGAAGGCAGTGAGCCAAAAGATGCTGATGCGTTTGAAGCTTTAGTGCTAAATGTATTAGCTGAAGTTGCAGAGAACGGTGTGCCGATCGCAATGTTGGAAGCTCAGTTACATCAGTTAGAACTTCATCAAAGAGAGATTAATGGTGATGGCTACCCTTATGGTATGAGCTTGTTAATGGCTTCTTTAGGTGCGGCTATCAATCGAGGAGATCCAATCGCTTTACTTAATCTTGATCCAGTTTTAGACAAGCTGCGTGAAGAGGTTAAAGATCCTAATTTCATTAAAGGGATGGTTAAAGACCTTATAAATAACCCCCATCGAGTGCGCTTAACCTTACGCCCTGATAATCAATTGGCTGTGAAACGAGATTCGGCTGAAAAAGCGCAGCTTAATAAGATTAAAGCAAGCCTAAGTGAGGCTGAAAAACAGAAAGTTATTGATCGTGCTGCTGCCCTTGAAGCAAGACAGTATCATGAAGATGATGAGTCTATTTTACCTAAAGTGACATTAGCGGATGTGCCTGATGATATGTCAGTGCCTGAACCGACAGGTGTAGCCTCTAAATTACCTTATGTACGCTTTGATAGAGCAACGAATGGGTTAGTTTATCAACAGGTGATTATTCAACTTCCTGCGTTAGATCAGGAGGAACAGCATCTATTACCTTTATATAGCCATTTACTGACAGAGCTAGGTTGTGGTGAACGTAGTTATCAAGAAAATCAGCAGTATCAAACAGAAGTAACGGGTGGAATTCATGCTTTTGCATCTGTGCGAGGTATGCCTGATGATGAGCAAAATGTTAAAGGTTACTTTACCTTGTCAGGTAAAGCGCTTGTTTCTAAGCAGGCGCAGCTGACTGATCTTCTGAAAGAGACTTTAGCTTGCGCTCGTTTTGATGAGTTAGCTCGTATAAAAGAGGTTGTTTCTCAACAGCGTACCCGTAAAGAACAAAGTGTAACTGGTCATGGCCATGCGTTAGCGATGATGGCAGCGACTTCGAAGATGAGCCCCGCCGCGGCATTATCTCAGGCGACAAAAGGACTTGAGTCTATACATTTTTACAAGACCCTAGATGATGACTTAAAACAGGATTCTTCACTTAAGTCTCTTGCTGAACGCTTAGAGCAGTTACATCAAAAAATTGCACAAGCACCAAAGCAGTTTTTAATGGTGGCTGAAGAGGAGCATCAGAACCAGCTGCAAGGCTATTTAGAAAGTAGCTGGCAGTCATTAGCTGATAAGTCTACTGAACTGTTTAGTTTGCCACCCTTGAGAGAGAAGGTTAAGCAGGCTTGGGTGACGAGTACACAAGTTAGCTTTTGTGCAAAAGCTTTTACTACAGTGGCAGTTGAGCACCCCGATGCCGCTGCGTTGACTGTACTCGGTGATTTTTTACGCAATGGTTTTTTACATAGAGCTATTCGTGAGCGTGGTGGTGCTTATGGTTCGGGGGCAGGTCAGGATTCAGGAGATGCCGCTTTTAGGTTTTTCTCATACCGTGATCCTCGTTTAACCGAAACCTTGGATGATTTTGATGCTTCGATAAAATGGCTGTTAGACAGTGAACACGATGAGCAGCGACTGGAGGAAGCGATTCTGGGTGTGGTTAGTTCTATCGATAAACCAGGTTCTCCAGCCGGAGAAGCTAAGCAGGCTTATCACAGTAGTTTGTTTGGTCGTACGCCAGAACAGCGTCGTAAAGTGCGTTCACGTATATTGCAGGTGACTATTGATGATCTGAAACGTGTTGCAGAAACCTATTTACTTGATGCTGAAGCAAGTATAGCGGTGGTTACTAGCCAAGCTCAGGCAGAGACGCTTGGATCGGACTTTGAGATCATCGAGGTTTAACGGCGGGTAAGTCGCTATATTGATAAATTAAGTGGCTGACGTGCGTTAAGCGATTACATTTACCCATAGCCCCTAAATATAGGGGCTTTTTTGTTTGGCCGTATATATGCCTATCAATCCGCTTTATCGTGGAGCGTTACTGATTATCCTGTCAGAGTTTTTTTTGGTGCTCTCAGGGATGCTCATTAAACAATTAAGCGGTGAGCTACCAACCGAAGTAATTGTCCTTGCGCGTAACCTTTTTGCATTACTACTTATACTTCCATGGCTTTATAGTGTCGGTTTACATCGCATCTATACTCAAAATTTACATTTACATTTTGCCCGCGCAGCCGTCGGCGTTACCGCAATGATGTGTTTGTATTATGCATGGGGGAATTTGCCGCTGGCCGAAGCAGCCCTTATCAAACAAACAGCGCCTTTTTTTGTACCTTTGATCGCTTTGTTCTGGCTAGGTGAGCGTATTGGTAACAGGGTTAAAACTGCTATTTTCATTGGCTTTTGCGGTGTCTTTCTTATTTTAAATCCTACCGACCAAACGATTAATATCGCTGTGTTAATTGCCTTGTTTGGTGCCATATTAGGCGCCTTGGCAAAAGTGATTGTCCGCCGGATGAGTATCAGTGAATCTCCGCAGCAGGTTGTTTTCTATTTCGCATTTTTTAGTACAGTGTTGGCTTTTGTTCCTGCGATGCTTAATTGGGTAACGCCCTCATTAGCCGCTTGTGGGTGGCTTCTTTGTGTTGCTATAACCTCAACAATTGCCCAGTTATTATTGAGTAAAGGCTACGGATTAGCGCCCGCTGGTCAGTTAGGGCCTTATACATACTCATCGGTTGTATTTGCAGCTCTGTTGGGTTGGTTGTTTTGGCAAGAGGTGCTTGATCTAAATAGCATTATTGGTGTCGTTTTAATTATTAGCGCAGGTATTCTTTCTGCTGTTTCTCGCAAAAACAAACAATCAAAAGCGGATAATTGAGCAGAGAGTGTTCAATTTTTTAGTAGAGATTGATTTTTTTATCTAGATGTCAATAAAGTGCTTGTAATCCTCGCTAGGAGTGGTACTACTGTAAGTGTAGAGGGGATATTGAAAGGCATTTTAATTGAGTCTCCTAATAGCAACATTGCATTAAGGATTTACACATGAACATTAAAATCACTCACCGCAATGCTAAAGTTTCTGACAATATGAAAGACAAAGTAGAAGCATGGCTAAACAACAGTCAGGAGCGTTATGAGGTTATTACTAGCGCCCATGTTATCTTAGAAAAAAATGATCGTGAGGATTTGGCAGAAGCTACTATTCATATTGCGGGCAAAGATATATTTGCTAAAGCGAGTGCCGATAATTTATATGCAGCACTTGATACTCTAGCGGATAAAATTGATCGCCAGCTAGATAAAATTCATCAGAAAAATGTTAATAAGAAAGGTGCGCAGAAACCAGCAACAGAGTCTGCTGTAGATGACGCTTTTGATGAAGACTATGATGAAGAAGAGATGACACTCGTTCAATAGGACTATTCATCTATAGAGAATGCCCAGCTTAAGCTGGGCATTTTTGTATCTGAGTTAAAATTTAAAGTGCTTAGAAAGTCCTTTAATGTGTTCCATAGCTATTGTGATTTTGTAAGCTGCATATAAGGGCTCAATTTTAAAATCTACTCATAGTTATTTATGAAGGTGTTTTGCCATGAATTCACTCTCGTCTGATATTAAAGTGTTAAGTGTAAAAGCAGATGAATGGGCTATTGTTTACCCTATGTGGGAGCACTTAATCTGTGAGTTACCGAGTTATCACTTCAATCCCTTTGGCAAACCGCTATTGGATGAACAGAGAGTCCATCTTAAAAACACATTACAGGGCTGTTTAGCTAAAGATGAGGCGGAAGTGTGTGTTGCTGTTAATGAAAATAATGAAATATGTGGCACGATAGCCGTTATTCAGAACACGCAGCGGGGATATGATCAACCAAAGAGCGGGGTTCTTTTTAATCTTTGGGTTAATCCTCTAATGCGCCGCCATCAAATTGGTACCACTTTAGTCAAGTATGCAAAGGAGTGGTTGTTGGTACAGGGAGCGACCTCTATGCAAGTTGGCTGGCATCTTGATAATAGTATCGCGGCTTCTTTTTGGCTCAAGCAGGGATTTCGTCAATATGAATGTATAGCTGCCACTTTTTTGAATTGAGTAGCACTAATTGGTGAGGCTCTAGGCAAATAAGCTTGTGTATATACATTGGTATGCTTTGCGAATGCAAGTTATGGGCTATGTATATCAGCTATGTGTGTGAAATCAAAAAAAGTGATTTTTTTATCAATTAATTGCCAAATTGTCATAAAACTGTAATTACTCAGCGTAACAAATCCGTCATAATTCGCGCGCCTGAGCATTTTGTTTTTTCCGCTCAAAAATGTTTTTTCGACTCATTAGGGTGCGTTGTATGGTCTCTACCAATAATCCATTTTTGCAGATGTTTGCGCGTTCGCCGTTCAAACCTATGCAGGAACACATCGCTAAAGCGCAAGAATGTGCGATAGAGCTAATTCCTTTTTTTGAAGCTGTAATGGCTGATGATTGGGAAGAGGCTAAAAAAATTCAAAGAAAGATCGCCGTGCTTGAAGGCGATGCTGATGCAATGAAGAAAGATATTCGTCAGAACCTCCCGAAGAGTATTTTTCTACCTGTTCCCCGTACCGACCTATTAGAGCTTTTAAGAATGCAGGACAAAATTGCCAATCGGGCTAAAGACATTTCAGGTCTAATGCTTGGACGAGAAATGTCTATACCTGCGATTATTCAATCAGATATGACCGAGTATGTTCGCGTTGCTTTGGAAACATCAGAACAAGCTTTAACGGCGCTTAATGAACTTGATGAACTGGTTAATAGCGGATTTGGTGGCCATGAGATCAGTGTGATTGAGAAGATGCTAGATCAATTAGATGCGTTGGAACACCGTACTGATGAGCACGAGAGAGATATTCGTGCAAAGTTATTCAGTATTGAGAAAGAGTTACCGCCAATTGATGTCATGTTTTTATATCAGGTAATTACTTTGATAGGTGATCTAGCTGATCGTGCTCAACAAGTCGGTAGCCGCTTGCAGCTACTCGTCGCTCGTTAATTTGGTAGGTTATTAGAATGGAAATTATTGCTCAGTACGGCGACATAATCGTTATTCTTGCATGCGTATTTGGTTTCTTTATGGCTTGGGGTGTTGGTGCAAATGATGTTGCCAATGCAATGGGCACCTCGGTAGGTTCAAGGGCGTTAACACTTAAACAAGCGATTATGATCGCGATTATGTTTGAGTTTTTGGGTGCTTATTTAGCCGGTGGTGCCGTTACGGCAACAATTCGTAAAGGTATTATTGACCCCAGTCTATTAGCAGGAACACCTGAGTTACTTGTGTTTGGTATGCTTTCAGCGCTTTTAGCTGCAGGTATCTGGTTACTGGTTGCTACGCATTTTGGCTGGCCCGTTTCCACAACCCATTCGATTGTAGGTGCCATCGTTGGTTTTGCTGCAGTGGGTATCTCTGTTGATGCGGTCAACTGGGGTAAGGTTACTAAGATTGTCGCAAGCTGGGTTGTTTCGCCGGTTACCGCGGGTTTGATTGCATTCTTCTTGTTTAGGAGTGTGCAACGCTTAGTTTTAGATACAAAAGATCCCTTTATAAATGCTAAAAAGTATATTCCCGTTTATACCTTTTTAGTAGGGTTTATGGTCTCTATGGTGACCTTCACTAAAGGCCTGAAACATGTGGGGCTTGATTTTAGTTGGAGTGAAAGTGCTTTAGCATCATTAGCCATTGGTGTGATAGTTATGCTGATTGGTATACGGATGCAGAAAAACATTCAACCGGACCCTGAAGCTGATCGTGATCATCACTTTGCGAGTGTTGAGAAGCTGTTTGGCATTTTGATGATGTTTACGGCGTGTGCAATGGCATTTGCTCATGGTTCTAATGATGTGGCTAATGCGGTTGGTCCTTTGGCTGCGGTCGTTGGGGTTGTTGCTGCAGGCGGTGAAGTTGCACAGAAAACGGCGATGCCTGTATGGATCTTGCTATTGGGTGGTGCGGGTATTGTTGCAGGGCTAATTATGTATGGTCATAAGGTTATTGCAACAGTCGGTAGTAATATCACTGAATTAACGCCAAGTCGTGGTTTTGCTGCTACCTTAGCAGCTGCAACAACCGTTGTATTCGCTTCAGGCACGGGATTGCCTATCTCAACTACGCATACTTTGGTGGGAGCCGTGTTGGGTGTTGGTTTAGCGCGGGGTATGGCCGCGTTAAATATGCGTATTGTAGGTACGATCTTTGTATCATGGGTTGTCACGCTTCCCGCTGGTGCGGGTCTAGCCATAATATTCTTCTTTATGTTTAAGGGTATGTTTAGTTAGAACGAAAAAGATAATGAAGAAAGCCCTGTAATGAATGAATTACAGGGCTTTTTTTTACTTAATGTTTAAAAAAGGATCACAAAAAAGCTTATATTAATGTAAAATTTGTGCCCAATTTTTTGCTTTGGGTCTACCCAAAATCCAACCAGTAATATTCGGAAAAACAATGCATACAGTTGAGAAGATCGGCGGTACTTCAATGAGCCGCTTTGAGGAGTTGATGGACACTATTTTGGTGGGTAAACGTACCGCTCCAGAAGAACTGTATAACCGAATTTTTGTTGTGTCTGCGTATGGGGGGATTACCAATTACCTTCTAGAGCATAAAAAAACAGGTGAACCAGGGGTTTATGCACGGTTCGCTAATGCTGAGTCTGAACAAGCTTGGGTTGATGAGCTAAATAAAGTTCAAGCGCGTATGGAAGAGATTAATGCTGAACTTTTTGCAGATGCAGAGTTTGAGCGTAATGCCGCTGATAGCTTTGTAATCGAGCGACTGAATGATGTTCGTGATTGTATGAAAAGTTTACATCACTTGTGTACCTATGGGCATTTTCAGTTAGAAGAACACTTGATGAAAGTGCGAGAAATGTTGGCATCAATTGGTGAAGCTCATAGTGCATACAACTCGGTACTTGCTTTGCGCAAAGCAGGTATTAATGCTCGTTTTGTTGATCTAACCGGTTGGCATATGGATCAACCTCTTCCCTTTGAGGAGATGATTCAGCAACAGTTTTCAGATGTCGATATTGCAAGTGAAATGTTGATAGCGACAGGTTATACACATTGCGAAGAAGGGTTAATGAAAACCTTTGATCGTGGTTACAGTGAGATGACGTTTAGTATGATCGCTACAGTAACCGGTGCAAACGAAGCAATTATTCATAAAGAGTATCATCTAAGTTCGGCGGACCCTATGTTGGTTGGGCCGGATAATGTGATGACTATAGGTGCTACGAACTATGATGTGGCTGACCAGTTATCCAACTTAGGTATGGAAGCTATCCACCCTAAAGCGGCCAAAGGTCTACGTCGTAATGGCGTAAAACTACGTATTAAAAATGCATTTGAGCCTGAACATGAAGGGACAATAATTAGCCAAGAATATCATAGCGATACACCTCGTGTTGAGATTGTTGCTGGGCGTAAAGATGTTTTCGGTATTGAAATATTTGACCAAGAGATGCTTGGTGATGCTGCTTATGATATTGAGATATCTAAGCTGCTTTCACAACTGAAGCTGTATGTAATTAATAAAGATGCCGATGCAAACAGTATTACCTACTATGTAGGTGGCTCTCGTAAAATGGTTAATCGTGCAACACGTCTGATGGAAGAGATGTATCCCGAAGGTCAGATTCGCTTACATAATTTGGCTATAGTGTCTGCTATAGGCTCTCAGATGAAAGTTAAAGGTATTTTAGCTCGTACGGTTAGCGCATTAGCAGAAGCCGGGATCAATGTAATGGCATTACATCAATCCATTCGTCAGGTTGAGATGCAATGTGTGGTTTCTGAGGAAGACTATGAGCAAGCGGTGATAGCGCTGCATGCTGCATTGATTGAGCAGAGAGGCTCTTCAAAAAATTCTGCGGTTTAAGTTGCCTGGTTAAGTTACTTAGACTGCAGTTGCAACTGAGTTGCGACGTTTTAACAGACTTGAATCTAGTTTATAGTTAGATTCAAGTCTGTTTTTCTATTCTATTGAAGACGACGTAGTCTTAATTTTTACCTAATGTATAGGTTTTCTATTATTAATAGCTATTATCCTGTGAGTTTCTGTAACTTATACTGAGTGATTTAATGCCTTCCAATAATGATCAAAAGCAGCAGGATATAACACCTCAAGCGCGGGAGCATTTCTATGATGTACTATATGGACGTCGTGATGTCCGTGGCCAATTTCTAGCTGATGAGATCCCTGATGAAGTACTAACCAATATATTACATGCGGCTCACCATGCGCCTTCCGTTGGTTTATCTCAGCCTTGGAACTTTATTCTTATTCGTGATCCGCAAAAACGGCAGAAAATTTATGAAGCCTTCGTTTCTGCTAACGATGAAGCGGCACAGATGTTTGAGGGTGAACGGCGTAATAAATATCAAAGCCTAAAGCTACAAGGAATCCTTGATACACCGCTTAACGTCTGTATTACATGTGATCGTGAACGGGGTGGACCTGTGGTTTTAGGTAAAACTCATCAAGTTGAGATGGATCTATATAGTACGGTGTGCGCCGTTCAAAATTTTTGGTTGGCTGCGCGTGCTGAAAATGTGGGTGTGGGATGGGTTTCAATTATAGAAAAAGAAACCCTGAGTGAGCTTTTGAATTTACCGGATGGCGTTGTGCCTGTAGCTTACTTATGCGTAGGTTATGTTTCTGAGTTTTTAAAAAAACCTGAGCTTGAGCTTGCTGAGTGGGAAAAGCGAACCCAGCTAAAAGAGATGATTTTCACAGACTCTTGGGGAATTAAGTAAACAGTATGTTGTTTGCTTTTGACAGTATGTTCACTCTTAATAATGGATAAAGAGGAAAAGTGCATCTCTATTACTGTGCTAAAACGGTTTATTTTAAACTCCAGAACAGTTGTGACTGGACTAAGTTTAGGTAGGCAGGTACTGTTCTCAAAACTGAATATTACAATAGGAGTTAAATGATGGCTCGCGCAACTGCACGTCACATTTTGGTCGATACTGAAGAAAAATGTAACCAGCTTAAAGCTGAAATTGAGTCAGGTACTGACTTTGCTGAAGCCGCAAAAAAGCACTCTACATGCCCGTCTGGTGGTGAGGGTGGAGATTTAGGTTCTTTTGGCCGTGGTCAGATGGTTCCTGAGTTTGATACAGCTGTATTTACCGGTGATGTCGGTGTTGTTCAAGGCCCTATTAAAACTCAGTTTGGTTACCATCTTCTTGAAGTAACTAGCCGAGACGATTAAGTAGTCCGCATTTGTAAAAAAGAGCAGTGAGTGATTAGTGCTCTTTTTTTGTATCTAATTAATGCTACTGGGTTTGTCTAGGCTTCTTGTGAAGAATAAACTTATTAAATTAGTTATACCTGCGTGGGTGGAGCTGGTATCTTAGGCCTATATGCAGTGGAAGCCCTTTGCATGTAAAAAGTGGTATCGACAGGAATGGTAGGGAAGCATTTTTATAAAATGGAATGGATTGCAGCAGTCCTAGTTATAGTAGTTTTACTGATCTTTGGTTTTATGTCGATGGCTTCAAAAGAAGGCAGGGCCGTCGGTTTGGTAAAGGGACGTTTGGCACCTTGTGGGTCTAAGCCTAACTGTGTCTGTTCAGAGTACCCTGAAGATAAAAATCATTTTGTCGAGCCTTTTGTGATCCCCGCACAGGTTGATAGTATAGAGTCTTTAAGTCTTCTGGTTAAAAACCTCGTTACTGAGGTTGGCGGAGACGTTCAATTAGAATCTTATACTTACATTTCTGCTATTTTTACTAGCACCTTATGGGGGTTTGTTGATGATTTTGAGGTGCGTATAGATATGGATACTCGGGAAATTAACTTCCGTTCGGCCTCACGTGTTGGACAATCGGACCTAGGGGTCAATGCAAAGCGGGTTGAACGATTCGTTGAGTTACTCGAGGAACGGATAGGGCGGTGAAATTAGCCAATCTAGCGTGTTACGTGATTGGCTAGGCATAAGTCTATCTTAGGTAGTTCTTACTGATCTCTCTAAAAGTATCAGTTCCTGCTTTCTGCATCCATTCAAATGCAACCATTTCTCGGCTTACAATGTATATACCGCATTGACGCATGCGCTCCAATGCTAAAGCTTTATCTTTAGGATCTCTTGACGACACACAATCCGCCACAACATAGACTTCTCTTGCTTGCTGCTTTAATTGAATCGCTGTTTGTAAAACACAAACATGCGCTTCCATACCAACAACAACAACTTGATTTGGGCGTAGTGCGTTAATTTTTTCATTGCAGCTCGGTTCTGACATGCAGGAAAAGTGTTCTTTTTCCATTATCCCTTCTTCGGGTATAAGTTCTGCAATTTCCGGTATTGTGTGTCCTAAGCCTTGGGGGTATTGCTCGGATGTTAAAATAGGCACGTTAACTTTAGCGGCTATCTCGGTTAACCATCGAGTATTTTTAATGAGTTCAGTTGGTTCATCAATTGCTGGGACTAATTTATCTTGAATATCGACAATCAATAGACATGATTTGTTTGGATGGATCAGCATAATTAAGTCTCATGTAACGGTTATTAGTTAAAACTCATCAGTTGATTCGGTTGCTTTGACTGAGTTTGTAGGAATTATTTTATTATCATGCTCATAAAAATGAGGCCAGTACTCTTTGACGACAGGGCCATTAGCCGCAAGTGCGTGACAGGTATCTAGCATAGGTGGCTTTTTGTCGCCATCTTGCCAGAAGTTTTCCGCTAATTCACGTTCTTGGTGAGTTGCTTGGAAGGCGGTTGTTGCTAAAGGTCCAAGTAATTCAAGCAGGTGTGTGCATCCCCCGCGTCCAGAAAAGAGTGATTTTATTTTACCTGTAAAGCCCCGTGCTATTTGCAGTCCAATAAGTTGCTTATAGGCTTCGGTAATTTGTTTACAGCCACTGAAGGGGGTGTAATCCATCGAAGCGACCGCATCTAGTATATTGAGATCCATATCAATGGTGATACGTACAGACATTCCATGCAAAGGCTCCCCAGGGGGAATGATGCCGTTCTCTCTGTCTTTGTAATCCATGCTAAACGTTTTTGTGTCGATGAGATGGGCTTCAATGTCCCATAAACCGTCTTCACGTTTAAAACCTTCACAAATAACGCGGCGGGTATGTTTGAGTGAACGGGCAGAGGCTATAGGTAATGGCATAAATAGATAAACACTATGGTCTGACAGCCTATTGAACGACTGTTGCGGAAGTTATTAGATTATTTTAAAGCTTATTTAGACTGAGAACATTATAAACTTTGGTGTGCGGCTAAAGGCAATAAAAAAGGCAACACTCTGTTGCCTTAAATAGATAATCAAAATATAGACAACGTTTATCTATTCATACATTGCTTGCATGGATTCTTGAGCCCATTCGAGGCTAGCTCGGTAAGCTTTGTCGTAAATATTGCCGTCTAGATCAGGTGGCAGTAGATCCCAGTCACCATTCTCATAGTTCACAACATTACGTAGTACTGTACCTATAGGGCCTTGGCCTAAACTAACCGCTTCTTTTATATCATCACCAAGAGGCACTTGTTCTAGCATTGTCTCGCGCTCAATGTCGAGCATTGCATGCAGACCTGACATTATACCCGCCATAAAGTAACTCCCGTAGTTATTTAGCTTAGCTGCATGGGCTACCTCTTCACACATTCGCCCACGAATCAGCAAGCTTCTGGACAGTTCTTCGGGTTTTTCTTGATTTGAAGACATTGCGATCAAGGTTGCCCATTTTTTGACTTGCTCTAAACCAAGGAGAACGATGGCTTCTGCGATAGACTCAACTTGACGCACTAAGCTATAACCCGCTGAATTGACTATGCGCAGCAACTTATAAGTTAATGCAGGGTCTCTCATTATCAATTCTTCTAGCTTCTCCGGTGTAGCTTTAGGGCTTTGCAGTTCTTGTATTAACTGCATGAGCGCTACTTGGCTACCCTGTATCTTTTTGCCTTTAATAACCTTTGGTCTGCTTAAAAAGTGCCCTTGGAAAAGCTTGAAGCCTAACTCAATGCACGTTTCTAATTGTTCGTGTGTTTCTATTTTTTCAGCGAGGAGGGTGACTTTGTGTTTCTTAAGCTCTTTTACCTGCTCACGCACTTGCTCCATTGTTAATTCATAAACGTCAATTTTGACTATATGGGCAAGTTTTAATAATGGGTCATACTTGGGGTTATAGACAAAATCATCCATTGCTATTCTATAACCTTCAGAATGCAGTTTTTGAACCGCGCCCACCACTTCTTCATCAGGTTCAATATCTTCAAGTATCTCAAGTACAATATATTTTTTAGATACTTCTGGAAGTTGTTGGTCTACCAATATATCCCGTGTGAGATTAATAAAAGCAGGCACTCGCTTAAGTTCACCGGAATCAGAGATGCTAGTATAAGCATTAAGAATGACCTCGCTGGTCGCTTCAGAGTTTGCAAAGAGAGCGTGTCCTTGAACATCCTCAGTTCGATACAATAACTCATAGGCAACAACTTTTTGGTTCCGGTCGAAGATTGGCTGTCGGGCCATTAATACTTGTGAGTTTTCTGTTTGATCCATAAAAGCAGGCCATCCTATCTATCAGCGTAACATGATCAGGCTATATCTATAGTGTAGTCTGCCTATTATATCTTTAGGGAAAATTATTGCTCTTTATTTCTTTTAAGCTAATTAAGGTTTCATACAGTATAATATTGAACTTTAATTTTATCAGGGTTTGGTAATGGGTATAAATTGGTTTCCGGGACACATGCATAAAGCTCGGAAAGAGATTGCTAGCGTAATGGATGAAGTTGATGTGATTATTGAGGTCATTGATGCACGGTTGCCACAATCGAGTGAAAATCCGCTGGTTAATACGCTTCGTAAAGGCAAGCCTAGATTAAAATTGCTGAATAAGAGTGATCTAGCGGATGAAAAACGTACGCAGGAATGGCTTGAATATTTTAACAATCAGCCTGAAACTAAGGCGATAGCACTAGATTACACTCAGAAAAAATTAATTAACCGTATCGCTGATATTTGTAAGCAGATGGTGCCTTCGCGTTCTAATTCTGATCGTCCTGTGCGTGCTATGATTATGGGTATTCCTAATGTTGGAAAATCTACATTAATCAATGCGTTGCTAGGTAGAAAGATTGCTAAAGTTGGAAATGAACCGGCTGTTACTAAAACTCAGCAGCGATTCACAACACATAATGGTATGGCGCTTTCTGATACACCGGGCTTTTTATGGCCTAAAATTGACGATAAAGATTCAGGTTATCGTTTGGCCGCCAGCGGTGCGATAAAAGATACAGCGATAGAGCATGAGGATGTAGCCATTTTTGTCGCGGGCTTTCTTCGGAATGATTATCCCGATCGTTTGATCGCGCGATTTAAATTTAAAGAGATGCCAACTATTGCAGAAGATGTGCTAGATGAAATAGGGCGTAGAAGGGGCTGTCTTCGTCCCGGCGGTGTAGTTGACCGCAACAAAGCCTCGACGTTGCTTCTTAATGAACTACGTTCAGGTAAGTTAGGACGAATTAGTTTTGAAACGGTTGAGGAGTGGGCGGAAAAACGTCGTATTGCTGAACTTGAACGAATAGAAGCTGAGGCACTCGCTGCCGAAAGTGAAGGTAAAAAATAAATGGCACGTATTAAGAAAAGTCGTAAGGCTAAGGGATTTATTGATGACTCAGGGCCTAGTCGTAGAGAGCGGTTAGCGGATCCGGATAGTTATGATAGCCGTCGTCGTAAAGCGTTGGAGAAGAAAAAGCGGCATCAATCAGTTTATGAAAAGAAAAAAGCAGAGAGTGAAGAGGATGAAAATTCTCAAGAGCAACGGAAAACACGCTTAGCTGATAAGATCCGTAAATTGAATAAAGAGAAAGCTCAACAAAGTTAATGTTGTGGTTCCAATGTAGAAAAGTACGCAAGGCTTGAAGTGAAGGTGTGCTCGATCTGATTTACTCGAATGGAATTTGCTTTAGTGCATGATCAGTTGATGTAGAGTTTGAGTACACTTTTTTGTTAATGATAATTTTAAATATAATATTAGTTTTCTTTTGAGTATGTGCTGATTAGTCGTTTGCTGCTCACCCTCCAGACTATAAGTAATTTTAGTAAACCTGTGAAAATAGGTTTTTTGTTGTTTCTGCAATCACTGTTACTTGGACTTGATTTTTTCTTGTCACTGCTTTTTTTGTATTAACAGATTATCTGCTTATGAAAATAAGCTCATGATACAGTCTGTTTCATTAAGTTAATTCGATGGAACACTGTGTCGGCTTTAACTTCCTTTTTTACGCAATCGTTTTTATTTAACTATTTGATTTTTAAAATAAAAATGTCGATGGCATAAAATCTGCTTTTTTAGGTATGAGAATCATGTTTCTCACTTGGATTCTTACATAGAAATAATAAACCCTAGCGGAAATCCACAGTAAAGGAAGCGGCTAATGTATAAATATAAATTATTCAGCCCTAGAAAGATTGCTCTAGCAGTTGCTGTCTCTAGTATAGCAATAAGCGGCACCACTTATGCTGCAAACCAGTCCAATTGGACTGAGTATAATGGTGATAAATCTGGATCTAAATATTCAGAAGCGCCACTTGTAACGACCGAGAGTGTGAAGGATATGTCAGTAGCGTGGGAATGGTCCATGCCTGATAATCAATTATGGAAAGACAACCCTGATCTACGGACATGGATGAACCAAAGTACTCCTTTGGCTATCGATGGCATTATCTATTCTAGTTCACCTATGTCGTTGGTATCTGCTATTGATGGTGCAACAGGTAAAACATTATGGACGTTTGACCCTAAAGCTTACGCGTTTGGTTCTCCACCAAACTTAGGCTTTATTAGTCGCGGCGTAACCTATTGGGAAGATGGGAGTGACAAGCGTATCCTCCTTGGCACCGCTGACGGTTATCTTATCTCGCTTAATGCAAAAACAGGTAAGCCTATAAAATCTTGGGGAGATAATGGTCGTATAGATATGACCAAAGGTCTACTCAAGCCGGTCGATCGTGCAATTATATCTTTAACGTCACCACCAATTGTATGTGGTAATCAAATCATCCCAAGTATGGCTGTGTTGGACTCCTTTGCTGTAGGTCGTCCGCCTATGCAAAACCATCCTGCAGGTGATATTCAGGCGTTTGATATTAAGACCGGTAAGCGTTCTTGGGTATTCCATAACCCACCTCAGAAAGGTGAAAAAGGTAATGAAAGCTGGGACAGCGATGCTTGGAAAACCACCGGTGGCATGAATATGTGGGCACGCCCAAGCTGTGATGAAGAAAATGGTTTAGTTTACTTGCCATTCTCTACACCAACCAATGACTTTTATGGTGGTGAGCGTCCAGGGGACGGTTTGTTCGGTGAGTCTCTTGTTGCCTTAAATGCTAAGTCAGGAAAAATCGCTTGGTACTATCAATTAGTTCACCATGGGTTATGGGATTATGATATTCCTACCGCGCCGAACTTAATGGATCTTACGGTTGATGGTAAGAAAATAAAAGCGGCGGTCCAAGTTACAAAACAAGGTTTCATTTACGCATTCGATCGTCTGAATGGTAAGCCAATTTGGCCAATTGAAGAACGTCCTGTTCCTCAATCCACTGTGCCTGGTGAAAAATCGTCACCAACGCAGCCTTTCCCAACGAAGCCTGCTCCTTTTGTTCAGCAGGGGGTTACACAGGACGATTTGATCGATCTGACGCCTGAACTGAAAAAAGGCGCAATGAAAATCCTGAAACGTTATAACTACGGTGAGTTATTTACGCCGCCTACAACAACTAAAGCCGGTACGCTTCAAGTTCCTGGTGTTCTTGGTGGTGCTAGTTGGGTTGGGGCTGCTCATAACCCTAAAACCAATGTTCTCTACGTAAACTCGTTTACCATTCCATTTGGTATCAAACTGAAAAAAGAGAAATCAGCCGCCTATAAATACACAGGTACTTGGGCTGGTGTAGGTGGTCCAAAAGGCCTGCCTTTGTTTAAGCCGCCGTTCTCTACAATGACAGCAGTCGATATGAATACTGGTGAGCATCTATGGCGTATACCTGCGGGTAAGGGGCCTGTTAATCATCCTGAGATTAAACACCTTAACTTAGGCCGTGTTGGTGTTCCTCGTCAGAGTCATTTTACATTGACTGAAGATGTACTGTTTGTTGCGCCAGAAGGTACTTATAGTGTGTTAGGTTTATCTACACGTGGTAATGCTCTGATTGCTCAAGCAACAGGAGAAGAAGAAGAGCCGTACATGTACGCTCATGATGCTAAAACCGGTAAGTTGATTTCAGAAGTGAAATTACCTGGCGGCGTTTTTGGGGCATTAATGTCGTACAGCGTTAATGGTAAACACTATGTTGTGATGCCAGTAGGCGGTGCGGGTACCGATGCTAAGCTTGTAGCTGTTCAAGTAGGCGGTAAGTAAGGCTAAGGCCTGTGGAGGGCTAAAGGATTTTCTTTTAGCCCTCTTTATCTTTGTTAAATGAGTTTATTATGAAAAAAATAGCGATTTATTTGTCAGTTTTATTTGCCATTTTTAGTTTTAATGCTGTGCTTGCGGGTGGCGTCCCATCGTCAGACGGTGCATCTGATGACGAGAGTTCAATACCCGTTGATTTAACTGATTCAGAACGAATTGAAGAAGGTAAAGGGATTTTCCACTCGACTTGTGCGGATTATTGTCATGGACATGAGCCTGATTTATTTATTGGCAGAGGAGATGATTTAGAACCTAAATATATCTATCAAACTATTTTTAATGGCGGGCAGGGTGCAACGCCGATGCCTCCTTGGGGCGAAGTTTTTAGTGAGGATGAGATCTGGTCGCTAGTCTCATATATAAAGTACTTAGGTGCAATAGATGAGTTGTAGCTAAGAAGTTCCTTTTGTTGTTAAGAACACCCGCATAACCAGTGGGTGTTTTAATGCTTTCGCTTCTCTATCTATTCTGCTTTTGTATCTTTATCTTTTTAAATCATGAAATACAGCTCAGAGATTGTATTTTCTTTTATTAAAAAGTTGTTTGCTAATGGCATTATCTCTTGTTCTGATCTTGTCGAATGCCCTGTAAAAATAACGCTAACCTCAGTTCCGGCTTACGTGCCTGTGTCAGACATTCTGTGTGTCGACTGATCTTTGGTTACTATAAAAAGGCAACCTAGTAGAGAGTGGTATGTTAAACTAACGCGCTTTAAACCTTCACTTATTAGGCCGATTTAGGGGTGAGCGCGTTGTTGTATAATGTTGTAATTATTGGTGCTGGTGCATCGGGATTGATGTGCGCTGCAACAGCCGGTTATCGGGGGCGATCAGTACTTGTTTTAGAACATACGGCGAAGATTGGTCGTAAAATTCTTATGTCCGGTGGTGGGCGCTGTAACTTCACCAATATGCATAATTCCCCAGCTAATTTCATCTCCCAGAACCCATATTTTTGCAAATCTGCCTTAAGTCGTTATAAAGCACAAGATTTTATCGACCTAGTGGATCGTCATGGGGTTGAGTATCACGAGAAGACCTTAGGTCAGCTTTTCTGCAATGAGTCCAGTAAAGAGATTCTTCAAGTGCTATTGACTGAGTGCGAATGGGCCGGTGTTGAGATAAAAACAGAAACAACTGTGATTTCTGTAGAGCAAAGTGGTAAAGGCTGGGTTCTGACAACGTCAAATGGGAAAATAAATTCTGAATCTGTTGTTATTGCGACAGGTGGGCTGTCGATCCCTAACGGTGGCGCGACCAGTTTTGCATATGATCTGGCCGTGCAGTACTCACTTCAGGTACTGCCGCGCGTCGCTTCATTGGTACCTTTTACTTTGCAGCCAAAAGATAAAGAGGTACTGAAAGAGCTGTCTGGCGTATCTCATTTAATCCAAGCAAGTGTGACTGATAAAAAAGGCATCAAAACGAGCTTTATTGAGATGATGTTGTTTACTCATCGAGGCTTGAGTGGGCCCGCTATTTTACAAATTTCTAACTATTGGCATCCCGGTGACGATGTTGAGTTAGACCTGTTTCCTGAACTTGATTTATTAGAATGGCTAAAAGAGCAGCGTAGTGCACGTCCAAAGGCGGAAATAACCACTATCATGGCTCAACAAATGAGTAAGCGTATGGCGCAAATTTTATGCGCTAAGTTTGAATTAAGTGGGGTAATGGGCTCGTTTTCTAATAAACAGCTCGAGATGATTAATGACGCTTTTCGTCGTTGGACGATTAAACCTTCGGGTACTGAAGGCTATAGAACTGCTGAGGTTACACTGGGTGGTATCGATACTAATGAGATCAATCAAAAAACTATGCAAGCGAAAAAAGTACCAGGACTTTATTTCGTTGGCGAGTGTTTAGATGTCACTGGCCATCTAGGAGGGCATAATTTTCAATGGGCATGGGCTTCAGGTTTTGCTGCAGGGCAAGTGGTTTAAGTGTATCGAATCCAACCCCTTTGACCTGTTATGGTCTGGGTCAACTATCGTATTAATAATAGATTAACTTCAACTCATCAATCATTCTTACCGCTACTTGAGCGATAAATGGGGGAAGGGTTATTAAGTCGTTTTTATGACTTGTTATCCCTAACCTTAATAAACTACGCCTCTTCTTAAGTCGTCTTTAACGTCCTTGTTTATCTTTTGTGCAATGTGCGTTTTTGTGTGCCAATCTCTTTGGAACATAGTGTCGCACGAACTGTGTCAGCCTATTTTCTTTAGTCGATTCTTAAAACTGCATATCTATTTTAATTCTTATAAATCAATATGTTACATCATAAAGGTGCTTGTGGCATGACGTTTGCCTTGGTTAGAGTAGATTTTATTGCGTTGTTAAACAGTTTTGAATATTTGGGAGCTTGAGATGATACCTAGCCAAGAACAAGAAAAATGGATGTATAAACACATGCTCATTAGCCGTTTTTTTGAAGAAGCTATTGAGAAAATTTATATGGAGGGCAAATCGCCAGCATTCAATATGGCTAATGGCCCAATTCCTGGTGAAATGCACCTTTCTAACGGTCAGGAACCTTGCGCAGTTGGTGTGTGCGCACACCTAAATGCTGAAGATGTAGTGACCTCTACCCACCGTCCCCACCATGTTGCGATTGCTAAAGGTGTTGATCTTAAGGGGATGGCTGCTGAGATATTTGGCAAAACAACAGGGTTAAGTGGTGGCCGTGGCGGTCATATGCATATTTTTGATCCGGCGGTTAATTTCTCTTGCTCTGGCATTATTGGTCAAAGTGTTGGTCCTGCCGTAGGTGCCGCTCTATCACGTGTTATGCAGCAGAAAAGCGGTATTGCCGTTGCTTACTTAGGTGAAGGTGCTGCTAACCAAGGGGCATTCCATGAAGCGCTCAATATGGCGGGTGTTTGGAAGCTTCCAGTTATTTTTATTATTGAGGATAACTCTTGGGGTATCTCTGTCTCCAAGCGTGCAAGTACAGCGGTTGAACGTAACTCTGATCGTGCAGCTTCTTACGGAATGCCAGGAGAATTTATTCCAGGAAACGACCCCGTTGAAATATTTAAGACGGTTGGCTTGGCAGTTGATCGTGCTCGCAGTGGTCTTGGTCCCACATTGATTGAAATAGAAACTTCTCGTCTAGCAGGTCACTTTATGGGGGATGGCGAAGCTTATCGTCCAGCGGGGGAGAAAGAAGCCCTAATGAAAGTCGATCCAATTCCTGTGATGAAAGCGCGTTTAACTGACGTCTACAACTGGAGCGATGAAGACGATGCAGAGCTTGTGTCCGATGCGCATAGAGTTGTTGATGAGGCGATCAAATTCGCACGTGATAGCGAGTATCCAGCACCTGAAGAAGCAATGGAAAAAGTATTTGTCTAAGGCGATATGTAAAGCCCTAAAGGTCAGGACTAAGGTTTAGGAGATAGAGATGACTCAAGTAAAAGAAAAAGAACGTAAGTTGACGATTGCGCGAGCAATGGCTGAAGCGATTGCGCAAGAGATGCGTACCGATGAAAAAGTATTTGTTATGGGTGAAGATATCGGTGAGCTGGGTGGCGTATTTGGTAATACGCGAGGTCTGTATAAAGAGTTTGGCCCAGTTCGTGTACGTGATACGCCCATTTCAGAAACGGCCTTTATCGGTGCTGCAGTAGGTGCTGCATCGGATGGTATGAAGCCTGTTGTGGAATTGATGTTTGTTGATTTCTTTGGTGTGTGTTTTGACGCTATCTACAACATGATGGCAAAAAACACTTACTTTTCTGGTGGTAATGTCACTGTGCCGATGGTATTGATGACTTCTACAGGTGGCGGTTATTCCGATGCAGGCCAGCATTCCCAGTGTGTACATGCCACCTTTGCGCATCTGCCGGGCATGAAAGTGGTTGCCCCCTCTAATGCTTATGATGCCAAAGGAATGATGGTCGCGGCTATTCGAGATCCTAACCCTGTTGTATTTATGTTTCATAAAGCATTGCAAGGCATGGGGTGGTTGGGTACAGAAAAAGACGCCATCGTCCATGTGCCTGAAGCTGATTATGAAGTGCCATTAGGCAAAGCGGTTGTTACGCGACCTGGGACAGATGTCACAATCGTTGGTATCACATCCGGTGTTCATTATGGGCTAAAGGCCGCACGTATCTTAGAAGAACAAGGTGTCAGTGCAGAGGTGCTCGACCTCAGATCATTAGTGCCGCTTGATCGTGATGCAGTGATTGAATCAGTGAAAAAGACAGGTCGTTTAATTGTTGTGGATGAGGATTACCACAGTTACGGCATGACGGGCGAAATTATTGCCACGGTTGTTGAGGCGGGTGTTCCGTTGAAGGCCGCACCGCAGCGAGTTGCATATCCTGATATTCCAATTCCGTTTACCCCGCCAATGGAACAGTGGGCGCTTCCAAGCCCAGAAAAAATTATCGAAGCTTTTAACAAAATGAAGGAAGTATAAACAATGACCGATGTAATCGTTCCAGTAGATCTATGGGAAGAAGACTCTGAAGCAGTAATCACTTCTTGGTTGGCCAGTGATGGAGGAGATGTAAGTGAAGGAGATGTGATTGCTGAGCTTATGGTAGAAAAAATTCAGTATGAACTTCTAGCGCCAGCAAGTGGCAAACTAAGCCTTATTAGTGATGCAGATGATGTTGTCGAAAAGGGCCAGAAAGTCGCCACGATAGGATAAGGTATTGAATATGGTTTTTTGTATAACGTATTAATATAAAAAACCGAACATGCTTTTTGAGGCGTTAGCTTCTGGTGTATGAATTGAGGTTTGTCGTAGTTTTTATAGTGGACCTCTGTTTAGGTGGTTTTTGCCTCAAAGAGCAGACCTATGTGTATTTAATTAATAAAAGTTTAGTGAGTTTGATTCGGAGGTAATGAAGTTATCTGTTCTGAGTGGCATTTATCGAAACTGATTGTTTTAGGTGGTGAGGAAGTCGAGCACATTTTTATGTGCTGAGTACCGACACCCCTTGCTTTATCTCGTTTTCTTTCAAAGAAAGGGCGATTTACATTACTTCGGAACGTTAACTTCAATGAAGCAATTTTACCCGTGAGTATTCGCTTAGGCGTTGTCTGAAGCGAAAAAAAACTCTAACTAAGGAGATAATAAAAATGAAATTTAGACGGTCAAGCCTAAGTATGCATATGCTTATGGCAGCTTCGCTTCTTACGTTTATGCCAGCACAGGCATCAGACAGAATTATTACGGATAAGGAGCTTTCTGATGAGTCAAATACAACTGATTGGCTCGCTTACGGGCGAACGCACTCTGAGCAGAGGTTTAGTCCCCTTAAAGATATTAATGTAGATAATGTCAGTCAGCTAAAGCCTGAATGGTATGCGCCTTTACCTGATCGGTCTGATATGGTTGGGACGCCATTGGTTGTTGATGGTGTTATGTATTATGTAGGTGAAATGAATAAAACTCGTGCGTTCGATGCGCGTACAGGAAAAATGCTTTGGGAATATGATCCACAAGTTGCCAAAGAGATTGCCGACAATAATATGAAAAAAGTATTTTGGAAGCATAACCGTGGCCTGTCGACTTATGGCGATAAGCTATTTATTGCAACGTGGGATGGCCGTCTAATTGCGATTACAAGAAAAGATGGTAAGGAAGTTTGGCAAACCCGAACATTTGATCATGACCAACCGCTTAATATTACAGGTCACCCTAAAGCTTTTGATGGCAAGGTGTTTGTTGGTAATGGGGGAACTGAGTTAGGCCCAATGCGTGGCTATGTGACTGCCTATGATGCAGAAACAGGCGAACAAGTTTGGCGTTTTTACATTGTTCCTGGAAACCCTGCAGATGGGTTTGAAGATGCCGCTCAGGAAAGAGCAGCTAAAACATGGAGCGGCAAGTGGTGGGAAAACGGTGGTGGCGGTAACGCTTGGCATGGTTGGACTTACGATGAGAAGTATAATCAGCTGATCTTCGGTACTGGTAACGGCGGCCCTTGGAATATTAAAGTCCGTAGCCCTGAAGGTGGCGATAATCTGTACCTTTGTTCTGTTGTAGCAGTAGATGCTGATACGGGTGAATATAAGTGGCATGTCCAAACGGCACCTGGCGACACATGGGACTATAACTCCAACATGGATATAGTCTTAGCTGATCTGGAAATTGATGGAAAAGACGTTGATGCCGTGTTGCATGCGCCTAAAAACGGTTTTTTCTATACCATTGATCGCTCAAATGGCAAGGTTCTTTCTGCTGAAAAATTTACAGATGCTAACTGGTCAACTAAATATGACCTAAAAGAGCAACGCCATATTGTTGCTGAAAATGCTCGCTACCTTGATGGTGAGAAAAATATTTACCCTTCAGCATTTGGTGCCCATTCTTGGCATGCAATGTCTTATAACCCCGAATTAAATCTCGCTTTCATTCCCACTAACCATTTGGGGAATACTTTTAAAGATGGCGGCAAGAATACGAAGACTGGTCATAAGATGAAGAGCCATAAGCTGTATTTGGGCTTAAGTGGTTGGGAGTTGACGAAAGATCCTCATGAATCTCGGGGCTCTTTGCAGGCCTGGGATCCAGTTAAAAATGAGCGTGTTTGGCAAGTGAACCAAAAAAGCCCGTGGGGCGGTGGCACCTTGACTACAGCGGGTAACTTAATTTTCCAGGGTCTGCCTGATGGTATGTTTAAAGCTTATGATGCGCGCACAGGTGATGTTCTTTGGTCTTATGACGTAGGTCTGGGTATCTCTGCACCGCCAATTACTTATAAGCTGGATGGTAAGCAGATGGTTTCTCTTCTAGTGGGGCCTGGTGGTGCATTAGCTTCTAACTTTGGTGGCTCTGGCGAACTCGGCTTTGAGGGGCACGGTTGGAAATACGGCTTACATGAGCGTCGTATAATGACCTTTTCGCTTGACGGGAAAGCGCTAATTCCAGAACAGCCGGCACCACAACTTGCCAAGCCAATCTTAGACGAGAAGTTTGAGGTTGATGCTAAGAAAGCGGATGTGGGTGCGGGTGTGTTTGCAGAAAACTTGTGTGTCGCTTGTCATGGTGGTGGAGCGGTTGCCGGTATGAAAGCTCCTGACCTGCGTGAGTCCCCGATTCTGCTCAAAGGTAATGAAGAGTTGTTTGAGAGAGTTGTCCGTGGTGGTGCGCTGCTCGTTAATGGCATGCCTAAATTCCCTGATTTAACCGATGCAGAGTTAGAAAGCATTCGCCATTTCGTTCGTAGACAAGCGCACGATGGCGTGAAATCAGGAGGAGGGCACTAGGCATAACGTTTATTCAAACGTCAAACGAATCCCTTAGGTTGATGAGACCGACAAGTGATAAAGTTTGAAATACATATAAAGCCTGAATCTGCGTGAAGAAAATAGGTGCTCTAGTTAGTACCTCATCACAAAGGATTCGGGCTTTTTTGTTTTAATTTGTCGAAATTGCAGTGTTTGAAATGGTAGTGGGATCCCGTCCCGTTTAACTATATATGCGTCTATGCCTCATAGCAGAAGCTTTCTGGAACACACTGTAGCAGTCTGTGAATCACCTTGACCTTAGCTAAGTGTTTTAAATAACTTGGATATTCAAAATAATCCATATAAAACAATGAGATAGCTTATGGCATGCTGTTTGCTTTTATGGAATATAACTCTGGTACGTGTTTAAGCAATAACACAGATGTTGGGAGCTTGAGATGATACCTAGCCAAGAACAAGAAAAATGGATTTATAAACACATGCTCATTAGCCGGTTTTTTGAGGAAACTATTGAGACGATTTATATGGAAGAAAAACCACCTGTCAATATGGCTAATCACTCTCTCCCCAGCGGAATACGTTTTTCTAATGATCAAAAATCATGTGCAGTTGATGTATGTACCCTCCTTAACGCTGACGATATTGTTACCTCTACAGTGCAGCTTGATTGTGAAGCATTGATTGAGCCAGTGAAAAAGGAAGGTCGTTTAATTGTTGTCGATGAGGATTATCACAGTGATGGCATGAGCGGTGAAATTATTGCCATTGTCGTTGATGCCGGAGTGCCATTGAAAGCAGCGCCGCAGCGAGTTATAACCCAATTCCGTTTACCCCGCCAATGGAACAGTGGGCGCTTCCAAGCCCAGAAAAAATTATCGAAGCTTTTAACAAAATGAAGGAAGTATAAACAATGACCGATGTAATCGTTCCAGTAGATCTATGGGAAGAAGACTCTGAAGCAGTAATCACTTCTTGGTTGGCCAGTGATGGAGGAGATGTAAGTGAAGGAGATGTGATTGCTGAGCTTATGGTAGAAAAAATTCAGTATGAACTTTTAGCCCCAGCAAGCGGCAAACTAAGCCTCATTAGTGATGCGGATGATGTTGTCGAAAAAGGCCAGAAAGTTGCCACGATAGGATAAGGTTTAGGAGATCCAGATGATAGATTCAGATGCAGATACAATTAAAATAACGCCCCTTAAAGGTTTGAGAGGCATGATAGCGAATAACATGCGACGTAGTCTTGATGAAGCAGCACAGCTGACACATCACGCCGTATGTTCAGTTGAAAATATGTGGTTACGTAAAGAAAAAATGGCAGAGCAGGGAGTGAATATCTCCATTGAAGACCTGCTAGCCGATTACCTTGTTCGTACACTTAAAAAGCATCCAACAATGAATGGGCGTATTGAAGATGGAGAGATACGTGTTTATCGCAATATTGATTTGAGTTTTGCAATTGGCTTGCCCGGGGGGAAATTGATGGCCCCAGCTGTATTTGCTGCGGACCAAAAAGATCTCCAAGAGCGAGCTCTAGCACGACGTGATGCTTTGCAACGAGCTAAAACTGGAGGTCTGACTGTATCTGAAATGACGGGTGGTACCTTTACATTGACTAATATCGGTCGAAGTCGAGTTAGGTTTTTTACGCCTATTATCAATTTGCCTCAATTAGCTATTTTAGGGGTAGGTGAAACTTATACCGATTTAGTTATTGATAATGGTCAGTTATCTGAAAAAAGAATGATGGGGTTATCGCTGACGTTTGACCATCGTGCAATTGATGGTGCACCTGCCGCGGACTTCCTATCTGACCTTTGTCAGGAAATTGAAAGTGAATAGCTTGGTAAAGGCTGATTATAGGCGTATAGCGAAGATTAAAGTCCCTACGCCTATGCATATCTCCTCTGGTCTGGATCTTGAGCAAAGCTTACTGGATCAGGTTCTTAAAGGGGACGCGCAGTGTGGCTATGCGCTTTGGCGAAGTAAGCAGGCATTAGTGGTTCCTAAAAGTGCGACTCATCGTGATAACTTTAAACAGGCCTGTGATTTTTGTGCAGAACAGGGGTGGCCGGTCGTTGTAAGAAGTACTGGAGGGGAGCTAACACCGCAAAGTGAAGGCTTTATTAATCTCTCTATTGTTTTAAAGTGCAAGAAAGGTCAGTTAAGCATTAAAGAGAGCTATCAAGTTATCTGTCAAGCGATTATTCAATGGTTAGCCGAACAGAATATAACGGGCAGTTGTTCCTCTATTGATGGTGCTTTTTGTGATGGCGACTTTAATGTTGTTGTCGATGGCCAAAAGTTAGTAGGTACTGCGCAGCGGTGGAAAAAAATCACAGATCCTGCAGTAAGAGAAGATGGCAGTGATATGGCTTTGTTGATGCACGCGGTTATTTTATGCGATGGTGACTTGTCGTCCATGTGGAATATATCAAATGCTTTTTATAAAACCTGTAATTTGAAGCCATTCATTATCGATAATAAACATATTTCGCTTTCTCAACTACTTAATAGTGGGGGAGAGGGATTTGTTATAAAAATGCTTGATGGTTTGGATTTGTCTTTAAGTAAATATATTGATGAATTTTCTGAAAATCATTTTAAATAAATATTCAATAAACTTTTCTTTTTACTGTGAGGTAGAGAATTGGAGCTATTATGAATAAAAATAAAAAAACATTATTATCATCATTTGGAAAATCTGATAATCACTGTTCCGATCGTAGAAATTTTTTAGCTAAATCGGGTAAATTAGCGTTAGGGGCTTCAGCAGTTGTTGTCGGTGGCGGTTTATTTTCTCCAAATAGTTTTGCCGCTCAAAAAATAGGCAATGATGCAAATACAACTTTATTAAAACTTGCGCGTGATATTTATCCTCACGATACATTGGAAGATAAATATTATGTACAAGTAATGTCACCAATGGCTGAAGCTGCAGAGAAAGATGCTGAGCTTTTTTCGCTATTAGAAGATGGGGTTAAATTATTAGATAAAACCTCAGTTGAAAAATATGGTGTAGCGTTTACTCAAATTAAATCTGAACAGGAACGTGTCGTTGTTCTTAAAATGCTAGAACCTACCCCGTTCTTCCAGAAGATCAAAGGTGCCTTGATGATGGGCATTTATAACAATCCAGAGATATGGCCGCTTTTTGGTTTTGGTGGTTCTGCTTGGGAAAAAGGCGGTTATATCAACCGCGGTTATGATGCAATCGATTGGCTTTGAGCAACGGGAGAATAAGTATGTCTGCAAAATTTGATTTAAATGATGATAGCTTGGTAGTAATCATAGGTTCTGGTGCTGGTGGCGGCACATTAGCGAATGAGCTTGCGCAGAAAGGTATTCGTTCTGTTGTTCTTGAAGCAGGTAAACGCTTTAAAATGGATGATATAGAAAACGATGAATGGAAGATGTTTGGAAAAATCTCGTGGCTGGATAAACGCTATGTGGTTGGACCTGCACGAATTGCTGAAGATTTTCCAAACTTACCTGCTTGGATAGTAAAAGGGGTAGGTGGTGCTACTATGCATTGGGCCGGTGTAGCGATGCGTTTTCAGGAACATGAGTTCAAAATGAAAACGACCAACGGTACGGTGCCAGGAGCCAATGTTTTAGATTGGCCTATATCGCTTAAAGAAATGGAACCATATTACGTCAAGGCAGAGAAAAAAATGGGCGTCTGTGGTACCGAAGCTACAGGCATGCCTTATCACGGTAAAAGTAGTCATTACAAAGTGGTTGCTGAAGGGGCTAAACGTATTGGAGCTCGTTGTGAACAGGCTAAGTTAGCGATCAATACGGAAGTGCGTGATGGTCGTCCACCTTGTCAGGTTAATGGTTTCTGTATGCAAGGCTGTCGTATTGGTGCGAAATGGTCAACCATGTATACAGAGATTCCAAAAGCGGAAGCGACCGGTAATGTTGAAGTCCGCCCTCAATCTATGGTGCTTCGTATTGAGCATGACAAAACAGGTAAAGTCACTGGTGTTCTATATGCTGATAAAGATGGAAATCAGCAGCTGCAAAAAGCTCGAATTGTTGCGGTAGCGGGTAACTCAATTGAATCGCCACGTATGCTTCTTAACTCTGAATCCTCTATGTTCCCTGATGGTTTAGCTAACTCCTCTGGTCAAGTGGGTCAAAATTATATGACCCATACAACTGGTGGTGTTTATGCAGAATTTGAAAAGCCCGTACATATGTATAAAAGTACCGTTGTGCCGGGTATTGTGCATGAATGGAAGGATAATGATCCAACACGTGGGCACCTTGCAGGCTATGAATTAGAAATCCTTCATTTAGGTTTACCTTTCATGTCAGCGTTCCTTAATCCTGGTAAAGGTGGCTGGGGACGAGAATTAGCGGATTCACTTGCTAATTATGGCAACATGGCAGGTTTTTGGATCTGTGGTGAGGATATGGCGGTTGAATCAAACAATATAACGTTGCATGCAACTGAAAAAGATCAGTACGGTTTACCTGTACCCGTTGTTTATAAAACAGACCATATTAATGATACGCGTATGCGTAACCATGCATACGATCGATCAAAAGAGTTGTTCGATGCGGTTGGGGCACTGAAAGTGAATAACTTACCTCCGTACCCTGCGAGCCATAATATGGGTACAAACCGTATGAGTGAGCATGCACGTGATGGTGTAGTTAACCGTTGGGGGCAAGCCCATGATATTAAAAACCTGTTTGTATCAGATGGTAGTCAGTTTACCTCGAGTGGCACTGAAAACCCGACGTTGACCATTGTCGCGTTGGCAATAAGACAGGCTGACTACATTGCTGATCAGATGAAGCGTAAAGAGATCTAAGTTTTTTGACATTCCTATAGACCCTATAGACCCTTTAGCACGCCTTATGGCGTGCTTTTTTATGTTTGTGCTTTCCTTATTGTATCTATTCTTTGATCTTTCGATAATGTTTATAAGACTAGGCGTCCATACAAATAATTCTTGACGTTTACTCTGTTTTACACAGACGTAGTATCTACGCCTCACTCACTTTCTTGTATCTCGTCATTCTCTTTGAAAAGTTAATTTGCCTAGAGAATATTTGGCGTTGGATATGAGGGGAGCTAGGGCATTAATAAGGAGTATGGAAGGTGTTAAAAAAAACCGGCGACGTTTAGGCACCGGTTTTTAGTGAGCCATATTTAACAAAGGCTAGCTTCATAGCTTGGGGGCGACGAAGTTAGTCAAGCTAGACTCTTACGTTTAGGATGTTTGAAGAGCCGCGACGTTTAAACGCTTACCTTCAAATTCAAGGTTTACACTAAACAAACGCTAATGCTTGGGGAACAAAGTGATTGTTTTAGCTACTTGAGTATCCTGACGTATTGCGGGAACGGTGACGTTTAAACACCGATATCCCTAATAGAGTTTTAGTGATTGGTTACCGCTTGGGGGCGAAAAAACCAGATCAATAAAACCCTATTTCTAGCAGTAAACATCAGAGACGTTTAAACACTGATGTTTAACTGAGCCTCTGTACCTTACGATAAGTTCATGCTGTGAAGGTTATGAACATAGCGTATCTACTACATAGGCTTCTAGAACTGGAAAAACTAGCGGAGCTGATCTCGCTAGTTTTTGGTCGGGGTTATGGCTAAGCAGATGGCTCAGAAGGGGGTGAGAAATCTGCTCAGCGATATTTAGCCCCTGTTTCTCTTAGAAAGCGAAGTTAACACCAATGTTGAGCAGTGTTGTTTTTTCGCCCACGGGCGCTGGAGTCGCTACAATAGAGGTTGCATATTGTGAAATAGTACTCATGCCTGCATCGGAATCGACATAAGCCATTTGAGCGTAAAGAATAGTAGATTCGCCCATCGTGTATTCGTTACTCAGTACTAGTGATTTAGTTTCTGCACTAGTAACCGGAGCATTATCTTCATTGATATAGTAAGCAACGGTGGCTGTATGTTTAGCCGCCCATTTCCAATCGACACCCATGCCTAGGGCATCAAGGTCGAGGATCTCGTTACCATTTTGATCATTATTTTCAGTGTTCATGTAGTTAATCTTAAAAGTAAGATCACCCAAGTTGTAGGCCGCACCGGTTGCCCAGCTGGTTACTACATCTTCACCTGTTTGTTGGTCATGCATATTCTGGAATGAACCAGACAGTGAAAGTGGGCCAGTTGTGTAAGCCGCGCCGATCGCAATTACGTCACCATCTTTTTGTGAACCTTCTTGGCCACCAAAAGAGTACAGAACACCAAAATCTAAGCCATTTATGTTGTTACGGTATTGAACTGAATTATTAAAGAAAATACCAACATCATTGTTATCGTTACGGCCGCCATCGTTAGCATTATTTTGTGTAGAAAAGTATTGGCTATATGCCCAAGCATAAAGGTTTGAGAACTGCTCTTTAAAGATGCGTGGTTCCGTTGCAAGGTGGGCCAGTAGTGCTGGTCCATATTGGCGACCCGCGATGACGGTACCCCAATCGCCTGTCAAACCTAAGTTAGCTTGACGACGGAACAGAATATCTCCGCTACTATCTCCTGTTGCGAGGGGAGCATCACCTGTACCGTGAGTTCTACCAGTATCTAGATCGAAATGAGCTTCTAAATTGAAAAAAGCATTCATGTCATTGTCTAGTTCACGGTTACCTTTAAAGCCGAAAACTGTTTGGCGTAGACCACTAGTTGCTATATCAACTCGCTCACTTCCATTAGTGGATACATTATCTTGAGCAAGAACACCAATGTCTAAAATACCGTACATCGATAATTGGGTTTTATCTGTTTCACCGATAAGAATATCAGCAGATACAGTGCTTGCAGTGGTGGATAGAAGAATCGCTGCTGTCAGTGCCTTAATAGGGCTGACCATGCCAAGCTGAGCTTGGGATACCTTCTTAGCGTTCATATAATTACTCCCCAGTGGAATTTTATAATTAGATTTATCAACGGGATTTCACTCAGAGTTCTTTTTAATCGCTCCAATGTGAAATTGGCTTATCATCAATTCATAGGGGGAAAAGCATTTTATGTGCCAATAGATTTTTATTTTGAGTGCTTTTTTAGTAAAAGTTGTTATTTTTCAATTGTTTATGTTATTTTTTTGAGGGTGTTGAATTTTTTTGTTTTGATCATTATAAAATGATGGAGCGTAGTGTTTTTTTTGGGGAGAGGAGAGTTCTTTTGTTTTATTTATTAATATATATCAATGGGTTATATTATTTATCAAATAGCTACAGGCACTTAGTAAGAATGATTTCTTGATTATTTTTAAGAAAAATTTTGAGTGGAGTAAAAAAATAAGATTATTAGTTATTTTTTAAGATTATTGAAACAGTTTGTTTCAGAAATTGAATCACATTGTTTCGTTAGTCCGAAGCTTGATACAAAACTATTTTATTTGATTTTTTCTATATAGCTAGAAAATAACCATTTTAGGATAGGTCAATACAGATGCTTAGATTGGATTTTATTGTGTATCTATAGGCGTGAACCTGCTTTGCATTAATGGTCCCTGTGATTCTGGGTGGTATTCGCATGTTAGCTGTGACTTGTTTGGTCGATTTGTCGCATTAGATCGATACGGTATGTTGCATAAACAAAATTTTAAAAATAAATAGATTGATATTATTCCTATATATCAATTAGTTATGTTTTTGGTATCCATTTTGCTATTTACTCTTATGTTAGTAATGACGCTCTACTCTAGCTTAGTGAATGCTGTCGCTTAAGCTATTCGCTCGATATATCGCAAGTAGTGTCTCTTCTTACCCATCTCCCTTCAGGGTTTTTGCGATATATCGAGTATTTTTTTATGAGGCATAGTTTCAACTACTGATCATTTATCTCTCTTTTTAATACTTCCCAGTACTACTATAGCTGTGACAGTTTGAGGATGATTAACTAGTGCTGATGGTGGTCTTTGTTGTTCCCCTGTTACTGCTAGGACTAAAAGAAGGCTAAGCATTTTCCTAGCTAGCGGTTTAATCGGCGTTGGGTAAAGCTATTTTTGGTTTTTATTGAACCTTGTGTAATGTTATTGAGAATAGTAATGGCCATTTGATGATTCATTTTCCAAGTAAATATTTTTAAACAGATTCGGGCACTAACTCTAATATGAATGCGAATGAAGATATTGTCTAAGGGGCAATGTATAGCCGTTCGTGTCTTTTTTGTTGATTGGTACTCAAGCTGATGCCATTGACTTATTTGAACAGTTGAAAACTACCGCAATGTCATTAATGAAAATAGCGAATGAGTTACGATGGGTGAATTCGGGTTCATTGACGGGTCTTGGCGAAATTTTCATTGTTAGTTTCACAATTAGGCTCCTCAATTGTATTTAAGTGACGTTATTCTTTTACTTCTAACGATACGAATAAAACCGTGGTGGGGTAGTTTGATAATGTTGATTTGAATCTGATGTTGTCTGTCATTACCGATAATTTGTTAAGCAGTATTCGTCTTCTGAACAATAGGAGTCACTTATTAGTAGAAAAGTAATTCCTGAGTTTATCGTAAACAAGGAAAGTTTTAAAAAATAATTAGCGGCTCCCCTTATCTTGGTTACGGATTTTAAGTTGGCAGTTGACTATACCAAAAATTACTAAAGCAACTTATAAAAAAGGTAGTCCAGTGGTAGGGATGGCGACAGAGAAAAATAATATTCACCCATAAAGCGTTAGTGAGTTTGTTTGATCCGGTTGAATTGACGAAAGGGAAGAGTGGTAAGTATTGCCATAATAAGGAATACCTTATTGGAGCGAATTAAGGTGTAATTATCTTTATGCCTAGGTTACTAGCAAACGGAGTATTCAGCTCATGCATTTTTATATGGGTATCCCTTCCCGTTTAAACGCTGTATTTCGTTAGTAAGGTCAATATTAGTTACACATGGTTCTTTATTTAATTAAGCAGTTTCTTTGGGTACGCTTAATTGTTTTTCTACTTCACACTTTTTCTATATAAAAATAAAAGCTTTTAATAACTTTTATGTGAGGGTTCGCATTAATATTTTTAGCATAAACTTACTAATCTGAGTGAAAATGGTTGAGTTTCCATACGGGATATAAATGCTTGATATAATAAGTAAGAAGGCAATGCTGAAAACTATTATTTCATAATCATCACTGATGAATAATTTATGATCACTACTTTTACCCTTAATGTAGACAATATAGGGGTAAAAGTAATGATATAAAAATGTATCAGACAATTTTTTACTGCTATTTATCCACAATACTCAAGATCAAAAGCTGTTATTAATCGGGATTTACAGTTCACTTATTATAGCGTTCATTTTTTTGAGGTAAACGCTTTCCGGAATAACGCCTTGCTCGTAAAGTGATTTCACCTTTTTAAGTCGGGCTTCTACGGAGTTTGCATTAGGAGAAGGAGCTGTTGTTGCAACAGAGGCTTTTTGTGTTGCCTTTTCTAAGCGCTGTAGACGTTCTTCTATGGCCGATTCTTTCTCGTCCTGTTTGTTTTTCTGATTTTCGGATAGGTATTTATTTTGTATAACTTCTGTTGGATTCTGCGGCTGAAGGTAATCGTATTTATGATCTAAGTTTACACTTAACCAATCGTTACGGTTATTAACCCTGGTTGCTCCGGGGAAGGTTTTGAGCTTCCATGCGTGATCTGTTTCTTCTGTTATATCGCCTGTTGAAAGCTTAAAGTGAGATAGTTCAACATTTGAAGCAAAGCGGCTGTTACTAACGCCTTCTCCTGAGCGTATATATTTTTTGTGTAGGTCTACATGAATTTCACCAAAAAGCAGGTTCAGTGCATCACCTTGGACAAAGGCTGTTCCACTGATAGATAAACGCTTATCACCAAAATAGATGCTTCTTAAGTCCGAAATAGAGAATGTAATCGCTTCATTTTTGGAGGCTTTTTGTAATGCATCACTTATACCTTGGGCGAGAATATCAATCTCTTTATCTGTGAAAACACGTCTTTCCTTACTACTCGAGCTGGTGGATATAATAGAGGTCAAGCCTGTTTTTTGTTTTTCTTGAATTTCAAGATGGCTAAGAATTCTAGCGACCTTTTGGGAGTTTAATTGGTAGGGATGGGTTGCGTTTGCAGCAGTTGGTTGAGAGCTGATTCCTATATAGTCAGTACCATCTTTCCAAAGTATTTCTGTCGCAGCTTGGCTATTAGTGAAAGATAGTGAGAGAGCAGGTATCAACATAAGTTTAATTAAAGTGGCACGATTCACGGCATTATTCCTTATTATCTTTTTAGTTTTACCTCATAACGCAAAAGGTATGCCACAGCGATCAATGAATATGCAATATACGCTCTAAGGGTGGGACTGGTGAAATGCATTGGGGTCGCCCTATGCGAAAAAGTAAAGAGAGCAGATTTTTGAGTATATATAGGCAGTGGCGTGTTGTAGTAGCGCCACAGGTGTTATTTGTTTTGCTACACTTGTTGTATTCTTGTTTCGCTGCCTAGTTTGTATGTTTTTGTTGTCTAATTTTACTCTTTTTTGACTTCCTATTTTTTGTTAAGGCATTGTTTTTAAAGCTGTTTTTGTTTTTTTATTAGTCATTTTTATTGTTTTTAGTTGTCGTTTTTTCCTTTCAAGTTAGTCCATTAAACTTATAATTGCATCACGCTTTTTTTATATAATCATTGTAAATCAATAGGTTACATTTTTTCTGTGTTTGTTTGTCTCTTTGGCTCACCCTTTGCAGTTTTATGAGAGGTTGGTTATGAAGCGTAGGCTATTTTTAAATTTTATGCTTATGGATGTGTTACAGCAATTGGTGCTATGGAAGGGTTTTAGTAGTACTGAGATGGTTGTGAGCTTTTTAAAAGTGACCAAGTAATACGCATTTTTACGCTTTATAAAAAATAGAAAAACCGATGAGTGTTACTACTAAGTAATTAATTGTGGTAATTCCTAGAGTTGGGCGAGCAGTTTACTTTTTATGCTTTCCTTTCTTTCTCACAATAAAACAAAAGAGAATGTGTCATGTTAGAAGCCCCTGTTTATAAAAATTATGTTAATGGCGAATTTATGGCGGAGCCTACGTCAACTATTGATGTATTTAATCCTGCTAATGGCCAATTATTATCCCGTGTTCCTAGTGCTTCAGCTAATGAAGTTGACTTGGCTGTTGGCGCTGCAAAAGCAGCGCAGAAAGATTGGGCTGCAAAACCAGCAAATGAGCGTGCGGGCTATTTGCGAGTGATTGCAAACAAAATTCGTGAAAATGCAGACAGGTTGGCAAAAATCATCACAGAAGAGCAGGGTAAAGTGTTAAGCCTTGCTAGAGTTGAAGTGGATTTTACTGCCGACTATATGGACTATATGGCTGAGTGGGCTCGTCGTATTGAGGGTGAAGTCATTACAAGTGACCGTCCGGGTGAAAATATTTTCCTTTTTCATAAGCCTGTAGGTGTGGTTGCGGGTATTTTACCTTGGAACTTCCCATTTTTTCTTATTGCGAGAAAAATGGCGCCAGCTTTAGTTACGGGTAACACTATTGTTATAAAACCAAGTGAAGAAACACCTAATAACTGCTTTGAATTTGCTAAGTTGGTTGCAGAAACTGATTTGCCGAAGGGTGTATTTAACGTTGTATGTGGAACAGGTGCTGGTGTAGGTAGCGCTTTGACGACTCATACAAGTGTCGACCTTATTAGCTTTACCGGTAGTGTTGAGACGGGTTCTCGTATCATGGCTGCCGCAGCACCGAATATCACTAAGCTAAACCTTGAGCTTGGTGGTAAAGCGCCCGCAATTGTAATGCCAAGTGCCGATATTGACCTCGCTGTTACTGCAATCAAAAACTCCCGTGTGATTAACTCAGGCCAGGTTTGTAACTGTGCAGAGCGTGTTTATGTTCATGCATCAGTTGCGGATGAATTTATTAGTAAAATGACCGCTGCTATGGCTGAAACCACTTATGGGGATCCAATTGCGAACCCAGATGTTGATATGGGGCCTTTGGTTAACAAAATTGGTTTAGATAAAGTTGCCGCGATGGTTGAGACTGCTAAGCAGCAGGGGGCGACAGTAACTACAGGCGGATCTATTGCTGATCTAGGTGAAGGCTTCCATTATCAACCGACAGTTATTTCCGGTTGTACAAGCGATATGGAGATCATGAACAAAGAGATCTTTGGTGCAGTACTGCCTATCCAAATCGTTAATGATTTAGATGAAGCGATCGCTATTGCTAATGCGTCTGAATATGGCTTGACCTCTTCAATCTATACCCGTGATTTAAGCGAAACGATGAAAGCTATCAATGAGTTGGACTACGGTGAAACTTATGTAAATCGTGAAAACTTTGAAGCTATGCAAGGTTTTCATGCTGGGGTTCGTAAATCGGGTATCGGTGGAGCTGACGGTAAGCATGGTTTGTATGAATATACTCATACTCATGTTGCCTATATTCAGAGCTAATTAGCTATCAGACCTTTTTGGTAAAAGGGGAATTAATGGTTCCCCTTTTTAGGAGTATTTATGGGTAAATTAAAACGTAAATTATCATTATTAAATATTCCTGTTTATGACATAAAGGATGAAGGTGAAATATATAATGTTTTATTGTCGCACCTTGAATTAACTGGGGAGGTAGGTGATAAATTAAATTTATGCTTTGCTGAAAAAGGAACTTCTTCTTTTTCTTTTGATAGAAATTTAAGCTTTGTTGTTTTTAAAATGTTGCTGGCGGTTGAGGAGAGTTCGATTTTATTTGTTGATAAGAGAGTTAATGATAATATTAAGTCGATAGATATGCCTCATTATACTGTATTGATTATCCAAGAGCGGGATGTTGTTGATAATATCGAGTTGGCTTTGCATCGTATTGCTAGTGGTTCAGGATATAGTAATGAATATATTGAAATAATTTACCCTAACTCTATCTCTTCTAACTCAATCGTCCTTATTGTAAAAGATTAGTTTTTTATATCGCTGTTTTTTAAAAATTATTTATTCATAAACGTATCTTTTTTATCCCCCTAGTTTTTATCTTCTTTATAAGATTGACCTTTTAAGTGTCGCTTTCTGTATTTTTATTCATGATTTATGTTTAAGTTATGCGACAATTGACGCAGTTTGTTTTTTGTTTTTTTGTTGCTTTTAAATATACAGCCTCCATTTTATAAGGGGTTATGGCTTATTTTGTTTTTATGCGTAGTTGGCATTATAACTGCTTTGTTTATATTGATAATTAATAAATGGTTAGTTATATCATTTATTCAATGACATAAATTTAAGAAAAATAAGGAAAAGTCATTTATGAACCCTTTAACCGCTACTTCTTTAAGTATCGCTATATTCGGTGCGTTAGCTACTTGGATGGCACTTAGTCCTTTATCAGGTCTCGTTCTGATTTGGGCGATCTTCGTTGCGTGGGCAGCATTTGCTGCTTTAGGCGCGGATAACACTGCATTTAAAAATACTATTGTTTGCGGCGTCTTCGGCGTTGTTATTGGCTGGATAGGCGCTTTTATTCTATTAAAACTTCCACTGGGTGAAGTTTTAGGAGGTCCATTATGGGCGGCAATAGTCGTGGCAGTAACTGCCTTTACCGTAGTGTTCGCTTCTAACCTTTCAATTTTTGGAGCGGTGCCTGCATCGGTTCTTTCTTATGCTGCAACCTTTGCTTACCTGCTCCAGACTGAAGGGAAAATGTCTTTAGAGACATTAACATCAGCATCATTTGAAAACCCATTATTAATCATCTCTCTATCATTTATTTTGGGAGCTATTTTTGGAAAGCTTTCAACCTTAGCAGCAGGCGCAGTGTCAGCAGAAGCATAAGGTTTTTCACCCTGTTATACGAGTAGTACCCTTCGCTCTCGGTACCGCATCTTCTACGGTGGTACCAAATCCATCCGCTATTCACGGCGGCTTTAGCCCTAAGCCTTTGGTTTAGGGTTTTTTTTATATTTTATTGTCACTTATAAAAACGTTATGAAGTGCACTCTTTGCTGAAAATAATTAGTTATAAATCTTGATGTGAAAGGGGGATATGAGAGGGGCTAACTTAGAGATAAAAAAAACCGGGCATTTATATAAATACCCAGTTTTGTTTTAAGAGCAATAAGGGCTAGCCAAGAGGTCTAGCAATAGTTAGTTCACGTAAGTAATCATAGAATGTTTCTGGGGAGTTTACGCCACCACCAACACCACTCATATTGATCCCGCCGTAAGGTAAGCCGTATGCAAAAACGTTATGAGCATTAATCCAGCTATTCCCTGCAATCATCTGTTCTGCTACACGGTTGCAGCGTTCAATATCACGACTGAATACACTATTTGCTAATCCGTACTCTAAGCTATTAACTAGTTCTAGTGCTTCACCTTCAGTTTTGAATTTAACAAGAAAAGCGGCTGGGCCGAAGATCTCTTCTTTAAAGCAGATGTTGTTAGGTGAGCCTGTTAATAGATAAGGTGATACGTAATACCCCCCATCATGACCATTAACAGAAACCTTGCCGCCAGCTAAGACTTCAACGGCACCTTCAGTTAAGCCTTTATCTAAATACTCGAGAACTGTATTTTGTTGAGCTTGGCTCACGACAGGTCCCATCTCTGTTTTTGGATCTATACCAGGCCCAATAACGGTGCTTTTCAATTTAGTTGTTACTTTTTCAACAAATTGATCGTAGATGTTTTCGTGAATTAACCAACGCGTTGCGGTACAGCAAACTTGTCCAGTGTTTAGAGTGATCGCGCCTGCAAGTTGCTCCACAGCATTATCGATATCAGCATCATCAAAGACAACCGCAGCACCTTTACCGCCAAGCTCTAGTTTGCAAGGAATAGGGCGTTGACCACACATGGAAGCTATTTGTTTGCCTACACCGGAAGAGCCAGTAAACGAAATACGGCGTGTTTTAGGATGCTCAATAAGTGGTGTGCCTACAGCTCTACCTGCACCAACAACAACATTAATTACGCCAGCAGGAATGCCAACTTCTTCAGCTAACTTACATACATACAGAGTGGTTAGAGGTGTTAACTCGGCTGGTTTTATAACAACGGTATTACCCGCAGCTAACGCAGGTATAACGTTCCACATGAGAAGGTCAAAAGGGAAGTTCCAAGGAAATATAAAACCACAAACGCCATAAGGAGCGCGGTGGACGCGTGCGTCCATATCTTTTAAATCTAAAGTTTTGCCGTAATCAGCATTGACAGCAAGATCTGCATAGTAACGTACACATTCAATGCCGAAAGGAATATCGAAGCCATCAGCATTGACGAATGCTTTACCTACATCAAGCGCTTCTAATTGGGCGAGCGTCTCAGACTCGCTTTCAAGTTTGTCAGCAAGGCGGTTTAAATATTGAGCGCGTTCTGCAGGTGATAGTGCTGACCAGTTTTTAAATGCCTTATCTGCTGTTACTACGGCCAGGTTAACATCTTGTGCGTCACCAGAAGAGACCGTGGCAATTTTTGATCCAGATGATGGATCAATAACATCTGTAGTTTTTCCGCTTTCACTATTGATCCAAGTACCATTAATGAATTGTGGGATCGACTGACTTAAAAATTGTTTCGCTTGCGGGGTTAGGAAATCGTTCATAGACTACTCCATTAGCTGGTTATTAGTTTTATTGTGAATAAGATTAAATTAGCAGTATATGTGCCATGTTTAAGATGTTTTTTTGGAAAAAATAAATTTTAATTATCTGTTTTATAAGGACTTTTATGGGGTTCTAAATGTTTTGGTTTGCGGGTTTATTCCGTAGTGCTATTACTGTTTTAGTCACGCAACAAGTGATGCTTTTTTGTTTAAATTTCTGGGCCTAGGGGTAAAAAGGGCCTGCCTTAGAGTGCGAACTTAGGCAGGCCAAAGCCACTGCTGTCGTAACAGTAGATTGAAGAAAACGGAGGTATCGATTTTCTTCAAGGGTGAAAATCACAACGAAATAGGTGAGACTCACCGAGAGTAAATGATGACGTAATTATCTAACGAAAGAGAGAAAGAAAACGATGGGAGCCCGAAGGGGGGGGCTCCCACGTTAACCGATTAGAAGGTTACAGATGCTTCTACGATTAAACCGTCCCATTCTGTTCCGCCAGCAACACTAGAGTCTGTAGCGCCACCGCCGGAGAACTGATCTTCTTCCTGTTTAACATATTCAGCTTTAAACAGAGTAGAGTCGTTCATCCAGTAACCGGCACCAACCTGTAAGCGTGTAGCTTCGTTTGGACCGCTGATACCAGCACTTTTGTTTTCTGATTCTGCATAACGAGCAGCGACGTAGAAATCATTGCTGATATCGTATTTACCCTCGATTGACCAGAAGGCCATCTTAGATTTTTGTGCTACGTAGCTTGTCGAGGTTAAACCTGAGCCGCCTGTACCTTGGCCTACCCAGCTGTAATCATCTTCTGCTTGACCGATAAGGCCGTGTACAAGGAAGTTGTTAGCTTTATATTGCACATCAGCCTGCCAAATGAAGGCATCAACACCTGGAACGATCAGTGGGTGAGTTCCGCGTGCATTAACAGCAGTGTTTGCGAACTGGTAGTTGTCGCCATCACCAACAGCAATCAATGAACCAGCCGCTTTGCCAGCAACTGATGCTTGGTCGTGATTGGTTTTAAACGTACCTGCACCAAAAGAAAGACCGCTTTCTAGGTTAATGGTACCGCGTAAGCCCATGTTATAACCGTGACCGTCAGAGAAATCTGTGAAGAAGTCAGGTGTTGCTAGTACGGCATCCCATGTTACGTTTGTGCCGCTAGATAGATTATGAGAACCATAAGCCCATAGACCTTCCTCAGCAGTAATCATGTCGACTAGACCGTTACCTACAAACGGGTTACTTTGTACAGCAGCACCATCTGAGTAGCGGATAAAGTTTTGAGTTGTTGAAATAACATTACCTAGGCGAACACCTGTGTTGCTAGGTAGGTCAAACTGAATCCAGCCTAAATCTTGGCTGATTGCAGCGCTGCCGTTACCCCAGTCGTTAGGTTCTTCAGATAACTCAGCGAATACGGAAACATTCTCAGATATCTGCGCATTGATGTTTAATGCAAAGCGCATGCGTTGAAAAGCAGAATCTGCGGCTGCATCTGCAGAATTCGCAGCTGCTCCGTCTACTTCAATGCCTGATTGCCATGCTTGCATAGCTGCGCCACTGATTTTTATTTTTCCATCCATGAATTCAGCAGCGTTTACTGTGGTTGCTGCAGTGGACATAGCAAATATTGCAGCAGCAACATTCATGTTTATTAGTGTTCGTTTCATTAACGAATCCCCCGAACTTTTTATTAGTAAGTTTTTGTTTTAGTGAACAAAAATAATTAACTTTAATTACTCTAGCCAATACCTATATGGCAATTGTTGTGCCAGATATTTTTTGTAAATTTATTTTATTTATCTTATTGAAAGTTAAGAGGAATTTTATTTTTTCGGCTTGTTTGTAATTATTCTCGTGTTTTTTTTTATTCACTTGTCGCATAAGTGCTTTGTTTTTGCGACAAGTGTTTTTTTATTTTTAGGTGGTTTTTTATGTGTTCTGAAGGGTATTCAATAATATTTATTTCTTTTAAAAATAGATGAGTTTTTTATTTAAGTTTATATATGGATATTTGTGATTATTATTTAGAGAATACTGGTTTTCAATTTTTTATAAGGTGTTGGCTTTTATTGAACAGTGTGTTTTTGTAGGTGTGGATAGAGGAAGTATCGTTGGTGCTGATTCTGTTTTGAATAATAGGTGTGTAAGAGGATTGTTTATAAATAATAAAAATATTAGGTAGGTTGTAGTGATATATAAAGGCTGAGGCAATGAGCCCCAGCCTTTAATGGATTAATGGATTTTAATATATATCGTTAGGTTGAACTATATTGTATTTTTTCATTTTTCTGTAAACGGTCGAACGACAAATATTAAGTTCTTCAGAAACTTGAGTTATATTCCAGCGATATTGGCGTAGCGCATCAATTAAGCGGCGGCCTTCTTCGTCGCTTACAAAATCGGATAAGCTCATTGACTTTTCAGCTTCAGGAATAATTTCCTCTTCTTTGTATATTTCTTTGGATGCGCGAACTTCAATAGGGAGGTCGTCAACGGTGATATGCTTGTCTTTTGACACCGCGAGGGCGTAGCGGAGCACGTTCGCTAATTGGCGTATATTGCCAGGCCAATGATAATCGTGAAGAATCTGCCGTGCTTGAGGTGCAAATGCTACCCCGTCTGCGCCGCCTAATTCACTGTCTAGTATGCAGTTTATTATGAAGTCTTTATCATTGCGCTCGCGAAGGGAGGGTAGTTTTAGTGACATCCCATTTAACCGATAGTAAAAGTCTTCACGGAACATTTTTTCTTTTATTCGTTGCATTAAGTCTTGATGGGTTGCTGAAATGACTTGTATATCCAATGGGATAGGAGCGGTTGCGCCGAGAGGCATTATTTCACGTTCAGCGAGTGCTCGTAATAAGCGTGTTTGCAGCTGTGCAGGCATATCTCCTATCTCATCAAGAAATATTGTGCCCTCATTTGCTTGTTCGAGCTTTCCTTTCATTCCTTTACGGTTAGCGCCAGTAAATGAGCCGCTTTTGTAGCCAAATAGCTCGCTTTCTATTAAAGATTCTGGAATAGCGGCGCAATTTAAGGCAATGAAAGGGCCGTTCTTTTTATTGCTTGCGTCGTGGATTGCGCGAGCAAAGGCTTCTTTTCCTGTGCCAGTTTCACCTGTAATTAGAATAGGGATATCTTTGTTGATAATATGCCTTATTTGTTGCACATTACGAAGTACTTCTTCATCCTCCCCAGCTAGTTTTTCTAAAGTAGGGTGCTTGTGTTTTACGGAAGGTGATGCGATATCTTTTTGTTTTGCTATGGTATTTTCTTGATTGTTTCTCATTGCCCTATTAGCGGGGACTCGAATAGCTATCTCTATTTCATCAAGTAGCTTTGGTGATTGCTGCCTGATTGTTGATGCACCACCGTTGCTTTGGGTGAGTAGTTGATCCACATTTAAACCAACAATATCCTCAATTTGGGTGCCAAGTAATTGTTGGCCTCGATCTAGTAGGCTTTCGTATTCTGCGAATGCTGAACGGTTCGCGCCGATAATAACGCCGCGTTCGTTAATTGCTAATAGCTGTTCCTGTGCTAAGTCAGAAAAGTTATTAGTTTCTTTTACATTCATTGTAATCTGGCTTCGGTACGTTTGGCGGAAATAGCTATTTTCAATCATCCTGCCGTACATGATAATCATTTGCAGGGTTAGAAATTGATTTTCTTTGCTACCGGAGACATTGAGGCATGAAGCATTTAAACAGCCTTTTAGATTGCCTAGTGGATCAAAAATAGGGGTGACTGAGCAACTTAGGGCGCTGTGGTTGGCGAAAAAGTGCTCATGATGGTGAATTATCATGGATTCCTTTTCTTCTAAGCAAGTGCCTATGCCATTGGTTCCAGCTTGTGATTCTTTCCAAGTTGAGCCGACTAATAGCCCTGCCTCTTGGCATGTATCTTTAAACATTTTTGGCAGGCGTGCGTCTAACGTTAATCCGAATTCATCTGTGAGTAAGACGGAAAAACCTGCGTTAGCTATACGTTTTGATAAGCCGGTTAATCCATTTCGAGCAATATTTAGATAGTCCTCATGTAACTGTAGCTGCTCTTGGATCTCATAATGAGTAAGGATGTCTACGGGTTGGGGGATTTTAGGGTCTAGGCCATGCTTTAATAGGCTTCTTTCCCATGATCTAGCGATTCGATCTCCTGGGATAATTGTTCGATCTTGTAAATTCCCTGTTACATAGGCGACAACGTCCTTGGTGCCATTTATTTGTGGCATATTTCTCATGCTGGATTCGCTCCTGCCTTTACAATTTTATCTATATAGATGAGAGCATGCTTTCACGCTATTTAAATTGTAAGGCTTTTTGTTATACGAGTTCTACTGTAGCAATGTTTGGCTTCATTGTTCATGAAATCTTTGCAGGATGTATGCCAGCCTAAATTTTCTTTTATGTGTGTGATTTTCATAGTTGGCAGGCTCAAAATACGGCTTTAAATTGCATGACTTGCATGTGGGAATTGGTTGAAATATAAGGCGGTTTTATCGTGCCTTAAAAGTGTTTCTTTGTGTTTGTTTTTTATAACTATTTGATAGGAAAGATTAATTAATGCATCTGCTGCTGTTGTGCACCGTTTTTTTGCTGCGTTGAGGCAGGTGTTTCTGTTTGTGTGGTTTGGTGCAGGGTTTGTACTCGGGACGAAAATGATACAGATGTTGAAGTTTTGCAACAGTTGTCGCTTTTTGTCCACAGAGTTAGTATTTTTGCTCATAAGGGCAAAGGATCTGTAGTGTTGGTGGTAGGTTGTTGATGTAGGTGCCGATGTCGATTTTGTTTTGTTTGGTGGCGTATTTTATTTTTTCCATTTTATTATTCTTTTTAGTGTTTCATACCTAAGATGGATTTGTCTCGCTTTGATTGGGGATGTCTAGAGCTCTTATCTCCTTTTTTATTTACTTATTTTTGCACTTTTTTATTTTTGGCATATATCTTGATAACTAAAAGTCTTGGTTATTGCTCATCGCTCGTTGTTAAAAAGTGGTTTCTGACAATTGGGAAGCCTGTTTGCAAGTGCTTTGGGTTGAGCCCTTAAAGATAATTATAAAAAGAAGAGCAGTGGATATATGAGTTTATATAAAAGTATTGAACGGACTTTATTTAATTCTCTTACTAAAAAGATAGTAGGTAATGTCTCTTTTCTGATCATTCCTAATATTGTTTTGATGGTTCTAACTTATCGTCATACACAATATGTTGAGTCGATTGTGTTGTCTGCTAAGGTGGCTGAATCGACTAAGCTGTTGTTGGTGGATGCCTTAAGTATGTTTTGGTTATCGGCTTCAGTGACGGTGGGGTTGGCTTTGGTGGGTGGTATTTTCACTATTTTTTTTATGCGCCATCTTTTTCTCAAACCGATCCAAGATATTACTCGGGTTTTAAGTGCTATTAAAGAAAAAGGGGGGGACATATCAGTAACGCTACCTGTTTATACCTGTGATGAAATTTCGGTTATGGCACGGAGTTATAATGAGTTCTCTTCTAAGCTTAAGGATATTATTGCGGATACGCGTTCAAGAAGTGTGAACATTGCGGTGTCGGCGGCACGCCTCAAAAAAGTGATTGGGCAGGCAAGTAATAACGCAAGTGATCAAGAGGATAAAGCGCATCAGGTTTTTCAGTCTAGTAGTGAGTCTACTCAGGCTATAGAGGAGATCGCTAGAAGTACTATCCAAATAAGCGAGCAGAATTCATCAAATCTTAATGATGTACGGGGCTCCAGTTCAGAGCTGTTGAAGGTCCAGGAACAGGTTGAGGCCATTCAGCAGCTAGTTAGTGAGTTTCAAACTAAAATCGCGAGCTTGCATGCAAATTCGCAAAATATTACGCAAATATTGTTGATGGTTCAGGAGTTCTCTGAGCAAACAAACCTGTTAGCGCTTAATGCCTCTATTGAGGCTGCGCGTGCGGGTGACGCTGGGCGAGGGTTTGCGGTTGTGGCTGATGAGGTCAGAGGGTTGGCCCAAAAAGTGGGCTCAGCTACGAGCGAGATTGATAAAAATATCTCTCAGATGTCATCCTTAGTATCAGATACAGGGAGTAGCGCCAAGAATATTTTGGGTTATGTTGAATCGACTGGGCAGTTTATCGAACAAACAACCGTTCAGTTTGGCCAGTTGGTAACTGACTTTGAACAGGTGGATGGTCAGTTGTCCAGTATTAGTGCTGCTATTGATGAGCTTTCGTACACCAATAAAAGCTCTCATAAGCAGGTGGATCTGATTACTAAAATTTCTGCGGATATTAAGCAGGAGATGGAGCACTCTCAGAGTTTCTCTAATGATCTAGAGGTATCGACTGAGGAGAGTCAAGAGTTACTGTCTCGTTTCATTATTGGTTATGGTGCTTTTGAGAGCATTATTGTAAAGGGTAGGGGCTTTCATGGTGAGTTACAGGGATTGCTCGAAGAGCTTGGTCAGCGTTGTAATATTTTTGATACTAATTACCAGCGGGTTAATCCAGATCAGCAGCCAGCAAAATTTGTAACATCTTGTACGGATAAGTTTGATGGTTGTTTTCAGACTGTCATTGATCGCTTTATAGAGTTGAACTCTGAGTTTATCTATACCGTATTGGTGGATCAACGTGGCTATATAGCTACACATCATAAAAAAGTGTCTAAGCCTATGATCGGGGATTTCTCAATTGATAATCTCCAAAGTCGTAATCGGCGGATTTTCTTTGATACGCGCTCAGAGCAGCGCAGGGCAACTCATACACAACCTTTCCTTATGCAGACATATATACGCGATACAGGTGAAATACTTAATGAGCTATCAATTCCTGTCTTTGTGGATGGTAGACACTGGGGGGCATTAATTATGGGCTTTAACCCCGAAGTGCTTTTGTCGAATTAGAGTTGGCATGAAATCATGCGGTAAGTATGCGTAATTTGATATTTTGGCATGAATCTAGCTTGGTATTTACGTAAGAAGTGTAATGCCTGTATATCGCAAACAGCTGTCCGCTTCTGCAACAGGTGTTTCACTTTGATAAGCAATATTAAAACAAGAGATAATAAATTTAATAATAGGAGTTACTTATGAAATGGTCTAAACCTACGTATAGCGATCTAAGAATTGGTTTTGAAGTTACTATGTACTTTGCAAACCGTTAAGCTTTATTTCATCTTCCCCAGATGATGGTCGCAACTGTATATCTATAAGTTGCATAAGATCGGCGTCTAATCAAAGCTGTAATATAAAATGATTTATTGAATAGCTTTTTTGGTTAGGCGCCTTTCCTTATTAGTTCTACCTCTTATTTTTATAGATACCAAAAAGCCTGTAATAAAGTAATCAACTAGAAGAAAAATAATGAAAGTACAAGTATTAGGCTCAGCCGCTGGCGGCGGTTTTCCTCAGTGGAACTGTAACTGTCGTAACTGTGCAGGCGTGCGTGCCGGCACTATCAATGCAAAAACCCGAACACAATCCTCCATTACTGTCAGTGTTGATGGCGAGAACTGGATTCTCTTTAATACCTCGCCCGACATCCGTGAACAACTTGCCAACTTTGGCCCTATGCAACCGAATCGTGCAATCCGCGATACTGGGATTGCTGCGATCGTTTATATGGATAGTCAGATCGACCACACCACCGGCTTATTGATGCTGCGTGAAGGGTGTCCCCACAATATCTGGTGCACTGAGATGGTTGAGCAGGACCTGACCTCAGGTTTCCCTGTTTTTAATATGCTTAAACATTGGAATGGGGGGAATAATATTAACCGCATTCCAATTAATGATGGCGATGAGGCGAATGAGTTTGTTGTTCCTCAAGTGCCAGAGTTAACGTTGACCGCGGTTCCGTTGTTGAGCAGTGCGCCGCCGTACTCGCCTCACCGTGATGATCCGCATCCGGGTGATAATATCGGTATACAAATCGAAGATACCCGCACCGGTAAAAAATTGTTCTATGCACCTGGCTTAGGTCAGATTGAACCCCATCTACGCGCGTATATGGAATCCGCCGATGTGTTGCTTGTTGATGGCACGATTTGGCAGGAAGACGAGCTTATCGTTACCGGTGTCGGTGACAAGCTGGGCGTAGCAATGGGGCATCTACCGCAGTCAGGGAAGGGTGGCATGATCGAGTACTTAGATACGTTGGAAAAACCGCGCAAAGTACTGATTCATATAAACAACACCAACCCGATACTGGATGAAGACTCTGCCGAGCATGCAGAAGTTCTTTCCCATGGTATAGAGATCTCTTACGACGGAATGTCCATAGAGCTTTAAGCCTACCAGTGATGTGTAGAGGCCATAGAAATTATGACAAGCAAAGCAAGCGATAAACAGCCGATGAGCCGCGATGAGTTTGAAGCGGCGCTACGTGCGAAAGGCGATTTTTATCATACGCAACACCCTTATCATATCGCCATGTATGACGGTAAATGCACCCCCGAACAGATTCGAGGTTGGGTGGCTAACCGTTTCTATTACCAAATTAGCATTCCCGTAAAAGATGCCGCGATTATGGCTAACTGCCCTGATCGTGATGTGCGCAGACATTGGGTGCAACGTGTGTTGGATCATGATGGCTACAACGGCGCTGTGGGTGGGATCGAAGCCTGGTTGTGTCTTGGTGAGGCCGTAGGCCTGAATCGAGAAGAGATACTCTCCTGTGAGCATGTATTACCGGGTGTGCGTTTTGCAGTGGATGCTTACATCAACTTTGCCCGTCGTGCTTCGTGGCAAGAAGCCGCTAGCTCCTCGCTCACGGAGATGTTTGCGCCAACGATTCACCAAAACCGTTTAGATACGTGGCCACAGCACTATCCTTGGATTAAAGATGATGGTTATCAGTACTTTAAAAACCGTCTGTCGGAAGCCCGTCGTGATGTGGAACATGGATTAGGTATTACCCTTGATCACTACACCACCCGTGAGCAACAAGACCGTATGCTTGAGATTCTGCAGTTTAAGCTGGATGTCCTTTGGAGCATGCTAGATGCGATGACCATGGCCTATGAGCTGAAACGTCCACCGTACCATACAGTGACGGATCAACGGGTTTATCACAAAGGGTTATTTAATGAGTGATAGGTTAATGAGTGATATTGAGATAACAGCGGCCTCAGTGCCGGTGTTAAATAAGATGTTTCGCTTTCAATGGGAAAAAGCACAAAACTGTTTTGTGTTGCTTTACCCTGAAGGAATGATTCAACTCAACGGTCCCGCGGGCGAGATTCTAGGCTTAGTGGATGGCGAGCGTTCCGTCGCCGCCATTACATCAGAGCTGGAAGCCAAGTTCCCTGACTCGGGTGATCTGAGTGGCGATATTATCGAGTTTCTAGGAGAAGCACATGGCCAACACTGGATCACCTTGTAACGCACAACCGACACCGCCGATAATTAGCGATGACAAATCTCACGGGCAGCCACTTTGGCTGCTCGCAGAGCTGACCTACAAATGCCCACTGCAATGCCCATACTGCTCCAACCCGCTTGATTTTTCTGACTTTGGTGGCGAACTTACCACCCAGCAATGGTTGGATGTTTTCCAACAAGGGCGAGATCTGGGGGCGGTTCAGTTGGGTTTTTCAGGCGGTGAGCCTCTTGTTCGTAAAGACCTGATTGAACTGATTGGTGGCGCCCATGAGATGGGGTACTACACCAACCTAATCACCTCAGGGGTCGGGCTGAATGAGCATAAAATGGCTGAGTTTCAGCAGGCTGGCTTAGATCATATCCAAGTCAGCTTTCAGGCCAGTGACGAATCGGTTAATAGTATGCTGTCGGGCTCTAAAAAAGCCTTTGAACAAAAGCTGAAAATGGCTAAAGAGGTTAAAGCCCAAGGTTACCCTATGGTGCTCAACTTCGTCACCCATCGTCATAATATTGATCGCATCGACCGTATTATAGAACTGTGTGTGGAGCTTGATGCCGACTATGTTGAGTTAGCCACCTGCCAATACTACGGCTGGGCTTATGAAAACGTAGAACAGCTACTCCCAACCCGTGCGCAACTTGAGCGTGCTGAACGTATTACCAATGAGTACCGTGCCAAACTAGCGGCTGAAGGTAATCCGATCAAGCTGATCTTCGTGACACCTGATTACTACGAAGAACGGCCTAAAGGCTGCATGAATGGTTGGGGGCAAGTGTTCCTGACGGTTACGCCGGATGGTAAAGCGCTCCCGTGTCATAGTGCACGAATGTTGCCGATCGAGTTCCCGAATGTTACCGAGATGAGCTTACAGGAGATCTGGGATACGAGTCCTGGGTTTAATCACTTCCGTGGTAATGCCTGGATGAAAGAGCCGTGTCGTAGCTGTGATGAGAAAGATAAAGACTTTGGTGGTTGTCACTGTCAGGCCTTTATGCTGACAGGGGATATGTACAATGCAGACCCGGTCTGTGCTAAGTCGGAGCATCATCACCTGATCGAAGAAGCGCGGGAACGTGCGGAAGCGGTGGTTAATAATCCTGATGAGTTTACCTTCCGAAATGAGCGTAACTCTAAAGTATTTGCTAAGGGGTAGCGATTCTCTATGGTCATATCTGCGAGAGGTTTAATCCTCTCGCATTCATTCTGTTTTTCTTTTTAAGCGGTCGCGTATTCAACCAGAGGAATAGCGCGAGTGACTATCCAATAGCTTGATACGGCGAGCGTACCTAAAGAAACATAATAAGGAAGCGGTTTGTTGAATATAAGCTTCTTACTGAGCAGTGAAGTAAGTACAAAAATCACTATATAGATAAATAACTGTCCTGCCTCTATTCCAAGATTGAAACCGAGAAGGTTAATAAGACTCGTTTGAGCTCCCTCCTGTGCTAGTTCACTAAATACAAATGAGAAACCAAAGCCATGAATAACGCCGATAATAAGTAGGGGTGTTGTGCCTAAATGTTGTGCTTTATTAAAAAACAGTGCGATGGCTGTTATGCCAATGGTTAGAGCAATTAAGAGTTCGATACATGGGGTAAAAAGAGGAGATGATATCGGTGCGCTGTCTCCTACGAATAAACTAAATGAGTGTCCAATCGTAAAGGCTGTGGCGAGTGATAAAAGCCTTAAGAAGGTTGGAGCACTAAAAAACAATAAGACGACGAAAAGCACGTGGTCTAAACCAATCAAAATATGACTAAACCCATCCTTAAATCCGCCCATTAATTTATGAGAAAGCGTAGGCTGATGCTGAGAGGAGTAGTCTAAAACCCCGACGGTAGTTTCAGAGATCTGTTGCTCATCTATGTGGAGAGTAATGATGTTAGCTAATCGAGTGATGGCGTTAAACTTATCTCCTAAATAGCTTGTGATCGTAATATCATTTTCGACAATTGATGTATTCGGCAAGCGCAATTGAATATCAATGCCTGAATCAAATAGCTTGGTTGCGTCGGGAGTGATGACCAGCTCTCCGTTAAAATTTTCTAGTGCAGTATCTAGGTCACTGAATGGTTTCCGGCTATCGGTATTAAAAATATGTATCTGTTCAACAGAGAAGGGCTGAGTAGCGCCATCTTTTGTGAATGTGTAGCCTTGGCTGATGTAGTTTTTTAAACGATCAAGCGTTGTTCGCACTTCATCATGCTTAATAAAATAATCATTCCCTTCAGGTGCAGCTCTTTTTTCTGTGAACGGTAGGTCTTGATTGCTATCTATACCTTGCCATGTGTTGTCTAGAAGGACTAGAGGTAGGGGCATACGCATTAAGGCAATAGTGTCTTGGTTGTCTTGATAAAGATGGATTATACGGGGTTCAAAATGCGTGAAATGCGCTTGAGCGATTGAACAGAATAGTAGTGTAAATAGTGCGAATATTTTTTTCATTATTTTGGCCACCTTCTATTCATAGCACCACCTTAAAATGGAGGGGCTATGAATAGGGTTCAAATAGTAGAGTGAAGTATCTGTTAGTAGCGCGGGTCCCACATTCTACGACCGGTTTCTTTTTCATAACCTTGGCCAAATGGGTAGCTAACAATCTCAAGCTGCATTCCCCATGGCGCCATGAAGTAAACCCAAGTTAGGCCTTTCATTCCAGTGTCAGTAAAGGTATGAGGTTTACCCAGTATTTTTATCCCTTTCTGTTCCAAATATCCTACGGCTTTTTCCATGTCATCAACATAAAATGCAAGATGATGACCACCTATATCACTATTGCGAGGGGGTGTTTGCTTTTGATCAGGTGCGGAATATTCAAAAATTTCTAGGGCTGGGCCATTACCGCAGCGCATAAGGTGAGCTGTTTTTATGACGGCTTTCTTATCAACATTAAGGTTTTCTGTCATCCAATCATCTTCGAAAGGTCCAAAGGGGCCGATTGAGAAAAATGACTCACAGCCAATTACATCTTTAAAAAATGCAGTAGCTTCCTTCACGTTAGGAACGGTGAGACCAAGATGTTGAACGCCGCGCATACCAGGCATTCCTGCCTGGGCGATTTGGGATGCCAAAAGGAAGATAAGTACTGTAAGTATTTTTGTTTTTTTCATGTGTGTATTCCATGCTTTATTGGTGTTTATCTGGGAGGAATACACTTTTTGTGCCAGTTGTTGGGTTGCTTTTTATACCCTACAGCTTATGCCCTACAGTGTCCGTATCTATTATGTTTTTTTAGGTATCGTGAGATGAAATATATTATTGAGCCACTCTGTTTCAGTCTTTTGAGTCAAAGTGTTTCATTATGTTTGATAGGACGGCTCAACTTGATTTGAGTTTGTTCTTATAAAGTATCTGTGAGCGGTAAGTTGACTTGGTGTTTGCTTAGAACCCCTGCATAGCAGGGGCGGGCACGTATGTATTAAGATTTTTTACTTAGCGGTTAGCAAAGTACATTGTTACTTCGAAACCAATTCTAAGGTCTTTATAAGCTGGTTTTGTCCAGTTCATCGTTATTTCCTTTTTCAGTGTTTTTTAATAATTATTCGTGTGGCACTTCAGACCACAATTTGTAAAAGCAAAGATTATGCCGCATAGAGAGTCCTTGGTTTGGGTTTTAATAAAATATCAATTTTATTAGATGTTTTAGAGGCTAAAATCGCAGTACATAGGGGAGGGAGAGTGGGTAGAGCTCGTAACTGGTGAGAAGCCACCAGGTAGATATCTATTTAGATACCTTGTGTGGTTACTACAGAGTGTTTCATTTCTTGAGACATACTGTGACGGTAGTGTTTTTTTACGCCTAAGATGATTTCGGGATTGATGTTAATTCCCCTTTTTATTCAGAGGTTTATGTGTGTATTTTTTTATTGGTCTAGGTTTTGCTTTGTTTGTGGCTAAGGTTAAGGTGATTATTTAAATAGTAGGTGTATATGGACGTTAACGTACTTTTTTTATGTCTCATTTATCTGGAAGTTGAAAGTTAAGGTTGTTGTCACCTCCGCTTCTGCGCTCCCAAAGCAGAACTTTTGAGCGCGTATCACGCGCTCCTTTTTATTTTTTGGAGTTTTCCGTTGTTATGCAGAAAGTAAGTATTAAACAGGGAATAAAACAAAGAGGTCAGGACAAGGTTGACCGTATTCCTGTAAAAATTGTGCCCACAACTAGAGAGGATCAGCTTAGAAAGCCCGATTGGCTTCGTGTACGCTATAACAATTCACCCAAGGTTGATGGGATAAAGCAGACCTTACGTCAGCATAGTTTAGCATCAGTCTGTGAAGAGGCTAGTTGCCCTAATTTGTATGAATGTTTTAGTAAAGGTACTGCGACCTTTATGATTATGGGAGATATCTGTACTCGCCGTTGCCCTTTTTGTGATGTTGCTCATGGACGGCCCAATCAGCTGGATAGCGATGAACCGGCAAAACTGGCTGAAGCGGTTACGAGTATGGGATTAAAATATGTCGTAATTACGTCAGTAGATAGAGATGACCTTCGTGATGGGGGAGCTGGTCACTTTGTTTCTTGCATTAAGGAAATTCGTCAACGAAGTGAACATATCAGAATCGAATGTTTAGTACCTGATTTTCGTGGTCGATTAAACGATGCTATTGATAAATTTAAAGATTGTGTGCCTGATGTACTGAACCATAATCTCGAATCAGTTCCGCGTCTTTATAAAAAGATTCGTCCAGGTTCTAACTACGAAGAATCGTTGCGCCTGCTTAAAACCTTTAAAGAGCATCATCCTGAGATTATGACAAAGTCAGGTATTATGTTGGGGTTAGGTGAAAGTGAAAGCGAAATTCATGAGGTGATGAGGGCGCTGAGAGAAGCTGATGTGGATATGATTACCATTGGTCAATACTTGCAACCGAGCAAGCATCATCTCCCTGTTGATCGCTATGTAACACCTGAAGAGTTTGATCGATTACATGATATGGCAATTGACATGGGGTTTGTGCATGCAGCATGTGGTCCTTTGGTAAGGTCTTCCTATCATGCTGATGAGTATTCGTTCTGATGGGACGTGTGAACTATAATGTACGACATTGTGACGTTAAATATGGCAAAAAACGCTTATGGTTTAAGGGTATATTGTGGTAATTTTGGTAAATAACTGTTGCATATATGTCCTAATGTGCCGCAGACTGACACAACTATAAATATAAAAATCACCTTGTCTTATGCATTATATAAGCTAGGCAAGGAGTGAGCAGGTGAAATAATGTCTTCTAAAAGTGCAGATCGTTCTGATACTAAGAGTTTTCACAGGATGAAAACTCCAAAAAGCGGAGATACTTTAACTGATAGATACATTGAAAGCTCTTGGGAGCGGTGTCGAGACAGATATAAAATCTCGGAACATGTTGATGTGGAGTTGGTAGCACTAACTGATTCTGAAATTAAAGAACACCAAGGGCCTTTAGAAAAGCTATTAAATGATTCGGTCGAAGTTTTTGATAAAATTCGAACCTTATCTAAACATAGTGGTTATACCGTTCTTATTACCAATGAAGAAGGTGTTGCGGTTAAATCATTTGCTGAGTCAAGTGTAGGCCATGATTTGGTAGCAAAAGGGCTACGACAAGGTACTTTGTGGTCAGAAAGCATTGTTGGGACAAATGGCGTAGGTACATGCTTAACGGAGTGTAGTCCCGTCACCGTTTATGCTGAAGAGCATTACGGTAGTAACTTACAGGGATTTAGTTGTTCAGCAGCACCGCTGATCTCTCCAGATGGAACACCTTTTGGTGCTATTGATGCTTCCACCTTTGCGACAGGGAATCGTTTGGGGCAGGCGCTGGCACTAAATATGGTGTGTGAAACCGCCGATGAAATCGAAGCGATAGTGTTTAAAGATGCGTATGTTAATCAACGTGTAATTAGCTTTTCGGTTTCACCTGTTGTTTCTATTACAAAAGCCTTAGTTGCCGTTAATGAAAGTGGTACTATCGTCGCTGCAACGACCCCCATTCTATTGACATTAGGCTGTCGCGATCGCTATGAAATTGTTGGCAAAAAGTTTCAAGATATTTTTGATTTAAGCTTCGAGCAGTTAGAGTCGGCCGGATCGGGCGCTGTTGAGCACTATATGCAGGTTATGGGTAAGCCTTACAAATTTCATGCGAGCTTACTACAAAATACTGCTTACTCTGTGCAGAAGTCGCAGCCGAGGATTGCGACATCAAGACCCTTAACGGTTGAAAGCTCTGTGCCAACCGATACCCCCTTAGTGTTGGCTGCAGGTAAGGAGCCTGCACTGTTAAGACAGGCAACGCGCTGCCAAAAAATTGTCAATAAAGGCATTAGCATTCTTTTACAAGGGGAGACTGGGACGGGTAAGGAAGTTTGGGCACGTGCTTTGCATCAGAGCAGTAACCGCGCGGACAAACCATTTATTACGTTGGACTGTGCAGCTATTCCTGAATCGTTGATAGAAAGTGAGTTATTTGGTTATGGTGCTGGTACGTTTACTGGCGGCCTTAAAACTGGCAAGGTTGGTAAAATTCAAGCTAGTGATGGTGGTACCTTATTTCTTGATGAGATAGGTGATATGCCATTAGAGCTGCAAGCTAGTTTGCTGCGTGTACTGGCAGAAAGTGAAATTATCCCATTAGGTGAACATGAGCCTGTCCCCGTCAGTTTAAATGTTATTTGCGCGACTCACCGTGATCTAAAAGAGTATGTGGCCCGTGGAGAGTTTAGGGAAGATCTATACTATCGTATTGGTGGCTTCCAAGTCTCATTGCCGAGCTTGCGTCAACGTAGCGATCAACAGGTAATTATAGATAAAGTGCTAAGTGGCCTCTGTCTTGATGAAGGGGAAGCTGAGACTGTAGATATTGATCAGAAAGCGATGGATATCTTAACTGCCTATAGTTGGCCTGGAAATATTCGACAGCTTAAAAATGTTCTTCAATATGCCTTATGTATGAAAGAAGGAGATATTATCTGCGTCGAAGATTTACCTGATGAGGTTTTTTCAAATGAAGAGCGTTTGTTGAATGAGCAAGAGCTTAATAGCAACACTCCGCCTTTACGGGTTTTATCTATTTCAAGTGAATCTGGAAACCTTTCAGAGAAAGAGGCGTTGGAAAATATATTGGAGCAACATCGTTGGGTTGTTACCCGCGCGGCTAAAGCAATGGGCGTGAGTCGATCAACGCTGCATCGCAAAATTAAAAAATACGGACTTCTGAGTGAGGATCAGCTTTCAGATCATTGATGCTGACTCCATTGCTTAAAATAGGCCATGCCAAACGCATGGCTTTTTTTTATCTTTTTAATAAGAAGAGGCTGATTTTAATCATTGAAACTTCTTTGTAAATCGACAGTCAGAGGGTGTTGAACTGCCTTGAAATAAATAGAATTGACCTCATTTTTCAAGCGTTAACCCATTGAATTAACATAGTTAAAAGGTTCTAGGAGTAATGGAATGACAGCAGATGTGGCAACTGAGACCGTTGAGGCGGTTGCGTTACAAGCGAAAGTGATGAGCCTGTCTGAGGCATTAAAAAAACGTGTGGTAGCTCAGGAAGAATTAATAGAGTACTTGTTAATTGCGCTGCTTACCGATGGACATGTGCTGTTAGAAGGTCCACCTGGACTCGCAAAAACCCGTACGATTCATGCATTAAGTGACTTGCTCGAAGGCACCTTTCATCGCGCACAGTTTACACCAGATCTGTTACCTAGTGATATTACAGGTACGGAGATTTATAACACTCAAAAGGGGGAGTTTAGTTTTCGCCCGGGTCCTCTTTTTTGTAATTTACTTTTGGCTGACGAGATCAACCGAGCACCGGCTAAAGTGCAATCAGCGTTGCTGGAAGCGATGGCCGAACGCCAAGTAACGGTGGCGGGTAAAACATACCCTTTAGCTAAATTTTTTATGGTGATGGCAACACAAAACCCGTTAGAGCAAGAGGGAACGTATCCTCTTCCAGAAGCTCAATTGGATCGTTTTATGTTGCATATTAGGGTTGATTATCCAGATCACGAACAGGAAAAAGAGATTCTCTCTCTTGTGCGAAATGAACACACATCAAGCCTAGGTGGCCAAACCAAATTGGCGGAGATTGCTTTGACTGAAGATGATCTCTTTCGTGTTCGCTCGTCCATTATGGGTACCTATATGGCCCCTAACCTTGAAGACTACTTAATTGCGCTTATTATGGCGACTCGCGAGCCAGAGAAGTATGGGGATGATCTTAAAGGGAGTCTTGTGTTTGGGGCGAGTCCACGTGCCACAATCGCTTTAGATCGGGCGGTCCGGGCAAAAGCATGGTTAGCGGGTCGAGACTTCGTAACACCGGATGATATTCAAGAGATCGCCCCCAGTGTGCTGCGTCATCGAATTGGTTTAAGTTACGTCGCAGAAGCTAAAGGGCTAGATAAAGATCAAATGATTGCAGAGCTTATTGCTCGCGTGGCTGTACCATAGTAGTAGGCGGTAGTTTATATGTTTCAGGGAGACAGTAGCCCAAGGCCGGTTCCGGCTGCCCGTAACTTACTAACCTTAGATGAGTTAGTCAGCTTACGGTATTGGCCGCCAGCAAGGGGGCAGCAACGTGAACGTATGGCTATTCGAGAAGGCCATCACTTAAGCCATATTCGAGGTCGGGGTATGGAGTTTGATGATGTGCGCGAGTATCAACCTGGTGATGATATTCGACATTTAGATTGGCGGCTTATGGCTCGAACCGGCGAAGCGCATACGAAGCTGTATCGAGAAGAGCGTGAGCGCCCTGTCTTTGTAGTGACAGATTTGCGACAACCAATGCATTTTGCAACGCGAGGCCATTATAAATCAGTGTTAGCAGCTTACGCTGCAGCGATGGTTATGTGGACTACATTGGCAAACGGGGATAGAGTGGGTGGCCGTATTTTGGCTAATGACTCGGGCGATCTTTTTAAGCCAACAAACAACCGCCAACAAGTAATGCAGATGATCTCTGCGCTATCCCAAGGGTTTACCGATAAATCGGATACTCTCACTGCGTCATTGACGACTCAATTAATAGAGATTGAACCTCTTTTAAGTAGTGGAACCCTTATTTATCTGTTTAGTGATTTTCATGATGTTGATCCAACGCTGCAGCAACACCTTATGCGTATAGCACAGCGTTGCGAGCTAAAAATGGTGCTTATCTCTGATCCTTTGGAAGCGAAACTACCTTCGGGTAAGCATTATCGCTTTATGGGTAAAGGTCGTGAAGTTGTAATCGATGCCAATGCAAAACAGCAAGCGAACTATCACGCACAATTTCAACAACGGATAGATCTTTTGGAGCAGCTACGAAACCTCCGAGGGGTTGAATTTGCTCATTGGCACAGTAATCAGCACCCCTTATTCAGCTTAGATGGAGGACCTAATGGATTATAGTCAGATCCCTCTACGTGATATGCATACGCCGGATATGATCAGCTGGTGGCCGTTGGCTTATGGTTGGTGGTTATTAATTATTAGTCTGATCATTATTGTTGTATTTTGTGGCTGTTATTTGCGGAAAAAACTGAGTGACCCTCGACGTTATGCACTGGAGGAATTAAAGCTGCTTGAACAGAATTTCTTGCAAGATCAAGACGGTAAACGGTTAGTCATGCAAAGTAATGCACTGTTGAAACGACTTGCGCTTTCCCTCTACCCAAGGGAACAGGTCGCCCCTTTGTCGGGTGCTCGTTGGTGTCACTTTTTGCAAGAAACTGGCGCGGCACCTGATTCCGCTGTACTTGACGTGTTAGCCCAAGGCCCCTATCAGGAGCAACATTCTGGCACTATAGATGGTGCTGCCTTGATTAAGTTTTCACGGCTATGGATCAAACAGGTTAAAGGGGCTTCTCATGCTTGAGTTTGCTTGGCCTTGGTTATGGTTGTTGGCACCACTGCCTTTATTAGTAAGAATGATGTTACCCCCAGCAAGTGGCAGAAATCATAATGCTTTATATGTTCCCTTTATTGATCAAATGGAAAACGCAGTGGGTGGGCAGCATAGCCTCGTTGGTCGTAATAGCTATACCGGCTTTATCTTAGCGTTTATTGTTTGGCTGTTTTTAGTCGCGGCTGTTACGAAACCGCAGTGGTTGGGTGAACCCATTCCACAGCAATTAGAGGGTAGAGATTTAGTACTGGCTGTTGATCTGTCTGAAAGTATGTTTGAAACGGATTTTGAGCTCAACGGACAGTTGATTAATCGCCTTGTTGCTACCCGAATTGTTGCGGGGGATTTTATTGAACGGCGGCAAGGTGATCGTGTCGGTTTAATACTGTTTGGTGAAAAAGCCTATGTTCAAGCGCCTTTGACGCATGACCGGAAAACTGTGAAAGCGTTACTGGATGAGGCTCAAATTGGCTTAGCGGGTAAGTCAACGGCGATAGGAGATGCGATCGGACTTGCGGTTAAGCGTTTCCAAAAGTCTGATAAGAAACAGCGAGTTTTAATATTACTAACTGATGGTACGAGTAATGCTGGTGCTTTAGACCCATTAGTGGCTGCTGAATTAGCAGCTAAAGAAGGCTTTAAAATTTATACCATAGGTGTCGGGGCGGATACCCGCTTAGGGTTGTTAGGGGCTTTTTCGGGTTTTAATTCTTACATGCAAGCATCCTCTAACAGTAATATTGATGAAGCTACGCTCACCTCGATTGCAGACAAAACGGGCGGTAAATATTTCCGTGCACGGGATATCGATCAGCTAGCTGAAATTTATGAGCTGTTAGATGAGCTCGAACCTATCTCGCAAGATAATGAGTTTTTTCGCCCCATTGAGTCGCTTTATCATTGGCCTTTGTTAGCGGCGTTACTCTTAGCTTTTATCTTGCTTCTTTTCTCTTTTAAGTATGTGAAGGAAGGGTAAAGGATGGATTTTTTTACGATGTTAACTACATTTCATTTTTTACAGCCCAGTTGGCTTTTGCTAATTCCTGTAACCGTCGCCGTTGCTTATTTTTCTGCTAAAAAGCGTGTCAATCGTACCTACTGGCAAGCGATCTGTGATCCTGAATTAATTCCTTTTCTAGAGCAAAAAGGCGAGGGACGTTCCTCACGGCTCTTTATAAGTTTGCTAATAGCAGCCTTACTATTAATTGTGGCTGCGGCTCAGCCTGTTTGGGAAAAACAACCTCAACCTGTTTTTAAACAAGGTAATGCGTTAGTCATTGCGTTGGACCTTTCTGCATCAATGAATGCCGAGGATATTAAACCCAGTCGGCTGCAGAGGGCTCGCTTCAAGATTGAAGACTTATTGGCACGTATACCCGACGCGCAGGTAGCGTTACTGGTTTATGCTGCTGAAGCGTTTAGCGTAACTCCGCTTACGGATGACAGCGATACCATATTGGCCCAATTGCCAGCAATGGTCCCTGAGATTATGCCTGTTCAAGGGAGTCGAGCGGATAAGGCGCTTATACTAGCTGATCAGCTACTAACTCAGGCAGGTATCGCACGAGGTAATATTTTATTGGTAAGTGATGAAGTTCTCCCTGTAGATATTGCAGCCATTGCTACTCGTCTAAAAAGCCAAGGTCGTCAGATCTCGATTTTGGGGGTGGGTACTGAGCAGGGTGCACCAATTAATACAGAACAAGGCATATTAAAAGATCAAAATGGGCAAGTCATCGTTGCTAAGGTGCAGGCGTCGCTTATGCAAGAATCTGCAGGCCTTGGTGGTGGCCAAGCAAAAATGATTACGGTCGATGATAGTGATATTAATTATTTGGTTGCTCAATTTCAGCGAGATGAACAACGGCCGGCTGAATCTAACGAAAAAATGGATAGATGGGTAGCTGAAGGACCTTGGTTTATTTTGTGTGCTCTGCCGTTTGTCTTAATGGTTTTTCGTCGGGGTATCGTTGCGCTACTTATACCGTTGTTGCTTCCTATCGTGCTGCTCGGAGGCGGGGGATATAGCAACTCAGCAGAAGCAGAACCCGTTAAGGCGACTGACCATAAGGGCGAGGATAGTGTAGCGAGTAGCCGCCAAGTGTGGGCAGACCTCTGGCAAACGAAAGATCAGCAAGCCTTAGCGCTTTATCGGTCAGGGGATAAGGCGGGTGCTGCAGAGGTCTTTGAAAACCCGAAGTGGAAACAGTTTTCATACTATGAGAGTGGTCAATATGATAAGGCTGAAACGGTAACTGTAACACCTCAGACACCTGCTGAATGGTATAACCTTGGCAATATTTTAGCGCGTAAAGGCGAGTTAGAACGTGCTTTAAATGCCTATGATCAGGCTCTTGAGGCGCAGCCTGATTTTGAGGATGCGCGTTATAACCGTAACGTGGTAGAAGAGTTGTTTAAACAGCAATCGAAGCAGAAGCAAAATAATGCCACGCCTAACGGGCAGCAAAAGGAAAACTCCCAGAAAAACAATGGAGATGGTTCTGACAACGAAGATGCTAACGGCCAAAATTCAGAGGAAGGTATGGCTAGCGATAGTAATACTGAAGGTGCTGGGGCACAAAATGGCTCATCGCAAAAGGCTAATCAGCAAACAGGTGGTTCTGACAATCAATCCCAAGTACCAAAACAGCACACAAAAAACACTGTGTCTGATGACCAGGTTTCCTCCGAGGGGAGTCAGGGATCTAGCGAACAAGATAAATCGGCTGCTGATGAACAGCTACAACAAGCCTTAAAAGATAAGATCGATCAACAATTGAAGGATGAGTCGGATTCGACTGCAGCCTTGAATGATATTGAAGATAATACCGCTGATGATAAAAAAGTGAGGCCTAGCGGGATAGCGCCTACCGGGAGAGCAGAACAAATAAGCCAACCTTTAGATGAGGCGGAGCAAGCGCGACAGCAATTATTGAACCGGATTGAGGATGATCCTGCTGGACTGTGGAGAAGGAAATTTATCTATCAATATCGTCAGCAGTCTAGTGGGCAAGCGGTTGAGGAGAAACAGTGGTGAGATTATTTAGGTTATTATCAATTGTATTGATGTTACTGACCAGCGTTCAGCTTCATGCGGCTATTAGTAGTCAGATTGATCGTAATGTGGTTGAGCAGGGACAAACATTTTTATTAATGCTGAGTTTCACACAAAATGATTTAAGAGGCGTAGATCTATCGCCCTTAGAAGAAGACTTTGAGATTATTAGTCGCAGTCACCAATCAGGAACCAGTATTATCAATGGTGAATTGAAAACGAGTACCAAACTTATCATTACTTTAGCGCCAAAACGTGCGGGTAAACTAGAGGTCCCAGCTGTAAGCCTTAATAGCCAACAAAGCCAATCGCATGAAATAGAAGTAAAACCCGTTAAACAGCTATCGGCGGTGGATGGAGGAGTTGAGTTACTTTCCACCTTGTCCGACTCTGAGCCTAGGGTGCAACAGCCGATTATCTATCAAATGAACCTTGTCTTAGGACAGCGTATTTATAATGCGTCTTTTCAAGAGCCAACGATTAAACAAGGTAAAGCGCTGATTCAGCCCTTAGGTGAACAGCGCCAGTATCGCCAAACATTAAATGGTCGAGAGATGTTGGTTGTTGAGCAATCATGGCTTATTATCCCTCAGCAAAGTGGGGCGTTAAATATTGAGGGAGCAAAACTTAGTGCTGAAATACGTAATGTGAATGGTAGTATTGATCCGTTTCGACGTATGAATGATCCCCGCGCTGTACGACGTATCTACCTTTCTGCCGATAGCTATACCGTAGAGGTTACGCCGATACCAAAAAGTTTTAGTGGGCGGGATTGGATTGCAGCCACTGATTTGAGCCTTAAAAGCGAGATGAGTAGTGATGATTGGAAGGTTGGTGAACCGGTTACCCGTATTATTACGCTTCAGGCCAAAGGTATAGGTCAAGATCAACTTCCCGAGATTGTTTTACCGTCGTTGCTCGGTATTAAACAATACGCAGCGAAACCAGTTTACGAGCAAGATCAGAAAAACAATGAATTGGGTGTCACTATGACACAAGAGATAACTATTATCCCGAGCCAGCAGGGAGAGGTTATTTTGCCAGAAGTTAAGTTGCCTTGGTGGAACACTGAAACAAATAAAGAAGAAGTGGCGATTTTACCCAAGCAAGCCATTAACGTTCTACCATCTGATTTAGGTAACTTTACAGAGAGTACTGAGCATAGCCCAAATACTTTAAAGGAAAATACACCGATCGAAGAGATTGCTCCTTCCTCGGTTCAGAATAAACAGAGTATAACGCCGGTATCACCATCACAATTAAGTGCCGATTATCCAGCAACGAAAGAGTGGGCTGCAAGTTATAGATCTTGGATATTAATTTTCGTCATGGTTGTGGTTGGTGGCATTTTAGGAAGTATTATTACGATCTTATTTTATAAACGTTCTAGGTCATCGGTGGGCGATTCTACTCTCCATAATGCTCAGCAGAATAGCAGTGTTTCACGTAGCTTAAATACTTTGCAGAAAGCTTGTAAAAGTAACGATCCACATCGTGCTCGTGATGCATTATTAACATGGGGGCGAGTTGCGCTGGATTGTAAGCATTTAAATAGTTTGCAGCAGAAACTACCATCTGACGTACGTGATCTTATTAATGAACTCAATAGCTGTTGCTACGATAAGGCGCGTAGAGATTGGAAGGGGGATAAGCTTTGGCGGGCAATACAAGGTTATGACTTAAAAGGGGGTAAGTGCAAGCTAGATCACTTAGAACCTTTAGTTCCTCGTATGGGTTGTTAGCGCTTTTAATCGTATTTCGTACAAATAGTTAAAGGCGGGTATACCGCCTTTTTTTTTTCTCTAAGTAGTGTTACCTTCCGTTCTATTGATCTCAATTGATTGCTCATTTGAGTTATAGGTTGAAATGAACTGAATTATACTTACTTGCTTTTTTATTGCGCCGCATCATTTTTTTATTGTCCTGTGTGTGATTTATTTCGCTATATCTCAACCTAATGATAGCCTTTGAAGATATTTCTAATATACTGAAATAATAAGAATAAAATTATATTTAACTATTTCTTGTTGGTGACTTAAGCTTAGCTTATTAATGTGTAACAAAGAGTTAAAAAGTGTGTAGTATTAATTTTTATGTACACTGCAATAACTAAAGAATACGGTAGCAGGGGATTAATTAGCCAAGGAACAAATCGAACATTTGGTCGATATGGGAGCTTAGGATGCATTGCACGGGTACGGAGCGAAAATTTTCAAATCAACTAAGGCTGATCTCTACGACGGACCTGAAAGGCCAGATTACTTATGCTAATTCTGAATTTTGCGAGGTATCAGGCTATAACGCTGATGAATTAATTGGTTGTCAGCACAATATTGTTCGTCATCCGGATATGCCCCCAACTGCTTTTTCTGATCTTTGGGATCATGCAAATAAAAGTAAGCCATGGATGGGATTGGTTAAAAATCGCTGCAAAAATGGTGATTACTACTGGGTGCAAGCTTACATAACCCCTCTCTTTGATAAAAAGGGAGAAAAGGTTGGCTATCAATCAGTTCGAACAAAGCCGACAGATGAACAAATCATCCATGCAGAGAAGGCTTACGCAAAAGTTTTACGTAAACCTGCTTCTATCAAGGCAACAAGCCTTGTGACTAAGGTTATGTCAGTTACATTACTTTTTGCTTTAGCGATGATTGTTACGGCGTTTAGTCCAGAGAATGCCATGCTGCAAGGTCTAGTGACGATCGCTCTTTGCGTACTTCTGCTGGTTACTAATTATTACCTGCTTTTACCCCTTAAGCGAATTAGGCAATATAGCCAAGCGATCTATGTTAACCCGTTAGCGCAATATGCGATGACCAGTAGTATGAATGAGGTTGGTTCTGCGGAATTAGCTAATTATATGATGCAGTCACGTCTTCGAACGGTGATTGGGCGGGTAGAGGATAGTATCGATCTTTTAAGTCACTTTATGCAAGCAACTCAAGAGTCTATTGAAGAAACCACACAGGGGATAAAGCAACAGAACCTTGAGAGTGATATGTTAGCCAGTGCGGCGACGCAAATGTCGACGACTGCCCATCAAATTGCGGAGAATACTGCTCAAACCTCAGAAGCAACACAATCCACCGCGCAGTTAGCAAATACAGGCAAAGTAATTGTTGGCGATATGATTGAGGGTATTAAAGAGCTTGTTGGTGAGGTAGAGCATGCAAGTGACTCATCCGAAGAGCTTAAAGTAAAGGCTGCTGAGGTCGAGCAGATTGTTAATATTATTAACAGCATAGCTGAACAGACTAATTTACTGGCTCTAAATGCGGCTATTGAAGCAGCCCGTGCTGGTGATCATGGGCGTGGTTTTTCCGTGGTTGCTGATGAAGTGAGGGGCTTAGCTCAACGAACACAAGAGTCGACAGGGGAGATAGGTTCGACAATTGATGCTATCCAAAAGCAAGTATCAATGACCGTCGATATAATGGCTCGTTGTAATCAACACGCCCATGCGAATATAGAACGTGCGGAAAATACTGGGCGTTCATTTGATAATGTAGATGAAGCGATGATCAATATTACTGATAGATCGACTCAAGTAGCAACGGCTTCAGAAGAGCAAAGTGCGGTTGCTGAAGAGATCAGTCAGAATATTTTTAACATCCGTGAAGCGGCAAGAAACAATAGTGAAATATCAAAGCAGATGATGGATTCTTCTGAGGAATTGGCTAACTTAATTGTAGATTTGAGGTCTATGCTCAAAACTATTTAGCGGGATTTTCTGCCGATTTTTTATAATGCAGCCCCTTACATAAGTAAGAGGCTTATCTACAAGTTATATGGTTGTTGATAATTAATTGTCGGTATAAATGTAAGCTGGCATATTAAATAGTATAAGTGTCATAAAAAAAGTAAGCAGTAATGGCGATACTTGCAAAAATAACCAATTGGCGTACAGCTTGCTGCGGTAACTTTTTTGATAGGATCGCCGCGGCATAGCCACCGGCAAGGGAGCCTGTAAGTACCACGGTGCCTGAATACCAATCAATAGCACCATCCATTATAAAAAGGATGATAGCAATGAGTGACACTAGAGAAGAAACCAATAGTTTGAGCCCATTCATCACATTAATATCGCTATAACCTGCTAGGGCTAGATAGCTTAATGTAATGATACCTAAGCCCGCATTGAAAAAGCCGCCATAAGTAGCAACGCCCAGTAGTAAAAGTGCCAGCAACAGAGCTCCCATAGATGAAGCATGTCGATGCATCGTCGCCAACTTTTTCAGTGAGCTGTTCAATTGTCCGCCAAAGATAAAGAGAAGTGTTGCGAATAGTAAGAGCCAAGGAACAGCTTCCATAAAAACGGCTTCAGGGGTTTGTAGTAATAGCCAGGCCCCAGCAACTCCGCCTATTAAACTTAGAATAGTTATTTTTAGTAGCTCTGTTTTATGCGCCATAATTTCTTTACGGAAAGCAAAGGTTCCGCTGATATAGCCTGCGCTGGATGCAAAGGTATTTGTGGCATTAGCGATAATGGGGGGGACACCAGCAAATAGTAGAGCTGGGAAGGTGATAAAGCTTCCTCCACCAGCCACGGAATTTAAAATCCCACCTAAAAAGCCTGCAATAAAAAGTACCAATAATTCGAAAGTCATAAGCGGGTAGTCATTTAGTGAAGAGAGATTTAATTGAGCATTTTCGCACTTTAGGGAATAACTAGAACCCGTATTTATACGTAGTTCTGCTCTACTGAGTAGATTTTAGGTTATATAAAAAGGGATAGGTAGAAGGTGATCAGTAGAGTACCTCGCCTAATTACAATATCAGCTCCTAGAGAAAGTTAAGTTTTGGCTAAAGAGAGATTAGATTCCGTACTAATGATCTTCATTAATGCATCTATACCTGCTTTAAGGGAGTTGTTGTTGTCAATATATAGCATTGAATCATCCTGCAGTAAGTGGAGAAGCGATGCATGCTGTTTTAGGCGTTGATCTATTTCAGTCAATGATTCTCGCCCTCGCTGAATAAGCCGTTTTTTTAATTGCTCCGTTTCTACAGTGACCATGATCGGTGTAATAGATCTAAAGCGCTCCTTGGCTGCCGCTAAATGGCCTCTAGAGCCGTTGATGATTACGCGATGACCTTGGGCTACCCATATTTCCACCTCCTTCCCTATACCATATAGATGTCCATGAGAGGCCCAGTGCATGCAGAACATGCCATTATTTTTGCGTAACTCAAATTCGGATTCAGTTAAGTGAATATGGTTTTCGCCACCGGCACTAACGGCGCGTGTAATATAGCGGTGTGCAATAAATACATTATGGCTATGTTCCAATCGTTGGCGACAACCTTGGAGAAGAGAATCTTTTCCCGATCCTGATGCGCCCATGAGATAGTACAAATGTCCGCTCATTAGTATCCTTAATAACCGCTGATATTTACTCTATTTATACAGGATAAATAGACTATATTTTGCATTGGCTTATATTATTTCTAATTTGCGGCTCTCGTTATCTCCAGAATACTTTTTCAGATTCTAATTTTGCTTGCTTAAGAGTGAGCCCTATATCTCTTAGTTGATCAGCATTTAGCAGGGCTAATTGTTTTCTGGATTGATAATTATGCTGCCACAGTTCTAATCGCTGTTTTATATTCTGTAGAACAGAATTTAAATTAAAACTTATCTGAGTTTTCGATTCTAAGTGGCTTTTTAAGTATGATCTAGATAAAGGTATCATGGTATCCCCCTAAAAATAGGTTGAATTTTGTTGTTATATAGTTAGATTTTCGTCTATTTTGAGGGTTTAGTCGCTATACTGACAAACGATATATTTTTAAATTCACTTAAGAAAAAATTAACTATGACTAGGTTGCCACCATTAAAAGCTCTAAGAGTATTTCAGTTTGCTGCAGAGAGTGGCAGCTTTAAATTAGCGGCAGAAAAGCTTAATGTGACGCAAGCGGCCATTAGCCAGCAGATAAAACTGTTAGAAGATTTTTTTGGTGAACCATTATTTTTACGCCTTAATCGAGAAGTGCGGGCAACCCCATCTGCTCATAGGCTTTTACCTTATATTCAGCAAGCTTTTGCTTTAATTGAGGAGGGTAGTAAAACCTTGGAGCAGGACTCTTTTCCCCATCAATTGAAAATCACGTCCATTCCCTCGTTTGCCGCTCAGTGGTTAATTCCTAAATTAGGCGCCTTTCAGACACAGCATCCCGACTTGAGCTGTTTTGTTTCCACCTCTCTAGATTTACATGATTTTAGTGATGACTCTCAAGACCTTGCTATTCGGTTTGGTTCTGGAGGGTTCGTGGGATTAGAGGAGCGAATGATCGCTAATGATTATATCTTGCCACTTTGTCATCCCATGTTATTAGAACAGCTTAATAGGGGAGAGAGGACGATTGATGAGATGCCTATTCTTTTGGATAGCTCACAGGAATTAGAGACTTTAAATAATGCTTTTAAAGCTATGTTTGGCGGAACCAGTAAGGTCGCTTTACAAGTAAAAGATTCAAGCCTGCTTATGAATGCAGCCCTTAATGGTCAAGGCGTTGCTCCAATTCGTTACAGTTTAGCATTTGAGTTAATTCAGAGAGGGCAGTTGGTGTGCCCCGTTAATTTTTATTGGCATTCTGTTTTTAGTTATTACTTAGTCGCACCGGAAGCTTATTTTCAGCGGCATAAAGTGAAAGTGTTTAGCCAATGGATTATTAACGAAGTATCGGTGATCGAAAGCACTTGGCAAGTATATAAACAGAAAGCAGGGCTGCAATTACAAAGGCTTTAGCTTGTAATTGTTTACTGCTGGTTGATCTATAACTGGCATGAAGACTGCACTAATTAAATGCAAATTATAGAATTCCGTGCTCAATTTGATCGCGTTCTCGCTATATAAAGGGTCTGGCGTATATACAAGCAACTATATAAGTACCTATACAGGTAACTATACAAACAACTTAGGTTTGCTTGATCTTGATGATGTTATTTATTGATGCATTGTTTTTGTGCGCTAATGCTCTTTGGTGGTGCGATTTTCTGTGGGCATTTTCTAGTGGTGGGTGAGTATGAGTGCTTCGCAGCGCATTTTAAAAGAGCGGCGACATTACAATAAATGGGTAGCAAACCAAACATTAGAGGACTATGCGCTGCGTTTTACTGCGGTGGGTGGTCGTCATATGAGTATTTCCAAGGTGGGGATGACAGCTCTTGGTGCTGCTTCGTTTTTGGCTCTCGAAGGTTTAGCGGCGGCGGTTACGCTTAGCTATGGCTTCACTAATACCATCACGGCCATGTTGGCTGTTTGTTTGGTTCTGTTTGTCACCGGCTTTCCTATTGCTTATTACTGTGCGAAACATGGATTAGATATAGATCTACTTACCCGTGGCGCTGGCTTTGGTTATTTGGGGTCGACTATTACCTCGCTGATCTATGCCTCCTTTACCTTTATTTTCTTTGCCATTGAAGCCGCTATTCTCGCCTCCGCTTTAAATGTTTTGCTCGGGATTCCGTTATTTATTGGCTATGTTATCTGTGCGGTTGCTGTTATCCCTATTGTGACCCACGGTATTACTGCAATCAGTAAATTTCAGGTAGGCACTCAATATATATGGCTGCTCTTACAATGCTCAGCTTTGGCCGTGGTGTTGATCTACGAATACGATAGTTTAAAGGGTTGGACTGAATTTGTAGCACCGCAAGCGCCCCAAGGAGATAGTTTTAACTTAGTGTTGTTTGGATCTGCTGTATCTATTTTTATTGCCTTAGTTGCGCAAATAGGTGAACAAGCCGATTACCTACGTTTTATGCCCCCTAAAACCCAAGAAAATCGAAAACAATGGTGGTTTTGGTTAGTGCTCTCTGGCCCTGGTTGGGTCTGGGTTGGGTTTATAAAAATGTTATTAGGCTCATTTTTAGCTTATTTAGCCTTTACTCAGCTAATGCCATTTGAGCAAGCTACAGATCCTACCTATCTCTATCAGCAAGTGTTTCTAACATTGACGGAATCACCGGTTATATCATTGATTCTTGCGGCGGTGATGGTGATTCTGTGTCAAATGAAGATTAATGTGACTAATGCATATGCAGGGTCTATCGCCTGGTCAAACTTCTTTTCCCGTTTAACCCATAGTCACCCTGGCCGAGTAGTGTGGTTGGTCTTTAATGTCTCTATCGCCTTGCTATTGATGGAGCTGGGTATATACCAAGCCTTAGAAGCGATTTTAGGTACCTTTGCTATCCTTGCGCTGGGCTGGTTGGGGTCACTATCAGCGGATCTGTTAATTAATAAACCTTTAGGTTTAAGCCCTAAAAATATTGAGTTTAAACGTGCTCACCTATATGACATTAACCCTGTAGGCATCGGCTCTATGCTGATTTCAACCATATTGGGTATGCTTGCCTACTTGGGCTTGCTAGGGGAGCTGGCTAAGCCTTTATGTCATTTTGTTACTTTGCTCTCCTGCTTTATCTGTGTGCCGTTGATCGCATGGCTGACCAAGGGACGTTATTACATCGCTAGAGAATCAAGCAATCTGAGCCATTTCTTGAGCAAAGAAAAGCGTATACATCCGGCAGCATTAACAACATTGACCTGCGGTATTTGTGAGAACAAATTTGAATTGGAGGATATGGCTTATTGCCCCGCTTATGAGCAGCCGATCTGCTCATTATGTTGCTCATTGGATGTGCGTTGTTTAGATGGCTGTAAGCCAAAAACAGGTTTTTCACAAAGTGTATTAAAAAATTTATACCGTTATCTTCCCCGTATGGCAGTACGCTCGATCTACTCTAGATTAGGGCGGTTTATCACTTGGGTGTTTAGTGTGAACCTCGTTTTGGGCGGGTTGCTGTTGCTGATCTATATTCAGATCAAGCCTGCCAACGCAGCAGAAATTATGCTGCTTGAAAAAACCTTTATCTCTTTATTTATTACCTTGTTTATCGCTTCAGGCGTTGCTACATGGGTTTTTCTATTAGCCCATGAGAGTAGAGTTACAGCGCAAAAAGAATCTAATCGTCAAAGCTTAAAGCTAACCCGTGAGATCGATGCCCATGAGCAGACGGATAAAGAGCTACAGCAGGCTAAAGAACATGCTGAGCGAGCAAATGCTGCCAAAAGTCGTTATCTAACAGGTATCAGTCATGAACTTCGTACTCCTTTGCAATCAATTTTAGGTTATGCGCAGTTACTGGGAGAGAAAGAAAGCATTGCAGACGAACATAAACGCGGCTTAAAGATTATTCATCGTAGTGGGCAGTATTTGACTGATTTAATTGAAGGTTTACTTGATATATCAAAGATAGAAGCGGGCCGATTGGATCTATACCGTAATCAAGTGAAACTACCTGAACTTATCGATCAATTGGCGCAAATGTTTGGCGTACAAGCGGAACAAAAGCATCTAAAATTTACCTGCCGAATTAATAATCCTTTACCTGATGTCGTTATTACCGATGAAAAGCGGTTACGACAGATCTTAATTAATCTCCTCTCAAATGCGATTAAATACACACCCCAAGGTAATATCGATTTTGAAATAAACTACCGCAACCAAGTAGCAGAATTCTGTATCCGTGATACAGGTCCAGGAATAGATGAAGATCACTTGCAGCGTATTTTCGATCCTTTTGAACGTGTTCGAAATCGAGATACTGCCAGTCTTCCAGGAACGGGGTTGGGGTTAACCATTGTAAAATTGTTGGCTGAAATTATGGGCGGAGATCTTCAGGTGGATAGTCAGCTTAACAAAGGCTCTGAATTTAAAGTTAGCCTATTATTACCTTGGGTTGATAGTGTGCATGAGGATGAGCCTAAATTACGTAAAGCTATGGGCTATGAAGGATTCCAACGCACGATCTGTTTGGTTGATGACGATCCGGTTTTACGCGGCTTATTGTCAGACCTGTTAGTTCCGCTGGGGTTTAATACGGTGGAAGCCCATGATGCCTATAGCTGTCTCCAATTGGTTAAAGAGGTGAGGCCAGACCTTTTTCTACTGGATATATCTATGCCCGGCATGAGTGGCCTAGAGCTAGCAAGTCAGCTTAGAGAGGAAAGGTATAGAGAGCCGATTGTGATGCTTTCGGCCGATGCGCAGGAGTATAATCAACAGGAAGATTATAAGTTGGTTTATGATGATTACTTGGTTAAACCGGTGAGTAACCATCTATTGTTGGATAAGCTTGCTCAGCACCTTGATTTAGATTGGGTGTACCGTACTGAAACTTTAAACGTTGTTGTTCCAAGTAGCTTGCAAATTAATTCGGAGGTTGATGCTGGAGCTCCACTTGATAACTTGAAGAATCGGACAGATTTAGCGGCAAGGCCCCCAGTTAAAAATCTTCCTAAGCACAGTCTGTTGTTAGAGCTTAAAGCCTATGCTGAAATGGGTTATCAAAAGGGCGTTAATAATATATTACAGCAGATTGATGAAGAGGGTATTTTGAACGCTGAAGCATTTGGGCATCTACAAGGTTTATCCCAAGCATTTCAATTTGAAAAACTTGCACAACATATCGAGGCATATACGTTATGAATACCGCTCTAGGGAAAGAGATCGTGCTGGTGGTTGATGATTCACCTGACGCATTGAGCCTTATTAATGATGCTTTAGAGCACGCGGGTATGGATGTGTTGGTTGCTCTAGAGGGACGCCAAGCACTGACGATCGCAAAAAGGATACGGCCTGATATTATCTTATTAGATGCGATTATGCCTAATATGGATGGTTTTGAAACCTGCTTAGCGCTTAAAGCGGACCCTTCACTAGCGTCAATCCCCGTGATTTTTATGACAGGTTTAACAGATACCTGTGATGTTGTTCGAGGGCTAGAGGCGGGAGGTGTTGATTACCTTACAAAACCTATTAACCCAAGTGAGTTATTAGCTCGCATGCGGGTTCATTTGGCTAATGCGCGTCAGGCGGTCAGTGTCGAATCAGCACTTGATAGTAGTGGTCAGCACTTAGTAACAGTGGATACACAAGGGGTGATGTTATGGGGGACACCGCAAGCCCATGCTCTGTTGGCAAAAGCGGGCATTGGTTCGCTGGGCCAAGCTAAAGCGCTGGTGCCGCAAATTCAGCGTTGGCTTGAGCAGCCTAAACTTGCTCAAAATCAAACTTTAAAGGTAAAAAACCTTAGTTATCCTTTAGAGCTTAAACTCGTCGCATACCAAAACAACAATCAGATATTGGTTAGGCTGATTGATGGAAATCGGCCTACAGGTTCAACGCTGTTAAAAAGTAAGTTATCCATTACGGAAAGAGAATCAGAAGTACTGCATTGGATAGCCAATGGTAAAACGAACCGTGAGATTGCTGAAATTCTTGAGATGAGCCCTAGAACAGTGAATAAACATCTTGAGCAGATATTCCCTAAATTGGGGGTAGAGAATAGAACCGCTGCTGCGGGAGTTGCCTTGAGAGTGTTGGCCACTGAATAAAGAATATCTGTATATAACTCATATGCTTGTATAGACTATTTCGAGTGACAGAAAGCGGATTTGAATGCTCTTATTTCTTTTAAAGTCGCTATACTTTAGATTGATATAATGCCCGTGTTCACGTAAAAAATCGTCTATTTCCTATTATTTATCATCCTTCATGTATCACTTTTCGACGGCTAATATTTCTTGTTAACCTATGTTTAATCAATGAAATAAACACCTGTATTTATATGTAAGTAAGACAATTTAACTAAGACTAAAGTCTTTTCTTTCTTTCGGGAAAATAGTCGTTAAGTTCATAAAACAGAGACTAACAATTTTTAAGATAAGGTTTATGATGGATTATAGTGGGGACTGTTGGTACATACCAACAGATAGAGGGGAGTTGTTATGCGTTGTTTTAAAAGTGAATTTTATTCTTTTGCTGCTTTAATTTTGTTCTTATTTATTCCAGCGGCTCAGTCTGCAGAGCAGCAGGTAGAACCAATAACGCTTTATACTGTTAACTACCCTCCTTATTCTATCATTCGTTCAGATGGAGCCTTTGAAGGGGTTGATGTGGATGTAGTTCGAGCGGCATTCTTAGCTGTAGGTATCAATATCCATTTTAAAACAGCGCCCTGGAAACGAATCTTAAAAAATATACAGCATGGCTACATTTTGGCCAGTATAACCTGTTCAAAACGCCCTGATAGGTCAGCGTATATCAAGTATAGCGATCCAATAAGTGTTGCTAATCAAGTTGCAGTAATGGCTTCTGCAAGTGACGCTAGCGCATTGGTGAAATTTTCAGACCTTAATAAATTTGAGGTAACGGTTGTTGATGGCTGGGGAATTGAAAAGGAGCTGACTGACTCAGGGATAGAACATACGACCACACCGAGCATTAGTAGTGGAATTAATGCCGTTTTAAACCGAGGGGTTGATGTTTTCTATAACGGGGATGCAGCAACATTATTTGTCGCAAAGAAGTTAGGTGTGCAAGACCAGATAAAAATAAAGCACTTTGTTGATCGAGAAGCGACCCTTTTTCACCTCTGCTTCAGTAAAAAAAATCATAATACAGAGTACTTAGTTCATCAGTTTAATAAGGGACTAAAGGTTATTAAAAAAAATGGTACGTATCAGGCTATATATGAAAAATACTTGTCATCAAATTTGATCACCAATTATTAACAGGGTATGAGAATGGGGTTTGAATTTAGACACAGGATTGCATTTAAACAAGCTCGGACAGTGTTACTGATCTCCTTGGTTTTAGGACTACTCTCTACAAGTATCCAAATATTTCTTGATCTTAGACAGGAAAAGATAAGTTATCTTGCTGGAATCGAACGCGTTATTGCCCTGTATAAAAAGACAGCAGAGCGTGCGATTTATAATTTGAACTATGTAAAGGCAAGTGAAATTACCGCGACATTAATATCTCACCCAGAAATATCTGAAGCAACGCTTGTCGATGACTTTGGGGATCCGTTATCACATGATAAACAAGAAATTTCCTCGCCTAACACCTTTTTTTATAAGCTAGGGAACTATTTCTTTCAGTTTAATACCCATTACGAATCGATTTTAAAGATTGATAACTCCCAAACGGGGGCTGCAAAACTTATTATAGAGTTGGATTCCACCTACATTACGCATAATTTTGCGTTACGGGCTTTTATCGGTTTGGTATTTGGTTTGCTGTACAACGTGTTGTTAGCTTGCGTGTTTTTATTCTTTTTCTATCGTTACTTATCGCGTCCTATATTAGATATTGTTAAGTGGGTTGATCAATTAAATACCCATAATAACCTGCCTTTACCTTATAAAGGACGTGATGAAATAGGGGATCTTGTAGCGAGTTTTTCTAAGCTTTGGGATGAGCGACGACAGGTGACCGATCGTTTAAATAATACCATTTCAAAACTTTCTAAAAGCAAAAACTTTTCACGAACATTAATGGAAAATGCTGGGGATGCAATGTTTCTCTGCGCTCCAGATGGCACAATAATAGATTTAAATCATCAAGCTGTTGAAACGCTGAAAAGTGATAAAGAACATATTTTGGGTAGTAAGCTTTCCGTTTATAGCCAAAATTATTCAGAAAATGATTTAGTAGATCTTTTTTTATCAATAGATGAAAAACACGTTTGCACTTTCGAAGATATTCAAATAGATATGCATAAAAAGGTGTTTCCTATTGAGGCAAGAGGAATAAGAATTAAGCAAAACGATAAAGATTATATTCTTATTTCCGCACGAGATATTAGCGCACGAAAAGAGTCAGAAAAGCAGATCTTTGAACTCGCCTTTTTTGATACCTTAACGGGGTTAGCCAATCGTAGATTGTTTACGGATAGATTGTCCTCTGTTATTACCCATCATCAAGTGCATGATATTCACGGTGCTGTGCTTTATATGGATTTAGATCGTTTTAAAACCATTAATGATTCATTGGGCCATAGTATCGGTGATAAATTACTCTGTGCTGTTTCGCAAAGGTTAACGGCGATTGCTCCAGTAGGAACAACATGCGCGCGTTTTGGGGGAGATGAATTTGTTATATTACTACCTGAAATAGGTCCTACTGTTGTTTCCAGTGCGGAAGTGGCTGTACACATTTCTAAAAAAATAATTGATGCTATTGCTGCCCCTTTTGAGATAGAAGGGCACACTCTTTATTGCACTATAAGTATAGGTATTGCGGTCTTTCCTGAAAAAGAGCTAAGTGCTATCGATATCCTCCGACATGCGGATATTGCGCTCTATCGCACAAAAGCGATGGGGAAAAATGGCTTTCAGTTCTATGATCCAGAGGTGCAGTCCTCTGCGCAAGAACGCTTACTGATTGAGAAAGGGTTACATAAAGCATTAGATAAAGGGGAATTTCAACTCTGGTTCCAACCTCAAGTGAAGTCGGACGGTTCCGTGTTTGGTGCAGAGGTTTTACTCCGTTGGATGCATCCTGAAAAAGGGGTTATTAGCCCAGATGACTTTATTCAAATTGCGGAAGAAAGTGGCCAAATTATTGAAATGGGACAATGGGTGTTAAATGAAAGCTTTAACCAACTTGCGCAGTGGAGAGAGAGAGGCTTCCCCGAGGGCTGTCGACGTTTAGCGATCAATATTAGTCCGTTACAATTTATGCAGGTTGATTTTGTTGGCCGAGTTTTAAAGCTTTTAACTGATTATCAAATACCAGGTGAGCTGATTGAATTAGAAATTACCGAAAATATGCTGCTAAATAACTTTGATATCGCTAGTAATAAAATGAGAATTTTAAAGCAACGAGGGATTTCTTTTGCCATTGATGATTTTGGGACAGGCTACTCGTCACTTAAGTATTTACGTTATATGCCTTTAGATATACTTAAAATTGATCGATCTTTTGTAACAAACCTACGCCCATCTTCAGAAGAAGCGGCCATTGTAGAAGTTATTATCGCCACAGCGGATAGGCTCGGATTGGCAGTGGTTGCTGAAGGAGTTGAAACTGTAGAAGAGAGGGATACCTTAATAGAGCTTGGGTGCCATCGTTTCCAAGGTTATCTTTATTCTAAACCACTTCCAGCCGCACAATTCTATGAGTTGATCAGTGAAACGCGGTTGAGTGTTTAATCTTTAGCTTAGAGGCCTAAATAAGGTCTATTACACCAGATTTAGGCCGAACAGAGCGGATTGCAAAATTGCAACGGTTGGGTTGCTTAATGGCTAGGCTTAGGTGTTGGCCTTTTCCTAACACGGCGTGTTGGCCGAGTTGTTACCGAAGCGCCGTTCGTTGTTGGTCTACTAGTGGAGGCTCTACTATTAGATATCCCTTGGTGTTGCCCTTGAGACGCCACGTTATTTCCACTACTTTGCGAACCTGAATTCGTACCCTTTGCTGTTCTTGATCGTGAACTGCTGCTTCCATTACCTGAACGGTGGGATTTATTTTTACCTTGTGGTTTATGGCCGCGTGCATTATCTGCTGAACGCTGTCCATCTTTATGTCCACTGCCACCGCGTTTCTGGCTTGGCTTTCTTTTGCTTGGTTTCTTACTTAAATCGGATTCAGGTAGCGGATGTACTGGTGAGAAACCATTTAGTTCCTTACGCTCAAGAATTTTACCAATCAAGTGTTCGACTGCTGCCAAGTGTTCAAATTCATCAGCGCAAACTAAAGATACCGCTTCACCTGATGCACCGGCGCGGCCAGTACGGCCAATACGATGGACATAATCTTCAGGCACATTCGGTAGATCAAAGTTCACTACATGGGGTAGTTGGTCAATATCTAAGCCGCGTGCGGCAATATCTGTAGCGACTAATACCTTAATTGCACCGCTTTTAAATTCAGATAAGGCCTTTGTGCGTGCGCCTTGGCTTTTATTGCCATGAATCGCCGCTGCAGTAATCTTGGCTGCATCTAACTGCTTAGCTAGGCGGTTTGCACCATGTTTAGTACGTGAGAAAACAAGCACTTGTTCCCAGTCATTAGCTGTAATCAGCTCAATAAGTGCGGGTGCTTTCTTGTTTTTATCAACGGGAGTTATCCATTGCTTAACGGTGGTTGCGGTAGAGTTGACCGGTGTTATGGAAATCTCTACAGGATCATTAACTAACCCTTTTGCTAACTTTCGTATTTCTGCAGAAAAGGTTGCGGAAAAAAGAAGATTTTGGCGCTGCTTCGGTAGGACCGCTAAGATCTTTTTAATATCGTGAATAAAGCCCATATCTAACATACGGTCGGCTTCATCAAGCACAAGAACTTCCAACTGAGAAAACTTAATAATGCGTTGGTTGTATAGATCAAGTAAACGCCCTGGGGTCGCAACAAGAATATCCACACCGCCGCGCAGTTTAGCGATCTGCGGGTTGATCTTTACGCCACCAAACACAACGGCAGAGCGTAATGGTAAATTCTTTGAATAATCACTTACACTTTCAGCAACTTGCGCAGCCAGTTCGCGGGTAGGCGTTAATATTAACGCTCTAATCTGATTCCCTTGTGCTGGCGTGCCAGTACTTAAACGCTCTAAAAGAGGCAACGTAAAGCCTGCTGTTTTTCCTGTGCCGGTCTGTGCGGCAGCCATTAAATCTCTACCCTGAATGACGGCAGGAATGGCTGCTGCTTGAATAGGGGATGGGGTGTCGTATCCTTTAGCGGAAACGGCATCCAAAATTGGGCGTGAAAGGCCCAGGTCGGCAAAACTCATTTGTTGCTCTCTATATGGTATTTACAGAATTGCATTAAAACTTAATCGAACGCGCAGTTCGAAAGTAAGTGCTATCGCAGTGTTAATTCTATTTGTTTGTTATCTAGAATCGATGTGAAAGGAAGGATTCACTCTATCTAAAGCTCTCTGAAGGCCCCTGCATAAATGCTAGGAAGTGCTTGAAACACGGTGCCAACAGGTCTTTTAGAGTAATTAAAGCTTTAAGACTCGTTCGCTTTGATCTTCGGAACCTCGCAATTATAGCACTGATCGGCGCTTAGGCGTAGCAAGGATTGATAAAACTTCAATTTGAGCTGCGAAAAAGCACGGCTGACGGCGTATTCTCATACTATATACGTCAAATGACGTATAGGTGTGCGTCAATCACCTCATACCTGTTCGGACCTATATGGAATAGCCTTATTGCATCGCACAAAGAAGCCGTTTTATTGAAAGCGGTTTGACTGGTGCAGCTAATTTTATAATCAGGGGAAGGGCAGATATGAAACTTAAAAGTATTGCGGCAGGGGTTGCACTTTCAATAGGTGCTTCAGTGATCAGTATTAGCGCTATCGCGGCTGAAACGATCAAAGTAGGTGTATTACATTCGCTATCAGGCACTATGGCTATTAGTGAAACAACACTGAAAGACACTGTCCTAATGATGGTTGAAGAGCAAAACAAAAAGGGTGGTTTGTTAGGAAAACAGCTAGAAGCCGTTGTTGTTGACCCTGCCTCTAATTGGCCTCTATTTGCAGAAAAAACACGTGAACTACTAACAAAAGAAGAAGTAGATGTAATCTTCGGTTGCTGGACATCTGTATCACGTAAATCTGCACTACCTGTGTTAGAAGAGCTAAATGGACTGATGTTCTATCCTGTTCAGTATGAAGGTGAAGAGTCATCTAAAAATGTATTCTATACAGGTGCAGCGCCAAACCAGCAGGCGATTCCTGCGGTTGATTACTTAGCAAATGACCTTGGTGTTGAACGTTGGGTTCTAGCAGGTACCGACTATGTTTATCCACGTACAACCAATAAGATTCTTGAAGCTTACCTTAAAGCTAAAGGCGTAGCGGCTGAAGATATCATGATTAACTACACGCCTTTTGGTCATTCTGATTGGCAGTCAATTGTATCGGATATCAAAAAGTTTGGTGGTGAAGGTAAGAAAACAGCCGTGGTTTCTACGATCAACGGTGATGCAAACGTCCCTTTCTATAAAGAGCTAGGTAACCAAGGTATCTCTTCTGAAGATATTCCTGTCGTGGCTTTCTCCGTAGGTGAGGAAGAGCTTTCAGGTCTAGATACTACACCGCTTGTGGGTCATCTAGCTGCTTGGAACTATTTCCAGAGTGTTGAAAATGATGCGAATGCTGCATTTATTAAACAGTGGAAAGCGTTTACAAGTGAAGAACGTGTAACTAACGACCCAATGGAAGCAACCTATATAGGTTTCAACATGTGGGCTAACGCGGTTACTAAAGCGGGCACAACAGATGTTGACGCAGTAGAGCAGGCGATGATCGGTCAGGAAACCCCTAACCTTACCGGTGGTATGGCTGTAATGAACAAAAATCACCACTTGAGCAAACCGGTTCTGATCGGTGAAATTCAGGATGATGGTCAGCTTGAAGTTGTTTGGGAAACTGATGGTGTTGTTGCCGGTGATGCATGGTCTGATTTCCTACCAGGTTCTAAAGACCTGATCTCTGATTGGACTAGCCCTATTAAGTGCGGTAACTACAACACCGTAACTAAAGAGTGTTCTGGTTCTAAATAAACGACCAGTAGTAAGTAGTGGAGGTCTCTCGTTCATGAAAAGTGACGGATACCTCCACAAGTTTTACGAAGCCTGTTTGCCAAGTAAATATAAGCTTTAACTACGTTAATAAGTGGTTCTCTTTGATTAAGTGTAGCCACTTTCCATTCCTGATTCGCTGATACTACGGTTACTTTTTACCCATAAATCGGACTCAGCGGTCTATACAGGAGAATTCACGTGAGACGTCTGTTTGCCACCCTGTGCTGCTATGTTGCTGCGTCCCTAACATCGGTTTATGCAAATGAGCCAATAGAGGTCGATGCTGATCCCGCAACTGTCGCGGCAGTTTCCTCCCCCCCACTTTCAGCAACAATGGTAGAAACTGAAGAGCCAGTTTCTGTTGCTGGGCTTTTAATAAATTTAACAGAGGTCAAGCTAAGTAAAGCGCTGCCTGTACTTAAGCAACTAGAAATACTAGGCGGCTTAGATATGCTGCCGATGTTTAAAGGCATGCTAGAAGGTGATTTGTATTTTGTTAAAGCCAGTAAAGAGGTGGTCATCATCTCTACGGTTGATGGTGAATTAACAGCGCAAGGTGTTTTAAGCAAAAAGCAGTTGGCCGATGTAAGTAAGAGCCAGCTCAAAAAAATTCGTGTAAACAACAAGCTTCGTGGTTTTTTAAAGCAAGCTATCGCACGTTTACATATCTCTCATCCTGATTCTGATAAGCGCTTAGCAGCGGTGCAAACCCTGTTAACACATCTGTCAGATGACACTATCGCTACCTTAATCGCTGCCCGTGTAAATGAAGCGGATGAAGATGTTCAGGCTATGATTGATTTGGCACTGGCCTTATATCAAGCAGATTCAAAAGACCCCGCTGAACGCCTTATTGCCGTAAATATTATGGCCGATAGTCTTGAAGGTGATGCAAGAAATAAACTCGTAAAACTTGCTGAAAATGATACAGATACACAAGTTAAAGTAGCCGCAGCCAAAGCACTAAAACAGATTAATGAGAAGATAGAGTTTTATGGTTTTATTGATCAGCTCTTCTTTGGTTTAAGTTTAGGTTCGGTTCTTCTATTAGCTGCAATTGGTTTAGCGATCACCTTTGGTGTTATGGGTGTTATCAATATGGCCCATGGTGAGATGATCATGTTGGGTGCCTACACGACTTATGTTGTGCAGTTAATGATGCCAAATGCGATTGAATATTCACTATGGGTTGCGATACCCCTTGCGTTTGTTGTATCTGGTTGTGTCGGTATTCTGATTGAACGTGGTGTTATTCGTCATTTACATGGTCGCCCATTGGAAACTTTACTCGCGACCTTTGGTATTAGCTTAATTTTACAGCAGCTAGTCCGTACTGTTTTTTCTCCCCTCAACCGTCAAGTGGCATCACCGGAATGGATGAGTGGTTCATTAGAAATTAACCCTATTTTGAGCTTAACCTTGAACCGCTTATATATTTTGGCCTTTGCACTTCTGGTTTTTGGTTTATTGCTGATTATCTTACGTAAAACCTCCTTAGGACTTAATGTACGGGCAGTGTCCCAGAACCGTGATATGGCAAAAGCCATGGGTATTCGTACCGATTGGGTCGATGCTATGACCTTTGGTTTAGGTTCAGGTATAGCCGGTATCGCCGGTGTTGCTTTAAGTCAGTTGACCAACGTAGGCCCTAACTTAGGCCAAGCTTATATTATCGATTCGTTTATGGTCGTTGTATTTGGCGGGGTGGGTAACTTGTGGGGCACCCTTGTCGCTGCGTTCTCGTTAGGGATAGCGAACAAGTTCTTAGAGCCGGTTACCGGTGCAGTGCTTGCGAGTATTTTTGTACTTATCTTTATTATTCTCTTTATCCAAAAACGTCCTAAGGGCTTATTCCCCCAGAAAGGGAGGGCTGCAGAATGAACCAGTTAATGCGTTTTAGCCGTTTACATGGTGACAGTAAAGTTGCGCCATTTGTCGCGATCTTAGTTATTTTAACGTTGTTAGCGTCTATGGGTAATCTATTGATGCCTGAAGACTCAGCGTTTTATGTCAGCACCTATACCATCACTTTATTAGGTAAATACCTATGTTATGCCATGTTGGCCTTAGCGGTTGATGTGATTTGGGGTTACTGCGGAATATTAAGTTTAGGCCATGGGGCATTCTTTGCTTTAGGTGGTTACGCTATGGGTATGTACCTTATGCGCCAGATCGGTGATCGCGGTGTTTATGGTAATCCAGAGCTGCCTGACTTTATGGTCTTCCTTAACTGGACTGAGCTGCCTTGGTTCTGGCAGGGGATGGATCAGTTCTGGTTTGCGATGCTGATGGTCTTGCTTGTCCCTGGTATTTTAGCCTTTGTCTTTGGTTGGTTAGCATTTCGTTCCCGTGTAACGGGTGTTTATCTATCCATTATGACCCAAGCGTTAACTTATGCGTTATTGCTTGCCTTCTTCCGTAATGAGATGGGTTTTGGGGGTAATAATGGCTTAACCGACTTTAAAGATATTTTAGGCTTTGATCTGCAAGCAGATACAACCCGCGTCACGCTTTTTGCCATAACTGCGCTGCTCTTAGCTGTGATCTTAGTGGTGAGCCACAAAATTCTACAATCCCGTATGGGTAAAGTGATTGTTGCCATTCGTGATGGTGAGAGTCGAGCACGTTTTATTGGTTACCGTACCGAGCGTTTTAAAGTCTGGTTGTTTGTTTACTCTGCATTGATTGCGGGTATTGCCGGTGCGCTGTATGTACCTCAAGTGGGGATTATCAACCCCGGTGAGTTCTCTCCACTTAACTCAATTGAGATGGTGATCTGGGTTGCTGTTGGTGGTCGTGGCACATTGATTGGTGCCATTGTTGGTGCGCTGCTTGTCAACTTTGCGAAAACTAAATTTACCGCCATTATGCCTGATGGTTGGTTGTTTGCTTTAGGTGCGCTGTTTGTCTTTGTCACCCTTTATCTACCTCAAGGGTTAATGGGTCTATACCAAAAGATGGTCAACAAGCGCCGTTCTGGTGGTGGCGATAATGATGCTAGGCCAACAGATGATAAGGTGGATACCGCACCTGCAATTAAAGGGGGTGATGCATGAGTACATTAACTGATGTACGCGAAATAATGCGTAGAGACCAAGTGTGGTCATTTTTAAAAGATGAGCAAAAGCCGGTTGATGTTTCCCATGACGTTATTCTTTACGTTGAAGGGCTTAATCTGAGTTTTGATGGTTTTAAAGCACTAAATGATCTGAACCTCTATGTAAATGATGGTGAGTTACGCTGCCTAATTGGTGCCAACGGCGCGGGTAAAACAACCTTGATGGATGTGATTACCGGTAAGACAACACCCGATTCCGGCAGTGTTTATTTTGGCCAGAGCATTAACCTTTTACAGCATGATGAGGCCGATATTGCACAGTTGGGTATAGGACGTAAGTTCCAAAAACCAACCGTGTTTGAGGCCCATAGCGTATTTGATAACTTAGAGTTATCGCTCAAACAGCAAAAATCAGTTATCCCTATGTTATTTGCTCGATTAACACCAACGGAAATTGATCGTATTGATGAAGTACTCAATGTGATTGGTTTAAAAGAGCAATGCTTTATGCAAGCAGGGGCTTTATCGCACGGCCAGAAGCAATGGTTAGAGATCGGTATGTTACTGGTTGCTGAGCCTCGATTGTTATTAATTGATGAACCTGTAGCAGGTATGACAGCCCAAGAGACAGAACGGACCGCCGAGTTACTTACCTCATTAGCCGGCGAGCGTACCGTGATTGTGGTAGAGCATGATATGGAATTTGTGCGCAGTATCGCCCGTACTGTTACTGTGCTGCATCAAGGCTCTGTACTAGCAGAAGGTACGATGGATCAAGTTCAAAATAACCCTGATGTTATTGAAGTTTATCTGGGAGAAGCACCATGATAGAGATCTCAAAAGTTAATCAACGTTATGGTGGAACTCAAATCCTTTGGGATTTGGATTTGGATATTAAACCAGGCTCCTGTACCTGTATTATGGGACGTAATGGGGTGGGTAAAACGACGCTGTTAAAATGCCTTATGGGTTTGCTGCCGGTCGAGAGCGGTGAAATTCTACTTGAAGGTGAGCCTCTGCATACAAAACCCGCTCAGTTTAGAGCGCCGGCAGGTATAGGTTATGTGCCTCAAGGTCGAGATATTTTCCCAACCTTAACAGTGGAAGAGAATCTTAGAATTGGCTTACCTATACGTAAAGATAAAGCGAAACAAATACCGGAGAAGATCTTTGAACTCTTTCCTGTATTAAAGGAGATGCTTCATCGCCGCGGTGGTGATCTATCAGGGGGCCAGCAACAGCAGTTGGCGATAGGTCGTGCCTTAGTGATTGAACCTAAAGTGTTGATCTTGGATGAACCTAATGAAGGTATTCAGCCTAATATTGTGCAACAGATAGGTGATGTTATCCTCAAACTTAATCAGGAGGAGGGGCTAACCGTTATCTTAGTCGAGCAAAAGTTAGGATTTGCACGTAGAGTAGGCAAAGAGTTTCGCTTAATGGAAAAAGGCCGTGTGGTTGCCAGTGACCAGATGGCCAACTTAAGTGAGGAACTGATAAAACAGTACCTTGCTGTATAAGATAAGCATTAGCCTTGGAATTAGGTTCGAATATAGATGAATAATTGGGTAAACCCTATAACAGAACGATTACCTAACACAGGTAAAGAGTCAAAGTGGGAAGCCGAACTTAGCCTTGGGTTAAGCAAAACCACCCGCGGGTCAGTTCTTAAAACCTGTGCTCATAAAGGCCCACTTTATGTGCAGAAGGCGTTTTATCCAGAAGGCAGAGATCTTGCTCATCTTTACCTTCTTCATCCGCCCGGCGGTATGGTCTCGGGTGATGATCTACGTATCAATGTAGATATGTCACCTAATGCCCATGGGCTTATCACTACTCCCGGTGCGGGGCGGGTTTATAAAGCCCGTGCTGATAAAACACTGCAAACTCAGCATATTCAATTGCGTTTAGCATCCGGCAGTAGCTTAGAATGGTTACCTTTAGAAAATATCATCTACCCCGGCGCACATACTCAGTTGCATACAGATATTCATCTTGCTGAAAATAGTCGCTTTATTGGTTGGGAGATTAGCTGTTTTGGTCTAAAAGCCAGCCAGCAACCCTTTAACCATGGCCAATTAGCACAGCGTTTGCAGATCTTCCAAGCGGGACGTTTAAAAGTACGCGAAGCCTTATCACTTAATCCAGAACAGCATCATTTTATGCATAGCCGTGCAGGTTTAGCGAACCGATCGGTAAATGGCTTGCTCATTGCAGGCCCGTTTTCAGGTGAGAATCAAGTCGATGAGCTACTTAGCGCTTTGCAGACGCAATGTACTGAATTAACAAAGGTAAAAGCGGCGAATAACCCACCGCCTGCACTGGCTGCGGTTAGCTTGAACGGCGAATTTATGCAGATAAGGTATTTAGGTGATTGCTCGGAACAGGCTCGCTTATTGTTTACTCGTTGCTGGCGTTTATTACGACCTGCGTTGATCGAACGGGAGGCGTGCGAACCAAGAATTTGGGCAACCTAAAAGCCCGCTATAAAACATAACAATGAATTGTAATGAAGCATCCAAATTTAATTACACCTGGCCAAAGAGGTGAGTAATGGAACTGTTACCAAGAGAGAAAGATAAGTTGCTGGTGTTTACGGCAGCATTACTGGCAGAGCGACGCCTTAACCGTGGCTTGAAACTGAACTACCCCGAAGCGATGGCCTATATCAGTATGGAAATAATAGAGGGCGCACGTGATGGAAAAACAGTTGCGGAATTGATGAGCTACGGTAAAAGCCTTTTAACAGCTGAGCAGGTGATGGACGGGGTACCGGAATTGATCCACGAAGTACAAGTGGAAGCGACATTTCCCGACGGCACTAAATTAGTCACCGTTCATAACCCAATTAACTAAATGTTGATGGCGCGAAGAGGATAGAACCATGATTCCAGGCGAGATTCAGGCAGCAGAGGGAAGCATAGCGCTTAATGCTGGCCGTAAAACGCAAACCATCCGAGTTGAAAACAGTGGCGACCGTCCAGTACAGGTAGGCTCTCACTATCACTTTTTTGAGGTTAACCCCGCATTAGAATTTGATCGTGAAGCGACGAAAGGTTATCGCCTGAACATAGCGTCGGGTACGGCGGTAAGGTTTGAGCCGGGCCAAGGCCGTGAAGTTGAATTGGTTGAGTATGCGGGCAGTAAAACGATCTATGGATTCCGCGGCGATGTAATGGGAACGCTTGAGCTCGACGAGTCATTTTCAGGCGCCTCATCAAAAACCTCATCAAAAACCTCGTCAAAAACAATGGACCGCACCAGTTATGCGCAGATGTTTGGTCCAACAACCGGGGATAAGGTTCGCTTAGGTAATACAGATCTCTGGATTCAGGTTGAGAAAGACTTCACCACCTATGGCGACGAAGTAAAGTTTGGTGGTGGTAAAGTCATCCGTGATGGCATGGGACAAAGCCAGCTTACCAACGATATCGCCATGGATCTGGTTATTACCAATGCACTCATACTTGATCATTGGGGTGTAGTTAAAGCGGATGTGGGCATTAAAGAGGGGCGCATTGCCAAAGTAGGCCAAGCGGGGAACCCGGATATACAAGATAATGTGGATATAGTGATCGGTCCCGGAACCGAAATTATCGCAGGGGAGGGTTCTATCCTTACCGCGGGTGGTATCGATGCGCATATTCACTTTATCTGCCCTCAGCAGATCGATGAAGCCTTGATGTCGGGTGTAACTACGATGATTGGCGGTGGTACAGGGCCAGCAACCGGCACTAATGCAACAACCTGTACACCCGGTCCGTGGAATATTGGCAAAATGCTACAAGCAACCGACAATATGCCGATGAACTTAGGCTTTTTAGGTAAAGGGAATGCAAGTTTACCTGAGGCTTTAGAAGAGCAACTTGAGGCCGGTGTTTGTGGTTTAAAACTACATGAAGACTGGGGAACGACCCCCGCGTCAATAGATAACTGTTTAACCGTTGCTGATAAGTACGATGTACAAGTAGCGATTCATACCGATACTCTGAATGAATCGGGGTTTGTTGATGACACTATAGGTGCGTTTAAAGGCCGTGTTATCCATACCTACCACACAGAAGGAGCGGGCGGTGGCCATGCGCCTGATATTATTCGGGCCTGTTCCTATCCTAATGTGATGCCATCATCCACTAACCCTACACGTCCGTTTACGGTAAATACGGTGGATGAGCATTTGGATATGTTGATGGTTTGTCATCATCTAGATAGCAATATCCCTGAAGATGTGGCCTTTGCCGATTCCCGTATTCGTAAAGAAACCATAGCCGCCGAAGATATCTTCCACGACCGAGGTGCCTTCAGCATGATCTCCTCCGACTCCCAAGCGATGGGACGTGTTGGTGAAGTGATCACCCGTACTTGGCAAACAGCCCATAAAATGAAAACGCAGTTTGGCTTATTGGCAGAAGATCTAGCCGGAGGTACTGATAATTTTAGAGCCAAACGTTATATCGCTAAATACACGATTAACCCGGCTATTACCCACGGTATTTCGCATGAAGTCGGTTCTATCGAACCGGGCAAGTTGGCGGATTTAGTGTTGTGGAAACCGGCGTTCTTTGGTGTAAAACCCTCCATGATTATTAAAGGCGGTATGATTGCCGCCGCGCCGATGGGGGATCCAAATGCTTCAATTCCGACTCCACAACCTGTGCACTATCGTCCTATGTTTGGTTCTTGTGGTTCAGCACCCGCTAAAACCAGCGTAACTTTCGTCAGTCAGGCCGCTTTAGATAATAATATTGCCGAGAGCTTAGGCTTGCAGCGTCGTTTATCTGCCTGCGCGAACACACGAAATATCAGCAAATCCGATATGGTACTCAATGACTGGATGCCTGATATTACGGTTGATCCACAAACCTATGAAGTCCGCGCAGATGGTGAAATGCTAACCTGTGAACCGGCAGAAGAGCTGCCTTTAGCACAGCTATATACCCTGTTTTAAGGTTGTTTTATAAGCGCGAGATTTAATAAAGAGTGAGACGTTAGATGCTAGAAGTTTATGAACGTTTAGGCACACACTGCCATCATCAAGCGGATAGCCGTGTAGTGCTAACCCATGAGCAGCGTGATCGAGGCCGCCTTAAATTGATCAGTGATCAAGGTGAAGAGGTGCGTGTTTTTCTTGAGCGCGGCAAACCTTTGCTGGTGGGCGAATATCTAAAAACCACCTGCGGACGTTATATCAAAGTGGCGGGCGCTGTTGAATCGGTTGCCTTAGCCTCAAGTGATGATTGGCACCAATTTTCCCGTGCTTGTTACCACTTAGGGAACCGTCATACAAAAATAGAGGTGGGTGAGCGCTGGTTAAGAATTAAGCCCGATCATGTACTAGAGGAGATGCTAGTACAGTTAGGTTTAGTCGTTACGCATGAAGAAGCGATCTTTGTTCCTGAATCTGGAGCTTATAGTCATGGTCACTCCCATCACTAAGGCGAGGATGCTGCAACCAGAACCTACGACGTCAACGACTAAGTCTGTTGAGGACGCAGAGGCCATTTTAACTAATGATCGTGCCCTGTTCCGTTTAATGCAGCTTAGTAGTGCGAGTTTACCCGTGGGGGGATACTCCTTTTCTCAAGGTTTGGAGTACGCCATTGATTGCGGTTGGCTTGGTAAACAGGTGGATGTCCATGAATGGTTGGAGATGCAGTTATTGCATGCGGTCGCCCAAGTAGATCTCCCAGCACTTAGATTATTGATGGATGCAGCAAACCGCAAAGATTGGGACGAGGTTAAACGCTTAAATGATCTGGTATTAGCTTGCCGCGAAAGCAAAGAACTTAGGCTAACCGATACCGCAATGGGCGAAGCCTTAGTTCGCTTACTCAATAGCTTAAATATAGAGCAGCCTTTTGCCCATGGCCGAGGCAGCATTCCTGAAGAGGTTAGCTTTATAACGCTATTTGCTATCGCCGCCGCCCATTGGAAGATCAACTACGCCAGTGCAGCCTTAGGTTTTGCATGGTCTTGGTTAGAAAACCAAGTGGCAGCGGCCACTAAGCTAGTACCACTAGGGCAGACCCAAGCACAGATCTTATTAGGTGATCTGCAACCTATACTAAGCCGCGCCTTAAAAATAGCTGCGCCAATAGAAGAAGAACAGATCGGCGCTGGCTTACCCGCATTAGCTATCGCGAGTGCCTTACATGAACAACAATATTCACGGTTATTTCGTTCTTAATATTTATACAAACAGAAAATAACTACGGAATAACGACAGAATGACAACAGAGGTAAACAATAGATGAGTAAACCAAAGCAAACACTACGAGTTGGCGTAGGTGGCCCCGTCGGATCCGGCAAGACGGCACTGTTGAGATCACTCTGTGCCGCTATGAAAGATCATTATGATATAGCGGTCGTCACTAATGATATTTACACCCAAGAAGACGCTAAGTTTCTCACCGAACATGAAGCGCTTAGTGCAGACAGAATTATCGGTGTAGAAACGGGCGGTTGTCCCCATACTGCTATACGTGAAGATGCCTCAATGAACCTCGCCGCAATCGATCAACTAATCGAACGTCATGGGGATCTAGATGTCGTCTTTGTCGAAAGCGGTGGTGATAACTTAAGCGCGACCTTTAGTCCTGAACTGTCGGACCTTACTATCTATGTGATTGATGTATCAGCAGGTGATAAAATCCCACGTAAAGGTGGGCCGGGTATTACCAAATCGGATCTACTTATTATCAATAAAATCGACTTAGCTCCTCTTGTTGGTGCATCTCTTGAAGTGATGGATACCGATGCAAAGCGAATGCGTGGTGAACGTCCATTTGTATTTGCTAATCTAAAACAAGCGAAAGGTTTAGATGATATTATCCAATTTATTATTAGCGAAGGCATGCTAACGGCTAAAACTTTACCACCTGCCGTTGCTGTTGTTTAAACATGGCTTACGTATTCAAAAAAGGGGAAAAGAACATATGAAAAAAATTGCAAAAGTAGGGATCAGCACATTAACCGGCGCTGCTGCATTAACGTCATCACTACCTGCACTAGCGCACTCAGAACACGCCAGCATTATGAGCGGTATTGTTCATTTTATGACAGAGCCGGATCACCTAGCGATCTCTGGTTTAGTGTCTCTAGCCTTAATTTTTATCGTTCGTCGAATGGGCAAGAAAAAGGTTTAAAGGCATCCTAGTCAACGAGTAAAAGAGGTGCCAACCTTTAATAGGGCTTCGGCCAAAGGTTGGCCTCCTACAGAAATACGCTGATGTAGAGCTCACCCTTTGTGCCGGACAGGAATCAGAGATAAGGTGCTTGGTTTTCTGCCGCGTATAGCCTACTTTGCATTAGAAGGGGTTTTCTCTCTACTTGCGCGTTATAGCGCTAAAGCATCTAATGGGCTACTGGTTCCTGCATAGTGAAGTCCGATGACATGTGTATAGATTTGAGTCGTTTTAACATCGTTATGTCCCAGTAATTCTTGTACTGTCCTAATATCCCTACCTCCTTGGAGCAAATGGGTTGCGAAGGAATGTCGAAATGTATGACAGGTGACTCTTTTATCGGTTATGCCAGCGTCTATCAATGCCTTTCTCAACGCTTTACCTATCACCGTATCGTGCAAATGATGGCGGCACTGGATCGAAGAGCCAGGGTAATTACATATAGTGGTAGAGGGGAAAAGATACATCCATTTATGTTGGCGAAATCCATTTGGATATTTCTTGCTGAGACCATGAGGCATAGAAGGGCCGGTACCTCGCTTATTATCTTCTATTTGTATTTTCTTCGCTTTTAGGATGAGCTCTTCTAATTCATATTTTAGGGAAGGGCTTAATAGTGTTTTTCGATCTTTATTTCCTTTACCGTCCCTTATAGTAAGTGCGTTTTCCTTTAAATCAATATCTTGAATGCGTAACCTCAAACATTCATTTAGTCTAAGTCCACTCCCATAAAGCAGCTTTATAACTGTTCCGTTCCGACCACTCATACAACGGATAATTCTTTGTACTTCTTCTTTAGAAAGGACCGTAGGTAAGTGCCTTTGCTTGGTTGCATAACGAAAGTTGAGATCACCTAAGGGCTTATTGAGAACTTTGTGGTAGAGAAAAACTAATGCATTCAAAGCAACTTTTTGTGTGTTAACAGCTACTGAGCGATTTTCAGCCATACTAGAAAGATAGTTTTTGACCTCCTCAGCTCCCATGGCTGCAGGATGTTTTTTGTGGTGGAAGTAGATAAATTGCTTTATCCAATAAATATAGGTTTTTTCAGTACGAATGCTGTAACCGCGTAGGCGAATATCTTTACGTACTTTCGTAAGAAATGGACTTTGAGACATGAAATTACCTCCTTGTAATTACTGTTTATTTATACAGTATATTTTTAGAGGTTACAATATTTATACTATTTTACAAAATTTCTTGTATAAAACGGTGCTTGTATTGTCACCATGCTTAGGTTAAAAATATTTATAAATCAGAGAGATGGATGTCTGGCATGGATAGATATACGGACCCCCGTATATCAATTGTTAATACGCATGCTTGATTTGTCACGGAAGAGTACGATTTGATTCTTTAGTTTCTCCTTCCTTTTCAAATAATTACATCTATTTTTAATCAAAGCGGTGTGGGTAGATACACGGACCCCCGTATATACAAATGTTATGTGTTCCTAGGGAGAGAGTCGTGAAATTTAGAGACGACTACGGCGTTTATATATGCAGTCACATATTTCACGAGGGCAAGCAAATATTGGAAGCTATCCGCGATCCAGATGGGAATTGGCAATTTTTTTGTGGACAGGAGCACGATTTAGATAATGAAGATTGTCATCTTGTTGGAGTAGGTCACTTGGCGTCCAAAGACTCAACAATTCACGAACTTACAATTTTGCAGCCCGGCGAGTTTGCTGAAAGGGAATCGCAAAACGATAATTGGCAATTCGGAGAGCTAGAGCTGTGAATCCGAAACACATAACCAGGCCAGGCAAGCCGACCCGTTTTCCACTGCGCTTTGCTCCGTTTCAAACGGTCGGTTGCTGGCGGCGTTATTTGGCGCACGTTATGTCAAACCGAATGCGGTAAATGTTACTGTCCAGATAGCCGTAGTTTCCGCATTTGTCGAAAACAATAGGTAGGCACTCATCGTCCATCCCGATTCCAGAAAACCCCATTCTTGGATCGAGCCCGGCATCTTTCATTAGTGTGTCTGAGTTATCTATCGTTAGCCCAACAACATGATCATAAATACTGATTTCCATTCCTATCTCCTCGCGCCAAATAACAAGGCGCTTAATTCTGAATCTCGTTTCACTCACTCAAGTTAGCGCGTGGTTATGTGTACTCATTGATACTCGGCGTGTTACGGGCGACTTGAACTTTCTCTAAAAAGGAATAAGCATCCTCAAGTAAGTCTGTTGGCAAATTCATACTTTTATTAAAGTCAATTCTAGCTGTAAGCGTTTCGAACATGTTGAATTTATTATTCATTTTAGCATCCGCTTCCGGCGTTCCAGTTGTGTCGATTACACTCCCATCACTATTAACCTTTAGAAGTGGCGGGGGGAGGAATGCTGAGCTTAAATCACCCTCGCCAGCTTTCATTAAGGCGCTGGCAAGAGCCATTGACTCGTTGTAGTTCATATTCTTTGGGTCAAATGTTTCGGCAAGTTCACGAGCTAGCGGTTGGTTGGGTTGTGTGTTGCCAGTCATCGTTGTTTGGGGCGGCATATTGTTGCCGCTTTTTTGTGTTGGTGTTATAGCTGAAGTCGCTATTGCACTTCCAATTTGCATGGTTAGCCCCTAGTATCATTAGTTAAAAATTAAGTGTTGCAAGGTGTATGCCATTAAACTAGTGAAGCCAAACACATAATCGGGTAGCCGAGGGTCTCTAACCCTCAGCCCCCACAACACCCTGCATGCGGATCCGCACAGGGCGTTTCACTGAGAATGGTGAAGCTTGATCCATCCATCGCGCAATTCATAAAGCCCCTGAGATTTTAAGTAAGCATTGGATAATGCCTGATTAATCCCCGGTGTTTTAGAGCTTCGCCATGGGCCTTTACTGGTAATGCCACACGCAACAGCCGCCTGTACGTGGACGCCTCGACTCATCAGGTTCCTGACCTTGGTGCGTGGCTTTCGCCACTGCCGCCAGTAAGCCATCCTTATTCTGCGCCGAATCCAATGATCTAGATCGACGCAGAGTTGGTAGCAATTGGCGATGCCAAAATAGTTAATCCAGCCACGTATAAATTGGCTGGTTTTGAAGAGCTGATATTTCATCGACACCCCCCAGTTACGATTCGTTAACATGCGTATCCGCTGCTTAAATTTCAGTAGCGTTTTCTCATGCCATTGAATACGACCAGCCTTGAAGGTAAACCCCAAGAACTTACTCTCACTGGTTTTAACGACGCGACTTTTATCGGTATTGACGACCAGCTTCAAGCGGTTTTGCAAGTACTGACTGATACTGCGTAGTACGCGTTCACCTGCTCGCTGACTCTTTACCACTATCGTAAAGTCGTCGGCATAGCGAGCAAACTTATGGCCACGTTTCTCAAGTTCTTTGTCCAGAGGATCGAGCATGATGTTCGCTAGTAGCGGCGATAGTGGCCCGCCTTGCGGTACACCTTCTCGGCTCACACCATAGAACTGGTTGTCGACAAACCCAGCTCGCAGGTATTGTTTAATCAATCGTAGAAGACGTTTGTCCTTCACCTTGTCACCAAGGCGCGTCATCAGCAGATCGTGATTAACTCGGTCAAAGAACTTAGACAGATCGACATCGACCGCGAAGCGGCGACCTTCCTTGATGATGTCTCGCACCTGCTTTACCGCCTGTTGCCCATTTCGATTTGGCCGGAATCCAAAACTATTGTTTGAGAAATCGGGATCAAAAATAGGCGTAAGGACTTGGGCAATCGCTTGCTGAATCACTCGATCACAGACGGTTGGAATCCCCAGTTGGCGAGTACCACCATCGGGTTTATCGATTTCAACGCGTCTGACCGGTGAGGGCGTATATCGACCTGTTGCCAGTTCGGTAGTGACCTTCGTCCAGTGTCCTGCTCTTGCCCATACGGGAAATTCGTTGATAGTCATGCCATCCACTCCTGCAGCCCCTTTATTGGCTTGAACGCGTTTCCATGCCGCTGAGAGGTTATCCCGTTGCAGCACACGCTCAAATAGATCGTTACTAAAGGCTGGCTTCAGATCACTACGCTGAATCACGTCATCGCCTGACGGCGTTCGTGCGTTCAAGTGTGACAAGGCTCCTCCTTTATTCTTAATGTTCAGGCCTTCACCATGTATCAGCCATTACGCTGACCGTTGGGCTACTATGCCGTCTGCTGACTTCTGCTTAATCACTGGCAAAGTTACCTCTGCCAGCGCTATCGGTTTGTATCTAGTTCGCTCTCCACTGGCGATACATTCAGCGGAGCCAAGGCACTTATTGACCAGAGCCTTACTGGTGGTTTACCGATCGCTTGTTAAGCAGATCTCCCCAGATAAGAGCATGAACTGTCCCTGCGCAACTGCATCATTTACGGTGGCCGTTAGATCACACGGCTTCGTTGTCTTGTGCCAACTCGCCTCCAGCCTACGCCTCATATGATGTTCTTGTTCATCAGCTCGCAGTTTTGCGTCAGGCTTCCTTTAGACCGTCCCTCGCAGGTTGGCCCTTGCCATTCGCTAGTAGTTATCATCTAATAAACGATATAAATCGCTATGGATGGTGACCTTCCTACAGAGGACTTTCACCTCATTAGTTCATACCCATGCTGGGCGTACACAAGTGCAGGCACGGCGACGCCTACTACATTGCGCCTTCGGCTCCATTTCGCAGGCGCGCATGCTGCAAGCGTTAGCACTCATATGAAATTTGAACTTCTTACAGGAAAACGAGCTTTAGGTAGTGCCTATTCGAAAGACTATACGGAATGGGCAGAGTCTTTGCTGTACGAAAATGTTGAATCCGAAAACGTCGCTATTCTAGCCAGTATGGGTTACGAACGAGCCCCTGACTCAGAAGAAGTTGAAATATATTTTCAGAAGTCGCTCAAGGATCTTGGTTTAATCCTTCCTGATGAAAAGGAAGGTCTAAAAATCTACGCAAAAGCTCTTTGTGAGCAAATCATATCCGGTGATCTTGACACAGAAAAAGGCGTAAGCATTCTAGAAAGTTTTTACTTAAAATCTGATTATGAAGCAATTTATAGTATTTGGGATGCGCTTAGTGAAGATTTGTGGATGGTTAATGACCGCGACGGCTGTATTTTTAACTCTGGATTAACCGCTGAAAATAAAGGCGAATACATAAAGGGAGTGGCGGCACAATTCACAGATCTTCTTGAAACGAACCTACCTGATCGTTTCTTTTGTTTGTGTGCATGCCCAGAGTGCGGTTATATCGGCGAAAATAAACTTGAGGTTGTAGATAAGCCATGGTTGCCAGATAGGCTCTACAGGCTTATTTATAAACGAGGCCAAACGCAAAGAGCTATATGTGCCAATTGTAAAAGGCCATTTCCAAACAATATGAGCGATTATGAAGGTCGTAAGCAGTATCTCAGCAAAAAGTGCTAATCGGGTAGCCGAGGGTCTCTAACCCTCAGCCCCCACAACACCCTGCATGCGGATCCGCACAGGGCGTTTCACTGAGAATGGTGAAGCTTGATCCATCCATCGCGCAATTCATAAAGCCCCTGAGATTTTAAGTAAGCATTGGATAATGCCTGATTAATCCCCGGTGTTTTAGAGCTTCGCCATGGGCCTTTACTGGTAATGCCACACGCAACAGCCGCCTGTACGTGGACGCCTCGACTCATCAGGTTCCTGACCTTGGTGCGTGGCTTTCGCCACTGCCGCCAGTAAGCCATCCTTATTCTGCGCCGAATCCAATGATCTAGATCGACGCAGAGTTGGTAGCAATTGGCGATGCCAAAATAGTTAATCCAGCCACGTATAAATTGGCTGGTTTTGAAATAAACAGGGACATGCACTTTTAAAAAAAACCTTCATTCCTTCGTTATAGGTTTTGCAGTTAGGCTTTGTTTTTACTTCAAGTGGCTGATTGATGGTTTTGAGTGTTTATTGGGAGGTATTCGGTGTTTTTGATGTAGCGGTATCTCTCAGCGATTGAGCTGATATTTTATCGGTTGTAGATAAGAAAGGGTGAAGTTAGGCCGCTTGGTTATGCCTTCGTTTTCGTGCGAATTTTTTGTGATAAAGCCTTTCAAACTGAGTGGCGTTATTCAGCCATTCTTCTTGGTTTATTTCTAATCTTTCTAGTATGGGTGGTAGGTGTGCGGATATAGCTCCGCGTTTGTCATCGCGTAAGATTCGGCCTGTCATATCGACTAAGGTTAGATAATCCTCTAGGCTGAATAGAATACCCTGCTGTTCTTTGTTTCGGATATTTCCTTCAAATTGTGCCAGAGGTTTTACAGGGGATTGGAAATATTGCAAAGCAAGCAGTGCTTTTTGAGAGTCTATCGCGGATGTTGAATTGAATTCCGGGTTTATGCGCTCTTTGATGCTCGTATGCTTTGAGTCTTCCGGTGTTTTGGCTATATCAGCGCGTATAGGGTTTAGATCTACATAGGCCATGCAAGACAGTAATGCTTCTTCGGTTAGCAGGGCTTGTGATTTATAACGAGACTCCCAGAAGTGGCCGGTGCACTTGTCTTCTTGATTAGCTTGGCGAGCAATGGGTTCATTTAGACATTTCATAAACCAACTAAGGTTAGCTAAGCGTTCCCGGTAGACTTCTATCATATCACTCACTGTATCAAGTTGAGCTTTGCTGAGAGACTCACCTGCTTGCCATTGCTGAATCAGTAAGGGACCTTTGAATAAACTTAACCAACGCGTTACAACTTCGGTATTTGACCAATTTTGTGCTTGAGTAGGGCAGAGTTTAATCACAATATGAAGATGGTTTGACATCACGGCATAGGCGCAGATATCAATGGAAAAGAGTGAAGATAGAATGCGTATTCGGTCTTCGATCCATTGACGACGGTGTTCGTAGTCTTTACCTGTTGAGTGATCCAAGCCACATAAAAACGAGCGGCGAACACAACGAGAAACAATATGGTAATAGGGGGTATCTTGAACGGATACGAGTTCCTTTCTTGGGCGAGTCATCGGTAAATCCTTTTATCGAAGTAATGAATAATGCTGGCTTTGATCTTAGGATTGAGTAAGGGTATTGTCAATTTAAGGGTGCCTGTCCCCTCACTTTTTGATGGTTTAAGCAGTATCTACAACTACGATCCTTCTAATGGTCTGTTACTGCAACAACAAACCGGCTTTGCCAACTTCGATAAACTACGTGACCTTAACTACCAATACGATCAACTGAATAATGTCACCCAGCGCGCAGACCTTATTGCTGAAGTGGAAGAGGACTTTACTTACGACAACCTAGACCGACTAAAGAGCTCGACGGTCGTCAGCACAGCTGCCGGTGAAAACCTCACCGAAACCAAAACCTATGCCTACGATACCTTAGGCAACATCACCCATAAGTCAGACTTAGGCGACTACCAATACAATGGACCACGTCCTCATGCAGTGACCTCCGCAGGCGGCAACACATACGCCTACGATGACAACGGTAATATGATTAGTGGCGCTGGGCGTACGATTACTTGGAGCAGCTTTAACAAACCGATCAGCATGGCGAAAGATGGTAAATATGTTGACTTCGCCTACGCACCAGACCGTGCCCGCTACCTAAAAACCGGCAGCGATGGCACAAAAACACTCTACCTCGATAAAATCTATGAACTGATCACCAAAGGCCAAGAGGTGACCCACAAACAGTTTATCTACGCAGGTAGCAGCCTTGTCGCGGTACATGTCTCAGGGCTTGACCACAATGGCTCAGTTATTCCGGTCCAAACCCGCTACATGCACAAAGATAACCTTGGTAGCGTTGATACCATCACCGATGGCACTGGCACCGTGGTTGATCGTATGAGCTTTGACCCGTTCGGAAGCCGCCGTCAAAGTAACTGGCGCGAAGCCACCGTCGGTATCAATCTGATTCCTGTACTGACCAATCGTGGCTTTACCGGTCACGAGCATATTGATGAGATGGATCTTATCCATATGAACGGGCGGGTGTACGATGCGGTTCTCGGACGTTTTATCTCTGCAGACCCGGTTATCAAGGAAGGCTTCAGCTCACAGAACTTTAGTCGCTATAGTTATGTCTTAAACGCGCCTAATAAGTATACTGACCCTAGTGGTTTTACGCAGAAAAGTGGTTACGGTTCTGTTTATGAATGGAATGACTGGTCAGTAGGCCTTGAAATCTCTCAGGAGAGTTACCAAACTATGGGGCCTACAGTTGTTAGGTATAATGCAACCTCACAAAGTGCATTGACCAACTATAATCAATCGACAATTTATTCGGATATAGTGATTCCCATCTTAACTAGTATAAATCAGGGGTATAATAGCTTATTTGGTGGGGCGACAACGGATTTCTTTAATTCGGTCTGGGCTAATGGGGGGAATCCTTATAGTACGGAGTTTATAAATTCGCTTAATGGTGTAAATTATGCGCAGAAGGGAGGTTTAAGAGAAACAGAAGCACAGAGAGAGCTTCGTTTGGCTGGTGATGTTGAGGGTTACTACAAAGCACGAGATGCTGCTGGGGATGCTTATGCGGCAAGAGCTTTGATGGTGGTTCAAAATCAATGTACCTCTGCTAATGCCTGCTTTATGGCTTTGGCTAATTTTGGGTTGCATGGCACAGCGTTTATTAATGGTGTCGATGTCGATACTCGAGATGTGCAAATTAGGCTAATGAATGCCCACGCTTTGGCAGTCAATGCAGATAATCTGGGTGTGCCTGGGTTGTTAAATCCAAGGCAAATTGCCGTATATCATCATCAGGTTTTCAATGATTTAGGTTTGCCTAATGCTACATTTGGTGGAACTCCGTTGACAGGCATGTTGTGGGAAGCCGATGTGTCGAGATATTACGTTCCTGGTTTAGATTGGTGTAAGGGGTGTGATACGCAATGAAAACACTGAATATCCTAGTTTGCTTTTTCATACTGGTCTGTGGTTCGTTACCGCAAATAAGCTTTGGTTCCGAAGTGATTTACAACATAGGTGCGCATAAGTTTTCTGTTCCCCAAAAAAATATCCCGGATCTATCTCCGTGGTCTTGGGTGAAGTCGGTAGTTGGGCTTGATCAAGATGTGGATAGCTTTATTTTTGAATTTTCTGGTGATGAGATTAAGTTGCACATTGGCGCATATACGCCAACGAGAAACTCTCTTGATCAGAAAGTTATTGGCGCCGTGTATCACGTCAGTCAGGACGAAAAAAACAGGTTTGATGCGCCTGAAAAATACTCAAACCTTTGGTACGCGACTAAAAATTATGGCTCTAGAGAAGTTCTGTTTGATGAAAACAGTGGTTATTACTTTGTATTTGAGAAAACAGGTTATCGCGGGCTATTTTATGTTTTCTCAAGGCCTCCTGAAGGAGAACTTCCTGCGAGCATAGATGATTTTTTTGTTGCGGGCTGTTCTGGCTCTAGTACAACGGAGTTGCGGCATGTTAGTTGTTCAAAGCAGATTTTTATTGCAGATGATTTAGTTGTTGATTTCTCTGTTTCTTTAGAGAACTTGGTGTCGCTAGTGAATGTTGTTTCTTTTTTAAGGGCAACGTTTACCGAATGGAGAGTTAGTCAACTGGGTGCTAAGGCCTAGTAAATGCCTTCAGAAGGCCCTTCACAACGATCTGAATGTAAGCAACAGCAGAATGGGACATCCACAAATTATTAAACCTTGACAAACTCTTTTCCAAGCCCAGCCTATCGCTGGGCTTTTTGGTTTAAGGGGCTGCCTGCTGAAAATAAGCAGGGACATGCACTTTTAAAGTAAAATAAGCAGGGACATGCACTTTTAAAGAAGGCCTCATTGATAAAAAAAATAAGCAGGCGGCCTTTGCCGATAAAAAGGGACATGCGATAAAAAGGGACATGCACTTTTAAATGATAAAAAGATAAAAAGGGATAGGCACTCTTAAAGAAAGGTCCCTTCATTTCTTCGTTATCGGTTTTTCAGTTAGGCTTTGTTTTTACTTCAAGTGGCTGATTGATGGTTTTAAGTGTTTATTGGGAGGTATTCGGTGTTTTTAAGGCAGTGGTATCTCTCAGCGATTGAGCTGATATTTTATCGGCTGTAGATAAGAAAGGGTGAAGTTAGGCCGCTTTGTTATGCCTTCGTTTTCGTGCGAATTTCTTGTGATAAAGCCTTTCAAACTGAGTGGCGTTATTCAGCCATTCTTTTTGGTTTATTTCCAACCTTTCTAGTATGGGTGGTAGGTGTGCGGATATAGCTCCGCGTTTGTCATCGCGTAGGATTCGGCCTGTCATGTCGACCAAGGTGAGATAATCCCCAAGGCTGAATAGAATACCCTGCTGTTCTTCGTTTCGGATATTTCCTTCAAATTTTGCCAGAGGTTTTACTGGGGATTGGAAATGCTGCAAAGCAAGCAGTGCTTTTTGAGATTCTATCGCGGATGTTAAATTGAATTTCGGATTTATGCGCTCTTTGATGCTCGTATGCTTTGAGTCTTCCGGTGTTTTAGCCATATCGGCGCGTATAGGGTTTAGATCTACATAGGCCATGCAAGACAGTAATGCTTCTTCGGTTAGTAGAGCTTGCGATTTATAACGAGACTCCCAGAAGTGGCCGGTGCACTTGTCTTCTTGATTAGCTTGGAGAGCAATGGGTTCATTTAGACATTTCATAAACCAACTAAGGCTAGCTAAGCGTTCTCGGTAGACTTCTATCATATTACTCACTGTATCGAGCTGAGCTTTGCTGAGAGACTCACCTGCTTGCCATTGCTGAACCATTAAGGGGCCTTTGAATAAACTTAACCAGCGCGTTACAACTTCAGTATTTGACCAGCGTTGTGCTTGAGTAGGGCAGAGTTTAATCACAAGATGAAGGTGATTTGACATCACGGTATAGGCGCAGATATCAATGGAGAATAGTGAAGATAGAATGCGTATTCGGTCTTCGATCCATTGACGACGGTGTTCGTAGTTTTTACCTGTTGAGTGATCCAAGCCGCATAAAAATGAGCGGCGAACACAACGAGAAACAATATGGTAATAGGGGGTATCTTGAACGGATACGAGTTCCTTTCTTGGGCGAGTCATCGGTAAATCCTTTTATCGATGTAATGAATAATGCTTGGCTTTGATCTTAGGATTGAGTAAGGGTATTGTCAATTTAAGGGTGCCTGTCCCCTCACTTTGTGCCCAGGTTTTATCTTAGCTATTGTTTGCGTGCTGTATGCCATGAGCCAGTATTCAAATAGCATCGCGCAATCAGTAAATAGTTCCACTAGTAAATACAATTCTTTAGAAGATATTGAGGTTTACAATATATCTAAGTTAAGTAATTTTACTAATTACTCAAACGAGGGAAGGAAAGAGGAGTTTATATTTACCGGTGAGCTTAAAAACAAATCCCAAGAGAAAAGTTATGAGAAGCTCATGATTGAAATAGATATCTATGATGCTGATAACAAGTTTATATTTAAGTGCGGCGGATGGAGTGGTACCGGCATTGTTCTTAGAGCATTAGAAACCACAACGTTCCAAAGAACCTGCCATCGTATGCCAGCCGAAATTGCAACTAAATATAGCAGCCATAAAGTTTTAATTAAGCAACATGGTTTTTAGGAAATTAAAGTTAAACAATAAACACATAACAAAGAACAGCAGTCGATCGTCGCTGCGCTCCTCCGACTGTGTTAGGCGTTATAAGTCACTCGCTCTATCTAGTTTCCTGTAGTATTATGTATTACATGTGAACACATGTGTATGGAGCCGACTATGAGCGTTACTAGTATTCGCCTTAATAATGAGGTTGAAAGGCCTCTAGAGAACCTTTCAGTTAAATTAGATAGAAGTAAGAATTACCTTATAAATCAGGCAGTTAAAGAGTTTTTAGCCCGTCAGGCCATGGAAGATTCTCGCTGGGAAGACACCCTCCAGGCCCTAGATTCCGTAAAATCAGGCAAATCCATCAATGGCGCTAAAGTTGAAGAATGGCTTCAGAGCTGGGGCTCCAAAGGCGAGAAGGCATCACCTCAAGAGTGACTATTTCTTATACGCCGGAAGCTGTAGGTGACCTGTCTCGGTTACGGGAATTCATTGCCGAAAAGAACCCAAATGCAGCTCAAAGGATTGCTGGCGAACTTCTAGAAGGTATCAGTAAACTCGAGACGTTCCCCAGAATGGGCTTACCGGTAGCTAAAGCGCCTGACCCTGAGCTCATTAGAGATTTATTTGTAACTTCGTACACTGTACGCTATCTCATAGCTAGTGAAGAAATTCACATCTTGCGTGTATGGCACAACAAAGAAGCCGAAAAAAGCTGATAATCGGGTAGCCGAGGGTCTCTAACCCTCAGCCCCCACAACACCCTGCATGCGGATCCGCACAGGGCGTTTCACTGAGAATGGTGAAGCTTGATCCATCCATCGCGCAATTCATAAAGCCCCTGAGATTTTAAGTAAGCATTGGATAATGCCTGATTAATCCCCGGTGTTTTAGAGCTTCGCCATGGGCCTTTACTGGTAATGCCACACGCAACAGCCGCCTGTACGTGGACGCCTCGACTCATCAGGTTCCTGACCTTGGTGCGTGGCTTTCGCCACTGCCGCCAGTAAGCCATCCTTATTCTGCGCCGAATCCAATGATCTAGATCGACGCAGAGTTGGTAGCAATTGGCGATGCCAAAATAGTTAATCCAGCCACGTATAAATTGGCTGGTTTTGAAGAGCTGATATTTCATCGACACCCCCCAGTTACGATTCGTTAACATGCGTATCCGCTGCTTAAATTTCAGTAGCGTTTTCTCATGCCATTGAATACGACCAGCCTTGAAGGTAAACCCCAAGAACTTACTCTCACTGGTTTTAACGACGCGACTTTTATCGGTATTGACGACCAGCTTCAAGCGGTTTTGCAAGTACTGACTGATACTGCGTAGTACGCGTTCACCTGCTCGCTGACTCTTTACCACTATCGTAAAGTCGTCGGCATAGCGAGCAAACTTATGGCCACGTTTCTCAAGTTCTTTGTCCAGAGGATCGAGCATGATGTTCGCTAGTAGCGGCGATAGTGGCCCGCCTTGCGGTACACCTTCTCGGCTCACACCATAGAACTGGTTGTCGACAAACCCAGCTCGCAGGTATTGTTTAATCAATCGTAGAAGACGTTTGTCCTTCACCTTGTCACCAAGGCGCGTCATCAGCAGATCGTGATTAACTCGGTCAAAGAACTTAGACAGATCGACATCGACCGCGAAGCGGCGACCTTCCTTGATGATGTCTCGCACCTGCTTTACCGCCTGTTGCCCATTTCGATTTGGCCGGAATCCAAAACTATTGTTTGAGAAATCGGGATCAAAAATAGGCGTAAGGACTTGGGCAATCGCTTGCTGAATCACTCGATCACAGACGGTTGGAATCCCCAGTTGGCGAGTACCACCATCGGGTTTATCGATTTCAACGCGTCTGACCGGTGAGGGCGTATATCGACCTGTTGCCAGTTCGGTAGTGACCTTCGTCCAGTGTCCTGCTCTTGCCCATACGGGAAATTCGTTGATAGTCATGCCATCCACTCCTGCAGCCCCTTTATTGGCTTGAACGCGTTTCCATGCCGCTGAGAGGTTATCCCGTTGCAGCACACGCTCAAATAGATCGTTACTAAAGGCTGGCTTCAGATCACTACGCTGAATCACGTCATCGCCTGACGGCGTTCGTGCGTTCAAGTGTGACAAGGCTCCTCCTTTATTCTTAATGTTCAGGCCTTCACCATGTATCAGCCATTACGCTGACCGTTGGGCTACTATGCCGTCTGCTGACTTCTGCTTAATCACTGGCAAAGTTACCTCTGCCAGCGCTATCGGTTTGTATCTAGTTCGCTCTCCACTGGCGATACATTCAGCGGAGCCAAGGCACTTATTGACCAGAGCCTTACTGGTGGTTTACCGATCGCTTGTTAAGCAGATCTCCCCAGATAAGAGCATGAACTGTCCCTGCGCAACTGCATCATTTACGGTGGCCGTTAGATCACACGGCTTCGTTGTCTTGTGCCAACTCGCCTCCAGCCTACGCCTCATATGATGTTCTTGTTCATCAGCTCGCAGTTTTGCGTCAGGCTTCCTTTAGACCGTCCCTCGCAGGTTGGCCCTTGCCATTCGCTAGTAGTTATCATCTAATAAACGATATAAATCGCTATGGATGGTGACCTTCCTACAGAGGACTTTCACCTCATTAGTTCATACCCATGCTGGGCGTACACAAATTGCTTCAGTTGATTCCCTACACTCTGTTTGATTTGCGCTAGAAAAATATTGGCGCAAATCAAACTCCATTCCGGTCACAACTGAGCAAGGCGTTATATTTAATGAGGACTGTATGATGACAAATCCCCCAATAATTTTTGACAGGTTTTCATGCGATAATTGCGCCGATAAAAGCAGTCTTGATTTCGAGTTCACCATGGCTTTTCAGCCTATCATTAACTGCCAGACAAAGCTGATATTTGGGTACGAGGCATTAGTTCGTGGCCTAAATAACGAATCTGCTTATTCGATTATATCTAAAGTAAACGATGATAATCGCTATCTGTTTGACCAGCTCTGTCGCGTAAAAGCAATAAGCCTAGCATCAAAATTGAAACTCGAATCTATGCTCAGCATTAACTTTCTCCCAAAAGCAGTTTATAAACCTGAACGCTGTATACGTACTACTATAGAAGCCGCCAAAGTACATGATTTCCCTATAGATAAGATTATGTTTGAATTTACAGAGGTTGAAAAAATTGATGATAGTAATTTCGTAAAAGAAATAGTTGAGTATTACAAAAATATGGGGTTTAAAACGGCTATTGATGACTTTGGTTCAGGATATGCTGGGCTAGGCTTATTGGCTGATTTTCAGACAAACATAATTAAGTTAGATATGGATCTTATTCGCAATATAGATAAGGATAAGCCAAGACAACTTATAATTAAAAATTGTTTGAGATTATTTCATGATCTAAACATAACCCCATTGGCAGAGGGTATAGAAACTAAAAATGAAATGAATTGGTTGCAAGATGCCGGCATTGAATTGATGCAGGGCTATTTATTCGCCAAACCAGGGTTTGAATGCCTGCCACAAGTAAATTTCGGTGAAATATAAATATACAAGGCACTCCAGTTGACCACCAAAATCGTCGCTTCGCTTGCTTTTGGGTTCAAGTGAGTTTCATCGTTGGTATGACTCCCACTGTCAAGTTTAAGCACAGTTCTACCTGCTTTTTCGTTTAAAGCCCTTTACGACCTCAGTAAACTTTTTGTGAGTGTCTAAGCCAATAAAAATTATGCTACTGTTAATCATGCTGACCTCCGACTGGTATTGTTAACAGATACAGTATGGCTCTGGCTTTTAGCTAACCCACGAAAATGGAGGTCAGCACCTCGTGGGAGTCATTATGTCTATGTGCATGCAAGTTCTGACAAATGTTTTATAGATCACGAAAGGAAACCTAACAATTAGGCAAAGGAGTTGTTGATGAAGTTAATGTTATTTCCGAGTTACGTTTTGGCTGTATTACTTATTTATGGTAATACAGTGTTTGCAGACACACTTGCTTATCGGGACAAGGCAGACCAATGTATTGAACACGGATACAAACTCTGTTGGCGCTTTTGTCTTGCGGCCGCTAAGCAACAAGAGGCAGGTCAAACGGTTAAGTTTGGAGAGCAGTGTGATGCTGAACACAACAAAAAATTTACGAATAAACCCTACCAATCGAAAGCCGATCCAGATTATCTTCCTTCAGGTTAGTGGTGGTTTGGTAATGATGTTGTAGGCATATATCGACATAATGCTGGCAGGGCTAGACATATCATTGACGCACCATCACATCCGAAATGGAAAGAAAAATGTGCAAGTACAGCGCGTATTGAGCCATCAATGATAAAGTCACTGATGGAAAACGGAAAAACGTTACAAAAAGGAATCAAAGTTCATTTGAGCAAAATACAAGTTAAGGCAATATCCAGCAATCGGTTTGAATGTAAGGCGGTGAAGGTTGAGGTGCTTGATTAACCATGAAATGGACTGATTTTGATAAAATGCCTAACACTGTGCTGTAGCTGGAATAATTGGGGTCAGAGTAAAATGAAATATTTAATCTTTTGAAACTTAAGTTAAATCAAAAATAACTTTAGTCTGCCCCCCGATGATTATTAGATTTGTATTTGCACTTACTAAAAACATACAATCCACTCAACCCGACCGCGCTAACGCACGGCCGATTAGCTTAAACGTTGGTATGACTCCCACTGTCAAGTTTAAGCACAGTTCTATCTGCTTTTCGTTTAAGGCCCTTTACGACATTAGTAAACTCTTTGTGAGTGTCTAAGCCAATAAAAATTATGCTACTTTAATCATGCTGACCTCCGACTGGTATTGTTAACAGATACAGTATGGCTCTGGCTTTCAGCTAACCAACGAAAATGGAGGTCAGCACCTCGTGGGAGTCATTATGTCTATTCGGCAATAGACATCGCTTGACAAGGTACGGCATTGCCGTATTTTTGCCTCATAATCTTTATAGAAACAAGCTTCTTTACTAAACTGCTTCCAGATTATTTATCAGATGATGAATATCGTAGTTTGCAATCTTACCTTCTTCAAAAACCAGACGCCGAGGATATTGTAAAGGGCTCTGGTGGTGTCAGAAAGGTAAGGTGGGCCTCTTCAGGAAAAGGCAAAAGTGGTGGCGTGCGCGCTATTTACTATTGGAAGAAGGCTGAACATGAGATATGGATGCTCACTATGTACAGTAAATCGGAGCGAGCGACTATCGCAGGTCATGTGTTGAAACAAATAGCAGAGGCAATCGACAATGAATAATAGAGATATAGATGCCGAAATTCTTGCAGGTATAAATGAGATTAAGGAATATAAAAAGGGAAAGGTTTCTCTACGCAATAACGAATTAAGTGAGCCATCTGCGCCACAGGTTATTCGCTCTAAATTAAAAATGTCTCAGGTTATGTTTGCCGGTTTACTCGGTGTAAGCACAAGAACTTTACAGGATTGGGAACAGGGAAGAAGAAACCCTCAAGGACCAGCAATTGCATTACTAAGGATAGCTGAACAACATCCTGAAGTTTTTAGTGAGTTAAGATAAGCGCATTGGCTAATAACAAATCAATGAAGACGGACGTTCGCAAAGAGCGCGATCGCTGCTCATTGAGGCGTTGGTATGAATATGACAACAACGGTATCGATCATCTCGCTTTTACTACTGAGTTTCGTGGTTTTCCTGACTACATTGGTAGAAGTGACTACGTGTACTCAGGGCAGTCTCGATGTTTGGCTTGTATCATTATTCGTGTTCGTGCCAGCAATTGTAGGTCTTTCTAGCGTTGCTCTCATTGGGCGAGCGCGAAGAGCTTTTATACGCTGGTTCACATTGCCTGTGTTATTGGCGCTACCGTTGTCCAGTTATCATGTAGTCCGATATATCATCGGCATTAATTTAAAAGGGGAGCATCCTTGTAGCATTGCCACGGGAACGGATTTCGAATCTTTTCCTCTGGAGCCATGGGTACCTTATTGGGCCCCCATCCATTTTGCGGCGCTTGTTTTTTGCAGCTGGGTTGTCATCCAATTTTGGTTCGGCAAGAGAAAAGGCTAATAAGGTTATCAACTTGATGCACCATACTCCGCGCCTTTTTGGGGCGGCTACGCGACCTTACCCAAAAAGCCACTCCATATGTGGCACAGATTATCATGGCGTTAACTGCTAGTAGAGTCTACATGTTCATCTATCTGTACAGGTTTGAATGGAGCGTATATAATTGTTCCATTAATTGTACATGTGGAGGTTCTTATGAGAATCGTATCTTTTACTGAAGCTCGTAACGGTTTGAAACGTGTTTTAGACGGTGTGGTTAATGATGCCGATACAACCGTTATTACCCGTCGAGATGCTGAAGATGCTGTGGTTATGTCCTTAGATTATTACAACAGCTTAATGGAAACTGTTTATTTGTTGCGTTCTCCAGAAAATGCCGAGCATTTGAATCGTTCAATTGCCCAATACAAAGCCGGTCAAACAACACGACGGGACTTGATTGATGAATAGTCGTTTACTGTCAACTGATGAAGCTTGGAACGACTATGTGTATTGGCAAGAACAAGATAAGAAAACCTTAAAACGGATCAATAAATTAATCACAGATGTTAAACGTTCTCCTTTTGAGGGTATCGGTAAACCGGAGCCACTGAAAGAGCACTTAGCTGGTTTTTGGTCACGGCGAATAGATGATAAAAATCGCTTAATTTATGCTGTAAACGATCAAGCAATAACAATCCTGTCATGTCGTTATCATTACTAGTATTAAAGGGGCCAGACTCCTTTAAACTTGTTTCAAATGATTACATCTATTTTTAACGAATAGTGATGAGGGAAAATACACAAACCCCCGTATATACAAATGTTAAGTGAAAAAGGTATTACCAAGAAATGGACGTCACACCAATAATCAATCAATTGTTCAGTATGTTTTGGTATGTAATACCATTAGCCATATTAGCTGGTCTCTTCAAGTCACCTTGGTTCAAGGGTGTATTAGGAGAGTTTCAAGTTAATCTACTTTTAAAGCTATTCTTACCAAAAGATAAATACTTCCTTATTAAAAACGTCACACTCCCTACAGAAGATGGAACGACACAAATTGATCATATTTTAGTCTCAAAATATGGTGTGTTTGTCATAGAAACAAAAAACATGAAGGGGTGGATATTTGCCTCTTCCAATCAAAAGCAGTGGACACAAAGAATATTTAAACATTCAAGTAAACTTCAAAACCCAATACATCAAAACTACAAGCATATAAAAACACTTGAAAGCTGTTTAAGCATTCCACTTGAAAGCATTTTTTCAGTCATCGTATTTATTGGCGACAGCACCTTTAAAACTGACATGCCTCGCAATGTAACCTATGCCGGCGGGTGCATTAAATACATTAAATCAATACACACCGAGATTCTAAGCCAAAATCAAGTACATGATGTTATCAGCACTATTCAGAATGGTAGGCTCCAACCAGGCATGAAAACTAACCGCGACCATGTCACACATGTAAAACAAATAGTTAGCTCAAAGAAAAGTGATAAGATTTGCCCTAAATGCGGTTCTGGAATGATAATAAGGGAGTCGAAAAGAGGGGCTAATGCAGGTAAAAATTTTTGGGGCTGTTCAACCTTTCCAAGGTGTAGAGCAGTTGTAAAAATAACCTAAAAAGTCACTCAACTAAGGCGCCGGACGCAGCAAAGCTACGCCGGTTATTGCGGCGTTCTGTGTAAGGAGAGTATAGATGCAATTTCAAGCGATCCCTGTTATCCGAATTTTCGATGAGGCAAAGGCGAAGGAGTTCTATCTGGAGTTCCTCGGTATGTCGTTGGATTGGGAGCACCGCTTTGAGCCGGACAGCCTTATCTATATGCAGGTTTCTAGAGATGACCTGGTCTTTCATCTCAGTGAGCACTCGGGAGATTGTTCTCCTGGCTCTAAAACGTTCGTGAATACAGATCAGGTTGAAGCTTTGTACCACGAAATAACTTCAAAGGGTTATAGGTACTGTCGGCCAGAAATCACGAATGCTCCTTGGGGAGATAGGGTGTTCATAGTGGTAGACCCGTTTTCGAACAGAATCTTGTTCAATGAAAGTTCAACCACATAATAAGATAAAGTACGGCGACGCATTTTTCGGCTTCGCTTCCACTACAAAGCCGTTCATGCTGGCGGCGTTATGCAGTATTGTTGGTTTGGGATCTAGGAATTGAGGTGAGTATATGGAAAACGCTAAGGTTGATGCGGCTCTTTACCTGTTAACAGGACTTCTGCAGCGACTAAACGCTGAACGTCCAGGCATGCTACAGGAAATGATCGAGGGTGTTGAGGGGGATCAGGCTGCGTTGCCTGACAACATAGAGAACAGAGAGCATGTGGAGAAAATTTTTGATGAGGCGTTAAAATTGCTAGCCCGTGCGAACACTGCATAACCCGTCAATTATGTTCGTTTCCGGCTTAGCGGCCGTTCACTGTACGGCTTCCAGCCGTCGCTTATCTTAACGTTAATTGGTAGAGAGATGGAACCCGTTATTCAGGAAGAAACAACTGGCTGCGGTATTGCTGCAAGCGCTACTCTCGCAGGTGTCAGCTATGCAGAGGCCAAGCGAAAGGCAAATGCTCTGGGCATCTACGCTGCAGACACGTCTCTCTGGTCGGAGACTACACCTGTCCGGAAACTTCTATGGGAATTCGGTATCTCGGTGTCGCCTAAAGAAACACCATTTGAGTCTTGGGAGAGCCTCCCAGACAAAGCTCTTATGGCCATTAAATGGCGTATGGAACAGGGCAAAAAATTTTGGCATTGGGTTGTGTTTGTTAGAGAGGGCGGCGAGGCAAAGGTGCTGGACTCAAAAAAGGCACTGAAATCAAACGTCCGCCGGGATTTTGGGCGTATCAAGCCGAAGTGGTACATTGAAGTATCCAATTAACAAGGTGCAGCAGTACTTAGCGTTGGTATGACTCCCACTGTCAAGTTTAAACACAGTTGTACCTGCTTTTTCGTTCAAAGCCTTTTTGTCTAACTAAATAGAGTTAATGCATCGAATGAGGCCGGTAATTTCGTCGGTTTTCATGCTGGTATCCGTGGATTACTCATTCTTAAATGAGCAGCGCCTACCTTACTTATTCCGTCGTGGCACCGATCTTCAGTCTATGCTCGTGGATCAACTGTTTACACAGTTGCCTGCCTAACGCCGTCGGAGATTATGCCACTGCCGTGGCCTGATCCAATGCACTAACTCTAAACCTGTCATTACGCGGGAACTCTCGATAAACGTTTTGTTGGATCCACAGGAGACAACACAACTTCCCTGGCGATAGCCCAGATGTAAGCGATCATCTCTCGGGCGATGGCTGTCACAACCACGTTATAGTGTTTCCCTCGCTTCATTAAGCGTTGATAGCGACGGCATAAACGCAATTGAGCGAGCCATCCGATATCAATGATCTCTTTACTGAGTGATTCTTGTCGTTTTTGCAAATCTGTCGAGATGTTCGCACTGTAGCGATAACTATGTGCCCCTTCGATAAGTAAGCGCCTTGCTCGGCCATTACCGCATTTAGTAATACTCCCTTGTCGTCGGTGACCACCACTTGAATGCTCCCGAGGGACAAGTCCTAAGTGCTCATGAGTTTACGGGGATGATCAAAGCGGGTTAAATCGCCTAATTCAGCAATCACCCCAACGGCGACTAATAAACGTACGCCACGCATTGCTTGAATGGCTTTCACCACGGGATAATAGCGCCAGTTTTTAACATGATGAATGAGTTCATTATCCAAGCGAGCTAGCCGTTTAACACGTTCTGAAATGGTTTGAATATATTCTTGTAAAACGATCTGTTGGCTGGGATAGGGCAACACCAGTTCCGTTAGCCAGCGCAAGTGCTTTTGAGACCAATTATCTTTTACCGTAGGTTTTATATTGTTACGAAGTAAAAGGGCTTTGAGTTGATACTTACTGTCTTTAAGATCCTTCATAGCTATCTCCCTTGCACGAGACAGATCGCGCATTGCTTCATCCTCAGGTTCGGGTACATAGATAGGGTCAAGATCACCGGTGCGTAATAGGTTGGCTAATTTCATCGCATCCCGTTTGTCTGTTTTGACCTGTTCACCAGGTTTTTTAGGAATGAGAGAGGGTGCGACGACGTAACATGGATGCCCGATACTGGTGAGCAGTCGATAGATCCAATAACCACAGGGTCCAGCCTCATAAACAAAATGTAGTGTGGCGTTAGGGTATTTAGATTGAAATTGTCGTACGAGTTTTTTGATGGAGAGTTTAGTACTAGGCACGCGGCCTAGGTGGACGATTTTAGCGTTTCGATCATCTTCGACATAGGCGACCTCAGTAAACTCTTTGTGAGTGTCTAAGCCAATAAAAATTATGCTACTGTTAATCATGCTGACCTCCAACTGGTATTGTTAACAGATACAGTATGGCTCTGGCTTTCAGCTAACCCACGAAAATGGAGGTCAGCACCTCGTGGGAGTCATTATGTCTATGCAGTTCGAACCAAGTGCTGAGAAATTTATGAGAATTTCACCAATGACAGCGTTACTAAAGTTTCCTATAGCTATTTTTTTAGTTTTTGGGCATTAATCGCATCTGCTGACGGCCATCGTTCTTTGATTCAAACGGTGGAACGAATCGCTGGAGAGATAGAGGCTCAAGTGGGCTTTGCTGCTTATGATTTGGAGTCCGGTCAGCGATGGGAATATCAAGCTGATCAGCGATTCGCAATGTCCAGTACGTTCAAAACGCTTGCTTGTGCGGCTCTGCTTCACCGGGTCGATGCGGGGCAGGAGAGTCTTGATAGATCGGTGAGTTTTTCAGAGTCAGATCTCGTTACCTACTCTCCTATCACGGAGAAACACGCTAGCGGTCAAGCTATGAGTCTTGCGGATCTTTGTGAGGCTGCTCTGACGATGAGCGACAACACGGCCGCAAACTTGGTTTTGCAAGCACTGGGTGGACCGGAAAAAGTAACATTGTTCGCAAGAGTATTGGGAGATGATGTAACGCGTCTTGATCGTTGGGAGACGGAGCTTAATGAGGCGATACCAGGTGATAATAGAGATACAACAACTCCAAATGCAATGGTGAAAAATCTCCAGAATTTGCTGTTGGGCGACGTGTTATCCAGAAAGTCCAGAGGTCAGCTATATGACTGGCGAAGAGAAACCAAGTTGCAGATGGACTTTTTCGGGCTTCTGTTCCAGAAGGCTGGATTGTTGCAGATCGAACTGGGGCTGGCGGTTTCGGATCGCGATCTATAACAGCCATATTTTGGCCTCCGGAACGCCAGCCGATCGTTGTAGCTCTATATCTTACGCAAACAGAAGCTTCTTTCTCAGAGCGGAATGAGGCGATTGCTGAGATTGGTGAAGCAATAGTTTTGACGGTGGATTCAGGCCGCTAAAGTATAAACCAGTGGCTGTTGGCGAACGCATCTATGCTCCGGCGCATCGGAAAGCCAAAGGTTAAATTTTCAATCAGGTTTAGTGATGAATATTGAAGTTGTAGAAAAAGCAGATCATCTTAGGCTGCTAAAAATTTGGGAAGGATCGGTGAGAGCAACCCATGATTTTTTGGCGGAAGAAGATCTTCAGGAATTAAAGCCACTGATCTTAGAGCAGTATTTTGACACCGTTGATTTAAGGTGTGCAAAAAATAGTAAGGGTGAAATATTGGGGTTCTGTGGTGTACATGGTGAAAACATTGAAATGCTGTTCATTTCACCTGATGCGCGTGGCAAAGGTTTAGGAGCTCTGTTAGCTACTTATGCGATCAAGTCTCAAGGGGCTAGCAAAGTTGATGTTAATGAACAGAATGAGCAAGCGTTAGGTTTTTACCAGCATATTGGTTTTTCTGTTACGGGCCGTTCACCAATTGATGGTCAGGGCAAGCCTTATCCGCTGTTGCATATGGCGCTATAAACATTAAACAAGGCCAAGCAACGTGATAGCTTTTTGTAGGGAACGCCAACCAATCACTAAAGAGAATCTAATTTAGATGCCAGAACCTGATCCATTAAAAATTATTGCATTTGCAACGCCAAAAGATCTTGGCAAGTGGCTCGAGAAGAATCATGCAAGGGAACGTGAGTTGTGGGTAAAGATTTTTAAAAAGAATACTGGAATTCCAAGTGTTACTTGGAATGATGTAGTGATAGAAGTTTTATGCTGGGGCTGGATTGACGGTGTAAAAAAGTCAATTGATGATCAAGCCTATCTTCAACGCATAACTCCTAGAACAGCACGAAGCAATTGGTCTAAAAGAAACACAGAGCATGTGGAACGTTTGATAGGCGAAGACCGAATGAAGGAACCTGGGCTTGTACATGTGCGTGCAGCAAAGGCTGACGGTCGGTGGGAAAACGCCTATGTAGTAAGTGAAATGGAAGTGCCTGCAGATTTCTTAGCAGCATTGGATAATCAGCCAAGAGTAAAAAGATTTTTTGAGACACTTAATAAATCGAGTCGTTATGTTATCGCTTACGGTTTAACAAGCGCTAAGAAACCCGAAACTAGACAAAGGCGTTTCACAAAATATATGGAAATGCTTGTGCATGAGGAAAAACCCAAATAGTTGAATCGTGTATATCAATGCGCTTAGTACTCAGGGTTGGGGCAGAAATAATACTATGTCGAATCACTATACTTTTACGTTGAATTTAAAACTTAAACGCAATCTAACGACCACAGAAATTGCCACATTAGAATATATTCTTAATGGTAATGGCTCTCCACCGACTGATTCACCCAATCACTCCTTTTTTCTAGCGGCTTAACTAACTATGTTTACTGGCAATCATACAGCGAGTTTCCAGTAGGAGGTTGGCGATCTGAGTTTTGGCAATCAGGCTGCTCGCCAGCTTGCCTTGCCGATGATCAAATGAATTAAACCTTAAGGGTCAGGTCTTGCAGCGTGCAGTTAATTGCTGGAATTAAAGGAGTCAGCTAATATTCCTACAAACCGCATTGGATGCATCGATAATGAAATTAAAAACAGTATCATGTGTACTTGGTCTGCTAGCTCTCAGCAGCGGATCAGCGGTCGCAGAAGATTATGCCGATCTATGCGGAAGCAATATTGAAGGCGTGAACCTAACGATGCCGAAGGACGAGGTTCAGTTAACTTTGGCAAGCGGTGGTTACGAAAAAGCCGCTGATAGTGACGATAGTAAGAAGAAAAAAACAGAATCGGCCCGAATCCATACAATCGTTGCTCTTTCAAACTGAAGACCGGCAACCCAATGCAGATTTCATCCGCTCTGTAAGTTGGAAGCGTACTCTTTCGACCGGACGTAATACAATTTATGTTACCTATGTTGCGCCAACCGATCCGGCTCGATTGGAAGCCTATGAAGCGTTCTGGTGTTCTAAGATAATCGATTATTGCATGCATGAGATCGACACATTACGTGCGACATCCTCAGCCCAGAGTGTTTCGAAAGTGTCGAGAATGAACCCGAATCCCATGTCACCTATGCATGAGTTTTGCGAGAACGCCTTGCAGGGAGCGTTTCGCACTAACGGTATCGGCCATGCTCAGACCCCTCCAGGTACATTGCATATCACCGGTGCGCAGGGCTGTAGAGTTTTTTACCGAAACGCCAATCTTCGGGGGTTCACTTCAGCTTTTATAATAGGTTTTGAGCACATACGATAATGGCTTGTGAAGGCAACCTTAAGCGCGAAGATAAGACCAACCAACGGCTTGTTGATGAGCAAGGTACTGCACAGCGGCGTCCACCAGCTTAACGTCTGCCTGAGCGGTCAGCGATTGTGCTTGTAAACTATTACGACACATCACCAGTCGACTTAAAATATCCTCATCTGTCAAGGTGACCGCCATTGCCATTGCGGGACCATTGACGACGATTTCCACTTGGGCATCCGCTTCTAATTTGAGTAAATTACGAGCGTTATTTTGCGCACGTTTTAATGCATCCACTGTTGGTGCGTGAATCAATAATTGTGTAACAGCCATGAGGGTATCCTTTTAAAAATTAAAGAGCATTAGCGATCTCTTGAGCCATTTTTTGCAAGCTATCTGTGCCACGATCTCTTGGACGGGGCAGGTCAATGGGTTTATCTAACACCACGTTCGCAGGTGAGCCCGACAAGACAATCACTCGGTCCGCTAAATATATTGCTTCTTCAATATCGTGGGTGATAAACATCACCGCTTTGCGCGTCTGTTCCCAGATAGCCAGTAACTGATCTTGCAAATGTTGACGGGTAATGGCATCCACCGCGCTAAAAGGCTCATCCATCAACAATAAATGAGGCTTTACCGCTAATGCTCGGGCAATGCCGCCCCGTTGTACTTGGCCGCCCGATAGCTGGTGTGGCCAACGCTCAGCTAGCTCGTCAAGGCGAGTCAGTTTTAATACTTCGTCTACTCGGTTACGTTTCTCTTCGGCGGTCAGTTTTAGGCCCGTCAGCCCGTAAGCTATATTGCTGCGCAATCGACGCCAAGGCATAAGACGACCATCTTGAAACACCACGCTGCGAGAGCGTCGGGTTTCGTCTTCTTCCACGTTGAGCGAAATAGTGCCATGACTCGCTGAGGTAAGGCCAGCGACACAACGTAACAGGGTTGATTTACCAACGCCTGAACCACCAACGACCGCTATAAACTCGCCGTCTTCTATTTGAAGGTTCAAATGAGAAAACACGGGATCAGGGTTGTTACCGTAGTGATAACTTAGGTCTTCGATCTTTAGGATGGGCGCCATGTTAACACTCGCTTTTCAATGAAACCAAACAGGGTATCGCTCAAGGTGTAAACCAGAGAAATAATCAGCATGTAAACCACAACCACTTCGTAAGCGCCTACGCCTGCGGCTGAATTCATCTCTTGTCCCATACCGGGGACGCCCAACAATTCAGCGGCGATCAAAGTCATCCAAGCTTGTCCGATACCAGTGCGAATACCCGAAAAAATACCCGTGGCAGCACCCGGTAAGGTTACTTGAAAGGTTTGACGTAAATGGCCATTTTGCCCAAAAGCACGGGCCAGTTCATAAAAACGAGAATCCACATTGCGTACCGCTGAATAGGTTGCAAAGTAGTTTACCCAGAATACACCTATGGCAATCACGAAGGCGGCTCCCGCATGGCTTACTTTAAACCAAGCGATGGCAAAGACTACCCAGGCCAATGGCGGAATTGGACGTAGAATCCGCGCGAGCAAAGCATGTAATGCGTCTAGCAGCGATGAAGACGCCGCCAATGTACCCACTAAGAAACCAAGAAACGTACCAATCGCCAAGCCCCATGCGTAATGAACTAAACTTGAGAGGACGGCTGGCATTAAGCGCTCGGATGTCCACTCATCTGCCAGTGCTTGTGGCAGTTTAAAGGGGTCTGGAATGGTGCCAGCCGCCGCCCAGCCTGCTGCTTGCGCGTATTTCCACAACAGCACAAATGCGGCTAGACCTAAGATTCCCAGTAAAACACGCCCCCATCGAGAGCGTGTTAAAGGGTGAGTGTGTGATTCCATGATGTGGAATTACTCCCTAATGAGTTCGTTATAAAAACGAACATCAAATAGTGCGTTTAGGTCCACGCTTGCTTTAAGTGTGCCTTGGCTGGCTTGAAAATCATGCATGGTACGGGTGCCATCGATGATGGCGTTCGGATCTGCTTGGAACTGATCGTGCGAGTTCTTTAATGCATTTAGGATAATTTGTTTCGGTAAACGACCACCACCGACGTATTTACCAACCGCTTTAGCTGCTTGTTCTGGGGCGTTACGCAGTTCATCGGTGGCGGCGATGTGTGCTTTCACTAATGCTTTCACCAATTCAGGGTGCTCATTGATCAATGATTCACGCACGGCTAATACAGCGCCTGGCTGATGAGGGAACATGCCCGAGCCGGAAGCGACGACTTTTGCATAGGATTTTTTATTACGAATAATACTAACGACAGGCTCTAAAATAGCTGCGCCATCGACTGCTTCGGTCATCAGTGCTTGTTGTACCTGTGCTGCGCCTTGGTAAATGATGTCGATATTTTGCTTAATCTCATCACGGCTCATCCCTAACTGGTTTTGCAACCAATACTGCAATACCGTTTCTGGCACTGAACCTCGAGGAAAGGTGGAGATAACGGCTTTACGGCCTTTATCTGCTTTAAAGCGAGCAAAGGCTGTTTTTGCATCACCATTATCAAAGTAAGGAGACAGTTCGCCCAATGCGATCATGCTGATTTGTTCAACAATGTTAGAGGCAACCACTTTAATGTCTGCCCCTTTGGCGCGCGCAACCATGGCAGGCCCAATACCTAGATAAGCAACATCTAATTGACCGGCTAACAGGGCTTGTACAATGGCGGGTCCATTTTGAAATTTAAATAGCTTGGGATCGTTAACGCCAGCCTTTTGTAAAGTGTCATTTTCTAACACAATAAAAGCTTGGGAAATTGGAATAATCGGCATATAGCCAATTTCAAGATTTTTGTCAGCCGCAGTCACTAAACTGCTCCAGCCACACAATAACAAGGTCATCAGAGCCACGAAACGGGACATTAGAGCACTCCAGAGAATTAAAATTTGAGTATGGATTATATATAATGCAAAAGAATATTAAATATTATTTAAATACTATTTTGGAATAAGTAAATAAGCTATTTGGGGGGATGAGTAGATAGGGATAGAAATCGATAAGCATTTTATATCAATGCATAAACTAGGTCTGCTCTTAATTATTTACAATAACCTAACGTGGCTGCTCTTTATCGTTTTTTATTATCAGGGTCTTTGGTCTTAACTATTTCGGCCAAAGGTTGGCTTCCTACAGGGAGTCATAACCTAGAAAATACTCTAGGACGGGCGCGGTTGGAAAGAGGGAAAAATACCCGTCTTTATGACACACCTTTTATTGCTTGACCGGTCACTGCCCTATAAAAACAGCAAAGAATTTCAAAGCCTCTATCTCTGTGATATCTTCCCGCACAACTTGTAGTTAACTGTTGATGCAAACAGTAAATGTTGAAGGTTTAGGATTAAGTTGTATGAAAAAACAAAAAAGCCAAACATCAGTACCGTCCTGTACTATAGCGTTTCATATAAGCGCATGATGATCAATAAAACGCATAAGCGGTTATTCATACTACTATCTATAATGCTTTTTGTAGCAGATACGTTGTTCGTCACTATTAACTATATTAGTGATAAGCGCACCTTGCAGCAGAGCTTGAAGCAGGATGGTCAACAGCTTAAAAGATCATTTGAAGTCGCATTAACCATGACGCTCAATAACATGTCTCAACTCGCGACCTTTATTGCCAGCTCAACGGAGGTGCAGCACTTATTTGCCCAAGGTGTACAAGCGGTTCAGGAAGAGGGAGGAGGTGCGGGAGGCGCTGAATCAGCTCACTTGCGAGACATACTCTACGATAGTGTGTCGTCAGGATGGGCTACCATGACGGAAAAGTATCAGGTTCGTCAGTTGCATTTTCATCTTGGTCCAGGCTCGACCAGTTTCCTTCGTGTTCATAAGCCTGAGAAATTTGGCGATAATATGGATAATCTTCGGCACATGGTAGTCGATGTTAATCGTGATGGTGTTCCTCGACAGGGCTTTGAACTAGGGCGTGTATATTCAGGCCTTCGTGGCATCGTGCCGGTTTTTTTCTGATAATCATCCCAAACATCAAATTGGCGCGTTGGAAGTAGGAACCTCTTTTAAAACCTTAATTGATTCGTTGGGTTCTTCTATTGGAGGAAATATTGCGGTGTTGCTTAACGAGGCCAATGTTGAAAATGCGACGTGGTCTCGTCCAGATGAACCTGAAAGCAGGACACCTTGTGGCTGCTTTATTGAAGCGACGTCATCATCTGAACTGAGTGCTTTGTTAGCTGAGCGATCGACTACTAAGTGGTCTAAGCCGCCTAAAAGCGTGCGTACGATTTTAGTTAATATGGCAAATGGTCCTGTTGCTTTGACTGAATTTGCACTGTCAGATTATGTTGGGGAGCGAGACGGCAGCGAGACTCCGGTGGGCCGTATTCTGATCTGGAAATCGGCCTCTGATGTTGTACAAGAGCTCAATCATAATACTTGGATTAACATTATCTATGGGATTATCGGTTTTCTCATAATTGAACTGGCTCTTTTTTTGGGTATTCGATTGGTGTTAGGTCAACTTAAGCAGACCGTGGATGAGCGGACGCAGGAAATACAGGTCTTGAATAGGCAATTAGAGGAAATTGCACACCAAGATATGCTTACTGGTGTTTCTAGTCGTCACTACTTTATGATGCGGTTCCAGCAAGAGCTTAATCGTAATCAGCGCTCGAAACAGCCCATGACATTATTGATGATGGATGTAGATTACTTTAAAAGGGTAAATGATACTTGGGGCCATCAGGTCGGTGATCAAGTGTTGTCAGACCTAGGTCACTTGATGGTAGAAAACAGTCGCAACTATGATGTGGTTGGTCGCTATGGGGGAGAGGAGTTTTGTCTTTTGTTACCGGGTGTTGATGCAGTAACTGGGTTACAAATGGCTGAAAAACTACGCGAGCGGGTTGAACGTCAAATCATAATACCGGGTAGTGATGGTATACATGTGACTATTAGCATCGGTGTTGCGCTTTATGCAAAGGGGCAAAGTGCTGAAGAGTTGATTAACGCGGCTGACCAAGCCTTATATAAGGCTAAACGTGGTGGCAGAAATCGATGCTTACTAGCCGAAACGGCTACCCCAAACCTCTGTTAACAATTTAAAAGAAAGCATGGAACTCGAGTGTAAACTCTTGGCGATATATAGGACAAAAATAGGCCTGCGCAAAAAATTGACAGAACGCAATAGAATTGTAATCGTTCCTCCAGCATCTCATCCAGCCCGCTATAATGAATTCTGATCTATTTTCTAGATTGATTTCTATACATACGGAGATGAGCCATGAAGAATTTTCCTGAACACTTTAAAGAACTTAGTAGCTGGATGGAAAAGCTTGGTCTGGAGATTCCTGGCGCAATGCAGGGGTTTTCTGCATTACATGAGTCCAGCCTAAAACCCGGTGCATTAGAGACAAAAACGAAAGAGCTGATTGCTTTAGGTATTGCTGTCACTGTTAGATGTGATGGGTGCATATCTTTCCACGTACATGATGCTTTAAAGGCGGGTGCCAGTAAAGAAGAGGTCGCCGAAACAGTATCCGTTGCTATTCTTATGGGCGGTGGACCCTCAGTTGTTTATGGGATTGAGGCGATGCAAGCGCTAAGTCAATTCCAAGAGCAAGGCCTTTAAATCTATCTTTTCGTGGGGCTAATAAGCCAATACAAAAGGTGAGATTAGGACAGGCACTTTTAAGACCGGGCAATTTTAAGACCTTTTTAATTAATCGATCAGACTTTTAGGGTGTCTGTCCTATTTCAAAGTTTTATGTTTTCAGATGACCTGTTTGCACATAAATCAATGCACCATCTTCTTTAGTAAACGGTTTATGATGGCTCCGATGAAACTGCGTAGCCAAGAACCTTTAGGGTTGAAATACCCAGCTACATTCACAAAGCATTATTTAATATGCCGCTGTTGGCCATTAAAAAACGATATAACAGTTTTTTTGTGCAAATAAGCGATGTTATTTGTTTAATAGACCTATTATACGCCCCTTAATTTCCCCAAAGTTGAAACATATTGCTTAGAAATTGGGTATTTATTCTATGATGTTGTACCGTTGTTATATGAAAAAAATCAATGGAGGATCGAAAGATGAAGAATCCTTTAAAGTGCCGAGCTGAAAATTTAATATTTCATAACCCGCCTGAGAACAGAAAATATAAAAAGGTAACAGATAAAGGGGGGAATTCATGATCGAAATAAGCTTCTTGTGTTCATTATTTTTATTTTTAATCATTGGGTTATCCTCCATGCTTAAGAGTAAAAAAACAACTGAAGATTATCTGGTCGCAGGTAAATCTATACCCGCTTGGCTTGCTGGGCTTTCTGCGGTGGCGACAAACAACAGTGGTTTTATGTTTATCGGCATGATTGGGTTGACCTATACGACAGGGCTATCTTCTATTTGGTTGATGCTGGGCTGGATCGCTGGTGACTTGATGGCCTCACTAATCACGTTGAAGCCTCTGCATGCTGCTTCGCACAAAAACAAAATACACTCTTATGGGGAGTTGTTAGCGCATTGGCATGGCGGTGAAAATCATGGATTACGTCGCTTAGTGGGTTTGCTGACACTCTTTTTTCTTACGCTTTATGCGGCAGCTCAGTTTAAAGCGGGAAGTAAGGCAACATCAGTACTGCTGGAGTGGGATCCGACCTGGGGTATCATAATTAGTGCCGTTATCGTCCTTTTGTACAGTGCAGCAGGCGGATTACGGGCCTCTATTTGGACTGATGCTGCTCAATCATTTGTGATGCTGATTGGCATGGCAATGTTGATTGCTGGGGGTATTGAATTAGCGGGTGGATGGACGTTGGCATTGGATAAGATCGACCGTGTTGATGTGAATTTTCTTGGCTGGTTCCCTGATAAAGACTGGATTGGCATCATACTCTTTATTGTTGGTTGGGTGTTTGGTGGATTTGCTGTGATTGGTCAGCCTCATGTTGTCGTTCGTTTTATCAGCTTAAAAGACGAGTCGGAAATTAAGCGCATGCGCTTTTACTATTATAGTTGGTTTACGTTGTTTTACGGGGCAACTATTATGGTGGGCTTGTTAAGCCGTATAGCCTTTCCAGAGAGTACAAGCTTTGATTCAGAGCTGGCATTACCGACCATGGCGCAATTGGTCTTGCCTGATATCTTTGCCGGTATGGTTCTTGCCGCACTGTTTGCCGCGACGCTGTCCACAGCGGATTCGTTGGTTCTTTCATGCTCTGCTGCGGTCACCCGTGATTTTGTTCGGTTACCGGGGAAGATGCATTCACTCTGGGCCGCAAAACTCACCACAGCAAGTGTCATCACTGTTGCCGTTATTATTGCGTTAACGGGCGCTGAGTCGGTATTTTCTTTAGTGCTTGATGCATGGGGTTTACTTGGTTCAGCTTTTGCGCCGTTGGTCATTTTACAGGCTTTAGGCAAACGTATTCCGCAGTCGGTATCCATTAGCATGGTTATTGCTGGTGTTGGGATCTTTCTTTTATGGCAACAAATGGGCTGGGGTGGAGCAATTTATAGTGTTGCGCCAGGCATAATGACGGGCTTTATTGTTTACATTTTATTTAAGGTGCGTGGACCTGAAAGAGGCGCTGAATCGGTAGCTAATGAAAACTAAAATAGAAAAGTAAGGATAGTTTTTAAAAACGGTTAGTGTTAAGCCGCCACGGTCGGGCTTCTTCTGTGGCGAGCCTTCCTGGCTTGCGAAGTCTAAAGGCTCTTATATGTTATAGGGCGAGATTAGTTCTATATTACTGAACACTACACCATCACGTCCTTGTGCTTTAGCTTGATAAAGGGCTTCATTGGCGCGTTGGAGCCATGTATCTATAGTTGTCTTTAGCTGGCAAGAGGCAACTCCAAATGTTAATGAAGGCTGCGATTATTGCACTGACTAGACGGGTTTTTTGGAGTAAGCGGCATAAGGAACTAAGGCTATAAGTCTAAGCATGATCATCATATCTATAATGGCAGCGGTGACATTCCCCGCCATATAGCGGAGGACTACAAATGGAAAAGCGCCCACATTGCTACAGAGCTAAGCAGCATTAATAAGCAGAGTTGATATTTTTCCTGTAGCTGATTAATCATAATCGTGCTCAAGTAAAAAGGATTTTCATGTCTATAAAGTTAATAGCTACACAAGGGGATGATTTTATTTATTGTCAAAATTTACATTTAATCTGTGCTTAATCTTAAATGGGTTGTTATTGGTTGGAAGTCGTTGCAGATAATTACCTATACAACGGAAAAAACTATACCAGCCCGTTCATGATGTTTTAGCTGTAACCAGACTTTATGACTCTATTATGGAATATGAATCAGGCGCTAGTTTAAAGGTGTTGTAGCTTAAGTATGCTGATCTTATATGGGTTCAGATTTGTTTTATATGTAACGTTTTTTGTTTCACTATTATAGTAACTTAAATGGATGTTTGTATTGTTACGAGGGGAAATTAAAAGAATAGATAAATCAAATAGCAACGTGTCTGATATGATGCCTAGTAAGTGGAACTTAGTATAATTTGAAATTTAAGAGGGAAGTGGAATGAGTAATGACCTTATGCCAGACTTTAAGGAAATCACACAAGATTCGAAAAATATGGCGTTACTATCATGGATTGGGACGTTCTTTTTAGGCTTTATTCCAGGATTGATTCTTTATGTGATCAAAACGGATGATGCTTATGTTCAGGATCAATCGAAAGAATCATTAAATTGGTCGATAACCGTAATGATTGCCTATGTAACAGCTTTTTTGTTGAGCTTTATCGCTATTGGTGTCGTTCTTTTCCCTATTATCGGTATTTGCCATTTGGTTTTTTGTATTATGGGAGCGGTTTCAACGTCAAAAGGGAATCAGTTTCGTGTGCCTTTCGCGATTCGGTTAATAAAATAACTTAATCACTTTGCTAAAAGTGTGATGATGAAAACGTCGTATTTAGGCTGATATATACGTTCACATTGCTAGAGATAAGGCCAAGTCTGATGGTTCTTTCCGTTACGGCTTAGCCTTTATTTTTTGTGCCATATAGCTTGTTTTATCTAATCAAATTGTTTGTAAATAGGCTCTAACGTTTGAGGTTTAAGCCTGATGAAATTTTATGTTTTCCTCCCCCTGCTTTTTTTATCGCTCTCTTGTTCGGAAATAGGGAAGGCTCCTAAACGGGTGTTTACGTTTAGTGGTTCAACTATTGATCTGTCTACTGAAATAGAAGGTGACTGGGACAAGGTCTGCTTATTAACACCTTATTCTAGCAATCAAGAAGCGGAAAGGCTTATCGGCTTTGAGTTTGATATAGAGTCAAAGAGTAATATTTATGAATTGGATAGCATCACCTTATTTCTAGTCGTCAAAAGGCAGCAGGTGATTGACTACTTTGAAGTACCGCGTAACAGTATAGATTTTTCAGCTAGAGAGGCTGATTGTTATCCGCGAGAAAAGGCGTGGTTTAAGATTGTGACCGGTAGTGCTGGTGGTTATAAGATATAAACCTATATAACGATCTAACTAGGTTAAGAAGGCTATGAGAAAAGTTTTAATATTCGGCAATTCTGGATCAGGAAAATCGACCCTTGCGAAAGCAATCAGTCGATCTGAAGGCCTTTCTCATTTAGATCTTGATACATTGGCCTGGAAAGAGGAAATGCCACCGGAAAGGAGGCCGCTAAGTGAATCATCATTAGAAATAAGTGGCTTTATGAATGCCTATAATGGCTGGGTAATAGAAGGTTGCTATGCTGATTTACTGGAAGTTGCGTTGCCATTTTCGAACGAAATTATCTTTATGGATCTACCTATAGCTCTCTGCATAGAGAACGCGCGTAATCGTCCTTGGGAGCCTCATAAGTATAGTTCTAAGGCAGCGCAAGATAAGAATTTAAATATGTTAATTAATTGGATCTCACAATACTCAGATAGGAAAGATACTTTTTCCAAGTCGGCTCATGAGCACCTATTTAACAGTTTTACTGGGGTCAAAAAAAGGGTGATCGAAAATCAATCGGTTAACGAACTTTATAATCCGATAAATATAAAGAAAGAAGGTTGAGAGAGAAGCATGCTTATACAAATAGTCGACCCAATCTTCAAGTGTGCTGTGGATGAAGAGGTGTTTATTTCACGTTTACATGGCATGAGCACTTATCAATCTGTTTTTAGGCGGAATGATACTTACCAGCTTCGTTTAGCCGGACCTTTAGATAAAACTGAAAATGACGAGTTACAAGAGATTTGTGATATCTGGGGCGCTGATTTTAACTTAGTCGAGGAGGGAGAGTGAAGTTTTATAAACATAGAATCAACCTGCTTAGAACTATTTTGAAAGGAAGCGTATGTCATACCCTATAGATAAAAAACTGGTTGTTGCCGTATCTTCCAGTGCGTTATTTGACCTTTCTGAATCGAATTCTGTCTTTGTCGAGGAGGGGCCGCAGGCCTATAAAGACTTTCAGAAGAAAAACTTAAATAAAGTACTCGATAAAGGAGTCGCCTTTCCTTTTATTAAACGCTTTTTACAGATTAATAAGCGCTTCCCAGGTAAAGAGCCGGTGGAAGTTGTTTTGCTTTCAAGAAACTCGGCCGCGACGGGGAAGCGTGTTTTCCGTTCGATACAGCATTATGGGCTTGATATATCTCGTGCTGCGTTTATGGAGGGGAAGTCTCCCTATGAATATATTCCAGCTTTTAATGCATCTCTATTTTTATCCGCGAATGAAGAAGATATTCAGAATGCTATAAATTCGGGGTATCCCGGCGGGGTTGTATTGCCGAGTAAAAGTATAAACGACGATGATAGCGAGATACTTAGAATTGCTTTCGACTTTGATGGCGTTATTGCTGATGATGAATCTGAGGCTGTCTTCAAAGGCGCTGATCTTCCCGGTTTTTATGATTATGAGGTTGAGAAATCTGAGATACCGCATAAGCCGGGTCCTTTAGCCGATCTATTTAGAAAGCTATCCTTTTTACAAGAACTTGAAGATAAAGAGGTTGAGCGTGACCGGGATTACCAACGTATATTAACGACTGCGATTGTTACTGCTCGCAGCGCTCCTGCCCATGAAAGGGTCATCACAACGCTGGAAGATTGGGGGGTTAGTGCAAATGAGGTCTTTTTTCTTGGTGGGATGTCAAAAGATCGAATTCTTTCAAAACTGAAACCGCATATGTTCTTTGATGATCAGCGTAGCCATCTGGAATCGGAGGCGGGTGATATTCCAATGGTTCATATTCCGTTTGGTATAGCTAATAAAAATCAGTAAATAGATTTCCTTGTCAGCTAACCCCTCCTGTTTGTAAATGTTGAGGAAATATGAAAAAGGCCGCATTATGCGGCCTTTTATATTTATTAAATAATCTTATTTAATAAATAGCATTTCTGCATATTTAGGCAAAGGCCAAGCACTATCTGCAACAATAGTTTCAAGTAGATCTGCATGAGTCCTAATGCTGTCCATTAGAGTACGAATTTCATTCGCGCAGAATTTCATATGATCTTCTACGGTAGGGAAGTCATGCTTGGTAATGGCAATAGACAGAGCATCTACATCAGCCATCATTGCGTCAGCAGTACTTGCTACTTTTTGCGCAATGCTATTATCAAGTGTCACACCCACATTTGATGCTGTGGCAATCGTTGATGCTAGCTCTGATAGGTAAGTCGCAGCAGCAGGATAGATAGAAGTTGTTGCCATATCGATCACTAACTTAGCTTCTACTTCAATCGATAAAATGTACTGCTCAGAATACACTTCATAGCGGCTTGCTAGCTCAACAGGTGATAATACCCCTGTGTTTTTAAACAAGGAGATAATTTCTTCTTCTTGGAAAACAGGTAGGGCATCTGCTGTTGTTGGGATGTTTTTCAGACCGCGTTCTTCTACAGCGATTTTGTGCCACTCTTCTGAATAGCCGTCGCCGCCGAATATAACATTACCATGCTCATCCATAAGATCTTTTAGTACAGAAAGTACTGCAGAAGCTTGATCTAAGCCTGATTCTAACGCTGTTTCAAGTTTGCCTGCAATCCAATCGAGGGAATCGGCAAGCATTGTATTCATTGCTACCAACGGCCCAGATACAGACTGTGATGAACCGACGGCTCTAAATTCAAAGCGGTTGCCTGTGAAGGCAAACGGAGAAGTACGGTTTCGGTCGCCAGGATCACGAGTAAAGGCCAGAATCTGAGATAAGCCTAGATCCATCTCGCCACCGCAAACTGTTGGTTGTAAGTCGCCTGCTTGAATCTCTTTAAATACTTTTTCTAATTGGTCGCCCAAATAAACCGATAGGATTGCCGGTGGTGCTTCATTGGCACCTAAGCGGTGGTCATTGGATGCCGTCGCTATGACTGCGCGTAATAGTGGGCCATATAAATGTACCCCACGGATAACCGCACCACAGAAGATAAGGAAGTTTAAGTTTTCTTCAGGTGTGTGGCCCGGATCAAGCAAGTTACCTTGGGTTGAGTTACCTACAGACCAGTTTACGTGTTTACCAGAACCGTTAATGCCTGCGAAAGGTTTCTCATGTAGTAAAGCAAGGAAACCGTGTTTTTTAGCGGTATTTTTGATGATAGTCATCAACAACTGCTGATGATCAGCAGCTACGTTAGCTGCTTCAAAATATGGTGCGATCTCAAATTGGCCCGGCGCTACTTCGTTATGATGTGTTTTTGCAGGGATGCCTAGTTTAAACAGCTGGTCTTCAAAGTCCTGCATAAAGACTTGTACGCGCTCAGGAATTGCACCGAAATAATGATCGTCAAACTGTTGACCTTTTGCTGGTGAAGCGCCAAATAACGTACGACCGGCAAGTAGCAAATCTGGACGGCTATTAGCAAAGTTTTCATCTACTAAAAAGTACTCTTGTTCAGCGCCACAGCTAGAGTTTAGTGTTGCAACCTCTTTTTCACCCATAAGTGAAAGTACTTTTTTAGCTGCTTTATCCATCGCCGCATTTGAGCGTAACAGTGGAATCTTCTTATCTAATGCTTCGCCAGTCCATGACATAAAGACACTAGGTATCATTAATGTCGCGCCGTTTGGCGTATTCATAATGTAAGCAGGGCTGGTTGGATCCCAAGCAGTATAACCACGTGCGGCATTGGTTATACGTAAGCTACCGTTCGGGAAAGAGGAACCATCAGGTTCGCCTTTGATAAGTAAGCTGCCTGTAAATTCGGTGATAGCAGCGCCATCAGCATTGGTAATAATAAAACCGTCATGCTTCTCAGCAGTAGCATTGGTCATGGGGTAAAAAATATGGGAGAAGAATTTGGCACCTTTGGACATAGCCCAATCTTTCATGGCAGCAGCAACAACATCAGCCGTAGCGGGATCTAAAGGTGATCCTGTTTGCACGGTTTTCTTTATCGCTTTAAAAGCGTTTTTGGATAGTGCTTCTTCCATTTTGGCTAGATTAAATACATCGCTAGCCCAAATTTTACTTAATGGTTTTGGCATCTCCACATCGATAGGTTTACCGCTAGTGATTGCACTGATTGATGTTAATCTTGATGTGTTACCACTCATTATGTTACCCCAGAAAAATTATTCAATTCGTTAAACGCAGCATCCAACATATTCATAAACAACGACCATATTGATGCTCAATATGCTATTTATTAAGCAAGTACTAGACCAATTAGGGGTTCTCTGTTTGTTATCAAATAACTTATTGTTTTATAAATGAAAAATTAAATTTCCTAATAGGGAGGAGGGTATTTTAAATTATATTTAGCACTAATATGGTGCATCATATGTTTTGTATTGGTGCGTAATGACCAATATCGTGCATTATAAGTGTTTATGAAGGTTTGTCTGCTTTATTGTGGTGCAAACAAGGGAGGTGAGGGATAATCTATTGGTTGTGTTTCTATCACATTGATCATGAAGAAAAAGCAAAGCTGGCTGCGATGATAGCTACTGTTAAGTGATGGTTATTTAAAGCCCTATTTGAATAACGACTCTTGTGGACCTAATAGATCCTTAAGCCGCTATTAAATAGGACTCCTGTCCTTTGTGTTTGTTGCTGCGAAGGTAGGCGCCTTTACCTTTTTTTGCTTTAACAACTTGTGTTTTGAAAACCCGTGAGGTGACTAGGGCCGCTAAATGGTTGCTACGAATAGTGCCTCTGCCGGTTTCTAGGGAGCCTGTGTTCTTGACTCCCTTTTGGGTCTTTTGGGTGTTATGTTTTTTCATGTTGAGTCCTAATGATTGTTTAATTAATAAGTTGCGTGGAACTGTCAGATATTACGCCTCTGTTTACGGAATAAACAGAGTTTAGCTCGCTTTTTTAGCTAAGTGGTTATGTAATCTTCTTAATGAGAGAGAGTGAGATAAATATATAGGAGAAAGCGTGATAAATGTGGGATTGGATGGGATCAGATGAAATGACAAGGGATGGAAAGTGAAAAACCTTTTCAATCTGGTTAACTGAAAAGGTCTGGCTGCGTTTCTGCTAATCTGCGTTTGTGAACTCTCTCTATTAGCTTGTACATACCCCTGATTGACATGTTGTGTTTACGTGCCAGTTGGGGGTAATTTCTTCCATTGAATTCATTATAAATCTGCATGTCACGCCGGGCTAGTTTGTATAAATGATTCTTCGGAAAGTTGATCAACTGACCTCCCCAGTGTTCCGCTAAAAACTCTGCCAAGGCAAAACCAGACTGTTCTGCTACCGCATCATCTATACCGTGGTCTGTCAGTATCTTTGTTGTGTATGAGCTTACTTCGTCGAGCAGCTCACTACGTAGCTCTTCCATTCCGTTTGGCTGGCTCATGATTCCACCTCATCAGCTAGTTTTTCGATGATTGCTTTCATCAGTGAACGTTTCCGGGTCCAGTTTACTGGCAGCCCTTTCTCATAGAGGTGTTTTGTCTCTGTATCCAGGTTATTTAGTAGTTTTAGAACTGTTGCTTCCAGCGATCGCTTTTCTTGTTCAACATGCAGAGCTGCGATTAGTGCAGAGAGTTTTTTTCTGTCTTTTAGCCATGCGCAGCGCTTAATTCCAAACATCTGCTCTGAAATGCGATCGGCATATGACCAGGGCAGCTGCATATCAGCTAAAAGCGCTTCAATTTTAGTGATATGCTCCGGCATTCTGTCAAAGTTTTTGGGTTTGCCGGCGGTTTTCTTGCTTGGACGTACCTTAAACCCCATTAATTTCATAGCGTCCAAAACTGCCTGCAGTTTTGGAATTGTCAGCTTGGCTGTTGATGTAGCCCCTTCCAGCGCAGGAATTGATGACAGCATGGATCGGTAGTCTTCATCTGTCATACCGAGTTCGCGTTTTGCAACGTGAATCACTTTTTTGAGCTTATTTTGATATTCTGACTGACTCATAATTACCAATCCGTATCTTTAATGTTCATAACAGCTGAGCTAACAGCCGCGCGCTTATCTTTTTTGCTTGCAGATGATGGAAGTGCTTGAATATCGCCTTCTATATTTACTGGTCCTCGTGTTTCTAAAACACGTTTTAAATAGTTATGATTGCTTAATGGCTTAAATCCGCCGGCTTGTTGCTTTACTCTCATTTGCTCAACGACTTGCACCAATGCAGGTATTAATATGTCAATCGATGCTAGTTCCAGTGCTTCCTCAGCAATACGTAGTGCTCGATCGTTTGCCAAATCCCGAGACTTACTACGAAATAAACTCAGATAGCTAACCAGTACAGCCCCCGATGTTTTGTCTAGCTTGGCAACCAGTATCAGTAAATTTCTAGACGCATCATCTTGAATGATTGCTTCCAGCGAAATTCGGCTATGGCAAACAGGACAGCGAGTTAGTTGCATGATGTTCTCTCGTTTTGTTCACAATCAGAAATAGCCCGTGAGCCACTTTTGATTATGGAGGTGATAACACCGCAATCACGGGGACGCTAAGCGCCCCGTATTTTTACTTTACGCCGCATGTTGCTGCAGAGTATCGATAGCATCGAGCACGTTAGCCAGTTCGTTTAAACTCGGCTCGTAGCGTTGTTCGTTCCAATTCACAGCAATACCTCTACTGTTGATCTGCAGCGTTATATCCACTGGGATCGTACGCATCAACTTGAATAGAACCTCTTCTGCGGGTGCTTTTGGTGCTGCCGAGGTTTTTACTTTTGGCTTAGGCTCAGACTTAGGTTGTTTCTTTGGCTGAAGTGATGGTGTCTGTAATTCTTGACTGCTAGGGCTTGGTGGTAATTTGCTTGCACCAGCCAAAAAACCACCATCGGTAAGGCCTTTAAACTCTGTACGTGTAATGCTCCATTGCCCGTTCTGTTGCTGTTTAATGAGCTTCCGGTTTTGTAGTTCTTCAAGTACATTTTTTAACTGCGCTTTACTTGTTAACCCGTAGACCAACGGGATTAGCGTACTAACGCCCATCGCCCCGCGTTGCCCGAGTGCGTTAATGATGTTCTTTTCAATTTGAGTCAGTGACATGCTGCTGTGCTCCAAATTTAAGAAATTTTCTTATATCTCTTTTTTTTCGACTTCTGTACATTCTGTAACCAGAGAAAGAGAACGTTAGTTCTTACTAGGCCAAGGATGGCCGCTCTGCATCCCGCCCCTAACGGGGCGGATTTTCCTTCTAGTTCAGCGCGTCTTTTAATACTTTTGATTGTTTGAACTTGGCAACTTTTGCCGCGGGAATATCTAGCGCTGCGCCTGTTTGTGGGTTGCGGCCTGTGCGCGCTGCGCGCATGCCTACTGTTAATTTCCCTAAGCCTGGTAATGTCACTTCACCGTCGTTTGCAAGCTCAGCTGTAGTTATGTTACCTAGTGCAACGAGCATGTGATCTGCTTGAGTTTTTGTGCAATCGCTGGCAGTGGCAATGGCGTTAATTAGTTCTGCTTTGTTCATCATATTTTCCTTTAGTTGTTAGCTGCTCATCAGTACCTAGCCGCTACGCTAGATAGACGCCTTTGTTAGGCGTTTCGCTATTCACTCAAGCTGACGGGAAAATCGCCAAGAAGCTGTTCGGCAACATAGATACCTAGTTTGTAGCCTTCGATCACTTTAGGGTCGCTAATTTCAAGATCATCTCCATCCCTAATCTGTAAGCGAATCAATTCGGTATCGGCTGTTGATCTCAGTGTTTCCATCCGCCCGTCATGCCAAGCGATAAGTTGCGATATAATTTGCGCCGAGTCTTCATCCAGAAAACCTTCCGTTTTAACGTCTGCCATCGGGTCGTAAGCTTTGCGTTCATCTGTCATTTTTAAGTTCCTTAATTTTTACTCATCAGGTCGAATATCTGTTTCCCCTAGAAGCCAGCGCAGAGCATCCCTTACGCCTTCTTCATAGGTGCCATCATCGTGATCAGTTTCACCGTGCATGACGCGCTCTTCAGCCCAGCTGGCTAGGTCGTAAATTTCCGCATCAGACCGATCCACTTGAATACACATGGCGTATCACACACTTGCTAGGTCTAGTGGAATAGGCTTGTACTGATCCGTTTGCCCTATGCGTTCATAAATACGGATATAGACGGCGGTACCGACGTTCTGCAGTGCATCTCTTAATGCCTGCATTGCCAGCTGCCACTCCTCGTCTTCTATATTTAGACGCATAAGCTCCAGTACCTTGCCGGTTTTTATTTCTTGCTTTGAGTTAGTTCTAAATGCTTGGCTAACGATGGCGCTAACGTTTTGATTGGCACCCTCGGTCCAGCGCTTTAAGCAGCGGTCGATCAACTCTTTGGCGGCTTCAATCTCTTCGGTGAAGGCGACAACTTCGCGAAATGCACGCTGTATTTTGTAGCGGCCGTCGTATGAAGTAAGGCTGACATTGCCTTTTTTTCCGCCAAGTTTTACGCCGTATCGATCACCTGCAATGGCAACTAAATCATCAATGTCTTGCAGTGCAGCGGTTTTGAATTCTGCCAGCGCTGTATGTAATGCGATCGCTTTTGGTGTGAGCTCATTAACGAGCGCATCACGCAATAAATCTTGCTCACGTACTTGGTCTGCAGGGACTAAATGCCCCGCTGAATTTTGCATGAAGCCTTCAGGAATATGGGGTTGTACGATAGGCTGTGCTGGTTGTTGTGTACTCATGCTACGTTCTCCTGGATCGGTAAATGCAGTAAATATTCAAGTTGGTCGATATGTTCATCTACAACGCTTTTCAGCACGGCTTGAGTGGTTGCGCCGTTATCAAATCGCTCTAGGTTTTGATCTAAATAGCTGCAGTTCACAACCATTGCTGCGTTGGGGTTAGCCGTTGTTACGGTTGATCCGATACCCCAAAACATAACTGCGCCAATTTCTCGGGTTTTGGGTAGATCAATAATTAAGTACTCATCCATGTCGTTCGGCCTCTAGTTTTTCCTGTTGAATCCGCTGGTAAACCTCCTCGCGGTGCACAGCAGTATCCATAGGTGCATTTACACCAATACGGACCTGATTACCCTTAACACCGAGAACAGTGACAGTTACGTCATCACCAACCATTAATACTTCGCCTACGCGCCGTGTTAGTATCAGCATGCTATTAATCCTCTATCCAGCGGACTTCGCAGCCGTTTACACAGGCTGCCATCTCAGTTTCTCGACCCGATCCGCGTTTACTGGGACGGATCGCCTTCCAGCAAATAGGTAATGCTCCCGTTTTACGTGGACCGCGTAATAAATGAAGGCGTGGGTGTGCACCCTCAATTTCTATATGCGTCACAGTTAAACCTTCTGCTATTAATGCGCTGGCTGCTGCTTTTGTCTCTTCCAGCTTTTGCATAATGTGATTATTTTGAGTATTCATCTCACACCTCGGTAATTAGATCAGCATTGAGTGATGGCATACCCAACGCTGCGGCTTCATTAAATGCAGCAATTAAAACGTTATGAATTGCTAAGGGATAAAGTACAGAATGGCCACGCCCGCTCAGCTTGTAACGCAATGCCTCAACTGCGTCGGTATCCATTAATTCGTCTACGTTGCGGCCTGACATTGCAAAGCGGTGGCGCAAATAATCGGTTAGCTCTATATCAATAGGACGCAGATGAACAATCTCGCAACGTTGCACAATCTCTCGCACACGAGGGTTACGTTCATCAAGCTTTTGGCCTAGCTCCGTCTGCCCAATGAGGATGATGCCCAGCAGTTTTTCAAAGCCGTCTTCTAGCTCGAAGAACCGCTTTAAATGCTTTAGGGTTGGTATAGGCAAACCGTGGGCTTCTTCAATAATCAGCACATGGCGATTACCCGCGCGGTGTGATTCACGTAGAGCCTCATGCACAGTACGAAAGCGCGTTTCGGGGCTACGGGCTAAGCGAATATGCGGTGCAATTTCAGTCATAATCGCTTCAGCAATGTGGCTGGCCTTTAACGTTTTACCCGCCATATCGTTGTCTTCCAGACCTAGCACATAGGGTTCAATAACAGTCACTTGCTGATCAGCATGAGCCCACTGCACAAGGTCCCTGCGCAGCGTACTTTTCCCCGCACCGGATTCACCAACAACGGCCATAAAGCCGCCATGCCTCGCGGTCTGTCGCATCGCTTCACGTACATAACGGCTGTCTGGCGTCAGAAACACCTCATTCGGGTTACGCACCTCATCAAACGGGCTACGGCCAAATCCAAACTGACGACGGGCTTCCTGTGTCATAGTCTGTTTACGCAATAACATGATCTCTTCCTCTGGTTCTGATTCTGGCTCCGGTGCAGGTTTTAGCTCCGGCTCCGGTTTTTTAGGTTTTAGTGGTACCAACTCAGTTGCAACATCAAAAACGTTAGACAGCTGTTGATCAGTGGCTCCGTTTGCTCGTAAAAAGTCGTTAATCCCTTGTTTTAAACCGTCATGATCTATCGACTTTGGCCATTCGTTGCGATTGACGATCAGCGATAGCGTTGCATCGCTCACACTCAAAAAACGCGCCAAATCGGCTTGTTTTTGCTCTATCGTGCGTAGCACATTTTTAACCTCTAACACTTGTCACCTCCCACCACGCGTAGTGGTGCAGCTTCCGGCTGGCGTAACTTCTGTTCAATAATTTCCAGCTCATCTTCAGGAACACCCTCAGGGTAACGCTGCTGCAACCACTCAAAACTGGCTGCATTCCATGCGTCACCTAGACGGGTGCGTAATCGTTTAGCCGCTTGCACATGACTGAGCGGCGGCAGTGCCAGGGTCGGCAGATTCAAATCATGCTCGGTACCACGGCGAGGCATAAACGTAGGCAGGTTGGCATCGTCCAATGCCTTAAAGGGTTGATATTTACCGCCCAATGGCAATGCCTTTTGTTTACGCGCGGCTTGTGCATCAGTCGGTGTCTCTGTGTCTGTCATCATCTGTTCAACTGAGGCTTTTGCTTTTTGTGCCTCTGTGTCTGCAATGCTGCTAAAGCCATCACCGTAAACCGGAGAATTTTCAGCAAAACCAAACTCTGTTTTATGCACCTTGTTCACAACATGAAAAACCTCATGTCCGTGCTCATCACGCATAACTACTTGCGCAGCATCACTACGCCATGGGTTGCGCGTAACCATTACTTTTTCATGCACTGCAATGCCGGGCACTTGGCCAACATCGTATTCATCACCGTGGAAATTAACGCGCAACTTAGGCGTCACTTTTCGGCTAACTGGCTCAGCCACCGCTAACTCACGACACACCTCAACCGACGGTGCTTTAATAAGCTGCTCAGCACTAATTTGCATCCAAATATCGGTACGGTTTTTACCATGCCGGCGGTGTACAGCCGTGCAATTGAAAACCGCACGCCACTGCGCAGCTAAGGCATTTAGCTCAGCGAGATCTGCAACCGGCTGAAACTTTAAACCCGCCTCAAACTTACGTTCTATAATGTTTCGTGCGTTCTCTACTTGGCCCGTGGCACGGGCCTCGCCTGGCGCATGGGCAATGGCTTCAATACCTAGTGACCGACACAGGTTTTTAGCCATAGCACTGGTGTTAGCGCTACCGGGGTCCATATACAAAATTTTTGGTACACCGTGCAGAACATCGCCCTCGCCAGAGCGCTCTTGCAAGGCGTTTATGAGCACGTTACACAGGTTTTCACCACTCTCCGCGCCCATTACATACTCAACGTAAATCCAGCCGGATGTGTGATCTGTAATCTCGTACGACCACACTCGATCCGCCATAATGTTTTTTAGATTTTTAGGTTTGTTTTTATAAAACTTATCCGCATCCATCACCTGCAAGCCGTTCGCCTGGTTTTTAAGCGGCTTTAGGTAATACAGCACACACAGTGACGCATCGATCTGCCAAACATGGTTGGGGTGCAGGCTGGCCATCTCTAAATGCGGCGCTGGGGCTAGCAACTGGTCAGGGTGTACACCGTAGTTTTTCATTGCGCGGCTAATGGCACTGTCACTCATGGGAATAAGCTCACCGGTTGTTTTGTCTATACGCTCAGCACGAATAAGATTATTTATTCGCAACCCAGCAACCGCATCAGTGATGCTGTAAAGACGCTTTCCGTTTTGTTTAATGGTCTCCATTAGCACACCGGAGAGCAGCTTTGCCTCATCCAGTGTTAATCCGCTGTTGCCCGCATCACACCGCTGTTTACGTGTTTTTGTTGTCACCTTTACTCTCTCCAGCTGTCGATGCAATGTGGCTAACGAAACCCCTAAATCTGCACACGCTTTGTTATAAATGTCTTGCTTGCCGCCGTGACCCGCCGCCGCAGCGGCCTGGGCTACCGCGACCAGGCGTTGAAGTTTCACGGCGCTCACAATCAGATACCTCGCTCATCGCGCATCGCGCCAACCTTAGCGTTGGCCGCAGCGACTTTTTCGGGGTTTAAAAAATCAGGCAGCTGGGCTTGAGCTAGCTCGTCTAGCTGGTAATCATCTGCTAGGTTTGTAAGATCCAGCTGTAAATCACTGATAGTGGCTGACAACCAGTTTTGTTGGTCTATCTCAGGGTGCAGCGTTTGATAGTCCATTAGCGCCTCAACTGCAGGGCGTAGCTTGGTTTGAACAATGCTTTTAAACTCAGCCGCGATGCCAGCCGCTTCTATTTGCAGCTCTTTAGCAACTTGGTCAGGCTCGCTGGTGCTAATACGACGGCGGGATTTTTCCAGCTCAGTGGACAAGTGGTTGATTTTCTCGTCTTTTTGGGCGGAAACTTGGCGTGTGGCTTCGCTATCTGCCACGGCCTCGTCGCGCTCAGAGGTGAGTTGCTCCTTTTCTTCTGCGAGTTGAGCTTTCTCTTTGGCATGCTTCGTAACAAGGTTGTCGATCAATTCAACGACCTGATCTTTATCATCGCTCTCACTTGCCTGCTGGATCAGCAGCAACTCATCTTCTGGTAGTTTACGAATAGAGCGCATTTTTCCAGGGCCGATGCCTACCTGACGCATGGCATCGAACATCTCTTCGCCAAAGGTGTTGAGGTTAGCCAGATCATTATCAATTGACTCTACTGAGCGACCTTCAATTACTTTGCAGTATTCAGCCCAAGTCGTAATCGGTTGCGACTTTTTATTTTCATCAATGTGCATTAACCCTTTGTATTCTTTAGAATCCTTTAGCTGTTGAAGGTCTATGAGATCCGTAACGGTTAATAATTTAGTCATCATCTTGATAATATCTTTACGTCCCAACCGACGGCTCACAATAGATGTAATACGCCGTTGCTCTTCGGTAAAAGCTGCCTCCAGCCGAGCTGCTTGTTGTTGAGAAGCTATAGCTTTGCCCGTATCAATTTCCGGGTAATTCTGTTCATCCATTAGTGGATCTCCTGCGCTGGATTAACCAAATTTTCATATTTGTTCAGCAAGCCTTCTTCACGAATCAGGTTCAGGGCTTCAGTCGTGCTTTTTCCGTCACGCACCAAATATTCGAACCGGTCTTTAATACGGAGCAGCATCGCCCGTACTGATGGATTATTCCGCTCCGGAATAAATGCATCTAGCAGCTCGTTTTGCACTGGTGTGTCCATATTGCGCATGCCATCAGCTTTCAGGACTAGGGTGATGATCTGATGATTCATCATTCCCTGAGCTACGCCTATCAGGTATTGCCCCTCATCAAATGCTGGATGTTTCGATTTGTTCTTTTCCATCTCAATAAGCTCCTGCAGCTACACGCTGGTTTAGTTCTGCTATACGACTACTTGCACGGTTCATCTCTTCAGCATGGGCCTGTGCTATCTGTAACATGCTCACGCTTAGGGCAAAGCGGCCGTTGTCGAGCTTCATTGCTAGCCCTTCAGCAATTAGGGTATTTAGACAACGGTTGATGGTTGCAGGGCTTTCGTTCATTGCCTTTGCTAACTCACCATTGCTAAGGCCTGTAAGGCTATGGCCACGCAGAGCCTTCATTACGCGTAACACGCGGCCGCCACTGTCTGATTTACGAGTTTTGTCATTCATGTTAAAGCTCCAATTCTGGCTGAGAGTGTTGCTCTACATTGCCTCGATGCCACGCCAACGATTCCATTGATGTTTGAATACTGTTTAGCGTTTCTTCGGCCTCGCAGTTGCCGGCATAAAATCCCATTAGCATGCCGGTCACCTCATGTAGCTGCGTTTGCAATTGCTGGATATCCTCAGCAGTAGCGTTACGCCCGCTGGGTATCTCAATCAGCAAGCGGTTGTTACTTGCCGCTAGCCAGCGTGAATACAAATTAATTTTGCACACGTGCTCAAAGGTCGGGATTAAAATGGCAGGCATGCGACCGCTGCCGATCCATTTATATAAGACCCAGTGATCCTCCAGCCCCATAAGCGCCGCAATACGCTCAATGCTGAGGTTGTGTTTTTCATCGGCATAATCTCTACACGCCTTCAGCGCATCACGTGCACTAGGTGGTACGTAGTTTTTCCAGTTTTTCCGCATTCTTCTTTTCATTGGAAATACCGTTTGGGTTGTATGTTTGAGTCCGTCCAAACAAATAGTTTTTTTGCCTCTGGGCAAAGCAGTTTCAAAAAACTAAGCTTTGCGGTACATTCTTATCGTAACGAGGTAGCTATGAGCGACCAGATCGAAATACTGAACCAAGCAATCGACGAACTACGGCAGCAAAACATTGCCATGCACTATGCGTATCGGGTGTTGGCTGGTTCGCTTGCACAGCATCAACCACTGGATCTGCAGAAGCTGCAGGCGGCACTGCGCATTGAGGCGGATAATCTTCAAATCCGCTTTGGTGTACAGAGTCAGGTACCGAGCAATCTGAATGAGCTGGCGAACTACTTGCTGAGCGATTTCTTTGTGTCAACAGGGATGTCTCGAGACCAGGCCAATAGGAGAACGGCTGATGCACTGGCGCCTGATTAAATCCGGTGTCTTGTCCGGCATGGCGCCAGAACACGGCAGTAGGCGTGGTGCGTGTTAGATCGACCTCGACCATAGAATGGACGTCTGCATTGAGATCGTACGTTATGCCGTTGACATTAATCTGGCATTTCAGATTAACGCGCCGCTGGGTAATGGATGGCTGAGGCGAGGCACCGCCCAAAACCGATGCGCAGGGAGAAAAGCCAAAGGGGAAACGTGGTTGTAGAGTTCTCATCATAGTGACCTCAATGGTGGGTTGGCAGCAGACCCAATTCGCGGGCTTTGCGGCGGTGGTAAGTGACGCTGTTAACTGATTTACCCAAGGGTGCTGCAATGTCAGCGCGGCTTTGCCCTTGTTCAGTGCCTTCTACAATGGGGCGCAATGTGGGGCGAACATGGTCTAGGGCTTTGGCAAAGCGGGCCTCTTTGGTACGCAGTTCGGCTTCGAGAGCATTGAAGGCTTGCAGAAAGGCAATTTGCCAGGCCATCGCTTCTTTACCGGTAAAGCGCATGGCTAGAAAGGCAAAACCGTCATGTGTCAGGCGGTATTCGATACGCGGTTTTTTCTGCGCATCAAGATATTCAGCGGGCTGAAAATTCAGCTGGCTAAACTCGGAATCAGGGCAGTTTGTGATCAGGTTTTCGATGGACTGAATAACGTTTTTATGCTGTTTGCCAAAACGCTCGGCAACGGCGCGACTGGTTGTAAACGGTGCGCCATCGGTTGAGAGAAACAGGCTCTCACGGGCGGCGAGTGGGTTGGGCAGGTTGAGGGCTATCTGGCTCATGGCGGCAGCTCCTTTTTAGGCGGCTTGTATGTCAGCTGTATCGACAGAAGGTTTAAGTCCAAGCTTGACGGCAATTTCATGGGCCTTGCCGTATTTGGCTTTATCAAAGCCATTCAGGACGCGGTAAACAGCATTAGGTGTGTAGCCGTGATCCTTGGCCCACTGGGTGAACGTGATGCCGTTAGCTTGAAAGCGGGCTTTCACTTCATTAGGGGTGAGTGCTTTACATTTAGACATGGGGTTCTATACCTCGTGTTCTGTTAAATTTGTTTAGTAGTTATTTGTATTTAATATAGGGGTACTGAGTACTCCTTGTCAAGGGTATTTTTATGTCTGGAGTACTTTCATCTCAATTGAAAGAGTTAATGAGCTATCAAGGTCTTAAGCAGAAGGGCCTTGCTGAGGTGATGGGGGTAACAGTTGATCGTGTGAAAAACCTAACCAGAGGCAGAGCGGGAAATCTCACACGAGAAGAAGGTGAAGCTCTCATTCGTAAACTCAATGTGCGCGCAGAATGGCTGGCAACAGGCGACGGGCCTATGTTTCGGTCGAGTAGTGAGGAAGAGCTGGAACGCCGCTTAGATGCTGTGGCCGGTGCCACGCAGCGTGCGCAGATGTCAGGCTTGGATGCCGATGCACAAACCCGTGTACAGATGTTGTTAACGGGTATAGAGATTGGTAATAGTGATTTGGTGTTACAGGCGCTAAATGTATTGTCTGCGGATGAGAAGGCGCTGCTAGATGATTACCGACAAAGTGCGACTGAAGGTAAAAAGGCACTGAGATCCACCGCTAGAGTTTTTGCTAATAGCGCTGTCGCCACACAAACGGATACATCTAGTAAGCATACCCATATTGATAACAGCAAAGGTAGTAGCTCGATGACGATACAGGGCGACAACAACCACGTGGTTGGTGGTAGGATTATTAAAAATAAATAACGATTAACGATGACGGCACAGGAGGTGCTGAATGGATGTTCATATCAATGGAGATCACAACCGGGTAGTTATGGGCGATTGTTATCAGTTAACCCTTACGGCTGACGCTATACATGCGCTAGGTGAATTGATTAAGTTATGGATGTTGGAAAACAAGGAGTGAGTGATGTATTACATAATGAAATGGAGCGTTCTAGCGTTAGTAACAGTCTTGCTTTCAGGTTGTAAGTCGTCAGAGGAAATGTTGTTCGAGGCGTGTGTCGATGGGCTTGAAAATCGATTAGAAAAATGGGCTAAATATGATGGTTGGCGCGTAGATTCGCCAAAGGTTTCGTTATATAAAATGGTACCCGACAAAGAAGCAAATGATAGGTGGGGTACTGATCAATTCTGGAATTTCGAAGTATTAATTTCAGACTTTACAGTCAAAAATGGATTTAATGCCAGCATTAATTCAACATCAGTCTGTTCTGGTTATGTTAGTCAAAACTCTAAAGGTGAGTATGAAGCGCCTGATGATATGATGCTGGATTTTACTTTAAATGGAAAAAAAGTAGGGTTTTAATCAAGGAAAATGATAATGAATAAAGAGATAAACGCAGAGGAAGCTTTCGATTGTATTTATTATCTGTTGCAACGGTATCCATGGCTGATTGAATATAAGGGAAAGCTTGATGCTTCTGTAGAACATGAAGCGGTTGCTTTTCTGCTGCAGCTTGCGCAGTGTCAGGTTGATGCTTGGGGCGATCTATCAACTCAAGCACGGATAACCGTGTCCGGGCTGCTTGTGGACTTTATGATAAAACTGCGGCAGCCTGACTCAGTTTTCCGTTCGACTAAGTGGTATGTCGCGGTGGAATCAGAGCCTTGGCAACAGGCGTTGACCGTAATCGATCACGAAATTCGGCGCAGCTTTCCCCCGCACTGATGCTGTCTTGCAAAACTGTACGGAAAGCCTCGATTCGTTGTTCGGAGTCTGCTGTCAGTGCATCCATCTCTAGCTCAGATATGCGGTTGCTCTTTAGTAATGCTGCCCGTAGCTGCATAGCACAGTTATATCGACTCATTGCCTCATTCTGCACAAAGCGGCGCATATATCGTGTTTCTTCTAATTCGCCTCTTTCAAATGCTTTGCGTGCATTAGCTTCCCACTTTTCAGCCAGTGCTTCTAATTCATGAAGTGTTTCTTCTGAAAGGTTTATTTGGTTTTCTTGCGCAGCTGACATATTAAGCTTCTCCTGTAGGTTTCCTCTTAGTCTGTGCTTAATCTGATCTATACGCTTTTGCCCCTGTACAAAAGACCTTTTTAACACAATACCGCACTCTCTTAGGACACATTCAGTCATCACTGAACTAACTAAGAGGTGCGTCATGTTTGAAAAATTCCCCCTATTTCGTTTTCTCGTTTGGTTGTTAGCCAGCGTTGTGTTGCTGGCGTGCCTTACGGTGATCTCGCCCGTTCAACTCCCTGTGGTGCTATATAAGCTGGTGCTGGTCGTGTTAGCGGTGACGCTGGCGTATCTGCTGGATCGGTTGATGTTTCCGTATGCGCGACCTCATATTTTGTTTGATCGGGCTGATGAGTTAGATAAAGTTTTTGCCACAGTAGCGACACTGCGACGGGCACTGATTATCACTGCCTGCGTGCTAGGCCTAACGTTGGGGCTGTAGCCATGCATATTGCAGGGGTTCGTATACAGTTTGTTGCAGCACTACTGCTGGCGTTATTGCTGCTTGCAACAGCCGCATGCACACCGGTTTATGCTGATGTTCCTTATGCAGCTAAGCCATACCAGCGTACCTTAATACGCACAGCTCACGCGCAATGGGGGTTAGATGCCCCCATAGCCACCTTTGCTGCGCAGATTCATCAGGAGTCTGCATGGCAACCTACGGCCACGTCGTGGGTGGGTGCGCAGGGGCTGGCTCAGTTTATGCCAGCTACCGCTGCGTGGATTATTAATGTTTTCCCTGAGCTAAAAAACGTTGATCCCTATAACCCGAGTTGGTCTATGCGTGCGATGGTGCGATATGACCAGTGGCTGCATGCTCGGCTGAAGGCCGACACTAACTGTGACCGATGGGCGATGGTGTTGTCGGCCTATAACGGTGGGCTGGGCTGGGTGCTGCGTGATAAGAAGCTGGCCGTTGCCAACGGTAATAGCCGATGGTTGTGGTGGGATAACATCGAACGCCACAACGCTGGGCGATCTGCCGCTAACTTTTCTGAAAACCGTGATTACCCTCGGCGCATATTAGCCCAGCATGAGCCGCAATATATTGCTGCGGGCTGGGGCCGTGGTGTTTGCGCTGCGAGGTTTTCGTTATGAGGCGCATTTTGATTGTGGTTGCTGTAACAGCTGTTGTGTTGCTGGGGGGCGCGTGGATTGTGGAATACGCAGATCAGTCAGGCTATGAGCGGGGCTATGCTGCCGCCGTTAACGACAGCCAATCTGACGATATAGCTACCTTAACAACACTGCTTGAAACGGCCGCCACACAGGCGAAACACGCAAACGCAACCAGCCTGCGGTTGAGTCATTTGGTTCAGAAACAGGCGGCTGACGATGCCAAAACAACTGAGGAGTTGCGCCATGCACTTTCTAAAACGTCTGCTGAGCGTGTTGATTGTCGCTTTAGCGCCGACATCATGCAGCAGCTTAAACAAGCCCGTGACCGTGCCGCCAGCGCCGCAACCAGCGGTATTACAGGTGCCATGCCCCATGCCGATTGAACCTGCTGATAATAGCGCCGATGCGGCCGCTGTTGCGTTAAAGCAGCTTTATGATCAATACGGTGAATGTGCTGGGCGTTTTTACGAGCGATTAAAAGGAGCGGCAAATGACGATGGCCGTTGATATTACATTTACTCAACTCATCGGTGTAATGGTGTTTTTTCTGCTGGCGTTAGCCGCAATTGGCAAGCTGATTTTTGCACAAATGCAGAACTATATCGGTAGCAGTTTAAAGCTAGTCAGTGACCGAATGGAGGCGATGGAGTCGTCAAACACTGAGGAACGTGAGCAATGGAAGCGGATTGAGCGAGACCTAAACGATCTGCAGAAAGACTTACCTCTCCACTATGTGCGACGTGAGGATTATATCCGAGGTCAATCGGTGCTAGAGGCAAAAATGGACTCACTGGGTAATAAACTTGAAAACGTGCAGTTGCGCGCAATGATTGGAGCTAAACGTAATGAATCCTGATATTGAACGGGCACGCCGTGAGTCAATCCGCTGGTTGATTTTATTAACATTAAATAATGCGCGTCCGCTGGGTGCGCCTGAGCGGCTAATTCTAACCGTTGCCCAGTCTGAATACCCCAATGCAACCCAGCTAGAGATGCGTCGAGAGCTGGATTATTTACACGACCGTGATCTGGTGGAGATTAAGAAAGAGCCCAGCGGGCAGTGGAAATGCGATCTGACACGCTATGGTACTGATATCGCTGAGTACACCATTGATTGTGAGCCGGGTATTGCCCGGCCTGTGAAGTACTGGTAATCGATATGACTGATGAAACGCCATTAATCACATCACCCGGTCGGTCATCCATTGCACGTTTACCGGCCGAGATTAAAACACACATCGAGCGACTGTTGATTGATGATCGGCTCACTCTAGATGAGTTAATTGCTGACTTGCAGGCCACGTTCCCGCAGCACAGTGATGAACTACCGAGCCGCAGCGCTGTGCATCGATACGGCCAAAAGCTTGAACGGCGATTGTCTGCTATCCGTGCCAGTACTGAGGCTGCAAAAATAATACGAAATCACGCAGGCGATCGTGAAGATGCGCGATCTGAGGCGCTGACAGCGATGATTCAGTCTGAGCTGTTTGAGTCGATTATGGCGCTGCAAGAAGCGGATGATATGGAGCCAGCAGCCCGCATTGGATTGTTGGCTGATGCTGCTAAAAATATCGCTACGTTGACACGCTCTAGCATTAGTCTGAAGAAGTACCAGGAAGAGATTCAGAAAGCGGCTAAGGCTGAGCTGCTGCAGGAACAGGAAGAGCGCCTAGAAGAGATGCGGGGCTCTGATGGCATGAGTGAAGAGCTGGAAGGCCGAATACGCGGCATTTTGTTGGGTAAATCCTAATGGCTGAGAAAATAACAAAAAATCTGAAAGCGATAACCGAGCCTCGTAAAATCGATCTTGCGGATGAGATGGAGCTGTACGGAGTTGATGTACCGCAGGAGATATCAGACGCCCAGCCAGAGCACGAATCGATCTTTTTACCCTATCAGCAACGTTGGTTTGAAGATGAAAGCCAGATCATGCTTGCAGAAAAATCCCGCCGAACCGGCCTTACCTGGGCCGAGGCTGGTCGTAATGTCCTTAATGCTGCTAAGCCTCGGCGTCGCGGGGGGTGTAATACGTTTTATGTAGGCAGTAAGCAAGAGATGGCGCTGGAGTATATTGCCGCCTGCGCGCTGTTTGCGAGAGCTTTTAACGAGTTAGCCGACGCCGATGTCTATGAGCAAACGTTTTGGGATTCGGCAAAGAAAGAAGAGATTTTAACCTACATGATCCGTTTTCCTAAAACGGGCCGCAAGATTCAGGCACTGAGTTCCCGCCCCAGCAACTTACGTGGTTTACAGGGTGATGTGGTGATCGATGAGGCGGCATTCCATGAATCACTTGAAGAGCTGCTGAAAGCCGCACTGGCATTGACTATGTGGGGCAACAAAGTACGCCTGATCAGTACCCACAACGGCGTTGATAATGCCTTTAATACATACATTCAGGATGTGCGTGAGGGGCGTAAGGATTACAGCGTGCACCGTATCACCTTGGATGAAGCGATCGCCGAGGGGTTATATAAACGTATCTGCTATGTAACTGGGCAAGAATGGAGCCTAGAGGCTGAAAAGAAATGGCGTGATGACCTGTATAAAAACGCACCTAATACCGAATCTGCTGATGAGGAATATGGCTGTGTGCCGAAAAAATCAGGCGGCAACTATCTCTCTCGTGTGCTGATTGAAGCCGCGATGGTGGCGGATCACTCTATCAATATTCACCGCTTTGAAGCCCCCGAAGGCTTTGAGGGCTGGACGCCTGAAATGCGCGAAGCTGAGGTGGATGATTGGTGTCGCATTAATTTACTACCTGAGCTGAAAAAGTTAGACCCTGCCGATCGCCATGTGTTTGGTGAGGATTTTGCCCGCCATGGCGACTTGACTGTGTTTGTTCCTTTGGCGATTAAGCCCAGCCTACGCAAGCGTGAAACGTTTCGTGTTGAGCTGCGTAGCCTGACGTATGAACAGCAACGACAAGTGATGTTTTACATCTGTGATCGCCTACCGCGCCGTGGGGGCATGGCGTTTGATGCGACGGGTAATGGTGGTTATCTCGCTGAGCAGGCCGCGTTGAAGTATGGAGCAGGTATGGTTGACCAGGTGCACTTGTCAGCCAGCTGGTACCACGAGTGGATGCCAAAGCTAAAAGGTGAGCTTGAGGCCTTTAATATCGAGGTTGCTCGGCACCAAACAACCCTAGATGACCTGCTGGCCATCAAGGTGGAAAACGGGGTCCCTCTAATTGATAAGGGCCGCACGAAAGACCTGCAATCCGCCGGAGGGCGCGGTAAGCGCCACGGTGATTTTGCTGTCGGATTAGTGATGGCTGTTCGCGCCTCATGGATGGATGGCGGTGAAATCGACTTTACTCCACTGCCTAGACAGAGCCGTGGTTTTGATAATGTTCACAATGAGGATGATCTTATCCTTCCGGAGTCAACCGCATGGTAATTAAATCTAAACATGCTGCAGCGCTGCTGGCCTCTGCTGCGCGCTTTTTTAGCCCAAGTGGTACCGTGGTTAATGATAAAGATTTGAAAACAGGACAAACCTCACATATCACTAGCCTGCATCATGAGTTTGCCAACCACCCATCACGAGGGCTAACCCCCAGTAAATTGGCAGCGATTCTGGATGCCGCTGAGCAAGGCGATATTGTCGGCCAATACGAACTATTTGAGGACATGGAAGAGAAAGACGGCCATATCATGTCTGAGATGGGCAAGCGCCGCCGCGCAATAATTGGGTTGGATTGGAGTATTGTTCCGCCGGATAATGCCAGCGCACAAGAGAAAAAATCAGCTGCGATTCTCAATGAGTTACTGAAAGCTGAAGATGATTTTGAGGAGATTCTGTTTGATATCACCGACGCCATCGGAAAGGGGTTTGCGTGCCTAGAATTTGACGGCTGGCAAACGCTGGAGGGCTACCGCGTGCCGAAGGCTGTTATTCATCGGCCGCAAAGCTGGTTTCAGCTGGTGCGGGGGCAACGTCAGGAGATTAGGCTTAGGGGTTCTGCCGCGGGTGAACCCTTGCAACCCTTCGGCTGGATAACGCATGTTCATAAAGCAAAGTCTGGCTACCTAGAGCGCTCGGCACTGTTTCGAGTACTCGTATGGCCCTATCTGTTTAAAAACTATTCTGTGGGTGATCTGGCTGAGTTTCTGGAGATCTATGGTATCCCCATGCGGGTGGGTAAATATCCATCCGGTGCAACCGATAAAGAGAAATTAACGCTATTGCGAGCGCTGGCGCAGCTTGGACACAATGCAGCGGGTATTATCCCTAACGGTATGGAGCTGGACTTTTTGAATGCAGCACAGGGTGATCCGGCTGCGTTTCAGTTAATGATTGACTGGTGTGAAAAGACCCAAAGCAAAGCAATTTTAGGGGGCACACTCACAAGCCAGGCGGACGGTAAATCATCAACGAACGCATTGGGCAATGTGCATAATGAGGTGCGCATGGACCTGCGCGATGCTGATGCTAAGCAGATTCAGAAAACTATCAGTCGTGACTGGGTGTATCCCATTGCTGTATTGAATGGCCTAGCGGATAGCTGGAATCGTTGCCCACGTTTTGAGTTTAATACTCAAGACCCTGAAGATATGCAGGTGTATTCTGAAGCCCTGCCAACGCTGGTTGATATGGGCTTTAAGATCCCTCGCCAGTGGGCCCAGAGTAAAGTGGCTATCCCGGAGCCTCAGCCTGATGAGGAGATATTAATGCGACAGGCCTTTGTGCAGCCTGCGGTGCCACCGGCCACGGACGTAGCCTCTGCTAATGCCGAAATAACAGCAGAAATAACAACAGCTGTTAATCCAAACACGCCTGCGCAGCAGATGTTGCCACAGGTGCAAGAAACAATATCCCCCGCTGTTGACGGCTGGGTTGAGCAGATCCGCACGTTAATGAATGAGGCTGAAACACTCGACGAGCTGCGAGATCGGCTGTTGGAGCAATACCCGGACATGACCCTTGACCAGTACGCTGCAGCGATGGGTGAGGCATTGACCGCAGCTAGCTTGGCTGGGCGTAACTCGATTATTGAGGAATCCAATAATGGTTGATGCGGTGTATGGTTCGGTACCGTTTAAAGAGCAATCTGAGTTTTTCCGCCGTAAGCTGAACCTACCAACTAAACACTGGACTGATATCTACAACGCTGAGCATGATTGGGCGTTTGTAGTGGCGGGAGCTAATCGTGATGCGCTGGTGCAGGACTTTCGCACAGCGATTGAAAAAGCGATTGACGATGGCACCACACTGGAAACGTTTCGCAACGACTTTGATGACATTGTTGCGCGTTACGGCTGGGATTATAACGGCGGTCGGGATTGGCGCAGCCGTACCATTTACGAAACCAATCTATTCAGCAGCTATAACGCGGGGCGTTTACAACAGCTGGATGATATGCAGGATGTGTTGCCATATCGTCAATACCATCACAGTGATGCGGTTGAGCACCCACGAGAGGAACATCTAAAATGGGATAATCTTGTTTTACGGGCTGATGATCCGTGGTGGAAAACCCACTTTCCATCAAATGGGTGGGGTTGTCAGTGTTATGTGACAGGCTTAACAGAGTCAGACCTGAGGGTGATGGGTAAAACCGGCCCAGACCAGGCACCGGCACTGAACATGGAAACCCGCGTAATTGGCCAGCGCAACCCAAACGGGCCACGTACGGTTTCGGTACCAGTAGGCATTGACCCTAGCTTTGAACACGCGCCTGGCATGAGCCGGTTACAAGGCGCTATACCCCCTGAGCGGCCGGAACCTCCAATATCTGGTTCAACGGGTGGTCCCGGCTTGCCGAACATTCGTTCCCGTGCAGAGCTGCCACCCGCTCGGACTGTCAGCCCAGATCTGTTATTAGCGGATAATCTGAGTGACCAGCAATATGCCGCCGCGTTCCTGTCTCGTTTTGGTGCCACATTGGACCAGCCTGTTATCTTCCGGGATGTATTAGCTGAACCATTGGTGATCGGTAAGGAGCTGTTTACCCAGCGGAGGAGCGGCCAGTTTAAATCTAATAAATCGGGGCGTGGCCAGTACATGCTGTTGTTAGCCGATGCATTGTTGGATCCGGATGAGATCTGGGTGCGCTTAGAATACCAAGCGGCGCTTAAACGTGCAGTGATACGACGCCGCTATATTGCCCAGTTTGAAATCCCCGACCAACGAGTGCCTGCACTGGCTGTGTTTGAGTGGAGTAATGATGGTTGGAGCGGTATTACCATTCACAAAGATGATCGGGACATCAATGATTCAAGGATTGGCACACGGCTATACAGCAGGAAAGATAAGGAGAATGACGAGTAAGAAGCCCCGCAGTCCGGCAACCACGGGCACCTTGCGCACCTGGGGGCCCAATAGCCGGGGGCAGCACATGCGTCAAGACGTGATTACATTATAGGGGGGGTTATGACAGGCGTAAAGTTAGAATATAACGCGAACGTAGTGCAGGTACGCATTAATAACGCGATCAACCAGCTGGAAAAACCTGCGCCGCTGTTTGCGATTATCAATGAATATCTACTGCAGGCACACCGCCAACGATTCAAAGAGCAGCGCAGTCCGGCTGGCGTTCCGTGGGCTCCGCTATCACCTCGTTATAAACGACGTAAGCACCGCAATCAGAATAAGATTTTGGCGCTTAGGGGTCACTTGCAAGGAACGCTGCGCGGACAGTATGACAATGAGGGGCTGGAATTTGGTACTAATCGGATTTATGGCGCTATCCATCAATTCGGCGGTGACATTAAGAGAAAGCAACGCAGTACTACGCTGTACTTTAAACGCGCCCGCGATGGCTCTGTAGGTAATCGATTTGTGAAGAAGAGCCGCAGCAACTTTGCTCAGGATGCCACCGTAGGTGGGCATAGTGTGCATATTCCTGCGCGCCCATGGTTGGGTACCAGTGCGGATGATGATCAGACGATCCTTAACAAAGCCCTCGAATATATGGATAACGCTCTGAGCGGCTGAGAGCCGCTCTACGCACCTCTATCTATCCCATCATAAGTATTACCCCCCGTTTTACGCTCATAAAGGCTTTATAAAACGTTTTAGCCCTATCCACAGTATTAAGTTTTGCCCTAGTACAAAAGACCTCAGTAGTTTTGGTGTTTAGGCTGGAGACTCTTAATTGTTGAGGTGCGAACGTGAAACGCCAACTGATTGCTATTGCTCCCTGCTCATTCGTGATGCCAGAAGACCTATCAGACAACCTGATTTCGATTCAGGTTACGCCTGCTGGTTTTTTTGTGCCTGCAGATGGCCGTGAGTTAAAGGTGTCAGGCTGGCTGATTAATGCCGCATTAGCACAGCAAGTAATCACCCTTTTTAATGCGCGTAAGACAGATACGGTTCTGGATTATGAGCATCAAACGCTACACAAAGAGAAAAATGGTCAACCGGCTCCCGCCGCTGGCTGGTTTCGCTCTTTAGAGTGGCGGGAAGGCAGTGGCCTTTGGGCGACTGTAGAGCTAACTGCGCGTGCTAAAGCGTTTATCAGCAACGGTGAATATCGTTATTTTAGCCCTGTATTCAGTTACAACGCCGCCACTGGCGAGGTTTTTGATGTTGTTATGGGTGCCCTCACAAATACCCCCGCAATTGACGGCATGGATGAGTTATCCCTGCTGGCCGCTGCAACTTTTGGACTCAATCAGGAATCGGAGGACGACCCTGTGAATAAATTGCTCCTTGCTATATGTGCTGCACTATCTCTGCCTGAGACAACCACTGAAGATCAAGCGGTGGCTGCGCTAAAGGATTTAAAACCAGCCAGCCCTGATAAAGATCTAGCTGCGTTGTGCAAAGCGTTAGACCTTGAAGAAACGACGGATATGCAAACCGTTATCACTGCCTGTTCTGCAATGAAATCCAGCGTTAGTCACTCAGCTGTTGATCCCTCTAAATTTGTACCGGTTGAAACCGTCGCTCAAATGCAAACAGAGATCGCATCATTAAATACGCGACTGAAAGCACGCGATGAAAAAGATGTTAGCTCGTTAATTGACGACGCGCTCGAAGATGGGCGTTTAATTGAACCGTTGAAAGCCTGGGCTACCGACTTGGGTAAAACGGATATTGCTGCGCTGAATGCCTATTTGGATAAAGCGGCACCCATTGCGGCGCTGAATACCTCACAAACGAACGGTAAGCCTCCGGTGACGGATGATAAAACTGGGTTGACCCAAGATGAGCTAGCAGTCTGCAGCTCGATGGGTTTAACCCCTGAGCAATTCAAAGCCGCTAAGGAGGACTAACCCATGGCTCTGTCTAAAGATCGTAATACGAAACGCCGCGAAGGCATCCAGCACAGTGACCCAGTTGCTGCTGCAACTAAGATCTATGCGGGTGCGCTGGTCTGTCTGGATGCCAGCGGCAACGCCGTGCCTGGTAGTACCTCTACAACGCTGACCGCGCGTGGTCGAGCTGAAGAGTACGTGGATAACAGCGGCGGTGCTGCAGGTGATGAACGTGTTGAGACACGCCGTGGCGTCTTTTTGTTTAACAACAGCGCGACTACGGATGAGATCACCCGCGCTGATATTGGTAATGACTGCTATATCGTCGATGACGAAACTGTGGCTAAAACCAATGGTACTTCAACTCGCTCAGTAGCTGGCAAAATCCACGACGTGGAGAGTGCTGGTGTCTGGGTCGAACTTTAATCCGGCCCAAGAGGACTAAATGATGGATATTAATCAGCAAAATTTACAACTGCTGTTTACTGGCTATAAAGCGGCGTTTCAAAATGCATATGATGGTTTAGAAGTCGATTTTGATCAGTTTGTGTTGGAGGTAATGTCAACGACCAGCAAAGAGTCGTACCCATGGCTAGGGCAGTCAACTCGCTTCCGTGAGTGGTTGGGCGATCGTGTTATTCAGAATCTGGAATTGCATGATTACACGATTAAAAATAAGTCGTTTGAAAACACGGTGGGTGTTGGCCGCGATGCGATAGAAGATGACTCCTACGGTATTTTTACGCCATTGATGGCTCAATTGGGGCAAGATTCTAAACAGCATCCGGCTGAATTAGTTTATGAGCTGCTATCGGCTGGTTTTTCTGAAAAATGCTATGACGGGCAGTACTTCTTTGATACCGATCACCCTGTGACTGATGCGGATGGCACGGAATCATCTGTATCAAACTTCCAAGGCGGTAGCGGGACGCCATGGTTCTTAATTGATACAACGCGCGTGATTAAACCGATCATTTTACAGAAGCGTAAGCCGTACAACTTTGTGATGCTCAATGGCGAAAAAGATGAAAACGTCTTTATGCGCAAAGAGTATTTGTATGGTGTTGATGCGCGTTTGAACGTGGGTTACGGCTTATGGCAGTTGGCGTATGGCTCAAAAGAGACATTGAATGCTACTAACTTTAACGCAGCTTTTGCAGCGATGCAGAGCATGACTGGCGATCAAGGGAAAAAGCTAGGCATTCGTCCTAAGCTGCTGGTCGTACCTGCGACGCTACGTGAAAAAGCGTTAGAAGTGATTAAAGCTGAGCGTAACTCAAATGGTGCTACCAACGTCAACCGTGATGCGGTGGATGTGTTGGTTACTCCGTGGCTGTAAGGGGGTGATGTATGACTGTAAAGAAAACATCACCGACTGTGCGTAAGCCTCGCCGGAAAACGGTTAAAGCGGATGCTAAGCCTGAGTTGCCAGAGCATGAGGAACAACCTGCAGAAATAGCTTCAGAGAACGAAGCTAGTAAGGCACAGGACGTGCCATCTTTGCCGGATGTTGAGGGCTGGGATAAAGACCTTGAGGTTGAGGGTGTGTGGGTGCGTTCTGTTGGCCCGCGCTTTCGCCGCGCAGGGTATTCGTTTACTCAGGCTGGCAATGGCATTGCCCTGCATGCGTTATCAGAACAGGACCTTGAGCAACTAGAAGCCGAGCCGGCTTTGGTGGTTGAGCGTGTAACGTTTACGGAAGTTCCGTTTACGCGGCCAGAGGCTAAGTAGTGATGTATATAACCCGCTCCCAACTGTCTGAAAGACCTGGTGCACGTGAACTGGCTGAAGTGGCCACGGCTGCGCACCAGCATTTGATTGACAGTGATTTGATGGCAGCCAGCTTGGCTGATACCGATCGCAGTGCATGGTCAGTTGACGAGATTGCAATAGCGGATGAGGCCCTGCAGCGCATCGATGCTGCAGTGGTGGACGCGCAATCTCTGATCGATGGTTTTTTAGCACAGCGTGGTTATCTGCCATTGGATCCAGTGCCAGGTATTGTCACTACGTGGGCGCGGGCTATTACACGTTATAAGTTGCACCAAGATCGTATCTCTGATGATAAAGATCCGATTGTGCGAGATTACAAAGACGCCCTTAAGTTGCTGCAGTTAACAGCGGATGGAAAATTCAGCTTGGGTGCAGACGACCCCATTACGAACAGCCCATCAGCAATTGATTTGCGATTTGAGTCTGATGAAAAAGTTTTTAGCCGTGAGCAACTAACGAGGTTTCGTTAATGTTTGAGCCCTTTGATACCGCGTTGATTGAACGCCACTTGGCTGACGAGGTTTCTGCTGTGCAGTCAGTTGGCGGCGCTGCTGATTATGCGGCGGTCACTGAGATGCGAGGGTTTAGACACGGCACCGCGTATGTTGTGTTAGCGCAAGAGGTTAACACGGCAGATCCGGATGCACAGCCTGGTGCTCGCCAGCGAGGAAAAAGCCAAGCGCTGGTGACGTTTGGGGTGATTGTTGCTGTACGTAATTATCGTGATAGCACCGGAGATGCAGCAAAAAAGGATGCCATGCCATTGATTGGCTCTGTGCGTAAAGCACTACTGGGCTGGACACCCGATTTAGGCATTATGCGTCCTATTGCATGGAAGCAAGGCGACGTATTGGATTACGACAAAAACACGCTTTTATGGATTGATGTATTTACAACAACCCGCTTTATCGGAGGTAACTGATGAGCACATCTAAAACCGCACAACCTAAAAACGACGCACTGCAGGAGGTCACGTTAGCTAAGCCTCACAAGCATGCGGGGAAACCGTGTAAAGCGGGTGACAAAATCAACGTTAATGCGGTTCAGCTAAAGTTTCTGAAAGACCGCGAAATCATTAAATAAGGAGCTATGTAATGGAAGATTTTTCACTACAAGGCAAGGTTTACTTGGGCGAATCCATTAATGGTAAGCCGGGTGCTATGCACTGGGTTAATGATGCGGCGTTGTTGCAAGTATCACCCACGGCGTCTGAAGAAAAGCGTAAAGAGAGCTATTCCGGTAATCGCGGGACCAGTGCCACGATTAACACCGGTACAGAGGTCTCGTTTTCACTAACATTGAACCACGGCAGCGCTAAAAATTTAGCGTTAGGCTTGTATGGCGAGGTTAAAACAGTCGCTGCAGCGAGTATTACCGGTGAGGACTTTCCCGAGGATTTATTAGCCGGTGATTTAGTCATGTTGGAGCGTGGAAACGTGTCGTCTGTTGTTATTCAGGACAGTACGGGGTCTCCTGTAACGCTGGTAGAAGGTACGCATTATGCTGTTGAAGATGCGGTCGGTGGTGTTATTAAAATTATTGATTTGTCTACACTCACTCAGCCACTGAGTGCAAATTATGATCACGGTGGCAGCTCTGATGTCTTGATGTTTAACCAAGCTCCGCCTGTGCGTTATCTGATGATGAACGGTATGAACACAGTCGACGGTAGCACGGATAAAATTCGTGTGCGGTTGTATCGTCTTAAGTTTAATCCGGTGGGTCAATTGGCACTGATTAATGATACGTTCGGTGATTTACAGCTGACAGGTACGCTGTTGCTGGATTCAGCGGCAGAGCTGGATGAGACGCTGGGCCCCTACGGTAAACTTGAGCTGCTGGATGCTGAGTAATGGCTACACGGATAGAAAAGGAGGACCCCCAGAACGATGATTTGGTGGTCCTTCATCCTGAGCAAACCGTAACAATTAATGGCCAAGAAATCACCGTGAGGGAGTATGGTTTTATTGAGGGTTTGAAGTTGCGCCCATTAATGAAGCCCCTGCACGACCGTTTGTATGAGATAACGAAATCAGGCCAGCGGATAGAGTTAGAATCTATTTTGGATGTTGTGTCTGATAATCCAGACGAACTAACTCAACTGATCGCAACGTCTGCGGGTGTAAATGTAAGCTGGATAAACAGTTTAAACGATGCAGATGGCACCTTACTTATGATGACATGGTGGGGTGTGTGCGGCCCTTTTTTCGTACGCAAGCTGAGCGATCGACTAATGACCGCCCAGCTGCAGCGACAAGCGGAAAGAAACGCGATCGCTGGCGCGACGTTTACGCCACCCTCATCGCCAATGGCCACCCCCCTGACCAAATAGGTTTTTATACTGAACGACAGTTAATGCTGTACTACGATGCGGCGTTACGCCATGAACGTAAGCAGCGGAAGGCTATGTTAATTGATACAAATTATGCAGTTAGCGGCGGTAAAGAAGCCTTAAACCATCTTAAATCATTAAGTAACGAAATAGGAATGTGACATGTTTGATAAGAAAACAACTGAGTTTGCTGCTCAACAATTAAACCTTCCTACGGATTGGATATTACGGTATCAATCCATACAAGTTGGTTTTGTTTTCGATACTGAAACGTTAGCAGAGCAGCTTGATACTCGTGATCCTGACGATGACGATTGCTATACCACACTTGAGCTCATTGACGATGCGTTTACCTATGTAGACCTTCCTGAAGGAATTCGATTGATAGGAATGTGTTCCCCATCAGATAGTGAGAACATGAAGTTTGGCCTTGTTGATTTTAGTCCGCTGGGTGCGGCTTAGCCTACCGCTTACCCCTTCTATTGCTTTTGCCCTTGTGCAAAAGACCTTTCTAAATAGCCGTGTCACTATGCCTTTAATTTCTAGGATGGTGACATGGCGAATAAAAACCTTACTCTCGCGCTAAAAATCAAAGCCGATCTGAATCAAGCGATTAGTGAGCTTGACCAGATGGGTTTGTCGCTAGATGACACCCGAAAATCGGCAGATAAGCTGAACAAAACCAATAACACAACAGCGGCTGGGTTCAACACCATTGCCGCATCTGTTAAAGCGGCTACATTAACCATTGCCGCAGGCTTTGGGTTAAATGAAATTATCAGCTCTGCCGATGCGTGGACTGCGTATCAAAACCGTTTGCGTTTGGTGACTGATACCCAGCTTGGATTGCAAATCGCCTCTAAAGACGTTTATGAAATTGCCCGTGAAACCAGCCAGCAATTGGACTCAACCGCAGCGGTTTACCAACGTTTTGCACAGAATGCAGATCGCCTAAATATTAGCCAAAAAGAAACCGCCGAATTAACTGAAACTGTCAGCAAGGCCATTGCTGTTTCGGGTGGTTCTGCCGCCAGTAGTGAGGCAGCGTTGGTGCAGTTTGGGCAGGCGCTTGCCTCGGGTGTGTTGCGTGGTGAAGAGTTTAACTCGGTATCTGAGCAAGCGCCGGCCTTGTTACTAGCTATTGCGGATGGCTTGGACGTTGATATAGGGAAGCTTCGCGAAATGGCTGCTGAGGGCGAGTTGACCGCTGATAAGTTAGTGGAGGCACTGCAAAAGTCTAAAGATGCAGTGGATACTCAGTTTGATGGCCGCGTTAAAATTGTTGCTCAAGGCGCTACAGAGCTAAATGAAGCATTTACTCGATTGGTTGGCACAATGTCGACGACAAACGGGATGAGCGCGACGTTAGCGGGTTCGTTAACGGCTATTGCGGATGTGATTGATAGCATGGCGGATAATACAGAGTTGCTGGGCGCGGTGATTGATACAGCCCTAGTATTAACTGCGGGCCGTGCGTTGATTGCTGTAACCGACTTAACGGCGGGTAAAATAAAACAGATATTAGTTACCCGTGCAGATATTGCTGCTCAGTTGGCTGCTGCAAAAGCGCATGCTGTATCAACTGCTCGTCAATTGGCCTCGGCACGTGCAGCGGGTGCTGCAACAGCCGCTAGTGCTGCACATACCGCTGCGTTACAACGTTTAGCTGCAGCCCAATCAGCTGCGGCGATAACGGCTAGAGGTGTGCTGGGTATTTTAGGCGGCCCCGTGGGTATGATTGCAATGACGGCGCTTGCTGCCACCGGTTTGTATGCGTTCCGTGACAGTACAGATGACGTTAAAAGCAGCCTGTCAGACGTGAGTGAGCCACTGGATAAAGTGGTTGAAGGTTTGCGCCAGCTGACTGAATTGGAACGCCAGCAAGAGCTGACTAGGCTAAGTGAGAAAATTGACCAAATGAAGGACCGTGTGGTTGATGCTGCACGTGAGCTGAGTGCGCTGTCTGTTGATCAGACGCTCGGTGGTGGGAATGCGATATCTGGCGAATCATTAACATCGGGATCAATTGAGGCGATTCAGCTATTGCGTAAAGCATCAGCGGATACCGCAGCGGGTATTGCTGTTGATTTTGATGCCATATTTGCTGCCATACAAACCTCTGAAGACATACCAGAAAAGACCAGAAAGCAGTTGCTAAACTTGATGGAGGTGCTGGTTAAACAGGGGCGTGATGTAGGTGATCTAGAGCAGCGTTATAACGAATTAACCCACGCGTTGAGTGAAACGGAAGTAGCGGCGGATAACGCCGGAGACGCGCTAACTAAAAATACCCCTGCCGCAGAAAAAGCAGCTGCAGCGTATCTGGAATCATTACAAAAGCAGTTCCGCCAGCTGAGCGACCTTTCACCTGTTGAGCAGGCCCGCTCTTACCTGCTGAGAAACCAGATAAAAGAGCACTCGGATTTAGGTCAGCAGATACTGGAGCAAGCCGCTGCCAATCAACAATTGGATGAATCGAACAAGGCGGCTGCTGAGTCGCAGCGCAAGGCTACTGCAGCAGGTAAAGAAGCACAGCGACAAATTGTCGCTCGCCAGCGAGACCAGCAGAAGTATGTAGAACAGCTTGAGCGTAGTGTTGAGGTTTATGGCTTATCTACAGAGCAAACCCGTGAATATGAGCTAGCTGAGAAAGGTTTGTCTGGTGCGTTACTTGAGCGTGCCAGAGCTGCCAATGCGGCATTGGCAACGCAAGAAAAACTGAACCAAGCAATGGAAGACGCGCAGGAACTAGAGCGGATTCAGATACGGTTATTGGAGAACTCCGGTAAAAGTGCAGAAGCCCGTGCGTTGGAGCTGGAGCAGGAGTTTGGCGATCTCCTGAAGCGGCTAAGAGCCGACGGTAATACAGACGGTGCAAATCTAATTGAATCACTGATTGATGTTGAATTGGCGAGGGCTCGGTTAGATGAGGTGCAGGCTGAAATTGATACGGTTTTTGATAAACAAAATCGTGAAGAGCAGTCGATCCAAACTGAACTAGATGCGGGTTTGATTGATGAGTTAGATGCGCGGGAGCGCTTATTAAAGCTTCATAGTGAAACAGCTGCAGTACTAGAACAACAGAAACCCATTCTTGAAGCGTTGGCTAATCAGCCGGGTGCTGTTGGTGAAGCGGCTCAAGCGGCATATCAACAACTAAATGATCAAATTAAGCAGTTACATTCAACCAGCACCTTGCTTGAATCTACTTTAAAAGAGGGTTTACAAGGGGGTATTCAGACGGCTGTTCAGGGCCTTGCTGATGGAACGATGACGTTACGCGATGCGATTGGGTCATTAGTTCAGTCCGTCGCTAATGCAATGACCGAGCTGCTGGCTAAAATGATCGCACAAAAAGCAGTGCTAAGTATGTTTGGTGATTCAGCGGGGTCTTCTTCGGGGTTTTTGGGCGGTTTGTTCGGTTATGCGGACGGCGGCTGGACCGGACCAGGCAGTAAATATCAGGTGGCAGGCGTGGTCCATGCGGGCGAGTTTGTTCAGCCAAGTGACGTGATGCAGCAGCCCGGTGCACTGCCGTTTATGGAATCATTCCGCCGCTATGGCATGCAGGCGCTGAATAGCTTTCAGGGGTATGCGGAGGGTGGCGTAGTTGGCAGTGAGCAAATGCTTCAACCGGCACCCATGGCAGCAAATGGTGGTGCAACAGAGCTGAATATATTTAACAGTTTGGATGCTGGGGATATGGCGCAGCAGATAATGGGAACAACACAAGGTTCCCGCTCTATTGTGAATACTATCCGCTCTGAAAAAAGCCAGATTAAAGCGATTCTGGAGGGTTAAATGACATTGCCTACCGGTGTTGCGGCCGTTTTTCCGTTTTCCCCAGATTGGAGTACTCCTGTTAAGCAGCTACGGGAGTTTAAAACCGATGTTATCACTAGCCGGGATGGTACCGAACAACGACGAGCGTTGCGCTCAAAGCCTCGTGATTATATTGAGTACCAGGTGTTGTTGGACGGGCACGATTCTGCTCGTTTAGATTATTACCTGTGGGCGCTGCAACCCCATGTATTAATGCTGCCTATCTGGCCTAGTAAGCGTTATTTAAGCCTTTCTGTTGATGCTGGGGAGTCTGTTTTAGTGTTAGACAAACCGGTTGGGGATGGTAGTCAGGTCGGTGATGAATGGGTATTGGTTAACGATAATCAGGAGCCTGAGGTTTTTGCGTTGCAATCGATTTCTGGTGATGGTTTAACGCTGGGGGCAGCCCAGCCAATGAGTTCTGATTGGTCAAAAAAATCGGCGGTTTATCCCGCGTGGAGAGTGCACGTTAATGGTGATATTGGTGCAAGTAAGTTAACCAGTTCTGTTATGCGCGCGCCGTTGTCGTTTAAACGATTGGTTGGTAGTTATGAGCCGTTTAGTTGGACTGCTGAGGCAGAGCTAACCATTGATGGTTTGGAAGTGCTGTTGCGTAAAATGAATTGGAATAATGCGGTATCTACTGAACATCAGTGGTCAGCTCAGTTTGTTGATTCGCAGAGCGGCCCGTTTACGTATGAATTAACGTCATCGCTGCCGGTGCGTGTCTATAAAGGTACGGCGTTAGAAGTCGGTCGTGATGAAGTTAGCTGGTATCAAGCGTTTTTTGATCGAGTTCGTGGCCGCCAAACCCCCTTTTTAATGCCTACGTGGCAGAACGATCTCCAGTTGCAGACGCCTGTTGGTTTAACTGATTTTGAGGTGGCAGGAACCGAGCTGGGGCGTTTTATGCCTACGGGGCCGATTCATAGCCATTTAATGTTGCGCAAACGAGATGGGAGCTTTGCTTTCTTTGCCGTGCAGAGTATCGAGGCCGATTACACGTTAGGGGTAACGAGCATAGCAACGGTTGAGCCGTGGGATGAGCTTTATGGCCCTGAGGATTGTTTGTTTGTTTGTTTTGTAAATACGGTTCGTTTGGTGAGTGACACGTTGTCGATTAGTTGGGTTACTGACGACGTGGCTAATATCAGCTTGGCCGTACAAACCGTGGAGGTTGTTACATGAGTTATTCTGACATTGTTACTACAGGCTATCGTGCAATGCCTGCTGAGCTTTATGAGTTTCGGTACGGTAATGATCCTGAAGATATTGTGCGTCTTACGTCTGCTGATCAGGATTTAATACTCGGTGCTGATACCTATATCTCTATTACTATTGAACGCGATACATATGATGAGGACGGCAATCCGGATGACGGTAAACAGTTGTCTATTCGTATTCAGCGTGATAACCCGTTTGCTGATATTTATCGCACTTCTGATTTTGATACAGCGGTTACATTTAAGCTACGGGCTGTGGATTTGAATGACCCGGATTTGCAGGTTATCGGGCTTTATTCGGGCAGGTTAACGGGGGTTAGTTGGGAGCACCCTCATATGGTTGTGTCGATTGAAAGAATGACCACAACGATGAAGCGCTCGGCGCTGCGAGCGCGCTATCAGCGCCAGTGTCGACATGCGTTATATCACGGGCAGTGTCAATTAGATAAAGCCAACTGGGCAAAACCCGCACATGCTATTGCTGTGTCTGCGCCTACGCAGCTGGTTATTAATGAAGCTGCTGCATATGAGGATGGCTACTTTACGGGCGGCATTATTGAGTACAACAACGTGATGCGCTATATCACAGGCCATGCGGGCTCTGCCGTTACGTTAAATCGTGAAATTATTGGCTTGGCTGAGAATCTTAGCGATCGCGGTATTGTTAACCGTTTGCTGTTTAGTGAAGAGTTGAATAATGCGGCGTGGTCTGCTGCTGGCCTTTCTATTACCGCTGATGCGGTAAATGCCCCTAGCGGTTACCAAGTGGCGGATTTGTTGGTTGGTGACGGGGCTACGGTATCTCCTAGAATTTATCAAAGTATGGCGATTACTGAGACTAATAACGTTGCATTTACCCTGAGTGTGTATGTTAAAGAAAACGATGCGCCGTATATAGCGCTGCAGATTAAAAATGAGACCAGCGATGATTTGTACTGTGTGAAGTGGCTGTGGACTGGGAATGTTTTGGCATTCGATAGTGTACTGGACGCTGCGGGTGTATCTGATACGTCAAACAGCATTAGTGATATGGGTGATGGTTGGTACAGAATTACGATAACCGCAACGCTGGTATGTGCTGTTGATGATGTAATCCAGAGCTCTCCTTTCCTGTATTACGCTGAAGCGGGTTTTGGGAGCAGTTATCTATGGGGTGCGCAGTTAGAAGCGGCTGCTGTTGTCAGTGCATATCAACGTAATTATGACCATGTGGGTGGATTAGCTGAGGTTACGTTGTACCCCGGTTGCGATCGATTAGATGCTACCTGCAGCAGTAAATTTAACAATATTGAAAACTACGGTGGGTTTGATTTTGGTCCGCCAAAGGGGCCCTTTGAAGGTAATTCATTGGTGTAGGTGAAGATATGGGATTTTGGGTTCAGTTTATCATCTCGGTAGCGCTGCAAGCGGTTACTAGTTTGATTTTAGGTAAGCCTCAACAGGCGCATAAGTCATCTGCTGAGAAGTTTGAGGTACCTACGGCGCAAGAGGGCCAGCCTATCCCTATCTTGTTTGGTACTCGGCGTATCAGCGGGCCTAATGTGGCATGGTACGGCGATATTAAGACGGTTCCGATTAAGTCCGGTGGTGGTAAGAAATGAGCGAAGTTTTAGTGACATTTCAAGACCTGCGCAAGCTGAAGTACTGTGCTCCTAGGGTGCGTGTTTGGTGTGACGATCATGGTATAGATATTCGGCGTTTTAGGGCAGGTATTCCCGCGTCTGAGTTACGCGCTACCGGTTGTGGTTTGGCGATTAAAGCCGCTGAACTGGCAGAACGGGAGGCAGTTGAATAATGGGTGGCGGCAAAGGTGGTGAACAGACCGTTGGCTATAAATATCATTCTGGCGTGCACTTTACGTTGTGCCACGGCCCTGCCGATAAAATTATTGATATGCAGTATGCCGATCGCGAATGCTGGATTGGTGAAGAGTCTGGCAGTTCCACAGGCTATGGTCAGATGGTTGTTAATAAACCGAGTTTGTTGGGTGGTGATAAACGCGAAGGCGGTGTTCAGGGGACTATAGATGTAGGGATGGGATATCCAGAGCAGCCTATTAATAGCTATTTGAGTACGAAGTTAGGTGGTTTTGTCCCTGGGTTTCGTGGTGTTGTCAGTTTGATCGCAAAGCAGTTTTATTGGGGTAATAACCCATATTTGAAAGCGGTTAATTGGTTAGTTCAACGCATTCATACTCGCTCTGATGGTAGTGAGCAGTGGTATGATGAGAAAGCTGAGGTTTTAAATTTTTCATTAACGGGTGAGACGTTTAGAGAATCATTTACCGGCGAGTCACTATCTGAATACAGTTATTATGATTTCCCTAGCGCTATAGGCCAGGGCTCTATGAGCGATTTTGGCATAGTCGATGATGATTTCGGGCCTGCTATTTTTGTGGGTACCGGGCCAGATTTGACGAGTGTGCACATATCCGCATATAAAACGATAGTATTAAACACATCCAATAGACCGCTGCAGCACATATCATTTAAATTTAAAGCGTTGTCTTTTGGTCCTAACGATAGCCCTGGTCTAGTTTTTCGTGACTCTAGTTTTAATACAGTATTTTCATTTAACACTAGAAGAGATGAGTCTGTAGACGTATTACGAAGACCTACATTTAGCTTTACTGATATTTCAGGTTCTGCTGGTTATCCTGTCGGTTTAGGCTCTGTAGATATAGACACATGGTACTATGTAACAGTTGATTATGTTAATGAAGCCGAGCTCTTTTTAGGTAAAGTTGTTAATTATTCAACTCAAGAAGTTTTTGGTGAAGTCACAATACCCGTCGGTGTTCTTAATCAGATAACTAGCATTCATTTTGAAAACGATCACGACTCGTCTAGTCACGCAGGAACGGGATTGTTTGATGACATAGTTGCAAGTGCGGCGGCGACAGCTGGCGACATGAACCCTGCTCATATCATACGCGAAATTATGACCGACACCGTTTGGGGTGCTGGTTTTCCTGAGCCTGAGATTGGTACGTCCTACAGTGGTATTGCAGATACGCTGTTTGATGAAGGCTTGGGCCTATCTTTTCTTTTTAGTGACGAAATACCCTACTCAGAGATGATCGATGAGGTCATGCGTCACATAGATGCTGTGCGATATGAAGATCCAGAAACAGGGCTGCAGGAAATTAAGTTAATTAGGGGGGATTATGATGTTGGAACATTGCCCTTACTCGATAAAACAAACTCAACTCTAGAGCAAATAACTAACCCTAGCGATTACGAGCTGGTTAATCAGATCATTGTTAAATATTGGAATCGTGAAACTAATTCATATTCGACTCTGACACTCCAAGATACCGCGGCGATCAACATGGTTGGCCATATTGTTAGCCAAACGATGGAGTACTCCGGTGTTACAAACGATAACGTTGCGTTGCAAATTGGGCTGCGTGATTTAGCACGATTTAGTAGACCGTTTCATAAAGGAAGAATCGTAACAAACCGTAAATTTTTTAATTTAAAGCCGGGTGATTTGTTCCGTTTGACTGATCTAGATAGCGGTGTCAGCGAGATGATTTGCCGAGTAACTAATCGTAAAGAATCCGGGGCACTTTCTGGTGAGATAACGATTGAGTTTGGGGAAGATGTTTTTGGCCACGAGTATTCTGCATATGCACTGCCTGCTAAAACAAAATGGGTTGATCCAGTAGGAGATCCGTTGTCCTTTAGTCATGATACTGCGTTTGAATTGCCGTATTTGTTGATTGTTAAGCAGGTAGGCGAAACAGCGATTGCTCAGCTAAATGATACATCTAGTTTTTTTGGGTTTGCCGGTGCTCGCCCAGAAAGCGGTGCTCATATTAACTATGACTTGTATGTTTACCCTGACGGCGCTGTCCAAAATCCCGATAGTGAATTTTCTATTTCAGCCGATTTTACTCCAATAGCGGTTGTTGATACGGATGTCGACGACCCCTCTGAAGTTATTATCCCTGTATTACCTCTAGACGCCATGGACTCAGTTCGTGAAGATCAAATAATTTTGGTTGGTGATGGCGCTGACACGGTTAGAGAGGTTGTTTCATTAAGCGCAACCGTCAGTGATGGCGATACAAGTATTACTGTTAAACGGGGTGTAATAGATACTATTCCACGCCCAATCACTGCAGGAACTGTACTTTACTTCGTTGGAACCTTTTCAGCTAATTCAGATACTGAGTTTTTACCAGGTGAAACGGTTGAAGGTTATGGCGCACCTAAAAACGGGAATGGCTATTATTTAGGTCCGTATAACTACCATGATTTGTTAATGCGTGGGCGATTTAATCGACCGTATCCAGCGGCTAACTTCAAAATTGATGGCGTCTATCCTGCGGCAATGGTTCAGCCCACATCGTCAACCGTTCAGTTAACGTGGAGACACCGTGACCGAATAACACAGTCGGATCAGGTAATCGCTTACTACGATGATACAGATTATGGACCAGAGAATGGCACAACATACAGAGTGGAGTCAGATGCATATGATGCCAATGGAGATCTGATCACTGCAAATTGGCTAAGCACTGATGTGGGGTTGGTGGGTGCTTATAGTCTGAATGTCGCTGCAGCACCTATCGGAAGCCGCTCAATTAATGTGAGAGTTTGGACCGTTCGAGGCGGAGAAGATTCATTACAGTCAGTCAATGCAGTTATTTTGCTTGATGGCGATTTATTAGTAACGGCAGATAGTGAGCCTTTCATCACTGCCGATGGTCAATATTTAATTACGGGGTCTTAACTGTGAGCAAGAAGTTTTCAGATCTATCTGCACGACTGGGTTCCAGCATCTCTGGCACTGAAATTGTCGCTATCGAAGGACCGGCAGGAACTGCATATACTGCTAGCACGATTTCTGCCGCTGCATCAGATAATAGTATCAACGATTCCGCAAACAGCTTGCCTATAATTCCTGTTGGTGCCGCTGTAAATATAAGCGGCTTTGTCGATGCGTCGAGTGAGTTGAATGGAGAGCAAGTTGTTGTTTCATCTAATGCATCAAAGTTAGTGATCGACATTGACATTACGACAGATGAATCAGCTGGCACGAGTGTTACAGTCCAGCAACGTAATAAGTCGTATATAATGACGCTGACTGAGTTATCAACTTATGTGGGATTAAGCGCCCCAAGCGGCACTGCGACTGTTTATGATGCAACGGGCAATTCAGCGCTAGCGCGCAGCAACGGTGAGATTCAGCTATTTACGTTATCAACTGATACGACATTTACTATCTCTATAAGCAGCGGAGAATCACTAATACTGCATTTAGCAGGCGGTGGCACTCATGCACCCACGTGGCCAGCGTTAACTTGGGTGGACAGTGCGCCAGCTTATAGCGCTAATGACGTAATTGTGTTCTGGAAAGTTGGTTCGACACTCTATGCCGCACATGTTGGAGGCCACGCATAATGTTAGCAACAATGTTGAGGGCTGCATCGCTAAAAGACAGCCCTTCAATCGGAGGGATACCGAGTGATTTTATTGCACGATATGTTTTTAGCGGAGATTACGATGACGAGACTGAGAATTATGATGCGACAAACAGTGGCTCTTCGTTTGTTGAAGCTGGCGACGGCCCTGCGGGCACTGATGCTGGCATAACAACGGGCGCTGGTGCGTTTTTAACACTCCCAACATCGTTAGCGTCTGCGCTAGGCGCGGGCGCCGGTACTGCTAGTTTTGCGGTGAGAACCGCTTCGTTTTCTAGTGTATTGCAAATACTGACTGGTTCGGACATATCTTCAAACAATAAATTTCTATCGATTAATTTCGATCCAAGCACTTCTAAATCTCGAATTGTCAGTAATAGCGTTAATGTGTACACATCTAATGCAATCAGTACGTCCGCTTGGACGCATGTAATTATCAGAACAACGGGGTCTAGTACGTCATTTAGAATTGGCGGCGTTAATACAACTAAAACCGTTACAGCTGGCTCTGACACTGGCGCGTGGTTCGGTGATATATCTAGCATTGACAACATGCACATTGGTAAATTACAGCGTACAACAGCAATTGCCGGCGGCGAGTTTGATATAGCGTACATGACACTGTATTCGAGACACATATCAGATGCTGAATGTGTCCTATTAGAGAATGAATACATATAATGAAATTTTTTTTACTACGTTGAAAATATAAAATCTAGTATTTATCGCGCAGCTTGGTTTTATTTATCGCGCGGCGCTACATCTTAAGCACTTTAGCGGGTACACCGGCGACCAGTGTTTGTTTAGCTACATCTTTTGTTACAACTGATCCTGCTGCGATGACAGCGCCTTCATCTATAGTCACACCGGGTAATATTGTTGCTCCCATGCCTATCCAAACATCTTGAGCAATTGTGATTGCTGCTGCTTCAGTTGTACCTTTCTTTCTCTCTGAGGCCTGCAATGGATGAGTTGTAGTGCTAATAACAACATTGGGGCCTATCATCACATTGTTGCCAATAGTAACGGGAGCTGCATCAAGGATAGTACCGTTATGGTTGATATATACATTCTCTCCAAGCTGGATGTTATAGCCATAATCGCATTGGAAGTTAGGTTCAATCGTAGGTTTGAATCCTTGGCCTAATAATTTACTTAATTTCTGTTGGCGCATGCCTTTTTGATCTGGGTGTAACTGGTTATATTCGAAGCATAGAGCTTTGGCGCGTTTGCGTTCTTTTACAAGTTCAGGATCAAGTGCGTTGAAAGGTAATCCCGAGAGCATTTTTTGTTTTTCACTTATCATCGTATGTGCTCAGCGTTTTAGGTTAAGACTTAGGCTTAAGAGCTTTCTTGCTTGTTCTAGATGCTACATAATGCGCGCTTATTCATTAGGTTGCAGCGAGCATTTCTTTGCAGTTACTCAAGATCGATTGTTTAGGCCGTGAGCTTCGTTTAGAAGGATCTATGGCCGGTTGGCAGGCATTGTACTGGGATAATCAGTTGGTGTCTCAGCATGATGCTAGCGCAGACCCTTCCTCATCCTCTCTACATAGTTTCCAGTTAAAAGCGGGGGAGCAAGAGCTCAATTGCGTGCTTCAGCTTGAATTAACATGGCAGCCATTTGCATTAAGTTATTCATTACAGCTAAGTGATGGTTTGAGGGACGAGCTTCTCAGCCAAGGTGAGCGGAGTGAAAAGGATATAGAAGCTCAAGTGATAGAGCCTCGTCCGAAGCAGCCTAATAAAGTGAGTTGGTTAGGTATAGGTTCCTTAGGGTTAAAGCTCTTTAAAAGTGCAAAGGTTCTGAAAGTTCTTTTTGCCGCAGGTAGTTTGGCAGCATATACCTGGCTGTTTTCGATACAGTTCGCGATTGCCCTGATACTTTGTTTAGTGTTTCATGAGTATGGGCATATTCGTGCGATGAAGCGTTTTGGTTTGAAAACAAAAGGGATCTATTTGATTCCGTTTGTAGGGGGCTTAGCCCTGTCAGATGATCGTATTAATACCCGTTGGCAGGACGTTTATATATCGATTATGGGGCCGTTCTTTGGGCTATTACTCTCCTGTGCATGTTTGCTTGTTTATTGGTTGACTGATATAGAGCTTTTTGCGGGTTTGGCTGCCTTTAATGCGCTATTAAACTTATTTAACCTCTTACCTGTTTTACCTTTAGATGGCGGGCATATTTTGAAGAGTATCGCTTTTTCAGTGAACTCTGTTATAGGTTTAGTTTGTTGTGCTTTAGGTGCTATTGCTGGGGTTGTACTCAGTTACTATTTTAATATGACATTGTTAGGTTTCTTATTAGCGATCGGCAGTATTGAGATTGTGTTTGAATGGAAGCGTCGACATATAAGCGATCTGCTACCTTTAGATCGTTATGGTCAGACTGTATCGGCTGTTTGGTATTTTAGTACGGTTGGGGGCTTATGCGCGGTTATTTGGGTGTTGGCGCAGAGTGGTAATGAGGCGTTGGCACTACCGATGAAGATCCTTGGTAGTTGAGCAACGGGATAGCGGGACGGTAAATAATTGAACTTTACAGAATTGAGTCTGAATCCTCTTATCGTAAATGCAATCGAGAGTGCGGGTTATAGTGAGGCGACGCCTATTCAAGCGGCGGCGATTCCTGTGATTATGTCGGGGCGTGATCTTTTAGCTGGGGCACGAACGGGCACAGGTAAAACCGCCGCTTTTGCTTTGCCTTTGCTAAATAGAATTCTCAGCGAGGATGAGCATCTAAACGATACTGATAACCTTAAAAAAGTATTAAAAATCCTTGTCTTAGCGCCCACACGTGAACTGGCTCAACAGGTTAATGATAGTTTTAAAAAGTATGCCAAAGGTAGCGGATTTAGATCGGCGGTTGCTTACGGTGGGGTCGGAATAGCCCCTCAAGTGAATCAAATAAATAAGGGGATTGATCTTCTTGTTGCGACCCCTGGACGTTTACTTGATCTCATTAAAAAGCGGGTGGTTAAGTTATCGACCATCGAAGTGCTAGTGATAGATGAAGCTGACAGAATGCTGGATATGGGTTTTAAGGATGAGATTAAAGCGGTAATGAGTAAATTGCCTAAATCTAGACCTGAGGCAACACTCAGACAGACATTGTTATTCAGCGCCACTTTGAGCGATAACATCTATAAATTTAGTAAAAACTTATTACATAAGCCTGAATTGATCGAAGTGGATCAGCGTAATAGTCGATCTCTTGATGTGCAGCAGGTTGTTTATAATTGTGATCCTGAACGTAAGTTGGCTTTGGTTGGCCACCTTATTGCTAAGCAGGGATGGCTGCAGGTCTTGATTTTTAGCCGGACAAAGCAGGGTGCAGACAAGATTGCTGCGGCATTAAGCTTAACGGGTCTTTGTGCTGAGGCTATACATGCGGATCGTTCACAAACATCTCGTGAACAGGCCTTGTCTGATTTTAAAAAGGGCTTAGTTAATGTGCTGGTTGCTACGGATGTGGCAGCACGCGGTCTGGATATTCAGCAGTTGGAGGCGGTGATTAATTTTGAGATGCCGTATAAACCAGAAGATTATATACATCGTATAGGCCGCACAGGACGAGCAGGGCATCAGGGAAAAGCGATTACTCTGCTTATTGAGGAGGAAAACTATCTTTTAGAAGAGGTTGAAGCTCTTCTTGATGAGCGTTTACCACAGCAGTGGTTAGAGGGGTTCGAGCCAGATTTTACTCGGGTGATTGAGGTGAATCGAAAGAACTCAAAAAGTGCACAAAAACGCAGGGCAAAAAAGCGAGCATTAGGTAAACGTTGATTATTACAAGAAAGCCCCTACAAAATGACAGCTAATCTTTTGTAGGGGCTTTGGTTCCAGCTAAAGGTTTTTAACGTTTATTAAATGGAAACATTAAGCGCTTTTACTGTTTCTATATTAATGTATTTATCCGTAGGCAACTGATTGTCGCGTTGGAAATCATTAACCGCACTCATCGTCTCGCGTCCTACAACACCATCAATCTTACCGGGATTATAGCCTTTGCTAGCCAAAGCGCGTTGAATATCCATGATGGTAGTACGCGTCATATTGGTTTCACAAAGAATCGAGCGCCATTCCATATAGCCATCTTTATCTATTTTGCTTAATGAAACGGTTTCGTACTCTGCTGGAATTTCTGTACGGTTTTCGCTAGCTGCTGACGCTAGTTTGGTCACTGTTACAGTTTCGTATTTAGCAGGGATTTCAACTTTCTGCGTTGTCGCAGGCGTTGCTACTACAGTACGTTTGATTGTTTTGTACTGAGCTGGTTGCTCAGTTAAACAGATCTTATTACCTGTGCGTGTTTCTCTTGGGTGTTCATGGTTGTGTACTTCGTGCCATACAAAAGCAACATCACTGACTTTCTTCGTGACAGGTACATCTTTGTATTTAGCCGGTACCGTTGTACGCACCTCTTTTGCTTCAGAAACTAGCTCTTGTACGCGAACGGTTTCATAAACAGCTGGGATTTCAATCGTGCGAGTTGTCGCAGGTGAAGATAGAACGCGTTTAGTTACCGTTTTGAAGGTGTCAGGTACTTCAACTAGGCACATGATCTCGCCGGTTGCCGCATCGATTTTTTGGATTGGACCCGTGCCTTTTTTCCAAATAGTGTGGGCAGGTACGTCGATCACTTGTTCTGTCACAGTAGAGTACTGAGCTGGGATCTCTTCAATACGTGTACTGGCTTCTTTCACCAGTACTGTTTTCTCAACCCAACGGAATTCAGCGGGTTGGGTGGTTACCACTTCATATTCTTCTTGAATAAGAACAGGTTCATTTACTTGTTCAAATTTTGCAGGAAGGTAATGTTCATGGAAACACATTCCAGGCTGTGCTGCTGCTAGATCGATACCATGTTCGCTGGCTGCATCAAGTAGTTTTTGACTGGCAGGAGCGCTGCCTTTTTTTAGATCGATCAACCACTGAGTGCTGGCTTCTTTTACCAGCTTTTGCTCAGTCACTGTTTCGTATTGAGCAGGAACGGCAATCATCTTATAGCTAGCAGGTTGAATAAGTACTTGTTCCGTTACTTTTTCATAGGATGCAGGGATGATGTCGACTTTCTCACTCGCATCTTTAACAAGTAAGGTTTCTGTGTAGTTTTGATAGGTTGGCTCTACCCAAACACGGGCATAGCATTCGCCGGGCTTAGCATTAGGGGGAAGTAGTTCGTTACCATCGGATGTTTGCTGAGTTTCAGCTTCACGTTTTGCAACGGCTTTTTCTCGTTCAACGAGTTCTTTGTTTCTTTGTTCTAATTCTGCTGCTGAATAAGGGGATGATTGGACTTGTGGATTGTTTCCACTACAAGCCGCTAACAAAATAGCGCTTGAGATGAAGCTGAGTTTGATTATACCTTTACTTGTGATAACCATGGTTCCTCCTGGATGGGGTTTACAAGTGTCGACCTAGGGTATTTTAGAGCGTGAAACTTAAGGGAAGCTGTACAGCTCTATCAGCAACTCATGGAATTAAGTATAAAGAGACTATTGTCTTATGCATACAAGCACTTCGTATGCCTCTCTTATTTTAATGAACTGTTCTGGGTCGCCTCCTTTATCGGGATGATGTTGGGAAGCTAGTTGTTGGTATCTTCGACGAATGCTGTTTGTATCGGTGTCACCCTTTAACCCTAAAGTGGCAAGAGCGTGTTCTGCTTCATCAATTTTGTAATAACGTTGCCAGAAACTATCCAGAAGAGTATCAACACTTTCTTGATCGCTTTTTAAAAATTCATTCCAGTCAAGATAGTAAGAGCGTATACCTTCGTCAGAGACTGGAGAGGTTAGCGTTTTATCGGCTGTGTTTTGTCTGGGGCTGAGTTCTATTTTTAATGCGGAGATAGATAGGGATAATCCCTCTTCCCAAAAGACAGGCTGCAGTTGATAAAGAGCATTCATTACTAAAAAGTGGCGACGGAATAAGGTTAAATCAGCGGAAGGGTCTGTGGGTAGCTTTAAGTCGTTATCATCAAAGGCTAACTGTTGAAAGAGTTCATATTCGCTGATCGCTTGAGGAGAATCCCTAAGGATTTTTGCGATAGGTAATAATAAAGGGTTATGTTGCATAGTGCCTGGATAGATTTGAATGTGTGATTCAGCATAAAGTTAATAGATGCCTCTTTCCAGTTTAAGTGTAGGTTATTTATCTCTTTTAAGGTTTATTATGCACTTGGCATCTATTTACCTGTTTTTAGGGCTTAATCTTATTTAATCTCAAGAGTAGAATCGTGGGTATAAGTTTAATACGGAAAATTATATGAATTTGGCGGACAAAGTTCAGGCGTTGTATGCGGAATACGGTGCTCTGAAAGGTGTAACAATTGAGATCTATAAGCAGCTTATTGCGGTTAGTGTGAAGAATAAAGCTGCGTCGGCCACTATTTTTCTTCAAGGAGCGCAGCTTGCTGAATACAAACAAGCGGGTGAGCGTCCTTTGCTTTGGTTAAGCGATCAATGCGACTATCAAGTGGGTAAGCCGCTTCGTGGGGGAATTCCTATTTGTTGGCCTTGGTTTGGCGATTTAGCTAAGAATCCGGATCAGGTAAAAGATCAAATATCATTGGATGTTGTTCCCGCTCATGGCTTGGTTCGTGATCAAGAGTGGTGCTTAGCTGATGTTAAGTTAATTGATAGTGAAACTACCCTGATTAAACTGGAATTAGATGTACAGCCATCTGATCTTTGGCCGTTTCCAGCCTTATTAAAGTTAGAGGTGACTGTCGGTCGCTCTCTTTCTATGAACTTTGAAGTAATAAATACGGGAGATAAGGCATTTTCCTTTACCTCTGCACTGCATAGTTATTTTAATATTGCCGGTATTGAGAGGGTTGAGGTCTTAGGGCTAGAGGGTGTGGAATATATAGATACATTGAAGGATTGGCGGCTTAGTTGTTCTAATAATCCTTTACGCGTCTCATCTGAAGTCGATCGCATCTATAAGAATTTGAGCGGTGTTGTGCTGATTAATGATCCCGGTTTTGTACGCCAAATTGAAGTGACAAGCCATAATGCACCAGACCTTGTTGTTTGGAACCCGTGGGCTGAGAAAGCTAAAAGGTTAAGCAATTTTGCTGATCAAGCTTTCCATAAGATGCTTTGTTTGGAAAATGCGCATCTTTTAGATAATCTACAAACCTTAGCGCCTGATCAATCTTTTTCAATGGGGCTGAATTGTCGGGTCTCGATCACTTAAATAGCATTTTTGAGTCGAAGTCAGTATTTGAAGTAATCCGCTTGTCTGCTGTTTTTTACCCGATGTTGACTAGGGTTGTTTCTGGGTACTGGCGTTTTTTTCCACCTTTAATTGTTTTCTTCGTTCAAATGCCGCATTCGCTACTTTGGCGTAAGAGGCATATTGTGCACTGCTAAGGTGTAAGCTTGAATTACCTGACCGACTAACGGTTCTATGATTTGTTTTAGGTGAACTACACATCGCTTATTCTCCACAATCTGATAGTGACTATGATCAGATAAAGGAATAAAAGTTCAATAATTGTTCATTTGCGTTGTTTATTTGAGTTGCGTGTTAAGAACCATCCGTGGTCTTAGCGCGTTAAGATGATTGTGCATCGAGCTTTTCAAGTTGTTTAAACTGGGTTATACCGCTAATTTGATCTTCTGCATGGTGGTTGACATAAAGTACGGTGGTGTCGCCACTAGTGCATATTTTTTCAATCAACGCTAAAACAAGCTGGCGGTTGATATCATCTAAGCCTAAGCAGGGCTCATCTAAAATCAACAGCGTAGGGTGTTTAACCATTGCACGTGCGATCAACAATAAGCGTTGATCACCGAACGAAAGCTGATTATAGGGTTCGTTAGCTCGATCTTTCATGCCGAGCAGCGCTAGCCACTGGTCTGCAACCGCTTTTTGCTTGTCTGTACTTTTTGTATAGACCCCAATGCTGTCATGGAAACCGGATAGAATGACGTTACGTAGGCTTATGCTGACACGGTATTCCCACTGTAGGGCGGTGGATACGTAGCCAATATATTGTTTGATCTGCCAAATCGTTTCACCGTGTCCACGCTGCATACCAAATACAAAAATATCATTGGTATAGCACTGAGGGTGATCGCCTGTGATTAAGTTGAGCAAACAGGTTTTGCCACTACCGTTAGGTCCGCTTAATTGCCAATGCTGACCCGCTTCAATGGTCCAATTGAGACCGTCGATAATAGTGGCATCGCCGTAAGCGACTTTAATGTTTTTTAGGCGCACAAGAGGATCTTTGGGGTTGAGTGAAGGCGGGCGGTCAGAAAGATCTGTCGCAGGCACTGAGAGCTCAGTTGTTTTTAAGTGAAGCAGTTGGTAAAGGTCGTCGTAAGCCTGTTTGTTATTGATATCAACGCTGTGTTGAAGCTTGCCTTGATCGGTGTAGGCAATATGGGTAATAAAGTCGGGAATTTCGTCAAAACGGTTGAGCACGAGCACCATTGCTATGGAATCGATCTTGCTTTTTAACAAGCTTTGCAACAGTTGCATAGAGGCCGCATCGAGCCCATCAAAAGGTTCATCAAGAATAATGAGGTCAGGGTTGTTTGCTAATGCTCGAATCAGCATTATCTTACGCGTCTCGCCCGTTGATAGCTTTCTAAAGCTACGATCCAACATCGGTTCTAATTTGAACATGGCAACTAGCTGATCAAGTAAGGCGCTATCAAATTCAGGGTAAAGTGCTTTGCCTTCTTCAAGGATCTCTCTGACGGGGGTGCCTTCGGATATTACATCCATGATGTCAGCATCGTCTTTTTTCAACTCACGCTCAATTAGCTCGGCTTGGGCTTCAAAAGATACAATTTCAATATGCTGAGGTAGGCCTGAAATAGAGCCGCTGACTTTATGGCCCGCACCGGCCAAAATAGCTGATAGGGCAGATTTACCTGAACCGTTAGCGCCAGTGATAACCCAGTGTTGGTTTGGCTCAAGTGTCCAGTTAATATTGTTTAAGGTGAAGGACTCACCAAAGGCTGCCGTATAATTTTCTATTTTGATGCTTTTCATTTCAATATGTGACGGAAGTATTTGGGTCAATACTCTACCGTTCCTCGTCAAAAAAATGTGGAACAACTTACGTTAGTGCGAAAAAAAAAGCCAAGACCAAAGGCCCTGACTTTTATTTATTCTATGAATAAAAATGCATAATTATCAAATAATTATACGATCTTCTTCATGTCAGCCATATGGCCACGTAGAACTGCACCAATGGCTTCTACTGGATGGCTGCGTAGGGCAGCATTTACTTCAATCAGGCGAGCGTTATCTACACCGGTGTCTGTTGTATCTAGACCTTTACCGATAACGTCAGTTTTAATGCCTTTCATGAAATCAGCCAATAGCGGTAGGCATGCGTGGTTGTATAGGTAGCAACCGTATTCTGCTGTATCAGAGATTGTTGCGTTCATCTCATAAAGTTTCTTACGCGCAATTGTATTAGCGATAAGCGGTGTTTCATGTAGTGATTCGTAGTAAGCAGATTCAGCAATGATGCCTGCAGCCGTCATTGTTTCGAATGCAAGCTCAACGCCGGCTTTAACCATCGCAACCATAAGGATACCGTTGTCGAAGAATTCCTGTTCAGAAATTTCAACATCGCCTGCAGGAGTTTTCTCGAAAGCAGTCTCAGCCGTTTCTGCGCGCCAGCCTAGAAGATTTTTATCATCATTCGCCCAGTCTTCCATCATAACGCGTGAGAAAGTACCGTCGATGATGTCATCTTGGTGCTTGTTGTAAAGTGGGCGCATGATCTCTTTCAACTCTTCAGCAAGATCGAATGCTTTGATCTTAGCTGGGTTAGAAAGACGATCTAGCATGTTAGTCACGCCACCGTATTTAAGTGCTTCAGTGATCGTTTCCCAACCATACTGAATAAGCTTAGATGCGTAACCAGAATCAATACCTTCTTCAACCATTTTGTCGAAGCAAAGTAGGGAACCGGTCTGAAGCATACCGCAAAGAATAGTCTGTTCACCCATAAGGTCAGACTTAACTTCCGCGATGAAAGAAGACATTAGAACGCCTGCTTTGTGGCCGCCTGTACCTACAGCGTATGCTTTTGCAAGTGCAAGACCTTCGCCTTTAGGATCGTTGTCTTCGTGAACAGCAATAAGTGTTGGAACACCAAAGCCACGCACGTATTCAGCGCGAACTTCAGAGCCAGGGCACTTAGGTGCAACCATGATTACGGTTAAGTCTTCACGGATTTTCATGCCTTCTTCCACGATGTTGAAACCGTGAGAGTAAGATAGGCAAGCGCCTTTTTTCATAAGTGGCATGACTTCGTTTACAACAGGCGTGTGCTGCTTATCAGGTGTAAGGTTTAATACAACATCAGCTGTTGGGATAAGTTCTTCGTATGTGCCCACAACAAAACCGTTTTCTGTCGCGTTTTTCCAAGACTGGCGCTTTTCAGCAATTGCAGCTGCACGAAGGGTGTAAGAAACATCTAGACCACTATCACGTAAGTTAAGACCTTGGTTAAGACCCTGTGCACCACAGCCGATTACGACTATTTTTTTGCCTTTAAGCGCTTCAACACCATCGCTGAACTCGTCCATAGACATAAAACGACATTTAGCTAGCTGTGCAAGCTGCTCACGTAAAGGTAGTGTATTGAAATAGTTGTTAGACATTTCCAAATTCCGTATTAATTATGTCGGGTGAAACCCGAAAGCTGGTTAATTATGGCGATACTCTAATGGAATTAAAGCGTCGCGTAAAATGATATATATGGGTTGTTCTGTTGCATTTATTGCAATGATAAACTGCATCAAAACAGGTTGGGCTAAATAATAGCTATATTTTGAGCAGGTGCCAGTAGAACCCGCAGATATTGGATCGATTGTGCGAAAAATATCCATTTCATGAAGTTCTGATCAGATAGTAATCAACCTTTTATCTCTATTTCATTTATTTTGCATTTGCGTGAAATAGGGCTTGCTAAAGTCTAAGGCGGTCTATACTATTCGCCCCACATTGATGCGGGGTGGAGCAGCTTGGTAGCTCGTCGGGCTCATAACCCGAAGGTCGTTGGTTCAAATCCAGCCCCCGCTACCAAATTAGAGAAAACCGATTTAGTTAATTCTAAGTCGGTTTTTTTGCGTCTGAAGCTTGCTTAAATTAATACTAAGACAAGAGATGCTCGTCGGACTCAGCTCATGTAACCCCGGGCGAAGGCCGTTGGTTCCGTGCCCATGGGTCAGCCATTATCTTTGTCGCATTCGGAAACGCGGGATGAGTAATCAGGCTAAATATCGGGCGCTCAGGATCGTTTTTAAATGAGTCTGCAATGCTCAAGACATTGCGACCATTCTTAAACCCTGAGATAGCCGATCAGCACGCCATGAATCGAGAGCTGTAGAACATTTACTTCATCGCTTTGGCCATTGTTGGCATCTGCGATCATTCATTCTCTCCCAGCAACCCCTGCCATGGATCATCGGCCAGCAGGTTACTCTGTTCTTTTCCCGTTTGGCTTGGCTGGTGCCCCAGTCGATGACGGATTATCCTCGGCCAGTATCGCCAGCACAGCATTCAATTTTTCTTGTGGTATTAGCAGCAAAAAGAAACATACATATTGCTTTTATCGAGGTGCTTCTATGTGCTGTTGTTCGCTTATTGTGTTGTGCCAAAATTCGCTTATTGTGCTTATTTCTCAGATGAAAGAGGTGAGGAAAGAGCGAGCGAGCCAAATCTCAAAACCCTAAAAGCCTTCTGCCAGTTTCCCCAATTTGCATAGCAAATAGCGCAAGGCGCTCTAGTTCGGCCTAGTATATGTATATATACCAGTGTGTCCGCAGAGATTTACCGGATTCATTCAGCCTAATAGGCAATTTAAGCGATGTTTATCGGGTTAAATACCCGCTGTGTGATGTGGGCTTTGGTATAGACTGTGTAGCAAAGTATATTCTCTTAATTAGCTTGATTTGTGTGCTAGGGTGCTAGGACGCTTATTTAACCTGACTAATGATAAGTATAACGGGTAGCTCTTTTAATATAATTAAGGAGGGAGTTAATTAAGGGGGTATTGATAGTAAACAATTATTAAGGGGGTAAATATGAATAGGCTCATGCTCTATTTGGTCTGTATGTTAGGCGCAGGAGGTTACGCGTATGGAGGTGGTTCTAATTGGTCGACATATGGTAACGGGCTATCAAATCAGCGTTTTAGCCCATTATCTCAAATTAATGCTGACAATGTTAACCAGCTCAAATTGGCTTGGTCGTATAGCACTGGCATTAAAGCAAGTTTTCAAACCACTCCGATTAACATAGGAAATCGGCTCTATATAAGTACGCCTTTTAATCACGTTGTGGCTTTAGATGCTGAAAATGGAAAGGAAATTTGGCGTTACAAACATACACTAAAACATAAGAAAAGTTGCTGCGGCCCTGCGAATAGGGGGGTAGCAGTGAATCACGGTGCCGTTTTTCAAGCGACGATTGATGGATATTTAATTGCATTGGATCAGGAGACGGGCGCTGTTTTGTGGAAAGTGGAGGTGGAAGATATTGCGTTATCGACACCTGAGAGTATGAAAGGGCTTTTACAAGGCGTTAACCTAGGCAGCAATGCGAAAGTGATTGGTGAAACCAGTCATAGCTTTAATATGGCACCTCAAGTGTATGACGATAAAGTTTTTATTGGTAGCACTGGGGCAGGGTATGGGCTTCATTTAGATACTGATTCAGGTTTAAAGGTTGTTGGCTTAGGTGATGGTCGGACTGGATTGAGAGGTTTTCTTGCTGCATTTGATAGTCAAACAGGAAAGGAGTTGTGGCGTTGGTACAGCATTAATGGTGAAGGTTGGGTAGGGCAATGGCGAGAAATGACAGTCGATGGTGTATTGCTCAATAGAGATATAAAAAATGAGCAAGCACAAGAGGCTCGCTTTCGCCAAAGCTGGAAATTAGGCGGTGGCTCTATTTGGAGTACGCCTGCGATAGATGAAGAAAGTGGTTGGCTTTACATAGGGACAGGTAACCCAGCCCCTAATATGGATGGCTCTACCCGCCCAGGGGATAATTTACATACGTCGAGTATCGCTGCTATTGACAGTAAAAGTGGTGAACTTAAATGGGCTTTTCAGCAGGTACCACATGATCGTTGGGGCTATGATGTTTCAAGTCCTCCTGTGCTTTTTGAGACAGTCATTAATGGTGAGCGAGTTAAAGCCGTGGGGCAAGCAGGGAAAACGGGCTGGTTTTATGCGTTAAACCGAGAAACCGGGGAGCTACTGTATAAATCGGAAGCCTTTGTACCGCAAATAAACTTATTTGCTGATCCCTCAGCAGCAGGGGTGACTATTGCTCCAAGTATTGCGGGGGGGAGTAATTGGTCACCGGTATCTGTTAATCAGGCCAAGCAGCAAGTGTATATTGCCGGTATTCATAAGCCGGCGACTTATTATCGGAAACCGCTAAATGTAAATAAAGAGCTACCTTGGCAAACCTATACCTATTTTGAGTTTAGTGATGAACCAGCATTTGGTACGTTAACAGCGATTGCGCTGACAGACGGTAAAATCCAATGGCAACATAAAACGCGGTTACCTATGTTAGGTGGTGTTCTATCGACAGCGGGTGGTTTGATTTTTAGTGGTGAAGGAGATGGTGAATTTTTTGCCTTAGATGAAAATAGCGGTAAAAAATTATGGTCATTTAAACAATCGTACGGAGTCAATGCGCCTCCGATTAGTTATTCAATCAAAGGGAAGCAATATATTGCCGTTGCGGCTGGGGGAAATAAAATTGCAGGTTATCCAACCGGTGATAGTCTTTTAGTTTTCAGCCTACCTGATAAGTAAGTGACGTGAGTGTAAAGCCGACTTAGTGAATGTCTAAGTCGGTTTTTTTATTGAATGTTTTTAGTCCATTCATTCAGTGCGGGTTATAAACTGAATGCCCGCGCTAATTTACGGTAGCTATCACAGCGTTTTTCAAAACTGTGGGTTACAGCCACAACCATCATCTCGTCTACATCATAGTAGTTCGCTTGCTCTTCTAATTTAGCCCTACATTCACTAGGTGTGCCGGTGATGATGCTATCCCGTGTTTCATGGAAGTAAGCTTGATCAGAAGGTGAGAGTTTTTTCATTAGGTCTAGGCAGACCTCAGGAGGTTTAACCTCTTCACGAATGCCATGGCGAAAGGCTAAGACTTTCCAGTAGGTATGTGAGGAAGCTAAAAGCTCAGCTTCCTCTTTTGTCTCTGCTGCAATGGCGGCACTGGCGATAATGGCGGGTCCCGATTGAGGGGCATTTTCTGTACGTGGTCGATATAGTTTACGGTAGCGATTTATAATATCAGCGGACCGCTCGTGGGTGCCAATAAAGAGGGCTAATACAAAGCCTAATCCCATGGATGCCGCTAAATCTATACTGCCATCGCTTGAACCTAAGGTCCAAAGCGCTGGGGAGCTTCCACCCATAGGTGTCGTTGTGAGGTCTGAAAATGGGTGTTGGTTTGCAAACTGATAATCGTCAATAAAAGCGGTTAAGGCTTCTAGTTGGCGAGGATAATGGTCAGATGCTAATGGGTTGTGTGGATAAGCTAAAGCTATACTTGACGCTTCTGATCCCCCCGGTGCTCGGCCAACACCTAAATCGATTCGACCAGGATGAAAGGCTTCTAGAGTTTTAAAAACTTCCGCAACTTTGTAAGGGCTGTAGTGGGAGAGCATAACGCCGCCACTACCCACTTTGATTTGTTTGGTGTTGGCGGCAATTTGGCCAATAACAATTTCTGGGGCTGAGCTGGCATAAGCAGGGGTTGAGTGGTGTTCAGCAATCCAATAGCGGTGATAATTTAGTTCATCCGCTAACTTGGCTAATTTTATACTGTCATTTAATGCATCAGCTTGGTTTTTCCCATCATGAACAGGGGACTGATCGACAATGCTTAATTTGATATTAGCCATTCAGTTCTGTTTCCTTTACTGCAAATTCTGCAATGGCTGTATCTTGCGCTTCAGTGGCACCTGAGATACCGATCGCACCGATCTGAGCGTCATCAACAAAAATGGGATGCCCTCCGCCAAAACCGATAAGGCCATCGTTAGAATTTTCCATACCTAAGAGATTTTCCTCTCTAATCAGTTTGCCGAAAACACCGGATGGGATAGGGAAGAGGCTTGAGGTTTTTGCTTTGCCAGCCGCTACATCAATTGATCCTAAAAACGCATTATCCATACGGCGAAAAGCATTAAGGTGTCCACCTTGATCGGTAATAGCGATACAAACTTTAACACCAAGTTCCTCTGCTTTTTGTTCTGCTTTTGTGATTAATGTAGTGGCTAATAATTGGTTCATGTTCTTATCCTTTTTCTTCCATTTTCTTCATGCGGTAAGCGAGAGTGGGTCTAGAAATACCTAAAATACGTGCGGCTTCTGATACATTGCCTTGGGCGTTGTCTAAGGCATAATCTAAAAATTTCTGTTCAATATCTTCTAGTGAACCGCAATCATTAAGTGCTTCTTGAATCCATAGTGTGGAGTGTTGTTTTGCATCATTTTCGGATGAATCTATTAAATGTCCATCCTCTGATAATATTTGGCTTGCTTTAAAACTAAGGGTTGGGAATAAAACCGTTGCGCTGATCTCTTCGCCACTATCAGTAAGAATAAGTGCACGTTCAATCAGGTTTTCTAATTCACGAACATTGCCCGGCCAGTCATAATTCATCATTGCCTGCATGGCCATTCCTGAAAGGCCTGCGGTTCTTTTGCTGTAGTAGGCGTGATATTTCTCAAGAAAGTGTTCAATCAATAAAATAAGGTCTTCGCTACGCTCTCTTAATGGCGGTATATGTATCGGGTAAACATTCAAACGATAGTAGAGATCGGCTCTAAAGCGCCCTGTTTTAACCGCTTCCTCTAATGATTCGTTGGTTGCGGCGACTACACGGACATCAACTTTTCGGGTTTGACTATCGCCAACGCGTTCGAGTTCACCTTCTTGTAAAACTCTTAAGAGTGCCGCTTGTGCGCGAGGGGATAGCTCAATCACTTCATCTAAGAAAATAGTCCCTTGATGGGCCCGTTCAAATTTTCCTTCTCTGGAATTGCTTGCCCCTGTGAATGCTCCTTTTTCGACACCAAAGAGTTCTGATTCTATAAGGTCAGGGGGGATGGCTGCGCAGTTGACCGCAACAAATTTTTTATTTTCTCGGTTACTTGCATCGTGTATTGCCCGTGCAACCAGCTCTTTACCTACACCGGTTTCACCGAGTAGAAGTACAGTAACATTGGCGTCGGCTGCTCTGTTAGCTAATTTACAGACATGCTGAAAGCCGGGGGATTGTCCGCGGAAGTTACCTAAGGTCGATTTTTTATCAACTTTATGACGTAAAACGGAGATCTGAGATTGAAGTTCATACAGTTCTTCAATAATAGGCGAACGACTAAAATATTTACGATAGGTGGCTACATCGTCCCATTCTTCAGCGGGTTTACCTACGAGCAAGCAGGTGTTGTCACCACAGCCTCGGCAAGTGATCTCTTTAAAAAGTATCTCTCGACCAAGTAGAGCGGATGTGAAGGCACTGGCCTGTCCAATAAGGCTCCAGCAAACAGGTTCTTCAAGTTGTCCTAACTCTGTGCAGAACATTTCAGCTTCATAAGAATCATGCATGATGTATTCAGCATAAAAATGTCCACTGGCTTGATCGACTTCAAGTTGTTGTTCATCAACACGGACAAAGCCTTTAAGGGAGTGAAGGCTAAAACCAGTCCTAATAAGATCTAAAGGTTCTTTGGATTGGCTGAGTCTAAGGGCAAGTTGTGCGTCTTTTTTGCCAATACTATAGCCCAAGCGCATAAAAAAGCCTTTAGCGCGCTCCAGCCCTAGGGTTTCTATCTGCTCTTTACGAAACTCTGCAAGCGCGATCAATTGCATGAGTAGAACTCGTTGTTCGTCCAACCAGATCTGTCCATCTCGTTCATCAAAACGAACTTGTTGGCAAAGCTGTGGATTTACTGGCAATTTTAAATGATCCATACGATCCCCAATTGGCTTTTCGTTTGATTCTATAATATCTCGTATATAAAATTTACTGGTATAATTGAGAACTTAAATCCTACAAATGGGATAATGTGAATGGATTTTCATAATCTTTATCTTTTCGTCAAAGTGGTTGATCGTGGTAGCTATATAGCTGCGGCTAAAGAGCTGAATATGCCGAGCTCTACATTGAGTCGCCGTATACAGCAGCTCGAAGAGCAGCTGGGCTATCAGCTTTTGTATAGGAGCTCACGTAAGCTCTCTATGACAGAAGCCGGCGCATTATTTTACCGACGCTGTCAGCCATTATATGAGGAGCTTAGTGATGCAACTCAAGGCTTAGAGGGGGAGCTGACATCTCCCCAAGGAAACCTAAAAATCACTGCACCAGTGAGTTTAGCTAATGAGTTGTTAAATGCATGGTTTTTTGAGTTTATGGAGTGTTACCCCAAGATCAATATCGATCTATTACTGTCGAACAGTAATATAGCGCTAAAAGAGGAGGGGATTGATATAGCTTTCCGTATTGGAGAGATACATATCGCAGATTGGATATCCCGTTTTTTGTTTACCTCCCGTTTTTCATTATGTGCAAGCCCTCGTCTAATTGAGCGTTTAGGTCATCCGACCTCGATCAACGAGTTAAAAGAGTATCCGTTAATTTTGTCGCGTCGCTCTCCTATTTGGAATTTTACCGATAGATATGGAAATACCTCTGAGTTTACCGGCGAGGCTCGGTTGATCTTTGATGAGCTACAAGGTGCCGCTGAGGCTGTTGAAGCGGGTATTGGTGTGGCTTGCTTACCCGATTATATTGTTGGCGAGGCATTAACAACGGGGCGCTTGATTACCCTTTTACCTGAATATGAGCCGGCTGGGCGAGAGGTGAAAATGGTTTATCCCCATCGCCAATATCTGCCAACCAAAGTTAGATTGTTTATTGACTTTATTTTGGCGAAAACGGAAGAGGAGCGAAAGGTTATGGCCGCGACTTAGTCTTCGACCTTTTGACAAAAAAAGCCCTGCAGGCGCAGGGCAAAGGTGTAGATCAATGCTCGTTTACAAGGACGATGAAGTAGTGAATGTTAATCTTAGCCTAGCTTTACTTACCTAATTTTTTTGCGGACTCTCCCGCGATACCGAAATGCTGTTTAGGCATCTCATTAATCATAATACGGACGCTAGGTTTAGGTGCATCTAAGGCTCTAACACAAGCATCAGTTACTTCGGCTATAAGGCGCTCTTTCTGTTCATCAGAACGTCCTTCCATAATGTTGATCTGTATAATTGGCATATCTTCCCTCAGCTATAAAGCCATGATTTTAATAGACGCGTTACTCTGGGCATAACGACATAGGTCATCAACAAAACTTGGGCTACGACAATTGTTAATGTTTTAAACCAAAAAGACATTGGCTCTAAAATGGGAGCAAACGCTAAGTTGATTGCGACAACAAGAACATAAACGACAATGATTAATATCAGCGCCATTTTGTGAGGAGAAGGGTGCTTTTGGATAGGTAGTTCAGGTAGATCAAACCAAAACTCAAGTCCTGTTCCTCGTTTTGTTACCGCTTCCCCTTCAACTAAACTTTCAAGTTTAGCTAACCATTCGCTTCTTGTTTCAGATTGTTCCCAATGCTGACAATTAGCATAATTATCAAAGCGATAGATAATGACGTATTCATGGTTAGTTGCTTGGCTCGGTCGTAAAACATTTGTTCCCAGATGACCGGGGTAACTAGATGCAGCATTGATCACACCTGAAACCCAGTTTTCATACTCGGCCTCAGAACCTAACTTTACTTTACGTGAGATGCTGACCGTAATGGGACCTTCATCTCCCGGTTGGCAAACCGTAGGTTTAGTATTTTCTGCTGAATTCATCTAGTTACCCCTTTTAAGTATTAACTATACGAACTTACCACTAACAGTACCTAAGTCTTGATAGCGCACTGTAAAGCTATCGCCTTTATTAACTTGGACGGCCGCGGTAATTGCTCCGATCATAATAAAGGTTCCGGCAGGGATTTCTTCCCCTCGTTCACCTAACATATTAGCCAGCATTGCAACGGAGGATGCTGGGTGTCCTAGTACGGCCGCACCGGCACCTACTTGAACCACTTCACCGTTGATCTCCATTACCACACCAATATTTTTCAGATCTAAGTCTTCTGCTTTTGCCATAGTGCCACCGGCGACAAAACGGCTTGATGAGGAGTTGTCAGCAATAACGCTTTTAAGATCAAATTTAAAATCCTTGTAGCGTGAATCAATGACTTCCACTGCCGGCATAACAAAATCAGTTGCGCGTAGAACATCCGCAATATGTACACCTGGGCCCTTTAGGGGGGCTTTAGTAACAAAGGCTAGCTCGGCTTCTATTTTGGGATGAATCAGTTCATCAATTTTGATCTCACCGCCATCAGGAACAGAAAAATAATCGGCAAGGAAACCATAGCAAGGGTGTTCAACGCCCATTTGAGCCATTTTAGCCCATGAGGTTAACCCCATTTTCATGCCAACAATTTTAGTGCCGCGGGCCTCTTTACGGCGACGCATCTCCCATTGAATATCGAAGGCATCTTCGTAGGTCATATCAGGAAAATCATCTGTGATTTTAGTGATTTCGTATGCTTTTAACTCGGCGTTTTCACAATGCTCGGCTAGTTGTTCAATTTGTGCTTTTGTTAGATTACCCATTAGATTAATCCTTTTTCTTTAGCCATTGTTAGAGCTAAATCTTCAATCATATCTTCTTGACCACCCACAGTACCGCGACGACCAAGTTCTACTAAAATATCCCGTGCTTGGATACCATATTTGGCTTCTGCACGCTGAGCAAAGAGCAGGAATGAGCTATAAACGCCCGCATAACCTAGGGTTAATGCATCACGGTCAACACGTATAGGTTGATCCATTAGAGGGACGACTAAATCTTCCGCAACATCCATAATCTTATAGAGATCTACACCATGATTAGCGTGCATACGATCAAGCACAGCGACAAACACTTCGAGTGGTGTATTGCCAGCGCCGGCGCCTAAACCGGCTACAGATCCATCTATGCGGTTTGCACCTGCATCAACTGCAGCTAATGAGTTAGCAATGGCCATCCCCATATTGTGATGACCGTGGAAGCCGAGTTCTGTATTTGGGTTTAATTCAGAGCGTAGTAGGCCGATTTTTTCGGATACTTCATCAGGAAGCATGTAACCCGCTGAATCGGTGCAATAGATACAGTTAGCACCGTAGCTTTCCATCAATTTTGCTTGTTCTAGTATTTTCTCTGCAGACACCATATGCGCCATCATAAGAAAGCCCACTGTATCCATATCCATCTTAGCGGCCATGCCTATATGCTGCTCAGATACATCCGCTTCTGTACAGTGAGTCGCTACACGTATAGTGTTTACACCACAGTCACGGGCCATTTTAAGATGGTCGACGGTACCAATGCCTGGCAATAATAATGCAGACACTTTTGCGTTTTTCATTTTTGGTATGACAGCGTTTAGGTACTCTTCGTCGGTATGAGCTGGAAAACCATAGTTCAAAGATGAGCCGCCTAAACCATCACCATGAGTGACTTCTATTAGAGGGATTCCGGCATCATCTAAGCCGGTTGAAATAGCAACCATCTGCTCTAATGAAAGTTGATGACGTTTAGCATGCATTCCATCACGCAGACTCATATCGTGAAGTGTTACGTTTTTACCTGTTAAGTCCATTGTTTTAGCCTCGTTCCGGTAGCGTGATTGTTCCGTTGTATGCCTCTTCTGCAAACATCTCGGCAGTACGAAGTCCCGCTGCTGTCATAATGTCTAAGTTGCCTGCATATTTAGGTAAGAAATCACCTAGCCCTTCAACTTCCATAAAAACGGATACTTTATTACCATCAAAGATAGGGCCGTTTACTAATTTATAACCCGGCACATACTTTTGAACCTCTTTGACCATGTTATGGACAGATGTAGTGATTGCCGCTTGGTCGGGTTTCTCTTTAGTTAGACAGTGCACTGTATCGCGCATCATCAAAGGGGGCTCAGCTGGATTGACTATGATGATTGCTTTACCTTTATCCGCACCCCCTACAGCTTCAACTGCACCGGCAGTAGTGCGGGTAAATTCATCAATATTCTGACGGGTTCCTGGGCCAATAGAGCGAGAGGAAACAGTCGCAACAATTTCACCGTATTCAACCGCTTGCACTTGTGAGACCGCTGCCACCATAGGGATGGTTGCTTGCCCACCACAAGTCACCATATTGACGTTCATCTCTAATTGAGAAGCGTGCTTCTTTAAATTTACCGGCGGGACGCAGAATGGGCCAATAGCTGCAGGCGTTAAATCCACCATAATCACGCCAAGCTCATTTAATTTACGGCTATTTTCTGCGTGTACGTAAGCAGAAGTTGCATCAAAGGCGACGCGAATATCGTCCTTTACCACTTGATCCAACATACCGTCGATGCCTGTACTAGAGATTTTCATTCCCATCTCTTTTGCGCGCTTAAGACCTTCTGATTCAGGATCTATACCTACCATCCATACAGGTTCAACCCACTCAGAACGTTGCATTTTCATCAACAGATCGGTACCTATATTACCTGGACCAATAATGACTGCTTTTAATTTCTTACTCATATTAATATCCTCAAAGTCAGTGTGGTCGAGTTAGGTAAAACGAACAGATGCAGACCCAATACCGCCAATACTGACCGTCATGTAATCGCCTGCTTGAACAGGTTCTAGGGGTACAAGTGAGCCTGAGAGTATGACTTCACCTGCTTTAAGTGAGATACCGAACTCGCCCAAGGTATTGGCCAACCAAGTGACACAATTAACAGGGCTTCCTAGTGCTGCCGCACCGGCTCCGGTAGAGATGATTTGTCCGTTTTTCTCAACCACCATACCGCAGGTCGATAAGTCGACTTCGCTAGGTTTTACTGCTCGATCACCTAAGACAAAGAGGCCACAAGATGCGTTATCAGCAACGGTGTCTTGGATTTTTATTTTCCAATCCTCAATGCGCGAATCGACGATCTCAAAACAGGGCATAACGTAATCAGTTGCCGCTAATACATCAGCATTAGTGATACCTGGGCCGATAAGATCTTTTTTAAGAACGAAAGCAATTTCACCTTCGGCTTTTGGTTGAATAAGTCGCTCAGATATAGGCATCTCTTCACCTTGGCTAAAGGCCATATCATCGGTGAGATAACCAAAATCTGGTTGATGAACATTCAGCATGTTTTGAACAGCTTTTGAGGTAACGCCAATCTTTTTACCGATAATTTTAGCGCCGGCTTGTACGCGTCGATCCACCATACGTAAAGAGATGTGATAAGCATCTTCAATGGTTATATCGTCAAAACGTTCAGTAAAAGGCTTTAATGTTTTGCGTTCGGTGAGCGCCTCATAGAGCTCATCACCACATTTCTCTATCTGTTTTGGATTCATTTTATTTCTCGTATGCAAGTTGATCACCTTCTTTTAAAAAGGTGGCAATTAACTGATTAAACCGCGCGTTGTGTTCAATTTGAGTCCAATGACCACATTCACCAAAAACATGAAGTTGAGATCGACTGATCAAGCGGTTTAATGTGAAGCTATTTTCAAGCGGAATGACTTGATCATCCCGGCCATGGATAATGAGAGTTTCATGCCTGAGTGCACGAATCTGTTGTTCTTCACTCGTCATGGCATCGATCCAACGCTGCCTAGGGGCTGGAAACATTGCAGAATATGATCTCTGTACACCTTCACGTATGCTTGCTTGATAACGAAGCTCTGCGAGCTCATCGGTAACAAGGTTTCGGTCAAAGGCAAAGATATCTAACATTTTTTTCATTGATTCTAGTGAGGGCTGATAACCCCAAACCTGATCCAGTCCTTGGGTTAAAGTGAAGGGAACACCGACACTTCCCATCAAGACTAGGCGACGTATGCGGTTGGGGTATTTAATGGCTATAGCCAGTGCAAGCGCCCCCCCAAATGAGTTGCCTATTAAATCGGTTTGATCAATATCTAAGTAATCTAGTGTATCGATTAGGTGCAGAACCCATAGGTCCATGGTGTAGTGGTTGTTGGGCGATCCTTGTGTGTAACCAAAACCCATTAGGTCGGGGGCGATAACACGACGCTCTTTTGCTAGAACTTGAATGCTAAGGCGCCAATTGGCCCACGCTGTTACCCCTGGACCTGAGCCATGAAGTAGTACAACTGGGAAACCTGTCCCCTGGTCATGTACATTAGTCATAACGCCTTTAATATCGGTGAGTAAACCGATTTCAGGGTTATTGTTTGTAGCGGTTGTATTCATGGCTCAGCTCGTGTCTTAGAATTTAATGCAGATGTTTTTAGTTTCGGTGTAGAACTCAAGGCCATGAACACCCCCTTCACGACCAATACCTGATTCTTTTGCACCACCAAATGCGGTGCGAAGATCGCGTAGGAACCAGCTATTAATCCATACCAATCCAACTTCTAGTTGCTCGGCTATACGGGATGCTTTAGCTGAGTTTTCAGTCCATACCGCTGCAGATAAACCGTAGTTGGTATTGTTTGCTAAATGGACAACCTCATCTTCTGAATCAAAAGGGCGAATATGACAGCAGGGCCCAAATACCTCTTCTTTAATGAGGCGAGCGTCATCAGGAAGGTCTGTCCAAATAGTAGGTTCTACCCAAGCTCCAGCATTTAGCGCATCGCCCATCTCTGGGACACCACCACCCGTAACGACGGTTGCACCTTCTTCTACGGCTAATTTGTAGTAGGAGAGGACTTTATCTTTGTGTTCTTGGCTAACCAGTGGGCCAAAATCTACACTTGGATCTTCAGGACGGCCCATTTTTAATTTCTCTACGCCATCTTTTAAGCGTTGAACAAATTCATCAAACAGAGGACGTTCAACATAAACTCGTTCGGTACCTAGGCAAACTTGACCGCAGTTCACAAAAGCTGAACGTAGGGTACCTTCAACTGCTTTATCAAGATCACAATCTGCGAAAACAATCCCAGGGTTTTTACCACCACACTCCATAGAAATATTACGTAAACCGACAGAGGCAGCACGCATGATTATTTCACCGGTGCGGGTTTCTCCAGTAAATGTAATCGCATCTACATCTTTATGTTCGGTTAAAAAAGCACCAGCAGAGTCTGGACCAAAACCATGAACCACGTTGTAAACCCCTTCAGGTACACCGCATTCATTCATCACTTCACCAAGCAGTGTGGCGGTTGCTGGTGTTTCTTCAGAAGGTTTGACCACTACGGTATTGCCGCAAGCTAAGGCCGGGCCTACTTTCCATGTCATTAATAACAACGGAAGGTTCCAAGGGCTGACAACGGCAATAACACCTTTAGGCGTGCGATGTCCGTAGTTCAGTGCACCTAAGCCATCCGGTGTATCCATGTGGAAAGCTTCAGTCGGATGGTTTGCAACGGTTTCAGAAAAGGCTTTGAAATTCGCAGCACCCCGGGGAATATCAATGTGGGAAGCAATTTTATGAGGCTTACCTGTATCTAAACATTCAGCTTCGAGGAACTCATCAAAGCGTTCGTTAATACGGTCGGCAACTTTGTTAAGTAAGGCGGTACGTTGAGCTTGGGTCATTTCCCCCCAAGGTCCTTTCATCGCAGATTTGGCTGCGCTAACGGCCATGTCAACTTCTTGTAGGCCTGCCTCATGGACAGTACCAATAACACTGTTGTCTACAGGACAGCGGTTCTCGAACGTTTTACCGCTGCTTGAAGTAACAAATTGACCATTTATAAAATTCTTAAATTCTTTCATTCTTTTTCTCAAGCTAAGTAAAAGGATTCAGTGGTTGATACTGATTGAGTAATGGCAGCTTCTAATTGAGACATTAAAAGCTGCACCTTATGCTTACGTTAAAACAGTTAGGAATCGCTCATTGAGGACACGATCATGGTAGAAAATCGCTTTACCTAATTGTTCCTCTTGCCATGTAATCGTGGGGTGATCTGGATAGTGGTAATCACCACCACAAAATACTTCAGTGCGATTTCCGCTAGGATCAAAGAAATAGATGGTTTTGCCGTGCGTTAGGCCATGCCGTGTCGGTCCAATATCGATAGATACATCTCGCATTGAGATGAGATCCGCTGCACGTAAAACATCATCCCAAGTTTCTAGCAGGAAGGAGGCATGGTGGAATTTACCCAGTTCTGGGCATTCAATAAATGCGACGTCATGGGCTTTAGAGCTGCAGGTTAAGAAGCTGGCTATTCTTGTTCCATCGGCGGTTAGTACTTGTTCAGCAAGATCAAAGCCCAGAATATCAGTGAAGATCTCTGTGCTTCCGTCTATATTGGGTCCATAAAGGAGGGCATGATCAAAACGTACCGCCTTCATGCCTTTTAGACCTTCAGGCCAGGCTTCTGGGTTTACAGGATTAATACCCCATTTACCGGTTTGCTCTTTGGTTGCGTATAGCTCAAATGTGTGACCTGTCGGGGTATCAAACTGCACGCGACGACCACAGTCTTTTAGGTCTCCTGCCGGAATATCTTCAACATTACAGCCATACTTAATAAGCTCTGATCGTAGGCTATCGACGGTGGCTTCGTCGATACATTTAAAGGCAAAGAAGTCTAAACCGGGCTCATCTGCTTCACGTAGGACAACTGAAAATTTATCTATTTCAGACCAGGCTTTTAAATAGACGCGCCCCTGATCATCGCGATCCATCTCTATAAGACCTACCAGATCTCGGTAATGGGTAAGTGCCTCTTCCATATCGAGTACGCGTATTTGAACATGCCCTGGACGCATAACACCTTTTTTCATGAAACTATCCTCAATTATTATTTTTAAACGATTATTTGTTTCGGATCGGGTGAGTGAATAACCTCTATCTCAAGATCGCTGGTTGGAAAAATACGACAGGCAAGGACAAATCCATCCTGTAACTCTTTATCCGTTATATGCGCTTTGCTCATTTTTTTACTTGAGAAAGAGCCATTCACAACTCTTATTTTGCAGACCCCGCAGCCTCCGCCACGGCAGCCCACATTGATACAGTGTGAATTAATTGTTTCCATACCAATCAATAAGCTGATCTCGCTAGGGCATAGAAACTCTTGCCCTTGGTTAATTACCTGAATCTTATGTTTAGTTATTGTTTGACTCATGTATCAGTCTCTAACTACTACTGCATTACAGTTTCATACGTGCAGACACTACCAAGCAATCGATATGCCATTGTGGATATTTTTTTGATTCTTTTATTTTAAAATTATGAAAAATAAGGAAAAATTTGTTAATTTTTTATAAAGGCTCTGATCAAAAAGGTATACTTGGGTAAGGGCTAAGATTATCAAATGATTAAATGATGACTCGGTGTGTGACGAGTTGATTAAATGGAACTGTAGATTTAATGACCGCGGAAATTACTGCAGATATGCCGGTTTATTACTTTTTAGAGGTTAGCGCTAACGCTATAGTTCATAATCACACAAGCGTCGGATAGGGGCTCAGTCGAACCCGTTATATAGGCCTATATTAGGGATGATGGGTTCTGGACGGAGAGACGTTTGTCTAAAGCTGATTTTGCTATTATTTTTTGAGTCGATAGGCCATTTGCGGGCGGGTTATACCTAGAATGCGAGCAGCTTGGGTGATATTTCCATCGGCTTTTTCCATAGCACGCTCAAGTACCTGTTGTTCAAAGTGAGCTAGATCAAAATTATGATTAAGGAGTTGATCGATCACTGTATCTTTAGATGCATCGTCACTTTCTAAGCTACTCAATTCCCCTGTTTTGCTAATAATATTCAGAGGGTGAGTTGGCTCTGAAAGAGAGGGGAAAAATGAACTCATATCGATACTACGATTATTATCGGTAAGAATAATACCGCGCTCAATCATGTTTTCTAGTTCACGAATATTGCCAGGCCATTTGTAGTGCATCAGTGCTTGTAATGCTTTCTCTGATACACCGAGTGTCTGTTTGTTGTATTTAGCGTGATACTTTTCAAGAAAGTGATCGACTAAAAGGGAGATATCCTCGGATCGCTCTCTTAGTGGGGGGATTAAGACAGGGTAAACATTCAGACGGTAGTATAAATCTTCACGAAACTTACCTGCTTTCACAGCATCAATTAGATTCTCATTTGTCGCTGCAACAATACGAACATCAATTTTACGTAATTGATTATCGCCTACACGTTCCAGCTCTCCTTCTTGGAGTACGCGCAATAGGGTGGCTTGTGCTCTAGGGCTTAATTCAGCCACTTCATCAAGAAAAATTGTGCCAGTATTTGCTCTTTCAAATTTACCTTCTCGAGACTCGGTTGCACCGGTATAAGCGCCTTTCCTAACACCAAAAAGTTCAGCTTCAATAAGATCTGGCGGAATGCACGCACAATTGATTGCAATAAAGGGGTTGTTAGAGCGTTGACTACTTTGATGCAGTGCGCGTGCGACTACCTCCTTACCCACGCCCGTCTCGCCTTGAAGGAGGACTGTGACAGTACTATCTGAGGCGCGTTGAATCAGGTGGCAGACATGTTTAAATGCCTCTGACTGTCCTACTGAGTTGAATAATATTTCATCTGAAGGGAATCGGTGAGCTTGGAAGTTTTCTTTTAATGTGCTGACCTCATAACGTAGGGCAAAAAGCTCATCGGCGATAGGGTCGGGTAGTAGGCAACGTTCTAGCTCCTCTTGATCTTCCCATTCAGAGGCCGGTTTACCAACGATTTTACAGTGATCGGCGCCAGTACCAGCACACTGAGTTTCTTTAAAGATGATTTTGTGGCCCATATAGTATGTGGAGAAACCACTAGCGTAACCGAGCAAGGTCCAGCAGATTGGATCTTCAGATACACCAAACTCATGTATATGCAGATCGGCTTCGTAAGAATCATACCAATTAAATTCGGCATAGAACTGTTTGTCGGGAAGGTCAAATTCGAGTGCGACAGGTTCGACGCGTACCATACCTTTTATACCATGAAGCTGAGGGCCGACAAGGAACGCTTCGGATTTAGTGATTTCTGGGCGAACCTTATGTGCTAGTTCAGCATCTTTCATTCCGCTGTTATAGCCAAAACGCATCAAAAAACCTCTGGCGCGTTCTATGCCTAGGGAGGCGACTAATTCTGTGCGTAAAGAGCCCATAACAGCAGAATGAATAAGGAGCATTCTCTGCTCATCTAACCAGATTTTTCCATTTTCGTGGTCAAACTGTATTTGAGAAATAAGATCTTCAGGCGTAGGAAACTGCAATGCCGGTTGTTCGCTCATTCAAGGACTCGCTATATTTATTTTTTTTATATGCTGCTAGCTATATTTAGGGTGACTTTAAATAATGAATACTAATTCTTTTAGTTTGTCCCCTAATACATTAGATACCCAGATCGCATCGCTAAGTGGTATGAAGTAATAAGAACCTTTATTTATAAAGCGTTTTACTTAGCGGGTGTTAAGCAAGAAACATGCACAATCCGCAAAGCAGCGTTTACCTCTTTCAGCCCTGAGAGGTTGTTTATATGTCTCATCATTTCATCACTATTTCATACTAGCCTAACCATTTCGTCACCCTTTAGATAGAGGGAGTCGTATAAATAATTCGTCGTAAAGTCAGTCTATTTTTATTTGTTCGGGCTTCGGCTTTGTTTATAAAAAGCTATATATATCAATTGGTTATGTTTTTTAATTTGCCTTTGTTTTTGTTTTTGCTTCCGGTTCTGGCACAGCCTTTGCTGATAGCTGTTCGACTATGGCCCAAAAGGTGATTGAAACAAAATGAAAAAAGCAGATCTAGATGTGAACAGTCAACAGAACAACGCTTCGTTTGAAGAGTTAGTGAAGTATGTTCGTGTTCGCAGCGCTGAAGGTGCTCGATTTGTGGAGTTTGATTTTGCCATCGGTGACCCGAGTCTGTTTGTTGAATTAGTGATGCCTCAAGGGGCGTTCGAACACTTTTGTTCACACAACAATGTAGTTCATATGACAACAGAACAGACCCAAGCCATTGATGCTGAAATGGATAAATGGCGCTATGGCGAAGAAACGCTAATGGCCCGTAATCACAATCGCACAACCAAATAACAATAAACTCGTTTTGCTGGGGCACAACCGCATGACTATTGAAATAAAAACAGCAACCCTTGAACCCGTCCGAAATACGTTTGCGCATATAGAGCGTCGATTCGGTGATAAGCCCGCTACACGTTATCAGGAGGCAACCTATGATGTGCAATCGGAAAAGTACTTCCATTATCGTCCGCTTTGGCAACCGGATAAGGAGCTGAATGACCCAAGTCGTACCGCTATAAAAATGAAAGATTGGTATGCATTTAAAGACCCACGCCAATTTTATTATGGTGCGTATGTTCAACAGCGCGCAAAAATGCAGGAAGCGGCTGAAAACAACTATGCCTTTTTTGAAAAACGTAATTTAGTTGCGTTGCTGCCTGAAGGCATGAAAGAAAATATCATTAAATACCTCGTCCCGCTTCGCCATGTAGAACATGGTGCGAATCTCAATAATATGTACGCTTGTGCATACGGTTTTGGCACCGCAATTACTCAGGCGTGTCTGTATAACGGAATGGACCGCTTAGGTATTGCTCAATATCTCTCACGTATTGGTTTAATCATTGATGGAAATACAGGGGATTCATTAACTGAAGCTAAAGTCGCTTGGTTGAATGATCCTATTTGGCAGGGTGTGAGAGCACTGGTTGAAGAGTTGTCGGTGACTGAAGATTGGTTTGAAGTTTTAGTTGCCCAAGATGTTGTGCTGGATTGCTTAATGCATGAGCTAATTTATGTCCAGTTTGATCAATGGCTTCAAGAGAATGGTGCTCAAGATATCGGCATGTTGACTGACTTTATGCAAGCTTGGTCAAAAGATACGAATCGCTGGATAGACGCAACACTAAAGATTGCGGCAACTGAATCGAATGAGAATAGAGCGCTGCTAGAAAAGTGGGTTCTTCATTGGAAGCAAGTCATAACTAAAGCATTGGCACCATTGGCTGCAGACATGCTAAACGACGACGCGTTGGCATTAGCCGAGTCTGTACTTGATAAACGCTTACAGAAAGCAGGTTTGTTCAAATAATAAGGGTGTTAAGCATGTCAAAAGTTTATATCGCATTACAGGATAATGATGAGTCTCGTTATATCGTAGAAGCCATTGAAGAAGATAACCCTGAAGCAACGGTTATTCATATGCCGGCGATGATTCGAATTGAAATGGAAGGTCGATTGACGGTTTTAAAGGAAACCGTAGAGGAGAAGATGGGGCGTGATTGGGATATTCAGGAGTTGCATCTAAATCTCATTACGCTAGGTGGCAACGTTGAAGAAGATGATGACAGCTTAAGTCTTCATTGGAATGAATAAAAAGAAGGTTTGAATCATGGCTAAGAAACTAAATATAAAAGATAAATATCGCCTGCTAACCCGTGATCTTGATTGGGAATACTCTTATGTGGATAAAAAGGATGCTTTCCCATTTGAAGAATTTGAAGGTATCAAAATTACAGATTGGTCGAAATGGGAAGACCCATTTCGCTTAACAATGGATTCCTATTGGAAGTATCAAGCGGAAAAAGAGAAAAAACTTTATGCAATATTTGATGCATTTTCACAAAATCACGGTCATTTAAACGTATCAGACCCGCGTTATGTAAATGCACTTAAGTTGTTTTTAACCGGCGTTTCTCCGCTTGAATATCAAGCCTACCAAGGCTTTGCTCATGTAGGTCGTCAGTTTGGTGGTGTAGGTGCGCGTGTTGCTTGTCAGATGCAAGCGATTGATGAATTGCGTCATGTACAGACACAGATTCACGCGATGAGCCATTACAACAAGTATTTTGATGGCTTCCAAGATTATAGCCATATGCATGACCGTGTTTGGTACTTGTCTGTACCGAAATCTTTCTTTAATGATGCTCGTGCAGCTGGACCATTTGAGTTTATGGTCGCGATAGGTTTCTCATTTGAGTACGTATTAACCAATCTGTTGTTCGTACCTTTCATGTCAGGTGCGGCTCATAACGGTGATATGGCCACTGTTACCTTTGGTTTTTCTGCTCAGTCAGATGAAGCACGTCACATGACCTTAGGTCTTGAAGTTATCAAATTCTTATTGGAACAGCATGAAGATAACGTACCGATTGTCCAGAAATGGATTGATAAATGGTTCTGGCGTGGTACGCGTCTATTAACACTAGTGGCGATGATGATGGATTACATGTTGCCAAATAAAGTGATGTCTTGGAAAGAGGCGTGGGAAGTCTACTTCGAAGAGGCGGGTGGCGCGTTATTTAAAGATCTCGCACGCTATGGCATCAAAATGCCTAAATATGCGGAAACCATTGAGAAAGAAAAAGAGCATGTGTCTCATCAGGCATGGTGGATCTTCTATACCCACGGTCATGCTGCAGGCTTCCATACGTGGATTCCATCAGATGAAGAGTTGGATTGGTTATCTGAAAAGTACCCAGATACGTTTGATAAGTACTACCGTCCTCGCTGGGAGCTAGCTAAAGAGATGGAAGCTAAGGGGGAACGTTTCTATACCAAAGCGCTGCCTCAGCTTTGTACGACGTGCCAGATCCCTATGGGCTTTACTGAGATGGATGATCCTACCCAAGTGTGCTATCGCGATTCAGTTTATAACGGCGACCGTTATCATTTCTGCTCCGATGGCTGTAAAGAAATTTTTGATGATGAACCTGAAAAATATGTCCAGTCATGGTTACCGGTTCATCAAATATTCCAAGGTAACTGTGGCGGTCCGGATGTCGAGAATGTGTTAAGCGATTTCTATCGGATGAATTTAGGTGAAGACAACATGGATATGAAAGGCTCACCGGATGAGAAGCGCTGGAAGCAGTGGAAAGGTGTTGCCTGATTAGGCAACAAAATAATTAAACGATCGATAGTCCCTGACAAGAGGGGCTATCGTATTGATCGGGAGAATAATAATGCCTATACATGCCATAACACCTGAATACAAAGGCGAAGTATTAGATAAATTTGAAAATTTTAACGGCAACCAAGTTGTTTATGTAGGTTGGGATCATCATTTGATGTTTTGCGCAGCATTTGCATACCCTTTGCCCCCTGAAATGCTATTTAGAACCCTGTTAGACGATGTAATACCTGAAGCATTTAGCCTTCATCCTGAGTTTTCTAAAATTAATTGGGATAAAGCAGAATGGTTATTAGATGGTCAGCCATTTATTCCTCAACTCAATGCATCATTAATAGATCAAGGGATTGGTCATAAATCATTATTACGTTTCCAAACGCCCGAACTAAAAGGCGTTCAGGAAGCGGGTATCTAAAGCCAGTTTATAAGGTGGAATACTATGACTTATGAAGTAGTTGTTGAGCCGACAGGTGATGTGATTGAGGTGGAAGAGGGCCAGACTATATTAGATGCAGCGCTAAGGCAGGGGGTTTGGCTGCCTTTTGCCTGCGGTCATGGCACTTGTGCAACCTGTAAGTGTCAAGTAACCGAAGGTGATGTGGATCTTGGTAATGCATCGCCCTTCGCGTTGATGGATATAGAGCGAGAAGAGGGGAAAATCTTAGTTTGTTGTGCAACACCTGAATCAGATTTAGTGATTGAAGCTGATATAGATGTTGATGAAGATTTTGAGGGTTTTCCTGTTAAGGACTTTATCGGCACCGTTTCGGCAATTAAAGATCTATCACCGACGATTAAAGGTATACATTTTACCCTTGATGATGAGATCGAATTTCAAGCAGGGCAATATATAAACCTGAGCATTCCAGGTGTGGAAGGATCTCGTGCATTTTCTATTGCTAACAAACCTTCTGATAATAAAGTGCTTGAGTTGCATGTGCGCTTAGTTGAAGGAGGCGCGGGTACTACTTATCTACATGAACAGTTGAAGGTGGGTGACACTTTAGAGCTCTCAGGTCCTTATGGTCAGTTCTTTACGCGTTTGTCTGATAGTCAGGATGTGATCTTTATTGCTGGTGGATCAGGCTTGTCGAGCCCACAATCGATGATTTTTGAATTACTAGAGCGTGGCGATAGCCGTGAGATTTATCTCTTCCAAGGCGCACGCAATGTTGCGGAGCTTTATAACAGAGCTATTTTCGAAAACTTAGCAAAAGAGCATAGTAATTTTCATTATATTCCAGCGCTGAATGCGCCAGAGCCTGATGATGATTGGCAAGGCTTTACGGGCTTTGTTCATGATGCTGCAGATGCGCATTTCAATAGCCGTTTTGATGGTCATAAAGCTTACCTTTGTGGTCCACCTCCTATGATCAATGCCGCGATTACAACGTTGATGCAAGGGCGTTTATTTGAGCGAGATATCCATATGGAACGTTTTCTAACGGCTGCAGATGAGTCTGAAGATCAATCTAGGTCTGCTTTATTTAAGCGAATCTAAACGTTGTTTCTCCTCTCTTCTTAAACCAGCGAATGCTGGTTTTTTTATTTCTTAAGTTTAGTTAGATCTTTGCCATTGATTTAGAGTCAGCCATTAATTATTTGATTACCCCTTTTGACATCATTTGATTATTTGGTGAATGAGGAGATTTGTTAAGTCGAAGATTATGTTGAGATAATCTTATAGGTTATGCCTAACCTACTGAATTTTAAGTATTTTATTTCCTCATCAATAAGCTGGCACGGTGGTTGCTGTATTCTAGTCGTCGAGGTGTATATGCACCTATAAATACAGTTTTTGGTGATGTGAATAAAATGACGTCAATAATTAAAAAAAGATACGTCGATAATCTTAACTTTTATAAATCGTCAGGGCCGACCTTAGCGAAGCTTGAAACAACAGGGCTAGCGCTGGTCATTTCTCTATCTTTAGTGGGCTGTGAAGCACCACTTAATCTTGAAGGGGTTGAAGCCGAGAAACAAAAGCAAGTTCGCCGTACAGATCAGCTTCAGGGCATTGCTGCCAATGCTACAACGCTAGTAGTCGTTGGTTCGGATGGTCTTGTTCTAACCAGTCCTCTAGATCAACTATCTTGGACCCGTCATCAACTTGATGATGCACCAGCGCTCGTTGATGTGGCTGTCTGTCCAGATGAAAGCTTTGTTGCGCTAAGTATCGACAAGAAAGCTTGGTTTAGCCGTGACAGTGGTGCTACATGGCAATCGAAAAAACTCCCCACCGCGGAAGACCTTCTTGATCTAACTTGCGCACCTGATAACAGTATTTGGGTCGTAGGTAGCTTTTCTACTGTCCTTAATTCTACCGATAAAGGTGAATCATGGCATGAGACGACTTTAAACGAAGATGCCATGTTGACGGGTATTCAGTTTGTCGATCAAAACACGGTCTTTATCAGTGGTGAGTTTGGTTTAGTTAGTCGTAGTGATGATGCTGGCATGAGCTGGAATACACCGGAGATGATTCCCAATGACTTCTATACCCATGCGGCTCATTTTACCTCAGCCTCAGAGGGTTGGGTCGGTGGCTTAAGTGGCCAGATTCTTTATACCGAGGATGGAGGGATTAGCTGGGAAAAACAACTAACGCCGACTGAATCACCTATTTATGGTTTTTATTCTGTAGGGGAAAAGCTCTTTGCTTTTGGCGATCACTCAACGCTATTGAGTTTTACCGGTCAGGATTGGGCCGAAATAGATACCCATGGTCGTCCGGTGTATTTGCGTGATGTCACACAACTTAAGTCGGGGAATTTCCTCTTAGCCGGAGGCTCTGGGTCTCTGTTTTCTTTAGCTATCCAACCTACATCTGGTAAGTAGAGGCCTTTATCATGGATAAGCAGTCCACTAAGGCTCATAAAGCCACCCATTTTTTACATAACTTGGATGAGATTGTCTTTTCTTATCCTAAGTTAATTCTAAGTTGTATTTTGCTGGTGACGCTCTTTTTCGCGTACCAGATTCCGAGTGTAAAAATGTACTCGGATTTTGCTGACCTGCTGCCGCAGGAACACACTTACATAGAACTTCACAACGAGATTAAGGAGTCCTTTGGGGGCGCCAATGTTGTGATTGTTGGGGTGGAAGTGGAAGAAGGAGATATCTTCAGTAATGCTGCTCTCGAAAAGATCCATCGTGTAACTCAAGCTGTAGATAGCTTACCTGGTGTTAACCATAACCTTGTTGCCAGTGTAACTCACCGTAACTCCCGTAAAGTGTGGATGACGCCGGAAGGGAATGTGAACTCTGAGTCCTATTATGATCCTCAGGGTGGTGAAATGAATGTGGAAGCCCTGTCGGTACTGCGTTCTGATGTGTTGGCTGATCCTAGGGTGTATGGCCCCTTAGTCTCGCCAGATATGAAAATGGCGCTGGTTAAAGCGCAGCTCAATGAAGGCCAGTTGGATTACGTTAAAACCTTTAATGAGATCCAAAGCTTACGTGATGCGGAAAACGCCGAGGGCTTTAAGATCCATGTGACTGGCCAGCCTATGCTTGTGGGTTGGGCGTATCAGTACTTAGATCAGATCATAGAGATCTTCCTGTTTACCGCGCTGATTATGGTGTCGCTATTGATCTTTTACTTCCGTAAAGCCTACGGGGTACTGATTCCTTTAGCCGCGGTGATCGTCTCCTCTATTTGGGGGATCGGTATTATTTCGCTGTTTGGGTATAACCTCGATCCATTAGGACTGGTGATCCCATTCCTTATTTCTGCCCGTGCTATGTCGCATGGTATTCAGATTGTCGAGCGCTACTATCAAGAGTTGAATGACCATTCAGATCATCATGTGGCAGCACGTAGTACATTTGAGAATCTATTTCGTCCTGGGAGCTTAGGTGTTGTCTCTGATGCGATAGGGTTGTTGCTTATTGCGATTGGTTCTATTCCGCTGAATACTAAATTGGCCCATTACGCGTCCCTCTGGGCGCTATGCATTATTATTACCGTATTGCTGGCGGTACCTCTTTTACTCTCAATTCTTCCAAAGCCTAAAAACACTGAAGTTAAACACAACATATTTCGTAATGTTGGCTTTGCCTGTGCGGAGATTATTAGCGATAAGCGCTCAGCAAAGAATGCTTTATGGATAGCGGCTTTCTTCCTTGTAGGAGGCTGGTATTTCTCCTCTAAGGTTGTGATTGGTGAGTCTGAGCCGGGATCGCCGATTCTCTATCAAGATCATGATTACAACGTGTCCTCAAAAGCCATCAATGACAGTTTCCCAGGCTCAGAGGAGCTTTACATTGTGGCCGAGACCTCAGAGAAGGGCGGTATTAAACGTCCAGAAGTGCTGAAAGCGTTAAGTGAGCTTGAAAATCACATGATGCTTGATCCTGAGGTTGGTGGGGCGAAAGGGATTCCTGATTTAGTAAAACAGGTTAACCGTTTACTGCACAATGATGATCCCCGTTGGGCTCAGATTCCCGCGGATTCACGGTACGTAGGTGGACTTATGTTTACCTATATGATGTCGAGCCCAATCCCTGGCGCATTGAATGAGTTTGTCGATACCGATGAACGTATTGCTAACTTGGTGTTTTATTACAAAGATCACCAAGGGGAAACGATCCGCCGTGCGATCCATACGGCTAAAGAGTGGATTAGCGCGAATGAAGGCAAAGTTGAAGGGCTAACCATTCGCCTCGCTGGCGGCACCATTGGTGTAACTGCGGCGATGAATGAAGCGGCCTATGAAACCAACCTATGGGTTTTACCTTTAGTCTTTATCCTGATCTTTGTGATGGTGATGTTCTTTTACCAATCATTAGCCGCTGGCACGATGATGTTTATGGCGATGCTATTCGCTACCACTTTGACCTATGCCTACATGGGTGTGACTCAAATGGGTATCAATATCAATACTGTGCCGATCATTGCGGTGGGTGTCGGTGTAGGTATCGATTACTCAATCTACATGATGGATCGCATTCGCTCCGAGATGGTGAAGCTGCAAGATTTAAATGTAGCGGTGAGAGAGGCGATCCGAACCACAGGGCTAGCAATCAGCTTTACGGCCATTACCTTAATGGCGGGCATCGTGATGTGGGTGCTGTTATCTGACCTACGCTTCCAATCGGATGCAGCGTTACTGCTGATGGTTATGGTTGTACTTAATGGCGCTGCGGCCATGTTACTGGTGCCGAGTTGGGTGCTGGTCTTTAAACCTAAATTTATCTGCAAGGCTTACCAAGATGAGGATGGTGTACTTCATTCGTGAAGGCCGTTTCATTGGTCAGCGTTGGAGAAAATACTCGCTGGATTGAAAACCTAAAATAAAAAACCTGAAGGGGTTTAGTGATGACAAAAAAAATAAAAACACTTAACAAAGTAGCCATTGGGGTGGCTACAGCGATAGCAATGAGCTATGGCCCAACCGTGTCTGCGGGAGAAACGCAATGGTCCGGTTATGTTGAGAATGCTACCTATTTTCGCGATAAAAAAGGGCTGTCTAAATTTCGAAATACGGCACAAGCGGAGTTTTATAAACCTGTCGAGTCAGATGGTTGGAGCAATGTCAGCATCAACGGTGTGCTGCGTGCTACCTATGATGGGGTATACGACTTAAATGATGGAGAGTTTGGCAAGAATGCAGGTGAAAACTACTTAGGTGAAAACTGGCATGATAATAATACGGCCTCTTCATCGGCAGTATTAAATCCTGGTGTTGCTTTCCCTTGCGAAAATGACCCTGCCTTATGTAACAACCTCGATGGTTACATGGATCAAGATGAGAATGACGCTAAGTTCTCAGACTTTAACGATGAACTAGATTTTATTCGTGAGCTTTATATTACTGCGGATAAGCAGCTTGCTAATGGTGATATTTTCAATGTGACCTTTGGCAAGCAACAGGTTGTATGGGGTAAAACCGACCTGTTCCGTGTTTTAGATGTGGTCAATCCAGTGGACTACTCGCGTCACAATATTTATGACGAGCTTGAAGACATCCGTATTCCTCAGTGGATGTTAACGGCTGAATGGCGTATGGGTGCCAACACCATTTTTGATGATCAGAACCTACAGCTTATCTGGAACATTGATAAGTTCCGTCCTCATAACTTAGGGACCTGTGGTCAGTCCTACAAAATGGTTGATGCCGGCTGTTTCTTTGCCTCGTCCATTCAAGGCGGTGGTCCTTACGTTATCAACGATGTTGAAGAGTATGACTGGAACCTTAAAAACACTCAGTTTGGTGTGAAATGGGAAGGGGTATATGGCGATGCAACGTTCTCACTTAATGCTTTGCATTACCGTCAGCAACTGCCTTCTATTCATGCGCTAGGTGCGCCAGGCAATAACTTCGGCTTGTTCGATATACACTTCCCGCGCGTTACATTGCTAGGTGGTGCGATTGATTATTACTCCATGAATATGGATGCCACATGGCGTTTAGAAGTGGCCTATACCGAAGGGGAAGAGCAGCCAAGAGACACAAACGGTTATAAAGAAACCGATATGCTGCGGTATGTTATTGGGTTTGATAAAAACAAGATCATACCTTCTTTAGGGACACGTAGTGCCTTCCTGATCTCAGCCCAATTATTTGGTGAGCATATTCTCGATCATGAAGTGGATATGCCAAACGACGAAGATAACTGGATCGCTACAGGCTTATTTAAAGGCTTCTACATGAATAACCGCCTTAGCCCTCAGATTATTGTAGCCCATGATTTTGCTGCAAAAGCGACCGCTATTGCACCAAGTATCTCGTTTACACCGGACAACCACTGGATGTTTAACCTTGCCTTGAATGTGAAAACTGGGGGTGATGAAACGTTCCCTTGGAGTGCAACAGGGGGTGAAGCAGGTGGTGGTCAAACGGAGCCTTTAGCTCGTTTCTTAAATGGCCCGATCGGTGTAGCTAATCAGGAAGACGAAATCCAGTTTACGGTTCGTTACAGCTTCTAATTACGACAGAATAATAAAAGGTAGATAGCGATGTTGAAAAAAACATTAATAACGTTAGCGGTTACGACAGCATTAAGCGTAAGCGCTCAAGCGGCACAAGTTTCTGAAGATGTGATTCAGAAAGCGTTTCATCCTTATGCGAAATCACTTCCTAAAGTGGATGCGATAACACCAGGAATGACCATTAATGCAGGTAATGTGGATTCAGTTAAGGAATACCTTGATCCTGCCATGTATATGTTCATCAAAAATGGTGATTATGAAATGAAAGTGGGGGAAACGACCTCATTTGATCTCCATAAGTCCTACATAGACGCCACTCGTAAATACTCAGGGGATGTAAAGTTAGGTTCAAAACCGGGTGAAATATCAGGTTCTGTTGCGGGTCGGCCTTTCCCTCAAGAGCCATCAATGGATGACCCCCGAGCAGGTGAGAAGCTAGCTTGGAACTACAAGTTTGGTTACAACTGGGGAGATTCTTCCGCGATTTACCCGTTCTATTGGAAATACCGCGATATGAACAGTGGTAAAGTAGAACGTACAGTAAAAATGAACTTCCACTTTTTGAATTTCACTCACCGAACGCAACAGGAGCCATTCCCTGAAATTACGCCCAACCCATCCAATCTTTTTCGTGGTACCTACGTGCAAGTGTTAGAGCCGTTTGATGTGAAAGACACTCAATTACTGATCCAGCGATTTGATGATGATCTTAAGCGTGATAATGCTTATTTATATTTAGGTTTTCAACGTCGTGTACGTCGCTTGTCTTCAGGTCAAACAACCGATGCCTTCCTTGGTTCTGATGTCATGATCGAAGATTTTGAGGGTTATAACGGTCGAATTAGTGATATGAACTGGACTTACAAAGGCACCAAATATATTTTGTCGCCGATGTATAACCATAACGAGATGGTGCTTGACACTGAAACCCATAAAGATGATGACGGTTATCAGGTGATTAAGTTCGGTGGTAAAGGGGGATGTTTCCCCGAAATTACTTGGCAGCTGCGTAAAACCTATGTTGTAGAGTCTTCACCTGTTGATCCGAACCATCCAATTAGTAAGCGTGAGCATTACATGGATGCACAGACCTTCATTATCCCACGTAATATTACCTACGACCGCAAAGGCGATATGTGGAAAAGTTGGACTATTGGGCAAGCCCATCCTGATCATCACTTACCTATAAACAAAGGTACTGGTGTTGCTATTGATGATAGCTTCTCCATGGTTGATATACAGGCTAATCATTGTACGACAGGTCAGTTTAAAGGGATTGTTGATCCTGAGCTGACGCCACCAAGTAAAATGACAGTACAAAACTTACGCGCATCAGGCCGTTAAGTTTTTGAGGTTGTTATGGTCCCCTTCTTTACCTTAACAACCTTTCTTTCACAACATACTGCTCGAAGCTGGATGCTTATTTTTTTAAGCCAAGGATGGCTTTTATTTTAAGCTTATTGCAAATACTCCCAACTATAGGACAGTGAATCATCACTTAAATACTTTGAGTGATTGTTAATGACCTATCTCATGATATTCATAACGCTGTCGGTATCTGTTATTCAAATCTGACGTAGAACAATAAAAAATGAATAGATTTAAACAAATGTCCATTAGCTTACGGATTACCTTAGGTTATATGGTGATGATGTGCCTTTTAGCCATGTTAGGTTTTTCCTCTGTCTTTAATATCAGTAAGCTCGCATCTGCTTTGCAGTTTGTATCGGGGCCGGCGCTTCAAGCATCAAATGGAGGTAGTGATACAGCCTTCAGTCTGCAAGCTGAAGTGTTAAAAACACAGCAAATATTACTTAAGCAGATTGATCATAAAAAAGGGTTTGCAGAGATAAAAGAGTTACATAAAGCGGGTCAAAAGGGTTTTTCTCAAGTTTTAGAGAGTGGCTTAGTGGATCAATCGCTATTGAAGTTATCCGCTCAGCAAATGGATGATTATAAAAGCTTAAATGAGCGTGCGCTGTCCCTGTATATCCGTGTTGAAAAAGAGAGGACTGATCTAGCAAAGCTGACTGATATAGTTCTAGAAAACGTAATGGTTTCTCAAGAAGACACCATGATCTTAATTGATGAACATTATAATAATCGTCTAAAGGCCGAGCGCTACCGTGATTTAGATTTACTGCTTTCTGAAGTTAAAACCTTAATTCTCTCACGCAACTATGTGTTACAGCAGTTTTTCAATGGGGTGGAGGTAGAAAAACAGCGTAAAGTAATGGCAGAACAATATAGATTATTAGAGCCAACTTATCAGCGCTTACTTGTGATGCTGAAAAATCTAGCACTAACCGAACATGCGGTGAATATAGAAGCATCTCTCGGCAAATTATTACAACAATATGAGCAAGTGGTTAATGACCACTTAGCGTTTAAAAAAGTACAGGACTCCTCATTTAATAAAGCGCAGGCTCTACTCAGCAACTTATCCAAAATAAAGGATCAAGGTGAGCAGAAAATATTAGAGAACACTCATTCTGTAGTGTCTCTTGTCGAGCAAGCAAAGGAGTTTATCTTAGCCGTTGTAATTATTGGCTTGTTAGTAGGTGTTATTGCAATGTTATTTGGCTACCGAACGGTAGTAAAACCACTTGATGCTATCGCTGATAACTTAGATAAAATTGGTCGTGGTGATGGTAATTTAAATGTAAAACTTAGTGAAAAAGGGGCCAAAGAGCTACGTAAGCTTTCCATCGGCTTTAACGTTTTTGTGAATAAAATCAAACATACCGTTATTGGGGTTAATGATGCTGCTAAAAATCTCTGTAGCCAAACAGATAAACTGGTTGTTATCAGTGATACCACACGAACCGTAATAAACGAGCAAACAACAGATACTGAGCTTGTGGTTGAGGCGATAGACCAACTTGCCATTAGTACCTCTGAAATTGCTGAAAGTGCGGCTCATGCAGCTGATGCAGCAAAAGATGCAGATGCATTTTCAGAGAGCGGTAAACATGAAGTCTATGCCATGATTCAAGCTATTCGTAGCCAAGTCGAGCAGCTTAATAATACAAATACTGTAATGGATAAACTGTCGCATGATTCGAAGCGAATTGGTGAGGTATTAAGTGTTATTAATGATATTGCTGAACAAACAAATCTATTAGCTTTAAATGCTGCAATCGAGGCTGCACGTGCAGGAGAGAAGGGCCGAGGTTTTGCCGTTGTTGCTGATGAGGTAAGAACCTTAGCGAGTAATACGCAGCAAGCGACAACGACGATTCAAAACGTCATTAAAGAGTTACAAAGTGCTTCTAAAGAGGCCGAGTCATCGGTGGCTTATACGCTAAAAATCGCAGAGCAAGGGGTTATTCAAGCGGAGAAAGCGGATGATATTTTAAAGAAAATTACAGATGCGATAGGGACGATTAACAGTGTTAATATGCAAGTTGCCGCGGCGACTCAGCAACAGGCTGTTATTACGCAATCTATAAAAGAGAATATCTATTCTGTCAGCGGTAAATCAATAAAAACGAGCCAATCATTTGATGAAATTAACGAGAGTATAGAGGTTATAATCGCCGTTATTGATGGTTTAAATGGTGGCATTAAGCAATTCAAACTCAACTGAACTTCGCGCTAAGTTAAGAAACTAGGGTGCCTTCGCGGAGGCGCCTTTTTAAACTTCCTTCTTAATATCCCTCAAATCAGTGGATATTAGCTCCTCGATTAACAAAATATTTTTTTAAATATCGATTTTAAGCTTAGGCCGTTTTTTCATACTTAATTAAATCAGAGTAAAACTGAACCAATTCCATGCAAGTTCCGTATAGCTGATTAATTCAAATGGGCATGGGAACGGCTAATGTTTTCAGGTATCACTCAAAATGTATGGGTCAATTTGATCGGATTTAATCTGATATGGATTTTATCTATTACTTATAAAAATGAAGCGGTTCTTATCGTTAGTCTATTTCTATTACTTCACCTATTACTTCATACGGATCCCATAACTGAAGCGTTTATATTGGCCATCGTTACTTTGCTTGGTTATAGCTTGGATAGCGTGATGACTTTATTGGGCGTTTATTGGTTTGAAAATAATAGCCCGAATGATCTTAGAATCTTTGCGCCATTATGGTTGGCACTACTCTGGTTATCATTTGCGGCCACGTTGAGACAAAGTCTAAGCTTTTTCTCTAACAAACTTAAACTAAGTGTAATTGCGGGGGCCTTTTCTGGAGGTTTTTCTTATTTTGCAGCGGCTAATTTAGGTGCCGTTAGCTTTCCGCTAGGCGACTTTGTAACTGTTTTAATGGTTGCAGTTATCTGGGCCTTTTTATTCCCACTACTGCTGATCTTAACCTCTTACATAGAGAGGGCATTATGCACAGAGTATTGATCGTTTTGTGTATCTTCCTGTTTTCTAAGGATAGCTATGCCACCCAGCTACCTTCCGCTTGGCGGGTTGTAGGTTCAGCGGAGTTAAAACTGTTGTGGTTTCCTATTTACAGTGCGCAATTGAAGACCCCTAAAGGTGTGTTTTCTGGTACGGATCGCTCTGTTTTGCTGTCTCTTGAATACCATCGAGATATAGAAAAAGCAGTGTTACTGCGTGAGACGGAGAAAAGTATTAAGCAGACAATATCGCCGGACGATCGTGAAAATTTATTATCAGATCTTGCCATTATGTGGCCGGACATTCAGAAGGGAAGCAGCCTTGCTTTTTTGATTGATAAAGATGGATATGGACACTTTTTTTATAACGGTGGATTTCTAGGTTCACTAGACGAACCAGAAATGAGCCAAATCATTATTAATATTTGGCTTTCAGATAAAAGTAGATATCCCGATTTGGCGAAACAGCTTAGGGGAGAGTAATTTTGCATAAATATGTTCTTAGGGTGGCCATTATGATTTTCATTCCTTTTGTTACAAGTTGTGCTGTAAATATTGACCAGTATGAAGAGAATCAACCTGTATTAGATCTGAGCGAGTTTTTTGATGGGCACTTGGAAGCGTACGGCATTGTGCAGGATTATAAAGGCAAGGTAAGTCGCCGTTTTCGTGCCGATATACTAGGACAGTGGGATGGTGATAACGGTGTATTAGATGAGTTGTTTTTCTTCACGGATGGTGAAGAGGAACATCGATGCTGGCAGTTAAGCAAACAAGGGAATAACTATACAGGTACCGCGGGCGATGTTATTGGTCGTGCGGAAGGTCAGGTCGCAGGCAATGCTTTAAATTGGAAATATACTTTATCTGTACCGGTGAAAGGTAAGACGTGGAAGATTAATCTTAATGATTGGATGTATCTTGTTGATGATAAGAACCTAATCAACCGTGCAAAAATGTACAAGTTCGGTTTAGAGGTTGGGCAAGTTACTCTCTACATACGCAAGGTCTCATCATTACCCCATCGTAATTTAACGAATGGCTGTAAACTTTAATGATAGGGGAACATTATGAATCATTATGAGCCTTTACCTTGGAAAAATGTTTGGATCACAGGAGCTGGAAGAGGAATTGGGCGTGCGCTTGCTATCCTATTAGCGGGTCAAGGGATAAGAGTTTATGCCTCCTCTCGAACTGAAATTGAACTTGAAAAATTAGTCGCTGAGTATCAACACTTACCCGGTGAAATTATTCCTATAAGATTAGATACTCGATGTGTCGAAGAGCTTGAACAGCTGATCAAAGAGTGGGATCAAACAGATTTCTTTCCAGAATTAGTGGTTCTTAATGCGGGAACTCACGATCCCTTTTCAGCCGCTGAATTTAGCGCTCAGCGGTGTAAACACTTATTCGATATAAACCTGCAAGGCACGATCAATTGCCTAGAGCCTGCTCTCCAGCGAATGCTCAAACGAGATAAAGGGCAGATTGCAGTGATGGCATCTGTCGCGGGATATAGAGGTCTACCCACAGCGGCTGCCTACGGTGCTAGCAAAGCGGCTTTAATTCATCTGTGTGAATCATTGCGGTTAGATCTGAAAAACACGCATATAAAGCTTCAGGTTATAAATCCTGGATTTGTTAAAACCCCGCTGACTGATAAAAATGAATTTACGATGCCGGCTTTGTTGGCTCCAGATGAGGCAGCGACACGCATACTCAATGGTTTATTAAGCGATCATTTTGAAATTACCTTTCCTAAACGCTTTACCTTTATACTTAAACTCTTACGTATTATTCCTTACCGTTTATATTTCTATTTAGCCGGTAAAATAGTGAAGTAACTTGTTTCTTTCATCGAGTAATGGAAATAAAAATGAGTCCTTGGTTAACGAACTATATTACTGTCCTTGAGTCGCTTAGTTCTGCTGATTTACCTCGGTTGCGAGCATGTATCTCTGAGGACATTAAATTTAAAGACCCCTTTAACGACACGAGTACTCAGGATGAGTTTATTGCCATTATGGATGATATGTATTCACGTCTTGATAACGTTCATTTTAAGGTCCACAGCTCAGCAGAATATGAACGTGAAGCTTTTATTGAATGGACCTTCTATGGAGAATCGAAACTGACAGGGACATTTAGTTTTGTTGGTACAAGTAAGTTAATATCAGATCAACGTGGAAAGGTTACACACCATTTTGACTATTGGGATGGTTCAGCGTTAATGGAGAAAATCCCACTGATAGGCTTCTTTATTCGTCAATTAAGAGGCCGCTTTTCACATAAAAATTAACTTTATGAGTATGTCTTAGTAAATGCGTAGAATAGGTTAGTTGATGTTAGGGAAATAGGACTTGCTACATAAATGGATTCATTTTGAATAGATTAAGCTTTTTCTGTATATCACTGGGCACCGCCTGTTTAGTGAACAGTGTATCTTTGTATGCAGATTCACTTGCTCCGTTTACGAGTGATGGTTGCAGCGCCTTTCCTGATGGAACCATGCAACACCGCCAGTTGTGGTTAAAATGCTGTACGGCGCATGATTACGCGTATTGGAAAGGGGGAACCTATCAAGAGCGAGTACAAGCAGATAAAGCCCTCAATCATTGTGTTACTGAAGTAGGTGAGCCAGAACTCGCATTATTAATGTTAGCGGGTGTGCGGGTTGGAGGCACTCCTTTTTTCCCTACAACATTTCGCTGGGGGTATGGTTGGCCCTATCCTCGAAACTATAGGGCGCTTACTCCCGATGAGCTGGGGCAAATTCGAAAACTGTCAATGAAAGCGTATATAAACTATCAACTGGAAAAATAGATCTACGCTCTAGTTTTTATTATCTATTTTAAGCTATTATTTTACCACTGCTTATAGTTAGCAGTTCAGCATCAAGGATTGTGCTGTCTCTTCATAGAGTGTTTTCTTTCCTTGTGTCTTTTACTTGTTAGTGGTTTAGGCACATTCTCACATATGCATTTATGTTGTGCTTTTTCCTTTGACCTGTATTTATATATGAAGTTATAGACGTATCACTATCAAAAAAATAATTTAGAGCAGGGTAGGGAATATGAAAACGTGCGCATTGGTCATCGGACATAAAAAAAATTCACCTGGAGCCGTTAATGAGCGCCGTAAACTCACTGAATTTACATTTAATGAGGCGCTGGCAAGTGAGATCGAGCGGGCGGTTGTAGGGGTGAATATTCAGCGGGTTTATAGACGCACATACACATCACTACCTGATGACTTAAATGAGCTAGACCCTGATTTTATACTTAGCCTTCACTGCAATGCGTTTAATAAAAGCGCTTCTGGGACAGAAGTGCTCTATTACCATCGTTCAGCCTTAGGTAGACAAATGGCTGAAATTCTACAGCAGCAGTTAGTTTACGCGCTTGATTTGCCCAATCGAGGCGTTAAACCAAAAAACTCTGAAGATAGAGGAGGTTATCTTTTGCAAAAGACTTATGCGCCTTGTTTAATTGCTGAACCTTTCTTTATAGACAATGATCAAGATCTTGAGGTGGCATCGACCCATTATTCCGCTCTGATCGATGCCTATGCGAGAGGGATAGAGGAGATGGCTGAACTTATCAGTTAATATCTATCCATCGGATAAAACTGATCTGCTTCATTCTAATAATTGCTACACCTATTTGTTAAGATAGGTGTAGATAATTTTATTGAAGGGGATTAATTTGTCTAATCAATTATTAGAAACTTTGTGTGATTTAGTAACGGAAGCCCATACGCGTATTCAAAAGAACTTTAGCCACCTTGATCCAATTGTTGGGGTTAGCCAGAGTATGAGAAAGAGCGGGGTTCCAGCTGATGCGATGACTATCGACTGTCTAAGGTCAGGTAAGCGTATTATTATTGTATTGCATGATGAAAGCCCAAATTTAGTAAACTACCAGTTTGCCTATAGAGATAAAGATCCCTTCAATGATTTTGAACAACTGGCATCTAATGAACTATCGGAGCAAATTTTGTACAACTGGATGCACAGTTATTTCTTAGCTAATGATAAGTGAACCTTATAAGGGCGCTAGCCTTTAAACTATCGTGTTGCTGTATTAAACGGGGTAGTTGTATTGCTGTTTACCCAGATTTCTACACGACGGTTTCGTTCTCTTCCCGCTTTTGTTGTATTGGAGGCTATTGGTGCCATTTCACCTAGCCCTATAGTATTTTTAATATTGATCCCGCGCGATATAAGTGCAGATTCTACCGCTTTAGCTCGCTGCAAAGAGAGGGATTGGTTACCTAATGGATCGCCAATACTGTCAGAAAAGCCGATAAGCATTGCTTGCTGCCCTGGACTTGTTTCAAAAAACTGGACTACACGTTCTAAATCGCGCACCGCTTTATTATCTAAAACAAAAGTACCACTATTAAAACGAAAGTTAAGTGATAGCCGCTGTGCATTCTTAACCGTTTGAATGTATTTTTGTGGAAGGTTATCGGTCAGCATAGGTTTAATGTTATATACATTTTGTGAAATAAACCCTGCCTGTTTAACGACTTCTTGGCCCTCTTTTGATAAGGCAAACTCTATAAATTGATGGGCCTCTGATTGAGTATTAATTGTGCTGGGTTCGTAAATATATAAGCGACGAACAAGAGGGTAGTCTTCTGTAGAAATCGTGAAGGATGTTGGGTAGATAGGTTGGCCGTGTTGATCATCAGATATAGCGAGTGCTTTAGCTCGCAATACATAAGGAAGACCAATAAACCCAATCGCTCCAGGGGTTTTGCTAACGTGATCAGACAGCTCAACGCTTGATTCTATGCGTGTGGCATCCGCACTTAGGGTTGCGCCATGTTTTTTAAGGACCATAGATTTAAACGAATCCCATGTTCCCGAGTTACTATCACGTGCAAAGATCGCTACATCTTGGTTTTTACCACCTAGCTCTTTCCAGTTTTTAATAGTGCCTGAGAAAATTTTGGCCAATTGCTCTGTATTCAAATCACTAATAGGGTTATTGGGATTGATAATTACAGCGAGTCCATCCATGCCAATAATATGCTCAGTGCTTTTAGAGCGAAGGTCACCGTACTGAGCCGTTAATTGTTTGACCTCTTTATCTTTAATGCGCCTTGATGCCATGGCTAAGTCGGTTTTACGACTAGCAAGGGCTTTGAATCCGGTGCTTGAACCATGAGCATAGATAGGTATTGTGCGTTGAGAGCGATCCGATTGGCTATAAACCTCTAAATTCTTTTCAACATCAATATGAGATTCAACAAGTTTAAAGTCAGTAGCCCCTTGGCTTTTATAAAAGGCTTTGATTAATTCTGGAGCCAATACTTCGCCAATAGTGTTTGAGCCTTGAATACGGAAAGCGATATTGTTTTCTTGGCTCTTAATTGTGGGTTGCGATGGTTGAATCTTATTTTTATAGTTTTTAATGATTGAGGAGGCGTCTTGCTGATCTACTATCAGGGGAGCTGCTGCGTCCCTTATAGCTTTAGCGGGTTCTATCGTAACTGTTTTTTTGATCACTGGTGCTTGGGACTTTTCTTGGGAGTTATGAGCAAAAGATTGCACCTCAGTTGTTTTGTCAAACAGCATAAAACTAAGGCTAAATAAGAGAATGATAATAACGCCAGAAATAATGTAGATAGGTTTGTTATTATGATTAAGTACTTCTATGCTAGTTTCTGATGTGTTGCTAGATGGAGTAACAGGCTCCTCCTGTGGAAACTCAACTTCTTTGATGAGCTCTAATTCATCAGTGGTTAAAAGATCAGTGTAAATTTGTTGTAGCGGTTTGCTAATTGGAAGCTCTGTAATATCAACATTGAGTAAAATGGAGCGTCGATACTCTTGATCATGGGTGAAACGATGTAAATCTATTTTCTCATGGCCTTGGCGCTCAAGTTCACGTTTGAGTTTCCAAATTAGGTCAAAAACCGTTGTTTTCACAGCACTATTCTCATCGATGGACAGGGTTTTAGGTGGGGGTAAGGCGGCTGATTCTAATAACGGAACATTGCCGGAATATGACAAAAATAATTTAGCGCTAATTGGCTTTTTGCATATGTAAAAACTTTGTCGCTAGATATAAATCGGAAGAGGTTAAAATGAAAAAACGGATTTTACTGTGTAGCTTTATGATGAGCTTATCCCTCTGTTCTATTGCTGATGAGATGTATAGTTGGGTTGATGAAAACGGTGTTAAGCACTTTAGTAATAAGCCACCTCAAGGGGATGAGAGAGAAACTGTCCGAGGTGAGGTCAATTTTGGTAAATTGAATGGGACTCAGCTTAATACTATGCAGCCTTTTACGCGGCCACAGTCAACAGACCCTGCTAAGCCAACGGAAAATAAAGTAGAGAATAAAAGTGTTGATGAAACCAAAACACCTGTTGCGGATGATGTAGATAAGACAACCCAAGGTAAGACAGACAAATCTAGTTTACAGAGCCGAGCTCAGCAGCTAGAAGGTTATAATAATGGCGGTAAGGCCAAGAGAATTAAGGAGATTAAAGAAGGCTCTGAGCAACAGACCTCTACTAAAACGATCAGTCAAAAGTTAAAGACATACAATGCGTCTAAAGCTGTAAATCAGACGACAAGTGAGTAGATTTCATACTCCCCGCAGCCTTGCAGGAGTAACAGCTGAATAGATGAATTCGCTATTGTTTAAGTAGGTTTTGGTGAATACTTTTCATTGATTATAGCTAGAGTGAAAAGAGTGTCATTTTCTGGGGTTGATGATTTATAGGGATCGGGTGCTAATCTTGACTTTAGCAAGTGACCTTTATGGCATTACTTCTTTTTCTGCTTTAATTTATCCTCGTTTTTATAATATTCATCTTCATAGTATATGCCGCTCACATTGAGTTTTTTTTCTGCCCAACGATTAAATCTGGACCATAGAAAGAAGCCTGGTGTCATCAGGATCATAATACCTAGCATAAGTCCTGATCCTGCATATTTATCGGGCATTTGCTGAGTAATCCAGTCCAAAAAACCAAGCTCTCTGCCAATGTAAAACCATAAAATAAGCCCTACAAATCCGGTTCCTACAGCAAGGTGATGTAAATATTTCTTTGAGTTTTTTTCAGTCATATCATCTATAACGGTGTATGCGTAAGCTTGGCAAGTAGGGCTCTGGGTCAATAATCAGATCGCTACGTTGCTGACGTTTTCGCGTTTCGGGTGGGGTTAAACTAGGTATATTATATTCCGGAAAATTTTCTTTATCACCTAAGGGAAAGAAAATAGGCAGAGGAGCATTTCTTGCTTTGCGTAATAATTGCTCATTCTCTTTCCATAAGATATTAGCACGCATCAATGGTACTTGTGGCTGTAATTGAGCTAAATGTTCTGTTTGGGGTATTTTAGCCAGAGCTTCGAGCTGCAGTTGTATGTGTAATTGAGAGGTATCCATTTTAAGGAGTTTTTTTTCAGCGCTAGCAACTGAGACTTTTTTGATACTTCTGCCGCTGGTATACCAACTAAATAAAACCTTTGCGGGAGTGCTATCTAATACAGGAAAAAGGCGATAGCACTGTTTTAAGTGTAAACGTGCTAAGCCTTGACTCTTAAGCTCAATATTTAGTTGCTCGGAACGTTTTTTTAACAGAGATAAAGGGTCGCCTACTTGTTCTCTAAATATTTTCACCGAATGTTGGAAGTTGGTCTTGGCGTGATTGAGTTGATGAATAATCGGGATAAGCTCAAGTGGAACACCAATTATACCATATAGGTTATCGGTTTTTCGTCCATCCCCTTCATGTAGGTGCCAAATATTAGTGAGGGTGTTAGCAACATTGAGCAGGGATGTCTTCGGTTGATGGTTAGATAGTATCCAATGCTGTGTTTTATTTTCGTCATTATAGTGAAGTAGCAGTGAGCGAAACTGCTTTAAACGTTGATTGAGATGATCAAAATCCCTGACTAAGATTTCTGTTTCGCAACGCTTGGTCATTTAATTATCTTCAGCGGGTGATTCCGACCCTTGTTGTCTTAATCTTGCTTGGCTCTCAAAAATTTGACGAGCCAAAACCATCCGGCAGCTTTCAGGCATTTTTATAAATTCTATACCTATCATAAACCCGCCATCATCTAAGGCTTGACTGCGGCAGCATTGAGCATACAAAAGTAAGCCTAAACAGGATTCAGGGAAAACCAATTTGACCGATACAAATGTGCCTATGTCGAAAGCCTCGTTGCTTTTAAATTGAATACCTCCTTCAGAGAGGTTTACTTCTTGAACCTCTGAGTTGGCGATGATCATTTCATTTGAAGCGATGGCTTGCGCAATACGCTCTATTTTATCGTGTATGATCTGTAGGAAAGAGGCTACGTTACTATCTTTTTCCGAGATTTTTCGGAGCAAATGGTGGCTTTGTGAATCTATTTCTTGAAGTTCACTTAAAAGCAAAAAGTTTGGAGAAACACCAAATTGGGTAGGGCTAGGGTGATGTTCAATCTCTGATTCAGCAATGACCTTTAGCTCCAGTGAAACACGTTGGTCTATTCGGAAATACTGGCGGCGGTCTTGTTCCTGCATTGATGAGCCCTCATCGGTGTAAGTGGTTTATTAACGAGTATAAGTACAAATGCATAGAAAAGCACCACTATAAGGACTTTTTATTAGCATGATTTTATTGAGGTTTTAAGTTGGTTTGTACCTATTAAACAGTAGGTTAGCTATGTTTCGTGTCATTATAAATTAACAGTGTAAACTTTTTACACAGTGACCTTTCTATGGTTTAATCGCGCCATGTTTAAACCATTATCCCTATTTATTGGATTGCGCTATACCGCAGCTAAGCGAAGCAATCACTTTATCTCTTTCATCTCATTGGCTTCGATGCTTGGTTTAATGCTCGGAGTTGCTGCGCTGATCGTTGTTCTTTCTGTTATGAACGGTTTTGACCGTGAGCTGAAACAGAGAATTCTCGGTATGGTGCCGCATGGTTCAATTAGTGCTTACGGCAAACCGCTCGAAAACTGGCCAGTGTTGGTTGAACAACTTTCCCGTCATCCTGATGTTGTTGCCGCTGCGCCCTTTATCCAAGCGCAAGGTATGCTAACTAATAGTGGTGTTGTACGCGGAGCGTTGGTTAATGGTATCGATCCATCAATCGAGCAAAAGGTTTCTATTCTTGGTGATCACATTACTTCGGGTTCTTTAGAGGCATTGAATCAACAACGGTTTGGGATTGTTTTAGGTGATCTTCTTGCTCGTTATTTGGGGGCCAGAGTAGGGGATAAAGTAACATTAGTCCTTCCAGAAGCGTCTGTTAGTGTCGCGGGTGTTGTTCCTCGTTTAAAGCGTTTTACTGTCGTGGGTATTTTTTCCGTTGGTGCAGAGCTTGATGCAAACCTTGCTTATATTAATCTTGATGATGCCGCGAAAATTAAACGTTTAGGCGAAGGGGTTGATGGTATTCGTCTTAAATTTGATAACCTTTTTTCTGCTCCAGGTAAGGTCAAAGAGATTGCTGCTGGGCTACCGGGTTATTATAGCTCAAGTGATTGGACGCGAACCCATGGTAATCTATTTCAAGCGATTCAGCTTGAAAAACGTATGATTGGACTGCTTCTATTTTTGATCGTTTTAGTGGCGGCTTTTAACATCGTTTCAACACTGGTGATGGTCGTTACCGACAAGAAAGCCGATGTCGCTATATTAAGAACCTTAGGGGCTACACCGGGACGAATCATGCGAATTTTCATGGTTCAAGGTACAGTTATCGGTATTTTAGGGACACTATTAGGTACGTTGCTTGGTGTTACTTTGGCGCTGACTATCTCAGACCTCATTGCTTGGGTTGAGCAGACCTTTAATATTCAGTTTTTAAATGCGGATGTTTATTTTATTAGTTATCTGCCTTCAGATTTACAGTGGCCTGATGTTGGCGTTATTACTGTAACCGCTCTTGTTATTAGTTTTTTAGCGACGATTTATCCTGCATGGCGAGCTGCCAAAACACATCCAGCAGAGGCTTTGCGCTATGAGTAAAGGTAATCGCTCTTCAAATATTGTACTTGAAGCTAAAGCTGTATCAAAAATTTATAAAGATGCAGGTAACGAAGTTGCTGTTTTATCTGAGTTAGACTTCTCTCTACATCGAGGTGAGCAGTTAGCGATTATTGGATCATCTGGCTCAGGGAAAAGTACGTTATTAAATATATTGGGTGGGCTTGATGAGCCTACTCAAGGAGAGGTGCTTGTAGCAGGAAGGAATCTTCATTCTGGTAATGAATCTGAACGAGCTAAAGTGCGTAATGAAACCTTAGGCTTTGTTTATCAGTTTCATCATCTATTGGCTGAATTTTCTGCCTTGGAGAACGTTGCGATGCCTCTATTGATGCGCAACATGCCGATGAAAGAGGTTGTGGAACAAGCAGAAGCTGTTTTAAATTCCGTAGGCTTATCCCATCGATTTTTACACAAACCATCACAATTGAGTGGTGGCGAACGCCAACGGGTTGCAATTGCAAGGTCACTTATAGGTAAGCCAGCGGTTGTGCTAATGGACGAACCTACTGGTAACTTAGATAGAAATACCGCGGCGAGTATTCAAACGTTAATTGATAGTTTGAACCAAGATTATGATATAGCTTTTGCTTTGGTAACTCATGACCCTGAACTGGCAAAAAGAACAGGGCGAGTACTTGAGTTGGTGGATGGGGCTCTGGTGGAAAGATGATCATAGCTTGAATAATAGTGTGCTTAATACTTTCCTCTTTTTGTTTATTTATTCCTTTTAGTCCGCTTTTTCCAGTTGTGGTTTACATGCCAAGTCCATAAGCCATGGACGGTAAAGAATCCGATAACACCAAAAAACAATCCCGATAGCACAGAGCCTAAAAGTAACGGCCACCATATGTGTGATATTCCACTCTCCCAAAACTCTATACTCATTTCAAAATGGATTGAGCTACTGGGGTTTCCAATCAAAAAGCTACCGACCAAATAGTTAAAATAGAATATAGGTGGAATAGTGAATGGGTTGGTTAGCCAAACCAAACTAACCGAAATAGGCAGGTTACTACGTACAGTAATGGCGATAACTGCAGCAACAAGCATCTGAAGTGGAATTGGAAGAAATGCGCAGAATAAACCCACAAAGAAAGCTCTAGCCACTGATTTGCGATTCAGGTGCCAAAGGTTAGGTTCATGAAGGTGGTGCCCAAGCCAGCTCAAATATTTGTGCTGTTTGAATTTTGCTTCATCTGGCATGTATTTTCTTATAAGTTTGCGTGGCATTATCTAACTTACTTATTATGGGCTAGCAAACGAGCGTAATGGGCATTATGCCCGCTGCTCTTAACTAAGCCAAGGAAAGTTAAGCATGAGATCAAGGATGATCGCAATTGCTGTCGGTTTTTTATGCGCCGCATGGCAGCCTCAAGTTATACCTATTACTGGTTGCATTTGTATTGCACTTTTAACATTGGTCTACGCTTTTTATGGTAGATCTTCTTATAAGCCATTTTTTATCTGCTGTTGTGCTGCCTTTCTTTATGCATCCTGCTGGGGTCATTGGCAGCTTTCTCATAAATTACCCGATCAATTACTGCGCTCTGACTGGGTTGTTTCGGGCAAGCTAGTAGGCCTTCCTAATGTTGAGGAGGGAGTCATTAGGTTTAACTTAGATGTTAAGTCGATGGAGTTACTCCGCTTATCGGCAAGTTCACAAATAAGTATTCAAAAAGCAAATGCTATAACAGATACAGATCTTAATGTCCGTTTATTAAAGCTGGCTTGGTATAAGCCTACTAAAGATCTCATACCTGGGCAGTATATTAAACTAATCGTTAGGCTAAAGCCTCCCCATAGTTTAGTTAATCCATCTGGGTTTGATTATGAGCGCTGGTTGTTAACGCATAAAATAGATGCCACGGGTTATGTTCGAGAATTTCTTGGTTCAGAAGATTATATGGATCAGGGAGTCACGAGTTTACGCTACGCTATAAATAAGTTGATAGAGAGTAGGTATGAAGAACCAAGTGATCGGGCTTTAGTTCAAGCCTTAGTCACTGGGTATAAAGATAATCTATCGCAAGATGATTGGGAAAAGCTGCGAGAAAGCGGAACGGTACATCTTGCCGTTATAAGTGGATTACATATTGGTTTTATTGCCCTTGTTGGTTGGTGGCTGGGTCGTATACTGTCAGCGTTTACTCCACGTCTTTATTATTTACCTTACCTTTTGTCCGTTGTTTTAGCGGGTTTATATATGCAAATTGCAGGCGGGGAGGTTCCGACCCAGCGCGCTTTTATTATGGTTCTCGTCTTTACGCTGTCAGGGTTATTGAAGTGGTATATCGATATTTGGCAGCGTTGGTGGTTAGCTTTAGTTTGTGTGCTTATATTTTCGCCTTTAGCGGTTCTCGAGATGGGGTTTTGGTTATCTTTCTCTGCTGTGGCACTGCTTATCTGGTTTGGCCAACAACCTGTACGTTGGTATAGCATCATAAAGATTCAATTTTTACTGCTGATTGGCATGTTGCCTTTTTACCTGTATTTCTTTTCTGGGGTGTCTTTAATTGCCCCTCTAGTGAATATCATTGCTATTCCTTTACTCTCGTTTCTAATTGTTATTATTGCCGTTAATTTGGTTTTTTCAGGTTTTTCTATACCTCTTTTAAGTCAGTGTGAATCTGCTTTAGTTGATCTCTTTTGGACGCTTGTTGATATGTCTGCTAATCAGGCTTGGGCCTACTTAGTAATCGATTATCCTAGTCTCGAGGCCATTGTTTTTGCGGCAATCGGAGTGATTATTTTAATTATGCCATCGGGTTTAGTGCCTAAATACTTAGCTCTTTTTTGTTTTTTACCTTTGGTCAGTCACGAACCGTTTATAGATTATGCAGTTGACAAGAAAGCAGTTGATGATAAGAACTTCTCAGCTATTGTTTTTGATATTGGCCAAGGGCTTAGTGTTTTAATAGAGGTAGGAGAGTATCGAGTTTTATATGATACAGGCGCTTCTTATCCTTCTGGTTTATCTGCATTTGAACGAGCTGCTTTGCCTTATTTTAAGCAAAAGAAAATCAAACAGCTTGATTACATGATCTTGAGTCACAATGATAATGATCATGTAGGTGGTTTCGCTAAGATTAAGCAATGGGTTGATATCAAAACCATTTTTTCTTCATTTCATCCAACCAATCAAAAAATAAAAACCTGTCAAGAGGGGGTGAGATGGAAAATTAACGGTGTGGACTTCGAGTTTCTAGCAGGGTCTAAAGGTCGTAATGATAATGATCGTTCTTGCGTATTACTTATCTCTAACGGGGATTGTTCTCTATTACTACCAGGGGATATTAGTAAGGCTGTAGAATCTAAAATGGTTTTAAAGCATAAGCGGCTTAAAATAGATCAACCATTAACTTGGTTAGTTGCTTCCCATCATGGCAGTCGGACGTCCAGCTCTGATACATTTCTAACCGTAATCTTACCTAAGCATGTTATTTTTAGCGCGGGTTATGGAAATGCATTTAATCATCCACATCCGGAGGTTGTTAGGCGCGCAAAAAGCTATGCAGCGCATACCTATACAACGGCTATAGATGGGGCTGTATTATTGAAATCGGAAGCGGGGCAAGCCTGTAGTACAACAACAATGCGCAAAGATGAAAAACGCTTCTGGAGATAGATTAATTCAATGTGGTAGAGTACGGCGCAGTTAAAGGAGAAATTACTGTGTTTGAAATTTTAAAATCAGGTGGTTGGTTGATGATACCAATCGTAGCATGTTCTATTATTGCCTTAGCTATCTGTTTAGAGCGCCTGTGGACATTGCGTCCCAGTAAAGTTGCCCCAGCCGGACTGTTGGCTGAGGTATGGGCGTTAATCAAACAACGTAATATCACTGCTGAGCGGTTAAGAGATATTAAGAATAGTAGTCCTCTAGGTGTGATTCTCGTTGCCGGGCTGAATAATGCTTCTCATGGTCGTGAGATAATGAAAGAAAGTATTCAAGAGGCGGCAGGGCAGGTTGTCCATGATCTTGAACGTTTTCTTAATCCCTTAGGTACTGTTGCGGCAATTACTCCGCTTTTGGGGCTGCTAGGTACGGTTATCGGTATGATTAAGGTGTTTACCGAAATAATGATTCAAGGCACTGGTAATGCCAATGTTCTTGCCGGCGGCATCTCCGAAGCCTTGATTACTACGGCGGCTGGCTTAACGATCGCAATTCCAGCTTTAATATTCCATCGTTACTTTCAGCGAAGAATTGATTCCTTAGTTATTACGATGGAGCAGGAAACCGTAAAGCTCATAGAAGTCATGCACGGTGAACGTGATATTGATGTTGAGTAAGGGATAATAGTGTGAGATTTCCTAGACAAAAACGGGAAGAGGTTAATGTAAACCTGACTCCACTGATTGATGTGGTTTTTCTGCTACTGATCTTCTTTATGGTTTCAACAACGTTTACAAAAGAAACTCATTTAGAAGTGGATCTTCCACAGGCATCGGGAGATAAAAGTGTTGTAGAAGAGCAAATCTTAGAGATATTAATCACGGATGAGGGAAATTACAGTGTTAATGGTAAGCCTCTAGTCAATACTCAAGCAACAACGTTACGACGGGCATTAAAAGAGCTGTCAGGTGAGAAACGAGATATGCCTCTTGTGATTACAGCTGATGCAAAGACACCACATCAATCAGTTGTTACTGCTATGGATGTTTCTGGGCAACTTGGTTTTAGTAAGCTAAGTATTACGACTAGGGATCCGGGCAGCGAATGAGTTGGCTTGAAACGCGCTGGTATAATAGTTTAGCACCGGCGCCTATTTTTTTAAGACCTTTAGAGGCTTTGTTCAAGTGTCTAGCAGGTCATAAAAAAAAGCGAGATCTGATCTCTCAATGGGACGCTCCAGTGCCTGTTATTGTTGTCGGCAATATTAGCGTGGGTGGGACAGGGAAAACCCCTTTAACCGTTTATTTAGTGGACCAGTTAAAGGCGCAAGGTTATAAGCCTGGCATTATTAGTCGGGGCTATAAAAGTAAAGCGCCTCAATATCCATTTGATGTTTCTCTTGCCGTCTCTTCAGATGAGTCAGGCGATGAGCCTTATATGCTGCAGCGCCGTTGTCAGTGTCCGGTTGTTATTGATGCTGATAGGCGATCTGCAGCGGAGTATCTGCTCTCTCATTATGACTGTGATCTGATCATTAGCGATGATGGTTTGCAACATTATCGCTTGGCGCGAGATATTGAGATTGCTGTAGTTGATAGTGAGAGGGGGTTAGGCAATGGTCATTGCTTGCCTGCCGGTCCGTTGCGTGAAGAGCCTTTACGCTTAAAGAGCGTAAATTATGTGGTTAGCAATGGCGGAGAGTGTGCAGCTTTACCTAAAGGGGTTGTTGCGTATGATATGCAGTTGATGCCTTGCTTTTTTCATCCATGTGGCTGGAATAGTGCGTCGAGTCGTTCTTATCCGTTCAATGAGTTTCCATATAAAAAAATTAATGCGGTGGCGGGCATTGGTCATCCTCAGCGTTTTTTTAATACGTTAAAATCAATAGTGGGTGCAGAGGTCTTAGGCTACCCAAAACCAGATCATTATTCATTTAGCGAGAGTGATTTTAATTTCGCTGATGGTGTAACCGTTATGACGGAAAAGGATGCTGTGAAGGTATCCACACTAAATTTAAAGAATGCATGGTATCTTGAGGTTTCAGCTCAGCTACCAGATAGTTTTATGTCAGTATTAATCGAGCAACTTAAACATATTGCGAATAAGAAGGGTAATAAACGTAATGGATAAAAAATTGTTAGATATTTTGGTATGCCCTGTCGCGAAAACGCCTTTGGAATACAATGAAGAAACAAAAGAGCTTATTTCAAAAGCGAGTGGTTTGGCATATCCGGTCCGTGATGATATTCCTGTATTGCTTGAAACAGAAGCGCGAGAGTTAACTTTAGAAGAACGTGAAAGTAAGTAAGGTAATTACATGAGTTTTGCTGTCATCATACCTGCGCGCTTTGCGTCAACGCGCTTTCCCGGTAAACCCCTTGCTGATCTGCAAGGTAAACCAATGGTTCAACATGTTTATGAACGAGCCTGTGAAAGTGAAGCCAGTCGAGTACTCATTGCTACAGATAATCAACAGATTGCTGATGTGGCACGTGGGTTTGGTGCTGAAGTCTGTATGACATCAGCAGATCACCCCTCAGGAACTGACCGCTTACAACAAGTAGTATCTGATTTAGGGTTTTACGCGGATGATATTGTTGTGAATGTTCAGGGTGATGAGCCTCTTGTCCCAGCTCGAATTATCAATCAGGTTGCACACAACTTAAAAGCAGAGCCTGAGGCAAGTATTGCGACCTTGAGTGAACCTATTACTGATATTGAAAGTTTACTTAATCCTAATGTGGTCAAAGTGGTGTCTGACATAAGAGGTATAGCTCTCTATTTCAGTCGAGCTCCAATCCCTTGGCCACGTAATGAGTTTGCTGACGATCCATCAAGATCATCTATGCCGCTCAATTTTCCATGGCAACGTCATATAGGTATTTATGCTTATCGCGTTAAGCTGCTGAATGACTTTGTTAAATGGTCACCCGCAGCGGTCGAAGAAACTGAATGCCTTGAGCAGTTAAGGGCTATGTGGAACGGCGCACGAATACATGTCGCTGAAGCAGATGAGCAACCACCGGCAGGTGTTGATACTCCTGAAGATCTGGAGCGTCTTAGACGTTTACTTGAGCAAGGCCTGTAATAGATGAAGAAGGTTCTATTTGTTTGTCTTGGTAATATTTGTCGCTCACCTACAGCGGATGGCGTGTTTAAGAAGTTGGTTAGCACGCAGAGACTTCATAATAAAATTTATGTAGATTCAGCAGGTACTGCTGCATATCACATAGGTAATCCGCCGGACTCCAGATCCATCGCGGCAGCAAAGCAGCGTGGTTACGATTTGTCATCTCTGCGTGCACGTCAGGTGATAAGTGCTGATTTTGAAGAGTTTGATTATGTGCTGGCGATGGATAATGAAAACCTCTCTAATCTGAAGTCTATATGTCCTGAAAGCGCCAAGGCTTATGTGGGCTTGTTTCTGGACTTTACTGCGCTGCCTGTAGATGAAGTGCCTGACCCTTATTATGGCGGTGAGGGTGGCTTTGAGCATGTACTCGACCTTGTTGAATCTGCATCGGCTGGTTTGTTACAGCATATTCAAAAGGAGCTATGAGAGTGCAGTGGCAAAAAGATATTGATCTGACCCATAAAAATAGCTTTGGTTTTCCTGCTATAGCGGATCATTTTGCAGAAGTGGATCAAATTGAAGATTTAGAATCGGTATTAGACTCTGTTGAAAAAAATGGCTGGCCACTTCTTATTTTAGGGGGTGGAAGTAATTTGGTTTTGAGGGAAAAGATTCCTGGCGCGGTTCTTTCTGTTGCAACACAAGGTTTAAATATTCTTGCTGATAATGAACATACAGCCATTATTGAAGTAGGCGCCGGTGAGAACTGGCATGGATTTATTACCCAATTATTGCAAAAAGGACTGCACGGTCTTGAAAACTTAGCCTTGATTCCAGGGAGTGTTGGTGCGGCTCCCGTGCAGAATATAGGTGCGTATGGTGTCGAGATCGCTGATTGTTTTCATAGCTTGACGGCGTACGATCGAATTAACAAAGAGCTGGTGCAGTTAGGCAAAGATGAATGCCAATTTGGCTATAGGGATAGTCTTTTTAAATCAGACGCTAAAGGTCGGTATATTATTTGGACCGTTCGCTTTTCTTTAAGCACGGTTTTCACCCCTAAGATTGGATACAAAGGGATTTCAGATCATTTAGATGCTTTAGGCATTGTTGAGCCTAGTGCCTATCAAGTTTATCAAGCGGTATGTGATATCCGCATGGGCAAACTGCCACTCCCAACTGAATTAGGCAATGCTGGCAGCTTTTTTGAAAATCCGATTGTCACTGAATCGACGTATCAGCGCTTAAAAGCTCAGTTTCCAGATATTGTTGCTTATCCCGATAAAGCCGGTCATTTTAAGTTAGCTGCAGGATGGTTAATTGATCGAGCTGGCTGGAAAGGCTGTCGAGTGGGCGAGGTTGGTGTATACGACAAGCAGGCCTTAGTGTTAGTAAACTATGGGCAAGGGCTTGCTACCGATCTGCTTAAACTAGCTGAAGATATTTCCCTTTCGGTTAAAAATCAGTTTGATGTGAAGCTGAAAATAGAGCCTAGAATCTATCCTGAATAAACTTCAGATATATTGATCTATTTTTTAAAGCGCTGCTCCTTAGAGTGGCGCTTTTTTGTTTGCGGCCGCGAAAGTTAATCGTTTTATCATTCTTTCGTATAGTAGTGGTTTTCGTATATTGTCGACAATCTGTATTTCTGCTCCTGTGAAATGGGGCTTTGATAACCATTAGCAGTTTATAATTACTCCTTGCTGCAGTAGCAAATAAACCTTTTGTAGTAGATTAATCTACAATAAAGTCAGATAAAGTGTGCGTATAAATCAAAGTAAGTGTCTACAATAATTATAAGCTTGCTAAAAACAACCGATCGTTAACTTTATTATAAAGGGCCTTAGCACATGTCCTATCAGGCAGAATATTCAAAATCTATAAATACACCCGAAGCGTTCTGGGGTGAAAAAGCTCAGGATCTAGCATGGTATAAGCAACCAGAGAAAATTCTTTCCAAGGATGAGAATGGAATAGATCGCTGGTTTGCCGATGGCGAGCTTAACACCGCATATCTTGCTCTTGATTACCATGTTGAGAATGGTCGTGCCGATAATACGGCGATTATTTATGATTCACCGGTGTCTGGGCAGAAGCGTAAAATTTCATTTTTAGAACTGCGTGATGAAGTCGCTAAGTTTGCTGGCGTGCTTAAAGCTCAAGGTGTAGAGAAAGGCGATCGTGTTGTTATTTATATGCCAATGGTGCCTGAAGCCTTGGTAGCGATGCTTGCTGTTGCTCGCTTGGGTGCTATTCACTCTGTCGTCTTTGGTGGTTTTGCCCCCCATGAATTAGCGGTACGAATTGATGATGCTGAGCCGAAAGTGATTGTTTCTGCTTCATGTGGCATTGAGATTTCAAAAGTTATTGAATATAAGCCCATGCTGGATGAGGCGATTGAAAAGTCTGCCTACAAGCCTTCTGCCTGTGTGATATTACAGCGCCCAGAAGCTAAAGCTACAATGATTGAAGGTCGAGATATCGATTGGAAAGAAGCAGTAGCAAATGCAGAGCCAGCGGATTGTGTGCCAGTTAAAGGTACCGACCCACTTTATATTTTGTATACATCAGGTACTACAGGTAAGCCTAAAGGTGTTGTACGTGATAACGGTGGCCATGCGGTTGCCATGAAATATTCTATGAAATCAATTTATAACGTTGAAGCGGGTGATGTTTTCTGGGCTGCTTCCGATGTAGGTTGGGTTGTAGGTCACTCTTATATTGTTTACGGCCCTCTCTTGGCTGGTTGTACGACAATTGTTTATGAAGGTAAGCCGGTACGGACACCTGATGCAGGTGCGTTTTGGCGTGTTTGTGAAGAGTATAAAGTTAAAGTGCTCTTTTCTGCGCCAACAGCTTTCCGTGCGATTAAGAAGGAAGACCCTGAAGGTAAGCTAATCGCAAATTACGATCTATCTAATCTCCACACAGTCTTTATGGCTGGCGAGCGTTTAGATCCACCAACTTATCATTGGACTATGGAAGTAACAGGCAAGCCTGTTATTGATCACTGGTGGCAGACCGAAACAGGTTGGGCGATCTGTGGCAATATGACCGGTATTGAAACGCTTCCACCAAAAGCAGGATCTGCGACTGTGCCTATCTCTGGTTTCAATGTTCAGATTCTTGATCCTGATGGGAATGAGCTTCCAGCGGGTGAGCAAGGCGCAATAGCTTTGAAATTACCGCTACCTCCTAGCTGTTTACCAACAGTGTGGGGTGATTATGAGCGTTTCCGTACGGGTTATTTGACTGACTACCCAGGCTACTACTGTTCCGGCGATGGCGGTTATAAAGATGAAGATGGCTATGTTTTCATTATGGGGCGTACCGATGATGTTATTAACGTAGCGGGTCATCGTTTATCTACAGGTGAAATGGAAGAGATTGTTGCAGATCATCCTGCTGTAGCTGAATGTGCTGTTATTGGTATTAATGATCCATTGAAAGGGCAGCAGCCTATAGGGTTTGTTTTGCTGAAGAATGGCGTTGATATTGATGGTCAGCAACTCGAATCAGAACTTGTTGCATTAGTGCGTAAAGAGATCGGTGCTGTTGCTTGTTTTAAGCGCGCAGTTATTGTTGATCGCTTGCCAAAAACGCGCTCAGGAAAAATCTTACGTAAATTGATGCGACAGATAGCAGATGGTCAAGATTACACTGTCCCTTCTACTATCGATGATCCTGTTAGTTTATCGGTCATTGAAGACGTTATGTCTGAAAATGGTTTAATAACTTCGTAAAGTTTTAACAGTGTATTACCCTTAGCTCTGTGCAGGCGATCTTCGGATCGCCTTTTTTATTTATTCTCGCTATTAGATATTTTGTTAAGCACCCAGTCTAAGCATCTTGTAGAAAGAGCTCTCCGCAGTATGGCGAATAACTTAGTAGGAAAAGTAACGTAATAGCGGGATTTTGGTCGATTGCTTTCTAAAGCATGCTTTAACGCCAGATAAACGGCGTCAGGGCCTAAGGTAAAAGCATCTTTTTTCTGGGTAGACTTTTCTTTCGCTAATCGTCTTTGTACTGCCGTATATATATCTTTATGTGCGCTTGTTTCTACATCAATATTGTTATTGAAAGCAATATGGGCATTTTTTCTAAAACTGCTCTCTATAGGGCCCGGTTCAATTAGGCTCACTTTTATATTGGTATCAGAAAGCTCCTGCCTCAACGTATCTGTTAATCCCTCTAGTGCAAATTTAGAGGCGTTATACGCACCGCGATATTTCATGGTAATAAGACCTAAAACCGAGCTGTTTTGAATGATTCGTCCATGCCCTTGTTTTCTCATCTGTTTGATAGCTTTGCAGGTAAGTTCATGCGTGCCGAATAGGTTGGTCTCGAACTGTTGGCGTAATGTGTCGCGTGATAAGTCTTCTACTGCACCTGGCTGACCATAGGCCCCATTATTGAAGAGGGCATCGAGTTGGTTAGTTTGCTGAAGAACCCAATCTAAGGCGTAGCTAATAGATTCGCTATCTTGGAGGTCTAGTTTTATGCTTTGAAAGCCTTCTCTTAATAGGCGATCCACATCGACCTGCTGGCGGGCAGTGGCAAAGACTTGATAGCCATCGGCTTGCAACGCCTTGGCACAATAATAACCTATACCTGAAGAGCAGCCAGTAATAAGAATAGTAGGCATTATTAATAGACCTTGTTGTTGAATTTAACGGGGCGGTCAATGCCGCTGATTATTGTTGCAAACTTTAGCATATTGATATAATTCATGTTCAGCGCTATAGTGAACTAATAGAACGGATGGCAGGACTCTCATTCAAACGAAATGAGGTGTTTTTTAATTCCAAAGTATCATATATGATATAGGTCAGCCTTCTTATTATGTTTATGGTATACACCTTTTAAATAACAAAAACAGAGGATAAGCATTATGTGGACTAAGCCAGCTTACACAGACCTTCGTATCGGTTTTGAAGTAACTATGTACTTCGCAAATCGTTAATAGAAAATTCTATTTTTGATTCTATAATTACCCCGGCCTTTGTCGGGGTAATTTATCTTGGAAGGACCCTAATCGCGTTCGCGATCTCTTAAATGCTATCCGCTCACTTTCCTGTTACGTTGCATCTTGTTAAACACAGGAATATGACAGTCATAAAGAAGAAAAATAATGAAAGTACAAGTATTAGGCTCAGCCGCTGGCGGCGGTTTTCCTCAGTGGAACTGTAACTGTCGTAACTGTGCAGGCGTGCGTGCCGGCACTATCAATGCAAAAACCCGAACACAATCCTCCATTACTGTCAGTGTTGATGGCGAGAACTGGATTCTCTTTAATACCTCGCCCGACATCCGTGAACAACTTGCCAACTTTGGCCCTATGCAACCGAATCGTGCAATCCGCGATACTGGGATTGCTGCGATCGTTTATATGGATAGTCAGATCGACCACACCACCGGCTTATTGATGCTGCGTGAAGGGTGTCCCCACAATATCTGGTGCACTGAGATGGTTGAGCAGGACCTGACCTCAGGTTTCCCTGTTTTTAATATGCTTAAACATTGGAATGGGGGGAATAATATTAACCGCATTCCAATTAATGATGGCGATGAGGCGAATGAGTTTGTTGTTCCTCAAGTGCCAGAGTTAACGTTGACCGCGGTTCCGTTGTTGAGCAGTGCGCCGCCGTACTCGCCTCACCGTGATGATCCGCATCCGGGTGATAATATCGGTATACAAATCGAAGATACCCGCACCGGTAAAAAATTGTTCTATGCACCTGGCTTAGGTCAGATTGAACCCCATCTACGCGCGTATATGGAATCCGCCGATGTGTTGCTTGTTGATGGCACGATTTGGCAGGAAGACGAGCTTATCGTTACCGGTGTCGGTGACAAGCTGGGCGTAGCAATGGGGCATCTACCGCAGTCAGGGAAGGGTGGCATGATCGAGTACTTAGATACGTTGGAAAAACCGCGCAAAGTACTGATTCATATAAACAACACCAACCCGATACTGGATGAAGACTCTGCCGAGCATGCAGAAGTTCTTTCCCATGGTATAGAGATCTCTTACGACGGAATGTCCATAGAGCTTTAAGCCTACCAGTGATGTGTAGAGGCCATAGAAATTATGACAAGCAAAGCAAGCGATAAACAGCCGATGAGCCGCGATGAGTTTGAAGCGGCGCTACGTGCGAAAGGCGATTTTTATCATACGCAACACCCTTATCATATCGCCATGTATGACGGTAAATGCACCCCCGAACAGATTCGAGGTTGGGTGGCTAACCGTTTCTATTACCAAATTAGCATTCCCGTAAAAGATGCCGCGATTATGGCTAACTGCCCTGATCGTGATGTGCGCAGACATTGGGTGCAACGTGTGTTGGATCATGATGGCTACAACGGCGCAGTGGGTGGGATCGAAGCCTGGTTGTGTCTTGGTGAGGCCGTAGGCCTGAATCGAGAAGAGATACTCTCCTGTGAGCATGTATTACCGGGTGTGCGTTTTGCAGTGGATGCTTACATCAACTTTGCCCGTCGTGCTTCGTGGCAAGAAGCCGCTAGCTCCTCGCTCACGGAGATGTTTGCGCCAACGATTCACCAAAACCGTTTAGATACGTGGCCACAGCACTATCCTTGGATTAAAGATGATGGTTATCAGTACTTTAAAAACCGTCTGTCGGAAGCCCGTCGTGATGTGGAACATGGATTAGGTATTACCCTTGATCACTACACCACCCGTGAGCAACAATACCGTATGCTTGAGATTCTGCAGTTTAAGCTGGATGTCCTTTGGAGCATGCTAGATGCGATGACCATGGCCTATGAGCTGAAACGTCCACCGTACCATACAGTGACGGATCAACGGGTTTATCACAAAGGGTTATTTAATGAGTGATAGGTTAATGAGTGATATTGAGATAACAGCGGCCTCAGTGCCGGTGTTAAATAAGATGTTTCGCTTTCAATGGGAAAAAGCACAAAACTGTTTTGTGTTGCTTTACCCTGAAGGAATGATTCAACTCAACGGTCCCGCGGGCGAGATTCTAGGCTTAGTGGATGGCGAGCGTTCCGTCGCCGCCATTACATCAGAGCTGGAAGCCAAGTTCCCTGACTCGGGTGATCTGAGTGGCGATATTATCGAGTTTCTAGGAGAAGCACATGGCCAACACTGGATCACCTTGTAACGCACAACCGACACCGCCGATAATTAGCGATGACAAATCTCACGGGCAGCCACTTTGGCTGCTCGCAGAGCTGACCTACAAATGCCCACTGCAATGCCCATACTGCTCCAACCCGCTTGATTTTTCTGACTTTGGTGGCGAACTTACCACCCAGCAATGGTTGGATGTTTTCCAACAAGGGCGAGATCTGGGGGCGGTTCAGTTGGGTTTTTCAGGCGGTGAGCCTCTTGTTCGTAAAGACCTGATTGAACTGATTGGTGGCGCCCATGAGATGGGGTACTACACCAACCTAATCACCTCAGGGGTCGGGCTGAATGAGCATAAAATGGCTGAGTTTCAGCAGGCTGGCTTAGATCATATCCAAGTCAGCTTTCAGGCCAGTGACGAATCGGTTAATAGTATGCTGTCGGGCTCTAAAAAAGCCTTTGAACAAAAGCTGAAAATGGCTAAAGAGGTTAAAGCCCAAGGTTATCCTATGGTGCTCAACTTCGTCACCCATCGTCATAATATTGATCGCATCGACCGTATTATAGAACTGTGTGTGGAGCTTGATGCCGACTATGTTGAGTTAGCCACCTGCCAATACTACGGCTGGGCTTATGAAAACGTAGAACAGCTACTCCCAACCCGTGCGCAACTTGAGCGTGCTGAACGTATTACCAATGAGTACCGTGCCAAACTAGCGGCTGAAGGTAATCCGATCAAGCTGATCTTCGTGACACCTGATTACTACGAAGAACGGCCTAAAGGCTGCATGAATGGTTGGGGGCAAGTGTTCCTGACGGTTACGCCGGATGGTAAAGCGCTCCCGTGTCATAGTGCACGAATGTTGCCGATCGAGTTCCCGAATGTTACCGAGATGAGCTTACAGGAGATCTGGGATACGAGTCCTGGGTTTAATCACTTCCGTGGTAATGCCTGGATGAAAGAGCCGTGTCGTAGCTGTGATGAGAAAGATAAAGACTTTGGTGGTTGTCACTGTCAGGCCTTTATGCTGACAGGGGATATGTACAACGCGGATCCGGTCTGTGCCAAGTCAGAGCATCATCACCTGATCGAAGAAGCGCGGGAACGTGCGGAAGCGGTGGTTAATAATCCTGATGAGTTTACCTTCCGAAATGAGCGTAACTCTAAAGTATTTGCTAAGGGTTAATGTTGAAAGTAGGTTCGGTTCCTAAGTTAAATGCAAAAACACGCTCGGGTTTCTGGTCTACAGAGCTAAATGAGCAACGAGTTGTTAGTGCTAATGTTGAATATAGCCAGCTGCGATGTTCATTTGAGGGAGTGCCTTATTGGGTAGAGCTTAGGCCTGACGATCGCTCTCGCTGTGTTTTATGTTATGAAAAAGAGGGGGTGATCGTTGATATTACGCCTACACAATATAGTGTTCGTAGCAAAGTACATGAGTATGGTGGGCAAAGCTGGTGCTTTGTTGATGACGGGATTATTTTCACCAATGAGCATGATCAGCAACTTTACCTGCAAAAAAACTTATCGGATTCATTGTCTTCTTGCCAGCAGATCACAGCAGAAATTAATTCTCGCTTTATAGAGCCTGTGTGGGACCAGCATAATCGTCAAGTTATAGCGGTAGAAGAGCAGCATAACTCTGACAATGTTATCAATCGCTTAGTTGCGATCTCTTTGACTACAGGCAAAGTAAGGTTGCTTCATGAAGGCTATAGTTTTTATAGCTACCCTGCACTTAATCCACAGAAAAACGAGTTAGCATTTATTGCATGGAATCATCCATTTCAACCTTGGATATCCACGGAGCTGGTTTCTCTTCAACTTGAAGACCTTACTGTCAGCGTAATGGCAGGGCAGGTGCGCGAGGAAGCTCTATCGCAGCCGCTTTACTGTCCTGATGGGCAGTTATATGTGGTTAGTGATCGTGATGGGTGGTGGAATATCTATCGTTATGACGCTCTTAATGGCGCTTTAGAGCCGCATCTGTCCTCTCCTCAGGATATGATCTCTGCACCATGGCAGTCTGGTTTAAGACATTATGCCTGTACAGATTCCGGCATATCGCACCTATTAATCGCACATGAAGGAAGTGAGCTTTACCATCAGGGTTGTCGTGTTAAAAAAGACACGATGAGTTATTTTCACTCATTGCAGGTCTCAAATGGGAAATTATATGCAATAGCTAGCTCTCTAGATCGTTTAGATGCAGTCATTGAGGTCAATGAGTCACTTCAATTTAGGCGTTTAACTGGAGGAGGCGCTCCTTTAGATAAAACGGACTGTTCTGAGCCAAAAGCGCGTGTGTTTGGTTCAGGAAAGGATCGTTGCTATGGGTATTTATACTCAGCAAAAAACCACCGTTATACTGAAAGTGAAGAGAGTGCGCCGCTTGTTGTTTTTCTGCATGGGGGGCCTACAGCGGCTAGCTATCCAGTATTGAATTTAAAAATTCAGTATTGGACGCAACGAGGGTTCTCGGTGCTTGACCTCAATTATAGAGGTAGTAGTAATTATGGCCGAAGCTATAGATTAGCGCTTGAGCATGCTTGGGGTGACATTGAAGTTAATGATATTAGCTTAGCGGTTACCTCTTTGATTAATGAAGGTGTTGCAGATCCTAGTGCTGTGTTTATTCGAGGGAATAGCTCGGGAGGATATAGTGCGCTAAATGCCTTATGTCAGCTTGACCTGTTCACTGCTGGAGCAAGCCTCTATGGTGTTACTGATCCGGCGGTGCTGAATGATTGCACCCATAAATTTGAGTCTCATTACCTTGGCTGGTTGATTGGCGATCCTATAGTTGATGCTGAGCGATACAGATCCTTGTCGCCTATTTATCATGCTGCCGATATAGGATCCCCTGTTATCTTTTTTCAGGGCGAAAAAGATAAAGTTGTACTCCCTGAGCAGACTCGCGCTATGGTCGCTGAGCTGAAGGGTAAAGGCGTTGATGTTGAAGCTCATTACTTTAGTGATGAGGGGCATGGCTTTCGTCAGAAAGAGAATGTAGTGCATGTGCTGGCGGAGGAGCTTCGTTTTTATAGAAAGTACCTGCCCTAAACTCAGTAACACTTCTCTCTATTATTAGTCTCAAACATCCGTTTTTTGTTTTCGCTTCCCCTGATTTTGTCTATGTCGTTGTATAGAACAACAAGTCGTATCTTACGGATGGAAACTAAAGTATTAGATAAAATCGTTCTGTTGCAGAGCATAAATTATTGCCATTAAGCCTGATAATAGACCCACTAAAGAGCTTACCTAGCTCTTTGCATCCACTCTCTGGTTTCTGAGTTTTCTATCTAAAGCTCTAACCGTCGTACTTCGCCTGCTTTTTAGCAGGCTTTTTTTTGCCTGAGATCACCCCGCCTAATTTTACTTTGCCTTAGATGGTTTATCTTTTGCGTGTTCGATTTATCTAGCGAAGTATTTTTATAGTATATATCTGTAATCTGAGCTGATACGGCTGTGTTGAGTATGTCGAGGCTTTGTAGCACATGAGCTTAAGCGTTAATGGTTGGCGAGGTTAATGCGAAGGGTTTCGTGTAGGTGTCTGTGTAATAAGCGGGAGGATTGGTTCGGCTTGTCGGCGAAGGTTTGCTGGTATTAAAAATAAAGAAGGCCGCGGCTCTGGAGAAGGGGGGACAGAGCGGCGGCCAATGGTTCTAACTTTTAAGCAGGGCTTACCAGCTTAGAGCAGCACCAATTGCGAACTGCTTAGTTTCGTTACCAGCAGTGTTGTCAGCGATATCGTATTCAGCAATCAGTTTTAGGCTGCTGTTAACATCGTAGAAGTATGCAATAGAGTCCATTTCATTCTCGCTTGCGGCATTAGTATCTGTCTCGCCGTGAGAAAGTACAATACGGTGACCGTTAGCGCCATAAGATGCTTGAACAAGGTAACCATCAGATTCAACATTGCTTGCAACTGTGCTGTCAGCCAAAATAGAGCTAATACCTTCCTGATCAAAACCAGAAACTGTAAATTGGAACCCGGACATGGCAATACGAGCACCGTAAGCAATACCTTCTACGCTGCCACCATCATTAGTAGATTCACCGCTAGCTGCGCCAACCCAAGCATTAAACTTGCCGCCATCGAAATCAGTCGCGTAAGTTAACTCGCCTTCGAAACGAGCTGAGTCAGAAGCCGCGCTAGCGCTAGTAGTGGAGTCTTCCGAGCTATCTAGTACACCAACTGCAAGCTGGAAGCCATTGCTGACTGGTGTGCGGTAACTGATTTGAGCTTTAGGTGTAGCAAATGGGTAACCTACGGAGATGTTACCAAATGTTACGCCGCCAGAATTGATCTGTGGTAGACCGGTACCAAGCAATAGTTCATCAGAGAAAATGTTGCTACGAGCATATAGACCAAAATCTTTACCGAAAAGAACCTGACCGAAGTCGCCGTCAACAGTGCCGTAGAATTGACGAATATCAACAGCTGTATCAGTTACGTTAGATGAACCATCGTTAATGCTAACCCAGAAAGAAGAACGACCGCCCACTTTTAAGTCATCAATCTGTTTGCTTACATTGAAGCCGATCCAGTTTGGTAGGAAACCCATGCGAACACGAGACTCGTCTCCAGCTGTATCAGAATCAGTCTGAACGTAGAATGCGTTAAAATGACCATCTGCAGAGAAAGTAGTGCCATCCTGGTTATACAGTTCAATTGCAGCACTGGCCTGAGTGCTGATTCCCATTGCTACTGCTACTGCTAACAGTTTAGCTTTATTATTTTTCATGTCGCCCCCGAAAATACGGATTTATTTTTTGTTAAACGTTGCAGCGATTATCATGAACTTGATGTTTAACTTGTATCGGACAGAAGCACAGGTATAGGTAAACCTTAGTGTGCTTGTACCTTTAGTGATTTCGGGTATGATTCTGAAGATGCGCAGTATTGGGGCGAAGGGGTTATAGACCTGATTAGTACTAAAGGTTGTATTTATTGTGCGCCTGCATCATTTGGGTGCAGGCTTATAGTAACGTCAAAATATGACTTAATAATGACTATTGATCAGTATGAGTAAAAGGTTAAAGCGCACCCAAAAACTAATAATAAAATTAAGTGCTTATTCTTCTAAAATTTTTTTGTTGTAATCTAACATAGCTTTAAATGCGGTCATAACAATAATGCAGACCTAGCCGTTTTTGACGGCTAGGGTATGGTAGTCATGATGAGTAGTGATATCTCTAATCTTAGAAAGTTCATTTCCCCTGAAATTATTTTTGGCGTGGGTGCGCGTAAATCTGTTGCAAATTATGCGCGAACATTCGGGGCGCGAAAAGTATTAGTGGTGTCTGACCCAGGCGTTGTTGCCGCTGGGTGGTTAGATGAGATCTGTAATCTCTTATCTGAAGCAGATATCGAATATGCAACCTTTACGGATGTATCGCCTAATCCTCGTGTCAATGAAGTGATGAGTGGAGCGCAGGTGTATCAAGAAGCTCAATGCAATGTCATTGTGGCTATTGGTGGCGGAAGCCCTATGGATTGTGCAAAAGGGATTGGCATTGTAAGTGCTAACGGTAAGCATATCCTAGATTACGAAGGGATCGATACAATTCACTTGCCGATACCTCCCTTGATCTTTATTCCTACGACGGCGGGCACATCCGCAGACGTATCCCAATTCGCTATTATTTCAGATCCTATTGAAAAGATTAAAATATCCATTGTCAGTAAAGCGGTTGTGCCTGATGTGTCACTTATTGATCCTGAAACAACCATAACAATGGATCCATTCTTAAGTGCTTGCACCGGTATTGATGCGCTTGTGCACGCAATTGAAGCGTTTGTTTCTACAGGATCAGGGCCGCTAACGGATATGCATGCACTTGATGCCATGCGGCTTATTAATGAAAATATTGTAACCCTAGTTGCCAATCCTTTTGACATTAAAACCCGAGAGCAAATTATGCTTGGGTCGATGAAAGCCGGGTTGGCATTTTCTAACGCTATTTTGGGTGCTGTACATGCTATGTCCCATAGCTTGGGTGGGTATCTGGATCTTCCGCACGGTTTATGTAATGCCATGCTGTTAGAACATGTTATTGACTTTAATTATAAAGAAGCACATGAGCGCTTTAAGGTCGTCGCTGAAACATTGGGAATTGATACCCGAGGATTGAATACACAACAGGTTCAGGCTCGTCTGATGAATACTGTTATTACGTTGAAAAAAAATGTTGGTCTCACACAAAAGATGGCAGAAACTGGAGTGCATATTAGCGATATCCCCATGCTTTCTGATCATGCCTTGCTTGACCCTTGTATACTTACCAACCCTAGAAAGTCTAACAAGCGAGATGTAGCTGCAGTATATGAAGAAGCACTCTAACACCGCTAATGACACCCTAACTAACTTGATGGGTTTGGGTAATCATTCCGTCCGGAAAAACTATTATTCTGAACTCGTTAATAAGCTTGATGAATTAGAACAAGAGAAAAACCGTTACAAATGGCTATTCGAGAATGCCCAGCATGGGATATTCCAAGCACAGCTGGATGGTGGAATACTCAATGCCAATCCGGCTATAGTCCATATTTGTGGCTATACATCATCTAAAGAATTCTGTGATACCGTTACCGATCTTGAATCCTTATTGTTTTGTTGCGTAGATGCATATGAAGATTTCAGATACAACCTCGTACAGTCTGGTAAAGTTTCTGGGTTTGAGACTATCTTTCTACGTGCGGATGGTCAGTGCATCCACGTTTCGATTAATGCTTTATTGAAAGACAATCAAGGTGAGCATCCCACTATTGAAGCTTTTATTAAAGATATAACGGAAAGAAAGAAGGCAGAGGAGCAGCTAAAGCAATTGAATGAAGAGTTGGAGCTACGCGTTACAAGTCGAACACAAGAGCTTGTTTCCCTGAACAATAAGCTTTGGCAGGAGATTAGTGATAGAGAGAGCGCACAGAAAGAACTTCAAATTGCTAAAGAGGCTGCAGAAGAGGCGAATCGAGGTAAAGATAAATATTTAGCAGCAGCCAGTCATGACCTGCTTCAACCAATGAACGCCGCAAGGTTACTTATATCAGCATTACGTGAGCGTAGTTTGCCTCAACAGGATGCTCATTTAGTTGAGCGCGTACATATGGCATTAGAAAATGCCGAAGATCTTTTAACAGATCTCCTCGATATTTCGAAGCTAGATCAAAATGCGGTCACATTGGATGTTAGCTGCTTTAGATTAGATCATCTGCTTAATTCCATGGTTAGTGAATTTCAGCCGGTAGCAGAAGATAAAGGGATAGAGTTGAAATTACAGCCAAGCAGTGTTGTTGTGAAATCAGACTCAAGATTACTGCTTCGTATTATTCGCAACCTGATTAGTAATGCGATCCGCTATACGTCGGCAGGTAAGGTTCTTGTCGGCTGTCGGCGAAAGAAAGGTGTTATCCGCATTCAGGTACTCGATACAGGTATAGGTATTCCTGACAACAAACTAGGCGCTATTTTCAAAGAATTTAATCAACTCGATAGACCTAATGCTAAAGATAGGCAAGGGGTTGGGCTTGGTTTAGCTATTGTGGAACGTATCGCCACTATATTGGGACATGACTTATCTGTTAGATCTATAGAAGGAAAAGGTTCGATTTTTTCTGTGGATGTGCCTTTTGTCGAGTACTTTCCGGATAGTCCTGAGCTCACGCCATTCCATTCCCCACAAATCAATATGCTCAATGATCTATCTATTCTGGTCATTGATAACGAAGAGAATATTCTTGTTAGTATGGATGCGTTACTCAGTCAATGGGGGTGCAGTATTGTTACAGCATCTAGCGCAGAAGAAGCCCTCATACTTTGTCAAGATGAAGAGTTTACGCCTGATGTAATTCTTGCGGACTACCATCTAGATAATGGTTTACTGGGTACTGATGGAATAGCATTAATTAGGGACAACTACTCTTCATTAATTCCGGCCCTTATTTTGACTGCTGATAGAAGCAGTGAATCGGGTCAGATGTTTAAGGAGATGGGATTGCCTGTTATTAATAAGCCGGTAAAACCAAGTAAACTTCGTGCGCTTTTGACACATTTATGTCAGTAGGTAAGGCCTGTCCTGATAATGTTAATTACCAACAACATTTGACGCTATTATCAAATGCTTAGCTCTTTTTTAAATTTAATTAAAAGGGGACTCAAGTAGTATATTGGTATTGAGTCGCAGGTCCTAGAATGGAAAGAAAAACTACTTCCTGAGGATTAGCATTGTGACTAACAGATCTGCTTTTATAACTGCTGCATCATTTAGTGCAGACCCCAAAGAGGCAGCTGAAGATCTGGGGCAACAGCTTTCAGGAATAGATCTGAAAACGGTTATATTTTTTTGCTCCGCTGAGTATGACCTTCCTTTGTTAGCTCAATCTATTAATCAGGTGTTTCACGGTGTTGATGTCTCTGGGTGCACTACAGCAGGGGAGATCACACCTTTAGGTTACGGCCAAGGGTGTATAACCGCTATAGGTTTTAGTTCGACTGATTTCTCTATTCATGCACAATCGATAGAATGCTTAGATAATTTTAGCCTTACCGATGCTCAAACATTGGTTGACCAATTAATAGCAGGTTGCAGGCAATCAGATGTAGCACCTATCAAAGGAAATACCTTCGCACTCACGCTCTTAGATGGGCTATCCATTCAAGAAGAAAATGTTCTTGTTACGTTAAATTCAGCCTTAGGTAGTATCCCAAATTTTGGTGGTTCAGCTGCTGATGATATTCATCACTATAAAACCCATGTTTTTTACAATGGTGAATTCCACACCGATGCAGCAGTGATCATGATGGTGAACACGGCTTATGAGTTTGAAGTGTTTAGTACTCACCATATGCAACATAAAGATATTAAATTAGTTGTTACCGCCGCTGATGTAGATGCCCGGTGTGTATATGAGTTAAATGCGGAACCTGCAGCCTCCGTATACGCAGACGCTATAGGCTTATCCGTTGAGGAGTTAAATCATCAAGTATTCGCATTAAACCCAATCGCTGTAAAGTTGGGTGATGAATACTATGTTCGTTCTATACAGCAAGTTAATGATGATTTAAGCCTGAAATTTTACTGTGCAGTAGAAAACGGCATAGTGCTAACAATTATGGATGCCAAAGATCTTGTTGTAGATCTTATTCAAACACTGGACTCCATTGAAGAAAAAATAGGTAAGCCGCAATTGATTATTGGTTGTGATTGCTTTCTAAGGCGTATGGAATGTGAAATTAAGGGTTATTCTGATGAAGTTTCAGAACTGTTAAAAAAGCACAATGTTATTGGCTTCAACACCTACGGAGAGCAGATGGAAGGGCTACACATAAATCAGACTTTCACTGCCGTAGCGATAGGGAGAAATCGCAATGAGTGATGAAAGCCTTGAATCTCAAATTCAGCGTTTAGAAGAAGAGAATCGCAAGCTTCGTAAAATCAACAATGTGCTTATTGAGCGAGTAGAGGCTGGTGGTAGCCAAGGGGCGAATCCCTACTCAGCATTTGAGCATTCCGTTGTACTGGCTGAGCAAGTTAGGGAACGGACCGATGCGCTACACAGTGTTTTATCTGAATTAAAGGCAAGCCATCGAGATCTAAAAGAAGCTAACGATCAAGCCGCTTTAGCTAACCAACGTGTGGTTGATGCAATCGAAAGTATTTCTGATGCCTTTGTTTTATTTGATCAAGAGAGGAAAATTGTTCTCTTTAATAGCAAGTTTAGCAATGTTTGGGAATCAACAGGCCTTGATGTAAAAACAGGTACGACTATTCAAGATATTACTCGTCTCGCAAGAATGAGCGGTTTAATTGATGAAGAGTACCCTGCAACCAATAGTGGCAGCAAAGTTTATCGTTTGAGTGATGGTCGTTGGGTGCAGATGTCAGAACGGCCAACCCAAGATGGTGGTTTAGTTATTCTCTATACTGATATTACAGCGATAAAAGAACGAGAAACCGCTGATAGAGAACAAGCGCTAGCTCAAAAAACTAAACTACTGCAGCGTACAGTTGATAACCTTTCTCAAGGGGTTGTATTAGTAACGCCTGAGGGAAGGGTTGAGCTATGGAATGATCGCTTTCTTGATCTAATGGGTGTAGATGCCGAGCAGGTTGAGTCATATCCTCCATTTGCTGCACTTATGTTGGATAATCATGCCATCCTTCAACATGCACTCACGGCTGCACAGCAGGGTGAAGTTTTAGCCTCTGAACAAACGGGGCGGTTAGGTCAAGTTATTGAAGTGCGAACCCACCCTATGCCTCAGGGAGGATTTGTTAATACCTACACAGATATTACCGAGCGCCATCGTTATGCAGAATCTTTGCGACAAAGTGAGCAATGGATACGCCTAATTACAGATAACGTTCCAGCCTTGATCGCTTACCTAGATAAGAATTTACATTATCTATTTACCAACAAAGTTTATAACGAATGGTTTGGTAAACCTCACGGTATGCTCAATGGAGAAAGCATTCATGAGGTTTATACTGATGATCAGTATGCAGAGGTAGAGCCTTATGTTGAGAGGGCTTTATCAGGTGAAAGTGTAACTTTTGAGGTTTGGCAGACAAACGCTAGGGGCGAGCAACGCTATATGCTCAAATCTTATGTGGCGAATATTGATAAGGACGGTCAGCCGGATGGCTTCTTTGTTATGATTCGCGATATTACCGAACGTAGGCGCTCAGCTGAAGCTTTAGAACTGTCCCATCAGCTGCTAGAGCAGCGTGTTGAAGAGAGAACCTCGGCGCTTACAGCGCTTAACAATCAGCTGCGTTCCGAGATTACAGAAAGAGCGGGGGTCGAAGCACGGCTCAGAGAAGCTAAAAAGGAAGCTGACCAAGCGAATCTATCTAAAACAAAGTTCCTTGCGGCTGTTAGTCATGACCTTTTACAGCCATTAAATGCCGCCCGTTTATTTTCTGGTGCATTATCGGAGCAGATTAAAGATCCAAGAAACTATAATCTCGTCCAATCGGTATCCAATTCATTAGATGATGTGGAATCCTTATTACGGACATTAGTTGATATATCTAAGCTCGATGCGGGTGTAGTTAAAGCTGATGTTGTTAATTTTAGTATACAAGGGCTTTTTGATACTTTAGCCGCGGAGTTTTCACAGTTAGCAGGGGCTGAAGGCTTAGGTTTTAAATGTGTTCATAGTGATGCGGTTATTCGTTCAGATTCTCAATTGCTGGCACGTATACTGCGTAATTTCCTGACTAATGCTATTCGTTACACTAAACAAGGGCGCTTATTATTAGGGTGCCGACATACGGCTGAGACGTTATGGATAGAGGTATGGGACACAGGCTCTGGTATCCCGAAAGAAAAGCTGGTTGAGATCTTCCAAGAGTTTAAACGACTACAGGAGGATCAACCTGGGCAAGAGAAAGGCTTAGGTTTAGGGCTTGCTATAGTTGATAAAATATCGAGGGTGCTAGGCCATAAAATTAGAGTGTCCTCAATTGAAGGAAAAGGTTCTGTATTTGCGGTGGAGGTACCTAAAGCGCAACAGATACTTCCTAATGTGGCGACCGGCCCACAAATACCAATGATTACTGAACGTTTAGTGGATGCTGATGTATGGCTTATAGATAATGATGCGGCTATTTGTGAGGCAATGGAGACCCTGCTAACAGGTTGGGGGTGTAATATTGTCACAGCGCTATCTTTAGATGATTTAAGGTCGCAAGTAAATTTCCATAATGATTCAGTTGATATTTTGATTGCCGACTACCATTTAGACAATGGCGAAAATGGACTTAATGCGGCAAAAATAGTCACGAGTGAAGTACCGCATAACCTTCCCGTTTTGATGATAACCGCCAATTACAGTAAAGAGTTAAATCAGGAGATACGCGATCTTGACTATATGTTGGTCAACAAGCCGGTTAAACCACTTAAACTAAAAACAACGCTGATTCATATGCTTGGTTCATAGTTTTAAAACGTTGTCCTATAAAACAAAAAAACCGCATTTGCGGTTTTTTTTATATCAACAGGAAAATTTGTTTAGGATTAACGTTTTAAATACTCGTTAAAATCAATATTACCAGCAGATAGCACTGCTTGGATGCGGTTATGAACACCGAGTTTACGCAAAATAGCGGAGACATGTGCTTTTACGGTTGTTTCAGCAATATTCAAATTGTAAGCAATCTGTTTATTTGATTCGCCTTTTGACATGCGTTCAAGAACTAAAAGCTGACGACGGGTTAAAGATGAGAGCAGTTCTGGAGGGATCTGGTTGTCATCTTTGCGGTGCATCCTTTTATTATCAGGCTGACTTGCTCGAATAATATCAGATGGGAGGTATACATTGCCGGCAAGAATCTGTCGTAAAGCATCTGTCATCTGCTCACGAGGCGATGATTTAGTGATAAATCCAACTGCACCATAAGTAATCGCTTGAAGTACGATCTGCTTATCTTCTTCTGCCGAAACAATAACGACTGGAACAGTAGGCAGATCATTTCTTAATGTTATTAAACCATTCAAGCCATTCATGCCCGGCATATTGAGGTCTAGTAAAATTAAGTCGAGATCTTCTTCTCCTTGTGCAATCTCCAACGCGCTCTCAAGATCTTCTGTTTCGAGTGTTTTGCAGTCGTCAAAGCTATTTGCTATTACATTAATGATAGCTTCACGAAATAGCGGGTGGTCGTCTGCGATTAGGATCTTGTACACAATGCTTCTCCAATCTCATTATATTTATTATACACACCGAAATCAGTGTTATAGGTCATCTTGGGCTTTCTGTTCTTGCATACCAACACTGTAAGGGTAATTTTCAAGTTATGTTACAACTTTGTTGTATAGTTTCAATTTATTATTCAATAACTGGTGTTAATGGTCATCTTGTAGCGGAATCGGTTGAGCAACTGCGGTTTCCATATTATTTTCAATCCAACCATCAGATCCGTTTCTATACCAATATAACCTGCTATAACCCCATGAGGATGCGCGTTTTAGGGCATTCCATGACATCCAACAATCAGCTCTGCAGTATATGACGATAGGGCGCTGCTTGTTTCCTGCTGTAATTTTCGTTAGGTTCGAGCGGAAATATTCTTCCCACTCAGGTTCTAACTCTCCACGTCCTACGTTTGGCAGCCAGAGGCTACCGGGAATATGTAGTCTAGGCTCTTTTTGGATAAAGACGCGGTTCCATAAGAGAGGTTGAACATCCAATAAAACAACATTTTTGTCTTTCTCAAGTAAGGCTAATAATGTTGATAGCGTTAAGGTCTCTGCATGTTCACTGCTTTTGGGAGTTGGGCTTCGATATCGAAACAGCCGATAACCATCTACATTAAATAGTCCAAAGTCATCATCACTCTCTTCCACATAGGCATCAAAATTTGTCGCAGCGACAGCGATCGTTGATCCCAACATAAATAGAGTTACTAAGCACAATCGGAGTAATAAAATAGTCAATTACCTGTCATTCTTTCTATGCCTCTATTACAACCTGCGAAAGTCTTGGTCAAAATCCTACCATCGAGCAAAAAAACAGGTACGAAAGTACTATTTTTACACACAGCCTAGCAGCATATGTTGGTTAAGGGCTTTTTAGCATCTACTTTATTCAGAATCACAGGCATTTCATGCGAATTTCTTTCCAGCTAATCCTCTCTAGTATTTTAATTATTTTTACAACACATCTAGCAGCAAAGGAGCCGTTACCGACGGTTCACGTCACTGTCATCTCTTCCGGTACTGTTAATTGGGAATTACAACATCTCAAAAATATGCAACTTGATCATAGCAATGGCTTCAATCTCGTTATTGATCCTGTTGCCAGCTTATCAGCTGCGAGAATCGCAATCACTTCAGGTAATGCAGACTTTATCGTTTCTGATTGGTTGTGGGTTACTGAGCGAAATATGAAAGGAGCTAATCTGAGGTTTATCCCATTTTCTCAACAAATAGGTAGCATTATCGCTGCAAAAGACAGCAAAATTCTCAATTTTTCAGATTTAAAAGGTAAGCGGGTTGGCATTGCAGGAGGGCCATTGAATAAAGGCTGGGTACTACTACGTGCGGCGGCAAAGAAAGAGGGGATCGACCTTCAGAATGATGTAAAAATACAGTTCGGAGCGCCCCCACTGCTAAATCAGGCACTGAGAAGTGGTCAGTTAGATATGCTTGCAACATTTTGGCATTATGGCGCTCGATTGGAAGCGGAGGGGTATAGTAAGTTATATAGCCTTAAGGACGTTATGAAAGGGTTAGGATTAACCAGTGATATTCCTATGCTGGGTTACCTCTTTAATCAATCTTTTGAAGATCAGCACCCGACATTGGTTGCGGGTTTTTATCGGGCAGTTAAGCAGGCAAAAGCGCAACTGGCTATGGATGATGAAGCATGGACAGCGCTTCGACCTTTAATGAAAGTAGAGAATGATGCTATCTATCAGGGACTTGTTGCAGGTTATCGAGCCGGTATCCCTAGCGATATTACGCAAGAACAGATTGAGGATGCTGTGAACTTTTATCAGATGATTGATGAGCTTAAACCATATCCCTCAGGCACCCAGCTCAATCCTGAACTTTTTTATAAGGGGTTGTAATGAAAAGCAGTCGATTAAGCGACCAGGTCATTGCCCTTACTTGTTTGTTGGCGGGGTGGTGGCTAGTCGCCTCATTTGTATCTAGCCCTCTTTTACCTGCACCTTTAGAGGTATTTGAAGCATTAAGTAAAGAGTTTAGAGAGCAGCGTTTAGTTGAAAGCTTATTAGTGACTTTGCAACGCGTCGTAATTAGCTTTGTCTTCGCGATGCTACTGGGTGGCATTGTTGGTGTTTTAATGGGCCGCTTTCGTTTTGTTAACCGTATTCTCGATCCTATTTTAATTATTCTGTTAAACATTCCAGCACTTGTTGTCATTATTTTGCTTTATATCTGGTTTGGTCTTGTTGAGGTTGCCGCAGTTGCAGCCGTGATTATTAACAAGTTACCTAATGTTGCAGTTACTCTCCGAGAAGGAGGGCGCATGTTTGACCACGAGTTGGAAGAGATGTCAGTTATGTATAAATTTAGCGTCCAGCAAAAGCTAGTCCATATCTGGTGGCCTCAGCTGTTCCCATACATCATGATAGCAACACGAAGCGGTCTTGCCCTTATCTGGAAGATTGTCTTGGTAGTCGAGCTGCTAGGGCGTTCTAATGGAGTAGGCTTTCAATTACATTTAGCTTTTCAGTCATTTGATGTTGCTACTATATTGGCTTATAGCTTAGCTTTTATCTCTGTTGTTCAGTTAATTGAATGGTTTATTTTACAGCCTTTAGATAGAAAGGCGTCCCGTTGGCAGAAGGGTAGTAGCCATGTTTGAGTTTCATGTAGAGGGGCTAACCTTGTCCCAAAGGCAGATCTTGTCTGCTTTAAATATCAAGGTAAATTCAGGGGAAACGCATTGCCTTTTAGGGCCATCAGGTAGTGGTAAAACGACCTTACTTAATTTAATGGCAGGTTTAGAGCAAGAGAATGTTGAAGCCATAGGTGGTGAAACGCGGCGGGCTAATTACTGGTTGCCTCATAAACCTGAAATAGGCTATCTATTTCAGCAACCCCGCCTTTTGCCTTGGCGAACGATTATGCAGAACTTACTGTTGGTTGAGCCCAACGAAGAGATCGTTCTCAAGCTATTAGAGGAGGTCAAACTTCAAGACTATGTGGATTATTATCCGTCTAAAATTTCTTTAGGTATGGCGCGTAGGGTCGCTCTGGTTAGGTGCTTATTACTCGAGCCTGAGTTGGTGTTGATGGATGAACCTCTGACCTCACTTGACCTTCCTACCGCACGTGAAATGCGTGTCCTGATAAAACGCTTGGTTTGTGATCATCCAACTCGTAGTATGCTTTATGTTACGCATGATTTAGAGGAAGCGCTTGAACTTAGTGATAGTGTTTCTGTCTTAGGTAATTCGCCGGCTCAAGTGATTTATAACAGTAGGATTGATGCAGTATCCCGTCAAGAACTTGAGATGTTATTGAAACATTAAGTTGTGCGGGCAACTTGATGATATATAAGAATAAAAACATAATGAATGATAGACCTCGTCATATACTTCTCGCCATTGTTATTGCCCAGCTTTTGGGGACATCAACATGGTTTGCGGGCAATGCAATTTTACCTGTATTACAAGCTGAATGGTCACTCCCCAATAGTGCGGTGGCTGAGCTAACAAACTCCGTTCAGCTTGGCTTTATTGTCGGGGCACTCCTTTTTGCTTTCCTCGCATTGGCTGATCGTATATCGCCCCGCGTTCTGTTTTTTATCTGTGCTGTAGGCACGGCTTTCTTTAACCTTCAAATAGCTTTTTGGGCTGATAGCCTTAATCAGGTTTTGTTATTGCGTTTTTTTGGCGGGATGATGTTAGCAGGGGTCTATCCTGTTGGTATGAAGATCGCTACAGGTTGGTACCCTGAAGGTTTAGGCTTAGCATTGGGCTACCTCGTTGGTGCTTTAGCGTTAGGTACATCCTCGGGTCACCTCTTTGCCTCTTTTGAGTTTAATGACTGGCAGTCGGTTATCTACTTGACCAGTGCTTGCTCTGTTATTGGCGGTTTATTGGTATTGTTGTTTGTTCCTGACGGCCCAGCTTTACATAAAGGCGGTGCTCTAAGGTTTAGACATCTGTGGGTCGCTATGAAAGATAAACCTTTGCAAGCGGCAGCCGGGGGCTACTTTGGCCATATGTGGGAGCTTTATGCGGTGTTAGCTTTGGCTCCGTATTGGTTTATTGCTTGGGCAGGACAGAACGAGGTTGATCTTAATATCCCATTTTGGTCTTTCTATGTGATTGGTGTCGGTGGTTTAGGATGCATGTTAGGCGGGCATATTTCGCTAAAACTAGGAAGCTGGCATGTTGCTAGGTTTATGCTGTTTTGTTCAGGCGTTTGCTGTTTGCTTTCGCCATTTATTTTTGAGCTTCCATTTGTTGCGGTGGTCATATTTTGGACTATCTGGGGGGTGACCGTTGTGGCTGATTCGCCTCAATTTTCCGCTTTATCCGCTCGAACAGCACCTAATGCGGTTGTTGGTAGTGCGTTAACTATGATTAACGCAATAGGCTTTACCATCACGATTATAGCGACACAAATAACAGCCATGTTATTGGATAGTTTTCCTATTGAGTGGGTTATGTTGTTACTTGCACCGGGTCCTTTATTGGGGCTGCTCAGTTTAAGACGACTTAAAAAAATAAAGCCTGATATTTAATCAGGCTTTATTTAACGCTTACTTACCAGATTTCTGAGGGTTAAATCCAGTTACCGCCAGTACTGCAAAAAACAAAGTACATCCTGCAGTAATAAACATCGCATCAGTATTCAGTTTTAGATATAACGCGTATCTAACTAGTTCTACTGCATGAGTAAAGGGGTTAACCGCACAGATCCAATATAACCATTCGCTCGCTTCCTGCATTTTCCATAAGGGATAAAGTGCTGAGGATAGGAAAAACATTGGAAAGATTACAAAATTCATCACGCCAGCAAAGTTTTCAAGTTGTCTAATTCTAGTCGAAAGAAATAGACCTAATGAACTTAGTAAAAGGGCGACCAGTAAAAGGGCTGGCAATACTGTTAAGTAACCTAGCAATGGGGGCTCTACATCAACAAGCAATGCGATCAAGAGAAAAGCATAAACCTGTGTTAGAGATATAAGGGCTGTTGAAACCATTTTACATAGCAATAAGTAAGGTCTAGGAAGAGGGCTCATCAGTAGCACTCGCATACTCCCCATCTCTCTGTCATACACCATCGACAGACTGCTTTGCATGCCGTTAAACAGTAAGATCATGCAACATAAGCCTGGTGCTATGTAGGTTTCATAGGTGATGTAGGTCTCATAAGGATCGATAATAGCGATACCTAATGCCGCTCTAAAGCCTGCCGCAAATACGATAAGCCAAAGCAGAGGTCTAATTAATGCGCTTAAAAAGCGGGAGCGTTGTTGCACAAAACGCAAAAATTCACGTATTAATATTCCTTTGAAGCAGTACCATGATGCAGAAATGTTCATTGGGCACCTCCAAAGGACTCACTGTCTGTTAATTTATGGAAGGCATCGGTTAGGTTTTGCTCGCCCGATTTTTCAATCATTGTACTCGCGACTGAATCTAACAAGATACTGCCTTTATGCAAGAGAATGATAGGATCATTAAGGTCTATCTCCTCCATTAGATGTGTGGCCCATAAAACTGTAATATTTTCATCATCACATAGTTTACGAACATGTCGATTAAGTCCTCTTCGTGTTTGAGGATCTAAACCAACGGTTGGTTCGTCTAATAGCAAAATGTCGGGTTTATGAAGTAAAGCTCTTGCAATCTCAACACGTCTACGGTGCCCTCCGTTAAGCCCTCTAACTTTTTCGTTAGCCCGTGTTTTCATTTCCATGCGATCAAGCTCATTATCAATCTGTTTTTGTGCTTCTTTGGAAGGAATCCCGTGTAGTGATGCATGGTACAGCAGGTTTTGAGTTACAGTGAGGTCTAAATCGAGGGTGCTTTGCTGAAAGACGACGCCAATCCGTTTCATAGCACTAGCAGGCTGCTCTTTGATACTTTGCCCATCGATATAAATATTACCTCCTTGTAACTCGTAGAGACGAGTCAATAGGGCGAATAAAGTGGATTTTCCGGCCCCGTTAGGCCCAATTAGAGCATGAAATACACCCTTATCAAGCAGGAAGTCAACATCTTGTAGTGCTTGTTTTGGGCCATAACTGAAGCTAAGCGACTCGACTGAAATTGTCATACTATTCCTAAATAAGTTGAGGCCTCCAATTGGAGGCCTCATTTAAAAATTATGGTTTAATTGCAACACCCCAGGGGTACCGTCCCACCTTAATGCTCTTAATCGCTTTCATTTTACTAACATCAATGACTGATACGTCACCGCTGATACCGTTTGTCGCAAGCAGAAGGCTTTGATCTTGGTTAAACTCCATATGCCATACTCGACGGCCAACTAAGATATAGTCCTCAACCTCATAGGTTTTAGCGTTAACAACGGCCACATGGTTGGCAGGTCCTAAAGCAACGAAAGCATAACGTCCATCGTCTGAAAGCTTAACACCAACGGGCTGCACTTTGTCTCTATGAACACCTTTAATCTCAAAAGTGATTTTTTTAATTATTTTACGCGAAGTGGTATCAATAACGGAAACTGTGGCACCTATTTCGGCACTTGCCCATAAGACTTTGCTGTCTTTACTGAATTCAACATGACGTGGGCGTTGATCAACCAAAGTATTGTCTATTAATTCGTGTTTTACTGTATCAATCCAGTGAACCATATTAGTGGTTTCACTTGTGTTAACCGCCATTGTTCCATCAGGGCTGACAGCCATACCTTCAGGTTCAACACCTACATCAATCTGTGCAAGCACTTCACTTGTTTCAGTGTCAACTATAGTAACTAGGGCGTCATCTTCGTTTGAAATATATAGATGACGATTGTTTGGGTGAAGAGCAAACTGTTCAGGATCTTCACCTGAAGGTAACTCTTTTATAATCTGATTGGTGGCAAGGTCCATCACTTGCACAGTGTCTGAATCAGATGCACAGATATAAAGTTTAGAATTATCTTTAGAAAGTATTATTCCGCGAGGGCGCTCACCAACATCGATTGTGTCAGTGACAGTCATCGTATCTAAATCAATGATTGAGATAGTGTCATCTTTCTCATTGGAGACATAAGCCGTTTCTGCATAAAGTGCGGAAGAGGCTAGCAAGCTACCAACAGCTAATGCAGTAAGTGTTCTTTTAAAATTCATAATTATTCCAATTTTTTTATTTGCGTGTTTCAGTGCAGTCAGTTTCTTTTTGATCAAACCCTAATGTATCGAGCTCATTCGTGGGGTGTAAAAAGCCTTCTTGAGGCGAGGAAGATACCAGCGAACGAGGGTGAACTAATGGAATAGTCTGTCTAAGTTGTCCATTCCAGCTGCGAAAGTCAAGCTTACGGCCTTTAAATCCAGCTAACTGGAAATTATCAGAAGTGATATATCCGTGATTCGTAGTTGCATCATTTGTTTGCGTCCGTGTTACCGCCTCGGCCACTGTACGGACCGCCGCCCATGCGGAATAATCTTTGCTATTCATCCAGCGATTGGCGCTTTTTTGAAAGCGGCTTTGTAATTGTGCGGCGCCATATTGCTCTACTACTCGGTGCCAAGCGACAGGGGTCAGCCCCTGAGTGCCCACTACGGGTCTAGGTAGCCATGTGTTGTAAAGTACATACTCCCCAAAATCACCACGCTCATCAGCTACAAAAACAACATCATAATCACGATGCTGAGTAAATAAAGGCATCTCCGATTGCGCTGTTCGGCGCAAATCTGTATCAAAACTCCAATTTTTCTCTTCTACAATTGATAAGCCAAAACGTTTTGCTGAGCGTTTAAATGAGTTGCTATAGGCTTTATCATCGGTAGTTGAACCGGTAATCATAAAGATTTTTTGTAATCGTTTTGCTTTAAGCCACTGCGCTAAGGCGTCAGTTAGCATTGCTCTACTAGGCATCGTATGAAAAAGATTCGGCTGGCAAACCTGTCGCCTTAGGGTATTTGAACTTGATCCCGCATTAAAAATAAGTGCATCTTTCCCGAGTGAGTCTGTGAATTTCCTAACGGTTTGCTCATCGGCATTGATAACAAAATATCTAATTCCTTCTTCATATTGTGCCTTTGCCTTATCAAGCAAGACTTGAGGGTCATCACTGATAGCATCTTGTAACTGGTATTTATGTTTTAGGAAGCGGCCTGTTGTATTGCTATCCTGAATTGCCAGTTTTGCACCTTGTAAGCCCGCATCTTCAGGTTCGGGCAGGATATTAGATAAAACGGGACCTTGATCAATCTCCTGTTGTAAATAACTAATATTAACCTCTATCTCAGAATAAGCATTGCTGCTACCTAATAGAGCTGCCATTGTTATCGCTAATGCGTTTTTTCTTTTTATATAATTAGAAAACATAATAGTTATACAAGCTTACCGTTAGTGTATTTATCCCAGCATAGGCGGGAATCTGTGAACTCGGAATATGAATAAAGTAGAAAACAATTAGTACCGAAGTAGCATTCTTTTGCCCAGAGTGATCTTTAGCATAGTAAAACATAATAATTAAACACAATAATTAAACACAATAATTAAACACTCTTAATGCTTGAGGTACAAAATGAATTTTATAAAAACATTTACTATGGGAACGTTGGCTGCGGCTTTAACTCTTTCAAGTATGTCTGCAATGGCAAAAGGTGATTTAACAACTAGGCCAACGAAACTGCCAGATCTTGTTTTAGGAACTGAAGACAACCGTTATGAGCTATCACAAAAAGAGTATCAGCTTGAAACGGGCAAAGCTTACAAACTAAAAATAGTTTCTAGTGGCCAAACAGAATACGCCCTGCAGGCGCCAGATTTTTTTGCTTCTATTTTCCTGCGTAAACTTGAAGCTGGAGATATGGAAATAAAAACTATGAGTGTTACTGAGCTTGAATTTGAACAGGAAGCAGAGGCGGAAATTTACTTCGTTCCTGTAAAACCAGGCAGCTTCGAATTTTACGCTGAAGGCCTAGAAGAGAAAGGAATGGAAGGCGTATTTAACGTTAAATAATAACGCCTTAGTTGTTGTTTATAGCAAAATACTCGCCTAAAGATTCAGGCGAGTATTTTTATCTTAGTTTACCCTTCACAGATAGGTAAAATAGCCTGTTTTTCATGGTAGGATGGGGGATATTATTTTTCCTATCTGGAGACTTCATGAAAATCCTAATTACTGATGACCACTCGGTTGTGCGACAAGGATACGCAAGTGTTCTTCCGACGGTTATTAAGGATTGCGAAATCGTTGAAGCGGCGTGTGGAGAAGAGGCCTGCGAACTCTATCAGAAGGAGCTGCCAGACATTGTAATTATGGATATTAACTTGCCAGGTATTAGTGGCATTGAAGCGGCCACCCGTATTCTGCAAGTAGATAATGATGCAAAAGTGCTATTCTTTAGTATGTATGATGAAGCACCTATCGTTAAGCAAGCGTTAGATACTGGTGCTATGGGATATATCACTAAATCAGGCTCCCCTAAAACCCTCGTTGAAGCAGTAACAAAAATATCTAAAGGTGAAATATTCATTGAATATGAGTTAATTATGAAATTAGCGCTAAATTCACAAAATATTTCCGATGAACGTTTGCGAGAGTTGACGCAGCGGGAATTTGAAGTCTTTGTTATGTTAGCGCGAGGTCAAAGTAATCAAGTTATTTCTGACACTCTATCGCTAAATATTAAGACTATTTCAAACTATGTAACCACCATAAAAAGTAAATTGAAAATCAGCTCCACTGCGGAATTAGTTCACTTGGCAATCGAGGCTGGTGTTATCAAAATAGCCCACTAAACTGAAAAGGCGGGTGCAATTCAGTACCTAAGTGCTAGTTTGAATACTGCTATAGAGGAATACTGCCCGACCCACTGACGTTTGCATACTAGCTGTTGGCGGAACTTTAACTTCGTCATATTCTAGATTAGGTATGTAGATGAAAGCTGTTTTGCGTTTAAATTTGGTTGTTGCACTCGTATTTTTGTTTGCCCTTTTGGTGACGGTATATGGCATGCTTCAGCAAGCAACTAAAGATATCACTCGAGAAGTTTCCGCGGGCGTAAGCTTTACCCATCAACTTTTAAGTGCCGCTGTTACAGACGAAGAGTTATTAAAAAATCTACTTGATGGCGAAACGCGCCATGTCCATCTATCTATTGTTGATAATACACAGCTTTCAAGTAACGACCAGCCTCCCCATCATTCTGATGAAGTGCCCGAATGGTTTTTTAACATGATACCAGGGCTTGATCACATAGAGGAAAAGCAATACTTCAGGTATCTATCTGATGGTAGAGCGTTACGTTTGCAAGCGGATACCTCTGATGAAGTTGAAGAGGTGTGGGAATCCGTCCAAAGTGTTTTAGTGTTATTTACATTAAGTGCGCTATTATCAAATCTTGCAATCTATATTGGAGTCAGGCACGGCGTTAAACCGGTAACCGATTTTTTGAATGCGCTAAAAGATATAGAAAAGGGTCGATTTACGGCTCGGCTTGATCACTATTCAATCAGAGAAATCAATGATTTATCTGAACACTTTAACGCAATGGCTCTCGCTCTTGAGAACGCGGAACAAGATAATGCACGCTTAACTCATGAGCTGATGCGTTTACAGGAAAAGGAACGGGCTCACTTAGCACGGGAGCTACATGATGACCTAGGGCAATATTTAACAGGTATCAGGGCTCAAGCCTATTTAATAAAAGCATCAGCAAATAATCCAGACATGGTTTCAGCTGTAGGCGAACAGATAACGGTTAATTGCGATGCGATGCATGTAAGCTTTAAGCAATTAATTCGTAAACTACATCCCGTCATTTTAGAGCAATTAGGGTTGCTTGATGCAATACGGACGCTGGTTGAAACCTGGAGCCAATCTCACCATATAAAGGTTGACCTCCACTTTCCAGAATCGCTTATTTCATTATCAGATGAAAACAACACGCATATATATAGAATCATTCAAGAAGCGCTTAATAATATCGCGCGACACGCCCAAGCAAGCTTGGTCGATCTAACTCTTAAAGAGGAGAGTGATTCGCTTAAGTTAATCGTGAGTGATAATGGTATCGGGGCAGACTGCTCTAAAGGTTCAGGATTAGGGTTAAGATCCATGCAGGAACGAGCGCGCTGTATGCAAGGTACTTTAAATTTCAAACAGTTAGCCGAAGGTGGCAGTATGGTTTCTATGGAGATCCCTGTTATTGAGGTGGAGGAAGTATGAAAATAATTATCGCGGACGACCATGCTGTAGTTCGTCAGGGCTACTCAAGCTTGTTATCAACGATGCTTGCGCCTTGTGATGTATTAGAAGCCAGTAATGGTGATCAAGCATTTAACCTTTGCCAAACAGATAAGCCTGATATTGTAATTATGGATGTTAATATGCAGGGAATTAGTGGAGTTGAAGCTACGCGACGTATTTTACAGCGTGATTCAAATATCAATGTTTTGTTTTTTAGTATGTACGATGAATCACCAGTGGTGGCGCAAGCAATGGAGGCTGGGGCAAAAGGCTATATTACAAAAAGCTGCACCCCTGAAATATTAATTGATGCGGTTAAAAAAGTGGCTGCAGGCCAGTTATATGTTGAACATGAATTAGCTATGCGCTTAGCGGTTACTCGCCCAGAACAGAAAGATCAGCGCCTTAAAGATATGACACAAAGGGAGTTCGAAATTTTTGTTATGTTGGCTCAAGGCTGTAGCGTTCAGCAGATATCTGAACAACTATTTATCAGCAATAAAACAGTATCCAACTACACCTCTATATTGAAAAGTAAATTACAGATCAGCTCTACTGCTGAATTAGTTCATTTGGCGATAGAAACCGGTGTAGTTAAAGTTGGTGTAGACGTCAGTTAAAGTCTGAGCGACTACAGTTAAGGCAGAGTGCACCGGTTCTATGCACCGGTGCATTGTCCATAATTGTTTAATCCCTTGCCCAATCAAACGGGCAATCTACACATCCTTCCATATATGTTGCTTGGAATGACGCATAGCGTTTCTGTACGCCTGTGAATATTGCATTCTCTAGTGATGCGCCATTCAGTTTGGTTTCTTGTAGGTTGGCATTTTCTAACGTAGCGCCTGTTAGAATAGTTTTGGTCATCCATGCCATTTCTAAGTTAGCCGCCCGTAATACTGCTCTCTCAAATTTAGCATTACTTAATCTAGAAAATTCTAGGTTTGCGCCATATAAATTGGCGTCGTTAAAGTTTGCACCTTGGCCAAAAAGCGTCCAACCATTAATTGCTTCAAGGTTGGCAGATGACAGATTAGCTCCTTTAACTGAAGTATGTCTCATGTCTGCGCGGGCTAGATTTGCCTTTGATAAGTTTGCTTTGCTTAGATTTGCATTTTTTAAGATCGCATGACGTAAGTCGGCTCCCGATAGGTTCGCACCACTTAGATCTGCGTTGCGAAGGTCGACAAGCCTTAAATTAGCACCAGATAGATCCATGTTTGCACATTGTGCTTTAGGTTCTATTTTACAACCATTGATAATCATCTCATCTGCAAAAAGATTCGATGCGCAAAATAAGAGCCCAATAGGGATAATAAATTTCATGTGTGCTCCAAAAAAAAGCCCTCTTATCATAGTGATGAAAGAGGGCTACATAGATAGATTAGAATCTATTTAAATAAAGCGTAAAACTAATTTTTATTTAGTCTTTAGTTTAAACGCCCAGAATGAACCACCTTGAGAAACAGGCTTAGTTAAGTCAGCCATATCGCCACCCCATAGAGGTACAGCACCGCCGTAACCACTTGCGATACCGATATACTGCTCACCATCCTGAGTCCAAGTTACAGGCGAGGATACAATCCCAGAACCTGTCTGGAATTTCCATAGCTCTTTACCTGTTTTAGCATCAAATGCTTTTAGGAAGCCTTCGCCTGTACCTGTAAAGATAAGGTTACCCTTAGTGGCAAGAACCCCTGCCCATAATGGTAATTTTTCTTTGTGAGTCCATGCAATTTTGCCTGTTTTAGGATCAACTGCACGAAGCACACCAACATGGTCGTCATACATCTTACGGATACGGAAACCTTGCCCTAAGTATGCTGCACCTTTTTTATAGTGAACTTCTTCAGTCCAGTAATCTTCTTTCCAGTGGTTAGCACCTAGATAGAAAAGGCCAGTATCTTGGCTATAAGCCATAGGGTTCCAGTTTTTACCGCCCAAGAATGGAGGTGATACTTCTATAGACTTACCTTTTTTCTTGCCTTTTTCAGGAAGAGCAGGGCGTTGACCTTCAACTTCTACTGGACGACCCGTTTTAGGATCGATATGTGTTGCCCAAGTGATATTGTCAACAAATGGGAAACCTCGGATGAAGTCGCCATTCTCACGGTTAACTACATAGAAGAAACCGTTACGGTCAGCATGACCTGTTGCTTTAATTGTTTTACCGTTGTCTTTGTACTCAAAAAGTACTAATTCGTTATTACCGGAGAAATCCCAAGCATCGTTAGGTGTATGTTGATAGAACCACTTAACTTCGCCTGTAGATGGATCAACAGCAACCTGGCCAGATGTGTATAAGCTATCGTAATCAGCTGGGTTTCCACCTGGTGATGTTCTCGCCCAACCATTCCAAGGAGCAGGGTTGCCCGCACCAATGATAATTGTATTGGTTTCTATATCGAAACTAGCTGACTGCCAAGGGGCACCACCACCATGGCTCCATGCTTCAACTTTACCCGTTGGTGAATTTGGATCATCAGGCCAAGATGGTGCTTTGGGATCGCCGGTAGGTGTGCCTTTCTTGCCATTTAGACGGCCGTAGTGACCCTCTACGAAAGGACGCATCCAGATCTCTTCACCTGTCATTGGGTCGCGTGCAAACAATTTACCTACAACACCAAACTCATCACCAGAAGATCCATGAATCAAAAGAACTTTGCCTGTCTTTTGATCTTTAATGATTGTAGGAGCACCGGTCATTGTGTAACCTGCGGTATGGTCACCGAATTTTTTCTTCCACTTCACTTTACCGGTTTTCTTATCAAGCGCTACGATAGCAGCGTCTAGCGTACCGAAGTATACAAGATCACCAAAAATTGCAGCACCACGGTTAACTACGTCACAACAAGGACGAATGTCATCCGGTAGGCGGTAAGAGTAAGACCAGATTTTTTTACCTGTTTTAGCATCTACGGCAAATATACGTGAATAAGAACCTGTAATATAGATAATGCCATCATGCACAAGTGCTTGTGATTCTTGACCGCGCTGTTTCTCATCGCCAAAAGAGAATGACCATGCAGGAACAAGGGCATCTATATTTTTATCGTTGATTTTAGTTAAATCACTCCAGCGCTGAGCTTTTGGTCCTATACCATAGCCAAGAACATCTTCTGGAGTGTTGGCATCATTCTTAATGTCATTCCAAGTGACAGGTTTAGCAATTGCTGTAGTAGCTGCGAGCGACAAAGTGATCGCAACACATAGAGGCTTGATTCCCGTTCCTATTATTTTTGTCATTTTCATAAACCCTGTAAACGAATAGCGTTTTATTTTTTTGTAAATCGAGCATTGAGATTCTAGTTTTGCCGACAGACACGCGGCTACGGAATCAAGCCCAAGTAATATGGGATATTAGCCCTTCCTTAAGGGAGATATGCCTTTCGATGCTGGGATATTTTCGCGATAAAAAACGAAAAACTAATACTTCGCGAAAAGGTATAAGTTATTGATAAAGAAACACCCTCGTAAATTTATATGTTTTATTTATCTTGTATTCAGTTACTGGGTGGTAGGCTGAAAGAGCGTGAAATATAAGGCTGAGCTGGATGATTACAGTTAAAAAGGTTATAGAGGCTGTAAATATAGATTTGCCAGCTTTGTAGAAAAGAGCTTTTCCTATAATAGAGCTTCAATATTTTTAGTTTGAATAGGAGGTATAAAGGATAACTCATGCAAAGAAGAATCATTCTCATTTAGGCTTAAAGTCTTAGAACTTTGGTTCTATTTGCTTAGGCATAATAATAGTACTTAAGTACTACTGTGTGATGATCTGGTACCAAGGGACTAGTTTTTGAAACCCAAAGTACAATTCTTGCTGATTTTGCACAAGCAATATCATATAGGGATAACGGCTGGAGTGGGTGACTCTGGCTAATAATAAGTATTCTCGCCAGCTGCGATTAGGATGATTGCAAAGAGTAGAGCCTGGTCTTTTTTGACACAGTGTAATACCAGGCAAGGCGGACCGTATAAAAACTAATAAGTGGTGAATAGAGATGTCAATAAATAAAAAGATACTGGGATTAACTACAGCTGGAATGTTAGCGGCTGTTTTGTCTGGCCAAGCAATGGCGCATGGGGATGTAGTACCTCAAAGCGTTGATGTAACAGGTCTTAAAATGCTTGGGGATGAGTGGTTGGAGACCAACCCATATACACCAGACTATGAAAACCATAAGCTTGCAGTACAGATAGGTACATCTGCTTACACTCAAAATTGCGCTCGTTGTCACGGCCTTGATGCTATTTCTGGCGGTATTGCACCTGACCTACGCTATTTAGAACCAGGTATTGAAGGCGATGAATGGTATAAATACCGTGTAATTAACGGTGCTGTACGAGATGGTCGTGTTTATATGCCTAAAATGGCTGATACTCTTAGTCAAGAAGCCTTATGGGCAATCCGCGCATACTTAGAGACTCGTGCTACTGATGAATAAACATAGCCTATTTTGTGCTACTGTTTTCACTTGCGCCAGCCTGCTCAGCAGCCTGGCGCAAGCTCGTTATTACGACGACGTAATAGATAGTGGCTATTTGACCGTTGGTTTTTATCGAGATTTTCCGCCTTACTCTTATATTGAAGATGGAAAGGCGGTGGGCGTTGATGTTGAAGTGGGTAAGCGTATAGCTAAAGGCTTGGGCGTTAACTTTAAGACCCATTGGATTACTCCGGATGAAAACCTCGAAGATGATTTGCGAAATAATGTTTGGAAAGGACATTATTTAGATAAGGACGAGGAACAAGGAGCTCTCGCGCTTAAAAAAGTTGCGGATGTGATGATGCGCGTTCCCTATGACCGTGAATTTGCCTATATGCAAGATTCTACCGGTGCCGTTATTAACGACATGGTGGTCATGTTTGGTCCATACCAACGAGAAAGTTGGAAGGTTACGTACGATAGTCGTAAGATTGATAACGTCTCTACGGTTGCTGTTTTTCAATACCATCCGATTGGTGTTGAGATCGATAGTCTGCCCGATTTTTACTTAACGTCTGCTTTTGGCGGACGTATGCGCGAAAAAACTCACCACTATACAAATGCACGAGAAGCCTTTAAGGGTATGCAGAACGGTGAAGTGCATGCGGTTATGGCAATGCGGGCAGAGATCGACTGGTTAGTTAATAAAGCTGGCGATCCTAACTTTAAATTTGCCACAAACAGTTATCCTTCTATGGGTAAACAGAAATGGGATATTGGTATGGCGGTTAAAACTAGCTATCGCCAATTAGGTTATGCTATCGAAGAGGTTGTTGATAAAATGGTCCGCAACGGTGATATGGCTAAAATCTACCAATCTTATGGTTTAACCTATGAAAAGCCATCGCTGTATTTGGACGTTAACTAATCATGATGTAGTGTCTTTTTTATAGCGGTTTAACATCTATAAAAATAATTAAGAGGTTAAACGATGAAACAGAAAATATCAGCACTCGCTTTGAGTGCTGTAATATCGCTTCCTGCTTATGCGGTTACAGATCCTTTAGAGTCACCGCTTTGGGATTACATGCGTAAAACATTCATAGGTAATGAGCCTTATGTGTTTGATGATCAGGTTAAGGTCGAACTCCCCGAGTTTGCTGAAGACCCAACGCAAGTACCCATCACGGTTGATGCAAGCGCATTGAGTGGAGATATCCAGCGTATTATCTCTTGGGCAGATCTCAATCCAATTCAACACATCTTTACCTACCACCCCCATCCCGACATCATTCCTCGCATGTCGTTAAGAATAAAAGTTCAGCAAAGCACTGCAGTTAGAGCGGCAGTTCTGACGAAAGATGGTGTTTGGCATATAGGTGGGCGTTACTTGGAGGCTGCAGGCGGAGGGTGCTCAACACCGAGCATGGCAAACGCTGATCCATACTGGGAAAGCCATTTAGGTGAGATGAAGAGCCGCTTATTCCCAAGAGAGGAGGGTGGGCGCTATAAATTCAAAGTTATCCATCCGATGGATACAGGACTTGTTGACGCAATCCCTGAATTTTATATCGAGACCATTTCTGTTCGTTCTGAGGGTGGTGAGCCGTTAGCACGTATGGAGCTCTCACCACCTGTGAGCGAGAATCCTGTTATTACCTTTGATGTTCGAGATGCGTCTAAAAAACACAGAATCTGGCTAAGGGATAATGGTGGTAACGAATTTGAGCAAGAGCTTTAAACTTTGGGGATCGCAATGATTAGCAAAAAGATTGTTATAGCTAGTTTACTCGTTGTCGCAGGGCCGCTTATGGCAGCTCCTCTCAGTTATGATTTGAAACCACAAAAAATTGCTGACAATACATGGGTTTTGCAGGGTAAGCTTGAAGATTTTTCCAATAGAAATGGAGGAAATATTGTTAATACCAGCTTCGTGGTTACTGAGGATGGTGTTGTCGTTATTGATACCGGCCCTTCATTAAAATACGGTAAAGAGATGCGGGCGGTTATCGCCTCTGTAACGGACAAACCGATCAAATATGTTTTTAATACCCACCAACATCCGGATCACTTTTTAGGTAATCAGGCCTTTAAGGATATTGAAATATTGTCCCTGCCTAAAACTAAGCAGCAGATAAAACAGGATGGTGATAGCTTTGCTGAAAATATGTACCGCTTAGTCGGCGACTGGATGCGCTCCACTGAAGTTCAGCTGCCGACCACGGTAATTGAATCTGATCATTTAACCTTAGGCAGTCACCGTTTTCAATTGAGTGCTTTTTCAGGGCATAGTGGTGCTGATCTTGTCATCTATGATGAAAAAACAGGCGTATTATTTGCGTCGGATATCGTATTTTATCAGCGTGCACTCACAACGCCGCATACACCAGGGTTAGCGACTTGGATGGATGACATCGACCGACTTGAAAGCTTTAAATATACGCATATTGTACCGGGTCATGGTCCTGTTACGATGGATCATCGTCCTTTAGCGCAGATGAAGTCTTATTTGCAGTGGTTGGATAAAACATTAACAGATGCAGCAAAAGCTGGGCTGAGCATGACGGAAGTAATTAGGCTGCCGATTAGTGCTGAGTTTGATTCGATTCAACTGACTCGAACAGAGTTTGTTAAGACTGTTGCCCATCTTTATCCCAAGTATGAAGAGCTGTATTTTTGATATTTTCCCTTTCTCCTGTTCCTTTCCTAAAATTCGACTAGAATTTATTCTGTAAGATGTTCTCTTTATATAGCAGCCATAAAAGGCTGCTAACTTATTGAATTAAAAAGAATAATCGTTTCGTTAGGTATTGTCTCGTATTTTATGTCTTTCTGGTATTACTACTAAGGGATGAAGAAACTACTTCCGCTGTTTAATTGTTGAAAAAGCGGTAAAGAAAAACAATGAGCGCATGGATTGGGAATTTTTCCCGACTCTCTCTGAACGCTAATAATAAATATCCGTAGAGGAGCGTACAATGAAGAAATTCACTCTGTCAGCCTTAGTTGCAGCAATGGCTATTGCAGGCACGGCTCAAGCTGGTGTTACTGATAAAGATATCCTTAACGACCAGATGACAACAGGTGATGTGTTGACTTACGGCATGGGCCTTCGTGGTCAGCGCTATAGTCCAATGGACAAAATCAATACAGAAACAGTTAAAGATATGCGTCCGGTTTGGGCGTTTTCTTTTGGTGGTGAAAAACAGCGCGGTCAAGAATCACAGCCGATGGTTAAAGATGGCGTAATGTACGTTACTGCTTCTTACTCTCGTGTATTCGCTGTTGACACTAAAACAGGTGAAGAGCTATGGGAATATAACGCACGTCTACCTGACGGCATCATGCCTTGCTGTGACGTTATCAACCGTGGTGTTGCACTTTATGATGACCTAGTTATCTTCGGTACGCTTGACGCTAAGCTTGTTGCCCTAAACAACAAGACGGGTAAGGTTGTTTGGAAGAAAACTGTTGAAGATTACAAAGCGGGTTACTCTATTACCGCTGCACCAATCATTGTAAAAGGCAAGGTAATCACTGGTGTATCTGGTGGTGAGTTTGGTATCGTTGGTAAAGTTGAAGCTTACGATGCTAAAACAGGCAAACTTGCTTGGACTCGTCCTACCGTTGAAGGCCACATGGGCTACATCTGGAAAGATGGTAAGAAAGTTGAGAACGGCATTTCCGGTGGCCAAGCAGGTAAAACATGGCCTGGTGATCTATGGAAAAGCGGTGGTGCTGCTACATGGTTAGGCGGCACATACGACGCTGACGTTGATCTACTGTTCTTCGGTACAGGTAACCCTGCACCATGGAACTCTCACCTACGTCCAGGTGATAACTTGTTCTCATCTTCTCGTCTAGCAATTGACCCTGATACAGGTAAAATCGTATGGCATTTCCAGACTACTCCACATGATGGCTGGGATTACGATGGTGTAAACGAGCTGGTTTCTTTTGACTATAAAGAAGGTGGCAAAACGGTTAAAGCGGCTGCAACAGCTGACCGTAACGGTTTTATGTATGTATTGAATCGTGAAAACGGTGATTTCATCCGTGGTTTCCCATTTGTAGACGAAATTACTTGGGCTAAAGGTCTAGATCCTAAGACCGGTCGTCCAATATATGATGATGCATTCCGTCCAGGTAACCCTGCTGAGTCTAAAGATGGCAAAAAAGGTAGCTCTGTACACGCTGTCCCAGGTTTCTTGGGTGGTAAAAACTGGATGCCTATCTCTTACAGCCAAGATACAGGTCTGTTCTATGTACCATCAAACGAATGGGCGATGGATATCTGGAATGAGCCAACAGCGTATAAGAAAGGCGCTGCTTACCTAGGTGCAGGTTTCACCATTAAACCAATGAACGAAGATTACATTGGTGTTATGCGTGCGATGGATCCAAAAACGGGTAAAGAAGTATGGCGCTACAAAAACTACTCTCCTCTATGGGGTGGTGTGCTATCTACTAAAGGTAACTTAGTATTCTTCGGTACACCTGAAGGTTACTTGCTTGGTCTAGACGCTAAGAACGGTGAAGTTAAATACAAATTTAACACAGGTTCAGGCATCGTAGGCTCTCCAATCACTTGGGAACAGGATGGTTCACAGTACCTATCTGTCGTTTCTGGTTGGGGTGGTGCAGTACCTCTATGGGGTGGTGAAGTGGCTAAACGTGTTAAACACCTTAACCAAGGTGGCACAGTTTGGACATTCAAACTACCTTAGTAATTCTTCGGAATTACGACTAAGCGTTGATTTCAGCGCTTAGCCTGTCCCAGCATAAAAAGCCAACTGATATAGTTGGCTTTTTTGGTTTTAAAGTATTGTTTAATCTATGAGGTCGTCAGCTTTACTTATAAGGCTTATTAAGTTTGGGCTCTAAGTGACAGATATTAATTAGGAATATAGTTTAGCAAAGACAGAGGATAGCTTCTAAACTAGAAAATAAATAACACTAATTTCTTTCCTGTGGATACAAGCGATTGCTGTTATATGCTTAGAGAGGGAAGCTTAATCAAGATACAAAAACCGACTAGGTATGCCTGCCGGTGTTTAGGTAACTTAAGATCTATTTTCTGGTTAAACTAAATCGATAATGCTGTTAAAGGCAATAACGACCCTGTCTTTTTTTCCAAAGTAGGGCAGTGCTGAGTGTTTAAGATAAGAGGGGAAGATAACAATTTGTCCCTCAACGGGTTCAAAGTCCCAAAAGCCTTGTTCGCCTAAATAAGCAGTACCAGCATCGGCATAATGATCCGCATTAATTCTTGGGTCATAAAAGCGATTAACACCATTGCGAGCGTCCAACGCGCACTCACCAGATTCTAGATAATAAATGCCACACCATGAACAGTTTGGGTGGGAGTGGATGTCGTGATATCCACCATCTTTTGTAACATGAAACCATGACTCTATTATTGTTGCTTCACCTTCAACGCCTTCTGGCCAGCAACCACTATTTACTTCGGCAACTACGGCAGACAGCAGCTCTTCGAGCATCCGGCGGGCTTCAATGATAGTTGGCAACTCAGTCTCAAGAAAATTTAACTTACTTTCAAACAATTGATGTTTAGCGGTTACTGCTACCTGGCTATCAATTGCATGGGATTGATGCTGTTGATACTCATAGATATACGCAAGCAAATCCTCTTTAATAAATTCGTGGTCCGGATTTGTAGTTACGAACAGAGGGGATGACCATGCGTTAATAGATTCTATCTCTGGCGTTTGAGTATACATTGTGATGACCTAATACATATAAGTAATCGCATTGTAATGAGAGTCGTCTCATTTATCTATTGCGATAGGTCTGCAGGGTAAAAAATTGAAGAACACTTTACGATAAGCCTTTTTGAATTCACTTATTTAATCGTTTATTGCGCGCTTAATTTGAATGAGTGTTGGCTGATGAACCAACCCAGCTCGCTTCCAGTTCATAGGATATAGAGCGTGCTAAACCATCCAAATCAGGGAAGAGTGTTGCATGGCTAATATTCATTCGATAGAGCGCTTCCATCGCTTCTGACCTTATCTCATTAGGTATGATGATTTTGGCAAGAATAATATCGTTATAATCGTAATTAGTTAATAGCTCAGCAACCGATACATCGATCTTTCCAGGGATCATAAAAGTCCCTGCTTGAGCAACAATGCGACGATCCATAGACCAGGGCTCTCCAGGCCACACCACGGGGTATTGGTTAGACAGGTAATACTTGTGCAGCAGGTCATGCTTGCGAGGGTCTATGGCATCCCTTGTTTGCTCAGGGAAGCCTGGTGGGGTCGCTTCATGCCAAAGTGCGGGCGTGTTTACTGCATAGACTGCAGCCGTCGTTGTGCTGGAGTGGAGAGCGAAGTAACTAGCAACATAAGGAGATTTGGTAAAATCTAGTAATCGTGTAGGGGCGCCGTGATGCTGCATAAGTGCTAAACAGCGAAAGTCATCATTAAGTGCAGAGGTATCATGTAAAAAGTAATGGGCTTTACGTTTAAAGACACGAATAGCACGGCCCTCTTGTTCAGCCCAGCGGGCTTGAGGTACGAATTGTTTTAGGCGTCGAGTAAGTGAACTTTCTAAATCCCAAGTTGCATCGCATTGACCACGAAAGGCCCAGCCTCGAAGCTCTTCCGATTCGACTAGCGTCAAAAATTCTTGCCAGCTTTTTACTGTATATACCTTCGTCACTGTATTGGCTCCGGCCGTAAAAAAGAGGATTAATTTAGCGTTTATAGCCCTGAGTACGATTAATGTACACACATTCGGCAAGTCAGCACTAAAAAGCATAAATTAGGATATTATTATTTGCAGTACAATATAGATGGAGTTTGAAAAAATAAACTTCATGTTTATCAGTATGTTACAGTTTTGTTTTGTATGGGATTTCTATTTTAAATGTCAATATATGTTAAGCAGGGGCCTCGATAAGTAGTACCAAATAAGTATTTTTTTGATGCCAAGGAATGATACCTGTGCTTCTTGGTGGGTCGTTAATATGGGTATGTAAAAATAACCATACTGTCCAACACTCCTGACAGTAGATAAAAACAAGAGGCATTTCGAAGATGATTTACGCAAAGCCAGGTACAGACGGCGCTGTAGTTTCTTTCAAAGAACGTTATGGAAACTTTATTAATGGTCAGTGGGTTGCGCCCATTAATGGACAATATTTTACAAACCACTCACCAGTAACGGGCGAAGCTATATGCGAAATTCCACGCTCAACTGAAGAAGATATCAATGCTGCTATTGACTCTGCAGAAGCAGCGAAAGATGCTTGGGGTAAAGCATCTACAACTGATCGTTCAAATGTTCTACTTAAAATTGCTGACCGTATTGAAGAAAATCTAGAACGCCTTGCTGTTGCTGAAACATGGGATAACGGTAAAGCCGTACGTGAAACCTTGGCAGCTGACGTGCCTCTAATGGCTGATCATTTCCGTTATTTTGCAGGTTGCATCCGTGCTCAAGAAGGTTCAATTGGTGAAATTGATGAAACAACCGTTGCATACCACTTCCATGAGCCACTAGGTGTTGTTGGTCAGATTATTCCTTGGAACTTCCCATTGCTAATGGCTGCTTGGAAAATCGCTCCAGCGCTAGCTGCAGGTAACACGATTGTTCTTAAGCCTGCTGAGCAAACGCCTGTTTCTATCCTTATTTTGATGGAGTGCATTGGTGATCTTCTTCCTGCTGGTACGCTAAACATTGTTAACGGTTTTGGTGCTGAAGCAGGCCAAGCGCTAGCAACAAGTACGCGTATTGCTAAAATTGCCTTCACTGGTTCTACGCCAGTAGGTTCACACATCATGAAGTGTGCAGCTGAAAACATTATTCCTTCTACGACTGAGTTGGGTGGTAAATCACCAAACGTATTCTTCAAAGACGTGCTAGCTCAAGAAGATGAGTTCGTTAGCAAAGCAATCGAAGGTGCGGTACTTGCTTACTTTAACCAAGGTGAAGTATGTACTTGCCCATCACGTATTCTTGTACAAGAAGACATCGCTGATGAGTTCATCGCTAAAGTTATTGAACGTGCTGGTCAGATTAAACGTGGTAACCCACTTGATACTGAAACAATGGTTGGTGCACAAGCCTCTCAAGAACAGTTCGACAAGATCCTAGGTTATATGGATATCGGTCGTGAAGAAGGTGCTGAAATCCTTATGGGTGGCGGTATTGAGAAGCTGGAAGGTGAATTTGGTTCTGGTTATTACATCCAGCCAACACTAATCAAAGGCACAAACGAAATGCGCGTCTTCCAGGAAGAGATCTTTGGTCCTGTTGTTGCCATCACTACCTTTAAAGATGAAGCAGAAGCGTTAGAAATTGCTAACGATACTGAATTTGGTTTAGGTGCTGGTGTATGGACACGTGATACTAATCTTGCATACCGCATGGGTCGCGGCATTCAGGCTGGTCGTGTTTGGATGAACTGCTACCACTTGTACCCAGCACATGCTGCGTTCGGTGGTTACAAGAAGTCAGGTGTAGGCCGTGAAAACCATAAGATGATGCTTGAGCATTATCAGCAGACTAAAAACATGTTGGTAAGCTACAGCGCTAATCCTCTAGGCTTCTTCTAAATAGGAAGCTTTCGGACGATAGGTTATCTATCGTCCATTGCTATTCATTTAGCTTCTTGCATTATTGCGGCCCTATAAGGGCCGCTTTTTTTATGCCTGACGTTTTGTTCAAACGACTCCTACTTTGGTGCTTTTCTTTTCCCGAAAATCAAGAAAATAGACCTTTAATGTTAAGCTCTTTTCATATTATTTGAGGGAGCCAATAATCGTGCGTAAATTATTATCTATCCTGATTGCGTTTTATGTTATTGAGGGGCATGCTGCGGTACAGGATTATCAAGTAATTCGCCTTGTCGCGATGAAATCTGATTGTATAAAAAACGACCTTCTTCGCACTGAACGGTCTGATGGAAGTATTGAGTTTTTTATCTCCTGTAAAAACCTAAGCCATTACCCCGATGGTCTACAAGTTACCTGTAGTAACGCCGAAGATGAGCGAAGCTGTAAGATCAAAACAGAAGCTAAACAGTTTAACAGCCTTAAATTATTACAAAGCGCTGAGTGAGGAGATTGCCTGTGAAAAGCAAGTGGCAAACGCCAATAATAGGATTCGTTTTAACGAGCTCTTTAAGTGCGCACCTCTATGCAGACCCTATTACTAAAGCCTTTAATAAATGTAAAATTATCGAGGATCAGTATCAGCGGCTTAATTGCTATGACAGTTTAGTTATTGAGGATTTAATGGGTAACAATGAGCCCCAGTTCTCAGGTAAGCATACACTCAAAACTGAGCTATTTACTCTCACTGAACCCACTCAAATTCGCTTTCAAAGCGATGGTTCTATCTTTGTTATGGCTATTTATAACGAAGAGGGCGATGTTGTTGAAAACCTTCATATCGGCGGAGGCGGAGAGGATAGTTATATTTTAGAGCAGCCCGGACGCTATTATTTACAGGTTAACGGTTCAACAACATGGCGAGTGTGGTTAGAGCCCCCACCAGCCTAGATAACGATGATAAGAGTGTATGAATAAGCCTATAGGTCGAATATTTTACCTGGGTTCATAATATTTTTGGGATCTAAGGCCATTTTTATCGTTTTCATAATCTCTATTGATCTTGCATGTTCCAACTTTAGAAACTCCTTTTTACCTAAGCCAATACCATGCTCACCTGTACAAGTTCCACCTAAGTTAAGTGCGGTATTAACTACCTGAGATGATAACTGTTTAGCCTGCTCAACTTGATCACGGCTAGTTGGGTCCATCACTATCAATAGATGGTAGTTACCATCCCCAACATGGCCAACAATAGTACACTGCAGTCCGCTTGCCTCAGCATCTTGCTCTGCCTGCAATATGCTTTTTGCCAATTTAGATATAGGCACACAAACATCGGTTGTAAGTACTTTACTCTTGGCTTGTAACTGCTGAGTCGCATGATAAGCGTGATGACGGGCGCTCCAAAGTAGATTGCGCTGCTCTGTTGTTTCTGCCCATTTAAACTTACTGCCTCCAAATTCACCGCTTATATCTTTAAATAAATTAATTTGCTCAGCCACACTCTTTTCTGTGCCATTAAATTCGATAAAAAGAGTCGGTTTTGCTTCAAACCCTTCTAATTTTGAATATTGGATACAGGCCTGCATTTGCAGACTATTAAGTAATTCAATTCTGGCCATAGGGATAGCCGTCTGCCTAGCGTTAATCACAGTATCGACTGCCGCTGCCACAGTATCAAAACTACAAACTGCAGCCTTTATTATTTCGGGAACGGGATGTAAACGTAACTGTACCTCCGTAATTACCGCTAAGGTGCCTTCAGAGCCTACCAGTAGCTGTGTAAGATCATAGCCGGCAGAACTCTTCCTTGCTCGCGAACCGGTTTTAATAATCTCACCGGAAGCTACAACGGCGGTTAAGCCAATAACCGCATCTTTCATTGTTCCATACTTAACCGCATTAGTGCCTGAGGCTTGAGTGGATGCCATTCCCCCAATGGATGCATTAGCACCGGGATCTATGGGGAAAAACAACCCATCATAACGCAGCGCTGTATTTAGTTGCTCTCGGGTTACACCTGCTTGAACACGACAATCCATATCGGCCGCATTAATTTCTATAACCTGATTCATCTCAGATAGATCGATCGATATTCCGCCTTTGACCGCAAGTAAATGTCCTTCAACGGAAGAGCCTGCGCCAAAAGGGATAACCGGAATCTTATATCTATTGCAAAGTGTAACGATCTGAGCGACCTCTTCTGTGCTAAAGGGGTAAATCACCGCATCAGGGGGAAGATTGCCATAGCTGTCATCACCACCTCCATGCTGCTCTCGTACGATCTGTGATAAGTGAATACGATCACCGAAAGTAGTCGCCAGCTCATTAATAACTTTTTTAAGGTCAGCTTGAGAATAAGGCTTGATTGCACGCATAGGTGTCGCTTCTATATCTAAGTTAATGTTCTGCTATTAAATCAGGAAGCTTAAAATGATTAAAGTAGGGGAGGAAAAACACTTAGAAGAGTGACGTTAAGTGGGATGGCAGTCCGTTGCCCGTCCGTCGTTACTTATCCTTGAACATGGGTAAATTATATGGGCTCTATATGACAAAAATATGATGATTTAATTGCAGAGAAGTAAATTAAACTCTTCCGAGATCAGTGCTCGCATTGTGGTGGTCAGTGAGACTAAAGATCTGGTTGTTTGCGCTTTAGCTAATAGATCCTGGATGCTGGTGGCAACTAAAGGATCAAACTGACGCGCATTCCCCGCCAAAGTATAAAATTTATTCACTTGGTGGGTGCCCGCAATAGCATCCGCCTCAACCATCAGCATCGCTTGCGCTAAAACTGCTTGTTTAATCGCTTTTGTATTAGCAGGGGAAACCATGATCCTTTGTGCGGTCCCTGTGATTTTTAATCCATTTACATTCAGGTTATAGCGTCCATCGCAATAAGAGCCTGGAGTCTCTCCATAGTCTGCAGAAAGGCCTAACTGCAGCAAGGCTCTTTTAATCGGCTCACACAAGGCCATATATATATCATCAAGATCAAAATCATCATCGCCTGTTTTAGGAAAGATAATTGAGAAATTAATAATACCTGGGTGCAAAGGTACCGACGTACCACCACTATCACGGACAATCACAGGCCATCCTTGCTTCTGTAGTGCCTCACAAGCCTGATTAAACGTAGGAAAGCGTGTTTCCTTCCTTGTTACAACTAAACACTGAGGAACCTCCCAGAGACGAGCTGTTGCCCCTCGCTTACCACAAGCCACCTCTTTAAGCAGTTCGCTATCTCTTTTTAAGGCCGCCTGAGGACTATCAGCAATAGGTTCATCAATAAGACGCCAACGGGACTGTTTGCGATAAATATCGAGAAAATCCTTATCTAAACCCATAGGTGATCTAATCTCCTTACAAAGTGATATATAGAATAGCGGTGCTATAAGACTTGTTCAGTGATTAGATAATGCTATGATCGCGCCTTAAACTCCAGTAGAACGATTAAGTAATCAAGATGACAAGACCAATTCCAGCCGCTAATGTCGATGATTTACAGACATGGGTAAAGTACAAAAGCAAAATGTGTCAATCCTGCCGCGGAACATGCTGTAGCCTGCCGGTAGAAGTTCGCTTTGCTGATCTTGTTCGAATGGGGGTACTTGATGAGTTTGACGCCCATGAACAACCTAAACGTTTAGCCAAGCGGTTGATGAAAGAGGGGATCGTTGGTCATTTTAATAACAAGACCGAAGTGTATACGCTATCACGTTATGCCAATGATGATTGCATCTATTTAGAACAAAAAACACGTCTGTGTATCATCTACGAAAATAGACCGGATACCTGTCGTAAACACCCAATGGTTGGCCCTAAACCAAACTATTGCGCATACCAGCCTAAATAGACTAAGCAAAGATAATGACAGAGACTAAGCTGCCTATTTTATACTCATTTCGTCGCTGCCCTTATGCAATGCGAGCTCGGCTCGCTATAGCCTACAGTGGTGCGAAGCTAGAGCTACGTGAAATTGTACTCCGTGAGAAGCCAGAAGAGATGCTAGCGATCTCTCCTAAAGGCACGGTCCCCGTTTTACAGCTACCGAGTGGCGAAGTGATTGATGAAAGTATTGATATTATGCGCTGGGCATTAGCTCAACATGATCCTAATGACTGGTACTCTGAACCTTATATCCCAGCGATTGAGTCATTGATTACACAAAATGATGAATCGTTTAAGCCTTGGCTTGATCGTTACAAGTATGCAGATCGATACCCAGAACAACCGGAAACCTTCTATCGGAACCAATGTGAAGCTTGGTTCAAAACATTAGAGTCCCTATTGGAAGCCAACAAGGGATACTTAGTAACAGATCAGATCACTTTAGCTGATATGGCATTAGTGCCATTTATAAGACAATGTGCCCATGTGGATCTAACCTGGTTTGAATCCACCCCATATCCCCATTTGCAACGCTGGTTAACGGACTTCAAAGCCTCTGAGCTATTTGTCGATATTATGCGCAAATACCCCCTTTGGGCGTTAGGTGATCCCGTCACCTTATTTCCATAAGGGGTCCCCGTGATAGATAAAACAAAAAAGCCCGCTAGAGTTATCTCTAGCGGGCTTGTTTATTCGCTATAGGCTGGTGATAGGGTCGCTTATTTACGCTGTTCTATCAGCTGTTTAAGCTCGGCTATCTGGCGAGACAGATCCTCTATTGTAAGATCCCCATCGGCGATGGCTTTTTCTTTAGCTTCTTCAGCGTGCTCATTCTCCATTACGTTGACCACAATACCGATCACCATATTCAAAAAAGCAAAGGTGGTTAAGAAGATAAAGGTTAGGTAAAAGAACCAACTAAAAGGATAGACCTCCATCGTTTCATACATAACGTCGGTCCAATCTTCGAAGGTCATCACTCTAAAGAGCGTCAGCATTGAAATAGATATATCGCCCCATAAAACCGGATTTATATCGACAAAGAATGATGAGCCAATCGCAGCGTAGATGTAAAAAATAATAAACATCAATAAGATGACGTAGCCCAATTGTGGCAGTGCTTTAATTAAAGAATTAAGTAGCAAGCGTAATTCAGGGACAATCGACACCATACGTAAAACTCGGAAAATACGAATTAAGCGCCCAATCAATGCCATTTCACTGTCTTGAATAGGAATAATACTGACCACAACAATCAGGGTGTCAAAAACATTCCATGGATTTTTGAAGAAAGTTTTCTTATGAGGTTCACCTATAAACCGTATTGTCAGCTCAATAAAAAAGAAAGCTGTAATTGCACGATCTAACCAGACAATGATTGAAAGTATATGTGTAGGTATATCATAGGTTTTTGCGCCAATAACTAAGGCGGAAAAAAGTATGACGGCGACAACGAAAAGCTCAAAGGCCTTGTTGCTTCTAATTTCAAAAAAACGGGATTGTAGAGTTTCAATATTCATCATAATTTCACATAACTGATAAATTTTGCAGCACTGTACTGTGAATTTGAAACAAAAGGTAGTCGTAAAACTGCTCTATTTTAAACAGCTTTTAAGAACTATTCGCTACAAAACTACCTGTTTATGCTTACGGTGCTGAAAAAGGATTCCTTCAGCACTAAAAATAGCCAAACCGATCCAAATAAGTACAAAAGGCACTAAGCGTTGTCCATTCATAGGCTCATGGTAATAAAAAACCGCAATCAGGAATGCAATACTAGGACCTATGTACTGTAATAAACCAATCAGTGTCAGGCTAAGGCGGCGCGCTCCTGATGCAAAAGCGAGCAAAGGTAAGCTTGTTACGAGGCCCGCGAACAGTAGTAACCACACCATATGAGTATCAGCACTCAGAATCTGGAATTGATCCTGACTAAAAAGCCATCCCATGTACACTAATGAGATAGGTAGCAACCACAATGTTTCAATTAACAAACCGCTTACCGAGTCGACCGGAATCTGCTTACGAAGCACGCTATAAGTAGAAAAGCAGCAGGCTAAAGTTAATGCGATCCAAGGTAATTCGCCAAGTAGAAACACTTGATAAGCAACAGCGCAAGTTGCTAAACCAATAGAGACCCATTGAACCGCTCTAAGTCTCTCGTTAAAAAATATCATTCCAAACAGTATATTTATCAAAGGGTTAATAAAATAACCCAATGTAGTCTCTACGATCTTTCCTTGACCTACGGCCCAAATAAAGATTAACCAATTAATGGCAATGACCACTGCAGATAGCGCCAAACCGGATATGATTCGTGGCCGTTTAAATAACTGAAAAATCTCACGCGTACGCTGAGTAACAATAATAAACAGTATCAAAAAAACGACAGACCAAAGTACCCTGTGTGCTAACACCTCAAGCGGTGAAATTTGGCTTACCAATTTAAAATAAACAGGAACAAACCCCCACATAACGAAGGCTGCACTGGCAAAATAAATCCCTTGAAGTTGTTCAGATCTAGACTGTATGTCCATCAAATATGTATTCCTAAAAGATAGTCAGTGCAACAGCTCTGGCATGTAACGATAAATTCTATGTGGTTACTACGCTTAAAGTGCATAAGCTGTTACGGGGGCACAGTTTAATTAGTATTGGCACGTTATGGGTCATTTTTAATGATACAGAGTGTTGCACTTATGAGAGTCTGGCCAATTAAGTCACCAAAAAGGCCGAAAAATCGCGAGTAGGTAGAGGCATGATTTTTGCTTTTTTATTCCCCTACAACGACAAAAATAAAGGGGAGACGCCGTGATTAATAAAACATACCAACCATTCATTTTATTGTCTTTACTGCTACTAATTGCAATTCCTGCTCAAGCGACACCAGAGATTGTCTGGAAAAAACAGGCCGACTATATTGCCATTAGTACACTAAGTGGAGCAAATAATAATAACCACCCAAAGGATATTTCGGTTGAGACTATCGCAAGACTACTGAGCCATGTTCAAGTCAAAAATAGCACTTATAATCCGAGTGATTCTATATGGGATGATAGCGATGAGGTACTCGTCCGAGTTTTTACTGACCGTGAAATAGATTTATTAGGTCATAAGCTCAATCAGGCTTTTAAGCAGGTAAAATCGAATGAAGTTATTACCTTTTCAGTCTCAGACTTTCGCTCCGCCTATATAGGCCGGAAAAGATTATCTATTAGCGGCACAGTCTTTATCAAAGATAACCACTTGAACCTGCTTATCGGAGCGATGCATGCAGACTTATTAGCAGAAAAACTACGTACTGGTATCACCGGCACTTATGGTCGTCTTAAAAATGATTTAAGTAATGGCGAGATTCAAGGCGAAACTGCCCACGAGTGGCAGCTGGTAAGCTTTAGTGGCGCAGAGCTAGTCAATAACCGGACAGACTGGTTATCGGTCGATATGCAACGAGAGTACCCCTATGCGGTTATTAAGCAAAACAAAGAGCGAGCGGATGAAAAGTACCTAACAGAAGCTCAGCAGGCTCAATCAAGTGATGCACTCGAAGCACGTATTATCAAGCTAGAGCAGGAAAGGGCTGGTAAGACGAATGCGCCGATTGCTGGCGAGAGTGTCATTGAAGGGCGCTTACGTAAGCTTCAAGCTCTATATGATACAGGCGCACTACCTGAGACCGTCTACCTTGAAAAAGTACGCTCGATTATGGCTGACCTGTAATGTAAAAAAATAGTCCTGAGGCCCTATAAATACTAGCCTCAGGGCTCGGCTTTACATAAATAAAACATTGACAGGTAAGGCCTTGTCTAGATCTTAATTTAGCCCCTATTTTTATTAAAATCTTTTGATGAAAGATATTCGTCTAATCGTAGAGATACTCTATACTGGCAAATGATTAAACTTATTTTTTAATCTTTTTTAATAATTTGTTCATAAAAAAACGTTTCCATAGGGTTGTCTGTAAACAACAGCAAGCATTGGAAAACAAAAAAATCAGGATAAGGTAATGAGCAGCAAATTAAGATTAGGCGAGATAGCGTTTGACGATGATGATTTTGATCATGGTTTTAAAAAGCCAAACACTGGATTGAATTCAAGGAAGAGGGCAGGAAAGAGCAAACGCAAAAAACAGGATTCGGATAACTATTTTGTCGAACGCAGTATGAAGCGTGGGACAATGGATAATTCAGAACTTCATTAAACAAGATACCCTGTACGCAAAAACCTGTTTATAAAAAAGAGCGATCGGCTCATATCGTATCGCTCTTTTCCAATTCCGGTATTCTGATTCAGTTACAGCAAGGCCAGAGAGTCAGCTGAGCACTCTAAATCAACGTTTCTTTTTAGCACTCCCTATCGCATTGTTTTTCTTCGCTGATTTTTGACCGATAATTTTTGTTCGTGATGCTTTGTTAACACGTTTCTTAGGGCCTTTTTTACTGATTCGTTTACGCAACCCCTCACGGCTACCTACTTCAAAGCCCGGCACGTAAACACGACGGATGCTCGCACCAATAAAGCGCTCAATATTATCTAAAGCGCTTTCTTCTTCGCGGCTGACAAAAGAGATCGCTTGGCCTTTAGCGCCTGCACGACCTGTACGGCCAATACGGTGAACATAATCTTCCGCTAAGTAGGGAAGGTTGTAGTTGACCACATGCTCTAAGCCTTTAATATCAAGTCCTCTGGCGGCTACTTCAGTTGCTACAAGCACTTGTACTTTACCGGCCTTAAAATCAGCAACCGCACGGCGGCGAGCCCCTTGGCTTTTATCTCCATGGCAAATGACCGCATCAATACCGTCAAACTTCAGGTCTTTCATTAGCTCATCGGCCTGACCTTTAGTACTGGTAAAAACCAATACTTGAAACCAGTTATGCTTTTTAATTAATTTAGCAAATAGATCCGCTTTACGTTTCTCTTCTACCGGATAGACAACATGATCCACGGTATCGGCAGTAATATTGGCTTTGGCTGCGCTAATGGTCTCATGACTGGTCAGAATTTTACGGGATAGAGTATGCACTGCACTAGATAAGGTTGCCGAGAAAAGCATGGTCTGACGTTTCTTGGCGCTTTTTTCCAAAATGGTCAACACATCACTGACAAAGCCCATATCCAGCATGCGGTCAGCCTCATCTAAGACGACAAACTCTGTTTGAGCCAGAGAAACATTACAGGCGGTGATATGTTCTAACAAACGACCGGGTGTGGCGATTAGGATATCTGTGCCGTTACGCAATTTCTTTTTCTGGGTATCAAGGGTTGTGCCGCCGTAAACCGAGATGATACGTAAATCTAAATACTTATTATAACGAGAGATTGTTTCAAAAAGTTGCTGGGCAAGTTCGCGTGTTGGGGTTAAGATTACAGTCCGGGCTTGCGTTGCATTAAGCTCTTTAGGTTGATCATGCAGTTTTTGTAAAATAGGGAGTGCAAATGCAGCAGTTTTACCTGTACCTGTTTGAGCATTAGCTAAGAGATCCTTTCCGCGACGCGCAGGGATAATAGCTTGCTGCTGAATAGGGGTCATCTCTTCATAACCACAATCATCCAATGCTTGCTGGATAGCAGGTGCAAGATCTAAGGCGGTAAACTTCATATATCTCTCTCAATATGCGCATTAGGCGCGAGTCGCTAAAAGCGGAAATTATAAAGTAATTTAAACGATTAAGTTATAGCTAACTTAACCAGATCAACTATAGCTAAAGTCACAATAGGTAAATAACCGTTTAATAATCTATAGTAATGACGGTTGTGGGATATTTTTTAGATAATAAGAGTAAATAAATGACAATAACCCAGACACAGCTCACGGTTAACTTTCGTATAGAAGCTGGCTGCTTAGGTCCAGAGGGTGTTTCCCATATAGATCAGTTCTGTCTGTTGGCCCATAAAAGGTTAAAAGCCCTGCATTCAGATTTTATTGATTGGAACTTGACCCCACGAAGCGATAAAACACTTCCTGAAATTGACTATGCTATCAATGGAAAAATGCTTAGTCGTGCACAAGCGGCCCGATACTTTACGATATTCGATCAACATATTGAGGATTTTGAAGCTGCCGTCTTCGAACAACTCCCCATAATTATTGATCAATATTTTAGTCGCTAAGCGCTTTTACCCGCTAAATTCTCTATAAGTCAGATCTATCTGTAACCTTACGAGCCTTATTGAGGCTCAGCCTTGCCTATACTTGATACTAGATCATGCTACTATCTCTATATTCGTGACAGTCACAAATATAAGCAATGGAGTAGATGATTTACATGAGCAACCCCAAATCGCATCAATCCTCCTCAGCGATAACAGGCCAAGCAAGACGAGGACGTAAACCGCTATTCTCTGAATCAATGTCCGCATCAGAACGCAAGGCAAAGCAGAGGAGGGAACAGGACGCACGGATTATGGATATATCCGCATCAGAATGGTCTGAATCAGACTGCCTACGAGTACTGACCACTAAACGTTTTCAACCATTCCATGAATTGGCTTGGAGAAGAATCGGGCAAATCAAAGGCTATGTGCTTTAGACTTCTCATTGTCCGATTCAAAGTGACATCACTACCGGTTTGGTAAACCCTTAGCTCGTAATGCCTTTTAAAGCAGCCGTAATCGCAGCATAGCTCTTTTTAAGCCAAACCTTACTGCGCTGTCGCTCCATTAGGCTAAGGTGCTTAGACTCACTGTCTTTAACGTTAATAGCACCCCAGAAGCTTAAGCCTAACATATCAATTTTATTGATCGTTGATTCATGGAGCGCGGGTAGGGACATTTGACGTAGAACAGGAGCTTTAAGAGGATCGCTATTAAAATGAGGTAATGCTTCAATACCGCTAAAATCATTACCGCAGCCATAATTCTTAACGACGATACAGTTCATTAATGCGTTGTATTTAGCAAGGAACCGATCTAATAAATTAATAGAGTCCGGTCCACCATCTACGGTGTACCAGTAAACTAACTCAATGCCCATTTCAGAACACAGTGATAATACATCATTCTCTTCTATCCAGCTTTCTAGAAAACGCTGACTTTGAGCAGGTAGATCGATCAACAGATGGACATCCTGCTCCATAGCGATCTCCATGATCGTGTCAATACTTTCAAATAGGTCAAGATTGATAGGGCGTGTGTAACCGTCGTAATAACGGGTTAACGTGGGATGGGATTGATCTGCATCTAAACCTACATAAGCAATATCATTATCAAGAAAATATTGCGATAAGGTACGGGAAAGAACGGATTTACCTACGCCGCCTTTTTCACCACCTACAAAATGAATCATGCTCATTCTAGCTATTCCTTAAAAGGGACTTTAACGTCATTATTTAGAGTAAATATTAGCAATCATTAGGCCAAGCAAAAAAACGCGCTTATAGTGGTTTAACTTCCAGTTTAGGTTACTTAGGCAGTCTACATGCTTTTTGATAGTGCAGCGGATAAAAAATATCGCACCTAAATAGCTCAAAACCTACCGCACTCAAAAGATCATATTACTCTGTCATTATTTGGATTTTATGAAAATTTCCAGTCAATAAGTAGAACATCATAACTAAATATAAAAACACATGTTTTTCATAAGGTTGCAGAAAACTAATAAGATATAAAATCATATGGAAACATAATTTTCAGCCATTGTTTCCTGTGTTTAAACCCTTCGACGCCGCAATTTTTATTGGAAGATGAATCACAAAACGAGTACCTCCTTCAGGCGGAGACTCCATTTTAATCTGACCATGCATTAGTTGAGTCACCCACTGATGAACAAGATGCAAGCCTAATCCTGTATGACCTATACCTCGACCACTTGTCACAAAAGGATCAAACAAACACTCTCTTAGCTCAGGGGAAACTCCCTTACCATTATCGCTTACCGATAACACAACCCATTCTTCACTAAGTTCTGTCTGTAACGTTATTTCTCCTTGCTGCATTCCTTCGGTTCCGTAAGTGATCGCATTGATAATTAAGTTTTGTAATATCTGTGATACGACACCTGGATAGCCTGTGAGTACTAAGTCTCTATTCGCTTTATTAACAACATGGGTACCCGAATTTCTTAACTTAGGCGTTAGGGTGCAGAGCAAATCACTAACCACTTGATCAAGGTTGAACTGAATAACTTCCTCATTCGCACGATCTAACGCCAACCGCTTAAAGCTCTTAATTAAAGCCGCGGCTCTTTTAAGATTGTTTTCAACGAGAGCCAACCCCTCTTCTGTGTGTTCAACATAGTCATCAAGTGCCTGCCTCGTTAAGCCATCATCTATAGATTGCTTAAGCGAACGTTGGAAACTTTGTAGACTTGATGTGGAAATTAAGGCACCGCCAACGGGGGTATTAAGTTCATGGGCAACCCCAGCCACCATCATTCCTAAAGAGGATAGCTTCCGAGTTTCAACTAATTCATTTTGTAATAACTGCTGTTGGGATAAGGCACTATCGAGCTCATGGTTAAGCTGTTTCAATTCATGTTTTTCTCGTGCCAGTGTTTGGGTTAATGTTTTTAGGTTTTTTTGCATAGCGAAATCGCGGAACAATATTTTCCCACCAATCAGCATGATGCATATCATAACCACTAAAGCCGGCTTAGCCGCACTCCATTCAATTTGAGTCACTTTATCGGTTGGTGTACGGATAATCATATAAATACTTTCCGCAACCGCTGGGGAGCTCTCGCTGGAGAGACTGATTAGACGCGCGCTGATTAGCTCGCCGTCATAAGGCTCAAGAATGCTGTTTTTTTCCTTGTTAATATATTCCCAAAGCAGGGGGGCTTTATGTTTTAGATTATTATCTGGCTGCTGTAAGGCAGAGCCCCACTCTTTTTCTTGATTGGGATGTAACAACCAGTTTCCCCAGGCATCAACTAGCATGACCTCAGATTCAGGAGTGCTCAGTGCTCGGATCTTCTCAATAAGGGTTGTGAGATCGTAGTTGATCATCAATAAGCCGTGTCGCATCCCATATCGTTCTGTGGTTTGAAAACCAATGCGAAATACCGGCTGGAAAGGTTTAATAATCTGGCCATTTTCAATATTTAAATCTATAGGTGATATATAGATTTCTGGTGGAAAAACCTCCATTGCATTTTTAAAATAGTAACGGTGACTTTTATCTTGTAAAGCATTATCGGGTACTATTTGGGTAGCGCCATTATTAATGTTAATTCGAACTTTTTCATGTCCCTTAGCATCCAGCCAGCGTACCTGTAAAAGGTGATCAACGGCATTACCAAACTGATTAAAAACGTTTTTTAATCTTCGCTGATTCAGCGTATTAAACAGAGACAAGCTACTTAAAAGATCGCTATCGGTTGATAGTAATCGTAAGGTGTTACGAATATCACCCAGTTCTCTATTTATATCGATCACTGCGAGTGTAATCTGCTCCTCATGCAACGCCCTTAGTTGGTCAATTTGCTCATCTTTGATCTTAGTGTAGAGCATCACACTACTGAGTAGGGCAAAGACCGTTAGCGCCGAAACAAAAAGAAGGCGTTTGTGGTTAAATTTATTAAACCATATATGAACCTCATCTAAATATGTGCTCCCCCTGAGAGGTTTAGACGAGTTCATGTCGTTTGCTGCGTGTTTAGCCAGTCAATAACTTTACTTACCGACATAGGACGTGCGAATAAATAGCCCTGTGCTACGTAGCACCCTCGGTTCAATAAATACTGGCGTTGAAGTTCAGTTTCTACACCTTCGGCTACAACAGCAAAACCAAACTGTTCACCAAGATGAAGTATCATTTCAACCACATGGTTTCCAGCGTCATTTTCACCCAGATGGTCGATAAAGCTTTTATCGATCTTTAATGTCGTCGCTTCTAGATAAGCCACATGAGCAAGGGAAGAGTAACCTGTGCCAAAATCGTCAATACTCACCCCGAGCCCCAGATCAGAAAACTGTTTTAAGGTTGGGTTTATCTGCTCGTAACTCAACATGGCTTGGGATTCAGTGACCTCAATATCTAACAGGTGGCCATCAAGACCACTGCGCCCAATCATATCTAATACAGTTCTAACATAATCTTTATGATGCAGATTTGAGCAGCTGGCGTTAAATGAAATAGGGAGATCAAAGCCAGCTTTCTGAAGTAAGATTGCCGCTTCAATCGTTTGCTTTGCGGCTTCTATATCTAAATGGCTAATTAAGCCTGCGGTTTCGGCTAAAGGAATAAAACGGTCCGGTGGAATAACTTGACCATCCGGTTTTTGCCAACGTAAGAGTGCTTCAAAACCTGTGGCTTTACCACTTCTCATATTAACTTTCGGCTGTAAAACGATAAAAAACTCATGATTATCAATCGCAGCATGAAGGTCCATCAGTAGATGATGGCTGGCGGTGATCGACCTCATGATTTCGGGTTCATAATCGATAATCCGCTGACCTTTAATATGTGCCATATTTGCGGTTGATTCTGATAACTGCAATATCTGTTCGGCTTTAACCTCAGTCAGTAAACTTAAATCGATCCTTGCTACCGTAAGCCGGAGTCTGTGAATAGTGTTGTTGAGTGTGAGCCGCTGATCAATCATATGTGACAGCTTTTCTTCTGTTAGTATGCTTTTTTTATTGAATAAGATAGCGAAAGTGCAGTCGCCAGTACGGGCGATTAAGTCTTTAGGGTAAACCCCATGGATATTAAGCAACAAGGCGGTCAATAGGTCTTCGCAATAATGCTCACCAAAAGTGACCATCATGCCGGTAAAGTCATTGACGACAACAATCATCAACCGACTTTCAAGTTTCTCCTCCTTAGTCATTGCTGATAGCTCACGTAACAGCCAATTTCGGTTATAAGATTTAAGTACTTGATCTTTATAAGCAAGGTTGGTTAGTCGGCTAACCAGCGCAACGGCGGTAAAACCACTGCTAATATTCTCGCTAAATACTTGCAGTAGATTGATATGGCCATCGGTTAACCGCTCTCTGGAGTGAACCAAGACAATATAGTGTTTTTGATCAATATTAGGCGTATCGAAATAGAGAATAGAGGAATCCGTGCCAAATAGGTGACCACGCTTTTCTGCTGCGCAAACAAAGCCAGGGTAATACTCATCTAAATTAAGCTCGGATAATGCTTTATGGGTGGAGCCGCTATAAGCGCCGCTCGCGGCTAGCACTCGAGCATTAGAGGAAAACTGTTTACCTTGGTAAGTAAAGCAAACAATACCACCTTGTTTGATACCAATAATACGCTCAATCTCATTGAGCACAGTTTCGGTAAAGCTTACTAGGTTTTGCTTGCTGCTGATGCTTCGTGCGGCATCAACAACCATCTGTAGTCCTTGCTTAGCTTGAATAAGCTCGGAGAGATAGCGCCAAGTGCGAATATGGCTACTCACAACCGTATGCAGGGTATCCCGAGCTAAGTCTGATTTATTCCAATATTCATCTATATCATACTTAGCCATTACTTCATGGCGGGGAGCCACGCCTGGTTGGCCCGTGACCAAGATAATACGCACCGCTGAATTACCTAAAACCTCGCGAATCGTGCTCGCAAGCCTCAAACCGGCATCATCTTCTTCCATAACGACATCCAGTAAAATAACACTGATGTCACTATTGCGGGAGATAATATCAGCCGCTTCACTCACTGAATTTGCAGTTAATATTTCGACGGGACGTTCATAAACAACTAAATCTTGTAGGCTATAAATCAGTGATGCCTGATAAGTCAGGTCATCCTCAACACTTAGCACTTTCCATGGCGTTACAGTGGTTTTTTTAACAGTAGAATTTTCAGAAAAATGGAATAATTCTAACTCTGACATGAATAATCCTTTGTTCTAGTCAACTGCTTCGAAGCTTAGCTTAATACTATGATTTTGCAATGAATGTTAATAACAAGAAAGAGCTTCATTTTCTAACCTTCTGTTTTTAAGGTATATTTTCTCGCCCTTCAAAAATAGACATTATCGGTAAAGCGAAAGCGTTTGCTTATCAGGTGGTGATGGTTGTTTTTCATTTGCAAAACACCGACCTTAATAAAACACGTAGATCACAATGGGTAGAATAGTGAGGGCACAGCATCCCCGATGAAAAAGTAGAATCCCGTATTCCGCAAACCCTTAACAATATTCGCAACGCTATACCTTTATGTGATCAGGTTCGTTTACCGGATAATTCCAGTTACACCGAACCATTCCAGCCGGTTGCAACGGTTCGCTCCAAAGGCGTTACTCTCCAAAAAGATCCACGGCCGAACTGGATGGAAGGGATTTTAATAGACCTTATTGATACCTCTTAACCAGTTTGGCAAATGCTATTATTCTGTTTAATTGCTGCCGATAAGGCCGAAATGACTTGTAAAGGTGTATTTTCTTGCCATTTCAAGCCGATACTTCGCTCAATTTCTAGGCCCGAAACATTAATAATGCTCAGATCAGAGGGGACAAGGCTTTTCGGCGCTAAAGTGATGTTGTGACTTCTTCTTACTAATTCAAAAGCTAAGCTTTCACTTTCAGTTCTCATTTGCAAATTAAGTTTTACGCCCTCTGCTTTAAGCCTAGCTCTACCCAGCGAATCTAGCTCACAACTTGAGCGGTGTATGAAAGGGTATTTGGATAAATCCCGAATAGACATGAAGTTAGTTGTTCCAGCATAAGGGTGATCAGGCGCGACTACCGCAACCAATGGCTCTCGCCAGAGCAATTGAGTATTAGGGGTTAAGCTACCCACATTACTCAGAATAATATTTAGTCGTTTCTGGCTGAACCAGCTTTCTATCCTGTTATTTGAACCTTCCCATAAATCTAACCGAGTGTTGGAGTCATTAAGCTGGAATGCCTCTAACAGGTTAATAATAAAGTCTTGTGGTAATGTATCGAGTACCCCCAAAACCAATTTTTTTTCGTGACTAGAATCACCTAAAAACTCAGCTTGAGCTAATTCGCATTGACCAAGGATATCAATCGCTCGACGATAGAAGCCCTGTCCCTTAGGGGTTAAGCGTAATGGCCGGTTAGCAGGCCCGCTTCGGTCAAATAAAGCTCCTCCCAATTCGTCTTCTAAGGCCTTAAGACCTGCGGAGATTGACGGCTGGGAAATATGCAAACGTTCAGCCGCATTAATCGCACTACCATAATCAACAACAGCGACAAGAAAGCGTAGGTGCTGAATTTTTATCATAGAAATATCCAATAACATAAAATAAAAAAAATTGAATATAATTATAATAAAAATATTGTTAATTTGTGGCTATCTAGCAATTCTAGGAGTACTTATAATGACGACGCTTTCTACTTTAGAATTTCTACAAAGGCATATAGAAAACAATCTGCCTATGAATGCCACAACTGAAATGCGCTACCCGACAGCCATATCAAAACTGCTTGATTTTCGTATCATCGCTATTGCTAAAGGCCACGCGACATTGAGTATATGTACAGACCCAAGTGTTCATGGCAATCAACAGGGGACCGTGCATGGCGGTTTACTGAGCGAGTTGGCTGATGCTGCTATTGGAACCGCTCATTCAACCGCCATACAAAAGGGTGAATCATTTACCAGTCTCGATCTCCAAATCAAGTTTTTTCGCCCTGTGTGGCAATCGACCCTTACCGCTACAGCCAGTCCTGTTCAGCGAGGGCAAACGATAAGCCATTATCAGTGTGAGATTGCCCGTGAGAACGGTGACATGGTTGCGCTTGCGTCGGGTACCGTAATGACCTTGCGTGGGGATTCAGCGCGGGGTCGTTAGCTTTAGGGCGCTTCTTAAAATGGGAATGAAAATTTAAGTTTTTAAAGTGTTTGTATTATGAATAAAACAGATCGCTTGTTCACGCCCGTTCTAATCGCAGGGTGCCTTATTATATTAATCAGTTTTGCGGTTAGGTCATCCTTCGGCATATTTTAAATTCCTATTGCTGAGGAGTTTAACTGGCTCAGAGCTGACTTTTCGTTTGCTATCGCTATCCAGAACCTTTTCTGGGGAATTGGGCAGCCCTTATTTGGAGCGTTGGCTGAAAAATATGGTGATAGAAAAGCAATTATTGTGGGGGCAATAACCTATGCGACAGGATTAGTCCTGTCTTCATATGCCATTACCCCAGGCCAACATCAGCTTCTTGAAATGCTGGTTGGGTTTGGTATTGCAGGTACCGGATTTGGGGTAATACTTGCAGTGGTCGGTCGTGCAGCATCGGATAAGTATCGATCTCTAGCCTTAGGTATTGCTACTGCTGCAGGTTCTGCCGGCCAAATTGTCGGGCCACCTTTGGCACAGTTCCTACTACGCGATTTTCAATGGCAATCAGTTTTTATAATCTTTGCTGTGCTTGTTTTATTATCACTCGTCGCACTCTTTTTTATGCGAGTACCACCCCCAGAAAAGGTAGAAAAAATAGAAGAAGGCCTAGGCCAGGTTATTTATAAAGCAATAAAAGACCCAACTTTTACGTTTATTTTTGTTGGCTTTTTCTCCTGTGGTTATCAGTTGGCATTTATTACTGCACACTTCCCAGCCTTCATTACCGAAATGTGCAGCGCTGTAGCACCGGGCAGTATCATTCAATCTTTAGGTATATCGTCAACATCAACACTGGGTGCAGCAGCTATTGCTCTTATCGGCATTTCCAATATTGGGGGCACTATCCTAGCGGGGTGGTTAGGTAATAGGTATTCCCGAAAGTATCTCCTTGCGGGTATCTATTTAATGCGAACCCTTGTTGCCGGAGCCTTTACTATTAACCCGATTACGCCAGAGTCCGTAGTCATTTTCTCTATTCTTATGGGGGCATTGTGGTTAGCTACCGTTCCCTTAACCTCTGGGTTAATAGGGCAGATTTATGGCCTGCGTTATATGGGCACTTTATATGGTTTAGTTTTTTTCTCACATCAACTAGGCGGTTTCTTAGGTGTGTGGTTGGGCGGCTCAATGTATGACCTATACGGAAGTTATACGCTTGTATGGTGGGTTGGTATTGGAGTAGGTGCGTTCTCTGCTCTTATTCACTTACCCGTCAACGAACGCCCGTGGAAAAGTCGTCAAATCAATGCTTGTTAGGTTAGGTATTGAAAGTAAGCCAACGTAATAGACCTTGTAATGTCGCAACTGACGGAGTTGCAAGGTCAATGTTAAAACGAGAAAGTGTGTATTATCGCAAATATTTAGTGACAGTCACAGAAATAATAACGATGGGTTACTTTATACCCGCGAAAAGATACTCTCTGCTCGCAGCGGCAAGCGACCCAGTAAAAAAATCGCCTATTAGATGATCTATTTTTCATATCTACCGTGAGAAGCAAGCGCGGCTATTGGATGCTCTTTCGATAATCCAATTGTTACCTCAGATCAGGACAGTTATCGCTAGAGCAAGTTTAGAACTTAGATCCAGAAGTGATGTCCGATTTAGGCAAAGAGAAGATCTTTCCGTTTATCAAAACGATTACTTCCAACATGAAAACTAGTGGTTATCTCAGTCGCAAATGGCACCAGTGCAGATAACAACAGCTATCAGGTTAAAAACGTGTTTGACTCAGGGGAATTGGACGAAACAGCAACGACCGAGGATTTTCGGTCGTTCGCCAATGGATGCTGGTAATGACCAGAAGGATAGGGGAAAGTAGCGCGTTTGGAGGATATTATTCGCTACACTCACCCTTCGGGTCGTCGAAGATCTATGCTTTCGTATCCTAAGCGATATTAACAGGATTGCCGTTACTTGTTTTCAAAACAAATTAAACTTGCATTAAAAATGTTATGTAATAACATCATTGACAAATTAGCCCTTTCTTTTAATTCTATTGGCCAGAGTTTTTACTGTAATGAGTCGAGTACCTATGATGCGCCAAGCGTTTGTTTTCCTTGGACAGGATTTAGATCGAGCTATAACCTGCGCCCTCGACAACGATCTTTTGACGGACGACGCGGCTCTCAAAGGTAACGATTCTTGGCCAACATTAAGCACGCCCTTACCTCATTGGATGGAACATTCATGAACACTTCGCAGAAAGATCAATGCGCCTTAACGGAAGAACAGATCTTAAAGGCCCCGGAATCCGACTATATGAACACAGAACAACTCGAATATTTTAGAAGTCGGTTAATGCAGCTTTATGAATCTATCAGTGGAAGAATCCAAGAGGCTAAGAACAAAATGGCTAGTCCCCCTGAACTTAACGATGATAGTGATCGGGCATCTTGGGAGGAAGAGTGTAGTACTTCATTGCGGATTTTGGATCGAGAACAAAAGCTGCTGCCTAAAATCATCCAATCATTGGAGCGCATACGCCTAGGTACCTATGGCTACTGTCTGGAGTCGGATGAACCTATAGGCATTCCACGCCTTTTAGCAAGACCGACTGCTGAATACTGCGCAGACATCAAAGCCGATAGGGAATTAAAGGAACGTGTTTACCGAGATTAGATTCTGCAATAATAGGCTTAGTGGAATTTAAGAAAACCAAAACCAAAAGCGATGTAACTTATCAGGCCACATTAGTAACGGTTATTCATAATATTTATTGGACTCAAGATACTATTGTTAGAGCTCCGAAAACGGGTAAAGGTTCAAGAGTTTTGCCCAATAAGGATTTACCAATGCTTTGTCGACTCGCCAGACTATTTATTGCCCTGTTTGTTGTTCTGAGTACCCCTGTACTTGCCGAGCCAAGTTCGACTACTGGTGCGTTTTATGATGTCTCTTACGTTTGGAGCAAAGATTCTGCCGCTGTGCAGAAGTATCATGACAATGTAGCGCGAATTCTCGGACCTGCGGTAGCTAGACACTTGCGCGTTGTAGTCGATAATGGTTTGCATGGGGTCATTTATCTACGTCATGGAAACAGTGCAGGTGCGGTACGGGTAGCCCGTGTGCATAGTCAATTACTCAACAGAAAAGGATTAGAGGCAGCCGCTCCGGTACTGTCGAAGGATTGGGTCTTAGCAGCTACCGATCGCAACTTAACGAAAACCAAAAAACAAACTGTATTCGCAAAAAACTCTGAACGATCAAACACCGTTGCCAAACCAACCAGTTCTTCGACTAAAAAGTCCCAAGCAATCCACGACCTAGAGGTTGCTGTGGAAACCTATATCAAAGACCTTCGGCAAAGAGGGCGAATAAGCAAGGACGAACGCACAGGCTGGTCAGTATACGACTTCACTAACGGAGAAAAACTGGTCACCATCAACGAGGAGCTTCAATTTCAATCCGCTAGCCTGATCAAACCCTTTATTACTGCAGCTTTCTTTCATCAAGTTAAACAAAAAGATCTAATCTACGGGCCAAAAAGTCGACGCCATATGGAGCGGATGATCCACCGTTCCAACAACGCTTCTACCAACTGGGTTATTAAGCAAGTGGGTGGTCTGAAGGCGGTACAACGAATACTCAAACAAAATTATCCCGGTATATTCCGCGCCACCAGTATCGTCGAATACATTCCTGCAGGTGGAAAGACCTACCGCAACAAGGCCTCAGTTCATGACTATAGTCGCTTTCTGTATGCTCTATGGAACGATAATATCGCGGGTGCCCGAGAGATAAAGCGTCTTATGTCTTTACCTGGTACAGACCGAATCTACACCGGTGCCGAATCAGTACCGGTGGGTACTCAGGTATTCAACAAGACCGGAAGTACTGCTCGATTATGCGCCGACATGGGAATCTTGAACGTGAAGGGGCCTGATGGGAAATGCTACCCCTATATCCTTATTGGCATTATCGAAAAGCAAGAAAAAGCGCGTAACTATACCACCTGGATACGCGATCGAGCCGAAGTGATACGGGACGTATCCAACATCGTTTATCAAGGCATTGCCCAGAAGCATAATTTCACTAATGTGCTTTGATTAAACTCTGCTAAAGTCGCGTTGATCATGCCGCTTCAGGTTGAAAGCAGGGACCGTGGCTAGATATCCTGTGCTTGAATCTGTACTTCGTCATTTGGGGTTAAGAGAAGAATGGGGCGATTATTTTATCGGCAGCTGAAACAATTAATATAAACAGCAACTTACCTGAACCTATTAATATCGCGGGTATCGACTTTGATGCACTGGCAGAGATGGTTTCGCGGATAACCACCCCGAAACAGTCTGATGCAGAACGCCTGAAAAACATCATTGAACGAAAGCTTCAGCCAATGATTATGCGTAACCGCACACGTCAGGACTTGCAGCAGAAGTTTATGGATATGGTCGAGGAATACAATCTCGGTGCCTATAACGCTGAGGAACTGTTCAGACGGCTTGAAGAGTTTATCCATGAGCTGAATGTAGAAGATAAACGAACTGTTAAGGAAGGCCTTACAGAGGAAGAACTTGCGATCTTTGATCTGCTATTAGAAGACGTTACGCTATCTGATAAAGAACGAACTAAAGTAAAAGCCATCGCAAAGATGCTTATCAGTAATATGCAGGACGCTCTGGTTATCGATTGGCGTAAAAAACAGCGAACCAAAGCCAAGATCAAAAACCTGATCGAAGAGGTCTTAGATGAGCTTCCAGAAGCTTACGATGATGACCTATGGCCTAAGGCATGCTCAGAAGTCTTTATGCACGTTTATGAGAAATACCCTGGTCAGGGTCAGAGCGTTTACGTACATTAATATCCAATAAGTCGAAGAAGCAGCGTGCGCTAGTGTAGCTTCCAGCGGAATTTGAAGCTTCAGCCTTCCAGTTTATGCGGGACGTAGGAATATCCTCCAGATTAACGTTTTGAAAGAATCCGGTATAAGTTGAAGTTTAGCGCATTTTCTCCAGACAAAGATAAAGCTATCTATTTGTTTTTAAATAATTAATTTGAATTTATATTGATAATAGCCTGCTTTGTCAATTCTGACAATCGTGTTCAAGGCTTACCATTCGACATAATCTATTCTAAGAGATAGTCTTGTTCGTCAGGGTTTAAGCAAGATAGGTATGGAATTCTAGTCTTTATGGAGGAAGTTGGGTGAAACCAGATGAGTGGTGGAAGAATTTTGGTTTAGGCATGGAACTTGATGCCTCTGGAACATTCATATACAACGGAATAAAATCCCTAGACTCTCTAGAGGGTCTAAATCACTCTGTTGATATTTTCGAGATTCTATACAGTCTTTCCGTGGGGATTGAGAGGCTACTCAAAGTAGCCATTATTCTGATCGAGCATGACGATAGTATTTCTATTGAGGAATTCGAAGAAAGCTTGATCACACACAACACCACGGAACTTGCCAACCGCTTACAGAAAAATCAGGGCATTGGCCTATCCGCAGTACATAAAGAGTTTCTTGCTCTACTGTCTAAGTTTTATAAGTCACATAGATATGTGAGATTTTCTCTGTCTTCTGTGCCCAATATAACTGAAGAGAAAGACCTTTTTTTATCGTACCTTCATAAGCATCTAGGTATCAATATTAGCGACAAAGGACACTTTTCATATATACATAACACCACTCAAATAAAGAAATTCATCGGAAAAATTGTCGGAAAAATTAGTAAAAACCTTTTTCGTATCATAGGAAAGCGCGCCCGTTCTTTAAACCTTTATACCTATGAACTCCGATCAGACTCAAAGGCGATAAAGGTATTCTATTCTCTTGGCGATAGATTGGACTTTCTAGAAGAAGAGATAGTAAAGAAAGAGTTGATTTTGCATCTAATATCCAAGGATATTTCAGGAGATCATATAGACTTTCTTCGTTCAATTGCGGCATTGAATCTTGATTCTGATGAGACACCGACTCACATTAAAGCATTACTGAATGATGTTCACCTCCACCTTGTAAAAGGAGAGGTTGAGTGTGAATATGAAGAAATAGAAAACGTAAAAGACAGGCTGCAATTGCTTGACCTAATGACAAATGAGCTGTAGTAGCTCAGACTTGATCTGACAGTTACCCGTTTTTTATCTGGTGTCTGTCAGTTTAGATCTGGGCTAAATTCTTCTCGGCCCAGACCCGTTTACCATCAAGCAACGTTTCCATTGGCGTTCTACCGCAACATACCTTGCCCTGATGAGTTCGTTCATTGTTGTAGTATTCCATCCAGCCGTCCAGATCTTTTTGTAGTTCCTCAAGTGATTCGTAGAGCTTTTTACGGAAAGTTACTTGATAGAACTCATTCAAGATCGTTTTATGAAAGCGTTCACATATACCATTTGTTTGTGGGGACATCGCTTTAGTTTTGGTGTGATCAATATCGTTTATAGCAAGATAAAGCTGGTAATCATGCTGATCGACCCGACCACAGTATTCAGTTCCTCGGTCTGTAAGAATACGCAGCATAGGAAGCTCGTGTTCTTCAAAGAACGGTAATACCTTATCGTTGAGTGTATCTGCAGCAGTAATCGGTGTTTTAGTGGTATAGAGCTTACAGAAAGCGATTTTGCTGTAAGTATCCACAAAGGTCTGTTGGTATATACGGCCAACGCCTTTCAGGTTACCTACGTAAAAGGTGTCCTGAGACCCCAGATAACCTGGGTGTATCGTCTCAATTTCACCGCATGCTTCATCATCAGATTTCTTTTTCTCAAGCGCTGCAACCTGAGCATCGCTCAGGATGATGCCGTCGTTAGCAACTTTATCTTCTAAAGCTTTCAGTCTCTTTTTAAAGTTCTCAAGATTATGTCGAACCCAAATTGAACGGACGCCACTACCTGATACAAAGACACCCGACTTACGTAGTTCATTACTGGTACGGTGCTGACCATGAGCGGGTTGTTCAATGGCATAAGCAACGACAGCTTGTTCTGTTGCTTCATCCACTCTGTTCTTGGGATTCGGTGCTCTACGGCTTTTGTTGATCAGGCTATCGATACCACCTTCTTCAACAAGTTCCTGATAACGATAAAACGTATCTCGTGATACGCCCATGACTTTGCATGCTTTGGACACATTCCCAAGCTCTTCTGCCAAATTCAGCAAGCCAGCTTTGTGTTTAATGATTGGATTGTTAGTATGGATCATGAGAGTTACCTTTTGTTTTGATTTAAGATTCGACACCTTTATCAAAACGGGTAACTCTCTCTTTTTCAAGATGATGTGTCAGATCTAGTCTGAGCTAATTCAAATGAGCATTTGTCATATCATAAATAATAGCAAGTACCTTGCTAACAAGTTTGTTACATAGAACCCATGGATGGTGGTATGGCAGATCAGATCCCTCTTTATTTTAAAGACGAATTCTCACCTGATACTGAGAATCGCAATAATCCCCCCGAAGGATCTTTTCCAGAGATTTCTCGTATCCCCCATAACTATGGCCGAAATACTGTCGATTCTATTTTGCAAATCGACCTTCAACACGAAAAAGAACCTTTTATTGTTACGGGCTATACATCGCTGCTTCGAGTGGTAAGACTTATTGCTGGTTTAAAGGAGGATCAGGATTTACGTCTTCTAATCGGAAACGAGCCGTTTCCGATCACCAATGCTCCCATGTCTCTTGCCCTTGTAACATTCCCCGAAGAGGTTCTAAAATACTGGCTTAACAAGCGAATATCTCTTCTTCAGTATCCCGATGTCTTTGTCGCACTAGAAAAGATGCGTTTAGGTCAAGTTGATGCGGCCTATCTAGATATTCCCGGAAGAATGATGCATGCGAAGATGGTAATAACCAGTGAAGTCGCCATGCTCGGTTCTTCTAACTTTTCGAATTCAGGACTCACTCGCAACATTGAAGCCAATGCGCGCTTCAAAAAAGATGAAGAAGAGCAACGCTATACTGAAATCTCCGAATACGCTGAAGCGCTTTTCAGTCTTGCTGATGACTATCGAGGGCACCTCAAAGCTCTGCTTGAATCACTGCTACAGGCATCAAACTGGAAAGACTGTATCGCACGTGCTTGCTCGGAACTACTGGAAGGCCATTGGGCAAAAAAATACACCTCTTATACAAGCTTGAGCAATCCTGATTTGTCCCTATGGCCATCACAGCAACAAGGTATTGCACAGGCTCTTTGGATCATAGAAAACCTTGGTAGTGTTTTGGTGGCAGATGCTACCGGTAGCGGTAAAACGCGAATGGGCACCGCTCTTCAACGTGCTGTCTTTGATCGATTAATAAGAACCGGAAATATTCGTGGTGGGGGTATGTCTCTTATCAGCCCTCCCGGCGTAGTGTCAGGCTGGCAGAAAGAGCTTTTAAGCTACGGTTTAAGCCATCAACCGTTATCCCAAGCCGCTCTCAGTTTTGTCGATAAAGAAAGAGCAATAAACAGTTTCGTTGAGCAATGTATCAAGCAGGGTCAGATTTTGACTGTTGATGAAGCTCACAATTACCTCAATGCCGGTTCTAAACGTGCTCAAGTATTACTAAGAAACCTTGCAGATCATGTGATGCTATTCACCGCCACGCCAATTAACAGAAGTGCTTCTGACTTACTTTGTTTGGTGAATATTTTAGGTGCAGATAACTTCAACCCGAAAGTCATTCAACAGTTTAATAACTGGCTGCGTCTTGATGTCAAAAAAATGCGTGAGGCGAGAGAAGATCAACTGGAAGCTCTAAAGAGTGAGATCGCGAAATTTACAGTTCGCCGAACGAAGAGAGAACTTAATAATCTTGTAGATAAAGACCCTGATTCCTATCTAAACAAACATCAGCAACTATGTAGATATCCCAAACATAATGCTATCCCATACGATACCGGCGAATCTGATACATCTATATCTATTGCGCATAAGATCCGTGAATTAACCAATAAATTGAAAGGTGTGGCTTTCATTACACGCACTATTGATGAAAGCGCATTTACAACCCACGATGGTGAGTCATCAGTTCCTGAGTCAGTATTCAAGCGCCGTTTGGGTATGGCTAAACGTAGCGCAGCTTATCAGGTCATCTCTCATCTTAGATCTTCTCGTGCCTCAGCTTATGCGCATATCGCGGGATTACAGCAAACTCTAGCCTTCTTTAAGTTTGGTGCAAAGGACAGTACTGGTCATAAGGGAATGATTCCTAAGTTATCTGAGCTTGAAGAAGCACCCGGCGTCGTTTTACCTGAACAATTAATAGGGCTGATTGAAATACCTGACTGGCTTAATGATCAGGTAGCTTTTGAGAGAGCACGAGATAAGGAAATCAGTATTTATCAGGATATTCTCTCTGAACTTGAAACGCTTGATGACTCACGTGAACTAGCCAAATTGATGCTCATTAGGGAACTGTTCACAAACCAAGATCAACTCGGTGTTATTGCGTTTGATCGTCATCCATTAACGTTGATCTATCTGCGCCACTTATCCGAGAAGCACCAAATACTTGATGACGTAATTCTTCTACGTGCATCAGGTGATTCAACCAAGACAGAGCGTAAAGAGGTTGATCGGTATTTAAATAACCAGAACCCACTAACTGAGAATGTGCTAGCACTATGTTCAGACGCCATGTCAGAAGGGTATAACTTGCAGAATGCTTCTGCGGTCGTGCATCTGGATATGCCTTCTGTAGTTCGCCTTGTAGAACAGCGTATAGGCCGTGTCGACCGAATGGATAGCATCCACGATGAAATCCAAGTTTATTGGCCTAGAGACCATGAAGCCTTTGCGCTCAGGGCGGATGACCTATTGATTGAGCGATTCGAAGCCAACGAGTTGCTATTAGGTTCAAACTTCTATTTGCCTGAAGGTATGTCTGATCATTGTGTGAATTATGACGAGATCATCGAGCAAGCAGAGAAAGAAAGCGTGTCATGGGATGGGATACAAGACGCATTTGATCCTGTCAGATCTCTAATTGGTGACGGTACAGGTTTGGTGTCGACCGAGCACTACCAAGAAATGGCTGCTATAGAGGAAACCTGCACAAGAATTAGTGCTGTGGCCTCAGATCATGATTGGGGGTTCTTCTGTATTTCTGGTACTGAATTTGGCTCTCCTAAGTGGGTTCTCCTGTCCAGTAAACAGAAAGAACCCATTACCGATCTCTCTCATATCTCTACATTCCTTGCAGCTCAGTTGAACGACGATACAGAAGAGGTCGATCTTCATTCTGATAGGTGTTTTGCAGATGTTAAAAGTTACCTTTGCAGACTTCCTGAGATCGAACGAAACCTTCTACCTAGGAGAAAGCAGGTAGCCCTATCAGAGATGGAGTTGATCTTAGGAAAGTGGGCGCAGCATGCAGACGAAGAACAAGCTGAGTTCTACAGAAAGCTGATTGGCATTCTTTCACAAAAAATAGAAACACAGAGAACTGTTAACTGGTCACTACTAGCCGATAGGTGGCTTGAGCTTATAAGGCCTGTTTGGTACGAGAAGCTAAATTCAGCACGTGGGCGTAAGGCTATATTGTTGTCTGACCTTAGAGATGTATTAATCAGCTCACCACTTCCATTTGAAAGAGTTTATGAGCATTTCGTAGTGATGCCTGATCCAACAACGCATGCTAGTGAGAGGATTGCGGCCTGCATAATTGGAATTAAAGAGTGAAATTATTGGACGGAACCAGAATTAGATGACTATTAAAAAGCTAATAATTGAAAATATTAAGGGGTTCTCTAGCCAAAGTTTTGAGCTCAATATCATTCCCAATAAGCCAAGCTTATTAGTTGCTCCAAATGGGTTTGGTAAGAGTTCACTTGCTGCAGCTTTCCTAAGCCTTAAACAGAAAAAACAATCCAAACTTTTTCCAAACTGGTGCTTAAGGAATTTAGGGGGCTGTCGAGGTAAGAGTACAAACTACTTTTAACTGCGAATCCAGCTTAAGACCACATTTTGGGAAAATCCAAACTTTCGCCAAATAAATGGATATATCTTAATTATCAGTTAATTATGGTATACATTATATTAAAATAAGTTAGCAGCCTATCTCTATCATTTCAAGCTTGTGATTTTAATGAGGGGATAGGATGAAAGTGCATTACTCATGGATTGCTATCGATAATGGATATTCGCTTCGTTACAAAAAATCCTCATAAAGCCCAAGAAGTTGAGACTATTCTTAGCGGTCTTGGAGACTCAATCATTCCTACCCCTTTGGAAATTCACGAAATACAAACTGAGGATATCTACGATATTGCCCGTGACAAAATCCTTAAAGCCTTTAAGCAAATAAGTAGACCTGTTTTCGTGGAGCACACGGGTCTATACATCGATAGCCTCAAAGGGTTTCCAGGTGGGTTAACACAAGTTTTTTGGGATAAGTTGGAAGCCGACAATTTTTCAAAGCTATTAGGCCAGCTAGACAACACAGACCTTAAGGCAAAGACGGTGATTGCTTATTGCGATTCAAAAAAACTACATATTTTTGAAGGTGTAGTAGAAGGTAATATCGCTCCAGAGCCAAGAGGTAATAGAGATTTTCAGTGGGACTGCGTTTTCATTCCAAAAGGCTATGATCAAACGTATGCTTAATTGGGTGATATCAAAAATGATATTTCAATGAGGAAAATAGCATTTGATCGGTTCAGGAATTTTCTGCTTGAGGAGGCTCTGTGATGGATGATCTGCACGAGTCATACAGAAATGGAAATGTCATACTTTTTGTTGGTGCAGGTGTATCTAAAAACTTAGGTCTACCTTCTTGGTCTGAACTCACTGCGCATATAGCAAAGGAGCTTGGATATGAACCAGAAATTTTCAATACTTTTGGTGATAACCTTGCCTTAGCTGAGTACTACAAAGTAAAAAAAGGGAACATTGGTCCGCTTAGAAGCTGGATGGATACCAACTGGCATGACAAGTCTATCAAACTAGAAGACTCAAACATTCATAGGTTAATAGCCACCTCAAATTTCCCAATCATCTATACGACTAACTATGACCGCTGGATCGAAAAGTCATTCGAACTGTATGATCAGGAATATACCAAGATTGCTGCTGTTTCGGACATTCCAAATATCAAGGAAGGTCTCACGCAGATAATTAAGTTTCATGGTGACTTTGATAATGACGAGTCCATCGTATTAGATGAGTCTAGTTACTATGAACGCCTTGAGTTTGAAACCCCTCTCGATATAAAACTTCGGTCAGATGTATTGGGTAAATCTGTACTTTTTATCGGTTATAGCCTTACTGATGTGAATTTACGTTTTCTTTTCTACAAACTTGCAAAATTATGGCGATCAAATGGTATAGCAAGCGGTCAACCTAGATCCTATGTGTTTACGAATCGCCCAAATCCAATTCAAGAAGCAATCTTAGACCAGTGGGGGATAACTATGATTACCTCTACAGAGGACCATCCTGAAGTTGCACTTAACAATTTTCTGGGCTCTTTCAGATAGCTTTGATCTCCCTCCAAGGAATAAAGGAGCACAATTATGTACGACAGCGAAACAACGGAATATGCGAAGGAACAAGAAGCACAGCTCAAAAAATTAGAATATCGAGTGCATGACTCAAGTGATGAGCGTTCTGAAGGTCGGCAAGAACTTATGAGGGACTATGCAAGGGTACTGTATTCCTCTTCGTTTCGCAGACTTCAAGGAAAAATGCAGTTACTTGGTATTGATGCCAACAAGTTCAATAGGAACCGTTTAACTCATAGCTTGGAAGTTGCTCAGATCGCTAGGTCTATTGCTATGGATTTGGGCCTGGAAAGCTCAGTTGTTAGCGAGACAGCTTCCCTTGCCCATGATATTGGTAACCCGCCATTTGGTCATTACGGTGAGATCATTCTAAACGAGCTCAGTACTGGTTGTGGTGGCTATGAGGGCAATGCTCAGGCATTCAGAATCCTGAAAACATTAGAAAAGAAACACCATGCATACGACGGATTGAATTTAAATATTCGTACGTTGATGGCAGTTACAAAATATTTTTTCAATAAAAGCGAGAACAGCAAAAAGTTTTTGTATGACGATGATTATGACTTTCTGTCTGCAGAGCAAGATAAGCATGGCCTTAAGATTAAGAAAAGTATAGATGCTGAGATCATGGATCTAGCAGATGAAATTGCATATGCCGCACATGATCTCGAAGATGCTCTTAGCTTCGGAATGATTAGCTTAGGTGAAATTGTTCATGAGTTTAAGATCAGCGATAAGTTTAGTGTCGCATTCCCCGACATGCAGGAGTTGACTCAGAAAGTACAAGCAGAAGCTATGAAGGCAAGCCGTGGACAAACTTCTGAGGAATACGCGATTGTCCTTAAGAAAGAGCTAACATCCAATATTGTTAATATTCTATGTTCAGATATTGGTATGGTTGATGATCAGCTCGGTTATAAGCGTTATGCGAAGTTAGCTGAAGGGTTAAAAAAGCTGCTATTCAAGGCGATTCTAAGAAAGAAAGATATACAACTGTATGAAAGGCGAGGAGAGCAGATAATCAGAGGCCTTTTTGAAGTATATAGTGATGAAAAATACAACCATAACAACATACTTCTACCTCCTGAACTGAGGTCTTTGAAAGACTGTAAAACGCGGCTTGTTACTGACTACATTTCAGGAATGATGGACTCCTATGCCGCCCAGGAATATGAAAAATATTTTGGTATCAATAGCCTAGAGAAGTTGTATTTCAAAAGTTAACTATTCACTCTTAGGAGCCTGTTTAACCAGTTTATAGTTAGGACAATGGCCTGATGGGAGAGATATAAAGGAAGCTTATGGGTTCAGTCAAACAGTATTATATGGAATTGGCGGAAGAACAGATTGAGCAGGAAAAAGAAGTCTATATTCGTTCTATTTTGAATGATGAAGAGGCTGATGAATCCCATCCTAAATGGGAAGCTTTATCCAACGATTTCTACGAAGACCGTGAACGCCGTAGGGCTGCAGATGAAGACTTTGCAGAAGCTCAATGGTCTATAAAAAATGAACCGCTTGTTCTCTTCAACAATACAGTTAACGATTTGAATGAATCTTATAAGGTACTTGAATCTTTCCAAGTTTCAGAGGAGCAGCCTTGGCAGTTCAAAATGCTGTATTCATATGGAATAACTATTCTAGAAGCCTATCTATATGAACTTGCCGTTCATCTCGTAAGAACACATCCTACTTGTTTGAACAATTTTGTGTCTGACAAAGATATAAGCAAAGCCCTGTCTTTTGAAAAATACCCATTACATGAAATTTTAAAAGACCCAGATTTTGTCTTATCCACTGTAATCAATTCTCTCTCGAATGTTCTATATCACAACATTTGGAAGTCAGTGAAAATATTTGAGGGAATGATAAATCAGAAATTTGAAATAGACATCACCGACATAAAACAGGCCTGCTCAATTAGGCACGACTTAGTACACAGGAATGGTAAAACCATTGACGGTGAAATTATCGAAGTAAACTACGAGCTTGTCTCCAATGCATACGTAGCAATTTATAACTTCATACGTCAGATCGATAACAAAATCACATCGTCGATCCCATCTTGTAAACAATAGCTTAATAAATTGACCTCACCCAACCCAGTCATTAGTTCAGCTAATATTTGATCTGCCATCAAAAACGCTGAGTATACTGTCGGCTGTAAAAGCTTTGGTTGCACTTCTATCCCTGCCAACTTTAAGCTTCTTGGTAATGATTAATTGTTCTAAATTCATAGACGCACATTAGCACTGAATTTAAAAGATGTTGAGTAAAATACGAATGATGAGCCCAGCGATGTTGGCCAAACCGCCGTTCTCAGATATTCATTTTGAAGGTGTATTTGGTCTGTTTGATGATGGTGTGGTGATGGACCTGAGAAATCGAATTAAAGGAATTGAGGCTTTAGCGGTTGGAAAATAGAGCATTAAAGGTATTTAATTATTTATAGCCTTGTTGATATTAATACATATTCAGGGCTTTTTATTTCATTTTATATCAATATGTTACAAGTACTTTTAAATGCTATTTCATGCGAATAAAACTTACGGACAAGTTATGTCTATCCCTAAATACAACGACATTATGCGTTACCTTGATAATCATGGAGAGCAAAAATTCAGAAGCCTGGAGCAGACTTTAGCTCGAGAGTTTGAACTGTCTGACGAGGAAGTAGCTCAGGAATATGACTCAGGTAATGGCACTGTATTTTTGAACAGAATCAGTTGGGCGCTTAGTTATTTGACCAATAGCGGACTGGCAGAAAGACTACGCAGAGGCGTCTACAAAATACCGATAAAGCTCAACGGTTTCTGAATAAAAGTTCTGAGGAGATTCAGCAGTTTGTAAAAGATCAAATGGCACTGAGAGCGGCTGAGCAGAAAGCGGAGCAGGGAGTTGTGAACTGCTGCCTACAAGCAATCAAACACCGCAAGAGTTGCTGAATGCAGCGCATGAGAGCATCCGTCAGTCTAGATATGATCAGATCATCGATACCGTACTCAGTAAAACGCCATTAGAGTTTGAAGGACTTGCCGCACGATCTAATTTAACCCTGAATAAGCCTAAATGCGGAAAAGATTCGACGGTGTTTTTGTACTGACGCTTTAGTACTGCAATCAAATCCACAAATGGCGGGGCCGGGGCCTGTGGGCATTTTCACAAGTACAAACTTTTCCAAACTTAGTTTGGATGTGGATTGGATTGCAGACAGTATCAACCTTTAAGCATCACAGATTCACTAAACTGGACAAAGAGTCATTTGAATCTGAAAACAACACAAGGGCAAACCAACCTATAGCCAAATAATTATCGTATTTAACATAATATATATTATGCGAATATATTATTATGGCTATATAGGGAGCTACAGATTAGCTAATACTTACTATTATTAGGTTTTTGTCTTGGAATCTATGATGTAAAAAAGTAAAAATGGGGACTGCTTGCGCTGCCTGGGTTTAAATTCTAGGCGTGAGACACTGGCGTATCTGGTGCTTGATAGCTGCACAGTAACGCTGGATGGAGGTTTATAAATTCGCCAGTTATATCCGATTCAACAACAAGCATCGAGGGTTCTGCTGCTACTGCACGAAGCTTGGCGACAACCTCATAAGCTTGGTATTTGTGTAATTTAAATGTATTGGATTCATATAGATCGGCATCTAACATAACGCTATCCCCAATGGAGATCTCATTCCAAAGAAACTCGGTTTCCATATGCAGCTCAGTAAAATCTAAATCGCTCATGGTGTATCCACCTTATGAGTTGTTATATTTTTAAGCTTGGACGATACCGTGACGAATTGCGAGGTGAACTAGCTCTGAGTTATTACTGATAGTCAGTTTTCTAAAAATATTAGTGCGGTGTGCGTGTACAGTTTTAGGGCTTAGGAATATCTCTTCAGCAACCTGCGAAACCGTCCTACCCTCTGCAAGCAAAGCAAAGACTTGAAGCTCACGTTTAGTCAAACTGCTAATAGACGCGGCCTCAGTAGAACCGTCACCACTAATTCGGGTACGCATCTCCTCAGTGATATACTCTTCACCATTATGTATTGCTTTAACAGCGGCTAATAGTTCATCAGGTGCGCAGCGCTTAGTAAGAAACCCTTTAGCGCCCGCATTAACTACATGAGCAGGAAACGGATCAATCTCCATTGCAGTTAACACAAGTACTTTAGCTTTAGTATCATGGGAGATTATTCTTCGGATTGCTTCCAATCCGCCATTTAGATTATGACAAGCCTCATCGCTAGCAGACGAGTCGTTAGGCATATTTAAGTCCATAACAACAACATCAGGCGCGTGAGTAGCATACATATCACATGCAGACTGGCCGTTATCCGCTTCGCCCACTATCTCAATGCTATCATCAGATATTAGCAAACGTTGAAATCCCGCCCTTACCAAAGGATGGTCATCAACAAGGAGAATCTTAATTGGATCAGTCATCTATTTTCCTGTAATTTGCTTTATTATATGCTCTTGTTGTTTTTTGAGATTGTTTATTTAGAAACAACAAGTTAGATGATAAATATTAAGCTTGTTCTTGCAAGGCTATACATCCTCGTCGGGTAGAATTGCATCTGCCCCTTTATAGACATCATGGCAATTGATATCTAACGCGCCTGCACTTGAGATCTCTTCGTCTGAAACACTTGCAGGCAAAGCAACCAGTTCATCACTATACCCGATAAGCTGTATGCCTTCGTTTTTACAATGTTTCAAAACCTTTTCTAAGGCCTTGATAACGGTAATCTGCCGACTATTAAGCAAGCCGGAGCTCAGTGCTTTATTCTTAGGCTTACTGGTTACCTGTCTTATAGCGTAACCGCCCTCATCCAGAAGCTGAACGGTAACATTCTTGAGTTTCTCTTTGATTAAGAGCTTCTTTGAACGCTCAAATGTCCCTGTATCCTGACAACAGACAGCATCCTCAGAACCGCATTCATGCAGCGCATCCAATATCACTACATCTTCAGCTTCAAGATTTAAAACTATATCCATATTAATTAGATACCTAAGAAAGCCAGAATGGAGGTTAAGTTACATAGATCAAATACAAGCATATAGATTAACATTCCTCTGGGTTTTGCACTAGCTTATCCCCTGCTTCAACGCGCTAACCTCTGCATTTAACTGTATATTTTCCATTTGAAGAGATGATTTATCACTAATCAGCAACTCAATCTGTTTGTTTAGGCGCTTATTTTCTTCTTTGAGAGTTCGGTTATTAACCTGAATTTCAATATATTCATCAATATCTTGCGTGCCTTTGCTCATAATCTGCTTCTGCTTTAACTCTCGCTCTAAAGCTTCGCTTTTTGCCTGAAGCGCGATAAGTGTATTCTCTTGCTCAAACAGCTTACCCTGAAGGGCGAGTTTTTGATCAGAACATTTTTCATTTTCCTGAAGCAGTCTAAGGCACTGAGAGCGTAGTTCTTTTAATTCGCTATTATCTGCTTTCGATGAATTTGCGGCTTGATTGATTTTTTCTCTATATTCGCGCTCAAGATTATCGCGGCGCACCTCCAACTCCTTTTCTGCATAAGCAAGCGCCTGAAGCCATAGCTTACTCGCACTTTCCGCCACAGGGTCTGGCAGCATAGGATGGCTCGTATTTACCTTTAGTCGCTCACCTAGCTCCTGCCACCAAGCATTTAACGCTTTATTGATGGTTGTAATAGAGCCGCAACCCATTCGCTCTCTCACATTTTGCTGCGTCGGGCGAATACCTTCCTGTAGAAGAATGTCTGCGGTCTTTTTAGCAAACTCCTGTGTATCGCTCTTTTTTGCCATCTTGCAATATCCAATATGTACTATTTGATACATATTATAGCTAACTTCACCGCCCTCAGCAGCTTTAATAAATATCTTTTAGCGCCACTCGCTGTTCTGTACTAGGCTGAAAAATAAGACGATAAAGGAGTTTTCATATGAGCATGCGTATAGCGATCAATGGCTATGGCCGTATTGGAAGAAACATCCTTCGTGCAATTTACGAATCGAACCAACAAGAACACATACAAATTATCGCGATCAACGATTTATGCGATCCAAAAGTAAATGCCCACCTAACTGAATACGATAGCGTTCACGGACGTTTTATGTACAAGGTCGCAACCAAAGATCATTGTTTAGAAATAAACGGGGATCGGATAGAAATCCTTAAAGAAAAGTCCATAAGCGCCCTTCCCTGGGAGCGCCTAGAGATAGACATAGTATTTGAGTGCACAGGGCTTTTTGCAAACAAGGACGCAGCAATGGAGCACATAAAGAGTGGTGCTAAACGCGTACTAGTATCCGCCCCTGCCAAAAATGCTGATGCCACAATAGTATATGGCGTAAATCACAACATCCTAACTAAAAACCATTTAGTTATCTCTAACGCCTCATGTACCACTAACTGCTTGGCACCTATGGCTCAAGCACTCAATAACGCTATAGGTATCAGCTCAGGCCTCATGACAACCATTCATGCTTACACTAACGATCAGCACCTAACAGACGCATTTAGTGGTGACTTATATAGAGCGCGTGCCGCGGCAACATCGATGATCCCAACAAAAACAGGCGCAGCAGATGCTGTAGGAATTGTTCTCCCCGAGCTTGCGGGAAAGCTTGCTGGCATGGCCGTACGTGTTCCAACAGCCAATGTATCACTTGTTGATTTAACCTTTACACCCAACACACCAACAACCGCCGAGGCTATCAATAACATTATGAGAGAGGCCTCAAAAGGCTCAAATAATAGCGTGATCACCTACAGCGACAAGCCATTAGTATCTGTTGATTTTAATCACCAGCAAGCTTCTTGCATCTTTGACTCCACCCAAACCATCTGTACCCAGGAGCAAGCTAAAGTCTTCGCTTGGTACGATAACGAATGGGGGTTTTCAAATCGCATGCTGGATACAGCAAAAGAGATAGCCAAAATTGGAGGTTTTTATGACTAGACAAACAGGTAGAACTAAATTCACAGGTCGTTGACGAAAAGCAATGCTCCTACGGCCTGCGCAACTATTCTGCAGTTTTTATTTTAGAAAGGTAGAGGTCCAAATTGTTACATCTATCCGGCTCGATAATGTCTCGCTGCAACTGCTGTCTTATACTATCTGGTATTTCATCGACTTCAGTTGCTGTAACAATTTGATCTTGCTCTTGAATTAAATAGGACGGACTGTATCTTGAAACCTGTATATAGGTGATACCTTCGCTATCAATAGATGCGTAGCTGATTTCTGAGAAGCGATTATCATTTAAGTCACCCACAATATAACCAGTTTCACATGCTGAGTTTAGCGTTTTTCCTGCCGCAGTAGGCTCAAGAATATCGGTCGGATCGATGCCATTATCCATAGACTCTAGAAAGGTAGCTTCACTTGATGCTGATTTATTAGACGTAATCTTAGCTGATGGTCGAGTATCAAGCGCACTAAAAATTTGGCCACCGACAACACCTACGGCCAATAAAATTAATACCCCTTTAGATAGACCACCCATACCTTTCTCCTTTAGGTCTTTAACACGCTAGGCGATAACCACTCATTCCATTATAGCAGCACATAACGGCTCAGCCAGCTACTGCTGAGCCCTAATTAATTATCAAACCAAACTTATATCTAATTGATAGGATTATAATTTGGCAACTTTAATGGAATTATTGTACTGAGGTACAAGTGCATAGATACATTAAGCTATAATCCCAATAACGACACACCACCCCAAGATGCACAGAGACAGAAAAGTGAAAGGCCGCTAAATCCCACACCAACTAAGCTGTAAAAATAGACAACAAAATAAAACAGGCAGCGCTCACTTGCGGGGCTTAAAAACCTAAAAAAGCGGGACTCGAGCCCAAGTCTGAATCGGAATACGAAATAATATGGATAATTGAACTTATGACGCCGCCTGTTATGCGTATAACAAATCTGACGCCCAGACAGGTAATGGTTTCTTATGCCCAGTGATCGCTTGATTCCGAATAGTAGCTACTTGCTCATACGGACTGCCGCAACTGGAATTATCTAAAATTCTTACATGATCACATAGAGGAAGTACGCTTCGGACATTTGCTAGCGTTCTCGAGATACGGGTCTCTACCTTATCATCCGGCACAAAGTGCCCACCTTCCTCTACTCGTTGAGATATTCGAGCTTTATTCAATGAAAGGCTATCAACATGAATAAACACTAAAACAACCTGATAACCCAACGCTTTAGCCTTAGCGACAAAGTCGATTTTGGAGGGATGAGAAAAAACGGTTTCAAAGCAAAAATTAGCACCATCGATCAGTAGCTGCTCACGCATTTGCGTAGCTAACTGAGCAGCCTCGTAACTATTGCCTTCTGGATCATCAGGAAAGACTTGCTTTGCGAGCACATCGGCATTAATAAATGGCACACCCTTTGGTTCAAGGTATTTACGGTAGAAGGTGCTTTTGCCTGCACCATTTCCACCAACAAGCATCCATAACTGCTTGGAATTACTCACAAATCACGCCAGCGGATGGGGTAAATTTACCATTTTCGAACTGACCTACAATAACAGTGTCATCTAAAGCAATCTGCTCTAGCATTCCAGGATATTGAGCTGAAGCCTGATACTTTAATGAACTAGAAGTAATATTATCTTGGAGACAACCCGCTACCCGATCATCTTCCAATATATCAAAGAGTCTATCAGGATCTACAGTTGGACCATCTACTGGCTCTACTTTAACTTTTACCAATCCTGCATAGAGCTGCAGCAAAGTCTCTGGCGTAATTACTTTAGATACACTGCGCCCAATGTCCGCCCAATACTCGATCTGCTCTGCTGTCGAACGGTGAAGATGCTTTCCTGATAGTTTGGCTTGCTCTACTAGGTTTGCATCTAAACGCAACGGGGAATGTGCTTTTGCCATATCGTACGCTCTATATTTTATTAACTCTTTACTGATTGTAGCAGATAGCTACAAAAAAGAGCTATAGCCTTAAGCTAATCGAGACTTGACTGGTCACTCATTCTGCACTCGAGTGGGCTATAAATTACAGGAGCGTACATAAAAAAGACAACAAAAACCCCCGAAAGCGTTAACTTGCGGGGTTTAAAGTGCACCACGAAAAGTGGTGCCCGGGACCGGACTCGAACCGGTACAATCTTACGATCGGGAGATTTTAAGTCTCCTGTGTCTACCAATTTCACCACCCGGGCAAATTTTAATGGAGGCGCGGGTCGGAATCGAACCGGCGTACACGGAGTTGCAGTCCGCTGCATGACCACTCTGCCACCGCGCCTCTATAACTTGATCTAGCATATGGAGCGGGAAACGAGGTTCGAACTCGCGACCCCAACCTTGGCAAGGTTGTGCTCTACCGCTGAGCTATTCCCGCTCTGCTGTAACAAGTGGTGCGTATTATAGAGTTCCCCTATTATAAGTCAACACTGTTACGATAAAAAAATTATGCTTAATTATTAACCACTTACATCTCTTCAGATAAAGCGGGCCAAGCAGCTCTAAGATACTGATACATAGACCATAAAGTTAGAATTGCCGCTATATACAAAGCGGTAATCCCAGCCCAAGAAATAGTCGTATAAGGCTCAGTAACAATCATCAGCATAATTGCTAGCATCTGCAAGGCTGTTTTTACCTTACCAATGTGAGAAACCGCAACATTTGAGCGTTTTCCTACCTCTGCCATCCATTCACGTAGGGCTGAGATAACAATCTCTCTACCGATAATAACCACGGCGGGAATTGTGATCCACCAATTTGCATAGCCTTCTACTAGCAATGCAAGGGATATAGCTACCAGTAATTTGTCAGCCACAGGATCTAAGAAAGCCCCAAAAGGCGACGCTTGATCCAATTTGCGAGCTAAATAGCCATCAAGCCAGTCCGTAAAGCCGGCGATAGCAAACACGCAACCTGTCGCTATAGGTGCCCACTCATAAGGTAAATAATAAACGAGTACGAATACAGGTATTAGTAGAATGCGTAAGCTTGTCAGTATATTTGGTATTTTCATCAATTCTTATACATCAGGATGAAGTGCCGAGTAGATCTCTTCGGCTATGGTCTGGCTTATGGTAGAGACTTTTGCAATTTCTTCAATACTCGCACGCTCAACTTCTTGTATTCCACCGAAATGACGCAGTAATTCGCGCCGTCTTTTCGGGCCAACGCCTGGAATATCTTCTAAAACTGATTTTTTGCGCGCCTTCCCTCGTCTCGCTCTATGTCCAGTAATAGCAAAACGGTGGGCCTCGTCTCTAATATGCTGCATTAAGTGCAAGGCCGCTGAATCGCTTTCAAGTATCGTCTCTTCGCCAGTATCACCTGATATTAACACTTCAAAGCCCGCTTTGCGCGTTGGGCCTTTTGCGATGCCAATCACAAGCACATCACTGATCGACAGGTCATCTAAAACTTCCATTGCCTGCGTGACTTGACCTTTACCGCCATCAATAATCAAAACATCAGGTAACTTCCCTTCACCTTTTTTAAGACGGGTATAACGCCGATGTAAAGCTTGGTGCATAGCGGCGTAATCATCACCGCCGGTAATGCCTTCAATATTAAAATGCCGATAATCACTTTTAAGCGGGCCGTTACGATCAAACACTACACAAGAGGCAACCGTTGCCTCACCTGAACTGTGGCTAATATCAAAACATTCTAAACGCTGCGGCACTTCTTCAAGTCCAAGAAGCTCTTGAAGTTCCAAATAACGATTATAAATATTCTTTTTATTGGCTAGAAAGCTATTCAGCTGTTGCTCGGCATTTGTATATGCCAATTTTTGCCACCCTGCTCTTTCGCCTCTGACCTGATGGGCTAAGGTGACCTTTTTATTTTTTGCTTTTGCCAGCGCGTCTTCTATACAAGACTTATCAGTAACCTCATGAGAAGCAATAACATAAGCTGGAATATCTCGAACGCCGCTAAGATACCACTGCGCAATAAACGATGAGAGTATCTCTGATTCACTCTCCTCTATAGCTACTTTGGGGTGATATGATTTACTACCAATAATACGACCACCACGAACAAAAAGCATATGGATACAAACGCCGCCGGGCTTTATCGCACAGGCAATTACATCTGCATCACCCTGCTTACCTGATACATATTGCTGCTCCTGTACTTTCTGCAAGCTAATCAATTGATCACGGTAGGTTGCTGCCTGCTCAAAATCCAAGTCATTCGAGGCTGATTCCATTCGGCTCGCCACCTCATCCATAACCGCACTATTTTTTCCTTCTAGAAACATAGCCGCATGACGTATATCTTCTTGATAAGCCTCTTCTGAGATAGCTTCAACACAAGGGGCTGTACAACGTTTAATTTGATGCTGAAGACAAGGCCTAGAACGGTTTTTGAAGAAGCTCTCTTCACATTGACGTATTTGAAAGATTTTTTGCAGTAAGTTCAAACTATCTCGAACAGCCCCACCGCTAGGAAATGGACCGAAATAACGCCCGCTTTTCCGTTTAGCTCCACGACTAAACTGGACAGCCGGATAGGCGTGCTTATCGGAAATGAAAATATAGGGGTAGGACTTATCATCCCTAAGAAGGATATTGTAGGGCGGTCTATATTGCTTTATTAGGTTCTGTTCTAGCAGCAGCGCTTCGGTTTCGCTATTAGTGACCGTTACATGCACATCGGCTATTTTAGCGACCAATGCGGCTGTTTTTATACTCAGTCCCGTCGATCTAAAATAGCTACTAACGCGATTCTTTAAGTTTTTAGCTTTACCAATATACAGCAACTTATCAGCCTGATCATACATCTGATAAACGCCAGGGCGCGTTGTGAGCTGTTTAAGGAAGCCTTTGGCATCAAAGCCCTCTGTCGTATTATCCGGTTTCACGCTTAATTATCTGCCATCGCCTCAAGTTTCCGAGTATCCATATATTCATGGGTGGCAATACGATGAATCTCTTCAAGGGTTTCAAGGGTTTCATCAGTAATACCTGCGCCTCTAGATAAAGAAACTTCAAGATAAACGCCAATTTCTGCGTAATAGCAAAGCCGTGCATCAGTACTGCGTGCTCTACGTAACTTCATAAGTGAAATTTGAGCCCCATTAACTATGATACTGTTAATATCAGAATCAGAGAGCATTACTTCACGGTTTTGCTCATTTAACGGCTTTTTATTGCTATTTGTACTGCTCATTATTTCTCTCTGTAATCCAAATTCGGGTTAAGGCATACTTTAAGCGATTAAAGCCCTATGTGTAACTAGATAGTTCATATGATAGACGACCTTTTTTGGATATTAAAATGCCCCTCTTTAATAAAGCTGACCAATGATGAGATCACATCAGCCGTCGACTGGATTAATGAAGTTGAAACCCCTTTAGCTTTTGAGGCGCTAGAGGTCGCTTCAACCCATAATCGTATAGGTTACTACTATGAGCAGCTTGTTAATCAGATTATCAATAAACATATACAACCAATTGAATTAAAAAGAAATATACAAGTCATAGAGCAAAAGAAAACTCTCGGAGAATATGACTTCCTAGGCCGAACAGAGCAGTACGATTTTCATCTAGAATGTGCAGTTAAATTCTATCTTTGTGTCGGTGACGGCAGCCAACTTTCTCATTTCATCGGGCCTAATAAACGGGACCGATTAGATCGAAAACACCAACGATTATTGAACCACCAACTTCGCCTATCTGATAGCCCTGCGGGTCGCGCTCAGTGCGAGGTGTTAAATATACACCCTTCCAAAAAACTTATGTTGTTACAAGGCTATCTATTTTACCACTTGTCACAACCGTGCAACTTAAGCACCTTACATCCTGAAATCAACCCTGATCACAAAAAAGGCTGGTGGATAAAGCAACAGGAACAACATCTGCTCAGCGAGCAATTTAATTATGCTATTCTCGAAAAACCTTATTGGCTATCACCTAAGGTAAACAGTCTAAAAACACTAAACCAATTTAAACTAGTTATAGACGGCTCGGATAAACCGTTGTTGGTTGTTAGGTTTGATAAAACAACAGGAGGAGAAGTCGATCGGGGGTTTATCGTACCTAATCAATGGTGCGAATAAGAGGAAGTATACTGCCCTACAGTAATTCAGGCAGACTAACCATTGTTAGCCTGCCTGACAAAATTACAACTTATTTTTCTGCAGAAGCAGCGTCTTTAGCTATAACTTTTTTAAGGGTTGCGATGCCAACCACTGTGCCAATAATCATTGCGGCAACAATAACTAAGCTTGGTGCAACAGAGATCAAACTATACTTATCCATAGAACGGTCCTTGGTATTCTTTAATAATAATTTTGAGATCGACTTTATTATATAGTTTCAAATGATGATGTCTATCCGCATCTAGGCCACAAAAACCATACTAATAAAATGGTTTTATTCGTCTATTTCTAATCGCTTCAGCAAGCTTGAGGTATCTAAACGCCCACCTCCCATCACTTGCACGTCCGCATAAAACTGATCCACTAATGCGGTAACAGGTAAACGAGCGCCATTTTTACGAGCTTCAGAAAGTACTATATCAAAATCTTTCCGCATCCAATCGACAGCAAAACCAAATTCAAACTCATTATTAATCATCGTTTGATGGCGATTAGCCATCTGCCAAGAGCCCGCAGCACCATGCTGAATTACATCGAATACTTGTTCAGCATCTAGGCCTGAACATTTGGCAAAATGAACCGCCTCAGAAAGGGCCTGCACCAATCCACCTATACAGATCTGATTAACCATTTTGGCTAGCTGTCCTGAGCCTACCTCTCCCAGTAAACGTATAGATTTTGCGTAAGCCTCAATAACGGGCGAGGCTTTTGCGAACGACGCATCATCGCCACCAACCATGACACTTAATACACCATTTTCTGCACCTGCCTGACCACCTGAAACGGGCGCATCAAGAAAGCCAACATTTTGTCCTTGAGCGATTGCATAGATCTCTCTAGCCACTTCTGCTGAAGCGGTTGTATGATCAACGAGTATCGCGCCCCCTGAAATACCTTTGAGAACGCCGTCTTTACCACAAATTACATCACGTAAATCATTGTCGTTACCTACACAAACAAATATGATCTCTGCGTCCGTTGCGGCCTCTGCTGGCGTAATGCCGTAGCTACCTTTGTGTTCCTTCACCCAGCTTTCAGCTTTACTTGTTGTTCGGTTATAGACTTTAACCTGATGACCCGCTTTAGATAAATGCCCTGCCATTGGGTATCCCATAACGCCTAAGCCAATGAATGCTACGTTCATAATCATCCTATAAATTGCTGGTTAAACTAACGAATTGGTACTAAGAAAAGCCACATGACGACTTAAAAGAATCAACAGTTAAGCAAAAGCATCTCTTTTTTTCTACTTGTTTATAAAGTTTAAGTAAACATTGGGCTGCCAAGCATTAGCTAAAAATAGCTCTATAATATCAAGGGAACAATAAGCGGCATAAGGTAAAACAACCCCCACTAATTTGTTAGAATGATTGAAAATCATTAGTAGGTAATCAAATGAAATTCCGTAAAATTATTGGCCTTTTGCTGATGCTATTTATTACCTTCAGCATGACTCTTAGCGCACATGGGGAAACAGGCTCTGAACTTTTTAAACTCAGCTTAAAAGATGCAGATAATGAAACGGTGAACCTTGCAGATTATAAAGGAAAAATCATACTCCTTAATTTCTGGGCTACATGGTGTCCGCCTTGCGTAAAAGAGATGCCATCCATGCAGCGGTTAAAAGTGCATTTCTCTGAGCAACCTTTTGAAATAATAGCGATCAATATTGGTGAAAGCTCAACAGCGGTGTCTAGCTTCTTACTTGAGCTTGAGACAGAACTGACCTTCCCTATCTTACTTGATGAAGAGGGAGAATCTTATCAACGATTTGGTATTCGAGGTTTGCCAATGACTCTTCTTCTGGATAAAGAAGGCGAGTTAATTTTACGAACCTTGGGCGGTAGAGATTGGGATAGTGATGACTCCATCCAATTAATAAACAACGCTCTCCATTAAAAGATAAATAGATCATTAACGCCTAATAAAAAAACCGGCTTACAAAAGCCGGTTTATCTTTAGATAACTCACGTTATTCAGCCGCAAATACGGCCGCAGCCGCTTGCGCTGCAACACCTATATTAATAGGTGCTTTCATATCAACTAAAGTGTTTTCCAATGCATCTAAGCAAAGCATAACATTACGTTGCGTTGCCGCTGAGCCCATCAAACCTATGCGCCAAACTTTACCAGCTAAGGCGCCGAGACCGGCTCCGATCTCAAGATTATAGTTTTGCAGTAATGCGGTACGTACAGCTGCATCATCAACACCTTCAGGGATATAAACTGAATTCAGTTGCGGTAAACGACTATCTTCCTCAACTAAAAAGCCAATTCCCATAGCCTCCAAACCCGCGCGCAGCGCTTGATGATGCTTTTCATGCCGAGCCCAAGCGTTTTCTAAACCCTCCTCCTCAAGCATAACTAACGATTCGTGAAGCGCATACAAAGAGTTTACCGGTGCGGTATGGTGATAAGCGCGCTTACCGCCACCTCCCCAGTAACCCATTACTAGATTTGTATCTAAAAACCAGCTTGGAACGGGTGTTTTACGGTTTTTAACCACATCAACTGCTTTATCACTAAAGCTAACCGGCGAGATACCCGGAGGACATGACAAACACTTCTGTGTACCGGAATAGATTGCATCAATCCCCCAACCATCGACGTCAAGCTCAATACCTCCTAATGAGGTAACTGCATCGACAATAGACAGTGCATTATTAGCATGGGCGATGGCGCAAAGGGCCTTAGCATCCGAGCGAACACCCGTGGACGTTTCTGCATGAACAAAAGCCAAGGCTTTAATATTTGTGTGCTCCGCAAACGCGGCTTTTACTTTCTCTACGCTAACCGGAGTTCCCCACTCATCTTCGATAAGAATACACTCACCACCGAAACGAAGGACATTTTCCTTCATACGTCCGCCGAATACACCGTTTTGGCAAACAATAACTTTGTCACCAGGCTCAATAAGGTTAACAAAGCAGGCTTCCATTCCAGCGGAGCCTGGGGCCGAAATAGGCATAGTTAACTCATTGTTAGTTTTAAAACAGGTTTTGAGCATCGCTTTTACTTCATCCATCATACGGATAAATTCAGGATCAAGATGCCCAATCGTTGGTCGCGCCATAGCGGCAAGCACACGGGGACTTACATCAGAGGGGCCAGGGCCCATTAATGTGCGTACTGGAGGGTGAAAAGAAGTTGTCATTTTAGAGCCTTATTTAACGCTTGCTAAAGCTAGTAAATTTTTAAGGCTCTATTTGTATCAGTTGACGGCTAACTCATCAATCATTGCGATGATCATTTCTGCAGAATGTTTAGCCGCTGTTGTTAAAAACTGATCGAAGGATACCCCTGACTCTTTACCTGCAATATCAGAAAGTGCACGAATAACAATAAAGGGAGTAGAAAATTGATGGCAGGCTTGCGCTATAGCTGCTGCTTCCATCTCAACCGCTTTCATGGTCGGAAAAAGAGCGCGTTTGCGTTCAACGCGTGCTGAATCATTCATAAATTGATCACCCGTAGCGATCAAACCTCGTACGGTTTTGACTCCATCCATGCGAGATATACAACGTTCAGCGACAGCCGCTAAGGTTTCATCAGGTAAGAATGAAGCGGGCTGCTGAGGTACTTGGCCATAAACATAACCAAACACTGTTAAGTCAACATCATGGTGACGGACTTCAGAGGAGATAACGACATCCCCTACATTCAGCTCTGGATCAAAACCACCAGCGGAACCTGTATTTATGATGCAATCAGGCTTAAACATTTGCAACAAGATGGTTGTACCAATCGCAGCATTCACTTTACCAATGCCTGACTGTAATAGCACAATATCTTTGCCGTGCAGTTTACCTGTATATATATGATAACCGGCAACGGTATGATCTTCTCTATATTCAAGAGAAGCCTTAAGCAGTTTTACTTCTTCGTCCATTGCACCGATGATTCCGATGCGTACATTACCGCTTTTCTGCTTAAGCAGATCAGCCATATTTTGATCTGTGCTCATTAGAGACTGTTACCGTCGTTTTATTATATAAAGTATGTTGATAATCCGTGGCGGATTAGATCACAGCTGTCAACAAAAAAATAGCATTAAGGCCTTGCTTATTCGACGATTACGACCTTTTTCTTCATCTCTCGTAAATTATCTGCACGTTCATTGATATAGCGCTGAAATTCGGGTTCTCTTTCATATATTTTTTGACTGACGTATTCCAAAGCTGCTTGGAAATGAAATGACCTTACATAACTATCAATTCTAAAACGCTCTTGATTATTTTCATCAAATAACACGAGACTAGGGAAGTAGGTTAAGCCTAGATCATCCGCCCACTGTTTTGCAGTTTTAGGCGCTTGATCAGGTAGCGTAAGTAGCGTGTTTTCATCAGACAGATCAACTCTTAACGCTTTATATGGCAATAGCAGTTGATGGGTATCTTTACGTGATAACACTGTTTTATGAAGCTGTTCACAATCCGCACAACCTGGGTATTCAAAAAGTACGGCAACAGGCTGATCTGCATTTAATTGAGATGATTTTTTTAGCTCATTAAAAACCGAGGTAGGATAAAGCTCAACGCCTGTAGTTTTACTGATAATCTGTTGGGCTAAAAATGGTTCTTGTGAGCCGCTAATCACATAGTCCATAATTTTAGCGAGCATGGCTTTACTACGATAACCATCAATTCGTAGACTAGGTTCTAGGTCCCCTGTAAAAAAGATAAGCGTTGGCGTAAATTGTACTTTCCATTTAACCGCAAGCTCTTTCTCTGTAAATATTTCACCGCTAGGTAATGTTATCTCTCGATCTCCCCATAAATTAAGGGCAATCACATCAAAATGCTCCTGAATAAAGACGCTTAACTGAGGATCTAAAAAGGTTTGCTGCACTAAGTTATAGCAATAAGGACAACCTGCCTGATGAAAATAAAGTAATAGATTTTTCCCCTCCTCGTCCGCTTCTTGAATATCATCGGCAAGGTCTAAAAAGCTGTTTTTGAACCAATAAGGCTCCTCAATTACAGTACCTGAATAGTTAATGATCTGAGTGCCCACCTCAGGCTCACCTGCATAAGCATTGGTTACACCTAAGCTTATTACAACTAAAAACATTAACCATCTATGCATTTAACCACCTGCGCTTATCCAATCTGGATAATTGTCTTTAAATGAGTGTTTAGTCCGAGAGGTACAATCCATCCCAAGCAAACTTTTTAAATAATTGATCTGTATATTGATCAACCGGTGCACCAATATCCATCATCTGCTGGGTGACAGGATGTTCAAACTTAATATTAGATGCCATTAACATTAAACGCTGTAAATCGAAGTTCTCACGAAACGATTTGTTATGTTTATTATCCCCATGATTTGTATCACCAATAATGGGATGGAAAATATGTTTCATATGACGGCGAATCTGATGTTTTCTACCGGTTTTAGGCTTTACCTCAACCAGCGAATAGCGTGATTTTTCATATCGACCAACTGGAATATCTAACTCTACTGTTGCTAAACGTCGGTATTCTGAAACAGCCTCTTGCGCCTCTTTATCTTTCTTTGCGTGTTTATCCGCGATCTTATCCAGCTCCTCTTTCAGCGCGTAATCGATAAGATCTGCTTCGGGAGTATAGCCTCTCACCATACAGAGATAAGTTTTTTCAACTTTTCTCTCTGCAAAGAGTAAATTCATTTTTTGAGCAATCTCTTTATTTTTACCAAACAAAATCACCCCCGATGTTGGCCGGTCCAATCGGTGAATTGTATAAGGGCTCCCGCCATTAAAATACTCTTTAAGCATAGAGGCTAGATTTGGCGTGCCCCGCGGCGCTATCCAACTAGGATGGACTAATAAACCTGAAGGTTTATTTAGGGCAATAATGTCATCATCTTCAAAGAGTATATTTAAATTATTCATGCTGATTTCATCTGTTTGGAGGACGGCTGATTCTACGTGAGCGTAAAACTATGTAAAGAGACCTTGAAAAACCCAGTAAAATGCTTATATATAGAGGTATATTAAACAAGGATTTTCTTCGAGGGTAACATGCGTAACGTAAACACTTATGATGTTCAGTCTGAACAATCAGTTTTACAAACGAACAAAGTAATTCGAAATACCTACATGCTACTTGCTATGACGATGGTTGTTAGTGCAATTACAGCAGGCATTTCAATGCTGCTACAAATGCCAATGATCGTTTACTTAGGCAGCTTTATACTTAGTTTTGTTATGTTATTCATTTTGAATAAGAAGCAGAACAGTGCTGCTGCTCTTCCGCTTGTCTTCCTTTTTACCGGCATGATGGGCTTTGGACTAGGCCCTGTCATTAATAACTACCTTGCCATGGCAAATGGTGGGCAGATTGTAATGACAGCGCTTGGCATGACAGGCTTAACCTTTTTTGGTTTATCCGCTTATGTACTGACAAGCAAAAAAGACTTCAGCTTTATGGGAGGCTTTTTAGCAGCAGGTATGATGGTTGCGATTATTGCCATGGTTGCCTTATTTGTATTGCCACTTTTCGGTGTACAGCTAGGTGCCCTACATTTAGCATTTTCTGCTCTTGTCGTATTGCTGATGTGTGGTTTTATCCTTTATGACACAAGCAATATCGTAAACGGTACTTACACAAACTACATTATGGCGACCGTTAGTTTGTACCTAAACATCTACAACCTATTCATTCATCTGCTTAGCCTTGTAGGCGTGCTTAGCGATGACTAATTAAAGTAATAGTATAAAAAAGCCCCGCTTTCTTTGATAAGATAGCGGGGCTTTTTATTTTGTAACTGATGAAAAATAGCGCCTAACTCAGACTTCCAACCAGCAGATACTATGAAATTCTCTTTAATCGTCCATGCCTCACCCTTTAGTGCGCAAACTTCCTCAACCGCTTACCGCTATGCGAAGTGCTTGTTAGAGGAAGGGCATCAAATATTCCGTATTTTTTATTATGGTGATGGCGTGCTCGTGGCTAATCAACAGATTGCGCCTCCTCAGGATGAAACTAACCTTTTAAGCTCCTGGCAGTCGCTTGCTAAAACACATAACTTAGATCTTGTGGTATGTATTGCCGCTGCAGTGAAACGCGGTGTTTTAGACGATAATGAAGCCCAACGATACGATAAAGAAAATGCTAATCTTGCTCTAGGGTTTGAACTATCTGGACTAGGCCAGCTTGCTGAAGCCATTGCGGTTTCAGACCGTGTTATCACTTTTGGGAATTAAGAGATGATTGATAAAAAAAGCATATTAATTATCAACCAATCGGCGCCTTATGGATCAAGCAAGGCAAGAGAGTCTCTTGATGTTGCGCTAACCTGCTCCATTTTTGAAATGCCGGTATCCCTTCTTTTTATCGGTGATGGCTTGTACCAACTCATCAACAACCAATCCCCTGACGCCTTGAACATGAAAAAACATGAAGCAATGCTCAGTGCTCTACCTATGTATGATATTGAAAAGATCTACATAACCGAAGAAGACTTAGAAAGCATAGGCTTAACTGAAAACGATTTAGCTATGCCGGTAACACTTATCCAAAGAGATGCTATTGCATCACTTATCCAACAAAATGATTCTGTACTGACTTTTTGATTATGACTTTACATGTAATTAACAAAACGCCCCAGAATAAGTCTCTATATCTCAATATGTTGAATGGCCTATCCTCTGGCGATGCCATACTACTTATTGAAGATGCGGTTTATAGCGCCTTAGAAGCTCATCAAAGCCTTTTTAAAGCTTTATCGCCTGATGATATTCAACTAAGCGCACTAGAAGCTGATATCCAAGCACGCGGTCTAGAAGATAAGCTCTCACCTAGATTTAGCAGCGTTAATGACCAAGGCTTTGTTAAACTAAGCTGTGAACACGACAAAATTGTCAGCTGGTACTAAAATATGCCGATAGAATTTGATGATGAAGGTTATTTGCGTGATTTAAGCGACTGGTCTCCTGAAATGGCAATAGACATTGCCACGGCAGAAGGCATTAGCTTAACCGACGCACATTTAGAAATTATCACTGTTGTAAGAGAATTTTATCAAACTTATGAGCTTTCACCCGCTATGCGTCCGCTAGTAAAAGCCGTTTCCTTGAAACTTGGAAAAGATAAAGGCAAGAGTATCTACTTGATGAAGCTATTCCCAGGAAGCCCAGCTAAAATCGTTGCCAAGATTGCGGGCCTACCTAAGCCTGATAACTGTATTTAATTAACCTACGAATTATTGATAAGCTCAAATCTACGCGGTTTTTTCCATATCTGAGGTTTTCAGTCTAAATTGATTAGTCTATGTTTTAACAAAGTATATTTCTAAGCTTTTCAATAGTATCCAAGCTATGGGATACTCGGATAAAAGTATAGGGCCTTTTTAAGAAGTCATTTTTTAAAGAGACCTTTTGTATAGTGAATTTGGATGGGTAGAACACCATGGGTTTAGAATCAGCAGCTGAACACCTTCGGAGCTTACAAGCAGATCAAGCTTTTCAGCAAAAAGAATCAACTGAAAGCAGACGAAGCAATCAAGAGGAAGTGGTCTACCATCAACTAGCAACATTCAAGGTTGATAATGAGCTTTATGGCATAGATGTAGTCCAAGTAAAGGAAGTTTTGCGTTACAGCGAAATAACACCCGTTCCCGGCTCTGATGATTATGTCCTAGGTATTATCAATCTACGCGGTAACGTAGTCACGGTTATTGATACACGACTTCTATTTGGGATAGCCGCCCACAAACCAAGTGATGATACGCGTATTATCGTGGTTGAATATAACGAACAGGAAGTTGTCGGTTTAGTGGTCGACAGTGCCGATGAGGTTATTAATCTGCCGCAAAATGATATTGATCGAGCCCCTAATGCAACCGGCGAAGAAACCACAAAACGCTTTGTAATGGGTGTGTGCTATTACAATAATATTTTGATTATTTTGTTAGATATATTCAAAATGCTACAAAGCATTACCCCTTTAGATGAAAATGAAGAGGCCTTCTAAACGCCTTTTTAATATATTAAAGGCTGCCAAAGGTAGCCTTTAATTACTCACCTATATGAACAGCTATTTCCCTCCTACTACCCGCATGGCGGTGCTCCCAACAAAACACACCTTGCCACACGCCCAAACACAAGCGCCCATTTTTAATCGGTATAGAAAGAGAACTTGCCGTTAAAGCTGCCTTTATATGCGCGGGCATATCATCAGCGCCTTCAAAGACATGAGTATATAAACTATCACCTTCAGGTACTAAGCGATTAAGCCATTTTTCAAGATCCGCTTGAGCGCTAGGATCTGCATTTTCCTGAATAACCAAACTCGCACTTGTATGCTGAATTAAAAGATTACAGATACCATCAGTTACTTTTGAGCGCTCCACTAATAGCTCTAAATCCGATGTAAATTCATATAAACCTTGGCGGCGCGTAATAACCCTAAGTATGTCGACCATAAAAAATGCCCCTTTTTAAAAGGGGCATTTTAGCAAGAATATTGAGTCTATGGCTGTGAGGAATCTACAATCACATAACCCGATTGGTTGTCATAAACTTACTTTCTACATCAGGGCCTGTATTATCCGCATACAAGGTAACCCCTGAACGTAAACAGATCGATAAATTCTGATGTGATTCTTCTGTTTCTTTAGGTAGAAGATGCTCAACGATCTCTTTCTCATCAAGCAGCTCTTGCTCAGTCGCTGTTAGGCGTTGGCGACTAAAGTCCCCTACTTCAATATCATGCACAATCTGGTAGCGTCCGTAGTTACAACGCACAGGGAATGAATAGAAAATACCTTTAGCGATCCCATAACTTCCATCACTCAATATACCCATACTGATGATTTCACCAGGATCAGTTCCTAAAACCCAGTCGCGCATCTGATCAACAATAGCTTGTGCAGCAGACGCGGCACTTGAAAGGCCTCGCGCTTCAATGATTTCCCCGCCCCGCTGTTGAACTTTAGGAATAAATTCATCTCGATACCATGCAGTGTCAACCTGAGACATTGCCGGTTTGCCTAGGATCGTTGCTTGATGTAAATCAGGGTACTGGGTTGGCGAATGGTTACCCCAGATCATAATGCCACCTATATCACGCGTAGTTGCCCCACAGTGATTAGCGAGAATACCTTTTGCACGGTTGTGGTCTAAACGAGTAAGGCAAGTAAACTGAGACGGGCTCAGGTCTGGCGCATTACGACTAGCAATTAATGCATTAGTATTTGCCGGGTTACCGGTAACTAATACTTTTACATCACGGTTAGCAAAATCGTTTAATGCTTTACCTTGACGGGCAAAAATTGCCGCATTTTCTTCTAATAGGTCACGTCGTTCCATGCCTGGACCACGTGGTTTTGCGCCAACTAATAGAGCGTAATGGGCACCTCTAAAACCGGCTTCAACGCTATCATGCAGTGTAATGGTGTGCAGCAATGGGTATGCGCAATCCATCAACTCCATCGCAACGCCACGCAATGAGTCCATTGCATGGGGAAGTTCAACTAATTGAAGAATAACGGGCTGATCTTTTCCCATCATCTCTCCAGCGGCTATTTTGAATAGTAAGCTATAACTGATTGCACCAGCTGCACCGGTAACCGCTATACGAACGGGACGTCTCATACCTATAACCTCTTAGAATATACTTATATTTATAGAGAAATTATACCAAAGTATAACAACTTGAGAGCGAAAAGTAATTAATCCACCTCTAGTTGGGGATACCTTTTTAGATACTATCGCGAATATATGATTTATTCAGACTTATTTAATAAGATTCAGGCAGTGCTAATATTCAGCGTTCGTGCTTTAGGCAAGCTTTCTATAAACCTCTTGAGGTTTCAGCGCGAAGAAAAGTACGCTCATCTTGAGCTAAAGCCATTTTTATCATCCCTAAAAGCTTCTCTTTATCTCTATTTAAAATGCCTTTAAGGACTAAATAGTTAGAGGCATGATCACTGCGGAATATGGTTTTCTCTAACTCAAGATGGGATATAAATAACTCCATCTCTTGTATAAGCTGCCGTTGAGAAGCCATTATAAAATCATCTCCAAATGCAGAGATAAAGTTCGCTTCGCCTTGACGAAAAAACAGGACTAATGTTGCTAAGTACTCAGGCTGTGTTTCATTGACCAGTTTTGCGGCATCAAGTGCATGTTGCTCAGAGTAATTAACGCCCCCCATACCATTGATGATCATTACCGATGATTTGATGCCCGCCCCTTTAATTTTATGCAGAGCATCAACTGTCGATTGAAATGTCTCACCTTTATCGATTTTAGAAAGAATCAGGTCATTGCCACTCTCTGCCCCGACATATAAAAGCTCTAACCCTAAAGCTTTGAGTTCAGCGAGCTCTTCAACACTTTTCTTTTTAAGATTGCGCGGCAGGCAATAAGAGGAGACACGGCTAACAGTCGGCAAATGCTCTTTTATCGCCAGCAGAATCCCTTTAAGGCGTTCGAAAGAGAGCGCCATCGCATCGCCATCAGCTAAAAATACACGCCTTACAGCGGCGAGAGGTTGCGCACAACGTTTCAGATCTTCGACGATGTCATGTTGTGATTTAGGTTTAAACTTCTTTTGCGGTTGGGTATACATTTCACAAAAAGTACAGTTATTCCAACTACACCCATTTGTTACCTGCAATATGAGTGAATTGGCCTCACTGGGAGGGCGAAAGACAGGCTCAATATAGTTAATGGGTGGGTAGATATGCATATTACTGCGCGGCTTTGTTAAACAAGGTATAAAAGTTTTCGCTGCTGGCTTCGGCTACCGCTTCTACGCTAATGCCTTTCAAATCGGCTACGCATTGAGCAACCTCAACAACATACTTGGGCTCATTTTTCTTACCACGGTGAGGAACTGGTGCTAAATAAGGCGAGTCTGTTTCAATCAGGATGCGATCCAGAGGCACCGCTTTAACGACTTCACGTAGATCTGCCGCATTTTTAAACGTGATAATGCCAGAAAAAGAGATCATATAATTTAAGTCTAGCGAGGCTTTCGCCATCTCCAAGCTTTCGGTAAAGCAATGCATCACCCCAGCAGAATCTAAATTGCCATGAGCCTTAATCAAAGAGATTGTGTCTTGTTGAGCTTCGCGAGTATGGATGATAGTGGGAAGCCTCAATTGTCCTGCCGCAAGCAGATGATTCTTGAAGCTCTCTTGTTGCGGTTCTTGAGTGTCTTTCTGATAGAAATAATCTAAACCCGTTTCACCAATAGCTATGATTTTTTCACGCTCTGCTCGCTCGATAAGATCACTAATACCTACCGCCTCTTCCGATGCACTAAGCGGATGGACACCAACCGAAGCATATACCTGCTCATATTTTTCGATAAGGGTATACATAGCATCAAAATTGGCAAGATCGATGGAAACGCAAAGCATCTTTTCTACTTTACGGTCATGTGCAGCCTGAAGCATTTGAGAAAAATCATTGTTATATGGGGACAGGTCTAGCCTGTCCAAATGGCAGTGCGAATCAATAAACATAGGAGGGGTAACTTAAAGTGCGTTAGTCTTACGCTCAGAACTTAAAGAGCCGGCTAAGTAGTTTTCAATCTTGTTAATTAAAGTGGAGTCATCCGTTGATAGTTGAATGCCTATACCGGGTGTACGGCCGCCTTGGGCGCCTTTAGGGGTAACCCAAATAACTTTACCCGTTACCGGTATCTTATCGCCCTCTTCCATTAGCTCAAGCAGCATAAAAACTTCTTCGCCAAGATGGTAAGAACGTAACGTAGGTATAAATAGACCGCCGTTAAGGATGTACGGTAGATAAGCCTCATACAGCTCTTCTTTGGTTTTTATCGTTAACGATAAAATACCATGGCTTAAACGTGGTACAGCGACCATAAAATCTATTCTCCTTAATTAAGCAGTGCAGCCCACTCCAGTAGGATGCATTCGAGCAATAATTGTTTATTCGGATTTTGCCTTAACAATATAGCTTTGCGCTCTTCATGAACTTTATCTGCTAACTTGAAGATTTTAACGGGGTTAGTTTTTTTAGCAACTGCATTGATCATATTACGAGCATCATCTTGACGAATAAACTCACTTGATTCACATACAGCCCCTCTCGCGGCGTCAATCAGCAAGCTATAGAACCAGCCTAAAATAAGTTCAATGTTTAATTTATTCCAGCTTTGTGCGACTTCAAGGGCGGTACGACGCTGTTTAAGTATATCGGCTAAGCCTCTAACAAGATGCGCCCTCTGCTCATTTAAACCATTATCAATATAAGCTAACGCCTCCATGGGCGCTCCCAAGTTGATATGAAGTATATTTTTAGCGCGTTCTTCATCCAGCTCGGCAGCATTCATTAACCAGCGTATAGCTTCTGGCTCTGCGGGCGGATAACACTCCACATGCTGGCAACGGCTTTTAATGGTTGGTAATAACTGCCCCATTTTTGAGGTGATCAGCAAAATCAGCGTATCTCTGCCTGGCTCTTCGAGCATTTTTAATAGAGCATTTGCAGATGCGATATTCATTGAATCCGCAGGGTTAAGCACAACAACTCTATACCCGCCTTGCTGTGCCGTACTGTAAATAAATTCGTTTAATGTGCGAACTTGATCAACTTTTAGTTGTTTACCTTGCTCTTCAGGTTCTAACAAATACAGATCTGGGTGACTGCCTGCTATATTTAGCTCACAAGGCTTGCAATGTCCGCAAGCTTTACCATTTTCTGGATTTTGACAAAGTAGATAGTGAGCAAAGGCTTTAGCAAAATCGACTTTACCTATACCCGACATACCATGCAGCAAAAGCGCATGGGGAAGGCGTTTATCTTGATGTAACTGAGCAAGATGTCGAAAGCGGTCATTAAACCAAGGATGAATTGATACAAGCTCAGACATAAATCTAATTACCCAAATACAAACTGACTGCTGATGCTATCTGCTGCTGAACTTCAGACAATGGAACTGAGGCATCAATAATGGCGAAACGCTGAGGCTCATTTTTAGCTCGCTGAAGGTAAGCGTCTCGAACCTTGCTAAAAAAGTCGATTTTTTCCTGTTCAAATCGGTCGGGTTCACTACGCGCAGAAGCGCGTTTCAAACCGACCTCAACATCCAGATCCAATAACAAGGTTAAATCCGGATGAAGACCATGCTGAACCAGCTTTTCTAATAGGCTTATATGCTCGTAATCAATACCTCGTCCACCACCTTGATAAGCAAAGGTCGCATCAGTAAAACGATCGCTTATCACCCAAGCACCTCGATCTAATGCGGGGCGGATCACGTTTTCTATATGCTGAGCCCTAGCGGCAAACATCAGTAAAAGCTCAGTATCTTCGCTTACACGCTCATCACGTGGACTCAGTAGAAGTGCGCGCAACTCCTCAGCGAGTGGTGTTCCACCTGGCTCTCGAGTCAATACAATCTCGATCCCACGCGCTTTCAGAAGGTTACATAGGAAATCAATATTGGTCGATTTACCAACCCCTTCCGTACCTTCAACAGTGATAAAGCGGCCTTGCTGAACTCTAGTCATATATTCCTGTTTATTATTTACGGTGATGAACGATAATCTTTACGACGCGACAACTGATACTTTTTCACCGCATTATTATGTTCTCTAAGCGTTGAAGAAAAGTAATGGCTTCCATCACCTTTTGCAACAAAATAGAGTGCCTTACCCTCTTTAGGGTGAAGTGCCGCAGTAATGGCATCAGGCCCAACCATAGCGATAGGCGTTGGCGGCAGCCCTGAAATTGTGTAGGTATTATAAGGTGTCGGCTTGCGTAGATCTGAACGACGTATATTACCTTTGTAATTATCTCCCATACCGTAGATAACCGTAGGGTCTGTCTGTAAACGCATACCTATATTTAAACGGCGTACAAACACTCCGGCAATAATGGGTCTTTCATCGGCGCGTGCGGTTTCTTTTTCAACAATTGACGCCATGATCAAGGCTTCATATGCAGACTTATAAGGCAATTTTTCATATCGAGATGCCCATTGTTGCTCTAACCGGTCAACAAGCATCTTATGCGACCGTTTAAGCAAGGCAAAAGCTGAACTGTTTTTTTCAAAGCTATAAGTTTCAGCGAGAAAGAGGCCTTCAAGATGTTTATATTCGGTATCTAACTGTTCGAGTAGCTGTTCTGGTGAAAGCCCTTCAATATCGTTCTTTAAATATTGATTTGACTGTAGCGCAGCCAATAGCTGCTTATAATTACTACCTTCTATAATTGTGAAATTGTAATTTATCGAGCGCCCTGAGGTTAATTTCTTCATTAACATGACAGGCGTCATATCAGACGTTAAGTGATATTCGCCCGCTTTAATTTTTCTACCAAGTCCCGTTTGACGAGCATAAAACTTAAGATAATAGATATTTATATTATCATTTTTGGATTTAAGTTTATTAACCAAACCATTGAAGGGTAAGCCTTTATCTATAACAATAACCTCATTATCAGAAAAATTTAAAGGCGTAGCGATATAAAGCTTAAAATCACTATACAGCCAATATGCAGCTGCAACGGCAATCAATAGTAGGCAAGCAATAATAGATAATATTTTTCTCAACAACTTAACTTCCTGAACTAATAAAAGGCAAAAAATGTCTCAAATTCAATCTAATTCTCGACCAAGAATTGATTGCAGTTTTCGAGTTATGGAACCGATCTTATAATGATTATGATCTAAAGCAACGATTGGCCAGATACCAATTAGACTATTACAAATAAATGCTTCACTCGCTTCACTTAAAACGGATGGGGGAAAGCGCCCTTCCACAACCCTTATATCTTCTCTCTGCAATAGAGAGATAATATGATCCCGCATCACACCTTTAACCCCACAACGGTCAATAAGCGGCGTCTGAAGCTCTCCTGCTGCGGAATTAAACCAAAAAAGGTTACTCATTGTACCTTCAATCAGAAAACCTTCAGCATCTAGCATAATCCCTTCTGCAATATTAGGATCATGCCACTCATTACGAGCCATTATCTGGTCTAAACGATTCAGGTGCTTTAATTGCGCCAACACAGGATTAAGAGGCAAACGATAGTCACATAATCGGGTAACAACACCCTGATTAGCCCTATCATAATTTATCACGCGATCAGTTAGCGTCATCACACGGGTCGCTGAAACCTCTTGAGGCGGCATATAACCGCGAAGCCCATTCCCTCTTGTAACGATCAGCTTAAGTGTTTGATCCCCCTGAAACGACAATAGAGCAAGATCTGATTCAATTACAGACTCTATTGCTTCGGGAAACCCTAGCCTTTCTAAGCTAGAACGCATACGATTTAAATGCTGAGATAAAAGCTGTGGGCGCCCATCTACAACAGCAATCGTTTCAAATATCCCATCGCCGTAACAAAATCCTCGATCAGTAACCTTTATCTGATCAGTAGGAATCCCATTTACCCAAACAGCCTGCATAACTTACCTAATAATAATTATATTTTCTTAAAGAGTAGTGATGCGTTAGTCCCACCAAAGCCAAAGGAATTGGATAAAGCGGCCTCTATAACACACGCTTGCGGCGTATGAGGCACATAATTCAGATCACAGCCTTCAGATGGTTGATCTAAATTAATAGTTGCGGGTGCGATTTGATGCTTCAAGGCTTTTACACAGAATATAGCTTCAACAGCGCCCGCAGCTCCGAGTAGATGCCCTATCATTGATTTTGTTGAACTCATCCGAACATTATCAGCCGCACTCCCTAAAACCTGTTTAGCTGCATTAGATTCAGCTACATCCCCTGCGGGAGTCGAAGTGCCATGCGCATTAATATAATTAATTTTATCTAATGTGATTTTAGCGTCCGCAATTGAGTTACTCATCGCTAATGCAGCCCCTTCTCCCGATTCAGGCGGCGCGGTCATATGATAAGCATCATCACTCATACCAAAGCCAGCTAACTCGCAATAGATCTCTGCGCCTCTCGCTTTAGCATGTTCATACTCTTCAAGAACAAGTATGCCTGCTCCATCCCCAAGAACAAAACCATCACGATCTTTATCCCAAGGACGACTAGCCGCTTCTGGGTCTTCATTACGGGTCGATAAAGCTCTAGCCGCTGAAAAACCAGCAATGCCTAGAGGCGTTGTTGCCATCTCAGCACCGCCGGCCAACATAACATCAGCATCGCCATATTGAATCATACGCATTGCCTGACCAATATTGTGCGTTCCTGTTGTACAGGCTGTTGTAATAGCAATATTAGGCCCTTTAAAACCATACTTAATCGCTAAGTTACCGGAAATCATATTAATAATACTACCGGGAACAAAAAAAGGAGAAACTCGACGAGGACCCGACTGACTAAGTATATCGATATTCTTCTCAATCATTGGTAAGCCACCAATGCCTGAACCTATTGCGCATCCTATGCGTCCAGCATTTTTCTCCGTAACTTCGAAACCAGCATCTTCAATTGCCTGTATCCCTGCAGCCAACCCGTACTGGATAAAAAGATCCATTTTACGCGCTTCTTTTTGGCTCACATATTGAGTTACATCGAAGTTTTTAACTGAGGAAGCAAAACGCGTCCCATAGGAGGATGCATCGAAGTGAGTAATAGGTGCCGCACCACTTTTACCCAATAATAACTGGGACCAAGTTTCAGCAACGGTATTACCTATTGGCGTTAACATGCCAATTCCAGTGACAACTACACGCCTATGTGCCATTGAATATCTCCATATACGGAATACAGATGTATAAAATAAGACTGACAGACAAAAGAAAAGCCGCGCTATCTAGGATAGGCGGCTTGTCAGAGATTCGTGCTATTAACGATTACTGGTGTGCGTTGATGTAATCGATTGCTAGCTGAACTGTAGTGATTTTCTCAGCTTCTTCGTCTGGGATCTCTGTTTCGAATTCTTCTTCTAGAGCCATCACTAGCTCAACAGTGTCTAGGGAGTCAGCGCCCAGATCTTCAACGAAAGAAGCTTCTTGAGTAACTTCTTCTTCTTTAACACCCAACTGCTCTGCGATGATCTTTTTTACGCGCTCTTCAATGCTGCTCATATCTCTTCCTATCTTCTTATTAACACCATATACCGATTTAGCATACGGAAAGAAATTTTATTAAAAGCACTTCAGCCAACCAAGTTAACTTAAACCTAATTCAGCTAAAATGAAAACATTCTCTACCTGACGGCACATTATCAACATTTCGAGGAAAAAAACAATTCCCTGAGGCCGCTTTTAGCCCATATACATGCCACCATTGACCTGAATCGACTCTCCAGTCACATATCCGCCACTTTCGCTGGCTAAAAAAACAACAACTGATGCAATTTCTTCGGGTCGCCCAAGGCGATTCAGAGGAATTTGTGATTTCAACGCTTCTTTATGCTCATCAGCAAGCCCACTGGTCATATCGGTATCGATAAACCCAGGCGCAACACAGTTTACCGTAATATTACGGGAACCCACCTCACGCGCTAATGCACGTGTAAAGCCTTCCATGCCTGATTTAGCGGCCGCATAATTAGCTTGTCCAGCATTACCCATAGATGCAACTACTGAGCTGACGCTTATAATACGTCCCCAGCGAGCTTTGGTCATGCCTCTTAGGCAGCCTTTAACCAAGCGAAAAACGGAATTGAGATTAGTATTTAAAACTGAATCCCATTCATCATCTTTCATACGCATCAAGATATTATCACGAGTAATACCTGCATTATTAACAAGTATCTCGATTGTACCGAAATCTGTTTGTACTGTTTTAAGCACATCGGCAACGGAGTCACTACTTGCAACATCCAAAACTAAGCCTGTACCTTTAATACCAGATTCGGATAGATAATCGCTAATGGAAGTAGCGCCATTTTCACTTGTTGCAGTGCCAATAACAATCACTCCCTGCTTACCAAGCTCGAGCGCAATTGCTTTACCTATACCGCGTGTTGCGCCGCTTACAAGCGCTACCTTACCTTCAATACTCATTCTTATTATTCCTTGCTCGTACGATTATGCATTAAGCGCTTTTTCAAGGCCCGCCGCATCATTAATCGCAGCTACGATCAGAGGTCTATGAATTTTTTTATTCAGGCCGGATAATACTTTGCCTGGCCCACATTCTAGTGCGTTTTCAATACCTTGCGCGACCATATTTTGAACGCTTTTGGTCCAAAGTACAGGGCTATATAGCTGACTTAACAGATTTTCTTTTAACTCATCAACTGATGAGGGTACTTTCGCTGTCGTGTTTTGTAAAACCTGAATTTTGGGCATACGAACTTCAATATTTGATAGCTCAATTGCCATCTGCTCAGCGGCAGGTCTCATTAAATCACAATGAGAGGGAACACTCACAGGTAAAGGAATTGCTCTTTTTGCGCCCGCTTCTTTACAATTCACAATAGCACGAGCAACGGCCTCTTTGTGGCCGGCAATAACAACCTGACCTGGACAGTTGTAATTTACAGGTGAAACCACTTCGCCCTGCTCTGCATCTATACAAGCACGTACAATAGCAGCATCTTCAAGACCAAGAATGGCAGCCATAGCACCCGCACCCGCAGGAACAGCCGTTTGCATGAATTCACCGCGCAGTTTCACAAGCTTCACGCCATCTGCAAAACTAATAGCACCAGCACAAACCAGCGCGGTGTACTCTCCTAAACTATGACCGGCAAGAACAGTAGGCATTTCACCCCCCATCTCCTGCCAAAGTCGCCACAAAGCCACACCAGCCGTTAACAGCGCAGGCTGGGTTTTATCTGTCTGATCAAGATCTTCTGAAGGACCGTTCTGAACAAGCTCCCATAGGTCATAACCTAGAACCTCCGATGCTTCTGCAAAGGTATCGGTGATCACAGGATGAGATTCTGCTAATTCAGCAAGCATTCCCTGTTGTTGGGAGCCTTGTCCCGGAAAAACAAAAGCGAGTTTTTGCGACATGATTTCCTCAAATCGACAATAAAATTAATAGCAAGCCTGCGGATTAATAAAAGAATACAGACCAAAGGGGCGTAGTTTACAACATTACGAGGTAATTAAAACCGCTATAAAGCGAATCAAGCAAGCTTATGCTCAATTTCATTGCATATCTTACTTGGGAGGTTTTGCTCTACTTCGGCTACAGCTTGATCTAGCGCATAACCAAAACAGGTTTTATTAGCTGCCCCATGACTCTTGATCACAATTCCTTGCAAACCTAACAAGCTTGCACCATTGCGTCGAGATGGGTCCAACTGCTGTTTTATTTCACTCAAAATCGGACTAGCAAGAAAGGCTAATACTTTACGATACAAGCCTTTTTTAAAACTCGATTGGAATTTATGGCTCATCAACCGCGCCAAGCCTTCACTGCTTTTAAGCGCTATATTACCGACAAAGCCATCACAAACAACAACATCGGCCTTGCCTTTGTATATATCATCCCCTTCAATGTAGCCGATATAATTAAGGCCACCCTTCTCTTCAATTAAGCGAGAAGCAAGCTTAACCTGTTCATTACCTTTAACTTCCTCGGCGCCTATATTGAGCAAGCCGATTCTAGGCTCAGCTATACCATCCACCGCTTGCACCATTACAGACCCCATTATAGCAAACTGAAGAAGGTGCTCAGCACTGCAATCAACATTAGCGCCAAGGTCAAGTATGTGGCAATGCCCATCAGCAGTCGGAACAGTTGAAGTAATAGCGGGTCGATCCACATTAGGCAATGTGCGTAATATATAACGCCCCAAAACCATCAACGCTCCAGTATTTCCAGCACTGACACAGGCCTGCGCCTGCTTATCACCAACCAACTGAAGCGCTTTAAACATTGAGGACTCTTGACCGTTACGAATCGTTAGCGAAGGTTTCGCGCACATTGAGATAGTCTCAGCCGCATGAACAACATCAAGACGACAAGCAACTTCAGAGTTTAGCTGGGTCAAAAAAGGGGTAATAGCTTCTTGATGGCCAACAAGTTTGACCGAAAGATGCGGGTAACGTTTTAATGCGTCGATTGTAGCGGGGATCGTAATGCGGGGACCGAAGTCCCCGCCCATCACATCAACTGCAATGGTGTAGTAGGCTGACAATATTACTCGTCGTCCTGCTTAATTACTTGCTTACCACGGTAGAAACCGTCAGCAGATACATGGTGACGAAGATGCGTTTCACCTGTAGTAGTTTCTACAGATAGAGTCGGGTTTCCTAGCGCATCGTGTGAACGACGCATATCGCGACGGGAACGTGACTTCTTACTTTTCTGAACTGCCATGACTAAATAGCTCCTGGTTCTTTCTATTTGTTATTGGCTTTTAATTGCGCCAACACACTAAATGGATTCGGTTTATCGTTGTTTTCTGCCACTGCCCCGGCATCGCCGTATGAAGTTTTGATCGAGCAATCATCATGATAAGCATCATGGGGAAGACTCAAAATCAACTCTTCTTCAACCACAGAAAGCAACTCAATCTCTTCATCCCCTACTATCAGAGGATCATAAATGCGAGGAAGCTGTTTTGCAGCATCCTCACTGGCAGCAAGGCCAAGATTAAAATCTACCTCTACGGCAACCTCTACTGGATCTAAGCAACGTTGACACGTCATGAAAACATGACCTTCAGCGCTGCCAGTAATGGTACGAATACGCTGTTCATCAACAGCAAACTGGAGATCGACATCAATAGAGCCTTCTGTACCAATCAATGATTGGCAAAGTATAGGCACCTTATCTAAGGCGACTGCACCTGTTATCCGCACTTCCCGCTCAGCAAGTTTTCGCGGGTCTACTTTGTTAGGTAATGGACCGTTTGACATAAGCGCGCAATTCTAGGGCTCGAAAACCCATCTGTCAAAGACTTTGGGGTTTAATTATGTAATAAAACCGCTAATATTCGAGCCTTCATACATTAACGGTTAAAAAAAGACATGAGAAACCTGATTTTAGCATCTAGTTCACCGTTTCGTCGTCAAATTCTAGACAAATTACAGCTTAAATACGCCTGCATTTCTCCAGATATAGATGAATCACCTCTAGCTAATGAAACACCCGAGGATCTCGTTGCACGATTAGCCATAGAAAAGGCACAAAAAGTAGCTGGCACTGAGCCTGATAGCTTAATCATAGGCTCAGACCAAGTCGCTGTTTTAGGCAATGAAATTTTAGGTAAGCCCCATACTCATGAAAATGCAGTCAAACAGCTACAAAAACTATCAGGACACACCGTTACTTTTTTAACAGGCCTAGCCCTGATCAATTCAAAAAGTGGTGAGGTTCAAAGCGAAACGGTGCCATTTAACGTTGTTTTTAGAACATTAACAGATGAGATGATTGAACATTACCTGCATGCAGAGCAGCCTTATAATTGCGCAGGCAGTTTTAAATCAGAAGCACTCGGCATCGTATTGTTTGAACGTTTAGAAGGTGAAGACCCAAACACCCTTATCGGCCTCCCTTTAATTCGTTTGGTGCGTATGCTGGAAAAAGAGGGGCTCAATGTCCTGTAGCCGCTAGAGTTTACCGCTAACGGTGTGTTAGATAAAAAAATGGAGGGCTTAGCCCTCCATTTTTCTCATAAGCACGCTAATTAGCGCAGTTGTGCACCCTGACTTAAGCCCAGCTGTGCACTTATCGCTTTGGTAAAACTAACACCAAGCTCATCCACAATCTGCTTCCATGGTTGGCGCTTTGGTGTGTAGTCAACAAGCTTCTCGACTTTAACGACTTCTCGCGCCACTGAACTCGTGCTGCCCAAGCCATCAATAAGACCTAAATCAACGGCCTGCTCTCCCGTCCATACAAGGCCACTAAACAATCGAGGATCGTCTTTTAAGCGATCACCACGCCCCTGCTTAACTTGATCAATAAACTGCTTGTGCGTGGTGTTAAGTACACTTTGCCAAAACTCTTTTTCGGCTTCATTACTTGGAGAGTAAGGGTCAAGAAAAGCCTTATGCTCACCTGCAGTATAAAGGCGGCGTTCGACCCCGACTTTATCCATTAGGTCAACAAAGCCAAACCCGCCTGCCACAACACCAATAGAGCCTACTAAGCTTGCTTTATCTGCATAGATAGCATCCGATGCAGCCGCTATATAATAAGCTCCTGACGCACCAATATCCGCGATAACAGAATAGAGAGGCTTCTCCGGGTGCATCGTGCGAAGGCGCTTAATCTCATCATAGATATAGCCCGCTTGAACAGGACTACCGCCAGGACTATTTATACGCAAAACAACCGCTTTTGCATTGTCTTCTTCAAAAGCTTCACGGAGTGACCAGATAATCGCGTCGGCACTCGCCTCATCATCAGCACTAATGGGTCCTTTCACTTCTATAACTGCAGTATGTGCTTCAAGTGAGGAGCTTTTTTCTAGATCATTATTAAAAAGTAGAAGACCCATCAACGCAAACAGGTACCCAAAAGTCAGAAATTTAAAGAAGATCCCCCAGCGACGTGCTCTACGCTGTTCGACAAACATCCCATTTAAGAGTTTCTCTATAAGCTTCCACTCTTTTTTACTTGAGGAGTCTTGTTTAGCATTCTCTACCGCTTTACCTAATTTACTATTCGCATCTATATCAGATTGAGTATCACTTACTGAATCATTAATAGCTTCGTCTTCTGACGCTTGGCCTTTTTTTTCATTCCATGGATTATCAGACACAAATCACTCCTGTTAGGCAAAAGCGCCTTTACTATCTAACCAATGTTCCAGTTCTGGAAAATTATCCACCTCCAAAACCGGATCAAAACCTTTTAAACGATCAATATGATGCGCACCATAACTTACCGCAATCACATCCATACCTGCTCGCTTACCCATTTCGAGATCATATTCCGTATCGCCGATCATTATTGCTTCAGAGGCAAGAACCCCTGTTTCAGCTAATATTTCTTCCAACATAAGCGGGTTAGGTTTAGATATAGTTTCATCCGCACAACGCGAAATTTCAAAAAGGTAAGCCAAACCCGTTTGAGCAAAAGCCCTATCTAAACCACGACGACTTTTGCCCGTTGCAACCGCCATACGCATCCCCTTGGCATGCATACTTTCTAAAGTATTTTGCACCCCCGGAAACAAAGGGGTTGGGGTTTCATTAACACCTAAGAAATGATGCCCATACTGAACACGCATCTGCTCAATACCAGAATCATCTATATCTGGAATCAGTATTCTGATCGCCTCAGGCAAACCCAAGCCGATAATATTCATCACAGAAGCACTGGATGGCACAGGAAACTCACAATCAAGCGCTGCCGCTTGCATGCTAGAAATGATACGTGCAGTTGAATCAATAACCGTACCATCCCAATCAAAAATCAATAACTTATACACAAAACTCCCTTGAGCCATCTTAAATTAATGAGAATACATCTATATATAGGACTGAGCGCAAACTTCAAGCAAACTTATTAATTATTGACCTATATCTTGCTTTACTTAAGTGACGTAACGTATATTTCAGGAACTTATCCTTAAAAAAAGTTAAAAATGCAATTAAGTCGATTTACCGATTATACGCTTCGCGTGCTTTTCTATGCCGCCATTCATAAAGACCGTCTCGTCACACTTTCAGAGATAGCTAATTACTATGGTATATCTATTGAGCATCTTAGAAAGGTTGTACACGCTTTAGCGAAGTCGGGCCATTTAGCCACATTTCGCGGAAAAAAAGGTGGCATAAAATTAGCGCAAGCATCAGCAAAAATAAATCTTGCTGACATTGTCAATCAATCAGAAGGCTCACAGCCGCTAATTAACTGTGCAGAACAAGCCTGCTGTCTGAGCAATCAATGCTCACTACAAGAGGTCTTAGTTGAGGCCCAGCAAGCATTTATAAAGGTATTAGAAAAATATACCCTCGAAGATCTGTTAACCAATCCTAAAATGCGCACACTTCTCATTGCTCGCAGTACTGGTTAACAAATCTATCAACGTGTAAAACATTAGTCGTACAAAATGCTAAGGTCATATAAATACATCTAAAAAAGCCCAGACTTGAAATAAAAACATCTCAAACACGGGCTTTTAAACATAGCTGACAACTTAATCTTCCGATACTTCAAGCTTTTCAGGTGAGATCAATACACCATTATTATCGGCATAGACATATTCTCCTGGGTGGAAAGTCACACCACCAAACGTCAAGTTAACATTAAGCTCACCTAACCCTTTTTTATCTGTTTTCATTGGATGTGCGCCTAGTGCTTGAACACCAATATTAAGATCAGCAATCGCGTTAACATCACGGATACAACCGTAGATAATAATCCCTTCCCAGCCATTAACCGTTGCTTTTTCAGCTAGCATATCACCCAGCATGGCTTTACGCATCGAGCCACCACCGTCAACAACAAGCACTTTACCTTTACCTGGAAGTGCAACCTGTTCACGAACTAAAGAGTTATCTTCAAATGCTTTCAGCGTGACAATTTCACCCCCAAAACGCTCTTTACCACCAAAATTACCAAACATTGGTTCTACGACCTGTACCAGGTCTGGAAATTGATCACATAGTTCTGGTAAAAGATCTTCCACAGTTAGCTCCTTAATTGGGATTTATGGCATACAGCTTGGTGCTATATACCGTAAAATAAAACATGTATATTCGCCGATTCATTGTGCAATTGCACTACAACTTAGGCAGGAATTTAGGAAACATTAATCCACATGTGCATTAAAAGAACACCCTTATTCCCCGTTATCACCCTGACAATGGCTAGCAGTATTATCATAACGGGCTGTGCGCAGAAAGCACCGCCTGCATGCACTTATCCTTACGACCAATGCACCCCAGCACCCCCTCGAACATCCGCAAAGCCTAACCAAGGGGCTCATCCGCCTGAATATTCCATCACCGCCCAAAGCAGAAGAGCGACAGCGCGCATACATCACAACACAGCAAACCGCTCAACTTCAATACCTGCGAGCAAACCATCTAAGGTCGTGATTATAGAAACACTCAGAAAACCATACCAGCAAACACGACCGCCAAGCTCATTTGAGCGCGAAAAAGGTTCAGTCCCCCTTTTGCCCTTTTACACTTTACAGCTTGGCGCCTATCAAAAAAGCAGTAACCTGCAACGGCTAATCAATACCATTGAAGATAAAAGCGATCTATTTACTTATTCGATAAAAACTAACCTTCGTGGGATCGCTTATGGTCAATTTAAGACAATAGATGAGGCTAAAGCGCAGGATACATGGCTAACCCAGCATGGGATTGATGACTTTTTTATACGCAAGCTTCCTGCAAATGCAAAAGCGTTATGGGCTGACTAAATATTAATAGCTATCCGAGAACTTAAAACACAGCCGAGTGGCTGTGTTTTAGATAGAGTGATACAGTTTATTAATGGTGAGTATGTAGTTGCGCTAGCAGCATTTGAATAGGATGAGGAATAACTTGCTCATCTATACGCTTAACTTGGCTACGACAAGAATATCCTGTTGCAACTAGCTTATTCTTATTCTCAGGCGCATTTACCACATCAGACCAACTCAATTGGTAGATAGCCCTAGAGGTTTCTGCATTTTGAGTTTCATGCCCATAAGTCCCCGACATACCGCAACAGCCGACCGTTTGAATACTCAGTTTTTGCCCCATAGCTTCATAAATCTCCTGCCACAGGCGAATTGAGGGAGCCACCGAGGTTTTTTCGGTACAATGCGCGAGCAATTTAAACTCGGCACTAGGCAGATGCGGCGAGTTGTACGTTTTAAGACGATCAGTATGTGTGACTAACCACTCCTGAATTAGCTGAACGTTAGGTAGCTCTTTTTCAGGTATGATATAACCGTACTCTTGGCGGTAAGTTAAGGTCATGGAAGGGTCAACGCCGATAAGCGGTACGCCTGTTTCGTCTAAGGCTTTAAGCATAGCACCGTTAGATTCAGCGGCCTTCTCAAATGCCTTCATAAAACCATGTACATGCAGTGGCTTACCGTTGGGTTTAAAAGGTGCCATCAACACATAAAAACCTAGGCCCGTTAAGAGATCAACTAGATCCAAGACAAGTTGAGATTCAAAATAACTGGTGAACGCATCCTGTACGATAATAACCGCATTATCACGCTCCTCAATACTTAAGCCTTTTATCAGTTCTGGTGTTGCAAACTGAACTCCACGGGCTTTCATGCCAGAGATTAAGCTGTTGGTACAGATAGCTGGGCTATCAACCATACCTACATGTTTACGGAAAATAGCTTTAAGCGCCCTATTCTTCATAGCCCAGTTGTAAGGTGCCGGAAACTTCGCAAGCCATGGAATCATGTACTCTAAACTGCCCACCATATAGTCTTTAGCTGGACGTAAGTAACGCCCGTAGTACACCTCTAAAAAGCGCGCTCTAAAATCGGGAACATTAACCTTAATGGGGCACTGACCAACACAAGATTTACAGGCTAAGCAAGCCATCATGGATTCATGCACTTCGTGAGAGAAGTCATATTCATTATCTTTTGTTTTTGACAATGTATTTTTAATACGACTCGGCAGTGAAGCGATAAACGAACGTGTTTTCACTTTAGCTGATTCAGCTTGTAAGTCAGTACCTGTTTTTTCCACTAAACGAAGCCACTCTCTAATTAATGACGAACGGCCTTTAGGCGAATTAATACGCTGCCGAGTGCCTTTCCATGAAGGGCACATCGCGTCATTCGGATCGTAGTTAAAACAAGCTCCATTGCCGTTACAAAACATCGCTGAGTCATACTCTTCCCGTACAGCAGCGCTGATCTGACGATCAAACTGACCACGGGTTGGTACTTGATCAATTTTAAGCAGTTCAGCGCCCTCAATTGCAGGGGTAGCAATTTTCCCAGGGTTCATCTGATTTCGAGGGTCAAACGTAGCTTTAATCTTTTGAAGCTCTGGGTATAGTTCACCAAAAAATTCAGGCGAGTATTCAGAACGAACCCCTTTACCATGCTCGCCCCAAAGCAGCCCTTTATATTTAACCGTAAGCGCAACCACTTGATCGGTAACTTCACGAATCAGCGATTCTTGCCGCTCATCTTTCATGTCGATTGCGGGGCGCACATGAAGCACGCCAGCATCAACATGGCCAAACATGCCGTATGCCAACTCCCTATCATCTAGCACCTTGCGGAACTCCATAATAAAGTCAGCAAGGTTTTCTGGTGGAACCGCTGTATCTTCAACAAAAGGGATCGGGCGCTCTTGGCCTTTGGCGTTGCCTAATAAGCCAACCGATTTTTTACGCATGGCCCAGACTTTGTTAATTTCTACCGCACCATACACAACCGAGAAACCAAAGCTCTTACCCGTTTTACCTTCAACGGTCTTTAAATGGGCTTCTAACTTTTCAACATCGGCTTTTAATGCGGCCTCATCATCAGAGGTGTATTCAACTAAGTTGATCCCTTTTATGTCAGGCTCGCCCGCTTCGGTTGGAAAATAAGCACTGACTGTATCCCAAATAATATCGCCCATTGCTAAGTTAAGTACTTTAGAATCAATGGTTTCTATTGATGTTGGGTTGAACTTCATTAAGTCTGTAGCATCACGTAATGAGGTTTCAAAACTATCGTATTTAATATTAACCAGCGCTGCATATTTAGGGATAGGTAGCACATTAAGCTTCGCTTCCGTAATAAAAGTGAGCGAGCCTTCACCACCACACAATACAGAATTTAGATTAAAAAGGCCGTTTTCATCGCGGATATGTGCAAGATCATAACCGGTAAGACAGCGGTTAAGCTTAGGGAATTTCGCATTAATTAGTTCTTTCTTTTCAGTGAAAATCGCATCAATTTGACGATGCACCTCGCCTACTTTGTCGTCACGCTTTTTAATCTTAGCCAGTTCATCGTCTGTAATAGGCTTAGATGACCAAACCTCACCACCAAGAAACACTGAGTTAAGCTCAAGCACATGGTCACGGGTTTTCCCGTACATAACAGAGCCTTGACCACTGGCATCGGTATTGATCATGCCACCAATGGTTGCACGGTTACTGGTGGATAGCTCGGGTGCAAAAAACAAACCATAAGGTTTTAACGCGCGGTTCAGCTGATCCTTTACTACACCGCCTTGAACGCGTACCCAGTGCTCCTCTGCATTGATCTCTAATACCTGATTCATATGCTTGGAAACATCAACGATCAAACCGTCTGTTAAGGATTGACCATTAGTCCCTGTACCACCGCCACGGGCACTTAATTTCACCTCGGCAAACCGCGTTTCATCCGCCAACTTAGCAATAAGTACCAAATCCTGCTCTGATCGAGGGTAAAGTACCCCTTGCGGTAACATCTGGTAGATACTGTTATCCGTAGATAGCACAATGCGGTTCGCGTAATCAGGGTTTAGATCACCGGAAAAACCGTTTTGTTTAAGTGCATCAATATAATCAAGATACAGGGCGTTAGTGGTTTCGACTTGCGAAAGACGAGGGATCATCTTTTAGGACCTCTATAGGCAACCGCAGCACTGATCGGCTCAAAAATCAGGCTTATATCGCGGTTATTGCTCAAATTTGTGATATTGGCTGCTATGATGCAGAATTGTTATTTATCAATCAAACGATAAAATTCTATTAATTAATTGATTATGTCGAATAATATATCTATACGCCATCTACGTGCTTTCACTGAAATTGCTAAAAGTGGCAGTTTTACGCGGGCGGCCGAAAACCTACATCTGACTCAATCAACACTCACCGCCACAATAAAGCAGCTTGAAGAGCAGGTCGAGTTGAAGCTGTTTGACCGCACAACCCGCCGCGTTATCCTAACCGGCGAAGGGGGAAACTTTTTCCCAGTAGCAGAAAAACTAATCTCCGATTTTGATACCGCTTTTAATGACCTAAAAGCAACCACATCACAACAAAAAGGTAAGATCGGTATTGCAGCCTCGCCCTCAATGATTGGCCGAATGCTGCCTGAGATTATCAAATCCTACCATCAAACCTATGCCAATATAGGGATTTACCTGCGCGATGATAATGCGAGTGGCATCGAGCAACGGGTATTAGAAAATGATGTGGATTTTGGCTTAGGAGGTAATCATTCGAATCAACCGGAATTAAATTATCAACCGGTTTTAATGGATCAGTACGGGATTGTCCTCCCTTCAGACCACCCTTTAAGCCAAACGGCACAATTGAATTGGGCACAAGTGAGCTCACTACCAATAATCCATTTAACCACGGATACCGGCACCCGTTCACAGTTATATAAATTAGAAAGGGAAAACAATCTGGGATTAAATACCCAAAGCCCATTAATTGAAGTCTCAACCCCGGCTGGACTAGCAGATATGGTAAAAACGGGGCTAGGTGTTTCTATACTTCCGGCACTTGCGGCCAGCACTAGCGCCTTTTCAACGCTAATATTTGTGCCTTTGCAATCACCGGAACTAGAACGAAAAATTTACATTATTACCCGTAAAGGTCGCGCGCTAAGCCCAGCCGCAGAAACAATGATGATTATGCTGCAGGATTATTTTAAAACGACTCAGCTCCCCCATCATGTAACTAAAGCTTTTTCTTAACCTAAGTCAATTAAGGTTCTTCAGAGTCTCTTATACGCGCTAGGCGCTCTTGCTCTTCAGCAAAGGCCTCTTTGATCTCAAGCAGAACCGAATCAACATCAGCGGCTTCTCCACTCTCTTCAAATAGCCCTGTAAGCTCAGTATCGGGGGCTAAATCGCCCTCTTCATAGAGTGCCCAGATCTCTTTCGCATACTGTGTATTTAAGAGTTCAGGCGCGAACTGTCCGTAATAGCTACGCATATTATTAACATCGCGCTCGAGCATCCATTGAGCATGATTATTTGCGGCAGCGTCTACCGCCTGAGGTAGATCGATAATGACAGGACCATAGGAATCCACCAACACATTAAATTCAGATAGGTCGCCATGAACCAATCCGGCACAGAGCATTCTAACAATATCGCGAATGACAACCGCATGATCGGCTATAGCTTGTTCAGCCGACATTGCCACATCATTAAGACGCGGCGCAACTTCACCATTATCGTCCGTTACTAATTCCATCAGCAGCACACCATCGAAACAGCCATAAGGCTCAGGCACTCTTACCCCAGCAGCAGCTAGGCGGTACAATGCATCGACTTCAGCATTGTGCCAAAGGGCTTCCTGCTGATCTCGACCAAACTTAGAACCTTTCTCCATGGCGCGCGCACGGCGACTATTCCGTACTTTTCGGCCTTCTTGGTACTGCACGGCTTGCTTAAAGCTTCGTTTCGCCGCTTCTTTATACACTTTCGCGCAGCGGATCTCTGATCCACAACGTACCACGTACACTACCGCCTCTTTTCCACTCATTAATTGTCTAAGAACGTCATCGACTAGACCATCATCAACAAGTGGTTGTATTCTTTTAGGGATTTTCATGGTGCCCTTATACATGGATTAGAGTACATATGAAACTATATGAAATAAAAAGAAGCAATTTTATCTGCTGATCTTTTTAACTAGAGTATTCGTTAAACGCCTACTGACGCGCAATTATTGTTTCAGATAAGATACAACCTGATCTCCTTTCTATTTAAAGGCTTATTTATGGCACAAGCAGGCCCACTGATTGACACCCTAAAGCGCGAGTTAAAAGCACAAGGAAAAACCTATGTGGATGTTGCTAAGGTTCTAGAACTGAGTGAAGCATCAGTAAAACGGCTCTTTGCGGACAAAAACTTTACCTTAGAACGCTTAGAACACATTTGCGATATGCTAAATATCGAGCTATCCGAATTAGTACAAAGAATGAGTAAAGCGCAACATCAACTCATACAACTAACCCGAGACCAGGAAAAGGAGATCGCTAACGATTTAACCCTTCTGCTAATCACGGTAAGCGTTATAAGCGGGATGTCTTATGACGATATTATCTATACATATAATATCCCTGAAACGACATGTATTCAGAAATTAGCACAGCTTGATCGATTAAAAATTATAGATCTACTACCCAACAATAGAGTCAAACTTCTAGTCGCCCCTAATTTTCATTGGCTACCAAACGGACCCATACAGCAGTTCTTTCAGGAGAAGGTAGAACAAGACTTTTTCAGCTCTCGTTTTGATAAAGCTAACGAAAAATTGATCGTCACTAATGCGATCCTTACCGATAGCTCTAATGCCCGCTTACAAAAGAAAATGGAGCGCTTAGCCGCCGAGTTTAATGAACTGATGCAAGAGGATCATGCAGCACCAAGCCAGCAAAAAAATGGCACAACTATGGTTTTAGCCATTCGCCAGTGGCAGTACTCTCTATTTAAGAAAATGAGTAAGTAAATATCCCTTATAAAAATAGAAAACGGTTAGCGCTAACCTTGTTCAACAAAACGCTACTGGAAGAAAGGTGTATCTAGGAATACACTTACAAAATCAGTTAAGTATAAGTTAATTATACTTATTGTAGGCTCTGGCCGTTTTTAATATCGACATGGAAAGTATTTTTTATGTTAATGGAGTTTGATATTGCGTTCCTGTAATCATAAAGTTGAGCTCAATGACCGATTAGAGCTTCTCTATCGGAGTTCTTATGCAGGCTTTCTGATAATGCTAGCTGCTGCTTCAGGCTTAGTTTTTTGGTTTGATTCAACAAGCCATGCATATGTAAGACTAGGCTGGTGGGTAGCTATATTGTTATTGATGCTATGGCGACTATTCTACAGTTACACGTGGTGTGTTAAGTCAAAACAAGGCGAACTAGGGACATCCAGCGATCTCTTACGATTCCGCATAGGCGCATTACTTACCGCTTCACTCTGGGCCTTTTATTGTATTTATTTTTATTCTGATTCTGACCTTTATCAACTTTGTATATCAATGGTCATTGTTGCAACGCTAGCAGGAGGCGCATCCACTGTTTTGTCCGGGGATCTTCTTCTTGCCACCCTCTACCCGCAAATTTTACTCGTCCCTTATTCACTACTATTAGTTTTATCAGGTACATCTGAGCACCAACTGCTTGGAGTTTTAGGCTTAATCTTCGCAGGCATTATATTCTTTACTGCGCATAAAGCGGCTCGATTCACTTTAGACTCCATCAGGCTTAGGTACCAACACACTCTACTGCTAAAAAATATGCAAAGTGAAGTTGAATCAAGAACGGACAAAATAATTGAATTAAGTCAGCTAGACTCACTCACTAAGCTCTTAAACCGACCCGCCTTTATCGAAGCAGCAAGTAAGCAAATAAAACACACAGCTAAAAACAAACATCTATCTGTTTTTTTTATTGATTTAGATAGTTTTAAACCAGTGAATGATAATTTTGGACATCATGTAGGCGATACTCTTCTTAAACAATTGGCCTCACGTTTAAAAGAAAATTTTGGAACTAATGCCTTAATCTGCCGTTGGGGTGGCGATGAATTTATCATCCTTTCTAAAACAACTAACAAAAAACAAGTCGAGATTATTGCCAATAAAATCAATACCCTGATTGAATCTACCTTTATATTTGATGGGTATAAAATTGACTTAAAGGCATCTATTGGCGTATCTATTTATCCCAACCATAGTCAATCTATCGAGGAATTGATCTCTTTCGCCGATGTATCAATGTATGAAAATAAACATACACAAAAAACGGACTATGTGCTTTTTAGCAAAGATCTAGCAGAGAAGGTACAACGCGACTTTGCACTCTCTTCCGCTATCAGAAGAGTAGTGCCTTTAACCTTGTGTATCAACCTATCATTGATACTAGAAATGGTGAATGCCACGCTGTGGAGGCCTTGCTGCGCTGGGAACATAAAGGAAAAGCGATTCCCCCTGATGTGTTTATCCCTTTAGCAGAAAAACATGGCGCTATTCGAGAGATTGGCTATTGGGTGCTTGAGAAAGCGATACAACAGCAAAAATTAATGATGCAAGATGGCTTAAATATAAAAATCTGTATCAATGTCTCTATCGTTCAATTTGAAGATGCTGAGTTTGTAAACACCGTTAGGAATATGATAGATAAGTACCAAGTTGATACTAACCTCTTCCATATTGAGATTACAGAATCAGTGTTCTCTAGTGATAAGCCAAAGCTTTTACAGGCTATAAAACAGCTACAAACCTTAGGTTTTTTTATCTCCGTCGATGACTTTGGAACCGGCTATTCATCATTATCAGTTATTCAAGATCTAGCGGTAAACATTGTTAAGATTGACCGCTCCTTCGTCAACAAACTAGATTCAAATGGAGCGGCTATTATTAAAGCAGTAATGCTAATGGCCAATGAACTTAACTATAAAGTTGTTGCTGAAGGTGTAGAAACAGTTGAGCAAAAAAACAAACTAAAAACGCTTGGCGTTCACTATTTACAAGGCTATTTATTTAGCAAACCCCAAAACTATATGGATCTCACAAATCAAGTTGGCGCCTCCTTTCAATCCATTGCTGAAACCACATCAATGCAATAAGCGTCTTACTAACCAAAAACAAGTTCTGGTATTGAAATATAATACCTAAAGTTCAACATCTCGTAACTTTACATAGTAAGGTATTAGCTAAAAACAAATTCCATCAATCTTTCCCTCGTTCATTCACGAGGGAAACATAATGACTCACTTAACAACACACAAAACAGCACTCTTAACAGCGTTAGGTCTAAGCTTTGCTCTAAGCTCATCCCTATTCTATTCACCTTCCATAGAAGCTGCGGGCTTACTCAAACCAAACAATGCAAATTACACTGACTTACAGATCAAAGAACACCACGTTAATGTTGTTATCGAAGATATGTATGCAACGACAACTATTGAACAAACCTTTCATAACCCCAACGCAAACGATTTAGAGGCAATCTATTCGTTTCCTGTGCCAGAAAAAGCGGCTGTTGGCGAGTTCAGCTACTGGATAGATGGTAAACCGGTCACTGGCGAAGTCGTCGAAAAGCAACAAGCGCGACAGATTTATGAACAACAGAAAGCACAAGGCAATGAAACAGCTCTTGTGGAAAAAGATAAGTATAAAACTTTTGATATATCCGTTTTTCCAGTTAAAGCAAACCAAGACGTAAAAATAAAACTGGTCTATCTACAAAACACTCAAACCGACACGGGTATAGGTCGTTATGTTTATCCACTTGAAGATGGCGGTGTAGATGTAGAAAAACAAAGCTTTTGGAGCCGCAATGAAACCGTTGAAGAAGCGTTTACCTTTAATGTAAAACTACGTACAAGCTATCCAGTTGATGGACTGCGTATGCCTCAACATCCAAATGCCCAACTACAACAAGTCGCTCCTTATGAATGGCAAGCTGCGCTCATGAACCAGACCGCCACACAGGTACAAAATATCTCACCGGATTTAGAAACACCGGACACAGATACGCCTACGAGTTTAGACCTTAACGGTGAAGCAGATACAAAAGCACTTAACCAACCAACAACACTGACCCAATTAAATAAAGATATTCTTCTCTACTGGAGGCAAGCTGAGGGGCTTCCGGCCAGCGTCGACATGATTAGCTATAAAGAGGCTAATAATAGTAAAGGTACTTTTAAGCTAACTTTAACACCGGGCACTGATCTGCCTCTTGTTACACAAGGACGTGACTGGGTCTTCGTCTTAGACATATCGGGTTCAATGCAAGGTAAATTCTCAAGTCTAGTAGAAGGAGTACGTCAGGGATTGGGACAGCTACCGCCTCAAGATCGTTTTAAAGTCGTTCTCTTTAATAATCAGGCACAGAATTTCACTCAAGGTTATCAACCCGCAGATAAACAGAGCATTAAGCGCGTTATGACCCAGCTTGATAATGTACAACCCGGAAATGGCACCAACCTATATGCAGGATTAAAAAATGGCATTGATCAACTAGATTCCGACCGTAGCACTGCGATTATCCTTGTTACTGACGGTGTTGCTAACGTTGGTGAAACTGAGAAATCAAAATTCCTTAATCTCCTAGAAAAACGTGATGCGCGCTTATTTACCTTTATTATGGGTAATAGTGCCAACCGCCCTCTACTAGAGGAGATGACACGGGTATCTAATGGTTTCGCTATGTCGATCTCTAATGCTGACGACATTATGGGCCAATTAATGCTGGCAAAGGGCAAAATGTCTCATGCAGCTATGCGTGATGTCAGCCTAAAAGTATCAGGCGTACGTAGTAAAGAGATCGTAAAACCTCGTTTAGCGAACACCCTTTATCATGGTCAGCAGTTAACTGTCTTTGGTCACTATTATCAGCCAGGCGAAGCAGAAATCACATTAACAGGTACTGTTAATGGCAAAGAGAAGAGCTATAAAACACGTTTTATGCTTCCAGAACAATCCACTCTGCATCCAGAACTCGAACGTTTATGGGCTTATGCAGCAATTGAGGAACTACAAGCAAAGATTGATTATTTAGGAACAGATAAAGACGCCAAACAAGCGATAACGGATACGGCTATTGAGTATGGTTTAGTAACAGATTACACCTCAATGATTGTTGTACGAGATGAGGTATTTAAAGCATTAAACATTCAACGTAATAACCAGCAACGGGTGGAGAAAGAACAGAAAGCCCGCGAGCTACGTGCACACCAACCCGTTACAGCACAGCAAAACCGCGTTGATCAACAGCAGCCTATGTTTATTGACTCCTCCTCGGCTCAACCCAACCAAAGTCAGCAGCGTGCATCCGTATCGCCTAGCCGCTCTGGATCCGGAGGTGGTGCCATATCCCCTTGGTTGGTTATCTTGATGGCCGCGAGTATTGCATTAGTTCAATTAAGTCGCTCTCATTCAAACCGCTCTAAAGACGTTTAATAGCAAGGTATGATGATTATGCGTTCCTTATTTAACGACACATTCACAGCCTCCCCAAGGGGGGGGCTTTCGCCTCATAAAGGCTCCATCCCCTATGTAACTCTTATAGCCTGCGCAATAATGTTGATGTTAGGTGTTCTACCCAACAGCTTAGTTGGGCTTCACTCATTAAGTTTTGATTACGGCGCCATTATCGAACAACAACAGTATTGGCGGCTGATAACCGGCCATTTAATACACAGCTCGTGGAACCACCTGTTATGGGATTTAACAACCTTTACTGTTGCCGCATTTTATCTCGAAAAGCAAAGCCCTAAGCTTTTAATATACGGAATAGTTGTCTCCGTTACTGTGTTAGATCTGTACCTACTTTCACCTCTTTCAAGTCTTGAAAGCTATGCAGGAATCTCAGGTGTTCTATATACAGTGATCACCCTCGCCGCTCTGTTTTGGTATAAAAAAGAACCCTCCTTACTGGGCCTTGTTCCTTTGCTTATGATTCTAATTAAAACCGTATTAGAACTCACTGCGCAAAACGCTCTATTTGTCACTGAGGGCTGGAGTCTCTATCCACCCGCTCATTTAATTGGCGCAGCAATTGGCATCACACTATGGTGCATATATCGGCGAAAAAAATCCGCAGCATAAGGACTAAAGAGAGGAACAGTATTTCACTTAGGGGAAGCGTTTACGCTCAGAAAAAAAGGTCGGTAAGTCTAAATATAATGTACTTTAGAAAGCCCGCTTGGCGGAAGGTTACTCGATGAGCAATCCTCCTTAAACCAAGCGGCAATCTTTACTTTTCGTTATTGGCTAAGAAAAACCACGTATCTAACACTGAATCTGGATTTAAGGAAATTGTATCAATCCCCTGTTCCATCAACCAACGTGCAAGATCAGGATGATCTGATGGGCCTTGGCCGCAAATACCGATGTATTTACCTTGCTTTTTACAAGCAGAGATCGCCATAGAGAGCAGCTTTTTAACCGCTTCATCTCGTTCATCAAAAAGATGGGCAATAACGCCAGAATCTCGATCGAGACCTAATGTTAATTGAGTCAGATCATTTGACCCTATAGAGAAACCATCAAAATGCTCTAAAAACTCGTCAGCCAACAAAGCATTGGAAGGTATCTCGCACATCATTATGACACGTAAGCCATTTTCGCCTCGTTTGAGGCCATTAGCTGCAAGAAGATCAACCACTTGCCTAGCCTCTCCTGGGGTGCGCACAAATGGGATCATCACTTCCACATTGGTTAGCTGCATCTCATCACGAACACGCTTAAGCGCCCGGCATTCTAGCTCAAAGCAATCACGAAATGATTCTGATATATAGCGCGTAGCCCCACGAAACCCTAACATAGGGTTTTCTTCGTTTGGCTCATACATATCACCGCCAATTAGGTGTCCGTATTCATTAGACTTAAAGTCCGACATACGCACTATCACTTTCTTAGGATAGAAAGCCGCTGCCAAGGTAGATATACCCTCAACTAGACGGTCAACATAAAAATCGACGGGGCTTTTATAACCAGAGATACGACGTTTAATCGTTTGTTGTAATGAAGGGGCTTGCTGATCAAAGTTCAACAAGGCTTTAGGGTGTATACCAATCATGCGATTGATAATAAATTCCAACCTAGCAAGGCCGACTCCGGCACTAGGTAACGCCTGAAAATCAAACGCCCTATCTGGATTGCCAACATTCATCATAATCTGAAAAGGTAACTCAGGCATAGATTCGACACTATTAGATTGATGCTCGTAATCTAACTTGCCTTCATAAACTCGCCCCGTATCACCTTCTGCACAAGATACAGTAACAAGCTGACCATTCACGAACTGTTCTGTTGCATCACCACACCCAACAATTGCAGGAATACCTAGTTCACGGGCAATAATCGCCGCATGACAAGTACGTCCACCACGGTTGGTAATGATTGCAGCGGCGCGTTTCATCACAGGTTCCCAGTCAGGGTCTGTCATATCCGTAACAAGTACTTCACCAGGTTGTACCTTATCCATTTCGCTAAGGTCATAAACGATACGGACTTTGCCGGAGCCAATTCGGTGGCCAATAGAGCGCCCCTCAACTAAAACTCGGCTTGTTTCTTTCAGCAAGTAGCGTTCAATCACAGCCTGATTACTGCGGCTCTTCACCGTTTCAGGGCGTGCTTGTACAACAAATATTTCGCCTGTATCTCCATCTTTCGCCCATTCAATATCCATAGGACGCCCATAATGGGATTCTATTTCTAAAGCAATCTTAGCAAGCGTTTCCACATCTCCATCATCAACAGAAAAACTACAGCGCTCTTCTGGACTAACCTGGACAGTAGAAACGGGGTTCTCAGAACCGGGTTCGGAATAAACCATCTTGATCGCTTTAGAACCTATAGTTCGACGAATAATCGCAGGCGCACCCATTTTAAGCGTAGGTTTGTAAACATAGAATTCATCGGGGTTTACTGCACCTTGCACAACCGTTTCACCTAATCCATAGGCAGCAGTAATAAAGACCACATGGTTAAAACCTGACTCAGTATCTAAAGTAAACATAACACCTGAAGCACCGGTTTCACTTCTAACCATCCTCTGAACACCGGCTGATAGCGCCACTTCGCTATGCTCAAAACCGTGATGAACGCGATAAGAGATAGCCCGATCGTTGTACAGCGAGGCAAACACCTCTTTTATCGAGGCTTTAATATCCTCAAGTCCGCGAACATTAAGAAAGGTTTCCTGCTGGCCAGCAAAGGATGCATCGGGAAGATCTTCCGCCGTTGCAGAGGAACGAACAGCGACCGCAATATCTTCGCCATTAGACATTTCGGCCCAAGCGGCTTCAATCGCGCTATTAAGTTGCGGTTGAAACTCAGCACCCATAATTAAGGCGCGAATTGTTTTTCCTGCCTCTTTAAGATCTTGGATATTATTCGTATCCAGCTGCTCTAGTTTATCTTTAATTTGGTCTTCTAAACCGCCATAAGTTAAAAAATCTTTATAGGCAAGTGCGGTGGTTGCAAAGCCGTTCGGGACTTTAACATTTGCTCCCGCCAGCTCTTGCAACATCTCCCCCAGAGAAGCGTTTTTACCACCCACATTCTCTACATCATCCATACCTACCTGATCAAGGCGCAGTACATAGTTCTGCAACGGTCTATCTCCTACTCGGCTGTCGTAACTGTTCATCAAACTCATACAGATCTATCAGCATTAAATTCTGCTGACTTTGCTCTACTTATTATAATGTGATTAAACGTTGATAAGAGCGCTAATCTGACGTTGATCTTACTTGAGTGAAAACAAAAAATCCTTACCAACCCAAGTTTAAATGATTTAAAACAGGCAAAAATAGCAGAGTCCTAATGCATTGACAGACTTAAAACTCTATTTAAGACGTTTTTCAGATCTATTTAAGTCTGATCAACCCCATCTATTTTAGCCAATCTGTTATAGTGCTCACTCTATTGTCCGCTATATTTATAAACCAATGATGAAACGAACAGCTTTTTTTATCTCTGATGGCACAGGTATTACCTCTGAAGCTTTAGGACACAGTCTTTTAGCCCAATTCGATAGCATTGAGTTTGAACAGATAACACTCCCTTACATAGATACCCCCGAAAAAGCGCAAGAAGCCGTGTCCCGTATCAATAATGCGGCTACGAAAGATGGTACAAGACCTCTTATTTTCGATACAGTAGTCAATGAAGATATTCGCGCCATTATTTCTGAATCTGTCGCATTCAAAATTGATGTTTTCTCAAGCTTTTTAAAGCCTCTCGAAAGCGAACTCAATGCCCGCTCAAATTACTCTGTCGGTAAATCCCACGGTATTGTTGAACAGACGCGTTACAAAGATAGAATTGATTCCGTCAACTTCGCAATAGACAATGACGATGGTGCCAGAACACGCCAATATGCAAATGCAGATATTATTTTAGTGGGTGTATCTCGGTGCGGTAAAACCCCCACTTGCCTTTATATGGCGATGCAGTTTGGCATCAAAGCGGCCAACTACCCTCTCACAGAAGAAGACTTAGAATTCAATAAGTTGCCAGACGTTCTTGAAAAACATAAACATAAACTCTACGGCTTAACAATTGACTCATTTCAGTTAGCAGCAATACGGCATGAGCGCCGCGCTAACAGTAAGTACGCTTCTCTAGATCAGTGTGATTTTGAAGTACGTGAAGTAGAGAAGCTATTTAAGAAACTTAATATTCCCAGTATCAATACAACTAACTTCTCTATAGAAGAGATATCCACCCGAATTATGGCGCAAGTAGGGCTCAATCGCAGGATGAATTAGTTCTGCGTTGAAGCGCCTTTTAACTGCCGTACTAAGCCTCGAAACTTTTCGGCTTGATGCTCTTTATTTGGAAGATCATCGAGCGCTTTAGCCATCAGCTCATATGCAGGTACAAGCTCCTGATAATCAGGAAAATCCCGGTGTAAACCATTCAGTAACTTCACAACAAAAAGGGATTTACCCGAATCAAAGCACCCTAAGGCGAGTTGATAACGCACTTCAGGTGATGCCGGTACATATTGCTTATCGAGCAGCAAAATACGCTGATAAACCGTTGTTAATAGATTATCCCGGCCATGGCTTTTTAAAATCGTTAAATAATCGACTAAAAGATTATCAATCTCCTTAATTCTCTTTATGCCACAAAGAAAATCAAAGAAACGGCTATAAAAATCATAATCATTGGTGATTGTTTTAGTCCCTTGCTTAAACGTGGCCAGCCCCCCTTCAAAATCCCCCTCTTTCGTAAGAACATCAACTTTAGACAAAATTCTGTTTTTCTCAGAACGCAGGTCTGAAGGTGTTGATGAATCTAAACGGCTAGCAAAACCTAATGATTTTTGTTTCTGAAAAATGAGATAGCCCATTAAGTGGAATATCACTATCAGATAATAGTAAGAGACGATACTCTGTAAAACCGCCGAGAAAAAATAGAATTGCTCGTCTAATATCTCATGCAAGGTACCAACCGAAGCCATCATGATCGTAATAAATAATAGTAAGAGCACATAAGCACTACCTAGCGTCACAACCAATCGTCCGATCTCAATGGGGTTAATCGCGGGGCCTATATCCTCAAACCGCGCATAGTTAATAAAAACAGCAGGCAAACAGACTATCCAAAAGATCAAAAATAAGACGGCAACAAGGCCCCCAAAGACTCTTTCAACACCTGAAATCATTAAACTGATAACAATCAATATCACAATAATATGCCATATGATTTTAAAGCCCCCGGAAAATGCTTCATTCATATCAGGTGCTCTAAGCTGCCCCATTGTCGTGCCTTGTAAGCACAAAAAGCTATATTTGGTTGTGATAGCTGTAATTGCGAGCGATATACAAAAACCCATTATCCCGCCAATAAATGCACCTATAGAGGTTAGAACCGATGCAATCATGATCAATAATATAGTTTGCTTATTCATTGGATATTGAAAAGCACTATCCAATCTCCGCCAGAAAGGTGCGATGTCGGCAGAACCTAAACTATCAACCTCACCCCCACAGACAAAACAGCGTGGCTCGGGGTATTCAGGATCATCATCAATACAGTAATCGCATAAACTGATCTGACAATGTTCACAATGATAGGTTGCTGCAGTTAGTGGATGGTATTTGCAATACTCCATATTGCATTTAACTCCTACAAGCGGTTGTTAAACCGATAAAAAACTCGGCGTATTAAATCACCCATATCACTTAATGAGTCATCCTAGCTCTATAACATTTAATATCTACGGCATCGTTCATAGATCTCAACAGCCGCTTTTTCATATTTTACTTTTTTGGCTTCATGCTCTCGCTCGCCAAAGCCGATGGAAAGCTTTCTTGCAAAGTGGCTCAAAGTCTCATTTTTGATCCCGTTAGAATAAAGATAAATAAAAATCTGCTCAGAGGTCATTAGGCTAGGTAAGGCAGACAAACGCCAGCCTAACTGAAGAACCTCATCATTAGACATGCTCTGTTTTAGGCTTTCATTATTTAACCAAAGTGTCTCCACCCTTTCCAACTGGTTAATACTGAGTTTTTCCATATTCAGTAGTCTGATAAGTGCCGCTTCCTGCGCTGGATCTTCACGTCCTTTTAATATTGAGTATTTCAATTTCAGGAGGTCAAAATCTTCACCATAAGTATCAATAAACTCATCTAACGCTTTTAAAGCCGTATCAAAAGAGAAACGGCCTAAGGCTTTATAAATTTTGTCTAAATCTCTCTGCTTTGAAGACTCAACCTCATCCTCTGCCAGATATTCCTCATCCAACATTTTTGGATCGACCAGCAACACTGTCAATATCAAGATCGCCCCACTAACAAAGCCTCCTGTATGAGCCATAAAGGCAACATTGGAGTCCGTATAAGTGAAATAGTTATAGAGTTCGTTCGCTATATAAAGCGGGAGTACAAGTAGTGCTGGGGCTCGAATAAAGCCAACAAAAACAAAAAACCAGTAAAAAAACTCTATTTTCCTAAAACGAAACACACCTAAATACATAGCCATCACTCCGGAAATAGCTCCGGAAGCACCCACCAGCGCATTTGGACTGTATTGATTAACCATGACAAATAGAACGCCACCAGCGATACCAGAGACAAGGTAAAAAAGAAGAAAGCGAAAATGTCCTATAGCGGCTTCAACAGCAAAACCAAAAATAACGAGAAAAAACATATTCCCAAATAAATGCATAGGACTACCATGCAAAAATTGATAGGTAACTAACTCAGCAAGACCAAGATCTTTAGGCTTTAAACCGAAACCATAAAGGGCTGTTGATTCAAATTCATCATGTATTTGCTGTCTATCTGTCCAATAGTCCCCTTTTTTAGGTTCTTGGAAACTAACCCAGTGGGCATTTAAATAGTCTAGAAACTTAAAATCGCTAAGGATATAAAAACTAAGCTGCTGGCGATGGCCTTGGTTATAAAGCGTTTGGTAATCAGTAATAATATCTTCAGGAACATCATTACTTTGTAGATAATCAAGATAGACAGGCCATTCTGTTTCAAAGTATTCCAACCTGTCATAACGATCTAAAGCACCTTGAAGCTCCTTTTCATCTTCGCCTTGATAGACAAAGAAAATAATCACATTGGTGAGCACCAAAATGAACAGCATGATTGGAGGACGTTTCCAATCAAATCGTTTTTCCGTTGGTATAATGACCATAACGCGACAGATCCATCCTCTGATCTACAGTTAACATTTATCTTATTATCAGCCTTTAGGAAAGACTAGCACGGTTAAAAGCTTATGCCTGCCTTTCTATGAAAATTAATCAAAAACAGAGAGTTAGAAGATTTACTCAAAACTAATTAAATCCTAACTGACATAAGTTAAGCCTATATCGCTGATAAGATACCCCATCGAACAATGGGGCATATAGCCTGTAAGCAGTGGTTTATTTATAACGATTATCTTAACCTGCTAACCACAGATAAAGACTCAAGGCTTAGCAAATTTCACAAGCTCAGCTTTATGAAAGTGCACTTCGTTTCCACCTATAATGGCACTGCCATGTATAACGTTTTTATCAAAATTAATCAGCAAGGTGACGTAATCACCGTAGCCTTTCTCAAACCAGGAGGCAAAATAAAGATTATCTTCCACCTCCATTGCTTGATATGGAAAAGGTCCCCACCAAACATCCGGTTTTGAGCCTGTCAGATAGCGGTAGCTAACCCCCTTCTCTTCAAACTTCACATTATATGAACGGCCACTCGAGTACATATACGTGATTTGAGTTCCATTAAGAATTCGAGTCGTTTCAGAAGCGTCCCCATAAGTATTTCCAACCGCGAACAGTAAACAAAAGAATGGTAAAACGAGTGAATAGAAACGGTTTTCCTTTTTCATAATAGTTACCATTTTAGACTTGGATTAGATCTCAGATTGAGATTACAGAACAACGATCGGGTCGCTTAGCCAACAGCTGATGCATTATTCTGTTTAGACGAGCTAAAGCAATACATCGGCATCGTTGTACTAGTTTGTTAATGCTGACTGTTTGAGTACTTTATCAAAAGGCGCTATGAATAGCGCCTCTAAGCGTTGTAAAGGCTTAGAGGTGCTGTTTTTTTTAAGGTTAAAACCCTTAATCGTCATCATCAGAGGCATCATCATCCGATATAGAAGGAATACTCGCCAAGGTATAGCAATTTATTTTACGATTTACTTTATCTTGGTAACGCTTCCAAGTCCGCTCATGGAGAGATTCTGCGTCTTTATCACCTTGGCAGAATGCCATAAACGCTTGTTCTTGATCACATAAAGGAGCACGTGCGCCTGATGCTAATTCAATATAAGCATAACCGTGATTCTCTATTAACTGGGCTTGCTCACGCGTGAACTCACCACTGCGTGCAAAACCGTAAGGAAAGTTTTTAGGATCTCTAAAGCGTTTATCTGACTTGAAAGCGTCATCAAGTTGCATCTACATGCCCCCCAAATCTATAAAGTAATATCGCTGACAATAGAAAAATCGAGTGGTTATCTTTAATCTTGAGGAGAGATTTTGATGCTAACAGCCTATTTTCAAAAGCTTTAACACACCACCGATCAGTTTTTTGCGATAATAATCCTAAAAGATGACAAATAGAAGTATTTAAAGAAGCAAAATATTGAGGTTTTTATTTCCAACCTTGCAGCCATCGAGTTTGGTCTTTCAACTCATTAAAATCCATAAAGAATTGTTGTTTATTGATCACCGCTTCTAGAACACAAGCGACAACCTGCTGTTCCAACTCATCCTTAACAAGCTCAGTGATAATAAAGTGTTTCCTTTTCTCAAACGGCTTAACCGCTGTCCACTTAGAAAGCAGTAGTTTATTAGGATTAAATTGATTCATTTGATAAATTCTGCCCAATTAATAACGAAGGTTATAACCACAAATATTATCAATCCTCTAGCCTAGATCAGCATTAAGGTACGTTTAAATACTTACTGGTACTCTTCAATACTGCACCTACGTTCAGCTGCATAATCAATTATAGGTTGAGGTCGTTGGCCCAAATCAGAAGGCAAAGCATCACCCAATAGATCAGTATTCATATTGCTGTCATCTGGATGATCCAAGTCCAACCACTGCTTGGTATAAAGGCCTTTTGCATCAAAACGATCAGCTTGTCGCATTGGATTAAAAATCCTAAAATAAGGCGCTGCATCAGCACCAACAGATGCACTCCACTGCCAACCACCTAAATTAGAAGCAAAATCAGCATCAATTAAATGCTGCATAAAAAAACGCGCCCCTAAACGCCAATCTTGACGCAGTAGTTTTGTTAAAAAAGAAGCCGTTATCATTCTCACACGATTATGCATCCATCCTGTTTCTAATAACTGCTTCATCCCTGCGTCGACAATATCAAAGCCAGTTTCCCCGTTGCACCAAGCCTCAAATTTAGCTTGATCATGCTGCCAAGCTATCTTCTTTTCTATATCAGGTTTAAAGGGTTTCCAACGGTTCATTTCAGGAAAAAGAATTAAAAGATGACGATAGAACTCTCGCCAAATAAGCTCAGTAACCCATTGGCTGTAGAACCAATCAGGATCATCTGAATAAGCTTGCACACCTGCAATACACTGCCTTGCGGAAAGTACACCCACACTTAAATAAGGTGAAAGTGAGGAGGTTCCCGTTTGCGCAGGAAAGTCCCTTAACTGGCTATAATCGGTGAACTGATCTAACACAAACTGCTGTAGCTTCCGATGCGCACTTTCTGTACCTGCTGGCCAGATCTGTTTGTTCCAATCAGCTCCAAGCCTTAGGCCATAACCTATATCCTCTGGAATATTATCTGATTCAATAACAGTGGATAACAAAGGCTGAGGTGCAGGTAAAGGCCCCTGTTCACTCAATATAAATTGTTGTCGCCACGCCTTGCTGAACGGTGTGAAGACTTTATAAGGCAGGCCTTGTTGATTAAGCACAGATCCAGCTGGAAGCACGAGATCCGCTTCATAACGGTGACAACCTATTCCTTGCTGGTGAAAAAGTTGCTCTACCTGCTGATCTCGTTGCTGCTCATATTCTGGTGCTTCATCGTTAAAATAGAGAGCTGCTACATTATATTGTTTAGCTAATCTAAGTAGCTGCTGTGGAATCTCTTGATTAGTCTCTGCATGAATAAGCTTTAACGGAATATTAAGCCCAGCCAACTCATCTTTTAATGAATGGAGATTAGCTAACCAAAACTGAACTCGACTCTTAGATTCATCTTGCAGCATCCACTGTTTAGATGAAATCGCAGCAACAGCAATAATACCCATTTCAGCGCTATTTGCGCTCTGAGCAACATGTTCACATGCACTATAAAGAGCACGATGGTCACGGGTCCGAAGGTCATTTCTGAACCAAACTAGTTTTATATTTTTCACGACATCTCAATAAAAAAGTTTAAACGCAGCTCTTAAGCCAGTTCCATAGGAAGGAACCCTGTTAGATATAATTTCTTAATCCAAGTTCATGGGGATAAGGATCAAGATAAGCTTGGGATTTAATATAATCAGAGCCATGACGTTTTAAATAATGTTTAAGTAATGCCAAAGGAACAACTAAATGTACTTTATTGGTTCTATATTGCTCAATCGCTTCCAATAGATCCTGTTTGGTTTCGGCATCAATCTCTTTTTTGAGGTAGCCCATAATATGCATAAGCACATTGGTATGACTTTTACGATCCGCTTTTTTGGTCAGATAGGTCATCAAATCAAGAATATATTTTTGCACAACCACATCTATAGGTTGTTTACATGCCTCATCCGCTAAGTACTTACCCAACTGCTTATAGCCCTCATAACTATGCGCCATTAACTGATACTTATGACGGCTATGGAACTGAATAATTTTATGCAAGCTAGGGTCACTCATAACCTCCTGCTGCCAGTTAGAGTAAACAAAGACCCGCGTAATAAAATTTTCACGCAGTACTGCATCATTTAAACGACCATCCTCTTCCACCGGTAAGGCTGGATTATGCTTCATTAATCTTGCCGCATAAGCGCCGCTACCGGATACATTAGGCATCCCGTTTTCATGGTAAACCTTGACTCTCTCCATGCCACAACTAGGCGAGCCCTGCATTAATATATAACCACAAAGATCTTTCTCTGTACTGCTCACTTGATCAGCATAAGCCGTAAGCCGATCAGTCACATCAAGTGTAGGATCCTTAACCCCAACAACACGTGGAGCCTCAGCACTTCCGACTAAACGTATAGGTTCACGGGGAGTACTCAACCCTATGGCAACTTCCGGACAAAAAGGTTTTAGATCGAAACATTCACTCAATACATTTAAGCAATACTTAGAGCGCTTATGACCACCGTCATAGCGAACTTTGTGCCCAAGAAGACAAGCACTAACACCGACAGGAATTGAGAGTTTAAGCTCACTAGTTTCCATTCCAATACCCTCTAAATACTTAATTATTCGGCTCAAAGACTATTTAAAAACCGGTCATCGGCTGAACAATCTTTCCTAGTAATGTACTAAATTTAAGTGGCGCATCCGTCGCAATTAAACAGATACAATCCACATCACTATCCACCAGCGGCTGATGCTCCACTTCACTGTCAAGATCGGCGATATCACCTACTGTAAAGCGGCCAATTTCATCAGAAAAAGACCCCTGCAATATTAAGGTTAGTTCATTACCATCATGACTGTGAGGTAACATAGCTTTGCCTGGGGCAATCCGTAGCAATCGTGATACACCGCCCCGCTCGCTTTTACAGGGAAGATCATGAAAATACACACCTGGGACTATTCGTTTCCATTCAACATTTGCCAATGAACCACCAATATAATCCCCTAAAGCTGTTGGGATATCTTTATCACTGTAATCTTTATGAGGCCTATTTATATCAGGACGATCCAACAGCATCGCCTCTATATCAGATTCCTCATCAATACTGGCTAATAGCTTCTGTAGTGAATCCTCAGCGACCTTTGCTGGTGGTAAAGCATCTAATAAAGCACCTCCCATTGCTTCAGAGTGAGCTAATCGTTCACGACACTGGGGGCACATAGAGAGATGACAAGCGGTCACTAAAGCCATTGCTTGGGACATTGAGCCCGCGGCATAGCTAACTAATGTTGCTTCATCAACATGATGCTTAATATTCATACACCATCCCTCCACATAGTTTTTAACTTTTCAGATGCCAACCTAATTCTTGATTTGACGCTACCTAAAGGCACGCCTAGACGATCAGAGATATCTGCGTGAGATCGCCCTTCAAAAAAAGACATATAGATAACCTGTGCTTGATTTTCCGGTAAAGTGTTAATCGCACTATTCATCCTTTCAGAGACAACCCCTTGCTCACATGGGTTATCCTGATGGTCTGGCTCTTCTTGCCACTCTTCCAGATCATATTCTGGATATTTCTGCTTACGCATTAAGTCGATACTTTTGTTTCTAGCCAAGGTGAATATCCAAGTGCTCGCGGCTGCTTTACTACTATTGTAAAGATGAGATTTACGCCAAACAGCGAGCATGGTCTCCTGCATTAACTCTTCTGCAACTGTATCCACAAGTCCTAAACGTATAAGGTAAGATTTAACTCTTGGCGCAAAATGCCGAAACAACGCTATATACAGCGTTTTATCTTTACTCTCCGCTAAACGAGATAACATCTCGTTCCAATCGGGATCTGCACCGCTTAGGCGGTTTGACATCGATGGCATAGCTACAACATTTTCCACATCTTCACCTGGTGGTTTATTTTCCATACTATCCCTTACGATACCTTACAAAGATTGGATCACACCAAACCGTATAACTGAAAATATATGCATAGTACATGATCTTTTTTTCTTCACCCTGCGTAACAAGCGATGAATATATAATTAAATATGGATCATAAAATGAATATTGTCTCTATTCGTCCAAAAAGAATTGCAGTGATCGGTTCTGGTATTTCAGGACTAAGCTGTGCTTGGCTGTTAAACACAGCACACGATGTAACACTGTACGAAAAGGACGATAGACTAGGTGGGCACTCAAATACAGTCACTTGCGATATTCAAGGTACGCAGGTTGACGTAGATACAGGTTTCATTGTTTTTAACCCTCCAAATTACCCGAACCTAGTGAAGCTTTTTGAAACACTAAAAATCAATACCTGTGGAACGGACATGTCTTTCGCTGTATCTATAAACCAAGGTGCACTGGAATATTCTGGTACCGGTTTATCCGGTTTGCTCGCGCAAAAGCGCAATATGATAAAGCCTGGCTTTTGGCAAATGGTTCGTGAGTTGCTTAGATTTTATAACGATGCAAACACAATGTTAGCTCAGTCAGATATCAATGAACTGACATTAGGAGAGCTTTTACACCACCATAACTACGGTGATACTTTTATTTATAATCACCTACTACCTATGGGTGCCGCGATCTGGTCAATGCCTGTAGAAAAAATGTTAAACTACCCGGCCAGCAGTTTTCTCCGCTTCTGTAAAAATCATGGACTGACTCAGCTTAAAGATCGCCCTCAATGGAAAACAGTAGTCGGCGGAAGTCACTGCTATGTTAATAAAATAGCTGATTCCCTACAGAATAAAATCCGCTTAAATAGCCGTATTCATAAAGTTATTCGTTGTGACGATCATGTGATTATTGAAGATCTACACGGTAAACGGGAATACTACGATGATATAGTGCTAGCCTGTCATTCGGATCAAGCCCTCGCTTTATTAGAGGCGCCAACGGATGATGAGAAACGCTTACTTAACCACTTCCCATATCAGCGTAATAAAGCATATTTACATACAGATCCATCCTTAATGCCAAAACGTAAAGCGGTTTGGTCAAGCTGGAACTACATCGCCACTGGACAACGGGATCAATCTCAAGAGGTATCAGTAACTTATTGGATGAACCAATTACAACCGCTTAACACTGAACTGCCTCTGTTTCTTTCACTTAACCCGCTAAAAGATCCTCAAGATGGAAGTATCATTCGAACCTTCTTTTATGACCATCCTGAGTTTTCTCAAGGTGCTCTTAATATGCAAAAAGAGTTATGGCAACTACAAGGCAAAAAGCGAACTTGGTTTTGTGGTGCTTACTTTGGCTATGGTTTCCATGAGGACGGGTTGCAAGCGGGTCTCGCCGTAGCTGAACAGCTTGGCGGTATACCTAGACCTTGGACACTCGAAGACAAAAATAGTCGTATTTTTGTTAGCAAACCACAAAGTAGAGAAACAGCCCCAGCTGAACAGGTTAAAGCCCATGGTTAAACTAAGCTCTTGCCTCTATCAAGGGGCCGTTATGCATCATCGATTTCGCCCTGCAAAACACCGATTTATCTATAAGGTTTTCTCACTTTGCCTAGATATAGATGAGCTACCCCGTTTAGACCGATTTAGATGGCTCTCTATTAACCGTTTCAATCTTTTTTCATTTAATGAAAAAGATCATGGTAGCGGTAACGGCAACTTAGCTGAAAACATCCGTCAGTTACTAACTCAACGGGGTTATAACCAGGCAACACATCGAATACGCCTACTCTGTTATCCACGTATCCTAGGCTATGCTTTCAATCCACTTAGCGTGTATTTCTGTTACAACCAAGATGATCAATTAGATGTGATCCTCTACGAGGTCAGTAATACATTCGGCTCGCGACATACTTACCTGCTTGAGGTTGATAATAAAGCCGATCAAATACGGCATTCCTGCAATAAAGAGATGTATGTAAGCCCTTTTATACCTATGGATACCGCCTACTCTTTTCGTATATCCCCGCCTTCAGATAAGGTCGCTGTCTGCATTCGACAAACAGAGCAATCAACGCTAGGAGCAAGGCAACCTATTTTGCTAGCGACATTTACGGGAACCCAAAGCGAATTAACAGATAGAACCTTACTAAAAGTGTTTTTTAAATACCCCCTAATGACCTTAAAAGTCATTCTAGCTATCCATTGGGAAGCACTCAGGTTATGGCGTAAAAAACTAAGTTTACAGCCTAGAGATACACGACAAAAACACAGTATTAGCTGGCAGGACAAAAGCGGAGTGACCCATTATGAAAGCTTATGAGCAACAAACAACCCTTAAAGCTCCCTACTCTCAAGCCACTTGGTTTGAAAAAAAGCTCCTTAGTCTATTCCATAAAAAACTGAATGGTCATCAAGGCACGCTTCGCCTAACGCTACCAAGTGGCTTTACATGCAAGATTGGTCATAATCAGCCAGAAGCCGATATCCAATTAAACAATTTCCGACCACTCTATCGCCTATTTTTTGGCGGTATCAATGGTGGTTCAGAAAGCTATCTAGCGGGAGAATGGGAAAGCTCAAATCTTACAGAGTTAGTAAAATGGGCGCTCGCTTATGAAAGCTCCCTAGCGGAGCTATCTAAAGCACGCATAGTGACAAGTACACTCCACAATATCTATCACTGGACGCGTGACAACACACTGACTGGAAGCCGGAAAAATATCGCAGCCCACTACGACTTAGGGAATGATTTTTACAAACACTGGCTTGATAGCTCTATGACCTATTCTTCTGCGTTATATAGTCACTCAGACGAATCCCTTCTATCAGCTCAGCAAAGAAAAAACGCGCGTATTCTTGAACTGCTCAATGCCCAACCGGGTGAACATGTGGTCGAAATAGGCTGCGGCTGGGGAGGTTTTGCAGCCCAAGCAAGCAAAGAGCATGATCTAAAAGTTCACGGCATAACCTTATCCCAAGAACAACTGAAATGGGCTAAACAACGTATTAAAGATGATAATCTCACCGATAAAGTCCATCTGAGTTTAACCGATTACCGTGACCTCCATACCCAATATGATGCGGTGGTTTCTATTGAGATGTTTGAAGCGGTCGGTGAAGCCCATTGGGATACTTATTTTGAAACCTTAAAACGCGTATTAAAACCTGGAGGCCAAGCGGTACTGCAAGTGATAACCATCGAGGATGAGCGCTTCCATCATTACCGTAAACAAGCCGATTTTATCCAACGCTATGTATTCCCTGGCGGCATGTTACCTAGCGTATCAGCCTTTAAAGAAAAACTAAGCGAACATGGCTTTGTACTTAAAAAACATCAACTATTCGGTAAAGACTACGCCAGAACCATACGCGAATGGTATAGCGATTTTGAAAAATCCTGGGGAGATATTAAAGCACAAGGGTTTGATGAAACCTTTCACCGTTTATGGCGCTACTATCTAGCTTACTGTGAGGGAGGTTTTGAACATGGTTCTATTGATGTAGGACTTTATGTATTAGCCCACGTGGACGAAAAGCTTTAAGCCCACAAGAGAATAATCTTAGCTGAATAATGCCATATGGGCTGCCTAGCAGCCTTGAGGCGATGCTTACATATTGATTCAGAAGATCAAAGAATCATATTTTTATCGCCTAATATTCAACTCTATTTCTACCCTGATCTTTCGCTTTATATAGCATGCTGTCGGCTTTGCTAATCAACTCTCCCTCATTACAACCTAAGTGGGGAACCATCTCAGCTAAACCCACGCTGGCCGTTAGGTACTTGTTGATAGGTGAATCACTATTATTGATATTTAAAGCATGAATTTCCTCCAACAATCTATTTGAAAGCGTTTCAGCCTGTTCAAGCGAGGTCCCACCCCATACCAAAGCAAACTCTTCACCGCCGTATCGCGCACAAATATCGCCGGGTCTACTAGTAAACTCTTTCAATAAGGCACCTATCTTGATTAAACACTCATCACCCGATTGGTGCCCATAGATATCATTGAGAAGTTTAAAATGGTCTAAATCGACTATTGCTAAACTGATAGGTTGTTTTAATCTTAAACATCGCCGCCACTCATTATAAAGAAACTCATCAAACGCTCGACGATTGGGAATATCAGTAAGTCCATCAAGCCGAGCAAGATTTCTTACCTCTTCTTCAGCCAATTTTCTCTCGGTAATATTTTGGTGTGAAATAACAAAGTAATCCTGACACGACATCTGCAGCGAAGTCACTCGCATCATAAACCAACGTTTTTCATCCGGACTATGACAGGGGTATTCAAAGTAAAACGCGGGCATCTCTTTGTTAATAACACTTAAAATGCCATTTCTTGCCTTTTCTCCGAAGTCATCCCCCATGGCCGCAGCTTTATCACATTCATCAATGTAATTAATACCCCGCCAATTTCCACCAACAGAGCAAGCATTGTTACTGCCAAAATCTGACCAACTTTTATTGGCATACTGAATCGTTCCCATATCATCAATAACAACAATATGCTCAGTTATTGAATCGAGAATCAGCCTTAAAGCTTCATGGGAATTTTCCACTTATTCACCTACTCACTAGAATATGTATAAGGATCGCTATAGCTGATTACTAGTTCCGAGTTGCTATTAAAAACATCTCTTAATGTAGCATACTAATACTTCACACAACCTATATGCCTACTGACGGACAAGGCTACACAGGAACATCTTCACTAATTTGGTAATACCTTTCAACACCTTGAGTCACTTCCCCCCATATAGAGGATCGAACTCTGGCTTGGTGATGATCAAAAGCCATGCGGCTCACGAATTCTTCATAAACATTAAATTTATTTCTATTGACTAGATCAGGAGTCACCATAAAAACTAAACAACCGGATTCTTCTAAGGTCAGTTTTTCATGCTCTGGCAGCTCACGTTTAACTCTCTCAAGATCGGAGTCAGGCACAAGAATAAACCCTTGCAGTGTGATTTTAGGCAAAACGTCCCCTCTAAAACAGACAAGATCAGCTTAACAAACTGGACTATCATTAGCGTTAAAGCAACAAAATTCACAGAAAATAAACAAGCAGGAGAAAGGATTTTTAAGCTTATGTTTGCAGATATATGCTGTGTAGGCATAAGATTTTCTAGGCAGAGCTTTACCTAAAATCCCGCTTTCAAGTTGCCTGCCACTTAAAAATGGACACTTAGTAACAGAGGATAAAATACGGTAATGTTGAGGATCAAGCAGAATCACTGCAAGCAAACCAAGTAAGGTTTTACTGAGTCGGAACTTGCACTACCTGCTTGCCAAAAACACAACCTTTTAGCTGCTGTTTTAAAGCTTGAGTAATTTCCTCAGCCTCAAACGAAACAGGAATAATGCTAGGCGCTTTAATACTGCCATCGTTAACACTATTCATTAACAAATTACCCATAAAGCTCATCTTTTGTTGAGCACATAAGCTTTCGGTTAACCAAGCGCCACTTAAAGAAACAATATTAATAACCGGGGCTTTATAGAATAACAATGAGGAGGGCAATTCAGGTAAACCATTTAAACAGGCAATTCTTCCGCAAAAACGTAATAGTTCTATATTACGAATGGTATTTGCGCCACCCACAGTATCAACAACAGCGTCAAATTGACTATGCCCTAAGGCTAACTTAAATTTATCCAATAACTTTTTATCGTTATAATCAAAACACTTGTCGGCCCCTATTTTTTTTAAATAGGCGTGCGTATTCTTAGCCGATATTGTATAGACTGTAGCGCCCCGCTGCTTTGCAAATTGAATGGCATATTGACCAACGGCACCTGCACCTGCATCAATGAGCAGATTTTCACCTTCTTGAATTTGCAATTTATCCAATGCAAAAAGTGCTGCCATACCAGCGCACGGTAAAGCTGCAGCTACTTGAGGCGCTAAGCCTTCAGGTAATTTAGATACTGCAAAATTAGGTACCGCAACGTAATAGGCTAACATTCCCTGCCGCTTAATATTGGAATGCCACATAACTTGGTCTCCAATCGTAGGGCTAACACCTACAGGGGCATCAACCACCGTACCTACAGCATCTAAACCTAATATGTGCGGGTATTCCCAATCAGGAAAACCATACTTTGCTAATTTTGCATCAATGGGATTAAGGCCAACATATTCAACACGAATCAGCAGTTCACTTTCTTTCCGCTGCGGTGTGGGCATCTCCTGCTTTACCAAAGAAAAGTCATCCCCGACTTCTCCCAAGGTGATTGCTTCCATCGTGCTGGCTATGTTAACCACAATTACTACCTTTTCTTTTTTCTTAATATAAACACCAATTACAACACTAGTGTTCTACTCCAACCACCACTAAACGCTTTGTAAGTAGAGATTTTAGCGAGCATAAAGGCGATTTTTGCATCAACCGCTGCTTGTTCAGCAACTAAGGCATCTTGACGAGCTGACAATAAATCTAGATAAGGCATCTGCCCCTCTTCATACATTGCCTTAGCTTGTTCATGCGCTATTTCAGCGTGATGTAGTCTTTTTTCTGCAAACTCATACAGATTTTTTGACTGCTTCATGCTAACCAACGCAGTTTGTGATTCAGCAATAACACTAACTATCGTATTTTCATAATCAGAAAATGCGGCTTGGCTTAGTGAGCTTTGAGCTCTTGCCTGCGCCTTTAATGCGGGCCAGCTTAAGATTGACCAGCTTAGCTTAGGCGTCAGCGACCAAGCATCGTCATTACTCGATAATTGACCGCCAATAGGATTAATTAACCCCACAAAGCCCGAGATGGAAACATCAGGGTACAATGCCGCTTGCGCTGCGTCCGCCAGGGCACTTTGCTGAAGCAATTGATAACGGGCAATGCTAATCTCAGGACGTAGACTCACCGCCTTCTCTGGCTGAGTTAAAGCTACCGGCTGAATTAGATTACTGTTAATTAGATCTGTTTCAAAACTCAACTGCACTTGTTCAGGCGTTTGTCCTAATAGAACCGCTAATGTTGCCTGATTTTGATACAGTGCAGTTTCTATCTGTGGCAACAGTGTTTTTTGCTCATTTAACTGAGCATAAGTACGATTAATATCTAATTTAGAAGCGAAACCTTCATCAACTCGAGCCTGCAATACATCGATACTTTCCGTTAATGCAACAATCTGCTGATTAACAATCTGTAACTTTAGCTGATTACCTTGCCACTCAAAAAAGCTTCGGGTCACGCCACTAACGATCTCTGCCACTAACTGCGTTTTTTGCTCTTGTGCTTGATAACTCTTTGCCTCAGCACCTTTAATCAAGGCGGAGATTCGCCCAAACAGATCAAGCTGCCAACTAAAATTAGCACCTAAACTGGCGTTACTTTCAATTACGCCCGCAGTTGATTCACGGTTAGCTAATGCGGTTACATCACCTTGCGGTAAATATTGAGCTTCTTCGTAACCAAGTTGTTCCATGGACGCTTTTAAGCGCTGTTGAGCCGCTTGTAAATTACGATTGGATTGCAGTGCTTGCTTAACAAAAGCATCTAATTGCTGGCTTTGGTAGGTTTCCCACCATTGATTATTCGCACCACTTTCACTCAATTCAGCGGCATAACTTTGAGCTGCAAAAAATGCCTCTTTTTCTAAATTACTTTCTCCAAGGTTAGAGCTGCTTGCGCAGCCCGCCAAGGTGATAGCCACCGCTAATGTAGAAAGCTTAGCGGTTGATGTTAAGTTCAACTTAAACATGCGCGTCTTCCTTCTTGTCACTAATCTCAGTCGCTGACTTTTTAGCAACTAAAGCATAAAAGACAGGCGTAAATAACAAGCCAAAGAGCGTCACACCGATCATGCCGGAGAATACAGCAATACCCATAGCCTGACGCATCTCAGAACCCGCACCCGAAGCAAGTACCAGAGGAACAACACCCGCGGTAAAGGCTATGGAGGTCATTAATATCGGACGTAAACGCATACGGCCAGCATGAACAATAGCCTCTAAACGTGTTAATCCAGTTTCTTGCTCCTCCTTCGCAAACTCAACCATTAATATGGCATTTTTACAGGCCAAGGCCACGAGCACGATTAAAGCGATTTGGGTGAAAATATTGTTATCACCACCAATTAACCAGACCCCACACAGAGCGGAGAATATAGTCATCGGCACAATCAAAATAATGGCTAATGGTAAACGTAGGCTTTCATACTGCGCAGCCAATACCATGAACACTAATAACACTACGAGTGGGAAGATATATACCATTGTGTTACCCGCAAGAATTTGCTGATAAGTAACTTCCGTCCACTCATAAACAATACCTTCAGGTAAATGCTGCGCTAGAACTTCCTCGATCGCTTGTTGAGCCTGATCTGAACTGAATCCCATCGCTGGACTACCGTTTAGTTCTGCACTTGGGTAACCGTTATAGTGCATTACACGATCCGGGCCGGTTGTTGGTGTCGCACTCAGTACTGCGCCTAAAGGCACCATCGCACCTTGGTTATTACGGACTTTTAAATTCAATATCTGTTTAGCATCTAATCTAAAGTCTGCATCGGCTTGAGCATTAACTTGGTAAGTTCGGCCAAACATATTGAAATCGTTCACATATAATGAACCTAGGTATATTTGTAATGCGTTAAACACTTCTTCTAACGCGATACCCTGCAACATTGCTTGTTCACGGTCTATTTCTATGTCCATCTGTGGTACTTGGATACGGAAACTTGAATACAAACCCATCAGTTCAGGACGCTGTCGCGCTTCATTAATAACCGTTTGTAAGGAGTTGAAGAGAGCTTCAAAACCTTGGTTTGAACGATCCTCAATCTGCAGTTTAAAGCCGCCTGTGGTACCTAAGCCCAAAATTGGTGGTGGCGGAAACACAGCTACAAACGCTTCATCAATCACGGAGAACCGTTTATTCAACTCCCCTGCTATCGCTGCAGCTGACAATCCCGGCCCTTGACGCTCAGAGAAGTCCTTAAGGGGTGTAAATACAACAGCACTATTAGGACTGTTAGTAAAACCATTAACCGACAAACCAGGGAAAGCAACAATGTTTGCAACACCCGGAACCTCTTGTGCAATGGCCGACATCTCTTTAACTACAGCTTCGGTTCTATCTAAGCTTGAAGCATCCGGTAGCTGGGCAATAGAGACTAAGTACTGCTTATCTTGCGCCGGAATAAAGCCACCCGGTACGGTATTGAATAAACCAACAGTAGAGCCTAATAAAGCAATATAGATGATGCCAACAATAACGCTAAAACGAATAAGCTTTTTAATTGACGTTTGGTAAGCCAATGAGCCTTTTTCGAATAGACGGTTGAAAGGTCGGAATATAAAGCGTCCAAAAATAGCGTTTAGGATTCGCGTTAACAGATCCGGTTTTGCACCGTGCGGTTTTAATAGCAACGCCGACAATGCTGGGGATAATGTTAACGAGTTAAACGCTGAAATAACGGTCGAGATTGTAATCGTTAAGGCAAACTGCTTATAGAACTGCCCTGTTAAGCCAGTAATAAACGCAGTCGGGATAAATACCGCCAGTAATACAAGTGCAATCGCAATAATAGGCCCGGTCACTTCGCTCATTGCAACGCGAGACGCTTCAACAGGCGATAACCCTTTCTCTATATTACGTTCAACGTTCTCAACTACAACAATCGCATCATCAACTACAATACCAATGGCTAACACAAGACCAAAGAGCGATAAGGTGTTGATACTAACACCTAGCCACTGCATAACAGCGAACGTACCGATAAGTGAAACAGGCACAGCAATTAACGGAATAATCGATGCGCGCCATGTTTGTAAAAACACGATAACCACAATTACAACCAAGGCAATGGCTTCTAATAAAGTGGTAATAACCGCTTCGATAGATCCACGAACGAATACTGTTGGGTCGTATACAATGTCGTAATCAATACCTGCAGGAAAATCTTCTGCAAGCGTTTTCATAGTTTCACGTACTTCATCCGACAGTTCAATCGCATTCGAGCCAGGTCGTTGGAAAATAGGCATCGCAACTGCTGGCTGACCATTTAACAAAGAGCGCAGCGCATAAGTGTCTTGGCCAACTTCGACTCGGGCAATATCTTTCAGACGAGTAATAGCCCCCTCATCATCGACCTTAATGATAATGTCTTCAAATTCTTCGATACTGGTTAAGCGGCCTTTAACATTTAACAACACTTGGAACTGTGCATCATTAGGCGCAGGCTGAGCCCCCAAAGAACCAGCAGCAACCTGTTGGTTTTGCTCACTTAATGAGTTAACAACATCACCTGCGGTAAGCTGGCGTGAAGCTAAGGCATCTGGATTTAACCAAACGCGCATTGAATATTTACCACCACCGAATACACGCACTTCACCAACACCACCAATACGTGCAATTTGATCCTTCACGTACAAGTCAGCGTAGTTCGATAAATAATCGGTTTCGCGACTTTTTTCCTTCGAATATAGGTGTACAACCATGGTTAAATTCGGAGAGGCTTTCTTGGCAACAACACCTAAACGCTGTACTTCTTGTGGTAACCGGGGTAACGCGCTGTTAACACGATTTTGCACACGTACTTGAGCACGATCCAGATCGGTTCCTAAGGCAAAAGTAACTGTTAGCGTCATGCGACCGTCGCTAGTTGCTTGTGAAAACATATACAACATGCTTTCTACGCCGTTAATCTCCTGTTCTAATGGCGTTGCAACGGTTTCTGCAATAACTTTAGGGTTAGCACCAGGGTAATTAGCCGTAACGACAACCGTCGGTGGTACCACTTCTGGGTATTCACTGATCGGTAATTGAAACAGTGATATAGCACCACCGATTAAAATAACCAATGATAATACAGCCGCAAATATTGGCCGTTTTATAAAAAAGTGTGAAAAGTTCATGGGCCGCTTCTTATTACTTAGCAGTTAATAAAGGTTGGTTTAGTGGTGCAATTAGCGTTAACCCAACAGTGTCAGCATTTAATTGGGTTTTACGTGGCTCAATTGGCATACCTGGACCCACTTTAGCTGGCCCATTAACCGCAATAATATCCTTAGCCTCTAAACCGGAAGTGATAGCACGAAATTCACCATAACGGTCACCCACACTAATCGGACGGTATTGCAGTGTATTTTTGTCATCAACAATCAATACAAAACGATTTTTGAGGTCTGTGCCTATCGCTTTTTCAGGAATCAGTACTTGTTGTGTTGCGTCTTGGCTCGCTAGACGTATACGAGCAAATGCACCACTACGCAGCTTATTATCTTCATCAATAAAAGTGGCACGTACACGTAATGTACCTGTCGACGTATTAATCTGATTATCAATAAAATCTACATGGCCGTTGTATGCATATTTATCGCTACCGAGTAGCTGCATCACAACCGGTAAATTGTCACTGGCTTTAGCTCCTTCGAAATGGCTATTCCAAGTACGCTCATCAATATCAAAATACGCATACATCTTCTGATCAGACACAATGCTTGTTAGCGTGCTTTGATTGGCATTCACCGTGTTACCACGGGTAATCTCAGCACGAGAGATAATGCCATCAATAGGTGCGGTAATTTTCGAAAACTCTAAATCAAGCTGAGCGGCTTGAAGCTGCGCTCTTAAAGCAGAAATTTGCGCTTGAGCTTTTTTAGCAGCAGTAGCTCTAGACTCTGCCTCTTCAGAAGAGATTGCATCACGTTTACGTAAGCGTGTAGCCCTTGCAGCTTCACTTTTAGCTTGTTGATATTCTGCTACCGCGCTAACTACTTGAGCATTTAAGCTTGCAACCTGTGCTTCAAATGGACGTGGATCAAGACTAAATAATAGATCCCCCTGTTTTACCTGCTGACCTTCAACAAAATCAATGGTATTCACAACACCAGACACACGTGGTTTTAAAGCAACCTGCTGAGGTGCCTCTAAACGTGTTGTGTAGGTAAACCAAGTTTGTACTGGCTTATAAATAACTTGCGCTACATCAATCTGCGTCAATGGCATTTGTGCAGGGGCTTTTGCTTGTTCCGCCGGCTCACTACAAGCGACGAGTGCAGTAAGTAAAACACTTATAGCCACTACTTTTTTAGGTTTACTGAATGACATAGTCTATCCCTCTAAATTTAATTGCAATCATCATAAAGGTTATGAGTGTGTTAAAATAGAATCAATTTATCATTTGATTAGTGCAAAAATGGCACCAATAGCTTTTTAAACAGGGTAGTTTCATGGATACAACGAGCCGCTTACTGATGTTTTTAGATGTTGTTGAACTTGGTAACTTCGCAAAAGTTGCTGAATCTAACCGTATAGATCGTTCAGTTGTTTCCAAACAGATGAATAAACTAGAGGAAGAGTTAGGCGTACGCTTACTCAACCGTTCGACCCGTACGATATCCCTAACAGCCGCTGGCGCTGAGATGGTCAAAAAAGCCACCGAAATGCGCTTTTTACTAAGTGAAACCATACAAATTGCCGAAAACTATCACACCGAACCCCGCGGCCTCTTAAAAATAACCAGCTCCGCTATTATTGGGCGACGCTATTTACTCCCTGTAATAAACGATTTTCAAAAACGCTTCCCGCAGGTAGAAGTCGAATTAAACTTAGACGATCGTATGGTCGATGTAGTTGGCGAAGGTTATGATCTTGCTTTTCGCATTGGCCAACCTAAAGTCTCAAATTTAATTTCACGTCCACTGGCTCGAAACCGCCTAGTCATTTTAGCCACGCCGGAATTCCTACAAACGTATGGAGAACCCGCAACACTTGAAGAACTCGCAAAATTACCTGCGGCAAGTTATGCCAGCAAGACCTTACGTATAGATGAGGTCAGTTACATCAATGACCAAGGTGTAGAAGTTGCTGTACCCATCCGCAGTACGTTCAGGTCCAATGACGGGGATTCGATTCGTTTAAAAGCCTTATCCGGAAGCACCTACTTTGTTTCACCTGCATTTCTGGTCTCTGATGAAATAAAAAAAGGCTTATTAACACCAATTTTGACCCATATTAAATTGCCTGAATTTAATCACCTTTATGCCACCTATCCACACCGAGAACTCCCCGTACGTACACAACTTTTCTTTGATGCCGTACGAGAATTCATAGGAAAAGGCAAACCCATTTGGGAAAACAACATTCCAGGTTTTGATGACATGTACCAATAACACTTACCTATCCCTAACCCCCTTCCCCACAAATGTGAGTCTGCAAACGGCTTATCCGTGTTAAGCACAAAACCTACCGCTGCAATTAGGGTCAGGTTTTGTCTATATAGTTTTAGCGGATGAACCGCTTAGTTAGCGATTTGGATCTCTAATACCGACAACGGCGTGGGTGTTTCAATCACTGACGTTATTTTGAGCCCCGTTTTTTTACAAAGCTTGTCAAATTCAACCAGATCTCGCTCTTGCCCACCCCATGTCATAAGAAACGCTTCAATCTCTTTTGAGAAATGCGGGACATTCCCCTCAGGTACAATCGCATCGATCACATAGAGCTTACTCTCAGGCATCATGGCAGCTTTAACGGTTTTCAGTATTTTACAGCAATCCTCATCACTCCAGTCATGTAGGATTCTTTTTAGGAAATAAGCATCTGCGCCGGCCGGAACCTTTTCAAAAAAACTGCCGCCACTTTTATCAAAGCGTAAGTTAAGTACCGAGTTTTCCTCGATATGCGTGGCCTGTTCAATAATAAGAGGCTGATCAAAAAGCATCCCATTGAGCTGAGTATGTTGTGCAAGAATTTCCTTCAAGAAGCCACCTTGGCCACCACCCACATCAACCACAGAGTGCAGATGACCCACAGGGCAGCATTCTGCAATAACCGGATTTTCTAACTCGGCATAGTTATGCATCGCTCGCGCAAATTGATCATTTTCTTCAGCTTCATCATCAAGATGCTCAAACACACCTTTACCAAAAAGATCGGTATAACTATCTTCGCCCGTACGCACACTATGTTCTAAGTGACCGTATGCCTCCCACATGGATTTTGTAACCATATGCGCAGCATTACGTACAGAGAAATTGCCTTCAGTGCTAGTGCTAATCGCGTCGGAAAAGGCCGTGGTAGTAAAAACAAACTTATCGGTTTCTTGAAAGATTTCATAGGATGCAAGTAGGCGCATCAAGCGATAAAGGCGGTCTTCATTGATCGAGAGTTTTTCAGCCACCGTTTTAACATGCACACCCTGCTGATCTACATGGTCAGCAATACCTAATTTGGCTGCCACATGAATAGCTCTAGAGATAACAAATCCCCAGTAAAGCTCATTGATACGCTGAATAGGATTGATTTCAGATAATGACATAGAATACTTTACGCCACCGTCGGCGTATTCCTTTACTTATTATTGTTAACCAAGCTCAAAAGCAAACTATATGCCATAGACGTAATGCATTGTTTATAAAAGGAATTACAAATGAGTTTGGCTGCATACAATCCTATATGCTCCACATTTAGCGACAGTCTGTTGCACCTAGTTTTACCGCTACCCAAAAATAAGCACAACAGTAGTGCAAAGAGACTTACCTACAAGTCATCTGATATGACTTCTCATACCATTACGCCACCTATTTGAGTTATAACCGCCCACTAGATAGACATAATATGGCGATAATAAGTTAATTTTATTCCTGATATGAATTTTATATTCATGTGGAACAAGATTTGCTTATGAATATTGCTTACTGGGCACCCTATTGGAATGAGTCATGACACTATTAAATAAACTCTTTAGTAGATCAAAAAATGCAACGTCAAATACCATGGCGCCTATTATCCACGCCCCCGTTCCACCCACTATCAACACATCCCACTTATCTGATGATGAAAAGCGCCTCTATCGCGCATTACAACTAATTAGCAGCCAAACGGCACAACTCTCTCGCCAAATTTTCAGAGCTTTAGAAGCACAGGAAAACTTTCTCTCAGAGATTAACCAACGTGCCGCAAAACTAGATGACGAATTAAACGTTGCCAACGATTACTTAAACAGCTCAAACACTAAGGTAAGCTCGCTTCAGCAACAAATAAAAACAGAAGTAGATGAAGTGAATAGCTCAATTACTCAATCATTGGATGCGATAAGCAGTTCCCTTGCTGATAAATCTAGTAATGTAAGCGAGGTACTTGATGGTATTCTTAAAATAGGTAAAGGGATTAATCTTTTAGCACTTAATGCATCGATTGAAGCTGCTCGAGCGGGTGAACATGGCCGAGGGTTTTCTGTAGTTGCTGATGAAGTGAGACGCCTTGCAAATATCACCACTGAGCAAGCCCATCAAGCAGCCGAACAACTCGACTTTTCACAAGTAAATACTGAGCTAAGCAACATTAGCGTAGCCAATACCGAAAAATTGAATAATTTTGTCCATGTTACCCAATCGGCCACAGAGCAATTAACCGAACTATTTAACTCGATTGCTACACAGCTTAGTGCTGTTATGGAGAATACCACGGTCATCTTTGAAACCCTAGAAATGAGCAACGGCTCAATGCAGCGAATCAGTAATAAAAACCAGCTGATTAACCATGTTGTCGAAGCTATGTCGAAAGGGTTAGATCAAGTCGATATTAATAGTACAGATGTCCATCTAGCCTCTAAAGCGATCAATCAAACACTCAACAAATTATACCTCGTTGCTGATCCTGGGCATGACCAATTAGACGACATAATCCGTAGAGGCAAACTACGTGTTGCCATCGAACCTAGTTTTGTTGGCTTATCATTCCGTGAAAAATTAGGCGAACCACTGAAAGGCTTAGATGTTGATTATGCACTCGCATTTGCCCGCTATCTCGGGGTTACATGCGAATTTATCGAAGCGCCATGGGATATGTGTACAGAAATGCTAACATCAGGTAAAAAGTTTGGCCAACCACCCGCAGATATCGTCATCAGCGCCTTACCGCCCTCGGCCGAATATGACAATGTTGCCTATTCCGATGCGTATACCTACCTGCCTTGGATACTAGCTCGCCGCAAAGGAGACCATCGAATCAACACCATCCAAGATCTACAAAATAAAGTTGTCGGCGTGGTCAACGACCCAGCAGCCTTAATGATCTTAGAGGACCTTGGCATCCGCTGGAGTAGTAACGAAAAAAAACCGGGTGGCAACATCGCTCTCAATAACCTAATTGCATACTCCGATCAATCTCGTATCCACCACTGCCTTGCTGACGGTGTTGTCGATGCATTTGGTATTGATCTACCTATCTACTATTGGGCATGTAAAAACCCAGCAAGCCCTTGGTACGATAAAATTGAAATAATACCTGGCAACTTAGCGCCCCGTCCTTTTTTCTATACCATGGTGGTTAATGGCAGCGCCTCTAGCTATCGCCTATTAGCCCAAGCCAATCGTTTTATCCATTGGTTTAAGCAACAGAAAGAGCGCACGGCGATTGAACAAAAATGGCAAGGTAGCGTTCTCGATGGCAATGGCTCGTATCGTGACGAGCCCGGCAATTTATTGGGAGAGCCTGAACTGAAATCACGTTATGAGGCCCACTGTCAAAAATTCAATTTAGACCCTAAACCCTTAAAAGCATCAAGAATTCATATCCCTTAAGGGGAACATAAAGCAAACCCCAGACTTAGCTTAAGAGCTTTAGAATAGTAACTGACATTTGATATACATTGAGCCTAAAAACAGCTCGTATATCGAGCTATAGCCAACTGTTTTTTTGTCCGTTTACGCAACTTGTATGGCATAGCTAATCGCAACGGTACATGCCACAAATTTTATGACCATCTGGGTCTAAGAAATAACACAAATGTTTTTTCCCCGTTGTGTTATTTCGCAAACCTGGAGGACTTTCAATACTAGTTCCTCCATTTGCTACGGCAACGTCATGTAACTCTTTTACTTGCTCTGACGAATCGCATGTAAAACCAATAGTGGAACCATTAGCTGCACTCATTGGCTTACCGTTTATTGGCTCAGTTACGCAGAAAATCGAATCATTATGAATATATAAAAGCCGTGTCTGCCCTGTGTCATTAACATTGACAACGGGCTCTTTTACACCCAGAACTCCAAGTACTGAGTTATAAAAATTCTTTGATCTTTCAATGTCATCTGATCCAACCATTACATGACTAAACATTCCATACTCCCTTATGTGTGAAGAACTCAAGGGTAAGATCTTACATTGTGCGGATTGCCTCTGGAAGTTAAGCGATATAACACACCTGAGAACTCAATTATTAGCGGTCGTGACACAATTCACACGCCTTGTGAAAGTCTATCAAAAATCACAATAATCAACTTAAAAGAATATGGCCCTAATTAGGTATCAGTGACCTATATGCACGATGCAAGAGTCTCCCTTGAAGAAGGCCAATCTTTGGCCGGAAGTCGGCCACGGAACTAAAAGCATCAGACGACGCAATTTATTTCGTATGTTTTTTTGTTAGTTTTTAAATATAGATAAATTAAGTTCTGCCGGCTTTCCTAACCAATAAGCATAATCCGTATGATCTTTTAGGTTATTACCGGTTAGTGCATGGATCAATACGGTTAAACCACGACGTTCTTTCTCTAACCATGGAATAAATAAATCAAACTCACTGGATGAAAAGCTTATTTGACAGCTCCATTTAGGATGAGGCCCCACATTTTTTTGGTGAACCCTACCAATCGATAAACCAAACCGTTCACCTGCTTGTTCACATAGCTTTGTGGCAAAGGCTAAGGTTTCCTGTTCAAAATACACATGGGCATGATAGTAATCATGATGATTCACAGGAGCGTTTTCTATACCCATTAACGGACCTTTTTATATAGATAGATTTAAATTTTAATTAAAGCCGAGCACAATTAACACTATAAGTGGTTGGTATTGCTTACCCCCCATTAGACGCATTCATCGGCTATTAACCTTTCGCTTTGGCACTTATTAAGTATTCGGCTGACTTCCTAATGATAACCTCCCTAGTAGGAGGCCAGCCTTTGCCAAAGCTTCAAGTGTGGTGTAGAAAAAAGCGTCGCTCCCCACTTATTATTTTTTACCTGCATTAGGTTCATCAATTTTATCAATATCGACGAGGTTCCACGGCATATTTTTATGCCGATAAATACGCTTATTCAGTTTTGGGTAATCACCCACATCATGATCAAGACGTTGCCCGACTACAATACATTTTAATACAATCGAATCACTAATATTTCTCAGTGAGAAAAGTGAGGGGACAGGCACCCTTAAATTGACAATACCCTTACTCAATCCTAAGATCAGAAGTGAGGGGACAGGCACCCTTAAATTGACAATACCCTTACTCAATCCTAAGATCAAAGCCAGCATTATTCATTACATCGATAAAAGGATTTACCGATGACTCGCCCAAGAAAGGAACTCGTATCCGTTCAAGATACCCCCTATTACCATATTGTTTCTCGTTGTGTTCGCCGCTCGTTTTTATGTGGCTTGGATCACTCAACAGGTAAAGACTACGAACACCGTCGTCAATGGATCGAAGACCGAATACGCATTCTATCTTCACTCTTTTCCATTGATATCTGCGCCTATGCCGTGATGTCAAACCATCTTCATATTGTGATTAAACTCTGCCCTACTCAAGCACAAAATTGGTCAAATACCGAAGTTGTAACGCGTTGGTTAAGTTTATTCAAAGGTCCCTTACTGATTCAGCAATGGCAATCAGGTGAGCCTCTCAGCAAAGCTCAACTCGATACAGTGAGTGATATGATAGAAGTCTACCGGGAACGCTTAGCTAACCTTAGTTGGTTTATGAAATGTCTAAATGAACCCATTGCTCGCCAAGCTAACCAAGAAGACAAGTGCACTGGCCACTTCTGGGAGTCTCGTTATAAATCGCAAGCCCTACTAACCGAAGAAGCATTACTGTCTTGCATGGCCTATGTAGATCTAAACCCTATACGCGCTGATATGGCTAAAACACCGGAAGGCTCAAAGCATACAAGTATCAAAGAGCGCATAAATCCGGAATTCAATTCAACATCCGCGATAGACTCTCAAAAAGCACTGTTTGCTTTGCAACATTTCCAATCCCCTGTAAAACCTCTGGCACAATTTGAAGGAAATATCCGAAACAAAGAACAGCAGGGTATTCTATTCAGCCTAGAGGATTATCTAACCTTAGTCGATATGACAGGCCGAATCCTACGCGATGACAAACGCGGAGCTATATCCGCACACCTACCACCCATACTAGAAAGATTAGAAATAAACCAAGAAGAATGGCTGAATAACGCCACTCAGTTTGAAAGGCTTTATCACAAAAAGTTCGCACGAAAACGAAGGCATAACCAAGCGGTCTAACTTCCCCCTTTCTTATCTACAACCGATAAAATATCAGCTCAATCGCTGAGAGATACGGCTAACTCAAAAACACCGAATATCTCCCAATAAACACTTAAAACCATCAATCAGCCACTTGAAGTAAAAACAAAGCCTAACTGCAAAACCTATAACGAAAAAATGAAGGGACCTTTTTTAAAAGTGCATGTCCCTGTTTATTCTTCGTTATAAATCGCAAGCCCTACTAACCGAAGAAGCATTACTGTCTTGCATGGCCTATGTAGATCTAAACCCTATACGCGCTGATATGGCTAAAACACCGGAAGGCTCAAAGCATACAAGTATCAAAGAGCGCATAAATCCGGAATTCAATTCAACATCCGCGATAGACTCTCAAAAAGCACTGTTTGCTTTGCAACATTTCCAATCCCCTGTAAAACCTCTGGCACAATTTGAAGGAAATATCCGAAACAAAGAACAGCAGGGTATTCTATTCAGCCTAGAGGATTATCTAACCTTAGTCGATATGACAGGCCGAATCCTACGCGATGACAAACGCGGAGCTATATCCGCACACCTACCACCCATACTAGAAAGATTAGAAATAAACCAAGAAGAATGGCTGAATAACGCCACTCAGTTTGAAAGGCTTTATCACAAAAAATTCGCACGAAAACGAAGGCATAACCAAGCGGCCTAACTTCACCCTTTCTTATCTACAACCGATAAAATATCAGCTCAATCGCTGAGAGATACCGCTACATCAAAAACACCGAATACCTCCCAATAAACACTCAAAACCATCAATCAGCCACTTGAAGTAAAAACAAAGCCTAACTGCAAAACCTATAACGAAAAAATGAAGGGACCTTTTTTAAAAGTGCATGTCCCTGTTTATTTGAGTTCTATGGTGTGAGCCGAGAAGGTGTACCGCAAGGCGGGCCACTATCGCCGCTACTAGCGAACATCATGCTCGATCCTCTGGACAAAGAACTTGAGAAACGTGGCCATAAGTTTGCCCGCTATGCCGACGACTTTACGATAGTGGTAAAGAGTCAGCGAGCAGGTGAACGCGTACTACGCAGTATCAGTCAGTACTTGCAAAACCGCTTGAAGCTGGTCGTCAATACCGATAAAAGTCGCGTCGTTAAAACCAGTGAGAGTAAGTTCTTGGGGTTTACCTTCAAGGCTGGTCGTATTCAATGGCATGAGAAAACGCTACTGAAATTTAAGCAGCGGATACGCATGTTAACGAATCGTAACTGGGGGGTGTCGATGAAATATCAGCTCTTCAAAACCAGCCAATTTATACGTGGCTGGATTAACTATTTTGGCATCGCCAATTGCTACCAACTCTGCGTCGATCTAGATCATTGGATTCGGCGCAGAATAAGGATGGCTTACTGGCGGCAGTGGCGAAAGCCACGCACCAAGGTAAGGAACCTGATGAGTCGAGGCGTCCACGTACAGGCGGCTGTTGCGTGTGGCATTACCAGTAAAGGCCCATGGCGAAGCTCTAAAACACCGGGGATTAATCAGGCATTATCCAATGCTTACTTAAAATCTCAGGGGCTTTATGAATTGCGCGATGGATGGATCAAGCTTCACCATTCTCAGTGAAACGCCCTGTGCGGATCCGCATGCAGGGTGTTGTGGGGGCTGAGGGTTAGAGACCCTCGGCTACCCGATTATGCAGTGCCCAGTCGTCGCACGACATTCGATACACCCGCACAGGTCGGGCATGGAACTCTCGAATCGTATAATCTCCGAACCCGACCTTCTCCGTAACCCTGACGGAAGCTGTATGCTCCGGCTCGATAATAACAACTACCGACTCGCAGTGTTTTTGGTCGAAAACATACCGGAGAACACCTTTTACTGCTTCTGTCGCATACCCCTGATGCCAGAATCTACGCGCCAGACGATAACCTAGGTTGATCTCCTCAACATCGCCAACCAACTCCGGTCCAACGCCGCAGAAGCCGATAAAATTCCCTGATTCTTTCTCACACAATGCCCATGGCCCTATCCCATGAGTGGCGTAACACTCAAGGCACCAATCAACGAATTTTCGGGTAGCTTCTTCGTCACAAACTCCACGGACGGAGAACTTCATGACTTCTGAATCACTGAGCATTGCGGTGAGCACCGGAACGTCTTGATGGGACAGCTTCCTTGCAATCAACCTTTCTGTTTCAAACAGTGGCACCTACCTCTCCCTGTGCCTAACAGCTAAATATATGACAGATTGTCGCGTTTAAACACGACAATTTGTCATATATCTACATGAAAAAAACTTGAGAAAAACAACCTAGGTCTTTGATTATCATAAGCTTTCCTTAGCTAACTTTTCCTATTACCGGAGAAAATATACAAAATTGTCCTACTATCCTTACATAAAATAAAGCAGGATAAAATATTTCCTATAAAGCCTTCGCTCACGGGGTGAGCGCCTAGATTAGGATGTTCCTTGTAGGAGGCCTATCGTTAGTCGAAATTTGATAATAAAAAAGCGATAAAGAGCCTAGTCTCGTCTATTTACTGATTAGTTTTACATAAGCATAAGAACGGTTCAGAGGCTCGCCAAAAGTAAGTCTATCCATTACCCCGCCCGAGAAAACTGTTCATCAAGTCGGCTTGTACCTAGGCCACTCATTTTATTCACTTTAATCTGTACAGGGATTCGTTCTTTCATGGCTTCGATATGGCTGATGACTCCAATCATTTTGCCTGAGGCATTGAGGCTATCGAGTGCATCGAGGGCGGTGTCTAAGGTTTCACTGTCTAAGGTGCCAAAGCCCTCATCTAGGAAGAGTGAGTCGATACTGGTTTTTTGGCTCACTAGATCAGATAGAGCCAAGGCCAGCGCTAAACTAACCAAAAAGCTTTCGCCACCGGAGAGGGTTTTGGTATCCCTTGAGGTGTCAGCCTGCCAAGTATCCAGCACTTCTAACTCTAAGGCTGCGCCCTGTTTGCGCTGTAAGCAGTAACGGCCATGCAGTCGTTCTAGCTGAACGTTAGCAAGGTGGACTAGATGATCAAGTGTTAGGCCTTGGGCAAAGCGTCTAAACTTATCCCCCTTTTGCGAACCAATTAAGCTTTGTAGGTAGGCTAAATCATCGTACTGCTGTTTAGAGGCTTCAATTTGCTTAAAGAGCTGAGTTTGTCCCTCACGGCGGGCTTTATCATCATCTAGCAGAGCACTGACTTGGCCTTGTTCATGGGTTATCTCTCTTAACGCCTCTTTGTCTTCACTCATGCGTTGCTCAAGACTCGGCAGTGCTTCAGGGTCGCTTTCTCCCCCGCTATACTCAGCAAGTAATGTTTCTAACCGTTGCTCTGCTTGCTCTTTTAACGCGATAGATCGCTGCAATGCGGTGCTTAGTTGATCTTTCTGTTCTTGCAGTTGCGCACGCTGCTCATCATTAAGTAGCGCCGCTAGGTACTCGGCCTCACTCCCAAAAGGACTCTGAGCCAGTTGCGCATCCCACTCATTACGGAGTTGTTCACCCTCTGTATGTAAACTCGCCCTCTGCTCCTGCAACGCATTTTCTGTTGCGTTAAGATCCTGTAGCTGCTGATTGATAAGCTGATGCTGCTCATGGGTCGTTTGATAGCTCTGCTCTGAGTCCCGTAGCGCAGTTTGGGCCTGTTGCCGCGCCTCATCCACCTGTTTATCGGCAAATAATGCGTAGCGCTGCTGACGATTGCTCTCAGCTCGCTCCTTAATGGCCTGTAATTCTGTCGTAACTTGTCCCAGCCTCTGTGTGATTTTTTCTGCCTGTCGCTGGGTTTGCTCTCGCTCTGAAGTGAGTGCGGCGATCTCTATCTCTATCTGCTGTTTTTCTTCTTCAGCTTTTAGGTAGCTTTCTACCGTTGCACTAAGTTGTTCTAGCCACTGCGTCGCATTTGCAAGCTCTGGCATCGGCAACTGTTGTGCACCGATGCTTTCGGCTAGGCTTTGTTTGAGGGTTTCGCTCTCTTCTACTACTTTTTTAAGCGTTTGGCTCAAAGAGCTAATGGTTTGCTCGCTATAATTTAACGCTTTTTGCGTTAACGCTTGCTGCCCTTCCTCCTGCTGTAATTGGGTTTGGGCGGCTTGCACTTGAGCGTTGTAGCGTTTTGCTTCTTCAATCTGTGTTTGCAAAAAGGCCATTCGTTGCTCAAGCGCCTGAGCTAACGCGGCATAAGCGGCCTGATCGTTTATATCAATGGGTGATTGGGATGGATTAGCATAAGGCAGACCCGATACAAGCCCCTGCCAACGATCCATCTCCTGTTGTATATCGGTGTCGATCTGCTCTAGACGCTCAGTAGCGCTTTGAAGCAACTGCTCCTGCTTACCCAGTTCCGCTTTAAGCTCAATTCCCTGATTTTGGATATTTTCCAGCGTGCTTTTAAGCTTAGTATAACGTAACTCCGTTTCACTCTGATCTATCTCTTGATAGCTATCCACCAGCGGGTGCTCTTTTGAGCCACACAAAGGACAAGGCTGATCCGGTTGAAGTTGCTGTCTCGCTGCCGTCAGATCTGAGATCTGTTTTTCTAATGTTAAGCGCTGTTCTATATCGCTAAGCTGCTCGCGTTTATCTTTATACGCTTCCCGAAACTGCTTGAGCTGCTGATCAATGTGCTGCTTATCTTGATTTGCTTGCGCTATTTTATCCTGTAGCGCTGTTTTCTCTGCCGACAGTTTTGTAAAACTTGAGGCGATAGCGGGTAGCTGTCCAACAACACCACGCTCCCCCATCACCCTATGTAAAGATTGCTCAAGAAAGGTCTGTAAGGTTTGGCTATCCTGTTGATGTGATGCGGCTTGGTTATCGAGCTGCTGCTGGGCATGGGCCACGTTTAACCTTGCCTCATCTAGCTGTTTATCCGCCTGGCTCAGTTGCTGTTGCTGTTCAACCCGTGTTTGCTGTAGCTCTGTTAACTCAGCTTGTTTAGCTTGCTCAACCGCTTGCAGCTCTATCATTCGCCCAAACTGTGCGCGCCAAAGGGGGAGTTTATCCACTAACGCTTTATTGATAGACGGGTTGGTTAATAGACTGCTGATCTCGCCACGGCGCTGGTTTAGTTCATCACTGCGTTGTTGATTATTCTTAAGTGTCTGTTCGCACTCCACTTGCTCTGATTGTAGCTGTTGAAGCTGGGACTCTTTTTCCTTTAACTGATCAACCTGCTGCTGATAAGCGGCATCGAGTGGCACCACTTTTTCATTTAACAGTGTTTCTAACGCGGTATTGTTTTGCTTTAAGGTTTGCAGGGCATCCTGCTCTACGCTCTGGCGGGTCTGTAGCGTCTCGACCTCTGTGCGCTTTTGCGCTTTCGACTCGGCTAACGCGCTTAACTCAGCATCGATTTTTACTAACTTAGGTTCGTTCGCTTTTAACGGGTTATAAACGTGGCTTAGCTTTTCGGCCAATGTGCTTTGCGCTAAACGCTCAAAATTCTGTTTTTCACGCGCAAGCTGTTCCTCTGCTGTAACCAGTTCCCTCTCTGTTTGAGCCAGTGTATTAAGCGCTTTTTTCTTTTCAGCCAAAAAGGTGGCTTGTTTTTGTAACTGCTCAAGCTGGCTATTTTTCTCCGTAAACTGCTGACCTAGGGCGTCACGTTTTTCCATAAGCTCAGTTAAACGCTCTTGCGTAAGCAGTTCCACACCTTCAGCTTTAGCTTGTAGCTTCTCTAAGGCTTGTTTGCTTTCACTATAACGGAGAAAGACTTTTTCAGAGATAAGACCATAGATCTCAGTGCCGGTTAACTCTTCGAGTAGTTCTGCTCGCTCATTGGCATCGGCATTTAAAAACGCTGCGAACTGTCCCTGGGAGAGCATCATCGATTTAGTGAAACGATCGAAATCCAAACCGCTTATCTGCTCAATTAACTGGCTCTTCACTTTAATCTGACTGGCCAGAATAGTACCTATCGGTGAGTCGGTGATATCTGCCAGCTCAACTTTAGCGTCTTGCAGGTTTCCATCTACCTGGTTACGAGAACGGCGTTGACTCCAAAATGCCCTATAGCGTTTACCTTTTACTTCAAATTCAACTTCCGCTAACGCATCCGCTGCACCTCGCGTCATCAGCTCGTTGGTCGACTTAGAAATATTAACCAATCGAGGTGTGCGGTGATAAAGGGCGAGACAGATGGCATCAAGAATGGTGGTTTTGCCTGCACCGGTCGGCCCGATAATGGCAAACAAGCCATTGTCGACAAAAGGCGATTTTGTGAAATCAATTTTCCATTCGTTTTTCAGGGAGTTAATGTTTTTAAAACGTAGGGATAGAATTTTCATACATCATCTCCCGTTGCAAAAAGATCATCCACAATCGGTGCGTCACTCTCTTTTTTAGATTTTTTTGCGGGTACGGTGGAGGTAACCTGTACCGCTGAGGTCGCTGAAAGCGGTGGCTCCTCATCAAACAAGGGCAAGGCTTCAGCTTCAACTTGAGTTGACGCGACAGGTTCTACATCTGTCACTATGGGCATAGCCTCATTAAGCGCTAGCCTTGTCGTTTCAGGAACAACCTTAGCGGCATCAATGGCTGTAGAAACCGGCTTACTCGGGGCGAAACCGCTCTCCTCTTCCACTTGATTAACAATCTGGGCAAAACGTTCTTTAATTCGTTGCAGGCGAAGTTTGTCTTCGTCACCTTCAAATACTTCACTTTCTAAGCGCCGTTCAAAGACCTCAAAGGGATTCAGCTCATCCAGTGTCTCTTTCTCTTGACGGATCATCTCGCTAGAGCGCTGCTTACGCGCTCGACGTAGGAGTAATACCTCAACCGGCATATCTTGAGTTAGTTTCTCTATACGTTGTGTCAGGTCATTCAGGTAATCTTGAGTTTCAACTTCAATAGAAAGCCATACAGGTAACTCATGCTCAGTGCGATCAATCTCAAGCAGTGCCTCTTCAATAGTTTTAAGATCTCCCTTAATCACTTGCATAGGCTGAAATTGAGGGACATAGAGCGGCTCTACACTCACTAAAGCGGTATCATCAAACTCAACCATTAGCACCTGTTTTTGACTGCCCAGTTCATCAAAACTCAATGCGATGGGCGATCCGCAATAACGTATATGTTCCGATTTAGCGACGATCTGCGGACGGTGTATATGACCTAGCGCGATATAATCGGCAGGCGGAAAGGCACTCGCCGGAAAGGCCTCTAAGGAACCCACATAGATATCTCTTACCGAATCTGAGCTTTTAACCCCCATAGCGGTTAAGTGGCCAGTGGCAATAATCGGCAGTTCTAATCCTAGTGCTTTGCGTTTTTGATCGGCTGCTTCATATACCTTCTGATAATGCTCGGCAATCCCATTACCTAGCGCTTGCGCTTTATCGTTAGCCGATTCATTCGCATGACTTTGCAGTACATCTCGGGGTCTTATATAGGGTATCGCACACAAAATGGCTGAAGGTTCGCCCTGACGATTGTTAAGTGTAATCACCTGATCATTTAGGTTGTCTTGCACATTGGCAATAACATCAGCGCTTAGGTATTTAAGCAGTCCTTTAGATTCATTTAAGGTTGAAACTGAATCATGATTTCCACCTAAAACTATAAGCTGACAGCCTAGCTTATTGATAGAAACTACCAGCTGATTATATAGCTCACGGGCGTAACTGGGTGGCGATCCCGTATCGTATATATCACCTGCAATAACCACTGCATCTATTTGTTTTTCTTTAACTTTATCAAGCATCCATTGAATAAATTTTTGATGTTCAGCTAATCTGCTTTTACCTATAAAGTGTTGACCAAGATGCCAATCAGAGGTGTGTAAAATACGCATCATAGAGCTTTGAACTTCCTTATCATTTGTACCGTTCTACTCCGCTAGCTTAGGGCGGACAAGGCAGTAATAAGTGCGATTTTTGCATCAGCGCAATGGTAAACCTCAGGTAGTTTATCCATACGTTCATACATAATTTCAAGCACACTAACGGGATCAGCCAAGAGCATAATATCAAGCTCTTCCTCTGCGGAATCGCTACCATCATCATGAGTTTCAAACTGGTAGAAACCAGGCTCAGGAATCAGAACATCCTCCTCAAACCCATCCAGATATTCATCCATGCCCATTTTATGAACTTCCAAAACAGATGAACTGCTAAAGCAAACTATCTTGTAAGTCAGTGGAACAGAAAGAAAGTCACGCTTAGCAGCATAAGCAAGAAACAATTTATCTGCCGAATCCTCTTGCATGACCAGATAGGCATAATTACATCCTGACTCAACCTCAAGTGGAACAAGCGCTTCCACAGGCACAAATTGCGTCACGGTTTATAGCTCCATTACGTAATCAGGGAGATCCGCTTCAGCTGGTACAGGTGTTGGATTGCCCTGCTCATCAATAGCAACAAATTTAAAGGTCGCTTCGGTTACTTTTTCACGTTGCCCTATACGGCCTCGGCGCACCCAAGCTTCTACATGGATATCCATCGAACTGCGCCCCACGCGGGTGACATCCGTGTAAACACCCAGAATATCCCCTACTTTTACAGGCCGGATGAAGCTCATACTATCTAGGGATGCTGTCACAACACGTGTCTGCGCTCGCTGTCCAGCACAGATACCTGCCGCTATATCCATTTGCGATAAAACCCACCCCCCAAAGATATCACCTGATGGGTTAGTATCGGCTGGCATCGCAATCGTTCTTGTTGTTAAACGGCCCCGTGTTTGGGGTTTATTATTCTGATCACTCATAAATGAAAACCTATCACCTTCAATAAAATATGGCCGTAGCATAGAGGATTACAGCGCCTTTGGAAAAGGCGATTAATATGACTTTAAAGAATAGATCTATTTTTATCTCCATATCAGTTGTGATGCACGTTATTATATTTGTAAACACAGAGTTTAGAGAGAACGTTATGATCATTGTCTGCCCTACTTGCATGACCTCCAACCGCATACCTGATGACAAGTCTCATCTGCAGGGAAAGTGTGGAAAGTGTAAAGGCGCACTGCATACTTATAGCCCCGCTGAATTAACCGATGCTAATTTTGAGAAATATATCAGCCAAAGCGAACTACCCGTAATTGTCGATTTCTGGGCAAGCTGGTGTGGCCCTTGTCAAATGATGAAACCTATTTTTGAAAAAACAGCGGCAGAATCTGAAACACTGCTGTTTGCTAAAGTAGATACAGAACAGGCTCAAAAAGTTAGTGCGAATGTGCATATCAGAAGCATTCCAACCATTATCATGTTCCAAAATGGTCATGAGATCGATCGCGTATCAGGTGCATTACAAGAAGCCCAGTTAAAACAGTGGATCTTGCAAACTCTGAATAAGGCTTGATCTACAGATGATAGCGAAAAAAATTGCTGATGAGCTGGGCGTTAAGCTCCCTCAGATTGACGCCGCAATAAAGCTTTTAGATGGTGGCGATACCGTGCCTTTTATTGCCCGCTACCGTAAAGAGTTAACCGGTGCACTGGACGACCAACAGTTACGCATTTTATCCCAACGACTTATCTATTTAAGAGAATTAGATGCCCGCCGAGACGTTATTCTTAAAAATATAGAAGAACAGTCCAGCCTTACACCTCAGTTAAGACAGGCGATTCTATCAACGGATAACAAAACACAACTAGAAGACCTTTATCTTCCTTATAAAAGTAAGCGCCGTACTAAAGCACAGATAGCCCGTGAGGCACTGCTTGATCAACTCTTAGATAAGATTATCGCGAAGCCTCACACCACCCCTTCTCAATTAAGTAGCGGCTTTGTAAATCCAGACAAAGGCTTTGTTGATATTGATGGGGTACTAGAAGGTGCCAGCGCTATACTGAGCGATCGCATCTGTGAACATGCTGAGCTGTTAAACCGTTTACGTTCCACCTTAACTGAGCAGGCGCAACTGCACGCCTCAGTCGTTAAAGGACAGGAATACGCCGGCACTAAATTTAGAGATTATTTTGATTACACTGAGAAGCTAAAAATAATCCCCTCCCATCGGATGCTAGCTCAGTTACGTGGCACTAATGAAGGCATATTAAAACTAAAGCTTATCATTCCCGACGAAGAGCATTGCCAACAACTGATTACTCGATACTTACAACTACCTCGTAATGGTGAGGGCGCAGAATGGTTGCAGGATCAACTCAAAAACTGCTGGAAAACCCGCTTACGCACTAAGCTTCAAAAAGAGTTGATACAGCATTACAAAGAGCAAGCAGAGAACGAAGCTATTTTGGTCTTTAGCCGTAATCTTAGAGATCTGCTACTCAGCGCTCCAGCTGGCCTTAAAGTTACCTTAGGATTGGACCCTGGCCTTAGAACCGGCGTTAAAGCCGTTGTGGTTGATGAAACAGGAAAACTGATCAACTACACGACTATCTATCCTCACCCGCCTAAAAACGATTGGCAGCCCTCTAAGGACAAACTCTACGAACTTTGTCACCGCTATCAAGTCGAGTTAATCAGCATTGGTAATGGCACAGGTTCAAGAGAAACGGAAAAGCTGGTTACTGAACTATTACAGGAACACACTGATATCCATGCGCAAAAACTGATTACCAGTGAAGCGGGTGCGTCAGTTTATTCAGCCTCGGAACTCGCCACAAAAGAGTTTCCCGATCTAGATGTTACGATTCGAGGTGCCGTTTCCATTGCAAGGCGTTTGCAAGACCCTCTTGCAGAGTTGGTTAAAATTGAGCCTAAAGCGATTGGTGTCGGACAATATCAACATGACGTGAACCAAAACCACCTTTCTGAGCAGTTAGAAACCGTTATAGAGGATTGTGTAAATGCGGTGGGGGTTGATCTGAATAGTGCCTCCGAAGCGCTGTTAACCCGAGTCTCTGGGCTAAATCAAACGTTGGCAAACAACATTGTTCAGTACCGCAACGAGATAGGTCGTTTTAAGTCGCGTCAGCAGTTGTTGAAGGTTCCTAGACTTGGCCCTAAAGCTTACGAGCAATCCGCAGCGTTTTTAAGAATACGAAATGGCACTCAACCTCTTGATAATTCTGCGGTACATCCCGAATCTTATGATTTGGTTACGCAAATAGCCAAACGCAGTAACTGCCCTATTGCACAGCTAATCGGTGACAAGCATTCGTTAGCTAAGCTAAACCCCTCTGATTTTATCAGTGCTAAATATGGACAATATACGATTGCTGACGTCATGGCTGAATTAGAAAAGCCCGGACGTGACCCTCGCCCTGAGTTCAAAACTGCTAGATTACTAGAGGGTGTTGAAAGCATCGCTGATCTACATGAGGGCATGAAACTAGAAGGTACGGTGACCAACGTCACTAACTTTGGCGCTTTTGTTGATATAGGCGTACATCAAGATGGGCTTGTGCATATATCTCAGTTGGCGAATAAGTTTGTTAAAGATCCCCATACTGTTGTTAAACCCGGTCAAATCGTTAGCGTACGCGTAACTGAAGTCGATATTAAAAGAAAACGTATCGCTCTTAGTATGAAAGCGGATCAATAATAAACGTAGTAATGACAGATAGGTTGTTGTCATTTAATCGGTTATATTAATTTTTTAAAGAATCAGTAGGTACTGTATCAATGTATGTAGCAATGAATAGATTCAGAATCGCACTCGGAAAGGAAGATGACTTTATTAATATCTGGAAAAATCGTGAAACTTTTCTAGATGAAGTCCCTGGATTTAAAAGCTTTAACCTTCTACAAGGCAAAACCGACGAGGAATGTACTCTGTTCGCGTCTCATAGTGTTTGGGAATCGGAAGAGGCATTTATGGGGTGGACTAAATCAGAAGCTTTCCGTAAAGCGCACGCTAATGCTAAGCCCGCCACCGATATTTATTTAGGACCGCCCTCATTTGAAGGCTTTAGCTCAGTACTATAAGAATAAAAGAATCAGCAGAGCAATCACTTTATGTGGTTGCTCTACAAAACCGAAGACTAAGATAACTATTCGTCGATCAAGGTATCTATCAAGTCGATCATAAACTCGGTTTCCTCTTCAGTCATCGCCTCCCAGCCAAGAAGGTTCATACTTTCAAGCACACTACGCCCTTTTTCATCATCCATCATTTTAATGAGCCGCTGTTGAATGGTAGACGCATATTTTTGCAATTTAGGACTTAATAACAAGGTGTGATGCACAACACTAATTTCACTACTCACCAAAACTTTCATCTGGTTTTTAATGAGATCAGATAGCTCATCATAGGCATCCTTTAGAAAAAAACCGACATCCGCATCTTGATTTAATACATTTTTAGCAACGATCACATAACTATCAACGGCTAAGGTTTCTGTATTACTTGCATCCAGATCTGCTGGTTCCAGCATGATCATACCAATGCGGTTAACGTCAGGGTCATCGGTTGTAACTAAGGTCGCCCCAGGCTTTAAGTCCTCTACCGATTGGATGGCAGCATCTTTATGGGTTGCGATAATAGTTTCATCAGGCTTTGATATGGGCCGTACGAGCGCTTTAAAACCAAGTTCGCGCACTAACATAGACGCATCAAAGGGGTTCGCATAAACCAGATCAAACTTACCGGATTTAATATCTTTACGTTGGGTATCAAAACAATCATAAAGCTCTAGGTGAACCCCAGTTCCTAACTGTCTCTGTAACCAAGTATTGAAAATAAACCAGCCAGAAATATGGTCGGGCGCAAAATCAGGACTAACCGTTAAATTTAATGTCATTTGAGACGTAACCTAGCTAAGTGTTTTATATAGCGCTTCACTTTCAGAAACTTTACTGCGTGAAGGTTTACGCCTTACTGAGGTATATCCAACAACCACACCATTACGTATGTTTGGAATAACTGTCGCTTTGACCCAATAATAAGCACCATCTTTACGTAAATTCTTTACGTATCCATGCCACTTATTACCTGCTTCTATTGTTTCCCAAAGCCCAGCGAAAGCCACTGAGGGCATGTCGGGATGCCGAAGAATGTAGTGATTAGCACCAATTAATTCATCTTCAGTATAGCCCGACATTTCCACAAATGCTTGATTAGCATGAGTAATAACGCCTTGAGTATCAGTGCGGGAAACGATCAGTTTTCCCTCAGGATAAGGAACCTCTCGATCAAGAACGATTGCTTTACGAGAAGTTCCATCATGATAGTTGATGACTGTATCACGAACATCACGAACATCTTTCACATCATGTTCAGGCATCAAAAAACCTATTCTGTTACTTGGAGAAAACGGTTTAGAGTATCTTCCCTATTGCCTCTGCTGCACGTTTTACATCCAAAAAGATTAAGCCAAGACGAGCATTCGGTTTGGCAACAACAGTCAATACGGATTCATCATTTGCATGAGTCATCAGTATGTAACCTTTATCACCTTTTACGAGTACTTGTTCTAGTTCTCCACGTGCAAGCTCAGTGGCAGTACGTTCACCTAGTGAAAGCATTGCCGCACTCATTGCACCGACTCTATCTTCATCCAGACCCGCTGGAAGAAGAGCTGCGATCATTAGACCATCTGTTGAAATGACAGCGGACGCTTCGATTTCTGCCGAAGTTCCGTTCAAGTCACTCAGTATAGAGGTCAACATTTCTGAGCGCATATACATACTCCTTTTATGTAAGGCGTTAAAATACAGGAATTTAAAAATCGTTTATTGATCAACATCAATAATCGAGATAGCGCCTTGCTAAGGCACTTAATAAATCAACATAATTGTTGTGATTCAATCGTGGCATCTGATCGATAACCAGCACAAAGCGCTGATGGCCTAAATGAATCACCCAGAAACCAACTTGGCTTAACCCAACTGGATCAAGCATTCCCCATGACTCTCCCATAAATGAAAGGTCGCGATTAAGAAGAAGACTATGCCTCTCATGCAGTGAACTAATATCAGCGGCTAAAGCACATAGTGCTTCAGCATGATCTGGATTATAGCCGGTAGAACCCAGGCAAAAACCATGATCGTCCGCTAACGCAACCTTAGAAGTACTGGAAAGGTTTGCCAATAAGCTAGGAAGAATTTTTTCAATAGAATCATCAACAACACGCACGGGTGTGTCACTCAACTGGACAAAATTCTTCTCTAATAGCTTATCAAAAAGCTCTTTCGCTTCCGTTTCTTCTAAGTCAGTCAACTCCATGATCAGCTCGTGACTAAAAGGCAGCGACACATCTGTACTAAGAAGCTGCAATAGTAGAGCTCTGGCATCATCAGGCTCTGATCCTACAGTTGCATAGAAGGCACCCGCCGGACAGATTTGAATAAACTGATTCTGAATAGTAGCACTCGTCACAAATTAACTCCGAAACCTATCGTCTAACTCTGTTTCATTCCTGAAACCATCCAAGTGAATATGCCCCTGACATGAATGAAAATACAACACGCTGAGGAACATCTAATATCCTTACAACATCTAACGCAGACAAACTATGTCCAGCCCATACTTCACTGATCTCTTCACCACTTGGCAATGGCAGAAAGCGAACAAAATCAGGCTGTGTAGATAATTGCATATTCTTTTCGGGATCCATCCCATTAAATAACCGTCCTCGCGCTGTCCAGATAGCCACCTTCCAGATCAACGTTTGTGCATCTTCTGCGAGATGCTTGCTTTTACCTTCTAACTCAAACTCACTTTGCGCTTTTATATCAAGTTCCTGATAACCAAAACGGGTTAAAGCAAGCTGATTTAAAAAATCGTCAGTAAATGTAGAATAAAAAACCTGTTCCTCGGGAAAGTAGTACATCTCTCCTGGCAGTCCAGTGATTTCGACAGATTGCTCCATTTTCTTTGCTAGAGCGACAGCCTCTATAATTTTTGCGAGCAGAGAGTCTTCGGCACTAAAGAATATACGTCGCCTCTCTTCTCTTTTACTAAGATCTACATCACCGGAATTACCGCAACGCTGAACAACCTCTTCGGGGGTAAGCTCATGCTTGGCAAATCGCTGTCTATCCGCATCTAGCGCTTCTATATCCAAATCATCGACTTGAAGCTCGGTCTTATCAGCCGCTTCGTTGGATTGAGTTTCTTTTAACTTTTCTTTATCTTTGCGGGCTTTTTCTATGCGCAACTTTTCCAAACGAGCTTTATTAATACGCTCCTGCGTCAACCGTGCTTTCTCTATACGCTCCTTTTCCAAGCGTTTACTCTCGATACGCTCTGCTTTTAGACGTTCTTGTTCTGCACGTTTTTGTTCAAGTCGTTCCTGCTCTAAACGCTCTTGCTTTAAACGTTCCTGCTCTAAACGCTCTTGCTCTATACGTTCCTGCTCTAAACGCTCTTGCTCTATACGTGCCTGCTCTAAACGCTCTTGTTTTAGCTTTTCAAGTTTGAGTTCTTTAAGCTTTAGCGCCTTCTTTTTCGCCAAAAGCACTTTTGTCTGTTCAAGCTTCTCAGCCTCTAATTTGGCTCTTAACTCTGCTTCCTGTGCTTTAATCTCTTCTTCAAGCTGGTGAACTAAACGGTCTGAAGCGCTGACAACTAAATTACCACGCATCAGCTTCTGTTTAAGTGCTTCACTTTTTCGTTTTTTGGAATATTCACCACCACGATAAAAATCTACATCTCTGGGACGTACTTGCTGCTCGGATGGTTTACTGTCACCACTCATAGAGCCAGCACTCTCTGATTCAAGATCAAATGCTCTTACGATATTGAGTAAATCATCAGAATTATGTGGTTTTTTAAGAAGAACAAATCCATCCCAGCTTAGATCTCTAATGCTGATGACGATTTTATAAGTATCGGCAAATTTTTCATTGATCTGCTGCTGCACATCAGCATCTTTACTCGCTTGATCACCATTGACAATAATGATAGCCGCACTACTTGCGTTCACTAGTTCACAATCGACAACAGAAGAAAAACAATATTCAAGCATTGCCTGACTGGGTCCAATAAAACCAACCAACGCAACCTTCCGTACATTTTCTAACTGATTGCTTCTTCTTATACTCATTTAAATTCAGCTACCCTTCATTTCATCCATGTAAACTAGCAGGCTGAAAGCGTCCATTGATCAATACTGAATGCTTTGTAGAAAGCTTAGACAAACCTTCCAGATTATCTTCTTCGATAGCACGCTTTATGACCTTTTGAACTTCTGGTGTCATAACTGACTTAGCTTGCTCAAAAAGCCTTTTACGTAATGTTGCTCCCTTTTTACCAAGCACTAATAAAAAGTCAGCAAACGCACCCTCAAGAGCTTCACTATCATAACAGGCAATAGACAGATAAATTCGCTTAGTATGAAGACGAAGCTTATCCGGCTCAGCAGCAACCATACGGGTGAAATGGTACAAGATCCGTTTTCCTTGATGCCCCTTATAAATGAGGTACCTAGGATGCTGTGCATCAAATGCAGCTTGGATACGGCCTGTATTTGGGCTATCAAAGTCCGAATTTAGTTCCCAATCAGCTAACGCATCCCAAATTGGAGAATTCAAGGCTCCCTCCTATCCTATAATTATCGTTCTAACGATGAGAAAGATGTAAACAACTGTTTGTTTATATCCTGACAAACGTCAGATTACAAATCTATTGGCCATAAATCGCATATATTAAGCAAATTAAATTCTAATTTAGACTAAATTGACATCTATTACCTTATTTCAGATAAATATCATACAATTCAAACCACTTACGTTCATCTAACTAATAGTATCCCTTTGACTTCATCCTAAAGCATTAGCCTGAAAGTTATCGACGGTCTTACAATTCACACTGAAAATAAACGGAATTTAACCTGCTAAACATCAATATATTTCCTAGCATTCTTCTACGGGACAGCATCAGAATACCTATGACGATTACGGCACATAACTATAAAGATAAGGACCTTAAGCTACTCTTAGATGACCTTGAATATGCAGAAAAGTGCACACCTAAAAGCGCGCACATCAACGTTACCCTCCAACTTCAGTTAAATTACTGTTTGCCGAAATATCAATATTAAGACTGTAAAAAGCGCTGTTAGGAACGCAGGCAAATAAAATGGGGATTACTCGATATTAAGCGATAAGTTCGGCTAATAGGACGTTAATCGAATTGAATCAGGACGTAAAGCTTACCTACAGAAATAAAAAAGCCCTGAAGGATCAGGGCTTTTCTGTTAGCACGTTATCAATAATTAGATACGTGCAGCTGGGATAGTATGCGCGACACTCAAGTCATTAGTCGGTGGCGTAAAGGTAGTCAAATCAATACCCTCAACCGCTTCTTTGTACTCTTCCAACGTCGGGAAACGACCTAGAACACAAGATAGTACAACCATTGGGGTAGACCCCAGTAGAGACTCACCTTTCTTCTCTGCAGTATCTTCTACAACACGACCTTGGAAAAGACGCGTAGAAGTAGCCAATACAGTATCACCCGGTTCTGCTTTTTCCTGGTTACCCATACATAGGTTACATCCAGGACGCTCCAGATACAGAATGTTTTCATACTTGGTACGTGCTGCTTCTTTTGGATTTGCGTCAGAGAATTCGAAACCAGCGAATTTCTCCAGCAGCTCCCAATCACCTTCAGCTTTCAGTTCGTCAACGATGTTGTAAGTCGGTGGCGCAACAACCAATGGTGCTTTAAAGGTAACAGGACCTTTCTTCTCTAGGTTACGCAACATTGCAGCGATGATCTGCATATCGCCTTTGTGAACCATACAAGAACCAACGAAGCCCAGATCAACCTTACGGCCATCGTAGTATGAAGCAGGACGAATCACATCATGAGTGTAACGCTTAGAAACATCATCATTGTTGACGTCTGGGTCAGCAATCATCGGCTCTTCGATTACGTCTAGATCAACTACAAGCTCAGCATAGTACTTAGCATTGTCATCTGGAGCCAGAGCAGGCGCTTCACCAGATTTTACTTCAGCGATACGTTTATCAGCCAGGTCGATAAGACCTTGCAACATACGCGCTTCGTTATCCATGCCTTTGTCGATCATGATCTGAATGCGAGACTTAGCCAACTCCAAAGACTGGATTAGCGTGTCGTCAGTAGAAATACAGATAGAAGCTTTTGCTTTCATTTCTGCAGTCCAGTCAGTGAAAGTGAAGGCTTGGTCAGCTAGCAGCGTACCAATCTGTACTTCAATCACACGACCCTGGAATACGTTTTCACCAGCAAACTTCTTCAGCATTTGTGCTTGAGTCGCATGTACGATGTCACGGAAGTCCATATGAGGCTGCATCTTGCCTTTGAAGGTAACTTTCACAGACTCTGGGATTGGCATAGCCGATTCACCCGTTGCCAGTGCGATTGCAACAGTACCTGAGTCAGCACCGAACGCTACACCTTTAGACATACGAGTATGAGAGTCACCACCGATGATAATTGCACGGTCGTCAACTGTAATGTCGTTTAGTACTTTGTGAATCACGTCAGTCATGGAGTGATAAACGTTTTTCGGATCACGGGCTGTGATTACGCCGAACGCGTTCATGAACGCCATCAGCTTAGGCGTATTTGCCTTCGCTTTGTTATCCCATACAGAGGCAGTGTGACAACCAGACTGGAAGGCACCATCCACACTTGTAGATATCGTAGAAGCGGCCATCGCTTCAAGTTCCTGACAGGTCATAGGACCCGTAGTGTCCTGAGAACCAACAATGTTCACTTTAACGCGAACATCAGAACCTGCGTGTAAAGGAGTAGAAGACGCTACACCTACTGCGTTGCGGTTAAAGATCTTCTCAACAGCCGTTAGGCCTTGGTCTTCGATAGAGATCTCTTTAGATTGCGCGTAAACAGCAGGCGCTTCTACACCTAAAGTTTCAGCTGCGAACGTTTGCAGTTTCTTACCGAAAGTTACCGCGTAAGAACCGCCAGCCTTCATGAATTCTACTTTTTGAGGAGTGAAAGCATCCGCTATGTCGGCCAGTTCTTTGTCGCCGTTGTACAGTTTCTTAGCTTTAGTATCGATCGTCAGAACAGTACCTGTAGCGACAGAGTATGCTTCTTCCAGTACAGGGTCACCATTTGCGTCACGAACAATCTCGCCGTTTGCGTCAGTTTTCTTAACCCAGTTCTTTAAATCCAGACCAATACCGCCAGTTACACCAACAGTCGTAAGGAAGATAGGTGCGATACCGTTAGTACCAGCAACGACCGGACGGTTGTTGATGTATGGAATGTATGGAGAAGTTGGCTCACCTGCCCACAGTGCCACGTTGTTTACACCGGACATACGGGAAGAACCTACGCCCATTGTGCCCTTTTCAGCGATCAGCATCACTTTAGCATTAGGGTGCTTCTTACCCAGTTCAACGATTTCTTGCTGAGCTTCTGGGGAGATCATGCACTTGCCGTGTAGCTCACGGTCTGCACGCGAGTGAGACTGATTACCAGGAGAAAGAAGGTCAGTAGATATATCACCTTCAGCGGCAATATAAGTAACAACGTCAATCTTCTCTGGGATATCATCCAGCTTGGTGAAGAATTCAGCTTTTGAGTAACTTTCCAAGAGCTCTTTAGCGATGGCATTACCCGCTTTGAAAGCATCAGCCAGACGAGCGTAGTCTGCGTCATACAGGAATACCTGAGACTTCAGAACTTCACCCGCAGCTGCCGCCTGAGCATCGTCAGACAATGCGATATCCAGCAATACTTCAACAGAAGGACCGCCTTTCATATGAGATAATTGTTCAAGCGCAAATTCAGGAGAGATCTCTGCAACTGTTTCTGTGCCCAGAGCAATATCTTTCAGGAAAGCCGCTTTAACGACAGCCGCTGGAGTCGTACCCGGTAGCGTGTTGTAGATGAAGAAGTTCAAAGATGCTTCGCGATGCTCATTACCAACGTCTTTAATCTGGGCAATGATTTCAGAAAGTAGCTCAGCACTATCAATCGGTTTGGGATTCAGGCCAAGGTCCTTTTTGCGAACCTCTATTTCTTCTAGGTAGTCAGAATAATAACTCATAGCGTAAAGCGTCTCGTCTCAATTAATTCTAATTATGAATCAGTCACATATTATAAGGAAAAAGCGACAAACAGCTCAATGAAAACAATTTAAATAAAGCTTATAGTCGATATAAATAAAATAAATACAAGTAAAATCAGATAGTTAAAGATGGTATACATTGGTTGTAGGTACATATGTTTTTTTACAGATATTGCCGCCCCACCCCCTTATTGAGAACAACAATCATTTAAAGCGTGTTTGATTTTTAGGATCGCCCAAGGTGAGTCAACCAATATCTGTTATAGAATCGATTAACTAGCTCTCGTATCTATAGTTAATACCTAATACTTAAGCTCCATTAATCATACTCGAAGCAATCTAACTGAACGCTGCCGATCACTTAAACATAGATAGGTTTTCGCCCACCAGCCATGCAAGCCTTTTTATTATCGGCTTTAATTTAGAGACAGAGACAGAGACAGAGACAGAGACAGAGACAGAGACAGAGACAGAGACAGAGACAGAGACAGAGACAGAGACAGAGACAGAGACAGAGACAGAGACAAATACAGCTTATCTATGCCGGTTTACCCCTTAACCCTTTTTCGCTCTAGTAAATAGCATCACAGTCACACAACAGTATATAAATACGCCTAACACCACGTGGAAATTTTTTAAAACCTCTACATTTACTAGCAAATAGTCGTAGATTGTATGTAATTATGCCAAAAAGATGCCTACAACACTTGTTTTAAGCAACTCATCGTCTAACATTGTCGACAATCCAAATAAAGCAATAATTTATGTTGCAGGTAACAAGGGTTCGTTTGACGGCCAACTAAACAACTGACAAGAAAACCGAGCAACTTCGACACTGACCGGAGTCTCGTGCAAGAAAAGTTGTAGAGCCAGCAACATCCGATCTGCGTGAGGTATACAATATGACAAGCCCAATCAATTTTGATCCATCCTGTTCCATTAAAACACTCCCCGGAACAACACTCAGCTACCATAGTCTTCCAGATACCGCTGAATTATTTGGCATAAACCTTAATGAACTTCCGTTTTCTCTCCGCCCTATATTGGAAGGTATCGCCCGAAACGTTGGCCAAAACGGCATAACCGCAGAGCAGGTTCAGGCACTTGGAAGTTGGGCAGAAGACCAAGGCAAAAAACCGATCGAAATTCCTTTCACTGCAGGTCGCGTTCTTATGCACGACCTGAGTGGCACCCCTGCCATTGTGGATTTTGCAGCTATGCGCTCAGCTGTTCAGCGCATGGGCATGGATCCAGCCATCATTGAACCTTTAGTTCGTGCAGATCTGGTTATCGATCATACGGTTACAATGGACAATACAGGCAGCCCAGCATCCCTTAGAATCAATGGAGAACTAGAAGCTACCAGAAATAAAGAGCGTTATGCATTTTTGAAATGGGGCGCACAGGCATTTGATACCATCAGAATAATCCCCCCACAAACCGGGATTGTTCATCAGGTCAACCTAGAGTATTTAGCACAAGGTTATCTCGACATTAATGGGCTGATGGTTCCGGATACACTCATTGGTATGGATAGCCATACACCAATGGCTAACGCCTTAGGTATTGTTGGCTGGGGCGTTGGCGGCATTGAAGCCGGAGCTTCCATGCTTGGCCAACCTATGCAGATGCTAGCACCCGAAGTAGTGGGTGTTGAGCTTACTGGCGCATTAAGGGAAGGCGTCACTGCAACAGATTTGGTACTGACGATCACTGAGATGTTGAGAAAATATCCAGCAGGAGTTGTTGGAAAGTTTGTTGAATATATCGGTGAAGGGTGTGCAAACCTTTCCCTGCCTGACCGTGCCACCATCGCCAACATGTCGCCAGAATATGGCGCAACCATGGGCTTTTTTCCATTTGACGAAATCTCTGCCGAGTATCTAAGAGCAACGGGTAGAGATGGCGATCTACCACTTGCTTTTTATAAAGCACAAAATATGACGTGGACGCCGGGACAATCCTTGCCTCGCTACACTGATCTTCTGCAGTTAGATCTATCCACTGTTGAACCTTCGGTGGCTGGCCCTAAAAGACCTCAAGACAGACTACCACTGACTGAACTTGGCAACGTTTTCAAAAAAGCGGCAACTGAAGGCGATCGTACGCCTGAAGTGATTAACGTGACACCAATGAAAGCAGATGAAACAGGCATTTTCGCCCCCCTTCCTGAAAGAGAGTTAAAAGACGGCGATATCCTAATAGCAGCGATTACGTCCTGCACCAATACATCCAACCCAAGCTTATTGATTGCAGCTGGCTTGCTTGCCAAAAAAGCCAATGACCTTGGGATGCAAGTACCTAACGGCGTTAAAACATCGCTGGCACCGGGATCTCCGGTTGCAACCGACTTTTTAACGAAGGCAGGACTACAACAACATTTGGATGCACTGGGCTTTAATACTGCCGGTTACGGGTGCACAACCTGTGTGGGTAATTCTGGCCCTCTAGCGCCAAGCATTGAAGCCGCATTACAAAACCACGATATTATCGCCGCGTCTGTTTTATCCGGTAACCGGAACTTTGAAGGCCGCGTACATCCGGATGTTGATACTAACTTCCTTATGTCCCCTCCTCTAGTGGTTGCCATGGCCATTGCGGGCAATGTGAATATTGATGTGAACACTCAGCCCATTGGTCAGGATGCAGAAGGAAACAATGTTTTCCTTAAAGATATCTGGCCGAGCAATGCAGAAATCACTCAGACCATGCACGAATGCATGGATCCGAAAGCCTTTAGAGAAACCTATGAGAATTCACTCGATGGGCCTGATACTTGGCAAAACTTAACCTCTCCTACCGGTCCTGTTTATGACTGGGATCCAGACTCAACCTATATACAAGAAATCTCTTTCTTCGATGGCTTCTCACTGGAAACACCTAAAGACGCACTAAACAATATCTCAGGAGCACGCATGCTGGTGATGTGTGATGATAATACAACCACCGACCATATATCACCGGTCAGCCGTATACGTCCAGACTCCCCTCCTGGTGAGTACCTAATATCAAAAGGCGTGACAGAGAACGACCTGACATCGCTTGGGGCACGCCGAGGCAACCATCATGTGATGCTGCGCAGTATTTTCGGCAATGGCAAAGCCAGAAACCTGATGCTACCCGGCACCACTGGCGCGGTAACCCGTTATCACCCGCCTGAAGGTAAACCCACTCAAATGTCTATTTACGATGCCGCCGCCCGTTACCGTGAAGAAAACACGCCTAGCCTAGTGTTTGGCGGCAAACTTTATGGCACAGGATCCTCACGGGATTGGGCTGCTAAAGGGCCTGCCTTGCTGGGTGTAAAGGCTATTATCGCTGAAAGCTTTGAACGTATTCACAAATCTAATTTAGTGGGGATGGGTGTTTTACCCCTGCAATTACCACAAGGAGTCACACGCGCTTCTCTCAACTTGGATGGATCAGAAACCTTTGATTTAAATGGTATAAATACACTTAAACCAAGGGGATCTGTGGAGCTAACTATTCACAGAACGGATGGGACATCTCAAAAAATAGAACTGCTGTCGCGCGTCGACACCTCATCAGAACTGGATCAAATACGTCATAAAGGCATCTTACCGATGGTGTTACGCGATATTATCGCCTCGAACTCTTAACAACATAATTGGGCAACGATATCTGAGTTCAGTTCGGATATGGTTGCCCTTTTTCAAAAACAGCCAGAGACGGACTCCGCGCCTCTACTGCTATTCCTATGCAGATACTAATTGCGATAAAACTCAGACACAAAAAAGGCCTGTTTAAACAAACAAGCCTTCGGTAGATATTAACGCAACGTTAAAGATCAGGAAGGACCTGATGCGCAAATAACTCATCAATCTCATTTCGATTACTGCACTCTAACACCCTATGAATAACGTCCGGCGTTAAATGTGGTGCGAAGCGCTGAATAAACTCATACATATAACCTCTCAAGAAGGTTCCTTTCCTAAAACCAATTTTGGTGATACTTGGCTCAAACAAGTGACTGGCATCCAAACGCACAAGATCACTATCCTGCTTCTCATCAAACGACATTGTCGCAACAATACCTACACCTAGACCTAGCCGGACATAAGTTTTAATCACGTCCGAATCAACCGCGGTGAACACCACTTTAGGATCTAAGCCTTCATTTACAAATGCCTCATCCAATTTAGAGCGTCCCGTAAAGCCAAACACGTAAGTCACTATAGGATGTTCAGCTAAATCAGCTAAAGTTAGCTTAGAAATCTGCGTAAGCGGATGGTCTTTAGGCACAACAACAGAACGATTCCAGCGATAACAAGGCATCATAACAAGATCACTGAAATGCGACATCGCTTCCGTAGCTATAGCAAAATCTACAGTACCATCCGCAGCCATTTCAGAAATCTGCATCGGTGTACCTTGATGCATATGCAAAGACACATCAGGATACTCTTTCATAAAACTGGTAATAGTTGGAGGTAAAGCATAGCGAGCTTGGGTATGTGTAGTCGCTACATCCAAACTACCTTTACGCTCATCACTAAACTCTTGCGCAACCTGCTTAATACTTTCAACTTTCTGCAGAATCTCTCCCGCAACAGATAAAATAGCCTGCCCCGCAGGGGTAACTCGAGTCAAATGCTTACCGCTGCGCGCAAATACTTCAACACCCAATTCATCCTCAAGAAGACGAATCTGCTTACTAATACCAGGCTGGGAGGTATATAAAATCTGAGCTGTCGCCGAGACATTTAAGTCATGACGGGCAACTTCCCAGATGTACCGCAGCTGCTGCAATTTCATTAAGCACTCCCAAAAACAACAACACAGCTTATGTCTGTGTCATAAGAAATTTAACGTTATTATAACAGTTTAGAATAAATTCAATAGATCAGAAAGCAAGAGCGATAAGAACTATCCTCGCGCATTCAGTCGCCTGATTTCCTCATCCTGAGCAATAATTTTCTTTTCAAGACTATTGATTTTAGCCAACGACCGTACAAGTTCATCTTCTTTATCTTTGAACTGTGAACGCAAACTTGCTTCGCGCCTAGAGTGCTCAGAAGCCAAGCTAACTTGCTTCTGTCTTGCCCGCCTAACTTCTTCATCCATAACCTTAACTTTATCTTCTAATCTTTTGTTTTTATTAGATTCAGCAAGTAGTGACGAATTGATTTTTGATAATTCTCTTGTCTGTCCAGAGGTATCCTGCTTAATCTGTTTAAGCTCAGTTTCTAGACTTTTTATCTGGGTTTTCTGTGTGTCATTTTTAACATCTTTTCTAGCTAATTCAGTTTGTAAGTCATGGATATTTTTAGTCAGCGCTGATTCTTTTTTACCCACTTCATCTCTGAGCTTTTCAAGAGCGCCTCGATAATATCGCACATCAGCGTCTGCTTTACTCACCGCCTCGAGAGTGTGTCGCTGTTCCTCTTTTATACGCAAATCAAACGTACGTTTACTATCATCATAGGTTTTTCGTAAATGATTAAGTTCCTGCTCAATATTTAAACGGTTTTGCTCTTCCTGCTTCTTCTGTGACGTCTCCGCCGTCAGGTTAGCTTTCAGCACTTCAATTTCAGCTTCAAGCCCTTTAATTTGAGTATCTGCATCTTCTTTTTTATTTATTTCCGCTCTCAACCTCTCCTCTATATCACTTAAACGGCCACGCGACTCTTTAAGTGACTCATCTGCTTCTCGACGAGCCACCTCAAGCCCAACATCATGACTATGCTTATCAACACTAAGTAAACCATTCGCCTCCTGTACCGCTTGCTGCCAAAGTTTAGAAAATGACTGTGTTAGCGATTCAGGAATCTCAGGAATGCTAACATCAGCTACATTCAAAACAATACGTTCAGGTACTAAAGCCCACCACTCATGCAAATCAGTTTCTACTGTTGCTTCATCGCAACCTAAAGATTCAGATATAAGCATTGCTGTCGGCTGAAACCCAGCCAATAACAAACGATCTGCAGTTGAATATATTCTCTCTTTTAAAGCCAAATCACTCATATAAAAATAAAATCCATTAACTATTCTTGCTCTTAAAACTATTCACCGCTTTTTGAAGCTTTATTTCAAGCGGAGCCTTTATTACTTTACGACCACCCGAAGGTAGAGGGAACCGCAATTCTGCAGCATGGAGGAATAAACGATCAAAGCCATGAGTACGCATTACCTCATTCATTTCATCCGTATTATACTTCTGATCACCTACAATGGGGTGGCCTGAAAACTGACAATGAACACGAATCTGATGCGTTCTACCTGTAATGGGTCGCGCCTCAATCAAGGTTGCCTGACGACCAAATCGCTCAAGCACCTTAAACTCAGTCAATGATGCCTTACCATCAGCAGAGACTTTAACTACGCGTTCTCCCGATTTAAGCTCATTTTTCCTCAGCGGCGCATCTACTCTTCTTTTTCTTTCACTCCATGAGCCCATCACCATGGCATGATAGATCTTAGTAATACGACTTTTCTGCAAAGATTCATGCATTAACTTTAATGCGCTTCGCTTCTTAGCTAAAAGAATACAACCTGATGTATCACGATCCAATCGATGGACTAATTCCAAAAACTTAGCCTGAGGTCGCATCTGCCGAAAACTCTCAATCAGCCCTAAACTAATACCACTACCGCCGTGTACTGCAATCCCAGATGGTTTGTTTACGACGATCAGATCATCATCCTCATAAAGGACAGCGGCTTCAAGCTGATCTATCAGCTTATTACCAATTTTTGCGGGTGCTTGCTTATCCGCTAAGCGAACGGGCGGGATACGCACCAAATCATTAAGTTGTAATTTATATTCTGGTTTCACTCGTTTTTTATTAACTCTCACCTCGCCTTTACGCACAATCCGATAAATTAGACTTTTCGGCGCACCTTTTAAGGCAGTGATCAAGAAATTATCGACCCTTTGGCCTGCATTCCCTTCTGTAATTTCAACGAAGCGTACTTGATTGGTTGGCGAACTATTTTCTTGAGACATATTTATAATGAAAACCGATTAGCGAATTGATGCTGTAGTGGATAACTGCTATATTCTAGCCCTGCCGTGGTCTGTTGGCTTTATCTTTTTTCAATTGCTGTAATACAGACCCGAAAATCGCGGAAAAAAACAAATTCTGCTGAAAAAAGCGGCAACTATCATGAATATAAATTAAGAATAGCTTTTCACCCAGTCGGAAAAACCGGTTGGAGGTAGAGATGCGCATTAGCCAGGAACCTGCTTTTACAGCAGCAACAATTAGAAAGAAGAACATGAGGCTGATGTTTCCTCTACCGAGGACAGTTACTTTGCCGTTTGCGAAGTAACGTAAAACACATTAAATGTAAGATGCGACTCCCGCTCCAATTATATTGTTTGAGCAGCTGAAACTCTTATTGAATCAGAAGTGGTTTAAATACCCTTAGGATTTTTGATGTATATAATCGTCCAAAAGACAGGCTTCTGGAGATTCCAGAACCTCCCTGCTGCGTGAGAAGCGTTCTATAAGAGAACGCTATGAAAAGAATGCTTATTAACGCAACTCAACCTGAAGAGTTGCGCGTAGCGCTGGTTGATGGACAGCGCCTGTATGATCTAGATATTGAATCTGGATCACGTGAACAGAAAAAAGCCAACATATACAAAGGAAAAATCACTCGTATTGAACCCAGCCTTGAAGCAGCATTTGTTGACTACGGCTCGGAACGTCACGGCTTCCTACCACTAAAAGAGATATCTAAAGAATACTTCACGCAGCCACCAAGCCGCGGTTCTCGTCCAAGCATTAAAGAAGTATTAAAAGAAGGCACTGAGGTTATTGTTCAGGTTGATAAGGAGGAGCGTGGCAACAAAGGTGCTGCACTTACTACCTTTATCAGCCTTGCCGGCCGTTATTTAGTTTTAATGCCAAATAACCCTCGAGCTGGCGGTATCTCCCGACGTATCGAAGGAGATGAGCGCACCCAACTTAAAGAAGCCCTTGCCGGTGTTAATGTACCTAAACAGATGGGTATCATTGTTCGCACAGCAGGTGTTGGTCGTAGCAGCGAAGAACTTCAATGGGATTTTGAATACTTAAAAACTCTTTGGACAGCGATCACTCAAGCATCAGATGAGAAACCTGCACCCTTCTTGATCTATCAAGAAAGTAACGTCGTTATACGTGCAGTACGTGATTACCTACGATCAGATATTGGTGAAGTACTGATTGATGACCCTCAAGTTTTTGAAGATGCACGTAACTTCGTAAAACAGGTGATGCCTACTTATGAGAGTAAGATTCGTCTTTATGACGATCAAACTCCTCTATTCAACCGCTTCCAGATTGAAGCGCAAATTGAAACCGCATTTCAGCGGGAAGTAACCTTACCTTCAGGCGGCTCGATCGTTATCGACCCAACCGAAGCACTCGTTTCAATCGACATTAACTCTGCACGAGCAACTCGTGGCGGTGATATTGAAGAAACAGCAGTACAAACCAATCTTGAAGCAGCAGACGAAATTGCACGTCAACTTCGCCTTCGAGATATTGGTGGATTAGTGGTAATCGACTTTATCGATATGACACCGATCAAAAACCAACGAGAAGTGGAAAACCGTTTACGCGATGCCCTTAAATTAGATAGAGCACGCGTACAGATGGGTCGCATCTCTCGTTTCGGTCTACTCGAAATGTCTCGTCAGCGTTTACGTCCATCTCTAGCCGAAACACGTGGTGTTGTTTGTCCTCGCTGTAGCGGACAAGGCACGATTCGCGATACTGAGTCCCTTGCCTTATCTATTCTGCGTTTGATCGAAGAAGAGTCTGGAAAAGATAGAACTGCACAAATTAGAGCTATCTTACCTGTCACTGTAGCAACCTACTTGCTGAACGAGAAACGCCACGCGGTTCATGACATTGAAATACGCCAAAGTGTTCGCGTCGTCATTGTGCCAAATCCAAATATGGAAACACCGCATTATGAAGTTGTTCGCTTACGTGATGACAACACTGTAGCTACGACAAACGATGCAAGCTACACAATGCAACCAGAACCCACAAACGAAGATCCTATCGAAGCATCAGCAACCGCTCAAACGGTTGTTGCTCGCGAACAGGCTGCCGTTCGTAGCGTCGCACCCTCAACTCCAGCACCAGAAGCAACTCCTGCAAGCTCAAATAAACCAGCTGCAAAGCCCGCGAACAAGGCTGAAAAAGCACCGGTTCAGACAGGTATTGTGGAACGCTTAATAGGGTTTATTAAAGAGATCTTCGGCTCAAGCGAACAGCCTAAGCAAGAAGCACCTGTTAAAAAACAGGAAAGCAGCAAGCCAAAAAGCAAACGCAACAACAAGGATCGCAACGACCGTAGTGAAAATAGCCGCAACAAACGTCGTCGCCGTGATAATGATCGCAAGTCTCGAGGCACGAAAAAGCAGAATGATGAGATCATCACAGTAAAACCGGAGCCCGATGAGCCTTTACCAACGGCATCTACATCAGATGAAAAGCCTAAACGTAGACGCCGTAAACGCAAATCGGAACAAGACCGTACTGAAAATCGCAACAATGAAGAGCTTAATACAAATAGCTCATCATCTTCTGATAATGAAGAACTTCCTCGCAACCCTCGCCGTAGGGGTCGTCGTCGTCGTCCTTCTGAACGTACAGCAAACCGTTCTAATCCAGTTCAACAAGAAACAACGGTTTCTACAGCGGAAGACACAACACCGAAGACAGTAGAAACAACACCTGTTGAAGTAACTGAAGCATCGGTGGCAACGGAAACAGCTAATACATCACTTAACTCAACAGTAGAAACACCGAGTGAAGTTAACAAAACTGCTGAAGCACCTAGCGAAGTAACCGAAGCGCCAAGTGAAGTTAACGAAACTGCTGAAGCACCTAGCAAAGTAACCGAAGCACCTAGCAAAGTAACCGAAGCGCCAAGTGAAGTTAACGAAACCGCTGAAGCACCTAGCGAAGTAACTGAAGCGCCAAGTGAAGTTAACGAAACCGCTGAAGCACCTAGCAAAGTAACTGAAGCGTCAAGCGAAGTTAACGAAACCGCTGAAGCACCAAGTAAAGTTAGCGAAACTGCTGAAGCTCCTAGCGAAGCAACTGAAGCGTCAAGCGAAGTTAACGAAACCGCTGAAGCACCAAGTAAAGTTAGCGAAACTGCTGAAGCTCCTAGCGAAGCAACTGAAGCATCAAGTAAAGTTAGCGAAACCGCTGAAGCACCTAGCGAAGCAACCGAAACGCCAAGTGACGTTAGCGAAACGACTGAAGCGCCTAGCAAAGAAGCGCCTCCTGTTCGTAAACGCAGAACACGCCGTGCACCTAACGACCCTCGCGAACTACGTAAGCGCCAAGAAAGTAATGCTGATAGCTAAAACCGCTTAAAGCACAAATAAAAAGCGGGGCTTTTAAGCCCCGCTTTTTTATCTGTAGAATTACTTCGTTTTCACTATCGGTTTAATCTACCACCTCAAGAAACGCCATCGCCTTCCCTTGCGGCTCCCCAACCAAGATCTCATCTTTGACGACGACTAATCCCCTAACCACAGTATGAATAGGCCAACCCGTAATCTTTTTGCCATGATAAGGCGTCCAACCACTGCGGCTCGCAATCCACTCATTATCAATAATACGTTGAGCGTTAAGATCCACTAAGGTTAGATCTGCATCAAACCCTAAAGCTATACGTCCCTTCCCCTCAATACCAAAAATATGTGCAGGACCAGCACTGGTTAAATCTACTAATCGCTGAAGTGTTAATCGACCTTCATGCAGATGATTTAACATTAAAGGTAATAACGTTTGCACCCCTGTCATCCCACTTGGAGATTGAGGATAAGGCCTGAGTTTCTCTTCTAATGTATGAGGGGCATGATCACTTCCAATAACATCCACTGTGCCATTTTTAATACCTTCCCATAATGCCTCTTGATGCTCTAATTCGCGTACAGGAGGATTCATTTGCGCCAAACTCCCAAGCGTTTCATAACAATCAGGCGCAAACATAGATAGGTGATGCGGGGTCACTTCCACTGTAACACGACGCTTATGCTGCGCTAGAAATCGCATTTCATCGGCAGTTGATACATGGAGAACATGTAATCGCCGCCCGCTTTCTGCCGCCAAAGCAACGATACGCTGAGTCGCTTTAAAAGCGCTTTCCACATTACGCCACTCGTGGTGCTGACATACATCGCCACTTTCTTCCACGATCTGTTTACGTTCTTTTAACAAGGCCTCATCTTCCGCGTGAACCGCCATACGCCGATGGCCATGAGACAATATGTTACGTAACACCGCGTCATCATCAGCTAGTAGGTCACCAAAAGAGCTACCCATAAACACTTTAACACCCGCACATCCAGGCAGATTTTCTAGCCTATCTAACTGCTTTGCATTAACAGCGGAACCACCTATATAAAATGCGTAATCGCACCATGCTTTAGCTTCCGCAGCATCCAGCTTTTCCTGAAGATCAGTATCCCAAAGTGTCAATGGATCAGTATTTGGCATCTCAAAAAAACCGGTAACGCCTCCCAAAACAGCCCCACGAGAGCCACTCTCAATATCTTCTTTATGGGAGAGTCCGGGTTCACGGAAATGCACCTGACTATCAATCACACCCGGCAACACATGTAAACCTTGTGCATTTATCACTTGGTCGGCCTGCCACCTCCCCTTTAAATCACCTAAAGCAACAATAATCCCGCCGGAACTTGCTATATCTATATGTTCAGTACCATTAGGCGTGATAACCGTGCCGCCCAAAATCAATAGATCAGCATGCTGACTATTAAATTGTTCTAATTCCCCAGTAATTTTTTTCATATCAATGCCTTATCAGCTGAGTCAATTCGCAGCGTTTCTTGCAGTGACGTTAATAATTGCTCTTGCGATATTTTATAGGGCGGCGCACATTCACTGCGCAAAAAATTTAACGCATCGGCAAACGAGAAAGTACCTAGATCTTCGCCATCACGGCTTCGTATAGAAACGGAACAAGTATCACGCTCTTTCGCTCCAACAATAAACATGAAAGGGACTCGTTGTAGCGTCCTCTCTCGTATTTTGTAGCCTATTTTTTCTTTCCGGCTATCCACTTCAGTACGCACCCCTTCAAGGGATAACCACTGTCCAACGGTTTGTGCATAACCTACATGCGCATCAGTAATCGACAGAATTACGACCTGAATCGGTGCCAACCAATGAGGTAATTTACCTTCATGGTGCTCTAACAAAATACCGGTAAAACGCTCTAAAGAACCAAATAAAGCTCGGTGCAGCAGGATAGGAGATTTACGTTGCCCCTCCTCATCAACATATTCCAGTGCAAAGCGTTCGGGGAGATTCATATCCACTTGTAAGGTACCGCACTGCCAATCGCGGCCAATAGCATCTCGGAGAACAAACTCTAGTTTTGGACCATAAAATGCTCCTTCCCCTTGGTTTACCTGAAAACTAAGTTCCATCGCTTCTAAGGTCTGGGTTAATGCCCCCTCAAGAAAGTCCCACGTTTCATCTGTGCCTATGCGGTTTGCTGGACGCGTAGACAATTTAATCCGCACATCGTTAAAACCAAAATGACTATAGATATCCAGCACAAGTCGCACAACAGATCGACACTCATCTTTAACCTGTTCAGGTGTGCAGTAGATGTGGGCATCATCCTGTGTAAAATGCCTAACGCGCAACAAACCATGAAGTGCACCAGAAGGTTCATAACGATGTACTTTACCAAACTCTCCCATCCTGATTGGTAGGTCACGATAGCTTTTAAACCCGTGTCGATACATCAGAATACTACCAGGGCAGTTCATCGGTTTAAGCGCGAGTACTTTTCCATCTTGAGTTTCTGTTGTGTACATATGATCACGATAGTTCTGCCAATGGCCCGACTGCTCCCACAAACCTCTATCCATCACATCCGGTGAACTCACCTCAACGTAACCAGCTTGCTGCTGACAGTAACGCATATAATCAATAAGCTGCTGAAAGAGCGTCCACCCTTTAGCGTGCCAAAACACAGACCCCGGCGCCTCTTCTTGAAAGTGGAATAGATCCAACTCACGACCCAATTTACGATGGTCACGCTTTTCTGCTTCTTCGATACGATGCAAATATGCAGAGAGTGCTTTTTTATTGGCCCATGCCGTACCATAGATACGCTGGAGCTGCTCGTTGTTAGCATCACCACGCCAATAAGCACCTGACAACTTAGTCAACTTAAAGTGTTTTAAAAAGCGTGTATTAGGCACATGCGGCCCACGACACATATCTATATATTCTTCATGAAAATAGAGGCCAAAAGAATGCTCATCCGGCATATCCTCTATAAGACGCAGCTTGTAGGCTTCCTGTCGTTTGGTAAAATTCTGTATAACTTCATCGCGAGGTAATACACGTTTAACAACCGTATACTGTTTAGCGATTAATGCCTGCATACGTTGCTCAATGGCATTGAGGTCTTCATGCGTAAAAGGCCGTTCAAACGCTATATCATAGTAAAAGCCATCATCAATCACAGGCCCAATAACCATTTGGGCTGAAGGGTAAAGCTGCTTAACCGCATGACCTATTAGATGTGCACAGGAGTGGCGAATAATTTCTACCCCCTCATCATCTCGTACCGTAATAAGCTGTACCCTTGCATCCCGCTCAATGAGATCACTTAGATCCACCAGCCTATTATTGACCTTGGCCGCTATGACATTCTCAGCAAGGCCTTTGCTAATCGACAGGGCTACATCCAAAGAGGTAACAGGCTTGTCAAAACATTTGCTTGCCCCCATCGGGCAGTGTGATATTAACGGACTGCATATATTAAAACTCGTTCTGAATTCGCTTATAACCCATGACCAACTCATTATTGGTCCGTGCTACATCTTCGGAAAATTCACTCGCTGCTACTGAAACCTGCGGCAAAGAAGCAAGATCGGTTTCTGAGCCTATTCGTTCAGTAGAGCGAACATAGAAACCAGCAGGAAGATGACAACCGTCCACCACTGCGTTGTGTCGAACCACACATCCGGTTTCGACGGTACAGTTAAATAGCACGCTGTTAAAACCAATAAACACACCACTACCCACTGTGCAGGGGCCATGAACAATGGCTCGATGAGCAATAGAGGTTCGTTGCCCTATCGATACTTTCGCCCCTGATTTAGAGTGAATCACTACCCCATCTTGGATATTAGAATGCGCACCGATTATGATCGGTTCTATATGATTATCAGCATCAACCTCATCAGCTCGAATAACCGCATAAGGACCAATAAAAACGTTTTCTTCAACGATAACTAAGCCACAGATAATAGCTGTGGGATCAATGAAAGCATCTGGATGAATCTGGGGCACATCGCCGCGGGGTTTTTTTCGAATCATATTTTTTCTCTGGAAAGTGTTCGAATTAAGTATGACGAAACAACGATGCTGTTATCGCCATATAAAAAGAGAGGAAATAAAATAAACGTCATAGAAATAGTAGGCCGCATATCAAAGCGACCCACTAAAATGACCTAAAATTAATAAACTAATCCCTATTTTAAGGAGGTGCTTAGGAATAAGTATTTTGTTCACCTTGCGGCCAACTAATAAAAGGGTTTTCCCAAGTGGACCAAATACCAGGACCACATGCCATCTCTTCATCTGTGAGTAGGCATTCATCAAACCCCGCACAAAGCGCATCCTTATCCATATCCATGCCGATTAACACGATCTCTTGGCGAGCATCACCTACATCTGCATCCCATTTCTGACGTATAAAGACAACGCTTTGAGGATCATCTGGCCACTTTTCAATTGGTACAGATACCCACCAATGTCCCGCAGGACCATGATGAGCAACAGCCCCAGCTTGAGACCAACTGCCCGCCATCGTCGGATTAGAAGCCAACCAAAAATAGCCTTTAGAACGCACGACTCCCTGCCACTCACTCTCCACCCATTTTTTAAACCTTAAAGGATGAAAGGGCCGTCTTCCCTGATATAAAAAAGAGCTAATACCGTACTCTTCAGTTTCCGGTACATGTTCACCACGCATCTCTTTCAGCCAGCCACGCGCTAATGAAGCTTGCTCAAAATCAAACAGCCCCGTTCCTAAAACATGCTCAAGCGAGACTTTTCCATATTCAGCAACCACAATACGAGCCCGCGTATTCAAACTACGAAGAATGGCATCAAGTTGCTCCCGCTCGTCAGCTGAAATTAGATCAGTTTTATTGAGCACGATCACATCACAAAACTCTACCTGCTCGATCAATAGATCAACTACCGTTCGCTGATCTTCATCACCTAGGGACTCACCGCGCATCTGTAAACTGTCTTGTGAGCTGTAATCACGCAAAAAATTAAATGCATCGACTACAGTCACCATAGTATCCAACTGCGCTACACTATTAAGGCTCTGCCCTCCCTCATCTTCAAAGGTAAATGTCTCTGCAACCGGTAAAGGTTCTGATATACCAGTAGACTCAATCACGAGATGATCAAACCTAGCTTCCTTAGCTAAACGGCTGACTTCATCTAACAGATCCTCTCTTAATGTGCAGCAGATACATCCATTGCTCATCTCTACAAGCTTTTCTTCAGTGCGAGAAAGTTCTGCACCCCCTTCCCTAACAAGCGCGGCATCAATATTGACCTCCGACATATCATTAACAATAACAGCGACACGTCGCCCCTCTCGATTATTAAGAATATGATTTAACAGGGTTGTTTTTCCTGCCCCCAAAAAACCGGAAATAACCGTAACGGGAAGACGCTTTGCTTGACTACTTTAAGAACTCATCTCTTATTATTCCTCACCTTTCTTGCTGCTAATGATAATGCATTATCATTAAAGAATTGACAAGAATTTATTCGTGCAGTCAGAATCACACTCTGTTTAAATCCATTAATATTATTAGTAGCTAGATGTTGAGGAAAAAATGACGATAGAACGTAAAACCCGTCAGTATGAGGCTATTCGTACAGTACTGACAGAAGCAAAACGCCCTCTACTTGCCCAAGAGGTTTTGAGTTTAGCCTCCGCTATTGTACCTACAATGTCGTTAGCAACAGTCTATCGAAATTTAAAAGGGCTTCAGGCAAACAACATTATTACTAGCGTTATACTCCCCGGCCAAAATCCAAGGTATGAGATAAAAAATCATATCCACCATCATCATTTTCAATGTCGATATTGTGAACAGGTATTTGAGGTAAATTTATGTCCTGGGGGGTTTGAGAAGTTCATGCCTGAAGGGTTCACAGTTGAAGATCATGAACTTATTTTATACGGCGAATGTAAAGAATGTAGTGCACAAAAATCGAAAGAGTCTTAACTGCATGAATCAGTTGAAACATTAGTAGGCGATAAAAAACGGTCGTTAATAAAAATTATTTTTTCTTAAATAAATCCAATAATTTCTGCTTGGGATCCTGCTCATCAGCAGGTAACGCCTTTTCAAATCGCTTTTGCAATAAGGCGAACTTCTCTTCTTTCTTTTTATGTTTTGCCTTCTCCCTAGAAGAACGCATATCTACAACATCACCCATGACTAATCACTCACTGTCATTTTCTTTTTTTATTAAAGCCTGCTGAGCATTCCAAACTGCTAAAGCCTCAAAATAGGTATCCCATACACAAGGCGAACAAGCGTTTTCACAACATTCACAAGCTGCGGGAGGCGTAGGTTTCTCCATTAATTCAGCCATGTCATCCTCTTTATCCATTGTTTTATTCTAGCCCTATCTCCAATTAAATTAAATATAAACGCCTTTCCTCTCGTACAAAACCTAGCCCCCTATTTTTCCAAAACTAAATCTTAACTAAAGTCTTAACCGATAACTGTCATTAATTGGCAATAGTTATTCGATTAAATAAATAATCAGCCCTATTTATAAAACTACAAACGGATTTATGCTGCGCTGCAGCATGAATATAGAAAAAAAAGTTGTAAAAACACAACAACATTAGCCATAAGTACATAGGCCAGACGTATGACTATTGCACTTAATTCAGTATAATTCTGTTACTAAATTACAACCATCGGGTTTGAAATAGTGGAGAAAGGTAGCCACAAGCCGCCTTTGTTCAAACCCTTGGCTGCATTGCCATAAAATCTTTGGGGAATACAATGACTACAACGAACCAAACCATCTATTACACTCTAACCGACGAAGCACCATCATTAGCTACATGCTCGCTTCTACCTATTGTTCGTACATTTACTTCTACTGCTGGCATCGATGTTAAAATTACAGACATCTCTCTAGCAAGCCGTGTTCTCTCGACCTTCCCCGAAAAGCTTACAGAGGAACAGCGCGAAGAAGATGGCCTTAAGTTCTTAGGCGCATTAACACAAGACCCAGATGCGAATATCATAAAACTACCAAATATCAGTGCATCTATCCCACAGTTAAAAGCATGCATTGCCGAGCTACAAGCACAGGGCTATGACATTCCTAACTTCCCTGAAGATCCGCAAACTGATGAAGAGAAAGAGATTCTTGCTCGCTACTCTAAAATTCTAGGTAGTGCTGTAAACCCAGTACTCCGTGAAGGTAACTCTGACCGTCGTGCCCCAGGTGCAGTAAAAGCATTTGCTCGCAAATTCCCACACTCTATGGGCAAATGGAGCAAAGCATCTCGCACACACGCCGATTACATGACAGACGGTGATTTCTTCTCAAGCGAACATTCGATTACCATGCAAGACGCTGGCGATGTGCGTATTGAGTTTGTTGATCCAGCGGGCAAGGTTGAACTTAAAAAAGAGCTGAGCCTAGAAAAAGGTGAAATCCTTGATGGCATGCGAATGAGCTGCAAAGCCCTTCGCGAATTCTTTGAAGAAACGATGAATGACGCTAAAGAAACTGGCGTTATGTGGTCACTTCACGTTAAAGCAACAATGATGAAGGTATCCCACCCTATCGTATTCGGCCACGCCGTTACTGTTTTCTACAAAGAAGTTTTTGACAAGCATGGCGAACTATTCAAAGAGCTTGGCGTTAACCCAAACAATGGTATTAGCAGCGTTTACGATAAAATCGCTTCTCTACCTCGCTCACAGCGCGAAATTATTGAAGAAGATATCCATCAGTGTTTGGCACATCGTCCAGAAATGGCGATGGTAGACTCGGTCAAAGGGATCACTAACCTTCACGTACCTTCCGACGTAATTGTAGATGCTTCAATGCCTGCAATGATTCGTAATGGCGGTAAAATGTGGGGCCCTGATGGCAAGCCAAAAGATACTAAAGCGGTTATGCCTGAAAGTACTTACGCACGTATCTACCAAGATATGATCAACTTCTGTAAAACTAATGGCGCCTTTGATCCTACAACAATGGGTTCAGTTCCAAACGTTGGTTTAATGGCGAAAAAAGCAGAAGAGTATGGCTCGCACGATAAAACATTCGAAACTGAAACAGGCGTTATGCGTGTAGTAAGCGCCGATGGTACAGTTCTAATGCAGCACGATGTTGAAAAAGGTGATATTTGGCGTGCTTGCCAAACTAAAGATGAGCCTGTACGTGACTGGGTTAAACTCGCTGTAAACCGTGCTCGCCTATCAAATACTCCTGCTATTTTCTGGCTAGACCAAGAACGCGCACATGATCTTGAATTAACTAAAAAAGTTAAAGAATATCTCAAAGATTATGACACTGAAGGCTTAGATATCTCTATCAAGTCTTACAGCCAAGCAATCCGTTTTACAATGGATCGATTAATTCGCGGTAAAGATACCATTTCTGTTACAGGTAACGTACTACGTGATTACCTAACTGACCTATTCCCAATTATGGAACTAGGCACATCCGCTAAGATGCTGTCTATTGTACCTATGCTGAAAGGCGGTGGTATGTACGAAACAGGCGCTGGCGGCTCAGCTCCTAAACACGTACAGCAAGTACAAGAGGAAAACCACCTTCGCTGGGATTCCCTAGGTGAATTCCTAGCACTTGCCGTTTCCCTTGAAGATATGGGGATGAAAAACAATAATCAGCGTGCAACGATCTTGTCTAAAACACTAGATGCCGCCACAGGTAAACTACTTGAAGAGAACAAATCTCCTTCACGTAAAACTGGTGAGCTAGATAACCGCGGTAGCCACTTTTACCTAGGCTTGTACTGGGCTCAAGAGGTCGCTAATCAGACTGAAGATCCTGAGCTTGCTGCACAATTCAAAGATCTTGCTAAGACACTCTCTGACAATGAAGATAAAATCATTGCCGAACTAGCTGCTTGCCAAGGCTCTCCAGCGCCTCTAGATGGTTACTACCATGCGGACCGTGAAGCTGTGAAAAAGGTAATGCGCCCTAGTGAGACATTGAATAAAGCATTAGCGTTAGCAACTAAATAACGAAGAAGTAAATCTAAAAAGCTCGGCTTAAGTCCGAGCTTTTTTTCTTTCATTTAGATACAAAAAAACACGCATATGCGTGTTTTTTTATATCTCTACCAAACGACTTACTAAAGGTTCGCTACTCGATTCAAGCCAGCAATTGCGGCCACACGATAAGCCTCTGCCATTGTGGGGTAGTTAAAGGTTGTATTAATGAAATATTTAAGGGTGTTAGCTTCACCCTCTTGCGCCATAATCGCTTGACCTATATGTACGATCTCAGAGGCATGCTCGCCAAAACAGTGGATACCTAAAATCTGGAAGGTATCACGATTAAACAAGATCTTAAGCATACCGACAGGCTGCCCATAAATTTGTGCGCGGGCGGTATCTTTAAAGAAAGCCTGACCGACTTCGTAAGGTACACGCTCCTCTGTCAACTCCTCTTCCGTTTTACCAACAGAGCTAATTTCAGGAATAGTATAAATCCCTGTTGGTACTTCATTGATATAACGGAAATCTTCAGCTGATAGCATATCCGCAGCAGCAGCACGCCCTTGGTCTAACGCAGCTGATGCCAAGCTTGGCCAGCCAACAACATCACCTGCAGCGTAGATTCCCTCACAAGCCGTTCTATAATGTTCATCAACTTCGAGCTGTCCTCGACTATTTGCCTCTAGACCTATGCGCTCTAAATGTAAGGTTTCAGTATTACCACTACGACCATTACACCATAAGAAAGCATCCGCTCGAATCCGCTTACCGGATTTAAGCTCAAGCACTACACCACGATCGTCAGCTTCAACACTCTCATAAACTTCATTATGGCGAATTTTTACAGCATTATTTCGTAAGTGATAGCTTAATGAATCTGAGATCTCTTCATCCAAAAATGAGAGTAAACGACTTTGATTATCAACTAGATCAACTTTTACACCGAGACCGCTGAATATAGATGCATACTCAGAACCAATAACACCGGCACCGTAAATAATTAACGTACGAGGCGTATGGCTTAATTTAAGAACAGTATCTGAATTGTAAATACGTGGGTGGTTGAAATCGATATCTACCGGTTTATAAGGTCGAGAACCTGTAGCGATAACAATATTTTTTGCCCTTAAGGTCTCATCACCTTTGACAGTACCCCGCACAAGAACCGTATTCTTATCTTCAAATTCAGCCGTACCAAAAAATACATCAATACGATTGCGAGCATAGAAATTTGTACGTAAAACAACCTGACTTGAAATAACTTTCTCAGCACGTTTCAGTACTTTAGGAAATGAAAACCAGCGAGGCTCTCCGATATCTCGAAACATTGGGTTAGTGTTAAACTCAATGATCTGCTTAACAGAATGGCGTAGCGCCTTTGACGGTATTGTCCCTTTGTGAGTGCAGTTTCCGCCCACAGACTCCTGCTCCTCGATAACCGCAACTCGACGCCCCTTCTTAGACGCATTCATTGCCGCACCTTCACCTGCAGGCCCCGAGCCAATCACAATGACATCATAGTCATAAACCGCCATCACATTCCCCTATCTATTATCGTTATCTTCTTGTTTTGCTGGTATTTTTATTACCCATAACAGCTTACGCTTAGTGACGCACAACTCAATTATTCTTTAGATTTAACTTCATAAGAAAGATTAAGCTGAGATCCTTCATTCTCTAATCGCTCTTGCTCTTCATCACATTTTTTCGGATCACCGCCACATATATCGCATGCGGTATCCATGCCTAAATTAGCCATACCACCACATGAACCGGCAATCGGCTTGCGCCCCATCAGCACACCCACCGACATCGCCACCACAACGGAAATTAACACTACAAACGTAAGTATCATCGTATCCATAATTTTAACCTCACTGTACCATGAACTCATTGAATCCAGGCGTCATTTTCTCTTCAAAACCTGTATCGGTTTTGACAATCAAAAACACATTTAGTTTATGTGTTTGAGCAAACTGAAATGCTTTATCTGGCCCCATAACCATCATGGCCGTTGCCAACGCATCAGCTTCCGCACAGGTTGGCATTAAGACAGTAACCGATACCAATTTATGGTTAATCGGCTTACCGGTAACAGGGTCGATAGTATGGGAAAACCTAACGCCCTCCTCTTCAAAATAGTTTCGGTAGTCACCAGAGGTAGCAATACCCACATTTTTGACCGCTATAATTCGTTGAATGGTTCGCTCTGCTGCATTAGTCGGCGACTCGATGGCTATACGCCACTCATTACCATCCGGCTTTAAACCCCGCGCACGCAACTCACCACCAATTTCTACTAAATAGTTTTCTATACCATGGGACTCAAGAAGCTCGGCAAGCACATCAACACCATAACCTTTAGCAATGGCAGATAAGTCAATGTAACTTTGACGCTGCTTTACGACCTGAGTCCCTTCGATTTTAACATAGTCATAGCCAACACGGTCTCGAACGCTATCAAGTTCAGATTGCAGAGGCATCTTAACAACCCGACCATCAGGACCAAATCCCCAAAGATTCACTAATGGACCGACCGTATTATCAAATGCCCCCTCAGTCTCCACACTAATTTTTTTAGACAGCGCTAATACGTGAGCAAGCGGCTCAGATACCGATAGGAATTCGCCAGCAGGGGTTCGATTTAAAATCGATAATTCAGAATCGGGAATATAAGTGGACATACTTTGATTGATATCAACGAGCGTATTATCAATCAATTTATTTAATTCAGTATCAGATTGGGGCGATTGGGAGGACACCCACTTAACGGTAAATGTGGTCCCCATCGTCATGCCTTGATGGCTAACGATTTTTGGTTGCTCTGACTCGCAACCTGACAGAAGTAGACAAACAAAAACAGAAGTGGCCAGCAGCAAAGCTGCGGGCCACTTTTTAGCTTGTCGCATAATGACAAACATAGACGTATTAGCCACCAAAATCATCAAGGAAGATGTTTTCGCGCTCTACACCCAGATCTTCAAGCATCTGGATAACAGCAGAGTTCATCATTGGCGGCCCACACATGTAATACTCACAATCTTCAGGCGCTTCGTGATCCTTAAGATAGTTTTCATATAACACGTTATGGATAAAGCCAGTCATACCATCCCAGTTATCTTCTGGCTGAGGGTCTGACAGTGCTAAATGCCACTGGAAGTTCTCATTCTCTTCCTGAAGCTTATCGTACTCTTCGTTATAGAACGCTTCACGCATAGAACGTGCACCATACCAGAAAGAGATCTTACGCTTAGACTGAAGGCGTTTAAGCTGGTCAAAAATATGTGACCGCATTGGTGCCATACCTGCACCACCACCGATAAAGACCATCTCATTATCAGTATCTTTGGCAAAGAACTCACCAAATGGTCCATAAACCGTAATCTTATCCCCTTCTTTAAGGTTAAAGACGTAGGATGACATGATACCTGGTGGGTGATCAGTTCCCGGTGGTGGAGAAGCGATACGGATATTGAATTTAACAACACCACGCTCCTCTGGGTAGTTCGCCATAGAGTATGCACGGATAGTAGGTTCAGTTACTGTAGAGACAAACTTCCACATATTAAACTGATCCCAATCACCGCGATATTCTTCTTGAATGTCAAAATCCTTGTAGTTAACTACGTGAGGAGGACATTCAAGCTGAACATAACCACCGGCACGGAAATCAACATTTTCGCCTTCAGGTAGGCGAAGCGTTAACTCCTTGATAAAGGTCGCAACGTTAGGGTTGGATTCAACAGTACATTCCCACTTTTGAACCCCGAAGATCTCTTCTTCAAGTTCAAGCTCCATGTCCTGCTTAACCGCCACCTGACAAGATAAGCGCCAGCCTTCCTTGCCTTCACGCATAGTGAAGTGGGATTCCTCAGTAGGCAGCATAGAACCACCACCCTCAAGAACCTGACACTTACACTGCGCACAAGTACCGCCACCACCACAAGCAGAAGGAATAAAGATCCCTTTATCTGCAAGCGTCTGCAGCAATTTGCCGCCGGCAGGTACAGTAATAGATTTAGCCGGATCGTCATTGATATTAATCGTAACGTCACCGGAACTTACTAATTTAGAACGAGCTGCCAGAATTACTGCGACAAGTGCAAGCACTACCGCAGTAAACATGACAACACCTAGAACGATTTCAGCATTCATTGGCTAATCCTTCCTTTGTTGACCATGTAGGCATTAAAGCTGCACACCAGAAAAAGACATGAAGCCTAGAGACATCAAACCAACGGTAATGAAGGTAATGCCTAGACCACGTAAGCCTTCTGGTACGTCGCTGTATTTAAGTTTCTCACGGATACCCGCTAGTGCAGTGATAGCTAACGCCCAACCTACACCTGCACCGACACCATAAACAACTGATTCACTAAATGTGTAATCACGTTCTACCATAAATAACGCAGCACCCATGATCGCACAGTTAACTGTGATCAACGGTAGGAATACACCCAGTGCGTTATATAAAGCAGGTACGAACTTATCTAGGAACATCTCAAGGATCTGAACGATCGCGGCGATTACGCCAATATAAGAGATATAACCCAAGAAACTAAGATCAACATCCGGATAACCTGCCCAAGCTAATGCGCCTTCACGCAATAGTAAGTTATAAATCAGGTTATTAACCGGTGTAGTGATAGCTAATACAACGATTACAGCGATACCTAAACCTAGAGCCGTTTGTACTTTCTTAGAAATAGCCAAGAAAGTACACATACCTAGGAAGAACGCTAACGCCATGTTTTCAACGAAAATCGCCTTTACGGCAAGGCTGATATACTGTTCCATTATACAGCCTCCTTCTTAGAGTTCTTAGCAAGCTCAAATTCTGGTGCTTCAACTTGTTGTTTGTCAAAGCTACGTACAATCCAGATGAATATACCAATGATAAAGAATGCACTTGGCGGAAGTAACATTAAGCCATTCGCTAAATACCAACCACCATCATTCACAAGTGGTAATACTTCTATACCAAATAGTTTACCCGCACCAAACAGCTCGCGCAGAAAGCCTACGAAAATCAGCACTACACCATAACCTAGACCGTTACCAATACCGTCCAAGAAAGAGATCCCCGGAGGATTCTTCATCGCGAACGCTTCAGCACGACCCATTACGATACAGTTAGTGATAATCAAACCGACAAAGACCGATAACTGCTTAGAAACATCATAAGCATAAGCTTTCAGAATCTGATCAACTACGATTACCAATGAAGCAATGATGGTCATCTGACAGATGATTCGAACACTGCTTGGCATCTGATTACGAATCAAAGATACAAACATGTTAGAGAAAGCAGTAACGACTGTTACAGCCAACGTCATAACCAGCGCTGTATTTAGGTTTGAAGTTACAGCTAGCGCAGAACAAACACCTAAGATCTGTAGACCAATCGGGTTGTTCTTAAATAGCGGAGTAACTAGAACGTCTTTAGTTGCAGACATGATTTATGCTCCCCCTGCTTTTAAGTTAGCTAGGAATGGCGCATAACCATTCGAACCCATCCAAAAATGAACTAGATTGGTTACACCATTACTTGTCAGAGTGGCACCCGATAGGCCGTCAATCTGGTGCTTAGCCTTGGCTGACGAAGAGTCAACCGACCCTTTAATCAAGCCAAGCGCTGGCTCCATAGAACCTTCAGGATAAACTTTCTTACCAGGCCACAACGCTTTCCAGTTAGGGTTATCAACCTCACCACCTAAGCCCGGTGTTTCTGCATGAGAATAGAAACCTAAACCAACAACTGTGTTTAGATCGCCTTCAAGTGCAATAAAGCCGTAAAGCGTAGACCAAAGACCGTAACCATGAATAGGTAAGATAACCTTCTCTATCTGGCCATTATCTTCAACCAAATAAACCGGCATGACCTTAGCTTGATACTTGATTGAAGCAAGATCTTTTGCTTTATCAAGTTTGATACCAAGCTCAGAGTCTTTAGCGGCTTTTTTAGCATCGTAACGTGCAGGATCAGCCACTTCAGTATATTTGCCTGTTGCAAGATCAACATACTTCTTAGTGATCGTGCTTTCAAACAGCTCAGGAATACTCTTACCCTGATAATCAACACCGGCCGCAGCCAAAATATTGGTCTGGCGATCTAGATTTTTGTTAGCAATTTGTTGCGGTTTAAGTAGTACCGCCGCAGCAGATACAATAACCGAGCAAACTACACACAAAAGAACGGTAACGGTAATCGTTTTACCGATAGAGTCGTTATTAGCTGACATCGCGCGCCATCCTCCGTTTAATGTTCGCCTGAACAACAAAATTGTCGATCAATGGTGCGAACAGATTGGCAAACAGAATGGCAAGCATCATCCCTTCAGGGAATGCTGGGTTAACCACACGGATCAACACAACCATCACACCAATCAACGCCCCAAAATACCATTTGCCTTTGTTCGTCATAGACGCTGACACAGGGTCAGTTGCCATAAAGAACATACCAAAAGCAAAACCACCCAACACGAGATGCCAGTAAAATGGCAATGCAAACATAGGGTTAGTATCAGAACCAATAAGATTGAATAAGGTCGCAGTCGCAGCCATACCTAAGAAAACACCCGCGACGATACGCCACGCAGCAATCCTAGCAATGAGCAAGACTAAACCACCGGCAGCAATGGCAAGCGTAGAAACCTCACCTACAGAACCTTGAACTTGACCAACAAACGCATCAAACCAAGTAATATTCTGAGCTAAGATAGCATCAACACCACCCGCAGCCGCAAGGCTCAATGGTGTAGCACCGGAGAACCCATCAACTGCAGTCCAAATTGCATCACCTGACATCTGAGCAGGATAAGCAAAGAAAAGGAATGCACGACCCGTCAATGCAGGGTTCAAGAAGTTTTTACCTGTACCACCAAAAACTTCCTTGCCGATCACAACACCAAAGCTTATGCCTAGTGCAACTTCCCAAAGCGGGATAGTCGGCGGAAGAATAAGTGAAAACAGGATAGAAGTTACGAAGAAACCTTCATTGACTTCATGTCCACGTTTCATCGCGAACAAAACTTCCCAGAAACCACCCACAACGAAAGTAACAATATAGATAGGCAACCAATAGGCGGCACCGTGAATAATATTGTCAAAGATACTTTCAGGATTGAAACTAGTTAATGCACCAGCAATCGCACCCTGCCAAGATGAAGCTTCAGTAAGCCCCATCTGAGCCATTGCAGTATTTGCTTGTAGGCCGACGTTGTACATACCAAAGAAAACAGCGGGGAATGTACACATCCACACCAAAATCATCATACGCTTCAGATCGACTGCGTCACGTACATGAGCTGCTGTTTTAGTTACATGGCCTGGTGTATAAAAGATAGTATCTGCTGCTTCATAAAGAGCATACCAATTTTCATACTTACCGCCTTTATGGAAATGCGGCTCCATTTTATCAAGAATATTTCTTAAGCTCATGATTAGGCCTCTCTCTCGATACGCGTCAAGTTATCGCGAAGAATAGGGCCGTACTCGTACTTGCCGGGACAAGCAAACGTGCACAGTGCGAGGTCTTCTTCATCTAGTTCTAGACAACCAAGCTCCATCGCATGAACAATATCACCCGTAACAAGCGCACGCAGAAGTTGAGTAGGCAAGATATCTAGTGGCATCAGCTTTTCAAACTGCCCAACAGGTACCATTGCTCGCTCAGAGCCATTTGTCGTCGTTGTAAAATCAAATTTCTTAGAACGGTTCAAGCAAGAAGCAAATAGATTCAACACAGAGAACTTATTCGTACCAGGCACGACCCAGCCCATAAATTCACGTTGATTGCCTTCTTCAAGAATAGTCACTTGATTCGCGTAACGACTTAAAAATGCAGTAGGTCCTTGAGTAGTACGACCACTCCAGACAGAACCACTAATCACTCGATTATTTGTGCCGACTTGAGCGCCTTCAAGCAAAGTATCTAATGAAGCACCAAGACGTGTACGCAACAAACTAGGTGAAGCTGCACGAGGACCAGCAACAGAAACAACACGGTCAGTAAATAGCTTACCTTCAGTAAACAACTTACCAACAGCAATCACATCCTGATAGCCAATAGTCCAAACCGTTTTCTTTTGAGACACAGGATCTAGAAAATGAATATGAGTCCCTGCGTTACCCGCTGGATGACACCCTTCAAACTCTTCGACAGTAACACCGTCGGTTGTAGGGATATCGGCACCAGACGCTTTACACAAGTAGACTGTAGCAGCAAGGTTAGTCAGTACTTCAAGACCTTGTGAAAATGCCTCTTTCTGCTCTGCAATAACAACTGAAGGATCAGCAGCAAGAGGATTGGTATCCATTGCTGTTACAAAGATAGAATTTGGCGTTGAACCTGGTTGTGGTACACGGCTAAATGGTCGCGTGCGTAACGCAGTCCATAAGCCAGAAGCGATTAGGTTTTCTTCAACCTGCTCTCGCGTCAAACCAGTCAATTCGCTAGCACTGTATTTATTAAATTCAACCGCATCATCGCCATCCAACTCAATCTCTACAGATTGAAGAACACGACGGTCCCCACGATTGATTGCCTTAACTACACCCGCACCTGGCGCTGTGAAGTTAACACCTTCTGTTTTCTTATCGGAAAAGATCACTTGACCGAGTTTTACTCGATCACCTACCTTGACAGCCATGGTAGGTTTCATACCTACATAATCAAAGCCAACAATAGCAACGGAGTTCACTGCTGGGCCATCTTTAATAGATTGCTCAGGAGCGCCCGTGATCGGTAGATCCAGACCTTGCTTGATCTTGATCATACGCCTCACCCAATTACGTTAAACTCTTCAGGATTCAATTTTCGTTTCTTTAATTCTCAGCACCCTGTCCCCGAGCGCAAAGAATAACTTTATATAGTTATTACGAAAATTAAATTACCCCACCCAAAAATCCGACTAAGTATACCTGACCAATGCCCTATTTTTCTACAAACACCCACCTATATCATGACGTTACACAAACTAAAGTAGGTAACCAATCATAGAACAGTTGTTTATATGGATATATCATTTTAGAATATAGAGCAATAAATATACAAAAAGCCACCCTTAGGTGGCTTTTTAGTCAATAGTAATGAACTAAATGCTTACTTCTGCTTTGGAAAAGCTGGAAGCGTACACTGAGCCATTTTCTGCATTAAGCGAATAACCTGACAGCTATAGCCAAATTCATTGTCGTACCAAACATAAAGTACGCAACGCTTACCGCCAGCAATGGTTGCAAGCGCATCAACAACGCCCGCAGCACGAGAACCAACAAAGTCAGTTGAGACTGCTTCTGGAGAATTGCTGTAATCGATCTGCTTCTGCATTGGGCCATGAACCGCAGCTTCGCGAAGATACGCGTTAAGCGACTCTTTATCCGCTTCAGCTTCAAGGTTTAAGTTAAGAATAGCCATCGATACGTTAGGCGTAGGCACACGAATAGCATTACCTGTTAGCTTACCTTCCATCTCTGGAAGTGCTTTAGATACCGCTTTGGCTGCACCCGTCTCAGTAATAACCATATTAAGACCCGCAGCACGGCCGCGACGATCACCTTTATGGTAATTATCAATCAAGTTCTGATCATTAGTATAAGCATGAACTGTCTCAACATGACCATTTTCAATGCCATATTTATCACAGATAGACTTAAGAACCGGCGTGATTGCGTTTGTAGTACAAGACGCTGCAGATAGGATCTCATCTTCAGGTGAGATATCCCCATCATTAACACCCATTACAATATTTTTAACGCCTTTACCTGGTGCAGTCAGTACGACACGAGACGCGCCTTTAGATTGCAAGTGAAGAGACAGGCCTTCTTTATCACGCCATTTACCCGTGTTATCAATAACCATCGCATTATTGATACCGTAAGCCGTATAATCAACTTCCTCAGGAGAGTTAGCGAAAATAACCTGAATTACATTGCCGTTGGCTGTAATCGTATTATTTTCTTCGTCTACAGTAATAGTGCCACGGAAAGAACCATGTACTGAATCACGACGCAATAAACTTGCCCGTTTTTCAAGATCTTTAGCCGCTGAACCTTTACGCACAACCATCGCTCTTAAACGTAGCGCTTGACCACCGCCCGTACGTTCAATTAATAGACGTGCTAATAAACGACCAATGCGACCAAAACCATAAAGTACTACATCTGTAGGTTCACGCTCATCAGAGTCGATAGCCTCAGTTAGCTCAGATTTAACAAAAGCCTCTAGCGCTTGGCCATTAGCCTCATTACGAAACTTAACAGCCAACTTGCCCAAATCAACATGCGCATTGCGAACATTAAGGCGGCTTACTGCTTCAAGGACAGGCAGCGTTTCAGATACAGTCAACTCTTGCTCTTCAACCTGACGCACATAACGATGTGCTTTCAGAATATCAACAACAGAACGTTTAATAATCAGACGACCGAACACTGAACATTCGACATTCCGATCACGGTACAAACCACCTATCAGTGGCACCATCGCTTCAGCTATCGCTTCGCGTTCTTTCCAATCAGTAAATACTTGATCTTGGCTCACTATGAGACTCCAAAAAGCTGTGTCAACTCGTTGGCAACTACTAAAATAAGACCCTATATAAGTCTTACTAGCAGACCCGCTAAAAATTTGGTGCGCATTATCCTCTTTTACAGTCCATTGAGCAAATTCATCTGGATATACTTTCGAACCATACGAGCAACACCACAGATATAAAAACCGCTCATTGCCCCCTAAAGTCTATCAATTCTGTTTCTAGCCGCTAAACTACCCTGCCTGAATAAACTTCATGCGAACAGGAGCATCGCAGTGTTGCAGCTGAAATACCCCTTACCATCAGGTCCCGGCGACCGAAAACATATCGGCCAAGTTCTTGGAGCCGCCGCTGGTTATCTTATCACCGATGCGGCAGAGCGCTATGAAGGGGTCACGCTTGTTATCACCAATGACACCAACCAAGCCAATCGCCTGTATAATGAAGTTTGTTTTTTCAAAAAGAACAAACAGGAAATTCTCTCATTCCCAGATTGGGAGACACTGCCTTATGACACATTTTCACCACACCAAGATATAATTTCAGAACGAATATCTACACTCAATCGTCTCCCAAGCCTCAAACAAGGCATTTTAATCATTCCCCTCAGTACACTAATGCACCGTACTGCTCCAGCTGAGTTTGTAGCAGGCAACTGCTTTGACCTAAAAGTGGGCGACACTATTAATGTCGAAGGTCTCCGCAAACAACTATCGGACGCAGGCTACCATGCTGTAGATGCGGTACTGGAACACGGCGAGTTTACCATTCGCGGTTCAATCATCGACCTATTTCCTACCGGTAGCGAACTCCCTTTTCGAATAGAATTATTTGATGATGAGATTGAGACGCTACGTACATTTAATACAGAAACGCAGATCTCTATTGAGCAAATAGACTCAATCAATCTACTACCGGCCAAAGAATTCCCATTTGATAAACGCGCCATAAGCGGATTCAAATCTCGCTGGCGTGAGCAGTTTGATGTTGATTACAAGCAGTGCCCTATCTACACAAATATTAATGATGGGCTTGCATCTCCGGGTATTGAATATTACTTACCTCTATTCTTTGAAGAGTGCAGCTCCATATTCTCCTCATTACCCGAAAACACTCAAATATTGGTTAATGATGGGTTAGAGGCAGCGGCCAAACTATTTGCAGATGAAGTTAATGAGCGTTACGAACAACGTAGACACGACATCACCAATCCAGTTCTCCCGCCGGACTCTCTCTTCCTCTCAACAGATGAGCTATTTTCTGAACTAAAAAGCTACGGCCGCCTCACATTACATACTGACCTTATCGAAGACAAAGCGGGCAGAACCAACCTTGACTGCATACAACCACCGGAACTCCCCGTTCAGTCACAGAATAAACACCCCCTGTCTGAACTGCAGTCATTTTTAATACAACGGGATGGCGCGGTTCTATTTTGTGCTGAATCAGCAGGTCGAAGAGAAGCGCTACTTGAACTGCTTTCGCGTATAAATATCAAACCAACGCAAACTAAAGACTGGTCGTCATTTGTTGATTCAGCCGAAGATTTAGCCATAACAGAGTTCCCTTTAGAGCAAGGGTTATCAGTTCCTGGGGAGTTTCATTTAATTACCGAAACTCAGCTCTTTGGCCGACAAGTATTCCAACGCAGACGGCGCTCCCGTGAGCAGGAACAAAACGATCAGGTTATAAAAAACCTATCGGAGCTAAACACTGGCTCACCCGTTGTTCACTTAGACCATGGCGTAGGACGCTATTTAGGCTTACAGATTATAGAACTTGAGGGACAAGCTAATGAGTTTCTCACCCTTGAGTATGCAGAAGAAGCAAAACTCTATGTACCCGTTTCATCTCTGCACTTAATAAGCCGATACACCGGTGCGGGGGACGAAAATGCGCTTCTACATCGCCTAGGTACGGAACAATGGAGTAAGGCAAAACAGAAAGCCGCTGAAAAAGCCCATGACGCAGCAGCAGAACTCCTCGATATTTATGCACGACGTGCGGCACGAAAAGGCTTTAAATTTCACGACCCTGATGAGCAATATCTGCAATTTGCAGCGTCTTTTCCTTTTGAAGAGACCCCAGATCAAGCTGCCGCTATCGGCAATGTAATACGTGATATGACAGCCCCACAACCTATGGATCGCCTAGTTTGCGGGGATGTCGGTTTTGGTAAAACAGAAGTTGCCATGCGCGCAGCATTCGTGGCAGTGCAAAGCGGAAAGCAGGTCGTGATTTTAGTCCCAACCACCCTACTCGCTTCACAGCACTTCCAAAATTTTCAGGATAGATTTGCTGACTGGCCGATTAACATTGAACTTATCTCTCGCTTTCGCTCAGGAAAACAACAAGATAGCGCAATAGAAAAACTCGAAGCAGGCAGTGTCGATATAGTAATAGGCACCCACAAACTGCTTAGCGGTGGCATTAACTTTAAAGACCTTGGTTTAGTCATTATTGATGAAGAACATCGCTTTGGTGTTCAACAAAAAGAGCGTTTAAAATCACTTCGCGCAGAAGTAGATATTTTAACGCTCACCGCAACGCCGATCCCTCGAACGCTAAACATGGCCATGTCGGGTATACGCGATCTATCAATTATTGCTACACCACCCGCCAAACGATTATCCGTTAAAACCTTTGTTCGCTATAGCGACCCAACGGTTATTAAGGAAGCTATTCTCCGAGAACTACTTCGTGGCGGACAGATTTACTACCTACACAACGAAGTTAAAAGCATAGAGAAAACCGCCGAAGAACTACGTGAGCTTGTACCTGAAGCACGTATAGGCGTCGGTCATGGACAGATGCGCGAGCGCGAACTCGAACAGGTCATGTCCGACTTTTACCATAAACGTTTTAATATTTTGCTGTGCACCACCATTATTGAAACGGGTATTGATGTTCCTAATGCCAATACCATCATCATTGACCGAGCAGATAAGTTCGGCCTGGCCCAGCTACACCAGCTCAGGGGACGTGTAGGCCGCTCGCACCATCAAGCTTATGCGTATCTACTGACCCCGCATAAAAAATCAATGACCAAAGATGCCGTTAAGCGCTTAGAAGCGATCGAAACAACCAACGACCTTGGCGCTGGTTTTACTCTTGCGACCCATGATTTAGAGATCCGCGGTGCCGGTGAATTATTAGGCGAAGAACAAAGCGGCCAAATGCAGACCGTAGGCTTCTCACTCTTTATGGAGATGCTCGAACAGGCCGTTGAATCGATCAGAGAAGGCAAAACGCCTAATATGGATCAACCATTAAGGCACGGCGCAGAAGTCAATTTACACTTATCAGCGCTTATTCCTGATGATTACCTTCCTGATGTCCATAGCCGCTTAATCATGTACAAACGCATTGCCAACGCTAGCTCATCAAAAGAGCTGAAAGAGCTCCAAATAGAGATGATCGATCGCTTTGGCTTATTACCCGAGCAAGTGAAGAATCTATTTAAAGTAACAGAACTAAAATTACGTGCAGAAGCTATGAACATTGTTAAAATCGATGCAGGTACAACAAATGGACGCATCGAATTTGCGTCCGATGCTAAAGTTGATCCTTTGACACTGGTAAAAATGGTTCAAAAGCACCCACAAAAGTATAAACTTGAAGGCGCAGACAAATTACGTTTTAGCCTAAATATGGAGAAGAGCGACGTTCGCTTCTGCGCTATCGAAAGCCTTTTAAGCGACTTGGCAGTTAAAACATCATGAAAAAATTGTATAGCGCCTTAATTTTTAGTGCTTTAAGCCTCACAGCCAATGCCGCTGACTGGTATAAAGTTGAAGTTGTTGTTTTTGCAAATCAGGACAGCGCTCCTATCGCTGACGAGTATTGGCCCGATATAAAAGAGATCCCTGCTCCCAGCAATGCGATTAACTTAAAGTCATCCAATGCTGAAGGAAGTGCTTATAAACGCCTACCCGGAAGTTCCTTAACTCTTCACGATGAAAAAAACCGGCTACGAAACTCAGGCCCCTATAAAATCCTCTTTCATGCAGGATGGATGCAACCGGTTTACCGCACTCAAACACCACGGCCAATTCACATCACAGGCGGCGAGATATTGGATAATGGTATGCATGAACTAGATGGGTATATCGCCGTAGGCAGAGGCACTTACCTACACTTTCGCCCTGACATCTACCTAAGCCGCAGATTAAGCGCTGACGAAACGAAGCTACTTAAAGACGACCCTACAGCAACCAACGACGCCGCGGATGAAAACGCTGCTGCAATGCTTACAATGCAAGCCTCCAGTAGCGCCAGCAGCTCTTTAGCCAACGAATTATTTACAATACCCAATATCTTAACGGCCAACCTTAATCAAGCACGGCGCATGAAATCAAAAGAGTTACACTATATAGACCACCCATTAATGGGTATCTTAGTTGAAATCCGGCCTATAAATTAACAACTCAACCAATTATCCACTAAGCCCAGAATAACTGGGCTTTTTTATATATGATCAAAGAGTAGAAAACCCTTATGTCTAAAATAGATGACGAAGAGATTAAGCGCGTTTATATCCAAGCAGACTTACTCTACGGAGAAGCTGAAGTCGAGCATGCCATCAACAAATTAGCCGCGCTAATCACCAAAGACATGATGAATAAGACCCCTGTGGTATTCCCCGTATTAAATGGCGGCTTAGTCATTGGGGGCAAGCTGCTCACTAAATTGAACTTCCCTCTTGAGGCTGGTTATTTGCATGCAACTCGTTATCGCAATACGACGTCAGGCCATCAACTCGAATGGATAGTTAAACCTCAGATTGATTTTAAAGGGCGCGCAGTGCTTATTATCGATGACATCTTAGATGAGGGACATACCCTAGCTGAGGTTGTTAGTTATTGTCGATCGGAAGGCGCTAGCGAGGTAAAGGTTGCGGTACTTGTACATAAAAACCATGACCGTAAGCCTAACCCTGAATTAAAAGCGGACTTTGTCGGTCTAGAAATTGAAGACCGCTATATTTTTGGCTACGGCATGGACTACAAAGGCTATTGGCGAAATGCCCCCGGGATCTTTGCCGTAAAGGAATAAAAATAAAATCCTCTATTCTAAAAATACACATAAGACTCGTGGACTCGAGCCTTATGTGTATCAAATATTAACGAGGCTCTGAAAACTCTCCAGTCACAACCGGCTCATCCAGAGCAAAAGGCGGCTGACTTGCTAAGTGAACAGTTGTTGTTGGGAAGGCAATTGAAGCTCCTCTCTGCTCAATAATATCCATAACCTTAACCATCACATCCTGCTTAATTTCATGGAAGCGAATCCAGTTGGTTGTCTTGGTAAAGGTATAGATAAAAAAGTCTAAAGATGAAGGCCCAAAACGATCAAAATTAACAATCAATGTTTGCCTTGTATCAATCTCAGGATGCTCTAAAAGCATCGTTTTAACGGTTGAAATTATATCAGTGAGCTGTGCTGCATCATCATAACGAACGCCCACGTATTCGTAGATACGTCGATTGGTCATACGTGATGGATTCTCTACAGAGATATTCGCAAAAGTTGCATTAGGCACATAGAGCGGTCTTTTATCAAAAGTACGAATACGGGTCTGACGCCAACCTATATCTTCTACTGTACCTTCTATCTGTTTATCTGGTGAACGGATCCAATCACCCACTTTGAACGGGCGATCTAGATAGATCATCAAACCACCAAAGAAGTTCGCTAAAATATCCTTAGCTGCAAAACCAACGGCAATACCACCAATACCACCAAAGGCAAGAATCCCAGAGATACTGTAACCGTAGTTCTGCATCACGATCATGATGATAATAACTAACAGAATCAAACGAACTAAACGGCCAAGCGCACCTACTGTTGTTGGATCCATAGGCTTAACCATTCGATCAGGCATCACCAAGACTTCTTCTATTCCATTAAGGAAACGGAAAAACGACCACGCAATAATTACAATCAGCACGGAACGAGGCAGTGGGCTATCATCATCTAATACTTGGATTGATAGATGGGCCTGGAAAATCTGTACAAGCCAATAACCTGCACTCAGCCAAATAAGAAACAGCAGCGGGCGACTAAAAGCATTGAGAATAACGTCATCCCAGAGCATTTTAGTTTTTTCAGCTTGTCTCATTAATTGCCCAAGAACAACACGCGTTACAATATCAGCCACAACCGCAGCTACACAAATAGCAACCGACAAAATCATCCACGCAGACGCATCATACGCAGGGAGGTATTCAGTCAATAATTGATTTAGTAATTCTATCATTTCCCGTTATCCATCAATGTTTTTGCTAACAAGCGCGCAGATTTTAATCTTTCATCGTCTAGAGTCCAATCCGAGCCTTTCAGCTCAAGAAGCTCAGGTAATGCTTTATAACCTGCAGCGTCCAAATAGGACAATATCTCTATTGTACCCTCTCTATCATTACAACAAAGTATCGCCTGACAACCTGCCAGCAGCGCTTTTTCTGCTCGTTGTCCATAGCCACCTACACTATGGGCTGCTTTCATACTAAGGTCATCACTAAAAATAATGCCCTTAAAGCCTAGCCGCTCTCGCAATATTTTTTGCATCCAAAAAGCAGAGTAGCCCGCCGGTGCTGAATCACACTCAGGATAGAGTACATGAGCAAACATCATTGCCGGCATACCCTTCTCAATTGCTCGCCGAAATGGCAGCATATCTGTATCCCAGAGCTGGGCAAAAGGGCGATCATCAATTGCGTCAGCATGGTGTGTATCGGCATTAGCCCAGCCATGACCTGGAAAGTGTTTTCCAGTGGCTGTCATACCTGCATCAGCCATACCAGATATATACGCTTCAGATAACTGAGTAACTGCCTTATGGTCTGTAGCAAATGCACGGTTTCCAATAACCGAATTACGCCCATAATCCACATCTAACACGGGAGCAAAGCTAAGATCTACATCCAATAAGCGCATTTCTGCCGCCATTAAATAACCTAACTGAGATGCTGCCTGCAACCCCTGAGCATGGTCCAAACAGAATAACGCATGAACACTTTTTACCGGAGGTAGCAGAGTAACGCCCTCCTTTAAGCGCTGTACCCGTCCACCCTCTTGATCAATACTAATAATTAACTCTGGACGTATCTCACGAATCTCTTTGATTAACGTCTTAACTTGGTCGGCGGATTTTGTGTTTCGCCCAAAAAGAATAACACCCCCAATAAGCGGATGTTTTAATAGAACAGATTCCGCCTGAGTTAGCTCAGTACCATCTAAATCGAGAAACAGAGAAGCATGCATATAGATAAGCCTAATTACTTATTCTTGAATAAAAACCGGAGCGCCATAAGAAACCCTTTCAAACAGCTCAAGCATGTCAGAATTGCGCATACGTATACAACCATGGGAGCGAGCAATACCCATAGGCTCTGAATCGGGAGTGCCATGAATATAAATATACCGCTGCATACTATCCCTATCCCCTAAGCGATTAAAGCCATGTTCACACCCTGATAACCATAAAATACGGGTCAGTATCCAATCCCGTTTAGGAAACTTCGCTGCCAAGTTAGAGGAGTAAATCTCCCCCGTAAAACGACGGCCAACAAATACAGCATTGATAGGTAAACCGGAGCCAATTTTTGCTCGAATATAATGCTTACCTCGAGGGGTACATCCACTATTTTTGAGTTCACCGACCCCATTCAATGCGGTAGAAATCGAATAAATCGCAAGCGTCTGCTCCCCATCAACTAATGATAGTTGCTGGTTAGCAATAGAGATAACGAGCTGCAGCATAGGATTAAACGCGACAGAAATAGGTTTTATCCGTTCGAGCCTGCAAACCTGCAGAAAGTACAGGAATCATACGGTGTAAGATCCTCTCAACCTCAGCACCACTATCAAACTCACGTTTTTCTATGCCATGGAGCGTTTGAAAATTAGAGAGTGTGAAAGTGATAGAGCCTAAGCAGAAATGAAGCCGCCAGAAAAATTCATCATCCTCCATAGGCGCAGCATCGGCACGAAGTAACTGAATAAAAGGCTGCAGGGTATCTTGATAGCGACTAATCAGAAAACCACGTAGCTCTTCTTGGTTTTGCATATAGGAGAGTTCAAGCAAACGCATAAATACCGCCAAGGCATTCACATTGTCATGATTAACGACTAAGAGTGTACGCATCAAAATTTCGAGCAACTCATCCAAAGTCACCTGACCGGCATCAGTGGATAGATTACGATGCTCTAACATCGAGGTCAATTCAGTACACAGCGGAGTCAAAAACTTCTCTGCCACCGCTTGAATCAACCCCTTTTTAGAACCAAAATGGTAGTTGATTGCCGCTAAATTGACATCAGCCTTGCTAGTAATTTGGCGCACGGTTGTCTCAGCAAATCCCTGCTCCGCAAATAGAATTTCTGCTGCCTTAATAATACTCGCAGATGTTCCTTTATGATTCATCCAAGCTCCAAACTAGCGTTTAAAACAGATAGTGACAAATTATAAGGAAAAAATCCATTCACTTATTCAGCTATGACTGACAAAAAACATCAGCCATAGCTAAAATTGTAATCAAACACTAGCAGTCGGCCTAGCGACTCCAGATTTTTGATTGCGTCAAACGTCCCCACCATCTCAGCAACACTTTATCACTTGAGGAAACGGCTAATTCAGAGATTTTTTCCTGTAACGATTTTTTCTGCTCATAACGAACAATATAGATATCTGCCTTATCAGCAGCATCCATCATATATTGATCCGAAGTCATCAATTCATCAACTAAGTGAACATCCAGCGCCTGCTTACCAAACCAAATTTCGCCGGTTGCAACTTTATCTATATCAACTTCAGTGCGGTACTCATGAACAAAGTTCTTAAACAGCTCGTGAGTTTCTTCTAGCTCTTCGACAAACTTCTCACGACCTTTATCTGTATTTTCACCAAACACAGTCAAAGTGCGCTTGTACTCTCCCGCCGTTAAGACTTCATAGTCGATATCGTTCTTTTTCAGCAAACGATGGAAGTTAGGTAGCTGGGCAATAACACCAATAGATCCAACGATAGCGAAAGGTGCGGCCAGCAATTTATCAGCTAAGCATGCCATCATATAACCACCACTGGCAGCAACGCGATCCACACAGATTGTTAAAGGAATCTCTTTACGTTTAATTCGCTCAATTTGTGATGAAGCTAAACCATACTCATGCACCATACCACCTGGGCTTTCAAGGCGAATTAGTACTTCATCTTGCTTCTCCGCCATCAATAAGACAGCTGAAATTTCTTGGCGTAAAGGCTCAACTTCGCTGGCTTTAACATCACCATCAAAATCAAGTACAAACATACGTTTGCGGCGCGGCTGATCATCTGCAGGCGGTGTTTTTTTCTGGGCTTTTTTATCCGCCTTCGCTTTTTTCTTCTCCTCTTTGAGCATAGCTTTTAGCTCACACTCATCAAGAATCGATCCTTCCAATGCTTCTTTCATCTCAGTAAGTTCATCATTAAAATGAATCACCTCGATGTCACCCTGTTTAGCATCTTTACGTGAGCGTGTTGACACTACAGCAATACCTGCCACAACAGCGAGTACGGCAAAGACAATAGTTACTGATTTTGCAAGGAAAAGACTGTAATCACTCAGAAACTCAATCACCGAGAAAACTCCAAAATAAACTAGTAAGTTTGAAGAGCGCTAATGTATCATATTTCTATCCGTTACCCACCCAGTTTGAGACTTCTCTTTCATGAGCCAGGATATCTCCGTTGTAAACGTTATTGAAAAGCTACCAAGTCGCTTCGTTAAGGAAAATGCTCAAGATTTTTCCGCGACCTTTCAATTTACTCTTGATGATGATCAAGATTTCCACATAACCATCTCTGATGAGAAATGCAGCATAAATTTAGGAGAACACCCTGATCCAAACGTTACTCTTATTATGGACTCCGAAACAATGGTTGAAGTTATTACGGGCCAAAAAGATGGTATGAGTGCCTTTATGTCAGGCAAGTTAAGAGCGGAAGGTAACGTCTTACTTGCCACAAAACTGAGTAAACTATTCAGCCGTGAAAAACAAAGCTGAATCCTCAGGCAAGCTCTCACCTATATCAATTAAGAAACGGTCAATAAGCCTGCGTGCTATTGTAAATTTGGGGGGGAGTACGGGCAAGTCACTCGCGGAGAACCAGCCTGCATCAAGTATCTCCTCTCCATCCGGTGTAATTTCGCCGCTGTCATATTCAGCCATATAGCCCAGCATAAAAGAGTGTGGAAATGGCCAAGATTGACTAAAACAATATGTAAGATTTTTTATACGAATACCCACCTCCTCTTTCACCTCCCTAACCACTGCATTCTCAGCACTTTCTCCAGCCTCAATAAAACCAGCTAAAGCGCTATAACGCCCTGGAGCAAACTTACTCGCATGCGCTAATAAGCATTGATCGCCTTTTCGAACTAAAACAATAATACAAGGTGATATTCTAGGGTATTGTCGATGAAAACAAGAACCACATACTTTAGCTAGTTCATTTTGATGCGCCTCCAAAGGAGCAGCACAACGGGGACAGTATTTAAACGATTCATGCCAAGTAACAATCTGCGCTGCAGACGAAAGCAAAGTGTAAGTACTCTCATCCTCAACAGCAGCAAGCATGGTCCTTAAACCGCATAAAGCCTCAGGATCGACACTAGCAGGCAGTTCACCCTCGGCAACTATAGCAACGCGATAATCTGCATTTTCAAGTAATCCTAAAGGGTAACTCGCAATTAGAGGAGTATTCACTAAATCAGACTCACTAAATGTCAGGACACCTGACGCAGTACCGATTAATTGTTCATTAGTTGCTAATAAATATACACAATGAGAATCAGACAACGAGCGCACCTTCTTAAATTAACGAGCCAAAAAAATAAGCATCTGGAACTAAAATCAAGCCTTTATTATTCCCTAAAAAACCAAAAACATGCGTTAAGACAGTACATTAGACTTCTGCTTTAAGGGCTCAACTGTTAATCTTAGCCACATTATAAAAAACAAACGCAGTGATAATTTCAACTATTATAACTATTAAATACTGGCTGTTCTGGCATAGGGAAGAACATTCAATGACAAATACGCTACCACAAGCATTAGTTAAAAACTTTCTGGGTAACTCCCCCGTCTGGTACAAACAAGCAATTATAGGGTTTCTCGTACTCAACCCTATTATCCTATTCACTATGGGGCCTGTGATAACAGGTTGGTTGCTTATCTTTGAATTCATCTTCACTTTAGCACTTGCTTTAAAGTGTTATCCACTGCAGCCCGGCGGCTTACTTGCCATTGAAGCTATAGTTATCGGCCTTGCAAGCCCAGAATCAGTATCTCATGAGGTAGAAGCCAATTTAGAAGTCATACTGCTACTGATGTTTATGGTGGCTGGCATCTATTTTATGAAGAGCATGCTGCTTTGGGTCTTCACTAGAATTTTACTTAAGGTTAGATCTAAAATTACGATCTCTCTTTTATTCTCCTTTTCCGCAGCCTTGCTATCAGCCTTCCTTGATGCACTTACAGTAACCGCTGTACTTATTAGCGTGGGGGTTGGTTTTTACGCGGTTTACCATAAAGTGGCATCGGGTAAAACTTACCATCATCCTGATCATGATCACGCCGATGACCATACTGTACAACAAAACCATAAACAAGATCTTGAGCAATTCCGAGAGTTTCTTCGTAGTTTGCTGATGCATGGCGCAGTAGGTACTGCACTGGGTGGTGTCTGTACCCTTGTGGGTGAGCCTCAAAACCTACTTATCGCCGAAAAAGCGGGCTGGGACTTTATCCAGTTCTTTGTTTTAATGGCTCCCATTACGATGCCGGTACTTGTAGCAGGGCTGATCACTTGTGCGTTGCTCGAAAAGTTCAAAATTCTAGGTTATGGCACATTGCTACCTGAAAATGTCCGTAACGTTTTATTGGATTATGCTGGCGAAGAAGATGCTAAACGTACTATGCGTGATAAAGCCACACTGCTAATCCAAGCAGTTGTTGCTGTTTTTCTTGTAATTGCATTGGCATTGCATTTGGCTGCGGTAGGTATCATTGGCTTGACGGTTATTATTCTACTAACCGCATTTAACGGGGTTGTGGAAGAGCACCAAATAGGAAAAGCTTTTGAAGAAGCCCTCCCCTTTACTGCTCTACTGGTCGTTTTCTTCTCGATTGTATCCGTCATTCATGATCAGCATTTGTTCCAACCAATTATTCAAGCCGTTTTAGATATGGACCCAGACTCTCAACCCGGTGTTTTCTTTATTGCTAACGGCGTTTTATCCGCCATTAGTGATAATGTATTTGTTGCAACGGTCTATATAAATGAAGTGGTTGATGCCTATAACGCAGGCAATATTAGCCGTGAGCATTTTGATGTTTTAGCGATCGCAATCAATACAGGTACTAACATACCAAGCGTTGCAACACCAAATGGACAAGCCGCATTCCTGTTCTTACTAACCTCAGCCATTGCCCCGCTTATCCGTCTATCCTATGGACGCATGGTACTAATGGCACTGCCTTATACTATAGTGATGAGTATCACCGCCTACACTGCGCTGATGATTTCACACTAAATTGTAAGTTCAACTAGAAAGTTAGTGACAAATAAAAAGCTCCGTATCTACGGAGCTTTTTTATTTACTTAGAATATCGGAAAATCCTTAACTATCAGCTACTTCGTCACTATGTAGCCATTGACACTCCCCGCCTGTTTTCTTCTCTAACATTTGCAGAAAATCAGTATGAAGCTTTAACTCTTGTTCCGATAGATGAATCACAGGCAGATCATCCGCCCCTGAGATTCGGGTTATCCCTCCCTCTTCTCCTCCATCTAGCTCTGCTCCTAGAGACAGATTAGTTTGCCCACCGGTTAGCGCTAAATAAACATCTGCAAGTATTTCTGAGTCGAGTAAAGCGCCATGAAGTTCACGATGGGCATTATTAATACCGTAACGATTACATAACGCATCCAGGTTATTTTTTTGCCCTGGATGCCTTTTCCTAGCTAATAATAAGGAATCAGTTACGGGACAAAAGTGCTTAACCCTTTCAGGGAAATTATTACGCTCAAATTCAGTGTCGATAAAGCCAATATCAAACGCTGCATTATGGATAATAAGTTCAGCTCCTCGAATAAACTCTACAAATTCATCCATAATCTCATGAAACTTGGGCTTATCGGCCAAAAACTCATTGGTAATACCATGAACCTGCATAGCGCCAGCATCAATCGCATGATCAGGTTTTATATATTGATGATAAGTACGCCCAGTCAAGCGACGGTTAAACATCTCAACACAACCAATCTCAATAATATTATGACCTTCAGATGGTTCTAAGCCTGTAGTTTCCGTATCAAGAACAACCTGTCTCATACTTTGTTTAGCGCCTCCACACCTTTATTTGCCAACTGATCAGCCAGTTCATTCTCTGGGTGGCCGCTGTGCCCTTTAACCCAACGCCAGTCAATTTTATGTGACTGCGTAGCAAGATCTAAACGCTTCCAAAGGTCAGCATTTTTTACTGGTTTATTTTGCGAATTTTTCCAGCTTTTTCGTTTCCAACCAGCCAACCACTCAGTAATACCTTGTCTAACGTATTGTGAGTCGGTTGTAAGAACAACCTCACAAGGCCGATTTAAGGTTTCAAGTGCCATAATGGCGGCCATCAACTCCATACGATTGTTAGTCGTATCTGGCTCACCACCAAACAACTGCTTCTCAGCATCCGCATAGCGCATAACAGCGCCCCAACCTCCAGGGCCAGGATTACCTTTACAGGCACCATCAGTATATATTTCAACGATGTTCACGAGTTTCCCTTAATGTTCCCCTAGTAGATGGCTCTACGACAGGAATTGAAATCAAACGACGAAGTCCCCAACCAGAACGTAAAGGCGTCATACCTGCGATATCTTTCCGAGCTAATAAAACCGAAAAAGCACCATGATGACCTGGGAAACAATTCGCCAGCCCACCAAAGAAGCTAAAACGCTTACGCCATTTTAACATTTCAAATGGCAGCTGATGATAACCCGAAAGGTGTTGTAGTTCAGTCAATTCTAACAGTTGTAGCCAATCAGATAACCTTCCGTGACTGATAAAGTGACCGCACCATGGCGCGGTGTGCTTACCACACCCAAACAGATGCTTAATCCCCCAATAACTATTCGGATTAAACCCTATAATAACAACGTGCCCACCAGGCCTTAATACCCTAGATGCCTCACGTAATACCTGATGGGGAGAATCAGTAAAGTCCAACGCATGATGTAGAATAACGACATCAACACTCTCATGGGCAAGTGGGATTTCATCATTTTTTGCTACTATATTATTGTCAGACAAACCTAACTCAGTTGCCGGAACCACAGAAAAGCAATGGGAAACGGGGCTTTCTTCAAATAGCTTAACCCGCGAATCCACAGAGAATTGCGCCAAATGCATGCCAAATAAGGTTGAAGTGATGCGATCCACTACAGCCCTCTCTGCATTTAAAAATTCGGCGCCAAGCTCAGAATCGAACCATTCTTTCAATTGAGGCACTAATAGATCAATAGATGGTTGTTTTCGAAAGCTCATGAGTTTTCCCAAATAAATACTGGTTCAACATAATATAAGCAGTATTATATCTCTTTTACGCTACTGCAAATCACAATTTTGTTTGAGGTACTAAAATGTTTACCGTAACCCCTATTCCAGCCTTTTCTGACAATTACATCTGGGCCATCTCGATGAATGGGGACGATAAAATCATTGTTGTTGATCCAGGAGATGCGCAAGCAGTAGAGCAATATCTAACAAGAAACAACTTAACCTTATCCGCCATATTAATTACACACCACCATAATGATCATACTGGCGGCGTAGCTGAATTAACGGCCCATCGTGATATTTCTATTTACGGCCCAGCGAACTCTCCCTTCAAAGGTATAACAACAGCACTTCGTAACGGCGATGAGATAGAGCTGCTAGGCAGTACCTTTAAAGTACGTGAGATTCCAGGACATACACTCGACCATATCAGTTATTTAGTAGAAAGCGAGCCTGCACAGATTTTTTGTGGTGATACTTTATTTCTAGCAGGATGTGGCCGTTTGTTTGAAGGAACAGCAAAGCAGATGCTACAAGCGATGCATTATTTTGCCCAATTAGCAGATGATACTGAGGTCTACTGCACTCACGAGTACTCATTAGCAAATTTGAGTTTTGCCGCAGCGGTAGAACCCGATAACAAGGAGATTCAACTCGCTATAAAAGACTGCACCCTCCTTCGCGAGCAAAATAAACCAACCCTCCCAACAAGCATCGGCCAAGAGAAAAAAACCAACCCATTTATGCGTACAGACCAAGATGCTGTTATCAACGCGGCCAGCGCTTTTGGTGCAAAACGTCTACATTCAGAAGTAGAAGTCTTTGCCTCTATCCGAGAATGGAAGAATCAATTCTAAATAACATTTAACAACAAAAATCATCGCCCTATTGACCGCCCGTTGGCCACTGTTAGAATGGGTCAATTTTCATCTCCAGCGTACTCGGAGCAATATGCACATATCCAACAAAGCGGTCTTCTCCTTTATCCTGTCAAGTATAGTACTTACAGGTTGTCAAACGGTCACAGAGAAGCCCGTATCGTTAAGCAGTAATGATATTGAATTTACTGAAGCGTCCGACCATACCTATCCAAATACGGTGACGGCTGAAGAGACAAAACCACCACAAGCGAATGCCACTAAACCGTCGGACCTTTGGCAAATTACCCGAGAGAATATGGCGCTAGACCTAAGCATCGATAAGCAGCGAGTGCAGTCGCAGGTAAAATGGTATAGCAAACACCCAAAATATATCGACAGGGTCGTTAAACGTGCGGAACCTTATTACTACCATATTCTGACCCAAGCCTTAGAGCGAGGTCTGCCCACTGAATTAGCCTTATTACCTATAGTGGAGAGTGCGTTTGATCCTTTCGCATACTCCCATGGGCGTGCAGCGGGAGCATGGCAGTTTATACCTTCGACAGGAAAGCATTTCGGCTTAGAGCAGAATTGGTGGTATGACGGTCGTCGAGATATTATCAGTTCAACTGATGCCGCCTACACTTACTTAGCGCAATTAAACAAACGATTTAATGGTGACTGGCTGCTCGCATTAGCCGCTTATAATGCAGGTGGCGGTAATGTATCTCTTGCGATAAAACGCAATAAACGTAAAGGGAAGCCAACTGATTATTGGTCTCTTAACTTACCAAAAGAAACAATGGCTTATGTTCCTAAACTCTTAGCGATTGCCGAGTTAATTAAAAACTCTGAAGAATACGATCTTACACTACGTCCCATCAGTAATAAGCCCTACTTCACCGCCGTTGATACACAAAGCCAAATCGACTTAGCCCAAGCCGCATCGATGGCTGGCATCACCACAAAAGAACTGTATCTGCTAAATCCAGGTTTTAACCGCTGGGCAACAGCCCCTGAAGGCCCTCACCGTCTATTGATCCCTGTAGAAAACGCTGTACAGTTTAATCAAGCCTTAGCTCAACTTCCTGCTTCTGAGCGTGTAAAGTGGACAAGATATAAAATAAAATCAGGTGATTCCCTGATCGCCATTGCGAAAAAATTCGAAACAACCACAAACCTAATTCGTAAAACGAATAATATCAAAGGCAACAATATTCGCGCAGGCAAAACGATTCTTGTTCCAACAGCAGCGCAGCAAGCAAGTGAATATGCACTGAGTCAGCATCAACGCCATATTCAAAAGCAAAAAACTATTTCAAGAAGCACCGACAGAAAAGATACCTACTACACTGTCAAATCAGGTGATAGCTTTTGGAGTATTGCTCAAAAAAACCAAGTGGGTGTACGCCAATTAGCTAGCTGGAATAGCATGGCACCTAATGATGCTTTGCCTATAGGTAAACGACTGGTTATTTGGAGTAAACCAACTCAAACAGTATTAAACAACGCAGATCGACAAATCATCCGTAAAGTTGGCTATAAAGTTCGCAGTGGTGATTCTCTTTCAAGGATTGCCGAAAAGTTTAATGTGCGTATCGCCGATATTTTACATTGGAATAATTTAGATAAAGCAAAATATCTAAAACTGGGACAAAGCTTAACCTTGTATGTCGATGTTACACGCTCCAACTAGATTTTGATTGCTCAAAACAGGATAGATCATGGACACAACAGCCTATATCATCATTGTTGTTAGTACCGGACTCGCTATTATTTTTAAGCTAGTGCTGTTTAAACGTATTCAAAAATGGATGGATCAAGACCTCATTAAAGGCTTAGCCGGTGATAACAAAGAGAAATATGCTTTTCTCACAGATAAACATGCAGAGTTGCTTAAACAAAAGATAAAGCGCAAACATTTCCACCAGCAACTAACTAATTTTGCAGAACAGTTTGAACAAAAAAACACTTAACGAGTCTTATCAGTTTAGTGTGGTTATAGATCAACAAGGTTTTAAATAAGAAACAATTAAAGAACGCAATCCACCTAGCTGGATTAGCATAGCAAGTCCAAGTAGCATATTAAAAAGGAAACCCTATTGTTAAACTTACCTGTTGCGACTTTACGTTTTAGTACAAAACTAATTACAGCCGTCGGGTTTACCATAGGCATTTTATCAGCCCCCGTATTATCCCATGCCGATGCGGTCCAAGTAAGCCATGGCATCTCTATGCATGGTGACCTTAAGTATCCTAAAGGCTTTAGTCACTTTGATTACGTCAACCCCAAGGCACCGAAAGGCGGTAAAGTAACTCAATCCGCCATCGGTACATTTGATAGTTTCAATCAATTTATCGTTAAAGGTAACTCTGCAGATGGCCTAGGACTAATTTACGATACGCTGCTAGGTCGCGCCTTAGATGAGCCTTTCTCACTCTATGGTTTGATTGCAGAAAATATTGAAGTACCTAAGGATCGCAGTTGGATTATTTTCAATCTACGTAAGTCCGCAACGTTTAGTGATAACCATCCTCTAACCGCTGAGGATGTTGTTTTTAGTTTTGAGAAGCTCCGCAGTGAAGGTGCGCCCTTTTATAAAGCTTACTACGCCGACATTGATAAGATTGAAGCGCTCAATCCACACCGCGTTAAGTTTACCTTTAAAAATGCGCTTAACCGTGAGCTTGCACTCATTGTTGGTGAAGTCCCAATCCTTGCCAAACATTATTGGCAGGGAAAAGATTTTCAAAAGCCCTCCTTAGATATTCCTATAGGATCAGGCCCCTACATCATTGATTCTTACGATGCGAGTCGCAGCATTACCTATAAGCGTAATCCAAACTACTGGGCAAAAGATCTTCCAGTGAAAGTTGGCTATAACAACTTTGATATCCAAGTTTTTGACTACTATCGAGATGGTACAGTCGCGATGGAGGCATTCAAAGCGGGTGAATATGACTTCCGCCAAGAAAACTCTTCGAAACGCTGGGCGACAAGTTATACCGGACAATCTTTCGACGATGGCCGAATTAAAATTGCAGAGCTAGAGCATCAAAACCCTACAGGTATGCAAGCCTTTGTCATCAACAATCGCCGCGAACAGTTTTCTGATCCACGTGTAAGACAAGCACTCGCTTTAGCGTTCGATTTTGAGTGGACCAATAAGAATATATTCTTCAATGCTTACACACGTACACATAGCTTCTTCTCGAACTCAGAAATGGCGGCAACGAAACTGCCAACTAAAGAAGAGATTGAGATTCTTGAACCTGTACGTGACCAAGTGCCTCCACAAGTATTTACTCAAGTGTATAAAGCACCTGAAACCAATGGCGATGGTAAAATCTACACTCAACTTCGCCAAGCAAAACGGTTATTACAAGAAGCAGGCTGGGCCTTCAAATCAGGGAAGTTGATCAATGCAGAATCAGGCAAACCTCTAAAAGTAGAGATGCTACTTTACTCGCCTGCATTTGAGCGTGTTGTTTCACCTTTTATACGTAATTTAGAACGTTTAGGCATAGAAGCTAATATTCGCTTAGTCGATGTATCCCAGTATATAGCCCGCTTACGAAGCTATGATTTTGACATAGTCGTTAGCGGTTTTGGACAATCATCATCGCCGGGTAATGAACAACGAGATTACTGGCATTCATCTAGCGCCAACAAAGAAGGTAGCCGAAATCTCATAGGCATTCAAAACCCGGCCATTGATTATTTGGTAGAGCAACTTATTCAATCACCAGACCGCGAACAGCTAGTTTTAAGAACAAGAGCCTTGGATCGTGTACTGCAGTGGAATCATTATGTTATTCCTCAATACCATATCAATAAGTACCGTGTGGCTTATTGGGATAAATTTGCCATGCCAGAAACACGTCCCAAATATGCGCTAGGTTTCAATACGTGGTGGATAAAGCCCGATAAGGACGTTAAATAATGGCCGCTTATATTTTGCGGCGCCTGCTGCTGATTATTCCAACCTTACTCGGCATATTGACCATTAACTTCTTAATTATTCAAGCGGCGCCAGGCGGCCCTGTTGAACAGACAATTGCTGAGTTACAAGGTATTAATATAGGCGCAACGGCCAGAATCAGCGGCGCACAAAGCGACCTATCGACTAACCAGCCAAAAGCCAATAGCAGTGAAAGCTCCTACCGTGGAGCCAGTGGATTAGATCCGGAATTGGTTAAAGAGATTGAAGCCCTATACGGCTTTGATAAACCAGCCCATGAGCGTTTCTGGCTAATGTTAAAAAGCTATGCCGTTTTTGATTTTGGTAAAAGCCTATTTAGTGATAAATCAGTTATCGATCTCATTATCGAAAAATTGCCGGTATCAATATCATTAGGGCTTTGGGCAACTTTAATCACCTATTTGGTTTCTATTCCTTTAGGCATTCGCAAAGCTGTACGTGATGGCACTCCTTTCGATATATGGACCAGCAGTGCAATTATTGTCGGTTACGCTATACCAAACTTTTTATTCGCTATTCTTTTAATCGTAATTTTTGCCGGCGGAACTTGGTTAGATTGGTTCCCCTTGAGAGGATTAACCTCCTCTAATTTCGATGAATTAAGCTTATGGGGTCAGGTAAAAGATTACTTCTGGCATATCACCTTACCCGTGATCGCATCAGTGATTGGTAGCTTTGCCACATTGACAATGCTAACTAAAAACTCGTTTTTAGATGAGATCAACAAACAATATGTACTCACCGCGCGGGCAAAAGGCCTGAAAGAAAACCAAGTGCTTTATGGCCATGTGTTCCGTAATGCTATGTTAATTATTATTGCGGGTATGCCAGCGGCTCTGATCTCGATATTCTTTACCGGCTCTATGCTGATAGAGGTTATATTCTCACTAGATGGCATAGGTCTACTCGGTTACGAAGCCGTCATCAATCGAGATTACCCTGTTATCTTTGGCACCCTTTTTATCTTCACCCTTCTTGGTCTTATTCTAAAATTGATCAGCGATATTACTTATGTATTAGTTGACCCTAGAATTGATTTCGAAAGCAGGGAGCTGTAATCATGGCTCGAATATCAAACCCTTTTTCCTTTAGTAAGATGAGCCCATTGAATCAACGGCGCATAGAGAACTTCAAGCATAACCGCCGAGGCTATTGGTCCTTATGGTTATTTATTGCGCTGTTTTTACTGTCTCTCTTTGCTGAATTAATTGCCAATGACGACCCTTTAGTCGTCTCCTATCAAGGTAGTCTCTATTTTCCTGTTGCAACTGAGTATACAGAGCTCACCTTTGGTGGTGACTTTGAAAGCCCCGCTGATTTCAAAGATCCCTACATTCAAAGTTTAATTGAAGAAAAAGGCAGTGGCTGGATCCTATGGCCTCCTATTCGTTACAGCTACAATACGATCAATTATGATCTACCTGTACCTGCACCCTCACCTCCTAGCCTAGAAAACCTACTGGGCACAGATGATCAAGCCCGCGATGTTTTAGCCCGTGTTATCTATGGCTTTAGGATCTCGATTCTATTCGCCTTAATACTCACGATTGCTAGCTCAATTATCGGTGTGATCGCCGGTGCAATCCAAGGCTACTACGGTGGTAAAGTTGATCTATTTTTCCAACGTTTTATCGAAATATGGTCAGGTCTGCCCGTACTTTTTCTGTTAATTATTCTAGCGAGTATAGTTGAGCCTAACTTCTGGTGGTTACTGGGCATTATGCTGCTATTTTCTTGGATGCAGCTTGTTGACGTAGTACGAGCTGAGTTTTTACGTGGGCGTAACCTTGAGTATGTTAGAGCCGCAAGAGCACTGGGTTTAAACAACCGAATGATTATGTTCCGACATATTCTTCCTAATGCGATGGTGGCTACGCTTACTTTTATGCCTTTTGTATTTAACGGCTCCGTTGTTACCTTAACGGCACTCGACTTTTTAGGTTTTGGTTTACCCCCTGGGAGCCCCTCTTTAGGTGAACTCGTGTCTCAAGGTAAAACTAATCTTCACGCACCCTGGCTAGGTATCACCGCTTTTATGACACTATCCATAATGCTGACCCTTCTAATATTTATTGGTGAAGCCGTACGCGATGCCTTCGACCCAAGGAAAGTTTCATGATGGAAGCAAATACCGACATGAAAAATGGTGATACGCAATTATCTCAGCCTGAGGTACTTCTAAGCGTTCAAGACCTATCCGTTCGTTTTGAACAAGATAATCAGCAAGCTTTGGATGCAGTAAAGCAGATTAATTTTGATATACCTAAAGGAAAAACTGTTGCGCTTGTGGGAGAGTCAGGTTCGGGAAAATCAGTTTCAGCCATGTCTATACTGAAACTACTTCCCTACCCTAAAGCGAATCATCCTTCAGGTAAAATACTCTATAAAGGTGAAGACCTTCTCCAACTAAACGAACGCCAAATGTGCAAAATGCGTGGGGATAAAATCAGTGTCATCTTCCAAGAACCAATGACATCGTTAAACCCACTACATACAATTGAAAAACAGATTGGTGAAACCCTGTTACTCCACAGGGGCATGACCGGTAAACAAGCACAAATACGTATATTAGAGCTGCTTGATCTAGTCGGCATAAAAGATGCTGAAAAACGTCTAAAAAGCTACCCCCATGAACTATCCGGTGGTCAACGTCAGCGTGTAATGATTGCTATGGCGCTTGCCAATGATCCCGAGCTACTGATTGCGGATGAACCAACGACAGCACTCGACGTTACCATTCAAGAACAGATTCTACAGTTACTCCAAGAGCTGCAAAATAAACTAGGTATGGCAATACTATTGATCACCCATGATCTAAATATTGTTAAGCGCTACGCCCATCATGTATGCGTCCTTTATCAGGGCAAACAGGTCGAGAGTTCAGACACTGACTCATTGTTCGCCAATCCACAACACCCATACACCAAAATGCTCTTAGATGCAGAGCCTTCAGGTCAGCCTTCGCAACAGTCACTAACAGATCAACCCTTGCTCAGCACTGATAATTTAAGAATATGGTTCCCAGTGAAACAGGGGCTTCTAAAACGCACAGTTGATCATATCAAAGCGGTGAACGATGTAAGTTTCACTCTTAATAAGGGTGAGACCTTAGGTATTGTAGGCGAGTCAGGTTCAGGCAAAACGACGCTTGGACTGGCGATCATTAAGCTCATTCGCAGTATAGGCGGAATTAACTTTGCGGGGCAGGAACTCGAACGGCTCGATCAAAAGCAAATGAAGCCGCTACGCAGTCGTATCCAGATCGTCTTCCAAGACCCCTTTGGCAGCCTAAGTCCACGCATGTCTATCTCTGAAATCATTGCAGAAGGATTACAGATCCACCAGCCTAACAGTAAAGATCAACATGAAGCGCAAATAATAGAGGCACTCAACGAAGTCGGTTTAGATCCTGATAGCCGTCACCGTTACCCCCATGAATTTTCTGGTGGTCAACGACAGCGTATCGCTATAGCGCGTGCACTTGTGCTAAAGCCTGAACTTATTATTTTGGATGAACCCACTTCTGCTCTTGATCGCACGGTGCAAAAGCAAATTGTAGAACTACTCCGCGACCTACAAGAGAAATATGCCTTAAGCTATTTATTCATTAGCCATGACCTAGCCGTAGTTAAAGCTTTAAGCCATAGCTTAATTGTTATGCACCAGGGTAATATTGTTGAAAAAGGCAAAGCTTCTGATATATTTAATAGCCCTCAAGCTGAATATACACGTACGTTATTAAAAGCCGCCTTTAACCTGTAAGTAGCAAAGCTGTATCATACCTTGTAACGGGCGGCTTCATTCTTTAGCGCTAAATAAACGTCTTATAGATTTACTTTCTAGTTAATTCGTACCAAAGTTACCCTGAGAAAAAAGACTAAGACAAATGAGTATGGGATTAATTATAGGAATTAAACATCTCCTCTGTAGTTAATCCCATATTTTTTTGAGGATTAAACCCATGACACTATCTACAGAACCGCATCGAATCTTAGTGATTGGCGGCGGTGCCGGCGGATTAGAGCTTGTTACCCAACTTGGCCACCGTTACCGGAAAAAACCAAATATCACAGTCACCCTAGTTGATCAAAAACGTTCCCATATTTGGAAACCATTACTCCATGAAGTAGCCACAGGCTCCCTTGATCCTAGTACTGATGCGGTGACTTACCATGCCCATGCAGTCAAGCACCATTACGAATTTCAGCTTGGTAGTTTTTCAGACTTAGATACCGAGTCTCAAACCGTGACGCTTAGTGAAAAAGTAGACGAAAATGGGCGGGTTATTTTACCTGAGCGATATATAAAATATGACACACTTATTTTAAGTATCGGCAGTGTTAGTAACGATTTCAAAACACCTGGCGTAGCTGAACATTGCTATTTTTTAGATACGGCAAAGCAAGCAGAACGATTCCATAATAGCCTGATCAATAACTTTATGCGCATCAATCAACAAGATCATGGTGTACTCAATATTGCTATTGTTGGTGGGGGTGCCACAGGGGTAGAGCTGTCAGCTGAATTACATAACGTCACTGATATGCTGCGCTCTTATGGTTTACCTAATATGACCGCTCAGCAGTTAAAAGTCACCTTGATTGAAGCGGGTCCACGCATACTACCCGCCTTACCTGAACGTATATCAAGCTCAGCACGCCAAGAGCTTTTAGATATAGGGGTACAGGTCGCAGAAAATACAATGATCAAATCCGCAACTCCTGAAGGGTTCACGACAGCAGACGGCGATCTGATTGAGGCCGACATGATGATCTGGGCGGCCGGTGTTAAAGCACCTGATTTCATTGCTGATCTTTATAAGTTTGAGCTCACTCGAACCAATCAAATTCTGGTCAAGCCAACGCTACAAAGCAGCTTGCACGATAATATTTTTGTTATTGGCGATTGCTGTGCCTGCAAACAAGAAGATGACAGCTGGGTACCACCAAGAGCACAGTCTGCCCACCAGATGGCTTCCCTTGTCAAAGAGAATATTAAGCTGAAACTACAAGGTAAACCGTTAAAATCATTTACCTATAAAGACCATGGCTCGCTGGTCAACCTCAGTCGCTACAGTACTGTCGGTAGCCTTATGGGTAACTTAACTAAAGACTCAATGTTTATTGAAGGTAAAATAGCACGTATTGTCTATATCTCACTTTACCGTATGCATCAGATAGCTATACATGGTTTCTTTAAAGCTATGTTGGTTTATATCGCCGAAAAAGTTAGTAAAGTCGTTCGGCCTAAAATGAAGCTGCATTGATTCGCTTTAACTAAAAAAGAGGCTTAACGCCTCTTTTTTTTAGAACATCAACCTAAACCTACTTCCACCGCAAAACCTTTCCATGATCAAACACATGTCCGGAATTTATTTTACGATAATTGATAAAGATATTACTGTAAGCGACACGACTGCGTTTTGAAATGGAAAAGGCTATACACTCCATAATCGCCTCAATACTACTAATATTGTGAAAACTCGGTACATGCAGGTCAACAAGCACCGGATGACTCCCGCTTTGGGGCTGGGAACTCGGCATCAAACCCGCCACCGCATACTGTCTTGAAGGTATAAATTCCCAAGTAACCGTTATATGTTCAATACTAATATCCGTCCCTCTTGATAAATCGTCAGTAATGCTTTTAATCATTGCCGGCACCTCAACATCCTCTTCAAAGGGCAATGATTTAATACAGATAAGCGCCATCCACAATCTCACTCTAATTTGGTATAAGGAAAACTTAGAGCAACTGCACTATAAACTCAATCCTATTTAAGAAAAATTGCAGACAGCGGAAAATTACTTACGTTCAGATTCAAGAATATAAAGCTCTAAGCGCTTATCAATGCCAAATATATGCCGCTTGAGCCACTCCGATAAGAAACTAGCTAACATCTCTCTAAGTTCCGGCGTGTACTCTTGATGACCATCAAGCATCTTCATCAGCTCGTTGCGAAACTTATTATGCGCCTGTAGATGAGCATCATAATCAGGATAATTGAGTGTTTGCATATAACACTCTTCTAAATAAAAATGATGTTCCGCGTAATCAATCAGGCGAGTGAACGTTGATACATCAACCTGTTCAGCCTTAATTTCATCGATTAACTGAAATAAAGTTTGGTGTTGCTGATCCTGCCAAATTAACTCGCTCGTCACAGTCATAGTCATATCCCTCTTCAGAAGAATTAAGCATAGTCCTGTTTGCCACATAATTTGTAACTGACATAAATCAGTAACAAAACTTATACGTCGAATAATTAACCTTTTTCAGTTACACATCATCACCTATAAGCAAGACTTTCAGCATCAGGGCTTGAACTGTTTTTACAAATATTTTACAACATTTATATATCTATCTGACTTTTCACTTGCGGTATTGCCCTAAATTATCGGTAACAAAAGGATCAATAGAGGACACCCCCATGAACAGATACCGCTTAACAAATATTAAACACCTACTACTAGCACTATGCTTTAGCGCAGCGCTTGCGCCACTCAGTCAAGCTAAACAGATTGACCTCCAAGTTAATCTTGCCACCCCCGTTATGGAAGCTGAGCGTACACACAATGCTTTTATTAAGATTTCCTTAGAAGCGTTCAAACAAGATCAACCACAAAAACGTATTCCCGCCAATATTGCTATCGTTCTGGACAAATCAGGTTCAATGCAGGGGGACAAGCTCTACCATGCAAAGAAAGCAGCTATCATGGCCATCAATCGATTAAGCCTTAACGATATTGTTTCAGTGGTCAGTTACGACAGTCGTGTCAATGTTGTCGTACCTGCAACAAAAGCGAGCGATACCGAACTGATCGCTCACTCAATTCAGCAGATCAACGCCAGTGGAAATACAGCCCTCTTTGCCGGTGTAAGCAAAGGATCGCAAGAACTTCGAAAGTTTTTAGATATGAACAAAGTCAACCGAGTCATTCTTCTATCCGACGGCTTAGCTAATGTAGGGCCTAGCGCCCCTAATGAACTTGGAAAACTAGGCTTATCCCTTGCTAAAGAAGGGATTAGTGTTACAACGATTGGTCTTGGCTTAGGTTATAACGAGGACTTAATGACCCAGCTTGCAGGCTTCAGTGATGGTAACCATGCCTTTGTAGAGAAGGCAGAAGATCTAGCCAAGGTTTTTCAGTATGAGTTTGGTGATGTACTCTCTGTTGTCGCGCAAAGCGTTGAAATCCGCATAAAATGTAAAAACGGCGTACGCCCATTACGTGTTTTAGGACGTGAGGCTGATATCAGCGGGAATATGGTTAGCACGCGAATGAACCAGCTTTATAGTGAACAGGAGAAGTTTATCATCCTAGAGGTAGAGGTCCCCGCCCAAGAAGATCGCTCCAACTTAGAACTTGTCGATGTTGATATCCGCTATAATGATCTATTTAATCAACGTAACGAACAATTATCGAGTAACGTAGTTGCACAGTTTAGTCGCTCTCAAGAGCAGATTGATGAGGCGGTAGATACTGAAACTTATGAAGCAGCGGCAGAACAAGTCGCAAATGAGTTCAATCGTGAGGCGGTAGAAAAAAGAGATCAAGGTGATATTCAAGGAGCACAAAGCATCTTGCAAAAAAGCGCTGATTACTTAGATAATTTAGGCCAAGCATTAGCTTCACCCAAATTGATCGAGCAGAAAGAGGAAGCGCTTAAAGATGCAGACGAACTTGATGATGAGCAAGAATGGAGTAAAAAACGTAAAGAGCTAAAAGAACGTCAGTTCAAACGCTCTAAGCAGCAAAGCTACTAAGCTAATTTGACCACATAAAGGTTTAATCACCGATAAATCAGCCCTCAGATCTTGGGGGCTGAATAAGCAAAGCGAGAATGATTTGAAAAAAACAGCCTTGTTACTCTGTGGATTGATTTTGATACCTATCCTTATTCTTGGCTGGTTATCTGTGCGTCTAGAACAAAACCAACAGCAGCTGATTCAGCATCAATTCCAAGCCTTAGTGGAAGTTAAATTAAAATCTGTTGATGGCTTATTTCAAGGCCATTTCCAACGTTTAGAGGCGGTCTTACAATCAGAAGCGGCGGAACTCAACCAAAACGCGTCATCTCAAGCACTTAGACAACTCAGTAAATCAAGTCCTTATATTGAGCAAGTTTTCATTCTTGATTCAACAAGAAAACTCATCTACCCCACCCCAACGAATGCTACTGCTCAGGAAATCCAATTTCTTCAGCAAACAAAAACTTTATTGGAAACCCCTTCTCTCTTTACCCACACGCAAGAAAGCAATACCACAACCCAAAAAGCTAATGCACCAGAGCTATTAGCCCAAGCGCCTTACAGCGCACAATTGAAATCAGTGCCACAAACACAACGGTTAACACGCTCAACAGAAAAAAGCATTAATGCTGAGACTGAAATAGCTCCCCTTATCAGTCGTCGCTCCCAAGCAACATCATCAATAGCTGCTGATAGCCCTATAGCTTCTTCCAATATTAGCGACAAGCAAGTAGAACAGGTAGAGCCTACAGATTCCGGTTGGATCGCTTGGTACAACAACACCCAACTTCAGCATATCTACTGGCAAACAACAGCCGATAATCGTGTTATGGGATTTGCCATTAGCCGTGCCCGCTTACTCTCTGATTTAATTAATTTACTCCCAGATCAGTCAGAGATAACAGCAGAGCACCCTCTGAACAACTCAATTATCACCCTCAAAAACAGTCGTGGTGAAGTCAGTTACGAATGGGGCAGCACAAAGGAAAACGCCGATCACCTAACACCGATTAAGACATTAAACCTGAGCCACCCTTTAGGTAGTTGGCGATTAGAATACACCACTACCAGCCTTAGCAAACCTCAGCAAAACTGGTTAGAAAAACTGCTCATTATAGTAATAACCTTAAGTGCTTTATCGGCACTTGGTTGGCTCGTATACAGAGAGCAAACCCGCGAGTCACGTTTAGCTCTCCAACGGGTAAATTTTGTTAATCAGGTCTCCCATGAATTAAAAACACCACTGACCAATGTACGCATGTATACCGAGATGCTGGAAAACCAACTTGATGATGAACAGGTTAAACAAAAGCGTTACTTAAATATTATTAATAACGAAAGCAAGCGCCTCACACGCTTAATCGATAACGTACTCAGCTTTTCAAAGTTAGAACGTGACGGCTTAGACCTAAACCTGCAGATGGCTACTGTGCAAGAATGTATTAATAACACGCTAGAGGCATTTGCCCCCGCCTTTGCTCAGCGAGGAATAGACCCTAAGCTTACCAGCCACTGCGACACAAACGTTTTATTAGATCCTCACTGTACTGAACAGATTTTAAATAACTTATTCAGTAACGCTGAGAAATACGCAGCTGATAGCGGTGTTCTACAGATAGAGTGCTGGCAGGAAGGTGACTACAGTTTTATTCGCATCCATGACAACGGCCCCGGTATAGATGAGTACTCATCAAGATCTATTTTTGAACAATTTTATCGCGCCAGTAACAAGCTTACTGATGGTATTAGCGGTACCGGCATAGGTTTGAGCATTGCGCGCGAACTGGCACGCAAGCATGGCGGTGATCTGATTTTAGAATCAACGACTCAAGGCGCCAGTTTCCTACTTAGCCTCTACACACCCGTAAGCCTAAGCCATTCACCCGCTAAAGGTAGTTTATGAAAATTCTTATTGCAGAAGATGATCTTAATATTAGGATGGGACTTTTCGATCTACTTGATAATGAAGGTTACACTTGTATAGAAGCCGATGATGGCGAGAGCGCCCTTCACTTATATATTGAACATCAACCCGACCTGATCTTACTCGATATTATGATGCCCAAAATGGATGGTTACACCCTGTGTAGGAAAATTCGCCAGCTTAACGAAACCGTTCCAGTGATCTTTATTACGGCAAAATCAGAAGAGATCGACCAAGTTCTAGGACTCGAGCTCGGTGCTGATGACTATATCAAAAAACCATTTGGCACCCGAGAAGTCGTTGCACGTATAAAAGCAGTCACACGCCGCTGTTTACAAACTCAACAGCCGAGTGATCAACAAGAAGCGGAAACATTTTGGATGAATGATCTACGCGTTTTTCCGGCTCAACTACAAGCACAGCGTGAAGAGATCACATTTGAATTAAGCTTGCGAGATCTTAAAATTCTCCAACTCCTCCATCGCGAACAGGGCAAAGTTGTTGATCGGGACATGCTATTCAACGAATGCTGGGGAAGAGACTATTTACCAAGCAGTCGTACGCTAGATCAACATATTTCTAAATTACGCAAAGTGATTGAAGTCGATGCTAAAGCGCCTAAAGTCATTCAAACGGTGCACGGTATAGGTTACCGATTTATTCAGCATTAGCCGCTAACTTTTTAGGCTAAGTCGTAGTCTTTATAGCTGTCTCGGCTACCATCTCTTTGCTGCATCTAAGTCACTCTGTTTCTGCTCAACCCAGCATTCCCCTCCAGAAGAGATCTCTTTCTTCCAAAAAGGCGCACTCTTTTTTAGATAATCCATGATAAATTGAGCGGCTTCAAAAGCGTCAATTCGATGCGCACTACCCACCCCGACAAAGACGATATTTTCATTAAGACTAAGCCGCCCTACACGATGACTAATCACTATATTACCTAGATTCCAACGCTCCCGTGCTTGCTCAGCAATTTCCTCTAAAGCCCGCTCTGTCATGCCTGGATAATGCTCTAAAAACAGCGCATCTAATGTATTATTTGTAGTTGCTAATTCACGTACTATACCAGTGAACGTAACAATGGCACCGCTAGTCGCATCATTTGCTCTCACACGTTCAGAAAGATCCCCTATATCAAAGTCATCCGTTTGGACATATACCTGAGTCGTTGCCATATCACTTTGCCTCTTAAACTAATAACACAGATCATAGCACTAAGGCGCATAGAGATGCGTCACCATAGACGAGTGTTTTTATCTATCAAACAACAGCATTTGATGCTATTGTGTGGCGCTTATTTTGTACGTATGAATTCGAATAATTACGATCAAATTTCTGAGGAATATGATGGATTGGTATCCTCATGCCACTGTTGCTGTCATCGTTGAAAAAAACGGAAAATTTCTACTCATAGAAGAACAATCTTCCGGTGAAATTGTATTCAATCAACCAGCTGGCCATATTGAGGAAGGGGAAACCTTTGTTCAAGCGGCTTGTAGAGAAACACTTGAAGAATCCGCTTGGCATGTAAAACCCCGCTACCTTATCGGTTTTTATGTTTATAAATCGAGTATTAACAACAAAACTTATCATCGCGCCTGTTTTTACGCTGAAGCCATTAAACACGATGCGGATAGAACCTTAGATGAAGGTATTATCCAGACGGTTTGGATGACCCGCGATGAAGTTGCAAGCAATATGCACAAACTCCGTAGTCCAATGGTGTTACAGTGCATTGATGACTATATTGCAGGCAAACAATACCCGTTAGAACTCATTCACGAATACAGTAACTAATCGAAAAAAACCCATGACTGATCATAGCCAGACTAAAGTGATCGTCGGCATGTCCGGCGGCGTTGACTCATCCGTATCAGCCCTACTCCTTATACAGCAAGGATATGAGGTTGAAGGCCTGTTTATGAAAAACTGGGATGAGGATGATGGTACTGAATACTGTACAGCTAAAGATGATTTAGCTGATGCGCAAGCCGTCTGCGATAAGCTAGGTATTAAATTACATACCGCCAACTTTGCGGCGGAGTACTGGGACAATGTATTTGAACATTTTCTAGAAGAATATAAAGCGGGCCGTACACCGAATCCCGATATTCTATGCAATCGTGAAATCAAATTTAAAGCCTTTCTTGAGTACGCTATAGAGTTGGGCGCGGATATGATCGCTACCGGTCATTACGTTCGCCGAGGTCTACGGGAGGGGAAAACCCGCTTACTTAAAGGGCTTGATAACAACAAAGATCAAAGTTACTTCCTACATCAAGTAGGCCAACCGGAGATAGAGAAAACCCTTTTCCCCGTAGGAGAATTGGAAAAACCAGAGGTCAGAAAGCTCGCAGAAGCTCATGATCTGGTTACGCATAATAAAAAAGACAGCACCGGCATCTGCTTTATTGGCGAACGTCGCTTTAGTGATTTTCTGAAACAGTATCTACCAGCTCAACCCGGTAAGATAAAAACACCGACAGGCGAGCAGATAGGCGAACACGCGGGCTTAATGTATTACACCATAGGGCAGCGCCAAGGCCTGCATATTGGTGGGCTTAAAGATTACCCAGAAGAACCTTGGTTTGTCGCGGGCAAAGATCTAGAGCACAATGTACTTATCGCCGTACAAGGTAAGCAGCACGATCTGCTGTTTACCGATTGGTTAACCGCCGATGAGATTTTTTGGATAAATGACGAAGAGCCACCACTACCTTATCGTTGCAAAGCTAAAGTACGTTATCGTCAATCTGATCAAGAGTGTATTATTGAACGCCACGGTGATTCCGGTTACCTCATCCGTTTTAATGAACCCCAACGAGCAGTCACACCCGGCCAATCCGTTGTTATTTATAGTGATGATGTATGCTTGGGTGGTGGCGTAATAGAAAACACTGGCAAGAATGAATCGTTAGATAGCTGAGAGGTTTAAGGTGTCACGTCAACATGATGAACAAACATTAGGCCTGGCCGGAATTTTCCAAGCAGCAGCCTTAGTCGAGCAGATAGCTACACGCGGAATGGTTGCCCAAAACAGCCTTGAAACCTCTATCTACAGCATTATGCAACTCGATCCCGCTTGCTCTGAAGATATTTACGGTGGCGCTGCAGACTTACCCTATAACCTCCACCTTGGGTTGCAAAACCTAAAAGATATTGTTGATAAGCCACGTGCTGAACATAATAAAGATGTTATTCGCTACGTACTTAGCATGGTGCATTTAGAGCGTAAGTTAAGCTCAAATCCCGAAATGCTTCAAACGATTGGCCACCGTTTGAAGCAAGTCACAGAACAAGCAAAATACTTTAATTCCGAAAACCAATACTCTGAAGCTAATTTAGCGCCAGAGCATGAACTCGCTTTAACACCATCAACATACTGCCACCCTAATGTTGTCGCAAATCTAGCAAGCCTTTATCAAGACACCATTAGCTCGTTCAGCTTCCGTATCCAAGTAACAGGCGACCCAAGGCATCTGCAGAACAGTGAAAATGCGGCAAAGATTCGCGCCCTACTCCTTGCGGGTATCCGCAGTGCGATGTTATGGCGCCAAAAAGGCGGAAAACGTTGGCACCTACTCTTTTTTAAATCACGCCTTCGCCCCTCATTAAAAAATATAATGGGTTAAGTTGTTCCTGATAAGGTTCTACCCCTGCATTACTTTATTGTCTGGATTTGTCGGCACTAGCCCTACGAAAGTGACGTCTACTCAGGTATAATGCGCGCCTTCTTTTTAATCAAGATAGAGATCGTTTCATGGAGCTTTCCGCACTGACGGCCGTTTCGCCAATTGATGGGCGCTATGGCAGCAAAACAGCTGACCTACGTGATGTATTTAGTGAATATGGCCTAATACGCTTTCGCGTAGAAGTAGAGGTACGTTGGTTACAGAAACTAGCGGCTCACGCCCAGATTAGTGAAGTTCCAGCATTGAGCGCTGAAGCTAATTCTGTTTTAAACGCTATAGTAACTGATTTTGGCCCTGCGGATGCAGAAGCTGTTAAAAACATCGAACGTACAACAAATCACGATGTAAAAGCAGTTGAATACTTCATCAAAGATAAATTCAAAGATAACGCCGAATTAATGGCAATTAATGAATTTGTACATTTTGCCTGCACCTCTGAAGATATTAACAACCTATCTCATGGTTTAATGCTTAAACATGGTTTAGATGTTGTTTTACCACAGATGCAACAAGTCACTGATGAGATAGCAACCCTTGGCCGCGAATTCGCAGAACAACCAATGCTATCCCGTACCCACGGTCAAACAGCATCACCTACAACAGTAGGTAAAGAGTTTGCAAACGTTGCCTACCGCATGCAACGTCAGATCAAACAGCTAAAAGCTGTAGAGATCTTAGGTAAGATCAACGGTGCTGTAGGTAACTACAACGCTCACCTATCCGCGTATAGCGATATTGATTGGGCTGAAAATGCGCAAAATTTTGTTGAAAGCTTAGGTTTAACGTTCAACCCATACACAACTCAAATCGAGCCTCACGACTACATTGCTGAGCTCTTTGATACTGTTGCGCGTTTCAACACTATCCTAATCGATTTCGATCGTGATATCTGGGGTTACATCTCTCAGGGTTACTTCAAACAAAAAACAATTGCTGGCGAAGTTGGGTCATCTACTATGCCGCATAAAGTTAACCCTATCGACTTCGAGAACTCCGAAGGTAACTTAGGTATAGCAAATGCGATCATGGGTCACTTGGCACAAAAACTACCCGTTTCCCGCTGGCAGCGCGACCTAACAGACTCTACAGTGCTACGTAATATGGGAGTCGGCTTTGGTTATAGCCTAATCGCTTATCAATCTAGTTTAAAAGGGATCAGCAAACTTGAGCTAAACCCTGCTAAGCTAAATGAAGACTTAGAAAATGCTTGGGAAGTCCTTGCTGAACCAATCCAGACCGTTATGCGCCGTTACGCTATCGAAGAACCTTACGAGAAGCTGAAAGCACTAACCCGCGGTCAGGATATGAATAAAGAAACCATTCTAGCCTTCGTGGATACGCTTGATATGCCAGAAGAAGCTAAACAGTCTCTTAAGGCATTAACACCACACACTTATATTGGTAGTGCGGTAGATCAGGCAAAGAAAATCTAAAAATGGTGCTTTGGGCTCAATTTAGATTTTAAAAACGGGGCTATGGCCCCGTTTTTATTATTATGGATCAAGCCTTATGGAATACCTTACTCGCCCCGACTTAACTAAGATTCATTTCGTCTCACTTGGTGAAGGAAACAAAACCTTAATATTCCTTCATGGCTGGACCGCCTGTGTACGTGAATGGCTACCCTTTGCCTCAGAGCTAGCCCAGCAGCACCGAGTCGTCTGTTGGGATGCACGAGGACACGGAGGGCACCCCTATTCCGAAGGCACGAATATGACACTCCCCGAAATGGCTGACGATCTTCATACACTACTTAATTATTTAGATATTCAAGAAGCTGTCATTATTGGCCACTCTCTGGGCGCTTTAACGACTTGGGAATATATTCGTAAATATGGCCAAGACCGTATTGCAGGATTATGTATGGTTGATCACTCGCCGAAACTACTTACCGACGATGAATGGAATCATGGTGTTTATGGTGAATTTAGCAGCAAAAACAATGAAACCTTTATCCAACTACTAAAACAAGACTTCACTCAAAGTGTTTTAGAACTCATTGCTTATGGTATGCACTATCAATCGTTACAAAACTTCCAACAAAACTCCCACAGTTTTCAAAAAATGCGCGATTATTTACAAAAGCAAAATGCGCCATTACTTATCGCGTGTTGGGAAAACATAACACAGCAGGATTATCGTGATGTTCTACCTACAATAAATACACCGACCTTGCTAATTTATGGTGAAGAAAGCCAATTTTATTGCGCAAAGTTACAAAACTGGGTTCATCAACATATTGAAAATTCCGAACTGCTTGTCTACCCTAGCGCGGACCACTCACCCCATTTGTGGCATAGACATAAATTTATCTATGACCTTAACCGCTTTGTTGATGCTTTGTGAGATCTCCTGAAATGCTATCAAACATTAGAGTTGTACTAATCAACACCTTCCACCCAGGTAATATTGGCGCCGCAGCCCGCGCTATGAAAAACATGGGTCTAAACAATTTATACCTTGTGGAGCCGAGAGAGTTTCCAAGCCCTGAAGCGGATTCCCGAGCTGCGGGTGCCAAAGATCTGTTAGACAATGCGGTAATCGTCAGTTCACTAGAAGAAGCTATTTCAGACTGCCAGTTAGTGATAGGTACCAGCGCACGAACCAAACGCACCTTCGACCTTCCTCTCCTCAATGCGAGAAAAGGCGCTGAGCGGATCGTAGCAGAATCAGAACAAGGCAATGTAGCACTGGTTTTTGGCCGAGAAACCATGGGACTACATAACGATGAACTACAGCAATGCAATGTTCATATTTACATTCCTGCCAATCCTGAGTATCCCGTACTCAATGTATCCCAAGCGATCCAACTGCTTTGCTATGAAGTCTATGTGGCAACAGAAGAAAAAACTTATACCCCTATTGAAGAAGAATACCCTCGCCAAAAAGAGATGACTCTGTTTTATAGCCATCTAGAAAAAGTGTTACGCACAACGGAATTTATAATTCCTCAACATGAGGGTAAAGTACTAGATAAGTTACGTCGTTTTTTCAATCGCTCTCGTCCAGAGCGTACAGAGCTTAATATGCTTCGAGGTATATTAACTTCGATTGAAGAGACCGTAGAAAGGCTAAAGAAATAACTCCTATACTAGCCAGATAACCGACTGACAAATTGAGACAAACTAAGATGGAAGATCAACTAGACGTTTTATTAAAACAAGCGGATGAACTACGTGCTGGTATTAAACAGATGCAAGATGAGTCAAAAATGATGGGCTACAACGCCGTAGGCATACGCCAAAGTGCCGAAACTATCCAAAAGTGTCTCCAAAAAGTAGGCAATAACAAGATTGCAGCGTTAGCTAACCGTGATAAACGTAAAGTTTATGACGAAATGGAGAAAGCCGTTGAAGAGTTAATGGAGTTTATAAAGTAGTGAACTCCCCATTTGGCGATATCAGTGTAGAAACCTTCCTACGCGAGTACTGGCAGAAAAAGCCATTGCTCATACGTAATGCTTTTCCTAACTTTGAAGCCCCAGTAAGTCCTGACGAGCTAGCAGGCATGGCCTTAGAAGAGGAAGTAGAATCACGTTTAATTATCCAGTCCCCAGATGGAAAAGACTGGAAACTTGAACATGGCCCTCTGAGCGAAAGCACTTTTACAGATCTACCGGATAGCCATTGGACACTCTTAGTGCAATCGGTCGATCATTGGATTCCCGAGGCTAACGAGTTATTAGAATATTTCCGCTTTGTACCGAACTGGCGACTTGATGACCTTATGGTAAGTTACGCTACTGATGGTGGCGGGGTTGGCCCTCATTACGACAATTACGATGTATTCTTAATCCAAGCATCGGGGACTCGACGCTGGGAAGTCGGTGGCACTTATGGCGAAGACTCACCCCGCCGTAACGATGTCCCCGTTATGATTCTCCCTGAATGGATCCCCGAACAAAGCTGGGATTTAAACCCCGGTGATATGCTCTACGTACCACCGAGGCTTGGCCATAATGGTTACGCTATTGGTGATGACTGTATGACCTACTCCGTAGGCTTCAGAGCGCCCTCCCATCAAGAGATGATGGCAGACTTCACTGACTATCTAGACAATATAACTACCGCTGAAGACCGCTACAGTGATGCTGATCTGAAACAGCAAGATAATCCAGGTGAAATCACCTGCGAAGCGCTAGATCGCGTAAAAGCGATTATGCACGAATATATCGACAGCCCTGAACTCCTCTCCCACTGGTTTGGTCAATTTATGACAGAGCCCAAAAACCAGGAACAAGGTGCAGATCAAAGTTGCGAGCTAGATGAAGCTGAAATTAAGCAATTGCTAGATGACGAGACTCCTTTATGCCGAAGCGAAGGCTCTCGTTTTGCTTTTAATAGAGTAGATAATCACTTTATTCTTTTCGTCGACGGTAAAGGCTGTGCCTGTAGCCAAGGTCAGATTCAATTAGCGGAAAGTTTATGTGCAAATTTATACCAAGAAAAAATAGAGCCTAGCGAAGAAAATATTGAGCTACTCAAGGCATTACTTCTACAAGGCTCGGTCTACTTCTTAGAAGAGGAATAGAGAGTACAACCTTAGCTAGAGACAAACATTACTAGACTGTTTGTCTCTCGTTCTCTTCCCTCCCCTGAGCTCTAAAAAGGCCACTCAAATATTCAACAAATCATCACTTTTAAGCTAGCTTTTAAACACAACATCAGCTAGCTTAGAGTTGAGTAAGATTAAAATAACAATCCTCTTATATTCACAAAAACCTCTGTGAATCGAAAACAGAGTTAACAATAAAATTTATTAAAAACATAGAGTTAAATCTGACTAATAATGTAAATATCATATCCTTAGCCTTACCGTTTCTTAGATTAACCTGATAGCTATTTCATAATTGTTTTTAGAAAGCAGATATCAAACTAATACTAAAGAAGAGACTAAATAGATAACTGATATAGGACTGCCTAACCTTATTAATACAAGGTCATGGTATGTCATTACATTGAATAGAGGGCGGTCATAAAAGATGAACAAAAGCTTTTATATATCTGTGTGAATATTTAATAACAGGTTGCTTAAAATAATATTTTTGAGAGAGAAAAATGAACACAAGGCCAGAAATAACAATTACTTCATTAGATGCAGATCGGCTCTATAATTTAATTGAGTCCCTGCCAAAAAACAGCTTTGCCGGCCAAACGGAGCTAGAAGCTGAACTTGAACGGGCCAATGTCGTAGCGCCTGACGAAGTTCCGCCAACAATCGTTACCATGAACTCGACCGTTAAATTTGTTATCGAATCAACTAATGATGAATTTGAACTAACCCTTGTTTACCCCAAAGATGTAGATGCAGACGGTCAAAAGATTTCTATATTAGCGCCCATTGGTAGCGCCCTCTTAGGCCTATCTATAGGAGATGAAATCGAATGGCCAAAACCTGGTGGTGGGGATCTGAAAGTTAAGTTAACAGAGGTATTATACCAACCAGAACGAGCGGGCGAGCTCCATCGTTAACATATAGCCCATAAATAGCTGCTGAGAGGTGCACACTCTCAGTAGCTAAGCGATTCAATAGGAACTCACATGAAGTTAAGCTTTAACGTTGAAGACGCAAGTCAGATATTTGTAGGCGCTTTTGCGCTTGCCGTACCTATATCATTTTCTGAAGAAGCTTGGCGCTTAGGGGAAACCCTACCCGGTTATAACCTATTGATGCTGTTTACCCTATCCATCACCTTTCTTGGCCTTTATACCTATGAGAGTGTATTTCAAACCGATGTTAAGGCTAGAAAGCTTGTCTTTATATCTCGAATCGCCATCGCCTATATTATGACTGCGCTTGTAGTAGCCTTAGTCCTGTTTTGTCTTAACAAGCTTCCGTTATTTGAAGATCCACTAACATCGTTTAAACGTATTATTGTAATCACTATGCCAGCTTCAATGGGGGCTATTGTCGTCGACAGTTTTGATAAGGAGTGATCTCACCCTAACAATATTCTTTCTAAATGAAGAAGTTAGTCTAAAAAGCCAAACTTAACGCAATAAGGATAAAATGAAATCAGCCAATATACTGATTAAAGCCACTGTAATTTGCCTCGTGCCCCTACTTGCCTGTTCGATCTACTACACGAGCGAACAACTTAGTGACGTCCATCCTTTTATCTATGTGGCCGCTCAAATGGCACTGCCTATACTACTTATTAGTTGTGCATACATCGCAAATCTAGTTGTATTAGGTAATTGCAAGGGTTGGCGTTTCTACTTGTCATCTTCTTCAATAATAATCTCAGCACTTATTATTGCCAGTATCTGGCTATAAGGCATCCCAACAGTAAATGTATGAACAAAAAATCCAGTACACTTTACCCTGTAAACCGATGCACACAAAAACTAGGGCACCAAAACCGATGACCTCAGAAAAAAACAACCGACAAGAGAAAGTAGTCGAATCTAACCCCTCTTTAGAATCTGAGATCAATTCAGCCCGTATAAACGCACTTGAATTGAAACTAGAAACCCTATCGATCATTACAGAATCACTCTGGAATCTATTTGAGGATAGTGGGTTAGATCCTAGATCGGACCTAAAAGGAGAGATGGCGAAGGTCATCTCTGATCGAGCGAAACGCGATGCAATTACAGTGCGCTGTCCCGCCTGCCACTCACAAGAAAAAGCCAACGCAAGTTACTGTCAGAAGTGCGGAGAAAGCCTGGACTATTTAGGCGACATATCCCCTTTCGATTATTAATAACGACGTTGTTTGCATAAAGAAAGAGACCTGCAAGCAGGCCTCTAGATCTTATTCATCATCTGCCTATACGTAACCTAACAGGCAAATTAAATAACGCTTAGTTAAGGTTCAATCTGATAAGCATCGATACGCTGTGAGAACATTAACGGTACAAATAAGAGATTCCCTTTCGAGGAAAGATCGCCGGTAAACTTCTTAGGTTCATTAAAAAGCAATTCCAGCGTATGGTCTTTATATTTAAAGATATTGCCATTCATCCAGTCACTAATAAACAGCGCGCCATCTATCTCAGCGATACCATCAAGGTTACCAAAGGCTTCTGCATTTTTATAAGATGTTATTTTTTTCGTATCTCTATCAATAATAGAAAGCCCGCCTAGAATATCCGTTGTAAAATCCTTATGAAGACCCGTCCCCCAAGTAGCAACTGTTAACTGTCCATGATTAAAAAGAAGTCCATTTGGATGGGGCAGCGCCTCAGTTGAAATCCATTTAGTCAGCGTGTCATTTTCATAACGATAAACACCACCGCCAAGAATATCACTCAAGTAAACAACGCCTTTATCATCAATAGCTATATCGTTCAGCATAACACTGTCTTCAGCTTTGATTGATTGAACCAGCTCACCTTTTTCATGGTCAACAATGTGCATTTGCTGCATATCAGCAACATAGAGATATTGCTCATCCATTGCGAGCCCTTTAGGTGCATCCATTCCATTAACCCAAACATGACGAATAACCTTACCTTCATCCGATAACAGACTAATATAACCTTTACCGTTTAAAGCAGCAGGGTCGCCATTGACATTGGAAACAAAAAGCAGTGGTTTTGTTGGATGCACTAAAACCGATTCAGGCTCATCAAAACCCTCTAAACTCCATGCCTTATCAGGTGCCGCTAAAACCACGTTAGCACTCAGCGATAGGCATGCTATAGCAACCGATAGTGTTTTTTGTAATCCTTTTTTCACAATATTCACCCTAAATAATCAAATCACTCAACAGATTGTCTTGGTCTTAAATTGGATAGACGCTTATGAACAAACATAAAGCCTTAACCAACTCCATAAATCACCATCTCAAAGATATAAATATACTTATAACAGATTAACCAAGATCCGCACATCTTTAATTGAATGTTTATCTAAAAACTTACCCCCCTCAGCTTCACTACCTGAGGCTTGGAATAGTTTCACACTACTATACGATGATAAAACGGTAGTAATCCGCTTAAAATCAGAAGTCATTCAGTATGGTTTTGTGCTACTTCAGTGATGACACGGCGTATCCATTGATGGGCCACGTTATGTTGTAAAAGAGGACTCCAAGCCATTTTTAGTTCAAATTCAGGCACCTCAAAAGGGGGTGTTTTCATCACTAAACGAGAGTTATTCGATTGGGACTGAGAAGCCGCCTTAGTCGGTATAGTAGCTATCAATCCCTTTTCTTCAGCCAACAACGCTGCTGATTGATAGTGCCGCGTAAAGACAGAGATATGACGCTTTGCATTTAACTGTTCTAATGCCTCATCAACCCAACCTAAGCGTTTAGTATCTTTAGGCGTAATCCCCATACCAGCCCCCATACCTGTTTTACTAACCCAAACATGGCGTGCAAGCAAATAAGTTTCTAAACGGAAATCATCAGCTATAGGATTATCAACAGAAAAGAGACAGGAAAAACTATCTCGCCATAATGTCTTCTGATGAAATGACTGTGGCATCGTATCAAACCGATTAATCACTATGTCCACAAGCCCCTGTTCTACCTCCTGAAAGCTCATATCACTCGGCGTAAGAATATCCAATACAATGTTAGGGGCCTCTTCCCTTAGACGGTTTAAGAGTCGCGGCATTAACGTCGACTCTCCGTAATCACTGGTCATAATGCGGAAAACACGATCACTAGAAGCTGCATCAAAATTTGCTGCGGGCTCAATTACCTGCTCAACCGAGGCTAATACCTGTCGTAATAGCGGCTGGAGACTTTGGGCCCGCTCAGTCGGCGCCATCCCTTCACTGGTTCTTACAAGCAGAGGATCGCCAAATGTTTCGCGCAAACGACGTAAGCCATTACTCATCGCTGGCTGGGTTATACCTAATAAACTGGCAGAGCGAGTGACATTACGTTCACGTAATAAAATATCTAAATACACCAATAAATTTAAGTCGATCTTATCCAAATTCATAGCAACGCCGCATAAACACTGAAGAAATTTCATAATACCACATCTACATTCACACAATAAATACTGCAAATAAGAGCCATTTATTTCAATTATGCGTCGCCACACACTAAAATCCACATCGAAACTATTACAAAGGGCAACATAAAACGTTGTCGAACATATGGAAGGAATGAGCATGTCTACACTAAACAAAGACATTGAAACTATCTCTGCTGCAAAAGCAGCTGCTGGTAGCCCTTGGGACGCTATTAACCCAGAATCTGCAGCTCGTATGCGCGCTCAGAATAAATTCAAAACTGGCCTAGATATCGCTCAGTACACTGCCGACATTATGCGTGCTGACATGGCTGCATTTGATAAAGACAAATCATTGTACACGCAGTCTTTAGGTTGCTGGCACGGTTTTGTTGGTCAGCAAAAAATGATCTCCATTAAGAAACATTTCGGTGGCAAAACTGACCGTCGTTACTTGTACCTTTCTGGTTGGATGGTAGCTGCACTACGTTCTGAATTCGGTCCTCTTCCTGACCAATCTATGCACGAGAAAACAACCGTTGCTAGCTTAGTAGAAGAGCTTTATACCTTCCTACGCCAAGCAGATGCACGTGAACTAGGCGGTCTATTCCGTGAACTAGACGCTGCACGTGAAGCAGGCGATTCTGCTGCTGAAGCTAAGATCCAAGACCAAATTGACAACCACGTGACTCACGTTGTGCCAATCATTGCAGATATCGATGCGGGTTTCGGTAACGCTGAAGCAACTTACCTAATGGCTAAGCAGATGATCGAAGCCGGTGCTTGCGCACTGCAGATCGAAAACCAAGTTGCTGATGAGAAGCAGTGTGGTCACCAAGATGGTAAAGTAACCGTTCCTCACGCTGACTTCCACGCTAAGCTACGTGCTCTACGTTACGCTTTCCTTGAGCTAGGCATTGACAACGGTATCATCGTTGCACGTACTGACTCTGAAGGTGCTGGCCTAACTAAAGAGATCGCTGTTGTTAATGAACCTGGCGATCAAGGCGATGTTTACAACTCTTTCCTTGATGTTGAAGAGATCGATGTAGCTGATATGGCTGAAGGCGATGTATGCTTCAACCGTGACGGCAAGCTTGTTCGTCCTAAGCGTCTACCATCCGGTCTATACCAGTTCCGTCAAGGTACAGGTCATGAGCGTTGCGTATTTGACTGTATTGAAGCGATCAATGCGGGTGCAGACCTTCTATGGATCGAAACGGCTGTACCAACTGTACACGAAATCAAAGGCATGATGGATGACGTACGTAAAGTTCACCCAGATGCTAAATTGGTTTACAACAACTCTCCATCGTTCAACTGGACATTAAACTTCCGTCAGCAAACTTACGATACTTGGGTTGCTGAAGGTAAAGATGTATCTGCATACGACCGCGCTAACCTAATGAGCGCTGAGTATGACGATTCTGAATTGTCTGCTGTAGCTGATGAACGTACACGTACATTCCAAGCTGATACATCACGTGAAGCAAACGTATTCCATCACTTGATCACTCTACCGACTTACCACACAACTGCGTTGTCTGTAGACAACCTAGCGAAAGAGTACTTCGGTGAGCAAGGCATGTTGGGTTACGTTAAGAATGTTCAGCGTGAAGAGATCCGTCAAGGTATCGCCTGTGTGAAACATCAGAACATGTCTGGTTCAGACATCGGTGATGACCACAAAGAATACTTTGCGGGTGAAAATGCGCTTAAAGCTGGCGGTGCGAAAAACACCTCTAACCAGTTTAACTAAGCTTAATTAGCGTTAACTGCCTTAATTAATTTTCCAGCGTTAATTAGGGCAGACTCCTATACTGGAGCATAAGGCGGCACCTGTAGCAAGGGCCGCCTTTTTTATAGATAAGATTTCTAAGATCTGTCGAAAGACTCGAATGGCTTTTTACGTTAAAATTCTAGCCCGTTTTCTACTGCAAACTGATTAAGTGATTTCGAATATGACTGATACACCTGATTTTCTTAAAGATGCTAAAGATTTGTTAACTGAGCAAGGATTTACTACAGGTAATACTTGGTATCATGGGACATCATCGGCGCTGGTCGACTCAATAAAAGAACAAGGGTTAAAACGCTCAGGTGATCAAGCGCTGAAAGATGCGGCAAAGAAAACCATGGCAACAATCGGCAATGCCTATACAGAATCAGTTGAACCGGTTTTTTTAACACAAAGCAAAGAGCTAGCTTTTTACTGGGCCCAGCAAACCGTTCGAGACCGCAGCGTACGAATCGAAGGTGATGAGCAAGCCGCTGTTCTTGCTGTAAACCTTCCGGAAGCACTAAATGCACAAATTAAACCTGATGTAGGTGCAGCTAGCTTATTATTAGTGAAAGAAGGCGAGCACTTTATGGCCTACCTTGCAGGTATTTATCAAGAAAATGGCTTTGATGCGCCAGAAATTGATTTAATGAAAGCAGACCGTATGGAATACCTAAACAAATTAGGTATGGCGTACATTAATACCGACATTGATGCCGCATACCTAGACACCATCACGGGTTAACTACCCACCAGTTTGCTCTACATAATTTACAAAAAGGATGCTACGGCGTCCTTTTTAATTATTGTTTCTGTATAGATAAATCCGTTTGAAACCCAACTATTTAGTATTTACATAACCTCGCTATATTCAACTAGATCTACCCCATAGCAATCACCTACTCATCCTTAATCTTTGCAATACCCTCTTCTCCGTCATACTTAGACTTCAACTGATTAATATAAGCTTTCTGCGAGCTAAGATTTAATTCATGCACTAAGACTTTACCTTCTAAATTAACCACATCTCGACTTAAGCCTTTTACTTGCTGAAGTTGAACAAAGTTAAACCCTATAGAACAGATAAAGAGTAAGCTGATAACAATCAAGGCATCTAAATGCACTGTAAATTTACGTTTTAAATACACAATAATGTCTCTCTTTTCATAACGAGTAGCGGGTTACAGAGATTATCCTTTTAAGCAAAAAACACAATCTAAAAAAACTATTTCTTACAAAACAAGCTAAAATTAAAGTGATATAAAAATACTCATAAAACCTATCCAAAAAGAGGACTGATATTCTAAGAAAAAATCATGCTGCAAATGCGTAAAACCAAAAGAATAAAATAAAAATAACGTAGAGAAAATTGAAAGAAGCCCGCGTAATATTGAAAAACTTTCTTCCATAACATGATGACTGTAAGCCGATTTACTGACTAACTTCACCTCATAATATGAATAAATCCAACAACAAAATAGCTTTACAATTTATTTTGACGTTAAACAATCTATAGAACATCCAGAAAATGGCTTAAAAGCCTTTAAATTCAAGTAATCATATGATTTATGTAGTCAGAAACATTTAGAATTATTTGGAATATTAAATACATTTAAAATAACTAAAAAACTTGTAATTTAGCAAAACAAAGCGTTATACCAAAGTCGCTACTACTTAGTGATGAGCGCTAAAGACTCCTATATATAGGGATTAATGCTATTTCCCGCCCTTTCTTCTTGTAGTTAATTTACCTTTTTATAGATATGCGTTATGTAGCAATACTACAGTTTTGCACATGCACAAAAAGTAGCTTTACGAAGTTCTAAAATACCCCCATTATTTACTCACATAACCACTCAGTGCACTCAACAGCATTGCTTGGTCAGATTATCGTTTCAACGATAATCAAAAATATAAGTTGAGCTAAGGGAAATACTGGCTTGGGCTTGTGACTCGCCAAAATTTAATTTATTGAACAGATTACTCTGTAGAGGATTGACCATGTCCGCATTGAACCAAGACATTGAAACTATCTCTGCTGCAAAAGCAGCTGCTGGTAGCCCTTGGGACGCTATTAACCCAGAATCTGCAGCTCGTATGCGCGCTCAGAATAAATTCAAAACTGGCCTAGATATCGCTCAGTACACTGCCGACATTATGCGTGCTGACATGGCTGCATTTGATAAAGACAAATCATTGTACACGCAGTCTTTAGGTTGCTGGCACGGTTTTGTTGGTCAGCAAAAAATGATCTCCATTAAGAAACATTTCGGTGGCAAAACTGACCGTCGTTACTTGTACCTTTCTGGTTGGATGGTAGCTGCACTACGTTCTGAATTCGGTCCTCTTCCTGACCAATCTATGCACGAGAAAACAACCGTTGCTAGCTTAGTAGAAGAGCTTTATACCTTCCTACGCCAAGCAGATGCACGTGAACTAGGCGGTCTATTCCGTGAACTAGACGCTGCACGTGAAGCAGGCGATTCTGCTGCTGAAGCTAAGATCCAAGACCAAATTGACAACCACGTGACTCACGTTGTGCCAATCGTTGCAGATATCGATGCGGGTTTCGGTAACGCTGAAGCAACTTACCTAATGGCTAAGCAGATGATCGAAGCCGGTGCTTGCGCACTGCAGATCGAAAACCAAGTTGCTGATGAGAAGCAGTGTGGTCACCAAGATGGTAAAGTAACCGTTCCTCACGCTGACTTCCACGCTAAGCTACGTGCTCTACGTTACGCTTTCCTTGAGCTAGGCATTGACAACGGTATCATCGTTGCACGTACTGACTCTGAAGGTGCTGGCCTAACTAAAGAGATCGCTGTTGTTAATGAACCTGGCGATCAAGGCGATGTTTACAACTCTTTCCTTGATGTTGAAGAGATCGATGTAGCTGATATGGCTGAAGGCGATGTATGCTTCAACCGTGACGGCAAGCTTGTTCGTCCTAAGCGTCTACCATCCGGTCTATACCAGTTCCGTCAAGGTACAGGTCATGAGCGTTGCGTATTTGACTGTATTGAAGCGATCAATGCCGGTGCAGACCTTCTATGGATCGAAACGGCTGTACCAACCGTACACGAAATCAAAGGCATGATGGATGACGTACGTAAAGTTCACCCAGATGCTAAATTGGTTTACAACAACTCTCCATCGTTCAACTGGACACTAAACTTCCGTCAGCAAACTTACGATACTTGGGCCGCTGAAGGTAAAGATGTGTCTGCATACGACCGTGCTAACCTAATGAGCGCAGAGTATGACGATTCTGAATTGTCTGCCGTAGCTGATGAACGTACACGTACATTCCAAGCTGACACATCACGTGAAGCAAACGTATTCCATCACTTGATCACTCTACCGACTTACCACACAACTGCGTTGTCTGTAGACAACCTAGCGAAAGAGTACTTCGGTGAGCAAGGCATGTTGGGTTACGTTAAGAATGTTCAGCGTGAAGAGATCCGTCAAGGTATCGCCTGTGTGAAACATCAGAACATGTCTGGTTCAGACATCGGTGATGACCACAAAGAATACTTTGCGGGTGAAAACGCGCTTAAAGCTGGCGGTGCGAAAAACACATCTAACCAGTTCGGTTAATTGTTAAGCACTTCAGACTAAAAAAGGACGCTTCGGCGTCCTTTTTTATTTCAATAATTTAGAATAACATCCTCTCCTCTTACCTTTATTTCACACACTCGTTATTATCAATAATTCCTATTTTTTATTGGCCCTATAGATGCTTACTAATAAGTTCCACTATGCTTGGACTATTGCTCTGTCTGGCGCGATCTCTCTCTTCGCTTGCTTAGGACTAGGCCGTTTTGCACTCGGTATGTTACTACCCTCTATGGGCAGCAGCCTTCAACTAAGCTATACACAGATGGGACTTATCAGTACGGGTAATTTTATTGGCTATCTATTCGCTGTATTACTTTGTCATCACCTTATTCATAAGTTTGGCGCGCGCTACTCCATATTCTTAGGTTTAATCTTAGTTGGCATAAGCATGTTTTTAATCAGCTTCAGCAGCCATTTTATGATTATCACACTTCTATATTTCATAACGGGTATAGGTAGTGGTACTGCTAACATAGCGGTTATGAGCTTAGTCGCCCATTGGTTTACTGTGCAGCATCGAGGCCGTGCAGCGGGATTTATGATCATGGGTAACGGCTTAGGCATTGTTGCTAGTGGCGCATTAATTCCTTGGCTAAATAGCACATGGCTCGACGATGGCTGGAAAGTCGGCTGGGGAGCATTTGGATTAATCATCATTCTGGCCGCATGTATCACGGCGTTTCTCTTTCGTAACAACCCAACTAAACTAAATTTAAAACCTTATGGATATGAGTCTTCATCCTCTACCGATCCGTTGCAAGCTACCTCCAAACCCGCAGGCTTAGAATCTGATAAACAAGCATCTAAATCCATCAGTAAATTGATCCTTCATATAGGCTCAATCTATTTCTTATTTGGTTTTACCTATGTGATTTATGCAACCTTTATCGTAACAACTCTGGTTGAGCAATATCATTTCACAGAAAGTGACGCTGGATCACTATGGATGACAATGGGCATTCTGAGTATTTTCTCAGGTGCTATTTTTGGCAGTCTATCTGATCGGTTTGGGCGCAGGTTTGGCCTAATATTAGTGTTTATATTGCAAACACTTGCATACTCTTTAGCAGCATCAGAAATAGGAACATTCACCCTATTTTTATCCATGACATTATTTGGAATATCAGCCTTTAGTATTCCCGCAATTATCGCTGCAATGATCAGTGATATTTTACCTATATCCGCTGCGGGCAAAGCCTTTGGCTATGTCACCTTTTTCTTTGCTATAGGCCAAATTTCAGGACCAACATTAGCCGGGTATTTAGCAGAACAAAGCGAATCATTCACATCAAGCTACCTCCTTTGTGCTTGTGCAACGACGTTGGCTATCATATTAACAACTCTCTTTAGGCCTAAAATACCTTCTCGCTAAGTATTGCCGTTTCTACGGCAATCCTTTGCCTTAAAAACGATAATAAACCGCCTTTCACATAACTTCTCTCTTAAAAAACATAGAGTTAAATAGTTGGCATTTCCTTTGCTGTAGATTATGTACAGTAAACTTATGGAGATCAGCTCTATGCATAGTACACAGGCATCATTTAATGCTCAGGCGCATATCCCTATTGATGAGCCTTTGAAAAAGCATCTGCCTGCAACGAAGAGCGCTCTTTCTATCCAACAGATGGATCAATTTTATTTAACAATGCTCGAGCAGTTTTCTCCTGTTACACAAAAAAAACATTACTTAGCCCAGCAAGAGAAACAAATTCAAGCCCTGTTTAGAGTCAATGGAATTCTTGTTGCTGCTTTTTATACCGATTCAACCATTTTATGCTTTGATCAAAAAGTAGAGTCACTGATAGAAGCGATCAACTATGCCCCTTTAAGCCTTGATCGTATAAGCTTCATATTAGAGAACCGCCTATCAGGCCATGTCACACTTGAGTACTACTCTAAAAACCACCCCACACACGAAGATTTACTGAAAGGCTCGTTATATACAAAAGCAGACTTAAAAGCGGGTTTCACCATTGATGAAACATCTTTAGAGGAGTTAATGTGTGATTGGCTACAGCAATATCAGCAATGGATGCAGGACTATCTATATTTTAACCTTGCACAAATTTCTGCTGAAGAATCAGAGACCCCAAAAACAATCAACAACGATCCTGTACCAGTAGAGGAAGATATAGTCACGACTCTTCTAGCTAATAATTACTCTATCGTTAGCTAAAATTCATCCATTGAATCCAAAATTTTCACACTATAAAAACGCATTTAATCCCCGACAAATAGACCAAAAAACCTCTAATCAAATAAGGCACGAACAGCATCAGGCAATGGAACTGATTTCTCAGTCCTGTGATCAATCCATACCACCTTTGCATGCCCTTGGCTCACAATAGCTTTGTCATCATGCTGACTGAAAACCTTATAGTAAGTCATAAAGCTCGAACGCCCTGGATCGCTAATATAGCAATCAATACGTAATTGATCAGGATAGACCACCGGTCGAATAAATGAACAGCCTATATCAATTACGACAGGGGCCAGCCCATTAGGGTCAAGCTCCACATTCATATTATCTAAAAGCTGCACCCGCGCTTCTTCAAGATAACGCATGTACATCGCATTATTGACATGCCCATAGGCATCCATATCACCCCACCGAACAGGGATTGAACAGCTATATAGTAACTTACTTTTTTCCAGATCCATCCCAGCCTCACATATAGATAATTAAAAAACTCACTGTAAACTATCTAGCCGAAGAAGGAATGACAACTTCAATCAAAACCAGTAACACTATGTCATACTGTTCAGGATCTAGATAATCAACGAGCCCCAAATAAACTCACCTACTACGGAGCTATACAATGCTAAATTACCTGCTTCCTATCCTAATTATTGCCATCTTGTTTTTTCTCTATAAAAACCATCAAAATTCAAAGCAGCAATTGGCCTATAACCTAGAAGCAGGAGAAACTTTTTTAGCGTCTAATTTAACCAAAGAAAACGTTACACAAACAGACTCTGGCTTACAGTACGAAGTGTTAACAAAAGGTACGGGAGAGGAGCATCCAAAAGCCACATCAAAAGTAAAAGTACACTACCACGGCACCTTAATTGACGGCTCAGTCTTTGATAGTTCAGTAGAGCGTGGTGAACCTATAGAATTCGGATTAAACCAAGTCATTAAAGGCTGGACGGAAGGTGTACAGTTGATGGTTGTGGGAGAAAAAACACGCTTTTATATTCCAAGCGAACTTGCTTACGGCAATGGCTCAGCAGGTATAATTACCCCAGGATCAACGCTTATTTTTGAAGTAGAGCTGATCGATTTTAAGTAAAAATGGAAGCTCTATATTATCCTGCTCTAATGCGTAAGGTCTGTGCGCTACTTTCCTAACCCGCACCTATGTGCGGGCCTCTTTTTTGTATACCTAAGCTAATTGTTATAGGTTAGGTGCTTTAGTCACGGGTCGCTTGTTCGCAGGGTCTGCCGCCGGATCACCAAAAAACTTCAACCCAATATAGACCCACCATGCCCTTAATGCCCACATACCATCATCTTGACACATTTGTTGTAAGAGCCGGTCTGCAGCATCGCGATCTTCATCTTTATCCAACAAGTTCTCACGCATTAATTGATATAAAGCATCGTGAACTAACGATCCACGCATAAAATCTCGCGTATCAATAGTCGGGCCTGAAGGGCCGTCCCACGCATATCCCTTTTTAATGCTAAGCAGTCCATCCTTTGTTAGCTCAATATAGCCCGAAGGCGAACGAATATCGCTACTCGGCAAAAATGGGATGGACGTTACATAATCATCAACTATCTGGTATTTATACCCTTTCTTATATTCGATGCATTCCATGGCATTTTCCTCACGAATAAAATAACGTAAACCTTTCAGCATAGTACAGAGTATAGAAGCGGAGTCACAAACTACCTATTCATTTAACAGCTCAATACCAACAGCGCTATAAATCCTGCATTTATATAAAAACGTAAAATATTCTAAACAAAGAGGTTTAATATCGCTACCACCAACATCAATCATGTCACTACATTGGTTTTTCAGCTTTAATTTCAACCGGGGTAATATAGCCCTCCTTCAGAGCCTTAATCATATTCCTAACATAACAAAATGATAATGTTCAGAGACTTCATTGCCATCAGGTACTTAGTGACCTGTAAACAGACTAACCATGTAACCCGCGATAAAAACAGTCTATTAAAACCTGAGGCAATATAAATGGTTATTCAAATTGAACAATCATCTGATTAAGCTTGCCACTAATAACAACAAGATTATCCGCATAAGATCGATTATTTTCCGCTTCGTTTAAGCTGTTATTCGCTAGATCAGTATTTTTTGACATAGCATTAACAATCTCCATCGTTAATTGAGACTGTTGCTCGGTTGCTGAAGCTATTTGTGAACTCATCTGGCTGATGCTCAAATTAGCCTCTGCTATTTCACCAATCGCTTGTTCCGCTTCATTTGCAATCTGCATAGTTTCTTCAGTTTTTTGCATATAGAGCTGAGTGCGCTCCACTACATCATTGGTGGTTGCATTAAGCTTATTGGTCAATTTCTTAATATCACTCGCAGCACGCGAAGTATTTCCTGCTAAATTTCTCACCTCATCAGCAACTACCGCAAAACCTCGTCCCATCTCACCAGCTCTCGCCGCCTCAATTGACGCGTTAAGTGCTAACAAATTGGTTTGATCCGAAAACTCCTCGATGATTAACAACGCCTGTAGGATTGACTCCGTATCCCCTTTCAAGGAAACAAGCGCATCATTAGTCCCCGCAACATCACTCGAAAGCTCGGCGATATTGTTATGAGTACCTCTCATCAACCGAATACCTTTCTGGGTCAGGTCATTAGCTTGATTTGTGTATTCACGTGTATGAGCCGCATGGTCAGCCACTTCGACGAATGAGCTCTTTAGTTGCTCCATCTGCTCTGCAGTACTGCGTGTACTAGCTTGTTGCTCAGCCACAATAGAACTAAGGTTTTTTGCACTAGTGTTCATATTGGACTCTAGCTCTTTAAGTACGCCAGTTTCACGCTTAATATTCGTCAGCAGGTCAGAGAAGTAATCTTTTAAACTATTGATAGAGATACGTAACGTTGCTACTTCACTGATTTTACTAGGCATATCCATCTGCATTTTTAAATCACCTTCAGATAAGCGACTTACATAATCAGTTGCACGATGAAGAATGGCAGCCAGACGGTATTTAATCATCGACATACAGGCGCCTGTAATAATGATCAAAACAACACAGACCGCCAGTAACAGGTATACATCCTGTAAAATGTTCTGATAGTGTTCTTCCAGAGTACCTTCTAAACCTTGGAGAGACTGTTCAAGCTTGAGCACTTGCTCCTTTGCGGCCAAACTACCTTGCTGTTTTTGCTCAGTAAATTTAGCGATATTATCTAACTCTTTAGGGTAGCGTCCTGCTAAATTTTTAATAATTTGCAAAGATGCTTCACCAATATCTTCTGCCGGGCCATTACTTTCCTCGGTATCCCAACCTAATACACTAGCCAGTTCATCTTCCTCAACCTCAGCCTCTTTATAAACACCTAAACGAGGTAAAGCATAGAGTTTTTCGGCCGCCTCTTGCATGCCAACTAAATAACTTTCACTGCTCTTTAATATTGAGCTATCGCCTTTTGAGGCGCTATTTTGTCTCACATAAATGGTCGGTACTAGATAATTGATAAATTCAGCTGACAAGTTCAAGTACTTCTGCTTAAGATCGCTTGGAGCGTTCTCCGCTTTAGCAACATATTCCATTATTGCCGTTATCTCGGCGAACATTTCTCGCTCACTATTTACTAGCAAAAGCTCCGGATTAGATAATTTTCCCGCTTCTCGTAAAGTACTCAAAGCATTATCTCGCACCAATATCATCTGCTCCACCGCAGGGGTTTTAATGTCTGACGGCAATAATCGGTTCTGCTGTGTTTCCCCAATCAGTTCATTAATATCATTACTAATTTTACTAAGCAGCGTTGCATCACCTGTCAGCAGGTAGGTGTTTATAGGCTTTTCAATTGCGTGACGGGTACTCGCTTCATATTCGTAATAGCTCGTACTGGTCTGATAGGCATCGTTTAGACGATCAAGCGACCACACTATAGAGATAGTAAGCACAGCAAGGATAAGGAAAAGAGCAAGTGAGGTGAGCTTAGTTAGCAAAGAGATTTTCATAGATTTGTACGCCATTACAACATGTGATTAAAAAATGAACGTCCTTTTCCTACGGAAATATTAATTCCGAATGCGTGTTATTAGACTACCGAGAGATGACAAAAATATGACAAACAGCAACAATTTATTGCTGATAATAGGGAGGCCGCTATTAAATAAGCGCTTAAAAATCTTAAGCTTAGGAAAGCTTACTCAGACTTGATTTGTAATTAAGAGGAATAAGGAGGGAAAGTATTCGAATAGGGCTAAGCGCACGATAAGCTATGGGAGGGCAACAAAACCACAACCTATCGTACACTTAACAAAATACCTAGTTAGGCGTCTGCGGTCGTAGGGTCTATCTCACTTTTAATTTCTGAGATGGTATTAGCCGGAAATCCACTTCGCTCCGCATGTTCATGAATTAACGCTTCATCCGCGCTGTTATAGATACAGAAGGTTTTATCTCCAACAACGTAGCTGTTTTCCCAACTGATATCTTTTTGCTCTGACTGCATAGCAGATAGCACTTCATTTGATTTTTCGGCCGCGGCACTTAACGCTGCATCATCAGCCAAACCTATATCCGGAATATCTCTCTCAATAATGAACTTAGGCATGTATAAGAACTCCATATAATGTTTTTGTTGTTATCTAGTACACTGATACTAAAATCAATTGCCCCTTAAAAATGCTATGTAAACTGTAGCACTAAACTACAGATTATGTAGTTAGAAAACCTGATTGAGTGAAACTATGCAATATTTACAATTCTGCCCTCTCGCCAAAGCCTCAGAAATCTTGTGCGAAAAATGGACCCTACTAATTATTAGGGAGCTATTAATGGGTGGGAAACGCTTTAATGATTTTCAACGGGGCACGGCAGCTATCTCGCCAACCATGTTAACCAAACGTTTAAATGAACTCACAGAAAATGGGCTTGTGATCCGTAAGAAAATTTCTGGTCAACGGGGATATGAATACTTTCTTTCTGAATCGGGTAAAGAGTTAGCGCCTATTATTCAACAGATAGGTGAATGGGGAATGCGCTGGACGCGAAGTCAACTTCCCGACTCCGAACTTGATATAGAGCTGCTTATGCTCTACCTAGAACGCAGCATTAACCCAGAAAATTTACCCGGTGAAAGTACGATTATCTCGTTTAATTTTACTGATCAAAACCAGATGGCCAAATGGTGGATTGTGGTCACTAATGAAAATGTCGATATTTGTACCGTTGATCCAGGCAAAGAGATTGATATCTGGTTTAACACCGATCTGCGTACAATGATCGAGATTTGGATGGGCTACACTACTTATAAGGCAGCGATTCGTGCACAAAAGCTACAACTCATAGGACCGAGAGCACTCACGAATAATGTCAATAGTTGGATGGATAATAGCGTTTTTGCAGAAATTCCTGCAGCCACTGAGATCTAACCTAGTAGCAGCAAAGCCCCTACTAATTAGTCGAGTCTGTTTTGAATAGATGAAAAAAATATAGGGCAAATTGACACTAAGAAGATTGGGTAAGGGTAGTTACCAGTTATAACCATCCTGTTTTCTCTCTTAAATGCTAACTATCGACTGCCCCAGATTTTAGAAACCGCGCGATCACTTCCTAAAAAACCAACAATCAAACACACAAAACCAATTACGAAAAAGACCAGAATAGGGATAAGACCGCCTAACTGGTCGGAAGCGATGGCTGTAATACCTGACAACGTTGAAAGCACAAAAAACAAGAGCCCCATATACATCAAAATCTTACGATGAGACGCTTTATAGCTATATTCACCTCCACCGGATTCGAAAATATTTAAGATAGGCGCAAAAAGTTTTCTTAAGGTATTTTTCATAGGGCTCTCACAGATAATACAAGAGCACAGTGTAATTTTATGCGCCCGACTTGTACAGAGGATACGCGTGACGCACCTATTGAGTATAATACTCAGCTAAGAGCCAAAGCATCCCTACTGATATATATTCCCATTGTGTAGCAGCCACCCTCCTTCATGACGTCCTCGTGGATCATGGTGCGTCCAGTGAACCACCCCTCCTCTAGCATTCCATTCATATTCACCAAAAAACTTAACTCGATCACCTACCCTTAATGCATTAATGCGTGGCGCCAAATCAATATTATGGGCAACCAATAAGGTTTGCCCAGTCGACAATTTAAGGATGAATTTTTGATGACGACTACCTTGCAAATCGTCTGCTAATATTTTTATCACGGTGCCAGAGCCTCCAACCTGTAAATCGCTCTGTCTATGATCAAATGCCCTTTGTAACGCCTTATCACTGGATGAATAGTCTGCACGATTTGATGACCCCTCAGTATTAATGACTTCACTTACATACCGAGCAACTTGTGGGTTTTCCTGAACATATGAATACAGACCAAACCCAATTAAACAGACTAATATTAACTTCTTCATTATTTTCCCATGAGATTAACGATGATCAATACGCCATGATCCAAAGCAATTGATGAATCCAAAGAAAAACACTGACATAACGTGTGAGCATCCTTCTCATACTTAGCACCATCCGCTGGCGAACACGGACTTATCTTACCCGAATCTATGCCAAAACGCCTTCGATCTTCCCCTTCTCAGATTGACTAAAACAAGAGCCCAAGTCAGCGATCAACCTACGCTGTCCTATAGGTTTTTTAAACCTTCCGGGCAACCCTAGTAAGTTTTACGCTATACTTCGTCCTACTCTCCTTATGACAATCTATCCGAGCCTTTATGCCATTCTCAAACCTTGGTTTATCTACTCCTCTTTTACAAGCAATTAACGATCTGGGCTATACCGCGCCAACGCCAATTCAGAAACAAGCTATTCCCCTTATTTTGGCGGGAAAAGATCTAATTGCGACAGCCCAAACAGGCACAGGTAAAACCGCTGCTTTTGTTCTACCTATACTCGAAAAGCTCAACAAAGAACGCACTCTTCGAGGCAAGCGCATACGGGTACTCATTCTCACCCCAACACGAGAATTAGCCGTGCAAGTGGCGGGCAATGTTGCAGAATACAGTAAACACCTAAACCTAAGCTCAATGGCCGTTTATGGTGGCGTAGATAGCGAGCCACAAAAAAAGCGCTTAATTCAAGGTGCAGATATTCTTGTAGCAACGCCCGGCCGATTATTAGATCTGGCCCACCAGCGCGCATTACATTTTGATGAGCTGGAAGTCTTAGTGCTAGATGAGGCTGATAGAATGGTCGATATGGGCTTTGGCGATGAGATACACAAGATCATCGAGCGTTTACCTGAAGCCCGTCAAAACCTCCTATTCTCAGCCACCATGAGCGATGGCGTTCGCGCCATCGCAGATGATTTTTCTGCGAGTAAAGTAGCTAAACCTGCCGTTGAGATCTCGGTTTCACCAAAAACCAAAACGGCTACAACCATAAATCAGTGGCGAATCACTGTTGATAAAGACACTAAATCGGCACTCCTGAGCCATTTAATTAAGGATCAGCAATGGGATCAAGCACTGATTTTTATTGAAAAGAAACACGGCGCAGCCAAGTTGGTCGACCAATTAGCAAAACGCGGGATTGTAGCAGAAGCTATTCATGGCGATAGAAGCCAAGCCATGCGTGAAAAGATCTTAGCGGATTTTAAGTCAGGCGCACTAAAATACTTAGTCGCTACCGGCGTTGCTGCCCGTGGTATAGATATTGGCGAACTTAGTCGTGTGGTCAATTACGACCTCCCCTTCAAACCAGAAGAATATATCCACCGTATTGGCCGAACTGGCCGTGCAGGAGCCACCGGTGAAGCTATATCTTTTGTCGCAATGGGGGACTTTAAAAATCTCTGTGCGATTGAAAGCCGTTTAGACCATATAATCGAGCGTAAAGAGATTGAAGGCTTTCCCGTCAGAAAAGTTGTACCGGTTTCCATCTTAAACTATGTTCGCAAAAGCAAAGCGCCTGCGCCCAAACCTAGAAACAAAAGCACGAAAAAACACACAAGCCATAAAACGGAAGATAGAAAAAACAAAGATATTTGGGGTTAAAACATATAAACAAGAGCGCCTAATGCGCTCTTTTTTATTAAAGAAAACAACCCTACCAGCAAGCCTAACTAAACCAAACTATTCAGCAGCAAAAGCCTGTAATAATTCAGCATTAGTAGGGTATTTTTCTAATAGTTCAACCAGCCGCCTAGCACCCTCTATGGGCTTAAGCTGAGTAAGCGAACGACGTAATGCCCTAACCTTTGCAATATCTTTCGAATCGATCAGCAACTCTTCACGGCGGGTACTACTTTTAGCAATATCCAACGCAGGAAAAATTCGATAATTGGCGGCATCCCGTGATAAAACAATTTCCATATTCCCTGTGCCTTTAAATTCCTCAAAGATCACTTGATCCATCCGGCTTCCGGTGTCCACCAATATAGTCGCAAGTATGGTAAGCGAACCGCCGTTCTCGATCTTCCTAGCCGCACCAAATAATTTGCGAGGGATCTCTAATGCTCGGGCATCAACGCCACCGGACATGGTACGACCACTACTCCTCTGCTCCGCATTATGAACCCGTGACAAGCGTGTTAGTGAATCAATAACAATCATCACATCATGCCCTTCGCCCGCTTCTTTACGTGCTTTAGCAAGCAACTCATTGGCCACACGAACATGTTGAGCATAGCTCTCATCAGAAGAGGACGCATGCACCTCGGCGGTTACGTTACGCTTAAAGTCAGTAACCTCTTCCGGCCGCTCATCGATCAACAGTGCATACAGTTTGATCTCTGGATAAGCGGTACCTACCGCCTGACAAATATGTTTTAACGTAGTCGTTTTACCCGACCCCGGTGGTGCGACAATTAATCCTCGTTGCCCCATACCTATAGGCGTGATCAAATCCATCGCCCTCATAGACAGTTGCTGCGAGCCTGATTCTAAGCAGATACGTGGGGATGGATGAATAGCAACACCATTTAAAAAACGTTTTTCTGGATCATTAGGAAAAAGATCCTCAACCTGAGGCTTAACGTCTTTATTCTTTTTTACCTTCAAACTTAATATTTTTCTCGTCATGGTATCGCTTTAATAACTCTGGACAATTAAGTGAGTTGATCTGTTGGTGGGTAGGCTAGCCCATTGTGACTGTACAACAACAGATGGGGTTATTTACTAAAAGATTGAATCTCTTCATGGCACAAGTAACGCCACTGACCTACATCTACATCAAGACGAATATCGCCAATCTGTTCTCGATGGAGTGAACGTACACGATTACCTACCGCCGCAAACATACGTTTTACCTGATGAAATCGGCCTTCAGTAATCGTCAAAAGCACCTCTTTAGGTGTAATGATCTCTAATAACGCAGGTAGGGTTGGCTGTTGCTCCCCTTGTAAGTTTACGCCACTTTTAAATTTAGAGACGACCTCAATAGAGATCTCTTTGGCCAAGTGTACACGATAAACCTTGCAACACCCTTTAGCGGGTCGCGTAATATTAAATGACCAGCGGCCATCATCCGTCATCAACACTAAGCCTGTGGTATCTACATCCAAACGGCCCACAATATGCAACTCGGATACTTTATCAACATCAAGATAGTTAAAAATAGAGGGATAGAGTTCATCTATATTAGAGCAAATAGTACCTGCAGGTTTATGTACCAATATATAGCGGAAATCCCGAGCCTTCAGTCGACGACCATTTAACGTGACCCGATTGTTTGCATGAACCTGAGTCCCCTCCTGCGTTGTAATAGTATCATTCACACGCACAACACCTGAATGAATATGGGCGATCGCCTCAGCTTTTGTTAACTCAGTGCTTTTACAAATAAATTTATCAAGGCGCATTATCGACAACCGTTAACCCCACCGCTATCCAGCCCTCGGCTATTGAGTCGATAGAAAACTTAGCGACACAGCATTGATCAAGACAGGACATATGCTCTTTAACTATCTGATTCACCTTTGCTTTATCAAAATATAGACCTGTAAAATTGGGCATGATCTGGGTGTTCGCTTTATCATGTAAACTATATATCGCTCCCATAGCATCAATTAACAGATCCCCATCAACATAAGGTGCTAGATGCAAATCGCTATTCGATATCCACTCAGATTCATTTGGAACAAAAGCCAGCTCACCTTCTCCCTCATATTTAATCACCGCAGGCCAAATAATCACTCAATATCCCCGTAAGCTATAACCCTATAAATAACTTTTACCCTCAATAGCAAATCAGCAGATATAAGATCACTCGCCTTGATAGAGCGATAGCACCTGCTTTTTTGCTCTATTTTCTACCTAAAATTCGGAGTATACGTAAAAACAAGTTGATAATATCCATATATAAGGCAGCTGCACTATCTACAGCATTATCATAAGTTTTAGGGATAGTATTAGCTCGCGCCCAGTCGTAACCAATATAACCGCAAAAGATAATAGCAACGATCCAATCTAAAATATCGTGATGGGTATTAAAGATGAATACCTCAATTAACTCGACCACGATGACACACAACAGTGCAATAGAAAGTCCGCCTATTATTTTCTGAAAAAAGGCAGGATACATCGAGCCTAAAAGCATCATGACAAAGGTTACCATACCCGTAACTCTAATCGCTTCTAATACAATAGATGGATCATATTGACTCACAACCATGTTAATGATGAATCCAAAGGGAACCACAACAAAGTTATAGCCAATAAAGCTCACTGAGGGGCTATCCGATTTTTTAAAAAGATAAATACCAAAAAAGCAGGAGGCAAAATAACCAATAAAAAAGACGATTGGATTAATACTGTTTATCAACTCAACGGGGACGTTTTGCACCATCCACCAGTTGATAGCAAAGCCCCAAATTAAGGTTAACCCGATAACCAAATTGTACATTGAAGCACTGATTAACTGATCATTCGTTTCCGTACGATTAAAGACACCTACGTCCATTATAATTCCCTCTATGTAAAGTTGCCGTTATGTGATAATTGTTAAGTCGTTGAACTAAAATAGAAATTAGAGCGGCTTTCACATAATTAATACGTCCAAGTCAAACACCTACGGCACATTAAATCCTCCGCCATTCAAATTCAATACCCACGGGTACGTATCACAGCCTCGGGGATCTCACCGCTCTCAAAGTATCTCGCTATATTAGTCGCAACAATTTTTGATGCTGTTCGAATATTGGTAGGGGCAGAGATATGGGGAAGAACCGTTACATTGGGTGCCGTCCATAAAGCACTATCGGTAGGTAGGGGCTCAGTTTTAAAAACATCTAAAACAGCATGTTCTATATGGCCGCTTTCTAAATGTGACAGCAGCGCCTCTTCATCTATTATTGGCCCGCGCGCAAAGTTAATAATCGATGCACCTTTAGGTAAGAGACCTAAGCTTTTATCATTTAATAACTGCTGAGTATCCTTAGTTAAAGGTAGTAAGCAGATGAGTATATCCGTTTCCGCCAACAGCTGGTTAACCCCCTCTGCACCACTAAAACACTTTACACCCTCAAGCTCAGTTGAGCGCCGACTCCAACCGGCAACATTAAAACCATTTAAAACCAACTTTTCTGCCGCTGCTTTGCCTAATTGGCCTAAGCCTAATATGCCTACCTTACGATCTTTTAATTCCACTAAATCATGCTGCATCCACACTTGCCGGTCTTGCTGACACCGATATTTAGGCATATCACGATGCAAATAAAGCGTCCACGCAAGTACAGCTTCTGCCATTGTCGAAGCTAAGTTAGGGTCGATCATTCGCACTATATCAAAATGAGCATTAGGTAATTCAGCAACAAGTCGCTCTACCCCCGCCCATACACTCTGTACCCAGCGTAGGTTAGGAAGCTCAGCAAGTTCTTTTGGATTGGGGTTAGCAACAATAGCAACCTCAATAGTTAAGCACTCCGTTGCGGATAGCTCTTCAAACGGTATAAGACGAGTATTCTTTAACAATGGACCTATTTTAGCCAACCAAGACTGCTTTTCATGATTGGGAATATTGCCAACAAATGCGATACATTTCTGCATATAGATACCGTGCGAATAGAAAGATCAAAGCGCCATGGCCAATAACCTTATTATTAATTTTACCGGCCTAGGCATTGTGCCAAATTTAAAGTCTAAAAATAACGTATCGCTCGATATAAAAGCTATACAGGTGCCATTATCTACCTAGACACCTTAAAAAGGGCCGCTAATCACGACGCTTAAGATGTTGGAAGCACAATATCTAACGGTTTAGTTCACAAAGAGAGACTATTGACCACTTTGAGCTTTATATGAAAATGTTGATCCCTATTCGATCCATAAGTTTCACTATCAAGCTTAATAAGTGACTATTTAGACAAACGCTAATTGATATATTGCTAATATGTAAAGCACACAGAAAGGAAATCTGACGGAAAGGTTTGGGATATATAATCTTTTATTGCGGCTCGTCGCTACCGGCTTTTACTTTTGTTATTTTAACAAGTGAAGTTCAGTTGAACGCTAGTTAGTTTTCATTTTCGCCAGATAGTAAAAACTTTCGTAAATCTCGCTCTTGCCTTAACACGTGAAGAATATAAACTAAATCCTTATCAACTTTGTAGAAAACGCGGCAAGGATTTACGACTAATTCTCGATAATTTAAAGTCGAAATCTCTTCAGGAATTCGGCCTAAGTCAGGAAATTGTTCGAGCCTTTCCACCTTATTGAAAACTTTTTCTACTAATTGCCTCGCAGCGAACGGATGACTCACTGCAATATACTCAGCTATATGGTTTAGATCATCTAGTGCCGGCTCAGTCCAAATTATTTGAGCCATTTACTCATCTTCTCTTTGGCTTGTGACATATCCACTGTTCGACCTTCACGGATAGCCTGCTCACCTTTCGCGATACCTTCCAGGATTTTCATCCGTTCTACCATTAACTCGTAATCAGCTACGTCAAGCAAATAGGCTGATGGCTGACCATGCTCAGTTATAAGAATAGGTTCTTTTGACTCATGCAGATCAGCGAGCAGCTTTGTTGCTTGCCGCTTTAACGTCGTGACAACTTCAGTTCTCATAGTAACACCTTAGATTAAAATGTATCACTATAGTATCACTCCGTTTCAAAGAAAACTAACGCCCAAATTAGCTACCGTAACGTAGTTACTTTGTGCTACATAAAGCACAAACCCAGCGTTGCAGCAGAACTTAAGGGTCAGGTCTTGCATTCTCCGTATTACCTCTGGAAGTTAAGCGACATAACGCACCTAAAAATTCGATTCTTAGCGGTCTGACATAATGCACACGCCTTGTGAAAGTCTATCAAAAACAACAGTAAACCAACTTAAAAAATATGGGCTTAGTTAGGTATTAGTCACCAATATGCACGATGCAAGACCTGACCCCGTTCGTTGCTTTTCTGTGTGCCGAAGCGCCAGCGTAGGCGCGTCCGGCAACAGCCGCTTGTCAACCTCTTAGTTCAAGATCTTCCCGAATTACCTCTGGATGGCGAAAGGCAATCTCGATCAGCGCTTTTGCTGGACCAGAGGGTTTACGTCGACCTTGCTCCCACTCCTGCAGAGTACGCGGAGAGATATGCAGTACCTCAGCAAACTCTATCTGAGTCAGGCCAGTTTTGCCGCGGGCCTCTGCAACCTCGTTAGGCTCAACACGACTAATTCGTGCAGCTTTTCCGGCTTTCATTTCTTTAACAGATTGGAGCAACTTGTTGCCAAGTTCCTCTGCACTCAGAGTCTCGTTAATCATTTTCCAGTACCTCACGAATAGACTTCAGGATATGCGCGGGTATGTTTTCCTTAACGGCCTTTTTGTAGATCACCAATAACCAGATCTCACCATTAGCCAACCTGGTAAAGTAGATGACTCGCACTCCACCACGCTTCCCTGAACCCGCTACCGACCATCGAACCTTTCGACACCCGCCGCTACCAGGAATAGGGTCGCCAATCTCTGGGTTGGCTGCCAACCAAGAGAAGAAGGCGCTTCGCTCTTCTTCGGTCCAGATTTTTCTGGCATCCGCTTCGAATGTAGGGGTTTCGATGATAGTAAACATGACAACCAATATACGTCATTGACGGAGTTTTGCAAGTGAGATGACTTGAAGGATTAAGGAACTTAAGAGTCAAAGGAACTTAAGGGTCAGGTCTTGCATTGTGCGCATTACCTCTGGAAGTTAAGCGATATAACGCACCTAAAAATTCGATTCTTAGCGATCGTGACAGAATACACACGCCTTGTGAAAGGCTATCAAAAATAACAATAAATCAACTTAAAAAATATGGGCCTAGTTAGGTATTAGTCACCAATATGCACGATGCAAGACCTGACCCCGTTGTGCTAATTGATATATTGCGAATATGTATAGCACACAGAAAGGGAATAGGACGGAAAGGTTTGGGGATATGATTTTTTATTGCGGGAAGTCACAACCGGGGTTTGCTTTTGTTATTTTAACAAGTGAAGTTCAATGATCCACTACAGCCATTTGTTAAACGTCCCATTCTTCAACTTCCCTATTAATCCATATCCAGTAAACAAGACCCCCAACACAAAAGTAATACCTACAAAAGCAAAAAATCGATCATCACCATCACCATCAGCTTGAGTAACTATTGGTTCACCTCTGCGGAATGATAGCTCACCAGACATCAGGGATAGTCCAGCTATGCACATTAATAAAACCCCTCCCGAAATGCTATTAACGTATTCGCTAAGGCGTTTTTCTGCTCATTTTGTTTCTATAAATTTTTCTCTCTCTTTTCCTTCATATTTTTTTGATTCGGTAAGTACTTCGTCATGTTCGGCTTTCGTTACCTGAGATATCCAAAAGGGAGCAGCAAGAAAGACTCCAATAAAGCCAAGTGGTATGAGCAGCATTAGAAAGAATTCCACAAACACTCCTTGTGACCAACGCCTTGCTTTGGGGCCGTTGCGTAGCGCCAGCGTAACAGCGGTCCCAGCCGCGATAGCAGCGAACAACAGCAACTTGTTAGATTACGACTACTCCGAACTATTTAACTCTTGAGGGTTAAACTGGTGGTTGTAGCTATTCCACTTTGATGCAATACCAATATCATAACCATAGGTGAGTGTTACTTGAATCAAGTTTTTGTTTAATGACTCTGGATAAGTTTTAACTATCACCTGTGCTAATTGCTTAGCAATATCCGAATCGTCAACATTATTTTTATAGAGAAAAGCCTGTGTATTCACATAAGTAGTCGTTACCGTGCCGGAATCAGACGAAGTAAAAGTAGTTGAACCTTCAGTGACACCTGCATATTTTACTGATTCGTTACTATTTATTGCTTCCTGGGTAGCTAATAAGCCTTTGAAAGGTTCTGATTTAGCTAAGTCGGAAGTAAATACTGGTACAAGGGCTGCAGTAATGAATAAACCTGCAACCACAACTAAGTGCGGTTTCCACACGGGAGGTAACTCTTCAGGGCTAGCCTCAGTATTTACAACATAAGTATCTACAGCAAGGTCATGTAATGACTGCCGAGTTGCACGATTAAAAATATATAAGTAAAAAATTGAAAATAAGCCGCCAAATATAATAAATGACAACGGATACATTAAGTATGAAAGCAATGCTTCGTTAGTAATTTGTGCTCCATTCAGTGAAAATGGAACTGCAAGGAAGCTATACCTTAAAAATGACTTAGGTAGACTAATAGTTGAATTGGATGAATCTACTACCTTGATATTTAGTATTCTCTTACCAATAGTTTGGCCATTTGATAAGGAGCTATTCATAACTCCGAAATATGTAATTGATACGGCAAAACCAATTAACCTTCCCCATCCACCAAGCTGAACAAAGATATCTTCAAGGAATAAACCTACAATATATCCCAAAACACCTAAAACAAGAGTGTCAATAAACAGCGCCCCGATTCTTCTCCAGAACCCGCAAATCCATTTTTCTTGTACTTCTTCCAAAATTTAATCCTTACTACAATATTTAAAGTAATCTAACATTTGTATATACAGGCGCTCGCGTATCTACCCACACCGCTATTAGTTAAAAACAGATGTAATTATTTGAAAAGGAAGGAGAAATTAAAGAATTAAAGCGCACTCTTCCGTGACAAAACGAGCATGCGCATTAACAATTGATATACACTGCCCGATTAAAAGGTGCCGCATATCTACCCATGCCAGACATCCACCTGTCTGATTTATAACTATTTTTAACCTAACAATGGTGGCAACACAAGCACACTTTTAGACAATAAACAGGGTAAACCCGTATAAACAGCATATCCATTTCTTACGAAAGTCCGTAACCATATAGGTCATCGTTATACGAATGTTATTGAGTGATTACATGGCCGGTATAGCAACAGGTACAGGCTGCTGGCGGTAGAACTGGCAGAGTAGCCTGTATACCTCAGGCATATGCTCCTTCATATTCGTTGGATCTTCAAAGAAGGTTTCGCTGCATACAGCGAAAAACTCAGCGGGGTCTGTTAAGGCATAATCGTCTAGAGGGAGCGGACGGTGTTTTTTATAATCATGCTGTAAACGATCCCAGGCAGCGGTAAAAATGTCATGCCACTCTCCTGCTCGCATATTCGGATGCATGGGTGGAGCGCCATTAGCACCATCCCGCAGCATATCCAGTTTATGAGCTAACTCATGAATCACTACATTGCTTGCCTTAGTATGATTCACATAAGCACCGCTTTCACAAATAGAAGCCCATGACAAAATCACAGGCCCCTTGGACCAAGCTTCGCCACTTAAACCCGGACTTTTAGAATGAACCACCCCATCATCGCTACGATAAGGACGGTTAGGGATAAAATCCCCCTCGTAAAGGATAAGGGTATACCAGTGATCGTACCAATCTAGGCCTAAGTGCAGTATAGGCACGCAAGCCATTGTGGCAACTTTTAAACACATTTCATTAGTAAACTGGAAATCACCACCCGATACAAAGTCCTTACGCACTAAAAAGCGGAATGCCATATCCCTTAACGCATCCCGTTCAGCACCTTGATAGCGTTCCATCACTGGCCAATCAGCGATGGCTGACTCCCACTCCTGCGTGGTAAAGCCCATTTTTTTAACGCGTCGGTTTTCCAACCAGTTATGGATTCGTTTAAACATGGTGAACTCGTTTACGGGCGGGCATCGTCATTGTCCGATAAATGGCGAATACACCGAGTGATATAAACGCCATAGTATAACGAAGCATTACGAAGAGGTAGCTAGGTTTATAGTGCCAGCTTCGCTTTTGCAGTGAGCTGCACCGCCTGATCACATGCATGTGCTAACTCAACACCCTTCTTTATAAAGTGGCGAGAGAAATAGTCGTTATGCTCATCATGCTCATGAAAGTGATGGGGCGTGAGTACTGCGGTTAAAACAGGCACTTCTGTTTCTAATTGAACTTGCATTAGCCCGCTACAGACCGCTTGTGCAACAAAGTCATGGCGATAAATACCGCCATCCACCACCAATCCGCTACAGGCAATCGCTGCGTACTGGCCACTTTTCGCCAGCAGTTTTGCTTGCAAGGGTATTTCAAACGCACCAGGTACAGCGATCACCTCGATCAGTGATACATCATACCCACGTGAAGTTAACTCTTTTTTAAATCCATCCAGACAATTGAGAACGATCTCTTCATGCCAAGTCGCATGTAGAAACGCAATTCGTTGTGTTGCAGGAGTGAAATTCGTTGAGCTCTGATTCATTACAAAATCCTATAAATAGAAAGTGAATCAGGGCGAACGGACAGGAAAATACGCCACATAGAGCGACACTACACCACTAAGATAAGCGGCGTAGTTTAATATTTTGTCTGACACGTTCCCTATCATCCGGACTATAACCGTCGGCTCTGGAATCACACCAGATCTGCTGACCCTAAAAGAAAGCTCTTAAAGGCGCTCGCGGGCTTAGAAATACTTCTTTACCACCGGTGGGGAGTTTCACCCCGCCCCGAGAACGAAATCGAAATTATTCGACGGCGGCGAATATACTGCCTTTTACCGTGCATTGTCAAAATCAGATGCGCTCACGGGGTGAGCTCCTACAAACAAACATATTAACGCGCCCTTGTAGGAGGCCAACCTTTGGCCGAATAAAGCAGAACTCGCTCTGACCCTTTCGCTCACGGGGTGAGCGCATACAAAAAACATATTAACGCGCCTTTGTAGGAGGCCAACCTTTGGCCGAATAAAACAGAACTCGCTCTGAACCTTTCGCTCACGGGGTGAGCTCCTTGTATGTTTAACCTCAACGATTATTTATCATTGGTAATCGTTTCTGGGGAAGCCGCCCGCTCCTTGAAGCAGGTTAATTCTGACTTTGTATGTAGAGGGGCTCCCCACCTCTTTACTAGTTCGAAGAGTATCATGAAGCTAGTACTAGACTTCGCATCACAAGGTTGAGCCAGTATAAAGTGCGAGGTTGGGGAACCAGAAGCCATTCTAGCAATTCAACGTTATGGAGTCAGCTTGTGAGTACGTTTTCCGGTATTGATATCAGTGCAAGATCATTCGATCTAGTCATTAAAAGTGGAAACTCTATTGGTAAAGCACAAGCTTTCAAGCAACACCCTGATGACTTCGAGCGCGCTGCTAAAATTTTAAAGAAAAACAAGGTAATACTTGTTGTGATGGAAGCAACAGGAATCTATCACTTAGATTTAGCTGTCCATCTTGTAAGTGCAGGTATCACTGTTGCTGTGATTAATCCGCTGAGTAGCAAGCGCTTTGCTGAGTTGAAATTATCACAAACCAAAACCGACGCAGCTGATGCGGCCTTGTTAGCAGAATATGCGGCGGTTATGAAACCAGAACCTTGGGCCCCACCAAAATCAGAGTATATGGCGCTCAAAGATATTGGACGCCAGATTAACCGTATAACAAAAGATAAGGTAAAAGCGAAGAATCGACTGCATGCGCTTCAGTCCAAAAACAGTCCCGCTATTCTGATTGAAGACTTGGAAGAGAGTGTTTCTTTTTATGAGAGCCGCATTGACCGCCTATCTATAGCGGCGCTCAACATCATTCAAAAAGATGAGAAATTGGCTCTTGTCTTTGAATGCATGATTGCGGCCAAAGGGGTCGGTCAAAGCAGCGCTATCGCCATTCTTGCAGAATTTGTTGTACTGCCAAAAAACATGAAAGCTAAGCAGGTTACCCGTTACTGCGGCCTGGATATAAGAACTCATCAATCGGGAACCAGTGTTCGAGGTGCTGCACGAATAAGTAAAGCAGGGAACGCATACTTAAGATCGGCACTCTATATGCCTGCACTGTCAGCGTCTCGTTACGATGATAATGTTCATGAATTTAGAGAGCAGCTAGTTTCTCGGGGAAAAACAAAGATGCAGGCAATTGTAGCTATCATGCGTAAGTACGTAACGGGATTATGGACTGTTTACCGTCAATGCGAAGCTTTTGATTCTGATAAATTATTCAATTTCAGTGAAAAAAAGCTTGAGCATTAACAGAGTATCTACAAACAAACATATTAACGCGCCCTTGTAGGAGGCCAACCTTTGGCCGAATAAAGCAGAACTCGCTCTGACCCTTTCGCTCACGGGGTGAGCGCATACAAAAAACATATTAACGCGCCTTTGTAGGAGGCCAACCTTTGGCCGAAAAAAGCAGAACTCGCTCTGACCCTTTCGCTCACGGGGCACAACCCTTTATTGGTCATCGTCGTTTCTCTTCAATAGAGCCTGTGTGAAGCGTGGTTAAGGATCTTCTCGTTTTAAGCAACGACCTCTTGGCTCATCCCCTTCATGCAATACAACATCAGAATGCAGGAATTCTGCGGCCTCGGCAGACCCTTGGACTTTTATGCCACTACGCGCCAACATTTCCGCTTCAAACTCAGTTAGCACGCTTTCTCTCAGCCCTAGATCCCGCCATTGAGATAAAGGTCTACAGCCTTTTACGATTCCTCGCGCCAACGCCAAAGCATCCAATAAGGCTTGATTAGCACCTTGACCTTTAAATGGGCTCATCGGATGAGCGGCATCGCCAATCAGTGTTGTCTGCCCCGCTTCCGCCAGCCGCTTGGGGGTTAGCAGTGCTCGGTCATACACGGGATAGCCCGAAACCAGTGATGGTTGGGTCGCAGCTAAAATCTGAGGTATAGGTTTATGCCACTGTGTTCTGCGACATGCTTCATCTTTAAGCGCTTGTGCACCTTGTTCACTCAACGCTTTAGCCTCCGCTTCAGGCATTGGGAAGCTAAGCTGCCACATCACTGACTCTGAATCATAGGGCATCATGTAGATTCGCTCATTACCATTAGCCGTTTGAAATACTGTAGCCCCATCAAGTAGCTCAGACTCAAGACCGTTTAAGTCAGCTAAAGGGCAAATACCTAAAATGACAATACAGCCAAGGTAACGTAAAGGCGTAACCTCTTCATCCATGATTAACTGGCGTACGGCACTGCGAATACCATCCGCACCAACGACAAGGTCAGCTTGAACCTGTTTCATCGATCCACCGACGTTAAAACTCAGGTTAACCTTTTCATCCTCCAATGTTTGAATATCGGCTAGCTGATGCCCCCACTGCACCACATCGTGGCTACCGAGCTGATCCAGCAACGCTAAACGTAATGATTGTCGTGCAATATGAATATTGGTCCGTTTTGGCGATTTATGCGTAGTAAATTCCATCCACTTTCTTATCCCCCATTCACCTACCACTTTTCCTGTGGTCGTATGAACTAAGTGTCGTGTGGAAACTACACCCTCGTTTAAAGAAAACAGCCCTAGCCCTTCAATCGCTTTACTCGCTTGTTGCAAGGTAAGCCCATATCCCTGAGATCGAGCATCAAAGCAGTTATCACGTTCATAAAGGGTAAATGGAATTCCACGGTGTAGGCATGCTACAGCCAAAGCAACACCACCGATGCCGCCACCAATGATAGCAAGGTGCGGATAGTTTTCACTATCAACCGAGGGGGGATGAGCAGAAGGCAGAAGCCCTGAACCACCACAGTTTACACAGTCTTCAAGGTGGCCTTTAGGACGAACAGGTGCCATAGACGGTTCAGCGTTTGTTTTTTCAAACGCGTCCAACGCCCTTTGATAACTTAGCCGTACTTTTTTGCGCAGGCGTCGGTTTCGTCTACCGCGCCCCTGACATTCCTGACAAACAATCCAACTACTCTCTTGGTTTTTCACTGTGTAAACGTCTTATATAGTGAATGTGATGTTGACTGCTCGGTTATCAAAGATAAGAGGATGACTGACTATCCCTTTTTTGCATCAGCCTTTTTACCTTCTGCTTTTTTAACACGTATTCTATTGTGCCCAACCGTTTTGTTGTTCAAGTTACTCATTGCGGCTTTTGCTTCGCCCGGCTTTGGCATCTCCACAAAAGCAAAACCTTTAGATGTGCCTCCATCGCTATCGAGAACTAAATTACAGGATTGGACAGCACCGAATTCTTGGAACAAGCTTTTTAATTCATCTTCAGTGGTTAAACGGTCTAAGTTACGTATTAATAATTTCATATATCTTCCGGTCAAAGGTGTTCGTTAAAGACTGCGGTTTTTTCGATTTTTCACTAGCAGAACGCTATAGCTATGTCTAATGCTAAACAAACTCTCACAAAAATAGATAACATACTCAGCAGCCCTACTCAGCTTGACTCTTATGCCATTAAGTAGAGTATACACTTTTATTGAGTAGACCTCGTTTATTGCTCTACTCGTAGGCATGTTGCTGGCGCTCGTTATGGCGCGAAGACTTTGTGATTTTTATGCCCTGGACTTCACTAAAAGAGAGCTATAATGTCGTTGTACCTATTCGAAAAGCACTAGAAAACTCATCCATTACAATCGACAAGAACCAATTAATTAACTTTACCATTAGCGTGGGTGTTGCCGAAATAAACCTTGATAAACCCAATTTACAAAACACGATTTATCAAGCAGATAAAACGCTGTACAAAGCTAAAAATAATGGCCGCAATCAATCACTTGTATTTTCTGAATAAACTAAGGCCCGCAAGTAAGTCTATTTTGCCTGCCAAAGCAAAGAGCAAAGAGCAAAGAGCAAAGTATATTAAGGATTATCCTGAATATGACTCAAAACACAGGCTTTACATATACATGCCTTGTGCCCATCTGTAGCGGAAACTTTATTTAATAAACTCTCCGGAAAAGTAACCCCACTCTCGGTACACCAACAAGGGGTATTATCCCTTAAAGACAAATGGCCGCACTGATTACTCTGGCCACATAATGGACAGTTTTCGGAATCATGGCTCGCCCCTTCATTCAAACTAAGCATAAAAAATAGTACCTATTTTATTCCGCAACAAAACGACTTCTTAACTTACCTATACTACCTATCAAGCACTTCGGATACGCGTTGCCGAAGTTTAGGAAGTAACTCAGCCTGAAACCATGGATTTCGGTTCAACCAAATATTATTACGTGGGCTAGGATGGGGAAGCGGAACAATCTTTGGCCAATAAGTTTTCCACGCGCGAACCGTTTCCGTCAGTGAAGATCGCTTATCATGCAAATGGTAGTTTTGTGCATATTGACCAATCACTAAGGTAAGCTCAATGTCCTGTAAATGGCTAAGCAGCTGATCACGCCAAGCCGGTGCGCATTCAGGTCGAGGTCGAAGGTCACCCGATTTTCCTGTACCTGGAAAACAAAACCCCATAGGTAAAATAGCTACGCATTTAGGATCATAAAACTGCTCTCGAGATATCCCCATCCACTCACGTAGCCGATCACCACTTGCATCGTCAAAAGGTATGCCTGCTTCATGGGCTTTTCTGCCTGGCGCTTGACCTACAATCAATATTTTCGCCTGAGGATCTATCTGCAAAATAGGCTTAGGCTCATAAGGCAGATTCTCTGTGCAGCGTGTGCAGGCATAAACCTCATCTAACAACGATGTAAATAAAGTCATACAGCCCATCCCTCCCAAATATAATACCTTACTACACTCAGTCTAGCACTCACCCCAGTTGGAACAGCGCGAAAGCAAACCTTTAAAAAAACCTGTGAGATATTATCTATTTAGAAAACAAAAAGCCCGACATATTAGCCGGGCTTTTAGCTTTTTAAGTAGCGTTTCTAGTAGCGCATACTTAAACATGTCTATTACGTCAGCCAGTCCTTTCTAAACAGCAGCCACCGCTAAACTGGCCGTTAGCAATACCTTCAGAAAAGCACTCATCCCTCCCCTTCATTGATAGCAGCTTCTGGACCACGAGCATTTTTACGGTTGCGGAACAGATCAAACACAGGTGGAACAATCAGTACAATCAACGCCACAGAGATAATCGCCAGTGTAAGCGGCCGCTCCCATAGGAATGCCAAACTACCATCAGAGATCATTAATGCTCGGCTTAGATTCGTTTCCATCAACCCACCTAGAATATAACCTAATAGCATAGGAGCCATCGGAAACTCTAGTAATTTAAGGAAGAGCGCAATAAGCGTAATAACCACCATCATATGAATATCGAAGGTATTAAAGCTGACCAGATAAACCCCTGTAATGGAGAAGAACAGGATCATTGGTATCAAAATTGGCCGAGGGATAATCAATAATTTAGAAATATACGGAATCAGCGGCAGGTTAAGAACCAACAAGACCAAATTACCGAAATACATTGAGATAATGACTGACCAGAAAACATCAGGGTTATCCAAAAACAACCGTGGTCCCGGCTGAATACCATAAGCGATCAACGCCCCCAGCATAATTGCGGTAGTGCCTGAACCAGGAATCCCTAACGTCAGCAACGGTACAAAAGAGCCCGTGGAAGCCGCATTATTAGCCGATTCTGGCGCTGCTACGCCCCGTAAAGCACCCTTACCAAACTTTAATTTTTCTTTTACCGAAGCTAAGTTACGCTCTAGGCCATAAGCTAAAAATGACGCTATGGTAGCACCCGCACCCGGTAAAACCCCGACCAGAAAACCAAATACGGATGAACGAGCAATTGTGGGAGCAACCTCTTTTATCTCCTCTTTACTGAGCTTCATACTGCCCAGCTTACTCATATCAACCTGCTCTTCTTCCTTCCGATGTTCGCCTTTTAAGACCGTCATGATTACTTCCGTCAACGCAAATGTCGCCATCGCTAACAATAAGAAGCTAATACCATCAATTAGATCAAGACTACCAAAAGTAAAACGGGTCGCGCCGGATGTTGTATCTGTACCTATAGTCGCGATCATCAAACCAAACACTGTCATTATCAGTGCTTTAATAACCTGCCCTTTACCTGAAAAAGCGGCGACAGCAGTAAGCCCTAAAATCATCAAGGCAAAATAGTCGGTCGATTGAAAACTAAGGGAAACTTTTGCTAACGCCGGTGCCGCAAAGAGTAGCGCAAGCGCCCCGATAGTCCCCCCGGAAAAAGAGGAATACGCCGCCAACGCCAACGCTTTACCTGCCTGATTTTTCTGTGCTAAAGGGTAACCATCAAATGCAGTCACTACCGTACTGGCACAACCCGGCGCGTTAATAAGTATAGAGGAGGTAGAACCACCGAATACCGCACCATAGTAGACCCCCGCCATCAGGATAATGCCCGAAGAAGGATCCAAACCATAGGTAATCGGGATCATTAAAGCCACAGCTGAGATAGGACCTAAGCCTGGCAGCATACCGATAAAGGTGCCCGCAAAACAGCCGACAACCACCATCATTAGATTAAAAGGCATAACCGCTGTGGATAGCCCGGTAAAAATTCCGTCTAACATCGCCTTAGCCTCCAAAAATTTGCATATACAACTGACCGGGTGCCAGATAGATATCCAGCAATTTGGCCAAGATAAACCAAATACTCACCGCAAATGGGACCGACACTAGCAACAACATTTTGATGCGCCGCTCACCCAACATCCAGAAGCCAGCTATCAAAAACAGCATGGTCGCCAACATAAAACCGGTCCACTCCAGTGCAAGACCAAAGCAAACAATCAACAGCAACAATTTGGCTACCAAAGCAAAGTCATAGCCATTAAGGCTCAAACGGTTTTCGACGGATCGTTTTGCCGTAAGTAACAATCCCACTGATAATACAGCGCCTAAGATCGCTAATGCATAAGGTACAGTGCGCGCCGTGAAGGGTTCAAACTCATCCCCCGGCAACATATGTATACTGCCGGCATAATAGCCGTAAAGGACCGATAGGCAGAGAAATACCAAACCACCAATATGATCTTTAGTTAACATCATAAAAGACTCCCGGACAGAGGCACTCTGTCGGATAAAACAAAAAGCTCCGGGCTTTCAACAATGATAATCTGCTACCCGTAGAGATTACCTGACCCGGAGAAGAGCTAAGAAATATTCCCTATAGCAGACACAAGCGCTGGTCTCACTTGGCCTGCTTATATGATCCAAGCTTTTAGGTTTTACTTAAGAAAACCTAATTCGCGCATCAGAGCACCCACCTCTTTTTCTTGCTGCTCTAAAAAAGTAACGAACTCATCATCAGGTTTAAAAAGCTCAACCCAACCATTACGGGCACGTACATTTTCCCAAGCATCAGTGTCATACATTTTTTTCAGAGTCGTCACAAACTCCGTTTTTTCTGTATCACTGATACCAGGCGCCGCAAAGAAACCACGCCAATTAACAAAGCTAGCGTCATAACCTAGCTCTTTAAGTGTCGGCACATCTGGAGCTGCTTCATTACGCTCTTCACCTGTCATTACCAAGATCCGAATTTCACCCGAATCGGCTAAGGTTAACGCTTCACTAAAACCGGTAGATAGAATAGATATTTCACCAGAAAGCAGACCGGCCATCGCCTTACCACCCGCATCATAAGCCACATAACGTACTTGGCGAGCATCACCACCAGATGCTTTAAAAGCCATAGCAGCAACTAAATGATCCATGCTGCCACGGGCTGAGCCACCCCCAATTTTCACGGAACGAGGCTTCTCGTTAAATTCAGCCACTACATCGTTAAAACTGTTGTATTTAGAATCCTTCCTGACAACAAAAGCACCAAAATCGCCTACGGTTGCAGCAATTGGTGTTAAGTCTCGGAATGATTGAGGAAACACCTTAGACAGTGAACGAATCACAATTGGAGTCGAGTTCACCATAAGTGTGTCATGCTTCTGTTTAGCTGTTTCAATAAGATGGGCAATCGCTTTACCGCCACCGCCACCTGACATATTTTCATAGGAGATGCTGTCGACTAAACCCGCTTTACTCAACGCCTCACCAACGCCTCGCGCGGTACCATCCCAACCACCCCCTGCGCCACCGGGTACCAAAAAGTGGATCGACTCCATAGCTGCTACATGAAAGGATGCGCCTGCAGTCAAACAGGTAGTTAACACCGCCGCTATTAAGGTTTTCTTATTCGCCGTTTTACCAAACATTGTGATTCCTCGCTCGTTAACGCTCATTTTTATAGTGCGATCCACAATAGTTTCCTGTTACTTTTTAATAAAGTTTATGGATTTAAAGGCTTTTTAAGACATAAAAAATATTTTGTTCATAATGTTCACGAGCCAAGCTAAAGCAGATTGATTACTATCTAAGGACGAGAAAACAAGAAAAGCTCCGACAACAGTTATTAAGTACGAGTGCGTACCATGAAGCTTCCGCAACTTAAATTGAAACAGCGAATGATCCTGATACTTGGGATTATGGCGCTCATACAGACCGGCTTTATTGGTCTATTTGCCCTTCACTATCTAGAGCGCTCGCTCGATGAACAGATTGCTCAACGCGCCTTAGATGTAGCTAAAACAATTGCGGTAATGCCCCATGTTGCTGAGGCGGTCGAACAGAAAAACAGCAACTATTTACAGCCTCTTAGCCTGTCTTTAGCCAAAACAACAGGAGCACGTTTTGTTGTCATCGGTGATAATAAAGGCATACGCCTAGCACACCCGATACCAGAGAAGATTGGCTATTCCATGTCTGACGATGATGGGGATAGTGGCTCCCAAGCTCTGATTCAAGGACATGGATATATAGCTAAAGCGGTGGGGTCACTCGGTTGGTCCATGCGTGGAAAAACCCCTATTATCAATCCAGAAGGCAATATTGTAGGCATTATCTCTGTTGGCTACGATCTTGACCGAGTTAATCAGATTATCAACCGTTATCGGCTCACACTTATCTTAGTCATTCTCTGCTCTTTTATGCTCAGCGCAGTCATTGCCGTCTGGTTCGCTAGCCATTTTAAAAGCGCTATATTTGGACTCGAACCCGAACAAATAGCCCGGTTGTTTGATGAACAACGCGCCACACTAGAATCTGTCCGAGAAGGTATTATTGCCATCAACAACGCCAGTGAAATCACCACCATCAATCAGGCTGCTATTGAAACCTTAGGACTCCCTAAAGACATCAACCTGATCGGCCGTAAAGTCGATGAGATCCTGCCAGACAGTTCAATGCTGAGCGTACTAAAAAGCGGTGAGCCTCAATTTGATAGCGAGGTCTGGCGAGGTGATCACTGTATTATTGCCAACCGTCTCCCCTTAAAACAGGGCGATACAATCATCGGTGCGGTATCCAGTTTTCGACGCAAAGATGAGCTGGATATGATCAGCCAAAAACTGACTAGGATTCAACAATATGCGGACACTTTACGCAGTCAGTCCCATGAGTATTCCAACAAACTACACACCATCGCCGGACTTATTCAAATTGGCGCAACCGATCAAGCTTTACAGCTAATAGGGCAAGAAACCCAAAGCCATCAAGCGTTAATCAAACTACTGATGAAAGCGGTACCCGATCCAGTATTAGCAGGATGCTTATTAGGCAAATATAATCGGGCACGGGAGATGGGGCTATCCTTAGTCATTGACCCTGAAAGTGAAATGACCAGTCTGCCCGATAAACTCCCCCGAGAGCAATTAGTCAGCATCCTCGGAAACCTGATCGATAATGCTCTAGAAGCGACTCTAAACTATCACGCTAGAGAAGGTATAGTACAGCTCTCGATGACCGATCTAGGGAACGATCTGATTTTTGAAATTGAAGATCAAGGCCCAGGTATCCCACTAGAACAGCAGGATAAAATTTTCGAAAAAGGCGTCAGCAGCAAAAGTAACGATGGCCACGGTTATGGACTACACTTGGTGAAAAACTTACTTGATAAGCTTAATGGAACAATCACCATCGAGAGCAGTTCTGATGGTGGCAGCCGCTTTACCGTCTATATCCCTAAAAATAAAAAATAGTACGGATTGAATAACTAATGATAAAAGTAATCATTGCCGAAGATGATCCACAAATTGCTGAAATTCAGCGGCGCTTTCTCGAACGAATTGAGGGGTTTGAACTGATCGGTATCGCCCATCGCCTAACCGATGCGGAAGATCTCATCGAGATCATGCAACCTGACCTTTTACTACTGGATATCCAGTTCCCAACAGGCACAGGATTTGACCTTCTTCGCAAAATCCGTGCAGGCAACAATGCTATCGATGTAATCATGATCACCGCCGCAAAAGAGGTCGATACCCTTAGGGAAGCTCTCCATGGCGGTGTGTTTGATTATATTCTTAAACCGCTAGTCTTCGAACGGCTACAAGAAACGCTACACAACTACCAACAACACCTAGAAAAGCTACGCGCCCTAGAAACCTTAGCCCAATGCGATGTCGATCGAGTACTACCTCGCAGCAACACTCAAGATTCCACTACACAGGAAAGCATACGCTTACCTAAAGGAATTGATGCGATCACTCTAGATAATGTGTATAAGGTTTTTGCCGAACGAGACGGTACACTAAACGCCGAAGAGGTCGGTGAAATTATCGGGGCCAGCCGTACCACCGCCCGTCGTTATTTGGAATATATGGTTAGTTGTACCGAACTATCTGCAGAGGTCAGCTACGGCACAGTTGGACGTCCAGAGAGACGCTATCAAAGATGTCACTCTTAACCTCCATACCTTGACCTTAGAACACCGCTGCCTCAGATAAAATAAAAAATGCCCGCCCATAAACAAGGTAGGCACTTGATTAACTGAAGGGAATTGAGGGGCGGTGTCTATAAACAACTCTTACAGGTTACGGCCTGAGCTCTTAGGCACAAATAACAGATTCGGATTCGCATGCATATTGACTGTAGCAACCTGAGCGAGTTTATTATGGGCCAAGGCTGAAGGTGTAGAAGTAGTCACCAGGTTTAGATAACCATTCATATCGAATGGACCACCTTTGATGCTGATAGGCTCTTTTCTGGGCTGATCCGAACCGACAACCGCCGTCTTGTTCAAATAACCTGCCATATCATAAAAGCCACCTTTATATTGAGTAGAAACACCTTCAGAACCTGCGACAGCAGATAAAGAAAAAACCATCGCCGAGACAAAACCTATTCCTATTTTTAAATTCATAACACAGCCTGCTTATAGTTAATTATTCATTACCCTTTTTATAGGGCATTAAGCGTTCTGATATGAAATTGCAGAGACAGTGCCAATTAGATAAAAATAAAGACCGTTACACCTAATCACCATGTATAACGATTGAAATCAGTTAGTTACAAGTCAGTCCTTATAAAGCATTTTATTTCATCATAAAAAAATGATGCAGAGTCTGTTTCTCTTTCGCTACAACAGCCATAACAGCTGTTGCAATAAAGCTACGACCTAAGCTCCTACCATTACACTGAACCTTTCGCTCACGAGGTGCAAGCGACAAGAAAAAAGTCAGATAAGCACTAGGTAAGACGCACCCTAGCGCCCCACTCTCTATTTGCAGAGCTGGTGACTATCTAATGTGATCACACAACTATTAGGATTAAGCGCTTGCCAATAGACTTTATCAAGTACGGCATTACAGCCGGCATCTTCTATAAGGGCAATATCCTCATCGCACAATAGAAGCACCGCATTGTCACCTTGCACTTCAACTTTGATGATATATTCGGCAAAAGGGGCAACCTTATCCGGTTGCTCAATCGAAACACGTTCTAAGGCTTGATGACCATTTTCAATCGCAACCTCTCCAAATTTAATAGAACCATCAACCGTTTGAGACAGGTCTTTAAATTGTGACGCTAAGTCATACATTTTTTCATCGTTATAAGGGTTAGATGTGGAGCATCCAAGGATTAGCACAGATACAATGATAAAAAATAGCAGTTTCATATGTTATTCCAAGCAGTTAAATTTCCGTCTTCGCAGAGGCCGGTATCTAAATTCCAGTTTAAGAACATATCCACACTCCCCTCATCAAAAACAGCATTAGCCAAACAGCAAATGTATTCCCTAACGTTTTCAACAGCACGTTCGAAAATAAAATCGTAATCGGCGACTCCATCAGGTGTTTTTAAAGCTTTAATATAAGAAAGATCGATGGCGTCTTGACTGGGATAAACTAACCCTTGTTTCGCCGCAACATGCCGAGCAAAAGGAAAAAGCCGATAACCTTCGTCGGCGTTATCCACTATGAACTGAAAACCTTTATGCCAACCATTAATATCTGGCGGTGTAGCATTCGCTTTTTCAGGAAAGAGCTCCGTTAAACAGTCTCCCCATAACGTCGTGATGGTTTTATCTAAATCCGATGGATGATGAGCATCATTACAGGCACCAATATTATCTCTAACTCTATCGGCATAACCGATCTTACCTAAGTTCAGCGTTGGCCAGATATATGCATCTTGATTCATTTCACAGATCCGGTGCTCTTTTGCATTCTCCTTATAAGGCCCAACTCTCAGCTCAATCACAGGGTGAATTGTAATATCAGTTATAACATGGGCAACAAAACCACACAGCCAAGAAAACGCTTTCTCTTGCTCTTTACTAGGTAGCACTTTCACAAGCAGAATTGCTTTTTTTATTAAAAAGCCTACCTTTTCATAATGCATCTTATCTGCCCACGCTCTTTGAGCTGAGCTTATTAACATCAAATAGGGATAGTCAGGGCTGACACAACCCAACTCAATAAACTTTTGATTTCTACTTAGGATTAACTTTGCCCTCTTAGGCATATCTAGTTTGTTGAGGTTTGTATTACTGAGTGCGAAATTAACCGCGGTAATATGTGCAAATGCACCAGGCATAGTTAGACCTTATTATTAATCATCTATTCGTTACGTTGCTGTTAATGGCTTAACCTGGAGCAATACCGTGGAGGCCAATCCCATATGATCATTTTAAGAACTTAAGGGTCAGGTCTTGCAGAGTGCTCATGACCTATGGAAGTTAAGCGATGTAACGCACCTAAAAAGTCACTTCTTAGCGATCGTGACATAATTCACACGCCTTGTGAAAGTTTGTCAAAAATAACAATAAATCAACTTACAAAAATATGGACCTAGCTAAGTATTAGTAACCAATATACACGATGCAAGACCTGACCCTGTTGTGAGTGCTCAAGACCTATTATGAATAGCAGAAGTAAAACCCCGAAGGTTAACGTTTCTATAAAAAACTCTGCAGCCCTGTGCATCGGTGATATGCAATGCATCTGGAGGTGTCTGAGCATGGCCTATACCGTTAGTACGAAACGCTCCCTGCAGGGCGTTCTCGCAAAACTCATGCATAGGTGATATGGGATTCGGGTTCATTCTCGACACTTTCGAAACACTCTGAGCTGAGGATGTCGCACGTAATGTGTCGATCTCATGCATGCAATAATCGGTTATCTTAGAACGCCAGAACGCTTCATAGGCTTCCAATCGAGCCGGATCGGTTGGCGCAACATAGGTAGCATAGATTGTATTACGTCCGGTAGAAAGAGTACGCTTCCAACTTACAGAACGGATGAAATCTGCATTGGGTTGCCGGTCTTCAGTTTGAAAGAGCAACGATTGTACGGATTCGGGCCGATTCTGTTTTTTCTTCTTACTATCGTCACTATCAGCGGCTTTTTCGTAACCACCGCTTGCCAAAGCTAACTGAACCTCATCCTTCGGCATCGCTAGGTTCACGCCTTCAGTATTGCTTCCGCATAGCTCGGCATAATCTTCTGCGACCGCTGACCCGCTGCTGAGAGCTAACAGACCAAGTACACATGATACTGTTTTTAATTTCATTATCGATGCCTCCAGTGCGGTTTGTAGGAATATTAGCTAACTCCTTTAATTCCAGCAATCAACATGCATGCTGCAAGACCTGACCTCTTCCTTATCTGTTTTTTTTTACGATTAATTGGCCTGCACTTATACAAAAGATATGTTCCCTGTAAGACCTCAGAAATACTAACGCTTAAAGCAACCGCTCAGCATACGTCGGATGCCTTTTCTTGTTATGTAAATAATTGCTCAATATCTGCCGCCCTGGCCAAAAAGTAAAAGCCACAGACTAGAGAAGTATAAAACCATAAGACACTAAGATTACTTATGAGCGGAACTTCATGCCCAAACAAGCCAAGCAAACCAAAGCTAAGAGCGAATAACGATAATATTTTGAGAGCCATTTCATGTGTGAAAATATGCAGTAGTAATAGGAGATCGTGTATTCCCCAAGCACTAAAACCTATAGTGACCACTGATACACTAAAAACAGCAATGAACTGAAAGAGTTGAATTCCAATACTTTCTCCCTCCTGTACCGAAAGACCAAAAATACTAAAACCTGACTGAGATAAATAAGCAGTAACGAATAACGGTATTATCAACACCTTACTCAATTCCCTTAACGTCTTTATATCTGCAATTTTAGGGACAACTTCCATCACTTATTAACACTCCCTGTTTACCAACGCTCAAAGCACGGGTGCGCAGCACACCCGTACCTTTTGCTTGTTAGATTATTGATAGCTAAACCAAGAGTCAGCTCTTGCATTGTGCGGTAGTTGCTATTCTTCGACTTTAAAGGGGCAGAGCCCTTTAATTGTTATGTGCCAATTCACAATCCATTAACCTCCTTGTATTCAGCTACAACCTCGACTATCGCAACTATTTCTGCTGGTAATAAACCGTTATTATAGTCGTCACCTGCTTTAGGAATTACTTTATATTTCCATGCTGCGCGCATACTAGGTCTGTATTTGTTCGCAATAGTTTCAAGAAGAGCTGCGTCAACAGTAAATGCGACATGTTCATTATGGGTACAACCGCCATAACGAGAGCCGGTACAATCAACATCTCTATCGATTACGGTTAATTTTTTTGATTTTGGTCCATCTGGAGTTTCATAATTGACGCGATTATAGAATTTCCAGCCAGAGCCTTTGTAATATATAGAGTTGTAGACCTGAAATGTCGTAGCACCTGTTTTTTTGTTCACATATGCTCTAATAAAATTATCATCCCATACTATATACCAAGCAATCCGTGCTTTTCCTTAAACCCATTGACGGTAGAAAACGTCGCAACTGTATCAAGAGAGTCATCTTTGAGGCTCAGAGTTTTCTTGAAATGCTCTTTATCTAACTTAAGAGCTGTCTCTATTTGTGCCTCTCTTGTTGTAACACACCCACCAAGCAATAGGGCTACTACCACGGTGAGAATGATCTGTTGATTTTTGCGCATAGCTATTTGCTCCTTTGGACATAGACGCTTAAATCAGGGGCTGGCGGTAGCGGTAGCCGCTCCCGCTTGTAGGTAGGTTTTATTTTCTTGTTATATGCGATGAACTTTCGCAATATCATTTAAACTACCAACTTTTAGGAGTTTTTCCTTTGACTGCCCCTTCCGTGCTTCGTCAAAAAAGTCATACCTCTGGTTTATTACAACCTGTTGCTTTAACTCAAATGCTCTTTTGGTAGTGCCAAATACTAGCCTAAACTCTTGCTGATGTTCATAGTGTGCCCCTTTAGCAAAAGCTAAATTTTTTGGTTCTTTTATATTGAAGCCTGCCGGAGCAGTGTGCTGGTAGTACATAACATTGCCAGACAGCAAACCACATCTATGGAGTGATATATAACGCATTACAGCAAGTCTCGCACGCCTTTCAAATTCTTCACCATCAGTTATTTCAACGCAAATATTAGATTCAAACTCTTCATATAGTTCTTCTTTATGCAGTCTAGATAAACAGAAAACAAAAATTAAATCCGTGTTTATTGAATTTAAAAAAGAAAAGTCTCCCTTTGCTAAGACTCGGCCAGTATTTGGACAAGACAGCGTTATATCATTATCTGGATTGTCGCGGTGAAACCCTTCGAGCAGGTCGCCCCTACGATTATCCTCATATTGGCGAAAATACGTAAGATTCCTAAAGAGGATATGACCTTTGTTTACAAAACCATCAACGAATTGCTCTGGTATATATTTATATAACTTCAATACCAACCTCGTTTATCATATAACAGCTAAATATATGACAGATTGTCGCGATTAAACACGACAAATTGTCATATATCTCCAAGAAAGGATATTAAAAAGGTATTGTGCTGGATTGAATTTCATTAGCTTTCCTTGCTTGAGGATTTCTCATCCGTGGAGAAAATTACAGAGTTGTCCTACTATCCTTGCATAAAGGCCAAACGGATGGAATATCCTATATAAAAATAGCATAAGAGCATGCTATCGCTTCCCTCATTATACAGTCAATATGAGATTCCTGACCCACTCGCTATTAAACGCAGAACACCTGTAGAGAAATGAAAGGTTCTCTAAATAAGCCCTCTTTCGCTTAGGGCTAAGCGCCAATAAGTTAAAAGCTTATTTTAAGCCCTTAAACAAAAAAACACTTTCATTCGAATTTAGTTCGCTCCTTACTAATTGCTCTAGCAAGCATTTTGTCAGGCGGAGGCAACATCCTTTGATACTCAAGTGCTTTGAGCACCCCATACATAAGCTGCGGATGAAGATAATTAACCTGATAGATACGACCTTTTTCTGCTTTTTTCTTAATCAGCCCTTTTTCGAGCATACCGCCAAGTAATCTTGATCTATATGCCGAGGCGAGCTCAAGGTCTGCGGTGTCACCAGTCTTGAAACTTTCCAAATGATATACACATTTCAAAATCTTATGATCATTCTGCTCAATTTTCCCGTGTTCATAGGCTCCATCGATTGCCGAGAGTAGGATCTTCTTTTTAACAAAGTCAAAGTCCATAAGATTAGTAACTTTTTTGAACTCCTTAACTATTCCACCCAGTACATATATAAGCCACTCCTCCTTGGAAATATTATTTGATAGGTCATCACAAGCAGACAAGCGAGCGTTGTATTCAGATCTATCTCCACAAAAGATAGACGATGGGGTAAGTAACCCTGCGACACTAAAATTAGCTTTGATCAACATAGCATGAGTAAGTAATCGCCCAACTCTACCATTTCCATTGTTGAACGGATGAATCCAAGCAAAATGTTGATGTGCCTGTCCTATCTTTATTGCATCATATTTCTTTCCATGATCTGTTTCGATAAATTCAAATAAACGTTGCATGTATTTTGCATTGTCTGGAAAAATAGGCGGATAGTGATATTTTCCTGTTGTTTCACTCCCTACACGTCTGACCCCTTCCTCCTTGATAAATGAATATTGACCTGGATGCATATCACCATCACCTCCAGCTTGTACAGGTGTCAGTCCATCCACAACAATTTCGTGAAGTGTACATATAAGATCTCCGTCTATGTCACCCTCGTTCTCGAGATGTCTCATAGTATGCGTTAAGGCCTTCTCGTAATTGGAAATCTCTTTAATCGGCTCCTTTACAAAATCACCACATTGCCTAGCTTGAGCGTACTCAACTATCTCTGTTGTATTGCCCTCAAGCCGAAGGGACATCAAACTTTCTGCAGAATGGAGAATGTCTTTGAGCTGGAAAAAAAGCCAGTCTGGTGTAGTCCCGTGAGGCCTGTAAGCCCTAAGTTCCTCAAGCTCGAAGCCTAGATCAACAACTGGACTATCGTAAGAAATTGGCCAAAGACTAAAGGAATTGATATCAAGACTCACAAATAACTCCCATTAAGTGACATTAGTAGAATATTAAAAATGACATGAAAATTCTTCAAAGGCAACAAATACAAGGATTTAAAGCAATATCATTCAAGTGAATTATATGCCATAAAAATATCATAGTCTTACCTAGTTATATGACATCGGCTGCGGGAACTAATTGATATTGAGTGGGTCTTCTGTCAGGAAACAGTATCACTTCTAGAAATAAGTATAGAATTACATTATATGTAAGACACGCTCTAAAGGAATGTAACGCTCGCATTTGCGGCTGGTTTTGAGCGGAAAACCAGTCCGGCAACATGCGCTGTTAGAATTATTCAACGCTCGGAACAAGATGATTGATAGCTGATAACACATCTTCCAAACCATCATTGTAACTATTACGAAAGTCAGCGTATTTTTTTGTTTTCAATAATTCTGGTATTTCACAATCTCTATATAGAACTGGAAGAACATGTATATTTCCACTACTTACTTCGTCCCAGTATTTATTTTGCCACTCTCTTTCGACCCAGTTTGAGTTAATCGAATTTTCTGACAGAATCACAATGACGAAATCAGCTTCTTTGACACCCAGAGATATTTTCGCCGGAATTGATTCACCTACGTTGATCTCCCACTCATCAAGCCAAGGCTTGTGCCCGGAAGCTTTAAGATCAGTAGCAACCCATCTTGCAAATGGCTTATCTTCAGATGAATGTGAAATGAAAATGCTTGCCCCGTTTTCCACGTTTGAATACCTTGCCTCAATCATGCGATCAACTAATGTTGAATCCACGTAGTGTAATTCTCTTAAGAATGAATCCTCCTCTTCAGGTTCAACGTCTAAATCTGGATCTCGTATTCTTGCAAACCGACCACACAAATCGTGAAGCTCTTCACGCCTTTTCATTAGATCGTCTGTTGTAACCGCTCTAATATAATCATGTGGCAGCAAGTAGTACCCTTTAGCTATGAATAAGTCGCCGAAGTAACGATAGCTACATCTAATGCTTTTAAGTTTTCTTCCTCGACACCCTCTACGTCTCTCCATGAGTCACTATCCCAGAAGTCGGGGTCAATATTTTCTTCATCAGAAAACAGAGAGTCATTGTCATCGTAATGCCCAATTTTACCTTTATGATCGCCCTTAATAACGATTACAGGTCCCCAATCACCATTCATCGATAATCCTTATTTCTAATAGCTAAAACATAACCGATTATCTCGATTAAACACGACAAGTTGTCATATATCTCCAAGAAAGGGTATTAAAAAAGTATTGTGACGTATTGAATTTCATAAGCTTTCCTTGCTAGAGGATTTCTCATCCATGGAGAAAATTACAGAGTTGTCTTACTATCCTTGCATAAAGGCCAAACGGATGGAATATCCTATATAAAAATAGCATTCGCCTTCCCCGTTATACCGTCAATACATGAGGCCTCCTACGCGCGCACCCTCAATACACCCGTATTTAAATAAAACCTCTTCAAATAAGCTCTCTTTCGCGCACGGGCTAAGCGCCTATAGGTTAAGCGTAAAGCGCTTAAACAAAAAAACACGCCCTTGGGCGCATTGCTGTCCCATAGTTTTGGATGGTAAATGAAAAAGCCTGAGATCCACTGGTAAACTGTTGTTACCACACACCAGTTAAACCAAAGGACTCAGGCTTTGTCACATCATAACACCGCTTTTCATCAGTTGCTGCAACCTCTGCCGAGACATGAATTTGAGGCGCTTGCAAAACAACATCATCAGGGGCAAAAATTACGTTCAGCATCTCGCTGGGATCAGTTCATTGGGATGTCCATGTCACAACTTTCTGGCCGTCAAAGCCTGCGTGATATTGAATCCAGTCTACGCAGCCAGCAGCACAAGCTTTATCATCTGGGCGCCAAACCCATCGCCAGAACAACATTAGCTCGCCTGAACGAAAAACAACCCGCTGAACTTTATGAAGCTGTATTTTATAAACTACTACAGCGCTGTTCATTAAGGGATAATAACCATAAGTTCCGCTTTAAAAACCCTCTCTATTCATTAGATGCCAGCGTGATCGACCTGTCTCTCAAGCTCTTTCCATGGGCACAGTGCCACCAAACTAAAGCGGCTATGAAACTACATGTCGGGTTGAATAACGCCTCACTCATTCCTGAGTTTACTGCCCTCAGTCACGGGCTGGAAAGCGAGCTAATCAAAGGCCGTCAGTTCCGTTTTCCGAAAGGCAGTATTGTTGCATTTGATAAGGGGTATAACGACTACAGCTGGTATGGATTACTGTCAAAACAAGAAGTTAGCTTCGTGACTCGCTTAAGACCCAATGCGGTCTATGAGGTTATCGAACACCATCAAAGCGCAGGTGTTGATTATGACCAGAGTATTAGGCTAACCAGTCAGCACGCCCAAAAACAAGGCGCGCCCAAGTTGCGCCTAGTGGGATTTACCTGCCCTGAAACCAAGCGACAGTATCGTTTTATAACTAATAACTTCAAATTAGCTGCCAGCACAATTGCGGCTATTTATAAAGACCGTTGGCAGGTGGAATTGTTCTTCAAAGCGATTAAGCAAAACCTGAAAATTAAAGCATTTTTAGGTAGTTCCCAAAATGCAGTCATGACGCAGATCTGGATCGCAATGATCAGCTATCTCTTGTTAGCGTATGCGCGGCACTGTGCGAAAAAGGGGTGGACCGTACAGAGAGTAATGCGGATTCTTCAACTAAGCTTATTTGAACGAAAAGCTCTGAAAGAGTTGCTAAACCCGTCACCGCCAGAGCGACAAAAAAGGGACCCTCAGATGAGGATCCCTTTATGATTAAAAAATTGTGGGACAGCAGTGCCCTTGGGCGTGTTTTTTATTTATCCTGAGTAGAGTATTAGATCTCTGTTTTACCGCCCATATAGGACTGTAGGGCCTCAGGTATAGCGATATTGCCGTCTGCTGTTTGGTAGTTTTCCATCACAGCTAAAAGTGTACGCCCTACCGCTAAACCGGAACCATTTAAGGTATGAACCAGTTCTGGTTTACCTGTTTCTGGGTTTCTCCAGCGCGCCTGTAGTCGGCGTGATTGGAAGTCTGTCATATTAGAGATGGATGAGATCTCACGGTATTTACCCTGCCCTGGCAACCAGACTTCAATATCGTTGGTTTGCGCAGCGCTAAAGCCTAGATCACCACCACAAAGGGTTACAACACGGTATGGCAGGTTAAGTTTTTGTAGAATCGCTTCCGCATGACCGGTCATCTGATCAAGGGTTTCCCATGATTTAGACGGCTCTACAATTTGCACCATTTCGACTTTTTCAAACTGATGCTGACGGATCAAACCGCGCGTATCTTTACCTGATGCGCCCGCTTCTGAACGGAAGCATGGTGTATGTGCGGTAAAGCGAAGGGGAAGCTGGTCCGCTTCAACAATCTCATCACGCACAAGGTTAGTCACAGGTACTTCGGCGGTAGGAATAAGGTAATATTCACGCTCGCCGAAGGGTACTTTAAATAGGTCTTCACCAAACTTTGGTAGCTGGCCTGTGCCGCGAAGGCTGTCCGCATTAACCATATAGGGAACGTACGCTTCGGTATAACCGTGATCTTCAGTTTGTGTATCCAGCATAAACTGGATCAGTGCACGATGTAGACGTGCGAGCTTGCCAGTCATAACCGAAAAGCGTGAGCCAGTTAGTTTAGCGGCAACTTCAAAATCTAGTTCGCCGCTTTTTTCACCTAAAGCAACATGATCTTGGGGTTCAAAATCAAACTCTCGCGGTGTGCCCCAACGACGAATCTCGACGTTATCATCTTCATCAGCACCTTCTGGCACTTTATCGCAAGGAATATTGGGTACGCCGTACAGTAGATCATCTAACTTCGCTTGAACCTCGTTTAGATCCGCTTTAGCGGCATCAAGCTTTTGCCCTAGATCGGCTACTTCAGCTAATAGCGGCTGAATATCTTCGCCCGCGGCTTTGGCTTTACCAATCCCTTTGGATCGGGTATTTCGCTCGTTTTGCAGGTTTTCTGTATCCACCTGCAATTGCTTACGCTGGTTCTCCAGTTCAACAAACTGATCTACTGGGAATTCGTAACCCTTTTTCTTTAATAACTGTGCAACTTCTTCGGGGTTTGCACGGACATATTTTGCGTCAAGCATGAGCTTCTAAAACACCTTTTAAGAACGATTAAAACAAGCGAGTTAAGGACAGGCCGCCATATAAAGCAACCAGACACAATAGAACGCTTAATAATATATAAATCACCGCAGAGATAACATGCCCTTCCTGCAGCATTGCGACTGTTTCCAGTGAAAAAGTAGAAAAAGTCGTAAACGCACCCATAAATCCGACCATTAACAGAGGTCGAAGCTCGGCACTAAGTTTGGCTTTTTCCAATATGAGTACAAATAAGATACCCATTAAAAATGAACCCACAACATTACAGGTAAGTGTCCCATAGGGAATTCGATGCTCGGCATTATTAAGAATACCACTCACCCAATAACGCCCTAAGGCACCCACCGCCCCACCTATCGCAATTGCGAAGAGATGCTGCATATGAAACGCTCCTACTTACTCTCCTCAGCGTATCGCTGCTGAGGGCTCTGTTGATCTAGGTTTTTCAGATGACGTAGTTTTTCACCAATTTTCACTTCTAAACCACGTGCTTCTGGATAGTACCATTGTTGACCGGCAATTTCTGGCGGTAGGTAATTTTCACCCGCCGCATAAGCATCCGGCTCGTTATGAGCATAACGATATTCAGCCCCATAGCCCATATCTTTCATTAAACTGGTGGGTGCATTACGCAGATGAACCGGTACTTCATAACTAGGTTGTGATTTTACATCCATCAAGCATTGATTAAATGCTTGGTAGATCGCATTACTTTTCGGTGCCGAGGCGCAATACACAGCGGCTTGGGCGATCGCCCTTTCCCCTTCGGCAGGCCCTACCCGTTCAAAAGCGTCCCAGGCCGATAAAGCAACTTGCATCGCTCTTGGGTCTGCATTGCCTATATCTTCTGAGGCAATGGCAACTAAGCGACGGGCGATATACAGCGGGTCACAGCCACCATCCAACATACGACAATACCAATAAAGCGCACCATCGGGAGAGGAGCCGCGTACCGACTTATGGAAAGCGGAGATCATGTCGTAAAACAGATCGCCTTGTTTATCATAGCGGCGACCCGAAGAGCGAAGCACCTCCTCTAACACCTGCTCATCAATTAATTCTGTGCCGTCGTCTTGTTTTACCGCAAGATCAGCGGCAATTTCCAGTAGATTTAGCGAACGTCGAGCATCACCATCTGCGGCCTGAGCAAGTCGATTGATCATCTCTTCAGAGATCTGTAGATTACGCTTACCTAAGCCCTGCTCTTTATCCGTTATTCCGCGCTGAATCACTTCAAGAATGTCACTCTCTTCAAGGGAGCGCAGAAGATAAACACGGGCACGGGATAGCAGTGCATTATTTAGTTCAAACGAGGGGTTTTCTGTCGTAGCGCCAACAAAGATGATCGTCCCATCTTCTATATAAGGAAGAAACGCATCTTGTTGGGATTTATTAAAACGGTGCACCTCATCCACAAACAGGATTGTTTTACGCCCCGTTTGCGCTGAATGCTGTTTAGCTTGCTCAACAGCAACTCGTATATCCTTAACACCGGATAGCACGGCTGAGAGGGTGATAAAATGAGCATCAACATGATGGGCAATTAGTTTAGCTAAAGTTGTTTTCCCTACACCCGGTGGCCCCCAAAATATCATTGAATGGGCCGACCCTTGCTCTAACGCCGTTCGTAAAGGCTTACCCTGCCCCAACAAGTGTTTCTGGCCATAATATTCAGCTAAGGTTTTTGGCCGAATTTTAGCGGCAAGCGGTTCATAAGCAGGTGTTTGGGAAAAAAGATCCACTCTATTCCTCTATATCTACGATAACATCAGTGTCTTTAGGTATACGAAAGAAGAAGCTTTCAGCTTCAAATTCAGGATTAATCTGCTGTTTAGAGAAAACAACCGATGTGCGCTGACCTAAGGAATCTTCTAACATGATTTCTGAAATCAAATTATCAGAAAAGGCTAAGCGAATTCGGCTAAAACTATATTGCTCAGAAACAGGCGTTAGATCAAATAATTGCTCAGCACCGGTATCTTCCATCATACGGATCTTATAAGTTTTTTGTAGCTGCCCAATTTGCCCATTAAGGATCAAGGCTGGGGCACTTTCTTGCTGTATATCTGCGGAGCGTTGAGTTACCTGTTCTAAATCAGGATCATAGATCCAGATATATTGCCCATCTGAGACAATCTCTTGCGGAAAAGGCTGAAGCGTTTCCCAACGAAACCGATTGGGTTTAGACAGCAGAACACTCCCCTCTGTTTTCTGAGCTTCGCGACCATTATCAGAGATAGTCACTTGCTGAAACTGAGCAGAAAAGCTCTCATAGCCTGTCAGTAACTTGGTTAACTTTTCTGATCCGGAAATAGCTGAAGCGACCGATGAGCACAATAAACTGGTACTTAATACTGTGCTAACTAAGATTCTTTTTGTTAATGCTTTAAAACCCATAACCAACCTTAATAAGTAATAATGGTGATTTTACATCTCACCATTAGGTGATGGTGCCAGCACTTCGCGCTGACCATTGCTACCCGCTGTACTCACAACACCTGCTGCTTCCATTGCTTCGACCATACGTGCGGCGCGGTTATAGCCAATTTTCAATCGCCGCTGCACACTAGAGATAGAAGCTTTACGGGTTTCTAATACAAATGCGACCGCCTCATCATAAAGCGGATCTTGTTCATCATCGAATAATGAACCTGAACCTCCGCCGTCTGACGTACTATCACCTTGGGTTATTTCTGTAATGTAATCCGGTTGGCCTAGCTTTTTCCATGCTTCTACAACGCGGTGAACTTCATCATCACTCACAAAAGCACCATGCACACGGTTAGGCAAACTGGTACCGGCGGGAAGATAAAGCATATCACCCCAGCCTAATAGATGTTCTGCGCCCGACTGATCGAGAATAGTGCGTGAATCTATACGCGAGGATACTTGGAAAGCGATTCGCGTAGGGATGTTCGCTTTAATTAAACCGGTAATAACATCAACTGAGGGTCGCTGGGTTGCCAAAATTAGGTGAATACCCGCCGCACGTGCTTTTTGTGCGATACGTGCAATAAGTTCTTCCACTTTTTTACCAACAATCATCATCATGTCAGCAAATTCGTCGATCACGACAACGATGTAAGGAAGTGTTTCTAACTCCGGTGCAGGGGTACCAAAAGGTTCGCCATTTTCTTCAGCATTCCATAGCGGGTCCAGTAAAGGTTTGCCCTGCTTTCGCGCTTCTTCAATTTTATCGTTAAAGCCAGCTAAATTACGCACGCCCATCTTGGCCATCACCCGATAACGGCGTTCCATCTCGCCCACACACCAACGTAAACCTGATGCGGCATCTTTCATATCGGTGATAACCGGTGTTAAAAGGTGTGGGATACCTTCATAAATAGAAAGCTCCAACATTTTAGGGTCGACCAGAATCAACCTAACCTCCTCCGGCGTTGCCTTAAACAGCAACGAGAGGATCATGGCGTTTACACCCACTGATTTACCTGAGCCGGTGGTCCCTGCAACTAATAGATGGGGCATTTTCGCGAGGTTAGCCACCACAGGATTACCGGCAATATCATTACCTAAGCCAATCGTAACTTTTGATGAGGCCGATGAGTAAGGTTTAGAACTTAACACCTCACTCAAATGAACAGTTAAACGGGATTCGTTAGGAATCTCTATGCCCACCACAGATTTACCGGGAATCACTTCCACTACACGTACACTACTAACCGCCATTGAACGTGCTAGGTCTTTCGCTAGGTTGGTAATCTTACTGGCTTTTACCCCAGGCGCTGGCTGAATTTCAAAACGGGTAATTACTGGGCCGGGATTAACTTCTACCACCTCGGCAATAACCCCAAAATCCTTTAATTTACTCTCTAGCATACGAGACATCTGCTCGATCTCATCTAGGGAATAACCGGTATTAGTGTTCAATTCAGGGGGATCAAGTAGCTCTAGCGGCGGTATTTTCCGCTTTGCCTTACGTTTAGATTCTACCGCATGCTCTAAACCTAACTCATCATCTTGCATAGGTTTATGGGTTTCAGACAGAGGCACAACCTTGACGTGTGACTTGATCGGCTCAGGTGCAGAAGTTTGAGGCCTAGTATTTGTCTGCTCCGGCGATAACTCTCTCGTTTTGTTTTGCGAATCTAAGGCTGGGTTCACTGCTTTATCTATATAATTGTCTATCTTCTCATCTTTCTCCGGCACGCTAATGGGCCGTACAATCGGGATATCATCTATTGCTGGTGCAACCGATTCTTGCTGTTGATCTAGGTCTGAGCCATTAAACCTAGCGTAGGTCGGTTCAACCCGTTCGGTGATAAGGGGCGCTGCATCAGTCGATTCTGGTGATTCACGGCGAAAGCGCTGACTGAAAGCACTCTTGTCTTTCGGCTGTTCCTCCGTGGACCTGCCCATTCTTTCTGCGATTTTTTCGGGCAAGACTTTATGCCCTCGATCAACCAATTTCTGACCGATCGACTCAAGCATAGCGCCCCAGCCCATCTCCAATAGAAGCGTTAGGCCAAATAGGAATATTGTAAATAGAACGACAGAACTACCAACAACACTTAACCAGAAGACGGACCAATCTGATAAGGCTTCGCCTAAAACACCGCCGGAACTAAATGGGTATTCAAGTCCATTATTCGCTAGATGTGTAGCGCATAAAGCACTAAACGAAGCGACTAATAAAACCGCACCTGTCGCTCTTAGTATAAAAAATGGTACGGTATCCATAAGGTTTTGATCTTTACGTGACATAAACCGTACAGCGGAATAGATCATCAACACCGGAATAAAAAATGCACTCAAACCAAAGCCGGATAGAAAAAGGTCGGCTAACCACGCCCCAGCAGGTCCGGTAAAGTTTCTTACTTCTGGCTGGTAGCCAAGATGTGACCACCCCGAATCTCTTGGGTCAAAGCCAATCAAAGAGATCAGTAAAAAGATGCTGATCGCAATAATAATAATCAGACTGGATTCACGGCTAATTCTTGCTAACAAGGCAGTAAAACTTAAACGTTGTCCGTTGTCGGTCGCGCTCAAGGGTAAAGCTCCATAATATCTGTAGAAAAACGAGGGCTAACAATAACATAAATTGGGGCATGACTAACGCTTGATACGCGTAACTTTTTTGATTCCTTTTAAGCTAATCACCTACTCAATTGATTTTTCTACAAGCCTTTCACACCCAACAATGGCATATCTCCCTTATCCATAAATGAAGATCATCTATTAGGTATCCGTACAACGAATATTGTCGCCTACACTGCATAGGCATATTATTGGCTAATATTTAGTAATTCATTGCTAAGATCGATTAATACAATTCCTTGCACTGGGCCAATGAAAACATTTAAAACGGACACATAACGCACATGGGGTGAAAATTTCATGTTACTATTTTGTTTAACCTGATTCGGCCTAAGCTTTTTGATCAGGCCGGCGTAAACTTAAGGGTGCGGGTTGAATTTCTATTCAACCTCCCCCATTGTTTTATAATCTATTTCACTAACGGATCTGTTTCTTATTACCATGAGCGAAGTACAACACCACAACCTAATCATTCTCGGTAGTGGCCCAGCAGGCTACACTGCCGCTGTATATGCCGCACGCGCTAACCTTAAACCTATTGTCATAACAGGCATGCAAGCAGGCGGTCAGCTGACTACAACGACCGATGTCGATAACTGGCCCGGCGATGTCGATGGCGTTCAAGGACCTGAGCTAATGCAACGTATGCAGCAGCACGCCGAGCGCTTTGATACAGAGATCCTTTTTGATCATATCAATGAGACTGATCTGCAAAACCGCCCTTTCCGCTTAAAAGGCGATATGGGCGAGTACACTTGCGACGCGCTTATAATCTGTACGGGCGCTTCGGCTCAATATTTGGGCCTTCCTTCTGAAGAAGCCTTTGCTGGACGCGGCGTATCCGCTTGTGCAACCTGTGATGGCTTTTTCTATAAAGGCCAAAAAGTAGCGGTTATAGGTGGCGGTAATACCGCGGTAGAAGAAGCCCTTTATCTTTCGAATATCGCCGAGGAAGTTACCTTAATTCACCGTCGCGATAGCTTACGCTCAGAGAAGATATTACAAGATAAGCTGCTTGAACGTGCCGAAAACGGAAATATCAACATCATATGGAATCATACCTTAGAGGAAGTCCTCGGTGATGATTCAGGCGTGACCGGTCTGCGTATTAAAAGTACCGAGAACGACAAAGCTACAGAGCTCGATGTTGCTGGCGTATTTATAGCAATTGGCCACAAACCTAATACTGATATTTTTGAAGGCCAGCTTGAGATGAAAGATGGTTACCTAAAGATACAGTCAGGGCTTGAAGGTAAAGCAACACAAACCAGTGTTGAGGGTGTTTTTGCAGCCGGTGATGTCTGTGACCATATCTATCGCCAAGCGATTACCTCAGCAGGTTTTGGCTGTATGGCCGCATTAGATGCTGAACGTTATCTTGATGATCTAATCAAGTAAGTAGACTACGGCGGAGTGCAAGCTCCGCCCTTTTGTAACGAATACTATGATCCCATGGCTACAAAACCCTTCAGATAGTTTTCCTCCCATAGAGCAGGCGCTTGATGACCCTAATGGTTTATTAGCTGCGGGGGGCGATTTAAGCCCCGAGCGACTTATTAGCGCATATCGTGCAGGTATTTTTCCTTGGTACAGCCCTGGCGAACCGATTCTCTGGTGGAGCCCTGATCCCCGCTGCGTACTCATCCCCGATCAAATCCATATATCAAGAAGCATGCGTAAGCGTTTAAAGAAAAAGGATTATACGGTCGTATTTAATCGTAATTTCGCTCAGGTTATCGATGCCTGTTCAGCTCCTCGACGGGGAGAAGATGGCACATGGATCACTAACGAAATGAAAGACGCTTACTGTAACCTTCACAAAAAGGGTTTAGCCCACTCGGTTGAAGTTTATATTGACGATGAACTCGTCGGTGGGCTTTACGGCTTGGCTATAGGTAAACTCTTTTTTGGCGAATCCATGTTTAGCAAAGTAAAGGACGCATCTAAGATCGCCTTTATTAAAATGGTCGAACAACTAGAAAAATGGGGCTATGCTTTAGTTGATTGCCAAGTAAGCAATGATCATCTATTTTCATTAGGTGCAACTGAGATAAACCGGCGTGAATTTCAGTTATACCTTGATCAATATCTTGATGAGATTGGCCAAACGCATTGGCAGTTTGGCCTGCCAGCAGATCAAATGGAGTAAACCTTGAGCAATCTCAGGACATTACATTTTTACGCGACCCCTGAGCATGATTGTAGCTATTTAGAGAATAAAATAGCTAAAACTCTCTTTGTCGATCCACAAGTAGAACTTGATCAGTCAACCTACAGCCAACTTTCAGATCTCGGCTTTAGACGAAGTGGTAAACATGTTTATCGCCCCCACTGTGATGATTGCAGGGCTTGTATATCCGTCAGAATCCCCCTTGCGGTCTATAGCTTTAGTAAAAGCCAGAAGCGTATTCTTGCCAAAAACAAAGATATATACGCAACCACCCACGCCCCCTCCTTTACTGAGGAGTATTACTCCCTATATTCTCGCTATATTAATAAGCGCCATCAAGATGGTGATATGTTTCCGCCAAGTTCAGAGCAGTTTACCTCCTTCCTTGTTGAGGGTGCGGAACATACTCAGTTTATTGAGTTCAGAGACGCCACAGATACGCTAGTTGCCGTTAGCGTTATTGATACACTCGAAAAGGGGCTCTCAGCGATCTACACTTTTTTTGATCCATCCTTACCTAAACGTAGCTTAGGAACCTTTTGTATTTTATGGCAATTACAATTTTGCCAACAAAATAACCTTAATTACCTCTACCTAGGCTATTGGGTAAAAAACTGCCGAAAAATGAGCTATAAAATCTCATTTAGACCCTTTGAGCTCCTTTTAGAGGACCAATGGGTATTAGTTCAGCCCGATTAACGCGGTCAAAGTCTAGTTTAAATAACATATATTCCGATTTCCCTTTGATATAAAAGTGATTTTCAGGCACAATATCGCGCAATTATTAGGTCCAGATATCTGGAGCCTCTCTCAACAAGGTAAAAAATTAATGGCTAAAGAAGATAGCATTGAAATGGAAGGCACCGTGGTCGACACGCTACCGAACACTATGTTCCGTGTTGAGCTGGAAAACGGTCACGTTGTAACGGCACACATCTCAGGAAAAATGCGTAAAAACTACATCCGTATCCTGACTGGCGATAAAGTTAAAGTAGAATTAACACCTTACGACCTAAGCAAAGGCCGTATCGTTTATCGCGCACGTTAATCTTTGCGTCTTCCTGGCGAATCTTATCTAACATATGGGATAAGTTAGCCTAGGTAAGCATAAAAAATGGCAGCCAATTGGCTGCCATTTTTATTTCTATGGATTGGATATCAACAGTTAAACACAACTAGTCACTTCAACGCTAATTTCACCTTCAGCGTCTACACCGATCTCAACCTCTCCACCCTCTTCAGCTAATTCACCAAATAGGATCATTTCAGCCAATGGCTTTTTCAGTTTTTCCTGAATCAAGCGCTTCATAGGCCGCGCACCCATCTGCTCATCGTAGCCTTTTTCGGCAAACCATGTGCGGGCAGCATCCGTTAGATGAAGAACTACATGCTTCTCATCCAATTGAACTTGAAGCTCAGCAAAGAACTTGTCTACTACACCCTTGATAATGCTAGGATCCAGAGGTTTAAACTGAATAATCCCATCCAAACGGTTACGGAATTCAGGAGTAAACATTTTCTTAATCGCTTCAATACCATCCGTTGCATGATTCTGCTTAGTGAAACCAATAGAAGCACGACTCATATCTTGAGCACCGGCATTGGTTGTCATCACTAAAATCACATTACGGAAGTCGGCTTTACGGCCATTATTATCAGTTAATGTGCCGTTATCCATCACTTGAAGCAGTAAGTTAAACACTTCGGGATGTGCTTTCTCTATTTCATCAAGCAACAATACGCAGTGAGGAGACTTAGTAACCGCTTCAGTAAGCAGCCCGCCTTGATCGTAACCCACGTATCCAGGAGGCGCACCGATCAAGCGTGATACGGTATGTCGCTCCATATACTCTGACATATCGAAACGAACTAACTCAATCCCCATAACTCGTGCAAGTTGCTGAGTCACTTCTGTTTTACCAACCCCTGTTGGGCCAGCAAAAAGGAAACAACCTACAGGTTTATTCGGCTCTTTTAATCCAGCACGGGATAGTTTAATTGCAGAAGACAGTGTATCAATCGCTTCATCCTGCCCCAGTACCACCATTTTGAGGTTCGTATCCAGTTTAGCCAGTTGGCTTTTATCTGAAGCCGAAACACTTTTTGGTGGGATGCGCGCGATTTTGGCGACAATAGCTTCAACATCTTCAACGTCGATAACTTTTTTACGTAACTCTTCGGGCAGAAGGCGCTGATAAGCACCCGCCTCATCAATAACATCAATCGCTTTGTCTGGCATATGTTTGTCATTAATGTAACGCCCTGCCAGTTCTGCAGCCGCCTTTAGAGCCTCATCGCTATAGGTAAGCTCATGGTGCTCTTCAAAACGCTGTTTTAAGCCACGTAATATTGCGTAGGTATCATCAATGCTTGGTTCAAGTACATCCACTTTTTGAAAACGTCGAGCTAATGCACGATCTTTTTCAAAAATCCCTCGAAACTCTTGGAAAGTTGTAGAGCCGATACAGCGTATCTGGCCGGAACTCAACAATGGTTTCAAAAGGTTAGATGCATCCATAGAACCACCTGACGCAGCACCAGCACCAATAATCGTATGGATTTCATCAATAAATAATATGGCTTTAGGCAGCTCTTTGATCTCGTTCAAGAGACCTTTTAAACGCTTCTCAAAGTCACCGCGATACTTGGTACCTGCCAATAGCGCACCAAGATCCAACGAATAAACGACCGACTCTTTGATAACATCAGGTACTTTACTTTCGACAATGAGCTTAGCTAAGCCTTCTGCTATTGCCGTTTTACCTACACCGGCCTCGCCCACCAGCAATGGATTATTTTTACGGCGACGTGACAATATTTGGACGACACGCTCAACTTCAGAGTCTCGGCCAACTAAAGGATCAATTAAGCCTTTTTCTGCCTCTACATTGAGATTGACAGCATATTTTCTTAATGGGCTGTCCTCTTTATTATCAGTAGAGTCCCCTTCGAGTGGTGTTTCAGAATTATCATGCTCATGCTCAGACATTTTGGATATGCCATGGGCAATGTAATTAACCGTGTCAATACGCTCAATCCCATGCTGCTGAAGGATATAGACCGCTTGGCTCTCCTGTTCGCTAAAGATTGCAACAAGAACATTTGCACCAGTGACTTCATTTTTACCTGAAGACTGAACATGAAATACAGCCCGCTGAAGTACTCGCTGAAAACCCAATGTCGGCTGAGTATCCAGATCCGGTAACGTATCTGATAATAAAGGCGTCGTTTCTTCGATAAAATCAGCAAGATTTTTACGAATACCATCGAAATTAGCACCACAAGCGGCTAGTACTTGGTGGGCTTCATAATTTTCCAACAACGCTAATAAAAGATGCTCGACCGTAATAAATTCATGTCGCTTCTCTTTTGCTGCCTGGAAAGCTGCACTGAGCGTGTCTTCGAGTTCTCGGTTTAACATAACGGTTCCTCTTCAGACTTTCTCGACTTCACAAAGTAGTGGGTGACTATTGTCTCTTGCATACTGATTAACTATAGCTGCTTTTGTATCAGCTATATCTTTTGTAAAGATACCACATACACCCTTACCTTCAGTATGCACCGATAACATTACTTGTGTAGCTTTTTCTTGGTCCATATTAAAAAACATTATTAAAACAGCTACGACAAAATCCATCGGCGTATAGTCATCATTCATTAGCACGACTCGATACATAGATGGTTTTTTAACTTCAGGCTTAGCTTCTTGCGTCGCTAAACCTGAATCATCCCTATGATCCTGATCGGGTCCATACTCGTCGTTAGACATTCGTGGCATATTTTGTTCAATTTTTGTATGCATCTATATATCTTCTAATTTTCCACTATAATTAACTACTGAACAGTGATCGTACACCTGTCACACATTCTCTGAGGGGTGCTATACTTCACTATAGCAGGATTAGGTCATATCCTCGTTGTACCTGCAAGCATTAGGAAACACTCTTTAGCTACTATTATAGCTTTGATGAGTATTTTAGCAGCTATAAAGTCGTACGTTCAGGTTAACAATCCAAATGTAGCATTGGATACGGGAGTTAGTTATGCAGACAGGGAAAGTAAAGTGGTTCAATAATTCGAAGGGGTACGGATTTATTTTATCCGACGAACATAATGAGGATCTCTTTGCCCATTATTCTGCTATTGAAGTAGATGGATATAAAAGCCTCAAAGCTGGACAGAAAGTTGAGTTCGACACACAACCAGGGCCCAAAGGAACGCATGCCGTTCAAATTAAACCGCTTGAAACGCAGTAGTTAACAAAAGGTATATTACCTTTTAATCAATAAAAACCAGCCTTGTGCTGGTTTTTATTATTAATACCGACTAAATGGTTTCATTTTTTACAGCCTACCAAACAAAGAAGTATCAAACGCAGCTCCTATAAAGCAACACTTGCACTCATGCCGAACATGATAAGTCACCGCTTTTAGCTGTAGAACAATCCCTTTTTTATCAAAGCTAAATATCTTGCAGCCTATACCATCCGCCAAGGAAAAGGAAAAAGGAGCAACCGGCAAGCCTTAACATTAAACGTATCATTCAATACGTTACTGATTTCATCTCCAACCGACAAAAAAATAGGTCGATAAGCCATAAAAAATACCCTTCAATCTTTTTGCTTCTGTAGAATAGCACCGACGAGCGATTGAAGAACTTGTTCTTCTGCACTAGCACTGCGCTGTAGATCAAACTAACTTCTAAACTTTATAGATTATTGAATGACCAAGATCCTCTTATTTAACAAACCATTTCAAGTTCTGACCCAATTCACGAGCGATGACGGTAAAGAAACCTTAGCGGCTTATATCAATAAACCGGGCTTTTACGCGGCGGGTCGATTGGATTATGACTCAGAGGGCTTGCTTATACTTACCGACAATGGGCAGCTGCAACACCAACTTGCTAACCCTAAATTCAAATTAGAAAAAACCTACTGGGCACAAGTTGAAGGCGATATTACTGATGAGGCGATTAAGCAATTATCAAACGGCGTAACACTTAAAGATGGATGCACCCGCCCCGCTATAGCGCAAAAAATTGCAGAACCTAATCATCTATGGGATAGAGTTCCTCCTATTAGAGAGCGTAAAAACATTCCGACAAGCTGGGTCGAACTCAAGATAACTGAAGGCAAAAATCGTCAAGTAAGAAGAATGACAGCCGCGGTAGGCTTTCCCACATTACGTTTAATACGTTATGCCATTGGTTCACATACTTTGGCCCAGCTACAACCGGGAGAATTTATCGAAACAGAAACTCAGATAAAAGTTGGAAGCAGAACAGATAAACATAACCGGTATAAGCGTACAGATAAAAAAGCTAACCCTAAACGCTACTCGAAGAAACCTGAGCATAAGGCTTCGCGATAACGAAGCCTAAATAATCTAACCCCTCTAGATGGAACTTACTACATCCTGTTAAAATTTCATTGTATTTTAATAAGTTAAATATAAACCGAACACTTAAATCTGATTATATACTCAATATCTGATCCATCCCTGTCATAAAGTCTCGTTTCCCGCCGTAAGATGGATGACGGATATAACAGATATCTTTTTCCGATAAGACCGCCTGAGCACAAGATGTTCCCGCCCTCCCTAATCCAGCCACTATATCAGGCTGAAAAACCTCAACCAGCTCATTCAAGTAGAAAGCTCCCTCTTTAATCTCTGCGGCTGAAGGTGCCCTATTCTTTTTCTGAATACGTGAGGGGTGAGGGTGAAATGGAAATGAGTTCCAAAACAGGGGCACTATAGGTTGATCAATCAGATAGCGCCATACCACTGATGCTGAATTTTCAGCTACGAGACTATCCTGATCTAAGGTTAATTGCGGCCCTAAACTTTGCAAGAAGGGATGCTCTACTTCCTCGAATAGCTTACCGCTCGAAAAAGGGATCCCAGTTAAGCGACACCCTTTATAGCCCGGCGCCTCGCCCACTAACATGACCCGCGGCCCGGCCAATGCAAACATCGCATCAAAATACCGTTTTAGATTTTCCAGTTTATAACGATCACGATAAGGGTTATAAACTTTGAGGCTGTTCTTTCTTTTCGCTAAATGTGAATAAAAGGATTCAGGAATCGACATGAAATAATTTAACCACTTTATGGGTGAGGTACATAATCAAAATAACCGCGCCGGCAAATACGTACAGCCCCCAATGAATTTCAATCGATACAATTGCCCCGAGTTTGACCGTCATAATCAAAACAGCCACGACAAAAACATCAAGCATCGCCCAACGTCCATAATCATGTATCAATGAAAGATAGTGTTTCTGCTTAACCGAACACTCTACGCCCTCCTTAAGTATATGAAAAAGGAATAGTACTTTTGCTATAGGTACGAGCACACTAAAAATTAAAATAACGATAGCAATAAAATACTGCCCCTCTTCAAATAAACTCACTAGGCCGCCAACGACAGAAAAAGAGCTTTCAAAGAAGTAAAACTGACTCATGGTCAGCATGGGGGATAAAAGCCCCGTTAATAGAAGTACGACTGTTAACAAGAGCAAGAAGCGTAATAGGTTTACTTCACGCTGCGAAGTGAGTTGCATAAAAGTGATCACAGAGCCTAAACAAAATGGCATTATACCTTAATCAATCATAAGGGACTCATCCCCCTTATGATTGATCTATATTATCTACCTAGACAGCCATGTCGATCTGTTGAATGGTGCCGACCTCTCCTGTCTCATTAATATAAAAACCGCTGGAGGTCACTCGTCCATTTTGTTGATTATTCTCCCCTTTGATATCAAACGGCGTTTCAGTTGAACCTAAATAAATCGCCCCAATACCATGATCGGCAATGGATACTAAGGAATCAACTTCTTCAGTTTTTGTCCAAAGCATCAAATCATCATAAATAGAGTCGGCTTCATCTATATAGTTGTTCCCGTCTTCATCATATTGCGCTAAATCAGCAAAGCCATTACCACTTAACGCACCAAATAGCTCAGTGCCATCATTAATAATACCGTCTTCGTTATTATCGATGGCTAACATACCACCACTGCCTGATAGATAACTGATTAACTCCATATCCCCATCTGCGTCTAAATCAAACTCAAACTTTTCGTCCGATAAGTCCGCATAGTTGCCCTCAAAATTAACAATAAGCGGGTCAGTAAATTCGACGCTTTTTGTCACCTCAAATTCTCGGCTAACAGAGTAGCTTCGCTCCATCTCTAGGCTTAAATCAAATTCTATCTCTTTCCCATCAGCCGTTGTTACTTTCCCACAACTGGAGAAACTCGAGCATTCGTACTCCTCTATAGTTTCTGAAACCTTAAAGGACATCTGCAAACGTACAGGCTGCATCTGCTGAGGAATAGCAGTATCTGTACTCCCCACATCTTCGCTATAAGACGATGTCGCAGGCAGTTCTATATTATTGCTTATATCTGCATCCCCATATTTTGGATTAATCGCTTTTATCAGGCTATCAAATAACTTAGAACGTATGAGTTCATGCCGCTGTTCTACTTCATTCTTATCACTCGCTGTTCTGAACTGCATACCTTGTTCAGTCAATACAAGTATTGAGTTAGTTTGTGTTTCACTCTCCTCACCAATCAACGATTGAGCGTTTTCAAATTCTCTGAAAAAGCCCGCAGATAGCGCATCGAAATCCATTGTTTTTGTTAACTCAATAGATTCTGTCTTCTCATGCTCTGCACTCATGTGCACTGTACTCGTCTGAATAATCATTATTCTCTCCACAAGTTTGAATAGAAAACCAGTAAGACCTGTCTATAGTTCATTCCTCTTTTATTTGACGTAAAAAACCTCAGACACTAATCATTGATAGTGACTAAATACCTTTATTTAAGGCGCAAAAAACCTATTCTTGCATCAGCAAAAATTTAATTTTTTGATACTGACTTAGCGGAAAATAATTGCCTAATGCAGATAGAACCGCCGAGCGGCTTACGGCAAAAAACGACAGCCCTTAGCCCAATAACTAAGCGCAAATTTCCATAAGTGATTATTAGGTCAACAACCTAAACGATCAGTAAAAACACAACAATAGGCACACCTCATACGGCTACAGCCCTCGTAAACGCTCGCTTTATAAAACAATAGCCCAACCGGAAAGAAACACGTTAAAGCGCACTAAGGCTGTTCATTTTGTTTATTTCAAAAAGCAGATACGAGAATCATTAAAAATAAGTAATATGAGGTACAGCAAAAAGTGGGCCGTTTTTAAAGGCGATAGGGATCATTGATCTTTACTCAGGTTATTTAGAGTGAAGGTAAAAACAGAAGGGATAAAAACACAAAGCCGCTAAAAGCGGCTTGATAAAAAGATCTATAAGTTTTCTATAAAGAAATTATTCTTCAAACTTATAATATTCTTTATTTAGATAGCTCGCGACGTCCGCAACATCTTCAGGAAACCAGCCGACATCTAAGTTTGTATTGCAGCCTTCAACAAATGCTTCTAATTTTGCAAATGTTGTCACTTTACGTTGCTCACTCATATAGAGCGACGAATCATGACAGGTTTCACAATTAGCATCGGTATGAGCCTCACCATGGATTGTTTTCTCGATTTCGACCTCATGGTAAAGCACTTCACCATTAGCGGCATCACCAGCGCTCACTAGACTAGGAGAGAGAGCTAGAACGACAGTTGCAAGTAAGGCAGGGAGCGGGAGTATTCTTTTCGACTCGTTCGACATATAAACCTCCTTTACACATTTGTAATTATTGTTTTGAGTAAACTATACCCTCCCCCTTTAGCAAAAGCGCCGTCCATAGAGGAAAGAGAGAACTAAATTAGATCTCCCTGATATGATCTATAAACTCATTAGGTTCGACAACCCCTATTAAAGTCTTATTCTGGACAATCTCTCCTGATCGATCATAAAACACTAAAGCAGGAGGGCCTATAATATTGTAGGCTTTGTTTAATGCTTTTGCGGGCTGGTCATTCTTAGTGACATCAACCTTAATCACCTTAAATGATGTTAAAGCCTGCTGAACAGATAGATCTGAAAAAGTAACCACGTCCAATTCAACACAAGCGACACACCAATCAGCATAAAAATCTAACATAACGGGCTGCTGTTTCTTTTTAGCATCCTCTAGCTCAAGAACTAACTGCTCAGGGGTGTAAACTTTAATAAATGCTAGTTTGTTAGTTGTTTGTGCATTCGATCCGGCAAAAGCCTTAAGAGGATAGATCAAGCTATTGCCGCCAGCTAATGCGCCAGCCATCAACGCTATAGCGTAAAGCAAAATAACAATGCCTAAACCTTTAGCCAGTTGCAGCCTAGCGGTCTCCTTTTTAGCATGGGACAACACGCCCATATAAACCGCGGATACAATTAAAACCAAAGCCGTTAACCACATAGTCACAACGGTTGGCACAATACGATCCAGCATCCAAATAGCGAGCAATAAGAGTAAAACACCGAATACAGCCTTGACCTTATCCATCCAAAGTCCGGCATGGGGCAATAACTTACCCGCCGAAGTACCCACAAGAATCAAAGGTACACCCATCCCAAGACTCATACTAAACAGTGCGCTCCCACCTAATACGGGATCACCCGTCTGTCCAATATAGATCAAAGCACCTGCCAAAGGCGCTGCCATACAAGGACCAACAATCAGCGCTGACAACAAGCCCATAATGGCGACACCTGCAATCGTCCCACCCTCTTGGCTATTACTTGCTTGGCTCAACTTACTCTGTATGCCATTAGGTAGCTGTAATTCATAAAAACCAAACATAGATAAAGACAACAGAACAAAAATAAAACTGAAGACACTTATAATCCATGGGTTTTGAAATAATGCTTGAAGGTTTTCACCAAATAAACCGGCAAAAATACCCGCCAAAGTATATGTCACCGATACGGCCAATACATACACAATAGACAGTGTTAAGCCTTTAGCTGCTGTAACTTGCTTCCCCTGACCGGCAATAATGCTGGATAGAATTGGGATCATAGGAAACACACAAGGGGTAAATGACAAGGCTAAACCGGCGATAAAAAAGGCACCTAAAGTAACAAATAGATTTCCCTGATTAAGCATCTGAGCAAATTGATCTTGCTCACTTAGCATTACAGCCGTTTCCGACGTTGCTGTAGCTGTATCCGTTTCTATGTTTTCTGCATCGCCTACAGCGGCCATTGCCGTTTTATCAGAAACAGGCTTAACACTTATAACGGAGATCTCTTTAGTTACTGGTGGGTAACAGATTCCTCCCTCCCAACAGCCTTGATAAGTGACTATAAGTTTATCATCAACTATTTGATCATTAGCACTTGCTAAATCAATAGTGACCTCAGCCCTGTTGTGATAAACCCAGACTTGACCAAAAAGCGGGTCATCTTTCTGCTCTGCGGGACTGTTCAAACGATTAAGTATTTTGGTGTTTGCACCGCTTTTTAATTCTATTCGATCACGATAGAGGTAATAGTCATTAGGTATATCCCAATAAAGACTAAGCTGATTTCCCTCTTGAATCTGTCCAAAGACAAACGCTTTTTCAACCTCTAAAGGCCCCTTCTCTGCAAAAGGGTTATTATCAAATAATCCAGCGTTCGCTTGCTGAGTACAAAAAAACAACAAGACAAAGAGAAGAGGACTGAAAACGCTGCGTTTAAATAAGTGAAATACTGAGGTAACCATCTAATGCCTACAATTCCGATAAAATTCTATAGCTGTGTTGACCGCTTTTATTTAATTCAGTTCTAAAAATACGACATTAAAGAATAAATAAATAGCGTAAAAAATTAGAAGCGCAGTGTATCACGGCTAATCGCAACGACACATTCATCTGTTTCCCCCTAAATAATCAATTGTTATGCATTTAGATGCATAATTGACCTTATGCACACTTATAACCGTAGTGTGTTTATGGTAAAAAAGGCGACACATTTACAAAGAGTTTAGACAGCCAACCATTCCGACACTTTATTATGGATATTAGGCTCTCTATAGCAGGAAAAGTGATAATGACTGATATACGCGTTGACGATTTAAATATCCAATCAAATACCGTCCTAATCTCTCCGGACGTTTTAAAAGCAGAGATGCCTATTTCAGAGAAAGCGGCTTCTGCTGTTTTAACGGGCCGCTCTGTAATTCGTGACATACTTGATCGTAAAGATCCTCGCCTATTTATCGTAGTGGGCCCTTGCTCAATACATGACACCGAAGCGGCACTTGAATACGGCAAAAAATTAGTTGCTCTTCAAGAACAGGTTAAAGACTCTCTGTATTTAGTTATGCGCGTTTATTTTGAGAAACCTCGTACAACCGTAGGGTGGAAAGGCCTAATTAATGACCCTCACCTAAACGATTCTTTCGAGATCGAAGAAGGTCTACATATTGCGCGTAAGTTGCTTATCGACCTTTCTGAAATGGGGCTGCCTTTAGCCACTGAGGCCCTAGATCCTATTTCACCACAATACATACAAGACCTTATCGCCTGGTCTGCTATTGGTGCTCGTACAACAGAGTCTCAGACACACCGTGAGATGTCGTCTGGCCTATCTTGTGCGGTAGGCTTCAAAAATGGCACAGACGGTGGCTTAAGCGTAGCAACTAATGCTCTTAAATCAGTGAGCGCTCCTCACCGCTTCTTAGGTATTAACTCTGAAGGCCAAGTATCAATTGTCCATACTAAAGGCAATCAATATGGTCATGTTGTACTGCGTGGTGGCGGTGGCAAACCTAACTATGATTCAGTCAATGTCTCTGTTTGTGAGCAAGCACTTGAGAAAGCAGGTCTTGCCAACAATATTATGATCGACTGTAGCCACGAAAATTCCAGCAAAGACCCGGCTCTTCAGCCTCTTGTCGCTGAAAATGCTGCAAACCAGATTCTTGAAGGTAACAAATCTATTGTTGGCTTGATGATTGAAAGTAATATTGGCTGGGGCAATCAATCCATTCCTGAAAACTTAGATGATCTAGTTTACGGTGTTTCAGTCACTGATGGCTGTATTGATTGGGAAAGCACTGAAAAATGCTTATTAGGTATGCATGAAAAGCTAACTAAGGTTTTACCTAACCGATAAGCGGCACACTGCAAAAAAATGCGCATACAGTTTACTGATGCGCATTTTTTATGTCTTGCTGTTAGCCAGCCCCCCCCAAAAAAATCTGAGGCTAATTCTATAGACTTACACCCAACACATCGCTATGCACCATTTGATTAAATAATAGAACAATCTCAGTTGAGAATCGGTAACTCTCTTCACTGTTAATCCGGCTTAAGGATTTAGACACAGCAATTTTTACTTTGTGATCTTTTTTCAGCTTGAAATAACACTGCTGATAGTAACGTATCAACGCTATGATCATGCTGCCTTGATTAATTTCATCCCCTTTCAACCCTAAAGGACCTAGCCCATCATAACGTTCGTAACTCTGTAAAACGATCTCTGCAGCCTCATCCCACTGGTTCGATAACTTTAAAAAACCAGCTGATAACTCCAACTGTTCCAATGCCTTATTCTTTTCCCAACTGGCAGACCGTAAAGCTATATCAAATACTGGAGAAGAGACAAAACGCGCACCTAATGTTTGAAAATAAAAGGCTGCTCTTAACTGATCCTCATCAACCACTGAGCCCCATCTATCATTCAGCCAAAGGCACAAACTTAATAACTTCTCTTGATCCCCCGGCTGTTGTATAGATTGACTACTCACCCGCTGAGCAACCGATGCCATAAACGCTAAACCATCAAAGCTTTGGTTAACCTCAGGAACCGACGTCTGCACAGCGCGACCCCCTTGCTGTGCTAAACGCTTGAGTACCTGCTCACTTTCGTCTTCACTGTTCGTTAAAATCCCAGAGAAGCTTTCCAAGGTTGTCTGAATAACAGAATCACGTGTAGAGAGAGAAGCATCATAAACATGGGACACTCCTTTCAGGAGAATTTCCACATGAATATCAGGAATAGAACCTAGCGAGATCGCCTCAGCAATTAACTGTTCGAGACGCGCAAACACAAAGGTCATAAATTCACCTTGTGCCGGTGTATACAAATAATCACCCTGCCTAATTTGATCGGCTATATCTTCTAATTTATGACAGACCTCTGCAACAGAATCCAAAAAAACCATATGTGAGTTTCCTTTAACCGAATGAACGGCACGAAACATCTCATTAATCGTTTCTTGGTCATATTTGTAATCCAAAGCATTAAAACAACGCTCAAGCTCTTCCATTGCTTCTCTAAAACTTGTGTAGAACTCTCGCTTAAGCTCTAAGTCCAGACTATTAAATCCATCAATATCTGTCGTAATCATTAGATACCAAACTAGTTATCGAAAAAAAGGCATAAAAAAAGGATAGCAAAGCTATCCTTTTAAAAGAAACATAAAAACAAAATTAATCGTCAGGCATCGCCTTAGCTTGATCTGTGTTTTCATAAATCAAGATAGGATCGTTATCGCCATCAATAACCCCCTCATCGATCACAACTTTGCTGACATTTTCCATAGAAGGCAGCTGATACATAATATCAAGCAAGGTTGCTTCCATAATAGACCGCAAGCCACGTGCACCTGTTTTACGCTCTAAAGCTTTCTTAGCAATCGCATCAAGTGCAGATTCACGGAAATCAACTTCCGCTCCTTCCATATCAAACAAGGCAGCATACTGCTTAGTCAGACTGTTTTTCGGTTCAGTCAAAATTTGAATCAACGCTGACTCATCAAGCTCAGCCAAGGTAGCAATCATCGGTAGACGACCAACAAACTCAGGGATCAAACCGTATTTAACTAAGTCTTCAGCTTCAAGCTCAAGCAAGCTATCGGAAACCGTTTTCTCTTCATCCTTGCCTTTAACAATAGCATTAAAGCCAATAGAACCTTTCTCGGAACGATCACGGATAATGTTTTCAAGGCCCGCGAATGCACCACCACAGATAAATAGAATATTTGAAGTATCAACCTGCAAAAATTCTTGCTGTGGGTGTTTACGTCCACCTTGAGGAGGAACAGAAGCAACAGTCCCTTCAATCAGCTTCAGTAACGCTTGCTGAACACCTTCACCTGATACATCACGGGTAATTGATGGATTATCAGATTTACGTGAAATCTTATCAATCTCATCAATATATACGATGCCTAACTGAGCTTTCTCAACATCATAGTCACATTTCTGCAGTAGTTTCTGGATAATATTCTCAACATCCTCACCTACATAACCAGCTTCAGTCAAGGTTGTTGCATCAGCCATAGTGAACGGCACATTCAAAAGACGTGCTAATGTTTGAGCCAGAAGTGTTTTACCACTCCCAGTAGGACCAATAAGAAGTATATTACTTTTACTCAGTTCAACGTCTGATTTGCTGCTCTTTTGGAAACGCAGGCGCTTATAGTGATTATAAACCGCGACAGCTAATACTTTTTTAGCACGATCTTGACCAATAACATACTCGTCCAACGCAGCACTTAATTCAGCTGGCGTAGGTAGATGATCGCTTTCTTCTTGCGGCTCCGCATCCTGAATCTCTTCACGAATAATGTCATTACATAAATCTACACATTCGTCACAGATAAAAACAGAAGGCCCAGCAATTAGCTTGCGTACTTCATCTTGGCTTTTGCCACAAAATGAACAGTACAGCAGTTTGCCTTCATCATCACCGTCTTTACCTTTGATTTCGTCGGTCATTCGACTTCCTCGTTTATTCTAGTTCGGACCTGTACTCACTATAGTCAAGAAGCAGACACTTTCAATTTTGATCTTAAAAGCATCTAACTACTGACTGGAATACAATAAAAATTTAATACCTGTTTATCAGTCCGTATTTCGACGATCTAACACGTCATCAATCAAACCATATTCTTTAGCCGCGTATGGATCCATAAAGTTATCACGGTCAGTATCACGAGCGATTGTCTCAAGATCTTGCCCTGAATGCTCAGCCAACAAGGTATTTAACTTATTACGAATACTCAAAATTTCTTTTGTATGAATCTCAATATCTGTCGCTTGCCCTTGATATCCACCTAAAGGCTGATGAATCATCACACGCGAGTTTGGCAAAGCAAAACGCTTGCCTTTAGCACCACCGGTCAATAGAAAGGCACCCATACTTGCTGCCTGCCCCATACACATCGTACTTACATCCGGTTTGATGAACTGCATAGTGTCGTAAATAGACATACCCGCAGTAACGGAACCGCCCGGTGAATTAATATACAGATGGATATCTTTATCTGGGTTTTCCGCTTCTAGAAATAGCAACTGAGCTACTACTAGATTTGCCATATGATCTTCTACAGGACCGACCAAAAAGATCACACGCTCTTTTAAGAGACGGGAATAGATATCATAGGCTCGTTCACCACGTGCAGATTGTTCAACAACCATAGGAACAAGACTGCTTAGGATATCAGTACCACCCTTTCCAAAATCCGTCATCTATCACTCCTTAAACGGAAACATTTTTAAAACCAAGCACTCGATAATACTACGTTAATTCGGCCTAAGAAACCGATCATATAAATGAAATTAACTACTTTTATCTATATGCGGTAACAGATTAAAGTTCAAACGAATAAATAAAACCGAAAAATCAAAGCACTTAGAGGAATTAGTTCAGCATAAATAAAAAAACGACAGCCGCACAAACGAACTGTCGTTTTAAAATCAATCTAGCTTAAATAGAGATTATTCAGTCTCTTCAGCTTCTGGAGCAGCAGGCTGTTCCGGCTTGATAGCATCTTCATAGCTTACAGATACTTCAGACACTTTAGCTGTTGCAAGCAGTTTATCAACAACCTGCTCTTCAAGAACTAGCCCTTTAATCTGGCCTAGCATCTCTTCATTACCCATGTACCAGTCAATAACTTGCTGAGGGTCCTGATATGTTTCAGCCATCTCTTCAAGTGTTTCACGAACACGCGCTTCTTCCGCTTCAAGTTCGTTAACTTTAATGACTTCCTGCATCAACAAACCAATTTTAACGCGGCGATCCGCTTGATCTGTAAACATCTCTTTAGGCAGAGCATTTGGATCCATATCTGAATCAGGGCCTGCAAACTGCATAACTGCCTGACGACGCAGATTATCAATTTCACCATCAACTAACGCAGATGGTACGTCAATTACGTTGATCTCTAGTAATTTGCTGAAAACTTGATCTTTCAGCTTCATCTTAAGCGCTTGTTTAAGTTCACGTGCCATGTTTTTACCAACTTCAGCACGGAACGCTTCTTCAGTTTTGTCTTCAAGACCAAACTTTGAGAAGAACTCTTCGTTAAGTTCAGCTAGCACCTGTTCAGATACGCTTGCAACCTTCACCTTGAATACAGCATCTTTACCTTGCAAGTTTTCTGCTTGGTAAGACTCAGGGAACGTAACCTTAATTTCAACTTCGTCGCCCGCTTTTGCACCAACCAAACCTGTTTCGAATCCAGGAATCATTGTGTTAGAACCTAGTACTAGATCCATGCCTTCGCCTTGACCACCATCAAAAGCTTCACCATCAATGAAACCTTCAAAGTCGATACGCAGACGGTCATCCATCGCAGCTTCACGCTCAACTTCTACCCAATCAGCTTGCTGTTTGCGTAAAGTTTCGATCATCTGATCTAGATCAGCATCTTTTACTTCAGCGCTTTTCTTTTCAATTTCAACTGAAGAAAAATCTGCTAGTTCAATAGATGGATAAACTTCAAACTTAGCGGTGTACTCTAAGTTTTCACCTTCAACATCTTTTGTGAAATCAATTGATGGAGTGCCAGCTGGGTTAATCTCTTCCTGTTGAAGGGCCTGGTAGAAGCTCTCTTGAACCACCTGACCTAAAACCTCTTCACGAATACCTTTACCATAACGCTGTTTAACAACTTTGACAGGTACTTTGCCTGGACGGAAACCATCGATTTTTACTGTACGTGCTGTCTGTTGGATGCGCTTAGTAACATCCTGATCGATGCGCTCTGCTGGGACGGAAATCGTCATCAGACGCTCTAGGCCAGAAGTCGTTTCAACGGAAACTTGCATGTAATGCCTCACAAATAAAAAATGCTTGTATCAATAATCTTCAACAGACCGACGAATGATTCATAACGCCGCTTAATCTGCACAGTACTCGGCGACTCCGAGTGAAATCAAAGCGCGAAATTTTCCGGCAACGAGGCGAATTAGTCAAGTTTGATAGCAAAATAATTTAAAGAAAGTAGAAATCATTTATTCATCCCCCTAAACAAAGGATGAATTCCTAAATCAGAAACAGATGTAAATCGTAGAATAAAGGGGTATTTCAGGAAGGTTGAGAAAAATGGTGCGGACGGAGAGACTCGAACTCTCACACCTTGCGGCACCAGAACCTAAATCTGGCGTGTCTACCAATTCCACCACGTCCGCGCACTGTGTATCACTGTTTATACAGCAAATTTCCTCTAAAACTAATATGCATAAAGTATTGTAAATGGTGCGGACGGAGAGACTCGAACTCTCACACCTTGCGGCACCAGAACCTAAATCTGGCGTGTCTACCAATTCCACCACGTCCGCATTTACGGCACTTTATCTATTAACTTTTCTATCTTGTCTATGTAATGGGGTGGACAATGGGGCTCGAACCCACGACCGCCGGAATCACAATCCGGAGCTCTACCAACTGAGCTATGCCCACCACAAAAATATCTTACAAATGGTGCGGACGGAGAGACTCGAACTCTCACACCTTGCGGCACCAGAACCTAAATCTGGCGTGTCTACCAATTTCACCACGTCCGCTTACCTTTTAGAGAATGGGGTGGACAATGGGGCTCGAACCCACGACCGCCGGAATCACAATCCGGAGCTCTACCAACTGAGCTATGCCCACCATAATATTCTCTATACTGACAATGGTACGCCCACCAGGACTCGAACCTGGAACCTACGCCTTAGAAGGGCGTTGCTCTATCCAGTTGAGCTATAGGCGCCCGACTCATCGTCAGTCCTTAATAATTTAGCACTTTCAAAACAGTATTTGTTAGCTGTTTTTAAGTACCTCGTCTTAAGGAGGTGCGAATAATATACAGCTCTAATTTCAGCGTCAACCCTTTTTTTATCCAAGAAAATAAATGAGTTAGATTGCTCAACTTATGTGCAGATACGGTTATTTTCCATACAAAAAAGCACCCTCCTCTCACAAGAACTCATCAACTGCTTATTTCATAAGGAAGAAATGTGGTTTTTACAGCCTTACTTTCCTCCATCTAATTAGCAAAAGGCGCTTGGAGCTAAATCCTAACCATGAGAGAATTATCTCAGTTATATTTTTTCTAAAGGAACCTCCCTTTAATGAGCGCACAGATTATTGATGGCAAGAAAATTGCCGCCGAAGTACGTCAACGAGTAGCAGCCGGCGTCCAACAACGTTTAGACAAGGGCAAAAAAGCGCCCTGTTTAGCCGTAATCCTTGTAGGTATGGACCCTGCATCACAAGTTTACGTACGACATAAAAAAAACGCCTGTAAAGAGGTCGGTTTTGAATCTCGTTCATACGACCTTCCTGTTGAAACGACACAGCAAGCGCTACTTGAATTAGTCGATGAGCTGAATGAAGATCCCGGATGCAACGGTATCTTGGTTCAACTCCCCTTACCCGAGCATCTAGACTCAAACGAAATCCTTGAACGTATTCGCCCTGAAAAAGATGTAGATGGTTTCCATGCCTTTAACTTAGGACGCTTAGCCCAACGCATGCCGGTTTTACGCCCATGTACACCTAAAGGTGTTATGACCCTGCTTGAGTCCACTCATCAAGATCTGCACGGTATGGAAGCGGTGGTCGTAGGGGCATCCAACATTGTGGGTCGCCCAATGGGGCTTGAACTGCTTTTAGCAGGCTGCACTGTTACCACTACACATCGTTTCACACGCGACCTTGAAGCCCATGTTCGCCGTGCAGACTTAGTCATTGTCGGCGTTGGCATCCCTAACCTAGTAAAAGGCGAATGGATCAAAGAGGGTGCGACTGTTATTGATGTAGGCATCAATCGCTTAGAAGATGGTCGTTTAGTGGGTGACGTTGGCTTTGAAGAAGCGGAAAAACGTGCAGGCTTCATAACACCCGTACCAGGCGGTGTAGGCCCTATGACCGTAGCAACACTAATGGAAAACACTTTAGAAGCCGCTAACAAACAAGATAGTTAAGCGTATAAACACAAAAAAAGGCAGCCTTAATGAAGTGACCCCCAATAGTTGGACAACCAACTCTGGGGGTTTTTATGGCAAAGTACAGCAGAGCATTTAAAATTGCTGCAGCTAAACAATACCTTAACGGTACATCTTCCCTATCATTGGGAGCTGAACTAAACGTTCCCGCTTCTCTGATTCGTTACTGGACTCAGGTTTACCGGTTTCATGGTGAGACCGCTTTTCAACCTCCCATCTCCCCTTATTGCGCACAAGATAAACTTCGCATGCTTAATAAAATGTGGGCAGAACAATGGTCTTTAGGTTATACAAGCGCATACTACAATCTCGTATCCCCTGGTACTCTCTATGTTTGGCAGCGCCGCTATAGGTCTTCAGGCATAAAGAGATTAGAACCCAGTAAACGCGGAAAAACGTTTATGACACAACAGTCGTCACCCCCTCAGTCCTCAAAAATTAGTGAGATGACGCCCGAGGAAATGCAAAAAGAGCTTGAATACCTTAGAGCGGAGAACGCTGTTCTAAAAAAGTTAGATGCCTTGTACCTGAAAAAACAATCTCAAACCAAGAGAAAGCGTTAATCGTTCAGGAACTCAAGGCGACATTTAAGCTGACGCTTCTTTTGAAAGCGTGTGAGTTATCACGCAGTGTCTTTTACTATCAGTGTCAGGCGCTGCAGAAGCCTGATAATTACGCTCGAGAGAAAGTAGTGATTCGTCAAATTTTTGATGAACACAAGGGACGTTATGGCTACCGACGGATTCTATTGGCATTACGGGCTTTCGATATATGGTTAAATCATAAGACGGTACTGCGTCTGATGACGGCGCTGAAATTAAAGTCGATCGTTCGTCCTAAGCGCTATCAGTCCTATAAAGGCGATATAGGAAAAGGAGCACCACATGTACTGCAGCGTAATTTTGATGCGCAGAAGCCTAATGAGAAATGGGTAACGGATGTCACAGAATTTAATGTTAAAGGCCAAAAGATTTATCTGTCTCCAATCATTGATCTGTTTAATCGGGAAGTAGTGACGTATAGGACAGCAAAGTCTGCACGTTTACCGTTAGTTACAGATATGCTTGAGGAGGCCGTTGAGGGGCTTAAAGAGTGTGAGTGTCCGATATTTCACAGCGATCAGGGTTGGCAGTATCGAAATCCACTGACTCAGAAAATTCTTTCTGAGAGAGGTCTTACACAGAGTATGTCAAGAAAAGGGAACTGTTTGGATAATGCGGCCGCCGAAAGCTTTTTCGCCGTACTCAAAACAGAGATGTATCATCAACAAGAGTTTAAGAATGCAGACGACCTGATAAATCAGATCGACGAGTACATCGAGTATTACAATACAAAACGTATTAAAGTAAAACTAAAAGGCCTGACTCCGGTTGAATACCGCAAGCAGGCCTTATTAACAGCCTAATAAAAAAGTGTCCAACTTTATGGGGTCACTTCACTTAAGCTGCCTTTTTTGTTGTATAAGAAAGCCTAAGCTTCACGAAACCATGTAGTTCCTTCCCGAGTATCTTTAAGAATCACGCCTTGAGCAGCCAACTCATCACGGATTCGATCGGATTCCGCAAAGTCCTTGGCTGTCTTAGCTGCTGCCCGCTGCTGAATAAGCTCGTCGATCTCATCGCTACCCAACTCACCCTCTTTATCTTCACCCTTCAAGAATCCAGCTGGATCTTGCTGAAGCAAACCAAGAATGCCTCCTAGGCGCTTCAACTGCGCAGCCAACATACCGGCTTCGGGAGCACCCTCACGGGAGGCTTTGTTTAGCTCGTTCACTAATTCAAAAAGCACAGATATAGCTTTAGGTGTATTAAAGTCATCATCCATCGCCTCAATAAAACGGGCATCAAAATCATTTTCAATAACCTCATCTGTAGGCTCAACACCTCTTAGCGCTTGATAGAAGCGTTCAAGCATCACTCGTGCTTCTTTTAAGCTATCTTCGCTGTAATCAATATAAGTACGGTAATGGACCCGTGCTAGGAAGAAGCGCACGACTTCCGCATTGTACTTTTCCAGTACATCGCGAATGGTAAAAAAGTTGCCTAGTGACTTAGACATCTTTTCTGAGTTAACCCGCACAGGCCCTGCATGCATCCATGTGTTCACATAAGTACAACCATTGGCTGCTTCAGATTGCGCTATTTCATTTTCATGGTGAGGGAAAGGAAGGTCTGGACCTCCACCATGAATATCGAAGGTATCACCTAAACAGCATTTTGACATCGCTGAACATTCTATATGCCAACCTGGGCGACCATTTCCCCAAGGAGAGGGCCAGCTCACCTCACCCTCTTTTGCTGCTTTCCATAACACAAAATCAAGTGGGCTCTCTTTAGCGGTTTCAACTTCTACTCGCGCGCCGGAACGTAACTCATCAACATTTTTGTTAGTTAACTTTCCGTAACTTTCAAACTTTTCAACCCGGTAATACACATCACCATTAGAAGCCGGATAAGCAAACCCTTTTTCAATGAGCGTCGCGACAAGGTCAACAATGTCACCAATATGCGCAGTAGCGCGAGGCTCTTGATCTGGACGCAGCACTGACAGCTTATCTTCATCCTCATGCATCGCTGCAATCATTCGCTGCGTCAGCTGCTCTGGTGTTTCACCATTCTCCGCTGCTCGTTTGATAATTTTGTCATCGACATCGGTAATATTGCGCACATAATCTACATCCCAACCTTGGGAACGCAGATAACGAGTAATTACATCAAATGCCACCATCACACGCGCATGACCAATATGACAAAAGTCATATACGGTAATACCGCACACATACATTTTTATTTTCCCCTCCTGAAGAGGGATAAAAGGGGCTTTTTCTTTACTTAACGTATTGTAGATCTGCAGCATGATTCGTAACTTATTATTCAACGGCTGAAAAGGAGCAGTATTGTAGATGAAATCGCTTTCATCTGCGAGGTGGTCATTCTTTATAAAGAGTCAGTAGCTATTTTCAACCGCCCTACACTCTCGTCTAGCAACGGGCTTCTCTCACTCGTTAAAAGCAACTCGTTTTCCCCTTCCTCTTTATTCCATGCAACGGCTTCCCACTGCGCATAAGGATGCAATTTTATACGCTGAGCTTTATCCCATATAGGCAAGCTATCGACTGGCACAAGCCAGATAAACGACTGCCCAAAAATTAAATTTTTATCGTAGCCTAGCAATACCAAACGTCTAGACAATGGATCAAAATCAGCGCCTGTAATTAAGCCACCAACATTATATTCCTGCTCAGCGGCTACCGCCTGATTAGGTTTGCTTTTATCCAACCTATAGAGTTTAGTTTTTTCATTACCCCAGCCTTTAGTAAAAAGCCACAACTCATCATCAACGACAGTAAGTGCTTCACAATCGAAGTTGTGTTCCCTGCTCAGTTTTTCTTCAGGGAAATCTGCGTAACGAATATTCATTTTCTCTGCTGCCACACTTTCACCCGTAACTCCCTCTATTAGCGAAAGCCACAGGACTTTATAGATCTGAACAACAGAGCGGTTGCCACGATTATTTCCACAATCTGCGATATACAAAAACTCATCGTCTTGAGCTAATGACTCCCAATCGACATTTTTTGCTCCGCGGATATAAACCTTTTTCTCAATGTCATGATCATTATTAAGGGCATATACAACAGGTTCGCCACCACTGTCATTAACCGTCCAGTTTAATTCGTTATGTAATGCAATTCCTGAAGTCTCCCTCACCTCAACAGGCCAAGAGGCACGCACTATATCGCCTGCACTTGACGAAGAAACATTAGCGGTTTTCAAAGGAGCACAGCCCACCGTGATGACCACAAAAAAAACAACACAAGGTTTAACGTACCTGAAAAGGCTCATACAGCACCGCTCTATCAAGAATAACTAATCATCACTTATTTTCATCTATTCGATTGACATAAGCACTAGACGTTTGTATTAAAAACTGCAAGGATTCGCTACCGGCAAACGTAAAAATAACAGGGCTCTATAGGGAATGGGAAACGATATACACAACAACATGGATGAAGAAAGCACATTTTACCCCAAAATAGATGCGCCATCGCCCCTCGTTGACAATAGAACTATACCCTCCCAGCAGCTTACCATTTTGGAAGCACTTCCCTATCCTGCTTGGATCAAAAACAGACGTGCAGAATACCTTTATGCAAATAAAGCTTATGCAGATCTTGTTGGCATTCCCGTTAACGCGATCAAAGGACGTACCGATCGTCAATTATTCCCTAAATTCATTCAAGACCAATTAATCGATTCCGACGCTCTTGTCTTCCACAACAAAGCGACAATAGAGCTAGATAATATATATCTTCACTCAACAGCCACAGATACCTATTGGCTGAGCAAATCACCTCTTAAAAACAACTGTGGTCACGTTACAGGCATCATAGGCCTGATGAAGCTATCTCCAACCCTACAAGTGAACGGGTCGACCTATAGCGAGCTGGCAACACATGCGATTAAACACAGCAACGAAGCGATCATTATTGCTGATACGGGCTTCAAAATAACACTAGTCAACCCTGCATTTATAAGAATTACTGGCTTTTCAGCCAATGAGATAATTGGCGCACCCGCCTCTATCATCAATGCTAATTGGCTCGCCCCCGAATTTATGGAAAGCATTAAACACCAACTCCACTACCACGGCTATTGGGAAGGAGAGACTTGGAATCGCAAAAAAGATGGCCAACTCTACAATGAAAAAATAAAAATATCGGTTATTCGTTCAAGTGATGGAAAGATATCCCACTATATGGGGCAATTCACTGACAATACAGAACAAAAACAGACCCAAGATAAACTAGAATTTTTAGCATTCCACGATGCCTTAACAGGCCTTGCCAATCGTGCTTTATTTCTTGATCGTGTCAGCCAAAGCATCCAGCAATCCAATCGTAATAACACGCGATGCGCTGTTATCTATTTAGATTTAAATGACTTTAAACCTTTAAATGACACATACGGTCACCCTTTTGGAGATAAAGTACTAATCCACGCAGCTAATACAATTAAAGAAGCCGTCCGAAAAGTAGATACGGTCTCGCGCCAAGGCGGCGACGAGTTTGCCGTTTTACTCGAAGAGGTTGGCTCCGTTGAAAGCGTTGTCGTTGTTGCACAGAAAATCATTACCTCACTAAGACATACCTTTGTAATTGACAATATTAAAGTTAATCTCGGTGCTAGCGCTGGTATTTCAGTTTACCCAGAGCATGGCGATGATGCGGACAAACTAATCAGCAATTCTGATAAGGCAATGTACGCTGCAAAATCATTAGGCGGCAATGGTTATTATTTATACAAATAAAACCCAAGCCACTTTCGGTTTAACTATACCTCACACACAACAGAGAACTTCCCACTCTCTTAAGATCTAACGTTGTCCAGATCGTCTTAACAGATCAAGCCATCCGAAATAACAAGTAAGTCAAAACTGAATTATTTCCATGAAGCAATGACTTCAATTGAATAAAAATCAGTCAGCCCTCTAAAAAATGGTCAATACTTAATCAACAGAAATATTCAGCCTTAGGAGGAAGTGATGACTGTAAATAACACCCAACCCACAACAACGCCCAAACGCCACCGCCCCTCCTTTACAGGCGATGGGCCTGAGAAAAGTATCATCAAACGAAGATCGAGCTCTAAGCAACAGGCCCAGAAATCATATTTACAAACCCTGCTCTATCATTCGATACTCAGTCATTTCAATAAAGTTTTTGCGCTAGAGCTGTCCGATACCCCGCTCGATTTAAATTATGAAGCGAAAGATGCAACAACCCCCGAAGTCATTGCAACAGATATACTTTCAACAGCAATAAACCTTTTTATTCCCTTCACTGAGTACCATACGGAGTTAAATGAATCTTCCGCTCTCGATTGCTTCATTAATATGACTAAAGAAGCTTTTCGTAATGGAATTATAGAGACAAGAGAGCTTCTTGATAGCAAACAGCTCCTCGAAGGGGAACTTGCTTGGCAAGTGGAGGAAATAGAAGAACAACTTTACGAAGAACTAAATAAATACTGCCAGAGCTTTGGTTACTATTGCGATGATGAAAGCAATCTAGATAGTGAATCAGAGTTAATGGGCGAATATGATGATATATGGGATGATGAGCTATTGAATAAACTAAGAATGTAAACGACTACTTAAGAGATTAGCAAAAATATAGTGCCGCTATATACGCGACACTATATAAATCAAGGCTTAATGTGAATTAGCTCAGACTAGATCTGACACATCATCTTGAAAAAGAGAGAGTTACCCGTTTTGATAAAGGTGTCGAATCTTAAATCAAAACAAAAGGTAACTCTCATGATCCATACTAACAATCCAATCATTAAACACAAAGCTGGCTTGCTGAATTTGGCAGAAGAGCTTGGGAATGTGTCCAAAGCATGCAAAGTCATGGGCGTATCACGAGATACGTTTTATCGTTATCAGGAACTTGTTGAAGAAGGTGGTATCGATAGCCTGATCAACAAAAGCCGTAGAGCACCGAATCCCAAGAACAGAGTGGATGAAGCAACAGAACAAGCTGTCGTTGCTTATGCCATTGAACAACCCGCTCATGGTCAGCACCGTACCAGTAATGAACTACGTAAGTCGGGTGTCTTTGTATCAGGTAGTGGCGTCCGTTCAATTTGGGTTCGACATAATCTTGAGAACTTTAAAAAGAGACTGAAAGCTTTAGAAGATAAAGTTGCTAACGACGGCATCATCCTGAGCGATGCTCAGGTTGCAGCGCTTGAGAAAAAGAAATCTGATGATGAAGCATGCGGTGAAATTGAGACGATACACCCAGGTTATCTGGGGTCTCAGGACACCTTTTACGTAGGTAACCTGAAAGGCGTTGGCCGTATATACCAACAGACCTTTGTGGATACTTACAGCAAAATCGCTTTCTGTAAGCTCTATACCACTAAAACACCGATTACTGCTGCAGATACACTCAACGATAAGGTATTACCGTTCTTTGAAGAACAGGAGCTTCCTATGCTGCGTATTCTTACAGACCGAGGAACTGAATACTGTGGTCGGGTCGATCAGCATGATTACCAGCTTTATCTTGCTATAAACGATATTGATCACACCAAAACTAAAGCGATGTCCCCACAAACAAATGGTATATGTGAACGCTTTCATAAAACGATCTTGAATGAGTTCTATCAAGTAACTTTCCGTAAAAAGCTCTACGAATCACTTGAGGAACTACAAAAAGATCTGGACGGCTGGATGGAATACTACAACAATGAACGAACTCATCAGGGCAAGGTATGTTGCGGTAGAACGCCAATGGAAACGTTGCTTGATGGTAAACGGGTCTGGGCCGAGAAGAATTTAGCCCAGATCTAAACTGACAGACACCAGATAAAAAACGGGTAACTGTCAGATCAAGTCTGAGCTACTACACTTAATGCAATTCATCATACTTTTTACGGATAGCGACCAATTTTGGCTGTATATCAAGCGGGGCATAATTCATAGCTTGCTCAAAAAGATCTTTATTTTTTTCTGAAAGCCTTTCCTCTTCGCTCATCGCCGATAGTTTCTCCATCGCCTCTGTGAATTTAGGATGTACGTTGTCGGTAGCTGCCATGTCGAGCCCTCCTATGCTAATCCTACATAAAATATTTATACGTTAATAAAAACAAATATCGACTGCTTTTACATTCTAACAACAGTCACCTATTTGAACAGACCTTTCTTGAACTTATCTATTTTGGCTTCAATGATCGCTGCTGCTTACGTTTTGGCTTATTAAATTTCTGGCTTTTAGTTTTTTTACCATTAACGGCTAAATCCGTTGAACGCTTACTTGCTGACGAAGCGTTTCTCTTCGTCCGTTTAGCCCCTCCTTTGCTCCGAGAAAGTACTTTTTTTGTATTTTCCTCCTCAGCAGGCACTAAGCTATTTTTACCATCCCCCACCAGATGAGCAAACCCCATCTCTGGAAGTTTCTGACGCAGTAATGGCCAATTCACAGGATCATGGTAACGCAGCAATGCTTTTTGTATTTTCCGTTGATCATCAGTCTTAGGTGTATAAAGCTTCTCACTTTTATAGGTTATTTTTTTCAGCGGGTTTTTATCTGAGTGATACATCGCCGTTGCTAAAGACATCGGCGAGGGATAAAACGTTTGCACCTGATCAACTTTAAATTCATTACGTTTAAGCCACTGAGCTAAGTTGACCATATCATCATCTTCACACCCAGGATGAGCGGCAATAAAATACGGGATAAGGTATTGTTTTTTACCCGCCTCACGGGAAAAACGCTCAAACATCTTCTTAAACGCATCATAGGTCCCCATCCCTGGTTTAAATGTTAAGGGATAGATTTCTATTAAATTTCTTGCATAATCCTTATTCTGGTTTACAAGATTTATCCCTTAACCATAATTGTATAACTTATTGGTATTTATTGATTTAGTCAGTCTAAGCCTATATAGAAGGTATTCCTATGAAAAAATATTCAGTCAAGGACGTTACTGACCATGACACGAGCCATCCTAAAAACTGTGTGGCTATAGTTGATAACTCCTCATTAGAGGTTGAGCTAGTGACATCTTCACACCTATTGAACATGAGGATGAATGGAGCAAGTTCTGATTCAGTTAAAAACCGGGCCTATCCTCTTTGTAGGCTTATGAATGAGATACATAGAGATAAACACATCAAATCATGGCAAGAAATAACCAATCCACAAATGACTGGTTTTCTTAATCTATTTGATGTCAAAGCAAGCACTTTGCACCAATACATTACACACCTAAAGAGTTTCTATACCTGGGCTTACGAATTCTCATTTATTGATAACCCTAGGTATTTCACTTGGAGTGTTAATGAAAACATGGATGCAGCAATAGCTACGATTAAAGGGAAAAAAGGGAGTACAGATCCATTTGACCTCTATAAACAATATATTAGCGAGCAGGAATTTGACCTTCTTCTTAGCTATAAAGATGCTAGTCGAGACTTTGAAATAGCAAGAGATGATCTTGTACTCAAAATGGCTTACTGGTGTGGTACCCGAGCTTCAGAAACTGTATCAAATATAAATTTCACCATTGAGCGCATTAGATCAGCAATTGAAGAATCAGAACAAAAGGGAATGAAAGGTATCCTGTTCAACATAGTAGGCAAAGGAAAGCACGGAGGAAAACAACGCGAGATATATATCCCACCTAGCTTAAAAGATCAGGTACTGAGGTTTTTGAATGGATTGCATAAGCTAACAGTAAATTCGAATCTGTTATTTTGTTCACGGCAAGGAAAGCCTCTCCACCGAAACTATGCCACTAGAGTCTTCGATTCTGCTAGAAAGAATTTAATAACGGCTAATCCAGAACTTGCAGATGACTGGGCAACTAAATCTTCAAAACGCTGCTACCACTCCCTACGCCACACATATGCTACAAACTTTGCAGTCTTAATTGAAAAATCAAACCAGCTACCCAGAAGACTTCTCCAAGAAAGAATGGGACATTCTCATTACGAAACCACATTGGTTTATATACATTTTAGTGCTGTTTTAACCGGCGATGTTGAAGTCCAAACTGAAGTATCGGAACAACTTCATAACTCCACTTACAAATTAAAAGAAAGTGATACCTAAGATGAGCGATGACGACAAAAATAACAGTCAGAGTGAGCTTAAAAATACAAAGGGACAAGTGGATACCGAATCAAATAGTAAGGTACCTGCTCGCCCTACCATTAGTGACTTAACAAAAGACAATGTTAAATCAGCAACTTTTAGCTACGATAGGGTAATCTTACCACTACCTAATCGGCCAACGGCTCAAAGTGATTTACGTACCTTAACCATAGAAGTACCCACGAGGTACCAAAATAACGAAGTAATTAGATCGATAATAGATTACTTAAATAGCAGTAGTTTCAAAAACAGAAAAGCTTCCGACACGTACTACCATCGAGTACACGAATTCCTAAAAGATCTTTTTCAAGAACTGCTTCCCCAGAACCGTAACACCACTGCTACGCTCGGCTTTGATTACTTATCGCTTTTAAAGCGCAGAGAAAGATCTGAAAAAGTCATATACGCAAAGTTCATGTATGGCCATGCGCTTTTCAGCAACATTCTCAGCCCAGGGGTACCGCAAGAGTTAGCTTTAACTATCGACGTACAACGTGATCTGGCTGCAGTCCAACACAACTGGCCTTACCTTACTGAACCGCCTAAAAAGCCTAAACCCAGTATCGCTGATGAATTTGATCTTGATTACAGCAACAAACAATACATAGAAAGTATTCGCCGATTTGGTATCCATTATCTGAAGACTTGGCGTGAGATACGTACCTCCTTCAAGCACAAAATGCCGAATGAATATAACTTTCTTCTCCGTCTATACAAAGATCCTGAACAACGGAAGTTACTTGAAGAATCTTTTTCTGGCTCCTCCGCTGCCCGCAACTCAGATACCAACAGATCGATATATAAGAGGTTTTTAAAAATATACTTGGCGGCGGCATTAAAACTGGATTCTGATGAATTACTAGAATTAGTATTTTTTTGCAGTGTAGTAAGGAACAACAAAGGACATAATTATCATTCAGAAAATGCATTCAACCCTTTTGCTGATTGCTTTAACGAATCCAGAGATGCCTATACCCCCCTCTGTACGAAAGAATTCATGATAAATACTCTGGAGAGATACTTTCGTAGAGATAAAGAAGTTAAAGCATCCGCTTGTTACCCTTATACAGGATCGGACAAATATAAAAAAAGAGCATTTGTATTAGGGACATTCCCTCCCATCTCAATACTAATTTTCCCCTCTTCCTTTGTCGAACGTCTGGTTTTTGGCTGGATTCTCGCAAGCGAAAGGCATCAACTGAGCAACCTAACCAAGGCAACTCTTCGCTCTATTCAAATAACAGACAAGCTTCTTCGGGTTGAGACATTTAAGGGCCGCTCAAAAAAAACGGAAGGTGCAACATATAAAAAAACACACCCCCTATACCAAACTATTAAAAATTATTATGAAGATACAGTGAATGCTTATGTAGAAGGCTGGCTATCTTCTTCTGATTCTTTCCTAGATTCTAAGCTTTTACCAAACTTTCAGACGATGAACGTTCCATTTTTTAGGGGAGCACCTAAAGGTGTTTTGTTGGCTCCATTCAGTGTGACGAACTCATTGTCTTCAAATATGCTAAAAAACATTGAAGGTAACTATGCTCACCCAATTCTTGACGCCATACGCTACTGGTATAACCATAATTCAATTTACGCTAGCGCATCTGGAGGCTCTACTAAAGCCACACGCCCCAAAGGAGCGCAACGAAAAAGCATTTCAATTGGGCATGTAGCCCAATCCGCGGTCTATGCAGAGTTAGGATCCGTTAAAGAACACGTACGTCTTAGCGATAACATGTCAGTAAATTTTGCAGAAGAACTTGATAAAGATAGAGCTTTCAAAGTCAAAGAAAAGCATCATTCGATTGGAACTCGATTAAATATCTATTCAGATAGATCAACCGATAAAGTAAAAATTGAGAATGAATATATTTTCGCATCTCTTGTTGGTGAAGAAATGCTCAAAACTGCAGCATCAATAGCGGAGTATAAATATAACCATACTTCAGTCATAACCCTTGATGAAGCAAAAAAGATATGTGGAATCATGGTCCCTGACCACATTGAACTTAGCGCTGAAGAGTTAATAGAACAAGCTGGAATTCAGGATTTTTTAGTGGATGTTACAGGTTTAATACAAGATAAAGCCGAGACATACATTATCCAAAGCCCAATAGCGGCTGCACTAATAACGGCATACATAGAACATATAGATAACAATTTGGACGATTTATTTTGTAGTAACGAAGCGCTTGGCAGGTCAATCTTGGCTCAACGAATGTTTCTACAAATGTTATTAAACAGTGCCTTCGACCCTAAACTTATTCGGGAAGCCAATGAGCAATACGGTCACTATCAATTTCCATTCCCAAGTTTAAACCTATAAAGGAGTCTTTAAATGCCATTTGTAGAAAAAAGGACCTTTGATCCCTATCGAGATCGTAATGTTACTGACAGAACGGTGTTATTCAGTGATGGAGGTGGTAAACGTGTTAACCGAATGAGTGACGATGAATGGCAGATATTTGATCCGGTCACTCAAGAAAGTTTTCAACTGGACTTTAACATTGGCCGATTAGGAGACCTTTCTACTAAAAGTCATTTAATTATAAAGCAGGCTATATTTGCTTTATCTCCGATAACGGATTCGGAAGGGCTTATGTATTGGACACAAGGGGCCTGCACTCACTTGATAGATGATGTGATCAAGCTTCTTGAAGTAGCAGAACATTATGAATGGATAAAGCTCAAAGCTGTAACAAGAGTTCAGTGGATTCAAGCAGTTAGAAGAATTCTGATTCCACGAAAAACACCTTTTATGAAGAAAAATCATACCTGCCTCAGTAAAAGTGCCGCTGAAGACTATGTATACACCATCAATAGACTTCATGATCTATATCTTAAAGGGCAATTAACCGACGCCCCTAGCGTTACCCTTTCGTTAGATGAAGTATTTGAAGAAGCACGTGAATTTGTGATCCAAAGCGGACTGGATTATGTAAAGTGGCTTCGCGGAGGATCTTTCTCGAAGATTGGTGTACCTCAAGCCATGCTATTGCTTTCAGAAGCTATTGAGATTATCCAATCTGATAAAACACTTTGCGTTAAAGCTTTTTACAAATGGATTAATAACAACTCACATACTTTCCCTCACGATATTAATCACGTTCTTACTGATCTGAAAAAAACCTACGGATATTCCCAAAAGGCTTATGTCGCTAGTACAGAGAAGTGCAAGAGCACTGTGAGCGGGAGTTTAAGAGGAAAAACCAATTCCAAACCCCCTCAGCACCCTCTCTATTGGGAAATTACCCCTTTGGTAAAAACAGAGTTTGAAGATGCAGGCCGGGAAGTAATTGATGTGTGGCCATTCAATCAACCAAAGGAATTGAAGGAGCATACTCGCCTGATCTACGATGCATCTTTAATAATTTTTCTTTGCCTCACAGGGATCAGGCGCAATGAGCTTGAACCAATTGGAAGTAACGATATTTTCAAAGACCAGAAAGGCAATTATTGTTTCAGATCTGATATTAATAAGACCAATCTAGGCGTTACAACAGTACGTTATTTTGCTGGTATCGTTGCAGAATGCACTCAATTACTCATCGAACTAAGTACAGAAAATAAGATATCTAATAATATTCCACTATTTAAAATGAGTCACCCATGCTCAAGAAAAGACTCTCAAGTAACTGCTCTTAAGAAAAATGGACATACTGGGAACCCCATCAACATTGCCACTCAAACAAATAGTTTAAGTCATTTATCCTTATTCCTTGATTATATTGCCAGCCAGTACGGGGAAGCGTTCATGCAAGACTTTGAGATCGAACATCTCACTCCTCATATGTTCCGCCATACTTGGGCAGAGTTTGCTTTGAGAAGGTTTGATGGGGATGGTGTAAAAGAAGCTATTCGCTCTCATTTCAGGCACCATTATGGAAGTTACATGACCGATGAGTACCTTTCAGGAAAGATTACAGAAGAAGAAAGCACCCTGATCAATCGTTCATACCTTGTAGAACTGATGGGACGCTACATCGAAGGGGAAATTGACTTATTTGGACCTATTGGACAATGGATTAAACAGCGGCTAAGTGAATTTAAATTCCTTTCAAACGACGAACTGGCGACCTTTGCAGAAGAATTCAGTGGCAAAATAGAGCCTCACGAATATGGTTTCTGTGTATTGCGCGATGAAACCCAAGTGCAAGCTAAATGTTACAACAAAAAAACAGGGCTTGCAGAAACAGATGAGGCTAGATGGCACCTATGTGGGGGGTGCGTTCATAGGCTTACACTAGGCAGTCAGCGAGAAGATATTTTGCGCATCGGTATGAGTATTCAAGAAACTATCAACTTCTTCGAAGCTGAGCTGAAAATCCCATCAATAGTCGCTCCATACTATTCAAGCCTTAAACGTGCGGAAGCTGCCATCAATGAAATTGATGGCATAACTGATAAGGAAAGTAACTGATATGGGTATCTTTGATTTAACGCCCAAAAAAGACCTTCCAGAAGATTGTGAACCGGACTGGGTGACCAACGGAACTGAACCTGTAAAGAAAATGTATAAAACTGTTCTTCTTAGAATAGAACAAATAGAAGAACTCATAGCATCTGGAAAAGCGCTTGAAACCAAAGAACGAAAAATCATAACAGAACAAATTTCCCTCCAGGGAGGGAAAGGAAAAACATGGATTCGAAAAGAGACCCAGCCAGATCTCTATTATCTCATAAAGTCTGAAAATACACGTTTGAAGGCCCTGTCAGATAGGGCCAATGAAACCAATCGGCAAAAAGACACCGATAAAAGAAAACTGGGGAATTTGGATCGAGAGTCAATTCTCACAGTGGCACGGAACTTGAGAAATAAAGTAACTGAGCTTGAAAACAGGTTGGTCGAGCTTCAGGTTTCCGACCTCTACGGATCCGGGTTAATTCAGAACAAGAGAGAAACGGCTGTCTTAGTAAGAGACTTACGGAATGAAAATAGCCAGTTACAAGAAGAAGTACTCAATCTTAGAGACCAATTGGCCCAAAGAGATGTGGAGTTAATAGATATTCTTACTGAACACCAGGAATTAAAGCGAGAAATAGGCTCATTAAAAAGTAAAAAATCTTTAAAAATAACAAGTATTAAAGGTTAGGAATAGCTTGCATTAAACTGTACCTAATTTCAGTTGTGTGATTAACATCTCAGCAGTAATCTTGGTGTTCGGGGACGTGTGAGGACGTTTACTGAGACCGTGTAAGCCCTCTTCACCATCGGCCTGAATCTACGCCACCATTTCCTCAAAGTAGGTCTGGAGATACCACATCGACGGCATACAAAGCCCGCATCACCAGGCTCCTCATAGAGGCGAATCCACAGTAATCGTTGTTGAAATTCTCTGTTCATAGCACCCCATAATAGTGAAAGGATGTCTATGAATCACACAATCCAACATTTGATCTCGACACTGTAACCTGAGGGCATACCTATAGTTGATAAAAAGAGGTCTTGCCTACTTTAGAGTTCATCTTACAGTTGTTCTAAAAACCGTTACTGCGCTCAAACAGCTAATAGCCAGCAGCCACCATGATGATGCCTGCTCGTCAGAATCCGCCAAGGCACAAAGGGAGCGTTTCTACAGAACCAATGAAAAAACTATTTTAGCTGTAGTACAAGTAATGCGGTTTCAACTATAAGGCTGGCTTGTTAACGCGTTATCTCAAAGTTCAACGAGAATACAGCTTAGTCATTTTTTTACTTGGTGTCGTATCTAATCTTAGACCAACAGGATCTTGAAATTCCTTCAAGGCATACGTGACGTAATGATGCCTTAGGCTATTAAAAGTGATTTTTTTTTGGACCATTCCCCCCACCTCTTTAAATTTTCGGTGTACGGATATTCTACTGATTGGATTTCCCTTGCTCCGGTTGGTATTTGACTCAAATACATAGGTATCATTCGGATTCTGAGACCTTCTTCTCTGAATTATATCGAAAGCAAGATCAGGTAAATGGATATACATAGAAAGACCTTGCCTGGCTTTTGTAACATTAAAAACAGCCTGCTCATCTTCAAACTTAACATCAGAAAATTTCAATTCTAATATTTCCCCTGCTCGCATGCCTGTAGATAGAGCGAATAGGAAAACATCTGCATAAATTGAATTCTCTGTCCTACCAGAGACTTTCTTCAGTAGACGTAAGATATCTGTTACTTCTTCATCACTAAAACTCATATCCATTACGGTACCCCTATTGAATTCGATACCTTTTATGTAACATATAATGTAACATAGAAAAACCTATTTCATTAAAAACAATCACGTCTGCACTATGATTTTTGGTTCACTTATCTAGAAGGTACGTTCCAATACACCAGCCAGGAAGAATTGATTATTAGTGCATTTATTTCGGTGACAGGCGTGATAAAACAAACAGGCATGAGGCCCTGAGGCCCTGAGACCCTGAGACCCATTAGTCAATGACATTATTGAGAGCAAGCTGTACCGAAAATCAGCCAAGGCAGTTGTGCTCTAGCAATGAAAAAATTTCTTTCTTGAAACGTCCAAATTCGCCGAAAGAGTTTTCATAGTCCGCTGACAAGGTAGAGCCGCCCATGAAACTTTGGGACAGAATGCTACGGCCCCCTTCAATTAATTCCAAATCATGGCTCGAGTGATGGTTATCCCTGAATACAACAAATGACTTATTACTGTTGCAATGACCTACTTCTGGAAGAGAATGAGGTACTACAACAATATCAGAGGGCACGTCCTCTGAAATCCTGTAAGCGTATTCCATTAATGAAGGTTCCGCAGGGATGTAGAGGTATCCAATTTCTCTGGTATTACCACTAGCCCTTAAAATTCTTCCTAGAATTTGTCGGAAATATAGCTCAGTTTTCACGCGTGTAAGATGGCAACATACCTGTAGCCGAGGTATGTTGGTCCCTTCACTAATCATTCCGACTGATATGATCCATTTCCTGGTAGTGTTTTTGTATCTCTGAATAACTGTTGCTGCGTCTTTTTCTAAGTATGTTGCGATATCAGCTTGTTCATTCAAATTTGAAGATAACAACCTATGAATTTTCCTAGCATGAGTGACAGATGATGCAACAATTAACCCACCTGCGTTGGGAAATGCATTTCGGATATGGTTTAGCCGTTGATCTGCCTGTTTCAGAAGGTAGGCAAGTAGCTCATCATTTTCTACAAGATCTTGATAGCTTATCTTTTCCTTATTCAGCATTTCTCCAAAGGAGCTGAATTCAGTTTCATCACGACCTTGTTTTAGCGTGATTTGTTCGTTGTCTACCATTGTTATATGAGGAACCCGACATACCCCATCATTTATTGCCTGAGCCAATCCATAACTGTAATTACACTGAACTCTGTTATTGTCACAATAGTTCGACAACACAATAGGGGTACGATTTGATCGCCATGGGGTTCCGGTTAATGCTAACGTGTAAGCCGCCTTACCTTGTATTTGATTAGCTATTTTTTCTCCCCAAGCATTAGCCTGTGAGATTTCCCCTCCTGCACAATGATGAATTTCATCGAAGATTATGAATACTCTAAATTCATGAAGAAGCTTCCAGAATTCATCATCCAAGCACAGCATCCCCTGATACGTTAACGAACAACCACTAGAACCTAAAGAACCATCAAAACGCTTCTGACATTGGTGTTGCAACTCAATACGAAAATCTTGGGAAACAATGGCTGAAGGACTAAAACAAATTACTAAATCAATTAATTCACTTTCGAACAGTTTTTTTGACAATACAGAAGCCATAGTAGTTTTGCCTGCTCCAGGTGTAGCCAAACACATGAAATGGGCATTGCTGTTTGAGTAGTGAACCAAGGCTCTATCAATGCATTTTTTCTGCCACTGACGAAGTTTCATTAGCTCAGATCCTCGCCAGTAGTAATTCTAGGGCTCTTATTTTTCCAAGAGTTTTCGAACAACGATCTCTTGCATCATTGTATAAATCTTGAATCAGCGCTGGTCGTACCAACGCTTGTTTACTTAGGGAATCATATTCTTCTACTTCCCCCATCGTAGTTAGCAGCTCAATTCTGTATTGTTTTAATTTAGTTTTAAGTTCCTTTGTCAGATCAACTTGTTTTGCTGATGATATATTATTCTCCGGGCAGTGCGGTTCCCCTACTACATAATTTGTTTCATTAAATTCTTGTGTAAGCTGATAAATACCCTTCGAATCACCATTTCCAGAAATACTGGCAATCATCCCTTTCTTTTCTAATCTCGAAATATTTCTACGAACATATTGAGCAACCGCCCTACTTTTTAGTGAAGAACTGCTGGGCTTTTTGAGATATGCCTTTACTAGTCCAGATACTGTAAAACTGTTTCTACCAATTGAGTTCAGTAGTTCAAGGAGTTCCGGTTTTATTCGAATTGGTTTCATTGGATTATCGCATGTCTCGAATTTCGCGACATTCTATCTTGTCTCTACTATCGAGACAATGAAACCATCAACTTATTCAAAACAATACCAAGAACTTCGACTCTGGCTGAAAGCAAAGCGAGAAGAACGCGGTTTATCTATCCGAGCAGTTGCAGAGATTTTGCAACGACATCACTCAGTCATCGGCAAGTTAGAACAGGACCGTCGCCGTATTGATATCATAGAATTGGTTGCCTATTGCCATGCCATCGGTGCTGACCCGCACGAAGCGATTGATGTTCTTGAACAATCTTTTAGCACTAAAGTATTAAAGTCAGAACAAGCGGCTAATTCAACACCTAACGATAACTCGCAATCCTAGACCCCTTACTAGGGAAAGCTAATCTTGTATTTACCTCACAAGCCGACACCTAAGGCCTTATAAACTGCATCCACTGGATCCGCATAAAAACTCGTCTGGAACTTGGTGAACAGCTCTGCTGGAATGGATGGGATATCAGCAGCACTACTCATCGGCAGGGCAACCCGCTTACCGCCCGCATCGAAAGCGACCTGAAGGCACTCAGCAATACTCTCTACCGGTGTCACACTGCCCCCCAGACTCATATCACCCAGCACCACCATTTGCCCCTGCGTCGGTTTACCTAACAGTCCAGATGCAAAGGCAACAAGGCTGGATAGCGCCAGATGATTCAGTGGTCCCGTGTTTTGAAGCTCGACCACATGCAGGTGGAAATCGTGATCCATAACCTTGACCGAAGCACTGATACGCGAGGCGTTGGCTTTGAAGAAATCAAAGGCGATCTTAACCTGCTCCTTAGTCGCACTTGAGTTCCACAAGCCTGAAGTGGCCAACTTGCCAGTACCCTTGGTTACCTGAAGCTCCAAGCGGTAAAGTCCAGGCATCCCCTTGTTGCTGAGGCCAATGGTGTGGATAAAGCCAGGCTTGCCAGATCCCTCCTGGATAAGTGCACCGCGACTTATTTTACAACACTTTTTTAGTCACTATCTGACTAATACTCCAAACCCCTTGCCACAGTAGGGCTGAAAGCAACAGAAGTGAAAAATTAATGTCTAACTTAATTAAAAAGAGCGTGTCTAGATTTAAATCTATAATAACTCACATTGCATAAGCATGAAATTCCCCATCTAGCCCAAAATAGTGATGCAATAAACGCCACTACTGTATCTAATGCAAAGCACACCCAAGTTCAGAGAAATCTGTTATAAATATTTAACGAAGTCCTCCCCTATCCAACCACATCTGATAGATCTCAGAAGACCATTTACTCTGAAAGAAAGCTATTGCAGCCTCTTGCTCATCATCACTCAGTGAACTTCCAAATCCAGGCATAGTGCCACCAAATTTCGCACCGCCCTCCTGAACTGTAGCCTTCAGACCTTTTAATGGGTGATGCCACGCATGGGCAGAGCCATTAAGGGGGGGAGGTGGATATTTTCCATTTGGTAAAAGCTTTTTCCATTCCCTTGTCCCTTGGGCTCCTGCACCATGACAGGTTGCACAATTATTTAAAAAGACTGTTTCCCCAAGATCAACTTGGGATTGGGTGTACCAACGCCCCTCAACTTTAGGCTCTGTCTCAAAACACCCTACTAACCCAAGGGAAAGAATCAAAACTACACCTATTCGGGTAATCATTTTTCCAATTCCGCTTTCTTTTTTAAATACTCTTCTTCTGAAATATCACCTTTTGCATAGCGGTCATCAAGAATATCCATAGCTGTCGAAGAAGCCTCTCTCTTTTTGGCGAAAGCTTTCACAAATAAAAGGATGAATAGAACTATAATCAACAGCCAAATAAACATTCCAAACCCATGCCACCCTGATGTAAACATATCACCTGCATGCCACATAATCTGACTCCTTATTTAATAGTTAGAGTATTCTGAAAACACTCCTACCTGACCTTTAGTATCGATAGAGTAAACCTTAAACGCATGCTTAGGGGCTTCCTCCATATCCATACCGGGACTTCCTGAAACCATTCCGGGTACGGCAAGAAGCTTGATATCTTTTCTAGCTAACACTTTTTTGATGTCCTGGGCTGGTACATGCCCCTCGATAACTTTTCCATTGATCTTAGCTGTATGGCACGAAGCGCCCTTTTTAGGCACACCTAATTGTTCTTTCAAAGGAGCCACATCAGAAAGAACATGATCTTTTACAACAAAATTATGTTCCTTAAGGTGTGCTATCCAGGTTTTACAACAACCGCAGCTTGCGCTGCGATATACATCGATTTCATACTGAGAATCATCTCTATTTTCCAACCAGTATGGATCACCTGAATATGCTGGTAGAGATAAAACCATTAAAAGAAACACCACTAGCTTTTTCATCTTTGTAATTACCATATTCATTACTGCAAAACCTCTGTATGACCTCCATGGCATAGTTCATCTAAAATGGGACACTCATGACCCTTATTACCTGGGCATGATTTGGACATTTTCATCAGTGAAGATTTAATATCTTCAAGGTGTTCAATCTGACTCTGAACACGCGCTAAATTCTCTTGTACTTTTTCTTTAACTTCCGCTGATGCACGGTCAGGATTATGCTGTAGATCCAAAAGTTTTTTACACTCATCCAGAGAGAACCCTAATCCCCTAGCACGCTTAATAAACCCTAGAGTTTCCAACTGGTCTTCTGTGTAAAAGCGATAGCCATTATCCGCCCGCCTAGCTTTCGGAATGACCCCTTTCTCTTCATAAAAACGGATTGTTTTACTGGTTAAGCCAGTGAACTTAGCTGCTTGTGAAATATTCATTTTGAAATTACCTGCATAAGTGGAACCAACCCACACCATCGAAGGAGGGGTATTTTTTATTAAGCAGGAAGCATTACGCCCCTGATGATTAGCTCATCAAAGGCTGAGGAGGTCTGTCTTTCTGAATGAGATAAATCGTTGTTAAAGAGGCTTTAAATATAGATATATTAAAGGGGATATACGCTATTTTCATAGAAGTAACGCTAGAAATAACGGAACACAAGTGACCACCGCAAGAGCTTTGCAACTCACACCCAGGTTGGTCAGCACAATTTACACTTTTTTCCATACCACCATCCATCTCCACCATAGAATGCATATCAGAGGACATGTGTTCCATTGGTAAAGCAGCAGCCACACTCATTTGCGTTGTCCCAAACAACGTTATCAAAAGTGCAAAAATGGTAAAAAGCTGTCTCATGTTCATATTCTTATGATAGCCCCACAATATCTACTGTGACAAGAGCTTTTAATTAAGATTCACCTTTTTTTGCTTATATCCTTGACCTTACTCTAACTGGAAGGATTAAGCTGATTGAAACTGTAAGGGCAATGCAGCTATGACTAAATATTCAACAGAAACGCGAAATATATACTTCTCCCAACAAGGGGATAGCGAAAGATTAACAGCTGAGCTATCTAATCTCGATGGAGTGATTGGGTTACTTATGTCTGAAGATTGGTTAGAGGTCTCATACGATGCGACAAAAATACAGTGGAAAAGTATTGAGCAAGCTATAACTAACAATCAATTTGAAGTTAAGCCCAGCCTACTAAGTAAATGGAAAAGAAGTTGGTACCAATACTCAGATGAGAATATCAGAGACAACTTTAACCACAAACCTCACTGCTGTAACAAATCGCCAAAATAGCTCTGCAATCAATGGTAACAAGATGAAGAACCACATCTCAAAAAATCGACGATATGCCTTGATAATAGCTCTATTTATTTGGAGCAATCTATCTTTTGCATCATCTACCTCAAACACGACCTTTGTGATTCAACCTGTGAAAACAGAGTGCATTGATACACCAGAAAGCAGCAAATTCGGTTCTAATTTCAACCATTGCTCTTCTACTATTACCGTAATATCTTCATCACGAAATATTGAACCGAAATTTAAGGTCGTACCTCCAAACAATATTATTGGCGATCAGTATAAATTAACCCTTTCCCAACGGATCAAGAAACCACCTCGGCTCCCCCTTAACCCCATATCAACAAAAAAAACCGGCGTAAGCCAATACTGGAGTTCTGAACTGGTCGGGTTTCACCCCCCGCAACTGTCACAAATGCTTTAAGCGGCCGACCAGTTCTTTTTTTAAGTGAGGTTCAAAATGAAAAAGAGTTTCTCAGCAGCACTACTAACAATGTTACTAATCTCCCCTTCTGCTTTTGCGGGAGTAGCAAGCCCTATTGCTGACTCAATACAACATCACAATGAAATGAAGGGGCAACACGATTCCATAGGAATACCAGGAAAAAGCACCGAGGTAACTAAAGCATTGAACTTGACCGCTAATGATCAAATGAGATTCAGCATAGATACCTTAGACCTAAAAAAAGGAGACATTGTAAGTTTCACCGTAACAAACACAGGGCAGATACATCACGAATTTGTACTAGGTACGCGAGACAAAATTGAAATGCACCGCAAAGAAATGCAAGGAATGCCTAATATGAAGCACTCTGACAGCAATGCTCTATCTTTAAAATCAGGAGAAACCAAAACACTAATATGGAAGTTTACTTCCGTAGGAAATTTTTTGGCCGCATGTACACTGCCAGGGCACTACGAGGCAGGAATGATTACAACAATAAAAGTCGGTAATAGTCAGTAAGGAGGTTCAGATGAAAAAGCAGTCATTTCCAAAAAGCATTAATCCAAGCAGACGCCGTTTCGTTACCGGATTGGCAATGGGTGGGGTATTAGCTGGGTTCGGTTTTAAGTCCCAATCATTATTCGCCGCAGCTCCACAAATGGGCACACCCGAATTGAGAGGTAACGATTTTGACCTATCAATAGGGAAGCAAGCGGTTAATTTCACAGGAGCCCCTCGGTACGCAACAACGGTAAATGGCTCTTTACCAGCTCCTGTCTTACGCTTCAAGGAAGGAGAAACAGTTTCATTACGTGTAACCAATACTTTAGCTGAAGACAGTTCTATTCATTGGCATGGGTTAATATTGCCACCAGAAATGGACGGCGTCCCTGGCTTATCCTTTGCGGGGATTAAACCAGGTGAAACATATAACTATCAATTTAAAGTAACTCAATCAGGCACCTACTGGTATCACAGCCATTCAGGTTTCCAAGAGCAAACAGGACTATATGGCGCAATAGTTATCGAGCCTAAAGAACCACCACCCTATACCTATGATCGTGATTATGTCGTTATGTTATCCGATTGGACTGACGAAGATCCAAATGATGTATACGCAAAGTTGAAGAAGATGAGCCACTACTACAACTTCAACGAAAGAACACTCAATGACACCTGGAAAGATATTAAAGAAAAAGGGGCTGAAGCTACATTTCGCGAACGAGAGATGTGGAATGTCATGCGTATGAGCCAAACAGATATCTCTGACGTAACCGGCTACACCTATAGCTTCCTAATAAACGGCGTCACACCTGCAGAAGGCTGGAAAGGATTATTCAAAAAAGGCGAAAAAATATTACTCCGCTTTATTAACAGTGCCGCAATGACCTTTTTTGACGTTCGAATCCCTGGCCTAAAAATGACAGTTGTCGCTGCTGATGGTCAGTATGTTCAACCAGTATCAATTGATGAATTCAGAATTGGTGTTGCTGAAACCTATGATGTGATCGTAGAGCCAGAACACGACATGGCTTATACAGTTTTCGCTCAAGCTATTGATCGTTCAGGATATGCTAGAGGAACGCTCACACCTGATTATTCTTTAACGGGTGAAGTACCTGCGCTTGATCCTGTGCCTCTACTTACTCACACCGATATGGGTATGGGCATGGACCACAGCATGCATAATATGGGGGGTACCTCTCAAATGGATCATTCCCAACACAATATGCAAAGCTCTGCGAAGATGGATCATTCTCAACATAATATGAAAAGCTCCGGGAAGATGGATCACTCTCAGCATAATATGAAAAGTTCCGGAAAGATGGATCATTCTCAACATAATATGCAAAGCTCCGGAAAGATGGATCATTCTCAACATTCTATGGGGGCCGTAGGTAGCATGAATAATGCTATGCAATCTCCTGGAATTAAGCATGCAGACACGGAATATGGCCCGCATGTTGATATGCGCGCAGACGATCCTCAATATCGACTAGATGATCCTGGGGTAGGATTACGAAACAATGGAAGGCGTGTTTTAACTTATGCAGACCTAAAAAACCTCAATCCAACGCCTGACCCGCGCGATCCAACTCGTGAAATTGATCTCCACCTCACTGGCAACATGAGCCGCTATATGTGGTCAATCAACGGCGTTAAATACAGTGATGCTGATCCAATACAGATGAAATATGGGGAGCGAGTCAGAATTAATTTTGTTAATGACACCATGATGAACCACCCTATGCATCTACACGGCATGTGGAGTGATCTAGAAACAGGGGATGATAAATATATCCCTCGTAAACACACGGTCGTAGTACAGCCGGGAGCAAAAATTAGTTATCGAGTCACCGCTGATGCTAAGGGCAAGTGGGCATATCACTGTCACTTGATTTATCACATGCTTGGTATGTTCCGTGAAGTTCACGTTAGCTAAAAGGGAGAAGACGATGAATAATATTTTAAAAAAGACGTTGATTTTAGCCATGTCGGCCCTTCCTTTTCAAGCTGAAGCAGGAGGAAAAGACGACCCTTTGCTGACCATGGTAACCATAGATCAACTAGAAAAAAGGGATGCAAGTTCTGGTAAACCGTTTGCTTGGGAAGTTCAAGGCTGGGCTGGGTATGATCTTGATAAGTTCGTATTCAAAACAGAAGGTGAACGCACAACCGGGGAAACTGAGAAAGCAGAACTGCAACTTCTCTATAGCAAGGCGATTGACCCATATTGGGATGTTCAATTTGGTATACGGCATGATTTCTATCCCAAACCCACGCAAGACTGGGCTGTTGTCGCGGTACAAGGCGTTGCCCCCTACTACTTTGAAACCGATGCAAGCCTTTTCATAGGTGAAGACGGTCAATCAGCGCTGAGATTAGAATCCGAATATGAAATGATGCTCACTCAGCAATGGGTTCTTTCCCCTGAAATTGAGATTAATTTTCACGGAAAAAATGATGAAGCACGAGAAGTCGGTTCTGGACTCTCGAACATAGAAGCAGGTATTCGACTTCGTTATGAGGTCAAAAGGGAATTTGCACCCTATATAGGAATCCATTGGGAGAAAAAATTCGGCAATACCGCAGACTATGCCCGTGAAGAAGGAGAGGATACCAGTGACGTTCAATTTGTTATTGGGGTGAGAGCCTGGTTTTAATCATCTAAAGTAGCCCTTAACTTCAAAGGAACAGCTTTACCACAAGATATTTAGGATCAACAAAGAAGCCTTTTTAGGCTTCTTTTTTTGTCTAAAAAAGCGCCCCAAGAACATTACGTGGACTATTCTATAACTTATTGATTTTAAATAGAAACTACAAACAACCATTCAGGCTTGAATATTTTACGAAAGCCTGTAAACGAATGACAAAGACTCACATTCAATCAACTCATTCATTTTGAAATCATTTTCATCAATTACTCTGTTTCAAAATAATCAGTTAATGACTACCAATCTAATAGGTAATTATAATGGTCACTATAATCATCCTACTATCGTTTATTACAGGCTCGCTATCTGCGCAAGCAGGGCAAGTAGTAAATTCCGAAGTAGCTGAACTAAAATTTAAAACCTCAAATAAGTTTACGCATTTTCAATCCGTTACCCTATCAAACAATGAAATTGGCAGCTTAGTAAAAGGCAAGATAAGAAAGAAAAAACTTTCCCGCTCTCTGCGTCAAGGGCACGTAGATTTGGAAGTGCGGAATGAGAGTTCTGAACTTCTTAAAACAATGCCACTAACTTACTCACCACAGAAATTATCAAAGCGACGCTTTTTTGCCTCAAAATTCCACTATCAATTCAAAGATACCCTGCCTGAAAACTGGACTGTTTCAGTAAATTTCCATCCAGCTGAAATAAGTAATCACTCAATCTAACAATACTGATATTTCATCATGAAAATTAAATCTCATACATTAAAATTAGGTTTAGCGGTACTAGTCTCTTACTCGGCGGCATCTTGGGCAGATACCCAAGATAATAACTGGGCTAAAAGCCTACTGCTGAGTCTAGGGCAGTCACCACAATGGCAGCAGTTAGAGGCAAATTTAGATAGGGCGAAAGCTGCAAAAGATGCTGCGATGCAGCCCATATATAATCCAGAATTGGAGATCAGTTATGACGATAAAACTGATAGAGCCTATCAGGTCACACTTAGCCAAAAGATAGACTTATATGATAAGCGGAGTAGCCGGAGTCAGATTGCCGCTATTCAAGAACAAATTAGCGCATTACAAAATAAACAAACAAAAACTGAATTAGCTAAACACTCCTTAACCAGCCTTATACAAACACGACGTGCTGAGGAGTTATTACAGCTGGCTGAACAAGAACTAGTTATAAGCCAGCGTTTAATTAAATTAACTCAGCAAAAGATTCAGGCCGGTGATGCTAACCAGCTTGACCTTGAGTTTGTGAAGGTAGCATTGTCTGATGCAATAAATGCAAAGAATAATGCACAGAAAGATCTACAGTTAAGCAGAGCACAACAACAAAGCTTAATAGGCGATTTGTCTCTCAAACTTCCTGAAAAATTAGTGCATGACCTTCCCACTACTCCAGATTTTTCCACACTAAGCACACAGAGCTATCTTGTAAAAATATCCACTTTACAAGCTCAATTAGCCCAGTTACAAATTAGACAGTCCGTAGCTGAGAGTAAATCAGAGCCCACTCTAGGCTTAGGTATGGGGCAAGATGGGAATGATGATGTTCTCGCTCTTTCAATCACCTTCCCCTTAAATGTACGTAATAATTATCAATCAGAAATACGCGCAGCGGAATCTAATGCTAAAGCCTCAGACTATGCAGTTACACAACATTTAATCGAAGTAGAAAATTTACTTAGACAGAATTGGAATGTTGTTGAGCAGCAAAAAAGCTTACAGAGCCTTTTGCAAAAGACTCAGCAGAAAGGTATCTCTCACTTAAGCCAGAAATTAGAAAAGCTCTGGCAAATTGGGGAATTAAACACCTCTGATTACCTGCAAAACCTGCGGCGACTCAATACATCATTAGCGACAGATGTAAACCTAAGTGCAGAATCCAACCTAAGCCTGATCGAATGGCTAAGCAGTAGCAATCAACTTATACATTGGTTAGAGCAACAATGAACCAACCCAATATATTCTGAGATTTTAAGATGAAACTACAAATATTACCTCTTGTTATCAGCAGCATGATGGTCTCATCCATGACTAACGTTGCATTTGCTGGCGAAAATCATGAAGAAAAAATAAACACTGTAACGAACTCTGTAAGCGAAATGGCAGAACATAAAGACCATGAGGGTGATCATGAAGAGCACGAAGGTGAAGATGATCACCAAGAGCATGAAGGAGAGGAAGAGCATGAGGAGCATGAGATAGAAGATATAGATCATGCAGGACATGAAGGGGAGGAAGAACATAAGGAAGAAGAAGGTGTATTGCACCTTACCCCAGAACAGCAGTCTATGATCGATTTAGAAGTTACTGAACTAAAGCAAGAATACGTTGCAAACACGCAAAACATTTATGGTGAAGTTGTTAATAACCGTTACAAAACAAGCATTATTTCAGCTCAGTCTGACGTAAAAGTTATTAGGCGACATGCTGTATTAGGTGATCACGTAAAAAAAGGGGATCCACTTGTTACCCTTTTCTCTGATGAATTAGCAGATCGTTTTACCGAGCTTCGCAATAACGCAAAAGAGTGGGAGCTGGTTAAAAGCATGGGGAAAAGTTTATCTGGAAAACAACGTTATAGCCGTGCAGAAGCTAATTTTCGACAAAGCGTAACTAAGGTAATTGCCTTTGGTTTGTCTACAGATGAAATTGAAGCCCAAGTTAATAAACCTAACAAAAACCCATTAGGTCAGTTCATTCTGAAAGCTCCACACAGCGGTATTATTCAACAAGATAACTTTCTCATCGGACAAACTGTCACTAGCAATGAGTCTTTATTTACATTGGTTGATGAACAGGATATCTGGGTAGAAGCACAACTCCCTGCAGATCAACAATTAGATATAGAAAAAGGGACTGAAATCACCCTCACCGTCGGGGATGAATCTTATCATGGCACCCTATTGCAGATTGCTCATAATCTTAGCGAAGTTACCCGTACACGTATGGTCAGAATTAGCGTAGATAATCGTGATCACAGGCTTCACCCCGGACAGTTTGCGCGTGTTTTCATGCCAACAGAAACCTTTTCATTACAGATGGTACTGCCAGAGACATCTTTCACTAAAACCCCAGATGGAGATTGGGGAGTCTTTGTTCAAGTAGATGAGGGTGAATACAAACTAGAAGAAGTTGAAATTTTAGGTGAAATGGTCGGCTCACGCATTGTCAGCGGGTTAGGTCGTGGAACCAAGGTTGTAACATCCGGAACTTTCTTTTTAGCTTCCGAGCAAGCAAAAGCTGGCTTTGATATTCATAACCACTAGGAAAAACCAATGCTAAATAGACTTATAGAATGGTCAGTTGGTAACCGTATTATAGTGGTCATCTCTGTCCTCATCGCGTTAATTGGAAGTGCCTTTCTAATTCCCAAACTCAATCTGGACGCGTTTCCTGATGTAACAAACATTCAGGTATCAGTTAATGCAGAAGCGCCAGGCTTAGCGGCTGAAGAAGTTGAGCAGCTGATTACCTTTCCAATTGAGTCCGTAATGTATTCAATGCCTGATGTTGAAGAGGTCCGCTCCATCTCTAAAACAGGCTTAGCTGGAATAACCGTTGTTTTCGAAGAAGGCACCGATATTTATTTTGCTAGGCAGCAAGTATTTGAACAGCTTCAAGTCGCAAAAGAGATGATCCCAGAAGGAGTAGGTGTACCTGAAATGGGTCCAAACACATCTGGTCTCGGTCAAATTTATCAATACCTTATAAAAGCAGAGCCCGGCAGCGATTACGATGTTATGAAGCTTCGTAGCCTTAATGATTGGGTTGTAAAGCTACTATTAATGCCTGTTGATGGTATTACAGATGTACTCTCTTTTGGTGGAGAGGTACGTCAGTATCAGGTCAATCTAGACTCACAGAGCTTACTCTCTTATGACATCAGAAGTGAGCAGCTTGTTGATGCTATTGAAGCAAACAACCGTAATGCAGGTGGTTGGTATCTTGACCGAGGTGGGGAACAACTTGTTGTTAGGGGTGTTGGTTGGTTACGCAGCGACCGTAAAGGTTTACAGGATATTGCAGATATTCCCTTAAAAGAAGTTGATGGAACACTTGTGCGTGTGGGTGATGTTGCAAATGTTGAATTTGGTAGTGAAATACGCCAAGGCGCCGTCACTATGTCACACAAAAATGCTGAAGGCGAAATTGAAAATTACGGTGAGGTTGTAACGGGTATTGTACTTAAACGTATGGGGAGTAACACCAACAGTACAATCGAAGAAATCGAAAACAGGATAGAGCTGATAAATCGTGCTTTACCTGAAGGTGTAATTTTTGAACCATACTACGATCAATCGGATTTAGTTAAAAAAGCAATCAACACGGTAGTTACAGCGTTAACTCAAGCTTTCATATTTATTGTTATTGTAATTGCTTTATTTTTATTGAATGTCCGTGCGACAACGCTCGTTTTACTCTCCATTCCTCTTTCAGTTGGTTTAGCCTTAGCTTTTATGTCTTATTACGGCATGTCAGCAAACCTAATGTCCCTTGGTGGATTAGCTATTGCGATTGGCATGATGGTCGATGGTGCCGTTGTAATGATGGAAAATATATTCAAACATATTACCCACCCGGATAAACGTCACGAAGGCCATACTGCACCAGGTGTGGACGACCCATTTGATGTTGAGCATGATACTCATGGTATGTCATTACGTATCAAAATAGCTGCAAAGGAAGTAGCTCGTCCTGTGTTTTTTGCAGTAATGATTATTATTGTTGTATTTGCACCATTGTTCAGTTTGGAAGGCGTAGAAGGAAAGCTTTTTCAACCGATGGCTATTACCATCATAATTGCCATGCTATCAGCACTTCTTGTTGCTCTAATTGTGGTACCCGCATTAGCAAGCTTGATATTTAAGTCGGGCATTCGAGAAAAAGAAAGTCCAATTCTTAAACCAATTGATCGCGGTTATCGCAAATTGTTACGTGTCGTACTTAAAAGACGTAAATCACTACTTTCAATTGTTGGTATTACTGTAATCGCCACATTATCCCTTCTTCCACAACTAGGAACAGAATTTGTTCCTGAATTAGAAGAAGGAACTATTAATCTTAGGGTGACACTCGCACCTTCCGCTAATATGGAATCGGCTTTATCTGTTGCTCCAAAATTAGAAAAGGAGTTGCTGTCATTTCCTGAAGTGACGTATGCATTGAGCCGCATAGGGCGTGCTGAAATTGGTGGTGACCCAGAACCTGTATCAAATATTGAGATATATATAGGTCTCAAACCTGTTAATGAATGGACCAGCGCCACAAACAGGCAAGAGCTACAGGCATTAATGCAAAAACGTTTAAACATTCATCCAGGGTTATTATTTACTTTCTCACAACCTATCGCGACACGTGTTGATGAACTACTTTCTGGTGTAAAAGCCCAGTTAGCGATCAAGCTTTTCGGAAGCGACTTAAATACTCTAGCGGAAAAAGCGCGTGAAATAGAAAGTGTTGTTAAAGAGGTTTCTGGAGCAACAGATGTTGCTATGGAGCAAGTCGAAGGCGAAGCCCAATTAGTTATTCGCCCTAACCGTGAGCAGCTGTTCCGTTATGGTTTATCAGTATCTGATGTCATGAGTTTGGTGGAAACAGGTATTGGCGGTATCAGTGCGGGACAGGTCATTAATGGTAACGAACGATATGACATATATATTCGCTTACAAAAAGATCAGCGCGAATCAGCAACTAGTTTGCGTCAATTACGATTAAAAGCAAATAACGGTGCTATTGTTCGTCTAAGTGATGTTGCTCAGGTAGCAATTGAACAAGGACCACCTCAAATTCGTAGAGATGATGTACAACGTCGTGTGGTCATTCAGGCAAACGTACAGGGCCGCGATATGGGTAGCGTAGTCAATGACATTTATACTGCCATTGAAAAGGATGTGGAACTACCTACGGGCTATACAGTGGATATTGGCGGTCAATTTGAGAACCAGCAACGAGCACAAGCACGTCTAATGCTCGTTGTACCTTTATCAATAGCTTTAATTGGTCTGTTATTGTATTTCTCTTTCGGCTCCCTTGGGCAAGCCGCATTAGTGTTGCTTAATCTACCATTAGCACTGATTGGGGGAGTAGCGGCGCTGTTTATCTCAGGTCAATACCTCTCTGTACCAAGTTCAATCGGTTTTATCACTCTGTTTGGTGTAGCTGTATTGAATGGTGTTGTTATGGTCGAAAGCATCAACTTACGAATTCAAGACGGGCAACGTATGGCAGAAGCTGTGTATGAGGGTGCTTGCTCTCGATTAAGACCTGTTTTAATGACAGCTTTAACCTCAGCGCTAGGATTGATTCCTATTTTAATGTCGACTGATATTGGTTCTGAGATACAGAAACCCCTCGCCACCGTAGTTGTAGGTGGTCTACTATCATCGACAGTGTTAACAATGTTAATCATTCCTACATTGTATGAGTCGTTTTCAAAATATAAATATCAGAAAGAAGAGTAATTCCGTATAAATGCCTGCCAGATCGCTGGCAGGTATTTTCTTAAACTCGGAGTGTATATAAATGCGCCTACTGCTTATAGAAGATGATCTACAGTTAGCCAATCAATTACAGCACAGCTTAGAGTCTTCAGGTTATCTCGTTGACCTTAGTAATAGTGTTAGTGATGCTCGATATAAGGCAAACGAAATCACATATGACATAGCGATTATGGATTTGGGTTTACCTGATGGAAATGGTCGTAGCTTATTACAAGAATGGCGCCAACAGCACCAACACATTCCTGTTCTAGTGCTTACTGCCCGTGATGATTGGGAGGAAAAAGTTAAGACGTTTCAGGCCGGTGCCGATGATTATGTTTGCAAACCATTTAGGCAAGAGGAATTACTGGTTCGTTTAGAAGCATTGTTGCGAAGAACTAAAGCACACCAGTGCCCAATATTGGAAGCAGGCGGAATACGTTTAGATGAACTATCTCAAGAAGCCATTATAGTAACAACGAATCAGCGAATTTCATTAACCCATACTGAGTTTCGATTATTAAAACATTTTCTTAGGTATCCGGGCCGTCTATTTAGTAAACAGCAACTCCTAGATTGCCTATATCAATTTGATGCTGAACCTGAAAGTAACATTGTTGAAAGTTATATTCGTAAGTTGCGCCAAAAATTGGGCAAACAAGTCATTGAGAACAAACGGTTTCAGGGGTACTGCTTCAAAGGCCTAGTATGATTTCAATTGAAAAGCTTCTACTAAAACGTTTTATCATCGTAGTGACTATTATTACCGTATCGCTTGGAGTGCTAAATCACTGGTGGGCTGAAAGGATCTACCTGAATGTCCTGACACAACAGTTGGAACATGAAAGCGAAGCTTTGCTAAAACACTTACAGAAAACAAAACCTAATAACCTTTCCACAGTCAGCCTAAACCTTCCACAACACAGCAGCCATCTTTATTACATAGAGAGCAGTGCGAGCAGTTGGAGCTCGGCCCCTAAGCTGATATCAGATCTTCCTATAAAAACTTGGCTGAATACTGAAGGTATCTATCAGTATGAAAAAAATAGTGGTGAAAATTTTCTTATTTTAAGTAAGCGTCATACGGATGGCTTCAACCTTATTGTAATGCAAGACATAACGGCCTCCTTGGTTGAATTAGAACAGTCTCATCTTTCTATGCTTCTGGTTGTGATTCTGAGCTTCGCATTACTAATGTACCTTCAACGTAAAGTAATCAGAGAAACATTTTCTAAAATCACTCCTGTTTACCAACAAATTGAGGCGATCCAACGTGGGGAAAAAGCAAAGTTGATTGTGCCAAATATTGCTGAAATATCCCCACTTGCAAAAGCAATCAACCAACTTCTTGGTTACTTGGAAAGCCGCAATGAGCGAAGCAAAAATGCCATCGGTAATCTTTCTCATGCGTTGAAGACACCTGTCGCCGTGATCCGCCAAATCATTGAGCAGAATGATAGCGGCTTATCTACAGAAAACAGACTAAGACTTACCGATCAGATAAATCAGCTCAATTTCATTATAAATGGTGAACTCAAACGCGCCAGAATCTCTGGGCGGGGTAGTCAGAAGCAGTCTTTTTCTCTGTCTGATACTGTTAATAATCTCTCATCCACATTGACGTTAATTTACCCTGACAAGAAGATTAATTTTATACTTAAAATCAGTGAAAAAGCTTATTTCCCTGGTGATAAAAGTGACTTTCTTGAGCTACTTGGCAACCTTATGGACAACGCTGCCAAGTGGTGCGCACATCAGGTAACTATTGAAATTTCCATTCAGTCGGGCATGTTTTACCTTCAAGTTGTTGATGATGGTCCCGGCTACAATGAAAGTGATATTCCCTCAATACTTGAACGTGGAGTGCGCTTAGATGAGCAAGCTCCAGGGCATGGATTGGGATTGAATATAGTTAGCAATATTGTGCAGCAATATATTGGACAATTACAAATCAATAATGCTGTTCCACATGGATGCAGAGTGCAAATTAGAATCCCATTAGACTTTTCATAACATTTATCATGTCCCTTATTGTAAGGTTTGATATAAAAATCATATTTAAGCCCTAAATTCACCTTCAAATCACTTTGACTCTTCATACAAACCATTTCATGAGGTGATTTATGGAAGTTAAAAGTCTTTTTAGTGCTCTAATTTTAACCGGCGTTTTGTTAAGTGAAGCCAGTTTTGCTGCAGGCTCTGTACCTCCAGTAGACCCGTCTTTAATTACCAGTACGAGCAGTCGGGCTTTAACGATTCGAGATGTATCAACGGAGAGTATTGAAAACATGGTGGTCATCAAAGGCCGCCTAACACACAAGCGGATGTACATAAATGACGAACCCGGTTATATCTTGGCGAAAATCATCAATGATAGTGACGAAGTGATCGAGAATCAGCGCTATGACATAGAAGACTTCACGAAAGAAGATAACGTTCGCTTTTCAGGATTTGAATTAGCAATAAAAACACCTTCTTCTGACATAAAATCAATTTTAATTTCTCATCAGGAGAAATAATTTAATACTTGATAGTAGTAAAAGGAAATTCCTGCCGGTAGCCACTACTATTCGAAGAATTAGTTGGTTATTCGGCACTTTGGACTAGCAATCATCTTCTATCATTCCTGTACTGGGTTAAATGACCCAGTACAATCTTTATCCTCACACACTGCACAACATTACGATGATCTAAAAGCAGCATATTGGAAGAGCTGCTTTCTCCTCGACTTCCTCTTCAAATTGATACCAAATTTGCAGGTTTTAAAGTACAGATGTAGGGGGTGGCACATCAAATGCGTCGACAATACTTTCTCGAAACTCCCCTAGAAAACGAAATGTTTGAAGCTCTTCGATTTCACCCTGAGTGAAACGCATGCTAAGAACGCTGTATTCCTCTTGTTCGTCTGGCGCAATCCATTCTACGGTAGCCAACGTAGGTCGAACATCCTTCGTATTCAATATACGCTCCGCAGTTCGCTTCTTAGATGAAGTATTTACAATAGCTTTAACTACTGTCTGTTGATCCGGAAGTTCCCTGTCAAGGCGATTAGCAAATTCAACTAATTTGGATTCAGCGAAAGTATATAGCCATGATTCTTTATTTGCTCCACCATCAACTCTTAATATACGCCCCAAAACTTGGCGAAAGTAAAGTTCAGTCCTCACTCTACTTAGATGGCTCGTGTCATTCCTTTGGTTTTTAGTAGACGGAAGTCCGGGTCTATCGTTGATACCTGTTTATCAGGGTGGCTTTGGACCTTCTCTTCCATTGATTTCAGTTCAGCCAGGCGCTGTTTCATCCAAGTGGTTTTTTGGCGATGGTTATTTTGCCCTCACTGTTCGGATCGGCTTCGTCAGCCTGATCTAGCTTCGTTAAATACGCTTCAATATGCTTTTCAAACCGGTCGATATGGAACTTCAATTTCTGAGGCGTGAAGTTGTTTTCCTTGCTGTTTATCGCTTTGAATTTGCTGCCATCGATAGCGATAACCGCCTCTGAGAACATGTTCATCTTTCGGCACAGATCAATGAAGGAGCGGCAGGAATTTTTAATGCCTTTGCCATTATCTTTTCGGAAACCAACAATCGTCTTAAAGTCGGGTGTTAGCCGTTCTAGCAACCACATTAACTCGACATTACTGTTGGCTTCTTTCTCCAACCGTCTTGATGACTGAATCCGGTTCAAATAGCCGTAGATATAGAGCTTCAGGAGTGTAGCTGGGTGATACCCCGGACGCCCCGTAGATTTAGCTTTTACTCGCTGAAAGCCAAGACGGTGAAGATCAAGATGATCTACAAAGGCATTGATGACTCTGATCGGATTATCTTTTGAAACGAAGTCGTCGAGAACTTCAGGAAACTACGTGACCTGTGATCGGCCCAAGCCTTGAATGTGGGATGACATATCAGCGAAACCTTGATGAATTCGCTGACCATTTTACCACTTAAGCCTGTGTAAGCTCCGGGAAGGGTTTTGTTAGTTTTCACACAGCCTGTGTCGTTAGCAGACCTCTCGATGGTCACCCGTTCATATGCTATATATGAACATTCCTCCCATCTATTCAATAAAACTCTAGTATATCAATGCCAATAACCCACCATCCTTTCCAACCAGATAATTAGAGTTAGGAGGGTATTGTGCTAAACAGAGCACCAACCACTTATTTTGGATACCCCAATTTATTTAGCTCGCTGTTTACTAAATCATACAATTGCTGTGCACCAAACGTTTCCAAAGCCTTGCCATTAACAAAAAAAGTTGGGGTCTTCTTTATACCTAATGCTTTGACATCAGCAGTATCTTGCTTAAGTACATTGGTTATTTCTATTTTATGAATGTCTTGCTTAGCCTTTTGAACGTCAAGGCCTGCATCCTTTGCAGCGGCCCAAGCAAACGACAAATTTGGATTTCCATGATCTGCCCAGCTAGATTGTCTTGCCAGAATGGTCTCCAGCACCGGTTTGAAAAGACCTTGGAGGCGAGATGCTTCTAGAAGACGTATTACTTCGTCAGAGCCTTCGTGAAATGCGGTATAACGCAGCACAAGACGAATATTCTCTGGATTCTCATTCATGACCTTCTTAACAAAAGGATAAAATGCTCTACAAGCTTCACAAGCAGGATCAAAAAACTCGACAATAGTGACTTTTGCTTCTTTCGGGCCGAGGCTTGGTGAGTATGGCCGCTCAAGAAGGCTGCTTTCATGTGAGGTGACACTTGTGCTGCTAATCTGCTGAGGATTCCAAATAAATATAGAAACTGCGAATAAAACAAAAGTTATCACAGTAATTGATATGACTATTTTTGGGCGCGTCATGTTTTTATTTTCCGAAATAAAGTAATAAGTAAAAACGTAATGAGAAAGAACGCCGCTAGTGATAAATAGGGAAGCGATATTCCTCCTAGGATTGTCATATTGCTACCAGTACAAGAAGAGTCTTGACCGCAGGGTACGATAGGTTCAGCTATATATCCCGAATATGTTAGTGAATGATAAGCAGCAATGCATAATCCAATAACAGAAAGTGGTAATGCGTACCAAACAACTTTTATATCTGATTGATAAGACGCAATACCTAATATGATCGCAAGAGGAAACATACATATACGCTGATACCAGCAAAGTGTGCAGGGGGTTTGACCTAATACTTCACCAATGAATAAAGCGCTCAGTGTTGATATAAATGCTATGACCCAAGCAACTGTAAGCAACCACCAACGATGATCTTTATCGCTCTTCTGATCAAGCGTCATATAGTCTCCTGTCCTACACCATTAATTGTTTGTTGAATTCCAAATACCATTTAGGTCCAAGCATTTCATTTAATGACTGTGATCATAGTGGTTGTCCCTTACTATTGTATTATGACCGATGGCTTTAGGCTCTTCACAGGCGTGAAAAGAACATTCAACTTCAAGTGTTGTTTGCCTGATCTTAAAACTGCTACTCAACATCGATTTTACTTCTTTCTTGATTTCGTCTGCATTTTTCCATTGACCAGTGTCTATAACGACATGAGCATCGAGAGCGTTCTCATGCTCCTGCATTTTCCATAAATGAAGGTTATGAACGTCAGCAACGCCTTTGATAGAAAGCATACGGTCAAACACATCTTTAGTGTTGAAATTGGTCGGACTTCCTAGCATTAAAATATGTATAACAAAAACTATTTCACTGAAAGATTGCCAAAGGATATATCCCGCTATCATCAAGGTCACAAGCGGATCAACTAATCGCCAATCATAGAGTAAGATAAGTGACCCCGCTATAATCACAGCGATAGAGCCTAGGGCATCTGCAACATTATGAAGAAATGCAGCACGTATATTCACACTTTGCTTAGATAAGGAATAAGTCAGCAAAGCAGTAACCAAATCAACAGCTAGAGCGATCACTGCAATAATAACGACGAGCCACCCATCCACATCTTCGGGATTAAAAAACCGAAGCACTGCTTCATAAACAAGATAGAGACCAATCACGATAAGAGTCGTGTAATTGATCAGAGCAGCTACTATTTCGGCGCGACCATAGCCGAAAGTCATTTTCTCATTAGCTGGCTGCCTAGCAATCTTTAGCGCCATAAACGCGATGACAAGAGCAAGAGCATCTGACAGGTTGTGAATTGCGTCTGCAATTAAGGCAAGACTACCCGACAATATACCACCTATAATTTGGGCAACAGTAAGCCCTAAATTGGCAACAACAGCCCAAACGACACGAGCATCTCCTGCGCTAGGATCTAAATGATGATGTCCTGACATATTACACCTCAAGTTAGTCGCTTAATCTTGCTGGGAGCTTTCTCAATTTAACTATCGCGGTAAAGCTTTCGCAGCTTATTTAAAAACTTTATTCGCTGAGTGGAGTCACTAAACTCTCCTTCCACAAAATCACCATGTGTAATAAATATTTTAGAGAATCGGTCACTTAACTCAGCTGTTTGTAAATCGTTGCCGGCAGCATAAACACCTTTAAAAAAACGTCCGCTTTGTGATGGTTGCCCATGCTTCATAATTTTCACATATACTATTTTTACGATTGATGGATTTATAATCGCTCCCATACGCCCTCCAAACTTCCTTATATCTACCCAAAATAAAAAGAATTAAGCCTATTACTGCAGTTTCTCTAAGCTTTAGTGTACTTACGTCCATCAATGACAACTAAAAGGCGTATTAACTAATTTTGGATCATCATCAATACCCCTCAACATCAAAGCGAGTGTCCCTTGCTGCGAGGAAAAATCACAACAAGAAACTTAGAGGAAAAGTGAAAACTGTCTTCCAGGCGATGCTTTAGCAGAACAAATTCACTATAAAAATCCGACTATAATTCCTTCACTACTCCCTCTTCTTACCCGATATTCAGTTACAGTCTAAACAGCCAAAATGATTTGAAACTGATCACAAAAAATTCAATCCGGAATGCGTAGCATTGCCCCCCAGAGGGGAACGCTCTTTCCTAGCTCACCCTACTCGCCACATCATTCGATAGCGATATGATCGGAAGCGTCCACTTGGAAGTTCATTTGAGCGACGGTTATATTGCAGCCCAGCACTTGATATTACGGCAGGTGACGGATGTGTCGGAAAGTTCAGCCATAGTGCTGTATAAATCTCGGAGTCAGTCAGATCCATTAGGCTCAGAATTAGTGTTTTCTTTATCAAACAAACTACCGGAAACCAAAATGAAGGCACCGATGACAATTGCAATATCAGCCAGATTGAAGGCCGGCCAATGCCAATCTCTCCAATAGAAATCAAAGGAATCCACAACATAGCCGCGAAAGATCCGGTCAATCAAGTTACCCAAGGCCCCGCCAAGGACAAGACTGTAAGCAATGGCTTCTCCTTATGACGGTTTTCACGGATCAGTTTGATCAGAAAAATCGAGATCACCACAGTGATCCCGATAGAAAAATAGCGCTGCCAGCCTCCAGCATTCGACAAAATACTAAATGCGGCACCTGTGTTCCATAGGTGCACCCAGTTAAAAAATGGGGTCACCGAAACCGACTCACCATAGGCCATTGATTGCTGCACCAGCCACTTTACAGCCTGATCAGACGCTGCCAGCAAACACGATATGGACAGTAGGATATGCGGCGAGAGCTTTTTGCCAATAATGAGCATTATTTAACCCTTCAACGCTAAGATGCGCCTTGCACCGTTAAGTACAATGACCCCCGCGATAGTGCCGATAATTAGATCCGGATAATTAGAACCGGTCCACGCGACCAGAGCACCGGCGGTGATGACACCTAGATTGACCACCACGTCGTTGGCCGAGAATATCCAGCTTGCCTTCATGTGCGCCCCGCCCTCCCTGTGTTTGTATATGAGCAGCAGACAACTGGTATTGGCAATCAATGCAACGAATGCGATAGCCATCATCACCAACGATTCAGGTTCACTACCGAATGCAAAGCGTCTCACCACCTCTACGAGTACGCCCACAGCCAAAATAAGCTGGAGTACACCAGCAAGATGCGCGGCACGTACTTGCATTTTAACGCTATGCCCAACCGCATAAAGGGCAAGCCCGTACACTGCAGCATCAGCAAAGTTGTCCAAGGACTCGGCAATGAGGCCGGCTGACTGGGCGATTAGACCCGCGGTCATCTCTACTACAAAAAGGAGTGCATTAATGCCTAATAACCAACGCAGGGTGCTAGACTCTTGCGCAGCAGAGGCTACCGAGTCCCCAGCGACCTTGAGCGTCTCCAAGTCAGCAGCAACCGTTTCCTGATGCGAGGCGCCTAATCCCAAGGTCTTTAGTTTTGAAGTAATGGTCTCGACTTCGCCGTCATGCACGACCTTCAGCCGTCGGATCGACAAGTCGAAGGATAGCGCCCGAACTTCCTCAAAGCCGTTTAGGGCTAGGCGAATCATTCTTTCTTCTGATGGACAGTCCATCTTCGGCACGGCGTAAACGCTGACCCATTGCCCCGATGCTTTGGAGGAGGCCTGTAAATCGGTATCCGATGATGACCTTGCATCACCGCCACAGGTGCCACCACAGAATTTGCTCATGATACGACTCCACTTGAACAAGGTTGTGTTACCATTTAAAACCATAAAGCTACTATAAGGTCAAGAGAGCAAAGAATCCGGTTGGGAGGAAGCTAATGCGTATTGGTCAGTTGGCGCAATTGATAGGGGTCGAAACACAAACGATCCGCTTCTATGAACAGCAGGGATTGTTGCCACCTACGCATCGGCAGGACAACGGTTATCGTGTCTATACCAAGATGCACGGTGAGCGGCTAGCCTTCATCCGTCGCTGCAGAACTCTGGGCCTGTCACTAGCTGAGATTCACGAACTACAGAGTTACCAAGACGACCCTCATCAATCTTGTATCGCCGTCAACGCCTTGCTCGATGATCACATTGCTCATGTCCGGTCACAGATAACCACTCTGCATGCGCTGGAGAAACAACTAGTTTCACTTAGAGCGAATTGCAACGATGACCGAGAAGTTAAGGCGTGTGGAGTTCTTGCTAGAATTAACGAAGGGAGCATACAACAGTAGTAGGTGGAGCACCAACCAGAGAATCAGTGAAAGTGCTAATCAGCAGCATTCTGACTGTGCTCATTTCTGAGATTGGAAAGCGAAATTCAATGCTTGCCGCTATTCTCGCATCGGTTCCGTTAATTTCGGTATTTGCCTTAATTTGGCTCTATATTGATACGCAGGATATTAATCGTATTCGAGAAGTGACAATCAATATTTTATGGCTGATTGTTCCCTCGCTGACTTTGTTTATAGCGTTACCCATTTTACTTGATCGAGGCATGGGGTTTTATGTCAGCCTTTCCATAGGGATTCTGGTAATGATCATGAGTTATGTAGCCACATTGGCTATTTGGAAGACTCTAAGTTACCTAATCACTGATTCCAATCAAATACTTTTCCATATGAAAAATAATTTCAAAAAACATATTGACCTTCCAGTTAGGGGAATATCTAAACTATCTCCATCAACTAACAAAAAGGTGTTCAACATGAATAAACTATATTCCGTATTAATTATTTCTTCCGCCATCGTATTTAGTAATGTATCAGTCGCCGATGAGAAACATTATATGTCTCACAGTGGTGATGGCCCTCAAGGTCATATGATGGAAGGTGAAAAGCATAAAGCAGGCATGGATGACAGCCACCCAATTGCCCCTAAAAATATCACAAAAAAAGCGACATCTGGTAACGTTCATTACATGGGGCATTCCGGTGATGGCCCACAAGGACATATGATGGAAGGTAAAAAGCACCCCGCTGGAGCATCTACCGAGCATGTTGAAAAATACGGGGATGGTAAACATGAAAAGCCTAAAGGGAAACACTATATGATGGATAGTGGCGATGGCCCTCAAGGTCACATGATGAAAGGAGAAAAGCACCCATCTAACTAAGATTCAACATATCTAGCAGGGACTCAGGCCCCCTGCTAGATAAACTCCAAATAACTCTTCAATAAATATCAGCTACATTATTAACATCTCAATTGAATTCATTCTTTTCTAGACTGAAATTGGAACTCATTGTCCAAAACTTTCTCCTTTGTATGAATCCAATAAAGGTCATCAACAGGAAGAATCGCAACCAAACCTTCACTATCAGCATTAACTGAAACCGTTTCAACTATCAGCTCAGCTATTAACTGTGCACATTTAGCAGAGGTATAAATATCAACCTGCAAATGATCTTGAAGGTCAGCCTGCCCATACAGTTGATTATAAACACCATGCCCCTGTACATCATGAATAGTATAACCAATGATGCCGGCTTGGAGAAATGCAGACTGCAATTTTTCCTTCTCCAAGGTATTGAAGATAGCACTGACTTTTTTCAGACTCATAACTTAACCTCCGCAGAAATGAAAATGAGGGAGCTCGCCCCTCATTTCAGCTTGAATATCAGACCTTAGCGATGCATCGGCATATCTTTCTGAGATTGATGCTCCATCATCTGGCGCATCATTCGTTGCATCATGCCCATTCTCTGTTCCATCATTTCCATACGGGAGTCAATATGCATTCCAGACTCGCCTCCTCCTTTTTTTCCTTCCATCATATTCTCGCCATGCATCATATCCATACCCATTCGCATCTGTTTCATATGCTCATGCATCATTTCCTGACGCTTTCCAGGTTTTTTATCACTCTGGATATCCTGCATTAGATTCTCTGTTTTGCCCATTTGATCATGCATATTCATCACTTGAGTTCGATCACCATTAGTACCGTTCTGCATACCCATATCTTGCTGGTGTGCGTAAACGGATAATCCTGCTCCCATTAAAGCAACACTAAGTATTCCTACGATTAAACGTTTCATGCCATGCTCCTTACTTATCATTTCTATAATTTATTCCACAACCCTGCCTAACGTTGATCAGTATTGTGCCTATAACCTTTGCTTTTAAACCTAGACCTTCCAGTTACTGGAAGGTCAATAAAAACGACTAGTTAAGAGTCATATAAAAATGTTTTTTTTGAGGAGGGTCAGTTTTCTTTTGATAAATGCGACAAAAGCCTTGAGAAGGCACGTCCAACGCACTTCTAAATTTACTCAACATATTCTGAAAAGCGATCAGAGCCGTCAGTTCAACAATAACTTTATCAAAGCGGATGACACCGTTCTGGGCTTGATAGCACTGTCCATCGTTTTACTATTATTTTCTTCTGGGTTAGGAATACGTTGGCGCACCTTCGGGCAAACTATTTAGCTCGGAATAGGTGTTGGCCTCGGTGGCATTGTTCTGAGTACTCTACTAAGAGGTATCACAGTATTTCTTTTTAAATGACCTCCCTAGTGTGGCTAGGTATGTCGGAGTTGCACTTGCTGCAACAAACGTAGGGATCGGTGTTCAGGTCCTGGAGCTGTATGGCTTGTTAAACAAACGTATTGGCCGGATTATACTGGCTGCAGCGGTTGTCGATGATATTCTTGCGTTGTATTTACTATCTTCATTACATGTAGGACTGGAGCAGAAGTCTGATGTTAAACAGTTGCTACCATCCATATCTATCAGCTTCCTAGCACTCTTTATATTTACGTTGGTTTTATTGTGGTTGGCCAAAACAGTCCATCAGTATTTTATGTCATACGGTCACTTGAGCTATTTCAGTTACCATCTACTGTTTTTTTGTAGCGGGTTCAAGTATCACCTATCTACTTGAGTTGTCTAGTGTTGTAGTGGCTATTTGGTATCGTTTTGTTGACAAACAATAAGCAGTATTAAACTGTTTACATCACAGTGCTATCGATAAATGTGGATAACAGTTTCTCTCATTTCATCAGGACATATTGGACTTTAAAGATCTCCAAAGCTTGCAGACACTCGCACCATTAACATGGTTTCGTGTTTTTCTAATGATATAAGGTTATCAAACAACTCTTTGCTACGCTCATTTACTGCCCGACCTGCCAGATATTGATAAAGCTCAATCAGTTGATTATGAGTATTGACCGTGCGGGTAATAATTTGGTCGGTATCTAGTTCTTTGAGATTAGCTTCGCATAGAGTATGCGTCAGGACTGGTGCCTTATCCATGTATTCCAGGCACCATGTATTCAGGTCTCTGGGATCAGCCTCTTCTTCGTATCTAGATATTGTTTGGGTTAACTGCTTTTCATGTTCTGAAAGGTACTCCAGTAACATTTTTAGCCTAAGAGACTCAGCCTGCTCAGCACAATGCTCGTAACATTGGGTCATTTGCTGATGGAAGTCTACGATCCAATCAAGGATATCTTTAATCTGTTCTATCTGCATAGCGTAAGCTCCTTGAATTTTAATTCTTTATTAGATTTTTTAAATCTGTCATGAAGGGCAACGTTTCAATCTCACAACCCTGCCGACTCAAAAACAGAAATGAGGTCATTTTCAACTCAAATATCAAACATTAACGATGCATATGCATATCTTACTGAGATTAATGTTCCATCATCTGGCGCATCATTTGGGGTCGGTCACAGGTTTCTCCATTCTGCATACCCGCCTCTTTTTGATTTGCGTAAGCTCGTAATCCTGTCCCCACTAAAGCAACACTCAGTATTTCTACCATTAAATGTTTCATCACACGTTTCTAGATTGCGTTTTCTAAACGCAAATTTTCACAATCACGACTAATGTTAATCCGAATTATGCCTGTAACCCTTGGCTTTAAACTTAGACCTTCCAGCTACTGGAAGGTCAATAGGAACTAAGGTTTAGCTTGTATATAGAGGGAGATCAGTTTTCTTTTGATGGCATCCTACAAAAGCCTTGAGAGGGTACGTCGAGCGCACTATTAAACTTGCTCGACATATTTTGAAACGCGATCAGAGCCGTCAGTTCAACAATGCCATCATCATCGAAGTACAAGCGCAGTTTATCCATCAAAACGTCTGTCACATGCCTATCGCTGTAGGTTATGGCATCGACATACTCAAGAACCGTTCGTTCATGCTCATCAAATAAAGTGCTTTCACTCCACTCAGACAGAGCATTCAACTTGGTTATATCGCCTTCCCGCTTAGCAAACATATATGAGTTCACATCAACACAAAATTCGCACCAGTTAATCTGAGAAACTCTCACCGTTATCATTGATCTAAGGGTGGGAGTGACCACTGATTTTTTTGAGTCTAAGGCACCAAAGAGAAGTGCTACTGTCGTGAACAAACGAGGTACTCTAGCCCAAAGGAGCGCAGGCTTAAGTACCATTCCGTACTTACGGTGCTGATTCCAGAAAAATGGTCGAAGATAGAAAGGGTAATCTTGAAGACCTTTAGTTTTTATCCGCATCACTCTCACCATTAATTATTTTTTATGACAGCTCCAAGGTGTATGGGTATGATTATCATGTACATTTTGGTCTACAAACCGGTAGTAACCCTCTTTAAATTTTGACCAAAAATCCTGACTAATCTCTATATCATGTTTAGAGATCAGTTTCTCCAAACTATCGATACATAATCTACTCGCATCATACTCCAAGAGAAACATCTGATTTTCTGGATCAAAACTTACCTCATCAATACCATAAAGCGAGTCAATCTCTTCAACAGCGGCACAAACCTGTTCCTCCGTTGCCTTTTGTACTTTCAGGTGCCTCTCAACTAGGTTAATTTCAGATACCCCTAAACGATGCTCTTTACTCATGACTATTACCTCGAAAAATTTGGAATGAATCCTGGAGTGACTTGCTTGTATTTCGTGTACTCATCACCAAACTCCGTTTGAGCAACACCTTCTTCATAGCGAGCTAAACGCACATAAACGATGACTAAAACCGGAAACATGACTAACGTCGGAATTGTTGGCCATTGCAGTAAGAAACCAAACATAATCAAAATAAACGCTACATACTGAGGGTGTCTGCATCGCGCATACCACCCATCTTTAGCTAGACGATGATGTTTCTGAGCGCTGTACAATACATTCCAAGCTGATGCCAAAATAAAAAATCCAATTACAACTAGCGCATTGCTAGCCAAATGCAGAGGATCAAAATGAGGATCGCCTTCAAAACCAAGCAATGTATGTAGCAAGTGACCATTTTCATGGGCCAAGAAGTCTACCTCAGGGTAGATTTCACTCAGCCATCCCGAAAGGAAATAAATACTTAAAGGAAAGCCATACATCTCTGTAAAGAGCGCAATAATAAAGGCTGAAAATGCACCTAAACTACGCCAGTCCATTTTATTTTTAGGTTTAATAAAGCTAAACGCAAAAAAGATAAACACAGCTGAATTGATAATAACAAGGGGCCATAACCCATAATCATTGCTCATGCTTTTGCTCCTGTTGTGCGTTTTCCTCTCTCGCTGTTTTCAACCCCTCAATATAACCTTCACGGTATGCATCATTCTGCTTACTTTGATCAGCAAAGTTTTCAGAATCTAGCCCTTTAGAAACACTTATTTCCTCTATTGGACTCTCATGATGTTTGTGCCCCCCATGCTTATGGTTACCATGCATAAACAGATGCATTAGTGGACACATTAGTAAGATAATGAAAGGCAAATAGGGAAAGATATGCTCCCCATGTTCCACCAATAGTAAGTAACCTGCCACCGCAATCATTAATAATGCAGCAACCCCACTTTTTGAACACCAAAATGAAGACTTCTTATTCATCAGCTTTACCCTCTACGATTAATTCGCCACGGTACATCTGCATTTGGCATGAAAATGGATATGTCCCAGGTTCTAGTGATTCAAGCGATATATCCTTGGTTTTATTGAGTGGCAACTCTTCACTGATTTCTAGATTATTAAATTGAACAATTGAAGAGCATGGTGAGTTATCCTTCCTCAAAAAACTGAGCGTCACCTTTTCTCCTGCCATGACCCTAACTTGTGCAGGGGTATAGACTCCGTTATTGACAGTAATGGGTACCGTGCCTTTTACGACCATCCCGTTTCTGGGCTTATAGAGCCAAAACCACCAAACGATCAAAGAGATCAGAGCAAAGCCCAACATATTGATTACCAGCATGATATAAGCCTCCTATTAATGATCTGATGCTTTAAATAAGCGAAGTCGATTTGCGTTACTCACAACCGTTAATGACGAGAACGCCATGGCTGCACCTGCGATAACAGGACTAAGAAGCAATCCAAAGAATGGGTACAACACACCTGCTGCGAATGGGACTCCTGCTACGTTGTAGATAAACGCACCAAATAAGTTTTGTTTTATATTTCGTAGCGTAGCTTTACTGATGGCTATGGCATCTGCCAATCCATGCAAGGAACCACGCATCAACGTGATATCTGCACTTTCAATCGCAACATCAGTACCTGTACCAATCGCAAAGCCGACATTTGCTTGAGCTAAAGCAGGCGCATCATTAATACCATCACCTGTCATACCTACTATTTCACCTTGAGCTTGTAACTCTTCAACTTTAATGGATTTATCTTCAGGTAGGACCTCTGCAAAGAACTCACTAATTCCAACCTTCTCCGCTACTGCTTGAGCTGTGGCCCGATTATCCCCCGTCAGCATAACGACTCGAATCCCATTGGCTTGTAGACGCTTTATCGCCTCAACGGAGTCATTTTTAATAGGATCAGATACTGAAATAATTGCAGCAAGCTCTCCATTAATTGCCAAATACATTGGAGTTTTCGCTTCAGATGCAACCCTCTGTGCACTCGCTATGTAATGCTCAATTGACACTGATCTTTCATCCATCAGCTTTTCGTTACCAAACAAAATCGAATTACTATTAATACTCCCTTCAACACCATGTCCGGCAATAGCTTCAAAATTAGCAACTTTAGACAATACAATCCCTCGCTCCTGAGCTGACTCAACGATTGCTAGAGCTAAAGGATGTTCAGATCCAGATTCAAGGCTTGCAGCTAAAGAAAGTATCTCTTCTTCCTTGTAGTCACCTGTCACTTGAATCTCAGTAACTTTCGGGCTCCCTTCCGTAATCGTCCCTGTTTTATCCAAAATCATTGCGCTGATCTTAGAAGCAGTCTGCAAAGCTTCACCGTTACGTATCAACACGCCTGCCTCTGCCGCTTTACCTACACCGACCATCACTGACATTGGCGTAGCCAAACCAAGAGCACAGGGACATGCGATGATTAGAACGGTTGTTGCAGAAACGATAGCGAATGCTAGCGCTGGTGCAGGACCGAAGTTCAACCATGCCAAAGCACTAAGAATTGCGATAATCATCACAACAGGGACAAAGTAGCCCGATATTACATCCGCTAAACGCCCTATAGAGGGTTTCGAGTTTTGCGCCCGCTTTACCATCTCGATGATCTGAGCTAATGCTGTATCCTTACCAACACGTGTCGCTTTGAATATTACTGACCCTGATTTATTAATTGATCCTGCGACAACCTCATCCCCACTTATTTTCTTCACTGGCATGGGCTCACCCGTCAACATGGATTCATCGACTGACGTATTACCTTCAACCACAACACCATCAACAGGGATTTTTTCACCTGGACGAATTCTAAGAAGGTCTTCAAGCACAACATCCTCTATTGGGATATCAAGCTCTTCGCCATCACGAAGTACACGGGCATTTTTTGGTTGTAAACCAATTAAACGCTTAATTGCCTCTGAAGTTCGGCCCCTTGCTTTGATTTCAAGCGCTAAACCAAGATCTATCAAACCGATAATCATGGCGGTAGCTTCAAAATAAACATGCCTGGCCATCAGAGGAACTGCGTCAGGCGCAAATACAACTACCATGGAATAAATCCAAGCGGTACCCGTACCCAACGCGATGAGGGTGTCCATATTCGCGCTGTGATTTAGAAAAGACTTCCAGGCACCTATATAAAAATGTCGCCCGGAGAAATACATGATGCCTAAGGTCAAAAGACCGACGACTAACCAAGAGATTCGTTCAGGATTGGTTGAGACTGTCATTTCGCCAATGAAGAGCCCATAGAGCATTAAGGGAATACCTAATGCCAGTGCAATCGTCATCTCTTTCATTAAGCGTTTATAGTAAGCAGCCTCTGATTTTTCTTTCTCATCTAACAGTTCGGTATCATTTTGCTTAACGAGGCTCGCTTGATAGCCAATACTCCCAATGGCACCTAGCAATTCATCTTCATTCGCATTTCCTGTAACAAGCACAGTTCTTTGCGCGAAATTCATTGAAGCCGTCTTAACTCCAGATACCTCTGATAACGCGCCTTCTATCTTCCCGACACAGCTGGCACAGCCAGCACCCTCAATCAAAAGGGTTATCTCTTTATTTGGATTGTTAGAACTCATCCTATTCACCTGTAACACACTGTAAGCCCCTAGTTAGAGGCATAAAAAAGCATTTCTGTGATCAGGATAGACCTTCCTCTTAATGTAAGGTCAAGAGGAGTAGGCTCATAAATTTATCAAGGAATAGTGGAAAGAAAGGTGAATCGACCAGCCAACCAAAAAACTCTATTGTTGTTGATCAGCGGGGCACGCGCATGCCCCTATATGAAATATTAAAAGCTACAGATGGCAGTTATTGCAGAAACCAAGAAGTGCCTGCAAGCAACCCAGAACTCATATTTATAAATGTGATAGAAACTGAACAATCTAATCGGATAGGTAATTAATCTGATTAGCCCATCACTAGTGACTTTATCACCCCTACTTAATGAACAGGTCCAACCAAGGTAGTCATCACTGTCGTTATGCCAAAAATTCCAGCACCTATGATTTTTTCTAGAAAAATAGATTTTTTCAGCCCTGCCGCATCCCGAGAATGAAGTAATTGAGGGACTAAATATAACTTGTGAAACGCAGCTAACATTAAGATAGCACCCACAAACGCTAATTTAGTAAGCAGTAGGTTGCCATAAGTATCTGTGAATAAATTATTCCATCCAGTTAATTCATAACTTAAAAATAGCCCCCCACTAAAGAGCACAGCTACTACGAAAACCGCTAGTTGACCAAATCGTTCTAACACTTGATGTGCATCGTTATATTGCAATCGATGACAGATCAACCACAAGGGATACAATGACCCCATCCACCAAGCGGTTAGTAAAATATGAACAGATAACACCAACTGAAATAAAAATGGTTGTTCAACAGCATGGCCCGCTTCAGTAAAGGAAAAAGCAATTAATCCAATAGCGATACAAGCCATTAACACTTCAAACACATTTAGCTTAGCGCCCTCAGCAGGCCGGTATCGTCTGACGAAAACATGTATAAGAATCGTCACAATGAACAGTGAAAAACCTAATATTCGTGTCATTAAGGCATCACCAACAGCGGACTCCCACATCATAGATACCATATCCGGTTCGAACATACCGGTAACACCCTCCTCCAAAGATGCTCCTACACGTACGAAAAAATGAGCCAGAGCCGCTGTTATTCCGACCAATAAGAATAACAGTGTATAGCGTACCAGCGGTTTTTTAAGCTCCTCATGAATCCTCATCAAGTGGAGGCTAGCGGCTCCACCTACAGCGGCAGCCATCCCTAGATACATAATCCAACGGGTTATCAAAATCCAGAATTCCCATGCTGTAAATTCCATCATAGCCTCAACTTAATTTTCAGATACTGGAGATTAATGCTGCATAAAAACGAACGATCCTTTCATCATATGTCCGTCACCACCCATGGCCTTCCAATGCACTTTATAAGCATCTGGTTTCAAACTCGGTATCATCGCTTTAAATGAAGTTCCTGCTTCTTTAGAGCGTTTAAAATCAATTGATACTGGCTTGCCACTAGAATCAACAACTTTGAGACTGACCAATTTCATTGGTTTGGCAAAATTAACTTCAACTCTATCGGTAGGCTCCATCATCATGGCTCCATCTTGTGGATGGCTACCGTTCATCATACCGTGAGCAAACAACGACGAAGATACTGTGAGTGCAGCAATGGCTAGCAACGTTTTGAAATTTTTCATATTAATTTACCTTTATATTTCAGATGATTTAGTTTTAGGAAGCGATTGCCGTTTCCATAAAAAATAGATAGCAGGTAACACAAGAAGAGTCAGAATTACTGCACTGACCATTCCTCCAACCATAGGCGCCGCAATCCTGCTCATTATTTCAGAACCAGTACCCGTACCGTATAGAACTGGAAGTAATCCGAGAATTATTGCAGCAGCAGTCATCATCACAGGACGCACACGTAAACCAGCACCATGTAGAACCGCATGACGCAATGTTTCTTCACGAAGATCTAGTCCCTTACTCTTACAGCGTTCGATGGTTTCCTGCCAAGATTGATTGAGATAAACCAACATAATGACCCCAATTTCAACAGCAACCCCTGCCAATGCTATAAAGCCAACACCAACCGCTACTGAAAAATTAAACCCTTGCCAATACATCAGCCATATACTTCCAACCATAGCGAAGGGCAAAGTCCCCATGATGATGGCAACTTCTGCAAAATTTCGGAAATTTATAAATAACAACACAATAATTATGACAATAGTCAGAGGTACCACATAAGTCAGCTTCTCTTTAGCCCTCAACATATATTCATATTGCCCCGACCAATTAAGAGAATAACCGGCAGGTAAATTTATCTTCTCAGAGACCACTTGCTGAGCATTTTTTACATAACTACCTATATCTACATCAGCAATATCAACAAAGGTCCAGCCATTTAAACGGGCATTCTCACTCTTCAGTCCTGGCGGACCATCTTCCAGATATATATTAGCTACATCACCTAAAGCAATACGTTGCCCAGTTGCTGTGACTATAGGAAGTAATGCCAACTGCTCCGGTGAATCTCGATAATCCTGCGGGTAACGTACATTAATAGGATATCGCTCTAAACCTTCTATTGTGTTCGACACATTCATACCGCCAACAGCGGCAGAAATAACCTGCTGAATATCTGCGATATTAAGGGCATAACGTGCTGCCTTCTCACGCTGAATATCGACTTTGATATATCGTCCACCTGCAACACGTTCAGAGTAGACTGAAGCAGTATCGGGAACATCCTTAAGAATTCTTTCTAGTTGCTCTCCAATATCCTGAATTACATTAAGATCTGGTCCCGCTATTTTGATACCTACAGGAGTTTTAATTCCCGTAGCTAGCATGTCAATACGGGTTTTGATCGGCATCACCCAGGCATTTGTAACCCCTGGAATTTTGACAAGTTGATCAAGCTCCTTTTTAAGCTTTTCTGTCGTCATCCCTTCTCGCCATTCGCTTTTGGGTTTTAGCTGAATAAAGGTTTCTATCATCGTCAACGGTGCTGGATCAGTAGCAGAATCAGCTCTCCCTACCTTGCCAAATACACTCTCTACCTCAGGTAAGGTAGCTATCAACTTATCTGTTTGCTGAAGCAACTGGCGCGCTTTACCAATGGATATACCCGGATAAGTAGTAGGCATATACATAAGATCGCCTTCATCAAGGTCAGGTATAAATTCACTGCCTAGCTTATCAAGCGGCCATAAGCCTACAGCCAGTACTAACACAGCTCCCATTAACGTAGCCTTAGGGAAAGATAAAACCACTTTCAGTGCGGGCATATAACTGGCAGTCAATACTCGATTAAGAGGGTTTTTATCCTCAGATAACACTTTTCCTCGGATGAAATATCCCATTAATACCGGAACCAAAGTAATTGCCAGAGCTGCAGATGCCGCCATTGCATAGGTTTTCGTAAAAGCTAATGGCGAAAACATTCGGCCTTCTTGAGCTTCAAGGGTAAAAACGGGGACAAAACTCACCGTAATAATCAACATACTGAAAAAAAGTGCTGGTCCCACTTCAGAGGCCGAGTCAGCCACCACTTGCCAACGATTTTCAGGTGTCAATTCCGTTCGTTCCATATGCTTATGCATGTTTTCTATCATGACAATGGCACCATCAATCATCGCCCCAATAGCAATAGCGATACCACCTAATGACATAATATTGGCGTTAATACCTTGCAAATGCATGATAATAAAAGCCGTAAGAATCCCAACAGGTAAGCTGATAATGGCAACAAGTGATGATCGAACATGAAAAAGAAAAGCAACACAGACCAACGCGACTACTAAGAATTCCTCCATTAATTTATACCAAAGGTTTTCTACCGCCCGATCAATAAGGCCTGAACGGTCATATACGGTTACTACCTCGACTCCTTCCGGCAAACTGCTTTTCAAGCTTTCTAATTTATCTTTAACACCGTTAATAGTTTTTTGCGCATTTTCTCCAAAACGCATTACCACTACACCGCCGACAACTTCACCTTCACCATTAAGCTCAGCGATACCTCGGCGCATCTGAGGACCGGTACCGATATTTGCGACATCCTTAAGTAATAGAGGAGTACCGTTTTTATTTACCCCCAGAGGAATTGTCTCAAGATCCTCAATACCCTGAATATAACCAGACGCACGTACCATGTACTCCGCTTCTGCCATTTCAACAACAGAAGCACCAACTTCCTGATTCCCCCTACGAATTGCATTCTGAACATGGCTAAGAGGCATGTTCAAGGCGCGAAGCTTTTCAGGATTAACTCTGACTTGATACTGCTTAACCATACCTCCAATAGGAGCTACTTCAGAAACACCTGGTACAGTCTGTAGCTCATATTTCAAAAACCAGTCCTGCAATGAACGTAATTGCCCAAGGTCATTCTGGCCTGTCCGGTCTATCAATGCATAGAGGTATACCCATCCGACACCCGTTGCATCCGGCCCTAATTGAGGACGCGCATTCGCTGGCAGTGATGGTGCTACTTGGCTCAGATATTCCAAAACTCGGCTTCTGGCCCAATACATATCCGTTTCCTCATTAAAGATAACGTATACATAGGAGTCACCAAAGAACGAGTATCCCCGAACTGTTTCAGCACCAGGAACAGATAGCATTGCAGTGGTTAAAGGGTAGGTTACTTGGTCTTCAACCACTTGCGGAGCTTGACCAGGGTAGCTAGTTTTTATAATAACCTGTACATCTGACAGATCAGGAATAGCATCTACCGGTGTTTTTTTCAGGGAATACAAACCCAAACCAATCAGAATAACCGCGGCCAACAACACCATAAAACGATTACAAATCGACCAGCGAATAATAGCTTTAATCATGACAGTTCCTTATTCACTTTCCGGTAAGTAAAAATCAGTGATTTCATAGCCGCCTTGTTCATTACGGCTTACTTCAAGGTGAAGAGGACTCCCTGTAGGCAGTTCATCAAGAACAACCCATTCACTAATCTGAAAATCCATCACCATTTGAGGCCACTGCCATTCAGGAATGGCATCATGTTTCACATTGAGCTTCACCGCTTCTGCATCCACACTATTCACAGTCGCTTTAACCCAAACGCTCGAAGTTGGTTTAGATTCTGACTTTGAGTTTTCCATACTTGAATTTTTCTGACGGTTGGTAGCCGTTTTAGGTGTGTTTGAATCGTCCTCCTCATTTTCCTGATCAGAAATATGGATCTCGGTGATAATGTATTGATTTTGCTTATCATGGGTTATTTGAGCATGAGCTAAAACACCAGCCTTAATGCCATCCATTTCAAGATAGGGGCTAAGCTGAAAGTCCATCGTCATTTGTGGCCACTGCCAATCTTCAATAGCAGCATGATCAACATTCACTTGCATTTCATCAGCATCTACACTGTTAAATACAACCTCGACCCAAACCTGATTTGGCTTATTTTCCGTTTCCCCAACTTGGTGCATACGTTTAAAATCAGAGGCTTTACTAGACTCAGAATCAATTAAAAATTGTGCAGAAGTAACAACTTCTTCCCCTTCATAAAGACCTTCGAGTATCTCTGTATGCTTTGAATCACGTAGTCCTTTTTTTACCTCTATCGATTTATAACGACCTTCACCTAACGCTAAGACGACCCGATCCTGCTCCGATCCACGTATGAGTGCTTCATTTGGAATCAACAAGCGCTGCTGATCATCCACAGCAACTATTTTCAGTTCAGCAAACATATTTGGCTTAAGCTTATGATCAAGATTTGCAAGCCTTACCCTTACTCTGAGTGTTCGAGTTTTAGAGTCTAAAGTGGGATAAACATAATCCACTGTTCCTAATAGAGGCCTTCCGGGAAGAAAATCCATTTTCACCTCAACTGGCAAGCCTTCCTTGATGAGACTGGCCTGCCGTTCAAATACTTCGGCTTCAACCCAAATCTGATCTAAATTGTTAATGCTCAACAATGTCATTCCTGGCTTAACGAAATATCCGTCCTGAATACTTACGCTATCAGCCACACCTGAAACAGGTGCGAAAAACCTGACGGTCTGAGAGACCTGACGGCTCTTTTTTAATTTCTTAATAAAATTATCCGATACTTGTAGCGATTTAAGACGGTACTCAGCGGCTTGTGCGAGCCTGACGTCTTTTCTTTTCAACCCGAACAACAGTTCTTCCTGAGCATTAACCAGCTCCGGAGAGTACAAATCATAAAGAGCTTGACCCTTTTCAACAGGATCACCTGTGGTATTAATAAAACTTTTCTCTATCCAACCTTCTACACGCGGATGAATATGGGTAATACTTTCTTTGTTATACTGTAAATACCCTACGGTTCTCACATCAGGAGAAAGCTGCTCTCTCTTCACTTTAGCGGTTCTCACGCCTAGATTATTTACTACCTCTGGTGAAATAGAGATAGCACCAGGTCCGCCACCCTTAGCATCATTTCCCTCGGCATATACCGGTACCAATTCCATTCCCATAGGCGACTTCCCTGGTTCATTACGCCGATAATTTGGATCCATAGGAGCAACCCAATATAGCGGTTTAGCCTCACCGGTAGCGTTCCCTGACTCACTGTTAAACTCAGTCATGGAGGCCTGATTCACTCCATACATAACTCCAACCCCCAGAGCCGCACCCATGGCTAACATAACTACGCTATTTACGACTTTCATTGTTCTGTTACCTCAACATCGCCCACTTGGGTTAATAGATAATTCATGACTGTAATTGTTTTCAGCCTTTCAACATGAATGCCCAGCGAAGTTAATTTGGCATCTAATTCGCTAATACGAGCACGCACTACTTCAGCAAACGAACCATCATCTACGGTATAAGCATTGATTGCGGCTTCAGCAGATTCTGAAAATCCGGGTAATAACTGTTGTTCATACAGCCGTTGGCGTTTGTCTAATTTTTCAAGATCAGAATGTAATGCTCCATAACGGGAATAAAGTTCTCGTAACAACAATAGTCGTTCCGTTTTTAATGCTTCGCGATCAGTTATCGCAGCCTTAACTTCAGAATCTTGTCTAGATGTAGAGAAAACAGGAATATCTATCGTCACTCCCATTGAGAACAGGTCAGAGCGCTCATCACCTACTGCTGTTTTTCCACGAATTCCATAGCTCGCATTGATAATCCATTCAGGTTTGTATTTCTGCTCAGCCAATAGAAGATCCGTACTCGCCATTCCAATGCTTATATCGAATAGAGCTAAACGAGGGTGCTTACTTAAATGTGATATTAACTTTGGATCTAAAGGGGCCATAATGGCCCTAAGTTTAAGCTCCGGAATTTGACCCTTAATTGTTAACCTTGCTGTTCTTGTTTCACCCGCAGGAATAAGCCAAGGCTCTAACTGCTGAAGAGCAACATCTCGTTGCTGTTTAAGCTGGGTCAGGCGATCTTCAAGGTTCACTAATTCTAATTCAGCTCTTACTAAATCCTGCTGACGGGTGCGTCCAAATGCAGCGCTATAACTGCTGGTAGCAACATCATTCAATTGCAAAAATATTTGGTAGTTCTGGTTAATAAGTTCGATACTCTTCTGAGCTTTGATAGCCCTCAGCCAAAGAATAGAAATATCTCTTATCACTGCCGCCCTGCGCTCTTCCCTTAAGAGTGGATGTTGATCGGCTTTTTGTTCTAATTTTTTACCTTTAAGAGACAGTGTTTCTCCTCTAGGTAGCATTTGACTTACGCCAATACTGAATTGGGTCATTGCTTCCTGATCATAATCCAAGGTATCTGTGGGAAGATTCTTAATACCAACATTAAACTTAGGATCTGGAAGACTTTTTATTCCTACACTACGGGCCAAAGCTGATTCTTGTCGGTAGCTATTTGCTAACAACCAAGGATCTAAAGCTAGGGCACTCTCTATGGCTTGCGGCAAAGTAACAGGATGTGTATCTGTCTTTTCTTTAGTTACTGCAACTACAGACATGGAAAAAGGCAGCATAACTAACGCTATACAAACAGAGGTTTTCATTCTCTAGTAACTCTCGTTTAGTTACCCAAATAGGGGTAATTCAATATCTCGTGGCAACGATGCCCCCACACACTTGAAGCTAAACGGGCAGAGTTATAGGTGGGGTATAAGGGGGAGAACTCGCAAGATAATAATAACGATTGAAGTATTTGAAGCCTTCATACCCCAAACGATGAATTTGTGGCTCTATTGAAGACGTTAAAACTCCACTGATACTACAATGCGCTGCAGAACAATCCATATCTGCAGCAACACTATCACACGAATCAGAACTCCCTTCATGATTACAATGCTCAGACATCATAGAGGCAGACATAACCACAGGTCTTAAGTTTTCACCTTGACCAACAGCGGTTATAGATAACTGGACCATATTGATACTACTCAACCAACTTATGGCAAATAAAATCAGAATAGCAATACCAGCTCTCCTATAGCTGGCACGACGGGCATTCTGATATCTGTAAAAATGAGCAGTTCGCATAGAAATTTTCGTAACTGAGTTAGTCAGCTGCATGGTGACCGAGTTTAATTTTATCACTACACATTGTGATATAAACCGCCCCCCCATAAGTATTCCTATAGTCTAAACCTTCCAGTTACCGGAAGGTCAACATCAAAGATAAAAACAAACAGAATTGCAGAGTACCAGCCATCTCTGGTTTAAACTGATACTCAGATATTTACTATTCCCCCCTAATATAATTTTGCTTTAACATCCCTATAGTTAAAGAAATCAGTATCAAAAAGGTGATTGTGAGCCCCCTAAAATTGCAAGATTGAAACCGTCAAACCTGAGAAAATCACTACTCATACCTGAATTGGAATGGCCACCTGTGGTTGTATCGGCGCTAAAATATTTGCATAAGCTTGCAGTATGTCATTATACAAATCTGTATGCTTAGCCGCCTCTATTGTTATAGAGGCGCATTAGCTACACGCATAATTAGAGCTTTCCACCGTTAAGATACTGAAGTAGGAGGTTCATGATCAAATGCATCAACAATACTCTCTCGAAATAACCCTAGAAAACAGAAGGTCTGAAGCTCTTCAATTCCATCCTGAGCAAGATATTGAGAGAGTGTGTAGCTTTCGTCTTGCTCGTCTGACACAGACCACTCCATACTCACTGGCGAAGATTGAACATCATTACTATCCGGCGCCTGCTGGCAAATTCGACTCTCCGATGGAATATCTGCAATAGCTCTAACTACGACCCGCTGATCTGGCAGCTCCTGATCAAGACGATTCGCAAATTCAACTAGCTTAGGTTCAGCAAAAGTATATAACCATGATTCTTGGCTTGATTCTCCATCAACTCTTAATATCCGCCCCAAAACTTGGCGAAAATAGAGCTCAGTTCTCACTCTACTAAGGTGACAGCAGACCTGTAGTCTCGGAATATCGGTACCTTCACTGACCATTCCCACACTTACTATCCAGGCGGTGTCAGATCCTGTGTATTGCTCAATTCTTTGCGAAGCATTTACTTCTTTATAAGTCACCAAAACCGAAGTTTGCTTAAATCTACTCACAAGAAGTCGATGGATATAGGCTGCATGCTCAGTGCAAGAAGCAACAACTAGCCCTCCTGCTCTAGGATTATGTCTACGTACCTCATTAAGACGCTTGCATCCACGCGAAAGCACATCATCTATGGCATCTTCATCCGAAAGGATATGCTTGTATGACAATAATTTTTCATTCTCCAGCATGTCCCCTAGAGAGTTATAAGATGTTGTTTGGCTGTCCTGGCCGGAAACAGCCACTCCATCATTGTCAACAAGAACAACCTTCGGAATTCGGCAGACACCTTCAGCAACAGCATCTTTCAACCCATACACAAAGTCGCAATGAATTTGTGTATTACCCTCTAAATAGCGAGATAAAACCAGAGGAGCACTATCTGAGCGCCAGGGCGTTCCTGTCAAAGCTAGAGTAAATTCTGCTTTCTCACGGACCTGTCGTAAAATTTCTTCTCCCCATGCATTAGCATTCCCGACATCAGTACCTGAACAATGATGGATCTCATCAAAAATAACCAAAACACGATGGCGTTCTAAAATACTCCAGAAGTCTTCATGAAAGAACAACATACTCTGATAAGTATACGAACCACCTACAGCTCCTATCTTCCCATCAAAGGAACGGTCAAGAACTCGAGAGAAGGTAGCCTTAACGCCTTTCGAAGTTACCACTGACGGAGAAAAACACAAAACAAAATCTATTCGTCCTTGCTCTAAAAGGCGTTGAGATAAAACTGCTGACATGATCGTTTTTCCTGCCCCAGGAGTCGCAAGACAAAGAAAATGATTTTGTTCATAAAAGCTTTGGAGCGCCCGCTTTATACACTCGTCCTGCCACCTCCGGAGATTCATGAAGTCGTAGCTTGATAATGCTCAAGCGCAGCTTCAATGGCCCGTAACTGACCTAATAGCTTTGAGCTGGACTCAAGCGCTCTTTGGTATCGCGGCTGTAAGGCTTCACGAAGAGACGGGTATACCTTAAAAAGCGTTTTATATTCTTCGGACTCACCAACCGAGGACAAAAGGTCAACATGACATTGCTTTGCTCGATTCTTCAATTCACTTATAGAGGATTGCGTTGAACCATCAGACCTAACCATCGTACTAGCTACTTCGAAACCAGATACCACTTCAGGCGTCATTTTTAGGAAAGGGCCATCACAAAATTCGAAACTAATATCTACAAAATTAGAGACCTTCGTGTAGACAGTCATTCGCGGATTCTTTTCCTTTTGCCGCTTCAACAACTCATATTTAACTAGCCTATCAAGTTGACGATAGATCCATTTCTGAACGTCTTTATTTTTCTGTTCGCAACAAACGCCTAAGGAACCTACGATTAAGTCCTGCTTTTATAGCCCTCATACAGGCCAGACCGAATTTATAGCGTAATGGCCCTGTTTTCGATCATTTATCACCGTCTGACTGCTGATTTCCCAGCAAGCAGACGGATTTATCCTACGTTCGCAACATCTGATCTACTCGAACGATGTTCGCCAAAGCAAATAGCATTGCCAGTTTACTGTCATTTTTCCTTAGGCCTCGGTAACAGGCTTTGGTAAAACCAAATTGGCATTTAATGATCCGGAACGGGTGTTCCACCTTGGCTCGGATACTGGCTTTAAGATACTCCGCTTTTAACCGAACCTTATTGATCCGTGGATGCTTCTTTAATGCTTTGACCTTGCTCGGAATCGCAGCAATATGCCAATCAGCCTTTACGTCTTCCAGCTCTTCGCGTTTCTCAGCACCACGATAGCCACTATCGGCAAAAATAAACTCTTCCTCTCCATGTAAGAGTTGCTCGGCCTGATTAAGGTCGTGCTCATGCGCAGCAGTGGTTGTGAGACTGTGTATCAGGCCTGTCTTGGCATCGACGCCGATATGAGATTTTAGCCCGAAGTACCACTGATTGCCCTTTTGAGTCTGGTGCATTTCAGGATCTCGCTTGCCGCTTTTATTCTTGGTCGAGCTGGGTGCTTCAATAATCGTTGCATCCAGAAGCGTTCCTTCTTTAAGCAAGATGCCTGCCTCACTTAGCCAGCTACTGACTCCCTCAAAAATCTGTCGGGCCAAATCATGCCTTTCCAATAGGTGACGGAAGTTCATGATGGTCGTGTGATCCGGTATAGCGCCATCTAAAGACAACCCCGCAAACAAACGCATCGGCGGCGTATCATACAGCGCATCTTCCATCGCTGGATCGCTCATACTGTACCACTGTTGCATGCAATGAATGCGTAACATGGTCTCTAGCGGATAAGGACGACGACCGTTTCCGGCTTTGGGATAATGTGGCTCGATCAGGTCAGTCATCATGCTCCAAGGGACTAGCGTATCCATTCGCTCCAAGAACATCTCCTTCCGAGTTCTACGTCGTTTGTTTTGATATTCGCTATCAGCAAAAGAGAGTTGGTGATCCATGAAAAGTCCTCAGCACATCAGAACCTCAATTATCTCATGTTGAGGGACTTATTCGCATGTTTGCTAGTAGTTATCATCTAATGACGATATAAATCGCTATGGATGGTGACCTTCCTACAGGGGACTTTCACCCCATTAGTTCATGCCCATGCTGGGCGTACACAAAATCATGCAGCGGATAATTTGTTCTATCGCCAAAATTACCGTTGATGAATAGCGTTAAATGTTTGCTTTGTGACAGCAGGCCTACCCTGTCAGATTCAGCCTGAATTACTACAGTTAATATTAATGGGATTTAGACTTAATTGAATTCTTCTTCCTCCTTCTCCCACTGTCACCACGCTTCGGAAAGCCGGTGAACTTTGTTTGAAATTTCTTTTCTCCCCTTTCCGTAGTTACATTGCGATTAGAATTCTTCCTCCTAGATGTCGACTTTCTATTTGATTCAACTTCCTTCGCTGGTATAAGCTGATCGACTCGATCACCGATTAAATCAGCCCTACCCATTTCCGTTAAAGCTGCACGTAAAAGATCCCAGTTACCAGGATCATGCCAACGCAAGAAAGCCTTATGCAACCTTCTCTGGCGCTCCCCTTTTATAGTTTCCACATGTTCAGATCGTCGCTTGTAGGAAAGCCTTTTAAGTGGGTTTCTACCCGTATGATACATTGCGGTTGCAGTAGCCATTGGTGAAGGATAAAACGCTTGAACCTGATCGGCTTTAAAGCCGTTTTTCTTTAACCACAATGCTAAATTCATCATGTCTTCATCAGTCGTACCAGGGTGAGCGGCAATAAAATATGGAATCAAATATTGTTTTTTCCCTGCTTCTTTTGAAAAGCGCTCAAACATCTCCTCAAATTTTTTATAGGAGCCAATCCCCGGCTTCATCATTTTTTCTAAGGGGCCACTTTCAGTGTGCTCTGGTGCAATCTTTAGATATCCACCAACATGATTAGTGACTAACTCCCTCACATATTCAGGATCTTCAACTGCAAGGTCGTAGCGCAAGCCAGAAGCAATAAGAATTTTTTTAACTCCCTTCACTTTACGGGCATCTTTATAAAGCTCAGTCAATGCAGAATGGTCAGTATTTAGGTTAGAGCAGATATCAGGGTATACACATGATAACTTTCTACATGTTTTCTCAATTTCTTCCGACTTACATGCAAGACGATACATGTTTGCAGTAGGTCCACCGAGATCAGATATAACACCGGTAAAGCCAGGCACTTTTTCTCTAATATCCTCAATTTCACTTAAAATCGATTCTTTAGATCTGTTCTGGATAATACGTCCCTCATGCTCCGTTATTGAACAAAAAGTACATCCTCCAAAACACCCCCTCATGATATTTACAGAGAAACGAATCATGGTATAAGCCGGAATTTCCTTTCCTTTATATTTAGGGTGCGGAACTCGCGCATAGCTTAGCCCAAAAATAAAATCCATTTCTTCAGTTGAAAGTGGGATCGGAGGAGGATTGAGCCAAAGTTCTTGATCGGCATGCTTCTGTACTAGAGCTCGGGCATTACCAGGATTTGTCTCTAAATGAAGAACTCGACTTGCATGCGCATATAACACAGGATCAGTATTAACTTTTTCGTAAGATGGCAATCTTATAACTGTCTTGGAGCGATCAAGCTTCACTTTTGTCTGGATATGTAAAACTTTTATCTCTTCTTCAACATCACCTGATGTGCTGTTTTCTTCAATATGACAGCTCTTAAGATCTTTAGTGTTTACATATGGATTAATAATACGGTCTATCTTTCCAGGCCGATCTATCCTAGTAGAATCTATTTCCATCCAACCAGATGGAGTATCAGACCTTATAAACGCAGTACCGCGTACATCTGTAATCTGTTCAATTGCTTCTCCAGCGTTTAACTGATGAGCCACATCAATTATTGCTCGCTCTGCATTACCATAAATGAGTATATCTGCACGTGAATCAAGGACAATCGACCGCCGAACTTTATCTTGCCAATAATCATAATGAGCTATTCTTCGAAGGGATCCCTCTATCCCTCCTAAAATAATAGGAACATTTTTATACGCTTCTCTACATCGTTGACTGTATACAATACTAGCCCGATCAGGTCTCCTGCCACCTTTCCCCCCAGGAGTATAGGCGTCATCAGAACGAATTTTTCTATCTGCTGTATACCGATTAATCATGGAATCCATATTACCCGCAGCAACACCAAAAAATAGTCTAGGACGTCCTAGCTCTTTAAAAGCATCAGCATTTTTCCATTCTGGTTGTGCAATGATCCCTACTCGAAAGCCCTGTGACTCTAAAAGGCGGCCAACAATAGCCATGCCAAATGATGGGTGATCAACATATGCATCTCCTGTCACGATAATAATATCGCACTGTTTCCAGCCAAGTTTATCCATCTCTTTGCGGCTCATTGGCAAAAAGGGAGAACTAGGGGTATCGGATTCAACTAGGATCCGATTAGATAACTTCTGCATATACCATCCTATTAGATTAACTGAATGCATTATATAGTAGCGAGGGGTACCTTAAAATCTGGGTTCATTTGATCATGACTGTGGAAAGGATATGAGGTAGCCTAAAGCGGTGGAGATAATTTCATTTAATGTTATTGCAAGTTTTTTGATTTTCTTTGTGCCGCTAAAAGGTGCGCATAAAAACAAGAAAAAAAACTTGTTTTATTATAAAATGGCGCTGAAGTACTAAGTACAGCTTACTTTCAAAAAAACAAGAATTTTTATTTACATTAAAGCCCCATCATCATTGATAGCGTGCCCTCTTCGCTATGCTCAGGGGCAATTTTGAGATATCCCCCAACATGATATGTCACCAGCTCTCGTACATATTCCGGATCCTCTACCGCTAAGTCATATCGCAAACCCGATGAGATAGATACGGTATGTACGCCCTTCACTTTACGTGCTTTTCTATAAAGCTGAGTCGTTGGGCTATGATCAGTATCTAAGTTTTTACAAATTACGGGATATACACAAGAAAGCTTACGACAAGAAGACTGTATCTCCGGATCATTACAGTTAAGGTGATACATATTAGAGGTAGGCCCCCCTAAATCAGAGATAGCACCCGTAAAGCCCGGAACCTTATCTCTTATCTCCTCAATTTCAGTAATTACTGATTCATGGGAGCGGCTTTGGATAATCCGCCCTTCATGTTCGGTAATTGAGCAAAAAGTACAACCACCAAAACAGCCCCTCATAATATTAATTGAGAATTTAATCATATCGTAGGCAGGAATTTTTTCCTGACCATAACGGGGATGAGGTATACGCTGATATGGCAACCCAAACACTTGGTCCATTTCGGAGGTAGTCAACGGTATAGGTGGAGGATTGACCCACAATTCACGATTACCGTGCTTTTGCACTAAGATTCGAGCGTTATGGGGATTTGATTCTTGATGTAACACCCGCGAAGTATGGGCATAAAGCGCCGGATCTTTTGATACCTTTTCAAAGGAAGGTAAACGAATATAAGCTTCGTCAGGTAATCGCTCTTTACCTTTTAATGGTGCAGGAACAATACGTAAAGGTTGAACCGTATTATCAGCAGCATCCTTTTTATCGCAGGTTGCTACATCTTTATATTCATAAGGGTTTGGTAGATCTTCAATATATCCAGGCCAATCGATACGTGTAGAATCAACCTCAATATAATCAGCTGGAATAGCTGAGGAAAGAATTGTAGTACCACGTAGATCGTTAATAGCCTCAATAGCTTCGCCATTAGCTAAACGATGGGTTAATTCCACAATCGCTCTCTCGGCATTACCATAAAGCAGAATATCCGCTGTCGCATCCATCAATACAGAGCGACGAACCTTATCACTCCAATAATCGTATTGAGCTATCCTGCGAAGACTGGCTTCAATCCCCCCTAAAACAACAGGCGTTTCTCGGTAAGCCTCTTTACAACGCTGACTATAGACAATCACTGCTCGATCAGGACGTTTACCTCCCATTCCCCCAGCCGTATAAGCATCATCATGACGCATACGCTTATCCGCCGTATAACGGTTGATAAGGGAGTCCATATTCCCGGCAGTAATACCAAAATAGAGGTTAGGCTGACCTAATGATTTAAAGTCCTCAGCACTGGTCCAATCCGGCTGTGTAATAATGCCGACCCTAAAACCTTGAGCCTCCAACAGTCGCCCCATTACAGCCATACCAAAACTAGGATGATCTACATAAGCATCTCCTGAAATGATAATAACATCACAGCTATCCCAACCAAGCAGCTCCATCTCCTCTCGAGTTGTTGGCAAAAACGGGGCTGGGGCATAACATTCGGCCCAATACTTTGGATACGAAAATAGATCTCGGGCTTGGATTTGGCTCATATAGGAGACACAGACCAGAATAAGTGACTAAGAAAAGCTATTTTCTCAGAAACAAGGGACGACTCCCAGTGAAAACCGCTCACATATGAAAACTTTATTGAAGAATCATAGATTGTTGGGCTTCTTGATAAGTTAATGGGGTAAATTTAAGTGGCTTTTCACGCTCAGACAAGTAAATCGCTAGATTACCTTGTTCATCAATAGAGAAGTACTCCGCTGAAGTCAGTAGGGCTAAATAACGATTTTCATGATACATAATGGGGCTAGAGCAGCGCTGCCGTGTTAAGCGGGCTTTATCAATTTCAAGAAACACCGACAAAGAAGTATAGGCGCTTTGATATAAGTTACAGCCCGCATAGCCTGACAACCGGTTACTGCCATTAAAAATTAGAGTAGTGTCGATCGATGGAGGAATACCCCGCCCAGAAATATCCTCCGCTCGCCAATAAGTATTCGCCAGAACATCTTCACTAAGGGCGTGCAAGGCAACAGGAGCGTCATCTATACTAGAGACTATTTTTTCTCCCTCTAATACTCTTTCCGCACCAATACTCACCGCTACCTTGATTGTTTTGACGGATGGCTGTTTTCCCGCATCAACCGGCAGTTCATAGTGATAAGGTAAATAGCCGTTCTCTTCAATTACCTCAGACTTAACGCTGTTATCATTGTAAATTAATGCAACCTCAACTTTCGCAGACTCTGGCAGGTGCGATAACGGCTGCGCATCGATGATGAGAAACGCGCCATCAGCTTTATACATAGAAGGATGTGATAGACACCCAGAAAGAATAAAAAGGGAAACTACAGACAGTAGCGTTACAGGTATAAAGCGCATTCTTCAATTCCGTTTGAAGTAAAAAAACAGGATTAGAAAGGATATATAAAATCCCTAGATACACCAGATAGTAGCATACCGCTACTATCTGGCAAATAAACCGTTAACTATATATCGCTTACATCAAAGTCCACAAGCGGAGAGACATCAAGATCATAATTGATACCTTCAATGCCAAAGCCAAATAATTTCAGAAATTCATCTTTATAAAGCTGATAATCAGTCAAATCGAACAGATTTTCTGTGGTAACTTGTGGCCAGATTTCGCGGCAGGCATTTTGAACTTCATCCTTAAGCTCCCAATCATCCATGCGGAAACGGTTACTCTCATCCATCACAACCGATTCACCGTAAAGGCCCGTAGCAAACAAACGCTGAACCTGTTCCATACAGCCTTCATGCAAACCTTTCTCGCGCATCACTTTGAAGCACATAGCCAAATATAACGGCATAACAGGAATGGCTGAACTCGCTTGAGTAACGACCGATTTAAGAACACCAATATTCCCCTGTCCGCCGTTAACTTTGAGCTTAGCATCAATTGCAGACGCTGCCCGATCAAGATCTTGCTTAGCTTTACCTAAAGCACCATCCCAATAGATCGGCCATGTAATATCGGAGCCGATATAGGAATACGCAACAGACTTACAGCCCTCAGCCAAGACGTCGGCTTCTTCAAGTGCATTAATCCACAATTCCCAATCTTCACCACCCATAACAGTAACGGTCGCGTCGATCTCTTCCTGCGTGGCAGGTTCAACTTCAGCACTGATAATGGCATCTTTATTAGTATCAATGGCCGTGGACTGATAAGGCTTACCAATAGGTTTCAAACAGGAGCGAACAACCTCTCCTGTATCAGGCATTTTTCGCACTGGCGAAGCAAGAGAATAAACAACTAAGTCAACTTGCTTCATCTCCTCTTTAATCAATTCGATTGTTTTGGCTTTTGCTTCATGGGAAAAAGCATCACCATTCAAACTTTTTGAATATAAACCAGCCGCTTTCGCTTCTGCATCAAATGCCGCGGAGTTATACCAACCCGCTGTACCCGTCTTACGTTCTGTGCCAGGCTTTTCAAAGAAAACACCTATTGTCGCCGCATCTGAGCCAAACGCCGCAGCGATACGTGATGAAAGGCCATAGCCACTTGATGCACCAATAACGAGAACACGTTTAGGTCCGTTAACAATTTTACCTTTACTTTTGGTATAGGCAATTTGTTCACGAACATTGGCTGCACAGCCCTCGGGGTGTGTAGTAGTACAAATAAAACCGCGAATTTTTGGTTTGATAATCATGCGTAAACGGGTCTCAAATCCAGTAAATAAAGTTGATTCGTAAGATACATGAAATAGCGCAAAATTTACAGCGTCATATCAGGGCTCAAAAACCAACAAAAACACCTAGATTGTAATATTTAATGTTTATAACCATAGTCGGTCAGCAGATACGCCAATTCTATCGAATTGTTACCTCTGCTGTTTTCTATTAGCCATTCATCCGTAATATTCGTTATCATCACACTATTATTGACGCTTATTTAAGGAATTACCCGATGTCTGATTTACATGGTTATTACTTAGAAGACCTTGAAGTAGGAATGAACGCTTCATTTGCCAAAACTATCACCGACGCCGATGTTTGTCTGTTTGCAGGAATATCTGGCGATACAAATCCAGTACATATAAACGATGAATACGCAAAAACAACCATGTTTGGCAAACGCATTGTTCACGGTATGTTTAGCGCAGCGCTTATCTCTACTGTAGCGGGTACAAAATTACCAGGACCTGGCGCCATTTACATTGATCAACAGATCAAATTTAAAGCACCTGTTTTCATTGGTGATACAGCTAATGCTCTCCTCACCGTTGAAGAAATTGATATGCGCCGTAAACGAGTAAAATGCAAAACAGAAGTTTATGTAGGCGACAAAATAGTTGCGACCGGTAGCGCCACATTTATGGTTGATAAACGCGAAGCTTAAATTCACCTATACGATTAAGCACCACTTTCTTTATAAAATGGTGCTTATCGTTTTTTCTATTCTGAAACAGGCGCTCCCTCACTTCCCTTTTCTTCGCATCAAAAAACACTCCCTAAAGACAGTTTCATTTCTTAGTGCTAACTGACCTAAATCAAACCTGTAATTCATACTTTAGTTCATTGATAAGTTTTTACTGTTCCGTAAAATGTGCGAAAAAAAATAACAACAAGAAATACGGATATGAAACGAATACTAATTAGTGCCTGCATGCTCGGAGAAAAAGTTCGCTTCGATGGTGGCCATCACCTAATTAATCACCCGAATCTACAGCGCTGGCAAGAAGAGGGACGTTTAGTACCTATCTGCCCCGAAATATCAGGTGGATTAGCAACACCACGCCCTCCTGCTGAAACCCAGTGTAAATTCCCGATACTTATCACTACAAAAGAGGGGAAAGATGTTACGCCGCAGTATTTAAGTGGTGCGGAAAAAACCCTCGAGATAGCCAGACGTGAAGGCGTAGTTTGTGCCTTAATGAAGGCCAAAAGCCCCTCCTGTGGCAATAATCAAATCTATGATGGTAACTTCACAAACACTTTAACTGATGGTGCAGGTGTGGCAGCGGCTGAACTCTTAAGAAACGGCATTCCTGTTTTTAACGAAAAACAACTTGCAGAACTCTTTGCTTTTATCGAAGATTCAGAAAGAATCACCGCTTAATCATTTTTCCGCAGAGGCTAGTAATGGAGCAAGAACTTCAAAATGAGTTAGAAACAATTACCAAGCTTAGTAATATGGTTATCGAATTTTTCGTCAACTATAGCTTCCAAGTAATTGGCGCCATTATTATTTTCCTATTGGGCCTCATCGTTGCCCGCTGGATAGCAAAAATTGTCTTAAGACTATGTGAAAAGAAAAATGTTGATGTCACTTTAAGCCTCTTTATTTCTAGCTGCGTTAAGCTCTTTATTATCGCAATGGTGCTTATTGTTTGCTTAGGAAAATTTGGTATTAGTGTTGCCCCTTTCGTGGCCGCTATAGGTGCTATTTCATTAAGTTTAGGCTTAGCATTACAAGGGGTTTTCTCCAACTATGGCGCAGGCTTTACCATCATAATAACCCGCCCTTTTGTTGTTGGAAATACCATAAATATCAATAATATATCCGGCATAGTTAAAGAGATACGCTTAGCTTACACCATCCTTGACACAGAAGATGGAGAGATGATAACTATCCCCAACAAACATATTGTAGGTGAAGTTATCATTAATTCATTCCAATATAAAATTGTCGAGTCTAGCGTTGGCATCAGTTATCAGTGCAAACCTGAAGAAGCAATTAACGTAATTAATCACGCCCTTTCGCAATTTGTTGAGATTCCAACAACCCCAGCGCCTCAAGTAGGCGTCGAGGCTTTTGCCGACTCATCTATCAATATTGGTTATCGTTATTGGGTGCCTACTGAACGCTATTTTGAGGTTCAATACCAAGTTAACTTAGCCGTATACAATGCATTACAAGAAAGCAAAATAGTTATTCCATTCCCGCAACGAGAAGTCACTTTAACTCAAGCAGCTTCATAACTTTCATTTTTACTTGGCAGTTCAAGCACTGGCACCTACAATGTGCCCCGTTTTGTTAATGAATTCTTCGATTGAGTAATAATATGCGCACAAGCCAATATCTCATTTCCACGGTTAAGGAAACTCCATCTGACGCAGAAGTTGTTAGCCATCAGCTAATGTTACGCGCAGGCATGATTCGCAAAGCTGCTTCAGGCTTATACAGCTGGCTACCACTAGGTCTACGAGCCCTTCGTAAAGTAGAAAGGATCGTGCGAGAAGAGATGGATAAATCAGGTGCACTAGAAGTTTTAATGCCCGCGATCCAACCGGCTGAGCTTTGGCAGGAATCCGGTCGTTGGGAGATGTACGGCCCAGAACTGTTGCGGGTTAAAGATCGCCATAATCGCGAATTTTGCGTAGGCCCTACGCATGAAGAGGTAATTACAGACCTTATCCGCCGCGAAATTAAAAGTTATAAACAACTACCAGCTAACTTTTATCAGGTTCAAACGAAGTTCCGCGATGAAATACGCCCCCGTTTCGGCGTAATGCGCTCACGGGAATTTATTATGAAGGATGCCTATTCCTTTCATGTAGGTACTGAGTCGCTACAACAAACTTACGATTTGATGTATCAAACCTATAGCGCGATCTTCAACCGTTTAGGTTTAGACTTCCGCCCAGTATTAGCAGATACGGGCTCTATCGGCGGTGCAACCTCCCACGAGTTTCACGTTTTAGCAGAATCAGGCGAAGATGATATCGCCTTTTCAAACGTTAGTGACTATGCGGCCAATATTGAATTAGCCGAAGCGCTCTCTCCTGCAGGCGAGCTCGCAGCTCCGACCGTTGAAATGACAATAGTTGATACGCCTAACGCTAAAACCATTGATGAGCTAGTGACACAGTTTAATGTGCCTATCGAAAAAACAATCAAAACACTGTTTGTTGTGGCTTCGGATGCCTGTGAGGCCGATTTCGTCGCTCTTTTAGTTCGTGGTGATCACGAACTCAATGAGATCAAAGCAGAGAAATTACCTGAAGTTGCAGAGCCTCTAGAGTTTGCGGAAGAAGAGCAAATTCGCAATTTAATTGGTGCAGGCCCTGGCTCTCTTGGCCCAGTAGGTTTAGAGATTCCTGTGATAGCCGACCGTACAGTAGCCAAAACATCAGACTTCAGCGCTGGTGCTAATGCAGACGGCAAACACTATTTCGGTATCAACTGGAACCGCGATGTAGATCTTCCACAGGTCGCTGATATTCGTAACGTCGTCGAAGGTGACCCAAGCCCTTGCGGTGAAGGCTCCATTGAAATTAAGCGCGGTATTGAAGTCGGTCACATCTTCCAGCTTGGCCAAAAGTACTCTGAAGCTTTAGAAGCTAAAGTCCTCGACCAAAACGGTAAATCTGTCGTTATGGATATGGGCTGTTACGGCATAGGTGTATCACGTGTTATTGCTGCAACCATTGAGCAAAATCATGACGAGAGCGGCATTATCTGGCCAGAAAGCATTGCGCCTTTCCATATTGCACTCATTCCTCTTCAGTATGACAAATCTGATGAGGTCAAAGCATTGACCGATAAAATGTATAGAGACCTCCAACAAGCCGGTTATGACGTCATTCTGGATGACCGCGATAAAAAGACCAGCCCAGGCGTGAAATTTGCGGACATGGATCTGATGGGTATTCCCCACCGCGTTGTCATCTCCCCACGAGGCTTAGAAACAGGGACATTGGAATATAAAGGCCGTCGTGATGCAGAAAAACAAGACGTGAAAGTCGACGATCTCATGTCTGTTTTAGCGGAACGCATCAACCTGTAATTCAGATACGATCTACTATGTAGAATAAAACGGGCCTAGTAGGCCCGTTTTTTTATATCTCGGATTTACCTTTATTATTAGGATACAAATCATGGTATTCATCAATACTTGATCCTACTTCGGTCAACCGCCACACCAATTCAAAATCAGTAATCTCCCCTCCCTGATGAAGGCTATGCAATTCAGCAAATCGATTGCCCAGAAATAACGCTATAGATTCAGGTAATTTCAAATCCCCTAGCTCCGCCCCCTGGCAGTCTAATATAGGCTGATACCAACGCACTGGCAGCCGCCAAAACTCACAGGCCTGACGCGTCAACGCATCAGAATAATCATTTAATAGATGACTAAACACTTGAGGGTGAGGCTCTATATTTTCATCGCTGTGTAACTCAACTAACTTCCTAAAGATCATCAACTTACCTATATCGTGAATCAAACCAACGAAATAAGATAAACTAGGATCAGCATTGATCTTTAGAGCAATTTTTCGGGCATTTTCCGCAACCTCAGAAGAATGCTCCCACAACGCTTTGCCGAAGGTCTCAAAATAATAGCTATTCACTTCAAATTTATCGGCTAACAACGACGACATAACTATACTTTTAAGCCGCTCTTCTCCCAATAAGCTAAGCGCATGACTGAGGTCTTTAACCTCCATGTCAGAGGCTACAAATAGCGGGGAATTAGCAATGGAGATTATTTTACCCGCTAAAGCAGGATCTTCCTGAATCGCCGTAATAATCTTACTTTGCACCCTTTCGGCACTCAGTAGGTCGGCCATAAGCGTTAACGCTGTTTTAGACAGCTTAGGTATAGATTCATCACTTAAGCCGATCAACTCCTCATCTAACGAGGCTCTTAGCAAACGTTCTTGCGCTTTCGATGCTTCAGAATCTAATACCCTAACCCCTAACAAGCTACTGATAAAAGTTAAACTAAGCTCTCTCGCATTACGTAAAGGCTTAATTCCATAATTTTCACTTTCCAAAGAGGGGTATTCACTATCCGTCTGTTGTACTTTTTGCGCTTCGGTCGTTGCATTTAGTGGCTCCGACTTAGCAACCGGAGTATTTTCTTGATGAGCTTTGTGACCAAAAAAAGCTTTTATCTGCTCAAACATACCATAACCCTGCTCACTCGGGTTCTCATTAACCCTACATATATAGCAAAGCCTACAATCTACTCAAAATCAACAATCACAAAAGGATAGGGTAGTTCCTGCAACGCTTTCTGCTTACTTTTAACTTCAGCCACTACCGCAAGCTCTGGACCTTGGCTAAGCCAAGCCTCAAGCTGCCTTACCGCCAGCTCATCGCCAGACACCATTAACTCGACACTTGAATCAGGCAGATTTCTAACCCAACCGCTCAAGCCTAATGACTCAGCTTGATCTTGAGTTGATTTTCGAAACCAGACACCTTGCACTCGACCTATCACAATCGCATGGAGGCAAATTTCCACCATTCTAATCTCCGTAAAATATATTAAACGCCAAAACTAAGACGCTTTGCATTGTTTAAGCACTAACAAACAACTCCTCCATATAAATCGAAAACATATCCTTCTCCGCAAGATGGACATCTTGCAAACGTTTCTCCAATTCTCGCTCCCAAGCCGCCGCAGCGCTAGCCTGCAAAGGTGCTGGTGTGGGCCAAGGCAACAAATCATTAAGCTCATAAAGCGATAAACTCGACATACTACGACTTAATAGGTATTCCCCTTGATCACTGCGTTTAATAATTCCCTCCTCAATCAACAGAGTTATATATGTATCCCAACGCCCTTGATCTAATGTATCCACTTCCTGCAACAAACACCGGTCAGTGACCGCTGCACCTTCATTTTGCGCTTTCCAAAGCCGGTATAAAACTGCAACCACGGTATACAGGTGCGGTATAGTTTTACCTTTATCTACTGGCCGATAAACCGTAATACAGCGGGTTAACTCTGCCCCCATCAGAATAATTACCCAACTGATAAAGATCCAAAGAAGAAACAAAGGAACTGCGGCAAACGCACCATATATCAACTCATAAGAGGGAAACTGAGTCACAAAGGCAGCAAAACCACGTTTTGCGGTTTCAAACAGCAAAGCCACGACAACACCACCAATCAAAGCACTTTTCAAAGGAACACGGCAGTTCGGAACGGCAACATAAATCAGCGTAAATGCAGCAGCAGAAAACAAAGTAGGTAACAAACTTAACAAACGACCTCTACCTACAAGTTCTGTGGCAGAGGAAATAAAAGGTAAAGATGCAATATAAGAGGTCAGCAACAGACCTAAACCAATTAGAATAGGACCTAAACTTAAAATAGCCCAGTAGAGTAGAAAGCTTGATAACCCTTTGCGCGGTTCTGATACACGCCAAATACGATTAAACGCCGCTTCAATATTCTTCATCATCATGATCGACGTTACTGCTAATACAGCGATACCAACCGCCGTTAATTTACGCGCCTGAGATGAAAAATCGGTTAAATAATCCTGCACCACTGCACCGGTTGTTGGTACAAAATTTTGGAATACCCAACCTTGTAGCTCCTGTCCAACCCCTTGAAAAGATGGCACCGCGGCCAACATCGCGTAGGAAACTGTCATTAAAGGCACTACCGCAAATAGCGTGGTATAAGTTAATGCCGCTGAATTCAAAATCCCTTGGTTATGACGAAACTGGGCAAAAAGGTACCTCAGAAACAGTAGATAGGGATGGTTAAACAATCTGCTCATAACACTCCTTTAAACAGCGTTCAAAAATACACTAAGTAATAGGTACCTAAAAAGGTGATTCACTCATGAAATCTATCTTATAGCCGTATACAATGATGCAAAATAACCTAACATGTTAAATCAATCATCCGTTTTACTTCGATTGATTAATAATTAATAAGTACGGTATAGCACAATGAATGAAGTAATTATCTACCACAATCCTCGCTGTTCCAAATCTCGCCAAACCTTAGCGTTGCTTGAAGAGAACGGTATTCAGCCTGATATCCGTAAATATTTGGATGATGCCCCCTCTGCGGATGAGCTTAAACTTGTGTTAAAACAACTAGGAATCTCAGCTCGCGAGCTTTTACGCACGAAAGAGCCTGAATTTAAAGAACAAGGTTTAGATGACACCGCTTTATCAGATGAGCAGATTATAAAAGTAATGACCGAGGTTCCCAAACTTATTGAGCGTCCAATCGTCATCAAAGGTGATAAAGCACGAATAGGACGTCCTCCTGAGTCCGTTTTGGACATTTTGTAACATGTCTCAGCCCTACGTGTTAGTTCTTTACTACAGTCGCCATGGAGCAACACGATCTATGGCACAGCATATTGCACGCGGGATTGAACAATCGGGCATGGAAGCTCGATTACGAACAGTGCCTGCCATCTCAACTATATGTGAAGCAACGGCATCCGATATACCCGATGAGGGCGCGCTATATTGCAGCGAACAGGATTTGGCTGAATGTTCAGGTCTTGCCCTCGGTAGCCCAACCCGCTTTGGCAATATGGCAGCGCCGTTAAAGTATTTTATTGATGGAACAAGTTCCCTATGGCTGTCTGGCGCTCTAATCGATAAACCCGCCGCCGTATTTAGTTCAAGCTCTAGCCTCCATGGCGGACAGGAAACGACTCTACTCTCGATGATGATCCCCCTGCTCCATCAGGGTATGGTGATCGCAGGCCTACCTTACAGCGAATCTACTTTGTTAAAGACAACAACCGGCGGAACGCCATACGGCCCAACCCATGTTGCAGGCCAAGATAACCGCCCACTTGATGACAATGAGTTGTCACTCTGTGTCGCACAAGGCAAACGCCTTGGCGAACTCGCACATAAGCTCCGCCATAAACTGTAAACCTAACAACATTGAGAACTCTCTTTTGAAAGCATACATACCAGACGACCATAATTACGCCGCTAAAGCCCTTTTTAGCAGACGAGTAACAGTTACCAGTTACACCGCTTTATTAGGCTGGTTTATCTTATGGCATATGTTTTTAATTCCAGTACCTACCGGTCATCCATGGGTGATCAGTTTACTTCATATGTTGCCACTACTCGCATTTATTCGTGTCATTATTACAGGGAATCCTCGCGGCCACGCTTGGCTATGCTTCGTATTATTACTGCCATTTATTCAGTCAGTTTTAGCTGCAACCAACCCCAATACGTTTATCTATGGGCTAGGTTACTCGCTGTTAGTCGGCACGCTGTTCACCAGCTCAATGATGTATGCACGCTGGCAGAGCCGCTACAACAAACAGTTAGCCCATTGGGATAATGAAAAGAAAGCAAACAGCAAAAACCCAGAAAGCTAAACGTCGCTCAACAACTTATTCGCTAGAGAGAGTCATGACGGCCTCAGATCAAGCAAAGAAACAAACCCTAGAACAGGTACGCAACCAGTTTCCTATTTTAGAACAGCAGGTTAATGGCAGCCCTCTTATCTATCTAGATAACGCCGCGACGACGCAAAAGCCAAGTGTTGTTATTGAGAGCGTAAATAATTACTACGCCACATTTAATGCCAATGTGCATAGGGCAAGCCATGCTTTAAGCACCGAGGCAACCGGTAAGTTTGAAGCCGCTCGCGACACCGTCGCCCATTTTTTAAACGCTAAAAGCAGTAAAGAGATCATCTGGACCCGCGGCACAACTGAAGCAATCAACCTAATTGCCAATAGCTGGGGAAGCTATTTAAAGCCTGAAGACGAAATTATACTCAGCCCTCTAGAGCATCACGCCAACATTGTTCCTTGGCAATTGCTCGCACAGAGAAGCGGCGCGATTATTAAAGTTATTCCACTGTTAGCGAGTGGCGATCTTGATATACAGGCCTATAAAACCTTACTTACCCATAAAACTCGCCTTGTTGCTATTACTCATGTATCTAATGCCATAGGTACGATTAATCCCGTTAAGCAGATCATATCTTTAGCTCACGATGCAGGCGCTTTAACCTTAATTGATGGAGCACAAGCGCTCCCTCATTTTCAAGTCGATGTAAACGACCTAGATGTAGATTTTTATGTTTTTTCAGCACATAAATTATACGCGCCAACAGGCATAGGGGTGCTTTATGGGAAACAACAATTATTAGAAGCCATGCCTCCATGGCAAGCGGGTGGAGAGATGATCTCTCAAGTGAGTTTCAGCGAAACCACCTTTAATGATTTACCTTTTAAATTTGAAGCAGGCACACCTAACATCTCTGGCGCTATAGGACTTGCCTCCGCTATTGAATGGCTACAAGCCCAAGATAGGCACCTACTTGAACAGCATGAAACTAGCTTATATAAAGCTGCACTTGATGGTTGTTCTCAAATTAAAGGATGGCAGCGGATCGCATCACCCCAAAAGTCTGTAAGCCTCATCTCTTTCACTTTAGCTCATCAACATCAACAAGATATTGGCTATCTGCTAGATCAACAAAGCATTGCTGTTCGCACTGGTCATCACTGTGCGATGCCCCTCATGCAAGCTCTTGGTTTATCAGGTACTACACGGGTATCTTTTGCTTTCTATAATACGCTTAATGAGGTAGAAAATTTCGTCACAGCATTAGATATGATTAGCCGTGATGAGTCAGTTTTAGTTACCTCTAATTCTAAAGGCACCCAGTCTACTCATACGATAGAGGAAGCAAAAAAAGGGTTGTTCGATAAGTTACTCAGCTTACAGGATTGGAATGCCCGTTATCGTGAAATCATGCTACAAGGCAAACAACTGCAGAGCTTAGCTGAACATCTCAAAACAGATGCCAATAGAATAAAGGGCTGTGAAAGTAACACTTGGCTGCTTTATGAACTAGGGCAAGATCAGCGTATACAATTGAGAGCAGACTCAGACGCCCGTATTATTCGCGGTCTATTAGCCTTAATATTAGATCTATTTCAGAATAAAACAGCACAACAGATCCAAGATATTGATATAGAATCCATTTTTAATCAGCTATCCTTAGAACGCCATTTAAGCCCCTCACGCGGCAATGGTATTCGCGCAGTAGTCGATAAAATTTATCAATTAGCCGCAAAGCAAACAGATAGCTCTTAAGATAATTAATATTTAAATATTCTGACTATTTTTAACAAGTAATGGAGTAAAGATGAGCAATTTCACTGATGTTTCCTATCTAAATACAGTTTTCGGAAACGAGAAAGGGGATATGCAAAACCCTAATTGGGAAAAGTCAGCCAAACAGCTACACCTTATCCAAGAAGAACTTGCAGAGCTTGTTGAAGGTATAGAAAAAAAAGACATGTCTGAAATACGTGATGCGGTCGCCGATATTCTGGTAGTGACTTACGGTATGGCACATATTATGGGCATTGATGCCGACAAAGATATGGCAGCGGTTCAAGCAAGCAACTTATCAAAGCTGTGTAAAACCCAAGCAGAGATCGACAAAACGCTCGCCTTCTACCGAAATGAAAAAGGCCTAGATGTTTATGCCGGCGGTGAACTTCCAGAAGCCTATGTAAAATCCACAAAAGACCAAACCGGCAGTGATGGTAAGTTCTACCCAGCTCACAAGTTCTTAAAAAACACTAACTGGCATGAACCTGTACTAGACTAACAACACTCGTTTGCAGATATTAAACCTACTATATTTGGATTAACCGATGCCGACATATGATTACCGCATTGAAGAAACCGGTGATATCATCGAAGTAACACATACTGTAGCGCTTACTCCAAAAAACTGGGAGGAGCTCTGCCTATTAGCAAATATTGATCCTCAAGGTATACCTGCGAAATCATTAGTAACTAAGTTATTAGCGGTTACAGGTATGGTAAAAACGAGCCCTAAAATAAAGGCTAAAGATTTGCCCTGCATGAGCGGAAAGGACTGCCCGAGTGGAGGTTGTAGTTAAAAACGATGCAATCCGATCTGCTTACAATTAATCAGGATCGTTGTAGGCAGCTCATTACACTTAAGCCTATAGCGTTTTCACTACGACTATCGGCAGGAAGCCTGTTTTATGAATTCAAAGCGCCAACATATACTCCATTGGGCAGAGCAAGGCTACATCAGCCCAGATGACGTAGATACCGCCCTCTCACTCTCCCGTGCAAACCCAGATAATCAACAATGGTTTCAGTTTATAAAAAACCTCTTCCTATGGCTGGGTGTTATCTCTCTGGCGGCGGGGACTTTATTCTTCTTTGCATTTAACTGGGATGAGATGAGCAACCTCGTTAAATTCGCCTTAATGCAAACCTCTCTGGTGGTCAGTACCCTGATCTATACCAAGCTCAAACCGTTCACCCTACCAAGCACCGCCATCGCTTTCCTTATGGTAATGCTGATCGGCGCCCTGCTTGCGTTAAGTGGGCAGATTTACCAAACCGGAGCTGACCCTTGGCAGCTGTTTGCCTTTTGGGCCTTATTTATGACCCCTATCGCCGTCACCAACCGCGCAAGCACGTTGTGGCTCCTGTGGGTTCTCTTAATCAATTTATCCTGTTACCTCTACTATTATGATTTCCGCGGTGTCTTTGGCATCCTGCTGCACTATGACAATTTAGTAGGCCTTTTCCTGCTATTCAATACCTTACTTGCCATCGCCTTTGAAGTACTTCAACAGGGTAAAACACGATGCTTAGATAACCGTTTGGTCGTTCAAACCTGCTTATTAGCGTCCGGCATAGCCGCAACATGGTTGGCGATTTGGGCCATATTTGATGAGGCCGAACTACAATGGGGGCTCCCTTGTTACTTAGTTTGGATCCTCTGCACTTATCTCTACTACCGCTACCGCCTCTTCGATCTTTTCATTATTTCTGGCTGTGTAACCAGCGCTATTGTTATTGCGAGTAGCTTATTAATTTATATATTTAATGATGCATTAGAGAGCGACGCCTTCTTAATTATCGCAATATTTATTATCGGGCTATCTTCATCTGCGGGCATCTGGTTAAAAAAACTTAGTAAAGAACATGCAGCCGATCAGCCAATCACGAGCGATAAGGAGCATCAGGATGCGTAATTCTGGGAATGAGCTATGGCTTGAATTGCAGAGAAATAACCTGACCCGCACTGACTATCCGGAAAACGAATTAGATTTAAGCCCTTGGTATATAAAAACAATGCAGGGCTTTGCCGGTTGGATAGCCGCGCTGTTTTTACTTGCCTTTGTCGGCACCATTATTGGTAGCTTATTTATCTACGATAACCAAGTGCTACTGGCCCTCTGCGGCTTTATCTGTTGTACTGCCGCGTACTTTATCTTTCGTAATGATAAGACCCCTTTCTTAGAGCAGCTCGGTTTAGCTATCAGTTTGTGCGGCCAGTTTATGGTGGCTTGGGGAATTTTTACCGTTTTTTCGATTTCAGATTCCTCCGCATTTTTGATCTTAGCCTTATTTCAAGGGGCTTTAGCTTTGATTATGCCGAATTTCTTACATCGGGTTTTCAGTAGCTGGTTCGCCATGGTTGCGCTCTTTTGGGGCTTAAACCAACAGGGTATTTTTGGCTTAGATAGCGCACTCGCCGCAGCGCTTTTCACCTTGATTTGGATCCGAGAGAAACATTGGTATAAATACCGTTCACATCTACTGCCTATCAGCTTTGGCCTCGCGATATCACTTCTGCAATTTAGCGGGCATTTCCTCTTTCAACATGAATTTTCACACTACCTATTCAGAGCAGAGGTGGGCTTTTTACAACAATACAGCCCCTTGATTGGTAGCCTGATCCTAGCGGGCACATGTCTCTACCTTGTCTTTGCCATTCTGTCAGAACAGAACATCAAACTGGCCTCGCCATCCGGTTCTATCGCGGTTATCGCAACCCTCATGCTACTCGGGCTATCGTTTAATATTGCAGGTGTTAGCAGTGCTCTCTTAATTCTGTTGGTCGGCTTCTTTAGACAACGCCTTATCTTAATGGCGTTAGGCATCCTTGCCTTAATCAGCTTTATATCTTGGTACTACTACAGCCTATCGGAAACACTGCTGGTTAAATCGATCTATTTACTCTCCATCGGCGCTGTCTGCCTTACAATTGTCGGAGCGCTGCATTACTTCAGCAAGGCTCAACCTACCTTAGACCCAGCTAACAGCGCACCAGTGAATGGAAAAAAATGGATCTCCTTAGCCACCATCTTAATCGTATTAGCCGCTATCAATATAAATATTTATCAAAAGGAATCGTTAATTCGCGAAGGGCAAAGCGTATTACTCGAACTAGCGCCTGTTGATCCACGTTCACTGATGCAGGGTGATTATATGCGACTTCGCTATAGAATGAGTCAAACGATTCAGTACGCGATCGGTGACAAAGAATCCGTAGATGGGTTTGCCATTGTGCAGCTCGATCAACACAGTGTCGCTCAGTTTATTACACTCAATCCTGATGCTGAGCTATCGCCTCAACAGCACAAACTGCACTATCGGATCCGTGATGGTGTCTTAAAATTTGCCACTAACGCGTTCTTCTTCCAAGAAGGCAGTGCCAAAATCTATGAAAAAGCTAAATACGGTGAATTTAAAGTTAGCGGTAACGGGGAAATGCTTCTAGTGGGACTTCGTGACAAGCAATATGTTTTATTAGGTACAAATAGACCCTAATGGGAAGTAAATGTAAAAACGGAAAAAGAAAAACCGGGGGAACAGAATAGAAACGGTTCCTCCGGCAGAGTACGCTTATTCTACTTTAAAGTTTTCAGGTAGCGTGATGCCTTTTTCATCGGCGCGCTGCTTAATTAAAGTACGGAACTCTGTACGAATCGTCTCACGCTCTTCAGCAGTCGCAGCATTTTTCAACTCTGTACGGTGGGCTGCACGCTCTTGGACTGAAACAAGCTTTCTAACCTGAACACGATCGGACGAGGCTTCACCAGCATGAACGGCTAACGCCGGAGAAAGAACTAATATTGCTGCAAGCGTTGTTGTAATCAATTGCTTTTTCATAACGAATGACTCCTTGATAAGTAGAAGCGCTAAAAGCGCAAACAGAACGGTTGAACGACACGGCCTGACTACAGCCGGTAAATCCAGCTCAGGTATACTACTTTTCTATCAACAGACAGCTTTACTGATAATTATTCAGTGGCAGCATATTAACCATTCAATCTTGAATATGCGAGATAAAATGTACAAACTTCATACAACAAATTTCAAGCCACGCATTATGTTAAGCTCTTTAGTTGTTTCAATAAGAGCTAATTTGGCTGTTCTATAAAAACAAAACACAATAAAAAAGGTTTAAGCAATCAATAAATTGCCCTAAACTCTAACAAGGAAATTTAAGGGGAAAGGAATATGAACCGTAGATTAAATTTGATTATCGCAAGTGCAGGGTTATCTGTATTCTCATTATTAGCTACAGCCGTTCAAGCAGAAGCTACCCACTACCAGTGTACATATACCCATGCGGTATTCACGGCCCCTTTTATGAAAACCCCAGGTACACGTGATTGCCCAGAAGAACACTGTAAATACGCTATAACAATTGATGGCTCATCGGGCACTATTAATGGTGTCAGCGGGTTTAATGTTGAACAAGATAGCAATATGCTCAAACTAAGTAGAACAGCTAAAGATCCTATTATGGGTGGTATGGATACAACTACTCTGACGATCAACAAAACGGATATGACATTCGAAGCAGTTAAAACAACAACACCTTCAGTTACATTAACAACTAAAGGTCGCTGCTCTTAGGTCCATCAAAAAGTTGGTTGCTTTACTTGCCTCCCCTTTTCTGACTGATTTTAAAAATTACTATGAACCTAAATGATGTACGGCTATTTATACGCGTAATTGAGCATAACAGTTTTACTGCGGCTGCCGATAAACTAGGGATACAAAAATCAACAATCAGTAGACGAATTGCCCAGCTTGAAGATGAGCTAGGTGTGAGGCTTTTACAACGAACAACACGTAAACTTAGCCTAACCTCTGAAGGGCAAGACCTTTTTCAACGCTGCCAGCCTCTACTCGATGAGATGGAAGCCGTTGAAGATCGCGTAGTATCCAAGCAAGCGGTTCCAAAGGGACGTTTACGCATTACCATGCCTCCAGAAATGGGCATCTTTATCATGAACGATGTGATTGCAGGTTTCATGAAGATGTACCCCCTGATTCAAATTGATATTGAGCTTAGCCCCCGTTTAGTAGACTTAGTAGAGGACGGCATTGATCTCGCATTAAGAGTGGGTGAATTAACCGATTCCAGCCTTATAGGCAGAAAAATTGCTGATGTAAATATCAAGCTTTATGCTGGGGTTAACTATTTAGAAAAACATGGTGAGCCTAAGACACCTGATGATCTAATTAATCACCAGTGTCTAGGCGGGGCCTTATCTGACCCTGGCTGGATATTTGAAAACTGGAACGATGGAAAACCGGTGCCCGCAAACTTTAAAGTTCGCGCAAACAGTATTAGCTTCTGCCGTGAAATGCTAAGAAAGGACTTAGGCATAGCACGCCTGCCAATCCAGTTCTGTATGGATGATATTGAATCAGGGCTTATTAAAGAAGTACTCTCTGATTACCAAGCCCCCGATGTGAGCATAAATGCCCTCTACCCAAGTAGAAGACATTTAAACCCTAAAGTAAGACTCTTTATAGATTTCATGATCGAAAGCCTTGAAGAGCACCAGCACCCATGGCTAAATAAGCCCTAATTTTTTACGATTGATCGGCAGCACTCGTGTCTACTTGCTGCCATTGTAGTTTTTTCTCTATAGCTCGAACCATCATTTTCGCAATATCTTTACCTGTGGCACCTTCGATTCCCTCTAATCCTGGGGAAGAATTAACCTCAAGCAACAGCGGCCCTTTAGCTGAGCGAATAATATCAACACCTGCTACGCTTAAGTTCATACACTTAGCAGCCTTAATAGCGATGCGTTTTTCATCCGTCGTAGGACGAATAACACTGGCAGTGCCACCTTGATGAATATTTGCTCTAAACTCTCCAGGTTCTGCCTCGCGCTGGATAGCCGAGACAACCTTACCATCAACAACAAAACAACGGATATCTTTGCCTTGAGCTTCTTTAATAAACTCTTGAACTAATATATCAGCGTTTAAGCTTTTAAAAGCATTAATAACACTGTCAGCCGCTTTATTGGTTTCAGCTAGGACAACACCTTTACCTTGCGTACCTTCTAATAACTTCACAATAAGTGGAGCACCACCAACCATGCTAATCAGATCATCTGTTTCTAATGGCGAGTTAGCAAAACCCGTAATAGGAATATCAATATTATTTTCAAACAACAGCTGCAAAGAATGTAACTTATCCCGTGATTGTGTAATTGCCGCGGCTGTATTCAAGCAGTAAACACCCATAGAGGCGAATTGACGTGTTAATGCACAGCCATAAAAAGTCATACTCGGCCTGATACGTGGAATGACTGCATCTAAATCATCAAGTACTCGTCCACCACGATAGTGCACTTCTGGCTCTTCAGCATCCATCTTCATATAACAGTGTTTAATATTTAAAAACACCATTTCATGACCAAGCTGCTCGCCCGCCTCAATAATACGACGGTTACTGTACAAATTCGGATTACTGGCGAGCAAACCTATTTTGAGTCCACCCACTGAAGGTTTTTTAGTTTGATACAGCGTTTTCAACTCAGCATCCGATATTCCCCCTAAAAGCATACAGCCTTCAGGATCCACGAGAATTCGGCCTGACATCGCTTCACGCCCCAACAGCATGCGATAACCCATAGCATCGCGGTTTGTTAAAGTGACCTCAACCTCCCAACTAGAATCAGCAATACCTAAAGTTGTCTTAATTACATAGCGCGTTTCTGATGTACCACTTGAGCTTTTAACTTTGCGACGATCGTGAACGGGAGCCTCACAGGACACCATGGTTTTCCGATTATCTTGTATCGGGCAGATATTAAAACGAACCCAAGGCACTCCACTCCGTTTAAACGGCTGAATGTTAAATGCATGTAATGAAGATGTTTTCGCACCAGAGTCCACACGCGCCTTAACTGCCGGCAACGCCAAGTCGGGAAAACGACACCACTCTTCAGCACCAACTAATAGTTTACTAAGTCCCATACCAATACCCGAAAAGTACCATAAAAAAATTTGCGCCATTGAAGCTTGAACAAGCTGAAGGTGCAAGCAATAAATGCAATATTAGGCAGCTGACTCCCATTCAGGTAGATCATCTTTAAATAAACCTAACAATGTTTGAATCCCCGCCATTTGCGCTGCATCTTTATGTGTCACCAATAACGTCGGCACTTGGCTATATTCAGGTGCTAAAATTTCCATATTTAGATCATTAGCGTACCTAGATTCCTCAGCCACTTTACGCGGGACTAACGTAAAACCTAAACCAACGGCCACGCAGCCTAAAATACCCTCTTGCGTCCCCATACTCATAACTTCAGTGTCTAGACGGCCATGCTTTTTTAACCAACTTATTGCCTTTTCACGGTAAGCACAGCCCTCACGAAAAAGAATCAATGAATCGGAGACATCTACATTTTTCGCCGACACTAATACTAAATCTTCAATCAACACTTGCTTACAGGTTAGGTGTTGATGCTCAATAGGACCACCCACAAATGCACAATCCAAGCGATAATTGAGAATATCTTGAACAAGCTCGCTACTGGTTTCTGTTTTAACCCTAGGCATTAACTTAGGATGAGCTTTGCGAAGCGCCTGAAGAAGCCCTGGCATTCTGGTCGCAGCGAAAGACTCCATTGAACCAATACGGATCTCACCCACCGATTCTCCCACCTGTTTTACCGCCATGCAGGCTTGCTGCTCAAGGTGAAGTAATTTATTAGCATATTCAAGTAGCGTATGGCCTGCAGGTGTTAGTTCTAACCCTCGCCCTTTACGATAAAAAAGTTCAGAGCCAAGCTCTTCTTCAAGGCGTTTGATTCTTGCTGTAATATTCGATTGAACAGTATGTAGTAGACGTGAAGCTGCTAATACTCCACCCTGTTCTGCGACAGTTTTAAATGTATTTAATGAGACCAACTCCATTCTAGCTTCACCCTTCTCTAATATAGAATAAAAGATTCTTATTTATTCATTTGTAGTGATAGTTTAAGCGAGTTAACCTCTCTGACACCAGTTATTTATGAACCCAAATTATGACGACTCAATTACAAAAGTATAAAGTCCTTATTGCCGGTATTTTTAGCTTAATGCTCATGCTAGGCGTTGCACGATTTTCTTACACACCGATGCTTCCTCTTATGCAGGCTCAAGCAGGCATGAGCGATGCTATCGGAGGCTGGCTAGCCACATTTAATTATATGGGATATATGGCAGGGGCATTTGTTGCCGCCTCAATCAGCGACTTGACCTTAAAAGATAAGCTTTATAGATGGGGACTCATTGTTGCCATTCTAACAACCGCAGGTATGGCTGTTACTGATAATGTCATCATCTGGGGAGTTATGCGCTTTTTTGCAGGACTGACAAGTGCCGCGGGTCTATTAATCGGTTCAGGGTTAATCTTAAACTGGCTGATTAGGCATAACTTTCGTAGTGAACTGGGTATTCATTTTTCAGGCTTGGGATTAGGCATCATTTTCTGCTCAGCTGTTGTTGCATTGATGGATATAAAACTCAACTGGCAAGAGCTTTGGTGGTTATTCGCAGGTCTAGGCGTACTCTTAGCAATCCCTGCATGGGCTTGGCTACCACGTCCAGACACCTCAGGCACGACTATATCGGGTGCTCAAATGGTGGACAACCCACCCAGTAAGCGCTTTCTCTTCCTTATGCTATCCGCCTACTTTTGCGCAGGGTACGGCTACGTTATCAGCGCCACGTTTATTGTTGCTATTGTTGATAGGCAGGAAGCTCTACAAGGGTTAGGCCCCATTGTTTTTCTGATCGTTGGGGTAGCTGCAGCACCGGCCTGTATTATCTGGGATTTAATCGCTCGACAGTTAGGTGTGTTAACCGCTCTTTTAATCGCCTATATCATACAAATATTAGGGATTATTCTTCCCGCCCTTACCGATTCAGCCGTAGCCGTTATTATAAGCGCTGTACTTTTTGGCGGCACATTTATCGGGATTGTAAGTTTAGTATTAACGATGGCTGGCCGCTTTTATCCGACTAAACCAGCCAAACTCATGGGTAAAATGACCTTAACCTATGGTGTCGCCCAAATCATCGCACCCGCCATTACAGGCAATCTTGCTGAACGATTGGGTGACTACAATTTAGGCTTATGGATAGCAGCCGGTATGGTTTTATTAGGGGCGGTTATCTCAACAATTTTGATGATCTCTGAGCGAGATGCCCTGTAAACCCGTTGTCTAGATAGTGTTGAAATATCACCCGTCACGTTTAATCGCTTGGAGCTGGATCGTACCTTTAGGTTCGACTCAGCCCAAGATCCATAATACTTCCCTTGTGCTAAATCTTCGTTTTTTGCCCTCATAGATACCGCTCATTGATTTGATCCCCTATTAATCCATATTAAACGTGGTATTTCTTGAACAACCCCAATTTAGCACTATATACTGGCGCGATTATCCACTCCATATGCTCTAACACGCTATATAAAACACTCATCCTTAATAACTGTAAGAAGATACTCACCCAATGATTAACCATAAGCACTTTATAGTACTGGGCAATATTTTATTATTTACGCTAATGATGGCGTACCTTCCCTTTGAGGAGCCCATAGTTAAAGGCCTAAGCATTTTGTTATTTATTGCAATTCTTTGGCTTACAGAAGCTCTGCACGTCAGTATTACCGCTTTACTCGTACCTATTTTGGCGGTAGCTCTTGACATATTTAACGCCAAAGACGCCCTGAGTAATTTTGCTAACCCTATTATATTCTTGTTTTTAGGTGGTTTTGCGCTGGCCGCAGCACTTAACTCACAAGGCTTAGATAAAGCAATTGCCAGCAAGGTACTTCACGTTGCTAACAGCCGTTTAAGCGTCGCAGTTCTACTTATTTTTATTGTCACCGCTCTGTTATCTATGTGGATCAGTAATACCGCAACCACCGCAATGATGTTGCCTTTAGTATTGGGTATACTTCGCCAATTAGACCCCATTAAAGAACGTAACACTTATGTATTTATGCTACTCGGTGTTGCCTATTGTGCCAGCATTGGTGGTATAGCAACACTAGTCGGTAGTCCACCCAATGCGATTGCAGCAGCACAAACAGGGCTCAACTTTATAGGCTGGATGAAGCTCGCCGCTCCCTTGACTGTGATATTACTGCCTTTAGCGATCGTTATTTTGTACTTTGCTTTACGTCCTAACCTTAAACACCAATTTAGTGTTAAGCATGAACCTCTAGAACTCACACCTTCCCGCATTATAACGATGGGTATATTCCTATTGACTGTCTTATGCTGGATCTTTAGTGGACCACTTAATGCTTTTTTAGGTGGTCTATCTAGTTTTGATAGCCTTATCGCTATATCCGCTATTATCTTGTTGGCTTTTTGTCGTGTGGTCGAATGGAAGCAGATTGAAAAAACAACAGATTGGAGTGTCTTACTATTGTTTGGCGGTGGCTTATGTTTAAGTGCCGTACTTAAAGCCACAGGAACAAGTGTATTTCTTGCGCATACAATCGGTGATTTTTTACAATCTTCCAGTGCAGTAATCGCGTTATTAAGCGTTGTTGCTTTTGTCGTAATATTAACTGAATTCGCCAGTAATACGGCAAGTGCAGCCTTACTTATACCCGTCTTTGCTGCTATTGCAGAAAGCTTGGGAATGTCACCTATTATCCTATCAACGGTTATCGCTATTTCAGCCTCTTGTGCCTTTATGCTGCCGGTTGCGACGCCGCCCAATGCAATTGTATTTGGCTCTGGTTTTATCAAACAAAGTGATATGATGCGTATAGGCATTTGGATCAATCTAGGGTGTATCGCCGTGATCACTTTATACGCTAGAATTTTCTGGTAAAGACACCCACTATTCAGCGAACAACAACAGCTGATCTTACAGCCCGCATCTTGGTTTTATATTTAAACCTTGCCGCGGGCTTTTGTTTTATATCATTAAACATTTAACAGGCTTAAAACTCAAAGAGCGACCTAAGTTAAGCATAAAAATATCAATTGACGTAAAACATCGGTAACAAAGGAAAGTTATGACTTAGGCCTAGCTTTAGCCGTTCTAGATCTTGGCTTACTTTTACCCGTACTTCTACGTTTACGCTTAAAGTTAGTTGCTTCAACGGGAGGTAGATGACGTAAAGGTTCAGGTACCCCCCCCGTTTTTATCTGAGCCACAATTGTTTTAATTCTATGCTCTAACTCATCCATAAAAGGCTGATAAGCTTGATTTTTTTCAGCCATCGCCTGTAACTGATGCTCCCATTGAGCAGTCATATCGGGATATGTAGATTCACGGGGCAAAGCATGTATCAAACCTCGTGCTGCAGCGGTGCTAAGGATCGACTTGCCGTTTCTTACCAATAGTTTTCTTTTGAACAGCGTTTCCATAATGCCTGCTCGCGTCGCTTCAGTACCTAGCCCATCGGTTTCTTTTAAAATTTTCTTTAACTCTTTATCCGCTACAAATCGAGCGATCCCCGTCATAGCTTGTAGTAAACTGGCTTCGGTAAAATGCTTAGGCGGTTCGGTTTTTTTATCTTTTATCTGACCTTCACGACAAATTAACTCCGTATTTTTATCCAGCACAGGAACTATATTTCCTTCCTCCTCCTTACTGTCCTTACCTATTAATGCTTTCCAGCCCGCATCAATAAGAACACGCCCTTTCGCAATAAAACATCCACCGGCTATATCAAATACCAACTTAGAATCCGCATAGAGCGCAGCGGGATAAAACTGCATAATATATTGTCGTGCTATCTGCTGATAAATATTCCGCTCATAACTTGATAAACTACTTAGCGATTGTTTTTTAGGTGTCGGAATAATCGCATGATGGGCATCTACTTTTTTGTCATTCCACGCCTTAGATTTAAGGTGTCGATCAGCCTTATTGATAGCGGTACTCAATGTTTGTTCATTAGCCGCTATGGCATCCAGAACAGCGCCGGACTGTTTGTAATGATCATTAGGTAAATAACGGCTATCAGAGCGAGGGTAGGTAATTAGCTTGTGTTTTTCATACAGCGACTGACAAGTATCTAAGACCTGTTGAGCACTCATACCAAAACGTTTTGATGCATCGATCTGCAGTGCCGATAAAGAGTAAGGTAATGGCGGCGCTTGTTTGCTTTGCTTTTGCTCTGAAGTAACAACCTGCGCCGGTTGACCCACAATACGTGAAGCAACATTCTCCACAAGCTTTCGGTTTATAACTCTTCCTTCTTCATCTTGCCAAGGCTGACAAGCCTCACTCGGCTGCCAACGTGCATAAATTTCCAGCAAAGGATTTTGCTGATAAGGGATAATGGCATCCAGTGTATAAAAATCTTTAGGGATAAAGTTTTCTATTTCTTCATCACGGCGCACAACCAAACCCACCAGAGGCGACTGAACACGGCCAACAGACAACACCCCTTTATAACCCGCTTTTTGTCCAAGTAGTGTATAGCCTCTAGACATATTCATTCCATACAACCAATCAGCTCTTGAACGTGCTAAGGCTGAAACCGATAGAGGAATAAACTCTTTGTTACTTCGCATTTGATGTAAAGCGGTTTTCACTGCGGGTAGATTCAAATCATTGATTAATAATCGTTGGATACGTTCTTTTTTAGTTTTACTGACTTTGCAGTAATCAATAACTTCATCCACTAATAACTGCCCCTCACGATCAGGGTCACCGGCATGTACTATAGAATCAAACTCTTTCAGCAGCTTGCGTATAACAGACAGTTGTTTTGCAGCGGATTTACGGGGCTTCAGTCGCCATTGTTGAGGGATAATCGGTAGATCTTCTAGTGACCAGCGTTTATATTTTTCATCATATGCATCAGGTTCAACCTGCTCAAGCAGATGACCTATACACCAAGTGACAGTATCGCCATTGGCTGCCCGAATACACCCCTCCTCTTTTTTATGGGGTTTTGGCAGTGCATCAGCGATCGCTCGCCCTAAACTGGGTTTTTCGGCTATATATAAAATCATGGAAATAAACTGTATATAAAAACAGTACTTAACGGTATAGGAATTTAAGCCTGTAATCCAGAAAAAACCAACACTAAATCATTTTTAAAGGCGCTTGATCAAGAATGGCCATCTGCTCTCTTAACTCTAAAATATGCTCGCCCCAATAGCGGCTAGTATTAAACCAGTTAAAGCTATGTGGAAATGCGGGATCTTCCCAGCGCTTAGCTAACCAAGCGCTATAGTGCATAATTCTCAAACTCCGTAAGACCTCAATTAAACGAAGCTCTGTAGTTCTAAAATCATTAAATTCATTATACCCATCAACGATTTCGGAGAGTTGTGCCGTTTGCTCATGGCGGTCCCCTGATAACAGCATCCAAATATCCTGCATGGCCGGAGCCATACGCGCGTCATCGAAATCAACAAAATGAGGGGCATCATCTCGCCACAACATATTGCCAGAGTGACAGTCGCCGTGAACACGAATCTTCTTTATCTCGCCACACTGTTGAGTGATCTCATCAATCGCTTGTAACAGGTCAGCAGAGACCGATGTATAAGCCGCTTTAAGATCCAAGGGAATAAAGTGCTCTGAGACAAACGCTACACTCTCATAACCAAAATTTTGCGTAGTAATTTCGGGGCGGTGAGTAAAAGGTTTAACCTCACCAACACGGTGCATTCGGCCCAGCAATCGACCTAATACAAACAGGTTATCCATATTATCAAGTTCAGGCGCATGTCCACCCTTTCGAGGAAAAAGTGAAAACATAAACCCTTGATAATCAAACAGTGTATTACCTTCCTCATTTTTTAAAGGGGTAACAATTGGGAGTTCATGTTCGGCCAATTCAAACGAAAATTCGTGCTCTTCCAAAATCTGCTCTCGGCTCCAACGGTTGGCCCGATAAAACTTCGCAATCAGCGGCTCTTTATCTTCAATACCTACCTGATAAACACGATTTTCATAGCTATTTAATGGAAAGGTCCGACCATCACACCAAAACCCTTGCGTCTCAACAGCATCCATCAAAAATGAGGGTGTTAAGCGTTCAAAGGGATGGGTCTTATCATGCTCAGGCATTTTATCTTCAGACATTCTATTCCTAGCTATAAATTACAGTATGGCTGGAGATTACGTTTAAGCGTTAGCCGCTGCAAGCCATTAAAGGGCTATTTTTTAATACAATTTACAACATTAAAAACGATTAAATGCAGGCGCTATGATCAGTTTTTGATATAGTTTCGCAACATCTATATTTTGTATTAAGAGATTGTTATGGCAGGTTCACTGAAAGATCAATTACTAAACATCGGCCTCGTTGATCAGAAGAAAGCGAAAAAAGCCGATTCAGACAAGAAGAAACAGAAAAAACAGGCTAATAAAGCGCGGAAATCCGGCCAAGCAGTCATCGACGAACAAGCGATTAAACAACAAGCACTCGAGCAGCAGCGTAAAGAGAAACAAGAGCGTGACCGCCTACTCAATCTACAGCGCGATGAGGAGCGCCAGAACCGAGAGATTGAAGCGCAATGCCGACAAATGATCATGCAGCAGCAGATCAATATTCCAGACAATGCTGAGCTCACATACAACTTTGTCTACGATAAAAAAGTTAAAACAATGTACGTTACCAGCGACTTACAGACACAGTTGATACGTGGCCAAGTAGCCATTGCTACACTCGATGAAAAGTTTTACTTAATCCCCGATAAGTTCGCAGAAAAGATTGAACAACGTATACCTGATTACGTTATTCGCGTTCAACCTGAAGAAGAACCGGATGAAGATGACCCTTACGCCGATTATAAGATCCCTGATGATCTTATGTGGTAGTCGAACTAGGAATTGAAAGACCTTTCGCACGGGCGCTGGCTATAGATATAAGTAGCGCCCTACTGAATAGCGATTAAACTCAGGTCAAAGCTTAATCCCTAACAGAACATGAAAGAAATTCTTTACCTTGTCCGTAATCAAATCATTTTATACGGCCTAACAACTAAATGAATAAGGTAAAAACTGTTTTATTATCTGGCCAATAGCTGAAAGTGGGTATAACCATCCCATTGACTAAAGCCAATAAGAACCCTTTTATCTGATGAAAGAATTTCATACATTAGTGTTTACATTAAAGCAAAGTGCATATCTGTCGATAACCCATTTATCGCTATAATATGGAAATACAAAATCGGGATCATAAGGGTCCTTTTTTGTCTGTGGAGGAATTACCCGTGCAAGTTTTATTAAGCAGCCAAGCAGCCTATTCTCAGGTTCGCCAAGAAACATTGGTAACCGGTGGGTTTGCAGATGGTAAAGACAGCAGTGGTCGTTCTGCATCTGCGGCAGATAAGTTAGTCGCCAAACTAGCAGAAAATATTCCTGGAATGAGCTTATCTGAGATGAAAGGTCTCGATGCAAATGATTACTCTCCAGAAAAAGTAGCTTCTCGGATTTCCGATTTTGTTGCCCAAGGGTTAGAGCAAGCTCGTTCTCGCGGCGCTTCTGACGCTGATCTCGATCGCATGTACCAAGCAGCTGTATCGGGTGTTGAGAAAGGCTTTAAAGAAGCCACGGAGATACTAGAAAAGCTGAATATGCTCACCGAAGATACATCCGCCACTATAGATCAAACTAAAGACCTCACCTTTGACGCACTAGCCGCAATTGCACCAACAGCAAGCACTGAAGACGTGGCAGCAACAAGCAGCCAAACATCTATCTCTGCCGCTGAGCGTTATTCCAAAGCAGAATCCTTCTCTATGGAAGTGATGACCCAAGAAGGCGACAAGGTCTCAATCTACTTTGATAGTGAAGCCAGCATTACAGCGTCCCTTGGTGCATATACTGATGGTGAAACCAGTGCCGTCTCTTATGGTATTGACCGTAACGCCAGCAGTAACTTTAGCTTTAGTGTAGAAGGCGATCTTAATGAAGAAGAGTTAGACGCCCTCACCTCCTTAATTCAAGACATTAATCTGATTGCAGAAGATTTCTACAGCGGTGATGTTCAGGATGCTTTTAATCAAGCGGCCGAATTAGAAATGGACAAATCCCAATTAATGAACTTGAATGTAACTATGACTCAGTCAACGAGTTACTCTGCAGTAGCCGCTTATGAGCAAGTTCAGCAGTATGATAATCCGCTCGGCGATAACGGGCGTCACTTAGGTGGCATGATGCAAAACATGGAGAACTTCATGAATAATCCAGCACTTGGATTCTTAGAAGATAGCTCTTTATTTGGCGCCAGCTTATTAGAAAATTTGATCCAAGAAGATATACGTTACAAAGATGCGGATGAAGAATCCCAGAGTAAACTAGATAATAACGTTGGTTTATTGCAAAGCATTATGGCTCAGTTTTCTCAGGAAAATGCAGACGATTAACCCCCTTCTTAATCGCTGCAATATACGTAAAACCGGCCTTTTAATGGCCGGTTTTTTTTATGCCGCTCAATCGCTCCCATATAAAGACAAGGGCTGATATGATCAGCCCTATAATTCATCATCATTTGATCATGTATCCATGAGCTCTCCCTTTACACTGCGCCCTTATCAACAAGATGCTGTAGACGCCACTCTACAACACTTCCGTAAAACGGAGGATGCAGCCGTCATTGTGCTGCCCACTGGCGCAGGAAAGAGCTTAGTCATAGCAGAGCTGGCCAAACTCGCAAAACGAAAAATATTGGTCTTAGCCCATGTAAAAGAACTAGTTGAGCAAAACCACGCTAAGTATGAAAGCTACGGGCTCAAAGGCGGAATATTCTCCGCAGGTTTAAAGCGCAAACAAAATGATTTTCAAGTTACCTTTGCCAGTATCCAGTCCGTATCAGCTAATCTTGACCGTTTCTCAGCAGAATACTCACTGCTGATTATTGATGAATGCCACCGCCTAAATGATGATGACGACAGCCAATACGGCAAGATTATCAGCCAACTCCGTTCACTCAACCCACAGCTAAAAGTACTCGGGCTAACCGCTACACCTTACCGGCTAGGCATGGGATGGATCTATCAATACCATCACCGTGGTTTTGCTCGTAGTAGCGATCCAAAACCCTTTAAATACTGTATTTACGAACTTCCCTTAAGTTATATGGTTCGTAACGGCTATCTAACTGAGCCTAAATGTATTGATGCCAGCATTACCCAATATGACTTCTCCGCATTAAAGCAAAACCGTTTTGGCGAATATGCAGAAGCAGAAGTAAACCAATTACTAGGCAAACATCCCCGCGTAACACAAACGATTATTGAACAAGTCAAAGCATTGTCTCAAACCCGTCAAGGTGTCATGGTATTCGCTGCTACCGTAAAACATGCACAAGAGATCTGCGGCTACCTCCCAGTAGATCAAACCGCCTTAATTACTGGTGCGACTGACAACAAAGAGCGCGATCAACTCATACAAAGCTTTAAGCAGAAAAAACTGAAATTTCTGGTTAATGTCTCTGTACTTACGACAGGTTTTGATGCGCCCCACGTAGACTTTATTGCCATCCTACGCCCAACCCAATCGGTAAGTTTGTATCAGCAAATTGTTGGCCGTGGTCTTCGCCTTGCAGAGGGGAAAACTGACTGCCTGGTCATTGACTATGCCGGCAACCACTTTAACCTGCATCACCCTGAAGTGGGGGAAAAGAAACCCAACCCTGATACTGATCCAGTACAAGTCTTTTGCCCTAGCTGTGGCTTTGCCAATATATTCTGGGGGAAAACGGATGATGAAGGGAACGTGATCGAACATTACGGTCGTCGCTGTCAAGGTTTACTAGATTTCGACCCTACAGATAAGCAAGAGCTAAAACAGCAACCACAACAGTGTGATTACCGTTTTAGATTTAAGGAATGCCCTCACTGTAACGCCGAAAACGACATCGCTGCACGCAACTGCCATAAATGCAAAATGGCGATTATCGATCCCGATGACCAGTTAAAAAACGCCTTAAAACTAAAAGATGCAATGGTTATTCGCTGTTCAGGCATGGAACTCAGCAGCGTACAAGATCGCTTAAAAGTCACCTACTATGGAGAGGATGGCGAAGAACTGAGCGAATCTTTTGATTTTTCTAAACACAGCCAGACAACTGTATTTAACAATCTATTTGGCAAACGCATCGCTAATGCGCAAGCCCCTAAAACCCTGAACAACATTTCCGAAGTACTCGCCATCAAGTCACTTCTTACGGCCCCAGACTTCGTCATCGCCCGTAAGCAAAAACACTACTGGCGCGTTCAAGAACGGATCTTCGATTACGAAGGTAAATACCGTAAAGCCAATCAACTTTAAGTAGAAGGCCCACCTCCGAAATTTTTCCTACTTCAACCGTTCCAAGATTAATCATTTACATCGAACTGAATATCATTACAACAGCGCAGGCATCCGTTCGACTCTGATATCCATACGCAGTAGATCCACTGGATCACCAAATTGGCTATATATCGCCACATCAGCAGCATCTCGACCGTAGGCGATCGCAACACGTCCACCATATCGGCTATTCTGAGTCGGATCGAATGCATACCAGCGCCCTCCGACATAAGCCTCAAACCAAGCATGAAGATCCATAGGTTCAAGCCCTTCAAGATAACCAACAACCATTCGAGCAGGGATCGACAGAGAACGACAACAGGCTATACCTAGATGGGCCATATCCCGGCAAACCGCCTCTGATTTTTCATTAACTTCACAGGCACTAATGATCTGCTGACCACTTCCAGGAGAGTAGCGCAGTGTTTGGCGAATATAATCAATAATTGCTGTGCACTGATCATATCCAGGCGCGACACCAACAACGAGTGATTGTGCTAATTGAGTGAAACGATCAGACTCACAAAAACGGCTCGGTAACAGAAATGGAAGTGTATCTTCAGGTAAATTTTGCACTTCAATAAACGGTGCCCCCGGCGCTACATCAAAGGCATCTGCACATTCGATATTAACCGATGTGTAAACTGAAAAAGGTCCAGCAGGTGCCACCACCCGTTGACATAAATTACCAAATGGATCGGTGAACTCGACCGCCATAACGCTAGGTGAAAACTCATACTGCTCACGGGCTACCCACTGCTGCTGCCCACTACGAGGGCGAAGCATTAATAAAAATGGCGTAGCTACAGGGATATTGAAGTCAAGAACACAAGAAGCATGTAGCCACATAAGAACATCCTAATTAATTTAAGCCAAAGGAATTCTATACTCTAAACTACTCACAACGGCACAACCCTATTAGGCATCGTCCTTCGTTCTTTACGTACTCAGTTAATCTAGCACGTCACCTCCACTGCCGCTAGCACTATGAGTTAGAAGTATGATTAAGCTTAGAATAGATTATATATAAGCAAATAGAGCAGCTGACTATAGAGGGATGAGCAAGTGTTAGTTTAAGCCGAGAATAAACTCCCCTCTTTATTCTGCTCTTACAGTGTAAAACCTATATAGAAAAGTAAGGCTCCCATATAGATTGAGAGTGCGGAAACGCCATCTTGGGAGAGATCCCTTGAGACTATATCACCCGTCCCTTTTACTATACCGATAATCACAAGTCCGATCCCGCCCGTAAAGCGATAATTATTTAAATTCACATGGCCTTGCTCATCCGTTATAAAACGTAAGTAACTAAATAACAGTAAAGCACTTCCCACTATAAATATAATTACTCGAAAGTTTTCCATCGCTAATCCTGTATCAAAAAAATCATACTCTGCCCTCAATAGTCATCATAGCGATAACAAACTGGATCTATTTACTTCACTTACTCCTCAGGTCAGTAGCACCAGCATGTTGCTTATCGTACGCCCACTCTCTTTACTAATGGCTATCAAAAACCGATCCAATCTATCCTGTGCCAAGCTGATTAAGGCGCATTTCGCTGAGAGGGGTCAATTTTTAAGGGCATCACTATTTTGTGTGGATCGACTACCGCTTTATGCTCACGGGTAGCCTGAGCCCACCAAATAAGTTGATTGAAGGCACGGCTAAAATATTCAAACCAAGACGCCTGATTCTGGCCTGCCTGCACGCTCCCATCTTCGGCAAAGACCTCTTGTGCTTTAGGTACATGAATCATCGCAGAAACAGGTAAACAACCAAGCTCTGAAAGAAACGTCCGCATGCCTACAGCTGCACGCATACCACCCCACTGCCCCGCAGAATAGGTAACAATGGCACTCGGCTTGTAAGAGAATAGAGAGCTACCAAAATGGTTTAACATATCAGCCAACGCAGGACTCATCGAGTGATTATATTCAGGGCTAACCATAATATAGCCATCAGCTGACTCTATCTTGTCTGCCAGCTCATTCAGTTCTGGGGGAACCGTGCGCTGAGAGTACGCAAAATGTGGTTTAAAAACAGGTCCCAAAGGGTAATCTAAAGGATCAATCAGCTCCACTTCATGCTCAGTATAGTGACTCAATAAACATTCAATGCAAGCTTTTGAAACGCGCAAACCAAGACGAGCGGGGCTAGGTGGTGTGCTATCACGAACAGTGCCTAAAAAAACTAAAAACTTCATATTAAAACTCGATATAAGTTAGAAAAAGCCTGCGAGGAAACTAATGAAATAGAGAGCGACTGGAACTCCTTTGCTCTTTTTGAGCGATTTCTTATACCTAAAAGCACAAAGCGTTCACTGCTTCATTCATCTATGCCAAAGATCGGTCTCTCTTTTATCTTTAGGTTGTAACTTATCACTCCCTTAAACTCAACAGTACCGAGCTAGCTCCTTATCGCCCACTAAATCTTAACTATCGGCTTATAAATTTTAGACTATACTTTGTATATACAAATTACAATTAAGGTGATTTGATGGTTAATTATTACAAAGTTTTACCGTTGATTTTACTGAGCGTCCTATCTCATAAACTATGGGCCGGAGAGCTAAAGGTGGGGAAGGTATGCCCTGTTACTTATCAAAAGGAATCCATTGGACGGCTTATTTTCTCTAAGCCTTGGTACCATAGCAGTCGCTCTAATGCGAAGTATATCCCTGGGGATAATGCTACGGGAATAGGTTTAGAGATCCACCTGAAAAACAACTTTAATGGTAAAACGGATGGCCTGAACTTAGCAGACTGTGATCGTTATCGCTTATTACAGATTCGAAAAACTAATGCTAAACTCCACCAAGGCGAACGAGGTATACAGATTGATATCCCTAACGAAGCCGAAAACCCTTTCTATGATAATGCCCCACTTGAACATGGTCGCGGGCTGCACAAAACCCCTAAAGATGATGCTGACAAGCCTTGGCAGGGAAGATTCTTCCGCGATGCGTCCGTATCTATCTATGACACGCCTTACGTCTCCGATTCTTATGGTGTGGAAGGGAAAGATCTAGAGGTTGATTTTGAGACCTGCGCAATTTGTGAACGGGATCAGCATTACGACTTAGTGCTGTCATGTGGTACTTGGGGCTATAAACGTGAGTATATGGGAGGTATGACTGGCTGGGCAGAACCTGAATTTAAAGGAGTTCAATGCTCATCATCAGCAAGCCAACTATTTCAAACTACAATCAACAACTCTAATCGCGTTGAATACAGTTATTGGATTCATTGGCGCTAATCATTACTCAGGCAGCCAAACCACTTGATTGCGCCCTTTAGATTTAGCTTTATATAACGCTCTATCTGGCAACTTCTCAAATGTTTACTTAACAGCGCTCTTTTAAAAAGCATCTGCTTGATACTAGCTTACCTCTGCGCAAGGTGCTGAAAAACAGCATGAATAGACTAAGGTACTTTTCCATCATTTTAGACAACCCTAGAACTAATTCTTTTCTAATCAAAATATAGGGTTATTTGAAAGAGGCGAGTACAGCCCATAAATAAATGTATTATAAATATATGTTATTGACGGATATCAATTTTAAACTTTTGTTCTCCACATAAGATAGACACTCATGTTCTTTTGGAGCACAAGATAATGACGCATGCTGATACAAAGTTGATTCCTCAGGTCACAGTAGAGTTTATGAATAATGACCATGAGGAAGCAGTCGAAATACTAGATACCATACTCGCTGCTATAGAGAACAGTACTGTAGACGAGGTTACCTCACGGCTCGAAGCGTTCTTCGCTCATAACCAAGTCCACTTTTCCCGTGAAGAGGAACAGATGAGACGCGTTAATTTCCCCCCTTATTCTTGCCATAAAGGGGAGCATGACCGCGTTCTGTTTGAATTAGCTGAAGCAATAGAGCAGTGGAAAGAGAGAAACGACCGAGAGTATATTGCGCACTACCTTAACTGCACTTTGTGGAACTGGTTTATCAACCATATTAAAACAATGGATACAGTCACAGCCATGTTTATCAACCAGCATGCCCACTGAAAACACTTCACTCTAAAAGAAAGTGATCTCAGACTCATCTAGGCTTATGCATTCAGGTATAAGCCTAAACCTCCCCCTGTTTACTTGGTTTTAGTCTTATTTTTATAGTGCGTTCTAGCTTAGGGCCCTATAAAAAAATCACCAAGATAACGGTATAAACTTGCATAAAAAAACCATATTTAAAATATGTTTGCGCAGAACCCATTTAAGGAGAGATTATGCTTATCTATATGAGAGTGATAAAAACGAGGAGGAAATAGACACCCAATCCATTAACGTTTGAGATCAATTAAAACGTTGGAAAAAGCTAAAAGGATATAAAGGCTTAGATACTCGCGGTACCTAGTCAGATCTAAAGCTAACCTATAGAGAATAAGAGCTCTAATAAAAAAGAGCCCCAATCAAAGCGATTAACCACAATAACGGATTTAAGTACTCTGTTTCTGTTTACGCTTTTTAAGAGCCTTATCTAGCTCCAAAGGCGATACCACTAACCCATCTCGGCCCTCAGTCGGACAAACAACAACAGCAAACTCGTCATCCTCCAAACCGGGTGTCCAACGACTATGCCATTTAGACAGAGAGATTGCCTCTGCTTTACAGGCCTCCCACTCGCCCGTAGCCCAAGCTTCAGCCAACTTTTTATATGGCCAAACAGGCACGCAGTCTTCATCTTCTGTATTGAGCATTACGCTGCCATATTGATCGGTTAGAATCCAAATTTCATCTGATGAGACTGCTTCTCTAACAAAAAGAGCATAGAGCTGCTCATCATTTAATTTTTCGATTGCAGCCAAATCATAGCTGTTATCTTGAGCTGACATAAACCTGTATCCGAACTTAGAAAAGGATAGGATAAAGCAATTTGATGATAGATTCTTGAACTATTAGCATTCGATTATCAGGCTTATGAAAAAACCACTTTTCTGCTATTCTTCAAGCCAGTTAACAATCTATATCCGCACGGGCAGATCTATAAGCGATTTCCAAACGTGCGCGCCACTACGGATCATATAATGAGCAAATATTGGAGTGATGCAATTAAGCGTCTAACCCCTTATGTCCCCGGCGAACAGCCTAAAGAATCAGGGATCACTAAACTCAATACCAACGAGAATCCTTACCCACCTTCACCTCTTGCTGAAGCGGTTATTAAGGATTTCGATACAAATCGTCTACGTCTCTATTCAGATCCAGATTGCACACTATTAAAAGATGCAATTGCCGATCACTTTTCCGTTGAACGTAAGCATGTATTTGTGGGTAACGGTTCAGACGAGGTACTTGCTCATACCTTCGCAGCATTTTTTCAGCAAGACAAACCGCTGTTAATGCCGGAGTTCACGTATAGTTTTTATCCGGTGTACTGTAACCTTTACGATATCGACTACAAGCAAATCCCTCTACGTGACGAATTTGTGCTTAACGTAGATGATTTTGATCAGCCTAATGGCGGTATTATCTTTGCAAATCCAAATGCTCCCACAAGCCGCGCGATTGAGCTAGGCGAGATAGAATCATTAGCAAAACGTAACACTGAATCCGTTATTGTTGTCGATGAAGCTTACGTGGATTTTGGTGCAAGTTCGGCTGTTGAGCTTACCCAGAGTTACAACAACATTTTAGTGATACAAACCTTCTCGAAGTCACGCTCTCTTGCAGGAATGCGTGTCGGTTTTGCCATTGGGCATGAAGACCTTATTGACGGTCTTGAGCGGGTAAAAAATAGTTTTAACTCATACCCACTGGATATGTTAGCAATCGAAGCATCCGCTGCAGCGATAAAAGACCAAACTTATTTTGAGGAGACGACTCAAAAAATTATTGCTACTCGGACTTGGACAATTGAGCGTTTAGCTGAATTAGGCTTTGTTAGCCTACCCTCAAAAACCAACTTCCTTTTTACTCGCCACCGCATCTTAGAAGCAGCCGAGTTGATGGGCTACCTTCGTACTAAAAAAATATTGGTCCGCTATTTTAGTAAACCCGGTATAGATAACTACCTGCGTATTAGTATCGGTACGCAAGAAGAGATGCAGCTTTTAGTGGATACACTAGAACAACACCCTGATCTTTTTAAGCTATAACTAAAGCTTTAGTAAACACAGATTAATCAATACAACAGCTCTAATTTATTAGGGCTGTTTTTTTATATTAGAACTCAATTCTTGTACCTGTATCACTAAAATACTGACCCGGCGGTTTACCTAGGGATTTTCTAAACATCGCTACAAAAGCACTCGGGCTGCGATAACCTAGAGCTAATGCCACATCAATCACCGCATCCCCTTTTCCTATCCTATCCACCGCTTCTTGCAGCACTAACTGCTTGCGCCATTGTTGAAACGTCATCCCTGTCTCTTTGCTGAATAGCCGAGCAACCGTTCGCTCACTGGCACCAACTTTGGCAGCCAACTCATTTAGACTTGTTTCAGCATTGGGTGACTTAATCATTGTTTTCATCACCCTTTGCAAACGTCGATCTGTTGCGCCTGGCAGATGAAGTAAAGAGGGTTTCAGTGCTTGAAGCTCATCTAAAATAACCGCACATATCCGACTCGCGGGACTATTTGGCAAGTACTCTGTACCAAAATCCGCTACTTTCATAATCAGTTCCCGCAGTAGAGGGGAAACTTCGACCACACTACATTGATCAGATAAGCTATGTAGATACGCTGGATCGACAAACAGATGACGCAATTCAGCACACACCTCAGCATTCGTTCTATGCACTATATTTCCCGGTATCCAAACGGCTTGGGTTGGAGGAACAACCCAACTGCCTGCATCTGTGTATACACGGATAATCCCTTCGCTAGCATATGCAAGCTGGCCCCGTGGATGCTGGTGTGGATCCATATCTACGTTAGCTGCTAAATGCCCCCGTAAACCAACAATAGGTCGCTGCGAATCGATTCTCTGACCAATAGATGAAGGTTGCCGTTTAGAAGTAGAATTTTCCATAGCTTTGTCACTTATGCGATATTTATTGTCATATTATCGACTAAATCACTTTTAATTCCCTGTCACAATAAGCCCATGAGATAATTAATAATGGTGTTGCAATGATCAATCTTCAATTAAGCCGTTCACAATTAATCGCTCTGATACTTATTCCTAGTATATTTTTTGTTGCCTTTTTGAGCCCTCTATCTTTGCCGCTCGATAACAAACAACTTTTATCTGCCTGTTTAATTTTATCGGCTCTAGTACTCTTAGCCACCAGCGCAATCTCTGAACACCTCAGTATGCTGATTTTTATGACCGCCGCTATGTTGCTAGCCATAGCACCTGCCGAGGTTGTATTTTCTGGTTTTAGTTCAACAGCTTGCTGGCTTATCTTTTCCGGTTTAATTATTGGTATCGCGGTTAATGAAACGGGGCTAGCAAAACGTATAGGCAACACTTTTACTGGCCGATTAGATAAAAGCTACACCCATCTTATTAGCGGCATTGTTTTACTCTCTATTTTGCTTGGTTTTCTTATGCCCTCCTCTATAGGTAGGGCTGTACTTTTAATCCCTATTGCAATGGCGATGGGGACAAGTTGCGGTTTTAAAGAGGGCAGTAATGGTCAAATTGGTGTTGCGCTTGCTGCAGCCTTTGGTTGTCATGTACCCACCTTTGCAGTGCTACCCGCAAACGTACCTAATATGGTACTGATCGGCGCCGCTGAAACTATGCATAACTGGACACCTATGTATGCAGAATACTTACTACTGCATTTCCCGGTTTTAGGTTTTATCAAAGCTTTACTTATTATTGCTGTCATTGTCTGGTTATTTCCCGACACACCTACGCGCTCTAACCGATCGGTAGCTAAAGAACCTGTATCCAAACAGGAATATAAATTGATGGTTATTATGATGGTCACTCTCGGTTTCTGGTTAACCGATTCTCTCCATCATATCTCAGCAGCTTGGATAGGTTTGGCAGCGGTTTGTATACTGTTAATGCCTAGGATTGGCGTGGTAAGCCAGCAAAGTTTCCAGAAGAAATTTAATATTAGCTCGCTGGTATTTGTTGTTGGTGTACTAGGTGTTGGTGCTTTAATTAACTATAGCGGTATAGGTGATGTAGTTGGCGAGCAGCTTAATACGTGGTTACCACTTTCAAGCGAACACCCGTTACTGAGCTATCTTTCTCTCTCCCTTACTGCTTTTACTACCGGTATGGTTGCAACACTTCCCGGTGTGCCCGCCATACTAACCCCTTTCGCTGAGCAGATGAGTGATAAAAGTGGTTTTACATTGGAGGCCGTTCTGATGACTCAAGTATTGGGCTTCTCTACTATTCTTTTTCCTTTCCAATCAGCCCCCTTAATGGTGGGAATGCAATTGGCTGGGGTATCGATTAGACATGCTGCTAAACTTTGCTTTGTCTTAACCCCTATTACAATTTTAGTCCTATTTCCCTTAGATTACCTCTGGTGGAAAATACTTGGCTGGTTATAAACCCTACCATAATAACCATACTTTTTATAATAGAACTAAGAGATGATGTTAGTTAAGCGCAAGAAAAACTACTATCGTTGTTCACTCAAGCTTTTCTTCTTTTTACCTTGAGTCATTGAATGCTCACGCATTCTAATCTTATCCTTTGCAAGATATTGTGGCGTACTTAGGTACGCCTTTTTTTTCTACAATACCCCCTTCTATAGCGTGAACAAATCTCACTATCGTTTCACTGAAATAAGCTATAATTGAGAGGATTGTAAGGGAGATATTCTAATGGCTATTACTGTGACAGGCGCTTCGGCTGGCTCACTTAATCAATTTAATCAGATTCAAACCCGTGTTAATCAATATGATCAACAACTTGCCTCTGGCAAACGTATTAATGAATCTGCGATTGATCCTGCTGGTCTCCAAGTTTTTCTTCAGCTACAAGGGCAAGAATTAGGTAATAATACCGCCATTAAAAATAGCTTAGATGGTATATCAGCCCTGCAAATTGCCGAGGGTAGCGTCAACCAAGTCAATGATTCCTTGCAACAGATCAGAGAATTATCCGTCCAAGCTCAAAACGGAACACTCAATAGCAATGATAAAGCATCATTACAGAAACAAGCCGACGCTTTACTTGAAGGTATTAAAGACGCGATTTCTAAATCCTCATTTAATGGCCAATCCCTTCTTTCCCAAGACGGCGAGTTAAAACTTCAGACGGGGCCTGGTTCTGAAAACTCTCAAAACATTACGACATACAATCTAACCGACTCTTTAGAAGAATTAGGTTTATTTTCAATTGATATTACTGAGAGTGCAGCGCTTGATCAGCTAGATAACGCACAAAACTTTTTAACAACCGTATCTAGCGAAATTGGTGCTAACCAAAATAGGCTCGACAGCACAATCAATCAACTGTCTGAGACCAGTCTAAATAGCGCGGAGGCTGTCTCTAGGATTGGAGACACCGATTATGCGAAAACACTCTCCGAGCGCTCTGCGGCACTGGTTCAACAAGAGGTCGGAGTTGCAATGCAAGCACAAGCTAATGCTAACCGAGGTTTAGTCCTTAACTTATTGGCCAGCTAAATACCTCCCTCTTCAACGATAGTTACAGTCCCTATTTTCGAGTTATTTATGACCTTAGAAAGCGCATTATCATTTTTTGTGGCAGTGTTTATTTTTAGTATTACTCCCGGCCCAGGTATCTTTGCCATTTTAGCCCGCGCTCTAACTAAAGGTGCACCTGCTTGTCTTATGCTAGCGTTAGGGATGACCATGAGTGATATTTTATACCTAGTTGCTGCCTGTTATGGTTTGGCCGTTATTGCCACCCATTGGAGTGAGCTATTTACCTTTATTCGAATCTTAGGGGCTTGCTACCTTATCTACTTAGGCTGGAAAATGTGGAATGCCCCGTTAGATTTAACGGAGGCTAATGGTGAGAAACAATCCGAAGGCATAATGGGATTTATTCAAGGCTTTCTCATCTCTGCCTCAAACCCTAAAGTGATTCTGTTTTATATCGCTTTTTTACCTACATTTATGGATCTAACTGCACTCGATAATATGGATATAGCACTCGCCTCTTTTCTAACATTAGTTAGCTTGATGAGTGGTTTAATGCTGATCGCACTTTTTGCGAGTAAAGCACGTCGCTGGTTTAAATCAGAGAAAGCAGTTAACCGTCTGAATAAAAGTGCGGGTTCCATTATGGCCGGAGCAGGCTTATTTCTGATTACTCGACACTGATATTCGAGAATAAAAAAAGGGGATAAATCAGCGATCTATACCCTTTTTAATTCTTGATTATCTAAGGTTCATTTCAAATACTTGGCATGAAACCTAAGATGATCCTCAATAAAGCTAGCCATAAAATAATAGCTATGATCATAACCATTGTGATAACGCAGCTCTAACAGAAAGCCCATATCAACAGCCACTTGGGAAAGCGCTTCTGGCTTCAGTTGCTCCTTCAAGAAATCATCCGATGTTCCTTGATCAACTAACATAGGTAGGGTCGATGTTGCTTGTTTAATAAGCTCACAACTATCGTATGCTTTCCATGTTTCAGTGTTACGACCTAAATAAGCAGTAAACGCCTTTTGCCCCCAAGGACACTTCATTGGGTTAGTGATGGGGCTAAACGCCGATACTGACTGATACTTGTCGATATTTTTTAGCGCAATAGTTAAGGCACCGTGTCCACCCATTGAATGACCGGAAATTGAACGTTTATCCGTCACCGGAAACATCTCTTCGATCAGTGCCGGTAGCTCTTTAGTGATGTAATCATACATCTGATAATGCTGCTTCCAAGGTTCTTCTGTAGCATTAAGATAGAAACCCGCACCTTGGCCTAAATCATAGTTATCATCATCAGCAACGCCTTCACCCCGAGGGCTAGTATCGGGTGCAACAATCGCAACCCCAAGCTCAGCCGCAACTCTTTGCGCACCAGCTTTTTGAGTGAAGTTTTCATCAGTACAGGTCAAACCAGATAACCAGTAGATAACAGGCACTTTAGCCCCATCATTCACTTGAGGTGGTAAAAAGATGCTAAATCGCATCGTACAATTTAAGACAGATGATTGATGATTATATTGCTTTAACCAACCATCAAAACATTTGTTTTGACTCAGGTTTTCAATACTCATAGGAACTCCTTAACGAAGACACCGAAAAGAGGCTTTGAAATAAAGCCTCTTGATGATGGAGCCTTATTTATCGAAATGAATAACGCTACGAATACTCTTACCTTCGTGCATTAAATCAAACGCCTCGTTAATCGACTCTAGACCCATTGTATGCGTAATAAAGTCATCAAGCTTAAACTCACCTGACATATAACGTTCAACGATCTCAGGCAGCTCTGAGCGGCCTTTTACACCGCCAAACGCACTACCACGCCATACACGTCCAGTTACTAATTGGAAAGGTCTGGTGGAGATCTCCTGCCCTGCGCCAGCCACACCAATAATAACCGACTCGCCCCAACCTTTATGACAGCACTCCAAAGCCGAACGCATAATATCCACATTACCTATACATTCAAATGAGTAATCAACGCCGCCATCCGTTAGTTCAACAATGACCTCTTGGATTGGCTTATCGTAGTCTTTAGGGTTAATACAATCCGTCGCCCCAAGCTTCTTAGCCAATTCAAACTTACTTTCATTAATATCAATCGCGATAATACGGCTCGCTTTAGCCATAGTCGCACCGATAACCGCAGATAGACCAATGCCGCCCATACCAAAGATGGCAACCGTAGCACCCTCTTCAACTTTGGCGGTGTTCATTACTGCGCCCATACCTGTAGTTACACCACAACCAAGTAAGCAGACTTCCTCTAATGGCGCATCTTTATTGACTTTAGCTAAAGAGATTTCAGGAAGAACGGTAAATTCAGAGAAAGTTGAACAACCCATATAATGATAGATCGGCTGGCCATCTTTATAGAAACGTGTAGTTCCATCGGGCATTAAACCTTTACCTTGAGTCTCACGGATCTTCTGGCATAAGTTTGTTTTACCGGACGTACAAAATTTACACTCACCGCACTCGGGTGTGTAAAGAGGAATAACATGATCGCCTACCGCAACGCTTGTTACGCCTTCGCCAATAGCTTCAACAACACCGCCCCCTTCATGGCCTAAAATCGCAGGAAATATACCTTCAGGGTCATCACCCGATAAGGTAAAAGCATCGGTATGACAAACACCGGAAGCGATAATACGGACTAAAACCTCGCCCTTTTGCGGCGGCATCACATCCACTTCTTCAATAGATAGCGGTTGATTTGGACCCCAAGCAATGGCCGCTTTCGATTTGATCATCTTCTCACTCATACCCACCTCTAGCGTTCTTGAATAATTACAATAGAACTATTGTAGTTAATTACTCCAAGGTTATAATCCATAATTTTAATAAATGTCTTTTACTATATTGTAACAATAAAGTGGAAACGGGAGCGGTAATGTACAGTTGGGAGGGTATTGCAGAATTTGTTGCGGTAGCAGAAACCGAGAGTTTTACTGCGGCCTCACGCCAGCTAAACATATCCACGGCTCAAGTGAGTCGCCAGATAAGTGCACTCGAAAAGCGCTTATCAACCAAACTGTTCTACAGAACCACCCGAAAGGTCTCTATCACTGAAGCCGGTGGTATCTATTACCAACACTGTCGCCAATTATTAGATGGGCTTGGTGAAGCTGAGCGGGTTCTTACACAATTACAAAACACACCAAAAGGACGGCTGCGCTTAACCGCTCCCACATCCTTTGGTGAGAGTAAGATAGCGCCTATGCTAAATGACTTCTCCCTCCTCTACCCTGAATTAGAGATTGAATGCCTATTTACCAATCAAAAAATAGATCTGGTTGATTCCGGCTTTGATCTAGCCATTAGGCTCGGCAAGCTGGACGACTCAAGTATGATGGCAAAACGGCTAGCCTCAAGACGGTTGTTTGTCTGTGCCTCTCCCACCTATCTATCTAACCATGGAGAGCCACACCTACTTACAGAGCTGGAACAACATAACTGTTTACAAGGAACACTTCAGTTTTGGCGATTTCAGGAAAACGGACAGGAACATAATATTAAGATACATGGGAGCTTAAATTTTAATAGTGGCCCCGCCCTCGTTGATGCGGCGCTTAAAGGCTTAGGCCTTGTTCAACTACCTGATTACTATGTACAGGAACACCTTGATAGCCACCAATTAATCCCCTTGCTCAAGAACTATCAACCTGACGATGAAGGTATCTGGGCGTTATATCCACAGAACAGATATGTATCACCTAAAGTCCGGATGCTTATCGATTATATGTCTACCCACTTGGCAATGTAGACCTATCCCTTTGTCAGTAAACGGCTTGGGTATTTAGAAAGCTGCTGGTCATGCCATTTAGATAAAAGCAGTAAACAACTGATCGCGCCCAATAGTGCACAGCCCATATCTGACTGAGTATCCCAGATATAACCTTGTGTACCTAAGAACGCATCTGCATCTTGACCTATAGCTAAAGCAACCCACCATTCCAGCAATTCATAAAAAGCACTCACCGCTAGGCAGATCGAGATAATAAAAAAATTCAGCCACGTAGCACCGTTGACGACTGCCTTTCTAAGCAATATCTCTCTAGTTAACAGAGCAGGCACAAAACCTTGAGCAAAATGCCCTACTTTATCGTAGTTATTACGTTCACCACCTAAGCCATCTCTGAGCCAATCAAATAGAGGAACCTCAGCGTAGGTATAGTGACCTCCCACCATTAAAATAATGCAATGTATTAAGATAAACAGATACAAGAGAGGCGTTAATCTAAAGCGATTATAGGTCACTATTAATAAGCCAACGCCAAGCAGCGCAGGTAATACCTCTAAAAACCACGTCATCTGCTCTTTCGGATGAATACCTGACCAGACCAGTACTGTAACGAAAACAGCTATCCAGATATATTTTAATACCGTCTCCACTGACACTAACCTCAATGTTGCCATGTACTTAAAAGGATTACTCAATATAACCAAAAGCGCCCTAAAAAGCTTAGATAGATCCATTAAATAACTTGGCACCTCCTTTGCTTTTACCTATATGAAACTAAATAAATCAATGTAAATAACTGGCTGTAGTTAGATATCGAAGAACTCAAGCACCAATATTGTGCAATTTACTACCTAACACTTCGATGTTCGCCCTTATATACACCAGATTCTCAGTACGCCGTTATTTACGATAGTGAGGAGATTTGAATGGACAAGTTAGCAATGACTGATGCGATAGTCACAGCCAAAATAGAGAAGAAACTAAGCTGGGAAAAAATAGGGACTGATCTCGGCATGTCTCCTGTATGGCTTACATCTGCCTGCCTTGGCATGAACAGCGCCTCCCCAGAGGCCGCTAAGAAAATCACTAATTATTTAGGCCTAGGGCCAGAAGTCACAACTGCTTTAGAAGCTTATCCAACAAAAGTTTGGGATCAGCAAGTGCCAACAGATCCACTTATCTACCGATTATATGAGGTAGTTGGAGTCTATGGAGAAACACTGAAAGAAGTGATCCAAGAAAAATTTGGGGATGGCATTATGAGTGCAATCGACTTCTCCATGGAGGTCGATAAAATTGAAGACCCTAAAGGTGACCGCGTATTACTCACGCTAAATGGTAAATTCCTACCTTATAAAAGCTGGTAAATATAGCTAAGTAATGTGCAGTTTTTAAACATAGAAAACTGCACCTCACTCCACAGAAGCAAAATTAGGGATAAGGGATAAGGGATAAGGGATAAGGGATAAGAGTTAGCTGTAATAAATTTTGAGCTTATCAGCAACGCGATCTAAATCCACCTGAATAGGTTTATCCGATTCCCGCCTGCCTGCGGGGTTTAAACGGTTAGAAAACAGCTGCTGGTCTATATCTTTACGTTGATTTTTATCTTGTCGGCGATCAATCAGAGAGTAACGTCTTTCTGGCCCATCAAACAGTGAGAACAGGTAATTTGTCCACCACTCCTCTGCAAGCGGTAGGCTAGGAATATCGGGACTCAGCTTTTGTTCGTCTTTATCTATCCAAAAATAAACAATGCCCGATGAACTTAGATCTTTAACCAATCTCAATGAACCGTCCAACTTATCCATAAGAAACGACAATACTGCTTATGCCATATTGAATTAAACACTAGTAATCTAACAAACGTTTTAAATGCTACCATAAAATATAGTGCTTCTGATCAATAAGTCAACAAATTAAGCGCTGCGCAGTTTATTCAGTTTCTTTTTAGACAGATCAAAATCGACTTCTACGTTAAGGTCTGAGCGACGTCGCCCCTTCGTTAATCCCTTTCGTTTAGAGAAGAAAATCTGTACACCCCGCAAATTTATCTTCTGAGATTCAGAACGTCGATCCAGCATCCGGCGACGACGTTCTCGCCCTGAGTAAGTTTCAAAATGATAGTGAATTAACCATTCTGTCGCATACTGTTTTGTTGGAAGGCTTGGACTAACCTTTTTTCGTTGGTTATCGATCCAATAATAAACAAACTGGTAATTATGAAAGTCTTTAACAAGTTTCAGCATAGCAAATCGCCACCTTGCGCACATGCTGCTCCATAGCAACCGAAGTATCGACTATGGATTAAAAAATGAAACGGTGAATTTAGTGTAGACGTCTAAATTGAAAAGCTGAATGAGAATTTTTCATACATAAGGGATTAGAAAATGGAGAGATGGTACTAGAAATAGAGATTGGGGGTGACCCCGCCAGCCACATTCCGGCACATGAATCCATCGCTGTGGCTGCTCCCTTCCGGGCCTGACCAGGTTCACGATTTATCATTGCGGAAGGACCAACAGGGCCACCATCGCGTGGCCTGTAAGCCTTGCCTTAAGGGCGTTTCCGTAAGACAGGCGCGCAGTATACCAGTGAAAAAACAAGATGCAAATGCAATATGCTTAACTTATTGTTTTTTAGTCTTTCTATGTTTCAAAACCACCTAAATAGCTCAACAGAAGTGCTTAATCATCCCCGTAGTGCTTTAGTAACTTTCTGACATACCACCATATAACCCCTGCCATAATCGGTACAGAACAACTGAGCATCATTAAGACCTGGTCCCGAAGAATATCCGCTGAAACCGTCGTTGTAATTAACGTCCTGCTTGGAACGTTTTCAACGTGGTATTATGCACAACCATAGTGACGGTCAAGCATACACATCTTAGGTAATCTTATTAGGTAACGGATAGTTTTGAATGGGATAACTCTCATAGATCTTCTTTACACATATACTAAAGTCCTATGACTAAAACTTATAGCTTTTCTAAAAAGAATTAACTTTAAATAATAAAACCGGATATGAACGAAGATTCCCAAAAGATAGGGCTATACTGAGACGAGAAAGATCGTAATTTACTGATATTGATCTAATTTTTTTCTGTTTTATATGGATCAATTATTGCGGCAATATTTATAGGCCCATACACTAACTTAAGTATATGCGTCTTGGGATAATCAAAGGTAAAGCAACATGGATGAACACTTTAATCAATTAGGCCTTTCACGTCAGCCAATCTTCGATCGCAATCTTAACGTTGTTGCTTACGAACTACTCTATCATTCCGAAAACGGCAATGAGGTCGCAAAATTTTTAAACGGCGATCAGGAAGCCTGCAATGTGCTGATTAATAACTTCACCAGCATCTATGATTCAGGCACTTTAAAATCACTACCCGCTTTTCTCAATGTTACTGAGAGTTTTATCAAAACAGAGAGTTTACCAAGCTTATCCCGCCATAATTTAGTCATTGAGATCCAAATAGATCAGGAGATCACACCAAAGCTCCTTAATTCACTTAAAGGTTATGTCGAAGCTGGATACCGTCTAGTCATCGATGACTTTACCTATTCTGAAAAATACAATCCCCTACTTGAGCTTGCCCATGTAGTTAGGGTTGATATCATCAAACATAGTCAGTCTGATATATCGGCCCATTTAAAACAGATTCAACGTTTTAAAGTCACAGCCTTGGCAGAAAATGTTGGAAGTTACGAGGAGTATGAAACCTGCTATAAATTGGGGTTTCGACTATTCCAAGGTAACTTTTTATCGCAACCCACAAAAATCCAAGGAAAGAAATTAACCTCTAACCAAGCGATTGTGATTCATCTACTAGCGGTCCTTCAAGATGAGGATGTAACCGCAGCGACCCTCTCGGACATTATCTGTCGGGACCCTCAGCTCACTTTTAAGCTTTTACGCATAGTTAACTCAGCACAGTACAATTTACCAAATCAAATAGAAAATTTAACCCAGGCGATTATTGCTCTAGGTTTAAATGAAATAAACAAATGGGCCACTCTTTTAGCACTATCGAGCAATAATGATAAGCCAAGTGAGCTGATACGGCAGATACTGATCACCGCACGTATGTGTGAATTTATAGCCCAAGCAACTGATGGAATTGACCCTGAATTAGCTTTTATCACAGGGGTGCTATCCATCTTAGACGCACTACTTGGAGTAGAACAAAGTACGCTTCTCGGCCAATTATCTGTATCAGAAGATATTGTGAGAGCTATTTCCGGTTATGAAGGTAAAGCAGGAAAACTATTACAAACAGTTAATCTCTATATAATTGGCCAATCTAGTTTCACTCTCCCTGAGGAACTGCGTAAGCTATATGCAGAAGCTTATTTTGAATCACTACGCTGGAGCAATGAAGCTATGCAGATGATGGAGGGAAGTCACCTATAAGAGGAAAAACTTATTTAAAAAATACTGACCTTAGACTGAGCTATTTTCTAATAATTGCTCTAATTCCGAGCGTACCCAAGAACACATAGGATCATGTTGAAAACGCTCATGCCAATAAAAATAAAACGTCACATTCGGCAGATCAACCTCTTTTGGCAGTGGTCGAATAACTAAGTCGTCATTGAACATTAAGTGTTTACCCATAATCTCAGGCAATGTAAAAACAAGATCAGAGCCGCTACAAAAAGCTGAAACAGACATAAAATTAGCTAAACGAAGCATAATTTTTCGCTTATAGCCCATCTCCGTTAATACTTCATCCATGACTCCCGGCCCTTTGCCAGTAATAGAAACGAGCCCATGGGAAGCGGCAACATATTGCTCTAGTGTCATCCCTTTAGCTAAAGGGTTATTTTTATCCATCACACAAACATGGTTCGTCTTAACTACCTCCATCCTTCGATATTGATCCTGCACGGTTTTTGGCTGTAAACCTGTTGCTAAAAAATGCACCTCCCCTTGCTCTAAAAGATCAAAGTGTTCACTCCGCTGTGGCACAATTTCAACACGTAAATTAGGCGCCTTAAGACGTAACATCTTGACAACTGTAGGCATTAACAAAACAAGCTCTAAATCTAAACCCGTTAATTTCAATACACCTTCAGCTTTACTTGGATCAAAATGTTCTGGCTGCATAATGCCTTCTACATCCAACAAAACCTGCTTAAGCTGCTGACGAATAGTAACTGCACGAGCGCTCAGATCGTAACCATTGAGCGTTCTAACTAAAATAGGATCATCGAGTGTCTGCCGTAAGCGCTGTAAAGCTCGGCTTACTGCTGGCTGGCTCATTTGCAATTTTTTTGCTGCTTTAGAAACATGCTGCTCATCGAGAAGCACTTGAAGCACCACAAGTAAATTAAGATCGACTGAACGTAAATTCATTTAAGGCATAACCATGATATAAAATATGCATTGGACGCATTAATGATCGGTCTTTATATTACAAAAAGCAATTAATCGTAGCCAACGGGATAAGTTGATAATGGTTTTTAATCATAAACTCACTAACGATGAAAAAAATTATGGCTGGGGACCTGTCTTCATGCACTGGCTGATGGCATTTGCCATTATTGGGCTCTACCCCCTCGGGTGGTATATAGAGACCTTAGATTATTACGACCCAGCCTATAAGACTGTGCCTGTCTGGCATAAAAGCATTGGTATTCTTGTCGCAATGACTCTGCTTCTACGTATTGTTTGGCGTATTTTTAATAAACCACCTGCTGCGCTGCCGCAACCGGCACCTCTCTTATTCGTTGCAAAAATGGCTCATGGTTTATTGTATTTATTAGTACTGTTCACTGTTATCTCCGGTTATTTAATCTCTACTGCAGATGGCCGAGCAATTGAGTTTTTTAACCTGTTTAGTATTCCAGCACTCCCAATTGGAATAGGAAACCAAGAAGATATTGCCGGCAAGATTCATTTTATCGTAGCAACATCACTTATTTTACTAGCGGGGCTACATGCCGCTGCAGCGTTAAAACACCACTTTATCGATAAAGATTCAACTTTAAAGCGCATGCTTGCGCTACGCGAGGAAACAGAATGAAAGGAAAACTTATTAAAGGGCTAACACTAGCCTCACTGATATCAACCACACCTTTGTATGCAGCAGATTATGTCATTGATACAAAAGGCGCTCATGCATCTATTGGGTTTCGCATTAGTCATTTAGGCATTAGTTGGCTAACTGGTCGTTTTAGTACTTTTAAGGGCGACTTTTCTTATGATGCAAAATCACCTGCTGACGCATCAATCAATGTGGAGGTCGATGTTGCCTCATTCGACTCAAACCACGCCGAACGTAATAAACATATTCGTGGTGACGAGTATTTAAATGTAGAAGAACACCCAACCGCATCATTTAAAAGTACATCCTTTGCTCCGAATGCTGATGGCGGTGGTGTAATGAAAGGCATGCTGACGCTTTACGGAACCACTAAAGAGGTTTCTATTGATGTGAACAAAGTTGGCGAAGGTGAAGACCCTTGGGGCGGTTACCGAGTTGGTTTTTCTGGTACTCTTGAGCTCACACCTAAAGAGTTTGGTATGAACTATGAGCTAGGCCCAGCCGCAGAAACCGTTTATATGGATCTTAATATCGAAGGTATCCGTAAATAAGCTGTATAGACTAAAACTAGCAGAATAAATCAAACAGATGAATTAATCTTAATTCGTCTGTTTGATATTAGCCTCTAATAAGAGCTCAATGGAATTTACGCTCCATCTATTGGATATCTTTTATTCAAACTCCATTGCTTCAAAAATCCGACCTGCGTTTTTAGCGGCCAAGGCATCAAATGTTTCTAAGTGGGCATAAGGACTTTGGTCAATTTTATAGGCATCTTCAAGCATGCCCCCCTCTTCTATAAGTTCACCCACTTTACCGCGAATATATTCGAGATAACCCCGCGTCCATTGATCTACTGTTTTAAAATCAGTCGCCTCACCATGGCCTGGGATAATAATTTTATCCGCCGCATAAGGTGCAAATTTAGTCTGCCATGTCGCTAACCATTCGGCAGTATCTGTGTCAGGAAAAACGGGCAATAAGCGTTGATGAAAAGCCATATCCCCCGCAATTAATACATTACTGGATGGAATAAAAACAGAAATATCACCCGCAGAGTGAGCAGGGCCAAAATGGATTAATTCGACCTGCAATCCACCTAAATCAAGTGACATTGTTTCTTTAAATGTCTGATCAATCTCAACTAAGGATGTATTTTCAAAGCGCTCTTTAAGAATAAGTTTAAGGCTTTCCAAACCATCCAAGCCTTTTTCCTCAATCTCTTCTAGGGCATCCTCATGAGCAATTATCGTCGCACCCTGCTCCTTCCAATAACTATTACCGAGTGTTGCATGGGATTGACCATTTTCATCAACCACGTACTTTACTGGAAGCGTTGTCTGTTTTTTAATCTCATCATGTAAGGCTTTAGCAAGTTGATAAGAAGCGCCACCATTAACAACTAATACCGCTTCCTCTCCAATCACAAAAGATAAATTATTATTATGCCCACCATTTTCATAACTGTAATACTGAGTGGCTCCAATAGCAGACCACACATGCTCTGCAATTTTGACAGGATGGCTATAAAGCATTGATTCTGGATATTTATCTGCAGGACTCGCAGCATAAATAGAAGAAGATAGAAGTAAACAGGAAAGGCTCAAGCCTTTAAATCGATGAGTAAAGTTCATAAGCGCCATCTTTATTTTATTTGTATTGTTGATAGTCCCTTACAAATATAAGCTATTGCTTATTTAGCAGCAAGTTGATTATAAAATTTCAAACTCAACTCGCCCATTCGACCCCGTTTTATCTTGAACATAAAGCTTATATTGCTGGCGTGTTTTTAATTGGAGGGTTAATTTTGTACTACGGGAATCCTGTAGTTTGCCATTGAGATACCAATACAGCTCTCCTGCAGCACCTTCCACTTCAGCACTAAGCGTGACCATCTGATGATCTAAAACATAGTAAACTTGCCCCTGATTTATGCCAGTAATACGTAGAGGAGCGCTCTCTTGCGGGATCACGTTGCAGCGAGAATCAAACCGAGGCAGTTGATAAAACATTCTCTGTGAGGGTTTCACCCAAGGCTCTAACGCATTAGGCCAAAGATAAGCGGTTTGCGCGATTGCATCGTTATCACACTCACGTGTAACACGCTGTAAGCTGTCGTGATTAACTAAATAATTCAATTCAGGTGTAAAAAACTGAGGGGACTTCTCTCCCCACTGATAGCCAAATGCTAAAGTCCGTGGAGTAGAATCATTAATGACATAAGCCATACGTTTTATATGGCAGTTTTCAGGATCAACAAACGTCTCTTTCCTCCCATCAGGCCAGCACACTTTTTGCTCTGAAACCGATGCGGGCTGTTCAATCTCCTCTCCTCTGGTATTTAATTGATTGAACAAACTAAATAGCAAAGGACCTGCCAATACGCTACCCATAGTCTTTTCCATAGGTTTGCCATCAGGCCTACCCAACCACACCCCTAAGGTATATTCCTTTGACACCCCGACTGCCCAAACATCACGATAATTCCAGCTAGTACCCGTTTTCCAACCGATTGCTGGCAAATTCTGACGTGATACACCGTAACGTAGATTGCGTGGCAACTTAACTCCGTTCAAAACCTTCCATGTAATCCAAGCCGCCTCGGGGGTCATTAATTGACGACTCTTTTCCTCAGCCGTAGCTGGCGTATACCTAAGTGGATAAACACTCCCCTTATTAGCCAATGCACTATAGATCGTCACTAATTTCTCCAAAGTAAATCCAGTGCCACCTAAGATAATAGCGGGGTTTGCATCATCATCTGGGATCGTTAACTCTGTGCCTACATGATGTAATTTATTAACAAAATTTTGTGCTCCATAAGCTTCAATAAGCTGTACGAATGGGAGATTTAAGGAACGGGTCAATGCTTCAGAAGCCGACACCGGCCCCGAGAACCCTTGACTAAAATTTCCAGGCCGATAATTATTCGCCACTCTAGGCACATCCGCCAACAAAGATTCACTATGAATTAGGTTTTCATCTAAAGCTAAGGCAAATAGAAAAGGTTTAAGTGTTGAGCCTGGTGAGCGTACAGCGGTTGTCATATCAACATGACCCGCTCGCTTATTATCAAAGAAATCAGCAGAACCTACATAGGCTAATACTTGATGTGAACGGTTATCCACTAACAGAGCCGCAGCGGATAGCTCCCCCTGTAAGGGTGAGACGTAACTTTTGACTCTATCTGCAAACTGCTGCTGTAAACTTAGATCTACTGTACTACTAATCACTCGCTCTGCGGCATACTGTCGATGTAATCGACGACTTAACAAAGGCGCATCAACCGGTGTTGCTAATGGCCACACCGCTACATGCTCTTGTTTAGCCGACGTTACAACAGCGTCTCTCCAAAGCCGTTGACTGAGCATACGCTCCAGCACTTTATTCCGCGCCCGCTCTGCTCGCTGTGGATGTCTATCAGGTCTCAAGCGCGATGGCGCTTGAGGCAATACCGCTAACAAGGCGGCCTCAGAATATCTCAATGAAGAAGCAGGCTTATGTAAATATTGTAAACTGGCGGCTTGCACGCCCTCTAAAGTTCCACCAAAAGGGGCGTAGTTTAGATAAAGCTCCAGTATCTCCTGTTTACTAAGGTGCCACTCTAGCTGTAATGCCCGCAGTAATTGCTGACATTTCCCAGCAAAGGTTCTCGGATGAGGATATAAGATACGGGCCACTTGCATTGTAAGCGTTGAGCCGCCCGAAATAATCTTACCCTCTTTTAGATACTGCCAACCGGCCCGCACCAAACTGAAAGGGTTTATGCCCCAATGGGAATAGAAATACCGGTCTTCATAACCTATCAGCGCTTCAAGATAATAAGGGGATACATCCGCTAAGCTGACTTCGTAGCGCCATACCCCCTTACTGTCTGCAAATGAACGTAGAGGCTCCCCTTGCCTGTCCAATACGATACTGGCAAAGTTTTGATCATGTTGCGGCTGCTTTAAGGGGTAAAAAATATCTGCTAGCAGTAGTCCACTTAAAACAAAGCAAACCACCACCAGCAAACCTAAAGCATATTTAAACCGACCCATCACAAGTTATGGCATCACCGAAATCGACTTAATACTATTGCTAATACCTCGTATCGATGGTTTATACATCGATTCAACCATCGCAGGCGGCACAGCATAAGAGCCTGGAGTTACCGCTCTTGATAAGAAATACAAAGTTTGTTCTCGCTTAGCAGGAAGATTAACAGCAGCCACATAGCGATCATCTTTATAAGCCTGATAAACAATGTTTGCTTCCTGCTGAATAGCCTTACCGTAAAGCTGAATACTATCTAGTTTTAATGCATTCTGTAGATTCTGATTTTCTAGTTCCACACCGGCAGGAATTAAGTTCACAAGTAGCCCATCAGGTACAGGTTTCTCACTGTATAAACGAACCCGTGTTAATACAACTTCACCTATTTTAAGCACCTGATCTTTCTTAAGTTCGACAGCCTTTTCATTAACCACTTTGAAGTGATCAACTCGAACACGCACCCCTTCATCCAATGAAGATGGCATCTCTATAGGTAGTCCTGTCCAGCTAAAACTAGCAAATACAGGCTTATCTCCTTTATTGATAAAGTGTGTCTCATGTAGAGATTCCTTATCAATATTTTTACCTAACGCCCCTGATGCTGAAACCAGTTCAGCAATTTGGCCTTGTACCAGATCACCGGTCCAGTTCCCATCTTTATCCAACTGATATAGTTCAGACGCTAAACGTAACAAAGCGGCTTTTTCCTGAGTACTCAGCCATCGTTGCTGTTTCAACTCCACAAGGAGCTCGGGTAACTGTTGCAGTGCCTGCAGAGTCAATCCCTCAGATGCAGATTTAGCAGCGATAATAGTATACATCGCCATCGATTGATCACGGACAACCGAACCATAATCGCCTAAATATCCCTCTGCTCTTTTTACAGAAAGTGCATCAGAGACTAATTTCTCACCCTCTTCAACACTACCTGTTTCGATCATCGCTAATCCTAAATGAACCCCTGGCAACACGCCCCGTGCATCATCTAGTTGTTTTTCTGCCATCTCTCGTAAAGGACCTAATGTGACGCGCCCCTCTTGAGCTAAAAGGTAAGCAGCATAAGCTCTGTATGAGATCTCATAATGGGATGGAATGTCTGTCCACACTTTTACAGTCTGAGCGGTACGTTTATGCACATAAGTGTTTAAACGATTTCGAGCATTATTTAACAGTGGCTCAGGTACCGAAACGCCTGACTGTTTAAGTTGCAACAAAAAGTCAGTTGCATACGCTGTCAACCAATGTTCCTCTGGTGAAAACTTATCCCACAAACCAAATGAACCATTCGCTTTTTGTAATTCAGTGTAACGAGCCAACGCGTTATTAATCCGTTGTTCAATCTCTCTATTACTCACTTCTTGAGCAAATTCGGGTAGCTCCTCATGTTCGAAAAGCACCGCAATAGGTTGGGACTTACTCGTGGTTTGCTCTAAGCAAGCATAGGGATAACGCATCAAACTTTTAAAGTGATTAGCGGAACCTAAATCGGGTGTATCTGCCACTCTTAACTGAGCTTTTAGCGTATCACCGGCGAGCGTTTGCAAGGCATCCGCAGGGAAGCTAATTTTCTCGCCCTTCTTCAAGTACTCACTGATCTGGCCGTAAGTTGCAGGATAAGCAGCACGCACACCTATAGACCACTCACGGTAAAGTTTAATAACCTTACCCTTGTCATCCGTTAGTGTAATTTCAGCAGTGATATCACCTTCGCCTATAGCACTTGCTTTAACAGGTAGGTGAATGATCTGCTTTTGCCCATCATCCAGCTGAACACGATGCTGTTTAGCATCAAACACAACCGAACCTTGAACATCAATAGAGACCTCAACGTCTTGAGTTAAGCCGCTTACATTAGCTAGATCCAACGCTAAAACCGCTTCATCCCCTATAGCTAAAAACCTTGGCATAGAGAGTTGCGCCACCACCGGTGAAGCAACCTTAGTTGTCTCCATTTTAGTGCCAAACTGATCACTACCCATAGCGACTGCATTTAAGGTTAACTCACCATCAAAAGCAGGAAGCTCTAGCGGGATAGAAGCCTCACCCTGCTCCACTTTCACGATAGAGCTAAATAAACTAACAATCTGCACATCACTGGGTGGAGCCTCACCTCCTCGTTCTAGCTCGCCATCACCACCCCAACGTACTTCCGCCTGATCACTCAAGACCGGTTCAGCTAAGTCATCATACATATCGGTAATCGATGCATTGTAACGACGTTGACCGTAGAAGAACTGAAACGGATCGGGCTGTTTATAACCGGTTACACTCAAAACACCACTATCGACTGCACTTAACGTGATATAAACATCACCTGTAACGGGGTTACCGTTTTTATCATTAACCTGTACTTTAATATCTGCACGGCTTTCAGGCAGCAATTTGTCAGCCACATCAATTTTGACATCCAGCTCGCGCCCTGAACGATCTAAAGGAAGGTGAGCTATACCAAAGCTACGCTTACTCACTTTCTCTTTCTGATCTGTAGGTGCAATAACAAAAGCAGAAATATAAGCATCATGCCGAGCAAGAAGTTGCGGCAGTTGAATCTCAACTTCCGCCTCGCGGTTATCTAATTTCACCTCAACGGTACTTAGCACTTGGTCTGTTTCAAGCAGAACTAAAGCCCTACCTTCAGTTGGTGAAGCCAATCGAACTTTAACTTTATCGCCCGCTTTATAAGCAGCCTTATCCAGCGCCACTGTAACTTTATCTGGGCGAATTTGCTCCGATACACTATTCCAACGGTTGTACCAGCCTTCCCCTGCTTGGAATCTATAAACAGTCTTACTTTTACCCTCATAGTCATCAAGTTCTAATCGATAACGTCCCCACTCAACAGGTACCTTGAGTGACGGGCGAGTATTATCCGCAAAATTGATCACATCATTAGCGACAGGGTATTCATTCTTCTCTATCTGGTAATGCCAACCTCGCTCGGGGGTATGGCTCCAAAAATATTTCTCTTCAATACGATAGAGGGTTGCTTTAGCTTCACCTTTTGCCTGCAGATTACCCTGCCCATCCGCTCGAACAAGATCAAATTCAACATCCTGCTCTGTCTCAGATATATTATTTTTAAACCTTGGTTTGACGCCAATGAAGCTACTACGAGGCCAAAGCAGTACTGATTGAGTACGGTTAATTGCCCGACCACCACTTTCAAATAGGCTATAACTTAAACGTAGACGTGTAGGTGTAGAGATACGGTTCCAATCAAACTGATTTTTATTCAGCTCGGTTATCGTTTCGCCCTGACTATTAAGCTCAACCGAATCTAAACTAAATTGATTACGAGCAACGCTCTCAACCTCTCCAAATCTAAAATCTTTTAATTCATCGAAAGGGGATGCCCATCCGCTGATGATGGCTAGAGTATCTAAACGGTTTCCTGCCGCTGGCGCGCCATATAGATACTCACCCACAACCGGTACAGAAATAAGATCATTTTGATTAAAGCTCAGAAGCTTTTGCTGATTAAAAACAAGACGTAGGCGTTCAGGTAAAAACTCTTCTACTTTAAACTTAAAACGTACCTTAGGTTTCGGCTGCGCTGAGCTAAATACATGTGCCTGCCACTCGCCAAGCGGTGCAGAATCGGAAATTGCATGTCGAAATTCATAATAACCAGGCGTTGAGGCACCTACCCGCCACTTTCCTGCACTCTGGCCATCAGGCTTAATCAACTCAATATAAATGGGGCCCCCGATTAACTGGCCATCCATATCACGAGTCAATGTGCTTAAAATCAGTTCTTCACCTGGACGATAAATATCCCGAGGCGAGTACACAAAATGCTCAACCTCCCTTACAGCTCGGCCAGATAGGTCAAAACTAGAAAGGTCAAAGTCAGGGGTATGATAGGCTAATACAGAAACTTGATTACCTTTGGTTGCCATAATCAAGCGAGGGGATTTTTTTTGCCAAGCATTACTAAGATCCCAAGCACCCTCTTTATCACTGGTACCTGAGCTAATAACTTTATTATTGTAATCTAAGATTTCTAAATCAACACCTTCGAGTAAAGCACCACTCTTAGCATCTTGGGTAATAAAACGGGTATGCTTACCGTAATCACGTGCTTGAATACCTATAGATGAAACCGTAAACCAAGTTGCTTGGAAATCAAAACCACCTGGCGCTCTTACCGTCGCAAGGTATAAACCACCATCATCAATATTGGGTACTAAATTAATCGGAAAACTAGCACGGTTACGTTGATTCTTTTTCTCACTAATTTTCACTCTTGTGCTATACAGGTGATCCACAGTATTAGCTAAACGCGTTTCATCATTATACCAACGGTCCCCTGTTGACAGTGAAGCATATTCATTAAAGAAAGAGACCAATTGATCCGGTTTAACCTTATAAATAGTGACGTCAGCTTCAGGTACATTGATCGCCAATAGGGCAAGTGAATCAACCTTGCCGGGGATCATAACAACCCCATCGGTCTCAAAAGAAACTAAACTAGAAAGTGCTCGGGTTTTAACTGTTGTTGATAATCCTTTGCTAATTTGGGTTCCATTTTCAGCCACTAAGCCAGAAGCAACATGGATATCATATTCAGTAACGGGAGAGATACCGGTAAAGTGGAGAGTTCTTCCATCTTTACTTAACACAGGCTTCCCTAATTCAGGCTCGGTTTTGATAAAAGATGTGAAGGCCTGATCCGGCTTTATCGGTGTATTAAACAGAAGCGATATTGCATTTACATCACCAAACTCTCGTTCCGATATATCTAACACCGTTAATGTTTGAGTATTACTTTGGACAGAAATGGATTCTGGAGCAGAAGCGCTTTCAGCTACCCCTTTACTATCATTTGGATCTTCAGAGCAGCCTGCCAAAAATAGCGCCATTAACACCCCAAAACCCAATACTTTGTAACTCAACATTCAGAAACTCCCTGACCGAATTGATATCTGCACAGCTTAATCTATACAGACTTAGATAAAAATGGCCTTATAGGTTTATCCCACTATTTCGTTATAAATCTGGCTTGCAAAATATCGAGTAGCAAGCGAGACTCAGCTCCGGCATATATCAGAAATAGACAATAGTATAGAGGTTTTTTCGTGGATACAGAGCAGTCTGATTACACTTGGGATAAAGCGTTTTTCGAGAAGAGATCTACCCTATTCAGTAATTTCCAAATGGGTTTCATTGGCGCGGCGTTAATGCTGATGATGATGGATCTTTCTAAAATCTATCTATTAGCGCCCTTAGTCGTGGGATTGATTCTATCTAGTTGGTACAAACACAACCTAGATAACATTAAAGATGAAATGAAAGGATGCACTTTGACATTTTCACCTAAATCGATCTTTATCTCCTTTCCTCAGCTAGAAACAGAATCCCGTATAACGTTTAGAGAGATAGATGAAGTAGAGGCTCACAAAGAAAACTTTGTGCACATCATCAGCCTATATCTAAAACAAGATGATAAGAAGGTTCAACTTAAAGGAATGAAAGACACTGAGCAGCTTATCCAACAACTCAAAACTGCGATAAAAACGGTTAATGAACAACAAGAGTAACTTAACAGGAAGCACCGTTAATCTTGAGTCAGAGGATATCTTTCCTTAAATTGAATTAGCTCAGACTAGATCTGACACATCATCTTGAAAAAGAGAGAGTTACCCGTTTTGATAAAGGTGTCGAATCTTAAATCAAAACAAAAGGTAACTCTCATGATCCATACTAACAATCCAATCATTAAACACAAAGCTGGCTTGCTGAATTTGGCAGAAGAGCTTGGGAATGTGTCCAAAGCATGCAAAGTCATGGGCGTATCACGAGATACGTTTTATCGTTATCAGGAACTTGTTGAAGAAGGTGGTATCGATAGCCTGATCAACAAAAGCCGTAGAGCACCGAATCCCAAGAACAGAGTGGATGAAGCAACAGAACAAGCTGTCGTTGCTTATGCCATTGAACAACCCGCTCATGGTCAGCACCGTACCAGTAATGAACTACGTAAGTCGGGTGTCTTTGTATCAGGTAGTGGCGTCCGTTCAATTTGGGTTCGACATAATCTTGAGAACTTTAAAAAGAGACTGAAAGCTTTAGAAGATAAAGTTGCTAACGACGGCATCATCCTGAGCGATGCTCAGGTTGCAGCGCTTGAGAAAAAGAAATCTGATGATGAAGCATGCGGTGAAATTGAGACGATACACCCAGGTTATCTGGGGTCTCAGGACACCTTTTACGTAGGTAACCTGAAAGGCGTTGGCCGTATATACCAACAGACCTTTGTGGATACTTACAGCAAAATCGCTTTCTGTAAGCTCTATACCACTAAAACACCGATTACTGCTGCAGATACACTCAACGATAAGGTATTACCGTTCTTTGAAGAACAGGAGCTTCCTATGCTGCGTATTCTTACAGACCGAGGAACTGAATACTGTGGTCAGGTCGATCAGCATGATTACCAGCTTTATCTTGCTATAAACGATATTGATCACACCAAAACTAAAGCGATGTCCCCACAAACAAATGGTATATGTGAACGCTTTCATAAAACGATCTTGAATGAGTTCTATCAAGTAACTTTCCGTAAAAAGCTCTACGAATCACTTGAGGAACTACAAAAAGATCTGGACGGCTGGATGGAATACTACAACAATGAACGAACTCATCAGGGCAAGGTATGTTGCGGTAGAACGCCAATGGAAACGTTGCTTGATGGTAAACGGGTCTGGGCCGAGAAGAATTTAGCCCAGATCTAAACTGACAGACACCAGATAAAAAACGGGTAACTGTCAGATCAAGTCTGAGCTACTACACTTAAATAACCTCGGACAATACCAACGAATTGAACCCCCTACCTAGCTCATTTCACGCACTTTCTCACGGGTCTGAGCAAAAGAATGAGCTCCACACTTTTCCAATAGCTCAACCAAGATCTTACGATAATCAGCCCAATAGTTTTTTAAACTCACAAGATCTTCAGCTAAAAAATGCCGAGTAACTAAGCCGATCTGTAAAGAAGAGATCATCTGCACAATACCGTGCAACTCTATATGAGAAACATTTGGCGAAACCTTTTTCAATTGCTCTAAACGGATTAATGAAACCTCATCTATAAATCGACGAATCGTACACTGTCTTGTTTTATTGTGAGCTGACGCTGAGATAAAACCAAACAACGCTCTGACATATAAATTATCTACAGCAAAACATCTCAATAACTGACTTTCCATCAATTCAAAAAAGTCATCTTTAGACTCTGGAGATGGATACGCTTTAATATCCATCAACAAACTCTGAGTTAACAACTCTAAAACTTCAGTTTCTACCGCTTCCATGGTTCTGAAATGATGATACAAACCGCCCTTACTTATGGAAGCCTGTTCGATTAACCGACCAGCAGTTAAGGCATCCAATCCACTGTGGCTGATTATTTCAACAGCCGCCCGCAATATTGAGCGGCGTGTTAGATCGGAATTACTATTAGCACACATAGCTCTGACCTTCTGTAACAATGAACTACACAGGACTTACAAACTTATCTAGTCCCTCCACCCTTATGCTACGCCTTACATAAAGAGGGTTACATTGATAGATATAGATTTACTGATTTAGATCAAACCTGCATGATACGGAGAGATAAAGCAGGTTGGCAGTAGATGAAAAGGGGATTCCTGAGGTATTTAAATAAAAAAACCAGGGTAAAAAATACCCTGGCTGGAAGAGATAAAGACAAAACATTCACGAAGAGTAGGAATGATTCATAGCCATTAAAACACCAAGCTCATGAATATTGACTTAACAGGAAACAACTGAACAGAGAATAGACATTGGTTGAGCGAACGTCATTCACAGGCAATAAAATACTAAGATTAACTAAATTTCCTCACAATAAGCGATTACTAGTGCTTTTACAGTCAACTCTTCTCTGTCATTATCTGAATTAGATGTCTGTCATTACGAATGGTTAGATAACATCGCATACTCAATTATGGACCTAAGATATGGAATTAAGCAGCCTTTATGTCACTGTTATTGAACCTTCAAAAGTTCAACGCCAAATAATTACAGGACACTTAAATAGTTTTGGCATTGAACAGGTAGAAGAGTTTGAAGAAGCACGACCGGCACTTAACCATATGCTCTCCTCGCCGCCAGATCTTGTCCTTTCCTCTATGCACCTTCCTGATATTACCGGTACCGAATTAGTCACCCAGATGCGTGGTTTAAAAGCCCTTCAGGATATAACCTTTCTACTGGTTTCATCAGAAACTCATTATCGTTATCTCGAACCCATTCGTCAGGCTGGAGCGATCGCTATATTACCAAAACCCTTTAGCAAAGAAGAGATGGGGCTCGCACTTAAAAGCACCTTGGATTATATAACTGATTTTGAGTCAGAAAGTGACAACGATAGCTACGAAGCCCTTAACGTATTAATTGTTGATGATAGCTCTTTATCACGTAAATATATTCAGCAAATACTCACCTCCCTCTCAATCCACTCCATACAAACAGCTAAAGATGGATTAGAAGCACTCGAACTGCTCAATCAAGGCCAACTCTTTGACCTTATCATTACCGATTACAACATGCCTAATATTGATGGCAAAGAGTTAACAGAGCATATTAGAACGGCCAGCGAGCAGCCTACAGTGCCAATCCTTATGATGACGAGTGAGCAGAATGAAAGTCGATTAGCAGCCATTCAGAGTGCTGGTGTATCCGCCTTATGCAGTAAACCACTTTCATACAATACAGTTAAACATCTGATTGAACAGCTAGTAACTGATTTTTAACTCTTTGAGTTTCAAGCTCAATAAAAACGCGGCCTAATGAAGTGACCCCATAAAGTTGGACACTTTTTTATTAGGCTGTTAATAAGGCCTGCTTGCGGTATTCAACCGGAGTCAGGCCTTTTAGTTTTACTTTAATACGTTTTGTATTGTAATACTCGATGTACTCGTCGATCTGATTTATCAGGTCGTCTGCATTCTTAAACTCTTGTTGATGATACATCTCTGTTTTGAGTACGGCGAAAAAGCTTTCGGCGGCCGCATTATCCAAACAGTTCCCTTTTCTTGACATACTCTGTGTAAGACCTCTCTCAGAAAGAATTTTCTGAGTCAGTGGATTTCGATACTGCCAACCCTGATCGCTGTGAAATATCGGACACTCACACTCTTTAAGCCCCTCAACGGCCTCCTCAAGCATATCTGTAACTAACGGTAAACGTGCAGACTTTGCTGTCCTATACGTCACTACTTCCCGATTAAACAGATCAATGATTGGAGACAGATAAATCTTTTGGCCTTTAACATTAAATTCTGTGACATCCGTTACCCATTTCTCATTAGGCTTCTGCGCATCAAAATTACGCTGCAGTACATGTGGTGCTCCTTTTCCTATATCGCCTTTATAGGACTGATAGCGCTTAGGACGAACGATCGACTTTAATTTCAGCGCCGTCATCAGACGCAGTACCGTCTTATGATTTAACCATATATCGAAAGCCCGTAATGCCAATAGAATCCGTCGGTAGCCATAACGTCCCTTGTGTTCATCAAAAATTTGACGAATCACTACTTTCTCTCGAGCGTAATTATCAGGCTTCTGCAGCGCCTGACACTGATAGTAAAAGACACTGCGTGATAACTCACACGCTTTCAAAAGAAGCGTCAGCTTAAATGTCGCCTTGAGTTCCTGAACGATTAACGCTTTCTCTTGGTTTGAGATTGTTTTTTCAGGTACAAGGCATCTAACTTTTTTAGAACAGCGTTCTCCGCTCTAAGGTATTCAAGCTCTTTTTGCATTTCCTCGGGCGTCATCTCACTAATTTTTGAGGACTGAGGGGGTGACGACTGTTGTGTCATAAACGTTTTTCCGCGTTTACTGGGTTCTAATCCCTTTATGCCTGAAGACCTATAGCGGCGCTGCCAAACATAGAGAGTACCAGGGGATACGAGATTGTAGTATGCGCTTGTATAACCTAAAGACCATTGTTCTGCCCACATTTTATTAAGCATGCGAAGTTTATCTTGTGCGCAATAAGGGGAGATGGGAGGTTGAAAAGCGGTCTCACCATGAAACCGGTAAACCTGAGTCCAGTAACGAATCAGAGAAGCGGGAACGTTTAGTTCAGCTCCCAATGATAGGGAAGATGTACCGTTAAGGTATTGTTTAGCTGCAGCAATTTTAAATGCTCTGCTGTACTTTGCCATAAAAACCCCCAGAGTTGGTTGTCCAACTATTGGGGGTCACTTCACTAAGCCGCGTTTTTTTGATTACCAACTACAGAGAAGCTGGCAGCTTTAACCTTTATCATCCAAGAGATGATCAGGAATAAAGCCCATAATCAACGCGCCCCAATGCTGTCCATTCACATATAAGGGAATTGATAAATCGTTAAGAATTTCACCCGTATCACGAATATATGTCTGCAATAGGAATGGTGCTGTAGACGATGCACGTCGTACTTCTGCACGATTACTTGCGAATATGCGACGGTTACGGCTCTTAAGATTATCAACCTCAAAATTACCCGTCATACGCTCTGAAACTTTAGTGTGGTGAGCTGCGGCATATCCATTTTTATCTACGGCTATAGCGTAGATAAATTCTGGCCGCTGGGAAATAAATCCATCAAATAATGGACGCATAACCGCATCATACTGGTCAGCGTAACTCGTATCATATTTTTCAGGCAGTTGACCATCGTTGGTACGTTTATAGTTAGTATCGAACAGATTAGCACCCCGTGAAGCCAGCTCTTCCAGTGCCGCTTGGATCTCCAGCCCCCACTGACGCCCCGTTTGAATCATGCCTTCAAAACCACCATAACCAATGATAAAGCGAGATAGAAGCTCTTGAGTCTCTTCCGTAGAGTGTTCTAGCTCTTCAGAATAACGACGCGACTCCTCTATTTCACCATGCATCTCGGTTGATAAAGAGGTAATTTCAGATACAAGCCCATGGGATTCTTTATTTGTATAAGCCAGCTCATCAATCGCTGCGCTGATACTACTTAATTGACCATTCAGATCCTCAAAGTCACTCACTAAGCCATGAAATTGGTTATTAGTGCTTTTAATAAATTCTTCAGTAGACCCAACATACTCAAGAATAGTTACTGAGCTAGAACCCGTTTTATCAACTAAAGAGGACATCTGGCTAATGTTCTGATCAATTTCACTCGTAGCAACACTGACTTTTTGAGATAAGTTTCGTACCTCATCAGCAACTACAGAGAAACCACGCCCCGCTTCACCTGCTCGCGCCGCTTCAATGGAAGCATTAAGTGCAAGCAAATTGGTTTGGTCAGAAAAATCTTTAACCATACCTAGTATTTCAGTGATATTTTTTGAATTCATTTCTAACTGATGCACAGTATCCTGAAAATCAGTTACTTGAGTTCTAATGGCTTCCACTTGCTGCTGCACACGCCCTAACTCGACACTCGATGCTCTAATCTCATCCAAGTTTTGCGAATTGCGTTCAGATATTTGGAGAGTACTGCCTGCAATATTATCAATTGCTTGAGTCGCTTCTTGACTAGACTGGAAGACTTTTTGAGCCTGCTCTTCCTGCTTAGTTGCCGAACTTTGAGCTTCTATAAGTACTTTCTGTAATCGAGTTGAGCTTAAAGCAACACTAACACTTCGACGTCGACTTTCAGCAATCATCGATTTCAAACTTGTCGAGAATGTATTGTAACTCTCAGCCATATCTGAAATTTCATCATAGGTATATTCAGGTAATGTCGCTGATATATCCCCATCTTTATCTTTAATTGCTTGTAAGACATCGGTCATCTTTTTTATAGGTCGTAAAAATAGATGACGCATGAAGAAGATAGTTAACAGACCCGACACTAAGGCAAAACAAACCGTCGCTAGCCCATAAAACCAAAATGAATCTAACTCCTGCCTAATTGCCTCTCCAGAAACGTCACCAGCAGCTAAGCTGGCATCGATTTGACTGAAGTGGTTGTACCCGATAAATAACAAGGCTATATGAGGTAAAAGTAGAAATACCACATTGCCTGTTATTTTCTTCGTCAACGAATTAAAACAAGTTTTCTCTACACTCTTATACAAACTCATTTACGCACTCTTTATTGTTATAGGCTTTTATAATTTTTATACTTTTTTATAATTGAGTTACAACTTTTCTATCATTCAGTTATAACTGAATCAATATAAACGTATCCATTTGCCAACTGCAAGATTAAACTAAAGTTTCAGCATAACATCCATCAAATTAAAGTCACCCACTACCAAAGTATCCAACTTGTACACTTTTGTAGTTTATCTCTGCATTCCTTCCAGTTTTCGCAGTATTTTTCAACTAATTGCCAAAATTCAGGACGGTGATTTAAATGCACTAAATGCGCGAGTTCATGGATCAGGACATAATCGATCAACGATTTTTCAGCAAAGATTAATCGCCAATTCAAAGAGATATCCCCCTTACTTGTACAGCTCCCCCATCGTCTTTTATAGTTTTTTATAATCAATGAGTTAGACTGTAACCCCATAACATTTTGCCAATACACTATACGCTCAGAAAAATAGTTTTCAGCTTCCGTTTTATACCAGGCTTGCAAGCAGGATTTCACTCGCTCCTCTACTGCTTTTTTAGAGCGATTGGTTATGAATATATTCAGTTTTTGATCATCTAAACTGGCTCTATTTTTGGGCCCAATTTCCCAAGTAATTGCATAGTACTCCCCCTTGTAGGGGAACATTGCTCCGTCAGCGACCTTTAAACAACCTTCAGCTAATTCACTGCTAAGTTTTTCACTTTTTTGGCGAATCCATACCTCTTTGCTTTGTACCCAATTACGTACCCATAGATCGGACACCCAATGCGGCACTCTAACCTCTACGCCCTTCTCGCTAATTCGGATAGCCGCCGTTTTTCTTTTTCTGCTGCGTATTATCCGGTAACTAACAGGGTTTATAAGGTCATTCATAACAGAGATCACTGCAAAAAATAGTCATTAAAGTCGATGTAAAAAGTCTGTTTGCTAAGTTAGAAACCACTGTAAACGGACTAATAGGTTCTTGTTAACGTTAAGGCAATATCCTATCTCCTGCTTCAGTTGCGTTAATCTATGAGCATCACACACTTGTCCATATTCTATATCTTCATATAAGGTTGAAACTCGAATAAAAGATTCAGCATACTCTGGCTTATATTGTGCGAGGCGATCGCAATAATGGGTAACGGTCTCCCCCGTCCGCCGAGCCATATCTTCTCTTGCGAAGTATGCTGATAGGGCATTAATCATATTATCTGCTGGATTTGCAGATCGTTTCTTTTTGTAATTCAAGAGCAACAAGGTCAGTGAGATAACAAGCGAAAAGGGAACCAACAGGAACAGAGCAAGCTTCAGAGGTGACAATGCTCCTAATAAATGTTCTAGCAAGCCCTTTTGTTGGTGGTGATAATTGAGTACCCAGCGATGCCAGCCATAATTCAATGCCTCAATTCTATGCCGTATCTGCATCAGTATTTGATTATTTGAAATACTCCATGCACTTAACAAATTATCTTGTAAAAATGCATTGTCTTTCGACAAAACATCATCTGCTGGCTTCTCAACTCGATCAGGAGCAACCCAAGCCGTAGGATCCATACGTACCCAGCCTTGCTCAGGGAACCAGGCCTCAATCCAAGCATGAGCATCATATTGACGTACTAAGAAGTAGTTTTCATAAGGATTCCACTCACCTCCCTGATAGCCTGTGACCACACGTGCAGGAATACCAACCGATCTTAATAAAAATGCACTTGCACTCGCGAAGTGACCGCAAAACCCGGTCTTAGTCTCAAATAAAAACTCTGAAATGCTGTCATCACCTAACGGAGGGGGGGGTTAACGAGTAGTTAAAATTTTGGTGATAATACTGCTTCATTTTATCTATAAACGCTTGGGGCGTCGCAGACTCCTGCCACCAGCTGGAAGCTAAGCGCTTCGCCTCATTGTTCCCAAGAGGGATATGCAGTTCCTTTGCAAAATCATCTGCGGTTTTATCTAAACCAAAACCACGATCTAAGCGCGAAGATATTTTATATTGCTCTCGATTTACGATCTTAGTTTTGGAAGCAAGTGTCATGTCAGCATAAGCATTCAGCTCACTTGGCCATGCGGAAAGGTAGTCCAATACAGGAATATAGTTTCTCTGATTCGACTCTAAAATCACTTCGTAATGAAAGGCTCTATTATCCTTAATGTCGCGATTTCGTGGCAGTTTAGGCACCTTCTCTTCATCCTTTAACCAGCCCCGTCCATCAAAATCAGACAGTACAATTGAGCGCCAGTATAACTTAGTTTGATCTGGAGCCTCCCCATCAAAACGCACCCGGAAAGCAACCTCTGCTGAACGTGTTAAACGGGTTATATCACCCGGTATCATCGTGTCAGCTAACCCAGTTTTAGCCGCAGATTTATCTAAACCGACTTCCCACAAAGGGCCTAACCTAGGCATACCCATAAATAACACAACCATAAGAGGGAAAGCGGGGATAAGCATTAAAACAGAGCGTTTCAACGGATATATAAAACCGGTCTCTCGCGATAAATTAGTACTCATCAAAGCACTTGTAACGATAATGATGGCAAGGATCACATAGATTGCTGTTCCCACACTTTGACTAAAAAGAAAGATGGTTGAAGCAACTAAGTAAGCGACATAGAGCACTATTAAGGAATCTCTCCGATGATAGAGTTCGATGACCTTCAGACCAAAACCAACAACAAGCAATGCAACCGTTACACTAATCCCTCCCCCTTCTTTATAACTCGCCAATACACCGACACCTGCGGCTAAGACTAAGCAGGTTTTCAACCATTTAGGTGGCAGTGACCAGCGTCCTAAATAAACCATCAGGCGCCAAACAATGCATAAAATCACAACAAGAGTAATCCAGTAAGGCAGATGCGGTATATGGGGTAATGTAACAATAACCACACTCAGTAATTGCCACAATAAAGCGGTGCGCGTTAGCTGCTGATCATTCACTGCAGAGATCCCTCAGCTTTAAATAATGCCAGTTCACCTAATATATTATTTAAATGCTCAGGCCCCGTAGCGGGTTGAATTGATAAGTTAGGAAGGTGCAGTCCATATTCACGATAATGATGTTCACACTCAAGCGCCCAATATGTCATAACAGATAAGCGATCTTCTGTTGATAGTTCAGGCCATTCCCGCCATGACAACCAGATCTCTTTACACTCTTGGCCAACATAATTTTTAGTTAACAAGCCCCGCCCTTGGGCGTATTGTTTCCAAGCGATGTGCCGTAAGGATGAACCAGGTCGATATTCATCTAACCCTGAGAAATCATCCCCTGCATTCTCTTTCCCTTGCCGACCATCAATACTATCGTCAAAAGACGTCGGTAACCTGCCTTCTTCAGGTTTAGGATAAACTATTGCTGTAAGATCCAGCTCAACCCAACTCCATGCCCGTAACAAGCCAAACGGAAAAACAGTTTCAAGCTTAAGTACCTGTGGGGTAAGGTAGCCTCGCTTTTTTGCCATTACATAAAGAGATAGGTTTTTTTCTCGTGTTTTATCTAGATATATTCGCTGACCGTCCCGCTCCCCACGCCAACACAGAAACACATTTTCATAATTTCTTAGATTATTCGCATAGATTTTGAGCTTAAATTCAGCTAATTCACCTACATGACAATGCCCTGCTTTAACAGCAGAAATACATAAACCCGATAAATTAAAAAAAGTGTAATGGATTGCCAAAACACCTAACGCAATTAATAGAAAAGACACCGCATGGATAAGATTATTCTGATAGTTTGTTGCAACTAAATATAAGACGAAGCAAACCGCTAAATAAGCCCAGCCCGCCAAGGTAGGAAAGATAAAAATACTTCTTTGATTTAACTCGATTAAACGGCCTTTAGGCCTTCTGTTAGCCGCCCAACGTTCAGATAACTCGACAATAGGCTTAAACAACAGACTCAACATAGCTAAGCCAATACATCTACTTGAGTTAATATTTTTTTAATATACCCCTCACCAGCATATTCGCCACTCTCTTTTACCCCTCGCAGCCTATGGGCAAATACAGGTTGTAGCATAGCTTGAACATCCTCAGGCACGACGTAGTCCCTTCCATGTAAAAACGCCCAAGTTTTCGCAGTATTCAATAAGGCTAAACTTCCTCTAGGCGAGACGCCGAACTCAAAATGAGTGGCATCACGGGTAAAACGTATAAGACGCAGAATATAATCTAAGACACTACCGGATACGTTAACCTCTGAGCACAAATCCCGCAGCTCGAGCAGCTCAGCTGGGGTTAAACAGGGCGTTAAGCTAGGTATTTTTTTCCTTGCATCACCACCGACTAATAGCTCACGTTCAGCCTGCTCGCTCGGATACCCCAATTGAATTCGCATAAGAAAACGATCGAGTTGGGATTCAGGAAGTGGAAATGTGCCGTATTGAGAAATCGGGTTTTGAGTTGCTATAACAAAAAAGGGAGTGGGCAAACTATAGGTTTCGCCTTCAACACTGACTTGCCCCTCTTCCATCGCTTCTAGAAGCGCACTTTGCGTTTTAGGCGTTGTCCGATTGATCTCATCAGCTAATAACAGTTGCGTAAAAACAGGTCCTTTATGGTAAACAAACTCCCCACTGTTACCATTGAATATAGATACACCTATAATATCAGCCGGTAACATATCGCTTGTAAACTGAAGTCGTTGGAAGTCCAAACTCATCACTTGTGCTAATGCGTGGGCCAAAGATGTTTTCCCCATCCCTGGTTCGTCTTCAATTAACAGATGCCCCCCGCTGATCAAACAAGTCACCGCTTGTTTGATCTGTTCCTCTTTACCGTAAAGAATTTCCCCCACACTATCGATCAGTTGCTTCAGTTTGTCTCTCATTAACCCCTGACTCCAACAAAAAAGAAAATTAGTAACATTCTCATTCTAAAAGAAAGCGACTTTTTAATAGTCGAAAACACACAAACAGGCATCATTCCTAATTGGTAGATCACCGCTGCCCTGAGACTACAATCAGAAGAAAATCATGTCCTAAGATATATAACAGTACAGCACCCGAACGCATTCTAAAACGTTAAAGGGATCAATTGCCTATGGTAATTCGCATACTCTGTAGTAGCTCAGACTTGATCGACAAACCTCTTCGTCTGTCTCTATCTGTATCAAATTGGCTGAATGGATGCCCGCTTTTAAACAAACATCATATCCCTCTTTAAGGTGATTGTAGGCAGTGACAATGCCCTCTTCATCCTTAAGTAAGGCTTTAACAACCTCGCCCTGATGCAGATACTCAACCTCAATAACAATGGGTGAATGGCCTGCCTCAATAAAATTTACAGTTTTAATTCTTTGTTGCTCTTTTAGCTTTTGTAAGTAATTAATATCCACCCTCACCTCCATGATTAGGTTAAAATATAATGTAGGTGCAATAAAAAAACTGACCGGCGTAATTCCAGTTAACCACACCTCCTAAGCATAGCTAATAAACGATAAAAACAGGCACCCCCTAGTCCATATAATAAAAAAGCCCGGACAACCGGGCTTTATCATCTCATACTCAATCTTAGTGATCGTGATTACAACCTTCGTCATGTACATGACCATGAGCTAACTCATCTTCAGTTGCTTCACGCACGTCGGTAACTTCGACACTAAACTGCAAAGTCTGACCTGCAAGAGGATGATTTCCATCAAGCGTAACTTCTTTCTCTTCTACAGCAATAACCGTTACAGGTTGCTGTCCCCAAGGAGCTTCAGCCATAAACTGCATACCGACTTCAATATTATCGATACCTTCAAAATTTGCGCGATCTACTTTTTGAACAAGCTCTTCACGGATATCACCGTACCCTTCTTCAGGCTTCACAACAACATCTAGTTTATCGCCTACAACTTTCCCGAGTAATGCATTTTCAAGACCAGAAACAATGTTGTTAGCTCCACAAACAAAGGATAATGGCTCTTGACCCGCAGAAGAATCCAGAACTTCTCCCGTTTCATTTTTAAGGGTGTAGTGAATCAGTGCGACCAAATTTTCAGCAATTTGCATAAACAAATCTCTTATAACGGGAACTTGCTGTATTAATTGGCACCATAACCCTACGTCATAGCGGGCCTTAAAAAGCAAAGAGCTACCCAAATGATTAAAAACTAAATAATACCGTCTGACTGATTTCGCTACCAGTGCTCCTATCACCTTACTGAATATTTTTCATAAACAGTAAGAAAAATAGGAATTTTTCTTAGACTCATATTAAAAGTTGTGTGCTAGTTTTAATTGATAGGAAAAAGGAACCCACCGAGGGACGACCAATGGAAAATGCATGCACTCTTTGTTACAACTTGGTGCTACACAATAAACCACACGCTGCACTTAAAAAAATCAGCGAGTTAAAAGGTAGTGAACTGTATAAATGTTGCTGTTGTTATGCTTATTTGCATAAACACGGTGCTGAATGGGAAATCATCAGTGGTGGGGAGTTTATGGGGGCTCCTAAGCAAAACACCTCCACTATCATTGCGGCTGAAAACAAAACCCCGAGTGCAACAAATCTACGAAGCAATCAGCGTTAATTGTTCTCAACTTAAGCATTAGAATACCTATTCAGCTACAGCAACCCCACTTCGTACATCATTGCAACAAGATGAGTTTTGTTCTTTGCACCAAAGATTTTCTTAGCGCGAGTAATATGGTAGGTAACACCCTCTTCCGTCAAAGCCAGCTTATCAGCTATACGCTTAACAGGCATACCTTGAGCTGTCATTAATATTACCTGACGACAGGTTGGTGATAATACCTCTGATTTTAAATATGGGTTCTGCTCTTGCTCACAAACCACCTGAAGAAGCTCATGATAGCGAGACAGCATAGGAACCAGCCATTCACTTATACGATTAAAAAAAACATCAAACTCTTGAGGTGGAAGCTTATGAAACAGGCTAAAGTAATGGAACCAATAACGACTGCTCTGATCCTTCATCGGGATATAGGCTCTAGATGATATCCCCTGTTTCAACCAGAAATTTTCCGACAACGTCCCTTGTCCCCCCTCCAATGAACTCACTAAAAATGGTGAAGTTATAGACGGTAAAACATTCCACAATGGATCATGTTGGGCAATATCTTTGTAATAACTTTTAACCACAGCATCAGGCAAAGATCCCACAATATCACTACCGCCATCCCATCGTTGCTTCTGGCTTTCTGAACTAGGGTTAATGACCCCCCTTGTTAAAACCGAATAAGTGAAATATACAAAACCAAGCTGAGTAAGCAGTTCATCAATCTCATGTAACAGCTTCTCCCAAGTACACTCAAAAGCAAGCACAGAGGTTTCCTGAAACGCAGGTTCTTTTTTTAGCTGTGAAATAAAGTTTTCCATATTTTGCACTCAACACTCCCTCTAAATGTTAGCCCTTAAACTAGGGGGTTATAAAATCCATTTTATACAATCGAATACACTTACAACTAAAGGATTCAAACAAAAATAGTTTTACAATACTGATATTAACTTCGGACTTTATAATCAATACCCTAGCCACACTCTAATAATAAGCTTATTAAAAATATGCAGAAGTACCAAAACCTATAGTATAGAGTCTGATTTTTAGCCTTATCTAATATAATGCTACAAAATCACCGTAAAAACATTGATTTATGTACTACTCAGCTAAATTAACCATTTTTCATACCATACTAAATTACTATGGTTTATATGCAAAACATACTACTTAGTATCTTAAATTTTCACTTACATATTGAAAGGTTATATAAGTAAAACCATTATCACTTTTTAAAACTTGTCTTTAAATCCAGTCTAAAATTCAAACAAAATTTAATTATAAGCTCTTAATAAGACAACAACTGAATTAATAGAAAGGCAAAATATATTTAAAATATTAATTATTAATGAATAGGCTTAACTGCACCTTAATTTGGTCTAACTTTCTTACCAATAATTATAATCCATTTTAGCCAAAATAGAGGAAGTAGAAACAGGAAGAGAAGAGAAGAGAAGAGAAGAGAGTAAATCTTGAGAAGTTAAGCTCTCTAGATGAAGCATCGAAAAAGCCGATCAAAAGAGCTTAACGCTAACTAAATCAAATCCAAAGAAACTATGGGCGCCGTCCGATGCGGTAACTTCCATTTTCAAAAAACTGTACAACCTCTCTGCGCTTACGACCCAACAAGATTGGACCATTATCGAAAAACAAGAAATTCTTCCAATGATGACGGAAAATGCCCCATTTAGTCTCAAGAATATGGTCACTTTGATAACAAAAATAAACCGTTACATTATCGTCCCAATTGCCTAGAAACTCCTCAAGCAATGGGGGCAACGCTTCCTTACTTGAATCCCAAGCTGACTGCCAATAATCCTTATCTACCCAGTTTTTATCTTGCCCGACCCAATCATCGCCTGAAAAATGTTCAGGATGAGAACAGCCTCGACTAATATGCTCAGACCAAATCTGCTCAGCTCTTTTTTCTGATAGAGGCTTTATCTCCTCTAGGTCTTCAGCAGAGACAGGCAAATCTTTATGTCTAAAGATCCAAGCCTTAGTATATTTTTCCATTGGTAAATAATTCATTAGAGACTCTTAGATATATTCTTTTGAACAGAGAGTTAATAAAGGCTTAAAAAAAGGGAGCCTATAGCTCCCTTCTATTCTAACAAGAGGAGCAACAACTAAGCTTCACCTTCAACTCGATTATGGCCACTCTGCTTCGCTATAAACAAATTCTCTAGCGCACGCCGAAGCATGCTATCAGGATCATCTTCAGGCCCATGTAATGCCGCCACACCGACACTCACCGTAAAATTAACATCACCTGCAGCATAAGGGATTTCCATCTCTTCCATAATCCGTCGAACACGCTGCCCTGCCGCCATACCTTGATCATGATTCGTTTCAGGCATAAACATAACAAATTGATCATCGCCGTAACGGGCTAAAAAATCAGATGTTCTTTTCATACTATGGACAGAGGTGACTAATTGCTGAAGAACTTGATCACCACAATCCCATGAGAAATTATCATTAAGATCACTGAAATTGTCTACATCAATTACCATCAAGCTACAGACCCAATCATAACGTTGCGCTTGCGCAACAGCCTGTTCTAAAACTGGCTTTAATGCTCTGCGATTATAGGCACCCGTCAATGGATCACGCTGAGCCTGACTGGTCACTTGGCGTTCCAAACGTCGTTTATCAGAGATATCTCTCAAGACCACAACAACTTCGTCATTAGCCGAAGAGCAACGTAACTCAATCCACTTAGTTTCATGTAAACCTTGTTCTCGCAGTACAGGCACATGCTCAGGACGAAGTTGGAAATCAACTTTGATCACCGTTGAGGTATCAATCGCTTTTACCGCTGCGGCAGTGATCTCACTATTGATATCTACGGGAAAAATATCTTCTAGTTTGCGCCCTGTAATGGCGTCTTTATCTAACCAGTCAGCAGCTCCCGTAGAACACGCCATGATCAGACCTGTAGGTTCTATCACCATAACAGCATCCGCTGTTGCTGTTAAAAGAGCATCATAACGTGCATGAATCTGTTTATCGGACATCCAATATTCTCCAACCAAACCAGACAATTAAAATCGGCATATCAAAAAGATAGCTGTTTGCCTCGCAAGGAACAACCCGTTTGATCAATTTTATGGCAATGTTATTAATTAATAAGCCATAGAACCCAACTTAAAGAATATGATAGTCCAACGGAGGAAAACCATTAAACTCTATAGAGCTATAGCTTGTCGTGTAAGCACCCGTTGAAAACCAATAGACGTAATCCCCTATTTCTAGTGATAGCGGCAACTCATACTTATGCTGCTCATACATAATATCGACACTATCGCAGGTTGGTCCGGCAAGAATAACTTCTTCGGCAGGCCCCTCCTTAGAGGTCGCTAGTGGATACTTGATCGCCTCGCCCAAGGTTTCAATTAAGCCATTAAACATACCTACATCTGTATAAACCCAACGTTCTAAAGCTGTACTCGATTTTCTAGAGATCAAAACAACTTCAGAAACAATAACACCCGCATCCCCGACTAAAGAGCGTCCAGGTTCGAGAATAACTCGAGGTAGGGTGTCAGGAAAATCTTCCGTCAGAAAGCGCTGTATCTCTTCTGCATAAGTGGAAAAGTCATTCGTTTTTTGAATATAGTTAGCTGGAAAGCCACCTCCCATATTAATCATTTCTAGATTAATACCATATTCAACACTCAAACGTTCATAAATGATTTTTACCTTCGCTATAGCCCCATCCCAAACATCAATATCTCTCTGCTGTGAACCGACATGAAATGAAACACCATAAGGCTGAAGTCCCAAGTCTCGCGCTAACACCGCTAACTCAATTGCCATTTCTGGATTACAGCCGAACTTACGGGAAAGAGGCCAATCAGCTCCTTCAGAACCATCCGTCAACACACGAATATAAATTTTTGACCCCGGCGCATTAAGCGCAATATTCCGTAAATCAGCTTCAGAATCGGTCGCATAAAGACGCACCCCTTTCTCAAAGAAGTATTTAACCGCTGAGGCTTTCTTTATTGTATTACCATAGCTCATGCGATCAGGAGAAACGCCCTGTTTAAGAACCTTATCAAGCTCCTGAGGTGAAGCTATATCAAAACTTGAACCTAACTCAGCCAACAACTGTATTACTTCATTAGCGGGATTCGCTTTGACCGCATAAAAGAGATCCGCGTCGGGAAAGCCCTGCTCCAATTCAACATAACGATTTTTAATAATAGAGAGGTCCAACGCCAAAAAAGGTGTAGGATGCTTTTCAGTTAATAACTTCAGACGCTCTGCAGCTGACTGGCTAAAATGCTCAGGTAAGTTCATGCGCAATGGCACCACAGAAATAGAGTTGATGATAAAAGTCCGCTAGACGAACCTAACAGTGAAATTTTGCGAAGTATAGTAAGGTTTAGATTAACAAGTCCAGCGTTATAAAATTACTTTTTCATCCTTTTAAAAGCCACCGTTTTGAGTAAGGGCGTTCTCTATTTCAGCAAAGCTTTTTGCTTCATACATTATGTCAAAACTAATTTTAAGTCTTCGGGAAATATCACTTGAAGAGATAATACCTCTAACTCGTAAAACACCTGCGGTACTTTCATCCATAACAACCACATGCTGATCACCCGAATCTTTCATTGTAAGCATCACATCACCTACACGAGCATCACAAAGTTGAGTATAGGTAAGTGTTTTAATGTTAAATTTACTTAGCATGATGTGTCTAACTTGTACCTGCTCCCTACTTACTTGGTTTTTCTGCATAAAGGCCATCACTTTTCGCCCTCCTGCATCACCAGCAGTAACAATTCCAGCAAAGGCATCTTTATTATCTAATACAAAAAGTAACCGTACATGCTGACTCTTCATATACTCAAGCGCCTCAATGATCGGCATTGATTCAGCAACAGTGACAGGCTTAATCTTAACAAAGTCAGTAAATACATCGAGTGCTGGGCTGTACAAATTAGTGGGGATCGCCTTATTGTCAGGCGACAGAATATAGTCAACCTCAGCGGCGTCAAACAGTCTTATGTTTTTGAATTCCTGAAGCATAACCCCCCCCTAACATCGTTTTAATTCAGGATAGTACAATTCAGAAAGTTTGCGCTAAAAGCGATAATTATTGATATAAGACATACGCCGTATAAAAACAAAAAAGCAGCGAATTGAAGTGACCCCATAAAGTTGGACACTTTTTTATTAGGCTGTTAATAAGGCCTGCTTGCGGTATTCAACCGGAGTCAGGCCTTTTAGTTTTACTTTAATACGTTTTGTATTGTAATACTCGATGTACTCGTCGATCTGATTTATCAGGTCGTCTGCATTCTTAAACTCTTGTTGATGATACATCTCTGTTTTGAGTACGGCGAAAAAGCTTTCGGCGGCCGCATTATCCAAACAGTTCCCTTTTCTTGACATACTCTGTGTAAGACCTCTCTCAGAAAGAATTTTCTGAGTCAGTGGATTTCGATACTGCCAACCCTGATCGCTGTGAAATATCGGACACTCACACTCTTTAAGCCCCTCAACGGCCTCCTCAAGCATATCTGTAACTAACGGTAAACGTGCAGACTTTGCTGTCCTATACGTCACTACTTCCCGATTAAACAGATCAATGATTGGAGACAGATAAATCTTTTGGCCTTTAACATTAAATTCTGTGACATCCGTTACCCATTTCTCATTAGGCTTCTGCGCATCAAAATTACGCTGCAGTACATGTGGTGCTCCTTTTCCTATATCGCCTTTATAGGACTGATAGCGCTTAGGACGAACGATCGACTTTAATTTCAGCGCCGTCATCAGACGCAGTACCGTCTTATGATTTAACCATATATCGAAAGCCCGTAATGCCAATAGAATCCGTCGGTAGCCATAACGTCCCTTGTGTTCATCAAAAATTTGACGAATCACTACTTTCTCTCGAGCGTAATTATCAGGCTTCTGCAGCGCCTGACACTGATAGTAAAAGACACTGCGTGATAACTCACACGCTTTCAAAAGAAGCGTCAGCTTAAATGTCGCCTTGAGTTCCTGAACGATTAACGCTTTCTCTTGGTTTGAGATTGTTTTTTCAGGTACAAGGCATCTAACTTTTTTAGAACAGCGTTCTCCGCTCTAAGGTATTCAAGCTCTTTTTGCATTTCCTCGGGCGTCATCTCACTAATTTTTGAGGACTGAGGGGGTGACGACTGTTGTGTCATAAACGTTTTTCCGCGTTTACTGGGTTCTAATCCCTTTATGCCTGAAGACCTATAGCGGCGCTGCCAAACATAGAGAGTACCAGGGGATACGAGATTGTAGTATGCGCTTGTATAACCTAAAGACCATTGCTCTGCCCACATTTTATTAAGCATGCGAAGTTTATCTTGTGCGCAACAAGGGGAGATGGGAGGTTGAAAAGCGGTCTCACCATGAAACCGGTAAACCTGAGTCCAGTAACGAATCAGAGAAGCGGGAACGTTTAGTTCAGCTCCCAATGATAGGGAAGATGTACCGTTAAGGTATTGTTTAGCTGCAGCAATTTTAAATGCTCTGCTGTACTTTGCCATAAAAACCCCCAGAGTTGGTTGTCCAACTATTGGGGGTCACTTCAGAATGCTGCTTTCTACTATGAGAAAAAATGCTTAGTATCCTAACTCACTGGGATCAATAACAACGCCTAATGAGCGCTTATCAATAAAGTTACCTTTACTGGTTTCCTTGTAACGAAAAGTGACTTTCTTACCTAAATCAATCTCCAACTCTTTATCTGAAGACATATAAGAGTACTTCTCACCATCAACAACAATATTATGAATATAATAAGGCGGCATACCAACCCACTCTGTATGAGGGCCGTCAGTTTCGACGCTTTCTAATACACCACGACCGGCTAGTTTTGGTGTTTTTTTGTAGCCGCCTTTGCGACCTTGAAAATTCCCAGCCATTAAGGCTCCTTGACAGTTTGAAGATAAAATAGAAAAACGCTGTCGTGTAATTGTAGCGTCCCTCGATGCTGAGTAAAACGGTATAGCTAAATTCATTCAAAAAAACTGTTAGAATATGGACATAAAATCAACAATGCGATCAATATGCCATCACTGCCAATTCAAGCTGTTATTACCTCACTAAAAGCTGCACTCAGTATGCATGATGAAGCCATACTTGAAGCTCCTCCCGGTGCAGGTAAAACAACTCAAGTCCCTTTATCTCTACTTAATGAGCCTTGGTTACAAACACAGAAAATACTGATGTTAGAACCTAGACGTTTAGCAGCAAAAAATGCCGCATCACGCATGGCTAATCTGCTCAACGAACAAGTGGGGGAAACGATTGGTTACCGTATTAGATTAGAACAAAAAATCAGTGCTAAAACGCGCATTGAAATCGTAACCGAAGGCATACTCACCCGCTTGCTCCAAACAGATCCAAGTTTAGAAGGTTATGGCCTCATTATTTTCGATGAATTTCACGAACGTAGCCTAGACGCTGATTTAGGTTTGGCATTATGCCAAGAAGCACGCACTATTTTTCGGGATGACACACCGCTTAAACTACTTATTATGTCAGCAACCCTTAATGGAGACGCTATTACGAAATTGCTCAACAATGCTCCCCTCATTCAAAGTGAAGGGCGATCCTATCCTGTTTCATTTATTTACACAGGAAAAGCAAAACAGGGAACTTGGTTAGAGCAACATGTAGTTAATACCCTAATAGACGCAATCACCACACAAGAAGGCAGTATTTTATGCTTTCTACCAGGTATCCGAGAGATAAGACAGGTCGAAAACCTTTTAATAGACGCTTTACAAGCTCAGACACTTGATCAAGTTATTATTGCACCGCTGTACGGAGATCTTAAATTAGAACAACAGCAACAAGCGATCAACCCTGCTCCTATAGGTAAACGAAAGGTTGTGCTCGCCACAAGTATCGCAGAAACCAGTTTAACGATCGAAGGCGTGACCGTTGTTATAGATAGTGGCCTCAGCCGTGAAGCAAAATACAATCCTAATACGGCAATGACGACACTCTTTACTCGACCGGTTTCCAAAGCTGCAGCTACACAACGGGCAGGCCGCGCAGGTCGACTAGCCCCCGGAATCTGCTATCGTTTGTGGAGCGAATCGGAACATGCGCAACTAAGTTCCTTTAGTACACCGGATATTCTACAAGCAGACCTAACAGGCTTAGCCCTGCAGCTCGCTAGCTGGGGAATAGACGACCCAGAAACCCTCTCTTGGTTAGACCAACCACCCGCAGGTGCCTACCAACAAGCCAAAGCGCTATTAGCACAACTAGGCGCATTTAATAGCAGTGGGCATCTATCCAAACATGGAGAGTTAATGGCTTCCTTACCGGCACATCCGCGTATTAGTCATATGCTGATAAGAGGAGCGCAAATAGGATTAGTCGAGAAAGCTTGTTTTATTGCTGCTCTACTTATGGAGAAAGACCCTTTTCGCGATTCAGGGGCAGATATTAATATCCGATTAGACTGGCTTACAGAAAAACCTAAGCAACATAAAACATTATGGCAACGCTTACATAAACAGGCAAAACACTATTTAAAACTGTGCCAATCGTTCTCCTCTGAACAAACCAATACCCATATAAAATCAGAACAACAAGCCGGTTTACTCTTAGCCTTCGCCTACCCAGACCGCGTGGCTAAACAACGCAGCAAAGGAAGCTCCACTTACAAGCTCAGTAATGGCAGAGCTGCTAGCTTATTTAAAGCCGATAATTTAGCCACCAGCCAATGGATTACTGCCGGTATAGTTATAGGGAAGGAGAGTTCCTCAACTGACTTTATCCCCCTTGCAGGAATATTAAACCCTACACATATAGAGCAGTATTTAACTGACTCAACCTCAGTTAATGAAGTAATCCGATGGGATTCAAATAGAATTATTGCTGAAAAACAGCTCAGCATTGGCCAGATTATTGTAAAAAAGGAGCCCCTTAAGTCACCATCAAAAGAGGCTATAATCAATGCAACATTGAGTTATATACGCCAACAAGGCATCAACATTTTACCTTGGAATAACGAACTTAATCAGTGGCGTGACCGAGTAAACTTTCTCTATCGCAGCAACACAGATAATTCCAAACAAGGGGGGCTGGAACACAATTGGCCAAACTTGACCGATCAGTGGTTACTTGAGAATTTAGAAATATGGTTAGCGCCGTTTCTAAATAATATTTCCCGCCTAAGCGACCTTAAGCAATTAGATTTAAAAAATATTCTTCTTGCACTACTACCTTGGCCATTACCTCAGCAGCTTGATGAACTCGCACCTGAACGGTATCGCGTTCCCTCCGGCTCTAATATCAAAATCGACTATTCTCAAACACCACCAGTACTGGCTGTAAAACTACAGGAGATGTTTGGCTGCGAGACAACACCAACGATTGCTCATAACACAGCTCTGCAACTGCACTTATTATCACCTGCACAACGGCCTCTGCAAGTAACACAAGATCTGAAAAGTTTCTGGAGCAACGCCTATAGTGAGGTACAAAAAGATATGAAAGGACGCTACCCTAAGCACCCTTGGCCAGATAACCCCTTACAAGCGTTACCTACTGCAAAAACAAAAAAGAAAACGACATAAAAAAAGCTAGCAAGAGCTAGCTTCTTTTATTAAAAGCATTCCTCAAATTACTCGTGAGTAATAACTGCTACTCGTATAGCATCCATTTTCAAAGCACCTTCCTGTAGCGCATCCACAAGATGAGCTGTCAATTGATCATGTGCTTCAAGCTCTTCCTGACGAATATTTGGATTCACTTTAGCCAGAGCAACAAGACGATCTTTCTCTGCACGTTGCTGTCGTTTTAACATCTCAAGCGCATCAGTCATTAACTGCTCGCCCTTTTCTTCCACTTGTGTCTCAAGTTTAGCAACCAAAGCACTAATATCTTCGCGGGTATGCTTAACCAAATTATACGCCACATTTTTACCAACTCGCTTACCTAAGCTAGCAAAATGTTGCTCCGTAATAACATCGGTCAAATCATTACCATTACTATCTATCACACGACGTACACAAGCCTCTGATAGGTAACGTTGTAACTGTAATGATTTATCTGAGATACAATGTACTCGGAAGACCGCTTCAATTAATAAACTACCCGCTTTAAGCGGCAAGAGTTTCATCGTACAAAGCGTTGAGCTTCCGTAACTTCCTTCAAGCATCATCTCCATTGCACCGGAAACCATTGGGTGCTCCCAACTTAGGAAATGCATATCTTCACGGGATAGCGCTTCATTACGCTGAAATGTCGCTGTCATACCATCAGAAGGCAAACCTGGAAAATGACTGCTGAGCATATGATCACCTGGATGGAGGATGACACCATTGATGCCTGTGCTCTCCTGCTCTACGCCAAAATGATCAAACACGCGGCCCATATAGGATGACAAAGTTCCAGGCTGACTATCCTCTTCAACAGCATCCAGCAAAGCTTCAGCCACCGATGTATTACAGGAGTTTAACTCCAGAAGTCGATCTCTCCCCTGTTGTAGCTCTTCAAGTAATGCCTGCTGGCTATGAGAAGTTTCTTCAATTAAGCGATCAATGCCCGCTTGATCCTCTGTATTTTCCATACAGTAGTGAAGATCAGACGCAAACTGCTGCATTAAGCTTTGTCCGGTAGGACAAACCTGCTCAAAAGCACCTAGCCCTTCAGCATACCAACGCAATAGAACCTCTTGGGAGCTATCCGCAAAATAAGGCACATGAATATTAACGTCTTTAAGCTGTCCTATACGATCTAAACGCCCAATACGTTGTTCAAGAAGGTCGGGGTTCATCGGAAGATCAAACATCACCATATGATGAGCAAACTGGAAGTTACGGCCTTCACTACCAATTTCTGAACAGATCAGCAGCTGCGCCCCTTGTTCACTATCGGCAAAGTAAGCGGCAGCTCTATCACGCTCAACAAGACTCATACTTTCATGGAAAAGTGCTGTTCGTCGTCCTTCAAATAAACGCAACTGCTTTTCCAACGCTATCGCCGTTTGCGCATGGGCACAGATAACGAGTATCTTCTCGCCTTTGTAATCATCTAGCCATTTGATCAACCAGTCCGCGCGGTTATCTTCTAACAACCATGCGGAGCCCTGCCCATCAGCAATAAGCGTTTCAGGATGTAAGCGGCGTTCCATCGATGTCGAATCAATAACATCTGCATAGGCTTGTGGTAACGACAAAGGATAAATATGTAACTTACGCTGCGGGAAGCCTTGAACACTTTCACGGGTATTACGGAACAAGACACGCCCTGTGCCATGCTGATCTAATAGCGCTCGGACTGTTTTATCGATTAATTCTGCCCGTTCCTCACTATCATCATCTTTATGTTGAGCAAGTAGGTCAGCAATATCATCGCCCAAATACTTATTCAGCAGTGCAATCAATACTTGATCTTGTAACGCATCATGCCAACTATCGGGAGCCTGTAGGGTCTCAATTAATTGGTTAACACATTTAAAGTCCTGCTCTTCTATGATGAATTTTTCTAAATCGTAATAACGATCGGGATCAAGAAGACGTAAACGTGCAAAATGACTTTCAATACCTAACTGCTCAGGCGTAGCTGTCAGCAACAATAAACCTTTAACTTTAAGCGCTAAAGATTCGATACAGCGATAGGAATGACTTGCCCCCTCTTCGCTCCATCCTAAATGATGTGCTTCATCCACCACCATTAGATCCCAACCCGCTTGGACGGCTTGATCTAAATATTTTTCATCGCGAGTAAATAAAGAGAGTGGGCTTAAAACAAGCTGAGCATCCTCAAACGGATTACCTTCACTATCTAAACAGCGCCCTTCATCCAAAATAGAAAAGTGTAGATTAAAGCGGCGCAGCATCTCCACTAGCCACTGATGAATCAAGCTATCCGGTACAATAATAAGGATACGGCTAGCCAGCCCTGTTACAAGCTGTTGATGAATGATCAAGCCCGCTTCAATAGTTTTCCCTAAACCAACCTCATCCGCCAACAGAACCCTAGGCGCTATTCGCTGACCCACTTCAGAGGCGATATAAAATTGATGGGGCAAGTATTGAACCCGCGGCCCCAATAAACCATAAGCAGCGGATTGCTGATGATTATGCTGATGCTTTAAGGTTTCTAATCTTAATTCGTAATGACGCAGTTTATCTATCTGGCCTGCAAACAATCGTTCGTAAGGTTTACTAAAGTGAACTGAACTTTCAAGGGAGGCTTCATGAATAATTTGCTCATCCCCGTTTTCATCATCCCCAAAGTAGATAACACAACCTTTACTCTCTTCATGCTGTGTGACAATGATTGAAACGCCGTTATCATCCGTGATTTGATCGCCTATAGGGTAAACAATACGGCTCAGAGGAGCATTGTTTTGTGCATAGGTACGTTCTTCTCCTGTGGCAGGAAATAAAATATCTACACGTCGATCTACCAGTTCGGTGACTACACCTAAACCTAACTCTGCTTCTGTGTAACTATACCAACGCTGGCCAATCTGAAAATCTTCGGTCATGATAAATCGCTTTCTAGGAACTATAAAAATAGGTGGGCATAATAGGCAGTTACGCTTACGAAAGCCAATCTGTTTAGTACATATTAGTCAGGGTTATACTCTAAACCAATATTCTAGGCCCATTTAAAGAGGACTCATGATAAATTTACGCTCAATTAACCTACTACTATTTTTGATCCTTATTCTACAGGGCTGTAGCTCTTATTCCACTCGGACCCCAACGGCAAGCGTTAATATTCAACCTCAATCGCCCGTTGCTAGTGCCCTTTTAAGTCAACATAAAAGCTGGAAAGGCACCCCCTATCGCTGGGGCGGCCAATCACGTCAAGGGGTTGATTGCTCGGCCTTTACCCAACTTACCTATAAAACAATTTTTGAACAGCATTTACCTAGAACGACAATTGCACAAGTAAATAGTGGCATAAAGGTTAAACAACATCAGCTAATTCCCGGCGACCTTGTATTTTTTAAACTAGGCGGTAATACACAACGTCATGTAGGCGTCTATGTAGAACAGGGCATTTTTCTTCATGCGTCCACCAGCCAAGGCGTGACATTAAGCCGGTTAGATAACCCCTACTGGAAACAACATTACTGGACGGCAGTTCGCCCCAAAAGATAATACAAATCTTTTAACTACTTCAAAAAATTGACGAAAAGATCATTCCTACCGCAGATCATGATCTCTATATTTTGTGAAAGCCCTCCCATCTAATAACAGATGGGGAAACCCTCTCACTCGACCCTTTTATCAAAGAATAAAAAATTATTCTTATAGCCTTACTTTTATGTAGTCTAAAATAGCCCGCGCACCAATAATCAATAAATGCAATTACAATAATAAAAGGCGACCTAGGATGAAGGGATGAAGAGTTGCGAGAAGTATTTAGAAACCATTAAAAATAGCCAAGGCTATCCGTCCCCCGAACAATTAAATGAATTAGGTAAAGAAGGAGTTAAACCTTGGTGCGATATGTGCGAACAGTTACTGGCAGATAATTATCAAATCAGTAAAACCTGCGACGCACCCCGCCAGTTATTCGACAGTAGGCACTTCAGCACAAAAAACGGGCAGGTTCCTTTTACCCGATTTGACGTATAAATGACAAACGTTATAGATCCACCAACAATGAAACTTTCTCAACGATATGTTTACCTATAGGAATAGCTGAAGTAGCTGCTGGAGAAGGAGCGTTACAAACGGCGAGTGAACGGCTTGTATTCATAAACAAGAAATCGTCTATAACATCGCCATTTTTTGCAACAGCTTGCGCACGAATCCCCGCAGGATAAGCCTCTAGGTCATTCACGGTTAGCTCTGGACAATATTTCTGGACTAAACGTAGGTAACCTTTTTTAGAGATGGAGTTTTTCAGCTCTGAAAGACTCGCTCTGAAATGCTTAAACAGTAACTTGATCATTCCTGGATAAGTCAGCATCTGGAAACTATCTTTCAAGCTTATATCGGTTTTTTTATACCCTTCCCGCTTAAAGGCTAACACTGCATTTGGCCCTACAGTTACAGATCCATCAATCATTCGTGTTAAATGGACACCTAAAAAAGGTAGATCGGGGTTAGGGATTGGATAGATTAAGTGATTTACGATCTGGTTATGTTTAGGCGACAGCTGATAATACTCACCTCTAAATGGAATAATTCGAAAATCAGGCTCTAACCCCATCATTTCAACGACTCTATCAGAATGTAAGCCTGCACACGCCACTAAATAGCGACTATGGAAGCGTTTACCTTCCGTATAAACCGTCACACGATCTGCAAACTCTTCGATCCCAGTCACTACCGTATTAAAGCGAACCTGGCCACCTGCTGACTCTACAAGCTCCCCCATCCGCTGAGTAATCTGGGTATAGTTCACAATCCCCGTTGAGGGTACAAATATCGCACCTACGCCCTGAATATGGGGTTCTTTAGTTTTCAGCGCTTGCTGATCTAGCACCTCAATCTCAATACCATTGTCAGCACAACGAGTGATCAGCGCTTGCATTCTTTCCAATTCAGCTTGGTCTGTAGCAACTAGTAATTTTCCGCACTGGTCAAAAGGAATATCGTTCTCAAGGCAAAAAGCCTTAGTCGCTTGATTTCCTTCCTTACAAAATTTAGCTTTCAAACTACCCGGTTTATAATAAACACCGGCATGAATCACACCTGAGTTATGTCCCGTTTGATGCTGTGCAGCACTAGATTCTTTTTCTAGAACAAGAACAGATTTGCCAGGATACTTTTGCTGTAACTGCCATGCAGTTGACATGCCTAAAATCCCACCACCAATGACAATAAAATCATAAATTTCTTGTTCTGAACCTAGTGCCACAAGACCTCCTGCCATTAAACCAAATAATTAAACTAATTAATTAATCAAGTACCTACACTGCTTGAAGAGCATCTTTATCCGCTTTTCGACTAAACATAAAGATTATGATAAAAACGGCTCCCCCAGCCAAACTTACCAATACTTGATCGTGGGGCCATAACAGAGTGATAGCACATACGCCGCATAACGCCCGCATCACTATATTCAACGGTCCTTCTAGATAGCCTTCCATGAAACCAACAAAAGCATATAGACCAAAGACCGCAAATACAAATATGCTTAACACCTCCGCTGTAGTGCCACCAATAAAATTGGTATAAGCAAAAAGCAAAGGAACTACATACAAACCTTTAGCAATCTTCCATGCAGTAAAACCTGTCGCCATTGGCGGTGTTTTAGCGATCGCAGCCGCGGCAAAAGCGGTTAAACAGACGGGTGGAGTTACATTGGAATCCTGAGATAACCAGAAAATAATCATATGAGCAGACAACAAAATCATTGCTAAGGCTTCAGGAGCCAACGCCTGATCTAATAACTGACCTTTAAAATCAGCAGGCACAGAACTCAATAAAGCCTTAGCATCTACCTCACTCATCGGTGCCGATAATAAACTCACCTTCTCCATATCAATTAGCATAAATATGGTTTTAGCCGCATCAGGTAGCGTGCCGGTGACGATCAAATCCAACAAACGGCTTTCGGCCATTAATCCATAAAGTGCCGGCGCTGAAAGCGTTGCCAAAACAATATAAGCAGCCGTCACAGGCAGTCCCATACCTAAGATTAGTGAGGCTAGTGCGATCAAAACTAAAGTGATTAATAAGCTCCCCCCTGCCCATTCAGTCACCATAAGTGAGAAGGTATTCCCGATCCCCGTCATTGCAACCACATTAACAACTAAGCCTACAGAGATAAGCAACATCGCTGTGGTCGCCATATTCCGCGAACCTTGAGCAAGAGAATCAAGAATCTCTTTAACTCCCATAGGATGCTTAGATAACCAGGATGAAACCACTACTGATATAATTGAAATGCCAGCGGCATAAGTGGGTGTGAATCCATAGATAAGTAAGGACACTAATACCACCAGAGGCAGTAAGAAATGCCAGCCCCCCTTAAATACTTCACCTAAAGTGCGAGTATCTATTTCGACAGCATGGGCATGACTACGTTTAGCTTCGACACGAACAAAGAAGCCAACCGAGAGAAAGTACAACAATGCAGGTAAAGCCGCGATGGCAATAATATCGAGATAAGAGATTTGCGTATAGGATGCCATGATAAACGCGCCCGCCCCCATAACGGGAGGCATTAGCTGTCCACCTGTTGATGCAGCCGCTTCTACACCCGCTGAAAAACGCGCGGGGAAGCCTGCTTTTCGCATTAATGGAATGGTAATCACACCAGTGGACACTGTGTTAGCAACTGATGATCCAGAAACGGAACCCATCAAACCAGACCCTAGTACAGCAACAAAGCCTGGCCCGCCAACAAAACGGCCCGCAGCGCAACGGGAGAGATCAATAATAAAATCGCCAGCACCTGACTTAACTAAAAAGGCACCAAATAAGATAAACATGAAAACATAGGTCCAAGATATGCGAGCTATCTGGCCAAACATACCTTCAGACGAAAAATAGGAACGGTAGAGCAAGGTTTCTAAACTAAGGCCAGCAAAACCGAACATACCATCAATGTATTGACCCCACCAAAAAACATAGGTCAAAGCCACTAAAATCATTGATGGAATAAACCAACCTGTTGTTCTTCGCGCCATTTCCAAAGCGATAAAGATAGCGCTTATAGAAAAGACCCAGTCCCATTGGACAAACTTAACCCCTCTATCATAGAGAGCATCTTCAAAACCAATTAAATACAACGCACAAGCAACTGCCGCAACACCAAGTAAAAGATCCAATATTAAAGCGACTTTCTGCTTAGCTACATTCGAGGAATTAAAGACAGGAACCATCAAAGCGCACAAAAATGCAAAGCCACTAAAGTGAACGGCGGCAACATAAAGCTCAGACCAAGTACCTAATGTGTTGAAATAGATATGCGTCAACGCAAAAGCGACACCTACCCAATAAATAATTTTTCCAGTGACAGAGTTCTCAGGACGCTGCGTAAGCTCTAACCCTTTGAGTTTTTCTCTAATATCTTCTTGATCATTTACGTTCGCTTCAGTCGCCATAATTCTAATCGCTCAAACAAATTCGATGCGCAAAAACCCCATAACCTCAGATTACATTTCTGAAGAATGATGGTAACAATTGCTGGAGTATTTATAAAAAAATAGGTAGTGCAAACTTAACCTCGCTGGTAGCTAAGTTTGCACCGGTCTGAACACTTCAAACCAAAAGTAGGAGGAGAGCTGTAATAATAGACAACCCACTAAATTAATAGTTCCCTCCCAATCAACTTATTTAGCAATCAAGTGATCAGGTATCTCTATACCCATCTCTTTGTAGTAGCGCGCAGCACCTGCATGAAGAGGCACAGGCAAACCGGCGATAGATTTTTCTAACGACATTGCTTTAGTCGCTTTATGAATACCATTTAAGAATGCGAGATTTTCATAAACTGTTTTAGTCAGCAAATAAACATCTTCTTCCGAAACATCATCACGTACTGCCAAAAAGTTTGGCTGAGCCATGGTATTGATATCTTTGCTTTGACCTGGGTAAGTATTAGCGGGGATATGATATGGCGTCCACAGCTTATAATTACCGTTTGCCTGTTTAATCTGCTCATCGGTAAAATTAAGTACCGTAATGTCGCTACCTAACGCCGCGTAAGCACGAGTAATCGCTGATGTAGGCACACCCGATGGGATATTCATCCCTTCAATCGTACCGTTTTGCAATGCATCTGCTGACGCACCGTAACCCATATACGCAAGATTAAACCCATCAGCATCAATGTTTAAGTTGCCTAAAATTGTTCTACCAGAACCTTCAGTACCAGAGTTCTTTTTACCTATAGAAAACTTTTTACCCGCTAATGCATTCATATCTGCAATCGTGCCAGTTTTCGTATGATCAGTTTTCATAACAAACTGCTCTACATTCTGCCAAAGCATAGTAACTGAACGTAAATTTTTCTGAGGACCCGCTTCTTTAAGACGGCCTTCGCCATTCCAAGCCCAAGCACCATATAAACCCTGCAGGATAGCAAACTGAGCTTCGTTTTCGCCCAATAACTTAATGTTCTCACCTGAACCTGCTGAGTTAATCGCAGACATGGAGATCTTATGTGATGGCTCAAGTTTAATTTTAGTCAACGTTGCAAGCGCAACACCTACCGGATAATAAGTTCCACCTGTTGATGCTGTTGCCAATATATAAGAGCGTCTCTCATCAGCAGCCTGTACTAAGCCTGCTGTTCCTACTGCAGTGCTCGCTGCAAGCGCTAAGCCCATACCCTTGATAAAAGTACGTTTTGTTATTGTCATCCTGTAACCCTTCTTCATTTGGTGTTTTATTATTAAATCTATTGCACGATTTATAACAAGCAAGCATAATGCCACCTTAAAAAACAAAATATTTACCATAACTTTCAATAAGTTAATAATCATTAACATTAAGAGCAATTAAAATAGGCAAAATTACGCTTATCAAAATCAAGCTATATAAGCAAAAAATAGCTTATTTAAGTTAAAGACGATAAAAGCTAAGAGCAAAACAAGTAGAAGCATATAAAAATAGGCGCATAGCCACTGACTTGGGGCTATCGGTAAAAGTGGAAGAAATTCAAAAGTATGGAAATCACATCAAATAAGAGGATAGATACGCACAATAAGCAAAAAACCGCCTATTTAAAATAACCTTATAAATCAGATAGTAAAAATTAATCTGGGGTAAAGTCGGAGCGATGAAGGCCATATTTAGCCATCTTCTGATTCAACGTACGACGCGGCAGATCAAGCATATCCATTACAGCTTTAATATTACCCTCATGCTCAGCCAACGAGCGTTTAATCACTTCGGCCTCAAAAGCTGCGACCTGAATCGCTAATGGCTGAGAGATATCCCCACTTAACTCGCTTAGTTGCATAGGCTGATCATCTGGAAACAATATAGCGGATACAGACACCCGCTTATCCAATGCGTATCTCATCGCCACATTTTTAAGCTCTCGCACATTACCAGGCCATTGATAACTATGCAGTGCTCTTATATCTTGCTCTGGTAATATACGCGGCTCACACTCATGGCTTTGCGCTGTCATCCTCAAATAATGTTCAAACAGTAAAGGGGCATCCTCCAAACGATCCCGTAAGGGGGGGATATGTAATTGGGTGACATTAAGACGATAAAATAGATCTTCGCGGAAATTATCATCCACTCTCAGATCCGTTTTTGCTGCAGCAATCACTCGCAGATCCACCGCTATAGGTGCATTACCACCTAGCCTTTCAATCACGCCCTCCTGCAATGCTCGCAATAACTTAATTTGCAGATGCAAAGGCATACTCTCAATCTCATCAAGAAACAGCGTACCACCACTCGCATATTCAAATTTGCCGATACGGCGCTTACTCGCCCCAGTAAACGCACCCGCTTCATGACCAAACAACTCACTCTCTATTAACGCTTCAGGGATAGCGCCACAATTAATAGGAACGAAATGGGCTTTATTTCGGGTACTAAACTCATGCAATGACTGGGCTACAAGCTCCTTTCCCGTACCTGTTTCTCCATAAATAATCACATTGGTATCTAAATCAGCTAAGGTAATAATCTCCTGCTTTAAACGTTGTATAACAGGTGATATACCAATCAACCGCTTATCTATACCCGTTGAGCTTGCTAAGTGCTGCTGCAACCGAAGATTATCTAACATGAGGCGACGCTTTTCACAGGCGCGCTGAATCGTTTCCACTAATCGTTCTGGGTTAAAGGGCTTTTCGATAAAATCATAAGCCCCTTTCCGCATGGCCGAGATCGCCATATCTACATCCCCATGCCCTGTCACCAACACAACAGGCAGACCTGGCACCTCAGTCAATGCTAATGCCATAAACTCTAAACCGCTCATCCCGGGCATTTTCACATCACTAACGACAATTCCTTGGAAAGATTCAGAAATATGCTTAAGTGCTTCAGCGCCACTATCGCAGCCAATCACCTCAAAGCCAGCCATGGTTAGCCACTTTTCCGTTGACTTGCGTACCATTGCTTCATCATCAACGAGAAGAACAGTGCCTCTGAAATTATCTTCGTTTACACTCATTTCGCCCATAACTTTCAATTATCCTCCGAGACCGAGAAAATAGGTAGTTTCACCGTAAAAGAGGCTCCACCTAGCCGACTCTCTCCTACTTCTATATCGCCTTCTAGATCACGAATAATAGATTTCACAATAGCTAGCCCTAACCCTAATCCATCACCAATCTTCTTAGAGGTAACAAATGGATCAAATAAGCTATCCAATAAATCCGCAGCAATACCCATTCCCGAATCACTGATCGAAATAATAACCTTATCGCTATAGGTCACCTCTATACTTAACTTCCGCTCAGCGCTTGCACTCATCGCATCCAAAGCATTATTAACCAAATTAACAATTACCTGCTCTAAACGGGTATTGTCGCCCAAGACGTATAACGTATTTCCCGGCAGTTGCGTCGTTAATTCAACTTGCTCATCGACAATACGTTGCTTAAACAGTAGCAATGAATGCTCAACCACCATCTGAATAGAAACCGGCTGTTTATCCTCAGGTTTTTTATAAGCATAGGTTTTTAATTGGGAGGTAATTTGAGCCATATGCTGTGTTAGTAGATCAATTTCAGATAGATTTTCGGTTAACATCTCTGGTTGGTTCAACAGCTGCTTACAGATCGCCACATAATTTCGAATCGCTGTTAAAGGCTGGTTAAGTTCATGAGCAACGGCCGTGGACATACGCCCTAATGCAGCCATTTTTCCGGCCTGAATCAATTCATTTTGCGCTTCGCTTAAGGCCTTTGTCCGCTCTTCAACCTTAGTTTCTAACGAATTATTGGCCCGTTTAAGTTCCATTTCTAAGCCTTTACGGCGGGATATATCAATAACCGTTACCAAAAACCGCTTTGCTTCATCTTTTTCAAGCGCTAAGTCACGTAAAGAGGGAGACTGTTTTGGCAACATTTTTCGGACAGAGATCATTAAGGGGAATTCAGTACCGTCTCCTCTAACGCCTACCGATTCGTAGCCAATCAATGGCGAGAAACTATCCCAATCTAAATTAGTCAGAAGCCGATTCACTAACGGATCACCGTCAGCTACCACCATCTCCGCAATGGGACGGTTGATAATCACCTTCATCATTACCGCAAACTGCTGTAACGCCATTTTATTTGCAAAGCGTATTAAACCCTGACTATCGATTAACAGTAAGCCAACTTGAGCATGGTTAATAATCGCTTTCTGCTGCGCTTCATTTCGCGCTAATGCTTGTCTCGTTTCATTCTGAGATCGTAGCTTTAACTGCCGTTCTCTAAACAACAGCATAAGCAAACCAAAAGCGACACAACCACCAAATGAAAACAGCGTTGCATTACGAATATTTTTATTAACCACATCGGTATCATTTAAAACCGTCACCTCCCACGCTAAGTCGTCAAGTGCGACAGAGCGTGCAAGCCAATGGTGTTTCTCTTTCTCCCACAAAGTGGTAGTTACACCATTGCTTAATTCATGTGGATATATACGCGCTTGAGCTTGGAGGTTTTCAAAACGTTGAAAAGAACCCGTAGAGAAAAATAAGGTTCCTTTGTTATCAGTAATAAGCACAGTTTCAACCGAACGAAGCTTTTGCACTAAGTTTTGCAACTCAATTCGGACGACTGCTGCGCCAATAAAACGGGTGCCCTCATAAATAGGGGAAGACAAAAAATAGGCAGGACGTTTTGTATCTACATTTAAACTAAATTGTCTGCCCCGATGGCCATCACTCGCCTGTTGAAAATAAGCTTGATTATTATGGGAGCGCTGAAAAAAATCCTCTTCATCTCGCCAATGACTATAAGCCAGCGCCCTACCTTCAGTGTTTAATAAAAAAAGTGAGGAGGAACCTGCAACAAGATTCGTTTGCTCAAGGTATAAACTCACTTCAGCGCTTTTTTCGGATTTAGAAAAAGTAAGTAACTCTTTCACGCTCACATTTTGTGAAATAAGAAACGGTAAGTAACGATACTCGCCTAAAGCGACTCGAAGCTCGGTAATCACCTTGAGTAACTCAGCAGAACCTTGGTCATGTAAACGCTGTAACGTCCAGTCACGAGTCACATTAACCACTTGCCAAGTGAACAATAAAGTAAATACTAGAAAAATTAGTGCCATCAGTAATCGATGTATCATTAAAGAGGTACTCATCAGAATAAACAGCAATGGCCCATTAATTGTGATTTAGCCAATACATTTAAAATAAAAGGGCATAATAGATTAAAAGCGATCATAAGGTTGTGCTATTTACCTATACAAAGGAACAGAAACACGTAATTAAACCCATTTGAACAGTAACAGAGAGCTAATCTCTGTGTAATAATACGCACCTCGTTTTACATTGATAGATTAAATACTATGACCGATCTACCAGCAATAATCGCTTACCAAGGTGTCCCAGGCGCCTATTCCCACTTATCCTGTCGTAAAGCTTACCCAGAGCTAGAAGCAAAAGCATGCCATACCTTTGCTGATGCGATGTTTATGGTGGATAGCGGAAAAGCGCGATTTGCAATGATCCCATTAGAGAACTCTACTGCGGGGCGAGTAGAAGAGATCTATCGCTTAATGCCACAAACGAAACTTCACATTGTTGGTGAACATTTCGAACCGGTCAATCACTGCTTGCTTGCGCCCAAAGGCAGCAAAATAAGTGAAATTACAGCAGTATCATCTCACCCCCAAGCTCTCGCACAATGTTACGGCAATATTGCCGAGCTTGGCATAGAACCGATTGCCAGCCTTGATACGGCAGGAGCCGCTGCTGACCTCAGTGTAAATCCGAATAACAAAGGTCTAGCTGCCATCGCATCTAGCCTAGCCGCAGAACTTTACGACCTTAATATTCTGCGTGATAATTTTCAGGATAAATCGGGTAACACTACACGCTTTATGATTTTGGCACGCGATAGTCATATGCCTGAGTTAAAACCAGATGTACGCTTCATGACCTCAATCATGTTTACCGTCAGAAACATCCCCGCCGCCCTTTATAAGGCGCTAGGAGGGTTTTCAACTAACGGCGTTAATATGTTGAAACTTGAAAGCTATATGGCATCAGATACGATGACCGCCACCAGTTTTCACCTTGACGTTGAAGGACACCCTTATCAAGAGTCTATGAAATATGCTCTTCAAGAGTTAGATTTCTTTGCTAAGGAAGTACGTATTATGGGAACTTACCCTTGGCATCCATTCCGTCTACGTGATGATCAGATTATTGAATAAGCTGTACTCCTAGAGCATATAAGCTCCGAACATCTAACACTCAAAAAATCTAAGCCAGCGTAACCCCCTTTTGTAATATGGGCTACGCTTTAACTCACCCACCCCTTCACATTACACATCATGCAAGCGAGCTTGATCCCTCTCCCAACGTTTTTTCATTTTATCCAACACTCTAGCAACTGCCGCAAAACCGAAGCTGGCTGTCACACAGGTTGATGCGCCAAAACCGCCCGAGCAATCTAAACGGGTATTTCCATCCGTAATACTTTTTTGTGCACAAACGGAACCGTCAGGCTGTGGATATACTAGCTGCTCAGTCGAATACACGCAGTCCACCGAAAAGCGTCTACCGCTTTTACTAAACTGATAGTTCCTACGTAATAGTGAACGTACTTTAGCGGCAAGTGGGTCATGGCTGGTTTTGGATAGATCACAGATCTCAATTCTGGTCGGATCTGTTTGTCCACCCGCTCCGCCTACAGTAATAATAGGGATCTTTCGATAGCCACAATGGGAGATTAACGCGGCTTTTTCTTTCACGCTATCAATGGCATCGATCACATAATCGAAATCACTAGTAATCAGCTCAGGAATATTTTCAAGAGTAATGAAATCATCAACCTCATTCACATGGCATGCCGGATTAATCAGTTTTATCCGCTCAGCCATAGCTTCAACTTTAGAACGACCAATATTGCCATCTAATGCATGAATCTGGCGATTAACATTAGTAATACAGATATCATCTAAATCGATTAGTGTTATCTTACCAACTGCTGTACGTGCAAGTGCCTCAGCAACCCAGGAACCGACTCCACCAATACCAATAACGCAGATATGCGCACGACTAAACATATCGACAACATCAGTACCGTATAAGCGACGCGTACCACCAAATCTATTTTCAAAATCGCTGGACAACAATCTTCCCCTAACCTGTGTTAAACCTAAAACGCAGTTCAAACACTTAATTAACTTAAAACTCTTCTTCTGTAATCTCAGTCAGAATAGTATTTCCACATTTACGACATTTACCTTCAATAAAGATAATATCGTTTTGCTCATACTCTATTGGATTTTTCATTCCAAGATTGACCTCTTGGCAGTTATCACACCAAGTTTCCTCAAGGAAAGCCTTTTTCTCATCTTCATCGCGAAGGTTAAAATCACGTTCAATGCGTTCATTATCACTCATCATTATTACCTTTTATTAGTCGTTATTTTTGGCCATTTTAATTGGTCTGGGTGCTCGAAAAAATCACTAACTACTCGTTTAAAATCACTGCCAAACAGCTCTCCCTCGTTAGGCAAGCAGGAGTAATTATACTGTTGATTGTCGTAGCTAAAACTCAAACTAAAAGCATGTAGATAAACCCGATCAGATTCCAAACCCGCATAAAGCTGATCACCTAATATTGGTGAACCTTCACTTTTTAAAGCTACACGAATTTGGTGGGTCTTTCCTGTATATGGTTTTATGATAAACAGACGGAACCCCGGAGCTAGTGAGGTACTAAAAAACTGAGTAATCGCGGGGTTTTCTTTGCTCAACAAAAGCTTCCAGCTGCCCCGTCTCGCCTTGACCATATCGCCAATGATAGCACCTTGCTTTCGGCGAGGCTTTTTTGCGGATATCGCAAGATAATACTTAGTGACTTTACGCTCCCGGAATAGCGCAGAGAGTGCCGCCGCAGCTTTCGCCTGTTTCGCAAAGAGCAAAAGGCCTGATGTGACTTTATCTAATCGATGTATGAGATAAAGTTCATCTAATTTAAAATCATCTTTTAACTGCATAGTTAAACCAGTGTCATTCTGGTCTTTATGGACACTAACCCCCTGAGATTTGTTAATCACAAGAAGATCGTCTGTTTGATCAATGATCTGATACACGCAAAGCCCCATAAAAAAGCGGAATAATGCGGGAGTTGATTATATTTATCAAGGAAGGGAGTTGTTTACTTGAGGAAGCAGGGAAAATATAGGCAGGAAGAGACCCCGCCTAGATAATACTTAAGATAATTTCTCGATCTGCTTTAAAAACTTATCGACTTTATCTGTATATATATGAAATTCAACGCAACGATGACTACCAATCTCTTTAAAATACTCAACCTCTAAACATGCAACATTATCTTCAATAAACTTTGCAGTAGAAAAACGATCATCACCGCCTTTTAGATTGAGAAACTTAACACTATTTGAAACCAATATTAAACGCTTATCCGTCACCGCCGTAAAACCTTTATACCATTCACGGCCTAGTACTTTTCCTTTAGGACTCAGGTGTGTCACCGTAAAACGAACATTGTTCTCTTTAATCAACACCTTTTCTTTGTCTATCTTTTTCTGCAATTTTTCAGAAAGATGATTCTTCGCCATATAACCTCCAAGAAAAGCGCCCTAATGAAATTAGAACTCTACATAAAGGAGCTTCACAGATAATAATGACAGCTTTATGAAAAGCCAGAAAGAAATTAGGAAAGCTAGAGCAAAAAAGGGGGAGGGAAATTACCAATCGTGGCCTGCTCTAAAAGCCAGTTTACAACCCAGTTACTTCTTTAATAAAAGGAATAGTAACCTTACGTTTAGCACTCAACGAGGCTTGATCTAAGGTATCAAGTAACGACGTTAAATCATTCATATTACGACTTGCACGATGAAGGAGGTACCGGGCAACATCTTCAGAGAACTCAAGCCCTCGTGCAGTAGCTCGCATCTGAATTGCTTTAAGCTTAGTGGCATCATCTAAAGCCTGAACCTGGAAAACGACCCCCCAACTTAGACGAGACGCTAAATCGGGTAAGTTAATTCCTAAATATCGCGGCGCAGAACTTGCGGCAATAATTAATATATTGCCTTGTTCACGAATACGATTGAAGAAATGGAATAACGCCTCTTCCCATTGCTTGTCACCTACCACTACATCGATACTATCTAAGCAAACAAGATCAAGATATTCCATACCATCAAGAATACCGCCACCCATATGTTTTAGCTCATCCAGAGGCAGATAAGCAGCCGTTGTGCCCGCAGGATCAGCTTCATGACAAACCGCTTGCAGTAAATGCGTACACCCAACACCCTCCCCACCCCAAATATAGATGAACTGTTCACCCTCGGCATGAGCTGCAGCTTTTAAGCTGGCACATATTAATTCGTTACCTTGAGAATAAAAATTCTCAAAACGAGCATCGTCGTGCAACCCAACGGATAATGGAATTTGAAATGGATGGTTAGTTGTCATTTGTTAACGATTCAGATTGTTCAAGATCACTCGAAGAGTCATGCGCGTATAAAGCACTACTCTTATACCCTTCATTTAGGTGACGCAGTAACACCATAACCACAGCTGCAACAGGCAGTGCCAATAAAATCCCGACAAAACCAAAAAGCTGGCCGCCGGCCATAATAGCAAAAATAACAGCAACTGGGTGCAATCCAATACGATCACCAACCAGAAGCGGTGTTAACAACATCCCCTCTAATAGTTGACCAACAATAAATACCACACCCACAAAAGCCAGCACCATAGGATCTTGGAACTGCATAAAAGCCGCAACACTGGCTACAACAATACCAATAATAAATCCCATATAGGGAACTATACTCGCAAGGCCTGCGATCATACCAACCAAAAGCGCTAGATCAAGCCCTACAATCCATAAACCTGACGCATAAACAATACCTAGCGCCAACATGACCAATAGCTGCCCTTTCATAAAAGCACCCAACACCTCATCGCATTCAGATGCCCATAGAGAGACTTTTGTCTCTAGATTACGAGGCAATAGATGTTTGATCTTATCAACCATAACATCCCAATCACGTAACAGATAAAATGTAACGACAGGAATCAAAACGAGATTCGCGACCCATGCAACAATAGCTAGGCCGGACTTCGTTATACCACCCACTAATTGCGCCATAATATCGCTCGTTTTTTGCAGATCACCCACTAAAAGTTTTTTAAGATGGGCAAAATCAAAAACAGAAGCTTCAAGGCTAAAAGTACTCAGAATCCAAGGAAAAATCTGCTCTTCAAACAAAACTATTGCTTGAGGAACCCGTTCTAATAAGGTCTGAATCTGATAACCAATTTTCGGAATGAAGATTAGAAACAACAGTGCAACTAATGCAGTCATAGCGATAAAAACAATGACTACTGAAACAGTTCTTGATAAACCAGAAGCCTCGAGGCGATCGGCAATAGGGTCAGACAGATATGCCAATAAAGCTCCGATCAAAAACGGTGATAGGATCGGAGCTAACAGATAGATCACACCTGATAGCACTAAAGCTATTATTAAAAAAAACCAGCGTTGTGATTCCGTCATATCCCTATACCTATTTGTTTTAACCTTGCCAACGGTAGCTCAATATATTGAGGCCATTAAGGTCTAATTGCTGATCCATCGCTTGAATACGAGGTTCAACGCCAATTGCTTGCTGCAGCTGCTGTTCACTTCCATCTAGCTCCAATCTCAAAACAACGTCACCACTCATCACCCTCTCAGGCTTTAGTGTACGTACGATCGGAAGGGATTTTAAAAAATCAGTTATCTGCACATAATCACTTAAACTATTGATATTACTAACCTTAACAGCAACCCCTGATTGAAAATAGCTCAAATCATGGCTAACAACGGGATTAAACAACTGATCGGATATAGTATCTACCATTTGAGTCAAGACCGATTCTGCGTTACCTGAATAGGATAGTCGCTCAACCTTTCCATCCTTTAAAAAGATAGCATTCAACTGAATCATGCCCGAAGTTGATTTTTGCAACCGAGCAGCAATCACCGCATCTGGACGATAGCGTGTCGAGGAGGATTGTACTGCATCTTCAAATAACCCCCATACATCACTCACCTGTATTGCTGTCTGATCCTGTAAATCTAACAAAGGCAGTTGGATAGGTAGACCCCGAGCACGAGCAGTTGAATTTAAAAGATTAATCTCAACGCTGTCGGCAGAAACGAAGTCTTGATAACCCTGCTGATCGGAGACCAACCATACCAACAAGGTAGGACGCTGAATACCTAATGGCTTCACTCCAGTTTGGGTAATCAAATGGTCAACGGCAGCACTGTTATAATCAAGAAGCAATCTTGTAACATTTTGCCCCGCAATGATTCGACTCGTAAAACTAAACTGCTGTAAAAAAGTCGATGGCGCCTGTAATTGCTGACGAATAGCCGGGTGGGTATTTAATGACCGCTTACCTGATACTTTTACCAAGACCTGCTTTAGACCTTCAGTAATTTGTGCATCAGTCGGCGCCTGCGTTTCTGCGTTAACGGGTAGTTCGACGCTGTAAAGGTTACTCATAGTGCCTGCATAGGCAACAGGTGTAACAACAGCAAAAACAAATACAAGCAAGGTAATGCAATAAGTCCGCAAGACGTCCATTAAGCTGCCTCAAAATTTGCAAACAGGAAGATGGCGTAACTGTACCACAAGCTGATAATGCTTTTTAGATGGTTTCTTATGACATTTTGTTAATTTTGCATCAGGATATGAGTGTATTAAATGCCAAGAAACGGTAGAATACGCGCAATAATTTTCTTCCATATTTTCCCTTGCACATGAAAGGTTAACTGATCCATGTCTACCGGTTCTGATAGCAGCTCACTGAGCTATAAAGATGCGGGTGTCGATATCGACGCTGGCAATGCCCTAGTTGATCGTATTAAAGGCGTAGCAAAAAGCACCACCCGCCCAGAAGTAATGGGAGGCTTAGGTGGTTTCGGCGCATTATGTCGTATCCCTGAAGGCTATCGTAAACCTGTACTTGTTTCAGGTACTGACGGTGTCGGTACTAAACTACGTTTAGCTATGGATTTAGGTAAACACGACACTATTGGTATCGATTTAGTCGCTATGTGTGTCAACGACTTGATTGTAGCCGGCGCAGAACCTCTACTTTTCTTAGATTATTACGCGACAGGTAAACTTAACGTTGATACTGCAGCAGATGTTGTAACAGGCATAGGCAAAGGTTGCGAGCTTGCCGGAGCCGCTTTAGTCGGCGGTGAAACAGCAGAAATGCCAGGCATGTACGAAGGCGAAGATTACGACTTAGCCGGATTCTGTACAGGCGTAGTAGAAGAAGATGACATTATAGATGGTAGCCAAGTTAAAGTCGGTGACGTACTGATCGGTTTAGCCTCTTCAGGTCCCCATTCAAACGGTTACTCTTTGATTCGTAAAATCTTAGAAGTAAGCGGCACTGAATTAACTGCTGAATTAGATGGCAAACCTCTGGCTGATGCTTTAATGGCACCAACGCGGATCTATGTTAAGTCTCTGCTTAAGCTCATTAAAGAGTCACAAGTTAATGCGCTATCTCACATTACTGGCGGCGGTTTACTTGAGAATATCCCACGCGTACTTCCGGCTAACGCAAAAGCGGTAATTAATACGCAGTCTTGGACCTTGCCTCCTGTTTTCACATGGTTGCAAGAACAAGGAAATGTAGCAACAACTGAAATGTACCGCACATTTAACTGCGGCGTAGGCATGGTGATCTGTGTACCTGCTGAGAAACAAGAAGAAGCCCTTTCTATTCTGGCTGATGCCAATGAAGAGGCTTGGGTAATCGGTTCTATTGCTGAAGCAAACAATGGCGAAGAACAGGTTGAACTTGCAGGCATGGGAGTTTAATCCAGCCTATGACCAAAAGAATCGTTGTCCTGATTTCAGGTAGTGGTTCGAATCTGCAAGCTATAATGGACGCTATCGATACAGGCCAGATCAATGGCCGTATCGAAGCTGTTCTTAGCAATAAAGCCGAGGCTTTTGGCTTGCAGCGCGCCCAAAATGCTAATATTCCAGCAATCACGTTAAAACATACTGACTTTGAAGATCGCCTCAGCTTTGATCAAGCGATGATTAAAGAGATAGATCAGTATCAACCTGACCTTATTGTACTTGCTGGTTTCATGCGGATTCTAACACCGGACTTTGTTCGTCATTATCAAGGACGGATGCTTAATATCCACCCATCCTTACTCCCTAAGTATAAAGGCTTACATACACATAAGCGTGCGATTGAAGCGGGTGACAAAGAACACGGCTGCACTGTACATTTTGTGACTGAAGAGCTTGATGGGGGCCCCCTTGCTGTTCAGGGTAAAGTCAGTGTCACTATGGATGATAATGAAGAGAGCTTACAGCAAAAAGTACATGCTATTGAGCATGTAATATATCCACTTGCCGTTGAGTTATACTGTGCTAATAAGTTAATCTGGACTCAAAGCGGGATACTTATGGATGGTAATACCCTGCCATCGCAAGGCTATCAAGTGGCTCCATTAGATTAAGAGGATATAATTATGTTTAGAATTTCATTGAGGACGCCACTTATACTTTTAGCCTCTCTTTTCTTCTTAACTACCCCTCTTCATGCTGACGTATCTGTATTTAAACCTTTTACAGCATCTTATGAATTAGATTGGGATGGCCCTATCTCAGTGAGTGGAGACACAATTCGCCAACTAAAAAAGTCATCCGATGATAGTTGGACGTTCGAATCTAAAGCCAACTCGATGTTTGCCAGCATATTCGAAAAAAGCCACTTTCAATGGAATAACAAAGCCCTCTCCCCTATTCATTACACATTTAAGCGCAGCGTTTTTGGCAAAAAACGTAACGCAGAAATCAGCTTTGACTGGGAAAATAATCGTGTTACCAATGAAGTAGACGATAAACCTTGGCAGATGGATGTGACCCCCGGCGTACAAGATAAAATAAGTTATCAAATGCTACTCCAGCAGGAGCTAGCTAAAGGGGAAACCAGTTTTACCTATCAAGTTGCCGATGGCGGTATTTTAAAAGAGTATAAATTCCAAGTAGATGGCCAAGAGGTAATTGAAGCCCCTATAGGCATCTATAAAACGATTAGAGTAAAGCGGGTTCGTGAAGCAAACAGCCCAAGGCAAACCTACATCTGGTTTGCCCCAGAACTCAATTATCAAATAATTAAGCTCAAACAAATAGAGAAAAAAGATAAAGCTTATACTCTATTACTGAAAGAGCTAAACTCTAATTAATCTATTTCAGGAATCCAGCCTGCAGGCATTGCACTAAACCGGCTAAACAGATCTGATTCCCGCTGCTCATCTCTCAAATCGGCCAATAGAATTCTGGAATTATCTAGAAATAAAACAGCCGTTTGAGCTCTAAGACCCGTATGGATATCTTGATAAGGTTCAGAAAAAACCAAACGACTTTGTGTATCAGTAGAGCCTAATAGCTCAAAAAAGTATGGCCGCCAACTCCAATTATATCCGTTATGGCTATTATCCTTGATCCAACCTTTATCACTATTTTCATAGTTGGGTGAGATCTGATTCCCTAACCGGTCACAAAGATAAAAACGTAACAGGTGGTCTGCAGCAACAAAATGCTCTAAACCCCCATCATCATTTGCAGCCCTTAGCACCTCGCGAAGAGATAATAGCTCCGCTTTTATTTTATCCGCTCGCCAATGACTACGTGAGGTTGCCTCTATAGCACGATCACGGTAGTGGCTTAATAAGTTGCTTACCTTTACGACTGTACTATCTGGCGCTTCCATTTTCTCAGTGGCAGCTGAAAACAAAAAACCTTGAACGTAAACCGCATTACAACTCAATGCTAAGTAATACTCATCTTCCGTTTCCACGCCTTCACACAGTACTTTACTACCAAGTTTAGACGCTAATTCACCCAACATCTGTATCATGGATGACCTACGATTATCTTCAGCACCGCTCTTTATAAGCGTCATATCAAGCTTAATAATATCGGGTTTTAACAACGCTATTCGATCAAGTTGAGAGAAACCGGTACCAAAATCATCTATAGCAACTCTAAACCCTTGTTCACGATAGCGATCCACTAAACGCTCAATCACATCAAGGTCACCATCAAGCTCTGTAATTTCTATAACAACTTTTGAGCTATCCGCCGCAAGCGACTTAATCATCTCAAGGGTTGGTAGATTATCTAAAGACTCTAAATACTGCAGCCATTCGGGAGAGATGTTTATGCTTAAAAACGTATCATCCGGAAGATTTTCAAGCTGCTTTAACGCTTTTAGGCGAACATCCCTATCCAACATAATACGCTCTTTAACGTCAATCGTATGATCCGAAAACAGACCACCTGCTGAAACAACGTTACCCGCAGCATCCTCCATGCGCGCTAGAGCTTCATAACCGGCTATACGCCCTGTAGCCGTTTCAATAATAGGCTGAAAATAAGGAAAAACTGTAACGCTCATATATAAAACTCTACTCTTACTTAACTCTAAACCAATTTGGAACACTTAATCCCAAATCAATAATTGAAATTCACGAAGATACTGAACTAACTTTGCGTTTATTTTTTTTAGATTCATACATACGTTGATCAGCAAGCAATAGAAGATCGTAACTATCTTTAGAATCTGCAGGATAAGTTGATACACCCACACTACAATCCAAAAAGATCTCTTCTCCCTCCCAATCAAAAGGTCTTTGAAAAACATCGCCTATCGCCTTACGACAACTTTCAAAAGCCTCATCATCTTTTACATCTATCATTAAAACTACAAATTCATCCCCACCATAACGAGCAACAAAATCTGATTTCCTAACAGCATTTTTTAATCGATTAGAAAATTTCTTCAAAAGCATATCACCAACCCCATGCCCAAACAGGTCATTTACTGGCTTAAACTTATCAAGATCAATAAAGAAAACCCCTAACTTACCTTCATATCGCTCAGCTCTAGCCACCTCGAGTTCCAATCTATCTAACAAGCCTCGTCTATTACCAATCCCCGTAAGAAGATCATGGCTGGCAAGATAAGATAAATGTTCCTGGACCTTCATATGGTGGCTAATATCATTGATCGTCGTTATCAAAAACTTCTTTCCATTTAAGACAAAGCTACGTTTTAATAATTCAATTTTTATAGCCTCACCGGTTGCAGTAATAGCAAAGGTTTCATCATTCTCGACTCGAAAAAGCTGACTCTCGGTCAGCGTCAAAAAGCCCTTTTTTGAATAACCAAACTTTTCCAAGCTCATAGCATTGGCAAACTGAACTTCACCTTTTTCATTAAAGACAATCAAACAAGCTGCAGCACTATTGACTAAATGTATGAAGCTTTGCATTAACATTTCTGTCTCTTCCGAACGTTTGTTATAGAGCCTAACAATGATCGCAAAATTCAATAACGCTAACACAAAAGCAAATGCCTGAACCCAGCGCAGGCTCGTTGTCTTCTCTGCCGCCATCTGCTCAATACGAAAAGTTAAGGCATTCATAAGACCCAGCATTTTTAAATTACTGTTTTTACTGATCTCTAATGCGCTATTAAAAGCGACTTGATCTTCAGGATTCTCAAGCAGCTTTTCTATATGTAAACCTAACTTATCAATCAACCCACGGGTTTCAGATACAAACTGCAGAGCAATAGGGTCTGACAAACCTGGAAATTTTTTACTATCACCTAAACCGCCAACAGCATCGCCACCCTCTTCAAAAACAACCAATGTAGAGAGGAATAATTTATAGACATACTCCAACTCTTTTTTATAGCTAACTGAACTCATCTGATCATCGGACATCAAAAGTAAAACTTTCGTCATTCGCTGCGACAACATTCTCTGTCTGCCAGCTATATTTATGGCCAATGCATCATCTTCAACTTGCTGAGTAATGAAGAAATTTATGCCCAAAGCAGTGCAATCAAGCACCAAAAAGAAGCATATAACAATAGTTATAACGCCTTTCCCTTTATAGGGGTTGCTCAAAGCTCCATGCGCCATAAGACCGGTCCTTTTGATATCACTATTTTTTTCAAAACAGCTCGATTACGAATTAAAGCAATAAACAGACCAAAGAAATAAAACTCTCTGTATCAGACTATAAATAATCTTCCTCCTTAGACATATGAAAATACAGACAGTTAAAACTTAGTGTAGGAGTCTAACTCTTTCTCGACTGGAATTTGCCACTTAGATAATAGCTCTCGTGCACTAACAAATTTCTTTTCTGCATCAATTCTTAAATGTTGCAGTGATCCAGTCATTCCAGCCCGAACCCTAAGCATTTGATATTTAAACAAAGGAATTAATTTCCGCTCTAAACGAACAGAGCAAACTTTATTCTGCTGCATCACAACAGCTGGATCTGAACTCTCAAAAAGCTCAGCCTCTAACTGAACCAACTGCTGAGTATGTGCACATAACTCTCGCTGCTCTAACGCAGCTATAGCCGTGAACACATAAGGTCCTGAAATAGGCGTAAAAGAAGCGATAGCCGTTTCAACACGTCTTTCTGTACGACGCTCAGCCTCAAGCAACTCGTTTTTTCGATAGTTAAGAAACCCTTTTTGGATCTTATCAATCGAGCCCTGTAATGTTTTATTTTCTTTTGTTAAATCATAGTTCTCTTGACTAAATTGCTGCATAGACGCCAGATCACCAAGCTTTTTGTACTCTGACAATTCAGCTTTAAGCATATAGCAATAAAAGCCAACCCCCGCAGCAACAAGAACAGCCGCCGCAGCTACACCACCTAATACAATAGTTTTATTCATAAGCATCAATCAACAATCGTCTAATTACGGTTAACATCACAATAGTTGCTGGATTATCCAGTCGTCAAACTAAACAGTAATAAGCTAAAACAAAAAAAGGCAGCCGAAGCTGCCTTTTTCTTAACAGGAGGTAGCTTACCAGCCTGTAAGTTCTTTCAAAGCATCACCGATTTGAGCCAAAGAACGTACAGTCTTAACACCTGCATCCTCTAGGGCTGCAAATTTCTCATCAGCAGTACCTTTACCGCCAGAGATAATTGCACCGGCATGACCCATACGCTTACCTGCAGGTGCAGTAACACCAGCAATGTAAGATACAACAGGCTTAGTTACATTTGCTTTGATATAAGCAGCCGCTTCTTCTTCAGCTGTACCACCGATTTCACCGATCATAACAATCGCTTCAGTCTGTGGATCATTCTGGAACATTTCCAAAATATCAATGAAGTTAGAACCTGGAATTGGGTCACCACCAATACCTACACAGGTAGACTGACCAAAGCCAGCATCTGTAGTCTGCTTCACAGCTTCGTAAGTCAACGTACCTGAACGAGAAACGATACCAACTTTACCCGGTAAGTGAATGTGACCTGGCATAATACCAATTTTACATTCGCCTGGCGTAATAACACCTGGGCAGTTAGGGCCGATTAGGCGCACGCCTAGCTCGTCACATTTAACTTTACACTGAAGCATATCCATAACAGGAATATGTTCAGTGATACAAACGATCAGCTTAATTCCACTATTCGCTGCTTCAAGGATAGAATCCTTACAAAAAGGAGCAGGAACATAGATAACAGACGCTTCGGCACCTGTTTCAGCAACAGCTTCAGCAACCGTGTTAAATACAGGTAGACCTAGGTGAGTAGAACCACCTTTACCTGGTGTAACACCGCCAACCATTTTAGTGCCATAGGCAATTGCTTGTTCAGAGTGGAAGGTACCCTGACCACCAGTGAAACCCTGACAGATTACTTTGGTGTCTTTATTAATCAAAACGGACATTATTTACCCTCCGCTGCGTTTACTGCCTGCTGTGCTGCGTCAGTCAAGCTAGTAGCTGCGATGATATCAAGACCAGATTCAGCTAATAATTTAGAACCTAGTTCAGCATTGTTACCTTCCAGACGTACTACAACCGGTACGTTTACCCCAACTTCTTTAACAGCACCAATAATACCTTCAGCAATTAGGTCGCAACGTACGATACCACCAAAGATGTTAACTAATACTGTTTTAACTTTGTCATCAGCAAGGATCAATTTGAACGCTTCAGTAACACGTTCTTTAGTCGCACCGCCGCCAACATCAAGGAAGTTAGCTGGGAAGCCTCCGTGCAACGCAACGATATCCATCGTACCCATTGCTAGGCCTGCACCGTTAACCATGCAGCCAATAGTGCCATCTAGAGCAACATAGTTCAGATCCCACTCAGCAGCATGTGCTTCACGCTCATCTTCTTGAGATGGATCATGCATCGCCTGAAGATCTTTATGACGGTATACAGCATTACCATCAATCGCTACTTTAGCGTCTAGGCAGTGCAGGTTACCTGCATCAGTAATAACAAGAGGGTTGATCTCAAGTAATGCAAGATCTTTCTCTTCGAACATTTTTGCTAGACCAAGAAAAATATGAACGAACTGCTTAATCTGGTCACCTTGTAGACCTAATTTAAACGCTAGTTCACGACCCTGATATGGCTGAGCACCCGTTAAAGGATCAATTTCAGCTTTCAGGATTTTCTCAGGAGTTTCTTCAGCAACCTTCTCAATTTCAACGCCACCTTCAGTAGATGCCATGAAAATAATACGACGAGAAGAACGGTCAACTACTGCGCCAAGATAAAGCTCATTAGCGATATCAGTACAGTCTTCAACCAAAATTTTTGCTACCGGCTGCCCATTAGCATCAGTCTGATAAGTAACAAGGTTTTTACCAAGCCAGTTAGCTGCAAATTCAGATGCTTCAGCAGGAGAATCAACCAGCTTTACGCCGCCAGCCTTACCGCGGCCACCTGCGTGAACCTGCGTTTTAACAACCCACTTATCACCGCCAATTTTCTCAGCCGCTGCCGCAGCAGCTTCCGGAGTATCTACCGCGATTCCTTTAGAAACCGGCAGACCATATTCGGCAAACAGCTGTTTGCCCTGGTACTCATGAAGATTCATGCTCTAATCCGTTGTGTTGTCACTATATGATTTTTCTGTATCGAAAGTCTAAATACGCTTTCGTAACAGCCCTGTTGGGTTCAACAACAAGTATTGCTAAACAGCTAGCTGCGCCGTTGCAGCTAGCCGAGTCAAAACACTAAATTATTAGCGTTTTTTGCGGTTCGCCATATGAATGGCGTGACCATCAACCGCTAAGGCTGCTTCATGAATGGCTTCACTCACTGTTGGGTGAGCAAAGACAGTCAATTGCAGATCTTCTGCACTAGAGCAGAATTCCATAGCAATTGCCGCTTGGCCGATCAATTCGGACGCAATAGCGCCAACCATATGAACGCCCAAAATACGATCAGTCTCTTCACATGCAATAATTTTAACAAAACCTTCAGTTTCGTTAGCAGCCATTGCACGGCCAGAGGCAGCAAATGGGAATTTACCCACTTTCACTTTTACGCCTTCAGCTTTAAGTTCCTGCTCTGTTTTACCTACCCACGCCAATTCAGGGTGCGTGTAAATAATATTAGGAATAACATCATAATTAAGCTGGGCATGATGACCTGCAATAATATCTGCAACCATGATGCCCTCTTCTGATGCTTTATGCGCCAACATTGGACCACGCACAGAGTCACCAATAGCGTAAACACCTGGAACACCCGTTTCACACTGCTCGTTCACAAAGATGAAACCACGCTCATCTAAGTTCACGCCAGAGTCATCAGCTAATAGACCTTGAGTCTGAGGCTTACGGCCAACAGCAACAATCAGCTTATCAACGACAATCTCTTTATCACCTTCGGCATCAGCGAACTTAACTTTCACTTCTTTACCGTCAATGATCTCAGTACCTGTACAACGGGCACCTAGCTTAATATCTAGCTTCTGTTTCTTAAAAAGTTTAGCCGCTTCTTTAGCAACGTCTTTATCTGTCAGAGCCAGAAAATCATCCATTGCTTCAAGTACGGTAACTTCAGTACCTAAACGCGCCCAAACAGAACCCATTTCAAGACCGATAACACCGGCACCAATAACACCTAAACGTTTAGGTGTTTCATCGATATTTAGTGCGCCTTCGTTATCAAGAATCAAACCTTCTGTTAAAGGAGCAGGAGGAATCTCAACAGGAACAGAACCTGTTGCCAAAATCACATTGTCAGCGGCATAAGTACTAGTAGAGCCATCCGCAGCCGTTACTTCAACCTGCTTATTGCCCTGTAGCTTACCCATCCCCTGAAGAACAGTAACACCGTTCGCTTTAAACAGACCGGCAATACCACCCGTTAGGTTTTTAACGATGGAGTCCTTACGCGCAACCATTTTTTTAACATCCATGGTTACATCGCTAGTCATAATCCCATGCACATCAGCGTGCTGGGCATTATGAAACTGGTGCGTAGACTCTAGTAAAGCTTTTGAAGGGATACAACCAACGTTCAGGCATGTTCCGCCTAAAACTGCGGCACCTTTTTCATCTATCCACTTTTCAACACAAGCAGTTTTTAAACCAAGCTGAGCTGCACGAATAGCAGCTACGTAACCGCCAGGACCTGCACCAATAACAATAACGTCAAATTTATCAGACATGTTTTACCCTATCTTCACTCTATACTTGTTAAGGACTGACTTTAGACTTCCAGGAGCATACGTGCAGGATCTTCCAGGAGATCTTTAATAGTCACTAGGAATTGTACAGCTTCCTTACCATCAATCATACGGTGATCATATGACAGAGCTAGATACATCATTGGTAAGATTTCAACCTGGCCATTCACCGCCATAGGACGCTCTTGAATTTTATGCATACCCAAGATCGCAGTCTGTGGTGGGTTCAGGATAGGTGTAGACATCAAGGATCCAAACACGCCACCATTGGTAATAGTGAATGTACCACCTTGCATATCATCCATTCCCAATTTACCGTCTCTGCCACGCTTACCAAAATCGGCAATCGTGCTTTCTACATCAGCTAAGCTCATAGCATCAGTATCACGAAGAACAGGAACCATAAGACCACGTTCAGTTGATACGGCAACACCAATATCCTGATATCCGTGGTAAACCATATCGTTCCCATCGATTGACGCGTTTACAGCTGGGAATTTTTTAAGCGCTTCGGTTGCTGCTTTCACAAAGAAAGACATAAAACCTAAACGTGTTCCATTATGAGTTTTCTCAAACAGATCTTTATACTGTTTACGAAGTTCCATAACAGGCTTCATATTAACTTCGTTATACGTCGTCAACATCGCTGCATTTTGCTGAGCTTCAACAAGACGTTTAGCGATTGTCGCACGTAGACGCGTCATAGGAACTCGCTTCTCTACACGCTCACCTACAGCGACATTCACGCTTGGTGCTGCTGGAGCTGCGGCCGCTGGAACAGGCGCGGCAGCTGCTGGGGCTGGTGCAGGAACACCATTTTTCATAAAGTTTTGAACATCTTCTTTAGTGATACCACCGTTTTTCCCAGTACCTGGGATAGCAGAAGCATCTAAGCCGTTCTCTTCAATCAACTTACGCGCTGCAGGCCCTACTTTATCTGCATCACCCGTAGATTCAGCTACTGCTTCAGTAGCAGGAGCTGCGCTACCCGCAGCACCCGCCGTGAAATGAGCGATTACTTCATCACTTAAAACTGTCTCACCTTCACCTTTTAGGATGTCAGCGATTACACCATCTTCAGGTGCTACAACTTCTAAAACAACTTTATCAGTTTCGATATCTACAATCAGATCATCAGCAGAGCACGCTTCACCAGGTTGTTTGTGCCAAGTTGCAATTGTGCCGTCTGCTACTGATTCAGGGAACGTCGGCGCTTTGATTTCGATGGACATATTTTTTCCTTTATCGTTATCACCGTCAGGCGATTAAAAATTATGGTTAATCGCCTGATCAACCGTTAATAGCTTCATTTACTAATGCTTCTTGCTGCTCAGCATGGACAGATAGATATCCAACTGCTGGTGCCGCAGACGCTGGACGAGCAACGCCTTCCAGGTGCAATTTACTATCATGAATATTAAGAACGTGGCGCATATGATGCTGCATTGAGTACCATGCACCTTGGTTCATTGGCTCTTCCTGACACCAAACAGCAGTCTCAAGGTTTGTAAAAGGAGCCATCGCTTCTTTCAACGCATCTTCAGGGAATGGATATAGCTGCTCGATACGAACAATTGCCACATCGTCTTTTTCCAGTTCCGCACGACGGTTATAAAGATCGTAATAAACCTTACCTCCACAAAGAACCAAACGCTTAACTTTCTTTGGATCAAGCGAATCTGTTTCACTGATAACCGGTAAGAAACTACCTTCGGAAAGTTCTTCAAGTGTAGATGTAGCCTGTTTATGCCTAAGCAAACTTTTCGGAGACATAATAATTAGTGGCTTACGTAGAGGGCGTATCACCTGACGACGTAGCAGATGGAAAATTTGTGCCGGTGTCGTTGGCGTACAAACCTGAATATTGTGCTCAGCACAAAGCTGCAGATAACGTTCTAAACGTGCGGATGAATGCTCAGGCCCTTGACCTTCAAAGCCATGGGGCAGAAGCATTGTCAAACCACACAAACGCTGCCACTTATGCTCACCTGATGTAATAAACTGATCAATTACAACTTGTGCGCCATTGGCAAAATCACCAAACTGAGCTTCCCAAATGACTAACGCATTCGGCATAGTCGTTGAATAACCATATTCAAACGCAAGCACCGCTTCCTCAGACAAGAAAGAATCATGCAAGGTTAATGAAGGCTGCTCTTCAGAAAGGTTTTGCAAAGGCAGGAAGGTATCTGCCGTTTTCTGGTCATGTAGTACAGCATGTCGATGTGAGAATGTACCACGCCCAACATCTTGACCAGTAAGACGAACAGGGTGACCTTCAGCCAAGATCGTTGCATAAGCCAAAGATTCAGCCATACCCCAGTTCAGCTCCATAGCGCCATGCGCCATGCGCTTGCGGTCATCTATGATTTTCTGGACTTGGCGCTGAACCACAAAGCCTTCAGGAATTACGCAAATCTTATCGCCCAGCTCCTGCAGTAACTTATAATCCACCTTAGTTTCACAGTCAAAAGACCACGCATGTCCAAGATAAGGCTTCCAGTCTACAAACAACTCAGTATTAGGCTCATGAATAAGAGACTTAACTGTATGCTCACCGTTTTCTAGCAGCTTACGATACTCTTTTTCCAATGCTTTACTTTCTTCAGATGTAACAACACCTTCAGAAATAAGTTTTTGAGCATAAAGTTCACGTGTCGTCGCTTGTTTCTTAATCTGTGCATACATCAACGGCTGAGTACCAGATGGCTCATCCGCTTCGTTATGACCACGACGACGGTAGCAGAAAAGATCGATAACCACGTCTTTCTTAAATTCGTTACGGTAATCAACCGCTAACTGAGTTACAAAACGAACCGCTTCAGGATCATCACCATTAACATGGAAAATAGGTGCCTGAATCATCTTCGCTACATCAGTAGAATATTCAGTAGAACGAGAATCTTCTTGCTTCGATGTTGTAAAACCAACTTGGTTATTGACAACAATGTGAATTGTACCACCCGTTTTATAAGCACGGGTCTGAGACATTTGGAATGTCTCCATAACAACACCTTGACCACAGAATGCTTGGTCACCATGGATGTTTACGGGCACAACAGTGTTACCTATAAGGTCTTCGCGGCGATCTTGACGTGCACGTACAGACCCTTCGACAACAGGCGCAGAGATCTCAAGATGGGATGGGTTAAAGGCCATCGCAATGTGCACCTCCCCTCCACCCGTCTCAACATTTGAGGAAAAACCTTGGTGGTACTTTACATCACCTGATGTATCTAAGGTTTTCTTGCCTTCAAATTCGTCAAAAAGTTCAGAGGGGCTCTTACCAAAAATGTTCACCAAGGTATTAAGACGGCCACGGTGAGCCATCCCAATAACAACCTCTTTCGCGCCTTGCTTACCTGCACGTTGTATCAACGTATTTAAGGCAACGATCATTGATTCACCACCTTCAAGACCGAAGCGTTTAGCCCCGGCATAGCGTGAACCTAAATACTTTTCTAGACCTTCAGCCGCTGTTAAGCGCTCTAGAATCATCTTTTTCTTTTCGATCGGCGCTTCTGGATGGGAACGCACAGGTTCTATCCGAGACTGCAACCAACGTTTTTCCTGAGTATCAACAATATGCATATACTCAGCACCTACTGTTGAACAGTAAGTTTTCTTCAGATCCGCAACAATATCTTTAAGGGGCGCTTCTTCTGGTCCGAAGAACAGAGATCCCAGCTGGAAAGTTGTGTCGTAATCTGCTTCTGAAAGCTCATGAAAGCGCAGATCCAAATCGGGCACATCTTCACGTTGCATCATCCCTAACGGATCGATGTTCGCAATCTGATGTCCTCGTACACGGTATGCGTTAATCATTCGCAACACACGGACCTGCTTTTTCTCGTGTTCAGAACTCACTGAACTCGCAGAAACCGGTGCTGCTCGCTTCTGGTTTTTTGATAAGTAAAGAAAATGTTCCCTAATAGCCGAATGGGGTACATCCTGCGTTAGGTTATCGCCTACCTTAGGTAAACGATCAAACTCTTCTCTCCACTCCTGAGGAACCCCATTAGGGTCCATTAGGTATGTTTCATACAGTTCTTCAACGTAGGAAAGATTGCCACCATATAGATGTGCATTCTTCCACATGAGATCCATGATGCTTTCTTGCATTCTTGATCACCCTGGCTCTGGAGGCTCTGTCGATTCTGTCGGGATCATCCGACGAGATATCGCCCCTCTTTGAGTTACCTTCATTCACCCGATCAAACAGTAACTACTGTCTCGGGAGTACTATAGTAAAGCTTTTATGCTCAACCTTTAATAATTCTTTATGCGAATATAGTAATTTTTTTACAAAAATATTATTTTTTTGTCTGAACAAAAAAAACGGTGCCCAATGGCACCGTTTTCTTAGACTTAAGTCGCCTGAGAGAGCAACATATTCCGGATTTTTCCGATTGCCTTAGTTGGGTTAAGCCCTTTAGGACAAACCGCAACACAGTTCATGATACCGTGGCAGCGGAATACGCTGAACGGATCATCCAAATCAGCCAAACGTTCACGGGTCGCAGTATCTCGGCTATCAGCCAAGAAGCGGTATGCCTGAAGCAAACCCGATGGACCAATGAATTTATCTGGATTCCACCAAAAAGATGGGCAAGCAGTAGAACAGCAGGCACAAAGAATACATTCATACAAACCATCCAGCTCAGCACGATCTTCGGGCGACTGTAAGCGCTCGATTGCTGGCGGTGGTGTATCGTTGATCAAGAAAGGCTTGATCTTCTCATATGCTTTGTAGAACTGACCCATATCAACAACCAAATCACGAATAACCGGAAGACCTGGAAGTGGGCGCAATACCAACTTGTCATCTTTAACAACAGCAGACAACGGCGTGATACATGCAAGGCCATTAACGCCATTCATGTTCATACCATCAGAACCACACACACCTTCACGGCATGAGCGACGATAAGCCATTGATGGATCTTTATCTTTCAACAACTGCAAAAGATCAAGAACCATGATGTCCTTACCACCAGGAATATCGATATGGATATCCTGCATGTAAGGAGCATCATCTGTCTCAGGATTGTAGCGATATACACTAACCAACATGATAGAAGCTCCTTAGTAAGTACGAATTTTAGGTGGGAATGGTTCCATTGTCTTAGGCGCAAAGTTTACTGCACGCTTACGAACCTCTTTCTCACCCGGGAAATAAACCGAGTGACACAGCCAGTTCTCATCATCACGTTCAGTATAATCGTTACGCGCATGCGCGCCACGAGATTCTTTACGGATCTCTGCAGCAATAGCTGTAGCTTCAGCAACTTCAAATAGGTTTTCCAATTCAAGTGCTTCAATACGCGCCGTATTAAATGCCTGACTCTTATCTTCAAGATGCAAGTTATTGATCTTCTCTCGAATTCCTTCAAGCAGCTTCAGACCTTTCTTCATACTTTCGCCATCACGGAATACACCGAAGTATAGCTGCATCGTGCTCTGTAGTTCTTTACGAACATCAGCAACACTCTCACCACCTGTTGAATTGTTCAGGCGATTCAAACGAGCCATAGCTTCTTCGATATTTTCTTCAGTAGCATTCTTAACTTCATAGCCATCGCGCATCTGTTGTTCGATCTGCATACCAGCAGCACGACCAAAGACAACCAGATCAAGTAGAGAGTTACCACCTAGGCGGTTTGCACCATGCACAGATACACATGCAACTTCACCACAAGCATAAAGACCGTCAACAATATGGTCATTACCCTCAGCATCCGGCGCAATTGCTTGACCACCGATATTGGTAGCTACACCACCCATCTGGTAGTGACAAGTTGGCACAACCGGAATTGGCTTAACAACAGGATCTGTCGCCGCAAACGTTTTGGACAACTCACAGATACCAGGAAGACGAGAATGAAGAACCTCTTCACCCAAGTGATCCATTTTAAGGTAAACGTGATCACCATCTTCACCACAACCACGACCTTCTAGAATTTCTAGAATCATGGAGCGTGCAACAACATCACGACCTGCTAAATCTTTAGCATTTGGTGCATAACGCTCCATAAATCGCTCGCCGTCTTTGTTGATCAGGTACCCACCTTCACCACGACAACCTTCAGTTACTAGCACACCTGCGCCCGCAATACCGGTTGGATGGAACTGCCACATCTCCATGTCTTGGGCAGGAACACCTGCACGCAGAGACATACCCATACCGTCACCAGTATTGATAAGAGCGTTAGTAGTAGAAGAATAGATACGGCCTGCACCACCGGTCGCTAGAACGGTAGCTTTAGCCTTAATATAAACAGTTTCACCTGTTTCAATACAGATAGCGATACAACCAACAACCGCACCGTCATCATTTTTAACAAGATCAACCGCATACCATTCGTTTAAAAAGGTAGTACCTGCTTTCATATTGCCCTGATAAAGCGCATGAAGCAGTGCATGACCTGTACGGTCTGCTGCAGCACATGTACGAGCAGCCTGACCACCTTCACCAAAATTTTTGGATTGACCACCGAATGGACGCTGATAAATACGACCTGTTTCAGTACGAGAAAAAGGCAGACCCATATGGTCTAACTCAAATACCGCCTGAGGGCCAACAGAACACATATATTCGATCGCGTCTTGGTCACCGATATAATCAGAACCTTTAACGGTATCGTACATGTGCCAACGCCAATCATCATTTGGATCATTACTTGCGATAGCACAAGTAATACCACCCTGTGCAGACACAGTGTGAGAACGCGTTGGGAATACTTTTGTTACACAAGCAGTGTTCAAGCCACTCTGTGCAAGCTGAAGTGCGGCACGCATGCCTGCACCACCGCCACCGACAACAATTGCGTCGAAAGTAAGCGTACGTAGTTTAGACATAGTTTAAATACCCCACAAAATCTGGATGCCCCACGCAACGTATACAAACGTCAGCAGGCCAGTAACAGACTGAAACACAAAACGCATACCGGTCGGTTTAATATAATCAGTAGACACTGACCACATACCAATCCAAACATGTGCGGCAAAGGACAACAGTGTTAGCAGGGTAAAGATACGCATCGCTGTACACTGAAAAAGCTCCGTCCACATGTCGTAAGTCAATTCAGCGCCAAACGCCAGATAACCAATCATAAATACGGTGTAGCACGCTAGGATTACAGCAGTTACACGCTGTACCATCCAATCATAAAGGCCGCTACGACCAAAGCTAGTAATACTAGTTACCATATCCATACTCCCGAAATGAGGACTGCTGCTGCAGCTAGACCTAAGGTCACTTTTGCTGCCAATAAACCACTGTCTAATTCTTCACAGTAGCCAAAGTCCATTACCAGGTGTTTTATGCCCGCGAAGAAGTGATACAGCAGAGCTGATACACTTCCCCACGCAATAAGCTTCGCAATGAAGCCATTTTCAAACATATCAACTGCTTCATTGAAGCCAGCTTCAGATTCCAGGGATAACCCTAATGCATAGATCGCAAACACGGCACCAAAAAATAGCGCCACACCTGTTGCACGATGCAGAATAGAAGTAATCGCCGGAAGCGGCTGTTTGATTGTTCGAAGATCTAAGTTTACAGGTCTTTTCTTATTCACGGCTCTTGTTCACACTTTGCGGCCCCTTTGCAGGGCTCGGTTGCTCGGAAGTGTTGAAGATAAGTACCTCGCTCCACAAGCTTAAACCTACATATCAACTCCACTAGAAGTACAATGTAGAGACAAACTTCGGGGCGAGAGTATAAGCATTTCACCTCGATATTACAATGCAAACACGGCAACCTTCGCCTTTTGTCTAGCAAAAACAGGCATATAAAAAGTCGTACAACCAAATGATAATTCAGTCACAACCCGTTTCCTGTTAAAAACGCTTACAATTTGCTGCATTGCGATAATTACCCCGCTTGATCGGATTGACAAACTTTTTTCACACTCTATATTGTGGGGGTCCAATTTATCGGGCCAAGACTCTTAGATCTGGTTAGCAGTAAATCAGAATAGAACTAAAACATAATGATAGGAGCCTTTTAATGGCTGATAAGAAAGCACATTTGACGGTCGATGGCATGGAAGGAACTATTGAATTGCCAGTTTACTCTGGCACTTTAGGTCCTGATGTAATTGATGTCCGTCCACTGACCGGTAAAGGCTTGTTTACCTACGATCCTGGTTTTGTATCTACCGCAGCGTGCGACTCCAGCATTACATTTATTGATGGCGGCAAAGGCGTGCTTCTGCACGGCGGCTACCCAATTGATGAATTAGCAGAAAAATCTGACTACATGGAAGTGTGCTTCCTGCTTCTTAATGGTGAACTACCAACACCTGAGCAAAAAGAGACTTTTGTTAAAACGGTCAAGAGCCATACTATGGTTCACGAACAACTTAACCATTTCTATAATGGTTTCCGCCGCGACGCCCACCCAATGGCGATCATGTGCGGTGTTGTAGGCGCGTTATCATCGTTTTATCACGATTCTCTTGATATCGATAATCAGCACCATCGCGAAGTTTGTGCATACCGCCTAATCGCAAAAATGCCAACCATCGCAGCTATGTGTTTCAAATATTCGAATGGCCAGCCGTTTATGTACCCACGTAACGACTTGAGCTATGCAGGCAACTTCCTGCAAATGATGTTTGGCACACCTTGCGAAGAGTACCAAGTAAATCCTGTCCTTGAAAAAGCAATGGATCGCATCTTCGTACTTCATGCAGACCATGAGCAAAATGCCTCTACGTCTACTGTTCGCCTTGCTGGCTCATCCGGTGCTAACCCATTTGCATGTATCGCATCAGGCATCGCAGCACTTTGGGGGCCTGCTCACGGCGGTGCCAACGAAGCCGTACTAACAATGCTTGAAGAAATTGGTGATGAATCTAACATCGAAGAATTTGTTGCTAAAGCGAAAGATCCGAACGATCCGTTCCGCCTAATGGGCTTCGGCCACCGTGTTTACCGTAACTTCGACCCTCGCGCCAAAGTTATGAAGAAAGCATGTGACGAAGTACTTGCAGAACTCGGTATCGAAAACGATCCGTTACTACGCATCGCCAAACGCTTAGAGCAGATCGCCCTAGAAGATGAATACTTTGTAGAACGTAAACTCTATCCAAACGTAGACTTCTATTCTGGCATCATTTTAAAAGCGATTGGCATCCCAACCAACATGTTCACTGTTATCTTCGCATTGTCTCGTACAATCGGCTGGATCTCCCACTGGAGCGAGTTCCACAGCAGCCCGAACAAAATTGGTCGCCCACGCCAATTATATACCGGCCCCGTGCAGCGCAAATACCCAGGCTAAACCCTAATGCGCACAGCCACTTAACAAAAGCCGCATATATGCGGCTTTTTTGTATCTACACTATCTACACAGAACCAACGCACTCTCCTACCCCAACACATAGACCCGAACGCACAGGACAAGCACAAAAGAGCTCACCCCGTAGCAACAAACCCACCAGCACCTTCACCAAGCCACCCTTCTCTGCTTTCTAGCCGAACAATATGGACAGCCAAGCTGTCGATAGAAAACCCAGTACAGCCCTGACAAAAGACGCGATACATGATTTATTATCACAACATCACCCAAGACACAGATAAGCAAAGAGACAAGCATCATGATGACACAAAAAAACCGAGCCTAGGCTCGGTTTTTTATTCAACACAGTACGTGCCACTCTAAATTAGACCAATTAACCACATCTCAGCGAACGACCGACACACACAAATCAACCTAGAACAACTCAAGCATCAGACGTAGATTCAATCTTATGAATACTCAAATCTGCACCGTTATACTCTTCCTCTTGCGTCAGCCGAAGTCCTAACAGCAACTTAATAGCACCATAAACCACAACACCACCAACAACAGCAACCAAAATACCCGCCCCAGTACCAATCATTTGAGAGGTCAAACTCACACCACCTAGCCCTCCCAGCGACTCAGCCCCAAAAATACCGACAGCGATACCACCCCAAGCACCACAAACGCCATGAAGCGGCCATACACCCAGCACATCATCAATCTTCCACTTATTCTGCTGAATGGTAAATAAACCCACAAAAATAACCCCTGCAATCGCCCCTACAACCAAAGAACCCATAGGATGCAGAACATCAGACCCAGCACAAACGGCAACTAAGCCTGCCAAGGGGCCGTTATGAATAAAACCAGGGTCATTCCGACCAAAAATCAGAGCCGTAATGATGCCACCCACCATAGCCATCAAGGTATTTACAGCAACCAGTCCTGAAATACCATCCATTGTCTGGGCCGACATCACATTAAAACCAAACCAACCAATACATAAAATCCAAGAACCCAAGGCCAAAAAGGGGATATTCGATGGAGGAAAGGCCACTAAACGCCCGCCTTTGTAACGCCCATTACGTATACCCAACATCACGACAGCAACAAGCGCTAACCAGCCACCCATACCATGCACGACCACAGACCCAGCAAAATCATGGAAAGCAGCACCAAAACTAGCCTCTAGCCAATCCTGAAAACCAAAATTACCGTTCCAAATAACCCCTTCAAAAAACGGATAGACAAACGCAACAATCAACGAAGATGCCAACAAGAAAGGCCAAAATTTAGCGCGCTCTGCAATACCACCAGAGACGATTGCAGGAATAGCCGCAGCAAAAGTCATCAAAAAGAAGAACTTAACCAGCTCATAACCGTTATTTGTTGCCAGCTCAGATGCAGGAGAGAAAAAGGTAACACCGTAAGCAACCCAATAGCCGATAAAGAAATAGGCCATCGCCGAGAAAGCAAAGTCAGTCAAAATTTTAACCAGCGCATTCACTTGGTTTTTATGACGAACCGTTCCTACCTCTAAAAAGGCAAAACCCGCATGCATGGCAAACACCATGATCGCGCCCATTAAGATAAATAAAGTATTCGAACTTTGGACTAGCGTCTCTACAGCGCTATTGACGTTTTCCACTGACAGTCTCCTGTTTTTTATCCGGCAAATGCACCGCACCTGTGCGCTATAAGTTAGCTAGCACCAATACAATGCAAGATCAGCATTTTTTTATACTTTTAATTGAATAGAATTTATGACCAAATAAGCTAAAACCCCTATTTCACAGGGCTTCCAACTCATTAGTCGCCAATTAATCAACGCTTTTATGCACCATTTAAAAGCATTAAGTATGCCAAACAGGATCAATCGCACTAAAAAACAGCTTACAGCTTATGAGTAATTCTAAAGCAGCTATGTATACGCTGATTTCGTTTAAAATCCGGATCTAAAGTACTGTAAGTTATATCTTCAACAACATAATCACTTAACGCATCGTGATCTATTTTGAAGCGTCTATAATTATTGGAAAAGTACAATACACCCTCTTTACGCAATAACCGCATTGCAGCATCAACCATATCCACATGATCTCGCTGCACATCAAGCACCCCCTCCATACGCTTTGAATTCGAAAAGGTAGGCGGGTCCATAAAAATAAGATCATAAGCAGGCTGCCGCTGCATGCGCAGCCATTTAAGGCAATCACCCTGCACCTGTTGATGCGCGTCCTGATCAAAGCCGTTAAGGTCAAGATTGCGCTTTGCCCAATTTAGATAGGTCGCAGACATATCAATACTGGTCGTCGTTTTTGCGCCCCCTTTTGCAGCATGCACTGATGCAGTGCCGGTATAACAAAACAGATTTAAAACGTCTTTACCCGCTGATTCTTGCTGAATACGATAGCGGATGGGGCGGTGATCGAGAAACAGTCCCGTATCAAGGTAATCATGTAGGTTGACTAATAAGCGACAACCGTACTCATTCACCTCTTTAAAACGATGAGTCTCTGACTGTTTTTCATATTGATTTGAACCTTGCTGCTTTTTACGCTGCTTTAAAATCACTTTATTAGCAGGGATATCTAAGGCAACAGGGATCGCAGCCATCACTTCCTGTAATCGTGAGAAGGTTTTAACTGGATCAATTTTTTTCGGTGCAACATATTCCTGAACATGCACTTCATCACCATAAATATCGATCGCCACCGAATATTCCGGCATATCCGCATCATAGAGCCGGTAGCACTCTATCTGCTCTTTCTTAACCCATTTAGCTAACTGTTTTCTGTTTTTTAATAAACGATTTGCAAACATTTGAGCACCATCACTCAACGGCACCACTTCCTCCTCTTCGCGCTCCCTTTGCTCTGGTCGATGCTCGGAGATTGGGTAAACAAACAGGCGACTTTCTAACGCACCATTAAACAACTTATATTGTTTATCTGCACGCATCCCCATCACCTTACACAGGTCAGGATTAGACGTGAAAATAGCGGCAGTCCAACCAGCAAACTGCTCTTTTAACTTGTCACCCAAGTGACGATAGAGAAACATTAACTGCTGGGTTTCACCTAAGCGCTCCCCGTAAGGCGGATTAGTAACTAACAACCCTACCCCCTGAGGCAACTGTTCGCGTTCAAGGTCTTCCACTCGACAGGCCGCAAAATCGATAAATCCAGCAACTCCAGCTCGTTCCGCATTTTGTCGGGCGGACCTTAATACAGATTTATCTTCATCGCGGCCCACTAAGCTGATCTCTAATTGAGATAAACCCTTAGCTTTTCGCCCATTCGCTTCCGCAACCAGTTCATCCCATATCCCTTTTTGATGACCCGTCCAGCGGGAAAAGCCATAACGCTTCCGCTGCAAGCCCGGCGCAATATCAGCAGCCATCATTGCCGCTTCAATCAGTAACGTCCCTGAACCACACATGGGGTCCAGTAAGAGATCAAAGTCAGCGATACGCGTAGGCCAACCACTTCGAAGTAAAACAGCCGCCGCTAAGTTCTCCTTCATCGGCGCTTGTCCCGCCTGTAATCTATAGGCACGACGATGCAAACTATCACCTGAAAGATCAATTGCCACCGTCACTTTGCCACGATGCATACGCACGTTAATACGCAAGTCCGGAGCAACCTTATCGACACTAGGGCGCGCGCCCGTCAAATCACGTATCTGATCCACAATAGCGTCTTTAACCTTTAGCGCACCAAAATGGGTATTATTAATTGCGCGAGTCTGCCCCGTAAAATCGATCAACAAAGTGCCTTCACTACGCATATGATCCAACCAACTCACTTGCTGGACGGCACCATAAAGATCTTCTGTCGTTTCAGCATCCCCTTGATAAACAGGCATCAATACACGGTTAGCTAAACGCGACCAAAGACAGATGCGGTAAGCATCTTCAAGATCACCATGACACTGCACACCCGCCACTGTTTGCTTGGTATCCTCAACACCGAGCTGGTGTAACTCCTCCTCAAGCAGCAACTCAAGGCCTTTAGGGCATGTCAAAAACAGTTTCATAGCAATCATTTACTCTGTAAGTATTTCATTCAACTTGCGATTGCAATGAAAAAAAATCATTACCAATCACAAATGCTTATTCATTAACTAACTTGATGAATGCACTCATTTTTTTGCATCCACGTAATAAGTTGTACTATCAAGTCTATACGCTCGATAAACATATTCAATCGCGTTCTTGCGTTTTTTCCGTTATCAATAGAGGTCTACTATGTAATTTCAAATAACTACTAGGTAGATTTTAAGCGGATACCATGTCTCAAGGAACCGCTGCTCTCACAACTAAAACATCAAGAGAGGCTCAACTACATGAAGAGACAAAAACGTGATCGTAGTAACACACTTTTCAACCGAGGCTTTCAAGCCGGCATAAATGGAAAATCCCGGGATCTCTGCCCGGTCAACACATCAGACCTTAGAAGTCACTGGATGAGTGGTTGGCGACAGGGACGAGAAGCTCACTGGAGCGGCATGGATGGAGTATCAGCAATACAAGCCGACCCAGCATTTCATTAAACTTATTTAAAAAGGCTCCCTACTAGGGAGCCTCATAATGGAGGGTTATATCTAATAATTTATGCAGATATCTGCTCTATTGCACGAACCGATTCAGTTACTAACTTAGGTCCACGGTAGATAAACCCACTGTATATTTGAACTAGGCTTGCACCCGCTTCTATCTTTTCTGCCGCATCAAACCCTTCAGTAATTCCACCGACACCTATAATAGGTAGCGCTCCATCTAACTCTTTCGCGAGAGTCCGAATCACTTTAGTCGATTTATTACGCAAAGGCGCACCAGAAAGGCCACCAACTTCATCCGCGTATGACAACCCTTCAACACCGTCACGGGATAAGGTCGTATTCGTTGCTATAACCCCATCAATTTCATAAGACTTTAGGGATGCCGCAACTAAAACTAGCTCCTCATCAGTCATATCCGGTGCAATTTTAACGGCGATAGGCACATAACGATCATGAAACTTCGCTAGTTTTGCCTGTTCAGATTTAAGTGCATCTAACAAACTATTTAATGCCTCACCGTATTGTAGTGTCCGTAACCCTGGAGTATTCGGCGAAGAAACATTAACGGTTATATAACTTGCTCGATTATAAACTTTACGTAAGCAATAAAGATAATCGTCATTAGCATCTTCATTAGGCGTATCTTTATTTTTACCTATATTAATGCCCAGTACGCCTTTATAACGACTTTTATCTAGATTAGATAACAATCTATCTACACCGTCATTATTAAAGCCCATACGATTAATAATTGCGCCTTGCTCAGGTAAACGAAAAATTCGAGGCTTGGGATTTCCATCCTGAGGACGAGGCGTTACGGTACCGACCTCTACAAAACCAAAACCCATCGCTGCCATACCATCAACGGCAATGCCGTTTTTATCTAATCCAGCAGCCAACCCTACACGGTTAGGAAAATTAATACCCATAACCTGAACCGGATCAGATAATTTTTCAGCACCCAGTAACTTATTCACACCTAATGCAGACGCTAGATTCATTGAATGCAAGGCTAGGTTGTGTGAAAGTTCGGGATCAAGCTGAAACATTAAAGATCGAGTCAGTGAATACAACATACAGATACCAAATAACAAAATTTGCACGATTATAGGCGAGGCGTAATCAGAATAACATAGGGCAAAGCTGATCAAATTGATAAGTTAGGCTTTTTCATAATAAAAACATAAAGTTATAAAACAATAGTTTCATTAGAAGAATAAGACCTATCTTTACTTAATTTTATCTATCCCTTTATATTTGCCCTGATCATCAAAGGTGATACGAAAACGGCCCTTCACACCATCTTTCAATAGAAAAGGTTTTAAAATTTTGGCGGGAAACTGTACGCTCCGTCCATCAAGTGCGTGCGCAAAAACGTTTTGCGCAACACCTTGATACATCAAAATATATTTATCAGCAGAGATATGTAAGTCAACAAGTATAGATTTCATAACTACTTAACAAAAGCTATAAAACAAAGAGCGCAACAATAAAACATAACTTATAGTCCTGTCATCATTGGCTCAAATTTTTATGCACTGTATTGGCAGATTTTTGCTAAATCAAAAAGCTCCCTCAAAGCCACTGTGTACATTGCATACTCTTGTTTTTTTGCACTCTTTAGCTCAACCAACACATTTTCCCAACGCTGCACTAACCACTCATTTTCAGCACACCATTTGTCAATTGCATGCTGCACTGAACAGCCTGAGTGCTGCCCCTTAATAGCAATCGCGACAATAGCCCTTTGCTGCCAATCAAGATCATCTCTAAAAGCTTCGCGTGCAAGCGCCTGCCAATAATTAGCAACACGAAGTGTATTTAATTTTTGTGAAAGCCAGTCTAATTCCAGCCTCTCCCCCAATCCAAAATACATCTGAGCGACTTTGTCGGTAGATAGCTCAGTCAACTCTGCTGCCTCAATAATTCCTAACGATGAATATAGAAAACGTGCACCCGATACCATTTTGGCCAACTTAACAGGCACGCCCTCTGCTTGATAATACTCTTTTGAACTTTCCCAACGCTTTAAGGGGTCTCCAGAGAGGATTTTTTCTTGTTTATTTAATATTTTTACCAATTCACTTCTAAAGCGTTCAACCTCAACACTGCAATCTAATTCCAAACGACGATTACGCACAAACCAACGGGTTGCTCTCCTGATTAAATGCTGTAACTCATGCATCATTTTGATTTGAACTTCATTACTTACCTTATGATCTAGCTTCTCGATCTGCTGCCACAGCGGTTCTATATCAAACACATCCCTGGCGAGAATGTAAGCGCGAGCAATTGAGGCATCATCAGTGCCGGTTGATATGCGTAAACGGTCAACAAAATTGATGCCCATCATATTGATCATATGATTCGCAATCTGCGTCCCTATGATCTCACGCCTTAAACGGTGTGCTGTTAATTCTTCTGGAAACTGCTCCACTAACAACTCAGGAAAAGCGCTATTAAGCTCATGACATAAATAAGGATCATCAGGCACACTGGATACACTTAAGGTTTGTTTTAACTCGGCCTTACTGTAAGAGATCAGAATAGAAAGCTCTGGACGTGTAAACCCAAGTTTCATATTAAAACGTTCATTAAGAGCTTCATCATCAGGCAAAAACTCAAGCGCACGATTAAGCTTTCCAGCACTTTCCATATTCGATATATAGCGCTGATATTCAGACATATTGTCTAATGAGCGCGATTCAGCCATAGAGATTGCTTGTACTTGCCGATAGTTGTTCTGCAACACTAATTCAGAAATATCTTCAGTCATCTGTGCCAATAGCAGGTTGCGCTGCTTCCGTGTCATATCACCATTATCAACAAGCTGGTTAAGTAGAATTTTTATATTCACCTCATGGTCTGAACAATCAACGCCACCCGCATTATCAATAAAGTCCGTATTAACCCGTCCTCCTGATAGGGCATATTCCATGCGTGCCCGTTGGCTTAAGCCTAAGTTACCGCCTTCACCAACAACTTTGCAGCGAAGCTCATTACCATTAACCCTAAGTGCATCGTTTGTCTTATCACCTATATCCCCATCACTCTCTGTTGTCGCTTTAACATAAGTACCAATCCCGCCATTCCATAACAGATCGACCGGTGCCTTTAACAAAGCACTGATTAATTCATTAGGTGGAACCGCTGCGCTAGTTATTCCTGTTAATACTTGTATCTCAGGTGTAAGTTTTATGGACTTACTGCTCCGACTAAAAATCCCACCCCCTTTTGATATTAGGGACGAATCATAATCAGACCAAGAGGAACGAGACAATTCAAAAAGCCGCTGCCTCTCTAACCAGCTTTTACCGGCATCAGGCTGAGGATCTATAAATATATGCTGATGGTTAAACGCTGCCACCAACTGAATATGTTTTGACAACAACATACCATTGCCAAATACATCCCCTGACATATCGCCAATGCCAACCACCGTGAAATTTTGCTTATCAGTATTGATACCCATTTCACGGAAATGGCGCTCTACTGATACCCAAGCACCTCGCGCGGTGATCCCCATCTTTTTATGGTCATAACCTAAGCTACCACCCGATGCAAAGGCATCACCCAACCAGAAACCGTAATTTTCCGCTATCTCATTCGCTATATCTGAAAAAGCAGCAGTCCCTTTATCCGCAGCCACCACTAAATAGGTATCATCTTCATCATGGCGAACCACTGATTCTGGTGGTACAACTTCACCATCGATTAAGTTATCGGTGATATCAAGCAATCCACTAATGAATGTTTTATAACAACTGATACCTTCCGCCAGCCAGGCATCTCGACTCATTCCATCAGATAATTGCTTGGCAACAAAGCCACCTTTTGCGCCCACCGGTACGATAACTGCATTTTTAACCTGTTGTGCTTTAACTAAGCCTAACACCTCTGTTCGATAATCCTCGAAACGATCTGACCAACGCAATCCGCCGCGAGCGACCTTACCACCTCGTAAATGAACCCCTTCAACTTGAGGTGAAAAAACAAATATTTCAAATTTTGGTCTTGGCAGCGGGACATCAGGAATTTGCTCTGGGGCCAGTTTAAAAGAGAAATAGCACTTATATTCCCCCTCTTTTTCCTGATAATAATTTGTCCGTAACGTAGCCTTAATTAAGGCCAAATATTCTCGAATAACCCTATCATCATTTAAACTCACTACTTGATCTAAGCTCGTGAGTAGCTGTTGTTCTAATACCTCCTCATCACCTCGATTTTCAGGATCGAAACGAGCGGTAAATAGCTTGACTAACTTAGCCGCGATATCAACATATGAGTTTAAGGTGTTGCTTATTGCTTCAGGACTAATAGGAAAGCCAATCTGCTTCATATAAGAAGCGTAAGCTCTAAGCATAGAGACTTCGCGCCAATTAACTTCACCACCTAAGACTAAACGGTTGAATTCATCACTGGCAGCTTTTCCTGTCCACACATGTAAAAAAGCCTCTTCAAAGAAGTGCTTCAATGTATCAGGTGAAACGGTTCCATTACCTATATATTGCAGGCTGAAATCGTGAATCCAGATCTGTTGGGTTTTCCCATCAATCTGATAAGGGTGTTCATCCAGCACTCTTAGGCCAAAGTTTTCCAGTACAGGAATAACATCAGAAAGAGGCAATGAGGCACCTAAACAGAAAAGCTTAAAATTAAGGTTTGCATCACCCTGCTCAAAGGCCTTATAAAAACTTAGCTGTATCGGATTCTCATTATTAAGTTTAGCTATACGCTGCAGGTCTACTACCGCAGTACGTGGCATAAAATCTGAACTATAGCTTGTAGAGAATGAATCGCCATATAGGTTATAGGTAGCTGTTCCCTTCTCCTCACCAAGCGCTTCAACTAAAGCATCACGTAGATCCTCAGACCAGCTTCTCCCTGCTTGCCTTATCAGGGCCTCAAGTTTTGCTTCATCAACCTCTTCTGCGATAGCTTCACCACGCAAAATAAATTGCGTTCGCGTCAAGATAGATTCAGAAAAGTAAGTGGTGAAATCAGCTTGATCGCAACTAAGTTCTCGACATAAGAGTGATTCAACTTTTCGTCTAAATTCAGTGCTGTAGATGTCTCTTGGAGAATAGATAAGACATGAATAAAATTGACCGAAATAATCCCTTCGAAGAAATAGACGAATCTGCCGACGCTCATGTATCTGCAAGATGCCAACAACTGTACGGTACAAATCATCAACACTCACCTGAAATAGGTCATCTCTTGGATGAATTTCTAAAATCTGTAACAGCTCTTTCCAATCATGTCCCTGACGATGTAACCCAGACTTATCCATAATAGCATCGACCTTACGGCGTATAATTGGGATTTGACGCGAGCTTTGAATATAAACGCTAGATGTATACAAACCAAGAAAACGGCTCTCACCTACTAAAACCCCATCTCGGTCATAACGCTTAATACTAATATAATCAGGATAGATCGGACGATGAACGGTCGATTTATGGTTTGATTTTGTGAATGAAAGGATATCTGGAATTAAAACAAAGCCATCTGCATCCCGTGAATTTTGATTTACCAAAGCTGAGCGGCAATGCTCATCACAAAACTTCAACAAACCTAACTGACTACCTGGCACCGCTTCAAGTAATTGTTTACCTTCTTTTGAAACCAGCTGATACTCATCATAACCTAAGAATGTGAAATGACTTTTAAGCCAAACAATAAAGTCATGTGCTTCAGTAGAAATCCTCTCTTCAAACCCATTCACTGGTTCTGAGAAAAGAGCACTCAACCGGTCGCACTGCTCCAACATAGGTGTAAAGTCTTCCACCACCATAGTGACATCTTCAAGCACATTCAGAAGATCGTTTTCTAAGGAGGTTAACTCTTCAGCTCCCGTGTGACGGTCCACTTGGATTGATACTAATGTTTCACGGTGGGTGTTTTTAGAGTGCAGGTTGCTAGCACAATCATCTTTATTAAATGCATCAATCAACTCACCGCTATCATCTCTTTTCATAGTGAGCACAGCATTGTGAATAGCGTGTATGGTTAAATTTCTTCGATTCAACTCCATACGTAAAGAATCAACAACAAACGGCATATCCTCTTGTAATACCTCAATGATGGTATGTGTTGATTGCCAACCATGTTGTTCATAATCTGGATTAAAAACTCGGACTTTAGCTTGCGCTCTTATACGGCATTGAATGAACTGCCAACATGCTAATGTTGATCCATAGAGATCTTCCAACTTCCATTCATTCAGATCGATTAACGAGGCTGATGAGTAATAAAGCTTGGCAAATTCGATCAAACCTTCTGCTTGTTCAGCAATCAATCTCTTTTCTATCTCCTCACAAAGAAGCGCAAGAAGGTTCTCTTTATCATCTACTCTATAATTATTCATAATACACTCAAAAATAAGCCCGTTTATCAACAGTATAGATAGAAACTAAAGATACGCTCAGGCTTTTTATTAAACATTTCCTAATATACTAACTAAGCGGCACTCACTATTAAAAAAAACCTACTGTAGTCGTAAAAAAAATGTTTCTCCTTCAAGAATCATTGCTATGGCCACTAACATTACTCATAATCAAGAAAATATGGGATTTATTAATAACGTGTTAAGGTTTTAGATCTGCACCTTTGAAGTATTAACAAAGGACTTTGTGTTGCTAATTCACCCAACAAAACTGTTAAGCGTCTTATTTTTTGTATCATTTTCTATACACGCTGCAGTTACCGCTAAACTAGATCAGTCCACCATTTATCAAGGTGAAAAGCTAACGCTAACAATAGAAACCGATCAAACGAATCAAGACCGTCCAGACCTTCGTGCATTACAAAAAGATTATGTGCTTTTAAGTACAAAAAAGGTCACCCTGTCTAGCCATAGCACAAATACCATCATCACAAAAAATCGCTGGGTCCTTTCACTACGTCCTATTGGAGATGGAGAGAAGATAATCCCACCCATAAAAGTCGGGACCGAAATTAGCCCTGAAGTTTCTCTATTCGTGTTACCTGCTGAGCAAAACCCTCATCCTAGCGAGGGTGCATTACGGCCAATCTATTTAGACGTTGAACTTGATAAAGATGAAGCTTATATCAATGCTCAAGTGATTCTCAGTGCTCGGATATTTCACCTATCGCCTCTTCCTGACAATATGAATTTGAGCCAACCTGAATCTATCGATGCTTTAATCAAACCATTGGAAGAACAGAAAAAGTATTCGACTGTTGTGAGTGGCCAACGCTACACCGTGACCGAAAATAATTACGCTATATTTCCTAGAGAAGAGGGAAGCATTGAAATTTCCCCTTTATTTTTAAGCGCAACATTAACAAACGGTAATCTATTAGAGCTAAACAGCCCTCCTCAAATTATTTCTGTACTACCTCCTACTTTTAGCAGCAGTAATACTCTTTGGCTTCCAGCACAGAGTGTTCATCTTGAAGATAATGTGCCCGACCTTAATCATATTGCAGTAGGTGATAGCTTCACTCGGATTATCTCTATGGAAGCTGAGGGTATACCTGCATCAGCTCTACCTTCATTATCTGTTCTCAAAAATGAATTAGCCGATATAAAACTACTCAATGTCGTATTAGAAGAGCAGATGACAGAGCATGGGGTAGTCAGTCAACGCACAGAAGAGCTCCTCATTACCCCCTTAGAAACAGGTGAGGTAACACTACCTGCAATCGATATTCCTTGGTGGAACACTCAAACTGATCAAGGTCAAACCGCAAGCCTTGCATCAAAAGTAATTTCTACAAGTATTCAAGCAAAGCCTAAAGTATCAAACGAGCTACAAAGTAATGACTCTATTAATAATGAAGGGGATCGACCTAAAGATACTTCTGAGCTACTTATCTGGTTACTTACTGCTATCAGTATAGTGTCGGTATTAGGCTGGATTTACTCTTTTAATAAACTACGACTATTACAAAACATCTCTAAACACAACGAAGAACAACTCGCTCAAGAACAGACAATGCGCAAACAGGTTGCAACTGAAATAGCAGAAAGAAATACCTTTCAAGCCTTATCTATGGCCTGTAACCAGAACAATCCAGCCATAACGCAATTACGATTAATTGAATGGGCACAAAGTTTTTGGAACGACCCACTACTACTCTCGCTAGAACAGGTCTGCGAGAACGCCAAGAACCAAACTCTCAACTTTCTTATAGTGGATTTAGAGCAACATTTATATAGTGAAAGTCCTGAGTTATGGCGAGGAGACCTACTACTTGACGCTATAGACAAACTCCGGAAACGACAACAAAAAAGACTCGATATGCAAGCTGGCGATAACCATCTGAGCTATCAAAACCCTTAACTCAATTACGATAAATAGATGCTAATGCCTGCTCCAATTTAGGATAGTTAAATTTATAACCGCTATCTAAAAGATTTTTCGGCACTACACGCTGCCCCTCAGTTAACAACTCAGCACCTTCTCCTAAAATAAGCTTCAGAATACATACAGGCATAGGCAAAACTGTAGGGCGATGCAAAACATGGCCTAAAGTAGAGCTAAACTCTTTATTTGTTACCGTCTCAGGGGCTGTTAAATTAAACGCTCCAGAAAATTGCTCATGCGTTAACAACATCTCAATAATTTCAATCTGATCATCAATATGTATCCATGACATCCATTGCTTTCCAACACCTATAGCACCACCTAAACCCAATTTAAACGGCATTTCCATTTTAGCTAAAGCGCCACCCTCCCCTAAAACTATGCCTGTACGTAACAAACATACTCGGATACCCAAGCGCTCAGCCTGCAATGCAGCCTTCTCCCACGCCAAACACAACTGATGAGTAAAGCCCGAATTGCATGGGCTTTCCTCGCCTAACTCTTCATCTAATTGACTGCCGTAATAACCAATAGCCGACCCACTTATTAGCACCTTGGGCTTAACTGATAGTTGAGCCAACCACTTAACAATATCATTTGTTAGCTCCACTCGACTGCTATAAAGCAGCTCTTTACGCTCTTTCGACCAACGCTTATCTAAAATAGGTTCTCCCGCTAGATTGATCACCGCATCAAGAGGAATTCCCTCCAACTCTGACAAAGCGCTAATAACCTCAACCGTCCCTTGAAATAGATGCTGGGCTCTATCTTGATCTCGAGTTAAACAGTAAATTTCATCATTAACAGCTAAGCGTCTACGGATGAAGTGCTGGCCGATAAAGCCAGTGCCTCCGGTAATCAATATTTTCATGGGAGCTCCTTTTAATCCTGCAATAATAAGCGCTGCACTCAGCCTACAATATTGATACGATGCTAAGCATTGTTTAGATTAGCAGTCTTATGAGTTAATTTTTAAGAGTACTCAAATGTTTACAGGCATAGTGCAAGGCAAAGGGGTCATCCGCGCCCTCGAGAAAAAAGCAGATTTTATACATCTAAAGGTAGAGCTTCCCCCACAACATTGCAAAGATATCCAATTAGGCGCAAGTATTGCGCTCAATGGCACCTGCCTTACGGTCACTTCGTTTAAAGAAAATATTGTCAGTTTTGATCTCATTATGGAAACCTTACGCGTCACTAACCTTAGCGAAATAAACCTAGGGGATTTGGTTAATTTTGAAAGAGCTGCAAAGTTTGGTGACGAAATAGGTGGGCACTTATTATCTGGGCATGTCCATCAACAGGTTTCAATCAATCGTATTGAAAAGCCAGAAAACAACTGGATTCTTTGGTTTAACATTACTCCCGAGTGGCGAAAGTATATATTTCCAAAAGGCTTTGTTGCGCTTAACGGCTGTAGCCTGACCATCGGCGAAGTTTTAGAGGATCAGTTTAATGTATTTCTTATCCCTGAAACTTTATCAATAACGACCTTTGGTAATCTTGAAAAAGGAGATAAGGTTAATATGGAAATTGATGCCCATACCCAAGCGGTTGTGGACACTGTAGAACAATATTTAGGCAACCGTTAACGCACATTGATTAATCACATTTTAATCGCACTAAATTAGTAAAAAAAACTGCATTGATCTTAGAGTTGGCCGATACATTATGCACATGTCTTAAAAGGAAATAAGATGGGGCTGGATCCATTAGAAAAAGAGAATCAGGAACTCAAACGTACCCTGCGACTGATGATCAATAAAGCAGAACAAAATGAGTCGGTTCTGAATAGTTTTTTTGAAGTGGAGCTTCGCTTACTTTCTTGTGGACGCTTGTCTGAATTATTAGATCTTATCTTGGTTGATTTTAAAGCGCTCTTCCGACTAAGCAGTGTCAATCTGATCTTATTTGACCCTGAACATGCGGCACGTAGTTTACTGAATGAATATGTACCTCCGGCAACAGGTAATACCTTAAGGTTTGTCCAAAGCCAACGACTGTTAAAATCAATTTACCCTAATCAAGGGATGATTGTAGGAACACTTAGCCCCTCCCTAAAAGCTGAAGCCTTCCCTGTCGCAGATAGCCCAGTAGAATCTTGCGCTTTATTACCTTTAGTTAGACACAACTGCTTAATAGGTAGCCTTCACTTAGGGAGCTGCGACGCTAGCCGATACACGGAGCATGTGAGATATGATTATATTCAACACTTAGCCTCTGTGGTATCCGTATGTATAGAAAACTGCATTAACCAAGAGAACCTCCACCGACTCAGCAGTATTGATATGCTGACGAAAGTTCATAATCGCCGTTCATTTGAAGAAGAGATTGTTCGTGAATTATCTCGAGCTAGCCGATCGGCACACTCTTTAGCTTGTTTATTTATTGATCTAGACCACTTTAAAACGGTGAATGATACTTACGGACACCAAACAGGCGATAGAGTACTACGCACAATAGGCTTGTTTCTCAATAAGCAGCTGCGTAAAACAGATACCGTTGCTCGGTATGGTGGTGAAGAATTTGCCATATTATTGCCGAACTGCGACAAAGACCGCGCTTTAAGCATAGCTGAAACGCTTAGAAAGAAATTAGCTAATCTGATTTTTCGTGACGAACTATCTAGGCCTTTCAGGATGACAACATCTATAGGCGTATCTTTATGTCATCCTGAGAAAAATCCATCGGTAAAACTAGACGATATTGCCTATCAACTGATCCAAGCCGCAGACAAAGCTGTTTATAGTTCAAAAGACGCTGGCCGAAACCAAGTTTCATTTATGCCATTTCCAGACCTTGAATCACCACATAACCAAATTGATCAAGGCTAAATTCAACCTAAGCCTTATTCATATCGACAATAAGTTCACGATAAATATCTATATACTCTGTTGCTTTATTCTCTCCAAATAGCGGGTCACTCTCTTGCGGTAATAACCCATCAATAATTGCCCAATCTTCCTCAGAAGCTACACCTTGAATAAGTGGGAACAGATGCCCCTCTTCAGAATCCAGATGAGCCGTTTGTAAAATCACAAACCCATCTAAGAGATTAACAAACTCAGTCATAGGCATAACAGCATCATGAAGGACCCCATCAATGGCCTCTATAAGCTGAATACTGGACGCTTTAAGTTTCTGATGCTCTACAGCACAGTGTAACAAATGCGTGTCTAATGCTTCGGAGCGCCCGGAGAAGTAGTCATAGAGCTTATCTTCTCTCGGATGATGATAACCATCAGCATAAGAAGCGATATAATTGATAACATCTGCCATCAAATTAAAATTAGGCGAGTCACCCGCTCTAAGCTTGTCTATCTTAAGTCCTAATATAACGAGCAACTTATTAAGATTCACATGGTCTTGATGTAACTCAGTAAGTATTGTCATAAGTAAAGCTCCTCACAAAACGTGGTAATACGCAACTCAGGAAACTGAAATTAACATACAACTTGTATTATCTTTGGGTACATAAAAGCCGATCACTATAAATAAAATATAGAGAAAACGAGCAAGTGCGCATGATAAAGATCAATTTAGACGAGGTTAGATAGAAAAATATTGCAGCGCAACACTGATGTAGCTCCGGATGACTAACATCAAACCGGTGAGTGGGAAATAAAACGACAGGCTAGATTCGTTTAGATAAAAAAAGACCAAAGTGAAAAACACTTTGGTCTCAAAAGTTGCATTAAAAATAATCTGGATAGATATCACTAATGCTTAGGCCAAGAGTAAAAGCAAACGCTTTCCTCACTTACCTTAAAGCAAACGGTAGGCCAACTTATTCATCAAGCCGATAAAATAGCTCAAATAAATTTTTTACTCTAACATCCGTCTCTTCAGGCCAATGGCGATCAGCCATATCAACATGAACCGTTGTTACTGAAGCCGCACGCCCAGAAAGAAGGTCAAAATGAAAGTCCCCGACCATTACCGCTTCTTCATTATCCCCAGCCCACTGATTTAAAAGAATATTTATACCTTCAGGTGAAGGTTTAGGTTTCGCTTCATCTCGTCCTAAAATATCTTTGCTAGCAAAAAAATCTGCGGCGCCAATAGCCTGCAAAGATAAAAGAGCAAATTCATGAGCATTCCGTGTCAAAATACCTAAACAGCATCCTTTTTTATCAAGCTTAGTTAATAACTCAACGGCACCCTCCGCTGGTTGTGCTTGTGCAGCATAATAACGCTCAAGCTCATCTAAATGCGTTAACATTGTGCGCCTTTTCTCTTCAGGCTGGAGGGCTATAGCAGAAAGAATATCGGTATCCGGCGCCAAGCCTAATTCATTGCGAATATGTACAAAGTCATGCACAGGCTTAGTTAGGGTGCCATCAAGATCAAAAATCCAATAACGCTTATGCGCTAGACTAACCATTTTAAATTCATGCTCACATAAAAATGCCGAAAGGAATTAACATTTCGGCACTTAATTATAAAATATTCTATAGAAGACTATTCTTCGGCAGTTGAGAAGCTAGCTTCATTAAATGGATCGAGCGGGTTTTCTAATAACTCATCATTATTAAAATATAAAATCCGCCCTTCAAACTTTAAGCGCTTTGTTGCGAACCAACGATCAAGCTCTTCAATACTTTCATCACTGGAATTAACATCAAGCCAACTCATGACTAAATTATAAAAATACACTCCAAAAAGGCCAGCAGCGGCCCCTAAAAAGAACTCCGATGACAGTGCAAAAAGAAGCAGAATAATACCCGCTATCCATATCCGATTCGCTTTAGCCGTTTTGTAAGTATCGTTAGCCAATTCATGACTATCTTTCAATCGCATGTAACGTCTGAAATTTTGTTGAATATCGAACTTATCTTCCGCAGACAATAACTGTGACATATTGCATCCTTAGTCATACGTATATTTTATTATTTTCATTTAAAACCAAATCCAAATATAAAATTTGGCATACACTCCTCAGCGAGTATAGCCGAGGGAAAACCATACGTCCCCCCAGCTGACGGAGAATATTCAAATTTTTACACTAAACTTTTACTAACAACTTCAAAAACATCTTTTGATAGGTCGCCACTATCTCTAATTCGCTCCAACTCAGCCTTCATTAGCTCTTGTCTAGCAACAGAGAATTTTTTCCAACGTGTTAGTGGTGTTAGCATTCTTGCCGCTATTTGAGGGTTTTGGCTATTAAGCTCAATAATACGTTCAGCTAAAAAGCGATAACCACTACCATCCAACGCATGAAAATGAAGGCTATTCTGTGCACAAAAAACAGAAATAACAGAACGAAGTTTATTTGGATTCTTACGATCAAAAGCCGGATGTTCCATTAGCTCAAGCACGCGAGCTAAAGCACCTTGATGAGGGTCCGATGCTTGAATCGATAACCATAAGTTAACCACTAAGCTTTCCGACTTCCAGCGCTCATAGAAATCAACCAGCAGTGCACGCCCCGCATCCCTAAAAGATGAATGGGCAACCAAAACTAAGGCCACTTGCATATCAGTCATATTATCTGCTTTTTCATATTGAGCTTTGGCTAACTGAAGGCTTTCTTCAGTTTCTAGGCTCATTAGATAAGAGAGGCATAAGTTTTTAAGACTTCGACGCGCGACAGAATCTGCATCGGGAGTGTAGGCAATATCAAGATCATTCTCTCGGTATACCGAGCGTAGTTTATCTTCTAGCTGCTCAGCTATGGAATAGCGAACAAACTTACGAACAGCATAAATCGCATCCACATCAACACTGTCAGCCAGCTCAGAAAGGTAAGCTTCCGATGGTAAGGTCAACACTTTACTAACCATCGCTTTATCTAACCCTTCAGCATCGAGAACACTGCGGAATGCGGAGACTAAACGATCATCCAGCTGCATAGTTTTATCTGGATGATAGTCGGCGATAAGCGCCTGCATAATATCAACAGCAAGCTTTTGCGCCGCATCCCAACGGCAGAAACCATCAGTGTCATGAGCCATTAAAAACATTAGCTCATCACGCTGATATGGATAGAAGAGCTTCACTGGTGCCGAGAACCCACGTAAGAGAGAAGGAACAGGTTTAGCGGCTAGACCACCAAAGGTAAATGACTGCTCAAACTCAGTTACATTAAGAATTTGCGTCATCTCACCATTAGGTAACTCAATCCCTTGACCACTTTCATCTAATAACCCCATTGCCAGTGGAATATGGAAAGCTGATTTCTTCTCTTGACCGGGGCTTGGTGGGCAGCTCTGTTTAACATTCAGTACATACTCTCCTGTCGCAGAATTATACTCATCAGTAATATGCAGCTCTGGCGTACCCGCTTGATGATACCAAGCTCTAAACTGGGAGAGATCTTTTCCTGACGCATCTTCCATAGCTTGAATAAAGTCTTCAGTGGTAACCGCTTGCCCATCATGGCGTTCAAAATAGAGATCAGACCCTTTTCGGAAAAGAGCTTCACCTAATAATGTACGCACCATTCGCACCACTTCAGCCCCTTTTTCATAAATAGTTAGGGTATAGAAGTTAGATATCTCAATAAAAGATTCTGGTCGAATGGGGTGAGCCATAGGGCCCGCATCTTCAGCAAACTGAGCAGTTCTGAGCAGACTGACATCTTCAACACGTTTAACGGTACGCGAGTTCATATCCGCAGAAAACTCTGCATCGCGAAATACAGTGAAACCCTCTTTTAAACTAAGCTGAAACCAATCACGACAAGTAACACGGTTACCCGACCAGTTATGGAAGTATTCATGGGCAACCACCGCTTCGACACGCTGAAAACCACCGTCTGTAGTGGTGGCCGCATTAGCCAACACACATGAGGTATTGAAAATGTTGAGGCCTTTGTTCTCCATTGCGCCCATATTGAAGAAATCGACCGCAACAATCATATAGATATCAAGATCATATTCACGGCCGTAAACCTCTTCATCCCATTTCATCGCATTTTTTAGCGAAAGCATGGCATAGTCGAGTTTATCTAGGTCCTTCTCTTCAGCAAAGATTCGCAGCTTCACTTCACGACCAGACATAGTCGTAAAGCAATCCTCAATATGCTGCAGATCCCCTGCAACTAAAGCAAAAAGGTAAGCCGGTTTAGGGAACGGATCTTCCCATGTCACCCAGTGACGATTATTCTCTGCTAACCCTTGCGCTACAGGGTTACCATTGGAAAGAAGTTCTGGATAGAGTGCTTTATCAGCCTCAACTGTCGTTCTAAAAACAGACATCACATCGGGACGATCCGGAAAGAAGGTTATTCGGCGAAAGCCTTCCGCCTCACATTGGGTACAGAACATACCACCAGACTTATATAACCCCTCTAATGCGGTATTTAATTCAGGGTGTATACGTGTCGTCGACTTTAAACAGAAGCGATCGGGAACAGATGCTATCTTAAGCATTTCGCCCTCACGAACGTAATCCTTATCACTGAGCAGATCGTCATCAATAGATAAGCTCACTAACTCCACTGTTTCATGGCCATAAAGCTCTAGAGCGGGAGCACTCTCGGTACAGGCCGGGTTTCTACTAATAGTTAACACGGCATGAACTAAGGCTTCATCTTCAAATAGCTCAAAACGCAGATCAGTGGATTCGAAAAGATAAGCAGGGACTTTATAGTCCTTTAAATAGATCGCTTTAGGTTCCTGTGACATTCCAACACCTTAGTTATCAGGCAGATATCATTACCTGATAAGCAGTAAATTTACGCATATTAATAACACCGGTATCTAAAATCAGATACTGGCCTTTGATCCCTTGTAGCACTCCGCTAACTTCAGGCGTTTTATCAAAATTAAACGATGTAACCTTTTGCGGATAGTTCAAAACAGGATAATTAATCTCTATCTGTTCAGCCTCAGGCAATCGCTGTATTGCTTGTAAACCAAATTCATTTTCTAATGCGATCAAACCCGCTTGGCACTTTTCAAATAACAGATCTCTTGTTTCTGTTAAATCTAAGCTTTCTACTTCGTTTTTCAACATTTTGCGCCAATTAGTTTTATCTGCAACATGCTCACCTAATAATCGTTCGACCTTACCAGACTGAAGGCGAGTAGCGACTTTGAAAATAGGTAAAGCCTGCACCGCCCCTTGATCCATCCAACGTGTAGGAATCTGTGTGCCACGGGTTATCCCTACTTTAACGCCCGAGGAGTTAGCCAGATAAACATAGTGATCTTGGAAACAAAACTGCTCGCCCCAACTCTCGTCACGGCAGCTGCCTTCATGAAAATGACACAGTTCCGGTTTAACAATACATTGATCACATTGAGGCAAGCTTTTAAAACAGGGATAACAATAACCCTGGCTAAAGCTCTTATTCGTTTTCCGCCCACAATGAGTGCAATTGATAGCACCTTGGTAATGAAGACGTATAGGCTTTCCTATAAGTTCGTTCATCGCAACTTCTTGCTCACCTACAGGCAAAAAGTAACTAACCTTGTCAGAAAGTTCTGTACGCATTTTCTGCAATGCGCCGCACGCAATTTCCTGCATCAGTTTTTATCATCTATAAGGATTTTGATAGTGTCCGGCTGCAAGGGATCTTTCCCATGCTGAGAACCATCCTTTTTCGTGCGATCAATAAATCCGACTCGCTCATCGACTGGCTTATTTTCATAATCATAAGCGATCACTGCGCGCATACAAATATCTCGTTGCTCGGCGGTCAATTTACGTCCATCAGGCCACTTACCTAATTCTACTGCACGTTTTAATGACTGGTGCATATCAGGAGTCATCGCCTGAATCAGCTCTTCATAATTCATAAATTCATCCATAGATAACATAAAACGAGGACTAACCTCGTTTATCAGAAAGCGGGAAAGTTTATCACACCCTGCTTTCTTTCAGCATGAACTCAAGTACTTGATCTTGAATTCTCTCCCTATTCTTAATACTCGGCATATGTAGATCTTCAATCTCAATAACTTGAGATAGATTAGGTACAACAGTGCGAGCACATTTTTCTACTTTACTCGGCGCAAAGTAGAGATCATCAGTAGCAACAATAAGCTGTACCGGTGCCTGAAATGCTTGTAAATCTTGTTTTTCAAACGGTCCCGGTGGCAAGAGTGTCATGGGGATACCCGCCTGAAAAACGGCAAAGTAATATGACTCCAGCTCTGGCCAATTATCACCCATTAAAGGTTTCATCAACTGATCAAAATGTAGTTGGTCCGTATTCAATTTAAAACTCAAAAACGGCATAAATAGTTTTTTTAGTGGGCGCCAAATAGGACGGAAAAAACCGGCAGGGACAACCAGCGAAGCCATCGTTATTCTATTGGGTGATCGAGTGGCAAGATCAAGTAAAACAGCACCACCGAAGGATAATCCAACCGCAGGACAGCTCTCTATATTTAAACTATCAAGTAAGCCTTCAAACCAAATAGCGTAAGCCTGATTACTTGAAACCGGAGCCATACCCGGCGTTTTACCAGCCTGGCCAGGAATATCAGGACAAATAACATGATATTTTTCAGCCAGCTTAGCAAAAAACTAGATACAAAAAGGTGCGCTCGTATGCAAGCCATGAAGCAACAATAAAGGCGGTGCGTCATTAACTCCCGCCTTCGTCACCCAAACTTGGCCAAACGGTGTTTGTACATACTCTCCGGTTAAATTTGGAACAAGAGTGCCAACCTTTTCAGCCTGCTGCTCATAACGCTGCTTAAGATCCAGCGATAACATAGTTGCATCCATCTATCTTTCCTCAGGCTTTCGCCAATCGTTTACCAAGAGGCACAAAAATTAAGCCTGTAACAAGGCCGGCAAGATGAGCTGTATTTGCTATAGAACCAAAACCAACGCTACTCAGAATACCGCTGTAGCCTAAAGCTAACCAAAAAACCATAAATCCCATCAAAGCTGGGGGCAAACGAAGCTTGGGAGAATATAACCTATCCCACAGCCAGCAATAACCAAGAAAGGCGAAAACAACACCAGACAGGCCGCCAAACATCGGGCCACTGACCCAATATTGAGCCAAGTTAGATGTAACACCTGAAATAAGCACAAGCATTACTAAAGATAAACGACCTTGTGCAGATTCAATTCGCGTGCCTGCAATCCAGATCCAAAGAACATTGAAGACGATATGAGCTGCACTAAAATGCAGAAAAATCGGTGTAATAAAGCGCCAATACTCCATTGACTCAACAGTGCCCATAAGACCACTGGTATAAATTCCATCACTCTTTTGTAACAACTCGGTGATAGTGAAATATCTTAATAGATCAAAATTTTCCCCAAAACCAATTAAAAAGCTAAGGACAATACTGATCACAATTAATGAGGTTGAAAGCCAAGCCCGTTGCGCTAAAACAAAAAAATTAGGCTGTACAGCCACCGAGTGCTCAAACACAGGAGTTGGTTGAGCCCTAAACTCCATTTGAGAAAGCCCCCCCCCGTTTTTCCACATCTCATAAAGGGCCAAGATATCTTCAGGGTTAACATTTGGCTCAACCCAGAACTCTTGAAAATCACCTTTCTCAAGAACCCGATGGGGAACCTCATACTGCCAAAGGAACTGAGTGAATTCGGTCAGGTCTTCATTGAGAGGAACAGTAAATACTTTAATCATTAGAAATTAGGCTCATCCGCAATCTCTTTTCTGACATCAACAAAAATAAACTTATCGGGCTGAATAACCTTTTCATTATCTAAACGGTAAGCAACTAATTTCCCATATTTAACCGCACTGTAATCTAGACAAGCGATATTTGATGTTATGGGTGCGGGAGTCCCTTCTCGCCAATAATGACCAATAAAAAGCATCTTCTCTTCAGGGCCATAGTACAACAGGTCATTATAATCTTGCTCTGTCAGGGGCATTCTGGCTATATGCTCAGGCAACGGATCAGGTTGAAAAACAACATCACCATAAAGCTCTGGCTCCTCTGTCCAAAATTTGGTCCTGAAAAATCGGCGTTCAAAACCATCCTTACTCACCATCGCCTCACCATTAGGTAGACGCAAATGAGTTCCCCGCAAAAGCCTATCCATTAACGCCCATTCAAAAGTACCGCGCTTGGAAGAGCGGTGAAGAAAGCGATCATCGATGACATGATTAGGATATTCAGCTTCAAAACGGTCGATAAGCTTCTGATGCCAGCACGCATGGACTACCCGAAAACGATCAAACTCTAAGTAGACCGGCATCTCTCTAATCCACTGTAGAAACATCTCTTCTTCATCGGGATAGTTTGCTAACTGCTCTAAGGTTTCAGCAACAATGCGGTGATGACGAGGATTATGTTCACGTAGATAACTTAAACCACTTCCTTCCCGCCCTCGAGTGACATAACTTAGGTAATTAAATTCATGGTTACCCATAACTATATGAGCATGACCCGCTTTAACCATGTCATAAACTAAGTGCAGTGATTCCCTAATATGGGGCCCACGATCAAGAATATCGCCTAAAAAAATAACTTGGCGCCCAGGATTAGAATAAACACCATTACGTTTCGAATAGCCGAGCTTACTCAGCAGCAGCTCTAAACTTAAAAAGCAGCCATGCACATCACCAATGAGATCATACCCTTTTACTTCGCTCGTCACTTTAATCTCCGAGCTTAGTACCCCAACCAAGTTTCTCTCGGCAGGTACTATAAAAGTCATAGTTAAGAGGATGAAGTAACTTCAACTTATGTGGTTTTTTATGCACTGTAACTGTATCGCCAGGCGCACAACTAATATCTTTTTGACCATCACAAGACACAGTCGGGTAAGCACTATTATTTGGGCTAATAACCAGCTTTAGCTCACTATTACCATTAACCACAATAGGTCGACTAGATAAAGTATGAGGAAACATAGGCACAAGGACCAGCGCATCAAGCTTAGGATGCATAATGGGTCCACCACCAGACAAAGAATACGCAGTTGACCCTGTAGGTGTAGAAATTATCAAGCCATCCGATTTTTGTGTATATACAAATTGACCTTCAATATAGAGTTCAAACTCAATCATTCTTGCGGCTTTACCCGGATGTAACACACAGTCATTTAATGCAGTTGCTTCACCAATAGGCACGCCATCTCTTTTTACAATCACATCAAGTAGAAAGCGGCTATCTACGGTATATTTACCTTCTAAAACCTCAGCAACCTTTTCTTCAATCTCATGAGGAGCTATATCAGTAAGAAAACCCAAATTCCCTCGGTTTACACCTAAAACTGGAACATGGTACTGAGCTAAGGAACGTGCGGCTCCCAGCAAACTTCCATCACCGCCAACGACAATCACTAAATCACAAATCTCTCCCATCATTTTAGGAGTACTGGTTTGCTGCCCATGCCCTGGCATCACTTCAGCAATTTTTTCATCTAATATGCAATTAAGACCACGATCCCCTAAAAAACGGATCATATGTTTCAAGGTATCAATCACAGATTTGCTACCTAAACGACCAATAAGGCCGATATTACGAAAGTAATCCATTTTTGCTCCGGATCAGCTGGTTACATCCAAAATATAGATATTTTCATCTAACTCATTTTTCTTGATTTTTTCAATACGCTTTTATAATAAAGCCTATGCATCCCTACAACATTAAAGTGATCTTAACCCCTGAAGTCCCCCTGTATGCAATGCTAAAATCTGGCTCCCTTCAGTAAAAAAACCCTCTTCAATTAACTCTATCAATCGCAGCATCATTTTACCGGTGTAAATCTGGTCTAAGGGGAGATCATAATCATCATCCATCATAGAAATAAAAGCTAGAAGCTCAGGAGATGTTTTAGCATAACCGCCAAAATGGCCGTTGTAATCTAAAACCCAATTATTAACATCTGAATAACCGGCTGATTCTAAAAGCATTGAAATATCATCTTTTAAAAATTTAGCACCTTTCAATACCGGTATACCGACTATATTAACACTAGGCTGGGATGCGGCGACGCCCGCTAAGGTACCTCCCGTCCCACATGCAAGTACGATATTATCTATGCCATATTTCTGGATTAGGGATTGATTAACAATCTCTGCCGTCCCTTTGACTGCTAAAGCATTACTTCCCCCTTCAGGCACAATAAAGGGATCACCAAATCTATCTCTTAACCCTTGTAAAAAATCCGCGTCTTTTCGTTGTTTGTACTCAGCACGTGTCACAAAATGGAGCTCCATTCCCCAACGCGCAGCATCAGTTAAAGTAGGATTACTTGCATAATCCGACTCTCCTCGAATAATACCAATGGTTTTTATCCCTAACACTTGACCCGCCCAAGCCAAGGCATGAATATGATTTGAATATGCACCACCAAAACTCAGTACGGCTTTGCCCCCCTGAACTTTAGCTTTCTCAAGGTTATATTTCAGCTTAAACCATTTATTCCCACTTACTCGCTGGTTTATCTGATCCAACCTTAATAGATGAACACCTACATCGCGCATCTCAGCTTGCTTCATATTTAATGAAACAACAGGTAATTCATTGAGTTGATCAAACATAGGACAACAACCACGCAAAGTCATAAAACTGAAGTACTTTTGTCATCAATTAGACATAAAAAAATCGTAAAGTAACTAAAAAAGAGGAGAAAACAATGGAAGACTATACAGAAGAACTACTTTATCAAAACATCGATGAATGTGATGATGAGGATTACTCAGATGATGCAGAAGAGCAATAACATCACCTGAGATAGAGACCCGCCTTTATACCTGCTCAGCCTGAACCAGATCCCCAACGTTCTGCTTAATCAAAACCGTTCGGTTTCCACCAGAGCTTTTAGCCTCATACATAGCCAAATCAGCACGCTGCACAACCTGATCAGGCTTTTCAGTCCCATTTGTTTCTGTCACACCAAGACTCATAGACACTTTAGCATTAACACAAGCCCCTTTTTCTATACTATATAGGCATTTAGCATTAAAGATCGTTCGAATCCTTTCTGCTGTTTGGGCTGCATCATGAATCCCTGTTTCAGGCAAAAGCACCATAAACTCATCCCCACCATAGCGAACAGGTATATCATTTTGCCTTAGCGTTTCTTTTGTGAGCTCACCTATAGTCCGAAGGACTCGATCACCCTCCAAATGCCCTAACGAATCATTAATCCCTTTAAAGTCATCTAAATCAAAACAAATAATACTCAGAGGGCGCTGATAGCGTTTAGCACGGTCCAGCTCTTTAGCCATAACACTATAAAAATGTCGCTGGTTAAATAAACCTGTAAGCTCATCAGTAACCGAAAGAATTTGCAGCTGTCGCTCAAAATCATGCCGTTCAGTTAAATCATGGAAAAAGCCAATACTACTTCCTTCAATTTCATCAACTACAACAGCAGACAAGCGGATTGGCACAATACGCCCATCACTACAAATCAGGGTAGCCTCAAAACCCTCAATGGACCCCGGCGCACCATAAGAGTCAGAGTATATAAGTTTCTTTATCTTCCGAGCATCATCTAAGCTAGGGTAGATTTTAGAAATACTCAAAGAACCCACGACGTCCTGAGCGCGATACCCCAAAAACGCCTCGGCAGCCGGATTAAAAATCCGAACCACCCCAGAACCATCTACGCCAATAATAGGGTCAGGGCATAAAGATACTATTAGCGCTCCATCAACACTTCTCACCAACTACCATCCTTGTCTTTTATTTTTATAACGTAGAAAAAATAACCATAAAAAGCTTAATCTATAAAAAAGAAAAAAACTGATCAAAATTTAATCTAAAAATAAAGAATATACATGTTTTGTTCTTAAAATACAAAAACATAGGATGAATATATACAATAAAAGAAGTGGTGGGCGTGGAGAGGCTCGAACTCCCGACATTCGCCTTGTAAGGGCGACGCTCTCCCAACTGAGCTACACGCCCACTAAGTAGATTAGCTTGTATACGATCTTCTCAGCATTTCGAAAAGAAAGAATTGAAACAAACACAATTAAAATGTGACTATTTCAAAATAGTGGCGGAATGGACGGGACTCGAACCCGCGACCCCCTGCGTGACAGGCAGGTATTCTAACCAACTGAACTACCACTCCACGTAATTACGGGACTCGAACCCGCGACCTCGATCTCCACCTTGAGTGACAGACCGCTATCCCAACGAAGTGAACTACCACTCCACATAATACGGGACTCGAACCCGCGACCTCGATCTCCACCTTGAGTGACAGACCGCTATCCCAACGAAGTGAACTACCACTCCACATAATACGGGACTCGAACCCGCGACCTCGATCTCCACCTTGAGTGACAGACCGCTATCCCAACGAAGTGAACTACCACTCCACGTAATTACGGGACTCGAACCCGCGACCTCGATCTCCACCTTGAGTGACAGACCGCTATCCCAAAGAAGTGAACTACCACTCCACATAATACGGGACTAAACCCGCTCTCTATAACGCCAAAGCATTATCGAGTGCTTAGTGGTGGGCGTGGAGAGGCTCGAACTCCCGACATTCGCCTTGTAAGGGCGACGCTCTCCCAACTGAGCTACACGCCCACTAAGCAGATTAGCTTTTATACGATCTTCTCAGCATTTCGAAAAGAAAGAATTGAAACAAACACAATTAAAATGTGACTATTTCAACATAGTGGCGGAATGGACGGGACTCGAACCCGCGACCCCCTGCGTGACAGGCAGGTATTCTAACCAACTGAACTACCACTCCACATAATACGGGACTCGAACCCGCGACCTCGATCTCCACCTTGAGTGACAGACCGCTATCCCAACGAAGTGAACTACCACTCCACGTAATTACGGGACTCGAACCCGCGACCTCGATCTCCACCTTGAGTGACAGACCGCTATCCCAAAGAAGTGAACTACCACTCCACGTAATTACGGGACTCGAACCCGCGACCTCGATCTCCACCTTGAGTGACAGACCGCTATCCCAAAGAAGTGAACTACCACTCCACATAATACGGGACTAAACCCGCTCTCTATAACGCCAAAGCATTATCGAGTGCTTAGTGGTGGGCGTGGAGAGGCTCGAACTCCCGACATTCGCCTTGTAAGGGCGACGCTCTCCCAACTGAGCTACACGCCCACTAAGCAGATTAGCTTTTATACGATCTTCTCAGCATTTCGAAAAGAAAGAATTGAAACAAACACAATTAAAATGTGACTATTTCAACATAGTGGCGGAATGGACGGGACTCGAACCCGCGACCCCCTGCGTGACAGGCAGGTATTCTAACCAACTGAACTACCACTCCACATAATACGGGACTCGAACCCGCGACCTCGATCTCCACTATCAGTGACAGACCGCTATCCCAACGAAGTGAACTACCACTCCACATAATACGGGACTCGAACCCGCGACCTCGATCTCCACTATCAGTGACAGACCGCTATCCCAACGAAGTGAACTACCACTCCACATAATACGGGACTCGAACCCGCGACCTCGATCTCCACCTTGAGTGACAGACCGCTATCCCAAAGAAGTGAACTACCACTCCACATAATACGGGACTAAACCCGCTCTCTATAACGCCAAAGCATTATCGAGTGCTTAGTGGTGGGCGTGGAGAGGCTCGAACTCCCGACATTCGCCTTGTAAGGGCGACGCTCTCCCAACTGAGCTACACGCCCACTAAGCAGATTAGCTTGTATACGATCTTCTCAGCATTTCGAAAAGAAAGAATTGAAACAAACACAATTAAAATGTGACTATTTCAAAATAGTGGCGGAATGGACGGGACTCGAACCCGCGACCCCCTGCGTGACAGGCAGGTATTCTAACCAACTGAACTACCACTCCACATAATACGGGACTCGAACCCGCGACCTCGATCTCCACCTTGAGTGACAGACCGCTATCCCAAAGAAGTGAACTACCACTCCACATAATACGGGACTAAACCCGCTCTCTATAACGCCAAAGCATTATCGAGTGCTTAGTGGTGGGCGTGGAGAGGCTCGAACTCCCGACATTCGCCTTGTAAGGGCGACGCTCTCCCAACTGAGCTACACGCCCACTAAGCAGATTAGCTTTTATACGATCTTCTCAGCATTTCGAAAAGAAAGATTGGCGGAATGGACGGGACTCGAACCCGCGACCCCCTGCGTGACAGGCAGGTATTCTAACCAACTGAACTACCACTCCACGTATACGGGACTCGAACCCGCGACCTCGATCTCCACTATCAGTGACAGACCGCCATCCCAACGAAGTGAACTACCACTCCACATAATACGGGACTCGAACCCGCGACCTCGATCTCCACTATCAGTGACAGACCGCTATCCCAACGAAGTGAACTACCACTCCACGTAATTACGGGACTCGAACCCGCGACCTCCAACTTAAGTGACGATCGCCAACCCGCTAAAGACATCAACTTAGCGCCTCAAACGGAGTGCGAATTTTACGGGTTTTAATGTGCATGTCAAACGTTTCAAATAAAAAAAAAGAAAAAGATCATTACTGCTTATTCTTTGTACAAAATCAGTAAGTTAAATAGAAACTGTAATGAAATCATTATGTTCCCGTAAATAGTAAACCAAGCTATCAACCACGACCTAACCTCTAACTAATAAACCAATACATTCATTCTGTTTACCCTCTCATATACCAGTATTTGTAAACCAAATACGTTAAAATGGCGTTTAATCTAATCCGCTCAATATCACATTAATAACGTTCGAATAACAGCTAAGGTATCGTATGTCAGAAAGCTCTGTTAGTTATGCAATGGATCAATTTATTAACAAACTGATAGCCATACAGCCCACCCCCCCCAAAATAAGATTTGATGAGGACTGGCCATCCCTTTGCTATTTAAATAAAACGAGTGACGGCTCTTTAGCAGATTGGCGTCCTACACGCCAACTAAAAGCCAATGATATGTTTACTCGTTTAAGCGCGGCCCTTGAAGAAGAAGTACATCAAGATATTATTGAGTACTACAGTCGCTACTGGTCTGACCCTATCCCTGCAAAATCAGCGGATGGCGATTTATGCTTACTGCAACCTTGGAATGAAGAAGATTTAGAACGGCTACGAGGCAACTTAATAGGTCATGCACTATCTAAACGTCAGCAAAAACGGCCACTGACCTTTTTTATTGCATGCCCAGAACCTGATAATGATTACTTTATCAGCGTCGACAATTATAGTGGTGAAGTATGGCTAGAGAAACCAGGCAAACCACCGATACGGAAACTAGAAAATACTTTAGCCGCTTTCATTAACGGTTTGAGCCCACGCCCTATAACGGATATGGAGTAATTCAATGCTATCGACCTATTCTTTAAAAATGATTTTTCCTGCAGCATTGCTAATGCTATCTACGGGCTGCGCATCGTTAAATTCACAAGTAATAGATATCCACCCAGAACTACAGGTCTCGCGAAAGCTGGATAAAGAGATACTTATAGATGTCCAAGCCCAAGATCTAAGAACAAACAAAGTCATAGGTTACCGAGCAACAGACGAAACACCAGCCCCTGAAATCATTCTAAAAGACAGTGTAGCCCTACTAAAACACTCCACCGAACACGCGTTAGAGGATATGGGGATTCGCCGCTTCTTTAAAGGCGAATATACAATGAAAGTGAATCTTATCAATCTAAATTACCAAGTAGAAAAACATGGACTCAAACAAACCGTTAATTTAGATATGAAAATTAATGTAGACCTAACAAAAGGTAGTAAACGCTACACAGGCAGCTATACAAATGAGAAGCAGCACACATTTGTTGGCACTCCATCAGAGCAAGAAAATATTAAAATAATTAATGAGCTAGTGACTGAAAATATGAATCTAGTCGTGAATGACAAACAACTACTAGACTTTATTCAATTCAACTAAACCTAAAACTAGGGATCTCAGGGGAGGGTAAAGTCTCTGATATCCCTACTAAAACGCAACAACTACCAACCAACAGTAAATGATAATAAACGGCTAATTTGACTTAAAGGCCGCCCCGATTCTACTTGCCAAAGATTAAAACAATCCTGCACTTTTTGCAGATCACGTTTGGCCGTCGGCTTTTTATCGATAACCCCTTGAGCTTTCAATGCTGCGACCACATCATCGGTTAGAATAAAAGAATCCTTCCCTACCATTCTTAAAAAATAAGCACCCGAATTACCACCAAGCTGCTGACCATGCTTTTTAAGGTAAGCCCACAAACCAACAATATCTGAAGTGGGCCAATCAGCTAAAAATCGTGCAAAGCTACCTTTATTTAGAGCTAGCTCATGGACCATTAACGCATTATTGCGAGTCGCTTTAATCTTACCCCAATGCCTAATAATCTTATCATTCTGCATCAGTTTTTCGAGCTGCTCATCACTCATCAAACTAATCTTTTCAGGATCAAAGCCAAAGAAAGCTTTCTCGAATTCAGGCCATTTACTGTCAACTAAAGCGTGTTTCAATCCAGCGCGAAACACCCTTCGTGACATAACACTCAACAAGCGATCATCTGCTATCAAAGCAAGCTCTTCTGTTTCTAAAGGCTGAGGGAGCAAAAACTCTATATCATCCTCCAGCTTATGCTGCTTTGCATGCTCATAAATCCATTGAAAACTCTTCATGACTTTAAACAGACTCCTCATCAAAATCCAATGAGGCTGAGTTAATGCAATAACGAAGCCCTGTTGGCTGCGGTCCATCAGTAAAAACATGTCCTAAATGGGCATCACACCTCGCACAAGTAACCTCTGTTCGCACCATGCCATGAGAAGCATCATGATGTTCTGCTACAACACTTTTCATATTAGGCTGGAAAAAACTAGGCCATCCACAGCCTGAATCGTATTTATGCTCCGAGCTAAATAAAGTCTCACCGCAACATTTACATAAATAAGTGCCCTGCTGGTGGGTATTATAATATTCACCGGTAAATGGCCGTTCTGTTCCTTTTTCACGGCACACATTAAACTCAGCTGGCGATAAAACTTCGCGCCATTCATCATCTGTCCGACTTATTTTTTCTTTTTTATCACTCATAACTTCTCCAGAACCTTAAATAATCTACAACTAATAATGCTACAGAGCCCTGTATCTATAGGTTTCGCGAAATAAAAGGCGTATGATTATTCTCTTTTTTTAGAGGCTAATCATACCGATTTAGCCACATTGTAATAGGACAACATACAGCTCTATAGATTCCAGCTGATGTTCCGCAGGACATAAAAATGCCAGTAATCCGTAAATCAAACAAGCTAATCAATGTTTGCTATGACATTCGCGGACCTGTTCTTCAAGAAGCAAAACGCCTTGAAGAGGAAGGCCAACGAATTCTTAAATTAAACATTGGCAACCCAGCCCCATGGGGATTTGATGCGCCAGAAGAGATCGTACAGGATGTAATTTACAACCTACCCGCCTCCCAAGGCTATATCGATTCAAAAGGTTTGTTTTCCGCCCGTAAAGCGGTGATGCAAGAGTGTCAGAAAAACGGAATCCGTAATGTAGGCATCGAAGACATTTATATAGGCAATGGTGTATCAGAACTGATCGTCATGGCCATGCAAGGCCTGCTTAACGATTCAGATGAGATGCTAATCCCTGCACCCGATTACCCGCTATGGACCGCCGCAGTTAGTTTAAGTAGCGGTACCCCAGTGCACTATCACTGTGATGAGGAAAAAGGCTGGGCGCCGGACATCGAAGATATCCGCAACAAGATAACTGAGCGCACCAAAGGTATAGTGGTTATCAACCCAAACAACCCTACTGGTGCGGTCTATCCCAAAGCAGTGCTTGAGCAGATCGTTGATCTCGCTCGCGAACATAACCTTATTGTTTTTGCTGACGAGATATACGACAAGATCCTTTATGATGAGGTGGAACACACTTCGCTCGCTTCACTGGCGGAAGACGTTCTGTTTATCTCTTTTAATGGTTTATCAAAATCATACCGCGCCGCAGGTTTTCGCTCTGGCTGGATGATTGTCAGCGGGCCTAAGTATCATGCACGAGACTACATTGATGGTTTAGATATGCTATCCAGCATGCGCTTATGCTCAAACGTGCCTACGCAGCATGCAATCCAAACAGCCTTAGGTGGATACCAGAGCATTAATGAATTAATCACTCCCGGTGGTCGTTTATATGAGCAGCGCAACTTAGCTTGGGAGATGCTTAACGACATTCCTGGGGTCAGCTGTGAAAAACCCGAAGGGGCTCTCTACCTATTCCCTAAACTGGATCCAGAAGTACACCCGATTAAGAATGACGAAAAAATGGCACTGGATCTTCTCCTTCAACAAAAAGTATTAATTGTTCAAGGTAGCGGATTTAATGTTCCAGACACTCAACACTTTAGGTTAGTTTTTTTACCTAGAGAAGATGTGCTTGAAGATGCCATTGAACGTATTGGAGTTTTTCTGAAAACCTATAAGCAATAATCAACTAGGCCACTCATTGAGTGGCCTATTTTGTAAAGACATTGTCACCAAACCGTCTTATACTAAAATCGTAATATAAATAGCCTTTTGAATTAGTGGAACTAAACATGTTTATTAAGGTAAGAAAAAACTGCGGCATCTACATGGAACATAATGGTTTGGAGCAGCGACACTTAGTGCCTGTTACATCGAACTTTCTTATTAACCTTACGCATGTAGCAGAAATATCGTTTTACACGATAAAAGAAAGTAAGGTTCGCTTTGATCTTGAACATCATGAAGTGACTGTACCACCTCATACTCGTGTAATTCACCTTCAGATGAATTACCTGTACGGTTCATACAAAGAAACAGTGAATGATAAAAAAGCGCGCCTAATTGACCGTTGCTTTTACAAGCTGTACTTCATGCCTGAAGAGATGGGGCAATACGAAGAGATTCGTGAGCAGATTGAAGGCTTAGTTCTCAATCAGCAATGAGAAATCAAAAGGCGGCTAACTTAGCCGCTTTTTCTCAGAACCTCTCTTATAAACCCTCCCCGTCTAATAAAAATAGCGTACATCAAAATATATTTAGCCTCCGTTTTGAAGTACCTAATAAAAATCTGAGCTATAAGGGATATTATGGAGATTCGTGAACTACTCAAACAAACGGATAGATTGCCCAACGTTCCTGACGTCGTTAGGCAACTAATACAGCAATTAAACAACCCAGCAGCTGATTACGGTGAAATTGCTAAAAAAGTATCTAATGACCAAACCCTCTCTTTAAAAATTCTTCGGCTCGTCAATTCTGCCCACTTTGGTTTAAGCCGCAAAGTATCATCCATTGAGCAAGCTGTTGTAATGTTAGGCATGGTTCGCCTCAAAACACTCGTCATTGCATCAGGCATTGCCGGTTCGGTTCAAGAAGTTAAAGGCATCGATCTTAAGCAATTCTGGAGCGATGCATTTCAAGTTGCTGCATTGTCAAAATGGCTTGCCGAACAAGGCTCTCAAATAAACCCAGACGTGGCTTTTACTGCAGGATTAATTCATAACATCGGACAACTCTTACTTCATTTAGCCGACCCTATACAAGCTCAAACAATCCAAGCTTTAATTGAAGAATCGAACTGTAGTCGTGATGAGGCAGAGAAAGAGTGTTTTGGCTTTACTTCGCAAGAAGCGGGGCAAGCACTACTTAATATGTGGAAATTTCCTAAAGAACTAGGCGAAGCAATACTGCAATATAAACATCCTGCCAGCGCTGACACCCCCTCACCTCTTGCAGCTATTGTAAACTTAGCAACATTAATACATTCTGCCGCACATAAAGGTGAATCAACCGAAGTTCTAAAAGAACAGTTTCCCGACGATATAGCCGTTTTAGCTGGAATTTCATCTGATACTTATGATGCGCTCGAAGAAGCACTGCTTTTAGATTCAGGCTTAAACAGTCTAGCTTAATTTATATCGCAGTAAATAAAGCGACGGATAACAGATTATTCTTGTCGCTTTTTAGACTAATCAGAACCGATCAAGCTGTTTCAGGCCCTTGCAGCGTTACCGCTTTAATACATTTAATAATATCCTCAACATCCTGCAACGCACGATGACGTCTAAATTGTGCTTTTGCTAAAAAGCTGAACTGAATACGTTGCTCTTTATTTAATATTCGATCTAAACCCGCCATTCTAAAACTCGGCTGAATACCTGTAGCCTCAAATAAACGGCTTAGCCAAAACAGATCAAATTCAAAAGCATCGCTAATCAACGTTTTTCCTGTCAACATTTTATTCATACGCTTACAGGCATTAACTATATCTAAACCTTTGCTGACCAAATCATCACGATCTATACCATGCATCTCTTCCGCATGCTCATCCCAATAATGCCAGCCAGCTGCTGATTCAGGATTAATTAGAAAACTATCCTGCTCACCGGTTTCATCATTAATCCAAGCAATCTCAATGGGATAAGACTCCGCGCCCAATCCACTTGCTTCTAGATCAATACAAATTAATTCCACTCATCTCTCCCTAGCATACAACAACACTTTTAACCCTTTTTCTAACTCTGCTTCTGGAAAATCTTCGGGGTTACTTAAACGCTCAACAAACGTAAAGTCTGGGCATTCGTCTAACATCAGCTGTTTTAAAAATTCAGTGCCATTTTTAGGGTCATTATGGCATGCCAAAACTTGGCTTCCCGATTCTGTGAGATCACTCAAACGTCGAATCACTTTACGATAATCTTTTTCCGCCACAAAACTACCAGGCTGAAAACTAGGTGGATCTATAACAATCACATCATAAGGCCCCAGTTGACGCACTCGCTTCCAAGATCTAAATAGATCATAAGCCAGAAACGTGACTCTATCACCTTTAATACCATTTAATCGGTGGTTATCACGCCCTGTACTTATCGCCCCTTTAGACATATCTACATTAACAACATGATCTGCCCCGCCTGCAATGGCAGCAACAGAAAAGGCACAAGTGTAGGAAAAAAGGTTCAGCACACGTTTTTGATTCCCATTATCCTTAATCCACCGTCGGCCTTCACGCATATCTAAAAACAAACCACTGTTTTGATTGCGTTGCGGCTTAACATAATAAGACAATCCAAGTTCCTGAGTTTCCATTAGCTCTGGAACCTCTCCCCAAGCCACATCTTGGTTTACGCCTTTGCCACGCGAGCGCTGCTGCACCACCAATCCCTTAATCTGCGGCAGCTCGTTAAGTGCCTCACTTAACGTTTCAATCCAATCAGGCTCAACATCACGATAAAATCTAGCAACCGCGTAAGGAGGAAACCAATCAATAACCAAATGCTCAAAGCCTTCAAAGCAGTGCCCACGCCCGTGAAAAATTCTACGCGCTTCATTGTCTGAATTAGACAACTGCTTTTTAACTTCGCTCAAGATTGTATGCATTAAGATTCCTAGATAATGAGGATCAAAAAAATCACGCATTATAGGCCTGTGTTGCGCTCTACACCAGCTATGTTGAAAGTTCTTCTATTTGCCTAATCAATCGAAAAAACTATACAAACAAACAGGATTAATTCACTTGAAACTTTCCCCTTGCGCCCTAATCTAAGTAACAACTTTTTATAATAGGAACATAGACACAGATGATGCGTATCGGCCTTTTTCTGCTCACTAATATTGCCGTATTAATTGTAGCCAGTATCACACTGAATTTACTCGGTGTAGAGCACTACATATCAAGTTCTGGCCTAAATCTAACCAGCCTACTCATTTTTTGTGCTGTATTTGGCTTTATTGGCTCTTTTATCTCCCTTTTCCTATCCAAAAAAATGGCAAAAATGTCCACGGGTACGGAGATCATAACTCATGCCCGTAACGCTGATGAGCAATGGTTACTTGATACAGTAGCTGAACTTTCAGAAAAAGCTGGCATTAAAATGCCTGAAGTTGGCATATTCCCTGCCCAACAAGCCAATGCATTTGCTACCGGCTGGAATAAAAACGATGCTTTAGTTGCCGTCAGCTTAGGATTACTACAGCAATTCCAGCGAGAAGAAGTAAAGGCTGTTATGGCCCATGAGATAGGCCATGTTGCCAATGGTGATATGGTAACCATGACTTTAGTGCAAGGGGTTATTAATACTTTTGTTATGTTCTTCGCCCGTATTGCTGGTTACGCTGTAGATAGCTTTTTAAAGAACAGTAATGACAACAGCCCAGCAGGTACAGGTATTGGTTACTACATAACTGTATTTATCTTTGAGATGATCTTCGCTGTCTTAGCTTCATTTATTGTCGCTTGGTTCTCAAGATATCGTGAATATCGTGCTGACGAAGCAGGTGCTCGACTATCAAGCAATCATGCCATGATCGGTGCTTTGCAACGTCTAAAAGCTGAATATGATATGCCAGATCAGATGCCCGGACAGCTCACCGCATTCGGAATAAGCAGCCATATGAAATCCGGGTTGATGGCACTTATGGCAAGTCACCCACCTTTAGATCAACGTATAGCTGCGCTTCAATCAATGAAGTGAAGCTTTAATCGGATACTTGAAAATAGATTTCCTAACGACTTGTAAGACGAAAACTACGTCTTACAAGTCTTAATAAAGCTACAACCTCTACCTATCAATCCCAATATCCCTCCTAATCACCGCCCCATAAAAGAGCACAATCATTAGACAAGCACAATTAGCTAGCAACTATTATTTTATTCATGTCTAAAATCCATATAAAAACAAATCAAAAACAACCTTAACCAACTGTTTTAAAAGATAATAAAAAAAATAGGCATAGCTTATGCTTTGAATTCAATCAGATAGTTCTCTATCGAACTAACATTACAGTGAACTAGGGCAATGGCGTCCACTAACTACTCTTTAAAAGAGTAAGGTAGTGTGCGCTTTTTTTTTCGCCTAAAGAACTGTAACCACCGATTTTTAAAAAATTCTAAACATTGAATGAGGCAATAAAAATGGCTTACTTACTCCCCTCCGAATTTGTGACGAAGATGGTGGACGCAGGTGAATCTAAAGTTCACATGTCGACACGTGACACTCTAATCCGCGCATATATGGCAGGTGCTATATTGGCACTAGCCGCTGTATTTGCCATTACTGTTGCAGTTAAAACCGGTGTATTTTTAATCGGCGCAATACTCTTCCCTGTTGGCTTTTGTATGCTTTACCTTATGGGTTTTGACTTACTTACCGGTGTTTTCGTCCTCACCCCGCTAGCATTACTCGATAAACGTCCCGGTGTAACCGTTCAGGGCGTTTTAAGAAACTGGGGATTAGTTTTCCTTGGCAACTTTGCAGGGGCATTAACTGTAGCGGTAATGATGGCCTTCGTTTTCACCTATGGCTTTAATACGGACCCAGGTGCAGTAGGTGCAAAAATTGCCAGCGTAGGTGAGTCCCGTACTTTAGGTTATGCCGAATATGGCGCAGCCGGTTGGTTTACTATTTTTATTCGCGGCATGCTATGCAATTGGATGGTATCGATGGGTGTTGTAGGTGCAATGATCTCAACCTCCGTAAGTGGCAAAGTACTCGCAATGTGGATGCCTATAATGCTGTTCTTCTTCATGGGATTTGAACACTCCGTCGTCAACATGTTCCTTTTCCCATCGGGTATTATTATGGGAGGTGATTTCTCAGTGATGGATTACTTTATCTGGAACGAGATCCCAACAGCACTTGGTAACTTAGTCGGTGGTTTAGCCTTTACAGGTTTAACCCTTTACACCACACATATCAGAACAGGTAAAAAACGCGCTATCGCTTAAACACCCTGTGTAAACGACTGACCGTTTTGCACACTTCTGCATAACACAACAAAAGCCCTCTCATCTAGGTGAAGGGCTTTTTGGTACTAATAATGACAGCCAAACTTACTGTATCGATTGGGCAATATTCCGACAAAGGCCGTAAAGAGAGCAATCAAGATTTCCACGGTTTTGTTATCCCGACAAACGCTCAGTTGAACCTTAAAGGTATTGCTTGCGCCGTTGCCGATGGCATCAGCAGCAGCCAAGTCAGTCATATAGCAAGCGAAACAGCGATAAAAAGCTTTCTCGATGATTACTATTGCACATCCGATGCTTGGTCCGTACAAACATCAGGAAAGCGAGTATTATCCGCAGCAAACGCTTGGCTTTACGCACAAACAAGAAACAGCGATTTCCGCTACGATAAAGACAAAGGTTATGTTTGCACCTTTAGCGCGATGATCATTAAAAGCACAACTGCTTATCTGTTTCATATTGGCGATTCTAGAATCTATAAGTTTCATGAGCATGCTTTAGAACAGCTCACTAAAGACCATCGATTATGGATATCACAAGACAAAAGCTACCTCAGTCGCGCACTCGGTATTGAGCCACAACTAGAACTTGATTTTTTATCCGTACCTATCGCAACAAACGACATCTTCATATTAGCAACCGATGGCGTTTATGAGTATGTAGACGCTATCTTCATAGACAATGCATTAAACGAAAACAGTAACGACCTAAATCAAGCAGCCAAAAAAATTGTTGAACATGCATTGGAATCCGGTAGTAAAGACAACTTAACGATTCAAATTATCCGCATTGATTCTGTACCGCAACAAGATGCAAACGATATACAACTTCAAGTTGACGACCTTCCCCTACCCCCCATACTCGTGCCCCGCGAACAGTTTGATGGGTATAAGATTATTCGCGAAATACACGCAACCAGCCGCAGTCATGTTTACCTTGCGGTAGATGATGAAACTAATGAACACGTTATTCTGAAAATCCCATCGATAGACCTACGAGGTGATCCTGATTACCTTGAGCGTTTTTTAATGGAAGAATGGATCGCTCGCCGTATCAATAGCGCCCATGTACTAAAAGCAGGCAAGCAAACAAGAAAAAGGAACTTCCTCTACACCACGACTGAATATATAGAAGGCCAGACATTAAAGCAGTGGATGATTGATAACCCTAAGCCAAGTATTGAAGCTGTCCGGGCCATTATAGAGCAAGTTGCAAAAGGGTTACGGGCTCTGCATAGAATGGATATTCTTCATCAGGATATAAAGCCCGATAACATTATGATCGATACATCCGGCACGGTAAAAATCATTGACTTTGGCTCAGTTAGAATAGCCGGTATTGTAGAATCTTCCTCAATTCAAGAACAGTGCGAAATACTAGGCACAGCACTTTATACAGCCCCCGAGTACTTTTTGGGCGACATAGGTACTAGCCGCTCAGATCTCTATTCACTAGGCGTCTTAACCTATCACATGCTATCTAATCGTTTTCCTTACGGCACTCAAGTTTCTAAATCCCGCACTCCCGCTGCGCAAAAGAAGCTTAATTACAACTCGGTCTTAGACGAGGATAGAGAGACACCCGCTTGGATCGATGAAACACTTAAGAAAGCGGTACACCCAAACCCCTATAAACGATATGAAGAGTTATCAGAATTCATATTTGATCTTAGACACCCCAACAAAACATTCCTTAATAAAAGCCGCTCCCCCTTAATGGAGCGTAATCCCGTACTCGTTTGGCAAGCCATAACCGCTCTACTAACCTGCATCATTATCTACCTACTCAACAAATAGTTGAGTAAACATAACGTAATGTTGAGAATGTCCTATAATCATAATGGCTTATCGATCATGTCATCATTTTGCCAAACGCCCCATATATGATCATACACCAATACTGGCCTGAAACTTGCTGATCCCTATATATACGGCGAATTAAACGCTTACATAAGATATGCAAACGGTTTAAGCATCATATTGGTGCGATCAGTATAAATTAGTGCGTATTTAACGTTCGATAGCGCTCAATATTAAGATCAATAATCTGGGTATAGGTATGATTTGGGATAATTATCAATCTAAGCAGCATTATGACGAACTCATCACCCCCACAGGACGTGCTAGAGATTCCGCAGATAAATTAGTGAAACATATCTCCGAAATGGACGAAAAAGATCTTGATAGACGCCGCCAAATGGCTGATGTGACAATTCAAGAAATGGGGATTTCATTTACCGTTTATACCGAAGAAGGAAATATAGATAGAGCTTGGCCTTTTGATATCATTCCTCGCACCATTCCTGCCCCTTTATGGAAAACAACTGCAGATGGCTTAAAACAGCGTTTAAAAGCCCTTAATATGTTTATTGATGATCTCTATCACGATCAAAATGTGATTAAAGATGGCATCATTCCTGAACATATCATCAAAGAGTCAAAAAACTTTCGGCCTGAATGCGTCGGTGTGAACCCTGCACATGGCGTATGGGCGCACATATGTGGAACCGACCTAGTCAGAGATGCTGACGGTCAATTTTATGTTTTAGAAGATAACCTCCGAGTACCTTCAGGTGTTTCATATATGCTTGAAAACAGGGCAATCACTAAGCGCATTTTGCCTGAGATGTTTGAAAAAGAGAATATACTGCCATTAGATGATTACCCTGAACAACTCTTTGATATGCTGCTATCTCTCTCACCTCGAGAGATAGAAGAACCTGAAATTGTTGTCCTCACACCCGGTATTTTTAACTCTGCTTACTTTGAACATGCTTTTCTCGCACAAAAGATGGGGGTCGAGCTCGTTGAAGGCAGCGATCTATTTGTGGACGATGATGATTGTGTTTATATGAAAACCATCTCCGGCCCTGAAAGAGTCGATGTAATTTATCGTCGTATTGATGATCTTTTTATCGACCCAGAAGTATTTGATAAAGAATCAGTTTTAGGTGTTCCCGGCATGATGAGGGCTTGGAAAGCGGGCAATGTTGCACTGGCTAATGCACCCGGCGCGGGCGTAGCCGATGACAAAGTCATTTATGCCTATGTACCTAAAATTATTGAGTATTACCTCAATGAGAAGCCAATATTGCCTAATGTAGAAACGTTCCTCTGTGAAGATCCAGAGCAAAGAGCTTACGTTTTAGAGCACCTAGATGAACTGGTAATTAAGCCCGCCAATGAATCTGGCGGGTATGGGATGCTCATTGGACCTCACTCGACTAAAAAAGAGCAAGCAACCTTTGCTGAGTTAATTCAAGAAAATCCACGCAACTATATTGCCCAACCTACGCTAAGTTTATCCACAGCTCCAACATTAATTAGCTCTAACACCATGGAGCCAAGACATTTAGACCTACGCCCTTTTATTCTTCAAGGAAAAAACACATATGTCACAACCGGTGGTTTAACCCGCGTCGCCATGAAAAAAGGCTCATTGGTTGTCAACTCATCGCAAGGTGGTGGCAGTAAAGATACTTGGATTGTCGATACAGAGGATAAATAATTATGCTATCTCGTGTTGCTGAAAGAATTTATTGGAGTGCGCGCTACCTAGAGCGTGTAGAAAATACAGCTCGACTCGTTGGGGTTTATGATAACCTTTTATTTGACCTTCCTCGTGACACCAATATTAGCTGGTTTAACCTGATAAAAATCAATAGCTGTATTGATACTTTCTCTGATCGCTATAAAGTGCAGACAGAGCATAACGTTGTTAAGTTCTTATTAGCTGACGATACCAACCCAAGCTCTATGCTATCGTCATTGAAGCAAGCGAAAGAAAATATCCGCACAACCCGTGATGTACTTCCACAAGACACATGGGAGCTCATCAATGAATTAGATCTATATGCACGTAACCATATCCGCCAAGGAATCAACCGTACGGATCGCCATAAATTTCTAAACAGCATTATTCAAAGGTGCCAAGAGATTAATGGCCTTTTCGAAGGAGCGATGAGCCGCGATGCCTCTTGGCAATTTATGACCCTCGGTCGTAACCTTGAAAGAGCAGATATGACAACCCGTATTCTCGATGCGGGCGTATCAATTATGCTCCAGCCTAATGAAGGAACCCGCATTAATCTTAGCCAAGTCGTTTGGGGAAATGTCTTGCGCTCACTCAGTGGCTATATGAACTATCGAAGAAGTGTTCGTACAGCCATTGTATCTAAGAAAGTAGCGCGCTTTTTATTAGAAGATGAGTACTTTCCAAGAACCATCCATTTTTGTATTAATGAGTTAGAGTCTGCGGCTAAAAAGTTACCCCGCTCAAAACCGATTCTACAAGAGATAAAAACATTGAAAAAACTCCATTACTCTCTTGCCAATGGAAACCCTCTGGATGATAAGTTTCGTGACTACCTAAATCAATTACAGATTAATATTTCTGATTTAAACAATGCATTAATGACTAATTGGTTTGCCTTTAACATGGGCGATCATCAAGAAGAAAACCTTCCATTAAAAAAGGTAACTCAAAAAGAATACCAGTTTGCTCGTCAGGCATAGCCCTTTATCATTGAAGAACAGCTATAATGAGCCCGAATTTGTTAATTAAAGAGCAAACCAGTGCAAAGCAAGCAGACGCAAACGCAAACTCAGGGCAATCAAGACCAAAATTTCCATTGGTCTTTTTCGCCTGATGGGCATTACAACGAAGCTTATGATAAGTTAGGCCTGCCTCGTGCGCACTGGGAATATCTACTTGATAGTATCAATGCACTTGGCTCTTCAGGTTTACAAGACCGTTATCAAAAAGCATCACGTATTCTGCGTGATGACGGTGCAACCTATAATCTCATTAGTGATCCTTTAGGTAAGAACACATGGGAACTTGATCCTATTCCTATGTTAATCTCTAGTGATGAATGGAGCCTAATTGAACAAGGTTTAATAGAGCGAGCAGAACTCCTCAATTTAGTTCTAAAAGATATTTATGGCCCTCAGGAACTCATCAGACAAGGGATTATTCCTCCAGAGATTATCTATAGCCATCCAGGTTTTCTGCGTCAATGTAAAGGTATTACAATGCCTGGGGAGCACAGTTTAATACTGCACGCTACCGATATGACTCGCGGGCCTGATGGCAATATGATCATCATTGGTGATCGTACCCAAGCTCCTAGTGGTGCAGGTTATGCGCTAGAAAACAGAACTGTTCTTTCACGTGTGATACCGAGCCTTTTTCGCGACAGTCAAGTACATCGTTTAGCGCTCTTTTTTCAATCACTTCGCGCAACGTTAAGTTCACTTTCACCCACCCCCGGCGATGACCCACAAATTGTAATTCTGAGTCCCGGTGCTTATAGTGAAACCTATTTCGAGCATACCCATTTATCAAACTACTTAGGCTATCCCCTTGTTCAAGGCAGCGACTTAACTGTTAGAGATGGTCATGTCTGGCTAAAATCGCTCAATGGCCTTCGTAAAGTCGATGTTATTCTACGCCGTGTAGACGATATTTACTGTGATCCGGTCGAGCTTAAATCAGATTCATATTTAGGTATTCCTGGCCTTGTCGAGGTTGTTCGAGCTGGGAATGTAGTCGTTAGTAATCCACTGGGATCAGGTATTTTAGAAACCCCTGCGCTGCTAAAATTTCTGCCGGCTATCAGCCAACACTTTTTCGGGCATAATCTAAAACTACCATCAGTGGACACCTGGTGGTGCGGCGACCCACAGGATATGCTGTATATCAAAGACAATATTGATTCTCTTATCATCAAGCCTGCCATGCGCCAAGCGAAAAGCCCCAGTATACACGGCCATACTCTATCTGAGTCCGACAAAAAAAACGTGCTCGCGCGTATTGAGAAAGCCCCCTATAACTTTGTTGCCCAAAGTTATATCTCACCTTCTTATATTCCCGCTTGGCAAGAGCAACAACTAAAAACACGCCCGTCAATCTTCCGCACATTTACCGTTGCAACTGAAAGCACCTATGCGGTTATGTCTGGTGGACTCACCCGTGTCGGGCTTTCAGGGCAGGATAGTTTTGTATCAAATCAGGTAGGTTCACAAAGCAAAGATACTTGGATATTAGCCTCTGAACCGGAAAAACAATTATCACTGGTCGAAGACCGAAGTATTGCACAAGAATCCAATCTACCCAGCCGTGTCGTTGAAAATTTATTCTGGTTAGGTCGATATGCAGAACGGGCAGAATCAACCATACGGTTGATTCGCACCGTGTTTATGCAGTTAAACAGTATAGACCCCTTACCAGAAGCTAGTAAAAAGCTCCTATTGCAGGCACTATCAAAACAAACAAACTGTTTACCTGGCTTTACAGGAAGCCCCGCACTCCTTAACCAAGATCAGGAATTAATTAACCTCATCTTAGATACACAGCGTCCCGACAGCATCAAATCATGTTTACTCTCTGTCTTGACCTGTTCTGAAGAAGTCAAAGAAATGCTTTCGGCGGATACGCACCGCATCGTCAACGATCTACGTGATAATCTGTATGATTTAGAACGTGCTTATGTAGGTGGCATGCCCTCAGCACCTGAAGAAACGCTCGATCCATTAGTTACAACGCTCCTCGCCTTATCAGGGCTCAGCCATGAAAGTATGCTTAGAGGGATAGGCTGGAAATTTCAAGAGATCGGGCGACGTGTCGAACGCTCACTGCAAACATCACGCTTAATCCAATCGTTACTAACACCTGAATTAGCACAGACTGATCAACCCCAAATGCTTGAAGCAGTATTGCTTAGTGTCGAAGCATTAATCACCTTTAGACGCCGCTATAGAACCTATAATGATATAGCGCACGGATTAGAGTTATTAATGCTAGATGAAACCAATCCACGTTCAGTATTTTTTCAAATTAAGCGCCTACAGGCTCACTTTGAGGAACTCCCTCAAGCGGTTTCACCGCAAAAACCAGGCTTAAATCCTGCCCAGAAAGCGATTATTAAATCACTTAATGGCATCCAACTGGCTGATTTAGATAACCTAGCCAAAGTGGACTCACAAAGTAAAAAACGGATCGCACTAGATAACCTATTAAATGAAGTACGTGCGCAAGTAGAAGAGTTTTCTACCCTTCTTAGCGAACAGTACTTTGACCACAGTGCAGGGCCTCAACAATTAGCAGAAACACAAGAGATTATCTCCATATGATCTATAAAATCAGACATATTACCGAGTATAAATATCATAGCCCTGTGTCTCTGTGTTACAACCAAGCCCATCTACTACCACGGGATACATTGGAGCAAAACTGCGCACCGAGTAATGTAGTTATTACACCTAAACCCAATTACATGGCACAACATAGTGATTACTTTGGCAATCACTATGTTTACTTCTCGTTGCAAAAGCCCCATACGAAGCTCGTCATCGATGTCACCACTGAGATTAATAGCCAAAATGAACGCGCCGCATTTGCACTAGAACTCGGTATCAGCTGTAAAGCGGCGCGTGAAATGCTTATGTACAACCAAGATCCCGATACCATTCAAGCTAAAGAATATATCTTAGATTCACCGATGATCCGCCCAAACACTGCCTTAAAAGCGTACGCTGAGGCACTTTTCCAAGATGATATACCTCTTTTATCTGCTGCTCGCGCGCTCACTACGAAAATATTTAACGACTTCAAATACGATCCAAGCTCCACAACGGTAGCCACCCCTTTAGATGAAGTGCTACAACGAAAAAGTGGTGTTTGCCAAGATTTCGCACATATAGCGATTGGCTGTTTACGGGCGTTAGGCTACCCCGCACGTTACGTTAGTGGCTATCTTGAAACGCTACCTCCGCCGGGCCAAGAAAAACTAGTTGGTGCCGACGCATCCCATGCATGGTTTGCTATTTATTCCCCCGGCGAAGGATGGTTCGAATTCGATCCAACTAATGACGACATACCAAAAGAGCAGCATATTACAACGGCATGGGGACGCGATTATTCTGATGTCACGCCACTTAAAGGCGTTATATTTGATGGTGGCAATAGCCATCAACTAAGCGTATCTGTAGATGTCCGACGCTTAGAACAATAACGTTAAAAGCTTAATTTGATATCTTCAGCCACAGAAGGTGGGCGACTTATAGCACTAAAGCCGCCTCCTTATCAGCGACAGTAATTCAGCCCAGTCGGAATTACACTCATAAGTAGATATATTTTTTTAATTTCTTATTGGGAAAATATATTTACCACTGTTAAACTGCTACCCCATTCGCTATGATTCATGTATATATTATATGAAACAGACAAATCTATTTTTGGCTTATGGAATCTAGCCCACATAACTCCGCAAACATACTCAACATTGAACACCCCTGTACTGCAAGCGATCTAGCGCAGGAGGTCCCTGTCGCCATATCAGTCAATGATATTTCTCATGCGGTAATGATGTTGACTCCCATCGACCTTGAGTATTTCGCTATCGGTTTTGCATATAGTGAAGGTATTATTGATCATTATTCGGATCTTCGAGATCTCGATATTTACCAGCATAACGTCGCGCTGCAACAAGGAGAGGGGTTTCAGCTGCCCGCCTACAACATAGCTATTAAAATTAGTCCAAGACAGTCGATACGCTATAAAAAACAGCATAGTTTTAGACAAGGATTAACCGGCTGTGGTATTTGCGGAACAGCAGCTCTCGACGTAGCGATCCCTGATCTAAACAGCCTTCCGCATTCTGCTTTACCACCAAAAAATCAGCTACTTCACCTTCCTAATACGCTGTTTAGTCTACAGAAATTAAAAGGGGTACATGCAGCATTGTTGCTCTCCCCAGAAGGGGATGTTGTAACATGTCATGAAGATATTGGTAGGCATAACGCGCTGGACAAGACCATTGGTTTCGCACTAAAAAACAACATCCAACTAAATGGCTTCAGTATTCTAATGAGCAGCCGCTGCAGTGTAGAACTTATTCAAAAAGCGGTTAAAGCAAAGCTATCTACACTGATCCATATATCCAGCCCGAGCCATTTAGCGACTCAAATGGCGCACCACTACAACCTCAATCTTATTCAAATCACCCGTAAGGGCGAATTAAAAACCTTTTCCCAGCCACCTATTCTATAAGCTAAAGGATTCCATTCATGAGCGATAAAAAGACTGATATTTCCACATCGCCTGCTTATAAGGCCCCTGCTGGGGGGTGGGGAGCATTAGAAAGCACAACACGCCATTTGTTAGGCAGCAAAAATGCAGTTAAAAACATTAAATCACTACTAAATACCAATCAAAGTGATGGTTTTGATTGCCCCGGCTGTGCATGGGGAGAAGAAAAAACACCCAACAAAATAAAGTTTTGTGAAAACGGTGCAAAGGCGGTCAACTGGGAAGCCACCTCTAAACAGGTCGGTGCTGACTTTTTCAACCAATACACACTGAGTTGGCTAAAGGAGCAGAGCAATTACTACCTTGAGTATCAAGGGCGTTTGACGCACCCAATGCGTTACAACAAAGAGAGTGATAAATATCAGCCCATTAGCTGGGATGAGGCTTATGGATTAATAGCTGAACATCTCAAACATCTTGACCACCCCGATCAGCTTGAGCTCTATACCTCGGGACGTGCCAGTAATGAAGCAGCTTACCTATACCAACTTTTTGGTCGAAGCTTTGGTACCAATAACTTCCCTGATTGTTCCAATATGTGCCATGAGGCAAGTGGTTTTGCCCTTACAAGTAGTATTGGCATAGGTAAAGGCACTGTTACCTTGGAAGATTTCGAAGAGGCCGACACAATTTTTGTCTTTGGCCAAAACCCCGGCACTAATCATCCTCGTATGCTGGATACATTGCGTAGTGCAATCAAACGTGGTGCTAAAATTGTGATTTTTAATCCACTCAAAGAGCGTGGACTAGAAAAATTTCAACACCCGCAAAACCCTGTAGAGATGCTCACCAATAACGCCACAACGATGAACTCCCTCTACCTATCTCCCAAAATTGGGGGTGATATGGCAGCGATTCGAGGCATGACTAAATCAATCCTCAAATTAAGTTCTGCAAGCAAGCTAGGCACACTCCTTGATCAGGCCTTTATTAATGAACATACCCAAGGAATGGATGAGTACTTACAAACGGTTAAAGAGACACCTTGGGAAAAGATTCTTGATCAGTCAGGTCTTACACGAGACGAAATTGATAAAGCTGCTAGCATCTACATTGAAGCGGATAAGGTCATTAGCACTTGGGCTATGGGTTTAACGCAACATCATCACTCAGTTGCCACACTCCATGAGCTTATAAACTGGATGGCATTAGGAGGCAATATTGGCCGTCCTGGCGCGGGCCTCTGTCCTGTTCGAGGGCATAGTAATGTACAAGGCGATCGAACCATGGGGATTAACGAGCGCCCATCAGATCAGTTTTTAGACACATTAGAAACACAATTTAAAATAGCGATGCCTCGCCAACACGGCCATTCCGCAGTCGAAGCGATTGAGGCTATGCAGTCAGGCGGCTGTAAAGTATTTATCGGCTTAGGTGGTAACTTCGCTGCAGCCTCTCCTGATACGGCAGTAACAGAGCACGCCCTAAGCCAATGTGATTTAACCGTACAGATCAGCACTAAGCTAAATCGCTCGCATCTCATTACCGGCAAAGATGCACTTATTCTGCCCTGCCTTGGCCGAACCGATATAGATCAACAAGCAAAAGGCCCTCAAAAGATAACCGTTGAAGACTCCTTTAGCATGGTGCACGCCTCAACCGGCGTACTTGAACCCAGTTCGACAGAGATGCGCTCAGAACCGGTCATCATCGCAGGTATAGCGAATGCCGTGTTAGGCAACAAACCTATTGATTGGTTGAAGGTAGTTGAGGACTACAGTGCTATACGGGAATTAATCGCTCAAACCATTCCCGGTTTCTCCGAATTCAATAGCAAAATTGAACAACCCGGAGGGTTCTATTTAGGCAACACAGCAAGAGACAGAAATTGGGTAACTCAAGGGGGCAAAGCGATTATTCACAGCCACCCTCTTCCGGACAGTATCTTACCGGATAAGTCAGCCAAACTTTTACATGAGAAAGTCTTAGTCTTACAAACCCTTCGATCCCACGATCAATATAACACCACTATTTACGGAATGAACGATCGCTATAGAGGTATTAAAGGTGAAAGGGATGTACTGTTTATCAACCCAGCAGATATTCAACGCCTTGGATTTACAGAGGGGCAGCTAGTCGATATTAAGAGTCTTTGGGATGACGGTCGTACCCGAGAGATAAAAGGGTTCAAACTGGTAGGTTATAGTATACCTGCCGGTAATATTGCAGCTTATTACCCTGAAACTAATCCATTAGTGCCATTAGATAGCTATGGTGTCGACAGTAGAACCCCCACATCTAAGGCCATCGCCGTTGAGCTTTCTAGTCATCAAACAAACCGGATTCTCTGAATCCGGTTTCCTCTCTAATCGAGTAAGAAATTACCTAATTTTGGCTCTTCAAGAGATTCAATAGAATCAGACTGATCTTTTAACTCGACCCCAGAATAATCAAGCTGTAAAGACTGTTTAATGAGCCAGATAAGCTTATCAGCCGCTGCTTCATAAGACATACCAGCGGGCCGGATATTTGAAATACAGTTTCGATTGGCATCAGAAAAACCTAGTTTAGGCTTATAGGTGAAGTAAACACCGAGACTATCGGGAGAGCTTAATCCAGGTCGTTCACCTACCAACAAAATCATTAACTGAGCATTGAGAATGTCGCCAATCTCATCACCAACAGCGACCCGTCCCTGCTCGACAAGACAAGGGGGCATTTGCGTAATGCCCTCCTCTTTAAGTCGTAAACTAATCTGCTTAAAAAAGTTAGCGGCATGGGACTGAATCGCAAACGATGACAAGCCATCAACAATAGTAATACAAGCCTGCATCGATGGCTCAATAGTCTCGGCGATAGACGTTAAGGTAGCCGCAGAAGCTACGCTCAACCGACGCCCTAAATCAGGCCGTTGTAAATACTCAGTTCGCCCTTGCGCCCGACTTTTAAGTAAAATCGGCGTAACCGCTTGCTCCTGCAATTCACTACACAATTTATCTATATCTAAAGGAAGGTGAACCGCATCTCTCGCGTTCCCATGATCCATCTGGAAGGAGAGCATCGCTTGAGTGGGGATGCTCGTTCCGGCACGACCTAAAGCGATCCGAGCATCGGTATAACGTTTTAACCCAGCCCAATCATTCTCGGTTAAATATCCCTCAGACAACTTATTGGATAAACCATTAGATGATAATTTAGAGTCGGCCATATCAACCTCCAATACGCGCTTGTAGGTGCGAAAATGCTGCAGGTAAACCATCTAACAACAGCCCTTGCTCAGTCGTTATGCCCATTTTTATCAACCAGTGCTCAAACTCAGGACTTGGTCTTAAACCTAATATTTTACGAATATACAGGGCATCATGGAACGAAGTGGTTTGATAATTAAGCATAATGTCATCGGAACCGGGAATACCCATAATAAAGTTTACGCCTGCTGCACCTAATTGCGTCAGCAGCATATCCATATCATCTTGATCCGCTTCCGCATGATTGGTGTAACAGATATCGCAGCCCATAGGTAAACCCAACAACTTGCCACAAAAATGATCTTCTAAACCCGCTCTAATAATCTGCTTACCGTTATAAAGATATTCAGGCCCGATAAACCCGACCACCGTATTTACCAACAGTGGCGAAAACTCACGAGCCACTGCATAAGCGCGGGTTTCACAGGTTTGCTGATCTAAACCAAAATGAGCATCCGCCGATAGAGCGCTCCCTTGCCCCGTCTCAAAATACATAACATTGTCACCACAACTGCCACGGTTTAGGCTCAGAGCCGCAGAATGTGCCTCTTTGAGGACAGCTAAATCTATACCAAAACTTTTATTAGCTTTTTCAGTTCCCGCAATCGATTGAAAAACCAGATCAACAGGAGCGCCGCGATTAATCGCTTCTAAATGGGTTGTTACGTGAGTTAATACACAAGATTGAGTAGGGATATCATATCGTTGAATAATATCATCCAATAGCTTCATCAACGTGATAACTGAACTTATATTGTCAGTAGCAGGGTTTATTCCAATAACCGCATCACCACTGCCATATAAAAGCCCATCAAGTACACTGGCCGCCACGCCTGTAGGATCATCCGTCGGATGATTAGGTTGTAAACGTGTAGATAATCGCTGAGGTAAACCAATCCTATTGCGAAAAGCTGTAGGATTTGAGCATTTCTTAGCGACAAGAATAAGATCCTGAATCCGCATAATTTTCGATACAGCGGCAACCATCTCAGGCGTTAAACCTAAAGATATATTTTTTAACTGGGTCGTATCCGCTAAATCAGATAGCAACCAATTACGAAAATCACCCACTGTGAAAGAGGAGATAGGCCGGAAGGCGTTCTGATCATGCTTATCAATTATCAGGCGGGTTACTTCATCCTTTTCATAAGGAATGAGAGCTTCAGTGAGGAAGGTTTTCAGCGGAAGGTCAGCTAATACCATTTGTGCAGCTACTCGTTCCTGTGATGTTTGAGCCGCAACGCCAGCTAAACGATCACCTGAACGATCAGGGCTAGCTTTGGCCATTACTGTCTTCAGATCAGGAAACACCCAATGGTTGCCTCCAGCAGAAATCGAATAACTCATCTGTTATCTACCCTCCAGTCATAACAAAATAACGCCCACAAAGCGGGCGCTATTTCTTGCAACCATCTTGCTAAGATGTCTTATTACTAGGACTGAATCAACAATCCTAGTCAGTCATACAAGGTCACTTATAATCTATATAAGTATCGTTCTCATGTTTAACTGAAGCGATAATTGTTCCCAAAGTTACCGCAATAGATAGTGAAAGTATAACCATAATGGCTGTTGGGCTATCAGCGAAAGTAAAGACTGCTTCAGCACCTTCCCACGACGTAATAGGACTTACATTCATAATAAATCTCCTTAAACAGTAACCGTTGAAGTGTTAGTAGGTGTAGTCTCTTGTGCTGTTGCAGGCACTGATTCCGGATAAGCCGCTAATGGAACTTCGACTAAATCCAAACCTGCTTCTTCTGCTTTTGGTGGTACTCGTAAAGCTCCCATTTTGGCCATCACATATGACAAACCAAAACCTGGGATAAACCCTAGAGAAGCCATCACTAATGCGCTCTTAAGCTGACCCATGAAACTAATCGCAGGTGCACCTTCAATAACATTAGGGAAGCCGCTGAAAATACCTAAACCAACAATACCGATAAGACCACCGACACCATGCACAGCAAAGGCGCCTACAGCATCATCAATCTTAAATTTATTAGTTAGGAATTTATCAGCTAGAGGCGCAGCAATACCGCCAGTAATACCCATCAAGAATGCTAATGGAGGATAGTACAGATCTAAACCTGGCGCAGCAGAGAAGATACCTGCTAGTGCACCAGACATCATCCAGAATGGCTGACGTGTGATCACGTAAGATCCGATAATACCGCCCGAGAAAGCCATTAGTGTATTGAAGCTAATAGATGACAACGTTGTTGGCGTACCGAAGATAGTCGTCCACTGACCGCCGGTTGTATAGATAATACAGCCGCCAAGGAAACCGAAGAAGCCAACAATAATCAACATCAGACCGATAATACTCATCGGTACACTGTGACCTGTAATTGCCAGTGGCGTGCCATCAGGCGCAAAGCGTCCAATACGTGCACCCAAGTTAATGGTTACACCTAGAGCAAAGAACCCTGCGACCATATGAACTGCACCTGCTGCACCGAAGTCATGGAAACCCCAATCAACGGTTAACCAGCCTTGTGGATGCCATCCCCAAGATGCCGCCAAAATCCATACAACAGAGCCAAGAATAATGGCCAGTATAATGAACGAGCTCATACGGATACGTTCAATCACAGCACCGGAGAAGATTGAAGCAGTCGTCGCTGCAAACAATACAAATGCTCCCCAGAAAATACCACTCGCATTATCTGCTAAGTTAGGCCCCATGCTACTCGACCAAGGAAGTCCACCAGCCCCCGCCTGAAAGTCTGGCGTAAAGCCATTGTACATGGCCAAATAGATCCACCAGCCAAAGAAAAAGAAAGTAGGGATAATAAAGGCAAATGCCAATATGTTTTTAACACCTGAAGCCAGGGCATTTTTTAATCGGGAAGCACCCATCTCGTAGGCTAAAAAGCCCGCATGGATAATTACCATTAAACCGGTACACCACCAATAAAATACTTCCATATTGATTGTGCCGGACATCTCTATCAGGTTTTGCAATTCTGCAATTTTCTGAGCAGTTTCGACCTGGTCCATAAGACCCCCATATTAGGTTATACAATTCTGTAATTTGATAGGTTTAACGGTATGTCCCCCTACCGTTAAGCCTATCCAATCACCTTCGTTAACCTGCTTAATCCCTTAAATAACGAAGGAGATGAACTTACTCTTCAGTAAATTTTATTTCCTATCAGGAAATGCATATTCTATGCCTGACTTAATTATTTCATTTAATTTCAATAACTTAAAAATAAATTCCGATATTAGACATAAATAAGAAGCGCTAGAATTGATCACTTTTAATTCAACGCGCTTCAAGATGATTCAAAAATAGGAAGATAAAAATACTAAGCCTCTCCTTCTTTACGCTGACCACAGAAGAAACCAATGCCGTAGTTGGGAGACTGGAAGGTAATTACGCTACCTTTAGGGAAATAAAGTACATCACCCACCTTCGCATGCACTGTCGTTCCCTCTTGATCGGTAATGATCATTTCACCCTCAACGATAATTTTCATCTCGTGATATGTGTATTCATAAACTAAAGGCTCATCTGACTTTTCCATACGGAAAAAACCGCCGACAATGGTTTTATCCTTATCATTAGACACCGCTATGTCGCCAATAAAACCATTACTACCCGGTACTTCCATGCTAGGGAGTTCTGTTTTAATTGCTTGCTGGTAGTAAGTCATCGCTGTAGACATGTTAAATACCTCAATTGGTTAAAATACGTTTTCAAATAATGTGAATTTATGAACGAACACGCGTTCGTTCGGGATCATAAAAAGGAAGTCCAACTACCTCTCCGGGCAGCCGTTTCTGGAGGCCATCTAACTTGCCGACCTCTAAAAGTGTTTCAGGTGCTGCAAAATCTGGCGCAACGCGACAAAGTGCGATCTGTTTGCTTAATAAGGGCGATGTAGTAGCGCTGGTCACTACGCCGACAGGAAAACGACCGTGATAGATAAGATCCCCATGAGCCACCGGCTCATTCCCTTGCAGTACCAAGCCAACTAAGCGTTGTCGACTTTCTGGTGTTTGACGGGCCATCGCCTCACGGCCAATAAAATTCTCCGCTTTAGTTTTCATTGGTACGGTAAAACCTATACCCGCTTCATAAGGGTTAGTTTCAGGACAAAACTCGTGATCAGCGAAAATCAAACCCGCTTCAATACGCAACATATCTAAAGCGTCAAAACCTAAAGGTGCAATTTTGTATGGCTGACCTGTCTCCCATACTTGATCCCAAACTGCTTCGGCATCATCCGGGTGACACCAAACCTCAAACCCTAATTCACCGGTATAACCTGTGCGGGACACCATTACAGGGATGCCATCGGGCCCACCTAATCGACCAATCATGAAATGAAACCACGCCAGGGTATCCATACTCGGTTGACATTCAGGCGCCCAAATAATCTGGCTCAATAACTCACGACTTTTCGGGCCTTGAACTGCGATATTATGTAACTGGTCAGTGGAATTCCTAACGCTTACTTTATAACCTTGCTCTTGCGCTTGATTTTTTAACCACAAGCCGGTGTACGGATCACCACAAACCCATCTAAAGGCTTGTTCACCCATACGAAAGATAGTGCCATCATCAATCATTCCACCCGTTTCATGACAGATAGCAGAATAGGCGATTTCACCTATAGCTAACCGCCTAACATTTCGTGTTAAAGCAAATTGTAAAAAGGCTTCAGCATCTGGCCCTGTCACCTCAAACTTTCTAAGAGGCGTTAAATCAATTACAGCTACCCGTTCCCGACAGGCTAAATATTCAGCTTGAGCCCCCCATCCCTCATACTCCGAAGCAACCCAGTACCCACGGTACTCAGTCATCTGTTTAGTCAGTGCAGAAACACGACTGTGAAAGCCTGTTGTTTTAGTCATACGTGGTAGCTCCTGAGGAGAGGTCCGGTAAGCGATAGAACGAGGGAAATGATTATCAGCGGAGTAAATTCGCACATGAATATCAGTAGGCTGCCAACCGTTAGCCGGGTCAATATCATCGGGGCAAGCTGATGATGCACAGATCAGATCACGGGTAGCACGTAGCAATACGTAATCTCCGGCTCGAGACCAAGGCTCATCCATTGATACCGATCCGCACGGTTCAACATGGGTATTAAAAAAGAAGTTTATTGCAGGCCAAGCTGGACGAGGCTTAACCTTATATGGGGCCAATACACGGTTGAAATTATCACTACAGCTAATGTGTCCAAAATAACCGCTATCTTCATAATATTTCGGATTACAGGCCATTAAAAAACTATCGTGGCGACCAACGGTATCTTGTACCACCTCGACCATTGATTGCATATCGGACCCTAAAAAACGGGAATGGATACCTGGTTGAGGGTTACTCATACCTAACAGGGTACGAGTCGCAACAGCATCAAGAGCTAACTCTTCTCCTTGCTCTAACGCCGCTTTATCAAAAGCTAAAAAATCTGAACACTGCTTACCCTCAACATCAATAATTTGGATCCACTCTCCCGCTTTAACTTCATAGACACGTGCACTTGCACGGGGAATACGCAGTTCCAATTGAGATGGTGCCAAAGGTTCAGGAAGTAATGCTGCTGATGCATCTAAATAATTAACTTTAACTTCTAACTCAGTAACCGGTACATGGCCCTCTATCGGCATAGATAAACCAGCGGCTGCAACGATAATATTGATATCATCTAAGGCCTCAAAGTAGGTAGGTTCGGGAATCGTGCTTTGCCCCTCCCCTACTCTTGCGGCTCCAACGGAGATCACCTGAGATAGATGGTAATCATTAATACCCCAACCCTTGAGTTGCGCCTGTAACGCCTGCCCTGCCAATTTATTCTCAGCAATTTGAGCATTGATACCCTCAGCAGGTAAGCCACTAACCCCATCTAAACCTAAGGCTGTTGCTAAAAGGTGATTTGCAGACGAGCCTCGACGATCCCGCACAATCAGTTCCGCCAGTTGCTCACCATCTTGGCTAAAAATCTGAAAATGATCGCCCCTTTTCAGATCTAATCGGATGGCTTGATGGGCCTCAACACGAAATAATCGAACGCTATTGTCATTTTGCATATTAAGATAGCAAGCATCCGGCAGATCATTTTTCTGATTTACTGACATCTCCACGCCCTTACTAAAACCGTCTTTTAAAGTTCAAGATTGGTGCGCTGGGTCTATTAAAGGTCGACTCTAGTGCACACATATCTCAATCGAATGTTGTCTTTTTTATAATTCCCAGTGGTTATAAATATTTACTATCAATAGAATTCAAACAATCCTCTTGAAGGCATACTCCATTGGGGGTAATTGCGGTAACAGGCATTCACGTGGCATAAATACTGCTTAACCAGAGAGTGGGGAAAGCGACCTCAACACAAACAATTGAAATAAAGGGGAGGACATATGGCGATAAACATCAAAACATGGCTAGAACAATTTTTTAACGCTTACACTGAAAGCCCCAGCCAACCCTCCAATCCTGTAAGTGAGAATCTGTTTTCCCTAGGCGATATTGCTTTTGATATAGCAACAACTGACGAAATCAATCAAACCTTACCTCCCTTATTAAAGAAGCTTGAAGCACAACTAAGCCAAAGCTTTTCAGCCGATGAGCAGTGCCGCCTAAAGATAGTATTCAGTTCACCGAGTACCGCAGAAACCTTTGTCCACCATCCATCTGATAGCATCCCACACAGTAAAATACTGCATGCGTTACATCGTTTTTTTACTAATGGGCACAATGATTTAATCCACGACACACTCTATCTAGATGCCCTATCTAACCACTGTTTTCCCGAACCTCTCTATGGTTATAAATTAACTGAAAGTAAAGAGATGAATATTTGGCTATTAGCTATCTTCCCCAATAAAGTACCTAGCGCTAACCAGGTCCGCTGGAAGCTCACTGCCGTAGAAAACGCTTTAAAAAAAGGCTTTTCAGCATGGGCGCAGCAAGAGAAAAAGATAAGTAAAGCGGTTACATCAGAACGTGCCATCCATGCAGCGGAACTACATGACTCTCTAGCACAAGTACTCGGTTATTTAAGAATTAAAAGCGCTAAGCTAGATAGCCTCTGCCAAAGCAGTGCCTACCATGGATTAAAGCCCGTCACAGAAGATCTGGCGGCTTATACCCATTATGCCTACCGTCAAACACGAGAATTAATCACCTCATCACGTTTATCAATGAAGGGCGATAATTTAACCCAGGCGATTTCCGATTCTGTATCAGAATTTGAACAGCAATCAGCTATTGTTTTTGAATACGACAACCGGCTAAAGAAAAATATCACAAGCCCTAAACAATCTATGCAGCTGATTTATATCGTTAGAGAGTGCCTCTCCAACATCGTCAGGCACTCACACGCCAGCCACGCACGTATTGTCATTAAAGAAACATTAAGTACGCACATAGAGATATTTATAGAAGATAACGGTATAGGTTTAGATACCAAAAACGCACGTAACGACAGCTTTGGCTTAAAAATCATGCATGAACGAGCAGAACGAATTGATGCACGACTCCTTATCCAACCCCATCCCAACCAAGGAACACAGGTCATACTCACATTGAAGATTGGAGATAACCATGAGTAATCCCATACACTCAGTGATTGTAGTAGATGACCACCCTTTGTTTCGGCGGGGGGTAGTAGAGCTACTAAATGACAGCGAGCAATTTAATGTTATTGCCGAGTTTGATGGCGCAACCGACCTTTTAGAACAATTGGATGACCTTTATCCAGATATTCTATTGCTTGATTTACAAATGCCTGAAACCAGCGGTCTAGATATATTACAGCTCATCCGCAAAACAGATGATCAACTAAAAATTATTATCTTAACCGCCTGTAGCGATCATGATCAGCTTTTTTCCGCCTTGAAAAGTGGTGCAAATGGATATCTACAAAAAGATACCCCACCCGATGAAATCATTAAACATTTAGTCAATGTTCTCAATGGCCAGACCGCCCTCAACGAAGACGCGGTAACCTCTTTAGCCCACCAGCTACGCGAAACTCACGAAACAGAGGTTAATCAAGCGGATGCCATCTTTTCGGAAATGACCGAGCGCGAACTAGAAACTTTGTCCTATATTGCCCAAGGACTTAATAACAAGTTGATCGCCCGAGAATTAGGTATCAGTGATGGCACCGTCAAAGTCTACGTAAAAAACCTATTAAGAAAACTAAACCTTCATTCACGTTTAGAGTTAGCAGCCTGGGCCCATACAAATAACGCGAAAGAGCATTTTGATCTGGATAAGGATTAATCCCATGAACTTACTAAAATGGCCTCAATCTGTTTTTAATAGGGACAACAGCTTTAATCTTGATGACAGCAATCTTCATGAGACCTTATTCAACAGCCTTGGCGATGTAGTTATGATCATCGATCAAAACCACCGCATATCTCTAGTAAATACCTGCTGGGAAAAAATCACCGGCGTCGCCGCCAGCAGCTCCCATAATTTACTGTTTACAGACTTCCTTCACCCTGAAGATGTAAAAATCTGGAACGACATTATTCGTAAAGTTTTCAATAGCCATGGAAGTGAGCTCGTTTGGTTCCGGATCATTAGCGCCGATGGCAATATTCATTGGTGCGAAATGAGAGTGCAACAACTGAGACCTAATGAACATTACCCACTCAGTGCAACCCTTTGTGACATTACTCCTCAGATCCGTAACGAACAGATACGTAACGCCAGCCACCGAAGTTTGCAAAGCTTAGTAAACCGTTTACCTGCCATGCTTTACCGTTCTCGAAATAACACCAGTTGGAGCATGGAATATGTGAGTAGCGGCTGCAAAGAACTCACAGGCCTTAGCTCTGAAGAGCTTATCAACCAACCCCAAATATCCTATGGCGAATTAATCCACGAAGAGGATGCAGGTTATGTGTGGAATCAAGTACAGTTTTGCCTACAAACCCAACAGGTTTTTGAGCTGCAATATCGTTTAAACCAAGCAAACGGTAAGTGCATCACTGTCAAAGAAAAAGGACGCGGACTCTATTCTGAAAGCGGAATGATACTTGGCGTAGAGGGCTTTGTATTCCAGTTTAAATAAACACAAAACAACAGTCCCAAAACCCCTGATTACAACTTATATCTACCGCCTTACCCCTTTTTGATTACCCATAGAAGGGAATGTTCCAAACCCCAAAAGCTGATTAATTTAGATCATAACGCTGTATCAACAACAGCCTCCTCATTGATTCTGACGTTTCATGGAGAAACTTATGACTAAACGCATTGCCATTATCGGTGCAGGCCCAAGTGGGCTAGCACAACTTAGAGCCTTCCAATCTGCACAAGCAAAAGGAGCCGAGATTCCAGATATCGTTTGTTTTGAAAAACAAAGCGATTGGGGCGGCCTTTGGAACTACACTTGGAGGACAGGACTCGACGAAAATGGTGAGCCTGTACATGGCAGCATGTATCGCTACTTATGGTCTAACGGACCTAAAGAGTGTTTAGAATTTGCAGATTACAGCTTTGAAGAACATTTCGGTAAAGCGATCGCATCCTACCCTCCTCGTGAGGTCTTGTGGGATTACATTAAAGGCCGTGTAGAAAAAGCTGGGGTACGTGATTACATCCGCTTTAATACCCCTGTACGCGACGTTATCTTTAACTCTGATACTTCGACTTTCTCTATCACAGTACATGACCATAATGCCGATGAAGTTTATACCGAAGAGTTTGATTATGTGATCTGTGCCTCGGGCCATTTTTCTACACCTCGAGTGCCTGAATTTGAAGGGTTCCAGAAATTTGGCGGGCGTATACTCCATGCTCACGACTTCCGTGACGCCTTAGAGTTTAAAGATAAAACAATCCTCCTTGTGGGTAGTAGCTACTCCGCTGAGGATATCGGCTCACAATGCTATAAATACGGCGCAAAAAAACTCATTAGCTGCTATAGAACAAACCCTATGGGTTATAAATGGCCTGAAAATTGGGAAGAGAAATCCAATCTCCTTCATGTTGATACAGACACCGCTTACTTTGAAGACGGCAGTTCAGACAAGATCGACGCTATTATTCTATGCACCGGCTACCTCCACCATTTCCCATTTTTACCTGAAGACCTTCGCCTTAAAACAGACAATCGCCTATGGCCTTTAGATCTCTATAAAGGTGTTGTCTGGGAAAATAATCCGCAGATGTTCTACCTCGGCATGCAAGATCAGTGGTACACATTCAATATGTTTGATGCTCAGGCCTGGTATGTCCGCGACATTATTATGGGCAGAATCCCTCTGCCATCCAAAGAGGAGATGACCAAAAACTCAATGGAGTGGCGCGAAAGGGAACTCCTTCAAGAAACAGCTGAAGATATGTTCACTTTCCAAGGGGATTACATCCTAGAACTGATCGAAGCAACCGATTACCCAACTTTCGATATTGAAGGTGTTCGACAGACCTTCCTCGAATGGAAACACCATAAGAAAGAAAACATCATGACTTTCCGTGATCACTCATACCGCTCATTGATGACCGGCACTATGTCTCCTCCACACCATACACCATGGATTGACGCTTTGGATGATTCATTAGAGGCCTATCTATCAGAGACCATGGAAGTAAAAAAAGCGGGCTAAATAGCAGGACTCGTAACAGACAGTAAAAACATTCTCCAACACTTACAATTTATGAGAATCACACAATGAGCTACATAAAAAAGATTATCGATAAAACAGTGACCTCTATTGATACAGATTTAGAAGGCTGGGAAAAAATATCTGGCACACCTACCATGAAAACCTGGATCGAATACACATCAGAAGATGGCAGTATGATTGCGGGATGTTGGGAAGCAACAGAAGGTAGCTACCGAGCGGAATACAAAAGCTGGGAATATATCCATCTTATTGAAGGTAAAGTAACAATAACACCCGATGGTGGAGAGAGCGTAACGCTATCGCCTGGAGACTCTTTTGTTATTGAAGCAGGCTTTACTGGGGTTTGGGAGATAGAAGAGAAAGTATTTAAACACTTTACGATTAAACTCTGAGCTACTCTTTTAAAAAAGCCTGATTGAACATTTATGTTCAGCTCAGGCTTATACAAGAAAAGCGTTAATGTATAGATTAATTAACGCTTAATTTCACTAATCTGAACCTGAGGCTGCACATTAGTAAAATTAGGAATATCGCCTAGCAACTCTTCCGCATGAGGGCCAAATGATGCTTCAAACGCATCAACAGACTCATACACCAGATGACCCATAGCAATAAAGCCTGGGGCTTCACCTGGTGCGCCACCCGCGATACCAGCATCAACTGTAAAACTCTTTAGCGTATCGCCTAAACGATCTAATACAAGCTGTGCATGGGTTGAATTGTAGTAATCCATGTCAAACTTCGCATCTGAACTATTTGGGTACATCACACTGACTTTTATCATTTTTATTTTACCTTTACGATTATCTTAATAAGCTAAACTAACTTAACTTGTTTTGGAAAAATTCGATAGTTCGTTGCCATGCTAACTCAGCATTTGGCTTATCATACCGAGCAGTTGAGTCATTATGGAAGCCATGATTAGCGCCTTTATAAACATGTACTTCATAAGGAACATGTAAACGCTTCAGATCTTTTTCATAATCAGGCCATGTCTTATTAACCCGTTCATCCAACTCACCTAATTGAACCAACAACGGCGCTTTAATATTCTCTCTTAATTCCGCTGCAGCTGGCGTGCCATAAAACGGCACGCCTGCAGAAAGGAGATTAGATTCAACGGCTGCTAAATAGTTCACAATATAACCGCCAAAACAAAACCCTACCGCGCCGAGATGGCCATTACTGTTCGGATGGGCTTTGATAAATTTAGCCGCGGCTAAAAAATCCTGTTCTATTTTCGAACGCTCAAGGTTTTTCTGCATCGCCCTACCCTCATCATCATTTCCTGGGTAGCCGCCTAAAGGAAACAGAGCATCCGGCGCAAAGGCGATAAAACCAGCTTTAGCTAAACGGCGAGCAACATCTTTAATATAGGGATTAAGACCTCGATTCTCATGGATAACCAACACAACAGGCAACGGCCCTGAGATGTTTTTAGGTACCACTAAGTAACCCTGCCCTTCATCGTGACCTAAAGGCGAATCAAAGGTTTCATAAGTCGCCAATATTTCAGGATCATTAAAAGAGACCTGTTCAGCTAAGGCATAGTTAGGTAATAACGCAGAGGTCAATACAGTCATTGAGTAACCAACAGCCGTTAATGTTCCTAACTTTTTCAAAAAGGTGCGGCGATCAATACCCCCATGGGCATAATCATCATACCAATCGAACGCTGCCTGTGGGATTTCACTCTGATTACGGTCAGACATAATACCTCCTACACACTTGAGCAAGGCTAACATTAAGGGAACAACTCATAAGCCTACTTAACATTAACATAAAACTTTTTCATGAATAGGTTTTAATAGGTGGCCAACATTACTTTTTTTGCATACTTTATTTTGCACACTTCATATGGCGCGAGAAAGGTAGCTGAACTTAGATTCAGCTAAATAGGAGGGAGGTCGATTAAAGTGTTTTTTCCCAAAAAAGGGCCTGACCTATCTTAGGATTTAACTCATAACCAGAAAACCCAAACTTGGTATAGGCAGCTTGTGCAGGTTGATTAGCCTCGAGCACTTCAAGTGTAAGTTTGCAGCATCCTTTATGTTCAGCCACCTCTTCCACTTTTTTGAGCATTATTTGGCTAAGCCCTAAGCCTCTATACTCTGGCAGCACAATTACATCGTGGATATTGATAATGGGTTTACACTTAAAGGTAGAGAAAGCATCGAAGCAATTGATAAGACCAGCTGGTTTCTTATCCACGTAACAGATAAAAGAGAAGGCGTGAGGCAACTTAGCTAATTCCGACGCCAAGTTAACCTTTGTATACTGACTGAGAGGATCACCTCCCCCCATAATATCGAGCGCATAGCACGCCAGCAGATCCATCATATCCTTAGTGTCTTGATTACATGTGTAATCAACCAGATCCACTTTAATCTCTTTCAAAGTCATACCTCTGTGTCCATAAACATTTTTTACTCAAAAAATTTCAGCCCAGCAAGACCTGTGACAATCAGAAAAATACATAAAATACGCACAAAGCTACCGGACTCTCCTAAAAATATAATCCCATAACTCGCTAGAGCTACAGCACCGATACCAGACCAAGCAGCATAAGCGGTACCAACGGGGATAGTTCGCATAGCTAAAGACAAAAGTCCTAAGCTAACCACAATGAGTACCGCACTTATTACTGAAGGCCAAAGCCTTGTAAAGCCATCACTATACTTTAAACCTATAGCCCAACCACACTCTATCAATCCAGCTATCGCTAAATAGACCCAACCCATTGAGTTCACCCTCTAAATAAATATTCTTTCATACAGATAGAAATAGATCAGCTATTCAGCCCATCACTCATCGCCTTATTAGACGCATTTTTTCTTTATAATAGAGCCCTCAAAAGAGGGCTATAATGGAGATCCTGATTAATTAGCAGGATCGAATTGAGATAGGTAATCAACCACCATCGAATGATAACGACTCAATCCCTTATACTCGATCAACGGTGCGGGTAGTGTTTTCATCGTCCGATGCATCCGTTTTGCCCATTCTGGATTAGTGGCAATATCCTCCAAGCTAATCAGATAAGTACGGATAATAAACATCAGTGCATTACTGCGCGGCATACGATCCATCACTTGTACCTCAACACGCAGATAAACTTTTTCACCGACGTTCTCCGGCGTCACAGAGGTCCTTTCGTGCCCCCACTCATGATAAGTTTCAGGTGAGGTATCCATACGAGCGTTGACGGTTAATGTCCAGTTTAAACGGCGGATGGGACTACCCACTTGCATGGCCGTCAGATATTTCAATGCACGCTCAAAAATACCTTCGTTATGAGCCATAGGTACAGGACCATGCCACTCCTTGAAGCTCATCCCAGCATCAAACGCGAGCGACCAATCTGCTGGACATGTGATCATTCCTGCATCGAGAAAAAGATCGCCATCGCGTTGATCTAAAAGAGCAAAGTCACCCTGTACCTGGCAACCAATATATTCCAACGGTGGTTTAGGTAACGTACTACTATCACCAAAGGTAAAAGTGTCGTGGATATTGAGGAGTTTGTTTTCCCATGTCCACTGATCACCCTCAATGGTCAGTTTGAAGTAATCAGAATAGTCTTCAGCTAAGGACGTCATTAACCGCTCAAGCATATCCCAACAAGCAAGCTCCATATGATCCATCGCAAGACAACGATGGGGCATAGCATCAAGTACTAACTTGCGCTCAGTCATTTCTGATAGGTAGTGCTCATCAATATCAAGAAAATGCTCATAGGCTGAGCCCTCACCACCTTTCGGAGTATGTGGCTCCATATTAACGGAATAACGGTACTCATCTTCAGGAAAGGGAAAAGGAAAACGTTTTATCGCCTCAGGACTGTTCGAGTAAGTAAAATCATCACGGAACGTTTCAACTTCTTTGGGTGCAACTCGCATTATTAGTTCTCCTTAAATATCCAAGACCAGACGTTCACCCGCAGCACGAGAAACACAAGGCATTATGGTTTTACCTGCCGCTTTCTCATCATCCGAGAGGTATTGATCACGGTGATCTATATCGCCCTCTTCAACAGTACAAACACACTGACCACAAACGCCGCCTCGACATAAGTTAGGTACGGAAATATCTGATGCTTCTAGCGCTTCTAGCAAGCTATCTTCAGCACTGACTTCTACTTGCTGCCCGCTGGATTTAATTTCAGCAATAAAGGGCATCCCTGGTTTAGGTGCCGCAAACTCTTCTGAATGAATAACACTGGCAGGTAAGCCTAAGGTTTGTGCTGCCTCCTCCACCGCCTGAATTAATGATTCGGGGCCGCAAATATAGATATGCGTGCCTAAAGGCTGCTGGCTTAATAGTTCTGTAACATCACAGCGCGTATGACGGTCAGAGTCATAACCAAAGTACTTATCGCCTAACTGCTCAGAAAGCTCATTTTTATAAGCGCCGGTTTGCAAACTGCGATACATATAATGAAGTTCAAAATCAGCATTACGACGAAGCATTTCAGGGATATATGACATAAAGGGTGTCACCCCAACGCCCCCAGCTAACATCAAGTGTTTTTTAGCTAGCCAGAAGGGAGAAAACAAATTTGAAGGTGGACTAATTAGTAATTGATCGCCGACCTTTACCTGCTCATGCATATAGATAGAGCCGCCCCTAGACGCCTCCTGTAAACGAACGGCTATACGGTAACGATTGGTATCCGCAGGGTCACTCAACAGGGAGTATGCGTTTTTATATATCTTCTTTGCACTCGGCATCTCAACAACAACATGTGCACCCGGCGAAAAAGGATAGAGCCCATCATCTATAGCTTCTAAGGTAAATTCGCGGATGGTTGGAGCTACTTGGCAAATACTGGCTACTTCTACTTTTATTTGATTACTCATTAGCTTAACTCCACACTTTCTGGGATCTCAGTCACGTTTTCTGCATTGACTTGATAACCAAAATACGCCGCATGTGATTTAGCAAAATGATCGGTAACAGCTAACAGTTTTCCGCATCCTGCGCAGGTTGCTGGGGCTGTTACTACATGATCGGTTACCGTATAACAGTGGCAGCAAAAAACACTACGTTCCGTATTCAAAGGCGGCAGCATAACCATCTGATCTTCTGTCACGCCTAAAGCTTTTAACTGCTCCCCCACTAACCACATGTACTTTTCTGTACCTGATAAGTAAACCAAGGTGGCCGCTGAGGCATCGCTTAACAAGGTCACTAGTTGACCCTTAACACTGTCTAGATCCCCGTCATCAACAAGATCTTTTTTAGCTACGGTTTTGCTCTGATATAGATCTGAAAAAGCAGTGCTTAATTGTTCACAAATAAACAGGCTATATGCACAAGGAGCATCACTTATCTCAGATCTATAAATAGGCTTACTTGTAACAACAGAAACACTTTCAGGCTCCATAATGACCTCCAAGTAACAATCCAGTTAAGATTTACCGCCACCTTCTAGTGACAATTAATTAAGGTTTCAATAGGAACAATATTTACCATTAGCCACGCCAACACAATTCTCTTCATTGGGTACCCCAAAAGGGGTAGGTTTTTAAAAATAAAATGGCTGACATAAAAAACCGACACTATGCACAGAGGCAGAGCGCCGGTTGGGGGGTTAAATCGACATCAGCTGGGAACCAGTAATCGATTTGGGGGTAATAGATCCACCTCAACAACATGTATAAATTGCCAAGAGGTTACTAATTGATTTTTAACAAGAAGTACTTACCAACCAAGTTTAAAAAAGATAATTCAGACCCGCTGCTTTACCTCCAAACTCATCCATTGCATCCAACAGACAAGCCCAAAGGTATTCAGCCGCTGCGCTATCACATAAAATGACAAAGTGAGTACCTTCTTTATCCGGTAGATGGCTGATAATCGCATTAATTCTTGCAACAGAGGTTTGTGCTATAGAGCCTTTAGGAAACACCGATTCAGACAGGTCAACACCACAAAGCTTGGCCATAATATCAGGCAGCTGCTCACCACTCAGTAGTAAGCATGCATGACTATCTTGGCAATAAACCGGATAACAATCGGCAAATGCACTAGAATCCGCCGAGCAGGTACCGCTCTCCATCGCCCCTAATACCCAAAACTCAGTTTTGCCAAGACGCAATACAGTCTCACCATTAGCTGAATTCAAACATTGGTTTGGCTTTTCCGGAACCGATAAACCCGCCGCACTCAACGCGGCTATAGCATTGGCGCCTCGTATTCCAAACCTATGCTGTACCGACAGGTCAATTAAGGCAGCAAGAGGTTCAGACTGATCACCATAAGAGGCAACTTGAGCTGCAGAAGCGCACGCTTCAAAGTGTGCACCCGCTGCTTCATGTACTCTATACAATGGGCTACGGGCAAGATAAGTCTCTGGCTTAACAATGTTCTTCGTTATCTCTTCCATCACTACATCTCCTGTCTTGCATTGTTTGGATCATAAAACGGCAGACTAACCACCTCTGCTTCGACAATCTGACCATCAACACGGATACTAATTTTGTCGCCAGGTTCGCTAGAATTAATACCAGCAAAAGCCAAACCCACTATTTTCTTCATCGCTGGAGAGTATTCACATGAAGTGACATTACCGGTAATCCCATCACCTTCTAATACAAGATGCCCCTCCTCAGGTTTTTTACTCTCTGCCGGTAAAGCAAAACCTACCAACTTACGTGTTTGAGGCTGCGCCATAACAATATCCACTGAGCGACAACCAACAAAGAAAGGTTTCTTCCTATTAACCGCCCAATTCATTGATAGCTCTCCTGGATGGCTCATTCCATCCGTATCTTGGCTAACAATAACGTGGCCTTTTTCAAGACGTAATAAACGTTGGGTTTCAACACCAAAAGGTTTGATATCAAACGCTTCGCCCGCTTCCATCAGCAGATCCCATAAAGCTTCGCCATAGCGTGACGGTACATGAATCTCATAACCCAACTCACCCACAAAGCCCACACGGAGCAAGCGTGCAGGAATACCTGCCACATCAGCTTCACCGTATGCCAAAAATGGAAAACCTTCCGGCGAAAGGTCGGTACCTGTGACTAACTTTTCTAGCACTTTACGAGCGTCAGGTCCCGCTAAGTTCACAGCACAATAAGCTGAAGTCACATTCAGAATATCTACATCTAAACGCCATTGAGTATTCCACTTAGTCATATCTCGATAAACACGGTCAACTCCACTGGTTGTGGCAGTCACGTAAAAGTGGTCCTCAGCTATTCGACAGGCAACACCATCATCAATCACTACACCATGCTCATTGGTGTATACCGCATAGCGCGTTTTACCGACTGGCTGCTTTAAAAAAGCAAAGGTATAGATACGATTCATAAACTCTGCCGCATCAGGGCCTTTTAACTCAATACCCCCTAATGTACTAACATCGATCAAACCTACTTTATTCCGCACATGTACCGATTCCGCATGGATACACGCATCTCGCTTATTGGGATCACCATAAAAGGCCGGACGCCTCCAATTACCTGCAGGGATCATTTTGGCCCCTAATTCAAGGTGTCGATGATGCATAGGTGTACGACGGTAAGGATCAAATATACGACCGGCAATATGTGCAAGTTTCTCCGGCGCAAACGGAGGTCTGGCCGTTGTCACACCGGTTTCAGTTACCGTTCTATCTGTTGAGTTTGCAACTAAACGAGCCGTCGGTAGCGCAGAGTGCCGTCCTTGTGAAGGCCCCATACCCACTGTGGAGAAACGTTTAACCAGCTGTATATCGCGATAGCCTAATCGCGTCGCATTGACTATATCTTTCGCCTGTAGATCTTCATCAAAATCGACAAAGTCTTTACCTTTAGGATGGCTAAAGATCGGCCAATCAAAATTCGGCTTAACACTACAGCTAACTTTGCCAGGCAGTTCATCACTAAGGTTTAAGTTATTCAAAGCAAGCTGGGCAGCCCGTTGCCCATCGGCGACTACTGAATCTAACTGGTGTATACCGTTCACGGAACCGGCAATATGTAGATGCTCCGGCAGCTTTGACAAAGTAAATTCAGCCAACTCATCCGCATAACTAAGCTGTGCACCTGCTTGGCATAACAGCTGGTAAGCAGGCATATAACCGGCCGACATACAGAGCAGATCACAGTCAATAATACGGCTGGCGTTACCGACCTCACCTTTAGCGGTGATTTTACGAACATCCACCCCTTTAATGCGTTTATTGCCCTTTTCTGCAAGTGCTTCATACACGGTATAGCCTTGATGCAAGGTGATATCACGCTCAGATAAAGCATCGATCAACTCAGGCGTTGCGACACCTTCACGCATATCAACGACCGCTTTAACATTCACCCCTTGATCGCTAAGCTCTAAGGCCGTCAAATAGCCATCATCATTACCGGTTAATACAACAGAGCTCTCACCCGGTTTAATGGCATAAAGCTTCATCATCCGCGTAGCGGCACTACACATAACAACACCCGGGAGGTCATTATTACGGAATACAACGTGCTGTTCGTAAGCACCCGAGGCGATAACGCACTCTTTGGCCCTCACCTTGAATAGGCGCTTACCTTGAATCAAAGGTAAATAGTTATCGGTAAACCATGCATTACACACGGTATCGACCATAACGGTGATATTGTCATGCTCTTCTACTTTTGCGATCAGTTCTGTACGTAAGCGATCAGCCGTGATGCCCTCTATATCAAAACGGTTATAGGCTAAAGCGCCACCCATTAACGGCATCTCTTCAACCAATAAAACCTTAGCACCACCGTCCGCTGCCTTAAGCGCAGCACTTAAACCCGCAGGGCCTGAGCCAACCACCATAACATCGGTGAAGAGATATTTTTTATCATAATATTCTGGCTTAAAGTTCAGATCTAACTTACCTAAACCCGCTTTTTCGCGAATATAACCTTCCCATTTATCCCAAACACCCATAGGTTTAAAAAATGAGCGGTAGTAGAAACCTACAGGCATAAAACGGCCAAAATTACCCAGAATAGCATCACGGTCTTTATCTAGAGTACCGTTGTAATTCTGCCCTTCGATCTGCATATTCGGTGCAATGGCCGTTCTATCTGCCAACGCATTTGGATCACCACCGAGCTGGACTAAGGTATTGGCATCTTGCCCCGCCATAGTTAAAGGCCCACGAGGGCGATGGTATTTGAAAGAACGGGACATCAACCAACGATCATTAGCTAATAATGCACTGGCAATACAATCACCTGCATAACCTTGATAACGCTGCCCTTCAAAAAGAAACTCAACCTGCTCATTACGATTAAGCAACAACCCCATTGGGGCATTTAAGCGCATATTGGTATCATTCATGCCTTAACCTCCGTCGCAGGTGCACTAAACTCAACACGTTCACTAAAAAGTACTGAAGGGTCATAGGTTTTTAAAATTTCATCGCTTCCGGTATGCCGTTCAGCAATAAACCAATAACCAGAAGGTGCATGCAACCACCACTCGGTTACTACAGAGATGGCATTGTCAGAGAAGAAGACGTAATCAGCCCACTCTTTATCACTGCAACTATTGGGATCAGGCATCTCTTTCACCTCGCCCCCATGCACAAACTCACTTATATTTCGTAGCCCGTTTAATGGGCAATTCATCATTTTCATAATTCTTACCTCATCCAATCAGTGGCTAGCCGCAGTCGCGCCCATTTCGTTAACTTGGCGGAAGGAGTTGAAGCGATCCATAGAGAAGGGCTTAATAAGCTCAGGCACCTTGCCGCCACTCGCCACCATCTCAGCCATTGATTTGCCGCAAATCGGTGTTGATTTAAATCCCCAAGTACCCCATCCCGCATCAAGATAGTAGTTGTCCACGGGGCTCAGTCCCATAATCGGGCTGTAATCGGATGTTATATCCGTTAGACCCGCCCATTGGCGCATTAACCGCATATTGGCCATAAAGGGAAAGAGCTCGACTGCGTTGGCTAATAAGCTCTCTTTTAAATCCATGGTTGAACGGGTGCTATATAAAGGATAAGGATCGGAGCCGCCGCCAAAAACTAATTCGCCACGCCCTGTTTGCTGAACATAGCAATGCAAGGATGGAGAACTGACTAGTGGGTCTAAAAACGGTTTAACAGGCTGAGTTACCATCGCCTGTAATGGGAAAGTTGTGATCGGCATTTTAAAGCCGGCTTTTGCAGCTAAAAGCGAACTATGACCCGCCACCGCTTGCACTACACAGCCACAGCTCACATTACCGCGGTTGGTTTTAACGCCCGTAACTTTGCCCTGCTCGACAATAACATCAGTTACCTCTGTCAACTGATGTAACTCAACGCCTCTCTGTGTAGCGCCTTTGGCATAACCCCAAGCCACCGCATCATGGCGAGCTGTTGCACCATCCATATGCCACAAACCTGCTAGTACCGGCATATCGGCAGGATTCATATTTAAGGTCGGTACAAGCTCTCTGATCTGTTGAGGATCAATCAGCTCAGTCTTACCGCCAAAATGTTTATTAACTTCTGCTCGTTGACGAAAGCCGCGCACCGCCGCATCAGTATGTGCAAGTGTCAGCTGTCCGCGTTGTGAATACATAATATTGAAATCAAACTCATTGGATAACTCCTTAAAGAGTTTGACCGATTCACTGTAAAACTTAACCCCTTCCGAGGTGAGATAGTTCGAACGAATAACCGCTGTATTACGGGCCGTATTACCACCACCTAAATAGCTTTTTTCTAAGATCGCAACATTATTGATACCGTGATACTTAGCTAGGTAATAAGCGGTGGCAACACCATGCCCCCCACCGCCGATAATAACGACATCATAATGAGACTTCAGCACAGTTGGCTTTGGTAAATCCGCGTGCTGTTCAAACGGATAGTCTTTATTTAGACCATATTTTAATAGTGAGAAAGGCATTCCTCTCCCTCCTTAAATGTCATATCGCTCAGTGAGAAAATCGAATCAATGCACAATCTATTAGCTCGATATATGCTTTGATGCCTGTTTTTACTGTAATTACTGCGCTAAAAAAGCCTGACGTTTCAGTTCTTGATCTAACGCTGCTTGAACTGTGTTTTTCATTAAGCAAGCAATCGTCATAGGACCTACCCCTCCAGGAACCGGCGTAATAGCACTAGTAACAGGTTCAACGTCGGCAAAATCGACGTCACCCACAAGCTTACGTTTGCCATCCCGCTCGATGGCATTAATACCAACATCGATCACGGTCGCCCCCGGTTTAATCCAGCTGGCTTTAACCATCTCTGGGCGACCAATGGCCGCCACAACGATATCTGCCTGCGAACAGATCGACTCAATATCTTTCGTCCGTGAATGCACAATCGTAACCGTGCAGTTTGCTTGTAATAACAGTGCAGCCATGGGCTTTCCAACAATATTGGATCGACCGATAACAACCGCCCTTTTACCACTAAGATCCTGGTGTACATGTTCTAACATGATCATGCAGCCCATAGGCGTACAGGGAACAAGCGATGCCTCCCCGCAGGCTAATGCGCCAACATTTAGAGGGTGGAAGCCATCAACATCCTTAGCAGGATCTATATCTAATAGAACTTCCTCTTCATTCAGATGGTTAGGCAGCGGCAGCTGTACCAAAATGCCATGAACACTAGGATCTGCGTTGAGTGTTTGGATTAGGTCATTCAACATCGCCTGCGAACTATCGGCTGGCAACTTATACTCCAACGACCTAATTCCAACCTCTTCTGCACGTTTCACTTTATTCCGTACATAAACCTGACTCGCGGGATCTTCGCCCACAAGCACAACAGCAAGACCCGGCGCTAGGCCGAAACGCTCATCAAAGGCTGTAACCTCTTCAGCTGTTTTGTCGATCACTTGCTGGGAGATCAGCTTGCCATTAATTAATACGGTCATGCTTATCTCTCCTACTTAAAGACAACGGTTTTGTTGCCATCAAGAAAAACTCGGTGATCAACATGACGCTTTACGGCACGCGCAAGCGCAACGGTTTCAGTATCACGACCTACAGCGACCAACGCTTCTGGACTATAGGTGTGATCAACGGGCTGAACAGACTGCTCAATGATAGGCCCTTCATCAAGGTCCGACGTAACATAGTGAGCGGTAGCACCGATTAATTTAACGCCGCGGGTATGGGCTTGATGATAAGGTTTAGCCCCTTTAAAACCGGGTAGGAATGAGTGGTGAATATTGATTGCACGGCCACTCAACTCTTTACATAAATTATCCGAAAGGATCTGCATATAGCGTGCTAAAACAACCAACTCAGTGCCGGTCTCTTCAACAACGTCTAACAATGCCTGCTCCTGTTCGGGCTTATTATCTTTAGTCACTGGTAAGTGAATGAAGCGGATACCCTCTCGCTCGGCCATTGGACGTAAATCTTTGTGATTGGAAACAATGGCAGTGATCTCCATATTGATCTCACCTTTGTGCAAGCGGTACATTAAATCATCCAAACAGTGATCAAACTTACTCACCATGATCAATGTCTTGGTAGGTGCATTCGCGGCCACCATTCGCCAATCCATCTTGAACTTCTCAGAGATAGCCACAAACTCTGCTGACAGCTTTTCTAACTCATATTCGCCTGATTCCACATGAAATCGCATCCTCATAAAAAACTGACCACTTTCAGGATCATCAAACTGGTTCATTTCACTGATATAACAACCTCTTTCAGATAGAAAAGAGGACACAGCAGCGACTATTCCACTACCTGCGACACAATTGGTTTTAAGAATAAATTCGTTAGTATCTGTACTTTTCATTTCAAAAGTGACCCTAAAAGGCCCCTCCTTAAAGTCTGTTAAATGCTGTTTTAAGATGCAGAAAGCCACGTGAGATGAATTTTCATCTCACGGTATCGCTATTTAAAACATGGGTTATTTAGTATTTCTGACCAGGCACCCAGCTTGTACCCGCGAGTGGAACACGTGCCATTGCTGCGGACTCAACCGTAAGGGCTACAAGATCTTCCGGCTCTAAGTTACGTAAGTCATTCTTACCGCAGGCACGGGCTAAAGTTTGTGCTTCTAAGGTCAACACATTGAGGTAGTTAGCGAGTTTACGACCGGCTTCAACAGGATCTAAACGCTTCATTAAATCAGGATTTTGGGTAGAGATACCGGCAGGGTCTTTGCCTTCATGGTAATCATCATAAAAGCCAGCAGCCGAACCTATCTGCTTAAACTCCTCATCATACTTAGGGTGGTTACAACCTAAAGCAACTAAAGCAGCCGTACCAATTGCGACCGCATCAGCACCTAATGCCATACATTTAGCAACATCGGCACCGTTGCGAATACCACCGGAGACAATCAACTGAACTTTACGGTGCATGCCCATCTCTTGTAGCGCTTGAACCGCTTGTGGGATCGCCGCCAATGTTGGGATACCTACATGTTCAATAAAGACATCCTGAGTCGCCGCGGTACCACCTTGCATACCATCAACAACGATCACATCCGCACCGGCTTTAACCGCTAATTTCACATCATAGTAAGTACGGGTAGCACCCACTTTGATATAAATCGGCACTTGCCAATCAGTGATTTCACGCAGTTCTTGAATCTTAATGGCTAAGTCATCAGGGCCTGTCCAATCTGGATGACGGCAGGCAGAACGCTGGTCTACACCCATAGGTAAGGTACGCATTTTAGCTACGCGGTCAGTGATTTTCTGACCAAGCAGCATACCGCCACCGCCGGGTTTTGCACCTTGTCCTAGTACAACTTCAATCGCATCCGCTTTACGTAAGTCATCAGGATTCATGCCGTAACGGGATGGCAAGTATTGATACACCAATTTACTAGACTGACCACGCTCTTCCGATGTCATACCACCATCGCCGGTTGTGGTCGATGTACCCATGATTGAGGCACCACGGCCCAGCGCTTCCTTTGCATTAGCGGATAACGCACCAAAACTCATACCGGCAATCGTTACGGGAATATCGATCACAATCGGCTTTTTAGCAAAACGAGAGCCTAAAGTAACCGAGGTATTACATTTTTCACGGTACCCTTCCAGTGGGTAGCGGGACATACTAGCGCCTAAAAACAGCAGATCATCAAAATGTGGCAGCTTTCGCTTAGCACCAAAACCACGAATATCGTAAATACCAGTTTCTGCCGCACGACGAATCTCAGTCATTGTTGTACGATCAAAGGTCGCTGACTCACGTAGGCCATCTTTTACATTAATATCTTCACTCATAATTCTGTCCTCGATGATTCAGCTGTTAGTACGCAGACGCGTTATCGACTTTAAAGTTATAAAGTTGGCGAGCTGAGCCATAACGTTTAAATGCTGTTGGATCTTCTTCTACACCCGCACGATTAAGCAGCTCTGTTAACTCTTCAATATGCTCTTCGCGCATCTCTTTTTCGATGCAGTCAGCCCCTAAAGATTTAACGCTACCTTTAACATAGATATGTGTTTCATAGAGGGAATCTCCCAAGGCATCACCTGCATCCCCGCAGACAACAAGTGAACCAGCTTGGCCCATAAAGCAGCTCATATGGCCTACATTGCCTTTAACAATAATGTCTACACCTTTCATGGAAATACCACATCGGGCACCGGCATTACCTTCAATCACTAGCAACCCACCGTGGGCTGTAGCACCGGCCGCTTGAGAGGCATCACCTTTTACGCGTACAGTGCCCGACATCATGTTTTCAGCAACACCTTGACCGGCATTACCAAAAATAGTGACATGGGCTTTCTTATTCATACCTGCGCAGAAATACCCCGCATGACCTTTAATATCCACGGCTAGGCTCTGGTCCAATCCACAAGCAATATTGTGCTGACCTTTAGGCTCAAGTACCTCCCACTCACGAATCGTGCACTCCCCAGCCTGATCATGTAAGGCTTGGTTAAGGTCTCGAACTGTGTGTTCTTGCAAATCAATTGTCTTCATCGTTTTATTCCTTAATTCCACACTTACTGATCACGTTCCCAAACATAAATTGTTTCAGGCTCTGGCTCCCACACCTTGGCATTCTCTATGCCCGGCAATGTTGTTAACGCCTGATACTCTGAAGCCATGGCAACATAATCATCAGTTTCAGCCATCACTGCAGGCTTACATGCAATAGGATCACGCACTACAGCGAAGCCATCTCGTGTACCGATTGTAAATGTGAAGAAACCGTCCAGATCTTTAAGTGCGCCTTGCAGTGCTTCATTCAACGTATTGCCTTTACGTAAACGATTAGTTAGGTAACCCGCTGCTACTTCTGAATCATTTTCCGTTTGGAATGTCACACCTTCCCGCTTTAACTCTTCACGCAAACGGTTGTGGTTAGATAGGGAGCCGTTATGAACCAAGCAAAGATCTTGGCCTGTTGAAAAAGGATGACTACCTTCCATTGTTACCGCAGATTCAGTCGCCATACGTGTATGACCGATAATGTGGCTCCCTTTCATACTCACTAAGTTAAATGTATCAGCGATATTTTCAGGTAAACCGACCTCTTTAAGAATCTCTATAGACTGACCTGCACTTAAAATAAGAATATCAGCCTCTTTTTCAGCAAGGTAATTCTGAATAACCTCCGCTTCGCATCCCACTTTAAACACAGCAACTTTGCTGTTTTTAAACCAATCTACGGTGACGTCTAGATCATCCTTAATACTGCCCGCCAAACTGCCCCAGTCATAATTTTCATCAATATGTCTAAGGGTCAGTTTAGTTGAGCCATCCGGCACCTCATCACCATAAATTGCAAAACCAGCGCTATCAGGGCCACGATCTGTCATCGCAATAAGCATTGGTGTAAAAAGCGCACCCAGCTGGCTTTCTAATGCCTTGTTTTTCAAATAAAGGCCGACAATTCCACACATATATAAACCCTCGTAATCTTGTCCAATCACATAAAATTTTAGAAGAATTCTGCGTAACGTTTGGTTTCCCAATCGGACACATGGCGGCTATAGTCGATCCACTCAGCACGCTTAATTTTCAGGAACTCACCCACAACTTCTTTACCTAAACGCTCAGTCAAAACAGTGTCGGCTTCCAATGCGTCTAGAGCTTCATTTAAGTTCTGTGGAAGAATTTCAATACCTTCAGCTTCACGCTCTTCAGGAGTCAGGGCGTAAAGATTAATGTTTTTCGGTTCACCTGGGTCAAGCTCGCGCTCGATACCATCAAGTCCCGCAGCGATCAAAGCAGCGTGCACTAGGTAAGGGTTACAACCGGAATCAGGAAGACGAAATTCAAGACGGCCATAAGGGATACGCACCATTGCAGATCGGTTATTATCACCATACGCAATATAAGCAGGAGCCCATGTGGCACCGGAAGCTGAACCACCAACAACAAGACGTTTGTAGGAGTTAACCGTCGGAGCAGCAATCGCACACAATGCTTTAGCATGATGAAGTAGTCCGGCGGTAAAGTGATAAGCCATTTTCGACAAGCCCATACCATTTACATCGCTATCATCGTTGAAAAGGTTTTTACCCTCATCATCGGTAATAGAAAGATGGAAATGCATACCGTTACCTGTACGATCAGACGCAGGCTTAGGCATAAATGAGCAGATCATTCCAAGGTCGTTTGCAATCTCGCCTGCTGCCATACGCACAAATGTGAAGCGGTCGGCGGATTCAAGTGCGTCGCCGTAGGTATAATTGATTTCAAATTGACCATTCGCATCTTCGTGATCGATTTGATAAACATCAAAATCAACCTTTTGTAAGGATTCCACTAAGGTTTCCAAAAACTCACGGGAACGGGATAAACCTTTATAGTCATAACAAGGCTTATCCAGTACATCAGTATCATCAACCGTCTGAAGGTTGCCGCTTTCATCACGCTTAAACAAAGAGAACTCTGGCTCAAGCCCTGTATTCAAGGTCCAACCTTTATCAGTCAATAACTGTATCTGTCGCTTAAGTACAACACGACTGTCATAGATATAAGGTTCATCATTAACATAACCATCACATACAAGACGTGCATAGCCTGGTTGCCAAGGAACAATAGAGAGCGTATCGAGATCACCTCGCGCCATAAAGTCAGGCCCATGAGGCTCCATACCTAAGCCCCATACCGCAAAACCGGCAAAGCCTGCACCTTTATTAACAACATCCATCAGACAGTGGGCAGGCACCGATTTGGTCTTGGCTACGCCATGAATATCGACGAACTGAGCGAGGATATATTTGATCTCATTTTCACTAATAAACTTATCAATATCTAAAGACATTATTTAGCACTCCGCTTAATCTCTAACATTTTATAGATGCATTCACCAATAGAAATATTCTTTTCAGTAAATTTACTTACCTAATAGGAAAGCACGATGCGTGCCAATGAATTTCCCTTTAGGAATATTTATTTCCTTTTGGGATAAGTTGTTGAATTATAAGGATCTAGTAAAAAATATTTACTTATGGGAATATAAAGTGCCTAAAATTAAAAAAAACACCCCTAACAAAAACGCCCACTTATGTAGCGTACAGCACTAGAATGGAGCAATATTTATGACAAATACTAAGGGCCATCAATTCGATCTAGATCAATATATAGGCATGAAAGTAAAGAAGGCGCGTTTAGATGAGGGTCTCAAACTAGTTGATGTCGCTAGAATATCTGGCATTAGTCAGGGAATGGTCAGTAAGATTGAAAATGCACAAGTATCAACCAGCCTAGAAACCTTAAATAAGTTATGTTCAGCTATAGGACTTTCCATCTCGAAACTGTTTAATGATTTCGATAGACCCGAAGGTGGTGCACAATTTACTAAGGCTGGATCCGGTTTAGAGGTCGTCAGACGTGGAACAGAAAAGGGACACACTTACCAACTGTTAACCTATAAAAGGGGCGGAAAAACCTCATTTGAACCTTTTATGATAACCATGGATGACCTTTCAGAGGTGTTCCCAACATTTTCCCATCCTGGTGAAGAGTTTATCTATCTAGTGAGCGGGAAATTAGTCTACCGTCACGGTAACCATCTATATGAGATGGAAGCTGGAGATAGCTTAACCTTTGACGCAGAGATACCACACGGACCAGAGAAACTCGTAGAGGTCCCAATTCAACTGCTTTCAATTATCAACTATGCAGATGAATAAACAGCCTTAAATTCCATTATAAGCATAGGTTAAACATCGATATTTATCAGTGTTTAACCATTTTTAGCCCATTAAGAAAAGCTTGACTGACTCTTACCCCCTCATAAGCAAGTAATATATAACCGCTCAGGCTTTTATATTCTATACTGATGTTTATAAGCCTTATAAATGCAACTGGCTTAGTTTTTGCTTTATAAATTCACTAACGATACAACATTGAGACATAGTCTTTTTTTGACTCGTACTAAAGACCTCATTAAAAAAAGCCCCTGTTATAAAAAGGCTTCATTAGTAAAAACCATAAAGTCAGATGATATGGCAACGTTACTTTCATATTTGCCTGCCAATATAATGACTTAGTAATGTACGTTCAGTTTAGGAGCATTAAGGAATGGCAATTCGGGTAGCTTTAAATCATAAAACCAAATATAAATTTGATCGTAGAGTAAACCTATTCCCCCATGTTCTACGTCTGCGGCCAGCCCCGCATTCCCGTACCCATATTCATGGTTATTCGCTTAAAGTTGAACCTGAAGGCCACTTTTTAAACTGGCAACAAGACCCTTTTGGGAACTACCAAGCACGTTTAGTCTTCCCAGAAAAAGCCGATGAGTTTAGCATTGAAGTTGAAGTCATCGCCGACATGACAGTGATCAATCCGTTTGATTTCTTTGTTGAAGAATATGCAGAAAAATTCCCTTTTAAGTATGACAAGCAACTTAAAAAAGAGCTGAAGCCTTACCGAGAATGTACAGAAGAAAGCCCATTATTAGATAAATGGGTTAAAAAAATAAGTCTAGAACCTACTCCCACCAATGACTTCCTTGTTGCACTTAATCAAAGTCTAGAAAAAGAGATTGATTACGGTATCCGCATGGAGCCCGGCGTTCAAACCTGCGAAGAAACCTTAACGAAAAAGAAAGGTTCTTGCCGTGATACCGCATGGCTAATGGTACAAGTGTTACGTAAAATAGGATTAGCCGCACGATTTACATCCGGTTACCTTGTCCAACTCAAACCTGATGTTAAGCCACTTGACGGCCCTGCTGGTGCTGAAGAAGATTTCACCGATCTTCATGCATGGTGTGAAGTTTATATACCCGGCGCAGGTTGGATAGGCCTAGATCCAACTTCTGGCTTATTCGCAGGTGAAGGCCATATTCCACTTGCCTGCACACCGGACCCTGTTTCAGCCGCCCCCGTTACCGGCGCTACTAGCAAATGTGAAGTAGAGTTCGAATTTGAAAACTCAGTCACCCGTATTGTTGAAGACCCGCGCGTCACAAAACCTTACAGCGATGGGCAGTGGCAAGATATTATGCAGCTCGGCCACACTGTGGACGAACAGCTAAATGAACAAGATGTCCGCTTAACCATGGGTGGCGAACCTACCTTTGTCTCAGTTGACGATATGGAATCGCCGCAGTGGAATACCGAAGCATTAGGTGATGACAAACTTAGCTTAGCCAAAAACCTTTTATTACGTTTACGCGAGGAATACGCGCCCGGTGGCTTGTTACATTATGGACAAGGAAAATGGTATCCCGGCGAAGAGATCCCTCGCTGGGCACTGGGTTGTTTCTGGCGAGAAGATGGCGAACCCTTATGGCATGACCCTTCCCTACTCGCACGGGTAGATAAAGATTACGGTCATAATATAGATACCGCCAAGCAATTTTTTAAGCACCTTTCTAGTAATTTGAAGCTAGAAGATAAGTTTATGCAGCCCGCTTATGAAGACGCTATTTACTATCTTTGGAAAGAACAGAACTTACCGGACAATATAGATCCTATCAAAGGCGATTTTGACGGCGATTTAGAACGTAAACGTATCGCCCAGCTGATGCAACGGGGGTTAAGTACAGCAACAGGCTTTATTTTGCCCCTAGCTTGGGATTATTTTAATTCTGGTTGGCGCTCAAGCCTTTGGCCCATGCGTCGCGACCAGATTATTTTGATACCAGGCGATTCTCCTTTAGGCTTCAGGTTGCCGCTTGATTCCCTACCTGATCGAACCGAAGAAGAGCAGCAGGTACAACCCGAATCTGATCCATTTGAACTTGTACGACCACTTCCAACAAGAGATGGTCATGCAGAAATTGTTGAGCAAATTGCGCCTGAACGCCCAACCGCATTAAGCCAAACCTCACAAACAGAAGTGATTAGAACGGCTTTAAGTATCGAGCCTCGTGACGGTAAGCTTTATCTTTTTATGCCACCTGTTTCATACCTAGAACACTATATTTTACTTATCTCGAGCATCGAAAAAACAGCGAAGGAACTAGGTATACCCGTTGTGCTTGAAGGCTACGAGCCACCGAAAGATCACCGTTTGAAAAAGCTATTGGTTACGCCAGACCCTGGTGTTATTGAGGTTAATATTCACCCCGCTTATAGCTGGGAAGAGTTAGTTGACAATACCAGTCGCCTTTACCAAGCCGCCCATGAATGTCGCTTAGGTACAGAAAAATTCATGCTTGATGGTCGTCATACTGGCACCGGCGGCGGTAATCACATTACCATTGGCGGTAATACCCCTGCCGATAGTCCCCTACTCCGTAGACCTGATTTATTACGTAGTATTATCACCTATTGGCAGCATCATCCAGGCCTATCTTACGTATTCTCAGGCATGTTTATTGGCCCGACCAGCCAAGCACCCCGTGTTGATGAAGCACGTGATGAGATGCTTTATGAGCTAGAAATCGCCTTTAGTCAGATGCCTGAAGGGATTATTGATCAACCTTGGTTAGTGGATAGAATCCTACGTAACCTCCTTGTTGATATGACGGGTAACACCCATCGTGCAGAGTTCTGTATCGATAAACTTTACGCGCCTGGCACCGCGAGCGGTCGTCAAGGTATCCTTGAGTTCCGTGGTTTCGAAATGCCACCTCACTCACGAATGGCCTTAGTACAAGCCCTCCTCATTCGCAGCCTAATCGCCCGTTTCTGGGATGAGCCTTACCACAAACCATTAGCCCGCTGGGGTACAGGACTGCATGATAAATTTATGCTGCCGCACTTTGCATGGTCCGACCTCAAAGATGTAGTTAACGATCTACAAGCCCACGGCCTACCTTTCCAACTAGATTGGTTAGCACCCTTTGAAGAGTTCCGTTATCCACATTATGGTCGTGTGCAGATTGATAACGTTGCCTTGGAACTGCGCTGGGCGATCGAGCCTTGGCATGTACTCGGTGAAGAGATCAGCAGTTTTGGCACATCCCGTTATGTAGACTCATCAGTTGAACGCTTACAAGTTAAACTAACGGGCTTAGATGAAAGTCGTTATGCCCTAACCTGTAACGGTCACCGAGTGCCACTGCACAATACTGGCCGTAATGGTGAATACGTTGCTGGTGTTAGATATAGAGCTTGGCAACCACCTTCAGCACTGCATCCAACGATAGGTGTACATGCTCCTCTTACCTTTGACTTAATTGATACATGGAATGGCCACAGCATTGGTGGTTGCGTCTATCATGTTAGTCACCAAGGGGGGAGAAGTTATGACACCTACCCTGTTAACAGCCACGAAGCTGAATCTCGTCGTGTAAATCGCTACGATGAATTTGGTCATACACCGGGTAGCATAACAGGAACCACAGGTGCTCAAGTCGTACGAGAGTTTGGTCCTGATCACTCCAAACCAAAACCAGCACCTATAGGGGATGAAATATTCACTAAAGAATATCCATACACTCTTGATTTAAGGTGTGTTGATTCTGGGCGTTATTCTCCAACTTAATATCAGCACAGATATACATTAACCACACCTCAGTTGAGGTGTGGTTAATTAATACATCTACAAATTTAACGCACCGTAAAAAGCCAAATAGCCACAAGAATAGCTAGAAATATAGTTTCAGAAACCATCAACACAATCGGTTTCCAACCCATTAATGAAAGCTCTTTAAAGGATGCTTTCATGCCTAGGCCCACCATCGCGATAATTAAACACCAACGTGATAACTCAGTCATACCCTCTAAAACCAAAGAAGGTATATAGCCTGCACTATTGATCACCACAATAATCATAAACGCGATCAAAAATCCAGGTAATGGAAGGGATGAAGCGCCCTCTTTTTTAGCAACCCCGCTTCGAGCAAACATCAATGAAATAACAATAACCACAGGAACAAGCAGAGCAACACGCAGTAACTTAGTAAAGGTCGCTACATCACCAACATCGTCAGACATCATATAACCAGCCCCCACCACTTGCGCAACATCATGGATAGTTGCACCGAGGAAAATCCCACTTTCATCGGTTGTAAACCCAAGCTTAGTTACCAGTAATGGATAAGCGATCATTGTGATCGTACTTAAAGCAGTTACACAAATAACAGTGAAAATCAGATTACGCTCTGATTCTTCATCATCCGGTAACACAGCAGATACAGCCAATGCTGCGGATGCACCACAAATACCTACAGAAGCACCCGATAAAATACTTTGAGACTTACCTAATTTGAGCCAGCGCCCACACACAACAGCAAAAAGAATCGTTGAAGGAACGCCCACTAAAACAATGGCAATGGGTGTTAAACCTAGCCCTAATAGTTCCTCAAAGGTAATCCTTGCACCTAACAGAGCAATCCCGAATCTTAATACTGACTTAGCTGAAAACTGAATGCCCGATACACAGCGCCCTTCCAATGATAAGTAGTTCAAGGACATACCAATCAACAGTGCGTAAAGAATAGTTGGGCCACCATAGTGTTCAGATACAAAAGTAGCAGCCATTCCTACAACTATACAAAGCACAAAACCGGGAATCATTTGACTAAACCCGGCCATTCGACCTCCATTAAAAAAAGGCGCTTTTTTTCCGATGTGGGACATCGCATTCTCCAACATATATACAAGGTCATGGGATAACGATCTCCCTCCCACGAAGTATTTCGCAGAAGCCGTAAGTTACCACTACAGATAAGTAATTAAGAATCGTTCACATAGACCTGTTTAAGCTTAAACAAGTGTTTGGTTTAAGTGAAGATGATGGAGAAGATTTATAACAAAAAAATCTATCATTAATACAATTTATTATTACTAAATAGATACAACGCCCAAGAGAAACTAAATAGAGATTCCAACGCTATATGTCTAACAGTGACTATATAATTCAATGAAAAATAGATTGAATCTGAGGTAATCGCTCCTCTTTTCTGGTTTAATTAATCCCTGCGATAGTCTTCTTAAAGGTAGGAAATAATGGCTTACGAGCTATCAGGTAAAGTTAAATTAATTCAAGACCCTCAAACATTTAACAGCGGTTTTACTAAGCGCGAAATGGTCGTCATCGTTGAAGATGGTAAGTACCCGCAGGAGATTAATCTTGAATTTGTTCAAGACAAGGTGAGCTTACTCGACAACCTCCAAGTGGGTCAGGATGTCACAGTTACTTTTGATATTCGTGGCCGGGAATATAACGGCCGTTACTTCAACAACCTCCAAGCCTGGAAAGTTGAAACAGGCTCCTCTATTAATAGCCATATGAATCAAGAACAGCCTCCACTGGACAACTATGCGCCAGAAGCAGCATCATTCGATGATGATATTCCGTTTTAAACCCAGCCAAAAATACAAGCGATCAACATCCTAAATAAATCGAGCTCTCCATTAATACCTATATGCTCCGCGTCTGCTTGGTTATAGGGGGAGCTCCCTATAAATGGAATGGGGTATAAACAAAAAACCAGCAGTTACGCTGGTTTCTATAAGCTTTTTAGTGGTTACAAACAGGTAATCACATGCAACGGAATTAACTTAATGGCTGTGAGGCTTCAAATCATAATGTTTGTGCGGGTTATCATGGTTAGCATCAAACCACTGCAATGCATTCTTATGCGCAGTACCAACCTGCTTTTCTGTTAAGTGATGTGCCACAATCGAACGCATATAATGTGCACCTACATGTCCATTGGCTGCTGACAAATCAAACCATTTATACGCTTCCATCGCATCTTTTTTCACCCCTAGTCCATAATAATACTGATGGCCTAAATAATACTGTGCATTCCTATCCCAACCGTTTGCCGATTTGTGGAACATAGCTAACGCCGCCTCATAGTCCGGCTGTCCATCAATACCAATAAAGTCCAGCATAGCTAACGCGTATTGTGCTTCAGCATGTCCAGCGTTCGCTGCTTTTTTATACCACTGCTTTGCCACAACGGGGTTCGCTTTTTCACCCCGTCCATTCAGGTATAAATTCCCTAAATAGAACTGCGCATTAACATGCCCCTTTTCAGCGACACGCAGGAGCCACTTTTTCGCTTTTTGATAATCCTTTTCTACACCTTCACCCGATGAAAAAATAATGCCCAAGTTATAAGCCGCCTGCATATTATCTTTTTCAGCTGCTCGCTCGAACCAATTGGCCGCTTTACTAATATCTTTCGTTACGCCCTGCCCATTCACATACAGGGTGGCTAAACTCACTTGGGATTCTATATGTCCGGCACTGGCAGCTTGCGAAAACCACTTAAACGCCAAAGTAAGGTCTCGTTTAGCACCTGCCCCCATGTAAAAGATATAACCTAAATTATGAGCAGCCTCTACATGACCTGACTCTGCGGCAGTATTAAACAATTTAATCGCTTTAGCGGGATTAGCAACACCCAGCTTTCCAGAATAATAAATCGCTCCTAAATTATACTGAGCATCACTATTACCTGTTTCAGCGAGCGGCTCTAATAACTCAACAGCCGTTTTAAAGTCACCCTCAGAAGCTTTCTTGAGCCCATTTTCAAGCGGCGACGCTAAAGCGCTGTTGATACTGACGATCAGCGTTAATAAAAGTGTTACCCATCGCATCTCGATTACCTATTCTACATTCAAGTAATAAAATATTTCCCATTAAAAAGCCCGGCACTTAACCGGGCTTAATACGGTTTAAGTGTGCGGTATCAGAACCGCCAATTACCAACAACTTGACCTTGATAACTCTCATACTCATCTGCAAACGCAGTATCAAGTAACAACGAAAGCGTAAAGTTATCAGAGCGCTGAATATCGAGTCCAAGGCCTATACTATAAACATTGCGATGAATATCTTGACCCTCTGAGATAAAGTTACCACCACCGCCAATAAAGGATGTCACAGTATTAATACCACTGTTATTCAATGCGTGACGTAAACCAAACTGGACAGAAGGCGTTACTTCAGCCCCACTATCTAACACTAGGTCTTTGCTAATTCTAGCACCTAATAATACCCAGCCTCGATCTACATCCTGCTCTTCAACATTTAAGGACATCACACCCGCCCCTGTTTCGGTATAACCATCTAGGGTCATGTAAGAGTATTCAAGACCCGCATAAGGGGTAATAGTGATACCAGACGTGTACTCAAGGGGCATACCAGCCGTCACACGCAAGGCGTACATATCACCGGAAAAGTCACCACTCGCGATGCCTGACACGCCGGTATCCCGTTGTGTTTCATAATCCTGATAGGCATACGCTAACATTGACTCTAGGTACCACTTACCAAAATCACGTGAGGCATAAGCCGTAAATTGCCACGTTTCTATATCTGAGCCATCACCGTCGCGGTAATCGCCAAGTTCCACATCTGTATTGGCATAGGTAAATGCCCCCCCTAAAACCCAATCATTTTCCAATAAGGTATCACCACCCGCAGCAATACCATGGATATCACTTCCGTAACCAGCATAACCATCGTTACCACCTTGATGGGCCGACGCGCCAAACGCTTTTAACCACATCGATTGACGGTAGTGCTCATCACCTGCTGACAGACCGGTTTCGGCATCATAATTTAGTGCGGTCGTTGAAAAACTTTGAGAACGAAGGGAATTTAACCTAACCTGCACCGTATCAAGCGCACCCGTTATTGTTTGGGTAGCAGCCTGACTTAAGGCCGCACCTGTTTCAGGTGACACTTTTTTTACTGCTGCTTGCCTATCATTATCAGACAAAGCTGCCATATCAGCAATGATTGTAGCCATTTCACCGGTCACATTACCATTTAGCTGGTCTAGCATCTCACCCGTACCCGTTGTATTATCGGTTGATACCGGCTCAAAGACCTCCGTTGGTCCAACGACTACAACCTGTGATTGGTCAATCAAACCAGCACCGGTTCCATTAAAGGTCTGGCCTACGAGGTAAATACGGTAACCTTCTAAGGTAAAATCACCCTGCACAGCGGCAAAAGACCATTCCTGATCTGCTGGAAATGTTCCACCAAGATCAAGTGCATCTAAGGTTGGGTCATTAACATAGAGGTTCGACACATCTTGAGTCGTTCCTGCTAGCGGGTCGTCATATGAGAAGGTTTGAGTATAAGTACCGATCGTGATGGTCATCACATCACCTGCATCCCAATCCCCACCAAAATTAACCGTGACCGTTCCATCAACACCGCCACCTTCATAGGTTTTCTGTGTAATAGTTATTCCGGTACCAGTGGTAAGATTAATAGGCGTATTAATAACATTCTGTGTAAACAGATGGCCGGCATTAGCCTGCATACTTACCAACAACACAACCAGTGTCAAAAAACGTCTAATGAGAGACATATCGTTCCTTTTAAAAACTTAAAGATACTCATCAGTATAGCCACTGCTGATTCAACAGCAAGGATTTAGATTCAAACGGGAGAATAAACAGAAAATAAAGATACAATGTTTAAAAAAAGGTCAATTAATAGACAATAATTCAAGATTAATAACACCTGAACACACCATAGGTACTGGAAGCTTATAACAACCTTCATAAAAAAACATACAGACTTAATACTATTTTTTTGTTTTAAAAATCAAAGCTCACTAAACAGAAAAAACCTTATTATTGACCAATAACGGAGCGCTTACTCCTTCGCCACTCCCCCTTTCCTTCCCTTAAAAACGATTACCTAACCTAACCTGATCTATTTATAATATGCTTCGCCGCTCGTATGGCTAATGCTTGAATAGTAAGGCTCGGCGATTCTCCCCCACCGGAGCTAGGGAACACACTTGCATCAACAAGATAAAGATTAGCCCAGCGGTGACTCTGGCAAAAACGGTTAACCACCGAGCGTCCTCTATCATTACCCATTCGACATGTCCCAAAAACGTGAGTCGAACTGAATATGTCGTAGGAACTAAACTCCTCAAAAATCTCACCTCCACCCGCTGCACTAAGGACCTCTCTACATTTGTCTGACATAAACGCGATGCGATTAATGGCTTCCTCGTCTAGGTAACTACTAATAACTGGTAACGGCATTCCCGACTCATCTTTATCTATGGATAAGCTTACAAAAGATTTTTCATGGGGGAGGCTTTCACAAATACCCGACACCGACAAAACAGAGCCAAATAAGGCTCTCATTTTCTTTTTATGATCAAGCCCCCAACCGTCTACTACGCGTGTTGCATACGCGCGCGGGCCAAGCAAGTCAGACTCAGCAACCGATGTGCTAAATCGACATCCACCAATCACACCGGGGATAGCATCAGGGTCATTAAAATCCCAACAGATAGCGTCAACCGCGGTCCCTTTATAGCTACCCAGCGCTTGTGGATAAAAACAGCTACTCGTCCAAAGAAGCGTCTCCATAAAGTTTTTTCCGACTTGCCCAGACTCATTACATAACCCATCGGGCGATTGAGCACTCTTTGACGCAAGTAACAAACGTGGTGTCTCAATTGCACCGCCAGCAACCACTAATAAATCACACCGGAGGTGCATCTCTTTCCCTTCGTGTACCAACTGAACACCCGTGACTTTATCCTTATCTCCCGTTTCAATTCTTTTGACCGATACATTGGGCACAACCGTACAAAACCCGGTCGCTACAGCGTGTTTAATATAGGTAAGGTCAACAGTGCCTTTGTCCATCCGTGAACAACCTTTCAAACAACAACCACAATAATTACATGAAGGACGCCCATCCGTTGGTGTCGACAAAATCGCTAATGAATTATGTTCTAGATTAAGACCTAATTGATTAAAACCTCGACTCAAAATCTGGCTATGTGCACACAGCGGGTGGGCTTTTTGCGGAAATGGCGTACTGCGCCAACGCGATCGAGGTGGGTGAGCAGAATTCCCGGCAACCCCCATCACCTCTTCAGCCTGCGCATAAAAGGGTTCCAGCTCCTCATAGGTCAAAGGCCAATCAGCTGCCACACCAAACCGGCTATGCATTTTCATGGCATGTGGATTCATTCGATGGGCTTCAGCACTATAATGCAGCGAACTCCCCCCTATCCCTTGAACACGATGATAACCAAAGGATATACGTTCATTACTGGTATTTAACAGTCCACGAAGGTGATTCCACGATCTCAGCCCTTTATACTGTTTTTTTAATGGTTGATGGGAGGCAAACTGAACAGCAGGGCTTTTATATTTAGCGGGAAAGCTATCCTCCCAGTGCTGAGTTGTTAATTTAAAATCCACCTCAGGCGCATAAGCAGGCCCAGCATCTAAAACTAAAACCTTTATATTTTCCTGTGCCAACGCCCAAGCCATCGCACCACCGCCAGCACCGGCCCCTACAATGACGACATCATAATCTTCGTGTAAAAAGCCCATTAGCCGATCTCTTGAAAATCAGGATAACCATAGGGCTGAGGAGGCGACTCGATCATGCCCTTCCAGCTTTCCGGTTGAGTGTAGTAAATAAATAGTGCATCATTTTTAATTCGACTAAAAAATAGTTGAACAATACTCGGCGCATCTGGTGTTGACGCTAGGTAGGTCACACGTTCCTGCTCCCTTGTACTAAGCGCCGCATAAGGCTTCATAAAATAGGTCACAGACTGCCGGTCCAACCACGCCAATCCTTGCTGCAATAAAACAATGTAGTTCTCAATTCGATACCCATGCGCAATAATTTTTGTATGGGTATTCAGTTCGCTCGCAGAGGGTGTCTCATCTTTAGGTATAAGAACATCAAGAAAAGCAGACAATGTTTCGCTATTCACCCCCACTTTATCTAATGAGGCTGAAGCCGTTCTAATTTGAAACACTAAAGGTGCGATCACTGCCGCTTCACACAAAAGCCCTAAGAACCTTCGCCTATACATAGCTCACTCTTGTAAAATTAATTTAAGAAGGGGAACATCCATGTAGGGAAGCCACCCTAAAAAGGACGCGTTAGCCAATGCAATACACTTCAGCCTTAATAAAGTTAACCCTTATCCTAACACTGACGTTAACAGCCTGCTCCTACAATACCTATCCAACAGCAGAAACGTTAGCCGCCACTAAACACTGGGTGGCAGTAGATATAACAACATCACAATTCACGCTTCGGAGCTATCAACCCGCCGACAAAGTAAAATCTGACCTGTTAACCATCTATATAGAAGGTGATGGTTTCGCTTGGTCATCCCGAACAAAACCCTCATCAGATCCGACACCTAAAAATCCAGTTGCGCTGAAGCTAGCACTTGCCGCACATGAAAATGATAGCCTTTACCTAGCGAGACCCTGTCAATATATCCCAACACAAGCTCATTGCAATAACCGCTACTGGACCTCAGCAAGGTACGCTGAAGAGGTTATTCAAGCAATGAGTCAAGCCATAGATAAAGCGGTTCAAAACGCTGAGGCTAAACACATCAACCTCATCGGTTTTTCAGGAGGTGGAACGGTGGCGACACTGATCGCACTCAGAAGGAATGATATCAATAAAGTCATCACCCTTTCAGCAAACCTCGACCATACAGAGTGGTCCCATTACCATCATGTCTCACCGCTAGCGGACTCTCTGAATCCAACCCATTACATCAATCAGCTTTCACAGATCGAGCAACATCACTTTGTCGGTGCCAAGGATAAAAATACGCCGCCAATTTTATTACAAAAATTTCACGACAAGTTTCGCCATTTAAAACATAAGGTTTCTATCTATGTCATCGATGGCGCTACACATAGCTGCTGCTGGGAAAAGCAGTGGGTAGAACGACTAGAAGCGGTAAAAACGACCACACATTAACACTCGTTATTAGAGCGATGGTGTGCTTGTGTTAGAGATAACTGGAAGTAAAGTCGCCCTTTCTGCGACGGTCTTAGAGTCTTACCATCCCTCTGAGAGGGTTGTAAAGTACACTAACCAACGCCCCATGTTTAACTGAAGATGGCCCTTCATGTTGAGGAATAGTGGGGCATTGGCTAGATGTTAAATGTCGCTAAACGCTCTAGCGTTTAGGTCGTGGCGGCTCAGGCAGTTCAGACTTACTTAATGTGTCATTACCATCCGTATCGAACTTGTCAAAACCATCTAAAAGAGGCCCCTTCAGTTCATCTTTGCTTAATTCACCATCGCCATTAATATCAAGCTCCTCAAAGGACGGTGGTGCCGGACGATCGCCCTTTGCATGCGCAGGTAAGATACTTGCTGACATAATAACCGTCGCTAACAAAAGTGCCGATTTTTTCATAACAAACCCTCTCTATCTTTTTTAGATAATCAAACATTAAAGAGTGCTATGCAACGCAACCGCCCCATATAAATCACTCAGGTTTAAACTCGATCTCAAACTACGTATCTGCGTAAAACGGCTACCCACATACGTTTAATCATTCGATTGTGCTAGCTGCTGGCCTAAACTCCTGACCACGTCCTACCACCTTAGTGTGCATCAATATCAACCACGACATACACCGCCTTACCATTCACCTTAGACGGCATAAAAAACTGTCCATTCAGCGTAAAATACTGCACACCGTTGACCTTTTTAGCGTAGGCCCCATCAGGAAGACTCTCTAAAACACTCCCCCGTTGATAGATTGCTGGCCCTGAAACCGCTAACTCAACCACTTGGTACTCACGCACCTCAGGCACCCAACGGTAAACAATATCGCCATGCCGGAAATAGTCCTTACCCCCTCGCTTAACAAGCACGGCCCCCTTGGGTAGGTGACGTAAACCTGGGGCTTTATCAACCACCACATAATGCTCACCCGCCTTACGGTAATAGACTCCATCGGATAACCAGTACTTAACCCCCTCCACCACCACCAAATGAGCGGCTGTAGCGGGCAGGAAATCAACAGGACCATGAGGTCGCTGATGATGAGCACCTGGCGCGGCATTAACAGCCCCAGCATTCGTGATCAAAATACTTACAACAACAAAGCCAAAAAATGCCTGTTTCATGCGCCTATCTCCTATTCGATTGACAACGCTATAGTGAAACAGAGGCAGGTAAACTTGGATTATGGAAAGGTAAAGTTAGGTAAAATCAAAACAGAGAGGTAAAGAGGTAATCCACACCCTCGCAGACACAGAGAAAGTAGGAATAAAACCGCTATTATAGGGTTAGTGAATCAACCGCCCACAACAACAGGATCTGTTGGCATGCTGGGCGATAGGCAGGTTAAGCCTTATGATGGTTAGGCCCTATATCATTAGAATAAAGAAAACAGCTAGGTCGTTAAGTAAGGCACACAGATACAAAAACGCCCCGCCAGCAAACCAAAGTTGCGGGCAGGGCGTTGGAATCTAGCACGGCTAACTAATCAGTCATTATGGCTGTTTAGTCGTACGTAGGTAAGGTAGTTTTATATCAACATCACCAAATTTTGCTTTCGCCTCGTCATCATTTAAAGACAACCCAACAATAACATCCTGCCCTACTTCCCAGTTAGCAGGCGTTGCGATCGGTGCTCCAGCGGTTGCTTGTAATGCATCCAACGCACGTAGAACCTCGGCAAAGTTACGGCCAACAGACATTGGGTAGGTCATCGACAGCTGCAGTTTTTTATCTGGGCTGAAGATAAATACTACACGTACACTAGCGGAGTCTGCGGCAGTGCGGCCATCTGGCAAGTAAGCATCGGCCGGTAGCATATCCAGTGCCTTGGCAACCGCCATATCCTCGTCAGCAATAATTGGGAATTTTGCTGGCGCGCCTGAATATTTCTCTATATCTGACTTCCATTCAACATGCTCATCAACACCGTCAACAGACAGGCCAATCACTTTAGTACCACGCTTTTCCCACTCAGCCGCCAGCTGCGCGACTGCACCGAATTCAGTGGTACAAACAGGTGTGAAGTCTTTCGGGTGACTGAACAGGATAGCCCAGCTATCACCGATAAAATCATGCAGTTTGAAGTCGCCTAGATCGGTTTTCAAATCGAGGTTAGGTACAATGTCATTGATTCGAAGTGCCATCTTTCATTTCTCCAGTTATCTTACTTTCGTTATCTTACTTTCGTTTTGGAAATTTAGTTTAGTGAGCATTGCTGCTCTTGCTTAATAACATAATACTATAAGCTTATAACCAAATAAAATTTATACTAACAATAGGCTTCATAGCAGAAATTTATGGCATGATTGCCATCTATCCTTACAACCTCTCATCAAACGAGGCTTTTAATCTTTATCACCGCTCTTCAACCGCTGCCAAGCAGCAAACGTACTGATAAATATCTCACCGCTCAGATGCTCCGGAAACTCAACCCGCTCCAAACGATCCATAACCGGCCCTTTAACTTCGGCCAAGTGCAATTTAATGCCGGTATCCTTCAGGCGCGCATTGATCGATTCCAAACTATCCAATGCTGAAGCATCGATCAGATTGACCGCCTGACAACTGATCACTAAATGCTGAAGTTCTGGGTTTTGGCTAACCAGCGCCTGTATCTGATCCTCCAAATAACGGGCGTTGGCAAAATAGAGACTCTCATCCACCCGAATAATCAACAGATTAGGACTAGTTTCTACTAAGTGTCGCTCTATATTACGAAAATGTTCGCTGTCAGCCACCCGTCCAACTACTGCGGTATGTGGACGACTTGTGCGATAAATATGTAGCGCTAGAGACAAACCAACCCCAGCGAGAATACCCGCTTCGACCCCTTGTAACAGGGTGATCACAACCGTTAGCAACATCGCCGAGAAATCAGCTTTAGAATAGCGCCAAGTATGCTTAATAGCATGAATATCAATGAGCGACAGTACCGCAATAATAATTGTCGCCGCCAACGTGGCAATCGGTAACGTCTGCAATAAGGGCGTAAACCAAAGAATAACCACTAAAATGCCCAAGGCAGTAAATGCCCCAGCCGCAGGGGTTCGCGCACCCGCATCAAAATTTACCACCGAGCGAGAAAAACCACCCGTTACCGGCATACCCGTGCTGACCGCAGCGCCAAGATTGGCACAACCAAGGCCAATTAACTCCTGATCTGGATCGATACGTTCACGACGCTTTGCCGCCAACGTCTGCCCTACTGACACCGACTCGACAAAACCAACAATACTAATCAGCAAAGCACCAACCCACAGTTGCTGCCAAAGGCCGACATCCGTAGACGGCATCGCTAAAGGCGGTAAGCCTGCAGGCACTTCACCGACAACGGCAACCCCCAGCTCGACTAAACCAAACTGAGCGGCTATCCAAGTCGTTACCACAACCGCCAAAATGGGGGCCAAGCGGCCTACACTACCAGTGATTGATCGACTGAAACCCAACCGAGCCAGAAGCTTACCCAGCCAGCGTCTAGTTGCATAAAGAAAGAGTAAAGTTCCACTACCCATCAACAGCGTTGCCAAATTCAATTGTGGCAACGCTTGAATCAAAGCCATCAGCAGTTCGGGCAGATTGTGGCCACTCACCGAAACGCCCAATATATGTTTGAGCTGGCTAAGAGAGATAATCACCGCAGAAGCCGTGATAAAACCAGAAATAACCGGATGACTTAGAAAGTTGGCCAAAAAACCCAGACGAAATAGCCCCATCAGCGTCAGCATAATACCGGAGATAAATGTAAGCAGGATAACGGTTGCTAGATAAGCCTCACCGTCGGGAGAAACAATATTACCGGCCGTGGTCACCGTCATCAGCGCAATTACCGCAACAGGGCCAACCGATAACGCACTACTTGTGCCCAACACCGCATAAATCAATAACGGGGCGATACTGGCATAAAGCCCTACTTCAGGTGGCAATCCCGCCAGCATGGCATAAGCCAATGACTGAGGGACAAGCATCACGGTTACAATCACAGCCGCCATCAGATCCTGATTAAAAATCGCCAAGCGGTAATTTGGCAACCATGTCAAAATCGGGAGATATTTTTTAATATTCACTGCCCACCTATTCCCTTAACGCCCTATTCTCTTAACCTCTAACGCACTTTACTCCCTATTCAAGGCCTAGTCTCAGAGGTCAGCATTGAATAAAGCTATCCTTCTCTGCATGTAAATCATGACCCGCAGCATGGGCGGCCTTCAACAACTGCCCTAAATCACAGCTTTCCTGCTGCACTTGATTGTGAACCCAAAGAGATACCGCGCGGCGACCACTGCGGCAAAAACCCAAAATAGGCGTCGGCAACCTATCAATTGCGGCACCAAAGGCCTCAATCGCTTCCGTTGTATACTCACCCGGTGTCACAGGAATCTCGACCCATTCAATTCCCGCCGCTTCTGCTGCTTGGCGTAGCAGGGAGTCGTCGATATGGTCGTCCGCTTCACCTGGCTGGCGATGACAGATAATCGCGCCAAAGCCAAGGGTTTTCAGCTCTTCAATATCACTGGGATAGATCGCATGGCTGATAGAAAAGCCCGGTTCAAGTTCTTTAATATCCATAAATTCCTCGGTCTTATTTAAATAGGTTGATCGGTACTTTTAGGTACACTTGGCCATTGTCTTCTGCTGGCGGCATCTCACCCGCTCGCATATTGACCTGAACCGATGGCAGAATTAGCCTAGGCATTTCCAACGTATCATCACGCTCAGTGCGCATACGTACAAACTCATCTTCCATAATACCTTCATGGACGTGCACGTTGTGCTGACGCTGTTCCAAAACACTAGTTTCATGGCAATACTCGTCTCTATTCGGCGCCTTATAATCATGGCAAAGAAAGATTCGAGTTTCATTGGGTAAGCTGAGCACCTTCTTGATCGAACGAAACAAGGTACGTGCATCACCACCGGGAAAATCACAACGAGCCGTTCCATAATCAGGCATAAACAACGTATCACCCACAAACGCAGCATTACCGATCACATAAGTTAAACAGGCTGGAGTATGCCCTGGCGTATGCAACACATAGCCTTCAAGGTTGCCAATATTAAAACGATCACCTTCCTCAAACAGATGATCAAACTGACTACCATCATGGACAAATTCACTACCGGCATTAAATGCTTTGCCAAAAGTGTCCTGCACCACTGTAATGAAAGCACCAATACCTGTCTTACCACCTAAGGCTTGATGTAAATAAGGTGCTGCCGACAGATGATCAGCATGAACATGAGTTTCCAAAATCCACTCAACCGACAGATCGTTATCACGTACATAAGCAATGATCTCATCCGCCGAGCGCACATCGGTAGAACCACTGGCATAATCAAAATCCAACACCGAATCAATAATGGCACAAGCATTAGAGTCAGGGTCCCGTACTACATAACTAAAAGTATTCGTTGGCTCATCAAAAAAGGCTTTCACCTGAGGCACACACGGAGAAGTTTGGACTTCACTCATGGTATATCTCCTGCTTATAAATATTAGACGCACCTAATGTTAAATAAAATTGCGTCGCTTGTCTTCTTCATGCCGTTTAAATTTAACTATGACCTTAATAGCCACAGTGTATTTACTCCATTAACGCAATCTCAACAGGTTTGTGTAGCAACAAACGATGACTCAAACGTAGTAATGCCCCTAGCGTTAAAAACTGAACCACCGCAAGCCCTGCAATCCCCAACCAGTAAACCACGCCAAACGCAGTGACTATACCCCCTTGTACCCATACCAAGTGCCACCAGAACATGCCCATCACAAACAGAGCTACACCGGGACAGATCAGGCCAAAACTAACGGGATTACGCTGATCACCTATAAGATGATCAGTCAAATAACCATTAAGCTGCATCACACGATACCCCAGCAGCATAATGCCCAGCTGCAACATAAAAATGGCTGTCAAAACAACAAACAACCTGCCCTGCTCAACAGGGGTTGCAAAGTGATGACTCAAGCCATGTTGCATCCTCACCCATTCAATCCCAAGCAACGTCATAATCGGGATCAGCATCCAAATACTAGGCGTAGCCTGTTTTTGTAAACCATACTGCAACATCGCTTGCAGGCCCGATATTAAAATCAATACACCGGAGACCACGGCAATTACCAAAAACAGAATCGATAAGGTTGCTGCCAACGCCGCCACAAATGCTAAGTGCGACATAGCCGCCGGTGCGGCAAAACCAACAGACAACATGGAAAAGGTGAAAACAGCCATCAATGGAGAGAGATGATTGTGTTCTTCATGGCGATACCCACCGCTAACAAGCATCCGGCTCAAATAACGGCCATAGAGTTTGAGTGACCAAACGCCTATAGCAGTAAACGCCAACAAAGCGAAAGGAAAAAGGTATTCCACAATAGACCATAAACCGGGCACACAGAGCGCACCTAGTGCAAAACAAACATTAACAGTCATCGCAAATGTCAGCGGCTGGGCCATCAACTGCACTTCGCTGGGAGAACCCAATAATCGCTGGTAGGCTTCTGTACTGCGTGCCGCACTATATTCACGAATATTCCAGATCAGCAGCGTAAAGTGCAACAAAGCCAGCAACAACATAAAAAGGGTCGCCAAAATAGCCAGTGGGCGGACTCCAGTAGATAGCGGCGTAATACCGGTCAGTAAGGCCGACAGATGCTGCCAAGTCGGCATAGGGAAGCCCTGATGAGGTACCAACCACATTAGATACATAAAAAATGAGATAGAAAGTCCACCAGCACCCAGTGCTGCCAACCAATAGCTGGGATGCCAAGGCTGCTCAGGGTCTCGTCTTAACATCAGTAATCTCCTTATCTTTGATAATTATAAAGTGAAGGATTGCACTCGACTAACAAGCTTAGAACTAAATCATATTCTCAGCAAAAGCAGACTGAAAAGTTACAACCCTATTGTAATAACCTATTTTATATTAGAAAATACTAATATTAAATAGGTTATTACATGATATTTGCCTTAATACCAGCAGATAGCGGTAACCCTACCGATTTAGTTTTTAAAAGAGAGGACATCCGATGAAGAAATATCTAACCCCGCTATTCCTCAGTGCAATCATGTCTCTGCCACTGAGTAGCGCTCAGGCAAGCGATATTAGCGGTATCAGCCCCAAAGCCACCTATGAACTGTTACAACAAAAACCGGATGAGGTGCTGTTTATTGATGTGCGTGACCCGATTGAAATCATGTTTATTGGCTTTACCGATGAGGTGGATCTAAATATCCCCTACCTAATGGTAGATCGTAGCCAATGGGATGCTAAGAAAAACCGCTTTCGCCTTTACCAAAATCCAGATTTCGCCACTCAGGTTGAACAAGCCCTGCTTGAACGCGGCTTAGACAAACAAGCGACCGTTATCACTATGTGTCGCTCTGGTAGTGAACGAGGCCTACCAAGCGCAGAATTTCTACGCAAACACGGTTTCCCTAATGCAACCTATATGATTAACGGCTTCCAAGGTGACAGCGCTAAAGCAGGCGAAAAAACCGGCTTCCGTATCCAAAACGGCTGGCAGAACTCTGGCCTACCTTGGGGTAGCAAGCCAAACCCAGAAAAAATCTACCGCATAGATCGCTAATTTAGAATAAAAAAGGCGCAGGAAATACCTGCGCCCATAGCCACATAATTATTTTAAATTTAGTAACTTACACTTTTAATCAGCAAAACTAAGGGTAAAAGCAACCTAAACCACCTTTGCATACATAACCTATATCAAATCGTCAAACACCCTAATTGAAGGCTAGTATCAAATGATCATACTTAAAAAGCTGTAGCAGTTCTCGCACTTAGCTAATGTACTTTTCCTTACCACTCAACACATATTTTTCCAAAGTGAGCGCCAGACAACTGATATTCAAATGCTTCTTTAAGATTCTCATATTTAAAAACACGATCAACGACTGGACGTATAGAGCTACCTTCCAGTGCCTTTATATAATCAGCCTGTTGCTGCCTGCTACCCACAAGTAATCCCTGAAGCTTCACTTGTTTGAACATCAATTGAGCTGTTGGGAATACCCCCTCAAAACCTGTCAACACACCTATTAAGGAAATATTACCGCCGACCTTAACAGCGGCCGTTGATTGCTCAAGTGTGCCAGGCCCACCTAATTCAATCACATGATCTACACCATTACCTTGAGTCAGCTCCAAAACTTTTTCCGACCAATTAGGGTTCTTTGCATAGTTAATGACATGGTCAGCACCCAGCTCCTTAGCTTTCATCAACTTTTCATCTGATGATGATGTAATAAATACTTCAGCGCCATGCATTTTAGCTATCTGTATAGCCGCTAATGAAACACCACCTGTACCCAAAGTCAGTACTTTATCCCCAGCCTTAATCCCACAATCGGCAACTAAAGCTCTCCAAGCCGTTAAGCCTGCAGTAGTGATAGTCGCTGCTTCAGCATGACTCCACCCCTTAGGTGCATGGGTAAAAGCAGACTCTGAACGAGTGATATATTCAATGGCAAAGCCATCAACACCATCGCCTGGAGTTTGGCTAAAGCCTCCTGCGCTAGAAGGCACAGCGCCCTCACGCCATTGTGGAAAAAAAGTAGATACGACATTATCACCAACGCTAAACTCGCTGACCCCTGGCCCAATGGCTTCCACTACGCCAGCCCCATCGGAAAGTAAAACCCGACCATCAGCGGTAGGAAGCTGACCCGCAGCAACTAGATAGTCATGAAAATTAAGAGAGCCCGCATAAATTTTAACTCGGATTTCTCCATATTCTGGCTGAGGTGCATCTTCTACAGCATCTAAATAAATACCATCGGTACCGTCTTGCTGCTTTATTTTTATTGCTTTCATTTTAAAAACCTTCATTTAAAAAGAGTTGACCAATACCTAAAAAAGATAAAACGCTGTAGATATTAGCAAACCTGGATTGACGTCATAATTTTAATAAAGCAAGCCAATACTCAAAAAGGGCTGGCTCGCACTTGTACCGTTATAAGCGGACCAAGGCCATAAAGTAGTCTAGGCCATATCATCCTTCGCTTCTATTAAAAAGTGCTTACTTATAGACCCCTCTGTTCGGGCTTGAAGTAAAGGTGCATAATCAGGATCTTCCATAAAAGACTGTGCAGCCTCTTTAGACGGCCACTCTAAAATAATTCGAAGAGCTGCAAAATCTTCATGACCTTCAACCTGTTCATGACTAACCGTTCTAGTAAGATACTTTCCACCATACTTTGCTAAAATCGGTCCTGACTTTTCAAGATACGTAGGAATCCAATCTTCACTTGTTGGTGTTACCTCTATCACAGAGTAATAAGCCATTTCTTCTTCTCCAGTATGGTTTTAGTTTTAGGGCTAGAAGATCAAATTTTAGTTGTATCGACGACAAGCTCCGCTGATCGTTTTTTTAAGTTTCATGCCAAAAACCCTCGTTTAAACACAGACCTAAATTAGACTGAAAAACAGTATAGTTACGTGCTTAATCTAAATAAATTACCCTATATCGGATTTCATAATTCGTAATATGAATATAATTTAAGTGAAAAGCGCACCAAAAATATGCAAATAGGCGATAAACCTGATGCATATTCCTGATAATGAGAAGAAAGAGGAAAAAGAAGCAACAACGTTTTAGGCATATGACTATATGATGCGGTCCTCTCAAACACACCATGTCCACTTGGATTGGGTTCTATACTCGGTGGTAATTAACTCAGTACAGACCAATAAAAGCATGTATTAACGTACTCTACTTAATAAACAGGTATCCATACCAAGCGCCTGAAAAGCTCAATTTTGTCGAGGCCGCCTTCCCTGTAAAAAATGAACAAGCACATCAGGCAGCGTCTAGCGTTCAAGCCCTTCATTTCATGTCAGAAAGGCTGACTTGTAAATCAGTCTCTCTGGCAAGCTTTAGATTTCTACAACAACTTTACCAATCGCTTAACCACTCGTTAAGTAAGCATAGATGCTGCCCACATCGGCAAAACTAAAACGTTGCTCATCAACTAAGGCTATAGAGCACCGGCATCAACAATCCCCAATACCGCAGGTAGGTCCGGAGACAAAGGCAGATCCTCGCCTAGCTGTTTATCAAGATATCAACCGTATTGACACAGGTAGAGCAATACGAATCAGAACCTGATCGGCATTAACTGAAGGTTTAGGCATCTCTGTTGAAATGAATACAGGGTTATCTCCGTACTCTTTAGAATCATTGCTTTCATTTGGTTTTCCAATGAAGGTGTTAAGTTATGCCCTAACGATATACTTCGCAGAAAATACATAAACAACAAAAAACTGAGATTAGTTTTTAGTTTTTAGTTTTTAGTTTTTAGGTTTTATATATAATTAAATTTTAGCGCCCCCTACTTATTCCCCCAAACATCCAACCCCCCCAGCTTTTCCAAAAGGAAATCAATAAAGACCCTCACTTTAGACGTCAACATATTCGACTTGGGATATACCAGCCAGATAGCGGACAGATCTTCTACCTCATACTCCGGCAATACACGCACTAACGTCCCCTCCTGAATATCGCGATACACGCTCCACAATGAGTTCATTGAAATTCCAACACCCGATTGGGTCGCTATTCGCATACTGGCTCCGTCATCGCAGATCACACGCGCCCCCGCACCTTTTGGTGGAAAAAACCCTTTGGGTTTATCTCCTTCAGACACCAGAGATCTAGCAGGGCCATCCATAAAAACCAACATCTGATGCGATATCAAATCTTCTAACGTTTCAGGCACGCCATTGCGAGACAGGTATTCAGGGGAAGCACAGAGAATTCTCTTATCATCAGCCAATTTCCGTGCCCGTAAGTTACTATCCTCAATGGCATAGTTTCGTAGGGCAAGATCAAACCCGCCCTCTATAAGGTTTATCTGAGTATCAGACAGTTTTAACTCCAAATTAACCTCAGGGTATCTCGCAAGAAATTCAGGCAAGATCGGGGCAATATAAAGTTGGGCAAATGTACTGGATGCGGCAAAACGCAGCGTTCCTTTTATTTCAGAACTACCATGACCCAATGCTGCGCGAGCCGCGTCCTCTTGAGCAAGGATCTCCCTCGCAAAAGGCAGAAATTCTGCGCCCTCAATCGATAACGATACCTTCCGAGTCGAACGGTGTAACAAATCCGCCCCCATCTGGTTTTCTAACTTTGCTAATCGGGCGCTAGCGACAGCCGGAGCCAGGCCAAGCACTCGTCCAGCAGCACTGATATTTAACATATCCGCTGCCATAACAAAAAGCCTTATTCCTTCGGTATCCATTCTTATATCCGTCATACGAAAAGGGCTATCTATATGACTGCCTTTACCCTCCCCATGCAAGTAAAACTTAAAAGATTATATTCATAATCCGAATTCTCAACTAAATAACCCCCCATTTAATACACTTATGAGTTGCAATATAGTTCAACTCATCGAGTGAAAACTCTCAGTAATTCTGGGGCACAACTTATGTTTAGCACTGCGACAGTTAACTACCATGTCAAATCTCCCTATTCACAAGCATTTTATTTTGATACGAATGGTGACGTAGGTAAGCTTGTATCGCCTGAGCTACTCTCATCTCAAGTCCAAGTACAAGATATAAGACGTGGCGATCTAACGGTCAACTTCGAAGATAACGGTATTACTTTTGAAAGCCATACCAGCCAAATAGTAAGCTTTTCTAAAACAACCGGTTGGCAAGAAACCTATAACAATGAATTAACAACGCTATTGTCAGAGAAAATTGGCGCAACAGAAGTCATCATTTTTGACCATACAGTGCGAAGAGATAGCAAAAATGCAATCCGACGGCCCGCTCGGAATGTACACAACGATTATAGCCCCGAAGGGGCCAAGCAACGTTTAGTGGATCTTGTAGGTACTAAACGTGCGGTTGAAATATCTAAAGGCCATTATGCTTTTGTGAACCTATGGCGACCTATTGAAGGCCCAATAAAAACTGCACCCTTAGGTTTTATTCATCCTGACTCAGTCAGCCCTGATGACTGGCTGGAAATTGCATTGGTTTACCCAGATAGACAAGGCCACATACTCGGCGTCACCGCCAATCATCAACATCATTGGTTTTATATGTCTCAGATGACGCCACAGGATATCGTCATCTTCAATGTTTATGATAACCAGGGAAAACCCTATTTAGCTCACGGAGCCATGGATTTAGGTAACGAGGCAGGGACAACTCAACCGAGAATAAGCCTTGAAACCCGTACATTAATTCTTTTCTAATCAGGGAACTCCGCTGAAATGAACTCCGAACAGCGCATTGAATTTAAGCCTATAAATTCGGGTTATAACCGTGTCTTTAAACCTGGAAAACTATCCCTTGGGTTAGTGGTTCCAATTGAAAATTACGACAATGCCTCGATACCATCCATGCAACGCCATATAGAACGCGTGCAGCTTGCAGAAAAACTAGGATTTTCAGCTGTTTGGTTACGAGATATTCCCTTTAATGTCCCCTCTTTTGGCGATGCAGGTCAACTTTATGACCCTTTCGTTTATCTTGGCGCACTTGCCCTACAAACCCGTCAGATAGCATTAGGGGTTTCAAGCGTTATTTTGCCCCTTCGTCACCCCTCCCATATTGCAAAATCAGCAGCCACAGCAGACCAATTATCACAAGGACGATTAATCCTAGGAATTGCATCTGGAGACCGACCTGAAGAATATCCTGCACACAATATAATTTTTGAAAATAGAGGGGAGCGTTTTAGGGAAAGTTACGAATATATACGGGCAATGGCAACTACCTCCCCAACGATCAATAATAGTTTTGGTCATCTACATGGAAAGTTAGAGATGTTTCCTAAACCTGTTTCCGATCAAATACCCATGTTGGTTACAGGTATTAGCCAGCAGTCTGAAGACTGGATTGCAAAAAACACCAACGGCTGGATAACCTACCCTAAAGCTGAAAATATACAAAGACAACTCATTGAGAAATATAGATCACTAAGTCGAGCTGCAAGCCTAATGGAGAAACCCGTTATGGAACCGCTCTACATAGATTTGCTGCCTGACGACAACGCCTCTCCCACCCCCATACATTTAGGGCTGAGACTTGGAATTAAACACTTACGCAACTACCTAAAAATCAGACGCGATATTGGCGTTAACCATATAGCACTCAATCTTCGCTTTAACCGCTCAAACCCTGAAACAACCATTAAGAAACTCGCTAACGAATTACTACCAGACGTATAAACCTAGGAAATTGACATGAAAAAAACAATATTAATCACCGGTTCTACCGATGGTATCGGTCTGGAAACAGCAAAATTATTAGCTCGAAAAGGCCATAATATACTGATACATGGCCGCAACAAAACCAAGCTAAATAAGGCTTATGAACACCTTATACCCTTAACAACATCAGAAAAGCTTAAAGCCTATCAAGCCGACCTTTCTAATATGCCTAACGTAATGCAGCTCGCTAAGACGATCACAGACAACCATTCTACAATCGATGTGCTAATTAATAATGCAGGTATCTATACCACTCCTTCACCACAAACAGATCAAGGGCTTGATGTGCGTTTTGCCGTCAACACTCTGGCTCCTTATTTATTAACTAAGCAGATAGCCCCTCTCATGCCTGAAACGGGCCGCGTGCTTAACCTTTCATCTGCGGCACAAGCCCCCGTGGTTCTCGATGCACTTAGAGGAAGCATCAAAATCGATAATGCAAATCAGGCCTATGCCCAAAGTAAACTCGCCATAACCATGTGGTCTTTCTACCTAGCCCAAGAGCACCCTTCCAATTGGCCTTCGATTATTGCAATTAACCCCGGATCACTACTGGCGAGCAAAATGGTTAGAAATGCTTACGGCATAGAGGGAAAAAGCCTCTCAATTGGCGCAAAAGTATTGGTCAAAGCCGCATTAGATAAGGATTTTGAAAATGCTTCGGGTACGTATTTCGATAACGACAGCAACACATTTTCTGCCCCACATAACGATGCGCTTAATTCAGAAAAAAACAAAGCATTAGTTCAAACGATCGAAACCCTTCTGAAAAAGTTGGTCTAGTGTATCCCTATCCACTATTCGCCATATAGCTAAGGTGTGAATATAAAGTTTCTTACTACTCAAAAGGGGCTGTGCAACGTCAGGTTCACCAAACACATGATAAGGCTAGAACGAGGGCTATTGATTTATACTCCCAACATGCCCCCGTTTTCGCTCGACGGAGCGGGTAGATCTTTGAATGAGACTAAGTAGATATAGAGCCTTAAAATAGGCCCAACTCTAGTTTGACCTGATCTAACCAGCCAGTAAGACGCTCTGTTGTTTGCTCGCGTTGCCAGTCTTCATCTAGCGCGAGGCCGATAAAGTGCTTTTTATCTTGTGTGAGGGCTTTTGATTCTTCAAATTCGTAGCCATCGATAGGCCAGTGGCCTACGATTTCAGCCCCCTTATTGACAATTTTATCGTGTAGCATACCCATAGCATCAACAAACCACTCAGGGTAACCGTATTGATCACCTAAACCAATAAAGGCTGCTTGCTTACCTTCAAAATTAAGCTGGTCCACTTCTTCCCAAACATCTAGCCAGTCTTCTTGAACTTCACCGTAATCCCAAGTGGGAATAGCAAAGATCAAAAGATCATAATGGCTGGCCGAATCGAGTGTTGTGTCCGCCACATCGAATAGATCAATATCGGAAATATCCCATTCCGCTTTTACTTTATCGGCTATATCGCCTGTGTTACCTGTGGTTGTTCCATAGAAGAGTGCAGTTTTCACGAAAGTAGGTCTCTAAATCTAGTTTGAGGCTTTTGCTCGCTAAATAGCTTGCGTTCGACTTTTAAAATACCATAAATTTAATTGATAATCATTATCGTTATTATTTAGTTGTAGATATAGCTAATTTATCACTCGTAATTAACGAATACGATATGGGAGTGATCATTAAGCACCGGAACCAGATATAGAGAATATTGTCATCTATGACCCGGTTATCCATACTGGGGGGACAATACAAAAAACACTCAGTGGAATACCAAAAGACCATCAATCTCGTATATTGATTTTTTATACTGAAATAAACGAAGGCGCGCTAAAGATGATTAAGGATTTAAGTCAAAGGGCTGAATTCTACTGCCTTCGTATCTCTAGCCGTAAAAATAAGCCCTCAGGATGTGTTGATATGGGAGCCAAGTTGTACGGCACACTTTCTTAGTACTCTGTACGAAAAAAAGATACACCTCTTTCCCTCGCCTATTTATGATCAGAGATAACGACTAAAATAGACCATCGCAGGTTAAGTGTGATTAACGTGCGATGTGGAAAGCCTTCACATATTTTTCCATTCTACCCTCACCCCCGATTTCTCTTAAAATTCTCCGCCTGCTCCAAGATCTTTTTATAAACATCATCGTTGGCCACCGGTGGATAACCATATTTGGCCAGTAGTAAGATCAGCTTCACTTGTAGCTCGGCTTTGATATCTTCCCGTTGGTTCCATGCGGGGAAGCTGGCGACGCTATCGACCTCCTTCTTGGCATGCTTAGCCAATTCAATCATCTTATCTTCAGGGTAGGTGAAGTCATACTTAATCGACAGAGATTTTAAGATGTCGTAAAACGCTTTCTCTTCAAAGTCGATGCCCATATCGGCAAAGGATGTCATTTCGTTTTTTAGGTCATGGTACAGGTCGATAATTTCATTAGAGAAGTCTTCCAGCACGCTGCTAACAAGCACATCGTCTTCTTTACGTTCGTTGTATTTATCCACCAGCGCTTTGAACTTTTTAGAGAAATCGACCGCTTGCACTTTATTGGTTTTCGAGACTTCGCCAATGGCTTTTTCCAACAGCTTTTGCAGCAGTTTAATCTTGGTATTTGGCAGTTTTATTTTGTCGATTTTAGCTAGATAATCTTCATCGAAAATATCAATCGCGCCCTCTTCAGCTTCATCACCCAATTTGAAGATCTCTTCGACACCATCGCTTTTAATCGCTTCGGCGATCATCTCCCGCACTTTGGCGTTCATCTGCGCCGTATCGGGTGCCGTGCCTCGGGTTAGCTTGTAGATAATAGAGCGGATCGCCATGTAGAAGTGGATATGATCACGCTCATCTTTGCTGATCTGCTCGTTACCACAGCAGATATCATAAGCCGCTTTTAAGCGCTTGGTGATATCCATAAAGCGCTTTTCGGTTTTGTCTGTTTGCATCGCATATTCGGCAGCCCGATTAAGACAATTTAACTGGCCAACAGGATCACCGGTGAAATAGTCTGCACTATCAAAATGATAAAAAGCCTTATTGAGTAGATCTAAGTGATTACGCACTTCAACAATCGAGGCGGCAATATCTTCAAAGTTATCACTGCCACTGCCACCAAACTGTTTCAGTGCTTTATTCATCTGGGTTTTAATGCCGATGTAATCCACCACCAGCCCTTTGCTCTTGCCTGCAAACTTGCGGTTTACCCGTGAGATCGTTTGTATCAAGTTATGTTGTGAAACAGGTTTATCTATATACATAGTATCGAGAAACGGTACATCAAAGCCGGTCAGCCACATATCCACCACAATGGCGATTTTAAAGTTAGACTTAGCCTGCTTAAATTGGCGATCCAGCTCTTTGCGATCATCTTTACTACCAAGCAGATCCCACAGCGCTTTCTCATCATCTTTATTGCGCGTCATCACCATGCGCACCCGCGCAGAGGCTTTTATCTCCTTACGCTCTTTGTCACTAAGTGATTCACCTTTAGCGCATTCCAGCACCTCAAACCACTCAGGGCGTAAGCGCTCTAACTCCTGATACAGCTGATAGGCAATTTGGCGAGAACTGCTAACAAACATCGCCTTGCCCGCCACGGTAGAGCCTTCAGCAACACGATCTTCATAATGGGCGACAAAGTCTTTAGCTAACGCGCGAATACGATCGGGATCGCCCAAAATGGCCCCCATGCAGGCCATCGCTTTTTTGCTGTCGTCTATCTGGTAATCAGTCGCGCCATCGTCGGCACATTGCTGATAGTAGGCTTCAATCTCTTGTAGCTTGCTGTTATCCAGAACCACTTTTGCCGCACGCCCTTCATAGACAATGCGCACGGTAATCTCATCCTTGACGGACTCGTTCATAGTGTAGCTATCTACCACCGTACCAAACACATCCAAGGTGGCATCAATAGGCGTACCGGTAAAACCCACATAGGTGGCGTTCGGCAGAGAGTCATGTAGATATTTAGCAAAGCCGTAGGTTTTCTTAACCCCTCGGTCTTTACCTTCAGTCACCACCGAGATTTTTTGCTCTAAATTAATCTGGCTACGGTGAGCCTCATCAGAAATACAGATCACATTACAGCGATCCGTTAATAGCGCCACATCTTCGGTAAACTTATGAATCGTAGTTAAAAACACACCACCACTCTGGCGGCCCTGCAGTTTGGCACGCAAGTCAGCACGGGAGGTCACTGTTTCAACAATCTGATCGCCAATATAGGTTTTGGCATTGGTAAACTGCTTAGAGAGTTGATCGTCTAAATCGGTACGGTCGGTAATCAAGACAATAGTAGGGCTGGCAAAGTCCACGCTCTTCATCAACAGGCGCGCTAAAAATTGCATGGTAAAGCTTTTGCCGCAACCGGTGGCACCAAAATAGGTGCCGCCTTTACCATCGCCAACAATCTCACCTTCACTATTAGGTCGTTTCTGATGCGCTTTAATGCTTTGGTAGAGTTTAGTGGCCGCATAATACTGCGGATAACGACAGACGATTTTGATCTCTTGATGGCTCTTATCAGGGAAATAGATAAAGTGCCGAATAACCTCACGTAAACGCTGCTGATCAAACAGCCCTTGCAGCATACTGGTGAGCGAACTGATGCCGTCCTTTTCCGCCGTCTCATTGCCGTTGACTTTGCGCCAGCCATAATAAAACTCATAAGGCGCAAACAGGGTGCCCATTTTGTTATTCACCCCATCACTGATCACACAGAGGGCGTTATAAACAAACAACTGGGGAATATCACGGCGGTAACGGGTGCAAATCTGCACGTAAGCATCGTGAATAGTGGCTTCTTCACGAATAGCACTTTTAAACTCAAACAACACCAGCGGCAAACCATTGATATACAAAATGCCATCAGGAATACGCAGCTCACCGCCACTGGCAGAAGCCACGCCTTCAATCTCTAACTGGTTAACGATTTTAAAAAGGTTATTGGTGTGCGGCTGGGCCTGATAGCTTGCGCCCTCTTCGGCAACAATGGATAGCTGATCCACCTCATCTACCGTTGGCACCCGCATCGCCGCCAGGTCGCTGTAATCGATCAGCTGTATATAGAGGTCTTTATCATTAGGGTCTTCGCGCTTGAGTAAAAAGCCATCACTCAACCACTTACAGAAGGTTTTGTTACTCTCATACAGATCACTCGCCGAGAGCAGCTCTAACTGACGGATAATGCCGTCGATCTCATGCTCAGTAATACCCTCACTGGCATATTGCTGACTTAAAAAAGCGCGCAGATCCGATTTAATCAATACCTCAGTGTTCCCCCGCGAAAGCTCACTGCCCAACACATGGGGATAACCCTGCTCCTCCAGTAGTTGGATAATAGCATTTTCTAATTGGGCTTCGGTAAATTTCACGGCACGACATCCTGTTGTGTTTTGTCAGCGTTGTACGCTTAGCTGTTGCTTCAATGTAATTGGGTAATACAAGGTTTAATCACTGTTGGGCAAGTTTTTCAGCATACGATCAAAGTCAGATTCGATAGGCTGTCGCTTATTAAACTTCTCGTATTCAGCATGGGCCTTTTCTTTCGCTTGATCCCGTGTAACCGTACCATAGCCTTCCAGCACTTCGTATTCGTTAAAGCTTAAAAATTTCTCCACACTGAGGGCAAAATTTTGCATCGTAAAGCTATTACGTCGTTCAATAATACGTTCAATATAATCAAAAAAGCCGGCCACTGCGGCCTCTAACTGTTTGATCTCTTTTTCACTTAAATAGTTTTTACCCACCGTAGTATCAGACTTTAAAATACGGCCTTCAGGCGCATGCTTAAACGTATTCATCCCCATCAATGGCTGAGTGCTATCGGCTTTATTATAGATAAGCTCGCTAGATGTATTACCCGTAATCGCGAAATGAAACTGATCTTGCACATGGGCATAGAACTGACGGGTGGTATCTGATTTAGGGTCATAATCAATACTGCACTCAGCAAAAATATCCGTAATTTGCTGGTAGATACGTCGTTCGCTCGCGCGAATAGAGCGGACCCGTTCCAACAACTCACGAAAATAGTCTTTACCGAAGTAGCGACCATTTTTAAGGCGCTCATCATCCATGGCAAAGCCTTTGATGATGTATTCTTTAATTAGCGCCGTCGCCCAGATTCTAAACTGAGTGGCTTGTACCGAATTGACCCGATAGCCGACCGAGATCACCGCATCGAGGTTATAGTATTTTGTGGTGGTTTTTTGTGTTTTGCCCGCTATAGCGCCATGGGCAGTGGTATTTTCCAAAAAGGAAACAACCACTTTTTCATCTAACTCACCGCTTTCAAAAATATTTTTTAAGTGCTTTGAAATAGCAGGCACACCCACGGCAAACAGCTCTGACATTCGTTTTTGTGTCAGCCAAAGGGTTTCGTTATTCAACAGCACCTCTACCTTCACATCACCACTCGGGGCGGTGTAAAGTAGAAACTCAGTGCTTTGATCTTGCAGGCTGAGGGGTTTATCACTCATAAGCAGTCTCAGACGGGTTGGTTTCGCTATCGAGCAGAGACTCTGGCAGACGCAGTTCGCCGGAGATCAGTTTAGGGAGAAGAGTGTCGCGGAGCTTTTCAAGAGTAGCTATAGACTCAAGATTGGATTTTATTTTTAAATTTAATACATTAGAAATATTATTATATTCATCTAATATCTGAGGCTTAGGCAATACCATTTCTAAATTTCTTAGAGCTTTTAAAGAAAGATATTTTTGAGTTGTACCAGCCATACGAGCTTCAAGATAATTTTTCATATTAGGAGATAAAAGCAACTGATATAAATAATTTTTAAAGCTAGGAGCGACTGATGTGCGAAATAGCCCTACATTCTTAATCGCAAATAATGCTGGCTGCTCCAATACTAGATATGGAATACCTACAGTACCAATCATAGTTAACAATATATCACCAGTAGAAACTTCACTGCGCTTATTAACAGCGTCATAGTCCTCTTTAGAAATTAAATAAGTATCTTCCAGTTTTAACGTCCCTGACGTTATATGTCGGGAAGTAACTAAAGGAAAACCCTCTTCAGATTTTTTAGGTGAATCATGTGTGCCATCGCGAACATCAACTATATTTCCACTTAATACTCTTTCCCACCCCTTCGGTATCCAGCCCAACTCCTCTGTTTCTTCAAACTCACTGGGGAATAACTGACGAACATCATCGGGCAAGGGTTGGTGATCCGGTTTGGCGAGTTGCTGCTGGCGGCGCTGGGCGCGTGCTTGCAGCTCCTCGGGGATAGGCTTACCCGCGGCTAAGGCGTTGTCGATCACGGGGTCGAAATCCACAAACCAGCTTTTAAACAAGGCTTGCGCCATCTGCTCTAAGGTTTGGTTGGTTTGGCGGTTGAGTTGGATTTTTTTATCTATAGATGACAATATTTGAGCAATTTTTTCTTGTCTATGTAAAGAAGGAAGTCTAATTTTCGCATCTCTAACCATATCTAAAGTTAAATTTTTCATAGTGCTATCGTTAGCATTATGAAGAAGGTGAGGCCTTAAATAGATAAGCGTGTAGTAGAGATACTCTTTAGTAATACCATTTAGCTTTTTTAAGACCTGCCACCCATCATGGATACAGGCTGTTATCCCCATAAATTTTGGTAATCCAGCAGTCCCACTGTTAGATAATATTAAATCGCCTTTATGCACGATTACACTACGGCAAACACCCTCTTCTTTAATATATTGATTTGTTTTATTAATAAGCCTAGAGTTACATTCTGTCGCGTCTGCAATTTTGACCCACGGCATACCTGTGGTTTTTGTTATGTAATTAACTATAGGTCTAGGAGAAGAGCCTCTTCTAATTTCACAGACATCGCTTAACTTGACCTCTTTCCACTCACTCCCCATAACCCAGCACCTCCAAGTTCTGACAAATGGTGTTATCCAGCGCTTCGGCTTCTTTCATCTGGCGATACAAGGTTTGGCTAAGTTCACGCATTTTATCTTCAAAGGGGATGCCGTCGTCTTCGATATCCGCCGCGCCCACATAACGGCCGGGGGTGAGTACATAATCGTTCTTTTGAATATCCGCTAAGCTGGCCGCTTTGCAGTAACCGGCCACATCTTCATAGTGCGCTAGCGTGCCGCTGCCATCCTGCGTTTCACCGCGCCATGCGTGGTAGGTACCGGCGATTTTGGCAAGGTCATCGGGGGTTAGCTCTTTATGAATACGGCTGGCCATGGTGCCCATCTGGCGGGCATCGATAAACAGGGTTTCCCCTTTGCGATTACGATAGCCGCGGGTTTTATCTTCACCTTTGTTTTTGGTAAGGAACCATAAACACACAGGGATCTGCGTGGTGTAGAACAGCTGCCCCGGTAGCGCGATCATGCAATCCACATGGTCGTTGTCGATAATCTCTTGGCGAATAGTACCTTCGCCACTGGTGTTAGAACTCATGGAGCCATTGGCCAAGACAAAACCGGCGGTGCCGCTTTCGCTGAGTTTACTGAGTATATGCAGTATCCACGCATAGTTGGCATTACCGGTGGGCGGTACGGTGTAACCGGCCCAGCGTGGATCATCCACCAGCTCATTGTCGGCGCGCCACTGTTTTTGGTTAAACGGCGGGTTAGCCATAATGTAATCGGCTTTCAAATCAGGGTGCTGATCTTTAAAGAAGGTATTGCCTGAAACATCTCCCAAGTTGCCGTTAATCCCCCGAATGGCGAGGTTCATTTTGGCAAGCTTATAGGTAGCGCTGGTGTATTCCTGACCGTAGATCGAGATCTCTTTTTGGTTGCCGTTGTGACTGTTCACAAACTTGATCGATTGCACAAACATACCGCCCGAACCACAGCAAGGGTCGTAGATTTTACCTTTGTAGGGTTCCAGCATTTCGGCCAATAGTGCCACTACCGATTTAGGCGTATAGAACTCGCCCCCGCCTTTACCTTCACTGGCGGCAAACTTACCGAGGAAGTATTCATAGACCCGACCGACCAGATCTTCTTCGCTCATCTGGCATTCGTTGACCAGCGTATCAATATTGTTAATGGTATCGAGCAACGCCGCCAGCTTGCTGCTTTCTAAGCCTAAACGAGAGAAGTAGTTATCCGGCAAGGCACCCGCCAGAGATTTGTTGGTTTTCTCGATGGCGTGGAGCGCGGTATCGATTTTAAGGGCGATATCATCCTGCTTGCTGTGTTTGATCAACGTCGCCCAACGTGCCTCTTCACTGAGGTAAAACACATTGCTCTGGGCATAAAACGGCACCATATCAACAAACTGTTCTTTACCATCATCAATGAGCGCTTGGCGATGGGCTTCAAACTTGTCACTAATGAATTTAAGAAAGATCAAACTCAACACGATGTGTTTGTATTCAGACGACTCTACGCTGCCACGTAGTTTATTGGCGCTGTCCCAAAGGGATTCTTCAAAGGAGGTGTTTTGTTTTTTTGATGATTTAGATTTTGCGGGTGCTTTAGCCATTGCAGAAACGATTCCATTGTATAAGTAACACGCCCTTCCTGGGATGATTCTATTGGGTAAGGGCGAGCCTTAAAAAAAAGCTGTATCTAATAGTGAACCTAATAGGGCTAGATTCTGGCAGAAATTAACCCTTATGTCGCCCTGTGCTAAAGCAAACAAACATACGCCATATAAAATTGACTAGATCTCTGCCGTAACGGCCTTATATCTTAACAATAAAATTCTTTTAAAACTGTTATTTCATGAAAAGGTAAACGGTCTCAACCGCCAGTAAACGGTGCTGTTCAGGGCAGAAATATGGTTAACGTTCCAGCCAGAGCGACCCTAGTCATCCTTATATTTCAACTCATTATTATCAATCATTCGCCTACACATAGAGCAATAAGCGCTTAACTTTCCCCGATGCGAGTTTGGTGTTGGTTTTATTAGCCAACAATTGATCTAACAGATCAGCAACCGGCTGACTGTCATAGTCGATACTTATCATTTCTTGAGTTCCTGCCATTGGTTTTTTTATTCTATAATCAATTTAAAGCATGGAGCGATGCAGAGGAAGGCCCCCGTGGGCTATCCAATGACTCTGTACGCGGTGTATGTGGCGGGGCTATTACACCGCATGCCTTATCTCTCTCTTCTGTACATCAGTACACCTTCACGTAGGCGCTTGCGTCGGTTCCGGTATTTACGCCTGCCATATCAATTGAGTGAAATGGGTAGATGGCATCCCGTAGGTGCAGGCGGACAGGAGGGACGGGCACCCCTTAAAAGAGAAATATGCTTATCTTCTTTCACCAATATAAGACAGCATTTCAATCTATAGTTAAATGTGGTGCTGCTCTGAAAGCTCGCAAGAAAGCCCCTTTAGAGGGACTTTAAATTATTGACCACTTCTAAAAAGGTCATTAAGCAATGGCTTGCAGTCCTTTTTTTTCTGCGATAGCAAGCAATTTAGCCGTAGCGCCAGATGGTTTTGAGGAGCCTTGTTCCCACCGCTGCACAGCTTTGACTGTAACGCACAGATAAGCCGCCAGTACAGACTGGCTAACATGATTTTTCTCCCTGACCTCTTTGATTCGTTCTGGCGTGTAGGTTGGGACAGGTGTCAAACATAACGCATCAAAATTGCGCATAGTAATCTCATTAACAGCTCCACATTCATGCAGAGCAGTCACATCTTCGTGTATAGCGTTAAGAATATCACTCATGACTGTTATTCCTTAATATTCTTTTTTATTTCAATTAATGCGCCGGACTCTAAAGCCGCTTTCAGCTTTTGGGCATTCAGCTCAAAATATATTTTGGCCATTTCCTTTAAGGCAGCTTTTTCTTGCCTAGTAATATTATCTTTTTCACCTTTAGGAAAACCATAAAGAAAAAAAGCTCTCTCGCCTTTTTTAAACCCTATAATTGTGCGCAGACTTCCACTCTTACCCTGACCGTTAATGCCAATACGCTTTTTAAAAGTGGAGCCACCTAAGTCGGCATCGATGAGCCCTTGTTCTATTTCTGTGATGGCTCTTACGATTTTCTCATCAACCAAACCAACATCATTAGACCATTTGCCAAATTTTTTCGTTAAAAAAATCCGTGTCACTCAAATCTTCCTTCCATGCATGAAACACCTAAACTATACCACTTACTAGTATACTAATAAATAGCATAGAACCAACATAATTAAATACTTCCTGCGCCAATGGGAAGGTGCCCTGAAGGGTGGAGTTTAGGAGGTTATCCCTAATAAAAGCTAAGGCCTAAAAAGAAGAGTATTCGCGCACGAGGTAACTTTATGCTTGGCGTCATTAGAGTGAGGAAAAGAGATGTACGTCTTAACTGACTTCTGGACGATATAAGATGCTTTAAACGTTTTGGAAATGAAGAATATGGTGGAGCCTAGGAGGATCGAACTCCTGACCTGTTCGCTGCCAGCGAACCGCTCTCCCAGCTGAGCTAAGGCCCCATATTGAGTGGGCGTTATAGTAATGAGGGGTGTTTAGCCTGTCAAGCAAATTGAAGGGGTGAAATTCAATTAGTTCAATACCTTACCTGAGACGGCTTTATTCAGAGCTTTCGGCCAGACACCCCTGGCGACGTAAAGGCTAGCCGCCTACAACCTAGCTGCTTGTAGGCGCCGGCCTTTATCTCTGCAAAACCTGTTTAGCCTTCGATCTGGCTGCTTAGGTCTCGGTACTCTTTTTCCCAACGCTTGGCTTCTTTCTTAGAGGGACCACCCAGTACGTTCACCGCATGGCGTAGACGGGCGCGGGTCATATCTGGGCCTAGAATTGCCATAGAGTCCATTACCGATACGGTTTGGTTTGTACCTGCAATCGCTATAAATAGCGGGAATAGGAAGTCACGGATCTTAAAGCCCATTGCATCGGCCAACTGTTTTAGTTGGCTGAATAGACGGTCTTTATCCCACCGGCTTTCAGTATCTAATAGCCAAACTGCATATTGCAGCATACGGCGGATATCGTCTTTTTCGAGGGACTTATGTTCAAAATCCCCTTCGCTAATATCTAACATGCCCGCTAGGAAGAAACTCGCTAAAGGCGCAACGTCAGACAGTGTTTCAACCCGCTGTTGAATCAAAGGAACGATCTGCATCAGGTATTCAGGGTTGAGTGCCCACTCCTGATATTTGGCAGCAAATTGCTCGGTAGTTAGATCTTCACGTAACCATAGGCCGTTTAACCAGCTCAGTTTGGTCTGGTCAAAGATTGGGCCGCCTAAAGATACTCGTTGAATATCAAAATTATCAAACATCGCCTGACGCGTAAATTTCTCGCTTTCATCCGGCATTGACCAACCCATACGTGCTAAATAGTTCAGCAAGGCTTCTGGCAAAAAGCCCATACGTTGGTAATACAGAATACTGGTTGGGTTTTTACGTTTAGATAGTTTTGACTTATCAGGGTTACGCAGCAATGGCATATGACAAAGCTTAGGCATATCCCAACCAAAATATTGGTAAAGCAGCTGATGTTTAGGTGCTGAGTTGATCCACTCTTCACCACGGATAACATGGGTGATCTCCATCAGGTGATCATCAACCACGTTAGCTAAATGATAGGTTGGCATCCCATCGGATTTAAGTAGGATCTGCGCATCGACCATGCCCCATTCAAGCTCAATCGGGCCACGTAGCATATCCTCAACAACACACACACCTTCGCCTTCAGGTACACACATACGCACAACATAAGGTGCACCTGCGGCTTTACGCTTTGCCACTTCCTCTTCAGGTAGTGCAAGGTCGCTCTGTTTTAGCGCCGTATGGCCACCCGCAGCACGACGTGCGGTACGTAATTCATCTAGCTCTTCACCGGTGCGGTAGCAGAGAAAGGCTTTGCCTTCATCAACCAGCTGCATCGCATATTTTGCATAACTGTCTTTACGCTCGCTTTGACGATAAGGGCCGTGTGGGCCACCTACATCGGGACCTTCATCCCACTCCAAACCTAACCAGCGTAGAGAATCAAGAATCTTCTGTTCTGACTCATCCGTGCTACGCGTTTGATCGGTATCTTCAATACGCAAGATGAACTGACCGCCATGCTGACGGGCAAAAGCTAAGTTAAACAGCGCAATATAGGCGGTGCCTACATGGGGGTCACCTGTTGGAGAAGGTGCAACACGAGTACGAACAGTCGTCATTGGTGTCCTTGGAGTCGATAAATTTAAAGAAATTTTATGGGAGGGAATTATATACTTAGCGGCCCATTATGAGCCACTAAGAAATGTATCAGTACGCTATCTTGACAAGAAAAATGTTCAATATGTGGCAAACTATGAATAATTAGTCCATAGAATGGCCCACCAGATCAACGCCCCCATCCCGAGTGCAACCATCACAACAGCAGACCCTAAATCTTTTGCTAAGCCGGCCAAGGCATGAAACTCTGTTCCGGCACGATCAACAACAGCCTCAATAGCGGTATTGACTAGCTCAAATGCCAGTACCAACAAGCAGGTACAAATTAAGGCTGCTAACTGTATTGGCGTCTCTGCAACTACAAAAGATAAAGGGATTAAAACAGCGCTTGCCCAAGTTTCATAACGAAAAGCAGGCTCTTGTGCGTACGCGGCTTTGAGCCCTTGCCAGGAGTATATAGACGCATAATAAAAGCGTTTAAACCCTGTATTTTTTGTTGTAAACCCGTTTTCTTTCTCAGCCATATCGCTTTAAAACCTTTAAATAGACGATGCTCCGATTAAGGCCTTAGGCTAACATTTACCCTAAAGATACCCAACCATTATCAAGCTTTATGCAGCGCAAAAAAATCAGACAGTATATAATCTCGTCCGAGATCTAACATCACTTTTAATGCACCCACTTAATACGATAAGCCCTACACATTAATGACCATAGCTAAAGATACGCTAAACCGTCGTTTCACGGTTGCACCCATGATGGATTGGACAGACAAACACTGTCGTTATTTCCATCGCTTACTCAGTAAAGAAGCGGTCCTCTATACAGAGATGGTGACGACCGGCGCACTTATTCATGCAGAAGCCGACCGTTTTCTTCGTTACAACAAAGAGGAACAGCCGGTCGCACTTCAGCTCGGTGGCAGTAATGCCGCAGAACTGGCGCAGTGTAGCAAGATGGCTGAGGATTATGGTTACAATGAAGTGAACCTTAATGTGGGCTGCCCAAGTGATCGTGTGCAAAACAATATGATCGGTGCCTGCCTAATGGAGCACCCACAACGGGTATCTGATTGTCTTGAACAGATGCAAGCGGCTGTCGATATTCCTGTTACGATAAAACATCGTTTAGGGATTGATGATATGGACAGCTATGATGAGCTAAAAGAGTTTGTCGACGTTGTCCGTCAATCAGGCTGTAAAGTCTTTATTATCCACGCTCGAAAAGCGATTTTGCAGGGACTGAGCCCAAAAGAGAACCGCGATGTGCCACCGTTAAAATACGACTGGGTCTATCGCATTAAACAAGAATGTCCAGAGCTTGAAGTCCATATTAATGGTGGGATTAAAACCATTGAGCAATGTCACACACATCTGCAACATGTTGATGGTGTAATGTTAGGGCGCGAAGCTTATCAAAACCCTTATTTATTAGCAGAGGTCGATCAAGCTTTTTATGGCAGCACTGCGCCAATCATTGGCCGCAAAGAAGCTGCGTTAGCTATGATCCCTTATATTGAGGGCCAATTAGAACAAGGTGTCAGCTTAAACCATATAGTGCGCCACATGTTGGGGCTTTTTCATGCTCAACGGGGCGGTAAACAGTTCCGACGCTTTATTAGCGAAAATGCCCATAAACCTGGAGCCTCAATTGAGGTACTCTTAGCAGCACTGGAACGTGTACCCGATTAGAAAACGGATTATTAGATATTATGACAACGCAGTTAGAACAACTTAAACAGATCACGACCGTCGTAGCCGATACAGGCGATATTGAAGCCATTGCTCGTTTTACGCCGGTGGACGCAACGACCAACCCCTCTCTTATGCTAAAAGCAGCCGAGTTACCGCAGTATAAATCACTGCTTGTTACCGCTAAGGAGTGGGCAACAGGTAAAGGCGGTTCTGAGCAGGAACAGCTGGACAATATGACTGACCGCTTAGCGGTTGAAATTGGTCGTGAGATTCTTAATATCATTCCCGGCCGTATCTCTACCGAAGTTGATGCACGTTTGTCTTTTAATACAGAAGCAACCCTTGAGCGTGCACGTAAACTGATCAGCCTTTACGCTGAAGCAGGCATAGGTAAAGAGCGCATTCTGATTAAGATCGCCTCAACTTGGGAAGGTATCCAAGCGGCGCGTCAGCTAGAGCAGGAAGGTATCAACTGTAACTTAACCTTGTTGTTTAGTTTTGCCCAAGCTGCGGCTTGTGCGGATGCGGGTGTTTTCCTTATCTCCCCTTTTGTAGGCCGTATTCTTGATTGGTATAAAGCCAATGAAGAGGGTGATTTTAGCGGTGCAAATGACCCCGGCGTTCTATCCGTTACCAATATCTACAACTACTACAAAGCCAATGGCTACAACACTATTGTGATGGGCGCGAGCTTCCGTAATATTGGTGAGATCCAAGAACTCGCCGGTTGTGACCGTTTAACCATTGCTCCAGCGCTAATGCAAGAGCTAGAAGATAACAATGCAGCACTGCCCACTAAACTCTCAGCCGCAAATGCAACGTCTGAGCAGGGTAAGTTATCCCTAAGTGAAGCTGAGTTTCGTTGGATGATGAATGAAGACCCAATGGCCACAGAAAAGCTAGCCCAAGGTATTCGCAGCTTTGCCGCCGACCAAGTTAAGCTAGAACAACTGCTGGCAAAGATCTAAACACTACGCACTATCTCCCATCGTCTCTAACCGGCGGTGAACATTAAGAGGCTAACCTTTTTCTGAAGGTTAGCCTTTTTTATAACGTTTTATTTTCCCTGTTGTTTTTCATGGACGTTTTGCATATTTATCGGCTCTGGCCTATTCGCTCTGGCATTCGTTCCGAGCATAAAGTTTAGCGTCTACACCAAAAGCTTCGTTTGTAGGAAGTGCCTTGGTAGCCGAAAGGTTTTGAATTTATGGTTTGGAGCGTAATTCATTCGCTCACAGGGTGAGCTCCTAAAGGTGTTTGTTTGTAGGAGGCCAACCTTTGGCCGAAGGATTTGGATTCTGTGGCTTGGAGCGTAATTCATTCGCTCACAGGGTGAGCTCCTACAGGTGCTTGTCTGTAGGAGGCCAACCTTTGGCCGAAGGGTTTGGGTTCTGTGATGTAGATGCGTAATACTTCGCTCACAGGGTGAGCTCCTAAAGGTGTTTGTTTGTAGGAGGCCAACCTTTGGCCGAAGGATTTGGATTCTGTGGTTTGGAGCGTAATTCATTCGCTCACAGGGTGAGCTCCTACAGGTATTTGTTTGTAGGAGGCCAACCTTTGGCCGAAGGGTTTGGATTCTATGGCTTGAAGCGTAATTCATTCGCTCACAGGGTGAGCTCCTTGTATGTTTAACCTCAACGATTATTTATCATTGGTAATCGTTTCTGGGGAAGCCGCCCGCTCCTTGAAGCAGGTTAATTCTGACTTTGTATGTAGAGGGGCTCCCCACCTCTTTACTAGTTCGAAGAGTATCATGAAGCTAGTACTAGACTTCGCATCACAAGGTTGAGCCAGTATAAAGTGCGAGGTTGGGGAACCAGAAGCCATTCTAGCAATTCAACGTTATGGAGTCAGCTTGTGAGTACGTTTTCCGGTATTGATATCAGTGCAAGATCATTCGATCTAGTCATTAAAAGTGGAAACTCTATTGGTAAAGCACAAGCTTTCAAGCAACACCCTGATGACTTCGAGCGCGCTGCTAAAATTTTAAAGAAAAACAAGGTAATACTTGTTGTGATGGAAGCAACAGGAATCTATCACTTAGATTTAGCTGTCCATCTTGTAAGTGCAGGTATCACTGTTGCTGTGATTAATCCGCTGAGTAGCAAGCGCTTTGCTGAGTTGAAATTATCACAAACCAAAACCGACGCAGCTGATGCGGCCTTGTTAGCAGAATATGCGGCGGTTATGAAACCAGAACCTTGGGCCCCACCAAAATCAGAGTATATGGCGCTCAAAGATATTGGACGCCAGATTAACCGTATAACAAAAGATAAGGTAAAAGCGAAGAATCGACTGCATGCGCTTCAGTCCAAAAACAGTCCCGCTATTCTGATTGAAGACTTGGAAGAGAGTGTTTCTTTTTATGAGAGCCGCATTGACCGCCTATCTATAGCGGCGCTCAACATCATTCAAAAAGATGAGAAATTGGCTCTTGTCTTTGAATGCATGATTGCGGCCAAAGGGGTCGGTCAAAGCAGCGCTATCGCCATTCTTGCAGAATTTGTTGTACTGCCAAAAAACATGAAAGCTAAGCAGGTTACCCGTTACTGCGGCCTGGATATAAGAACTCATCAATCGGGAACCAGTGTTCGAGGTGCTGCACGAATAAGTAAAGCAGGGAACGCATACTTAAGATCGGCACTCTATATGCCTGCACTGTCAGCGTCTCGTTACGATGATAATGTTCATGAATTTAGAGAGCAGCTAATTTCTCGGGGAAAAACAAAGATGCAGGCAATTGTAGCTATCATGCGTAAGTACGTAACGGGATTATGGACTGTTTACCGTCAATGCGAAGCTTTTGATTCTGATAAATTATTCAATTTCAGTGAAAAAAAGCTTGAGCATTAACAGAGTATCTACAGGTATTTGTTTGTAGGAGGCCAACCTTTGGCCGAAGGGTTTGGGTTCTGTGATGTAGATGCGTAATACTTCGCTCACAGGGTGAGCTCCTTGTATGTTTAACCTCAACGATTATTTATCATTGGTAATCGTTTCTGGGGAAGCCGCCCGCTCCTTGAAGCAGGTTAATTCTGACTTTGTATGTAGAGGGGCTCCCCACCTCTTTACTAGTTCGAAGAGTATCATGAAGCTAGTACTAGACTTCGCATCACAAGGTTGAGCCAGTATAAAGTGCGAGGTTGGGGAACCAGAAGCCATTCTAGCAATTCAACGTTATGGAGTCAGCTTGTGAGTACGTTTTCCGGTATTGATATCAGTGCAAGATCATTCGATCTAGTCATTAAAAGTGGAAACTCTATTGGTAAAGCACAAGCTTTCAAGCAACACCCTGATGACTTCGAGCGCGCTGCTAAAATTTTAAAGAAAAACAAGGTAATACTTGTTGTGATGGAAGCAACAGGAATCTATCACTTAGATTTAGCTGTCCATCTTGTAAGTGCAGGTATCACTGTTGCTGTGATTAATCCGCTGAGTAGCAAGCGCTTTGCTGAGTTGAAATTATCACAAACCAAAACCGACGCAGCTGATGCGGCCTTGTTAGCAGAATATGCGGCGGTTATGAAACCAGAACCTTGGGCCCCACCAAAATCAGAGTATATGGCGCTCAAAGATATTGGACGCCAGATTAACCGTATAACAAAAGATAAGGTAAAAGCGAAGAATCGACTGCATGCGCTTCAGTCCAAAAACAGTCCCGCTATTCTGATTGAAGACTTGGAAGAGAGTGTTTCTTTTTATGAGAGCCGCATTGACCGCCTATCTATAGCGGCGCTCAACATCATTCAAAAAGATGAGAAATTGGCTCTTGTCTTTGAATGCATGATTGCGGCCAAAGGGGTCGGTCAAAGCAGCGCTATCGCCATTCTTGCAGAATTTGTTGTACTGCCAAAAAACATGAAAGCTAAGCAGGTTACCCGTTACTGCGGCCTGGATATAAGAACTCATCAATCGGGAACCAGTGTTCGAGGTGCTGCACGAATAAGTAAAGCAGGGAACGCATACTTAAGATCGGCACTCTATATGCCTGCACTGTCAGCGTCTCGTTACGATGATAATGTTCATGAATTTAGAGAGCAGCTAGTTTCTCGGGGAAAAACAAAGATGCAGGCAATTGTAGCTATCATGCGTAAGTACGTAACGGGATTATGGACTGTTTACCGTCAATGCGAAGCTTTTGATTCTGATAAATTATTCAATTTCAGTGAAAAAAAGCTTGAGCATTAACAGAGTATCTACAGGTGTTTGTCTGTGGGAGGCCAACCTTTGGCCGAAGGGTTATGAAAAAATTCGCCAATTCCTGTCTATACTAATCCTTGTATGGTTCATGATGTATAAGGAGATCCGGTGTGCCGAATACAACACAGGCCCCTATTGAAAACAGCGTTCTACTCCCCTGCCCGAAACTGATGTTATTCGACTGGCACGGTACGCTAGTTGATACTCACCAAGCGATGTATCAAGCTATTGAAGAGATGCTAGCTCAACTTGATGAGTTGGACTTAGTACGTCACCTCCTTCCTGAAGAAGATGCCAAAACAGAAGATGATGAAAAGCTGATCCGTTATATACGAATCTATCGTCATCTCCATCCCCGTGTATTAGCTGAACAGCGCATCTCTAGAACAGACGTTTTCGATGCCATATTTGGTGATAATGATGAAGCCAACCAGATCGCTCACAAAGCCTATAACGATTGCTACCGTCATCACTATGGCAGCGTAAAACCGTTCCAAGATGGAATGTACGAATATCTCATCTATCTTAAAAAACTTGGGATAAAAATTGGGGTCGTTACCAACCGTAGTCGTGAATTTCTCGACCCTGAACTGGAAATGGTTGAAGATGGCCGCTGGCAAGATCTCTTCGATGTAACCTTATGCGGCGATGAGATGCAGCGCTACAAGCCTGCGCCGGATGCTATGCTACAAGCCGCAAAACAGCTTAATTTAAAGGCTGATGAGCACTTATGGTATGTAGGGGATAGCGTCACCGATATGATGACCGCGACTAAAGCCGGCGTCACTCGTATTTTCTATAACGGCGCACTCTGGGCACCCCATTGGTTTGAGCAGGTTTTTGCCGAGCACGCCCACCATCGCTACGATCCCGATATTATTATTGATGATTTTGATGAACTACTCGATCTAGTGTTAGCTAGTAAGAAAACCGAGCTATCTCCAGTGCTACTTTCTGAACGCCCTGCTCGATTACCGCCCCGCCAACCTAAAGCGGAACACAAAGAACCTGACTGGCACCCTGCGGTTGCAAAACTGACCTACCCTAAAGTGATCCTCTTTGATTGGCATGCCACACTGGTGGATACCTTAGATGCGATGTACCACGCCGTAGATGATATGTTGAAAGAGTTAAAAGAGCTGGGGTTATTAGAGCACCTTGTTGATACCGCTAAGTGCAAATCCCCTGATGATCAACGCCTCGTCGAATATGTCCGTGATAATTTAAGCCTTCACCCGAAAATAAAGATCGACCGTAAAATATCCCGTACTGATATTTTTGAGATTCTCTTTGCTGATAACCATGTGGCAAAAACCTTAGCTCACAAGGGCTTCACAGAGCATTACCGTAAATACTATGGAACCGCCCTTCCCTTTGAAGCTAAAGTAAAAAACATGCTCGAAGGGTTGCGTAAATTAGGCCTTATTGTTGGTGTTATCACCAATAGAGATCGTGAATTTTTTGTCCATGAACTCAACACCGTCGATGGCGGTTGGGCCCATCTATTTGATACCGAGATCTGTGGCGATGATACGGTTGAGCGTAAACCCCACACCGACCAAATACTAAAAGCAGCCGAGAACTTAAATATCCCCCTCGGCGCCGACATTTGGTATGTAGGCGACAGCACCACTGACGTGATTGCCGCCAAATCAGCGGGGATTACTAGTGTGTTTTTTAACGGTGCCCAATGGGATCTACCTTGGTTAAATAAGATTTTCCCCGGTACTGAACGTTACCCCTACAAACCTGATGTCGTTGTAAATGACTTCTCTGAATTTTGGGCTTTAGTGCTCTCATGTCGAAAAAACAGACCAAGAAACTAATGAGTCGTTGGCTATGCCACCAGATAAATATACGCAATAAACGCCACCCAACTCAGGAGTAAAAGCGCCCAAGGGAGTTTGCTTTGACGATAGATAACGTCTGGTGTAAGAGCGCTATCGTCCGCTTGCTGCGCAGTCAGGCTGCTCGCTTTTTCATTCAACTTACGTTTCTGTTTATCTAAAGCGCGCGCTTTTTCCTTATTGCGTTTTTTATACTCCTCAATCCCTTTTTGAATACCTTGGGCAATCAACTTGGTTTGCTCTTTCGTCTGCCCCGGTTTTTGTGTCGCCTTCGCCACTTGCATCGCTTCAGCAACCACTTCATCCGATACCTTTAATTTCTTCGCCATACATGCTCCTAAGATTTGGCATCTATTATCACTGTAAGTAAGATTGAATAACAGGCTCGCCTCTAAACCTGATCAACGACGAGTCAGAGCATATTCATATAAACTCGTTATACTACTCGCTCCTAAATCAACAGTTTATCAAGGATATATAACATGGCTGGCTCCAGCTTTTTCGCGCTAATTGATGATATTGCAACCCTGCTGGATGACGTAGCGAGTATGACCAAGGTCGCCGCACGTAAAACCGCAGGCGTATTAGGTGATGATTTAGCCCTAAATGCTGAGCAAGTCTCCGGTGTTAAAGCTGATAGAGAGCTACCGGTGATTTGGGCGGTTGCTAAAGGCTCTTTGCTGAATAAAATGATTCTTGTGCCTGCTGCTCTAGCCATTAGTTACTTTATTCCATGGCTTATTACGCCCCTATTAATGCTTGGCGGATTGTTTTTATGCTTTGAAGGGTTTGAGAAAGTATTCCACGCCCTATTCCACTCGAAAGAATCAAAAGAAGCCCATCATAAAGAACTTAAATCGGCGATTGAAAATAAAGATGTAGATATTGTTGAATTTGAGAAACAGAAAATAAAAGGCGCTATTAGAACTGATTTTATCTTATCCGCAGAGATAATCGTTATTACTTTAGGCACAGTGGCGGGCGCTGCACTGCTCACCCAACTCTCAGTATTAATTGGTCTTTCTTTTATTATTACCGTAGGTGTATATGGCATAGTGGCAGGCATTGTTCGATTAGATGATATAGGGCTATATCTTATTCGTAATCCTGATAGCAGTCCCTTTCAGAAAGCCTTAGGTCGAGGAATCTTATCCGCTGCGCCAAAACTGATGAAAGCGCTTTCAATTATCGGCACGATCGCCATGTTTATGGTGGGTGGTGGAATACTTGTTCATGGTTTACCTTTCTTGCATCATTTTATTGAGCAGGTAACGGACGGTTCCGGCGCTATATTCATGGTCATTGTCTCCACGCTACTAGAGGCATTAAGTGGTGTAATTGCTGGAGGAATTGTCCTTTTAATTATTCAAGCGATAAAAGCGGTTCTTCCCGTTAAGCAAGCGGCGGAATAGACTTTTTAGAATCGGATAAACCTTTTTTATTGCTTCATGCAATAATTAAGGCGCGTAACGAACCCCAATACAACCAGTTTGTCGCTCTCCGATATACCACCGTAATAAGCATCTATCGCCTGTAACAATTTGTAAATATAGTGTGTAAATATAATGGTTAAATATCTCTAGCTGGAGCAAGCTGTTGTCTGATTTCCACACACAACATTTATCACAATCGATTCAACGTATTCAGTTACTTATCAATCGCAAAGAGGTAATTGAAGCTTGGCTACATAGCCAAAATAAACAGCCTAAACATTCTCTTGTGGAATCTCTGACCCATAGACAGCACTTAACCGAGCTTGGCCAGCTCATTAATCGGTTACACCCTGCAGATACCGCTCTACTCCTTGAATCTATTCCACCAGAACAGCGCCCTTTGATCTGGCATTTAATTGATGAAGAGAAAGCAGGTGCGGTGCTGCTTGAGCTGTCTGATTCAGTAAAGCATGAGCTCATTAACCACTCAGATGCTCGGATTCTAACCGCCGCAGCCCAGCATCTAGAAAGTGATGAGATCGCCGACTTGGTGCAAGAACTCCCGAAGGAGATCGCTCCCGATTTACTCTTCTCTCTACCCAGGGAAGAGCGTGATCGTGTCCGCTCAGCGATGAGTTTTCCTGAAGAGTGCGTTGGCGCTTGGATGGAGTTTGATATACCCGTTGTACGTGATGATATATCACTCGATGTCGTACTAAGGTTTTTCCGACGCCAAGGGTCTTTGCCTGATAACTCAGGCCAGATTATGGTCGTGGATGATTATGGGCATCTAAAAGGAACCCTCGCATTAGAGGATCTATTAACCCATAGTGGCGACCTACCTATAGCGGATGTGCTCGACGATAAGCCCATTACGTTTCACACTAATAGCTCTGCCGAAGAGGCTGCTAGGAGCTTTGAACGCTACGAGTTAACTGTGGCACCGGTTGTCAACGCCCATAATAAGTTAGTGGGTGTTCTACGTGTAACCGCATTGATGGATTTAATAGCGGAGCAGGCCCATAAAAAACTACTCCTTAATGCGGGTTTGAATAAAGAGGAAAACCTATTTGATCCTATATCAAAGTCCGCAAAAAACCGCTGGCCTTGGATCGCCCTGAATCTTTTAATTGTCTTTATTGCTTCACGTATTATTGATCAGTTTGAAACTGTAATTACCCAAGTCGTCGCACTGGCGGCACTACTGCCGATCACCGCTAATATTGGTGGTAATGCAGGGAATCAAGTCGTTGCGTTAGTCATACGAGGTTTAGCTACAAAACAACTAAACGCAAGCAACACGCTACAACTACTAAGAAAAGAGCTTTCCATCTCCCTTATGAATGGCCTTATATGGGGTTGCATTACCGCTTTTATTACCTATCTTCTCTATAGCAATATTTACCTTTCTTTAGTCATGATGCTCGCTATGTTAAGCACTATGTTGTTTGCCTCCCTTATCGGAGTAGCGATCCCCATTGCATTAAAACGTCTTGGACAAGATCCCGCCTTAGGTAGCAGCGTTATCATCACCGGTACCACCGATACATTAGGCTTTTTAATATTCTTAGGACTGGCCGCTGTGATTTTATAAACCCTTCGCACCTTTTCGGCCAAGCCCCCTTTCCGAGCGAATAAATAGACTTAGCTAATAAAACAAACGTCCTACAGAGCTAAGGGTAAATTAAGACTTTTTCTTATATTTGCCATCGCTAATTAACCGTATGATTGGGCATATTCTGATAACTCAATATTTAGCTGTTATTGATAACCTTTTCTCTACAAGGAATGTAGAACGTTATGTCTAGCGCATCCTTAAAACTCATTAAAGATTTAGATGATTTTAAATTCATCTATTACTGGGCTTGCCCTCACAGCGGCCAAGTCAGCCCTAACCTACCAACCTTACTGCATGCAAGTGAATGGTTAGTTGAATACCAAGCTAAAAAATATCAAAACACTGAGCGACGAAAATCGACAACGGATCGTCGTAGACGAGCTTATAAATCCAGCTCACCCAGCATGGAACTTATCTATTCAAGACGTATTAATCCAGAAGGTCGGCGCGTAACCGATAAACTTCCTACCGTTGACTTAGATATGACACCCGATAAATGCAGAGAAGCAAGGGATCAGTTTATAAATTAACGCTGATAAAACTGAGAGATCTCATCTCTGGTAAAAATAGCGCATAAAAAAACTGAACCCTGTGAATAGATAGAATCAACCTTAAATAAGCGGTCCCACTATCGTCAAAAACAGCTGTTCAGCTTTATTTTAATAAGGAGGCAATCTAATGACCTCCTTCAACAATGCCCCTAGTCGTTGTGACTAAGCCACCTTACTAGCTTTCTCTTGATCCGTTAGATACTCATCATAAGTACCTTGGAAGTCGATGACTTTATGATCTTTAATTTCAATAATACGGGTAGCAAGTGAAGATACAAATTCACGGTCATGGCTAACAAAGATGATCGTACCATCGTAATTGGCTAAGCCATTATTCAACGCTTCGATAGATTCCATATCTAAATGGTTGGTTGGCTCATCTAAGATCAAAACGTTTGTATCTGACATCATCAGTTTGCCAAACAATAGACGGTTTTTCTCACCACCTGAACATACCTTTGCTTTTTTGTTGGCATCATCTGCAGTGAAGAGCAAACGCCCCAACATACCACGTACCGCTAAATCATCATGTTTAGGTGTCCGCCATTGCGACATCCACTCAAACAAGGTCAGATCATTATCAAACTCATCGCTACTGTCTTGTGGGCAGTAACCAATTTCTGCATTTTCTGCCCATTTTATTTCGCCATGGTTCACGTTGAGTTCGTTAAGCAAGCAACGTAAGAATGTGGTTTTACCCACACCGTTCTCGCCTATAACGGCTAACTTCGCGCCAGCTTCAAGAATCATATGGCCGCCAGAAAATAAGACTTCACCATCAAATCCATGAGAGAGATCTTCGATAACCAGCGCTTGGCGATGCAGTTTTTGGTGCTGCTTCATCGTAATATAAGGTGCTACACGACTAGATGGTTTAACTTCATCTAGTTTTATTTTCTCCATCCGCTTAGCACGGGATGTTGCCTGTTTAGCTTTAGATGCATTGGCAGAGAAGCGATTTACAAACTGCTGAAGATCATCTATTTCAGCCGCTTTCTTTGCATTGTCTGCATGAAGCTGTTCACGAATAAGCGTAGACGCTGCAACAAAATCCTCGTAGTTACCAGGAAAGATACGCAGCTCACCATAATCAATATCTGCCATATGAGTGCAAACTGAATTCAAGAAATGACGGTCATGAGAGATGATAATCATTGTACATTTACGCTGATTTAATACTTCTTCAAGCCAGGTAATCGTATGAATATCCAAGTTGTTGGTCGGCTCATCTAATAACAAAATATCAGGATTCGCGAATAACGCCTGCGCCAAAAGAACACGCAGTTTCCAACCGGGAGCAACTTGGCTCATTAGGCCCCAGTGCAACTCTTCTGCTATACCCGCAGAAAGAAGGATTTCACCCGCACGACTCTCAGCGGTATAACCATCCATTTCAGCAAACTCACCTTCAAGATGGGCGACCTTCATACCATCTTCTTCAGACATCTCAGGCAAAGAATAGATACGATCACGCTCTTGTTTAACCTTCCATAGCGGCGCATCACCCATAATTACAGCATCAATAACACTGTACTCTTCAAAAGCGAACTGATCTTGACTTAAGATACCCACGGTATAACCCGGTGTAATGGATACATTACCGGATGTTGGCACCAGCTCCCCACTTAGGATTTTCATAAATGTTGATTTTCCGCAGCCGTTCGCACCGATTAGGCCATAGCGATTGCCATTACCAAATTTGGCTGAAATGTTTTCGAACAAAGGCTTAGAGCCAAACTGCATGGTGATGTTTGCGGTAGAAATCAAAAGAGAGGTACCTAAGAGATAAAAAAAAGAACACAGGCCCCTACAAAAGGCCTAAATATGGGAGGCGCACTATAACGATTTATGCTTGAAATGTCGAGGTGAATCGTACAAGAAACACACAATTACGCATATAAAAACAGCTAACGGCCTCCCCTTTTATTAAAGGTTGATTCTGTCATATTTGGGAAAATAGAATCACGCTGTGACGTTTTAAGTTAAAGAAACATGAATGATAAATTCACTGAATCGCCTATATCTTTTATCGGCGTTATAAAGCGTTAGATGACTGGGGCATTAGTGTAGGGATACCGTATGTAGCCAATACAGTACTACAAACCGCTAGATTAACCCTAGGTCTCCATAGACAAGTTTTACTCAATCTGCACTCATCGCGCTTTACTTCCCTTTAGGCAACAGCTCAATATCTATAAACACGCCCCTTTCATCTCGCGCCATTTTTTTGGAAAGCGTTCCTCTTAACTTATCGTTAGTCATATTTTTGCAAAGATCCAGAGCTACTATCCATGTGCATCTCAACTATTAGGTAGAACCCCACATGGAAAACAATCAAGCGGTACTTCCCAAGCAAAGCGAGTATCACAACTATCTTCAATGGATAATGGTTAGCTTTTTAGTCTATTTATTGATCTGTGCTGTTGGCATGATTGGTAGTGGATTTAAAATGGCTTCAGCCGGTCATGCGAGTGAATTATTTTCTTTCGCTAGTAACCCTTTTGCAGGGCTTGTCGTTGGCATTATAGCCACAGCCTTAATTCAGTCATCGTCTACCGTCTCCTCCATTATTGTGGGGCTTGTGGCTGGCGGTCTTCCTGTAGAGCTTGCGGTTCCTATGATTATGGGAGCCAACGTAGGTACATCTATCACGAACACGATCGTCTCCCTTGGTCACGTCCGTGCGAAAGAGGAATTCAAGCGCGCTTTTTCAGCCGCAACCGTACACGACTTCTTTAATTTACTGTCTGTAATGATTTTCTTACCATTGGAAATCGCCTTTGGTCTTTTAGAGAAAATAGGCAGTTGGTTATCAAGCCTATTTTACGGTTCTGGTGACTCATCGATTAAGAGCTTTAACTTTATAAAAACAGCAACGGCCCCAGTCGTCAATACAGTCAAAGATGTAACCCATTCTTTCGGCGATCAACTTGGCGGTATTGCGTTGATATTAATTGGTATTGGTCTCATCTTTATTGCCATTACCATGGTCGGTAAGTTGTTGAAAAAACTGATGGTAGGCAAAGCTAAAAATATTATGCACACAGCGATTGGTCGTGGACCTTTATCGGGTATTGCATCAGGTACTTTAGTCACTATTTTTGTCCAATCATCGTCTACAACCACATCCTTAATGGTGCCACTTGCAGGCTCTGGCGCATTCAAACTGAAGGACATCTATCCATTCACGTTGGGCGCAAATATTGGTACTTGTGTGACAGCCGTACTTGCAGCCACCGCTGTGACAGGTAACGCACAAGCGGCATTACAAATCGCCTTTATTCATCTTGTTTATAATATTCTAGGTGTCGTGCTAATTTATGGCCTACCACTACTGAGAAACATACCGGTTAAATGTGCAGATGCATTAGGTGGAATAGCGGCTGAAAATAAACTTGCCGCTCTAGGTTATATTTTAGGCGTGTTCTTTGTCGCCCCAGCCCTTTGTTTGGGCATTAGCAGCCAACTTTAATTAAGGGGAATCCTATGAGCAATTTACAAATATTGTCCACTGAGAGACTAAACAAATTAATCGATGAAACACAGCTAACACTACAAGAGTTAAAGCAAGAAGTGATTCGTCGTGAACATCTAAAACAAGAGCATGAGATCAAAGATTTAGAGCATCACATGAGCAGTGCGGAGTTCAATTTGAACAGCATTAAGAATTTTTTTGCTTATCTTCTTGAAGAATCCAAAAAGAATAAATAAATACAAAGAAAGAATAATAAAAAACCAATTTCCGAGATGGGAATTGGTTTTTTTTTGTTTTACATCCCTAAAATGAATTAGCTCAGACTAGATCTGACACATCATCTTGAAAAAGAGAGAGTTACCCGTTTTGATAAAGGTGTCGAATCTTAAATCAAAACAAAAGGTAACTCTCATGATCCATACTAACAATCCAATCATTAAACACAAAGCTGGCTTGCTGAATTTGGCAGAAGAGCTTGGGAATGTGTCCAAAGCATGCAAAGTCATGGGCGTATCACGAGATACGTTTTATCGTTATCAGGAACTTGTTGAAGAAGGTGGTATCGATAGCCTGATCAACAAAAGCCGTAGAGCACCGAATCCCAAGAACAGAGTGGATGAAGCAACAGAACAAGCTGTCGTTGCTTATGCCATTGAACAACCCGCTCATGGTCAGCACCGTACCAGTAATGAACTACGTAAGTCGGGTGTCTTTGTATCAGGTAGTGGCGTCCGTTCAATTTGGGTTCGACATAATCTTGAGAACTTTAAAAAGAGACTGAAAGCTTTAGAAGATAAAGTTGCTAACGACGGCATCATCCTGAGCGATGCTCAGGTTGCAGCGCTTGAGAAAAAGAAATCTGATGATGAAGCATGCGGTGAAATTGAGACGATACACCCAGGTTATCTGGGGTCTCAGGACACCTTTTACGTAGGTAACCTGAAAGGCGTTGGCCGTATATACCAACAGACCTTTGTGGATACTTACAGCAAAATCGCTTTCTGTAAGCTCTATACCACTAAAACACCGATTACTGCTGCAGATACACTCAACGATAAGGTATTACCGTTCTTTGAAGAACAGGAGCTTCCTATGCTGCGTATTCTTACAGACCGAGGAACTGAATACTGTGGTCGGGTCGATCAGCATGATTACCAGCTTTATCTTGCTATAAACGATATTGATCACACCAAAACTAAAGCGATGTCCCCACAAACAAATGGTATATGTGAACGCTTTCATAAAACGATCTTGAATGAGTTCTATCAAGTAACTTTCCGTAAAAAGCTCTACGAATCACTTGAGGAACTACAAAAAGATCTGGACGGCTGGATGGAATACTACAACAATGAACGAACTCATCAGGGCAAGGTATGTTGCGGTAGAACGCCAATGGAAACGTTGCTTGATGGTAAACGGGTCTGGGCCGAGAAGAATTTAGCCCAGATCTAAACTGACAGACACCAGATAAAAAACGGGTAACTGTCAGATCAAGTCTGAGCTACTACACCTAAAAAATAATAAGCTTAGCCCGCCACCAACCTAAGCCCTCGCGTATTTTTCTAAAGTCTTCGCGTATTTTTCTAGTGTGCAACCTACCAAGGTTTATTATCTTAAATATCGAGGTACAGCCGCACCAAAAGCCTTCCTTTGACGAGACTTTCACAAGAGTTTAACTCATCTCGAATTAGCAAACTTCACTAGACCGAACCTACAGAAACTTATCAATATTTATTCTTTTAGGTCAAATAAGCAGAACTTAAGTATCAACTATATGATTTTACTGATTTTAATATTGCTTTTCATAATCTAGTTCAGTAGTTTCGGTATATCATAAAAAAAGTTCATCACTTTAGGTTGTCTTTAAAATGCCCTCATTTTTCCGTGATTCCTCTATAGTTAAACAGCTTACCTACATAATGCTAGTCATCGTTGTAGTTATATTTACAACATTAAACGTATTTATAAACCGTGAAGTTGATAATGCTTTCATGGAAACCGTTGAGCGATCAGTCGAGCAGCAGGTGAATCACCTCTCTCATAATATTGATTTTTTTAATGAAACCTTGCGCCAACAAACCGCTGAACTTGGCTCAGCTTTTATCAGTATGTTCCCCGGTAAAATCACTACAGATGACTTTCTTAAAGACTATGTAGGTCAATACGAAGTGCCTCTATTGGTAAATAATGGAGAGGTTATTAGCAACGACTTCAGCAAAGCTGACCAATTTAGCGAACTGACCGGTGCTACTGCGACTATATTCATGCGTGTCGGTGATGAATTTCTGAGAGTGAGCACCTCTCTTCGTACGGCTGATGGAAAACGCGCTATAGGCACTATGCTCGATAAGACTCACCCAGGATATAAACAACTTATTAGCGGCGATGAATATATAGGCCCTGCATATATTTTCGGCCGTCACTACATGACGAAGTATGTCCCCTTTAAAAATGAGAATGGCGACGTAGTGGGTCTTTTTTATGTCGGTTTAGATTACACCTCACATTTAGACGCTCTTAAAGAATCGATTACTCAACTTAATATTGGTAAAAAAGGTTACGTTTACATTGTTAATCTAGAAGAAGGCGAACACTTTGGTGAGCTAGTTTTACATCCGAACAATAAAGTAAACAAAATATCTGAGATCTCTGAACATGGTAGTGAACTGCTAGAGATCATAAAAAATCACCCAAGTGGTACACGACAGTTCTCAGTAAAAGCCCCTGATGGAACAGTACACAATCAATTGGTCGCTTTTACACAAAACACACAGTGGAATTGGGGCATGGTTGTTCAAAGTGACACCGCCGAGTTAACTCAAGCTAAAGACAGTTTACTGATAGAAATGACCGTTATCTCGGTTATAAGCGCCATTGTGATCACCCTACTTCTACTTATTACCTTACGTACTCGTCTTCAACCTATCGCTCAAATATGCAATTACATGCAGGCGATTGGTAAAGGGGATCTAACCACTGTTATCAGTACAGATATGGGTTCCGAAAATAGTCAAAATGAGATCCACTTACTCAGCCGCAGCGCCAAAGCTACCGTTGCTGGTTTACGTAATGTTACTCGGCAATTAAACAACACTATGCTGACAATAACGACACACTTAAATACAGTGTCAGGTGGTATCACCCGTTTAAATGGGGATTTAGATCGCCAGCAACAAGAAACAGAGATGGTCGCCTCCGCTATATCTGAAATGACTTCCACCTCTGAAGAGGTCGCAAGTAATGCAGCCTCTGCTGCCCAACAAACACAGCTAGCCAATAACGAAGCTAAAAATGGTGACCAGTTAGTACAACAGGTCGTTAGCTCAATCGAAAGCATCTCTAGCGAGGTGAATGAACTTACCGGCATGATTGAGCAAGTTGAGTCTAACAGTAACGCAATCGGTACAGTGATGGATGTGATTCAAAATATAGCCGAACAAACCAATTTACTGGCCCTAAATGCGGCGATTGAAGCAGCACGAGCAGGAGATGCTGGACGAGGTTTCTCTGTTGTTGCTGATGAAGTGCGTAACCTTGCCCAGCAAACCGCCAACTCCACTACCGAGATCAGAGAGATGATCGAGCGTCTGCAAGGCAACACCCGCAATGCTGTAGAGCGAATGGAGCTAAGCAACGATAAAGTTAAGTGCAGTGTGGATATGACCTCTCAAGCTGGGGAAGCACTGACCGCTATTACCGCCTCCGTTACCAATATTTCAGATTCGAGTATGCAGATTGCATCGGCCGCTGAAGAGCAAACTGCCGTGAGTGAAGATATCAGTCGCAACGTTGAAAATATTAGTAACATCGCTATGGAAACCGCTCAATCAAGTCAACAGATGGCCAATGCGATCTACGAATTAGATAACGCGGGTAAAGAACTACGGCGTGTTGTGAATCTGTTTAAAACCTAATCAATTACTGAAATCAGCAACCTACACGCCTAAAGGACTGTAGGTTGCTCTGAACCCTATAGCGCTTTAATCCCAAGTTATACGGCCAGCGCACAGCATACAGCCTTTCTCAAAGCTATCTTCAAGATCACCGGTCTGTACCGTTTCACATGTTTCACAGCGACCGGGAGGACGATGCTCCTCTAAACAGCCTAAACATAACCACTGTTCATCAAACTCAAACACCGTGTCATGGCTTTTACAACAGATATGGCACACAGCCTGTGCACCTTTATAATGTTTAGCAAGCTCCTCTCCATACACTTTCGGCTCATTCTGTTTCACTACCTCAGTATAAGTAAAAGTATGTGAACAACTAAGACAGTGCTGATACTTAGCTCCATCATAGGCACTCATAGTGCCACACTGACAAAGCATACGTACAAAACGCACCCGTGTTCGACACAGCAGACAGTGACTAAAATAGATGGGCGCAAAGCCTTGTTCTTCGACCGCTGCATGATAACCACATTGGGGACAATCAATTAGCTTGGCCCCATGATCAAGGTGAGCTTGTAACTCTGAGGTCAACGCATCAAACTGACTTTTCAGCGCAGGGTCAGTTCTAGAGCAGGCATCTGATACAGACAAAACCGTTTCCTTATATAAATAAGATCGAACTTGCTCAAGCTACTCTTCGACTAACTGATCACACTGGAAAATCAGCTCGTCCGTTTCACCTAAAGTCCGCGCTAACTTCGGTAATAACTTGGTCATTTTATCAAAGAGTCCCCAAGGTGGATTCACTACAATCATGCCCGATGAGGTCATGCCATGCTCATCCGAATCAGGTGAAACACCTAGCTCAAAGCACTGGATATTTTTAATCCCACTGCGGATAAACTTGTTCTTCATCTTATTAATCGTTGCCCGATCAACCACCGGATACCAGAGAGCATAAGTTCCTGTAGCAAACTTTTTATGTGCCTTTACTATAGCTTTAACCACCTCATCATATTCAGTTTTAACCTCATAGGATGGATCAATTAAAATAAAGCCTCGACGACTTGCAGGCGGCATAAGTGCATCCATCCCTTTTAAGCCGTCACTACAGGTCACCTTAATCTTTCGCTGTCGACTGGTATTCAGACAGAGATATTGGAAATCTTCTGGATGTAACTCAAACAGCCAAGCACGATCTTGTGGTCGTAAAAAGTATTTCGCTAACAAGGGCGAACCTGGATAAAGATTACTCTTGCCCGCTTCGTTATAAGATTTAATCACCTTAAAATAGCTCGCAAGTTCTGGATAATCCACTTGCTTCAGTTTACCGATACCATTCACATGCTCCTCTAATTTACGGGCATGTGCCGATTTAAAGTTAAAAAGCCCTGCCCCAGAATGGGTATCAATATATTCAAAGGGTTTATCTTTTTTAGTCAGATGTTCTAACACCTCAACCGCAACAATATGCTTGAGAATGTCGGCAAAGTTACCTGCATGAAAGGAGTGTCTATAACTTAGCAAAGGAATATCTCTTTAGATGATAAGCAGAGAAGAGTCACTGCTGAATAGCACTATTTTACTTGGAAAGCAGAAAACACAAAACGGTTTATCGCAATATAAAAACAATAAGTCATTAAAGTACACACAAAGCCCTATGCACTGTTCCCATCACTTCAGTAAGAAAGCCATTTTAACGACCGCACTCCAGAAGCCACATTTTTTCAGTGTGAAACAATAAAAATACAGAACGTATGGATTGAAAGCCTAAACTACTCACTGCACGACGACAGACAACCCTTTTTCTTTTCTAAGAGCGCCTGTCCCTGCTTATTTTCCTGCTTATTTCTTTCTTAACTACCAAAAAACATAGCGGGTCGAACACCAAATCGTGCAGATAGCTTTTCAATTGCCTGACGGCTCAGCACTCGCTTCCCATTCAATACTTTCGAAACCATTGTTTTATCGCCCACTTCTGGAAGGTCACTTCCTGTCAGGTGATGCTGACTCATCAAAGTTCGGAGTAATGCAATATCCATTGGTATTGCTTCAGCTTCTTCGATAAAAGCGACTAACTCTTCATCCTCAGCTTCATAACGTTCAATAGCGTGACTGAGCATGTCTATCAGAGGGTTCATAGGATCATCTGGAGTATCACTAGCGGTTTCCATTACCTGCTCCAAAGTTTCCAGTGCTGTTTCGTACTGCTCATCTGAACCAATGTTAATAAAAGGCTGAGCAGTTGACATAAATGCCTGGTATGCATCAACAATGGCTAACTGTGCCATAACATCACCTCTAATCTTTATCTTTCATATATTTCTTGGTTAGTTTGTCATAACCCGCATGATTCACTATATGTTTGATATACATACGCTTATTCAAAAACTGGATAAATGCAATCACTCGGAGGTTATTCCCTCCTACATCCAGTACCCACCATTTATCTTTGTATTTAAAGTTATCCAACGATGGAAAAACTGCCATCAACTCTTCTGGGTTATGAAAATCCGTTTTATGTAGCACCTTGAACATATCCATCAAAGCATCGCGGTCATTGGGATATTTCCTTGCCGCATCATTGAAGGGCTTTTTTGAGATTACATTCATTACCTATTCCTTGTTGACTACATGTCAACTATAGCTCCAATGTTGACTAAAAGTCAACTTTGAGCCTTTTCGCTGTTGGATGCGTATTGTGATATACTGCTTTTAGGTCCTTAATCGTAACGTGGGTGTAGATCTATGGACAATTATTCAGGACAGGCACCCTTGAATTGACAATACCCTCTCTCAACCCTAAGACCAAAACCACGCTTTTTTTCACAACATCGATAAAAGGATTTACCGATGACACGCCCCAGAAAGGAACTCGTATCTGTTGAAGATACTCCCTATTACCATGTTGTATCTCGCTGTGTTCGCCGCTCGTTTTTATGTGGTGTTGACCACTCTACCGGTAAAGACTATGAGTATCGCCGCCAATGGATCGAAGACCGATACGTATTTTATCTTTTCTGTTCTCAATCGATATCTGCGCTTATGCAGTGATGTCGAACCATCTTCATATCGTATTCAAACTCTGCCCTACTGAAGCTGAAAGCTGGTCTGATACTAAAGTGACCGAACGATGGTTGAGCCTATTCAAAGGTCCGTTACTGATTCAACAATGGCACGCGGGCGAGCCTCTTTGTAAAGCACAGCTCGATGTAGTAAGCGATATGATAGAAGTCTACCGGAAGCGTTTATCCAGCCTAAGCTGGTTTATGAAGTGCCTCAACGAACCTATTGCCCGCCAAGCCAATCAAGAAGATAAATGCACTGGCCACTTCTGGGAATCCCGATATAAATCTCAAGCGTTATTAACCGAAGAAGCACTGCTCTCCTGTATGGCTTATGTCGACCTTAACCCCGTACGAGCTGGCATGGCTGCCACGCCAGAAGAATCCAATCACACAAGTATTAAAAAGCGCATAAAGCCACAGTTCGACTTAACAACGGCTATCGAATCTCAGAAATCATTACTTGCATTGCAGCAGTTTAAATCGCCAGTGAAACCTTTAGCGCAGTTTGAAGGCAATATCCGAAATGAAGATCAGCAAGGGATTCTATTTAGTCTTGAGGACTACCTAGCCTTAGTTGATATGACAGGCCGCATACTGCGTGATGACAAACGCGGTGTAATATCCGCACACCTACCACCCATATTAGAAAGACTCGAAATAAACCCAGAAGAATGGCTAAATAGCGCTAGTCAGTTTGAAATGCTGTACCACAAAAAATTCGCACGTAGACGACGAACAACAAACGCAGCCTAAAACTGCCTGCTCCTATTTCAATTAAAAAAGGAATCGGTTTATTAACTGAGGATTACCGCTATCTGGGAAATGGGGTTCCAGCATTTTTTCAGTGTGAAACAATAAAAATACAGGACGTATGGATTGAAAGCCTAAACTACTCACTGCACGACGACAGACAATCCCTTTTCTTTTCTAAAAGCGCCTGTCCCTGCTTATTCCTGTTCCTACAACCGTTGCAAGAAACCCTTTTAACAGCCTGCGCTCCAGAAGTAATTGCTACAGCACATTGCGCTTTAATCTATAGAAAAACGGCCGATTATAGATCATTTTCTCACATGGCCAAGAAAGAGACCTGTCTATATCTAAGTGGTAAAGTAGTGGATATAGCAATTAGATGAAGCTCAATAATGGATAAATTACAGCGTGCAATCGACCTTATCGAGCAGGATGAATGGGATCAAGCTCACAACTTAGTGCAAGATGGTAATAATAAATATTACTACCTTATACACGGCCTACTACATAGAATTGAAGGTGATATTTCAAATGCTCAATACTGGTATAACAGAGCGAGCGAACCTCTACCAGACAACACAATCAATGCTGAAACGCATCGGATAAAAACGCTCATTAAGCATCTTGCCTAAGCCAACAGCTAAATTTTAACGTTATAAACAAATAGGGATATTTGTGAACCTTATCGATAAATTTTCATTACAAAAACATGAGGGTAAATACGAAAACCGCCCGTTAAAATCGTTGTTATATTACAACGGTCAAGCACTAGGTATAAAAGTCCCCGGCTATGTTATTGATAAACAGTTTGAATTTACCCAGTACTTTCTTCTATTTTTAAGTTGGGATTGCCCTTTTGAGGAGGGTTGTGAAATCATAGTGCTAAATAAACAACATAGAAGGGTTGCTCACTATAGCTTTAACGCAGCCTACAAAAGCTACCATTTACAAGACGTTATAGAACTATCAAACAATCACTATAAATTAATATTTAATACTGTTGATAGCTTTGAACTCACAATTAATTACCCAAAAAAACATCTGTTTAGTAAAGTTATTAACCTGAGTAAAATTGATCAGTAGGCCCAATTAAAAAAGGACAAATACCACCAGTATTTCAGCTTATTATTATGAAATTAATCGCAAAACTAGCCGACAAACAAGAAGCTATCTCCATTAAATACCGACTAGAAGGCTTAGGTATACCGATCTTTATCGGCAGTGAGAATACAGGGCCAACATCTGGAATGCCCCCTTTTGCTGACAGCTACACCATATGGGCAGAGATTGATTCTCAAGGTCAATGTGCATTTAAAGCCTTAGAAGATGACACTTATACACCGATTAAACCGATAAATATTGCTGAATACAGACAATTTATCGAAGAAACTAAACAAGAGCGCCGCAACTCTTTCAGTCGCTTCAATAATCATATTATGACCGTCATCGTTTTAGCTGGCGCTAGTTATTTTGCTTACCGACTATACCTTGCCCTAAGCGCATAAAGCTCGAAGCTAAACCTTCTAACCCTATAATCCTTCAACGGCTCCAGCGTTTACAATAATCTCACGTATATTCTTCTCGGCCAAAGGTTGGCCTCCTACACTATCGGCTCCTGTAGGAGTTCACCCCGTGAACGAAGAGCTAAGGGCTATGCGTGAATATTTAGCTAAGTTTAGTAAATACAGGTATTACCCTCCACGCTTAATCCGTATAGGCAACCGACGCACCTTACTAGGTAAACGTGATATAAAACTTTTCTGACGGGCTTTGGCACGTTCTCTAGACGCGTTATAAATATGCATAAGTTCTTCTGCACTGGCATCAATAAAAATATCTTCTTTTTCTAACACTCCATACAAATCTTCAAGTTCAAACCAGTGTTTTTCATGTTTATCATGCAGTACAGCCGTATTGAGAAACGATGGATAGCGCCGCCAATAAAAGCTGTTATTAATAACGAAAGCCAGTATCAACATAGCCAGCAGATTAAACAGTAATGGATAGAGTAAAAACTCATAACCCATTGCATGTATGCTTTCCCCCCCTATCACGCAAGATAACGCGGTTGATCCTCCCGGCGGATGCAGGCAGCGTAAGTAATGCATAACAATAATAGACACCCCAACTGCAATAGCTCCCACCATCAAGGAAGCCCCAAACGCCTGATAACAAGCAATACCAATACATGCCGAAATAAAATGTCCCGTAAAAAAAGGCCATGGCTGAGAGAACGCGCCATGGGGAACAGCAAATAATAAAACTGCACTAGCCCCAATTGAAGATACCACCATAAAGGAATCGGGTAGTGATAAAAATAAACTGGAAAAATAGAACACACTTAATAACGCAATAAAGGCGGTCATTCCAGAGATAAAACGTTCTATATGTGATGTTTTATTCGTTTCAATACCAATGAATCGAGCGGTGTTACGACAGAAAGATATGAACATATGGACGGTAGCGCCTTACAAAATATCAGCTATGTACAACAAAAAGGTAAACCTAAATATGTCTATTAAAGAGCAATATTTTCTATGCTTACCTAGCAAGGGCGCCATTCTAATGATTACAATAGCAGCATGTATAACGAATTTAAATGAGGTTTAAGTGCAATAATATTGCATTTAAAATTAATAACGATGGACATTGAACAGGCTAGAACATTTCTAGAAATTATTCATGCGGGTACTTTTGCACGTGCCGCTGAACGCCTACATGTTACTCAAACAACCGTTACCGCACGAATTAAAGCACTAGAAGCTGCATTAAATTACACACTATTTATTCGTAATAGAGCGGGAGCAAAACTAACTAAGCAAGGAGAGTCATTTGTAAAGCCTGCTAAAAACATGATCAAAGCGTGGGAGCAAGCTAAGCAGATCGCTGGCAATATCGAGTCCCCCACCCAATCTAGATTCAAGGTTGGTGGCGAGATAAGTTTATGGAATCCTATTTTGAGCGACTGGATTATCGCACTTGATGACGCCTTGCCACACTTGATGATTCATAGCCAAGTCAGTACAACCGATATTCTTTACTCCGCCCTTCAAAAGCAAGAGTTGGATGGAATTATTGTTCATAGCCCTCGTTACTTACCAGGCTTAGTGGTGGAGCAAATCGCTGAAGAAAAACTAATACATGTTGCGTCTAGTCAGCAACAAGTTCCCGATTTATTTATCGACTGGGGTGAAGAGTTCTCCCTGCAGTTTGATCGCTGTGTGCCCTTTAACCGGCGCTCAGCAATGCAGTTTTCCCTTGGACCTATGGCTTTAAAGTACCTTTTAGCAAAAGGGGGAAACGGCTACTTCCGCACAAGAGTGGTGGATAGGTATTTAAAAGATAAACAGTTAATCAAAGTAAATGGGGCCACTGAATTCACTTACCCCATCTATCTTGTGTATCACACAAATAGTCACTTACCTGATGAGTTTAAACAGGCCAAAGAGATCCTATTAGACAGCCTAAACTCATATTCAAGCTGGTCACTTTAGTCCTATTCTATTATTTACCCAGATAACCTCGGCGAGACCAGCTTCCCCCACCAGTCGATACTATTTAACCATCGAAACCTGTTTACCTTGCCAAAGAATAAACAGCCCCGAAACAACGATAAAGCTGCAGCCAATCAACATGGGAAAAGTTATCTCTTCATTAAACAACAATACGCCTAGACCTATACCAAATAACAACCGCGAGTATCTAAACGGTGTCACTGCAGAGACCTCTCCTGTTCGCATCGCCTTCATCAAACAGGAATAAGCTGTAACACCGGCTAATACCGCACCTACTAGGTAGATTGATGTTTTAAAATCGGGGACTAAAAAAGGTATCGCTTCCCACACCGAGAAGAGCATGCCTGCCACAACAACCGCAAGAAACCCATACAAACCTAAAATGGATGTACTGATCGATGCCGGAGCCGCCCGACTGGCTAAATCACGACAGGCAAAACCGAGCATCCCTAAAATGGCAAAAATTGACAAGAAAGAGAAATTATCCGTTCCTGGACGAATGATAATAATAACGCCAAGTAAACCAACAAAAATGGCCACCCATCGTTTTAACCCTACTTTTTCACGAAAGATAAGTGCCGCCCCTGCCACTACAACAATGGGACTCGCCTGAAGAATCACTGTAGCTGATGATAAGGGGGTTAAAGTAATAGCCAGTACGTAAAACAACAGCCCTATAATCTCGAACAGTACCCGAAACCACATCGGGCGTGAGATCACATCAATACTAAACAGAGACTCTTTTCTTAAAAGCGTCACGCCCGCAAAAAGAAAAGCACCACTTAACCCAAAAATCACCAGAATTTGTGCAATCGGTAAAGTCTCTGCGACTATTTTTATAAAAGCATCTTCAGCAGCAAAGATAGCCATCGCAGTTACCATCCAGAAACTACCAATCAAGTTGGTACGGCGGTCAGTTCCGAAGTCTATAGTCACAAAATATCCTCTGCTATTTTTGCTTTAACGATTATAGGTAGTGGTAACATAAGCACGCCTTTTATAGCACATACCCAAAACCCAAACGGAGCCCTATCATAAAATATCTAGGTGCCTGTTAAGCGAGCTGAAATCAAAAATAAAAACGTTTCTGGTCAGCGCCTGCAGCGTTTCAAAGCATGGGCACTTACAATATTCAAAACGACACCAAAATATAACGTCTTTAAACTACACTTTATTTACTCTTAATCCCTCATTAAGATACAAAAACTTACCCTAAGCGCCATAACTAATAACAAGGCATAAAAAATGGAATTTCTCGACAGTATCGATATAAATCAACACCTACCAGCGGCGATCGCTTGGGCAACCAATATCTTATTAGCAATAGTCATTCTGATTATTGGTTTTTGGATAGCAGGCAGTGCAAACAAACTGATTATTAACATAGGTAAAGGCAAACATTTAGATGATACGCTTTTCCGTTTTTTAGGTAGCTTTGCTCGCTATTTAATACTCGCTTTTGTTTTTATTGCTGTTCTAAACCGTTTCGGTGTGCAAACCGCTTCTATCGTTGCTTTATTAGGTGCTGCAGGTTTAGCTGTTGGCTTAGCCTTACAGGGCGCTATGTCAAACTTAGCGGCTGGGGTCATGTTGCTAATCTTTAGGCCTTATAAAGTAGGTGATTTTATCGATGCGGCTGGTTGTTTTGGTAACGTCACTGAGATCGATATGTTTACTACGATTCTACAAACCTTTGATCAGCAGCAGGTCATTATCCCTAATAGCCAGATCTGGGGCGAAAAGATCATTAACCACTCACACTATGATGTACGTGGCGTAGATATGCATTTTGGCGTTGCTTACGATGAGAGCACTGATGCTGCTCGCGCAGTGATTGACAGTGTATTAGCTAATCACCCTCATATTCTGAAAGATCCGGCACCTTTTGTTGAAGTAGAAACTTTGAATGACAGTTCTGTGGACTTTTTGGTACGTCCTTTCTGCAAAGGTGAGCATTACTTTGATGTGCTTTATTCCGTACCGGAACAGATCAAAAAAGCGCTCGATGAGAACGGAATCGAGATTCCATTCCCTCACCGTAAAGTAATTATGGTTAACGAAAACGCATAACCAACTAACGGCAGAGCTTCATCCTTATAGATGGGGCTCTGCCGTTAAATACACTCTATTTCAAATAAGCTCTACCACTTTATCTTTGATGCTTTGAAAACGAACCTGTTCACAGCAACCAAATCCATCCAACTGCCTAACTTTATTACGACTAAATAGCGGAATACTGATCCCGGCCAGAAAACGGCAGTACGTTCCAACACTCGGTGATCGTTTCGTCTTTATTTCAATATGCTGTTTAAATCCATTCAACACGCTTTTTAGGCGTCCATCTTCGGGGAGTTGTGGCTTATGTGAATAGGCTAATTTTGCAACTTGTCCGCGACAAACTGAGCAGTGACCACACTGTTCAGGTGCGTTCTGATCATCAAAATATCGAGCAAGGTTAGCGGTGAGACATCGATCTAACTCAAAGAAACGCACCAATGCAGCGATCCGCTCTATCTCCTTTTGCTCTTTATCTAAAAAGTAGTCACTTAACACTTGCACAAGCTCCGGTTGAGATAGAGCTTGTTCATCAACAGAAAACACCTCAGTGATCTTTTTACTTTCCAGAACAATATGACCTTGCTCTTGCAGATAGTCTAAGGCTGCGACAACACGGCTGCGCTCACAACCATAATGTTGATAGAGACTCTCTATATCTAAGCTACCCCAGATTTTTTTAAACTGGGTATGATCAAAAATAGCCTTTAAAAACTGCTGCCGCTCGCCATGAAATTGGTTAAGCAGTACGCTTTGCTCCGTCAAAAACTTATAACGGTATTCAGCAAAGTAAGCATAGAGTGGCTTAATAACCTGCTTTAACTCTAACTGTACCAACAAGGTTTTTAAGGGAAGTTGCCTAATATTGGCATCATTAGACAAGCTGAGGAGTTGTAACTCCCACTGCCCATTTGAAACCTCTTTACAGATATTATCGACGACGACGGCGATCCCTTCCAGCTCTGGCGTATCACCATAAACAAAATTTTCAACCGTATTGATCCCATCTAAATTCGCCAAGGTAATACAGTTTGATTTTAAACCATCACGCCCGGCTCGGCCGATCTCTTGACTGTAATTCTCAATAGACTTGGGAAGGTCATAATGGATAACAAAACGTACATCCGCTTTATCTATACCCATTCCAAACGCGATCGTAGCCACTACAACTTGGCATTGCCCCACCATAAAGTCAGATTGAATCTGATGCCTAAGATCGTTATCTAAACCCGCATGATAGGCTGTAGCAGAGATCTGTTGTGTCGCTAAATACTTAGCCACCTGCTCCGCACTCTGCTGTAAAGTAACATACACAATACCGGAGCCTTGCTGTTGTTTAATAAGATCAACCAATTGCTTATCTTTATCTTGGCTTGCTACAGGTAACACCGTTAAATCAAGGTTATTTCGATAAAATCCGGTCTGGACTATATGTTCTGGCGCTATAGCAAATCGCTGCGCCATATCTTTTTTGACTTTTCTCGTTGCCGTTGCTGTCAGCAAAAGCACTAAGGGGATATTTAGCTCCTGTCGATATTGGGGAAGCTTCAAATAGTCGGGGCGAAAGTTATGACCCCATTCAGATATACAGTGCGCCTCATCAACTACCAGCATTGAGATGTCGATAGAAGCGATAAACTCGCGAAAACGTTCATTTTTAAAACGCTCAACAGACACCATCAAAATTTTAATCATACCTTGACGAATATCACGCATAACCGTTTGGTTTTCTTGCGGTGTTAAGGTGGAATCAATACTCGCAGCAGCAATCCCTTTCGATTTAAGAAACGCCAATTGGTCTTTCATTAAAGCAAGTAGGGGTGAGACCACCAGTGTCAGATGGGGAAGATGGATCGCACTAAACTGATAGCATAGGGATTTCCCTGCTCCAGTCGGAAAAATGGAAAGCGTAGAGTGGCCTGAAAGAAGCTGTTTAATCGTTTGCTCTTGCCCCTCTCTAAAGGTGTCAAAGGCAAAATATTGCTGTAGGGCTGGTTGTAAATCCATATCAGTGTTCCTTTACGTTAAATCCGTTTAACGGTTGGTTTAGATGACATAATCTGAAAAGAAATATAACAGATAATCGACTCAGTAGAGTCTCGTCCTAACATACCCTATAAGATCGTTTAGCGAAGGAAAGGCCTCTTCCCTTTCTAATATCGTTCAAAATTCACACAATGCTCTATGCTTTTTCTTTAATCTCCACCACCAATATCCAATTGGAGGTTTAATAACGCGGCGCTTATCTGTAAAATTTTGTTCTTTTTATCAGTGTATGGAATATCGCAATGGGTCGTGCTTATCAAAACCGTAAAGAGTCTATGGCGAAAACATCGGACGCCAAGGCTAAGGTTTACAGTAAATTCAGCCGTGAGATTTATGTATGTGCTAAATCTGGCGGTGTCGAGTTAGAAGGTAACTTAGCGTTATTGGGCCTAGTTGAACGAGCCAAAAAAGCCCAAGTACCCGCGCATGTAATTGATAAAGCACTTGATAAAGCAAAAGGCGGTGGCGGTGAAGATTTCTCTCCTGCTCGCTACGAAGGATTTGGCCCGGGCGGCTGCATGGTAATCGTAGAATGCTTAACGGATAACCCTAACCGTACTTTTGGCGATGTACGTAACTGCTTTAACAAAACCAAATGCAAAATTGGTAGCCAAGGCAGCGTTAGCCACATGTTCGACCACAGTGCTATTTTTGTGTTTGCCGGTGATGACGAAGATGCAGTACTTGAAGCACTAATGATGGAAGATGTTGATGTAACTGACATTGAATGCGAAGAGGGTAAAATTACTGTTTTTGCACCACATACTGACTACTTCAAAGCAAAAAAAGCGCTACAAGATAATATCGAAGAGCTTGATCTAGAGGTCGATGAGATTCAGTTTGTACCACAAAATATGTCACCCGTTTCTGAAGATGATATGCCTATGTTCGAAAAGTTCATTGATATGCTAGAAGATCTGGATGATGTACAGAACATCTACCATAACGCAGAAGTTTAAGTAGATATCTACGAATAGACCTAATCTCGTCTATCCAGAATCCATTATTCGAATCTAAAAAAAAGCCCGCACATCACTGATAGTTGATCTGCGGGCTTTTTTATAAGCCAATACTTATCAATCAGTCAGCAACTAAACTAGCTTTAGTCTCCATGATATTGCGGTATCTTAAACGATTTGATTTATTACCGGCAAAAAAAAGCACCACTTTCTAAATTAGAGAGTAGTGCTCAAACAGACCTTTCAACCTATAGAACCCAATTTCCACTAACTTAGTTGTAAGGTCTACCGTCTTTCAGGAAGAACAATAGACTGCCACTCTGAATATTAGTTCCCTGAAAGAGAGTGATTTTTCTATTTACATCATGCCGTTCATTGCTTTGAACTTAGCCATCAATTCAACAGGCTGCTCGCTCTTATTACCTTTATTCAAAACATAAACGACAGTTTGGCCTTGCGGGCCAGCAGCGATTTGCGTAAAGCGGTATGGTGCTTCGCCGACAAGACGAACATCTTCCATATCTTGTAATGTGCTAAACACATACAAACGACCATCTTCACCGCGCATTTCGCCATAGAAATCATCTGCAGCTTCAAGCTTGCCATTAAACATATCGATGCTAGCAATGCCTGATGACTTTTTCTTATCTTCGTTAGTTAAGCCATAAACAAGGGTTGCGCCTTTAGGCCCATCACCAATGAAAACCTTACGGAAAGAGGTCTCACCTACAGTCAAAAACTGTTGATACGTTTTGAAATCATCAAAAACATAATAACGACCTTCATGCATCACTTCATACAAGTCATCATTATTTAGCTGAGTAGCCGCGGCAGATTGGGTTTCCTCCTGTTGAACTTGGTGAGTATGACAACCAGTTAGGGAGAACATTGCAGTTGCAACCACTGCGCTAGCAATCAGTTTTTTCATGGAGAGCCTCATTAATTGATCAATAAAAATTAAGAGGCACTTTACTTAGGAAATATTACAAAATAATGTCATTTATATTCAGCTAAAAAACTAAATAAAAGGTATCTAACTAATAACATTGAGCAGCCAAGCAGAGGAGATAAACAGCTCACTAATAATCAGCAACTCTATACAGAACGGAGTCATGATAACCTGTAGACACCGGAATAACACCTGCCAGTAATTTATTAACCTCAGGATCACCACTATCCACAATTAATGGACGTCCCTCTAAGGCTTTGAGTTTTGTTTTAGTCGCAATTACATTGATATTCTGTTTACCTAAACGCTTTAACAGCGCAGGACTTAATTGTTGATTACCGCGCCCAATAATATGCCCTTGGCCACCAATTAACGTAATCACCAACTGACAAGGGTGTCCTTCAGTCAATTCTAATAACTGATTTGCAGTACAGTCCGCAGCGATAAGTTGATTATCTTTAATAATATCTACACCTAAAAGCGTATTCGGCAACCCCAACTGCTCCATAACCCCAGCAACAGTAGAACCAGACCCCATCACATAAAAGATATCAGGTTCCATGCGCTCAATAATATCAGCCGCTATATCATCAAGAACTAACTCTTCAGATTCCTTACCGCCATTTTTGACCTGTTGCAGATAACGATGCTCTTGAGGGACCAACAGATCACCATAATATTTGGCGCGAACACGCCCTTCACGGAACGCCACTTCATCTATATCGCGCACCTCTTGGTCACCTAATGTGACTAACTCACCTTTAACTAACATGGCAATAATTTCGCCCGCTGCTTTCGGCGTTACCGCATAAACCCCTGAATGGATCTTAACGCCAGCGGGAATACCTAATACAGGCACCTCCTCCGCAATCGCAGCACAAATATTACGTGCGGTGCCATCTCCACCGGCAAATAGAACAATATCCACACCTTGATTAACAAGATCTTTAGCAGCTTGGATAGTATCCTCTGCAGACGTATTACCCGTTTGAATCTCACCGATAACTTGAGGAATAAAGCCCGCCTGACGGGCAACGGTTTCACCCATTTCAGCGGGATAGGTCACCAGCTCTATATTCAAACCTTTAAGGACCTCAAGAGCTTGCAGTGTTCTTAAACCCGCCTTAGGTTCCGCACCTAAAGCTAAGGCTTCACGCGCGGTTTCTTTACCGTCACTACCTTTTAACGCGACACTACCGCCGACACCCGCCAAAGGATTAATTATCAGGCCAAGCTTAAACACTTAAGATCTCCAAATTACCCGTTTCAATTAAAAACTGTTGGTATACAAAACCCGCTAAAATTAGATGGGTATCATCATCCAAATCTAAAAACTCTAGCCCATGACTTACTACTGTACTGACACTTCCCTCTTGGGGTTGCACACTACGTATGAGCGCCGTTGTTAAAATAACCTGATCTACGCCAGCTACAGAAAAACGGGTTGTCATAAACAGCTTATCGCCCTGCTTACCTAAAGCCACAGGTACATCAACACAAGCACCGCTCAAACTAATATCAGTGCAATAAGCATTAATCGGCCAATCATGTCTTAGCCCTTTACCTTGTTCAAATTCATCAATTGAAACCAACAAATTAACGGGAACCCGCGTGTGACTGCGGATACGCCTAACTTCTGTCGTTTTTGGGTATTCTAAATGCCAATAAGCAAAAGGCGAGGTTTGAATTTTCAAGATTCGAGCGCTAAATGCACAGATAAAATTACCTGTCATTAAGCGAACGGTCACTTGCGCTCCGGTATTAACGACTGAGCTTTTCGGTGCCGAGACCATTAAACTACCGTTTTCACGGTAGCCTAATAATTGAACAGAATAGCGGGCGCGGGGCGCTCGGGTTTCAATCTGAACTTTCTCACCTATACGTGGATTAAGTTCAGCTAGCGAGCGCGATGTATCAAGTGATTCTAATGCTTTTGTCATTAAAGTGTTTCTTAGTCTCTCTAATAGATGACGAGGACGTTAAGTAAATAACTTAAGTGAGTTAACCTTTAGCGGCTAACTTGAAACCTATGGCCTCAATTTGATCTGGGTTCTCTGCGCCTGCAACATTAAGCGAAGAAAATTCTCGCCTTGCGCGGTATTGTTTTCGCAATTGATCAAAGGCCTGTTTTTGCTCCGCTTCGGGTAACGTCAGAGTATGTCGCAGCATATAATCATCAATACGCGGGTCATACACTTTTTCCATCAACTCCAATATGCTCAGATCACCCTGCTCTACACAGGCTAACTCAGACTGAGGCAAAAACGCTTCGAATGATTCTTCGCAAGGCTGATCCAAATACTGACACAGAGCTTGATAAAGCATAAATGTGCCACGAATTTTACCATCAAAGCTATAACCGGCAATATGTGGTGACACAATAGCGCAACGCTCAGCTAACGCGGCATTAACTACCGGCTCATGTTCCCATACATCGAGGATAAATGTGAGCCCTAGGCGTTTTTTCCCTATATCAAGCAAGGCTCGATTATCAATTACGGGGCCACGTCCTGCATTCAAAACGATAGCATGATTTTGAATCATCCCTAGCTCAAGATCAGAGATCAAATGCTGTGTTGGATATTCTCCCTCTTGCGTGAGCGGCGTATGTAAACAGATAACATCCGCTTGTTTTAACAAACTATGTAGAGGAATAAACCCCTCTTCTGACTCAGCTCTAGGAGGATCATTCACGAGCACTTTATAACCTAGTGCTAGTAAACGTCGCTGTAAACGTCCTCCAACATTCCCTACGCCAACAATGCCATAAGTTCTGTCTTTAGGATCAAAGCCTTGCCATTCAGCAGTAAGAAACAAACAACTCAGCACATACTCCACGACGGCATCAGCATTACAGCCCGGCGCATTACTAAAAGCTATACCTTTACTCTCCAAATAATGCTGATCAATATGATCGGTACCTATAGTTGCCGTACCGACAAATTTAACCGGACTTGAGGCTAAAAGCGCTTCGTTAACTTGTGTAATTGAACGGACAAGCAGTACATCAATATCATGTAAATCCTTAGGCGATAAATCTCGGCCGGGTTTCAGAATAACCTTACCAAAACGAGAAAAAATGGCCTCAACTTGAGGCATATTTTCATCCGCTAAAATATTTAGTTTTCTGTTACGCAATTTATCAGTCTCCAGACTTTACAAACAGGCTCAGTTCAGGCTCAATTCGCGGTTTTAAACTACATACATGAATAAAAATAGTGGCTCGAGCCACTTCTATTGATTGGATCTCACGCACTTGATCATTCGTTGGAAAAAACATCAGGAATATTACATTGTAAGAATGTACCAAGACCTGATCGGCGATTGGGTTGTCAGCCAAAGCTGGGGCAACAACGCCGAGAATACAAGTGCCTGCAACCAGACAGTTAGTACATCATATCAAGATGCGCGACTGATCGTCAGGGAAATTCGCAAACAACTCAAGAGTCAAGGATTTCGCCATGTTGCTCGTCAAGAAACCCAATTAGGGTTTGAATTCGATCACTAAGCGAGTATCTCTAAAAAAGTCGATCTAAAACAAACGCCTGACATACCCCCTATCCAATACTTCTGATCCAAACAGCCAATACTAAAGTAGAGCATTTACAGATAATGCCTAATGCTATATTCCATATACATCATTGTTTTATTAGCCATAAATAATATCTATTCACTAAGCTACTAAGGAAAGTATATGAACGGTTCCTTGTTTGGTTTTTACACTAAAAGTTTTTTATCCGCTCTAGTTATTACAGGATTGGCTGCTGGTGCTGCTTTTGCCATAGGTGCGGATAACCAATCGTTAATAACTTTAATTTGTAGCGCGCTTTTAGCCTCCCTAACGTCCATATTAGTTATACACAAAATTTTATTAGGGCCTATGGCAAATGAAATTATGCACGCAAAAGAGGCTAAATTTGATCAATTAAAACTTCTGCCTTATTTTTTTGGTGACTTTTTTGCAAAGCAAGCAAATACCGAAAATATCAGCGGTAAACTCTCCAACAGCGCAAATGCTAATGCAATTTCAGCAGCGGAAGTATCCTTCTCAGCGGATACCCTTAAAGCTCAGCTAGACAACCAAGTGCAAGAGGTAACACAAATAGCCACTAACGCTGAAGAGATGACAGTGACTGTACAGCAATCAGAGCAACAGGCGGAACTGGCAGCTCAAATGGCTATCCAAGCAAAAGAGACGGGTTCAGAAGGACAACAAGCATTAACTGCAGCGATGGTTGATATTCGAGAGTTAAACTCTCAAGCCACAGAAACCTTAGTATTAATTGAGCAACTAAACGAAAAATCACAAAAAATACAAGATGTGACCCGAGTGATCGAAGAGATTGCCGAACAAACCAATCTGCTAGCCCTTAACGCAGCAATTGAAGCCGCTCGAGCAGGTGATCATGGCCGCGGCTTTGCCGTAGTGGCTGATGAAGTAAGGCAATTAGCCTCACGTACTGCCAGTGCAACCGGCGAAGTAGAACTGATTGTGGATGAAATACGCGCAGAAACCCAACAAGTGGTTGGTAATATTCAAACCCTTTCTAACAATGTAGAAAGCGGCACCATCGCTATGGAAAAGGTTAGCGATCAATTAGGCGGCATTTCAGAACAATCTTCAAATGTTGAACAGCAAATTTCCACCATCGCGGAAGGGGCAAGAAACAACCGGCAAAACCTTGAGGTTATCTTTAACTCACTGCAAAATGTTCGCCATGAGTTAGAAGGAAGCGATGCTGAAGTCTCTCAATTAGCAACGCAAGCAGCCTCTTTGATGGAAGCTGCTGAAAAATCTAATTCCATTTTAGCTGCCGCCTCAGAACAAAACTATCACCAGCCCTTTTTCCATATTGCGCGGGACACTGCAAACCGAGTTTCGGCGGCCTTCGAGCAAGCTATATCTCAAGGTCAAATATCTGAGTCAGCACTATTTGATCACACTTACACCCCTGTTGAAGGTTCAAACCCTCAAAAACACACAACTCCATTTGATCAATTAACCGACAAAATCCTACCTAATATCCAAGAGCCTGCGCTTAACAGCCATGAAAAACTGATCTATGTAATTGCTACGGATATTAATGGCTTTGTGCCTACCCATAATAATCAGTTTGCTCACGCTTTATCCGGCGATTATGAAACCGATCTAGTAAAAAGCCGTAGTAAGCGCATCTTTAATGATAGAACCGGAGCCCGCTGTGGAGCCCATACCGACACTATGCTTCTACAAACTTACAAACGCGACACCGGTGAAATCATGCATGATCTATCGGTGCCAATCTTTGTTAACGGCAAACATTGGGGCGGAGTACGTATAGGCTATAAGCCAGATCAACATTAAATCACGGCATAGATCAACAAAACCGCTGTTGGCTTTAAGCCACAGCGGTTTTTGAATTTCTCAGGTGGTTTAATTGAGCTTTAAGCTCTTTATAATAAAGTTAATATATTAAACTCTAATAAAAAATATGCGACGCAGCGGATCATAGGATAGAAGATGAGTAAATTTACCTACGCAGAGATGCCCAATAAAGAAGGCTTTTTTGGTGAGTTTGGTGGCCAAGAGATACCACCAGAACTAAAACAGATCATGGACCAAATTAACGATGCCTATGAAGAGATTCGCCAAAAACCAGAATTCCAAGCAGAACTTGATCTACTATTCGCTGACTATGTAGGTCGTCCAAGCCCTATCTACCACGCGAAACGCTTAAGCGAAAAGCTCGGTGGCGCTCAGATCTATTTAAAACGTGAAGACCTAAACCACACCGGCGCTCATAAAATTAATCACTGTCTAGGTGAAGCCCTACTCGCTAAATTTATGGGTAAAACTAAAGTGATCGCTGAAACCGGTGCAGGTCAACACGGCGTCGCACTCGCAACAGCCTGCGCCCTTGTCGGTATTCCCTGTGAAATACATATGGGCCAAGTAGATATCGAAAAAGAACACCCTAACGTCACCAAAATGAAGATTTTAGGATGTACATTAATCCCCGTTACCCGTGGCACCGCCACTTTGAAAGATGCCGTCGACAGTGCATTTGAAGAGTATCTAAAAGACCCAGTGAACTTCATCTATGCCATAGGCTCAGTTGTCGGCCCCCACCCTTTTCCTAAAATGGTCAGGGATTTTCAGAGTATTATTGGTACAGAAGCCCGCGAACAGTTCCAAGCAAAAACCAATCACCTACCCGACTATGTCACCGCCTGTGTTGGCGGCGGTTCCAACGCAATGGGCATGTTTAGCGCTTTTCTTAATGATGACAGCGTCAACCTTGTGGGAATTGAACCCGCCGGTAAAGGTCTCGACACTCAAGCGCACTCAGCCACACTCACCCTAGGTAAACCTAGCACCCTACATGGCATGAAATGTTACGTACTAGAAACCGAAGATGGCGAACCTATGCCAGTCCATTCCATCGCATCTGGACTCGACTATCCTGGTGTAGGCCCACAGCACAGCTACTTAAAAGACTTAGGCCGCGTACAGTATGAAACCGCTTCGGACCAAGAATGCTTAGATGCCTTTATGGAACTCTCTCGTATAGAGGGCATCATCCCCGCCTTAGAAAGCTCCCATGCCGTCGCTTGGGCCATGCGTAAAGCACCGACCCTTTCAAAAGATCAAACAATCTTAGTCAACCTATCAGGCCGGGGCGATAAAGATGCTGATTACGTAGCCGAGAAATTAGGGCTGTAAGCTTAGAAATAAAAAGAAAGGATTAAATCCTATGTATCAATCAGTTACTGATTGACGGTAGATCTAGTTCTTTCTACCTTCCTGCCAAACCTTTCTACACATTTGCGCGTTGCCTAATAAGCATTAACACTTCACTTAATTACGCCTTTAAATCAATTGATAGATTATTACTATTGTCTCATTAAAAACAATCAATTTAATCTATTCCATCCAATCATGCATCATAGATCTCGTTCCCAAGCAGATAGCTTGCCCACATATTTAACGACTGGAGTTACCACAATGATTAATACAACTATCAAGCCTTTCTCAGCAACTGCCTTTAAACAAGGTGAATTCGTCGAGATCACTGAAGCGGATGTTATCGGTAAATGGGCTGTTTTCTTTTTCTACCCAGCGGACTTCACATTTGTATGTCCAACTGAGCTAGAAGATCTTGCTAGCAAATATGAAGAGCTTCAGAAAATGGGTGTTGAAGTGTTTTCTGTCTCTACTGATACACACTTCTGCCACAAAGCATGGCACGACACGTCTGATGCTATCGGCACTATTAACTACTACATGGTAGGCGATCAAACAGCCACGATTACTAGCAACTTCGGTGTACTGCGTGAAGGCCAAGGCCTAGCTGACCGTGCAACTTTCTTAATCGATCCAGAAGGTGTAATTCAGGCGATGGAGATTACTGCGGAAGGTATTGGTCGTGATGCAGATGATCTGATGCGCAAAATTAAAGCGGCTCAGTATGTTGCAGCTCACCCTGGTGAAGTATGCCCAGCTAAATGGAAAGAAGGTGAAGCAACATTGGCTCCTTCTCTTGATCTAGTCGGCAAAATCTAATCCGATACCGGTAATGGGCGCCTTTACCTAAGGCCTGCCATAACCAAAGAGAGACACCCACCATCGACGTGAACAAGCCTGTTGATGGTGGGAACTCCACACTCACATATTTTTAACTCAATTCAATCCGGACGGTGATTTATGTTAGATAGCAACATGAAACAACAACTGGGCACCTACCTTCAGAAGATCGATAATCCGATTGAGTTGACGGTGTCTACCAACGAAACACCAAAATCTAAAGAGCTGGAAACACTCGCACGAGAAATTGCAGAGATTTCAGACAAGATAACCTTGACCATTAAAACCGATGATACAGGCCGTGTGCCACGTATGGCGGTGGGTCCGCAAGGTGAAACAGCACGCGTAACCTTTGCTGGTGTACCTATGGGTCATGAGTTCACCTCATTGGTCTTAGCTTTACTACAAGCGGGTGGTTACCCAAGTAAGGAAGAGGCTGGGCTACAGGCACAGGCGAAAAGTCTATCTAAGACGTTAAATTTTGAGGTATATATCTCGCTGTCATGCCATAACTGTCCAGATGTGGTTCAGGCGATTAACCTGATGGCGGTTCTCAATCCGAATATCACCGCCACCATGATTGATGGCGGTGTCTTCCCTAAAGAAGTGGAAGAACAAGGCATTATGGCAGTACCGACTCTTCTACTAAACGGCGAACCTTTCGGTAATGGCCGCATGACCTTAGAAGAAATTCTGAATAAGGTTGATGATAGTGCTGAGGAAAAACAAGCCGCCGAACTAAACGCCAAAGCACCTTTTGATGTATTAGTCGTCGGGGGTGGCCCTGCGGGGGCATCAGCCGCTATTTATACTGCGCGTAAAGGTATTCGCACCGGTATTGTTGCTGACCGCTTTGGTGGTCAGGTGATGGATACCATGGCTATCGAAAACTTCATATCGGTTAAAGCCACCGACGGCCCTCGACTCGTAGCCGGATTAGAAGAGCACGTTAAAGAATACGATATAGACGTAATGACCAACCAACGGGCGGTGGAGGTTCTCGATATTGTCGGTGAAGATGGCAAACAGATCAAACAAGTGACGCTAGAAAACGGTGCTGTTCTCACCGCTAAATCGGTCATTTTAGCGACCGGCGCACGCTGGCGCGAAATGAACGTACCAGGCGAAGAGCAGTACAAAACTAAAGGGGTCGCCTTCTGCCCTCACTGTGATGGTCCGCTCTTTAAAGGTAAGCCTGTTGCCGTGATTGGTGGGGGTAACTCCGGCATCGAAGCGGCTATAGATCTTGCTGGTATTGTTGAGCATGTAACCGTGCTGGAGTTCGCCGATACCTTGCGTGCCGATGCGGTATTAGTTCAAAAAGCGGAATCGTTGCCAAACATTACTATCATTAAAGATGCGATGACCACTGAGGTGCTTGGTGATGGTAACAAAGTAATAGGTCTAAGCTATAAAGACCGCAAAACCGATCAAAGTCATGTAGTTGATGTTGCCGGTATCTTCGTCCAAATTGGTTTAGTACCTAACAGCGACTTTTTGAAGAACACCCTTGAATTAAGTGATCGAGGTGAGATCGTGATTGATAGCCGCGGTCAAACAAGCTTACCCGGTGTTTTTGCTGCAGGTGATGTTACAACAGTGCCGTTTAAGCAGATCATTATCTCCATGGGCGCGGGTGCAACCGCAGCTCTCGGCGCGTTTGATTACCTGATTCGCAACTAATTAACGCCCTTAGCTAAATCCATAAAAAAACCACCGTATCGCTACGGTGGTTTTTATCTGTGTAACGCGACTTAACGTAAAAATTTATCACCTAATTTAAGCTTGATTAGTATTTATAATATTACGTAGCACTAAGCGTTTAACCATATTATTAATAAGAAACCAAGCCAGCGCATAGCCCCAAACCGTTAGCGCCATCGACCAACCAATAGGCTCAACAAACCATCCGTAAACAGCGGCGAATGTTCCAACCACTTGAGTCAACTCTGTTGTGATAAAGAGTTTAAGGCTCGGAAATGGACGATCCCAAAAATGACCATTATTACGGGTCAAGTAAATGGTCAGATGCCCTGCAACCAGTAATTTAAGAAAGATCAATGTTTGAATGGTCGGACGTGGTAACTCCCAAATTGATTCAGCAATCCAGAACAGACCAAAACTAGAGATAACCCCCAAGATACCGAGAACACTCGAAAGAACCAGGACTCTATGCATATCCCAGCGCACAGGATGCGGCGCAGGCTTAGCGTTATCATAAGCGATCATCATGATCGGGAAATCATTGAGTAGCGCCAGCAATACAATCATCGCTGCCGTCACTGGATAAAAATCGAAAACAAGAATGGAGAGCGTCATAAACAGTAAAACGCGAACCGTTTCACTGATACGAAAAATAGCGTAGGCGGTCATGCGCTCAAAAATGCGTCTCGCCTCCTCAACTGCACTGCGAATCACGCCTAAACCCGGCTCAGTTAATACTAAGTCAGCTGCGGCCCGTGCTGCATCCGTTGCACCGCTGACCGCAATCCCTACATCCGCTTGACGTAGTGCTGGGGCGTCATTTACACCGTCGCCGGTCATACCCACTAAGTGATCGCTGGACTGTAAGGTTTGCACTATCTCGAATTTATGTTCAGGAAAAACCTGAGCATAGCCATCACGCTCAAGGATCTCGCTTGCCGTCATTTTATGCTCTTTAGAAAATGCCTTGTCAGCGGTGATGAAATTACTACCTATACCTAACTTTCCAGCAATCTGTCGAGCGATAGCAATATGATCACCTGTGACCATTTTAACCGCTACACCTAACCTCCTAAGTGCAGAAATTGTAGTCGCACTATCCTCACGGGGTGGATCATAAAGGGGTAACAAACCTAGCACTTGCGCTGGCTGATCACCTATACGTTCAGCTACCGCCAGAGCGCGATAACCATCCGCTGCCAATGTGTCAATCTGCTTTTCTACCGCGGCTTGCGTCTCGTCCGATGCCTGTGCCCAAGCTAAGATAGATTGTGGAGCCCCTTTAGCTATATAACGTTTTTCACTCTCCAGCGTTACCTCTACCTCAGCAATTTTGCTCACGGGATTGAACGGCGTGAAGAGATCAACCTTAGCCTTACCTAAATTTTCGGCATGGTCTAGAGCACTAAGAATAGAGCTATCGATCGGATCATTACTCTCTGGCTCACAGGCTAGTGCGGCGGCGAATAACACCTGTTCCGTCTCTTTTGCTTCGACCAACGCCGGCGTTCCCACCACTAATCGGTTTTGGGTCAAAGTTCCCGTTTTATCTGAGCAGAGCACATCAATCCCCGCCAGCTCTTCGATCGCAGCTAAATGGGAGACAATGGAGCCTAAGCGACTTAATGTCATTGCACCAACGGCTAAAGTAACCGACAACACAGCGGGCAGTGCCACGGGAATCGCAGCGATCGTTAAGATAAGCGAAAATTGTAGGGTTTCAAGCAGAGGATCACCCCGGAACCAACCGTAGGTAAGAATCACGGCAACCAATACTAATGTCGCCACGATTAAGGCGTTACCAATTTTTAATACTGCCTGCTGAAAATGTGACGGTGCGCCTGCCTGCTCGACCAATGCAGCCGTTTTACCAAAATAGGTTCGCATTCCTGTCGCTGTTACGACAGCGGTCATCTCACCAAGGCGTACAATGGAACCAGAATAAGCCACATCCTTAGCATTTTTTTCGACGGGTAGTGATTCACCCGTCAAAGCGGACTGATCAATGGAAAGGCCTGCGCCTTTCAACAACTCAACATCAGCGGGCACCACATCACCCAGCTTTAGGTGGATAAGATCACCCGGAACAAGCTCACGCGCAGGAAGATCATGCCAACTGCCATCACGCAGTACCCGCGCTGAAGTAGCGAGTTTTTTCTTTAAGAGTTCAACTGCATTATCCGCTTTACGCTCCTGCCAAAAGGCGACCCCGGCGTTCACAGCTAACATAGTTAGAATAATCAAAAAGTCAGGCCAGTCCTGAGCCAGTGCAGAGAGTACAGCCGCCGCTTCAATCATCCAAGGGATAGGCCCCCAGAAATAGGAGAGGATTTTCCGTAACGCGCTCTCTTTCTGTTCGATGATTTCGTTAGCGCCCTGCTCAGTTAACCGCAGCTCGGCTTCCTTAGATGTGAGCCCACTATTAACTTGATCGGATTCAGAAGCAGTATGCAGATCATTAAGCATGATTCATCCCCTTAATCTTGCAAAACATAAGTACCCGGTGCATCACAAATCGGCTTTATTTCCGCATTAAAGGAGGGCTCAATTAAATCACCAGAGCGTTCCTTCAACCAATCGGCTAATTCAGGCCACCAAGATCCATCTTGTGTTTCATGCTCAGCAAACCATGTATCAGGATCTTGATAACGATCGGCATGTTTACGTGTTGCTATGCGATAACGGCGACGGGGGTGACCCGGCTCAGAAACAATACCGGCATTGTGCCCTCCACTGGTCAATAGGAAAGTCACATCGGTATCAGCAAGAAGGTGAAGTTTATAAACCGAACGCCAAGGAGCCACATGATCTCGTTCAGTGCCGACTGCAAAAATAGGGACTCTAATATCAGAAACTGCAATTGGCCGGCTATCGACAATATATCGGCCTTCAGCCAGTGCATTATTTAAGAAAAGTTGACGAAGATACTGGGAATGCATCTGGTAAGGCATACGAGTAGCATCACTGTTCCACGCCATTAGATCATTCATCTTAGCCCGTTTACCCATTAGGTAATCATGCACCATACGTGACCAGATCAGATCGTTGGAACGCAGTAGTTGGAAAGCTCCAGCCATCTGTTTAGTATCTAAGTAGCCTTGCTCCCACATCATATCTTCTAAAAAGGTAACCTGGCTCTCATTGATAAACAGCATCAATTCACCCGCTTCGGTAAAATCCGTTTGGGCGGCAAATAAAGAAAGACTTTTAAACCGTTCATCACCATCACGTGCCATCGCTGCAGCGGCAATAGAAAGTAATGTTCCCCCGAGACAGTAACCTACCCCATGAACAGGTTGGCCTCCTGTAATCTTATCTATATGCGCTAATGCATTCATAATACCGAGGGTACGATAATCATCCATACCGAGATCACGATCATCATGGTCTGGATTTTTCCAAGACACCATAAATACAGTGAAGCCCTGTTCTGTCAGATACTTAACGAGGGAATTCCCTGGTGAAAGATCAAGAATGTAATACTTCATGATCCATGCTGGGACGATAAAAATAGGCTCAGGATGAACTTTTTCAGTCACTGCATCATACTGAATCAATTCTATTAAGCGATTACGATAAACCACCTTGCCCGGCGTGATCCCGAGATTTTTGCCGACTTGAAACCCTTCTGTGCCCGCGGGTTTTTGATCATTAAGCATGCGCTGTAGGTCATCTAGGAAGTTTTGCATTCCCCGCTGTAAGTTCTGCCCGCCCTCTTTTTGTGTTTGTTCCAGCAATTCAGGATTGGTCAACAGGTAGTTGGAGGGAGAGAAAAGATCTAAGATTTGTCGCGTTGCGAACTCAACCACATTTTCATGCTGCGGAGTAACCCCTCGCACACCCGTTGTTGCGTTGTACCACCATTGCTGGTTTAACAAAAAAGATTGGTAAAAGAGATTGTAGGGCCATTTCTGCCACGCCTCTCCACTAAACCTTTTGTCTTGAGGTAATGGATCGATACAGGGACAAGGAGATGCCGCTTCAGGATTAACGCCCGGCGCACAAAAACCTGCATAATTTGCCAGACGTATGGCTTTTTTAAGCGCTTTTTCAAACAGTTGAATCTGCTTGCCCGGTGCTGTAACAAGATGAGCCGCCCAGTCAGTATAAGCCGCGGATAAGCCGCTCGGAGAAAGCCCCCCCGTAAAACGCGCTATAGATGCGTTAACACTCTTATCCAGCGTCTCTTGAAAAGAAAGTGGATAGTATGAATCTTTACCCAACAGTTGAGTAAAATAATCTGTAGGGTCTTTATGAGCAAAGCTAGCATGACAAGCTGTACTTGCCTCCCCTTGCTCTTTTGCCTTAACTTCACCTGCCTGATCGGTCTGATTACTACCAGACTGCTCTAACCCGTGCGATTCCATCTTCAATCCCTCTTATATCTTATGGAACATTCTGCTCTCTATATGTTAAGAGTATAGTCAAAATGCTGCAGCGCGACATTGAGCGAGATTAATTTTATAGCTGTTTCTTATCCAATTTTAGAGAAGTTTATTGTGCATCGCATCATTCAATCTGTTGCAGATTAACGACTAACAGCGATGGAACGTCTAAATAACCCAAGACTAGCACTAAAAAAGATACTACCTAGACCTATCATAATCAGCAGTTGGGGCCAAATAATTGTGATATCAGCGCCACGGAAGATCACTGCCTGAGCAAATGACATATAGTGACGGGAAGGTAAGAACCAAGTCACCGGCTGGATAATTTCAGGCTGACTCTCAATTGGCGTTAGACCACCGGAAAGCATAGTTATAGGTATGATCACCATAATCATCAACAACGCAAACTGCGCCATAGTACGCGCTATAGTGCCTAAGAAAATGCCTATAGCGGCAGCAGCAAATAGATAAATAGTTGTCCCTCCCACCAGCAGAAAACGGGATCCACTAATCGGTACATCCAGAATGGTTTCTACAACGATGAGCATAGACAGAGAAAAGGCAACAAGAATAATGAGTCCATTAGCTAAAACCTTAGACATCACGATCTGAAACGAGCTTAGCGGCATTACCAATAGGTGCTCGATAGTGCCATGTTCACGCTCACGCAACAGTGCGGCCCCGGTGAGTATAATGGTAATCATAGATATCTGATTAATCAGCGCATTAATCGCGCCAAACCACATGCCTGTACCATTGGGATTAAAAGCGCGGCGCTGGACTAACGTCACGGGATAAACTGTTGTTTCATCAGAACGGTTGATAAAGTGATTAACCTCATCAACAACAATATTTTGAATATAACTGTTACCTAAACTGGCTTGAGTCACCGCCGTGGCATCAATATCGATCTGAACACTAGGCTGGCGGCCTCGGCGTACATCTTCCTCAAATTGTGGCGGGATTTGGACAACAAACATAAACCGATCCAGATCCATAGACGCATCAATCTCAGCAGGCGAGATAAGTTCGGGCGTTTTAAAATAAGGCGGATAAAGGGCGTTTGCAATAGCACGCGAAAGTGTCGAATGATCTTCATCAACAATCGCAATAGAGGCATTATTAACTGATTCACTGGTCGCTGTAGCTTGCGAATAGATTGCTAAACTAAACGAATAGATGATCAGTATGACCATCACTAGATCACTAAAAACGCTACGCAGCTCTTTAATACCAAGCCAGAAGATATTGATCCAAGTTTTCATCTTCAGGCCTCCTGCTTTTTCAAAAATGTAGCCGCAATAATGACTAAAATCGGCCCAAACACAGCAAGTAGAAGAATATCCCCCATCAATTCAGAGAAACTTAATCCTTTAGTAAACGCGGCTACACTCAGATGCATATAATAGGTTGCGGGCCACAATAGACCGATTAGATGTCCGCCCCCCTCCATAGTAGAGGTCGGTTGAACTAAACCAGAGAAATTAATTGTCGGCATAATGGAGAGAATAGCCGTAGCAAAAACCGCCGCCACTTGAGATTTTGTAACAGTTGAGATCAATAAACCAAAGCTAGTCGCAGCAAAAATATAGAACAGTGCTCCTAATGATAAACCTAATAGACTCCCCTTCAGAGGCACATCCAGCAGAAACACCACCAGCAAGGTCAAAATAATAAAGTTGACTATACCAATCGCAATATAGGGCAATTGCTTACCAAGCAAGAATTCAAATCGGCTTGTTGGTGTGACATAAAAGTTGGTGATAGTACCGATCTCCTTCTCCCTTGCCATACTTACCGCCATCAAAATCGCTGGAAACAGTAATAGCAACATAGCTGGAGTCTTCGGCCCCATAGAGTAGATGGTCTCGAACGAAGGGTTATAACGATAGCGTGGCTCAAGCGTGACTTTTGAGACCGCACTTGCATCAACACCTGCATTCGTCGCTAATTGGGTCAGATAATGAATATGTGCACCGCTGACATAACCGGCAATAGTGCCTGCTCGAGTGGTATTAGCGCCATCGATCCACGCTGAAACACTCGGTGTTTCTCCTTTTTTAAGGTCGCGACCGAAGCCCGGTGGGATCTCTATAGCTAAGGTAATATCATTGGACTTCAACCGCCGTTCAAGCTCCTCTTTACTGGTTAACGCCGGTTGTTCACTAAAATAACGCGAGCCTTCAAAGTTACTCAGATATTCACGACTTTCGGGGGTTTTATCATTATCGAGTGCAGCATAAGTTAAATCTTCAACATCCAATGAGATGCCATATGCGATAACAATCAACAACAGAGAGCTACCAAGAAAGGCAAACGCCATACGCACTGGATCTCGCATCACCTCCATAATTTCGCGATAGCTATATGCAAGCAGCCTGTTTAGACTAAACCCTTGTTTTTTTGTCTCTGACGACTGAGGGAGCTCAACATCGCTCAACCCTACAGCGGTTTCAGCTAGTGAGGTGGCTGGAATAGCACTATCATTATTCGCTTCATCACTCTTATCACCGATCGCGTCTTCAAGGTAACCAATAAAGGCCTCCTCTAACGAAGCAGCTCCTTTTGCCTCAACCAAGTGCTTGGGCTCATCATAAACCAGTACCCGTCCTGCATGCATAAGTGATATACGATCACAGCGCAGCGCTTCGTTCATAAAATGGGTGGAGATAAAAATTGTTACTTTGTCTTTCCGTGAGAGCTCAACCAACAACTCCCAAAACCCATCTCGCGCAATAGGATCTACACCCGATGTAGGCTCATCAAGAATCAGCATCTCCGGCTCATGGATAACTGCAACCGCTAAAGAAAGGCGCTGACGAATACCTAAAGGTAAGGATGATGCCAATACACCCAGATGCTCACGCAAACTAAAACGTTCAACAAGGGTATTAATACGCTCAGCGGTTTTCTCCGGTGTTAAATGGAATAAGCGGGCATGTAATTTTAGGTTTTGCTCGACACTCAATTCACCGTAAAGGGAGAATGCCTGAGTCATAAAACCAACACGTTTGCGGGTTTCCAGATCATCCGCATTAACAGAATGACCAAACAGATAGGCCTCGCCTTCTGAAACTGGCAACAATCCTGTTAACATTTTCATCGTCGTTGTTTTACCGCAACCGTTTGAGCCAAGAAAACCAAAAATCTCACCCGCTTGTATCTCAAAGCTAACATTATCAACCGCGGTAAAATCCCCAAAACGGCGGGTCAAATTTTTAGCGACAATCGCGGGCTCCCCACCCTTTTCTTCTAAAGGTGGAATAACCAATTCACTCATGTCACCACGTTTACTTTCAGGCAACAACCGCACAAACGCCGCTTCCAAATCCTCAGCGCCGGTTTTCTCTTTTAAACTCTCTGGCGTACCTGTATCAAGTACTTGACCGGCATCCATAGCCACCAGCCAATCAAAACCCTCTGCCTCATCCATATAGGCGGTGGAAACCAGTACACTCATATTAGGACGTTCTTTACGAATGGTTGCGATCAGTGCCCAAAACTGACGCCGAGATAGGGGGTCTACGCCCGTGGTAGGCTCATCTAATATTAGCAGATCAGGATCATGAATCAGCGAGCAGCAAAGACCCAATTTCTGTTTCATCCCCCCTGACAGCTTACCTGCAGGTCGGGAGAGGAAGGGATGTAGCCCCGTTGCTTTAGTTAATCGCTCAATGCGTGTTTTACGCTCACTTGTGCTTTGGCCAAAAAGCTTACCGAAGAAGTCGAGATTCTCTTCAACACTTAATTCTGCATACAGGTTTTTACCTAGCCCTTGGGGCATATAGGCAATCCCAGGGCCAACAGTTTTTCGATGATCGACCGAAGTCATATCACCGCCCAGCACCTCAAGATGCCCCTTTTGCAATTTACGCGCGCCAGAGATCAGCCCCATCAAAGTCGACTTACCAACACCGTCGGGACCCAATAAACCAACCATTAAACCAGAAGGAATATCCAGCGTTATATCATCAACGGCATGGACCTTTTTGTAGCTATGTGTAACACCCTGAATACGAGCGATCGGACGATCCTGTTCAGCCATGGTTGGCACCCGCTAGTGGTTACTAATGTTATCTGGATTAATTTTTGCTGGAAGCTTCTGGAGGAATGCTGGCCACTCAGGTAGCGCTTCGCCCGGTAGTGGAGCAAGCTGAATATAAGCTACACCTCGCACCCCTGTTTTTACACGGTCTATATACGCCTGTACTAGAGTTTCAGGCACGCGCACTTTGACACGAAACATGAGCTTTTCTCGCTCACTCGCTGTCTCCACCTCTTTTGGTGTAAATTGGGATTCGGGGGAAACAAAGCTAACCGTTGCTGGAATCGCTACATCAAGAATATCTAGCTTCACCCGCGCCTCAGCACCGATAGAAACACGATGGGCCTGAGATGAGGGCAGAAAGGTCTCCATATAAACATCAGCAAGATTCACTAGTGTTAACACTTTACCGCCACTGCCTAATACTTCACCGGGTTCCGCAAGGCGATACAATACTCGTCCTAAACTTGGCGCGACTAAGACGGCATCATCAATCTGTGTCTGGATTCCCTGTGCATCTGCCCGTGCCGCATCAACATTACGTTCCTGCGATACCAATGTGGCATTAGCTGCATTCAGATTTGCCTTAGCAACAGCGACCTCACTTACACGGGTGTCATAAGACTCTTTACTGGTATGACCTTTTTTCACCAGTTCCCGCGCGCGACTCAGTTCCTGTTCGGCAAGAATAAGCTTAGCCTTAGCTTGTGCAATAGATGCCTCTGCCGCTGCTACTTGGCTTTCGGCACTCGCAATGACCGCCTCTGCACGTAACAATTGAGCATGCAGTTGAGCAGTATCAATCGTTGCAACGACTTGCCCTTTCTCAACAAGGTCGCCCTCTTTCGCAGAGATCGTCTCTACACGCCCAGCGATTTTTGTTGATATATCAATCTGTACCGCTTCAATACGTCCATTCCCCGAAGCGAGACCTTCCGGCAGTTCAGGTGCTTGAAGGTTCTGCCATAGGAGCCAGCCGCCTACAGTGGCAAGTATTAAAACCACAACAATTATTACTCGCTTCACGTCTTTCTCCATTATCCAAAATTCGTCAACAAATCATTATTAAATCGTTGTACCTAGTTATTACAAACAGCACTAGTCCTGTTATTAACAACACTATGTTCCATCTCGGCATATTTGATCATCAGGGAGAGGCACGTAGATCTGCCAACAATCAGACCTATATGTACGGTGACTTCACATGTCGTTTAAACAAAAAGTTAACTTAATCCTAAAGTAGTATCGAACAAACCGGCTGAAATTTCCTTGATGTCAATCATCTAGGTATAGAACAGGAACGGCATCACAAAAATTCAGAGGGGGCTATTCGAGCAAGTAACGCATTAGCACTTGTATAACGAGGTCGCATAAATCTAGTCACATAAACTTATGTAATTACCCCTCTAATCCAAAGCGGATAGTTAACATTAAATTAGCATACTGAAATATAAGACTCAAACCGTCATAAGGTATAAACACAACATTGGTAACAGTGATATGCAGATAATTTTCTTTTGCGGGGGACTCAAAATTAATCATTATGTTATATTATAATGATTAATTTCATTAGGACAGGTGATCGCAGTGGGTGCCACAGAGCCAGTAGAGAGTAATACTTATTTAAAGCATTACCAGCATGAAAATAACCATGTGACAGGGGACTCTCCTGAAACCATGACAGCAATCTACCAAGAACAGATCAATCTCGTTATTGTGCAACGTTCACTACCTGATGTGATCGCCAACTATTGCCAAGCACTCGTTGAGAATAAGTCGCACTTTAACCTCCGCTCAGTGGTCAACCCTAAAACAGCTGTAGAGTCACTCAAATTCTCGCTACCTGACTTAGAGGGTCAACCAGAATTTGTAGAGGATCTCGCTCTCTTATTGGATATGTATAGCTGCTTGTTCGAACTTGATGAAGTAGGTCTGAGGTTACAAGTGTTAGATCGCGCTATGTGTCCCCGCTTTCATATAGATAAGTTGGGTTGTCGTTTGGTTAGTACTTATCAAGGGCAAGGAACCGAATGGCTCAGCAATGACGATGTAGATCGTAGTAAACTTGGGCCGGGTAATATGGGCTTAAGCGATGATGTCTCAGGTTTATACTCTCAGATGGCCGACATTCAGCAAGTAAACAAAGGTGATATTGTTCTACTAAAAGGCGAAGGCTGGTATGGCAATGAGGGTTTAGGTGCAGTACATCGATCTCCAGCGGTGAAACAAGGTGAGAAGCGTGTTGTGCTGACACTGGATTTTGCCTGAATAAAACGGCCTATCTGTTTCTAGGTGAACAGCAGTGGCATGATTCTGGGCGGAAATGATAACCGCCCATTCACTTTAAAAAATATTTAACATCAAACCCTTACAAAAAATTCAGTGGGATTTTCAAATACTGTAAACCATTACTTTCCGCTTTTGGAAACTCCCCTGCTCGAGTATTTACTTGTACAGAGGGGAACAAAAGCTGGGGCGAGTCTAAAGTTTTGTCACGGCGGTTACGCGCACTGATAAATGCGTTTTCATCCACCTTATCGTGTATATGGATATTGTGTTTACGCTGTTCTGCAACGGTTGTTACCGATTGATGAGCGCGTGTAGCAGGAGGATAGTCATGACACATCATCAATTGGGTACCCTCAGGATAAGCAAGTTTCAATATCTTTCAGCGTAGGTTCCGCTGAAGCACTGAACTTATGTGTGATGAAATCGAGTGATATAGATGCGCCCATACTACGGCTCCAGTAAATTCATATTGATTTAGATCAGAGCATTTTTTCGGGCCAAAAAAATTAAACTAACAAAAACAAGGAGTTAGTTATTTTCACAACCTAATAGCTATATATGAGAAAGATAGGCAATGTTGCGCAATGACTGTCTTTGTTGGTATGAGACAACTTTTTGGTGCGCTTTCTTATGCCAATCAAAAGCAATAATTGACACAAATAACGAAGAAATAGAATGAGGGGTAATGAAGTTTTTTAACCAAGAACGGGGTTATGCATACAGGGCGAGGGCGAGTAAGAGAGAACTCAGCCTTCTCTAATCAACTTATTTATCAGTAAAATTTAAGATTTTAAAAGACCCATTTTCTCATCATCACATCAGCTTACCGCTGATCAGATAATTTTATCGAGCTCTTGAAAGCCCTATAAGACCCCCCCTAATCAACAAATTCCACTTTTAGATTTTATAGCCTATATTGGAGGGTAACCGTTTATTTAGGAACAAAATAATAATGAAAAAAAACATATTCCATAGTATCAGGTTCAAGTTATCAGCAGCGATGGTGATGCTGACTTTAGCTATATTATTAATCTCATTTTCTGCCAAATTACTAACCGATGAACTCAAAGATGGAGTTAATCGATTTGGAACAAATTACTTACCCGCCATTTCAGCCGTACTTAATGCAGATAGAGATCTGTATCAGGCCAAAGAAGCCGAATTAAACTACCTACTAGGTAAAAGAGACAGCTCAGTAAAAAAAGACTTCAATGAAAACGCAGACCAAGCCTTTGAACGCATGAATCAATACAGGGCGCTAATGAAGGAATATCCTGACATTATGCAGCAGCTGGACGCCTTTGACTCGGCCTTCAATAGCTGGAAAACTAAAGCAGAACGAACTTTTACCTTAGTTGATAATGGACGTATAGATGAAGCTGAAACTTGGAGCGACCAGCAGACAGTTCCAGCTTTTGCGGACTTAAGAGGATTATACAATTTAGCAGGTGAAGCCCTTGACGCAAAATCGCGCAATAAACGTGAGCATCTTACCCAAAAAATCGAAAAGGTCAGTCTCAGTCTAGGTATATTCATCTTTATTGTACTCGCTATTGCTGCAGCGCTAACCTATTTCACTCCTAAATTATTAGTAAACAGCATTACACAATTAACCCGTAGCATTAAAGAGATTAGCCAAGGTAATGGTGACTTAACGCTGAGAATCAATTCACAGAGAAAAGATGAGTTAGGCGAATTAGCCTACGCATTTGATGACTTTGTCGCCAATTTAGAAACATTAATAACCGATATTCGTCAACGGGCATCACAAATGAATGCCGACGCTCAAACGCTACATGACTCAGCTAATAACAGCATGACGATTGTTAGCAAACAAAGCCAAGGTGTAGAGATGATTGCCTCTGCCGTATTTGAGTTTAATACAGCCATAAGCGAAGTAGCTGAACATGCACAGCAAACTTCATCCGAATCAGCTAAAACTGTGGATATCAGTAGCAATGGCCGCAATATTATTAATGACTCTGTCCTTCAAATTAACAACCTTTCACTCTCCGTATCAAACGCAGAACAAGTGATTGCTAAACTTGCCTTGGAATCAGAAAGTATTGCTTCAGTACTCGATGTGATCAGGGGCATAGCAGATCAAACCAACCTTCTTGCATTAAACGCCGCAATTGAAGCTGCCCGCGCAGGCGATCACGGACGCGGATTTGCTGTTGTATCAGATGAAGTCAGATCCCTAGCCAGTAAAACCCAAGCATCAACTGAAGAGATTCAATCAATGATTGAGAAACTTCAATCGGGAGTAAACGAAGCGGTTTTATCGATCAGAGACGGCTCGTCGCAAGTATCTACATCCGTTAAATTGGTAGAGAGCACACAAGAAATATTAAATGCCATTGGCGTATCCGCGAATCAAGTCAATGATATGGCGATCCAAATTGCCACAGCAACGGAGCAGCAAAGCCAAGTGACTGATGAGATCAACCAAAACTTAACGCACTTAAATGATCAAAATGTGACGGCGAAAGAGCTTTCGCAAAATTCTTTGGGAATTGCCACCAGCTTTAAAAATATGGCTGAAGACCTGTTTAACAAAATGAAACGGTTTAACGTAAGCTAAAGATTTTAATGCAAAACGCTGGGGGAGCATCACTCCCCCGACCTAATTCCTATGAGCTTTAGCGCTCAAGCCAACAGCAACTCTCCCACCTAGCGCTCTAGTCATAACCCCTGACTAGACAAGTAAATTACGACTCCCATAGAGATGAAATTAATTTATCCCTTTATAGGAGGATAATTATTTTTAAAATTTGAATCTTAAATTTTTGAATAAAAAAAAACCGGAGCCCCTTGGGGTTCCGGTTAAGCAATTTTGCTTTAATGACAAGAGCCTGTGCTTGGAGCATCCAAATCGATTCTCCGACCCCTATAGGCGCTGAGGCCTGAACTCAGCACCTATAGGACTACACACACGAAATGCGATATTTCTAAAGCATGACGGCACAACTTGTGAGGGGAGCCTGCCGTCTGACGTGTTGATATAGATAATATACGAATGAGAATGATTTGCAACACTATTAACAGTAAATTTTAAAATAATTTAATCTTTATTTGTAAGCAGCTTAAATATAAAAAAAGCCGGACCAAAAGGTCCGGCTTATCTGGTTTAAACTGAATAGGTGAGCATTCAGTTTAATACATTGATTATCGAGGGGGAGAATCAATGTTCGCTGAACCAACATGTGAGCATATGTTAATTCAGCAAGTTTCGGCAGCGTTGTGAGGTGAGGTCGTCCACTGCCTATCACTTATGAGCGAGTACGATAATATTGCAACTGAGAATGATTTGCAACACTATTTACAAAAAATAAAACTCTCTTCTTTAACTGTGTAATTAGGCATAATCCGCATATCTACTATACGCAACACACAGCAAAATATTTAAAGACACATATAACCTTGGGCTTTAATAGAGTGCCGCTAAATTAATGCAAACACAAAAAATACAAGCCGATTTACTTTTACTACTTGTCGCCATAATTTGGGGGTTAGCTTTTGTTGCACAACGCTTAGGCCTTGAGTTACTTGGTCCCTTTAGCTTCAATGCGCTACGCTTTCTACTAGGTGCCCTCTCCCTCCTTCCTTTATTGTTTTTTTTCAAAGCACCATCCGATCACAGCAATAGACAATTATTAATAAGCGCTCTAGCAGCGGGCGGCGTACTCTTTCTCGGTGCGTCGTTTCAACAAGCGGGCCTAGCCTATACGACCGCAGGCAATGCTGGCTTTATAACCGGCCTATATATTATTTTTGTGCCTTTATTGGGATTGTGGATTGGACAAAGCACAACCATTAACACATGGCTAGGTGGTGGCATTGCCGTAATTGGACTTTACCTCTTAAGCTTTCACCAATTAACAGCGATAAATAGGGGTGATATTTTAGAAATATGTGGCGCAGTTTGCTGGGCAATCCATGTCCTATTAATTGCCAAGCTGGCACCTAAAGTGGACAACTTACGTCTCGCCATTCTACAGTTTTTAGTCTGTGCAGCCCTGAGCGGATTCACAGCACTGATACTAGAAAGTGAACAATTTACCCTTAACAATGCAATTAACTCTTGGCTGCCTATCGCTTATGCAGGCTTTATATCCGTTGGTATCGCCTATACCTTACAGATCGTGGCGCAGAAAAACGCACCGCCAGCCCATGCCGCCGTCATTATGAGTTTAGAAGCTGTCGTTGCTGCAGTGGGTGGATGGTTTCTCCTCGACGAAAGCTTCTCTCTCCTCGGTATCCTTGGCTGCAGCTTCATGCTCATCGGTATGCTGTTTTCACAACTACCCTTAATATATAAAAGAGACAAATCTTATGCCTAAGTTAGAAAATATACCTACGAACATAATTACGGGCTTCCTTGGGGTAGGGAAAACCACCGCCATCAATGCACTTTTATCGCAAAAGCCTAAAGATGAAACATGGGCAATATTAGTTAATGAGTTTGGGCAGATCGGTATTGATCAAGCGGTTATGGAAACACCATCTGATGGTGTCGCAATTAAAGAACTTGCCGGTGGGTGTATCTGCTGTGCACTAGGGCCTGCATTAACCTCAACACTCGCTATACTACTTCGTCGCTCTAAACCGGACCGCTTGATCATCGAACCTACAGGTATAGGTCATCCCGCGGGAATTATAGATACCCTACAAAATGAAAATTTTCGCGATATTTTGGATCTTCGTTCAGTCATCTGTTTATTAGATCCACGTAGTTTAGATAATCAAGAGACGGTGAGTAATCCTACGTTCCAAGATCAAATTAATTTAGCTGATGTTATTATTTTAAACAAAACTGATTTAGCCACTGAGGCACAAATCTCGTTTGCTGAGCAGCAATCCACTACGCTCTTTCCACCAAAACAAGCAGTGATAAAAAGCATTAATGGTGAGGTGTCTCTTAATCTGCTTGATCTTATCGGTAAAGGAGGACGTCAGGCTCTTTTCCCTGATGCTCATTCGGACGCTGAAATATCAGCTTCCAATTTAGCTACACCGAGTACGTCTAGTAAAGTCTCTTTACCTACAGTTCAGCTACAGCTAATACCTAAACCCGCTATGCCCTTCGTTAAAGAGGGACAAAGTAATGGACTCTATAGTTGTGGATGGGTTTTTAATAGCGAGGATGTTTTTAAGCTAGATTCCCTTAAAAGCATCTTCAAGAGTTTACTGAAAATACAGCGTATAAAGGGGGTTTTCCATACCGACGAAGGCTGGGTGCTTTATAATCAAGTGATCGATGAGGCAACATTTTCACCTATTGCTTACCGTCGAGACTCCCGACTAGAGATAATCACTACCCAAGCATTAGCAAAAGAAGACATCCAAAAAAACCTATTAGCTTGCCTCTATACTTCTTAGCAGTATGCTTGAACCCTTTATGCGACAATTTGTCACTTCTCTTACTCACTATTTAACCAGTAAAATAAAACGGCACTCGGGATAGCTATAGAATGAAGCAAACCAAAGATAAAAGCCCCCATCTCCTTCAAGTGATGATCATCGTTGCAGCCATCTTTGGTTTAGGTTCTGTAATATATCTACCACAGTTGATGCATAATACACCCCCACAAACGCGTATTTTGCAATCAACTCCCGGGTGCGAACTAACCCAAACATTCTGTAAAGCCAGCGACAGCACTGGAGCAATTCGTCTAAAAATTAACACCCCGACCATTAGCTCAGCTAAACCTCTGGAGTTTGAAGTAAAGCTTCAAGATATTGCCGCCGATCAAGTGATGCTGGATTTAAAAGGTCGAGATATGTTTATGGGCCTCAACCAAGTTATGCTTAAAAAAGTTGCTGGGGAACAGGATCTTTGGCGCGGAGAAGTCACCCTTGGGGTTTGTACTACAGGTACGATGACATGGATTACCTCTGTTGTTACAGAGCATAAGGGAGAGCGAACCCAGGCCGATTTTTTCTTCGATGCTAAATAACACAAGCTCAAATGATATTCAGTACAGGTAATTTATTGTGAAAACACTGCGTAATCTTCTTCTTTTAACCGCCGTTATGTTAGCGGGTGTTGCCATTGCTTTCTATTTTCGTCCTCAGCCGATCGAAAATAGAATCGCGCTGGGTGAACAACTAGGGGGAGACTTCACCCTTGAAAGCGTTCAAGGCCCACTTAAACTTGAAGACTATCGCGGCAAAGTCGTACTGTTTTTTATAGGCTACGCCTCTTGTCCTGATATCTGCCCAACCGCTCTCGCAGTTGCATCCCAAGGATTACATAATCTATCTAAAGAGGAACAAAAAGAGGTCGTAGGCATATTTATGAGTGTGGACCCTGAACGGGACAGCGTTGAAAAACTAGCGAAATACACTGCTTTTTTTCATCCTAATTTTATCGGTGCGACTGCAAACAGAGCCACCATTGATCAAGTGGTTAAGCAATATGGTGCATTCTATCGCATGGTAGATCTGGAAGAGTCTGCAATGGGATACGCTGTAGACCATTCATCCAAACTCTACCTAATTAATCGTGAAGGAGAGCTTGCTAAAGCACTTCCACATGCACTACCACCTAAAGAACTTGCTACCGAAATTCGTGATTTATTGTAAAAGGAATCAAACATGATTAAGACATTGATAAGTCGTGCATGCATCATCGGCACTTTAGGGTTAACGGCAATCCATGCATCTGCCGATGTAACTATTGAAAACCCTTATGCCCGTGCCGTCCCTCCAGGGCAAGTAAATAGCGCGTCGTTTATGGTAATACACAATACCGATTCGAAAGCTGTTTCTTTGCTTTCTGCAAGCTCCAGTGTTGCTGAAACAGTTGAACTGCATAACCATATCAACGAGGACGGCATAATGAAAATGCGCCAAGTTGATCAAATAAAGTTACCTGCTGAAGGTAAAGTCAGCCTACAACCGGGCGGCTATCATGTCATGCTAATTGGTCTAAAGCAGGATTTAGTTGAAGGAACAGAGATTGATATGACGCTAACGTTTTCTGACGGTAGTAATCAACAGCTAATGCTTCCTGTGCAAAAAATAATGGCCGGTATGACAGAACATAAACACCACCATTAAATAGATAGTACCAATAAAAAAACCGCCATTAGTGATAACCGACGGTCAATAAAAAAGTCCTGAACCTTCAGGACTTTTTTATTGGTACTCTATATAAATTGGGCCCTACTTGACGTTAAAGCCTTAAAACTTTTTTATCCCATTAACGATCTCTTCAGACTTATTGACCTCTAATGCATCCAGATGAGGAGTAGAAAAATACCCTAGATTATTATCGAAATACCCACCCGATTTGCTTTCAAACTCATCATCAAGAGCTAAACGCATCAAAATATGTGCGCCTATAGCAACGTCTCCACCCTCAACGCCAAAGTTATCTTTAACCATTTTACTACCCAGCATTGAACCTAGATTAACAGCGATAACTACTGGGCTATCTGCCTTCTGAGCTAATGCCTTAGACCGCATTGTAAGCGCCAATTTACTTTGTGCGTACGCAGAAAAATCATCTTCGACAACACCATTACCAATTAAAGTATTAATATTAACGGTGGCTTGAGCTGCTGATGGAAGTTAATAAAACGCCCCTTTTTCACCGAGTAACGGCAGTAAGCTATGCGTCAACAAATAGGGCACTATTGTATTAACAGCAAAACGAATATCTAGCCCCTCAAGGATTGTATTATTTTCTGCTCGGAAAATCCCTGCATTGTTAATCAACACATCGATCTTCCCATGAGTCGTCTTCACGGCTTCAGCTAAAGCTATCACTTGTGACATCTGAGAAAGGTCAGCAATATAAGTGTCTACACTATCTGCGACTCAGTAGATATGGCATTCCGTTATGGTTCACCAGAAGACAGTAACCTTTATGGATTTAAGATCTGTAATGTTCCCGGCTTACTCTGTGTGACAGAGGAGTATTTAGAACATAATGGCACACCTCAACATCCCCATGATCTCGTATCTCACCATGGATTGTTTTACCAACTACATGATGTGATTCATAATGTTTGGAGCTTCAGGGATGATCAGAATAATTACAAAATAAAAATGAGTGGCAATCGTGCCTCAAATGACGGTGATCTGGTACGACGCTGGTGTGTCGCGGGGAAAGGGCTTGCTGTTAAATCTTGTCTTGATATGTCAAACGACTTACTTAATGATAGGGTCGTCAATGTCATGCCCAACTTCAAACCTCGCTCCAGCGAACTCTGGTTAGTCTGCCCCACTCGGCAATCAATTACACCAGCAGTAAGATTACTGCGCGACCATGTAAAACTAGAATGCACAAACGTCTTACTGTTGCTCATTGATAAAGGTGTGCTCGATAAAAGTGTATTAAGTTGATCAATTAATAAGGCGGTGGGGTTAAAGCTTAAATTCGTTTTTTGATAAAGGTTCACGATTATTGTGGATCCGCAAAGCCTCAACCAGCATACCCACTCGCTCAGGCAAGTCATGATCCAGTAACCCATGAACCATTTTGAGTACATTTTCTTGGAAGTGATCACTTGCGCCTATCTCCGATGATAAGTTATCGGCACTAAAGTGAAAGCGATGACCTGCAGCAACTGAAAGAATCCATTCATAGGCCTGAGGGCGAACCTCAACCTTTTCAAATTCTCTTTGTTCTTCAGCTGTACGGCCATCTGGCTTATACCAATAACCAAAATCCACCAGCTCTCGACGTTTAGCACCAGCCACACACCAATGGGAAATCTCGTGTAGCGCACTGGCGAAAAAGCCATGAGCAAAAACGATTCGGTTATGCGGTGAAGTATTATCCGCAGGAAGGTAGATAGGCTCCTCCTCACCTTTAATTAACACCGTATTATAGCGTTCGAAAAAAAGCTGATTAAACAGATTAATCAGCTCATCTACATTAGGTTTGTTTGTAAACGTTTCTTGCACTAATCACTAACCTTAGTAGTTAACATAGGGTTGCCACATATTCTCTCTTAACCACCAAGTTTCACCGGTAATACGATCAATCCTAGCAGCAACATAACCTTTGCCATCACCATCTGCACGCAGTAAAACCACTTCATATTCCGCTGTGCCTGTCGCACCACTTTCCTCAAGAAGGTTCCACGCCCCTTGGTCGGCTAACCAAGCCTCTCCCGTAAAACGATGATAGCGTATTAAAATCCACTGATCCTTTGCCGTATAAGCAGAGACTATACGATAGGAACCATCTTGTACTTGACTACTTAATTCGTTAGCCATCATCGTTATCTGATCTAATACGCCATTAAAAGCATCAGGTGTGGGTGCTGCCTGCGCAGAATCAGGAGAATCGGATTGAGCGAATGCACCTTGCAGGTCTGTTTTCAAGCTTTGGATCTGCAAAGAAAGCGCTTGGTTCTGTTGTTGTAATTGGGCAGCCTGAGATTTCATCTGTAGTAAATGATCCTGCACAGCAGTCAAACGATTACCGACAACATCTAGTTTTTCACTGGCATTAGCTTCAGGCAGGTCTGATGCGGGTTCGCTTTTAGTTTTAGACGACGCATTAACCTTTGTTGATTGGCTATTTTCGGCAGCGGCCTCAGTCGATGTGTCGGTTTTTACGCCTGCCGCATTACAAGCAGTCAACCCGATTAGGACTAGAGATAATACAGATGTTCTAAGCATGCTTTTTATTGGTTTCACAATTTCTCCCTTGAAGCAGATCTGGATTATTTCGCTTGGCGGCTATTTAAACAAAAAAGGAGGGATTCTGCTATTTTTCCATATGTTACTGCCAATAAAAAAGCCCCTTCTTAATCGCTAAAAAGGGACTTCCACTCTGTTTGATCGCCTAAATGTTATGACTCCATTTTAGCGTAATCCGCTATCCCTGGATTATTACCCACATTTTTCAAAATAGGTGTATTCAATTTATCAATACGTGCGACCTCTTTATCACGTAAGTGATCAGCCACTACATCCCAAATAATTGGCCCCTCAGATTGGGAACCTACCGTCGCCCAGCCTGATACTGTATAGGTTTTATTCGCATCAATACGCTCACCATTATCGAGCGTCATTTCACTAATACGTTTACCTATAGGTTGCATAGGGTCACAGATATAATCAAAACCACCAACACGAACCATATCCCCACCTGACTGCAAATATGGCTCTGGGTTAAAGATATTATCTGCCACATCTTCCAGAATTAACTTAAGTTCTGAACCTTTCATCGGTCTCACATAAGTTTCAGGGTAGGTCAGACAGGTTTGATCTAAAACATGCTCCATAGTGATCATTTGTCCCTCAAGGACTGAGGTTCCCCAACGGAAGCCAGGGGATAATGATATCTGAGCATTATTTACATCCATTAACGCATTACAGATTAGCTGATCAAAGGTACCGTTGAAATTACCTCGACGGAACATCACTTCATCAGCAAGCGCCAGCTCTTCTGTTAGCCAGCCCATATGAGGGGCTCTAATATCATCGATTAATTTAGCCATTGCGGGATCAGCAGGTAAAATTTCAGAGAAGATAGGCATCAACCGGTAGTTGTAACTTTGCACTTTGCTGTCACGAATATCCAAATCCATAACACCTAGAAATTTACCATTTGAACCTACATTACATACCAAGGTTTGGCCGGTAGCATTTTTAACGGTAGTAGGTTGCGGCATACCGTCATGGGTGTGCCCTCCCAAAATAACATCAATACCGGAAACACGGTTGGCCATCGCCAAATCAACGTCCATACCATTATGGGAAAGCACAATAACGGCGTCGACCTTCTCTTCTGCACGTACTTTATCAACTAAAGCCTGCATCTCATTATCATAAATATCGAAAGTCCAATCAGGGATAAAACGCGCAGGGTTAGCTATCTTAGTGCGAGGGAAAGCTTGGCCTATAACCGCTATACGCGCTCCACCTATCTCTTTAATCGAATAAGGCTTAAAGACATGGCCGCTATCTTCATCGAAGATATACTCATCAGCCCCATCAAAAAGCGCGTCTTCTGTTACAAAAACATTGTTAGCGAGAAATTCACCATTGAAGGCTTTTATATTATTAAGAATCTCCTCTTGATGGTAAGTAAACTCCCAATGACCGGTCATAACATCAACACCAAGCTCATTCGTAGCTTTAACCATATCCATGCCGCGCGTTTTAAATGCGGTGCCTGAACCTTGCCACGTATCACCACCATCTAATAGAAGCGTGCTTTCTGATCCATAATCTTGGCGTAAGCGATCCACTAAGGTTTTAAGATGGGAAAATCCGCCGACTTTTCCGTAACGGCTAGCAGCATCACCAAAATTCAAATAGGTAAATGCATGCGCTTCAAGTGACCCGGAACTAATTCCAAAATGATTAAGTAGCTTATCACCCACAAGGTGAGGTGCTTGGCCATAGGCTTTACCAATTCCCAAATTAACATTTGGCTCACGAAAATACACAGGGAGTAACTGGGCATGACAATCGGTCATGTGTAGAAGACGAACATTACCACTTTTAGGGATTTCATATAGATCTGAAGGCTGTTTCTTTGCGGCAAAACCTGTTGCAGGAAGAACCCCCGCAGCGCCCGCCATACCTAACAAACGAGCAAATTCACGGCGTGTCATCGACATAAATAATCACCTCTTTTGAGGAAAAAAAACCTGCTGCGTACAACCTCAGCAGGTATTTTTAAAAGTACATTATGAGAGAGTAAACCGATTATGTTTGCTCTCTGGACGATATTAGCGCTTTCCTATTGAGGAACGGCAAGATGCCAATTTGCCTGCGCATAATGATACTGTTGAATACCCATCCGTGCGTGATATTTAGCTTGTGCCGCTAAATTAAGAGCTTTTTGATAATCACCCTCATCAATCGCCGTTTGAGCTTCTTTTAGAAGGCCTCGAGTCAGCTTCCACTCATAACCTAGTTCAGCCACTTCAGCATTTTTTGCCTTAGCCTTATCCAATAATGCCTCAGCATTCGCCTTAGTCGCCTTAACAGCAGCCTCGGCCTCCTCTTCATGCTGAGTCGTATACTGCTTTCCCTGCCAGGTAAAAACATGACCTTTACCATACATTGCACGGTTCATCTCAAACGCATTTTGAAAACTTTCAGCTGCGGCAAATGTTGGCGCAAGCGCCAGAACAGCAGCAATAATTAAACCTTTATTCATGTTGCTACCCTCCTATTACTTACGTGCACCAGGGCCATTAGCCACAAGACCATTGGACATATAACTCTGGAAATACTCCAAGTTACGGAACTCCTCAGCCTGAGGTTTTAATGGATCTGAACGAGAATCTCTATGACAACCACTGTAACGGCGGTGCAACGTACCTAACTCTCCCCATTTAGAGCGGAAAACAGGAAAATGTGTCACATGCCCTAATTGAGGACCCGGTAGGTCTGCACGAATACGAATATTCGAGCCTTGAAGATGACAATTGGCACAAGATAGGTTCAACTGACCACGCTTAGAATAAAAGAACTTCTTACCCTCTAAATAGGCAGCTTTGGCTCTAGGGTCATCCTCAGGAATCTGTATATCAAAAACCTTATCTCGTGAAGTCCATGCCATATAAGCTGATATTTGAGCAATCGGGCCTTTAGACCATTTAAGCGCTTCCTCACCATTCTTCACTCGGCACTCATTGATCTCTTGCTCAAGTGTTTTAACCGTACCTTCTTCTTTATTCCAGTACGGGTATTTATGGCGAATACCTATACCTCCGTTTTCAAAGCAATCCGCATAACCTTTCCCGTTTGCAAAGGCTGTGTTGAAAAGCTCTTCTCCTTTTTCCACATCAAATTCATAAGGAGGGAACTCTTCAAGTTCTACCCACTGTTCCCTTGAATCCGCATCAACTGAATAGATACCATTTACATAATCTGCTAATTCCGTATCAGGGAAGCGAGATTTGTAATAGTTTTGCAGTGCTATTCTGTCCGCCTCTGGATCGACAGTTTGCATATCAAATCCAGTATCTGCTGCGTAGGTTATGTGTGTTGCTGCCGCAACAGCAAAGCCCAACGCTAATTTTCTTATTATTTTCATTATTCACCCCAAAGCGCCACCCAGTAACAGGTAGTTGCTAATTATTTTACTTTGGCAGTTTCTGTAGCCGTCTCACCTGTGTTTTCAATCCAGGTCATGGTCAGTTCATCACCCGACGCCCCGCCTGCAAAGTTAAACGCGAAATAAGGGTTTTTAGATACTGCGGTTCCAAGGTTCGCTACAAAAACCTCTTTGCCTGCATGCATTATCTTAAGCTCCTGCAAAAATCTTGCGGGAATTAACTCGCCCGTTTTTTTATCTTTGCGCTGGCCACTTTCCATGATGTGCTTAGCCATCAATTTAACTTTAGTTTTTCCACCAGAAACCTTCGCTTTAACTCTTAAAATGCCCTTAGCCATGATTCATACCTCTGTATTAGCTTAACTGGATTAACCGCCACAACCGCCGATAGTAACTTTTACTTCTTTTGATGCGCTATAAAGCTTACCTTCAGCTTTAACAACGGCGGTTACCTTAGAGGTTTTGCCCATACGTAAACGTGTAGATACATCAGCATCGGTGCCTGCTGGAATAATGAATTCAACAACAAGGGGAGTTGGGTTGTGCTCAACAAAAACACTCATTGACTCAACATTCGCTAAACTAGAGCGAACAGTGACTGGGACAACGGCACCATTTTCTGCGATGTCAGGTGCTTTTAATGTCACCTCTGCACTTTCTTCTGCTGTGCCACCAAGCAACTCTTGCATGGCGGTCTCTTGATCTTCTGCTTTAAACGCACTCTGTGTCCATGCTGCCATTGCAATACGTGGTACCAATACACTAGCACCCACCAAAGCTCCACTTGCAGCAATCGCTTTTATGACTGAACGACGATTTATGCTCATTCTAAATTTCCTCTTTCTTCACCCATTTTGGGAGATCAGAACTGGTAGATATACTCTACGACAGCATCAATTTCTTCTTCTGACAAAATCCAATGCTTCCCTACTGGAGGCATAATTGTCAGAGGATTATTTTTACTTGCATCCCAAATTTGGGCACGTAATTTACGTTTATCTGGAAAACGAGTTTTCATCGAAAGGGTCGGTGGTCCTTGATTCCCTGCCAAATTCGCATCTGGATCAGCGATGGTATGACAGGAGATGCAATTACCCCGAGACTTATCCAAATAAACGGCTTTCCCCAATGCAATCTGATCATCATGGTTATCAGCTATAGCAGAACCTGCTGTAACCATAGCCAATAAACCAGCCGCACAGAGAGAGGTGCTCAGCTTACGCATTATTTCTCCTCCGGAGTTCTGTCTAACGACAGTATTTTTATTGTTATAAAATGCCCATGTGGGCGATAAAATCTAGTTAATTACTAGGTTTTATATATTAATGAGGCTTACTGGCTAGATTCAACCATGTAAGCAACGGCTTGTTCAACCTGCTGATCACTAAGATCGACTCTCCCACCTTTAGGTGGCATCACACCAGTATCACCCGAAAAGCCATTAACGGCATGGTCAAGCAGCACTGGCATCCCTTTTTTAATACGAGCAGACCAAGCGTCTGAATCACCAAATTTGGGGGAACCTGTTAAACCCGATCCATGACAAACCTTACAAGCCCCTTCGTAAGTTGTTTTCCCTGCCAACGCTAATTCGGATAATGAGGCCGCTTCTACAGCATGCTTCTCCGCAATCGCTTCGCCTGTAATACTAGCTTTACGTTGCTTCTCTTCCTCTTGCTCTTTCTCCATCTGTGCGTCATGGGATGCAGCGGGTGCGTCAGCACCTTGAACAAAGTGGCCAACAGGCGTTATTCCCTTAAGAGTCCCTGTAATCATAAGCTTTTTAGGATCTGCACAGTTCTCCATACAACGCTTATTTTGCACATCAGGACGCGGATCTATAAAAAAGTTATCTTGGTTAGGCATCTCAATGCTCGCTAAAGAGTCTTTTGTTAATACAAAATCCTCTTCAACGATCTCATTCAGATAAAGCACATAAGCCGTAACATCATAAACTTGCTGATCCGATAGGGAGCGTGGTGCAGTAAATGGCATTGCACGTCGAATATAGTCGTATAGTGTAGACGCATATGGCCAATAAGAACCAACCGTTTTCGTGGGACGTTCATCTTTAAGGGTTCCCTGCCCTCCAGCAAGAACGGGCCAGCGCCCCTCACCTTCACCAAACAAACCATGACAAGTAGCACAACGCTCCTCGTATAAGACCTCACCCGCTTCGACTGTGCCACTCCCTTCCGGCAAACCTTTCCCGTCAGGACGGATGTCAATATCCCAACCCTCTATCTGCTCAGCCGTTGCTGTTTCACCAATGCCAAATTGAGCGGCATGAGTAAACATAGCGGTTACCGTCAAACTTAAACCTAAACCTAAACCTAGAACTATCAGGGGCTTTGTCATATCAAGTGATTTGAACATTTGTAATCTCCCCTGTTGGTGCAACCTTCCATGTGTGAATAGAGTTTTTGTGGTAGATCGAATTACCACCACGAACTTCACGTAACTGCGCTAATGTCGGTTGGACATAGCCTGTTTCATCAACAGAGCGAGACTGAAGAAGCCAAGGCTGACCGTTCCACTTAGTCACCAAACTAAAGCGAGTTAATGATTTATCCAACACAAGCCCTTTCAAATTTGCTGGCACCCAACTGACACCGCCATCAAAAGAGATATCTACGTGTTTTACCTTCCCTCTACCCGACCAAGCTAACCCCTCTATCTCGACAAAACCAGGTTTAACTAATGGGTTTTCTGGGCAAGGCGTTGTAATAACGGAATTTGCTTCTTGAACAAAGGTAAACTTGCGTGCGCGACCATCCGGCATTAGATCTGTATATTTAGAGGTTTCTTCGCGGTGGTACCATGGCTTATCACCCACCTCTAAACGGCGAAGCCATTTAATTGAGGTATTCCCCTCCCAGCCCGGATTTAACAACCGTAAAGGGTAACCCTGTTCAGGACGAAGCATTTCACCATTTTGTGCATAGACAACAAGCGTATCATCCAAGGCTTTTTCTAATGGTATTGAACGGCTCATATGTGCACCATCGGCACCTTCCGCTAAAATCCACTTCCCTTCAGGTTTAACACCGGCCTCTTCAAGCAATACTCGCAAAGGTACGCCTGTCCATTCGCAACAACTCAACATCCCATGAGTGAACTGCAAGGCTTCCATTTGAGCCCCTTTCCACTCCATACCGCCGTTCGCTGGGCATTCGATAAATTTAATTTCAGAAACCGATGGAAAGCGCATAAGGTCTTCCATGGTAAAAATAAGTGGCCGCTCAACTAAACCATGAATAATTAGACGATGTTCATCAGGATTAACCTGAGGCACACCCCCATGATAACGTTCAAAAACAAGTCCATTAGGCGTAATAATGCCTTTTAAGTCTTGTAGAGGGGTCATTGAGATAGATGCGATAGAATCGGCTGTTAACCAAGGGACTGTACGGCGTACAACATGTTTTTCAAACTGGGAAGGTGAACCATAAGGCTGTTCTACGACACCGTGACCTAACTGCTTTCCCCAAGTAGGTTCATTAGGAGGAAGGTTTGTTTTATTGATTTCTGCAGCAGTGGAACGCCCTGCAAATGTTGTTGCAGCTATTCCTGCCGCTGCGGCTACCCCTTTTCGTAGAAAGTCTCGACGATCACTAATAGATAGATGTTCTGATTCTTGAACCATCTGTTCCATTAATTCGCGCGTACTTGGCCCTTTGATGATCTTCGACATTGATGCCTCCAAGCGGCGTACTCAAAGCACTTATTATTTTTATATTATCTTTGGGTATAACTATATGTCATTGCCGAATATACAAGAATGCGACCATCGTATAAAACTAATATATAGATTGCTTATATAAAAAACCGTGTAAAAATTCATCTATGCTCTTTAACCCATAGCCATAGAATATGCTTAAAGTCCCCGCAGCTTTCTATAGAGCGTTCTCTCGCTAATACCTAACTGGCTAGCTAACTCATTATTTTTTAAAGAGGTACTTTTCTTAATCTGAGTTAAATAAATAGCTTCAAGGTCAGCTAAAGGGACCAACTTGTGTCCATTCTCACTATTCTCTGGAAGAGGTTTTATTATTGTCTGATCTAATAAGGCGCTATTTGGGAGAAGAGGCTTTATATGCTTCGGTAGGTGTTCGGGGCTAATCACTTGATAATCAGATAAAAGCATAGCCCGTTCGAGAATATTTCTTAGCTCTCGTATATTTCCTGGGTAGCTATACGCTTGTAAAAGATCCATCGCTTCGTTACTAATAGTTAGCTCTTTGGCCTCTGAACCTATATCTTCATTTTCGACAAGTCGTTTTAGTAGAATTTCAACCAGCAGAGGAATATCGTCAACGCGCTCTCTCAATGGTGGAAGAGAAATGGGAAATGAACTGATTCGATAATATAGATCTTGACGGAAAAGCCCCGCCTCCACCTTGTCGGCTAAATTCTGATGAGTTGCACAGACTAACCTAAAATCTGCATGTTTTAGCTCCACACCACCAACAGCACGATAAGTACCCGTTTCGATCAAACGTAATAATTTAACTTGTAAAGAGAGGGGTATATCACCGACTTCATCAAGAAATAAGGTACCTCCTCGTGCAGCACTTACAAGTCCCTCTTTTTTATTAACCGCACCTGTAAATGCTCCTTTCTCATGACCGAACATTTCACTTTCAAAAAGATTCTCACTTAACCCGGAGCACTCAACCGTCACAAAAGGCTTTTGCGAACGCTTACTCGCAGAATGCAGCGCTTTAGCTACGAGCTCTTTGCCTGTTCCTGATTCTCCTAACAGCAAAACAGTAATCATGCTCGGGGCTGCCCGTTGAATAAGAGAGACCATTTCGTTAAAAGCCTTGGAACTACCCACCAACCCTTCACCTTCTGGTTTTGCATTGGCTACTTTGACCAAATGCATAACCTCAAGAAAATAATGGGGGTCCTTTTCCCCTACAGGGATTGGTAATAGTTCTACATCTACATGCTCCTGACCATGATTTGTATTATGTAAATGTAAATCTCTTTGGCGTAACCCCGTTTGTTTACAGCGCTGTAAAGGACAAGACTCCCCTTCCTGATCACAAGGCCGCTGATAACCATGTGAAACTTGGTAACAATGTAGGCCTGCAACTTGACCAAATTGCGCATAGTGGTCTCGGTAGGCTTGATTCGCAGCAATGATCATATAATCACCCGACAAAACAGCAGCGGGCTCTGAAAATGCATCCAATAATGCAGCTAATTCTGTCTCTGACAGTGTGGAGTTATTCATATGGATAAGTAGCCAAGTTGAATGATCAGGTTTAACGGCCTGACAAAAACGTCAGTTATTAGTGTGGAAGGAGATATAAATAAATACAATTGACCAATCAATTTTTCTTTACTAAATACTTTACCGACACTCATCCGATTAAGATGGATTAAACCGAGTATGAGGGTGAGTAAAGGTTTGCATCTGTTGGATCAAATTCTGAATATCAGAAGATACTATCAGCATATCTAAATAGTCAGGGTGGATAAAACCTTGATCTGCTGCTTTGACAAGAAAGTTAATTAATGGCGTATAAAAGCCATTAATATCTAAAAAGGCTGAAGGCTTTTTATGCACCCCCATTTGGGATAGCGTTATCACTTCAAATACTTCATCTAAAGTTCCACTCCCCCCCGGTAAGGCAATAAACCCATCACTCAGAGAGAGCATTTTACTTTTGCGTATTTGAAGCGAATCCACTTCAATAAGCTCGGTCAAACCTGGCTGTATAGACTCTTTCTTTTCTAAAGAGACCGGCATTACCCCCGTCACCTTACCACCTTGGGATAAGCAACTTGAAGCGATGGCCCCCATTAATCCTGAACGAGCACCGCCGTATACTAAATGAATATCATTTTCAGCCAAATAGACACCAAGCTTTTTTGCTTGATCAATATAAATGGGATCAGAACCAGACTTTGATCCACAAAATACGGCTAAGCTATTAAGCGAAGTGGACATTCAGTCAATTAGTCCCATACAAAAGAGAGCAATAATTACTATAAATCACGAGGCGATCATTACGAGTCGCCTAGCCTTTAATTTCACATAACCCTCGTTATTCAACGGGTAATACGGGCATTAGCTGTTTTTAAATTCCGTATTCAAACGATCAAGTACTGTAGCAACTTCTAAACTTGCGCTTTCCATCAAGGCCAAATGCGATGCTGCCGATTTCATGTCACCGGAACGCGCAGCTTCTACCGCAGCAAGGCCCGACGAATGTACACGCTCATGTGGTGCATCAAGACTATTAAAACTAGGCAGTTGGCTATATTTATCTCGGCCAATACCATTGTAATACCAATTACCTAAGCGACAAGATGTGTGATCAGCTAAGGCCGAAAAATCATTTAATTTCCCTGTAACAATGCCTCTGTAAACATCGTTCTTCCAAATAACATGATCCAATTTGACGCTTTCAATAAAAGAATCCGCAGCGCTATGATCAATAACAATGCACATACGCTCAGATAGCTGAACTACATCACGAACGCCACCTTTGATTTGCTCAGCCGAAGCAACAACTTCACTACTAAGCATATCTACTTGTCCAATATCTTCAGAGGCGGTTGTTGTTTGCGAACTAATCTGAGCAACTAAATTAGCGATCTCGTTACTGGCTTCACTAGCCTTACGTGCAAGGTTTCGAACCTCATCAGCAACAACCGCAAACCCTCGGCCTGATTCACCAGCACGTGCAGCCTCAATTGCAGCATTTAAGGCAAGCAGGTTAGTTTGATCCGAAATATCACGAATCACACCAACAAATGTTTCAATCTCTTGTGAAACAACACGCAGTCCTTGAACATTGGAATTACCATCTTGGGCTCGTTGCTGGATAACGTGAACACGCTCTAAAATTGTTTCAACAGCGGTGCGTGTTTCATCAAAAATATGAAAAGAACCATTCAGATTAGCCTTTTCATTTTCTAAACGATCACCTGATTCAGAAATTGTGCCCCGAACATGGGTAATTAATCCATTCCCTTCAACCCAAGCAGCGCAGATAGCTTGTTTACCATCATCTTGATTACTATGAGTATTCTCTTGCTCATAACAACGACGAGTTAACGTCTGGTTTTCAGACATCAAATCTTGATTTTCTTTACGCAGCTGCTCAACTTCATTCTGCAAATCTTTTAATTGAAGGTTCAATTTTCCTGAGAAAAACATCAATAATCCCTCTGACTACAACAAGTTATCTTGCATGGTATATTTATTTTTCTAGCATCATATATTGATTAAGTACTTGTTTCATCGATTTATTTACAATTGTAAGCATTTGTTGATCTGACACTGATCGTACTAAATAGGCAATCTATTTGTCATACAATCTTTATCTACCCTATCCCCAGACATAAAACTGACTTAAAATTGTTATGTTTTATGACTCAGGGTAATTTAAAGGATTTATAATGGCTAAAATATCGCTTAAAGATGATCAATATAGCGCGTTAGTAAAGGCCTATTTCGCCAAGCGTTCTCAACGCCAACTGTTAAATAAATCAGAATCAATTAAAATTGCCGAACGCTTAAATGAAAAAGTAAGCCTGCCTTTTTTGAGCGAGCCAAAAGAACAGGCCGTTTTACTAAAAATAATTCTAAAAATTGATAACTATCTATATGAAAGCCTTCCTAATGAGATCTATGAACTTATTCATAACATTGACGAAGGTTTCGACGACAGTGAAGCAGCTCAATTAGCCGCTCGCTTGAGCAAGCAAGCCCATGATGATATTAGCCTGCCATTTTTAACATCTCATGTGGAATATTACTCAATCACTTTTGTACTAACGCTTATCATAAACGCAATGCGAGAAGGCTCAGATTTAGATCACGCGATCAACGTCACTAAACATCCTCTTATGATGTGTGACGATTTCCCTTTCCCTGATCTATTTTAATTAAACCTAATGTCACTAGTGGTAATAAAGACGTTATATTCAAATCCGGTGATCTGATTATCTGGTTATAGCGTAGGGCATTTACTGTATTAACCAACTGAAGGTAACACTATGATTTCAGCAGAAGCTTCTGCAGTTCGAGACCAGCTCATAGCAAAGGGGTTAGAAACACCCACCATTGATAATGGTATGAACCAAGAACAACGCTATGAGAAAATCAAGGGGTTAATGTCAGACGTCGTCAGCACACTGGGTATGAACTTAGAAGACGATAGCTTACTCGAAACACCGCACCGCATTGCCAAAATGTATGTGTATGAGATCTTTTCTGGTTTAGATTACGAAAATTTCCCAAAGATCACGATGATTGAAAATAAGATGGACCTCGAAGAGATGGTCAAGGTTCGCAATATCAGCGTATTAAGCTCATGCGAACACCATTTCGTGACCATTGATGGCACGGCAAAAGTCGCTTATATACCCAAAGACAAAATTATAGGTTTATCTAAAATTAATCGCCTTGTACGCTTTTTTAGCCAGCGTCCTCAAGTGCAAGAACGCTTAACTAAACAGATATTAATCGCGCTACAAACATTACTTGATACAGATAATGTGGCTGTATCAATTAATGCAACTCACTACTGTGTAAAATCGCGCGGCGTAATGGATGTAAACTCTGAAACAGAAACAACCGCATTAGGAGGTATATTCAAATCAAATCCTCGCACACGGGCGGAATTCTTAACTTAAGTATTTAATACTGGGCTTATAGCCATGAGATAGTTGTTGCTACAAGCATTCAGAATAAGTTATCGGCGTGGGGCACTATATGCAGAGATAGGACTTATCAGAACCCTACGCTACTGCGTATACAACAAGCTTATTTTGAAATTGAAGAGGTTGCCCCATTTTGAAGAACGATAAATCATAACTAGTCCATAAAGCATCTTCGATGCACGGAAATTTCTCACCGTAAAATAGGGCTAGAGAGTAGCGTTAATCCAAAAACAGTTACTGGATTCAAACAAGTAAAAGCTACACCATGGTAATGGCACTTAGCTTCTATCAATAAACTACTAGCGCTAAACTATCTGATACACTTAGCAAGAAAATAGAAAGTAAATTGGAGTTGCATGAATGTCTGATGAGCCATTTTTCCTAAAAGAAGAGAAAGAAAAACTAGGCCTGCAACGTGCTAATGCTCAAACAGAGGCAACACTTGAACCTCTTATGTTAGGAAAGCGTGTTAAAGAGATTCGCTTAAGTCAGAACCTAACGCTAGAAGAGGCAAGCAAGCTCACCGGCTTAGCAAGATCTACTTTATCAAAGATTGAAAATGAGCAAATATCACCCACGTTTACCGCAGTTAATAAACTCGTAAAAGGGTTAGGCATAGATATTCCTCAGCTGTTTTCACAACCCAAGCGGGGAGCAGGAACCGGTGGACGCAGAGATATAACACGAGGCGGCGAAGGCCAGCCCCACCCTACTCCAACCTATGAGCACGAATTACTGTCAACACAATTAAGCACAAAAAAAATGATCCCATACCGCACAACGGTAAGAGCGAGAACATTTGACGAATTTAATGATTGGGTCAGACATGACGGCGAAGAATTTCTATTTGTCCTGAGTGGTTCTTTATTACTTTATACTGAGCTCTACGAACCACTAGAGCTATTCACTGGTGATTCCGCCTATTACGACTGTGAGATGGGGCACGCGTTAATTTCAACCAGTGATGAAGATGCAGAGGTTATCTGGGTAACCGCGTAAGCACCTGTTTTTTTTGAATAATAGAGACTAATTTAATTGTTTTAGGGTTTAGTTCCAACCGCTGGCATATCTTTAAAAATGATCTCTCTCTAGTAACCGCCATAATTAACAGCCATAGGTTTTAAGAAAAAAATTACCAACCAAACCCTGCCAAAGCAATCCCATTCCCCAACGACCACTGCCCACTGCTTACTGCTTACTAGCATTTGTAACTGTTGTTTAGTATCGGTGTCAGTTGTAAGGGTATCCAACTCTTTCAATAAAGCTGCAATTTCATCATAGAGTGAGCTAGGATCATCTTTACTACACCATAGTTCATAGGTATCAATCGCAAAAACGGGATGATTCTGTTTAGTTATAAAGCTTAACCAACGCTGTAAAAGATCCGCATCATTCACATTAAGAAAAGGAATTAAGTGGTTATACCGCTCGTTTAGACGCGCAACAACAGCGGAACTATCCGCAATCAAGATGGGATATTTGGCACTTTCCTCACCAGCTACAACACTATCATCCGCTACCGAAAAGCTCTCTAACTCCGTCTCAGAAAACAGTAATAACCAAAAAAGTGGAATGGTATAATTTGCAGCACACAACATCTCTGCATTGGTGGATTGTGTAGACATATTGGGATGCTTATCCATCCCCATTAAAATAATACGTGTTCCTAACATAGCGATTTCCTACTGCTGTTCTATGCTGTAGCCCTGATCAGCAAGAGATTTCAATAAGCCATCAGAACCAATAAGATGACCTACTCCGACTAAAACAAATTCAACCTCATCATTCTCTAACATTTGTTTGATCTGAGGTAACCACTGTTTGTTCCTTTCAACTAATAAGGACTGATACATACGGGGGTAGTTTAATCTCATATCGTCGATAACATCAGCTTCAAGCCTTTGCACATCACCACTTTTCCAATGCTGAACAATTCCTTTCATCATCACTTCTGTCTCTTTCATATCAGCCAAAGTCTGACGCAAAAACGACTCTTCATTCCCTTGACCCATATTTACAATGGAACGAATATGCGCATCTATAGCTTCCAGCTCACCAACCGTTTTACCATCAGCGATCGCCTGCTGAAAGTAGAATGAATCTGCCCCCGCCTGTGAAATTCCTAAACGTTTAAACTCAACAGCGAGCATGGTCAACATAACACCCGCAGGCTTCATAGAGATAAACAGATTAGGCATCAATTCACGCTGTTTTAAATAAGTATTAAGCGCTTCGTAAAGCTCTGGTGAAATTATTTGATTTAATAATCGCCCATCTTGGTATGAAAGCTGAGACATAAGCTGCATCTGGATTTGAGGGTCAGACAATGCTGCTATATCTGTTTCAAAAATAACTTTATCTGCTCCACTGTAAGCATGATCAAACTCAACAGGGAAAGGCAGATCTTCCTCTGCCAGCAAATGCACCGTCCCCCCTAAAAATAATTGATGACCATTTTTAGCTACACGCCACAACGATGTTTCAGCCAATGAATAACAACTAAATAGAAGCATAATCATGTAGATAAAGATTTTCATAATAGTCCTATGTAAGGGCGAAATAGGTATTAAGGGGGGGAAAAGACTTAATTAAATTAATAGACTATCATCTAATACAAGAACCAAACATTAAAGATTTACAGGTTCGAAATATAGAAATATATTAACAATTAAAATAAAAAAAGTGGTATATCCATGACAGAACTAACATCTTCAGATCTAAACATACTGCTTGTTGAGCCTTCAACAACCCAAAGAAAAATTATTAAGAAGGAACTAAACAAGGCATTAATTGAGTCCATAGATGAAGTTCAAACCATCAAAGATGCCATTGCGCGTATAGGAATAGTCAAACCAGATTTGGTCATCAGCACCCTTCACCTTCCTGATGGTTCAGCGATGGATCTCTTAAGCCATATTCGCCAACACACAGACACAAGTGAGCTACCATTTATGTTAGTTTCAAGCGAAACTCGTCATTGCGAACTAGATCAGTTTAAACAATCGGGGGTTATAGCAATCTTACCCAAGCCCTTTACCCATAATCACCTCACAACGGCGATTAACTCAACATTAGATTTACTATCAAATGATGAGTTAGAACTAGAATATTATGACCCTGCCGCACTACGCGTACTGGTTGTAGATGATAGTAAAATGGCACGAAAAATAATCATTAATGTATTAAACAACTTAGGTATCTCACAAATAACCCAGGCAATAGATGGGTCAGAAGCGATTACACTCTTACCTCAAGGTTTCGATCTTATTGTAACTGATTACAACATGCCGGTTATCAATGGACTTGAACTGACCGAACATGTACGAAATAGCTCTGAATACTCTCATCTCCCTATACTTATGGTGACGAGTGAGTCGACCCATACCCATTTAAGTAACGTTGCAAAATCGGGTGTAAATGCAATGGCCGACAAACCTTTTGAACCCGCTATGATTAAAAAACTATTAGCACGTATATTAGAAGAGTAGAAATTTTATAGTCTGTAATGCCTAATAACTGATCATCAACACATGATAAATACTCATAGCAGGTCGTGGTAAATAGCTTATACATACTCAAAAACCCAACTTTACGTCACAACTGTTTAATTAGTAAACAGCTATATTTTATAAGCCAAACCCCAAAAAATAACGGTATAAAATCGATAAAAAAACCTGCCAAACTTGCTCTAAACTGCATACAGTGTATAATGCGCGCTTTCCCACCAGAGCAGCTTATATTGTTATCGACTACTGTTGATGCAGTCCTGCCCTAATTCCAAACAGGTAACACAAACAGATGAATTCAGAAGATCAGCTATCTTTTGCTGAGCTTGGCCTTGCGGCTTCCGTGCTTAAAACGCTAGACGAAATTGGCTATGAAACGCCGTCTCCAATCCAGGCAGCCACTATCCCTCACTTACTAGAAGGTCGCGACCTTTTAGGTGTCGCTCAGACAGGTACCGGTAAAACAGCCGCATTTGCATTGCCATTGCTATCTCGCCTAGACTTAAAAAGCCGTAATACGCAGCTTCTGATTCTGGCGCCGACTCGAGAATTGGCTATTCAGGTAGCAGAGGCCTGCCAAACCTATGCCCGCAGCCTACCCGATTTCCACGTACTACCTATATACGGTGGTCAGGCATATGACAGCCAACTTCGCCAGCTCAAACGCGGCGCGCAAGTGGTTGTTGGTACACCCGGTCGTGTTATGGATCATATGCGCCGCGGTTCTCTTAAATTAAACAACCTTCAAGCACTCGTACTTGACGAAGCCGACGAAATGCTTCGTATGGGCTTTATTGATGATGTTGAGTGGGTTCTTGAACATACGCCCAACGAACGACAAATAGCATTGTTCTCCGCAACAATGCCCGCTCAGATCAAAAAGGTTGCTCAGAATCATCTAAACAACCCTGCTGAAATACGTATTCAATCCAAAACCGCAACAGCAACGACGATTACACAGAAATACTTACGTGTTTCCGGTAACCAAAAGCTAGACGCTTTGACTCGCATTTTAGAGATGCAAACATTTGATGCGATGCTGATTTTTGTTCGTACAAAATCAGCTACTGTTGAATTATCAGAAAAATTAGCTGCTCGAGGTTATGCTTCCGAAGCACTTAATGGTGATATCTCTCAAAATTTGCGTGAGCGTACTGTTGAAAAACTAAAACGTGGTCAAATCGATATCCTAGTTGCAACAGACGTTGTAGCACGAGGACTTGATGTTGAACGTATCAGCCATGTACTTAACTACGATATACCATACGATACAGAATCTTATATTCACCGTATTGGTCGTACAGGTCGTGCAGGACGCTCAGGTGAAGCAGTTTTATTCGTTTCTCCACGTGAACAACGAATGCTTAAATCTATTGAACGTGCAACACGTCAACAGATTGAACAGATGCAACTGCCGTCAACAAATGATATCAATGAGAAACGTGTTAAGCGTTTTGTTGATCGCATTTCAGAAACGATTGAAAGCCAAGATCTTGAGTTCTATAAAAACCTGCTAACAGAATATCAGCAAGAACATGATGCCGATCCACTCGTTATTGCTTCAGCACTTGCCAAATTGTTACAGGGCAAAACTCCACTGCTGATGAAAGAGCAGGCTCGCCCACCTCGTCGTGAAAGAGAGGAGCGTGGAGAGAGAAGATCTCGTCGCCACCCACAAGGAATGTCAGCTCAGGCTAAACCGCTGAAAGACAATCCTAATGTTGAAATGCAGCGCTATATGCTTGCTGTTGGTCATGAGCACGGTGTGGCACCAAAGAACATTGTTGGTGCTATTGCTAACGAAGCAGATCTAGATGCAAACCTTATTGGTTCCATCGAAATCTATGACGACTGCTCTACTGTAGATTTACCAGCCGGCATGCCTAAGGCTGTAGTACAGCAGCTCCGTAAAGCAATTGTTTGCGGTCAGCGTCTAAACATCAAAGATCTATCTAGTGATGCAGCTTCTGCTCCAAGCGGTGGCCGAGGAAAAAGAAACGGTGGCAACAACACTAACCGTAACCGCCCGCCTCGTCGCGCAAAGAAAGATACAAGAAAAAGCAAAGATAGCTAAGGATAACTTCCCTTACTAAACTGAGTTAAGGTTTAGTTAGCTTAAAGCTTTCATCGACAAAGGACGTTACCATAAAGGAATGCCCTTAACGCACCGGATATTTTGCATCCCCTTCGCAAGATATCCGGTGTTTTTATTACACTAAAATAGTCTATATAGAAGCCTTACTTACTCCCCTACCACCATGATTGCTTCGACTTCAATATCAGCATCTTTCGGGATCTGTTTTACTGCAAAAGCTGCACGTGCTGGATAAGGCTCAGAGAAATATTTCGCCATAACCTCATTCACTTCAGAAAAATATTTCATATCAGAAAGTAAAATTGTGACTTTAACAATATCAGATAAAGAACCACCCGCCGCGTCTGCGACCGCTTGCAAGTTTTTAAATACTTGCTCCGCCTGTGCCGAAAAAGATTCGGTAATCAGCTCCATAGTTTCAGGCACCAGTGGAATCTGACCTGACATATAGACTGTACTACCTACACGCACAGCTTGTGAATATGTACCTATAGCAGAAGGTGCATTTTCAGTACTGATAATACTTTTATTCATAATCGTTCCTGTCAAAATAATTGAGTCGAATTACTTTTATAGCGTCAATCAATAGTTAGGAACTTAATCAACTAACTATAAACTTAACCTATGTATCTACCTAGGTGGAGCTAAACTAACTCGTACTTTAGCCGGCGCATTAGGAAAGAAAATACACTGTAATACTACATTGGATTCTTCTTCAAAATAGACCATGACACCTTTACCCCGATCCAACCAGCGTACCTGATCGAAGTCCTGACCATTCCAATGTTGAGCCCACAAACTAGAGCTTGCAGCGCGTCTTTCAAAAGCTACGCCACAATACTTTTCTGCTTGTTCTCGGTAACGCTCACCCCAACACTCAAGATTTTTTTTACATGTAGCAGAGGCCGCCCGCGTATCTGTTCTTTTATACATTTGAACACACTTCCCCCTGACGGCCGGATCAGAATATTCTCGGCATTGGTCCAATTCTGCATCATTCACTGCATAAGCAGATAACGGTAATAATAAAACCAAAAGCCCTAACATTTTACGCATAATCCCTTCCTTAATCCGACCCCTTTTAATTTAGCAGTTTACACCGCCATAAGGATGCTTCCTAGTTTAGAAAAACTTTCACTCACCAACAGAAGAACACGTATAATAACGACTTTAATGTGACTCGGAAAAAGCATGCAACGTGTAGACCTGCTCCTTGTAAACAACGCCTTAGCAAATACGCGCACCCACGCACAGCGTTTGATCAAAAATAACAAAGTCACAGCCTTTTACAAAGGTACTTGGCAACCTGTTACAAAACCGGGTCTTAAACTTGATGAACATACAGAATTTAAAGTCGAAACCGATGATGCTGATCGCTTTGTTTCACGCGGCGCTTTTAAACTTTTAGCCGCATTAGAAAAACAACAATTAGCTGTTGAAGGTTGGATCGCCCTTGATATTGGACAATCAACAGGTGGCTTCAGCGACTGTCTTCTTCAAGCAGGCGTGAGCTCTGTTATCGGGGTTGAGGTTGGTCATAGCCAACTAGCTGAGAAGCTAGCAAGCGATCCTCGTGTACTATGCTATGAACGCGTTAACGCCAGAGAACTCCCTAGCGAAACCCTGCTAAAACACAGTAAACAAGGCGGCGGATTTGATCTTGCTGTCATGGATGTCTCATTTATATCTCAACTTAAAATACTCCCCTCTCTTATTCCCCTCATTAAAGACGAGGGCTACCTTATCAGTCTAGTCAAACCCCAATTTGAAGTGGGTAAAGAGGGTATAGGGCGAGGAGGAATTGTTCGAGATGCTAACTTATACCCCTTAGTAAAAACTAAGGTAATCGATTGCTGCGAGTCTTTAGGTCTTCAAATCTGCGAGTACTTTGAAAGCCCAATAAAAGGTGGCGATGGTAATAGAGAATTTTTACTTATAGCAAGAAAAGCATAAAAAACGAACAACCTACCCAGAATACTCGTCGTGCCCTTATGAATCTGAATAGAATGACAATCCTTAACTTAATGCTGAAAAGCTACATATTTACCAATCAGAGTTTACTGAAAACTATCCATCAACTCAATTTGCTTCTGCCTTGCACGCTCCTGGCGGCTTTGCGACTTATCTAAAGTTGCTGATTTCTCAGCATCTGACATATTGCTCCACTGCATAATTTCCTTAATAGATCGATAGCACCCCAAACAAACATCATTATCATCTAGGCAGCAATTTCGAACACAAGGTGAGCTAAATGATTTTGCTGTTACTACCGGTTTCATTGTTCTACCTCTCCGCTTCACACCTTCAACAAACCTAAATACTCATTTAATAAGCATAGCAAAAAACCAAGTATCCCACTCAATGTAGGATTTTTAAAAAAATAAGGAACCTAGTTCTTAATAATGCATCCAAGTATGCAAGATACAATTGGATAGGTTAGGAATAAAAATGAAGAAAATTATAGTGGCATCAATTATTGCTTTAAGTGGATTAGGCCTTAGTAGTCTAGTAATCGGCACCGAAAGCGCTTCTAACGAAGCCCCTCTCCAAAACAAAGTTTCCACTCGCTTAGCCGTGGCTACATTTGCAGGCGGCTGTTTTTGGTGTACTGAGTCCGACTTTGAAAAGTTAAAAGGCGTTGTTCAGGTTATTTCTGGATACAGTGGTGGTGTAAAACCTAACCCCACTTACAAAGAGGTTTCATCGGGACAAACAAAACATACTGAAGCGATTCAAGTGTTTTATGATCCTAATGTAATCTCTTACGAAGGTTTGCTAGAACGCTTATGGCGCGGTATGAACCCTACTGATGGCAAGGGCCAGTTTGTTGACCGTGGGCAACAATACAGACCTGCAGTTTTTTACCACAACGATGCACAGAAAAAAGCGGTTGAAGCCTCCATTGCTAAATTAGAGAAATCTGGCGTTTTTAATCAACCAATGGCAACTGAAATTAGCCCTTATACAAGTTTTTATAAGGCCGAAGATTACCATCAAGATTATTATCTCAAAAACCCCATTCGTTATAGTTACTATCGAAACGGGTCAGGTAGAGATCAATATCTCAGCAGCCGCTGGGGAGATGAGCTAAAAATTGATTACACCCAATATAGTAGCCAAGCTTCTGTTGCTGATGTAGCAGCGGATCGTTTTGTCACACCGTCGGAGCATTATCTACGCTCGGTCTTAACACCTTTACAATTTAATGTGACACAAGAAGAGGGTACGGAACGCCCATTCGACAATGCATATTGGGACGAGAAACGTGAAGGAATTTATGTCGATATTATTAGTGGAGAGCCTCTTTTTTCATCAAAAGATAAGTTCAAATCAGGTACAGGCTGGCCTAGCTTCACACAACCTATTAAGGGCGTACCGATCATTGAAAAAGAAGATAATTCTCTTTTTATGAAACGGATTGAAGTCAGAAGTTCTAAAGCGAATTCTCACCTTGGTCATATTTTTAATGATGGTCCCGCCCCTACGGGGCTTCGCTATTGCATTAATTCTGCATCGTTACGCTTTATACCAAAAGAAGATCTGATCAAGGAAGGGTACGCAGAGCTGGCCTCTTTGTTTGAATAAACAGCACAAAATAATTATAAAACACGCATTAAAAGGGCTAGGTAATAAACCTAACCCTTTTAATCTATCGATTATTCCATTCAATACATTCGTTGAGCGTCACACCAGATCCACCAAAAACATCTAAGGCGCTTCCTATAGTCAGATCAACTTCTCCTCCAGACAAGTGTTCAACCAGTTTAAGGTCATCTAAAGAGCGGGCACCTCCAGCGTAAGTCACCGGTATTGTGCAAGATTCGCCGAGCAACTTAACAAGGTCCTCATCAATACCACCTTGCAACCCTTCCACATCAGCCGCATGAATTAAAAACTCCGCACAGTGCGATGCTAACTCGGACAATGTCTCCGCATTAACCTCCATATCAGTGACGGTTTGCCAACGATCTGTAGCTATATGCCAACCCGATTCAGTACGCCTACAACTCAAATCTAAGATTAATCGCTCTACACCTGTTACCGCTTTAATCGTTTCCAGCCTTTCCCAACTAAATTGACCATCGACGAAGAGATATGAAGTCACAATTACATGGGAAGCCCCTGCCCGTAAAAACTCTTCTGCATTGCTATTGTTAACTCCACCACCAAACTGTAATCCACCAGGCCAAGCAGTTAACGCTTTCAACGCTTGTTCCTTATTACCGGGGCCTAATGCAATTACATGACCGCCCAAAAGCTGGTGTGTCTTATACAACTCAGCATAATAAGCCGCATCATATGTACTAACAAAATTAGTATCTGCGCCACTCTCATTTAAGCTACCACCAACTATCTGCTTAACCTGACCTTGATGTAGGTCTATACATGGACGAAACTGAGTCAAAAAAAGCTCCAAATAATTAAGTAATAATTAGATATATTTTAACGACCTAAAAAAAGAAGGTACATTTTTATCTCTATAAGATTTATATAGCAATGACAGTTCGAATAAAGTTTGTAACTAAAATGATAAGAAGACCATCACTTCAAATGCTGCCGAATACGCTTGCAGTCATATTCATTGTACTGTTTTTTGTATCCATTACGCTGTTTATATAAGCGATTCATCAGCTTACTATCACCCCCCTTTTCGTTTGAGGTTAGTCAGATGCTTAATCGAATCTTGTATAGACTGGCATCGCTAGATCAACGCCTTATCGTTAGCAGACGATAAGGTAGATCCGAAAAGAATAAGTAACATGAAACCTGTAATCTTCCATCAAGTTGTCATAACCAGTCCCTGTAAAACAACTTTTAATATCTTTTTTTAGCCTCGGTCACCTTCACTAAATAGCGTTGACTTTCTTTAGGCATTTTCTTACCTAATATAGACCAAACATTATCGCTTGAAGCTGTATTAATGACCCTAAAAGCCTCTTCCCGCTGAGAAGAAAAACTTCTTAACACATTACCCGCTCCGCCATTATAAGCAGCAATAACACAATACTCTTTGCTAATTGGGTGTCTAACTTTCGCTAAATAACGGTTTTTTAATATATGCAAATAAGCACATCCCATACGAATATTATTTTCAATATTAAACAAATAGGGCGCCGATGGTGTACCTGCGTAGCCATGAATCTCTTCAAACGCGTCCCTACCTGCAGTTGTTGGTACAATTTGCATAAGACCATAGGCAGGCACCCAACTCACAGCATAGGGGTTAAAATTACTTTCAGTTTCAATAATGGCGTAAACAAGTGCTGGAGCTAACTGATACTTTGCAGCGTAACGCTCTACATAAGATGCGTATTTATACTGTCGAGTACGCTTATGTTGTTGAAGTAAAGGGAATTCAACGTAAGAGACACTTTTCTGTGAGCCATCTGATATTTTAATTTGACGGGTATGGACACCTTGGTTCAATAAATAGGCGGCATAACGACCTGCCCGCCATGCCCAACGAATCGGCTTATTATCTTGATCAACAATTTGATTGAATAAAAAAGGCTCATCCCCAAGCACAACTTCCTGATCAGAAAACAGGTCTACTTTCTCGGGGTTGGCCGGCGTCAAAAGCGTATTAATAATTAACTGCTTTAAGTGCTGCTTATTTTGACTTTCTACTCTGACAATGCCTGTCTCAAAATTAACTAACGCGCGGCTCGTATAGCCATCAGTATATTTTACATATTCTTTCGGGGACGGTTTTACCGAATCATCGCCACCCCAAGCAGAAGAGATATGTGTAAGAAAACTATCAACGCGCTTTATATCGTTTACTAATGACTGCGGACTTGTGACCCAACTCCTCGCCTTACTCTGTGCGCGAGAGACAGCAATATCTTCAAGAGACCTTCCACCTGCTACGCTCTGAGCAATACGAAAGGCATCATGCGTTGTGCAACCAACTAAAGTTAATGGAAAAGATCCCAGCAAAAACTTTCTTCGCGTTAAGGGCATAAAAACCTCATTTATAACTACGCCATAAGTCAAAGATAATATTCACCATTCAAGCACCCGTTATCATTAGTTCAAACTGCCGCTTTGATTTTTTTACAAACCCAATAAAAAATATTTAAATAATTCAATAAGTTAAAATAAAAAAAGCAACTTTACACTATGTAAAGCACACCAAGGCCTTAATTTCAAAAAGGACATAATCCTGTATTAAACAAGAGAGTTCTTATAGAAATAGAATCGTTTACTTAAATTAACGATCGTTTTTGTATCATACAAGCGTTATTATTTTTATGGTTAGCTACAATAAAAAAAACGAAAAGAGGACTAACAGCTTGGCTTTCTCTGTTTTACTTGCAAGACAACCAATTCTTGATAAAGTGCTCAATACCATTGCGTATGAGCTATTATATAGAGACGCAAAAGGTATAGGCCCTCAACTACCCTTTGACGGGACTCAAGCAACGGCAGAAGTCCTGCTAAACGCCTATAGCAGTATATTCCAAAACAACCGTGTTCAAGCTATTCCAGCATTTATTAATTTCAATGCAGAATGGATTTACAATGGAAATCTACCTGCCCTTAGGCCCGAAGCCTTAGTGCTAGAAGTACTAGAAGACGTAGCAATTACGGATGAAATCATCCACAAACTCCGTACTCTTTCCGATAACGGCTACCGCATTGCTCTCGATGATTTTATCTATGATGAAAGCTGGGAACCTGCTTTAAAACTAGCGAAGATAGTCAAGATTGATATTCAGCTTCTTTCACCTACTCAACTCATTCAGCATGTCACTGCACTGAAAAAAAAGAAGGTGACTCTACTCGCCGAAAAAGTAGAAACCTATGAAGAGTTTCAATATTGCAAGGAGCTTGGTTTTAAACTTTTCCAAGGCTATTTCTTTTGTCGCCCACAGCTCATCGAGGGACGCAAATTATCCTGTGATGACCTAATAACCCTTCAACTAATTGCAGAGTTAGAAAACGCTGAGGCGACACCTAAATCAATTGAAGCGATCATATGCAAAGATCCAGAATTTGTTTTAAAATTATTAAAAATTATCAACTCAGCCCGTTTTTCTCTATCGAGAAAGATCAATAATATCTCCGAAGCTATAATTGCATTAGGCATAGATGAACTAAAAAAATGGGCTCTGCTTATTAATACTACCCATCATCCTCATGTCTCCAATGCATTAATCCAAGAGATACTAACCCGTGCACGCATGTGTGAACTCGCTGCGGCAAATTATGATTGCGTAAATTCTAGTACTGCATTTTTAATAGGCATGCTTTCAGGAATGGATGCTATGTTAAATCTAGAGCTTAAGGATATTATGGAGCAATTACCCGTTTCCAAAGAGGTCTCAAATGCACTAGTTAAAGGATCCGGGACTCTAGGGCAGTTACTCAGTGATGTAAAAAACTATATGGCTGGCGAATGGGCTGTGCTTAACGATTCACATATAACCGATTCACTTGGCCATGCACAGGAAGAGAGTTTACGCTGGGTACAAGATACCCTACAAGAAATTAACTATCGCTAAGACTCAAATCGATTAAGCTCAAAAGTAATACTGCCACCTTTGTAAATTTCTAAATCCATTGGTTCATTTCTAACTAACTTAACCAATCCAACTCCAGGTGCATACCACTCGGTCTGCGTAACAATAATGTCTTGATAACCTAAGCGTGGATCAGCGTAAAGACTAATAACACCCGAAGCCTCTACCTTAATGCAGTTATCGAATCTACCTGCAGGCACAACTACACTGCTATTTAACGCAACAATTTCATAAGTGAGGCTAAATGCTTTTTTACTTGGGTCAGGTAGCGCTGAGCGCAGGCCATGTAAAGCATAAGAACGAGTTTCTGCCACCCAACTACGCCCCACTTCTAGATCCTCTTTGTTAGGAAGAATTCTGATCTCTTTGTCATCAAATCTAGGGGTTAGCTCTACTACAGTACGTTTTGCAATTCGATAGCTACCCGTATCATCTTGCAATATATAATAAACGGTCCCATCGCTAGTCCTACGCGCGGAAACAGGCATACCACTATAATCCCCCTTCAGGTCGATAGTCCCTAAATTTTTGATACTAAATTGTCGTTTCTGTGTTATGTCAGTTAAATCTTCAAAAACGCTGTAGTGCCACTCGACACCTTTATTGACGGGAAAATAATCATTTTCAGAAATATCCCCCTGACATCCCACTATAATGACTGATATTAAGAGAATACAAATAAGACGCATATTACTTCTCCGGTAACGCTGGGTCTGGGAGCTTAACAAACTGCAAGCCTAGATATTTTTGCCCCTCTCTGTTTTGCTTATTATCATTTTCTTCGTTAATCGAAGCCGGATTAATTTCACCTAACTGCAGGTTCCCATTCTCTACTTCTCTTAGTGCAGATTCCAATTTACCGTGTATATCTAAATCATAATCTAACCTATAAGCTCTAGGTTCAGCAGCTAACTCATAATCATTCAATGCGGTTAACCACATATAAATACTCCCTTCAACTTCTCTCGCCTCATCCGGCTCTTCTATAACCCCATAATGTAATAAAAACTTTTCAGGTAAAACCACCTCTGCCGGCCACCCTTGTGTCTCTTTCCAGCCTTGATAACTCACGGTATAAAAACCAACTGCGATAACAATAAGCGCTGCTTTTATACCCCAAAAAATTCTGCTGTATATCAATACAAGCAACACTAAAGCAGTAAAAAAAACATACGCGAGGGTTAAACTAAACAAAACTTCATTCATTTCGATATCGCCTTTACTATACTTTTTTGTAGCTGATTTATATTTGTGACTTGACCAGAAGGGGTAATAGAAAACCTCACAGCTGTGGCCTCATCACCTTCTTCTGACAACAATGTCGTATTGTAGTGGAGTACTTTCATAACCGGATTCACTTCAGCTAAATAAATAGTCACAGGAACTTTTTCACTTGTTTCACTTTTAAAGTAATGGATGTTAACAATAAATTCGCCTGGGGGGCGCCCTCTAATTGTCAATACTTCTTGATTGAGTGGATTCACAACTTCAGTGCCATTGACGACTTGCGTATCATTTGCCAATCCTCGGTCATCTCGATCAAGGTGCATCAATCCATCTTGTGCTCTCTTGTACCACACTTTTTTTCCTTCAGGCCCAGTTGCCCATACATCAATATCGTCAGGGCTTCCATCAGGCCAACTTACGGTAACAATAAATTCAGCCTTCGGATCAATAATGCCCGATTTAGCCGGAGGGTTTAAAAGCAATAAAGCGATCAGAAAAAGAAAAGTAAACGTTAATAAAACGTTAAAAAGAAGATCCGTAAATGGATCTATATCAAAATTACTTTTGCGCTGAAAGAGGGGCACCGCCTTCACCTCTATTATCTACAACCAAGTCGACAGTGGATAAGCTAAAATCAATCGTCTCTAACAAAAGCCTATCCGCACAGCGGTCAACCAACAATAACTGAATACCTAAAGTCATACTCGCAATTAATCCAACCATTGTTGTGTTCATTGCGACTCCCATTCCCAAGGTCATCTGCTGCATTAATTCTTTTATATCAGAGATATCCAGTTGTTCGAACGCAGAGATCGAGCTAAGCATCAAAACAAAACCAACAACAGTACCCAGCAACCCTAACTTAATAACGACCCCAGCCATAAACCAGCCAACCTGATGTGCCCCCCGCAAGGATTCAGCCAATACTTCCGTTGCCAGTGTTTTATCCGGCTCTGAGTGACTATTTAGCACTTTGCTTAAAAAGTCTTTAATTACTGATCGGCTCTCGAATGCATCATCAGATAAAAGCTTTAGATCATCTAAACTCAATTTTTTAATCTTTAATAACATTAGTGATTGTGAAGCGACAAACCAGCTACGGTAACCACAATGGACAGACACAGCGATAAACAGAATAAAAATGAGTGAACTAATTCTCGTAATATCTTGCACAAAAATAGTCTGGAATAGTTGTAAATCCCAACTTAGGAAAAGGAAAAATACAATCAGGCCCGCTAACAAAAGCCAATATAAAAACGCTGTATAGGTATATTGAGTAGACATCCACTTTCCTATGCTTATCTTGCATTAGAACTTCAGACTATAAAGGAGCCTGATAGAAAAATAACTAGAAACACAAGAAAAAGAGACCAAAGAATAGATTAAAACAACCACAAAGTAGCAAGACTCCTACAAGGTAATTCAGGCACTTTTATTGTAAATAAAAAGACAGGAGCTATTGACTAAGATGAAAAAAAAGATCTCTTAAAACTAGATTGATAGTATTCAACCTACTGAAAAATAAGCTTTTTGAAAGCTGTTTCTTTTTCAAGCAACAGGTTGAAATAGCGCTACTTGCGGGCGCCCAGCATGTTAACCAAATATTACTAACAGCTTTATCCACAGAGTTTGTTGATAACAAAATTGTGTAAGTTTTTTTGCAACCACAGAAAAGAAGAATTGTTATTTATTACTGATAATTCGGGCATTAAATGTCGCTAGATAAATCAGCATTAAGTAAAAGAGAATTCAAAAAAATCCTAAACTCAACACTCTCCAAACACTATTTATTCTCGTTGACCGATTCAAGAGTAGAAACTAAGTCTTTAAAGGCTTCGCGGTTAGAATCATTTAACCCCATCAGAATTTGATGGGCTGAGATTATTCGCTCTTTCATCTCATCCACAGACTCTTGCACAAAGGGAAGCTCTTTCAAGTCCTTAATACTCGTTGGAAGCTCTTCTAGCAATATGAAAATATGATCAAAGCCCATTGTATACAAAATACTAGTAATATCAGGGTTTGTAGACACCAGTGTAGGCTTACCAAGATCAGCTTCACTCGCTTTAATAGATAACTTTGCAATAAGGCCCAAAGAGGTGCTATCAATACCCTCAGCCTCAGTCAGATCGATTAAAATATTAGACACAGATGCTTTAGCTAGAGCGTCATTTATATGACAATCCAACGAAGTACAGAGCGTTAAGCGCACATCACCTACAAACTTCAAAACAAAGCTGCCATCAACCAACGCCGAATAAATTGAACCTTCTTGCATTATTTACTGCCTGCAAACTGTCATTATTGCAATATCATCAGGTGCGTCATTTATAATATCGGGAAGCAATGCTTCCTTAATTACATCTGGACCAGCGCCATTCACCGCAATTACAGCATCAATAAGTCTCTGCTCTTTAGCACTCATATTCCCTTCAGGTAACATCTCTAAAATACCATCCGAGAACAATGTAATTTCGAACTCATCTAACAACTGTAATTTTCGTTCATCAAATAAAGGTTCAGGGAAAAGCCCTACCGGCATTCCCCGCCCTTCTAGGAAGCGTGTACCGACTGCATCAGTCAAAATAGGCATAGGATGATGCCCACCTATAGCATAGGTCAAACTGGAGTCTTTGTTATCAAAAAGCCCCACAAAAATACTCAAATGTTTTCCTAACTCGGTCTCTAGTAACTCTGAATTAATACGATATAAGGTATTCACCGGCGATAGAATATCAAAGCTTGAAGAACGGTTATAATTTCTAACCAATCGGTTAGTCATATTTTTTAACAGCACAGTAACTAAGGCTGATGAAGCACCATGCCCTGATACATCAGCTAGATAAAACATCGTTTTATCAGCGTCAATGGGGACCACATCAACAAAATCGCCACTTAAATACAGCGAAGGAATTAATAAGTAACGAGCCAACAACCCTCCAACATTCAGCTCCTTATCTGGCAGCATATTCTGTTGTATTTGCAACGCTGCTTGCTGATCAATTTGAAGTTCACTGAGGCTCTTTTCTAACTCGTTTCGATAATGAAGCTTCTTCTCAATTAAGTCAGCAAGAAGTAAAAGCTTAGCAATAGAATCAGAAAAATCCGCACTCTTTTCAGCTATCTCGCTTTGAATAAAAACATCATTAGCCCCTTTTCGTAGTGCCAATAAAACCTGGTCACACTTAGCTTCCGGCATCAATACAAGTATAGGTTTAGGGGCATGGAATTCAGCTAGGGAGGCAATATCATCAACAGTGAAGGTTTCACTTAAACCCGCAATTACTAACGAGAAGTCATGCTCATTGAGTAACTCTTTAGCATAATCACAATTATAAGCAGTTGAAACTTTTACCGGACGAAGTGCTATATGACTACAGGCATCAATGATCGAGTCAATGGCTTCCGCAACATGATCAACTAGTAAGATAGTTTGGTAAGTGTCTCTCATAACCTAGCCTTATTAAATAGGCGAAGATCTATGAGACAACAGAGTAGATACTGCTGCCTTAACATACAATGAAAATTTATAAGTAACATTGCGTAAAAATTCAAAAACCCCAGCCTAAAATGTAAAGCTGAGGTTATGATTAACACTAGAAATTACTTTCATCATAATTTTCGCCATCGCCATCTACGATGGAGAAGGCTCGCTTCTGAAGATAGGCATCACGAACAAAGGTATATTTATCACCAGAGATCAGTTTTTCGGCTTCAAGTAACTGCGCACGATCATCAATAATCCGTGTAACATATAAAGCATTACGAGCACCGTTATCATCTAACTGACGAACAGGATCAACAAGATAATCAGGCACCCTGCCAATACCATCACGCACAGTTGTTGGGCCAAAGAAAGGCAATACCAAATAAGGGCCGCTTTCTACGCCCCAGTAGCCGAAGGTCTGTCCAAAGTCTTCATCATGCTTTTCAATACCCATTGGGGTAGCAACATCAATTAGACCCGCCAAACCAAAAGTAGAATTAAATGCGATACGAGCAAAATCTTGTGTCGCATTGCTGAACTTACCTTGCAGCAAGTTATTCAACAACGTTCCAACATCCGCTAAGTTTCCGAAAAAGTTACTAACACCCGTTTCAGCAATATCAGGCATAATTGCTTTGTAACCTTGAGAAACTGGCTTTAGTGCATAAGTATCCAAGCCGTCATTAAAGCTAAACATAGTCCGGTTAAAACCTTCCCATGGATCAACCTCAACGTCTGCAGCAACAGAAGGCTGACTTAACATTATTGATACAGCACCAGCAACCAACAAACTACGTAATTTGGCTTTCATCCAGTTTCCCTTAAATTTGCTCACCATATTGAATCCCTATTTTAGCTGAGTTAAGTAGATATGAAAAACAGGAAAAGCGCTTATTTTCAATAAACAGCACAAAAGTAGTGATTATTTATAACGAAAAAAGGCTTCCCGAAGGAAGCCTTTTCTAAATTTCCGTAAGGAAATGTCGACTTAGAAGTCTAGACGGTAACCAGCAACAGTACGATCACCATGGTAATCATCGCTGTCGTTATTTACGTGTTCAAGGTAGACAATACCGTTACCCATTTTCTGAGAAACACCTAGGCCCCACTGCTCAAGATCAGAAGAAGTGTTGTCTTCTTCATAATCAGCGTAACGACCGTATACAGCAGTAGCACCCATAGTGTAACGTGCAGCTAGTTCCCAAACGTTTTCATCAATCTGATTAGCGCCATTAAAGTCTGTTTCAGACTCTTCATACTTAGCCATCAGCTCAAGAGCATCCATCGTGTATTTAGCAGATAGGCCCCAAACGTCTTTTTCAAAATCTGTAGCATTAATGTCAGGAAGAGAAAGGTCACTTAAAGAAACGCCAGCTACTTTAGTAACAGTGTAACGATCAGATTCAACACTACCGTATGATGCCGATACGGTTAGGTTATCAACACCAGCGTAAGTTGCTGCTAAGTTGTAACCATCTACAGTGTCATCTGTAGCGCCATCATTGTCATCGCTATCACCCAATAACACAAGAGCACCAATAAAGGTTAGGCCGTTCATGTTTGGAGAGATATAAGCAACAGTATTTTGCTGACGTTTATGGAATTCATTACCTAGATTGAAACGCTCACCATAGTTCGTAGAACCAGGGTGGAATACGTTTGTAGGTGCTTCAATTAGCAAGTAGTGAGGGTGGTACATTTTACCGATCTGAGCTGTACCCCAATCGCCTTTAGCACCAATCAACATTAAACGGTTACCAAGAGATTGGCCCTGGTCTACATCATCAGTACCATAAACCTGCGCTTCCCACTGGAAGAACCCTTTAGTACCGTTAAGACCTAGATCTACATCGCCCTTAATACCCATGCGGCTTGAAGTATCAATTACGTCAAGATCGCCATCAGTTTTAGAACCGGCAACACCTGTATTGGAGTCTTGAGCAACACCCATACGGAAAGAACCGTATAGCGTAGCATCAGCCTGTGCGATCATTGGTGCAGTCATAGCGCCAGCTACAGCTAGTGCAATCAGTGACTTTTTCATCAACATTTCCCCTTCAATATATTCAACATACTAGTAGTGAACTTTTAATTTTTTCTTATCGCAGCGCGCTCTAGGCGCACTTACTCTATGAAAATACTACAAAAGAAAAACTTTTCAAACTAATGAATAAGCTTTTCTTATAATTTTTTAGTCGGCGAGACTACTAATAACTTTAATTCTCGCTTTATTCACCGTCTCTGCCTGTGGTAATAGAGCTAATAAACTCTCTTATAACAACAGGTTAAGCGGATGATTATAAATAAATTTCGCGCATTACATCATACCCATCGAGCATGTGCAACCTTTGACTACATAATACATCTAAATACAGACCCGACAAAAGTACTACTTCCTTGATCCCTTGACCTATATCAAGGGATAACTTTACCCCACTGCTGTTTTAGACGCTTTTCAGAAACAGTCTTTTGTGTACCCAACTGCTGAGCAAAGAGTGAAACTCGGTACTCTTCAATCAACCAACGATACTCTTCTAAATTAGGATCATAGATGCCTTGCTCTACATTTCGCTGAAAGCGTGTCTTATATTGGCCATAAAACTTTTCTAGCTGATCACTTAGTAAACTCTCTTGCCTTAAATTACGTCTAAATTTCTCTAGACGTATTTCTATTGCTTTCAAATATCTGGGATAATGCATCAAGACTTCATGGGGCTGCGTTTTTATAAACTGAGTCCCTAACAGTTCAGCCAGTTGTTTTTTAATATCATTCAGCACAGGCACTTCATTTAATTGTACTTTACCTTTCAACTGCTTTTGGATTTGGTGGTAACTATCAAATAATTGGCTAATAACGATTAGTAAACTCTCGCAAGCTGGCACAAGCTCAGCTTTACATCTACTTAGCCGCTCCTCAAATTGTTCCGAATTGCGAATTAAATCATCATCCAATTTAAGCAACTGTCTAACTGAGTGCCAAATAATATCTTCCGCAAACGTTTGCTTATTTAAAAGCCCTGAACTGCGTAGGATAACTTTAGTGAGTTTTTCATTACTTAACGCTTTACGAGCAAAACGGACTTGCTCTCGCATATTGAGCACAGCCAGCCGCACTATGCCATCAACACTTAGATTGTTCGCTTCAGCTTGGTGAGGCTTTAAACATAAGGTAACACTCTCTCCCTTATCAACAAGCGCTGGGTAAGCTTCAATTTCGACGCCCGCATACTTATTCACTTTACAACTAGGTTCAAGTACTCCAAAGTCCCAATCTGTTAATCCCTCTCGGCCCCAGCTGCTCTCCTCACTTCTATCTGTACGTTCAGTTAATCGCTGACTGATTTGCGAGGCATACTTACTATTTAATTGCTCCCAGTCTCTGGACTCATCTAGCAGATGCCCATTTTCGTCAACTAAACGTAAATTCATATGCAGGTGATCTTCTAATACAGTCTCACGTAGCTCTCGCGGCTGTATTCGAACACCCGTCATCCTAAGTAGATGATGAGCAAAAATCTCATAAAGATCTCCTACACCAAACTCCACTGCTTGCATAAAAGCATCAACATAGTTTGGAACCGGAACAAAATGCTTTCGCTGCTGCTTAGGCAAGCCTCTAAGAATTGCGGTACATTTTTCCACCAGCATCCCTGGAACCAGCCATTCAATTGTTTTCAAAGGGAGAGAGGTTAATAAAGGCAGAGGGACTTGCAAAGTCACACCATCATCATTGGCTCCCGGTGAAAAATGATAAAAGAGCTTCAGCCGCGCACCCTCTAGATTTAAATGATCGGGATAAATACTTTCAGAAACATGATCAGCAGAACGTTGAAGGATATCCTCCTCCTGCATGACTAAACACTCAGGATTATCTTGTTCAACACGCTTACGCCACTTTTCGAAACCCGCGCCATTAACTATATGGTCACCTGATAAGCTTTTAAGACGCAAACGATAGAATTCGTAAAGTTGTTCCTCATCGACGAGCAGATCCTTCCTACGAGACTTAGCTTCTAATTTCTCAATCCCCTTAAGTAAGGCTCGATTCTTTTGCACAAACCGAGCTGAACTACTTAACTCACCTTCAACCAACGCTTGACGGATAAAGATCTCATGAGAAATTTCAGCATCAATTTTCCCGTAGCTCACTTTTCTTTTAGGCACAATGATCATGCCATAAAGCGTCACCTGCTCCGTAGCGACCACCTCAGCTCTTTTTTTCTCCCAATGAGGCTCACTGTAATTTTTCTTAATCAGACTAGGGGCTAATTTCTCAGCCCACACAGGATCGACTTTAGCGATACAGCGGGCATAAAGCTGGCTTGTTTCAACCATCTCTGCAGCCATAACCCATTTAGGGGCTTTTTTATAAACAACAGAACCAGGAAAAAGAAAAAATCGTCGATTGCGCGCACCTAAATATTCTTTATTTTCTTGTTTAAAGCCCATATGACTTAATAGGCCCGCCAATAACGAGCGGTGTATAGATTCGTAAGATGCAGCTTTCACACGCTCAACAAAACGTTGTTCTTTTGCCTGTAATTCTTTACAAATAATATGTAACTGACGGTGAGTATCACGCCATTCACGCATACGCATGTAGGAAAGAAAGTTCTTGTTACAGTATTTTCGTAACTGATTTTGGGTTAACTCTTGCCGTTGCGTCTCATATAACTCCCAAAGGTTAACAAACGTCATAAAGTCAGATTCATCATGGGCATATAGCTTGTGCTTTTCATCGCTAGCTTGACGTTTATCTTGCGGCCTTTCCCTTGGATCCTGTATCCCCAATGCACTTACTATCACTAACATCTCACGGAGACAGTTATTACGCGCCGATTCGATCACCATCCGCCCCAAACGTGGATCAATAGGGAGTTTAGCCAACTGCCAACCAATGGTTGTTATCTGACGTTTTGAGTTCACGGCTCCCAGCTCCTGCAACAACTTAAAACCATCATTAATAAAACGATTATCAGGCGGATCAACAAATGGGAACTCAGCAATATCACCTAACTTAAGCGACAACATTTGTAGAATCACGGCCGCTAAGTTTGTGCGTCGAATCTCTGCATCGGTAAATTCAGGGCGACTAACAAAGTCTTCTTCCGAATAAAGACGAATACAGATACCATCAGATACTCGACCACAACGACCCGCTCTTTGGTTTGCACTGGCTTGAGAAACGGCTTCAATAGGGAGGCGTTGCACTTTTGAGCGATAGCTATAACGACTAATACGCGCCAGTCCGGTATCAATAACATATTTTATGCCTGGCACTGTTAGGGATGTTTCCGCTACATTAGTTGATAAAACCACACAGGTTCCCCTCGCCCCCTTCCCTTGCTGGAACACCCTATTTTGTTCCGCAAGTGACAGACGAGCGTAGAGCGGCAATATATCCACATGTTTAAGCTCAGCCTTACGCAAAAGATCAGCGGTTTCTCTTATATCTCTTTCGCCAGGCAGGAAGATCAAAATATCGCCTTGTGGCCCCTTCCCCTGTTTTCTCTCCATATGTAAGAGTTCTTCAACAGCTGCCAAAATCCCCTGCTGCATATCCACTGTCTTTTCATCATCTGCAGAATAATCATGCAAAGGGCGATAAAGCATCTCAACGGGATAAGTTCGACCTGAAACTTCAATAATAGGTGCATTATTAAAGTGTTTTGAGAACCGTTCAAGGTCAATTGTTGCGGAGGTAATAATCAACTTAAGATCAGGACGTCTAGGCAATATACGTTTGATATACCCTAAAAGGAAATCAATATTTAGGCTTCGCTCATGAGCTTCATCAATTATCAGTACTTCATATTTCTCAAGAAAACGGTCATGCTTAGTTTCCGCAAGCAATATACCGTCCGTCATCAGCTTCACTTGAGTCGAGTCGTTCACCTGCTCATGAAAACGAACCTGATAGCCAACTCTCTCACCCAGCGTCGTATTCAGCTCTTCAGCTATTCGAGTCGCAACCGTTCTAGCAGCAAGCCGACGCGGCTGCGTATGACCAATCAGCCCTTTACAACCTAAACCTAATTCAAGACATATTTTAGGGAGTTGAGTGGTTTTTCCAGAACCGGTTTCACCAGCAAGAACAATCACTTGGTTATTTAAAATCGCTTCAGCTATCTCTTCTCTACGGGCACTAATAGGCAGATCAGAGTATTGAATATCTTGGTTTAAGCCTTTTTTCAATTCAACCTGTCGACAAGACACATCTATTGCATCAGACAAAGCAAGTAAGGCTTCCTGATTCGCCCCCTCGCGTCGAGTTCGATCTAATCGTCGCTTTAAACGGTAACGATCAGCAATACGGCAATCAGGTAAGCGAGCAGATAACAGCTCAATAGAGAGGGTCAAAACACGTACATCCAAAGCATAAATTAAAGTAAGGTATTCTACCTTATGAGGGTAACAGCACCAACTGATACAGCACGGCATAACCGCTATAACCACCTAATACAAGCAATCACATCTTGGTTTACGGCCTATTTCTATCTTTAAATACTCAAAAGTGCTAAGTAAACGCCAAAGAAAATCCTCCCAATAAACTAAGTATTATGGCTAATTTTCTTGAACATTTTCTATTAAGCCGCAAAAATACAATCCAATTATGATTAAAGAGAATAATTCATGCGTAAATTTGAAGACTCATTACCACTTCAACTCCTTAAAGCGCGTGAAGCCAGTATGCTTTTTTTCCGCCCATTGCTAAATGAGTACTCCTTGACAGAACAGCAATGGCGCGTATTACGCGCACTTCATGAATACAAAGAGATGGAATCAAAAGAACTAGCAACAAGCTGCTGCCTTTTAAGTCCCAGCCTTACAGGTATTCTCACACGCCTCCAGCAACAAGGTTATATAACCCGAAGAAAGTCAACCGAAGACCAGCGTATAACGCTTATTAGTTTAACAAGTAAAGCCAATGAATTAATTCAACATTTAAGCCCTGAGATTGAAGCTAGGTATAAAGCTTTTACTAACCGCCTAGGTGAAAAGAAGCTTGAACAATTAATGGATATCATCAAAGAACTTTCTAAAATCGAGCCATAGCGCTTAGCTTCTAGCTATAAAAGCACCAATGCAACTCTTTTGAAAATGCACGCCCCCCTATTAACTATTGATCAAAAAAAATTACAAATGGAATCAAAAAAGGCGCGATTAGATCGATTTATCTCAATCAAAACAGGCATTAACCGCCGTGATGTTAAGCAGCTGCTTGCGCAAAAGAGAGTATTTATAAATGGCCAACCAGCCACAACAGCCACAACAGCCAATCAAGTTATCGATCAATTCACGCAAATTGAGTGTGATGGAAAGAGCCTTCAGAACAATAAACCAATTTACATAATGATGAACAAGCCTGTAGGAGTTATCAGCGCTACCAAAGATGATCAACACAAAACAGTTCTAGACCTATTGCAACCCCTGTACCCCAATGTCCATATTGCAGGCAGACTAGATCTAAATTCGTCGGGCTTACTACTACTAACCAATCATGGCGAATGGTCACGCAATCTAACATCACCTAATAAAAAAGTTAACAAAGTCTATAAAGTGACATTAGAAAAACCTTTAACTAAAGAGTACGCCGAGGTTTTTGCTAAAGGTATGTTTTTTCCTTACGAGAATATAACAACCTTACCTGCCCAGCTTGAAATCATCTCTGAGCATGTCGCTGAAGTCACTTTAAAGGAAGGCCGCTATCATCAAATCAAGCGGATGTTTGGGCGATTTAGAAATCCTGTATTGAAATTACATAGAGTATCAATAGGTGCACTAGCACTCGACGAGAGCTTAAAGCCTGGAGAGAGTCGAGAGCTAACCGTGCAAGAAGTACAATCCTTAAATCATTAGCCCCAGCACATCTCTTCAATACTCTTAAATGGCTCGCCTACTGGCCCAATAAGTAAATAACAACGACAATCCAGGCAGTAAGATAAAACCAACGATAATTGGCACCAAGGTTCCATTAAAAGCTTGACCAACAACCACACCAGCAACAACGGCTATTAATGTAGAAACCCCGCCAATCACGCCCGAAGCTAAACCCGCAATATGTCCAAAAGGCTCCATAGATAAAGCATTAAGATTACCAAACAACAAACCGATTCCCATTAAGACCACCAGAAAATACCCCATTACGAACCATAAGGGTGGTACAGGGCTTAACCAATATGTACTTATAAGCACAGCAATTGAAATAATCAATGTGGCAACTTGAGTTCCCATAACTAGCTGCCTCAATCCAAAGCGCATAACTAATTTAGAATTAATAAAACTAGCCACACCAATTCCTGTGGCCAAAACAGCAAAATAAAGAGGGAATTTAGCCCCTAAATGATATAAATCCTGCAAAATCTGCTGAATAGAACTTAAAAAGCCAAGGAACGCACCAAAACCAAGTCCAGAAGCTATAACATACGCCATCGCCACCCGATTAGTGACTACTTCACAACAACCACTCACTATACTTTTAACCGAAAATTGACTTCGTTGATCTAAAGGCAAGCTTTCAGGTAAACGGAGCGCAAACCAAATTAAAATAAAAACAGCTGCAAAAAAAAGAAAAGCAAACATCATTCGCCAATTAGATACCAATAATATACCTTGCCCTATAATCGGAGCGATAACCGGTACAAGAATAAAAACAGTCATAATCAATGACATCACACGGGCCATCTCAGAGCCATGACTTTTATCTCGAACAATAGCAATAGTTACAATGCGAGGGCCCGCAGCGCCTAAGCCTTGTAACAATCGGCCTACCAACATCATGCTCATATTGACAGCAAAAAGAGAGATAAGCGTGCCTAAAATAAAAATTGCAAAACCCAGATAAATTGATGGTTTTCGTCCAATCACATCAGCTAACGGGCCGTAGATAAGGTGCCCTATCGCCACCCCAATAAAAATCGTGCTGACTATCAATTGTGTATCATTATCTCTCTGAACACCTAGATCCTGACCTATTTGAAATAAAGCAGGCAGCATCAAATCAATGGACATAGCCACAAAGCAGGTTACAAACGCCATTAATGCAACAAATTCAGTAAAACCTATCTCTGCTCTGGTCTGCGATATTTTCATTCAACCAATACTCTCAAGCCCATGCTTAAACATAAGAAAATAATTAACATGTAAACAATTTATTGATAACGATTTTAGCATAACCCAAGCTGATTAAATTCAGTTTACTCACAACACTTGAGATTTACGTGTTCGCTACAATGTGATTTTTTTTAAAGAAAAAGAAGATGGAAACTGTACTGCCACAGTGTAACTACAAATATTTGCGGAGTTTTTGCATCCCTGCCAACTCCTCATCTAGTAACGCCCGTCGTATAACTTTGCCAACATTTGACTTAGGCAGATGGGTTCTAAACTCCACCAAACGTGGAACTTTATAAGAAGTTAACCTTTCTCGACAATAATCACGTACTTGTTTAACAGTGAGGCGTCTATTTTGAGTCACGATAAATAGCTTTATCACTTCCCCAAATTGCTCATCAGGGAGGCCTATAACCGCACATTCCACTACATCTACGTGACTAGAGATAATATTTTCCAATTCATTTGGGTAAACAGGAAAGCCGGAAATGTGAATAATATCTTTTTTACGATCGACTATCTGGAGCGACTTATCTTCCATAATACGCGCCATATCCCCCGTAGCTAACCAGCCAGCCTCATCAGGGATATTCGAACCATCTCGCCAATAACCTGACATAACCTGAGGGCCTCGAACATAAAGCTCACCGATCTCTCCTGCACACAACTCCTCCCCCTGCTCACCAACAATTCTCACCTCAGTCAGCGGTAGTGGTTGACCAACAGAACCAAACTGAGCACCTTGTACATAACTAACGGCGATTACGGGAGAGGCTTCAGTTAAGCCATAACCTTGATAGATTGGACAGCCCGTTAAGGATTCCCACTCATCGCTCACAGAACGAGTAAGTGCCATACCTCCAGATAAGGTCAACTTCAACCGAGTCATATCTAACTGTCCAAACATAGGGTGTCTGCACAGAGATATAAATAAGGTATTAAGGCCAGAAAAAATGGTGAAATCCCAGCGCCCAAGCTCATTCACAAAACCACTGGTATCTCTAGGGTTCGTAATTAGAACGACTTGAGCACCCATAAAAGGCATAACAAGACAGTTCAACGTAAAACCATAGATGTGATACACCGGCAACGGTGCAATGGCTACCTCTTCGCCTATCCTTAAACTTTCCGGAAGACGGCTTTTAAGCTGAAGTACATTCGCAATCAAGTTACGATGACTTAAGGCGACACCTTTAGGCTCTCCGGTTGTTCCCACTGTATATTGTATAGCAGCAAGGTCATCTGGCTTTTGCTCAACTGCCTCCAAAGTACTCCGTGCTCCTTTAGCCAAAGCATCCCTAAACAATATAGCTTTAGGTACTTTGTATTTAGGAACGATTTTACGAACATATTTTGCAATAAAGTTAAGTAGTACTCGTCGACTAAATGGATGCAAGTCTGCCAACTCAGTTACCAGCACCGTTTTAACTAATGTATTTGGGACAACCTCTTCAATCATATGGGCGTTATTGGCGAGAATAACAACCGCCTTAACACCTGCATGGTTAAATTGCTTAATGGTTTCTGACGCAGTGTATAAGGGGTTCGTATTAACAATCACCAAGCCGGCGCGTAAAGCCGCTAAAATACAGACTGGATATTGTAAAATATTGGGTAGTTGGATCGCGATACGATCGCCTGGTTTTAGCTCAGTGTGATTTTGTAAGTAGGAGGCTAGATGTTGTGCGGCCTCATCAAGCTCGGCATAGGTCAGCGTTGACCCCATATTTGAAAAAGCAGATTTATAGGCAAAGTCTTTACAAGCTCGATCCCAAAGCACTGTCAGATTAGGATAGCTCCTAATCTCCTGCTCAATTTCTTGCTCAATACTCAGCAGAGAATCTTGCTTTTCGACCACCTAAAACCTCCTCGAAAAGTGAAGTGATTACTACTGTACTAATCCCTTAACAAAAGTCACTAATTCGCCAGGCTCCAGAGCGACCCACTCTTCATTCGCCGTTAATGGAACTGTTGCTATCACAGTAACAATATCGCCAGGTTTTGTTTCTTGCACAAAATCTACTGTCACATCACAATCAGTTAAGCTGGCTTCACCAAAAGGCGCCTTACGCGTAATCCAAGACAGTTTGCTACCGCAGAATGCAAACAGGTGTGTTGACTCGGTTAATAACATATTAAAAACCCCCAACTCACGCAATCTCTCGCAACAAGTATGAATAAACGCAGAAACCTCATTAAAATCATAAGGCTGTTTGGGAAAGCGCTTTCTTAGTTCACCAAGAAGCCAGCAAAAAGCGTATTCGCTATCCGTCGTCCCTACAGGATGGTAGTAAGATAAAGGAAGCGAAAAAAGCGATTTATCAAGCTGACCATTATGAGCAAACGTCCAAGTAAACCCCCAAAGTTCGCGTTGAAAGGGGTGGGTATTCTCTAAACAAATATTCCCCACATTCGCTTGACGAATATGACTAATCACCACATGGCTTTTTATAGGGTGCTCTTTAATTAAGTTAGCTATTTTTGAATCCACGCTGGGATTAGGATCATGAAAGCAACGTACGCCTTTACCTTCATAAAAAGCGATACCCCACCCATCTTTATGCGGCCCAGTACCTCCTCCCCGCTGCATCAATCCAGCAAACGAAAAGCAGATATCTGTAGGAACATTGGCGCTCATACCTAATAATTCACACATATAAAGCTATTCCAGCAAACCTATATTAAAGAACAACTCAGGAATCCGGTTTGTTATCTAAAACCACTTTATCAGGCAAGGAATCAATCGCATCCATACCCGTTTCTATTTTTTTACTGTCATCAGTTAACGCAGTTACTTCTTTAAGGCGGCGTTCTCCTAAAAAACATCCCTGCGGATGAATCGACATCTGCTTACTTTCAACCGTCGCACGCACCTGACCACTTGAATCTATATGAAGGTCATCACAGATGACTTCACCTTCAAGTAATCCACAAACATCAACTGCACGTGCCTTAATTAAACCGCGCACATGACCTGTTTTACCAATTGAAATATTATCTAACGAGCTAACATTACCTTCAAAAATGCCATCAATATGCATTTTTCCAATAATGCTCATATCGCCGCAAAACTTATTCCCTTCAGCAATTATTGTAATAGCTGACTGTGTTGATTTAGCGGATACATTTCTTTTAAGGATGCCCATTTAACGCCCTTAACCTTTGTAAACAAAGAGTCAAAATTTGTTATATTCCAAGAGAGAAAGGGTTCAGGGTCTATAGCTGTAAACAAGTGCCTTATCTCATAATGTAAATGAGGCCCAGTTGTCATACCTGTATTGCCACTATTCCCTATCAGTTGTCCCTTACTGACAAACTCTCCACTTTTTACTTTAATTGCATCCAGATGCGCAAAGTACGTTTTAAAACCAAAATTGTGTTGCAATATTATCAGTTTACCAAAACCGCTACGTTTATTATAACCAGCATATTCTACAACTCCGTCAGCGGTTGCATAAATTGGCGTGCCCCGATTCGCTTTAAAATCGATCCCTTGGTGAACAACCCGTTTATTTCTAACCGGATGCATACGCGGCCCAAACTTATCCGATATACGAATGGCCTGTATAGGCACACCGTTAGGAATACTATGCAAAAAGAATAACCGTTTATTAGCCTCTATCGTTAATTGCTCAGCTCTCAACGGGTCAATAGTCGTTTGATGCTCCACCCCTAGTAGATCCTCCAGCCCATAAAGCGAACTATCTAAAGTAGAGTTTAATTCACCTATACGAATGTTTTCTTCTTCTAGCTTATCTCTCTCATGCTTAAGAGAGCTTAACGATAAACTTAAATTCTTTAGTTCATCAATATATAACTGTTGGGAGCCCACCATAATTTCATAACTTTCACTTAGCTCTTGATGATCCTCTTCAAGATCGGCTAAGTTATCAGTTTTAACAACAAGCAAAGCATTAGAAACGAAAAAGCTGGCCGCAGACAATATAATAAAAATGAACAATAGGTATTTGGCCACTTGGCTAATCGTATATTGGCGTGACCCATAAACGGTTGTCAGCGTTATAACCAGCTTATTTCTCAAGTTAATACCTGTAACTATTCGTCTTTTTTACAAAGAACTAATCGACAATAATCAAAGCAAACAAATATACCGATTTTCATACTATTGTCATAGTATTATAGGGGATTAATCCGCTTCCCCTATTTCAATAATCACTAAACAAGCCAACTCCAAGGAATGGAAAGCGCTTATTTACCATCCAGCATTCGACCTAAACCACCTAAAACGGACCCCTCTCCTTTATCAGAACCACCCGATGATGGTGCAGATGCAATCAAGCGATCAGCCAACCGTGAGAAGGGTAAACTTTGCACCCAAACAGACCCAGTACCTCTGAGTGTAGCCAACCACAGACCCTCACCACCAAAGATCATAGATTTAAGCCCTTTCACCATCTCGATGTCATATTCAATTCCATCGGTAAAACCAACTAAACACCCCGTATCAACACGCAACACCCCGTTATTCAGTTCCTTTCTAACGACAGTGCCCCCGGCTTGGACAAACGCCATGCCATCCCCTTCGAGCTTTTGTAAAACAAACCCTTCACCACCAAAAAAGCCCGCACCAATTTTTTTCGAGAAAGCAATTTCAACCTTAGTTCCTAAGGCCGCACAGAGAAATGCATCTTTCTGGCAGGTGATTTGATCACCGTAATCCGCTAAATTAAGCGCAACAATACTACCTGGATAAGGTGCTGCAAAAGCCACTCGACGTTTACCCAAGCCTTCATTACCGAAATGAGTCATAAATACAGACTCACCCATAACCATACGTTTACCCGCTGAGAATAATTTCCCCATCAACCCTTGATCCGGTTCAGAGCCATCACCCATCTTCGTTTCGAACGTGATGTCCTCCTCCATATAATTCATCATACCCGCCTCGGCAATCACCTTTTCACCGGGATCTAGCTCCACTTCAACAACCTGAAGCGCTTCACCTATAATTTCATAATCAACTTCATGACAACGCATTTCTCGCTCCTTTCCAGGTATTCTTTTATAAATATAGTGGGCCTTGTAAATTTGATCTAAATAAAAAAACAACGCCGTTACAATCGATGGACAGTAAACCAATATTCCCACTTAAAGGGCAAGACCCATTTAACTTTTACCCTCTTCACTATTTATCCATAGGCTAAAAGTCAAAAGAGTTATCGGTCTTTTTTCTACACCTATTTCCTAACGGAACCTTAGCAACAAAAAAATATCATTCGAGCACTCCTCCAAAAGCATTTCACTAAAAACAAAAAATCGCGCTTAGGTCTTAGACATCAGTCTAAAAAAGACTCAAATGTAAAACCAATGTCTTATGCCAAGGCTTGCTTTTGTATATCTACCCACCAGATTGCGGTGCTATGGTGAAGATAGAAAGTTTCTTGGTAGCGGTAATCTAATAATGAAGCAAGCGACTTTCTCTCCTCAACTAAAATAAATAAGGCATATAAAAATGACCCAAAGAGAGATCGTGGTACTGAGTGGTGTGCGTACAGCTATTGGTAGTTACGGCGGAAGCTTAAAAGATATCCCACCCTGCCAAATGGCCGCAGAATGTGTTGCAGAAGCCGTCAAGCGTGCCGGCATAGCGCCCGAAGATATTGGCCACAGCGTGTTTGGTAATGTGGTGCATACTGAACGTAGAGACATGTATTTAGGCCGCGTAGCGGCTGTGAATGGAGGGCTTCCACACGAAACCCCTTCACTCACGTTAAACCGTTTATGTGGCAGTGGCTTACAAGCAATTATTACGGCAGCTCAACAGATAGAATTAGGCGTTTGTGATGCTGCGGTAGCTGGCGGTTCAGAATCAATGAGTAGAGCTCAATATTGGATGCCCTCTGCACGCTTTGGTCTTCGTATGGGTGATGGGCAAATACTTGATGCTATGGTTGGTGCACTTACCTGCCCATTTGACGATAATCACATGGGAATTACAGCTGAAAATGTTGCTGAAAAATGGGGAATCAGCCGTGAAGATCAAGATGATTTAGCGGTACTTAGTCACAATAGAGCTGAAGCTGCGATAAAAGCAGGCACCTTTAAAGAGCAAATCCTACCGATCAATATCAAAGTTAAGCGCGAAATGGTGCCTTTCGATACTGATGAGCACACACGCCATGGCTGCACTTTAGCTGATATGCAGAAGCTTCGTCCTGCCTTCAAAAAAGAGGGGTCAGTCACGGCAGGCAATGCCTCTGGCCTGAATGATGCTGCCGCCGCCGTTACGCTTATGGCGGCTGACGTTGCTAAAGCAAAAGGGTTAAAGCCTATGGCTAAACTGGTCGGCTATGCTTTTGCTGGTGTCGAACCTAAATATATGGGCATAGGCCCAATCCCTGCGGTTAGAAAGCTACTCGCAGATGCTAATCTAGATGTTTCGGATATTGATGTTTGGGAAGTCAACGAAGCCTTCGCCGCGCAAGCACTCGCCGTATGTCGAGATTTAGATTTACCAACAGATAAAGTCAATATCAATGGATCCGGTATCTCTTTGGGCCACCCTATAGGCGCCACAGGTGCAATTATTACCGTAAAAGCACTCTATGAGCTGCAGCGTTCAGGTGGCCGTTATGCTGTAGCCACTATGTGTATTGGTGGCGGCCAAGGGATTGCTGCTTTATTTGAAAGAGCTTAATGATCAACGAATTAACTAGTTATTTGTACATACTAAAAGCCGGATAAATATCCGGCTTTTTTATATCTAAAATATATATCCCACCCCGACTCTCAAACCGCAACGGCTTCAGGTTCTGGGCGTAAGCGGTAACAGGGTTGATACTCTTGATAGTTGATTTTCATTCGTCGTTGAGCAACAAATGATTCTAGTAATTGATCCAAAGGAGCCATAATCGCTTCCTCACCACATATTTCAAACGGTCCATTTTCCTCAATAGCACGAATCCCCGGCTCTTTAACATTACCTGCAACAACACCAGACAGGGCCCGACGTAAGTTAGCTGCCAATTCAAAGTCTGGCTGATCTTTCATCAGCTTTAATCCCGCCATATTTTCATGGGTTGGCTCAAATGGCTGCTGAAAACTTTCTGGAATATATAACTGCCAGTTATAGTGGAACGACTCACTGGTTGCTTTTCTATAACGAGTCACTTGCTCCAAGCCTTCTCTCATGACCTCTGCAACATCATGGGGATCATCAATAATAATTTGATAGCGTTTACTTGCCTCATCACCTAAGGTCGCTTTAATAAAAGCATCCACTGTAGCAAAATAATCTTCACTACCTTCCGGCCCCGTTAGTACTAATGGGAAAGGCAAATTATGGTTTTTTTCATGTAATAAAATACCTAAAATATAGAGAATCTCTTCTGCCGTTCCTGCACCACCGGGAAATACAACAATCCCATGCCCTAAACGTACAAATGCCTCTAATCGTTTCTCAATATCAGGCATAATAATAAGTTCATTAACTATAGGGTTAGGACTTTCCGCAGCAATAATACCCGGCTCAGAAATCCCCACATAACGACCATTTTTTATACGCTGTTTAGCATGAGAGATTGTCGCACCTTTCATCGGCCCCTTCATCGCTCCAGGGCCGCAACCTGTACAAATATTCAACCCTCGCAAGCCCATCTCATAACCAACTTTTTTTGTGTATTCATATTCAGGGCGCTCTATTGAATGACCTCCCCAACACACAACTAAATCAGGCTGTATATGGGGGCGTATAGCATCCGCATGGCGAAGAATATGAAAGACTCTATTCGTAATGGTGTCTGAATCGCTTATCCCTGGGCAGCATTCATCTACTTCAGAACCTACGTACAGCAGGTCTCTTAATACAGCGAACAGATGCTCTCTGATACCTGTAATGATTTCACCATTCACAAACGCAGCCGCTGGGGCATTCAGTAATTCAAGCTGAACACTGCGATGTTTTTGGCTAATTTTTATATCAAAGCTACTAAATTTATCTAACACCATTTTGGTGCTATCAAGTGCACTACCACTATTTAAAACGGCTAAACAGCACTGGCGAAATAAACGATAAAGCCCGCCTTGACTCACATCTTGAAGTTTAGCTATCTCATAGGGAGATAACGTATCCAGACTCTCTAATGGAGTAATACTGGTGGTTACGTACTTTTCTGCCATCATAATGACCATCTCCTGAATCGAGAAATATCTATATCAACTCGATTTACATCAAAAACATATGGATCTATCTTAGTTTTAAATTTTGCTTGTTACAGTGATATGAAAATACATAGCAATATTTAAAACCTAAGTCTTATTAAGGTTCTTAACTCAAAAATAAAAGAACCCGTTTAACTATAGAACAGAAAACAGAAACCCACAAAAAGCCATTATAAATCAAAAACCTAGTTTAAATCTGGCAAAGGATTTCATTAACAAATTCAGGCACTATTTCACTTGCGAGGCCATAAATCTTATGATCAAAAACCGTTCCCACTCTAGATGGTTCAAGATTAAGTTCAACCGTTAATGCACCTGCAGCATTAGCAATCTCAACAAAACCGGCAGCAGGATAAACATGCCCAGAAGTGCCAATAGAGATAAATAGATCACACTCCTCCAACGCATTGTAGATCTGCGGCATATGCATAGGCAGCTCACCAAACCAGACAATATCTGGCCGTAAATTTCCGGATGAACCACAACACTGGCACAAATCTTCAGGCTGTGATTCTTGATCGACTGGATAAATCACACCTGTCTCTTTGCAGCGTAAATTTAATAACTCACCATGCATATGTAGGAGGTTTTTACTTCCTGCCCGTTCATGCAAGTTATCAATATTCTGCGTAACGACTAAAATCCTGCCCAAAAATTTCTCTTCTAACTCAGCTAACGCATAATGACCTAAGTTAGGTTTTATCTTAGGTGACAATAGCTGATTACGGCGTTCATTATAAAAACGATGGACTAATCGAGGATTACGTTCAAACGCTTCAGGTGTCGCCACATCATCGACTTTATGATCTTCCCACAACCCATCAGAGGCACGAAAAGTCTGAATACCGGACTCCGCAGAAATACCCGCACCGGTCAATATCACTATAGATTCAATCGCCATATTTATTTCCTTGTAACAATTTGCCTCTTGTCATACTACAGTAACCTATGTATTACTAGACTATGTGGAGTTGGTTACTCATAACAAGTATCTGATAAACCTCATCGACAAGATGAAAGTAACCAATCAATCAGCCTACAACTGAGAAACACTAGTGGATCAAACGGACTATAACGTTTGCAGCATAACAAGAAGAATTGTGGCACCTAATCCTAGGCTTCGCCGCATTCGCCCTGACGTGAATCAACCTCTGGTTTACATTACCCCCTCGGCTATAGAAGGAACCGGCCATGACCGCCTCTAAACTCTATATTCTCGACACCAACGTTTTACTTCATGACCCTAAATGCCTTTATGAATTCAAGGAACAAGACATCACTATTCCGATGACTGTTTTAGAAGAGTTAGACGATATAAAGGATAGAAAGAAAAATGTTTCTCAAGAAGCCAGAGCCGCAATACGTGCTATAGATGACATCATCACCCACGCTAAAGATGCGGCTCAAATCACCAAAGGCGTTAATATTATTACCCCGCTATCTAGCGCCAACAGTGATTATAATTTAGGCCAATTGAGCATTTTTCCTGATCATGAACTTACCGCACGACAAGGCTTCCTACCGCAGAACTCCAACAAAGATAACCAGATCATTAACTGCGCGTTGCACTTACAAGCAACAAACCCTCACCGTGAAACTATTCTGGTCACAAAAGATATCAATATGCGCCTCAAGGCATTGGGCGCGGGTCTAAAAAAGGTTGAAGATTATAGAACCGATCAACTCGTTTCAGATATTGATCTTTTACCGGCAGGCCACTACAACATTGAGGGTAATTTCTGGGAGCAAGTTGAAGATGTCACTAGCTATCAAGAAGACACCCACACGTACCATCAAATAAGCCAAGAGGTGTTACCCAACACCTACCCTTGCGAATACCTTTACGATGATACAGAAGAGTTTGCCGCACGCGTCGCCTCGGTTCGTGATGGCCAAGTTACACTTCGCGATTTAGGCGTAGACAGGCTAATGCAGCAAAACTGTTGGGGAATTGAGCCCATCAATATTTTCCAAGCCTTTGCCATGAACGCAGTCTTAGATCCTGATTTAGATCTGGTTATTCTTAACGGTGCTGCAGGCTCAGGTAAAACATTAATGGCCCTCGCTTGTGCCCTTGAAATGGTTATCGAACAACGCCGTTATAATAAGATTATTGTGACGCGATCAACACCACCTGTGGCTGAAGATATAGGTTTCCTCCCAGGGACAGAAGAAGAAAAAATGACCCCTTGGTTAAGTGCAATTCAAGACAACCTTGAAGCGATGCATGAGAACGATGAACGCCCTCAAAGCAGTGTAAAATATGCTATAGAGAAGGCAAACATCCAATTTAAATCACTCAACTTCATTCGTGGACGAAGTATTCAGGACGCAATTGTTCTTCTGGATGAAGCCCAGAACTTAACCCCTTCACAACTTAAAACGATAGTAACCCGTTGCGGTAAAGGCTCGAAAATTATCTGCTTAGGTAATTTAGCGCAGATCGATTCCAACTATCTAACCCCACTAACCTCAGGTTTAACTTATTTAGTGGAACGCTTTAAAGATTATGAAGGCGCCGCCAACATCCATCTTGAAGGTATTTTCCGCTCACGTTTAGCTGAATATGCAGAAGAGCATTTATAGTTAACATAAACCAAAGGTGTGAAAAATAGACACCTAGTACCTAGCCTCACAACCCTAAGTTGATTAAATTAGGGTTGTGAGCTAAACAGCACAACCATTACATTAACAAAATCTTATATATTGCATTTTACGCTATATTGAATAGCTCAATTCAACTAGAATGATGGGATGAGCACTTTTTTAAAAAATATCCTAAGCAAATTATTAATTGGCTTAGTCAACATTTATCGCTACTTGATCAGTCCCATGATTGGGCCCCGTTGCCGTTTTTATCCAACCTGCTCAAGCTATATGATTGAAGCCATTCAAGTGCATGGACCGATTAAAGGTACATGGCTTGGTATCAAACGCATTGGCCGCTGCCACCCCTATAATGACGGGGGCTATGATCCAGTTCCTGGTAGCTGTTGTGAACAACATAAACATACAGCAGATGATGGTAGTACAAAGCAGATCTAAAGATGTCCATTTATTTAAAGCTTAACCCTTACTTTTGGAGCTTTAGTGCAAGAGATCTATAATTTTTAATTTCTGCCTCTTTAGCCCACAAGGTATAGGGTTTAATATAACGACACTTCACAGAGATAGATTGAGCTGGGTAATATGTTCACACCGCTATCCGTAATTCTTTATATCAGCTTATATGTAGGTCTGCTTTTTTCCATTGCTCAGGTAGTTGAAAAACGCATCCAAAATAAATCTAAACCCACATCAAGTAACCCTTGGGTCTACGCATTATCCTTAGCTGTTTACCACACATCTTGGACCTTTTATGGCAGTGTTGGGTTTGCAGCATCTTCCGGCTTACTATTTTTAGGTATCTATGGTGGGGCCCTGATAGGGATTATTTTCTGGTGGATTACACTTAAACGTATGATTCAAGTAAAAGAAACATTCAGAATCACCAGTATCGCTGACTTTATCTCTACCCGTTATAACCGTTCTCAAAAAATCGCCGCAACAGTTACCCTCATCGCCCTAATCGGTATTGTTCCTTATATAGCTCTACAACTTGAAGCAATCATTAGCTCATTTGAACTGATCACCAATAGTCCTAACAGCGGCCCGCAGCATGATTTAGCAGGCTGGATTGTCACACTCTTTATGATAGGTTTTACCATCATTTTTGGTGTTCGAAGGCTTGACCCAACAGAGCGACATCAAGGGATGATGGCTGCACTCGTTGCTGAATGCCTAGTGAAACTCATTGCATTTATAGCTGTAGGTATTTTTGCTACCTACTATTTATTCGATGGATTTGGCGATATTTTAAATCGTCTAAAAGAAGCAGACTTAGAGCATGTTGCCAGTTTTACAGCCACTAAAGATAGCGGGCTGATGTGGATCACTCTACTGATCTTAAGCTTCTCAGCAATACATAACTTACCTCGACAGTTCCATGTATCTGTTATCGAAAACGCCAATCATCGGCATATTAAAACAGCCATGTGGGTATTCCCACTTTATATGGTTTTGATCAATCTATTCGTTGTACCTATCGCCGCTGCTGGCTTACTAATGGGAATACCCTCAGAATCAGCTGACTTTTTTGTGCTACTTCTCCCTCAACAATCCGGTAGTAGTGGTCTCACACTATTAGCCTTTATTGGCGGTTTTTCAGCGGCAACAGGGATGATTATTATTACCACAATGACGCTTTCAACTATGGTGTCCAATCATCTAATTCTGCCTATATTGGAAAGAATCCCTACCCTACAGTTTATCCGAAGCTACTTATTACAACTGCGCTGGTTGGTTGTTTCCCTTATTTTAATGGGGAGCTTATTATTTGCTAACGAGTTCTCTGATGCTTATATATTAGTAGCCATTGGGCTTATCTCGTTTACTGCTGTTCTACAGTTTTCTCCGGCTTTATTTGGTGGCATTTTCTGGAAAAAGGGGAATAGCCTCGGTGCCCAATTGGGATTACTTTCTGGCTTTTGTATATGGTTTTATAGCCTATTGATTCCCACATTTATTAAGCAAGGATGGTTTTCAGAAGATCTATTAACCCATGGCCCTTGGCATATACAAGCACTGAGACCTGAAGCGCTTTTTGGACTTGAGGGTTTACACCCGATTACCCATGCGGTTTTTTGGTCGATGGTGTTCAACATTAGCTGCTATATTATCGGTTCTCTCATATTTAGCCCAAATAAAAACGAAAGAAACCTTAGAACTGAATTTATCAGCTCGATGACCACTAGGAAAAAACGTAAGGCTCGCCCTACAGGGTTAGACGCTTATATCCCTTTACAGCTTAAAATTGAAGAAGCAAAAAGCCTCTTATCAAATTATATTGATGAAGAGAAAGCGACCAATGAAGTACTTACCATCGCCGAAGATTTACAAGTCTCTAAAAAAGAAACTATCACCATTATAGAGCTCGTCGAGTTCCATCGTATGGTGGAGCATGTGCTCGCAGGCTCTCTAGGTGCAGCCAGCGCACATAATGCTATAGAGAACACTATCCGCTACAACCAGCGCGAAGAAGCTGACTTAAAGGCCTTATACAGCCATATATTCTCTGAGCTACAAACAACAGAGAAAGACAGCGACAGTGATAGCACTGTCAGCATGACAAGCTTTGGCTTGATCGAAGAGCTACAGACACAGCTCGATAAACTAGAAGACAAAACAGCACGTCAGCAAGAAACCATCGATCAACTCGAAGAAAAAATCGAAGCCCGTTATCAAGAGATAATGAAATACCGATTGGAATCACAAAAGATCAAACAGGAAAATTTATTGTTAAGCAAAGAACTTAAGTTATTAAAAGGTGATGAGGAAAAGAACCCATAACTTAAAATCGTTGTTGTTTTAGAATTTATGTAAAAAAAGAGCCTCATTTGAGGCTCTTTTCAATCATAAGAGAAACATTTAGAAGCTAAGCTTCTTCTTGTTTATGCATATGAACGTCCATTTGAGGGAAAGGGATACTAATACCTTCCTCATCAAAACGTAATTTAACCGCTTCAGTTGTTCCCCAAAGCACTGCCCAATAATCAGCAGAGTTGACCCAAGGACGTACAACAAAGTTAACACTGCTGTCAGCCAATTCTGATACAGCGATAACAGGTGCAGGGTCTTTGAGAATACGGTCATCTGCAGCAATGATCTCAGCTAATACTTCTTTTGCCTTACGAAGATCATCATCATAGCCAATACCAAATACCATATCGATACGACGTGTATCACGCGCAGAGAAGTTAGTGATTACGCCGCTATAAATAGCACCATTTGGAACGATAACTTCACGGTTATCACCTGTACGCATAATCGTGTTGAAGATCTGGATATGCTCTACAACAGCAGAAACACCCGCCGCTTCAACAAAATCACCTTCACGGAAAGGCTTGAAAATCACTAACATAACGCCAGCAGCGAAGTTCTTCAGAGAATCCTGAAGAGATAGGCCAATAGCTAAACCTGCAGCACCAACTAAAGCGATAAGCGATGTAGTATCAACACCTAAATGGCTTAATGCAGCAACAATTACAAAAAGTAGCATCACAACATTAGCTATAGATGTGATGAAGTTAATCAGCATATCGTCAAGCTTAGATTTGCGCAGGACGCGTTCTAACAGTTTTATCAGCTGCTTAACAACCCAGCGACCGATAAAAAAGATAGCCAGCGCAATAAGAATATCTACGATCCATGGGAAGACGTAGGCATCAAAGAAATTTTCCATTTAGTTCCCCTGAAGAGTTAATTACTATTTTTAAACGATTAAAAAATAAAGTGAACGAATTAAAACAATATGAATCTTAACAACAGCCAAACAGGCATACTGAGGCTGTCTCGCTTCTTGGTAATACGTACTTCTACCTCTCTGTTTTGTCAGTTATGGAAGTTTTTACGTCTTTACTTACAAAACAACCTGTTAAGCAGCCAGTTTAATCCGTACAATATGACAAATTCTAGTGTTCAAACAACTGTATCAATGAAAAAGTTAATTTTAGCCACAATTCTACTCTTTTCTACCTCCGTCCATGCTGAAAAAGGTCATATTGCTGATGATGCAATGATCTATGTTCATAACGGCCCGAGCAATCAATATCGTATTATCACACGCATCCCAAGCGGAAGTGCTGTTGATATACTAAAACGAGACCCAAAGACCAAGTATGTCCAGATACGTATGCCTAAAGGGCGCATAGGTTGGGTTGAACCAACCGCTGTAGACCCAGGCGATAGTATCTCGGTCCGATTACCGAAACTACAAAGCAGTCTTGAAGAAAGCCAAATCACTGTCGCTGAGCAAGCCGCTAAAATAGAGACACTGCAAAGTGAATCAGGTGGTATGCGCGAAAAGAACCAGCTTCTAACCAGTGAAGTAGCCGAATTAAATGCGACCATCAAAGAGCTTAATTTTAAAATTGAGTCTAGCGATGAAAGCAATCTAATGCGTTGGTTTACACATGGCGGTCTAGTAGCTTTAGGGGGTGTGATTCTAGGTTTGATTCTCCCATACTTCCCTAAACGAAGAAAACGGAAAGATGAGTGGTTTTAAGCTGTATATTTGAGTCATAAAAAAACCAGGTTTATTTGCCTGGTTTTTTTATATTTAACCCACAAAGGCATTGACATAAGTTAAAGATTAATGACGAAAACATTAATGCTCCAAAACTTAGCAATTTCCTTTTATATACATTAAAAAACAAGAATATACCTTTAAAATCAACAAGATAAACGACTGGTTATTTTTTAGCCAGATATGAGATAGAGCCATTTTATAGGGGCTTAAGTTGCTTTCCCAAGGGTTGTTTACAGGGTTATCCACAGACACTGGGGACAAAGTGGTTAAGCCCAATAACCATCCCTGATTGACCCCCTTATTGCACTGCACAAGGTTACTCACACTTATAAGTGTCCAGCAAAAGTTAGAGATTAGCGCACCAATATGGTTCTGCTTTTGCCCCAAAATTAATGACCAAATTATTTGATTTAGAAAAACAATCGAGAAGATTAATAGATCTAATTAGTCATCCCTATAAGAAGCTGTTTCAATACATTCAACTTAAATATTAGAAGGAAGATCCAGCAATGAAACGTATTACTATTTTTGGTCGTGAAGGTTGTGGTTTCTGCGTAAGAGCAAAAGAGCTATGTGAAATAAAAGGTCTGGACTATCGTTACATTGATATTCATAAAGAAAATATCAGCAAAGAAGACTTAGAAAAAACAGTAGGCAAACCTGTTGAAACTGTTCCTCAGGTATTTTGCGGCCAAGAGCATATTGGTGGTTTTACTGAGCTGGAAGCGTTTCTGACTCAAGCTGGCGTTTAAAAATAAAATATTACCCCAATATAGTAATAGAAGCCGTAAGCTGTTTTAAAAGCTTTTACGATGCTACAAAAAGAGATCTATCATTTAAGCTGAGACTTAATCATAGTTTTTTAGATCTTTCTTTTTGATAATAGTGATCTCGTTTAGGTTATACTGAAATTACGTTATAGCTGGTCCAATACCGGCTTAGGAGTAGGTTATGATGACATTTACCGTTCTTCTGGCTATTGCTGCTGGAATTATTATTCTGCAGCTTTGGGAAAATAGTAAAGCTAAAGTAAAACCGATTCGCATAGAAAGTCGTATGGATGAGTTAGAGCAACAAAGACGACACCATCGCGGCCGTTAAACGTTTGGTATTTCTTAAATAGATCTACATAAATTGCAGCTCAGATTGTATCAATCTGAGCCGTTTATTTATCACCTGTATGCCCTGTAGATTATTTCCACAATCTCAGAGCTAAACCTCCCGCTCTTTCCGTTCGCCTTTCCGTTGCTAGTAATAAAACAGATTCAGTTGCAATAATATCCAACACCTTTTTGGCACGGGTAACGCCGGTGTACAACAACTCCCTACTTAATAAGGGACTGTCATTTGGTGGTAATACCATCATCACTCGCTCAAACTCAGAACCCTGACTTTTATGGATCGTCATTGCAAATACAGTGTCATGCTCAGGTAAACGACTGGGCAATACTGATCTCAGCTCTCCACTCTCTTCAAACCAAACTTTTAGACGACCAGTATCATCAAAAGCAGCGACACCTATATCACCATTAAACAGAGAAAGAGAGGTATCATTTCGAGTGATCATGATGGGGCGGCCTGGATACCACCCGCCCTCCTCCTTAATCAAGCCCCGCTCTCGCAGTCCGGCATAAATACGATCATTAAGACCTTCCACTCCATAAGCACCCTGACGACGTGCGCATAAAAGCTGGAAGCGCATCATGTTAACTAATAACTGTTGTGGATTGTCTCCAGAGAAAAGGCCTTTAAAGAGTTCGGCATAAATATCGACACAAGTGTTGATCATAGCCTCATAGCTATCTTGCGACAGGTAGTGATAATTAAGATCACTATAACCCGCTTTAATCACGGCTTTTACATCAGTACAACAACCCGCATTGACGGCCCTTGCTAAATAACCGATGCCACTTTGATCATCAAAGCGATAACTTTTATGTAACATTGCGAGGCTATCCGAAAATGTACTACTAGCCCCTACAGGCACAGGTTGTGCTAACTGGCAAAGCTTATTCAGCTGAGAAGATTGCTGTGCCGAATAATAAAGCTTATCCGGCCAACTACAGATATCACCTAAAACACTACCCGCTTCAACCGACGCTAACTGATCACGATCTCCCAGCAAGACTAAACGTGCGGAAGCAGGCAAGGCTCTAAGCAAACGAGACATCATTGGTAGATCAACCATCGAGGCTTCATCTAACACTAAAAGGTCGAGGTGTAAGGGGTTTTCTGCATCATGCCGAAAACAGATACTATTAGGAATAACCCCCAACAAACGGTGCAGAGTACTCGCTTCTGATGGTATTTCAGCTTTTAATTGAGGCTCAAGATCCAATTTATGCTTAGCTCTAGAAATAGATTCAGCTAAACGCGCAGCCGCTTTACCTGTAGGCGCGGCAAGTTGAATCGTAAAACTATCCCCTTTTGCTTTCTGTTGCTCAATATAAAGCGCGAGCAATTTAATAACAGTCGTTGTCTTGCCTGTACCCGGGCCACCACTGATAACAGAGAAACGTTTTTGCACGGCTAATGCAGCCGCCACCTTCTGCCAGTCAATCTCTTCCGTATTTCCGGTGGGAAAGTAACTTCTTAACCCGGCTTGCAGCAGAACCTCATCGGTTTCAATCGAGACTGCACGCTGTATCAACGCCTCTGCAACCGAACACTCGTATTGCCAATAGCGATAAAGATAAAACCTTTCTTTATCAAGAACTAGCGGGGTAACAGATTCGCCGGAACCTAGTACTAATTCATCTAGTTCAACACGTGACCAATCTATCTTTATCAACAGATCGCTGATTTCATCCGGCCAATAATCTTGGGGAGATTGAAGCCGAGAAAGAGGTAAACAAACATTACCTGTCGCCAGCTCATAACTAACCAAAGCGGATAATAAGATATTCTCTGGAGAGTAAACGATTTTATCCGATAAAAAATGGGCTAACTGATAATCAACTGAGCGGATATAACCTAAGCCAACCCATCGTTTAAGTTGAAAAAGGTAGTTATCTTTTTGGTCATTGACTGGGTTCATCATAACGCATTACCTCCCAAGCCTTCACCTGAAAATAATTGATCCAGCGCTTCAATTAAAGCCTGCTCAGGACGACAATTAAAAACCCCTGAGTTATCCGCCAAAGGACCGATCCCCCTCAGAAATAAGTAATAAACACCTCCAAAATGGCGCTCATAATTATAATCAGGAATACGCTGTTTCAATAAGCGATGTACAGCCAAGGTATACAGTAGATATTGCAGGTCATATCTATGCTCGATCATAGCCTCGTTTAACGAGGTTTGGTTATAACAACCGCTCTCATAACCGAGATGATTCGATTTATAATCTACTATGTAATATCGCTCTCCATCACGAAAGATCAGATCAATGAAGCCTTTAAGCATGCCTCTTAAAGGCTCAAATGATAAAGGCTTAGCTTTGGCTGAAAGAGGATCGTACTTGCGAATAAGCACCTCTAAATCAGAGACTGTCACCCTATCAGCCCTGAGCATAAACTCCATCTCAACTAATCGATCAGAATCAGCAACACCGCCTAGTTTCAAACCGTTACTCGTCAAATCAGTCGTCAATATATCGGTAATTAGCTGCTCAATAACCGGCAACCATTCCACTTCATAACCGGCCAATACCAATTGATCGCTTATCTGTTGAGAAAATCCCTCGTCTAACAAACCGCCAGACTGAGTCTGCGCGTGGATAAACGCGGGAAAACTAATCTCTTCAAAAATACTGTGTAAAAAGGTTCCTGCATTTGCCCCTTTAGGGAAAGTGAAAATATTACGGCCTTCTGGTATCTCTACCTCGACAAGCTGAGTAGCCTCATCCACCACCTCAAGATCCAAGCCAGGCAGATCGGGTATATAAGCCGTGCTATGACGGCTAAGAGCAGAATAACTGCTGACACGCCACTCTCGATCAATACTCCCTGTAAACGTCTGCGCTGCTAACCTCGGATTTACTACATCATCCGCCGTAAATAGATCTTTTTGAACACCATGATCCGGTGGAACAACCACCTCTATAGCGGGAGAGCATAAGACTAACTCAGATAAAGCCTCTTCCAGTGAGCGGCCAGATTGGAGCAATAAATACCCTAAGGCACTGTCTTTTAGGCGGGATGCTTTACTATTACCAATACGTATATCGCTCACACCGACATAACAACGATAAACCGAACGGGTCAAGGCAACATAGAGCAACCTTAACTCCTCAGCTAAACGCTCCTTATCTGCTTGCTCAAGCGCCGCTGCGTTTTTACCCATATCCAAAATGGATTGTCCATTTTCATCATGATAAAGGGCAGTTTTAGCTTCTCTAAAACTGCAAGCAAAAGGCAAAAACACAATGGGATATTCTAAGCCTTTTGACTTATGAACCGTCACGATGGTAACTAAGTTTCGTTCACTTTCAAGGCGTAAGATTTGATCATCATTGGCACTAGAAGGATTACTAATCTGCTCATTAAACCAACGCAGTAATCCAAGCGTACCCTCTAACTGACTGCTAGCCTGCTGCAATAACTCAGCTAGATGTAATAGATTGGTTAATCGCCTTTCACCTGAGGCTTGTTGTAATGTTTTAGCCGCCAAATTTCGCTGATGCAAAAGCTGGGTAAGCATAGGTAATACCCCCCGCTTTAACCATAGATCACGATAGCCAGTAAATTCAGTAACAACCTGTTCCCAGAGATTTTCATCATGGTTAAGAGCATCAAGTTGCACTATATCCAGTTGCAATAACTCGGTCGCAAGCGCAGCTTTTAAAGTACGTTCCTTTTGCGGTGTTTCAACGGCAGCTAAAATTAACGACAGCTCTAACGCTTCGATAGAAGTAAAAATAGAATCTTGGTTACTTAAATAAACAGATGGGTGCTCATACACCGCCAGTGCACGACGCACCTCTTCTGCTTCAAAACGATCACGTACTAATACAGCAATATCTGACCCTTCAATCTGTCGCTCATCAATAGTCACGTCAGAATTAAGTAAGCGGTCAATCTCAGCGGCGGTACTTTGGGCAAATGTAGTTAGATACTGCCCTTTCTTTAAGGGAGTTTCCTCTGGATGACACCAAAACGTAAGAGCTGCCGGTTTATACTCTTGTAGCTTAAGCTTTTTAGCCCCTTTATCCGCCGCTTTTACTGGATAAAATGGAATATCTTCATCATAAATAAATGCAGAATCCGCAAACTCAAACAACTTGTTAACCCCATCAACCATTGCTTGAGTCGAACGCCAATTAGTATCTAAGGTATAGGTTTCTTTCACTGAGCGTCGAGCTTGTATATAGGTAAAAATATCCGCACCACGAAAAGCATAAATAGCCTGTTTAGGATCACCGATCATCACCAATGCTGTATTAGATTGATCGGCATATAAAGATGAAAAAATACCGTACTGAAGTGGATCGGTATCTTGAAACTCATCAATCATCGCAACAGGAAACTGCTGATTAATTGCAATAGATAGCGCACTGCCTTTTTCAGATCGAAGCGCATCACTTAAATCCGTCAGCAGATCATTAAATGTTTGTAACTGATACTGTTTCTTAGCTTGCTGTAAACGCTCACTGACCTCTTGCAGTGCTCGCCCTAATAATATCTCTCTGATAGGCAAAAGCTGAGAGAGTAAAGCATCTAATTCCACAAATAATGGGTGCTGTGGCGCCTCACCTTTATCTGTTTTTTCATTAAGCACTGTTTGGGTGAACCTCTGCATCACCTTCAACAAGCTTGAATTAGGTTCTAACTGTTCAGATGCTGCATACTGATCGATTTGCGCGAGCCATTTAGGCACACTCGCTTTGGTATAACTCCGCTTATTGACACCTGAGGCCTGAATTAAAGCGATAAGGTCATTATCATTTGCTAACCAAGACTGTTTGAAATGATTCAACGCCTCTAAACGTTCATCATAGGCCTCCTGTAAAGAGGCCCCAGACAGATCCGGTTCAACCTTTAAATCTGTATGGTTCAGCAGCCCTCGCAGCTGAGACATTAACTCATCAGGTCCTTTCCAACACTCAGATAAGACTAACTCAGTTAAATCATTATTAAGTGGATAGATGGTGTTGCGCCAAAAATCGACAACCGCACTACGAATCAAGCTCTGATCATCTTTTGTTAGTTCGTTATCAAACAATGAACCACTTTCAAAAGCATGACGTTTTAGCATCCTCTGGCAAAAACCATGGATCGTAAAAATAGCAGCCTCATCCATCTGACGAATCGCCTGCTCTAGCAATTTAATTGCTTGAGCATGATCAGCTGATTGCTGCTTTAATGCGATTAGAAAGGGATCGGATATATCTTTATTTGCCTGCAAAAAAGCGGAACGCGCATCCACAATTCGACTACGAATACGGTCTCTTAACTCTTCGGTGGCAGCTTCAGTAAAAGTTACAACCAGAATTTGATCTGGACCTAAAGGCTTATCATTAATATTGCCTAAGCCTAAAAGGAGCCGTAAGTACAAGGCCGTAATAGTATAAGTTTTTCCCGTTCCTGCACTTGCTTCAATAAGCTGTTGCCCTTGAAGCGGGAAAGTTAATGGATCTAAAGGTAAAATATTACTCATCTTTACCCTCCTCCATGTAGTCGAGCATCGGGGCATAGATGGCCTCTGCTAAAGGCACAAAATGCTCCAAAAACTGCGCATAGTCAGGATAAGCTCGACGTATATAGGGATCATCTTGCAAACCTGCTTTGTGACTACCCCCGTAAAACAGGGTTTCTATAGATGCTAAAGCTATATCAGGGTCTTTTTGATATTGCTTAAAGTACTCACGTGCGCTGTTAGCATCAAATGCTTGGGGTGCATTCATACCTTGTTGGTAAAACTCAACGATGGTTTTTAAATATATATACGCTTGTTCTTTTTCTACAGCGCGGTAGTGAACTTTACCAGACAACCCTCGATATACGGTATTACGACACTGATCTGAAGATAAACACAACGCTAAATGCTCAACCCAGCTACCCAGACGATCACGAGCATTGATCTCAGCGGGCCGATAACGTAATAAGTGGGCTGGATAACAATGGTCTAGCCAGCCCTGTAAAAGTAAATTAGGAAAGGCTATCTTGACCTCTAAGCGTTGTGGTTCACCCTCACATAGAGGCAATAACTTGTGCGCTAATTCAGTACAGTCATGACGAATCCGAGCAAGCTTTAATTGGCCATTGGTTGCAACAGGCAAGGCGCCTTCTGCAAGTATGGTCTGATCTAACTGGTTAAGATCACCATCCGACAGTGCCGTTTCAAGATAGCGTTGTTTAATTAAATAAGCTTGTAAACCATCCAGCGCAAAAGGCTCTTCATCTTGAGCTTTAACTTCATGATTAGCAAAAAATACTTTTAAACGTTGATTGAAAAAGCTGCGACAGGGATTCTTTAAAAAACTAATAATAGCATTAAGTTCAATCTGCTCTTGAGGCTCTTCAACTAAGGCATCGACATAAAAAGCAGAAGGCGCTTCGCTCTCTGCACTTGCCGCGGGTAACCACTCACGGGCATAACTAAATAACGACGATGACGAATTTTGTGGCAAAAAGTACACGGGGCTGAAGGGTACCATCGGATGCTGTTGAATCAAATGGGCTCTTAATTTCTCACCTGACTCACTCGTAGAAAGCGCTTGATCTCCCTCTAAAACATAACTTTGTGTCACATAGTCTAATAATTCACTCACTAATACCGATGGAATTTTCTCATTATTATCTTTGATAGAGCGCCCCACAAAACTGATATATAAACAGGCTTGCGCAGATAAGAGCGCCTCTAAAAAAAGATACCGATCATCATCTCGACGTGAACGATCTCCCCGTCGAGGGTAATCAGTCATTAAATCAAAGCCGACAGGTGGGATACTCCGTGGATAGGCTGAGTCATTCATCCCTAATAAACAAACCACAGAGAACGGAATAGAGCGCATAGGCATTAACGTACAGAAGTTAACAGCCCCCACCATAAAACGCTGAGACGAGCGCTGTTGATTAATTCCATTTATCAAATAATCAGCCATCACGGTAGAAGACAAGGGCAAAACATAGTTCGCATCGCTAAGCTGCTCTTGTAATGCTTGCAAGGTTTGTCTAATTCCATTCAGAGGTATTTCATCGGCTTCATCAGCACTATAAATGGCATCTAATAAACCATTAATAATATCAACCCACTCCGTAAGCTCATGTTCACCACTAAAGCTGTCTTTTACCTCGTCGAGAAGATCTATAAAATCAGCTAGCTTGCCTAAAAGTTCAGCTTCAAGACCTTCAATCTCCATATAAGGTGCAATATCTTGCCAATAACTAACCTCTTCCCCTAGCGCATAGCCTGATAACATTCGACGCAAACCAAAACGCCAACTATTTTGTTCAAACAAGGGCAATTGCCATAAGCTTCGCTGTTCAGAATCCATCCCCCAACGGATATTAACCTGATCGACCCAGTACCTTAATCGCTGAAAGCTCGGCTCATCCAGATCAAAACGTCGCATAATTGCAGGCACTTCCAGCAATTCAAGAACATCCGATACAGTAAAGCGGCTACTATCGAGTTTTACGAGCTTCTCAAAGCTTAGTAATAAAGGATTTTCTTGGCGACTACTCCGATCAGATATGGAATAAGGGATATAGCGTTCAAAAGGTACGCTAGAAAAAACAGCATCAATATAAGGAGCATATTGAGCTACATCAGGCATCATAATAATCACATCGCGGGGTTTAAGATTAGGATCATTCTCAAACATAGCGAGTAATTGATCATGCAAGACTTCAACCTCTCGTAAAGCACTATGGCAGCTATGTACAATCAATGATTGGTCATCGTTTGTAATAGCGTGTTTATAGGCACTTGTGGAAGGGTCTTCTGGAAACTGAGCAGGATTGTCTAAATCTAGGATGTCTTGTTGAATACTGCTAAGTAAACAATGTCTTTCAAGATCCGCAAAAGCATCAATCTCATCACCAACACTTTCACCAAGGCAGTCTTGTAATTGATAAAGATAATCACGTCCAAGCTTACCCATAGAGGCAAGTAATGGATTACCTTCAGCATAGTCACTGTAATCAAGTTCAGGCTTACTGAACCAGCGTCGATTCATTCTAGCGATCTGTTTTTGATCAACAATATCCCCCCAGTAATAACGACAAGGATTGGTCACCATGAGGTGTACATCAATACGTTCGCCTAAGACTTGCAAAGCTTGAACATAATTCTGGGGCAGTGCAGAGATACCAAAGACAAATAAACGCTTAGGGAGTTTGTCTATATCACCAATGTTTCGTACCGACTCAACAAACGCACTGAACATATTTGCTCGGTGCCAATGAGGTTGACTTAACGCTTTAGTCTGCTGGGTTAATGCACGCCAAAGAATCGGTTGCCAAGGGTGACGCTCTGCGGCCAAAGAACCGCCTTGCTCCCAATCAGCAACCCACTCGGGTCTATAGACGAGATATTGGTCAAAAATATCTGCAATTTTATTACATAACTGATAGAGCCTAAACCTAGACTCATCATCAGCTAGGTAGCTCCTAAGAGCAGAAAATTCATCTGTCTCCAATAGATCCGGTAGCAGTAACATCAACTTCCAACTCATCGCTTCCTTATTAAAAGCAGAGCGGGCGGGTACCCCTTCTAACACTTCGGAAAAACAGTGCCATAAAAAAGAGGCAGGCAGTGGAAAGTCCACAGATGCGGCAATACCAGATGATGCAGCCAGTTCCAATTTAAGCCACTGCGCCATGCCAGGGCTTTGCACTAAAATCTGTTCTGCACGAAAAGGGTCGGAAAGAGGGTCTCGTCGAATAAGTTCAACAAGTAGATCTTTCAATACAAGTAATGAGTTGGAATGATAAACCTGAAACATCCGTTTCCTGATTTAGTAATCGTTATGAGGAGTAATAGCTGTACTTTACTCAACTCAGATTTCTTTGTCAGGAAAAATCTCTATAAAGTCAGCGCATTAACCTTATAGACTTGAATCACAGAGAATTAAAAACCTAACACTATTTACTTTTAACTCAGAACCGCTAACGAAGTTAACCTGAATATTAAAAGGCGCTTAATAGCCGTTAAAGTAGGTAATTAGGGGGCCGAAGTGGGGGCTTTTGAGTCTACCTCTAATGCAGGCAAGCTAGCAAAGCCCTCTTTTTCCGACCAATAGTCGCGCCCCTGCTCAACTCGAACAACCCCTTTAAAACGCTGTTTGAGGTACTCTACTGCGTCAGGCAGCGTATCAATATCACAGAGGATAACTCCTCCGCGTTCATTGTCTGTAGAAAAAAGATAACTTTTCATCGTGCCTCCATGTAGGTAAGCGAATCATTACACAGAGCCAAGAAAGGTTAAACCGTTATAATGCAGTTTCTTCCTTGGCTTTTCGCTTTATATAAGCCCTCATCCGCTCGAGTCATTATGCTTTGTACGCTATCCCCTACTGTATAGGCAGTTAGCCCAATACTAACACTCACGTGTAGATTGCCATCATCCGGCAGCATAAATTGATAGCTTTCTAGACTTTCTCTGATGCGATTTGCTACTTTCAGTGCTCCTTCAGTATCTGTAGAAGGCAGCAATACAGCAAACTCTTCACCACCATAACGATAGCCACTATCTAAACCGCGAAGCGACGATTGAATTAGGGAACCAAACGTTTCTAGCACCATATCTCCCATTAAATGACCATAAGCGTCATTCAACTTTTTAAAATCATCAAGATCGAAAAAACAGAGTGTAAATTCATGACGATATCGTCGAGCCTCATCCAAGTTTACTTCTAATTTAGTGTAAAAGTGTCGATTGTTATACAAACCTGTCAAGCTATCAGTAACACTTAACTCTTTATAAGTTCGTTCTCGTTCAAGTAGCTCAAGCTCAGCAATTTTTCGCGCACTAATATTCTCTAACGTTTCGATCGCACCTATTAAATTCCCCTCAGGATCCATGATCCCTGCTGCGGTAAAGTGTAGCCACTCACCATCAGCCCCACATTCAGGAAAGAAATCTTCCGCTTCATAAGCCTCATCGATAAGCTCAGAACGTTTACATTTATTTGTGTAGTAATACTCAACGTCTTCATATCGCCCACCATTAAGTATTAAATCAGCTAGGCAAGGACGCGGAGTTGAATAGAAGGGTTTCCAATGATTCTTAGTTCCAATCATATCTTCGCGACAAAGGCCACTTAGCTTTTCTAGCGCGGAATTCCAATGAAGAACAACATGATTTGTATCTAGGACAAATGTCGGCAGTGCAATTCGATCGAATACCTGCACAAGTAAAGATGGGTCTACTTGATCACAAACAAAGAGATTCGTTTGTGTAGAAGATTGATCATTCAGCGCTGATTCTGCAGAATGAGAGATAGATCTAACCTTGGAATCCATAGGAATTAAAAGCACCTGCACAAAAACATTTAAGAGAAATATTAAGACAAGCGAAACAAGGTACTAATACAAGCTAAGAACCGCTTTAACCTTTACAACAACGCCACAACATCACTAATTGAAGTCCATTATCATGATTAAGGCAAGGTTAATCATTAACCTTGGTCAAGTATTATAGCAATTGATCAATAATCAATCTCTTAGACTTATTACGCACTTGCAGCATAGAAAGGTAGTATAAGAAAATAGCTATAAGTGTAGACTTTGATCTCAATCGTTCCAAAAAACCACTGGATCACAACGCTCTAAATAATCCCCGCTCGAAAAGCAAAGAACAGAACCCGCAACCATAGGTGTTGACTGTGGTAAAAGTGAATGGCTAGCGACAATTGCTATATCCGCATTGGTTTCAGCCATAATCGTCAAAGGGAATGCACCGTTCAACTTAACGGTATCACCCGAAAACTGCTGATAAGCCAAAGGCTCAATATCTGAACTCAGGGAGGTGTAAGAAAACATCATTTCACCGTCCCAATACATAAAATTATGTGGCGCTAACTTCTCTAATCGACCCGCATAATCAGCCAACAGCGCCAACCTCATTTCATGATCAGGTCGCCCCTCTTTCCATAGCTTTCGCATTCGCTCCTGTAACAAACAAAATGCCCTTTCCTGATCAGTACAACTGATCGGCCATTGATCACCAATAGGAAAGCACTCGTTATTCACAATCCCCGGGAGGTCGCCGACCATAGAAAACAGATGCGCACTGCCCCGCTGTGGCCGAATAAAAGGCTGAATATCAACGGTTTCAATAGGGCTATCAGGATAAAGTACCGCCGACCAAAGATCAGAATAAGTATGCCCTAAACCACCCCCAAGCTTAAAAAGTTGTTCTAATCGTTGAACATCACCGTTTCCTGAAGCCACCAGCCGGCTGGGGTTCAGATCAGCTATAGAACCAACCCCTAAACCTTCAAATCCAACAGATCCATGTAGCTGGACATTGATAGGCGATGAACTTAATACCGTCAGCAAAAGCGGGGAAAAACTCATTTTTACCTCAATTATTTACGACTTTACGCTGTTGACCAATATAGAAAATAACCCCTATAGACCATAACACTAGCGGCAATACGATCCAATTCATCGCTTGCCAACCTAACGTCATCTCTAACCAGCCAGAAGACAATGCAGTAACAGCCACCATACCAAAAACAATAAACTCATTACTTGCTTGAGATTTAGCCTTCTCAGCGGGTTTATAGACGGTCGTAAACAACTGAGTCGCGATAATAAACATAAAATTCCAACCAATGCCTAAACAGAGTAACGCAGTCCAAAAATGCCATTCACTAACACCGGCAAGGTTGATGCCTATACACGCCAGCATAAATACGGCTCCTAAATACATAATAGGGTAGATACCAAAACGATTAATTAATCCCCCCGTAAAAAATGATGGCGCAAACATCCCAAGCACATGCCATTGAATAACGTGAGCCGCTTGAGGAAAGGTGAAACCACACCGAACCATGGCTAAGGGCGTTGCTGTCATTAATAAATTCATCACTACGTAACTAACCATCGCAACAATCACTGCAACGATAAATACAGGCTGAGAGGCAATCTCTTTTAACGGCCGCTGGGGCGCATAAGTATTTTTTTCTTGCTCACATGGAAGCTCGGTAAAAAAGAGCATCAATAACGCTATAGTATAAAGTACGAGCAGACCAATAAACGCTCCAATAAATTCAAACTCACCGAAATAGGTCTGGCTATAAATCGCTAACTGAGGGCCTACAATCGCAGCAAGTACACCACCAGCCATAACAAAAGATATCGCATTACTTTTCTGTTCATCCGCGCAGACTTCCACAGCAGCAAAGCGATATAAGGTACCAAACCCTATGCCAATACCGAGCAAAAACGTGCCTAATGAAAACAAGTAAAACAGGTCCGCGGTTAATGCAAAGATACATACAATAGAGCCTGAAATACCAACACAATTACCTAAATAGAATCCATTTTTACGCCCTATGCGCTTCATAATTAAGGACGCTGGAATTGTCGCTGCCATCAAGCCTAAAAACTGAGTGGCGACGGGGAACGTTGCTAAACTGGGATTAACCGTTAGACTTTGACCAATCAACGCAACGACAGACACCAATAAAACATTGCCCGTTGTCAGCAGCGCTTGGCATACGGAGAGTAAAAAAACATTCTTGTTCATTAATCTATCCCTACTTCGTTACTCAACGAGTATGTCCCAAAACGTGCTTTGTATTCCCGAGGGTTAACACCTAAGCGCCTCAAAAAAACACGTCTTAAATTATCAGCAGAGACAAAGCCACAACGCTCAGCAACTTGTTGAAAACTGAGCCTCCCTTCACACACTAACTGTTGTGCTAAGTTCAAGCGACTACTCTCTATATAAGCCGCGGGCGAGCTCTCACAACTCTCTTTAAAAAGCCGAAAGAGATGTCGCTCACTAACGCAGCAGTACTCAGCTAACAGAGCCAATCCAAGGGATTTATCTAAGTTTTTTTGTATATAAGTCTGTGCTTTAGCCACAACCCCTGTGGCCTTATTCTGGGCATTTAATTGGGTACTAAATTGCGCCTGCCCGCCCGGACGTTTAACAAAAACCACCAGCTCACGAGCAACATCCATAGTAATCCCATGGCCAAAATCCTCTTCAACAAGCGCCAATGCTAAATCAATCCCCGATGTAACGCCTGCCGATGTATAAAGATTTCCTTGTTTAAGCCAGATAGCATCGTTCTCAACCTCGATATCCTCATAGTTTTTATCGAGTAAAGAGCAAGACTTCCAATGTGTGACCGCTTTCTTACCTTTGAGCAACCCAGCTTCCGCTAGTAGAAAAGCGCCACTACAAACCGAAGCAATTCGATTAACCCGCTTAGCACTCTGCTTTACCCAGTCAATAAGTTCATCATTATGGAGAAGGGCTTTAACCCCTCGCCCCCCTGATAACAATAAGGTATCCGCATCCATCAGATCAGAAAACGCTAAATCGGGTAAAATTTTCATACCAGAATTGGTACAAATGGGATGCGTATCTACACCAACAATTTTAAGTTGATACGCTTCATAACCTAGAACCTGATTAGCCGAAGCAAACACTTGCAACGGCCCGGTCAGATCAAGAATCTGGCAATCCTGATAACCTAAAGCAGCGATGATCTTCATAAGATACCTCCAATAAGATGGAGCCAGTATCTCTTAGAGGTGAAATGTCCTCAATGACTAATAACCGTCAATTTAGGACATTTACAAAGGCCCGTCACTTAGATAAGCAACGCGAAACGCTAAAAAAATAGAGCTACAACGACAGAAGATCAATCTTCTGTGGATTGTAAGATTGTACTGCTTCACTCGCATCTACCGGCACCTCAGGTTTAAAGGTTGGGGTTTCAGTTCCAGGTACTATACCGTGAGGGTAGCCCTGCTGAAGACCTTTAAAATCGAATAGTTCAGTGTCAGCCAAATGCGAAGGCACAACATGCTGTAAAGAGCGAAACATTGTTTCAATACGACCTGGGAAGTTTTTATCCCACGTTTGCAACATCTCTTTGATAACCTGACGTTGAAGATTTTCCTGCGAACCGCAAAGGTTACACGGAATAATAGGAAAACCTTTTAGTTCAGCGTAAGCTTCTATATCTTTCTCTCGAGCATAAGCGAGAGGACGGATCACTGTATTTTTACCATCATCCGACACTAATTTTGGCGGCATCGTTTTTAATTTACCACCATAAAACATATTCAGGAAAAGGGTTTCCAAAATATCATCACGGTGATGGCCTAACGCAATTTTTGTCGCACCAATCTCTTCAGCAAAACCATACAACGAACCACGACGTAAACGAGAGCAAAGCGCACAGGTTGTTTTTCCTTCAGGTACAACCTCTTTCACAATCGAGTAGGTATCCCGCTCTAATATATGAAACGGCACGCCTATAGTTTCTAAATAAGCAGGTAAGATCTCTTCGGGAAAGCCCGGTTGTTTTTGGTCCAAGTTCACAGCGACCAACTCAAAATTAATCGGCGCACTACGTTGCAAGTTCATTAGGATATCAAGCATAGCGTATGAATCTTTACCTCCTGAGAGGCAGACCATCACTTTATCCCCTTCCTCAATCATATTGAAATCTTCAATAGCTTTACCCATCTCACGACGTAGTCGCTTCTGCAGCTTATTTTGACGGACTTTTAGCTTTTTCTGTTCGGCAGAATCAAGCTCAGCAGATGTAAGATTATGTATTTCAGGCGTACTATTTGAGTTCATTACTGACACGGCCATGGAACTGATTCAGTTCGGTTAGATTCAATTGAGATGAGCATCAATACTTTGATGGTCACGAATTATACATCAACATTTTAAGTGATACACTTTCAAGGAATCCCTGCTATAAAGAAATATAAATAAACCTGTATCAGACATCTTAAGGCAAATTAATCATGAACCGTTTAGCCAGAAAAGTTATCCTCATCTGTTTTGCATTTACAATCACGACCTTAAGCCCAATTTCCATAGCTTCGCCGGTTTTTAAGTTAGAGATGGAAGGTGATTTTGAGGGAAATTACGATAAAATCAGTCAATCACTTGATGCCAATAAATTTTTTGTGATTTTTGAACCTAATATAGGTAGCTCTCTTAATCACTTTAAAGAACGCTGGGGTGATCAATATAACCAAAATGGCTATGAAGAGATTCAAAGCTTAGTATTTTGCAATCCTTGGTATGTTAATCAAATCCTTAATAAAGACCCTGAGATGGCTGCATTATGCCCTCTATCAGTAACCTTGCTACATAAAAACAGTAAAACCACAGTGTTTTTTCTAAGACCTAGTCAACAGAAGCCAAGCAGCCCCGCCCAAGCTCTATTAATTGAACTTGAAAATGACATAGTCAACGCGCTCGAACAGGCACAATCAGCGGAATAAACGGTTATCGCTAAGCTAAGTAAAAAAAGGGGGGCTATTTTATCCAATTTATCTCTTTTGCTGTCTCATCACCCACTACAACATCCTCTAAGCTACTAGGAATAACCGAGAACCTTTTTTCAACAGGGATGCGCCCTCCCATAACTTCAGCTTGAAGTTGTGGCAGCAAAGGCGACAGGTTTGGATCAGCATAACCTTCAGGCCAAATGGGCTGGTTATTATGTAGATCATATTTATCCGTTGCACCAAGAGTATGTAATAGCTCATGGACGATAATAAAATCGTTTTGCCTTTGATAATCCTCACTGGCAAAACCATTAACGACACCCACCATCCCCTTTTGTAGACCAAGAGAATGCTCTAAAACCTGATGGTTGCGAGGAGAAAAGAGACGCAGATACACTTGCACATCAGCACTAGGTCCTTGCCAACTGTTATTATTCCAAGCCCAATAGCGAAGATGAAGACTCCATATTACGCTCTCTAAAATACTGGATTGTTCAGGTGGTTTTGGTGGGTCTTCAGGTAAAGGGGGGGCTAGATAAACCTCAACGGGCTGATCTAAAACGATACCGTAGCGTTTTGCTTCACGGCTAACAAATTGTTCAATATCATCAAAATCTTTATCACTCAATCCGTTAATAAATTGCTGAGTATCTGCCCGTTGATCTGAATTAATAGGATAAATAACCACCCATAATGACTCCTGCCAATCCGTAGAACGAACCCGAGAGAGCCAAGCATTTAACGCCACAACCAATAGCACTAAGATTAAAACCATTAATCTCAATTTACCCCATAGCGTTCGCTGTGACATTACTTAAGATCCTACTTTTTATCTAAACCGCTTTAAAACAAGCCAACAATAATCAGATAACGTACTGCTTTCCCTAGTGTAAGCATTAGTACACTTAAAATAAAAGCTGTTTTCAACCATCCGGCCATGAAACAGATAGGGTCTCCAATGATAGGTAACCAAGATAAAAGCAAAGAGAAGGCGCCGTACTTTTTTATCCAACTCTGGGCCTTCTGCTGACGCGGCTTATCAAAAACACGTAGCGGAAAATAGTGCGCTATCCCTTGCCCCATCAAGAAAGTAACAACACCACCTAATACATTTCCCGCCGTTACAGCTAGCCATAAACTGGTAGCACTATGTATGTTTTCATTTAGCTGCCAAGCTAACAAAACCTCAGAACCACCAGGTAATAAAGTAGCTGAAATAAAACCACTGATAAACAGTGCCGTTAAACTAAGCTCCTCACTCACAAGGCATCCATACTTGCTTTAATACAACGCAATACACCCATCTCATAAGCTCCGGCCAAAGCATCATAGACCGGTTTTAAGGCATGGCCATATTCGTGCTGACACTCTAGGATAACCTGTTCAATATTTTTGAATTCATTACTCGGTAATTCAATAACATCATCTACAGCCAACTCCTTTTTCAAAATAGACTGCGCTAAGTGAGCATAGATAGCATTAGGCGATAAATGCTGCTGGCGTGCAACTTGATCAACGGTCATACCACTTTTATAAAGCAAAACCGATTCTTGAGCTTGGCTTGCAACCTCATCCTTACCACTACCCTCATGTTGCTCAATCACACTAATGAAATCAGCTCCATACAGATCTAACTTCCGTTCACCTACGCCATTTAAACGTCTAAACTGATCGGAGGTTTGTGGGCGATACATCACCATCTCCATCAACGTTGCATCATGGAAGATCACATAGGGCGGTACATCTTGTTCATCCGATAAACGCTTACGTGTAGCTTTAAGGTCATTCCATAAAGCATAATCGGCCGCTTCTAATTTACTTTGCGGTACTTGATTCTTACGATAAGGCGTATGCTGACGCTGATCTTTACGTAGCTGTATCCTCTCCTCACCTTTCAACAGGGGACGACAACGATCCGTTAAGTGTAAAACCCCGTGCTGATCAACATTCACACCTAAAAATCCACGTGCCACCAGTTGACGAAAAACCGAACGCCACTGGTTTCTATCTAAGTCTTTACCTATACCCCAAGTAGATAGTTTCTGATGCTGAAAACGTTCAGTTTTATCATTAGGTTTACCCAATAATGTATCCACAACATGGTTTACACCAAAGCTCTGCCCTGAACGATAAACGGCTGATATAGCCTTACGCGCCGCATCCGTGCCATCCCATACAGGTACAGGCTCTAAACAAGTATCGCAATTTCCACAGGGAGCATGATTATCTTCACCAAAATAGCTCAATAGGACTTGCCGACGGCATGATGTTATTTCGCACAACCCCAGCATAGCTTCCAACTTTTGCTGCTCGACTATTTTCTGTTCCAGCGGCGCTTGTGAGCCTTCTAGCATTTGGCGTAGAAACATTACATCCTGCAAACCATAAACCATCCAAGCATCCGCAGGTAAACCATCACGTCCCGCACGGCCTGTTTCTTGATAATAAGCTTCGATACTTTTTGGTAGATCTAAATGAGCAACAAAACGAACATTAGGTTTATCAATCCCCATACCAAATGCGATGGTTGCAACCATAATGATATTTTCTTCGGTCAGGAAACGATGCTGATTATGGCTACGCAGATCCGTTCTCAAACCGGCGTGGTAAGGTAGTGCATTAAACCCCTGCTCACTCAACCACTCAGCGGTATCTTCTACCCGTTTACGGGAAAGGCAATAAACGATGCCGGAATCTTTAGGGTGCTCATTCTTTAAAAACTTAAGGAGTTGTTGCTTCGCTTTATCTTTCTGACCAATTCGATAACGAATATTTGGCCGGTCAAAACCTTGAATAAACTCAGCAGGTTCATGTAGCGCCAAACGGTGAACAATCTCTTGCTGAGTACGTTGATCCGCGGTTGCCGTTAATGCGATACGCGGCACGCCAGAAAATAATTCAGCTAAGCGGCTGAGTTGTAGGTATTCAGGCCTAAAATCATGACCCCATTGAGATACACAATGCGCTTCATCAATCGCAAACAAGGCGATAGGGCATTCTTGTAATAAAGCCAACGTTCGCGGTTGTAATAGACGTTCTGGCGCTATATAGAGAAGCTCAAAACCACCCGCTCTTAACTGATGCTCTATTTCATTAATTAATGAAAAATCTAAGCTAGAATTTAAACAACCTGCTCTGATCCCCCATTGGGAGAGCGCGGTAACTTGATCTTGCATCAACGCAATCAAGGGCGAAACAACCACTGCGGTGCCGGGACGAATCAATGCTGGGAGCTGATAACAAAGGGATTTACCGCCGCCTGTAGGCATAATAACCAGCGCATCGCTACCATTAACCAGTGTCTCAACTATCTCAGCTTGAGGCTCACGGAACTGTTCGTAACCGAATACGTCTTTTAAGATCTGAAGGGCGCTAGAAATCATGCACGGATTATCCAGAAAGCTAGACAGCTTGTCACTCCAATTAGGTCATCTAGGACAAACAAAAAAGCTGCTAATTATTACTTAGCAGGCTAAAATCAATTCCATTATCTTTTATGGAATAGTTTAATGTCTCTCAACACTGCAAATACCTTGACCGACGCTGAGTTGGATCAATTGGATGATTTTCTTTATTCAGATCACGTATCGGAAGACTGTCTTGACCTTATTGGTGTTCACGGCCTTTTCTGTGCTTTAAATATTAGCCCAACACCGCTGCCAGAAGATATATGGCTTGAATTAGTATTTGATGAAACACCTAAGTGGGAATCAGACGCTCAACAAAAAGAGATTATGTCCCTGCTAAAACGTCTCTACGCCAGCATCGGTGCCAACTTTTACAGTGATGGAGAGATTGAGCTTCCTTGTGAACTATCTTTAGATCCAGAAGAAGATGAAGATATTGCGCCTCTTGCTTGGTGGTCTCAGGCGTTCATGGAGGGTGTATTTACTCAGGAAGACAACTGGTTTTCCAATAAAACCGACGATGATGTAGCCCAAATGCTGCTACCGATTATGGTTGCGTCTGAACTGTTTGACGAAGATGACATCAACAAAATACGTGATGACGAAAACCTTTGTGCGGAGATGTGCTCTCAAATTCCAGAGCTGTTAGTGGATCTTTACTTACACTTCCACGCACCTGAGAAGTAACAATAAAGGCGCGGGCCACTCATTACTTTAGATACCGCCTGCGCCAACTTTATACTTTTAATTGATTATTACGATCCCTCGAGCGCCGAATCAATTCATCCCCATCAGCTTTGGGACCTAACTTTGCGATCCGATCATATAAGACTACATTAACCGTCGCCGCCAAGTTCATACATCCAACAGTAGGTATGTAGATTACATCTTCACACCAAGCCACAATATCTTTATCTATAGATCGATCTTCAGGGCCAAAAATATAGAACGCATTTTCAGGGTGCTGATAATCAATTAATGATATTGCCCCTTCCACCAATTCAATAGCGACCGGCCGTGCTCCTTTAGGTATAGCCTGCTTAAAAGATTCAACATGCTCTAAAGGGATACGCTCAACAGCATTACGTGTATCAGTTTGTAAACGGCGCCCCTGCTCTTGAGCTTTATTAAAACGGTTACCGGAATAACTCACGGATGCCGCGTTATAGCACCCCGCAGCACGCATTATAGCGCCTACATTTTCTGGGCTTTTAGGGTCAGTTAATCCGATGTGAGCTTGGTGATTACAGGGCATATACAAAGAAGCCTTATTAAAAAACACGCATCTTATAGCAATCTATATGAGAGGAAAATACACAGCAACAATTAAGAAAAACTAATTTAAACAGCCAATCATCACGCACAAGCTTTCAACAAACTGTGTCTATTAGGGATCGATACAAGGTAATAGCAAAGCCAACCACCCTTGTATCGATTCTTTAGACGATTAATAAGTTACGCGAGCACTGCCACTTCCAGTCAATACACGTACTCGATCGCCCGATCTAAACATTGGGCCATCAGCAACTTCCTGAACAACAGAAATAATATTGCCATTATCAAGGCGGACAGTGACCTCTTGACCTTGCGTCTGTGTTAATGATTCTTCCGCTGATTTTCCGGCTAAACCACCAGCAACTGCACCTAAAACAGTTGCTATGGTCTTCCCTTTACCGCCACCTACATTAGAACCTACTACGCCACCCACGACAGCTCCAGCACCTGCGCCTACAACTGAATTTGTTCCTTCAATAACCACAGGCTGTGCAGACTGCACAACGCCATACTGAACTTGCTGTACTTGACGTGCTTCACTACGAGAATACGTATCTCCACTTAAACTATTCACACAGCCAGTAAGTGCCAGTGAACAAGCTAAAGCCGCTGCAATTGTAAATTTATTCATAATTCCACTTCCTTCTCTATCTTATTTTAAGCACCAAATGGCTGATCCATGCCCATAAGGTCTCTTTTAATCGGCGGTGCCATGGCCTTTTTGACCAGTTTTCATATGTTATTTCCTGGCAATGAAGCAAATCATCATTGAATAACTGAGTCATCTGTTCTAAACACTGCTCATCATGCAGTTCAATATTCGCTTCTAAGTTCCAACGTAAATTCCAATGATCCAAATTACATGAACCTATACTTGCCCAGCTATCAACTACCGACATTTTTGCATGAAGGAATCTCGGTTGATATTCAAAAATCCGTACACCTGCTTTTAATAAACGACTGTAATATCGTTTAGAAGCATGGAATACCCAAGGTTGATCGGTATGGGGCCCAGCAATAATTAATCTCACATCTATTCCCCTTTTTGCAGCTCGCCGTAAAGCGTGCCGCATAGAAAAAGAGGGTAAAAAATAAGCGGTCATTAACCATACATTATTATTTGCATTGTTCACTCTTTTCAAAAAACTTGCTTTTATATCCTGCTGATAGAGTCCCTGAACAGTACATACTCTGACCTTCGAATAACCTTTTTGTTCCACGCTACCGCCGGGAGACAAAACCTGAGCTGTACAACGTTGCCATAATTCATTAAACATACTGACAAGGTCTGTTACAACCGGCCCTTCAATTTGAGCCATGAGGTCATGCCAAGGACAACCCGCTTCATCTGCTAACCAGTATACATCGCTCAATCCTGTACCGCCGATGAACGCGACTCGCTGATCAGCAACAAGTAGTTTACGATGATCACGGGCAAAATTTCGAGTAAATTTGCTCACATGCAGTGGGTTATAGACAACGATTTCAACACCTACTGCCTTCAACACATCACGGTCTGCATTGGAGAAGCGATAAGATCCAAAATCATCAATGATCAATTTAACCATAACACCGCGTTGTGCAGCTCTAATCAGTGCTTGAACAAAACGGCTCGTAATCACACCAGAAGAGACAAAATAAAACTCCAGTAACAAGCTATATCGCGCTTTTTCGATCTCAGCCAACATTACAGGGAAGAAATTTTCACCATCGACTAGTAGTTCAACTTTATTATCTTCTCGCCACTCAAACTGCTTACGCATTATACAACCTTAAGACCGCTTTATTGATAATCACCATAAAGCCGTGCATACAAGCCATTATTGTTTATTAACTCTTCATGCTGCCCTTGTTCACATATTTTTCCATCTTCAAATACGTAAACATGATCAGCTTGTTTCACAGCACTTAACCTGTGAGCAATAATGATAGTTGTTCTACCTTTCAGGAATGTTTCTAAAGCTTGATGTAATGAAGTTTCTGTTTCTGAATCTAAAGCTGAGGTCGCTTCATCTAACACAACAACTTTAGGATCACTAAGCACCATACGTGCCACGGCAAGGCGCTGGCGTTGCCCTCCCGATAAACGTATGCCTTGGCGCCCCACTCGTTCATCCAAGCCGCTCTCAAGGTTTTCCACAAAACCTTTTAGTTGAGACACCTCTAATGCCTGCCATAGCTGAGCTTCACTAAAGTCTTGCCCCATCATTAAATTGCTGCGAATCGTGCCATTAAATAACGCGGGTTGCTGTAAAACAGTGGCTACATTATCTCTAACACAGGCTAAGCCAATCTCTTTTACAGAGATACCATCAAAATATACCTCACCCTCATTTGCCGGATATAACCCCAACAGCACTTGTACCAATGTTGATTTACCGCCTCCACTTGCACCAACTAAAGCAATTTTTTGTCCCGCTTCTATATTAAGTGAGACACCTTTAAGTATGGGTTGATCATCCATGTAACTGAAATGGATGTTTTGTAGACTGACAGAAACAGTTCGCTTACCTTCAAACGGGTTATGCTGTAACAAATATTCAGGTTCTTGAGCTAAACCCAAAAGGCTATTAATTCGCTGCAAAGCGGCTTGAGCACTGTAGAAGCTGTACTGGATACCTAATATCTCTTGCACTGGCGACATCATAAACCATAGATAACCGAAAACAGCCATCATTTCACCAATAGACAGATCTGAGAACACCACCATTAACATCGATAATGCTCTAAATAGATCCACCCCCACCATAAAAATAGCGAAGCCAAAACGATTAGCAGCATCGCTCTTCCATTCAAAAGCACTAGAGCGATCTCTGACAACGCGAGCATCATCAATTAAACGTGATAAATAATGTTGCTCACGATTACAGGCTCGAATTTGCTGAATATTATCTAACGTATCAGTCAATGCCGCCTGAAATAATTCATAGGCTTTATTTTCACGCCTTTTTAGGTGTTTAACTTTCTTAGCTATAGATGTAGTGAAATAGATAACCACGGGATTCAAAAAGAGAATAAAGAGGGCCAGCTGCCAATGCATCCATAATAAAATGGCAGCGGTTCCTATGATTGATAATGTGGCAATTAACAAACGGCTTAAGGAGCTACCTAAAAAGCGGTCAATCGTATCTAAATCGGTTACAAAATAAGAGGTAACAGTCCCACTCCCTAGAGTTTCGTACTCAGCCATAGATATGCGTTTTAAGCGTTGTAAAAGTCCCTCACGAATGCGGTAGGTCACATCTTTAGAGATAATAGTGAATTGCCTCGCCTGCCAAACATTAAACATTAAGGCGATAAAACGAAGACATAAGGTAACTATTAAAATCACGCTGATATAGAGCACAGGTCCTAACCAATCATCCGGAAAGAGCGGATTGATAGTTTCAACGATAAAACCAGGTTTATTTAATAAGACCTCATCGACTAACAGAGGTAAGAAAAGAGGCAAAGGCACAGAGGCAATAGCCGCGAATAGAGCAATAATATTTGCCTTTATTAACTCTCGTCGATGCTCCATAGCGACATCGAGTATATACCGCCAATCATAAAAATTTTTCACATTAGCTCCCTATCGTCTAGATAGGCTCAGTATAACGGAGCTTATGCATTTCATATAAACAAAAAAGCCCACATTATTAAATGCAGGCTTTTATCATTTTAAACGATTACAAGGTTAGGCTTGTAACATGGCGAATAACTCATCTTTCAATTTCAGACGTTTTATTTTCGCCTCCTCTTCAACCTGAGTGCTAACAGCTTCAATTTCCGCTTCCATATGCTCTACATGCTTTGTTAGTTCATGGTATTCACCCAAAAGACTAGCAAACCGATCATCTTTCATTTTTAAGTCATGAATACGTTCACGGTATTCTGGAAAATCATTAATTAAAGCATGGTGTTCAATAGGCATTAGGTTCCCCTTATATTTATTCTGCTTCTTTATGTCTTCAGTCTCCTCCTCTACCTAACTGAAAACATTGACAAGCATCAACACTCTGATTCAAACAACTTTGCCTTAAGCTTAACCAACTTCACCTTGCTTTCTAAGCTTAATGATCTGCTTTTGACCCCCCTAAACATTTAGGGGAAGGCATAACAGTCTCTCCCTTTTTATGCCACTCAGACTGGGTAAACAAATGCATTGATAAAGCATGTATTGGTTGCTTCATCTCTTCTGCAAGCAAGCCATATATTAGTTGATGACGCTGAACTAAGCGCTTACCTGCAAAATCCTCAGAGACGATCGTCACTTTAAAATGGGAATCGGTTGCCGGCCCTGAATGCATATGACTTTCATTTTCAATCTCTAGATGGGCAATAGATAATCCCGCTTCCAACTTAGTTTTAATAATTGCTTCAATGCTCATTTTTTAACCTTCTTGTCACTCTCGGCTTTGGCTACTTGGTCTATTGCCATTTTTAAGAAATGTTTATGTATTTTTCGTGTAGTAAACGCAACCAAACCAATTACCACCGGCACAGATATACCCATAATCAGATCTTTATTTAACTCTATACCTGAATTATATAGTGCCTCTAATAAATATTTCAGCAAGCCTATAGTGTAGTAACTGATCGCTGCAACCGATAAACCTTCTACCGTATGCTGCATCATCAATTGCACTTTCGAACGCTGATCCATTGACGCTAACAGTTCTTGGTTTTGCGACTGTATCGAAAGTTCAACACGCGTTCTCATCATTTCAGCTACACGGTCGATACGCCGAGATAGATCTTCTAACCGATTACTGGTAGCACGACAGGTCTTAACCGCTGGGGTTAATCGGCGTGTCATAAACTCTGTAATTGTTAAATGTCCTGAGACCTCGTCTTCTCTTAGCTCTTCCAAACGCTTAATGACAAGATCATGATAAGCATAAGTAGCACTAAACCTAAATGTAGCTCTCGCTCTACAATCTTCTACCCAAGCAGCCATATCGGTTAATCGTGATAATAGCTCCTGTTCATCAATATCCTTGCTATGGGCTAGATGATAAGTTACATCGGCTAATTTCTGGTCCATAGCCCCTAGTGTAGGATTAATATCTCGCGCAGTAGGCAAAGAGAGTAGACACATCAATCGATAGACTTCAATCTCCATAATTCGCTGCGCTAATCGTCCTAATTGGCTATCACTCATCTGTTTGTTATAGATAAGAAAACGGCCAAAGCCATCTCCATGAGTCTGAAATGTTGTCCAAACACGGGCATCCCCATCTTGAGGGCTACTACCTACTAAGCGCATACCCTCAAAAAAGCGCTTTACTAATGGCAGATTCAACTCTTGTGTTTGACGTGCATCCTCAACTGACAAATGAAAAGCACACATCACAGTACCGGGAATATCTGCTAACCAGCCTTCAGGCAGAGGAGTTAAGCCGGTAATTTCAAAAGGATTCCCGCCCTGCTCTATATCTGTATTGATAAAGGTATAGGTCGTGAACTCCATATGTTTTTCACGACGTATCCGTAATTTATCAAAATCACAGTGATAACAAAGTTCATCAACCTGCGGTGGAGTCACTCCAAAGTGATGATACAGTTCCTTAAGGTGCTCAAATTGCTGCTGACTTTCCTCAGAATCACACATAACAGCCAAGTGGGTAATTCGAGAAGGACTCTGAATTACCTGAAAGGGACGAGAGTGTAACTCACTGTATAAGGACTCTCGCATAGGATGCATATGCAACCCATAAGGCTTTACTGGTTGTTCCATCTATGTACTCCAAAAAGATCAAACAAACGTTAACGCTTAAAGTTCGTCTAAATTAGCCATCATTAATGGCAGGGAACTTAAATCTATCGCCATAATTTGCGGATAAACATCAAACCACTGTTTAAACGATTCATAAGTCAGTTCATGGGGCCAATAATCCCCTAATTCATCCCACGCAGAAAGTTCATTTTGAAAAATCTGTAACCACTGGGCTTCTAACGCTTTACTAAAATCAGCTTCGGAGCTTACCTCTGCGATAAGATATACAGTACCTTCCCGCCTTTGCTCCTCTAGAGATAAACACTGATGTAAACCATCAGCATCCACATCAAGGCTATTAGTCCAATTTGCAAAGGGTTCTCGTGGTAGCACAACAAACGCTGAACGATTCAGCAACTTCATGGTTCTTATCCTTTGCTTTCGTTATACTCGCAGTAACAAACGGTTGTGGTTTTATACCCATCATAACAGCTCATAAATTTCCCTCTAGGGGCAAAGAGACGGAGTTTACACCCAGTCGATGTGGATTTTTAGCCTACTACTCTTGACCCGTATAGAAAACAACATTCGTTTTAGGCTTTAACAGTGATTATCCCAGTACTTCAACAACTTAACACGCGTGATGAATGGATGGCTTTCTGTCGTAGGGAAACGCCCTACTGTTTTATTGAAACGCCTGAATGTTTATTAGATTTCCAATCCAGCTTTTTAATCATCACTCTTTTATCTAATACGACCTTAGATCACGATGCTATCAAATATAGTTTAGGCTCAAGAACGAGTATGGAGCCTGTATGGCGGTTAATTAAAGGCTGTAATTGGAGCCTCAATACGATTATTTTGGGCCTTGAAGAGATGGATTTTAGTAGTAATGTTCGCGATAATTCTTTATTGAAAGTCCACACAGACCTAAGCGTCCGTAAATATTTCAGTCGAGAGCGCGGCATAATACCCCCCACACGTTTAGGACTGCTGGAGCCTTTAATGGCTTTACCGGATATTTGGGATCCGATGACACTTAATCAACTGATCAGTAACCAACAATTTTCCGATTTGAAGAACGAACAAAAGCCACTTTCAAATCTATCGCCCCTAGCAATCAATGAACTTAAGCTTATACTTTTAGATCCCGCTGAACGGTGTGTAGGGAAAATGCATGCTGGACGTTTACATATTTTCCGAGGAAAGCGACCATTTATTAGTTTAATCCCTCAACTACATTGGCCATCACCTCGCCTGAAACGAAAAACTAATTAACAGCCCACCTCCAATAATAGAAAAGGCGCTAAAAAGCGCCTTGTTTATCTACGTTAGTTAACTATTTCAGTGTCTAAGATTCAACCAAATCTATTGCAGCATCAGGCTCTAAGTCAGCAATCATTTTCAAAGGGTTATCTGAATTTAGAAGCTCTCGTCCCCGTTGAGTTGGGAACTCTACATCTAAATCTACCACTCGCCCATCACGACAAACGTTGATAATGGTATCCATACATGAACTTAGTAATGAATACTTTTCATCCGGCGCTGCGATAATAGTCTGTAGACCTAAATCACTCATAAAGCCAAGTGAGGTTACTGTATTTTCTGAATCCAATTTATTAAAGGCTTCATCAAAGACAGAAAGACTCATACCACCTAAAGGTTGACCATCACTACCTTCTCTAAGACGGTAAGTAGCCCCTTGTGCAGCTGCAATCGCCACATAAAAAGGAACCTGGTGCTCACCACCCGAGCCGGTTTTTATACGCTGAGTTAATGTTGTCTTACGATTACCATCAAGGTCTTTAACGACTAATTCAAAGTTATAGAAGTTACGGTAGTCTTGTAACAAACTACTCTCCCCTTCATCTTTTAACACTTCATGGATTTTCGCTAAAGCATCTTTATGGGGCTTATCACTGTCAAATTTAAGATCAAATAATGACCCTACATTCGCCGAATCCATCTGTGTGTACGCTTCAACCAGCTCTAAAATATCCTTCAACTCAGGGTTCGGCATCATCTCAAAGCTATACATCTCTTTATGGAAAGGACGGCCTTTAAGATGTTGATTTAATTCACGAATAAGATCTTTTATCTTGTTAATTTGATCATTCAGGTGCGCGACAAAATCTGAACGGAAAGCTGTTTCAGCTTCTAAACGAGCCCGCTCCGCTTTTTGGCTGTAGTTAGCCAGTTCAGAATCCTTAAGTGCCTGAACGGTTTCATCCACAAACGCGGCCAATTCTTCATGGCTCGAATCTGCTGTCACCTTGTCCAGCTGCTGATGGCTTAAACCGCCACCATGGTATTTAGCTTTATATTGTGCAACACCATCACGAACGGCATTTTTCTTCTTCTCATGCAAAGAGAGCTCAGACTGAGCCTTTTTCGCCGCTTCAAAGATAATACGCTCTAATTCACCAGAGCAACTTTCATCGAGATAATCACGTTTTTCTTGGGCTGACTGAGCATCATAGTCTGCACTCGCTTCACACTTGGTACGAGCTACGGCATGCTCTTCCAACTCGGTATCAAGGACTTCTAGCGCTGCGTTATCTTTGATAATGGAGGTACGCACTTTTTGCAGTTTATCCATCAAGGAACGTTGCATCTGTTCCGTTTCTTTCTGCTCCGCCACATAGTCAGCAATGCGCTGTTGGATCCCTGTATCATCATGATTGCGTAGGTCGGTAATTGCTTGGCGCTGCCCCTCAATCTCTGTTGTTAACTGCTCGCGCTGATTAACAAGGTCAAAGACACGTTCGTTAACATTATCTAATCCGTTATTTAGTGTAATTAACGCATCACGTAATTTTTCTAGCGCATCATGATTTTTACCCAATTCAGAGAATTCAGTAATCAATTGATCCACTTGCTTACCTTGTAAAGCGGCTTGGTCTGAACGACGACGTATACCCATTATAGGTTGTTGTTCATTAATCGCTGTTGTCGACCCTTCTGTTTGCAACATGCAATCATAAGTTAAGGCACGTTCATGGCGAAGTAGCTCGGTTTCCGTCTCAACTGCCATAACACCACCTAATGCACGGTTCATATAAGCGCGGGCATGGTCATTCTCGGTATCAATAAAATGAGCTAAAGAACCGGCTTTATAACGGCTGAGCCATTCACCGGATTTAGTCGTATTCACAATACGACAGCCTTTAAGGTGACGACCTTTACGACGATAAAGCGTAATCGCTTCTTTGACCCGATCAGGATCGACAATCAATGCTTCTCGACGTGCCCCGAGGAAGGACTCAATAGCAATACGCCACTTATCATCATTAATATCGGCTAATTCACAGATAGGCGTTGATTCAATACCGTACTCCTGCAATAGCTCCATTAACTCTCGGGTATTACGACGTACAGGCGCATGACCTTGGCGCAGAGACTCAACCGCATTTTTCTGATTTTGAATATCTGAACGTAACTCATTAATCCGAATAACAGAGTGTTCATATCGTCTTGATACTTCACGACGAACACCTTCTATCTGTTGTTTCAGATTATCCAAAACATTATCGACCTCCACCGGCGATTGTGGCCATAAATCCGCCATAATATCCTGCCCGGAGCGCCATTGAGCAACACACTGTTCCACAACAGGGACGAACTTCTTTGGTAATAGTTCTGAGTTTTCAGCAAACCCAACGGTTGTTCGCATCAAGCTGTAGACCGCCTGAATCCGTTCTTTAACAACATTCACTTCATGGGTTTTTGCGGTGATAGAGGATTCGAGAGCTTTCACTTTATGCGCAGAATCTGAGGTATTTAATTCAGCCCGTGCATCAGCCAAATGCTGCATAATCTTATTAAGTTTATCGCTCTTATTTTCGAGTTCTTTTTGCAGTTCGATCTCTTTTTCGTGATTGTCCTCTAAACGCTCAGCTGCATCCTCTTTTTTAAGGTCTGCATTTTCAAAACGCGTTTCATGTACTACCCACTCATATTCGAGAGCATTTTTCACGTTACGCTGAATGCCATTACAAAGCTCTTGAACTTTTTCAAGTTCACCAATACGGTTAGCCACTTCGCGAGTTTTCGTTTCCATCGCACGGTATTCGTCGAGCGATTTACGGAAAGCGCCCACATGTACGATGTTTTCATCCAGTACAAACTCACGGATAAAACGTGTCGGGCTATCAATAGGGACGAACTTTAGTGCATTCTTAAAGTTTTTAACGAATTTATCATCATCATTCGGCATCTCAGGGTCATAACTTAAATGTGTTACTAACTCCCTGACAAAGCGACTAGAACGTTTCTCTAAGATCATATCTGGACATTGCTTTAACAGATGCCCACGTACATGCTCCCACGATTTAGGCAAACGGCCTTCGCCTGTTTTTTCAGTGAAATCATCCAGTGATACAGCACAGTCCGGCAAGATAAAACGCCCTAAGATATCTTCATCCGCTGCAGCCGTTGAGGCACTGATTGCTAAGCCTACGGTTGTTTCTTTAGCGGTTTCTGTATCGAAAAAGCTCAACGCCAGATAGCAGAGGGAATCTTGACGAGCGGTATTTTTCTTACCATCATCATCCAAAAAACCTAGGCAGTATGTGCGAAGACTACGTTCACTCTTTTCACCGGCTGAGGCGTTAAAACTTAGGTGACGTTTATTACCACCCATAAGCACCGTTTGGATCGCATCTAAAAGCGATGATTTACCGGAGCCGTTTGGCCCCACAACAGCAACATTACCCTTAATCGGTATTTCAACGGCACCTAGGACATACCAGTTAACCATAATAATACGGTTTAGCTGCTTCATGGTGTTGTTACCTCATCATCCGTGCTGCTATGTTCTGTCATGGTTTCTTCCGGTTCAGTCGAGGCTGCTGATGCTTCAACCTCTTCAACCTCACTAAGCCCATCACTTAGCTCTGTATTTTCATCCGCGGTTGTATCTACAACAAGCTCTGCATCCTGCTCATCTTGATCACAAAGGCCTTCTAATTGACGGATAAAATCTTCTACCACTACTTGGCGAATAACAGGGTTAATTTTTAATGGGATATTTTTAGGATCCATCTCATCCGGCTTGCCACGCTCAATGACCCCATGACGAGAGAATAAAGACAATATTTCTTTTAATCGTGTTTCGTTTGGAATCTCTTTACGCGTCAGGTTCTCATACAGCGTCAATAACTCATCTGTGCTGGTATAAGCTTGTCCACCTTCGACCTCGAAATTCTCTAAACGTTGTTCATATTGCTGACGAATACATAACAGTAATAAAGATTCATCAAGACGTAACCGCATAAAGCGCTCTTCGCCTTTAGGTAAAATCCCCATATAGGCTTCGTCCGGTTGATGGATAAAGCTCCAACCAATCGCTTCAAAAAGATTGGTAAAGTAATCCACATGTGAAGAGACTAAGAAATAGCTTTCTCTATGCCCTGGACGTTCCGCATAAAGGAACTGATTTGTCAGCAGTTGATTCGCCGCACGGCTGAAATCACTCGCTTGGTATTGATCGCTACGACCAATAATTTTCTGCAGATCACCTAGCATTTAAAACGTCCTTTGAATGCTCTTTTCTTGTTATGCAAAAGTCCCGACACTCAACCATATCGGCAACGTTAACGTAGTTTTCGTTAAAACTAATATTGTAACGGTCGCTGGTTTTTCTCGCTTTTTTGCCCATGGACTTCATATGTCTGATGTAACTAAAACAGATGTAATCTTCTATGGAATCAATTTCAAAATCTTTCGCAGCAGCCTTATCTCGTCCAATCAGATGACGTTCAAGATAAGCTTCGACGCGATCAATTTTAACTTCTCGACGCTCCTTATATTCTTTAAAGAGCTGACGTAAATATAAAACTTTAGGATCAATCTCTTGCTTTGTAATCACCCGTGGTTCAGCAGCGATCCGACGTTTAATCGGCGCACGTACACTGCCAGGGGCCAGAAAACCAACCGTTTCTAAACTCTTGACCCTAGGTATCTCACGACCAGCTTTTTGCGCAATATCTGCAATCACACGGGACAACCGCGAAGCCATCCCAGGCGTCGTTTTATCCATATAACGCACGGTATCCGAAACCCGTTTTTCCAGACGGTAACGAAAATCATCAATTGTGGCCAAGCGTTGATCAACCGAAACAAAAATGCGAATAATACGATTAATATGTTGATGCACACGCGCTTCAGCGTCATGAATATCCACTTCAAACTGCTGCTGATAGTGCATAATCAGTTGTTGTAATTTAATGGTATCGAACTGTAGCTCTCTCAACAGAGATAAAATTTGCTGACGGAAGCGGAACGGATTGTTTTTTGTCTTTAAAGTTTTGTAGTCAGAAACCAGTATATGCTCTACAAATCGATCAAAAAAGTTACGCACAATCTCTTGCGGGTTATTAGTGAGCGACAAATTAATCTTCAGTTCGCGCAACCCAAGCATCATATCCGTTAAATGAGCACTAAAATCAGCAGCAGTTTGCGCAGCCTCAGATAGAGTAATACCACGCCCAACAGGGTCATTAACCGCAGACTCTAAAGAGCTCAAGACGTTCAGTACGGCCCCGCCATAGCTTCTTTTCTCTAAGTTAGCGATAGACACTAAAGTACGCAGTAAAAAGCTATTTGCTGGAGAGAGTAGGACATACACACGGTAGATACGCTGCTCCTCTTCCAACCATCCGGTGGACACTAGCCTGCGATAAATACGGCTAGTATATTCCGCCGTTGAGCGAGGTACTTCTTGCTGTTCCTCTTCTGTATCCCCTTCTTCAGGCTCCCAACGTCTAACACCGAGCCTGACTACAGCAGCTTCAATAGTCGAACGTACTAAATCTTTAGGAACAAACGGGTCTACAAGGTCTTCATCGAAGAACAGATCAGCCAATGAGGTGAGTACAGCCTGATATACCTGCCGATTTTGACCCGACAAAGGTAAGAACAGATCATCAGGAAGTTTATTAAAAAGCATTCAGCGTTAATCCGCAGCGTTATTTTTTTGAATAATAACCACCGATTCTAACGGAAAAATCGCATAGGGATAAGGGGTAAAAGGGGTTCAAAAATGAAGAAACCCTATCCTATTGATTAATATTATTTTTAGATAAAAAAAAGCACCCGATTCGGGTGCTTTTTATTTCACTTGATTAGCACTGAATTAAACAATGCCATCATCAATATTGTTACTGGTTAACAAGGTCGTTAGTAGATTCTGAGCTTCTGCATCATTACTAACGGATAAGTTATTCACATCCACCCGTTGCACAACCTCATTTGAGGAGGAGTCAGTAATGGTCAGCTGTAAATGACCAGAATTCATAACGGCATCTAGTGTATGCGATCCATCAGATAGAACATCAGACAGGTCGATTACATCATTCTCTGCAGTATTAAAATCAGTAATCTGATCAACTGTTGGGTTAGTGCCTGTACCTAAATCAGATTTAGACCAAACAAACAGATCTTCACCTGCTCCACCCGTTAGAATGTCATTACCTTCGCCACCAATAAGCACATCATCGCCATCACCAGCAGATAGTGTGTCATCTCCGGTACCTGCCAATAAGATATCATCAAACTCGGTGCCAACCAGTGAATTACCTGACACTGTATTGATATCAACGATCGTAGAATCAGTGTTCGCAGCGCTTGGTGTGCCTAATGTATATTCGAATGAAGCATCATCGCCGCCATAATCTGCATCCGATGCGTCTATCGCCATATATAACTCATAGGAACCAACACCATTATTTGGGCTATCAACTTTGACAAAATAATTACCAGACGTATTCGCAGTGTAATCATCGTAAGCACTACCATTATTTTCCCCAATGGTGGTTACAAAGTTACCCATTGAATCATAAACACTAACGTTAGTATTTATGGACGCATTATCAATATCAAAGTGAATACTCTCCCCTTCAGCCAACGTAATCTCAAACCAATCTTCATCGCTTGAAGAACTTAGCTGGCCGATAAAGGCAGCTGCATAGCCCGATTGATTCAACCCTGACAAGTTAGAGTTATTTGAACTAAACAATCCCCTGTCCGTCATATCAACCGCATTCGCCATTGTATTATTAGGACTGGCTGATTCATCCTCAGTAATAATGGCTGCTGCAGTAGAGGTAGAGAAGTCACTTTCAGACAGTCCGCCACCTCGAGTGAAAATAATATCACCCGCATCATTAACAATCCCACCAAGAGCATTATCAACACTCGTAATAACTCCGCCATCTTCCTGATCATTATGCAAAATTGCAATCTCAGGAATAACGACTGGAGAGCCGTCTGCTATATTCGTAATCACATTGTCACGATTAGCATCGAGCTGAGCTGTGAAATCAAGATCCAACTTCATAGCTAAGATAGCTGTATCTCCATCATTATCTACGGCTTGAATATCGAACAACTCTTGCGAGCCCAACAAGCTGGTAGTGACAACAATATTGTAACTATATTCACCCGTAATGAAGTTCAGCATCATATCCCCGCCGATATCTGTCTCAACGGTAAGGATTTCATTATTAGCACCCGAAACTAAGCCTGCGAGGCTAACAGTAGACGGATCTGCACTCATAACCTGAGTATCAGGATCATAGCTATATACAACACCATTAATTGTAATCGAGGTAACCTGACCTCCATCGGCACCTAGAACGAAACCACTATCGCCTGCCGCACCCAGCGTACTTTCAACAGTACCGCTAATAGAATCATTACTAAACGCTTCAAGAAGCGCATTTGCTAGATCATTAGGGTCAGAAAGCAAAATAGTGTTTTCTTCTGCTGTATTGCTATTATTAGCATCTACATAAGCTGTATCAGCCGAATAGGCAACATCGTTTAGATGGTTAATAGCACTGCTACTATTACTTAAAACGTTACCGATTCCTATTGCATAAGATTCAGTAATTCCATTGTCATCAAGGAAAGCTTCCCAAGCATCTGTGCCGCTCAACGATGAAGAACTTCCTTCCGGCGTATACCTGACACTACTGTCAACGCCATGACTACTGTTAGGCACACCATCCGTTACAAAATAAGTGAACGTCTGGTCAGCTGGCGGTGGTGTAGTTAATTCGTATTCAGACATTACCGCATTTAACGCGGTATCGTACTCAGTACCACCACTTGCAATAAGATTATCTAAATACTCATAAGCGGCAGCAACATCATCAACAACCCAGCCGCTACTATCCGTACCACTCGAGAAATCAACAATCATTACGTTGACATTACCGGCCCCATCGGCAGAATCAATAAGCTGTTTTAAGGCGTCACGAGCTATCTCTAAGTAATATAAATCATCATTATAATAGTCATCGGCCATACTACCTGAGCGGTCTAAGACAAGAAGTAAGTTAGTGGTAATTATCTCTTGTTCACCGACTAAGCTTTGGTTGATATCAAATGCATTAACAGTGTCATCTTCCACATTAACAACTAAGTCGACAGATTCCGGCGCAGATAAGCCATCAGATACCGTTGCCGCAAATGTTAGTGTTTCATTATTTTCACCATTCGCTTCCTCATGATCGATCCCTGCTAATAAATTAACATCATACTGGGCACTATAGTTCCCATTTCCATTATCTACTGTGTCGTTCAGAGTTATAGTGGCTACATCTACGCCAGCATTACTAGTACCTGTTAAAACACCTTGTATTGAGTTGGACTCATCTGTATCAGCAACCCATGTCCAAGTCACAGGACTTCCATCAGAAGTAACCCCAGCAGGGCCTGACAAACTAATAGCGAACTCAGAATTATCCGGATCGACAATTGTAATTACACCAGAAGCGCTAGCTGTATCCCCACTATCATCAGCTTCAAGTGCACCTAAAGACGGTATAGCTTCTTCAGAGATACTCAAAGGTCCTTGAACAGATAGCTGAGGGATATCATTTATAGGATTCACAGCAACTGTCACTGTTGCGACATTGGACTCATGACCTGCCAAATCCTTAATAGTGTATGTAAAGGTATCTACACCATAAAAGTTAGCGTTCGGCGTATAAGTAACCGTCCCATCACCATGAACAACCACAGAGCCATTAGCAGGATCAGTTTGAATTACAATTGAAGAAGGATCTAAATCACCATCCACATCGGAGTCATTATCATCTAAGTCAATGAGAATTGGCGTCTCTTCATCGGTCGTGATCGGTGAGCTAATTGGAGTCGAAAGATTTTCTGTTACCCAGATATTATTATCACTTGAATCAAGTAACTGAACATCAAATACATAATCACCTCCTTGATCCCAATAGAATACTTCGACAGTATGTTGGCCACCCGTTAAATCGACACTTTTAACCGATTCAGTCGGCGAAGTAATCGCGTCATATTCAAAAATATCAACGCCATCAATATAAATTACAAACCCATCATCATGCTGAACATCAAATGTATATGAACCATCAGCAGGGATATCAATCAACCCTGACATATGAATCACACCATCTGTCGCCTCTTGTGTACTCGTTCCTTGAATTGAAGCGGCATCTTGTTTCAAGAACCATTCAAGATTCGACGGAGCACTACCGGATGAGGTGACATCATCAGCAAGATCTCCGGTACCCACAACTTCACCGGAGTCATAACGGTTATTAGCATTGGTATCGGTATACCCGTAATTAATTTGCGTTGAGATAAATGTAATCTCAGCTTCATTTGCAGCCACATAGTCTTTAACCTGCTGAAGACTAATTAAATTGCCGCCATCAACACCTTCACGGTAACCATAGTACTCAGAAGCAAGTCCCCCAGAGATTGAACCTCCATCAGGATCATCAACCGCTACAGGCGCATGATCATTATCGGTAATTTCAGTCTCAACACTGTTGTTGGTCACATCTTCAGCGATGTGCTCGAAGTTAGTATCGGTGATGCTATCGATTGCGATGGTGAAGCTCTCGGCACCTTCCGCCAACACATCATCTAAGGTGTCGATGGTGAAGGTATTTGAGTTGTTGCCCGCTGGGATATCAACACTCGCAACACCCGTGAAGTCTGTGCCATCGGCGGCAACACCGCTGTAGGTGAAGGTTACTGTGATCGGTGTGGCAACATCGGCTGCAGGTTGATCCACAGCTACGGTATATGGCGTTGTAGTATTGCCTTCGATAACCGACGCAGGGCCTGTTAGGGAGATATACGCGGTTTCTGTATCCGGCTCTGTCGTACCTGGATCCGTGTCATCAGTGATCTGCGTTTCAACGCTGTTGTTAGTGCTATCTGCACCGATCGCAGGATAGTTACTATCCGTAATGCTATCGATTGCAATGGTGAAGCTCTCTGCACCTTCGGCCAACACATCATCTAAGGTATCGATGGTAAACGTATTCGAGTTGCTTCCCGCTGGGATATCAACACTCGCAACACCCGTGAAGTCTGTTCCATCCACCGCAACACCGCTGTAGGTAAAGGTCACGGTAATCGGGGTCGTTACGCTGGCCGCTGGCTGATCAACAGCTACGGTATACGGCGTAGTGGTATCCCCTTCGATAACAGACGATGGGCCGGTTAACGACACGGTTGCGCCATCATTATCAATAATGGTGGTCTCAACACTGTTATTAGTCGTATCTTCAGCAATATGTTCGAAGTTCGTATCAGTGATGCTATCGATTTCGATGGTGAAGCTCTCAGCGCCTTCCGCTAGGGCATCATCCAAGGTACCGATAGTGAAGGTGTTCGAGTTGCTGCCCGCTGGGATATCAACACTGCCCACACCGGTAAAGTCCGTTCCATCAACGGCAACACCGCTGTAAGTAAAGGTCACCGTAATCGGTGTGGTTACATCACCCGCTGGCTGATCAACGGCCACCGTGTACGGTGTGGTGGTATTACCTTCTACAACACTGCTTGGGCCTGTAATAGAGACGTAAGCGGTTTCTGTATCCGGCTCTGTCGTACCTGGATCCGTGTCATCAGTGATCTGCGTATCCACACTGTTGTTGGTCGCATCTTCAGCAATATGCTCGAAGTTGGTGTCAGTGATGCTATCGATTGCAATGGTGAAGCTCTCTGCACCTTCCGCTAACACATCATCTAAGGTGTCGATGGTGAAGGTATTTGAGTTGCTGCCCGCTGGGATATCAACACTTGCAACACCCGTGAAGTCTGTGCCATCAGCCGCAACACCGCTGTAGGTGAAGGTTACTGTGATCGGTGTGGTTACATCGGCTGCAGGTTGATCCACAGCTACGGTATATGGCGTTGTAGTATCGCCTTCGATAACCGACGCAGGGCCTGTTAGGGAGATATACGCGGTTTCTGTATCCGGCTCTGTCGTACCTGGATCGGTATCATCAGTGATCTGCGTATCCACACTGTTGTTGGTCGCATCTTCAGCGATGTGCTCGAAGTTAGTATCAGTGATGCTATCGATTGCGATGGTGAAGCTCTCGGCACCTTCCGCTAACACATCATCTAAGGTGTCGATAGTGAAGGTATTTGAGTTGCTGCCCGCTGGGATATCAACACTGGCAACACCGGTGAAGTCTGTGCCATCGGCCGCAACACCGCTGTAGGTGAACGTCACTGTAATAGCTGTCGCTACATCCGCTGCAGGCTGGTCAACACTGATTGTGTATGGAGTGGTTGTATTGCCTTCGATAACAGAACTTGGACCTGTAAGTGAGACATAAGCCGTCTCAGTATCAGGCTCAGTAGTACCTGGATCGGTATCATCAGTGATCTGCGTATCCACACTGTTGTTGGTCGCATCTTCAGCGATGTGCTCGAAGTTAGTATCGGTAATGCTATCGATTGCGATGGTGAAGCTCTCGGCACCTTCCGCTAACACATCATCTAAGGTGTCGATAGTGAAGGTATTTGAGTTGCTGCCCGCTGGGATATCAACACTGCCCACACCGGTAAAGTCTGTACCGTCCGCTGCAACACCGCTGTAGGTGAAGGTTACTGTGATCGGTGTGGCAACATCGGCTGCAGGTTGATCCACAGCTACGGTATATGGCGTTGTAGTATCGCCTTCGATAACCGACGCAGGGCCGGTTAGGGAGATATACGCGGTTTCCGTATCCGGCTCTGTCGTACCGGGATCGGTATCATCAGTGATCTGCGTTTCAACGCTGTTGTTAGTGCTATCTGCACCGATCGCAGGATAGTTACTATCCGTAATGCTATCGATTGCAATGGTGAAGCTCTCTGCACCTTCGGCCAACACATCATCTAAGGTATCGATGGTAAACGTATTCGAGTTGCTTCCCGCTGGGATATCAACACTCGCAACACCCGTGAAGTCTGTTCCATCCACCGCAACACCGCTGTAGGTAAAGGTCACGGTAATCGGGGTCGTTACGCTGGCCGCTGGCTGATCAACAGCTACGGTATACGGCGTAGTGGTATCCCCTTCGATAACAGACGATGGGCCGGTTAACGACACGGTTGCGCCATCATTATCAATAATGGTGGTCTCAACACTGTTATTAGTCGCATCTTCAGCAATATGTTCGAAGTTCGTATCAGTGATGCTATCGATTTCGATGGTGAAGCTCTCGGCACCTTCCGCCAACACATCATCTAAGGTGTCGATAGTGAAGGTATTTGAGTTGCTGCCCGCTGGGATATCAATACTCGCAACACCCGTGAAGTCTGTGCCATCGGCAGCAACACCACTGTAGGTGAAGGTCACTGTAATAGCTGTCGCTACATCCGCTGCAGGCTGGTCAACACTGATTGTGTATGGAGTGGCTGTATTGCCTTCGATAACAGAACTTGGGCCTGTTAGGGAGATATACGCGGTTTCTGTATCCGGCTCTGTCGTACCTGGATCCGTGTCATCAGTGATCTGCGTATCCACACTGTTGTTGGTCGCATCTTCAGCGATGTGCTCGAAGTTAGTATCAGTGATGCTATCGATTGCGATGGTGAAGCTCTCGGCACCTTCCGCTAACACATCATCTAAGGTGTCGATAGTGAAGGTATTTGAGTTGCTGCCCGCTGGGATATCAACACTGGCAACACCGGTGAAGTCTGTGCCATCGGCAGCAACACCACTGTAGGTGAAGGTCACCGTGATTGCAGAAGTCACATCCGCTGCAGGCTGGTCAACACTGATTGTGTATGGAGTGGTTGTATTGCCTTCGATAACAGAACTTGGACCTGTAAGTGAGACATAAGCCGTCTCAGTATCAGGTTCAGTAGTACCTGGATCCGTATCATCAGTGATCTGCGTATCCACACTGTTGTTGGTCGCATCTTCAGCGATGTGCTCGAAGTTAGTATCGGTAATGCTATCGATTGCGATGGTGAAGCTCTCGGCACCTTCCGCTAACACATCATCTAAGGTGTCGATAGTGAAGGTATTTGAGTTGCTGCCCGCTGGGATATCAACACTGCCCACACCGGTAAAGTCCGTTCCATCAACGGCAACACCGCTGTAGGTGAAGGTTACTGTGATCGGTGTGGCAACATCGGCTGCAGGTTGATCCACAGCTACGGTATATGGCGTTGTAGTATCGCCTTCGATAACCGACGCAGGGCCTGTAATAGAGACGTAAGCGGTTTCTGTATCCGGCTCTGTCGTACCTGGATCCGTGTCATCAGTGATCTGCGTTTCAACGCTGTTGTTAGTGCTATCTGCACCGATCGCAGGATAGTTACTATCCGTAATGCTATCGATTGCAATGGTGAAGCTCTCTGCACCTTCGGCCAACACATCATCTAAGGTATCGATGGTAAACGTATTCGAGTTGCTTCCCGCTGGGATATCAACACTCGCAACACCCGTGAAGTCTGTTCCATCCACCGCAACACCGCTGTAGGTAAAGGTCACGGTAATCGGGGTCGTTACGCTGGCCGCTGGCTGATCAACAGCTACGGTATACGGCGTAGTGGAATCCCCTTCGATAACAGACGATGGGCCGGTTAACGACATGGTTGCGCCATCATTATCAATAATGGTGGTCTCAACACTGTTATTAGTCGCATCTTCAGCAATATGTTCGAAGTTCGTATCAGTGATGCTATCGATTGCGATGGTGAAGCTCTCAGCGCCTTCGGCTAAAACATCATCCAAGGTATCGATGGTGAAGGTGTTCGAGTTGCTGCCCGCTGGGATATCAACACTGCCCACACCGGTAAAGTCCGTTCCATCAACGGCAACACCGCTGTAGGTGAAGGTTACTGTGATCGGTGTGGTTACATCACCCGCTGGCTGATCAACGGCCACCGTGTACGGTGTGGTGGTATTACCTTCTACAACACTGCTTGGGCCTGTAATAGAGACGTAAGCGGTTTCTGTATCCGGCTCTGTCGTACCTGGATCCGTGTCATCAGTGATCTGCGTATCCACACTGTTGTTGGTCGCATCTTCAGCAATGTGCTCGAAGTTAGTATCAGTGATGCTATCGATTGCAATGGTGAAGCTCTCTGCACCTTCCGCTAACACATCATCTAAGGTGTCGATGGTGAAGGTATTTGAGTTGCTGCCCGCTGGGATATCAACACTCGCAACACCGGTGAAGTCTGTGCCATCAGCAGCAACACCGCTGTAGGTGAAGGTCACCGTGATTGCAGAAGTCACATCCGCTGCAGGCTGGTCAACACTGATTGTGTATGGAGTGGTTGTATTGCCTTCGATAACAGAACTTGGACCTGTAAGTGAGACATAAGCCGTCTCAGTATCAGGCTCAGTAGTACCTGGATCGGTATCATCAGTGATCTGCGTATCCACACTGTTGTTGGTCGCATCTTCAGCGATGTGCTCGAAGTTAGTATCAGTGATGCTATCGATTGCGATGGTGAAGCTCTCGGCACCTTCCGCTAACACATCATCTAAGGTGTCGATAGTGAAGGTATTTGAGTTGCTGCCCGCTGGGATATCAACACTCGCAACACCGGTGAAGTCTGTGCCATCAGCAGCAACACCGCTGTAGGTGAAGGTCACCGTGATTGCAGAAGTCACATCCGCTGCAGGCTGGTCAACACTGATTGTGTATGGAGTGGTTGTATTGCCTTCGATAACAGAACTTGGACCTGTAAGTGAGACATAAGCCGTCTCAGTATCAGGTTCAGTAGTACCTGGATCCGTATCATCAGTGATCTGCGTATCCACACTGTTGTTGGTCGCATCTTCAGCGATGTGCTCGAAGTTAGTATCAGTGATGCTATCGATTGCGATGGTGAAGCTCTCGGCACCTTCCGCCAACACATCATCTAAGGTGTCGATAGTGAAGGTATTTGAGTTGCTGCCCGCTGGGATATCAACACTGCCCACACCGGTAAAGTCTGTACCGTCCGCTGCAACACCGCTGTAGGTGAAGGTTACTGTGATCGGTGTGGTTACATCGGCTGCAGGTTGATCCACAGCTACGGTATATGGCGTTGTAGTATCGCCTTCGATAACCGACGCAGGGCCGGTTAGGGAGATATACGCGGTTTCTGTATCCGGCTCTGTCGTACCTGGATCCGTGTCATCAGTGATCTGCGTATCCACACTGTTGTTGGTCGCATCTTCAGCAATATGCTCGAAGTTGGTGTCAGTGATGCTGTCGATCGCAATGGTAAAGGTCTCAGCGCCCTCGGCTAAAACATCATCCAAGGTATCGATGGTGAAGGTATTTGAGTTGCTGCCCGCTGGGATATCAACACTCGCAACACCCGTGAAGTCTGTGCCATCGGCAGCAACACCACTGTAGGTGAAGGTCACTGTAATAGCTGTCGCAACATCCGCTGCAGGCTGATCAACACTGATTGTGTATGGAGTGGTTGTATTGCCTTCGATAACAGAACTTGGACCTGTAAGTGAGACATAAGCCGTCTCAGTATCAGGCTCAGTAGTACCTGGATCGGTATCATCAGTGATCTGCGTATCCACACTGTTGTTGGTCGCATCTTCAGCGATGTGCTCGAAGTTAGTATCAGTGATGCTATCGATTGCGATGGTGAAGCTCTCGGCACCTTCCGCTAACACATCATCTAAGGTGTCGATAGTGAAGGTATTTGAGTTGCTGCCCGCTGGGATATCAACACTGGCAACACCGGTGAAGTCTGTGCCATCGGCAGCAACACCACTGTAGGTGAAGGTCACCGTGATTGCAGAAGTCACATCCGCTGCAGGCTGGTCAACACTGATTGTGTATGGAGTGGTTGTATTGCCTTCGATAACAGAACTTGGACCTGTAAGTGAGACATAAGCCGTCTCAGTATCAGGTTCAGTAGTACCTGGATCGGTATCATCAGTGATCTGCGTATCCACACTGTTGTTGGTCGCATCTTCAGCAATGTGCTCGAAGTTAGTATCAGTGATGCTATCGATTGCAATGGTGAAGCTCTCTGCACCTTCCGCTAACACATCATCTAAGGTGTCGATAGTGAAGGTATTTGAGTTGCTGCCCGCTGGGATATCAATACTCGCAACACCCGTGAAGTCTGTGCCATCGGCAGCAACACCACTGTAGGTAAAGGTTACTGTGATCGGTGTGGCAACATCGGCTGCAGGTTGATCCACAGCTACGGTATATGGCGTTGTAGTATTGCCTTCGATAACCGACGCAGGGCCTGTTAGGGAGATATACGCGGTTTCTGTATCCGGCTCTGTCGTACCTGGATCGGTATCATCAGTGATCTGCGTATCCACACTGTTGTTGGTCGCATCTTCAGCGATGTGCTCGAAGTTAGTATCAGTGATGCTATCGATTGCGATGGTGAAGCTCTCGGCACTTTCCGCTAACACATCATCTAAGGTGTCGATAGTGAAGGTATTTGAGTTGCTGCCCGCTGGGATATCAACACTGGCAACACCGGTGAAGTCTGTGCCATCGGCCGCAACACCGCTGTAGGTGAACGTCACTGTAATAGCTGTCGCTACATCCGCTGCAGGCTGGTCAACACTGATTGTGTATGGAGTGGTTGTATTGCCTTCGATAACAGAACTTGGACCTGTAAGTGAGACATAAGCCGTCTCAGTATCAGGTTCAGTAGTACCTGGATCCGTATCATCAGTGATCTGCGTATCCACACTGTTGTTGGTCGCATCTTCAGCGATGTGCTCGAAGTTCGTATCAGTGATGCTATCGATTTCGATGGTGAAGCTCTCAGCACCTTCGGCCAACACATCATCTAAGGTGTCGATGGTGAAGGTATTTGAGTTGCTGCCCGCTGGGATATCAACACTCGCAACACCCGTGAAGTCTGTGCCATCAGCCGCAACACCACTGTAGGTGAAGGTTACTGTGATCGGTGTGGCAACATCGGCTGCGGGTTGATCCACAGCTACGGTATATGGCGTTGTAGTATCGCCTTCGATAACCGACGCAGGGCCTGTAATAGAGACGTAAGCGGTTTCTGTATCCGGCTCTGTCGTACCTGGATCCGTGTCATCAGTGATCTGCGTTTCAACGCTGTTGTTAGTGCTATCTGCACCGATCGCAGGATAGTTACTATCCGTAATGCTATCGATTGCAATGGTGAAGCTCTCTGCACCTTCGGCCAACACATCATCTAAGGTATCGATGGTAAACGTATTCGAGTTGCTTCCCGCTGGGATATCAACACTCGCAACACCCGTGAAGTCTGTTCCATCCACCGCAACACCGCTGTAGGTAAAGGTCACGGTAATCGGGGTCGTTACGCTGGCCGCTGGCTGATCAACAGCTACGGTATACGGCGTAGTGGTATCCCCTTCGATAACAGACGATGGGCCGGTTAACGACACGGTTGCGCCATCATTATCAATAATGGTGGTCTCAACACTGTTATTAGTCGCATCTTCAGCAATATGTTCGAAGTTCGTATCAGTGATGCTATCGATTGCGATGGTGAAGCTCTCAGCGCCTTCCGCTAGGGCATCATCCAAGGTACCGATGGTGAAGGTGTTCGAGTTGCTGCCCGCTGGGATATCAACACTGCCCACACCGGTAAAGTCTGTACCGTCCGCTGCAACACCGCTGTAAGTAAAGGTCACCGTAATCGGTGTGGTTACATCACCCGCTGGCTGATCAACGGCCACCGTGTACGGTGTGGTGGTATTACCTTCTACAACACTGCTTGGGCCTGTAATAGAGACGTAAGCGGTTTCTGTATCCGGCTCTGTCGTACCTGGATCCGTGTCATCAGTGATCTGCGTATCCACGCTGTTGTTGGTCGCATCTTCAGCGATGTGCTCGAAGTTAGTATCAGTGATGCTATCGATTGCAATGGTGAAGCTCTCTGCACCTTCCGCTAACACATCATCTAAGGTGTCGATGGTGAAGGTATTTGAGTTGCTGCCCGCTGGGATATCAATACTCGCAACACCCGTGAAGTCTGTGCCATCGGCAGCAACACCACTGTAGGTGAAGGTCACTGTAATAGCTGTCGCTACATCCGCTGCAGGCTGGTCAACACTGATTGTGTATGGAGTGGTTGTATTGCCTTCGATAACAGAACTTGGACCTGTAAGTGAGACATAAGCCGTCTCAGTATCAGGCTCAGTAGTACCTGGATCCGTGTCATCAGTGATCTGCGTATCCACACTGTTGTTGGTCGCATCTTCAGCGATGTGCTCGAAGTTCGTATCGGTAATGCTATCGATTGCGATGGTGAAGCTCTCGGCACCTTCCGCTAACACATCATCTAAGGTGTCGATAGTGAAGGTATTTGAGTTGCTGCCCGCTGGGATATCAACACTGGCAACACCGGTGAAGTCTGTGCCATCGGCAGCAACACCGCTGTAGGTGAAAGTAACTGTGATCGGTGTGGCTACACTGGCCGCTGGCTGATCAACACTAATGGTATAAGGTGTTGTAGTATTACCTTCAATAACAGTAGAAGGGCCTGTAAGCGAAATAGTAGCAGTATCTTCTGCACCTGGAGGGTTATCAGAACCAGCCTGGTCAGCAATCGTTGTGGTAATACTGCCCGTGCCAACGACTAAGCTCTCATAGCCTCCGCCTGTACTTCCAGTAATACTAGCAGTGAACTGTTCACCGTTATCCGCGTATGCATCGTCTGTTGTAACTACATCAAATGAAGCGGACGTAGTACCTGCAGCAATGATGACATTTGTATTAACAGGAACTAAATCACCGTTATCTGTAGTGATATGCCCAGTAACTACACTTATAATGAGATCTGTTAACGGTGGATTACTTACCGTAACCGTATATGTTGCCACCTCACCTTCAACGACCGTTGTCGGCCCATCAATATCTAATACAACTGTATCTTCATCCCCTGGAGGGTTATCACTGCCGACCTGATCCAAAATTGTTGTCGTAATAGAGCTATCACCGAGCTCTATATTTTCATAGCCGCCACCCACAACGCTATCAAAAGAAACATTGTACTGCTCACCACTATCGGCAAAATAATCATCATTCGTTTGAACATTAAAGGATACGGAGCTTTGACCTGCGGGAATCGTTACATCTATGCTTAGGGGGACTAAATCACCATCATCTGTAGTCACATGCCCCGTAATAACGCTAACTGTCATATCAGTTAATACAGGCTGACTTACTGTAATAGTATAAGTAGCGACTTCACCCTCAACTACTGTACTAGGACCGCTGATGCTGATAACAGGCTGAACCAAAACGATTTCATCGCCGTCATATATAGGCCGCTCAGTCTCACCCTGACCAAAACCTGCCGTTTCATAACCAGTACTAGGATCAACTTCTTCCGCTGTACGTAGGATGTTGACTGTAGTAGAGCCTTCGTTACCTTCAGCACCCTGCTCACCACCCGCGGCGGTTTCTTCTGCAACATCGGTAGGGTCGACACCGGCTAAAATAGCAGCTTGAATAGATTCGGCATCAGCAGCAGCTTCGCTCGTATCAAAATTATCAGACTCTAGATATGTTTCACTACTCGCCAACCAATTCTGGCCGCCATCTAATTTGACTAGGTCACCATTATCCATAGCAATTTCTATAGATGCATCAGGTGCCACACGAACCATCTCATCAGCATATACCTGATCGCCTAAAGCTAAAGTGCGCTCTGTACCATCGGATTTAATGGCTACTGCGCGACCAATTAAGTGTGAAACCGTACCCATAACACTCATATCTAATAAAATCCTTTAAAAACCTTTGGGTGATTACACCTTTATAGTTATAAAACACAACAAAAACTATTGTACCGAGGTACAGGTAGACTCAATCATTGAGGTTTTTTTATATATTTTTTATATAGATAGAAAAAACATCTCTGCAGACCTAGCCCAAGAAAAAACACATAAAAGTACAATTCCCTGAACAACAAATAACCTATTATTACAACTACTGTTTAACTATCAACCAACCCAGCTAATCTTTTAAAAAATTGGCAAAAATCTCTTGACGATTTGCAGCTGCGTCATTAAGATACGCCGCACTTTCGAGGTACAGATCCCTGATAGCTCAGTTGGTAGAGCAGTAGACTGTTAATCTATTGGTCGCTGGTTCGAGTCCAGCTCAGGGAGCCAATATCTTGAAAGTACAACTGAAAATCCCTGATAGCTCAGTTGGTAGAGCAGTAGACTGTTAATCTATTGGTCGCTGGTTCGAGTCCAGCTCAGGGAGCCATCTGAAAAGATGAACGTCGGAGTGTAGCGCAGCTTGGTAGCGCATCTGGTTTGGGACCAGAGGGTCGTAGGTTCGAATCCTATCACTCCGACCACTTTTATCTTTTGGCTTTACTGCATAGCAGGTATGTCGGAGTGTAGCGCAGCTTGGTAGCGCATCTGGTTTGGGACCAGAGGGTCGTAGGTTCGAATCCTATCACTCCGACCACTTCTTATTTTATCCTTCCTTATCTTATATTTCGTTTGATAACCAAATACTTTGGTAAGGTGCAAGCTCGATCGTTGCATGCAGATCATCAAAAACATCATCACTCAATAGATCTGACCATTGATGCGTATTTATTAAGTTTAGATCCGATAAAAGCAATGTTGCTGGCTTATCACTAAGATTATTCAAACAAAAAATACTCTGTCTTCTATTAATCCCTTGTCGCCAAAAACCAAATATCTGATCTCCTAAATGGAGGGTAAATTGCGTTGCATTAGGATGGAAAGCTGTCTGCTTTGTACGAATGGAAATAAGCCGTTTCATCGCATCAAAAATATATGCGTAATGTGAAGTTTCGTCACCCAGAAGCTGGACCAATGAATCATACTCCCAATGATGACGATTAATTGAACGAAAATGCCCCGTCATTTTGACTCGCTCATGATCATTAAGACTGCCCAACAAGCTTTGGAAATAGATGCCTGGTATACCTTCCAGTGCCAACATTATTCTATGCGCACACAGAAAGCGTTCCACACCAAACTCATCCTCTCCTTCTATCGTTCCCTGCAGAGCCTCAAAGAGAGTAATATTGATCTCATAAGGCTTATTTACTCCATCTTCTAAAGCACGCCACGAAACATGCCCCCCCCATTCCTGCATCCTGTCTGTCAACATTTCAACCTCAGTATCAGGTAAGATCCCCTCCACTGGCCGCAAACCAATACCATCATGGGAAGCTATAAAGTTGAAATAGGCCGTACCATCCTGCGCAGGAGGCATACTCATCATCCACTGCTTTAAATAAAAACTTTGGCCTGTTAAAAGCGCATGCAAGAGCAAGGGCGGCAGTGAAAAGTTATAGACACAATGAGCTTCATTAGCATTACCAAAATAGGATAGATTTTCCCTACTCGGTATATTGGTCTCGGTAATGATCATGGCAGTAGGGCAAGCAAATCCAATCAAAAGTCGCAATAATCGAACAACCTCATGGGTTTGCTCTAAATTCAGGCACGTTGTCCCGCTCTCCTTCCACAAAAAAGCAATGGCATCCAAACGGAAAATATTAACGCCGTTATCCAGATAGAAGCGAACAAGCTTTACAAACTCTTTTAAAACTTTTGGATTTCTAAAATCAAAATCTACTTGATCATGACTAAAAGTACACCAAACATGCTGAAGGCCCTTTTCAGTTTCAACCTCTCTCAACAAAGAGGTTGTTCGTGGACGAACAACTTGAGACGTATCATCGTCAGGACTCGCCACATAGAAATAATCACTTCCAGGCCCCTCTCCTTTAATGAAGTTTTGAAACCATCCGCTCTCACCTGAGCAGTGATTAATAACAACATCAGACATCAAACGAAATTCAGCAGCCAGTTTTTTAATATCATCCCACTCGCCAACAGACTCTCTTACTTTATAATAATCACTGACGGCAAAGCCATCATCTGAGCTATAAGGGAAAAAGGGCAACACATGCACGCCATTAATGACCCCATCGCACTGCTCATGCAGAAAGCGATGCAATGTTGTTAGCGCCCTTTTGCCCGGTTCATATAGAGAATCACCATAAGTAATCATAATGACATCACTTTCATCCCAGTAGTTTTTATGAGATACAGGTACGCTATCAACCTGCTGAAGACGCATTATCTCAACAAGTTCCGACGCCAAATCAGCCAGTATTTCGACACTTTTTTCAGAATATATAACCTGAAGGTGGTTAGATATCTGAAAACTTAATTGCTCATTAGCTGAATCATTCACACTACGATCCATATCTGTAATATCCCTATTTAAGAAACTACTTAAGCGTCTCAGCCATAAACTCTTTATGGTCCAATTCAACAGCCTCAACCAGACGGTCAAATACATCAGGCATCGCACTACTTACTCGACTCCAGCTTGGTATAAAAGGTGTATCCATAGCGTTACCGAGAAACTGCTCCCCTGCCGTAATAATGTTCCGCGAAAACATCTCAACAGCCTGCTCCTCACCATGAATATCTAGCTGCAACCCATTCATAACCGCATCATTGTGATAGGTTTCAATAAAGTCTAAGGCTATACGGAAATACGTTGCTTTAATGGTACGGAAAGTTTCGCTATTAAAAGTATGTCCTTGCGTGGCCAACTTTCTAAATAACGCCTTAGTTATATCTATGGACATTTTAGACAGCCCCGCATTCTTATCATCAAGCGATAAGTTTTGGTGCTTGTGATCATACTGATCCGCAATATCTACCTGACAAAGGCGGTTATTTGAATAATTACGGTGCATCTCCGATAGCACACCGATCTCCAACCCCCAATCACTCGGGATTCTGATATCACTCAATACATCACGACGAAAAGAAAACTCTCCCGCCAAAGGATAACGGAAGCTATCCATATACTGCAGATATTCAATCTCGCCAAATACTTTTTTTAACGCACGCAACAATGGCGTAACCAGCAATCGACACACCCGACCATTAATTTTCCCATCCGCAACTCGCGCATAAAAACCTTTACAAAACTCGTAGTTAAACTGAGGGTTAGCGACAGGATAAATAAGCCTCGCTAACATATCTCGGTTATAGGTCGTGATATCGCAGTCATGCAAAGCCACAGATTCTGCACGTCCTGACGCCAGCACATAGCCCATGCAATACCAAACATTTCGTCCTTTTCCTGGTTCTTTAGGGGCTAATTTCAAAGATTGAAGTTCTGCATCCAATTCTCGTAAACGGGGACCATCATTCCAAAGAATGCGGTGATGCTGTGGAAGCTTTTTAAAAAAATTCTGAGCAAAGCAAAACTGCTCTTCATTAGCTCGATCAAGCCCGATAACAATCTCTGATAAATAGGGCACTTTACAAAGTTCGTCAACAATATGCCCTAACGCAGGCCCCTTTAACTCAGAAAAAAGTGAAGGTAAAATAAGTGACATGGGCCTTTTCCGGCCAAACCGAGTTAACTCAGCCTCTACCTCTTCAATTGGCCTATTCGACAGATTATGTAGCGTAGTAATAATTCCATTCTGATAAAAATCAGCCATATCAACTCCTAAGCTTATTCTGCAGATAGTCAATAATATCTACATCTATGGATGTTTCTTCCGTACTCAAAAATTTACGCATACCTTCAACCCAACCTTGCGGGCCTAAGTGCATAGAACGGTAAATATTTGAATGCTTAATATCTGGAAAATCATGTACAGGTGATCGAATGGCGAGAGCACAATCCGCAACTTCTAACATCTCCCTGTCGTTATAACTATCACCTGCAGCAATAGTTAAAAATGATTCCGCTGGTGAATCATTTTTATATCTTTTACATAGCCACTGAAGGGCACGACCTTTATCACAATGACCGGTAACATGCAGGAAACGCCCCCCCTGCAAAACGGTTGCTCCCGAGCTCTTTAATGCTTCGACAAAAAGAGATTTACGCTCGTTTGAACCCTTCCACATCACTGGCTCGCTATACTCTCTCTGATTAGCCAGCTTAGCCGCCTCTTCAGACAACCCCGTAAGCCTGACAATCCCATCGACACCTAACGAAGTAAATGTTTCAAACTCCCTCTCAAACTCGTCTTCCATCTCAGATAATAAATTTATCCAAACTTCTCGAGACTTAGAGAACTGATAACAATCGTACCCGTCTAAAGGTTCACAACCGGATGGGGTCGCTGAAAAATACCCTTGCGGGATAAAAACAGCGGCACCATTTTCCACCACGAAGGGATGTGAATTTTCAAGTTCCGAGCGCAACACTTTTAACTCTGCTCGGGTCTTACTAGTAACAGGGATAACAGGTACCCCCTTTTCTTGGAAAAGCTCTAATAAAGGAGCAGCAGCTAGATAACTATAAGTAAAATGATCCAATAACGAACCATCCAAATCCGTAAACACCAGCACCTTTTTAAACATTCTCTCTCCCTTAGTAAGAACGTGCACCAGAATCAATCACCTATAAAGAGCGCACTAAAATGATGCAGTTTTATCTTTATGAGTGAAAATCATACTCTTTACAGTAAGCCTTGCATAAAACATACCGATTAAAAAATTCTAATAAGAAGGAGCACTAGTGTTATCAGCTCTGAATTAAATAACTGAAGAATTAACTGAAGAATTAACTGAAGAATTAACTGAAGAATTAACTGAAGAATTAACTGAAGAAATCAGCATAGAGCGTTTAACAAGTGGAGAAACACTCACAACTCACCTTGGCATAGGTAAAAAGCGTTAAAACCAATCACTTTAACGCTTTCCGATCTAATGCTTACTAAAATTAAACTCTACCTTCGCAGTAGAACTGCTCTAAAATCTTAATTAAGGCACCCACATCCCGAACACCGGCTAGCTCCCTAATTGAATGCATCGCAAATTGTGGTACGCCAATATCTAAGGTTTTAATCCCAAGCCCTGCTGCCGTAATAGGCCCGATTGTGCTACCACATCCCATATCACTACGCACAACAAAAGACTGAACAGGAACACCTACCTGTTGGGCTAAATCCCTAAATAAACCACTGGTCTCACTATTAGAAGCGTAACGCTGATTTGCATTAATTTTGATCACAGGACCTGCATTGAGCAAAGGACCATGATTTTCATCATGCTTATCCGCAAAATTCGGATGAATCCCATGGGCATTATCAGCCGAGATAAGCATAGACCGGTTAATCGTTCTTACTCGATCCTCTGCAACAGGCAGTAAACGCTCTATAACTTGGCTCAACATCGGCCCTTGCGCGCCCGCAGCACTCATGCTGCCAACCTCCTCATGATCATTACATACTAATAGCACACCCTCTTCCGAATCAGCATTAAGCAACGCCTTAAGACCCATAAAGCAGCTCAGCAGATTATCTAGCCGTGCAGAAGCAATAAATTCCTCTTCAAGCCCAACAATAGATGGGCCCTGTGTATCATATAATGAAATTTCATAATCAAGAATTTCATCAATATCAGATACACCCTCTTTATTTAACTGCTTAGCTAAAATGGATTTAAAGTCACACTTTTCTTCACCTTGAGCCAAAATGACCGGCAACTGTGTTTGAGCATTAATGGTACGATTAGTATTAGCATCACGATCTAAATGGATAGCCAAACTAGGCAGGATAGCTACAGGCTTAACAAAATCAACTAAAGCCTGCTGCCGCGATCGACTAGTATCTAAATAGCTAACACGTCCTGCCATGGACAGATCTCGGTCAAACCATGGGTTCAACAAAACCCCACCATAAACCTCAACACCCAACTGCTGATAACCCTGCTTACAAAGCTCTGGTACAGGCTTAACTTTTAAACAAGGCGAGTCAGTATGAGCTCCCACCATTCTAAAACCTGATTCGAGTAAGCTTCGATTCGCGGGCATGCACCATGCAACAATGGAAGAGCCATTACGCACTGTATAATAACGACCGCCAGCACTTACACACCAAGCATCAGCTTCATCAACACACTGATAACCCGCCGCATTTAGACGCTGAACCATCTCATTAACAGCATGATAAGGCGTAGGGGCTGATTGCAAAAATTCTTTAAGATCAACTAATAATTCAGACATAAGATTCCCTTAATTCCTACTCTGCAGCTGTAAAATCAATTAACTCAACCTTGAAGATCAACGTTGAATTAGCCGGTATATCATCTGCAGGACTGGTTGCCCCATATGCAAGCGCGGAGGGTACAAACAACATCCACGTACTACCTCTATTCATCATCATTAATCCTTCAGTCCAACCTCTGATCACACGATTTAATGGAAAAACGGAAGGCTCTCCCCGCTGGTATGAACTATCAAATACATGCTCATCTACACGCGTGCCTTCATAATGAACAGTCACTAAGTCGGTAATTGAAGGCCTCTCACCCTCCCCCTGCTTGAGCACTTTATACTGCAAACCAGTTTTTGTAGTAACAACCCCTTCCCGCAAAGCGTTCTTTTGTAAAAAGGCAGCACCCGCTTTGCTGACATCATCATTCAATGCTTTATCGACCAACTCCTGCCTAAACCTTTCTTCTGCGGCATCCTCACCACAGCCAAATAACAATACCGATAACAGAGCTAAGCCTACAAGCCTACAAACAAATTTCATTTTTTATTCCAATATAACCAGAGAATTAGAAGCAATTGATTTTACATCACTCTTCAGCATGTCTACACTCAACTAACATAAGTTTGGGAACTAATCCCTCCTAAACGAGGTCACAACAGAATCTAGAGCTAAAAAGTTAAGAAATACATTATGCATAGACCGCTATTAAATACACTTTTCATTACAGCGTTTTCTCTTTTAGCACCTATTACAGCCTACGCGCTGGTAACCCCGCTAGAAGCAGAACCAATTCACAAACAAACTCTGTTGGAGATCAATGAGTCACTAAAGCTTGGTCACTACAATCGAATATCTATTGATGACTCTCTTTCGGATCAAATATTTGATCAATACCTAAAAGATTTAGATCCGTCTCGCAGCTATTTTTACAAAAGCGATATTGATGAATTTGAACAGTATCGTTACACCCTAGATGACAACATCAAAAAAGGGGATCTAAATGATGCCTACCTTATCTATAACCGCTTTCAAACACGTCTTGAAGATCGCTTAAAATTCACCATTAGCGAACTAGAAGAAGGCAAAAAATTTGACTTTGATGTTGATGAGAACCTAAACACTGATAGAGAAGAAGCACCTTGGATTACAACCGAAGAGGAGATGAATGCTCTTTGGGATCGTCGTTTGAAAAGCGCTTTACTCAATCTTAAATTTGCTGAAAAAACAGACGAAGAAGCAAAAGAGGTTTTAATTAAACGTTATAACAATCAATTAAAACGCTCTCTACAGGTAAATAGCGAGGATGTATTCCAAACTTTCGCTAACGCTTTTACCAAACAATATGACCCTCATACACAATACTTTTCACCTAGAAAGTCTGAAAACTTCAAGATAAACATGAGCTTATCTTTAGAAGGGATTGGTGCTGTCTTAAAAAGTGAAAACGAATTCACCCAGATTGTTCGCTTAGTTCCTGCTGGCCCTGCTGATAAAACAGGACAACTAAAAGCTACCGACAAAATTATCGGTGTTGGTCAAGGTGAAGATGGTGAAATAGAGGACGTAATTGGATGGCGGTTAGATGATGTTGTACAACTGATTCGTGGACCGAAAGATACAACCGTACGCTTAGAAATAAAAAGCTCAGATCAAGAAGAAAGACCATCAAAAATCGTTAAGATTGTGCGAAACAAAGTAAAACTGGAAGAGCAATCAGCGCAAAAACGCGTGATTGAAGTAAACCATTTAGGCAGAGACTTCAAACTTGGTGTTATAGAAATTCCCGCATTTTATATCGATTTTGCAGCACTACAAAGGGGTGATGATGATTACAAAAGCACCTCTCGCGATGTGGAAAAATTAATTACTGAGCTAAAAGAAGACGAAATTGATGGCCTAATTATCGACCTTCGAAATAATGGCGGCGGCTCACTTAGAGAAGCCAATGATACGGTCGGCTTATTTATTAAGCACGGGCCCACGGTGCAAGTCAAAGACTCGTCTGGACGTGTCGAAGTACTACGTGATCGTGACTCAAAGGTTGCTTATACGGGGCCTATAGCGGTCATGATAAATCGCCTCTCCGCTTCTGCATCAGAGATTTTTGCCGGAGCGATTCAAGATTATCATCGAGGCATTATCATCGGCGGACAAACATTTGGTAAAGGGACAGTGCAAACCTTACTTCCCTTAAACCATGGCCAACTAAAATTAACGCACGCAAAATTTTATAGAATTTCAGGTGAAAGCACCCAGAATAAAGGGGTCATGCCTGATATAGACTACCCAACGCTATATGATCCTGAAATAATCGGAGAAAGCGCATTAGATAACGCTTTATCTTGGGATAAAGTTCGCTCTGCTCCTCATGGAACCTACCCTAGCGTTAAAGCTTTTCTTGGTCAGATTGCTCAACGCCATCAATCGCGCACCTCAGAAGATCCCGACTTCGTCTTTATGCGCAAACAAGTCGAACGTTTAAAAGAGGTGCGTAAAGAAGGTAGTCTAATTCCTCTACGAGAGTCAGAGCTTAAGCAGGAACGTGATAGTGCCGAAGCATGGCAAGTAGAAGCTGAAAATATTCGACGTGCACAAAAACAGCTTCCGCCGATAAAAAAACTATCCGACCTAGACGATGAACTAGAAAAAGATAGCCAAGGCCGCGCTATTAATCCTGAATCTGAAGCAATGCTGGTTGAAAGTGGTCGCATTCTATTAGATGCTGTACTAATGCAACTACAGTATTCCGCTACCCAATCGGAACAGAATTAATCAGCACAATTGAGGCTTATTTTTAGCCCCATAATAAAGGCTTTGGATGAAAAACAAAAAAAGCATTGTCTTAATTATTCTTATTCCTTTAATTCTGGCCGCCTTAGCAGGCGGCGGCTTCCTTATGTATAACCAAATGCAAGGTCAACACGCTGAAAACCTAAAAGACCTTGAGAAATTTGGCTTTACCGTTCTACCTACAAGCACCCACTCCGAAACAATCGGTGAGCTAGGCGCAAAGCAGCTCCCTTCTACCTTTTATGAAAGTAAAGCGACCCCAACACAGAAAGTAATTAAAGGGTTAATGGCAGATAATGAACAGCTTATTGAAGAACAAAAAGAGCTTCGTGCTGAAATAGAAACCCTGCAAGAAAAAATAGCTTCTTTACAAACCTACAAAGAGCTTAATGAGCACTTCGCCCCACTCAGCATGGCAGAAGAGATAACAGCCGTAGAAAGGCAACTAAAAAGACTACTACTTGATATGCCTGACGCTAGACGCTTTTCAAATTTAAAAATAGAAGCCATGTCGGCAGCAGCTGGGCACGAATATAAGAAATTCATTGGCGCCAAACGGCTAATTTTGGCTGAAAATGAACGCGAAATGTTAATTAGAGACTATATGCCTGAATTCGCTTTCTGCGTAGGCGATGGAATAGACATTGCCGCAAACTCTCCACGAGAGGAGCGCCTAATTACCATATTTTTCCGCAAACAAGACCCAACCGTACTCCCCTCAAACCTCAAAGCAGACTTAGACACGGTGGTAAAACCATGCCAAACCGCACTTTATGAGCGCCTCAGTAATTACGACAAACCTATTTAATCGCTAAATTTTTGGCCACAAACCACCTATTCACAGCAAAACTTATGTAAAGCTTATGGTTTTACTGTATAATGCGCGCTCAAATTCTATTGAATTGGGTGCTACGCCGGTCAAAACGCCCCTTTTGAACTACTTAAAACTGACCCTGTAAAACCGGTATTACAGGCTGAAGCGCTACAGTCCCATTAAACTTATAAAATGGTATGTGGCCCTTACATATAGGACATTTTCAATGAGCGAAAGCTTTGCTGATCTGTTTGAAGAATCCCTTCAATCACTAGACATGACCCCTGGCAAATTAGTAATTGGTGAAGTTGTTGATATCGACAGCGACTGGGTTACTGTACATGCTGGCCTTAAATCTGAAGCAATCATCCCGCGTTCACAGTTCCTTAACGATGCAAATGAACTTGAAATCAAGATCGGTGACGACGTTAAAGTTGCACTAGAAGCGGTTGAAGATGGCTTTGGTGAAACGCGTCTGTCTCGTGAAAAAGCTAAACGCGCTGAAGCTTGGGAAGTTCTGCAGACTAAATTTGAAGCTGAAGAAACTGTTAAAGGTTACATCAGCGGCAAAGTTAAAGGCGGCTTTACTGTTAGCATCAACAACATCCAAGGCTTCTTACCAGGTTCTTTGGTAGATGTACGTCCAGTTCGTGACGTTGATCACCTAGAAGGTAAAGAGCTTGAATTCAAGCTGATCAAATTAGACCCTAAGCGTAACAACATTGTTGTTTCTCGCCGCGCGGTTCTACAAGAAGCTAATAGCGCTCAACGCGATGAGCTACTAGCTACCTTGGAAGAAGGTCAGGAAGTTAAAGGTTTCGTTAAGAACCTAACTAACTACGGTGCTTTCATCGATCTAGGCGGTGTTGACGGCCTTCTACACATTACAGACATGGCTTGGAAACGCATTTCCCACCCATCTGAAATGTTGAACCCAGGTGACGAGATCACTGTTAAGATCATCAAATTCGACAAAGAATCTGGTCGTATTTCTCTTGGTCTTAAGCAACTATCTATGGATCCATGGGCGCTTATCAAAGAGCGTTACCCATCCGGTGCCAAGTGTCAGGCACGCATCACTAACCTTACTGATTACGGTTGCTTCGCATCTATCGAAGACGGCGTAGAAGGTCTAGTACACGTTTCTGAAATGTCTTGGACTAACAAAAACATCCACCCATCAAAAGTTGTAAACATTGGTGATGAAGTGGAAGTTATGATCCTTGATGTTGATGAAGAGCGTCGTCGTATCTCTCTTGGTATCAAGCAGTGTACTGCTAATCCTTGGGTTACTTTCGCTGAGCAGTTTGCAGCTAACGACAAAGTTACTGGTACGATCAAAACTATCACTGACTTTGGTATCTTCGTTGGTCTACAGGATGAGCTTGACGGTCTAGTTCACATGTCTGACATCACATGGGAAGCTGATGCTGAAGCAGCGCTACGCCAGTTCAAGAAAGGCGAAGAAGTTGAAGCTATTATCCTTTCTATCGATGCAGAAAAAGAGCGTATCTCTCTTGGCATCAAACAGCTTGAAAGCGATCCATTCGCTGAATACGCTGCAGCAAACGATAAAGGCACTATCGTAAACGGTAAAGTTATCTCCGTTGAAGCGAAAGGCGCGGTTATTGAACTAGCTGAAGGTATCGAAGGTACGCTTAAAGTTTCTGAGATCTCTGTTGATCGTATTGATGATGCAACTACAGTACTTAACGTTGGTGACGACGTTGAAGCTAAGATCATCACAATGGATCGTCGTAACCGCGTAATCAACCTGTCTATCAAAGCGAAAGAACAGGCTGAAGAGAAAGCAGCAATCTCTGCTGTACGCAATGCTGAAGTTGAAGTTGCAGGCCCAACTACCATTGGTGACCTAATCAAAGCTCAGCTAGACAACCAGAAGTAAGAAACGCTTAAGCCAACACTGGCTTAACATTAAAAACCGCAAACAGATCACTGTTTGCGGTTTTTTTTGTTTTATTCAGAACAAAATCCTTTTATTCTCTTTACCTTACCTCTTAAAAAATACGCACAGGAAACATTTCTTACTCTATAATATAGAGAATATTTGTTTACTAAGACTAATGATTTACAAAAGTTCGGAGCGTTAACACACTTTCTCACGCCGTATAAGGAAAGGTTATAAATGCTGGATAATTTGTGGCTGATTGTATCAGCTCTTTTAGTATTCTTAATGCAGGCCGGTTTTTTATGCCTAGAAAGCGGAAGAATTCGCAGTAAAAACAGCATTAACGTTGCAGCAAAAAACATTACTGACTTTATCCTTTCCACAACGATCTTCTGGATAGCTGGCTTCGGGTTAATGTTTGGTAACACCTACCTAGGCCTTATAGGCAGTAACAGCTTCCTCTTTGGTAGCGACAACTCCGCAGATGAAATCTGTTTCTTTATATTTCAAATGATGTTTTGCAGTACTGCAGCTACGTTAATGTCGGGCGCTGTTGCTGAACGCATGAGTTTTATTGGGTACATATATGCAACGATAATTCTAAGCGTTGCTATCTACCCTATTACTGGACACTGGGCTTGGGGTGGTCTTTATCAAGACACTCAACAAGGCTGGTTAGCCGCTCTAGGTTTTATCGATTTTGCAGGTTCAACCGTCGTCCACTCTGTAGGTGGATGGGTTGCATTAGCCTGCGTAATAATTATCGGCCCTCGGCTTGGTCGCTACGATGTCAATACTAAGTTCCCATCCGGTAGCAATCTTCCTATGGCAACAATGGGGACACTGCTCATTTGGTTTGGCTGGTTTGGTTTCAATGGCGGTAGTGTCCTAGCCATCAACGATCAAGTTCCCAAAATCCTACTCAACACCTGCCTTGCCGCCATCTGGGGGGGCCTTATCGCAACCTCCCTCCATTACTTTGATAAGCGATTTATTGATGTTAGTTATATTCTAAATGGCATTATTGCAGGCCTTGTTGGCATCACGGCATCCTGTTTCGCTGTCGAGCCCATATCGGCTGCCTTTATAGGAATGATCTCTGGCGGCATTGTATATTACGGCACACTATGGCTAGAAAAAATGCAGATTGATGATGCACTTGCTGTTATCCCTGCTCACCTTTTAGCCGGTATTTGGGGCACTATAGCCGTTGCTATATTTGCTGACTACAGCAAGCTTGATACAGGACTTACTTTTTCCCAACAGCTCACAATCCAGCTTTGTGGTATTGCAGCAATTGGGCTCTATAGTTTTGGAGTAAGTTACTGCTTACTTAGTATTATTAACCGCTTTGCTCCATTACGCGTAACTGTACAAGATGAGAAACAAGGCCTCAATATTGCTGAGCATCAAGCATCTACAGAGCTGATTGATCTTTTAAGCGATATGGAACAACAACAAAATCTAGGCAATTTCACTTCACCAGTCAAAGAAGAGCCCTTTACGGAAGTTGGCCAAATCGCAAAAAAGTATAACCAGGTCATTACACGCATCAATCAAGAGATGTCGCAAAAAGATTTTGCCATTGATCAGTTCCAAGCAAGCGAAAAACGCAAAAGTGCCATTCTAGACTCATCAATGGATTGCATTATATCCATTGATTGGGAAGGGAAAATCATTGAATTCAATCCGTCGGCAGAACGTACATTGGGCTGTCTAAAAAAGCAGGTAGTAGGCAAAAGCTTTACCAAGTATTTTGTTCTCGAAGAAGATAGAGAAGCGGTTGAATACAGCCTGCGTCATTTTTTCAGCGCAGCTAATGGTCTTGTTTTAAATAGACGAAATGCACTACAACTACAACGTATATCTGCCCACCCCTTCCCAGCTGAAGTTACGATAACCAGTACACGTATGGAAGATGATTCCCGTACTGAATTTACACTCCATATACGCGATGTAACACGAGAGCAAAAACTGCAATCTCGACTTAAATTTCTTGCCTACCGAGATCCACTAACTAGCTTATCCAACCGCACATATATGATGAAATCGCTTTCTGCGGCTATAGAGATGGCAAAACTGCATAACGAGACCGTTGCACTATTCTTCCTCGACTTAGATAAATTTAAAAAAATTAATGATACTCTCGGACACAAAGCGGGTGATGAACTTTTATGTGAAGTGGCTAAACGCCTGACAGAAGTCGCACGTGAAGATGACCTTATCGCTCGCTGGGGAGGCGACGAGTTTATTGTCGTACTCAGGGGAAAAATTAACCTCGATGTAATAAGCAAAAAAGCAAAAGACATCCTAGAAATAATGCGCAAACCGGTAGAGATAAGCAAAAAGCAGTTCAATATCCCTACCAGTATAGGTATATCACTTTCTGTATGCGGGCAAACCCACGCAGATAACTTAATTCAAGAAGCTGATATAGCCATGTATGCAGCAAAAGAAAGTGGCCGAGACAACTATCAAATATTTCAAGCCCACATGGCTGAAAATGTTACAAAATCAGCAACTTACGAGCGCCTAATTCAAACCGGACTCGCAGAGAAGCAATTCCACCTTGTTTATCAGCCTAAAGTTTTCCGCAGTAAAGACAATATTATCGCTCTGGAAGCTCTTATTCGATGGAATAATCCTAAACAGGGGCTGATCCCACCTACAGATTTCATACCGATAGCGGAAGAAAGCAACCTCATTATCCAACTCGGCGAAATGGTCATCAACACAGCTCTCATGCAGATTCGAGAATGGATCGATCAGGGACTGTCTCCGGTGCCTATTGCCGTTAATATCTCAGGCAAACACCTGATATCAGAAGAGCTAGTGCCTTTTATAAAACAACAGTTAGTTCTCTTCTCCATTCCAGGCTCATTACTCGAAATAGAAATAACCGAGGGAGTCTTAATAGATGATATAGAAATCTGTATCAGCGTGCTTGAAGAACTTAAAGCCTTAAATATAAGCATATCTATTGATGATTTTGGTACAGGCTACTCTTCATTAAACTATTTAAAACGACTACCTCTCGATATTCTAAAAATAGATCAATCCTTTGTAGAAGAGTGTCATCGTAAAGACGAGGACACTGAAATATGTGCAACCATTATTAATTTAGCTAGGAACCTGAATCTAAGCACTATAGCGGAGGGAGTAGAAACGGAAGGGCAGCTAGATACCTTACTTAAGCTCGGTTGTGAGGTTTTCCAAGGCTACTATTTCTACAAGCCTCTTGAAAAAGAGGCAATATCCAAGCTGCTTTCACCTACAATAAACACTGATAATTAAAAGTTGCTTAATCACTCAATGATATAATCAACAAAATCCTCTTCATCTATTTCATCATCTTTAACTTCATACCAACTTAAAACAGACGCACCTGATTCAATCACTGTTTTTTGATCCCCACTGACCAGAGGGTGCCATTCAGGAAGGTCTTTCCCTTCATGAACCAATCGGTATGCGCAACTTGGTGGAAGCCAATGAAATGAATCCACATCTTCAGGCCTAAGTTTTACGCAATTAGGCACTAGCGAACAACGCTCTTCATATTTAGTACAACGACAGGTTTCAAAATCGAGCAGATGACACACGACAGATGTATAAAAAACTTCTTGAGTATCTTCATCTTCCAACTTGTGCAAACAACATAATGCACAGCCATCACAGAGGGATTCCCACTCAGTAGAACTCATCTGACCTAAACTTTTACTACGCCAAAAAACCTCTTGAGCGGCCACTTAACGCACGCCACTTTCAGGACGATCTTTATGAAGATCTAGCATATAGTCATCTTTTGGAGGCGGCATCTGCAGGTAATACCCTTTTTCCTCTAAGCCCTCTAGCACTTTATCTACATCCACCCTCGCCAGTTTACGGTTCGCCGTCAAAGGAATATCCATGACTAGCTTAGCTGTGCCAAACATCTCTAACAGAGCCTCAGGCACCTTACTCAACTTATCTCGCTTATCGACATAGAGATACATTTCATCTTTACGAGAACTTAAATAAACAGAACAAACCTTCATGCAGAAAATACCTTTATATTTAAATCGAACATCTTAAACGCTCTATAACTTCAAGCTCATCTAACAATGCCGGGCCTATTAACTTTTGACGCCACTCTGACATTTGGGAAGGTAGTCTATACTCCCCTTCATCAACACCCGATCGAATAAGTAGCTCTAACTCTTTACGACGCAATAGGATCTCCGGCGCAACGTCATTAGCCTCAGCAGCTTTACGGGCAATCGCCTTTAGCTTCTTCAGGTGTTTGTTCCAAAAGTAATGTAGAGGCCTAGGAATAGGCCTTGGTGGATTAGCTTCAGCACTATCAGACCCCGACTTTATGAAACCTAAAATCGTTTCACCATCACTGCGCAAAATATGCTTTCTAATTTCATCTAATCGAGAAAGGTCGCTCATATTACGCGGCCACGCCTCTATAATTTGCAATAAAGCCTGATTTTTTAATATTCGATTACGCGGCACATCTCGATCCCGTGCAATCTGTTCACGCCACGCAGTCAAATCCCTTAATGCTGCTAACTTATGCACAGGACAACGCCACATCTGTGTAAAACGCAGGTAGTAGTCATAACCCTCAACATCATCAACCAATGCATTATCGAGCATTTTCTGGTTTTCTTGCTCAGCCCAAGAATAGGTATCTCGCTGCAAAAATTCCTGCTTTTGCATTGCATAGATTTCAGGTAAATAAGCGACATCCAGCGCAGCATAATGTATCTGACTTGAGGTCAATGGACGCTTTAGCCAATCCGATGTAGTTTCATGCTTTTCCATTTGCACATCGAGTTTCTGCTCAAGCATCCTCTGTAATCCCATAGAAAAGCCCCAATTAAGCAAAGCAGCCCCTATCTGAGTATCAAAAACAGGTTGGGGAAGCACTCCTAACACTTTAAGAAACAGCTCAAGATCCTCCGTTGCTGCATGCATTAACTTAATGACAGAGCGATCTTGAAACAGTTCAGATAGAGCACTGAAGTCTGATATATCTAAAGGATCAATCAAATAACACTGGCGATCATCCGCCACCTGTATTAACCCAGCAATGGGATAAAAGGTTTCAACACGGATAAACTCAGTATCTAGCGCGACTAAAGGTAAAGTTCGCCAGTGATTACAATACCGACTTAGATCTGCTTCAGATCTAATCCATATAGGCTCCTCGGCTGAAGCTTCTAACGTTTTCCAATTGTAATCTGACAACTTTTAAATCCTCAAAGCAGTGAGCGCCGGCCCGCCATCGCGTGCGCTAACGTACCGCCATCAACAAATTCCAGCTCCCCACCTACAGGTACCCCATGCGCAATGCGAGTCACTTTAATGCCCAGCTCCTTTACCTGAGCAGCAATAAAATGTGCAGTTGCCTCACCCTCAACAGTAGGGTTGGTCGCTAAAATTATTTCATTTATTTCTGTGGAATGGATAAATTCTAAAAGTTTATCTATACCTAAATCTTCCGGCCCAATACCATCAATCGGTGATAAATGTCCTGAAAGTACAAAATACAAACCGTTGTAACCACCTGTTTGTTCTATAGCGAGCACATCAACCGGTGATTCCAACACACAAAGCGTTGACCGATCTCTACTTTCAGACTGACATATTTCACATAAATCGTGTTCAGATAAAGTACGGCATTGGCGACAATGCCCTACCTCGGCAACCGCTTTCTGTAAAATTTCAGCTAAAGCCAAAGCACCTTCAGAATCTCTTTCTAAAAGGTGAAAAGCCATACGCTGAGCAGATTTAGGGCCGACACTCGGCAAGCAACGAAGCGCGGTAATCAACTGTTGAATAAGTGGACTAAACGACATAGGTTAAAACGGCATATTGAATCCAGGGGGCATGCCCATACCACCTGTAACTTCAGCCATTTTCTCTTGAGTATGTGCTTCGATTTTACGCACTGCATCGTTCACAGCAGCAGCGACAAGATCTTCTAAAATCTCTTTATCTTCTTCCATTAGGCTGTCATCAATATTGATGCTTTTAACATCGTGACGGCCATTCATAACGACTTTTACCAGACCCGCACCTGATTCACCTGTTTGCTCAGCAAGGGCAACTTGTTCTTGCGCTTTCTGTAGGTTCTCTTGCATTTGCTGGGCTTGTTTCATTAAATTACCCATACCACCTTTCATCATTGCTCTTTACCTCAAAATTAATCGATGGGTTGCACAGAAGATAGCTCTATCTGTGCATCAAAATGTTGCTGTAACTGCTTTACTGTCTCATCATTACGAATTGACGTTATTGCTTCTGAATGCCGCTCTTCCCGTTTTCTATTTAAGTACTGCGCAGGTGTTTCTTGCGTTTGAATCGCTTGAACAAACTCAACACTCACTGACGCAGAGAAATATGTATTCAACGCATCACTTATCCGCTGTTGCTGAACTTCATTTAACATCGTCTTTTGATCTTTTGTGTAATGCAGAACAACAGCGTCAGATCTAATCTCTTCCAAAGATATATGTGTTGCTAAACTCTCAGTCATACCACTCAGACCGAGGTTTCGACCTATATGTACCCAATCTGAGAGCTGAATAGCACCTAAATCACGCGAACACTCTTTAACAGCTACGCTACTTTTAGCTATTTCTATTGATTTAACATCTGCTTTACTTTCTGAAGGCGCATACGCATGCTCATTCCCTAATGGTTGCATGGTTTGATCGTTCACAAAGGACTGCTCACTCTCATCCATATTCCAAGGAGGAGTACTCTCTTGCTCTGTGCCTTCACCTTCAAACTTTTTTCTTGGGTCTACCCCACTTTGAGGGGCCGCATACTCAGCCTCATCATAATAAACTGGCGGTTCATCCTGCCTAAGATCATTTTCCGGGTTCAAGGCTTGAGGCGCTACAGGTTGCTCGGTAACTGCCTCAATCGGAGATTCATCCTCAGGAAGCGGATTGGGCCTATCAATAGAAACGGCTTCCGCTACATTTACAGCTGGCTCATTAGTCTTAATATCTGATGACGTGTCCTGACTCGGCTCGACCTTGTCGCGACCTAATGCTGATGAATTCTGCAATTCTACAGCACGTGGCCTAGCCCCTGCAGGCCTAAACGCTAGCATTCTGAGCAATACCATCTCTAGCCCTTCGCGAGGGTCAGGAACAAATGGCAGATCCTTACGCCCCATCAAAGCAACTTGATAATACAGCTGTATATCTTCAGCCGTTAAGGCCTTTGCTAGTTTTTGAACCTGAAGCATATCCCCCATACTGTTATCTACAGCATCAGGAATCGTTTGAGCAAGCGCTATACGATGCAATACACTGATCAAGTCACCAAGCACTGCATTGTAATCAGGAGAAAACTGAGCAAGATCCGTCACTGAAGCCATCAAACCTTTAGCATCGCCTGCAGCGAGACAAGAAAGCATTTGATAGACCAAACGCTGATCGATTGTTCCCAGCATGGCACGAACATCAGCTTCATTAATAGTGCCTGCGCCAAACGCTATCGCTTGGTCAGTCAAACTCATCGCATCACGCATTGAGCCATCAGCAGAGCGGGCTAAAAGCCAAAGTGCAGGCTCTTCAAAACTGATATTCTCCTCTCCCAACACGTGGGTAAGATGACTGACAATACGCTCAGGAATTAAGTTTTTAAGATTAAACTGTAAGCAACGAGATAAAATCGTAATCGGTAACTTCTGAGGATCTGTCGTTGCAAGTAGGAACTTAACATGCGGAGGCGGCTCTTCTAAGGTTTTTAATAACGCATTAAAAGAGTGTGTGGAAAGCATATGAACTTCGTCGATTAGATAGACTTTATAACGACCATGGGTTGGCGCATATTGCACATTTTCCATTAGTTCGCGAGTGTCTTCTACTTTCGTACGTGAGGCCGCATCCACCTCAATAAGGTCAACAAAACGCCCTTCAGCAATCTCTTTACAAGCAGAACATTCTCCACAAGGAGTAGAGGATACGCCGGTTTCGCAGTTAAGGGATTTAGCAAATAAGCGTGCTATAGAAGTTTTACCTACACCTCGAGTACCAGTAAAAAGATAGGCATGGTGCAACCGATCATCATCGAGAGCATTCACAAGTGCTTTTAGCACATGCTCTTGCCCCACCATTTCTTGAAATCTCGCAGGGCGCCACTTTCGCGCCAGAACCTGATAACTCATCTAATATATGCAGCTTATTGTTAGAAAAAAACAGAGCCCTATGCTACCTTTTGCATGTTTTTTTCGCCAGCTAAACCTTACTTTTAAACGCGCAAAAGCCCTCCCCCACATCTAGCAAGAATAATGTATTCAGCCTAAAGATATATAGAATCTATAAGCACTACCTTTTATTCTGCTGCTAAATATCCACCCACTTAACTCTCTTTCTAGCCAACAATGCCACATACTCTGTATATCGCTACTCAGCCGCCTATAAATACGTTAGTCTTTCAGCAATAGAAAATGAGCAAGTAACTGATAAGTTAAACATCAAAACAAACTTACCCTCGCCAGCACTATAAATAACGTTTAAAATTAAAGAGTAATAAAACTAGGCTTCATTTATGTTTAAAAAACGTCCATCTAAAGCAGAGCTCAGAGATCAGCTTAACGCTGAGGTCAATCAGTATCTGCAAAAAGGTGGAGAGATCGAACAAGTAGAAATGGGAGAGTCAGGTCTTGTTGATGGACGCTACAATCATCACAAAACCAGCTTTGATAATCCTGGACCTACTGAACGCACGCCCGTTCATGCCCTTTTATCAACTATAGATTCACGACGTAAAAACAAAACAGCGTCGGCTACTATTCAATCGAGAGCTACTCCACCTAAAAAGGTCCCAAAACAAAAAGTCATCTACGATGACTTCGGCGACCCTATCCGAACCGTCTGGGTCGAGGAATAGTAGCCACTCAAATACTCACAAATGCTAATACATACTGTGCAGCATCAATAAATCCTCTCCCCTTAGAGAGTTTTGGTAGCTCAATAGAATATTGATTAATCGCAGAAATACAGCCCTTACTGAACAAATCCGGATACGCTTTTCAAAATTGAGTGCGCATTAAAACTATATCCATGAAATAATATAGCCTAATACGCACGCTAATATCTGAATAAAATCTGTGAGCTTCTAAATGACTTCTATTACAATTACGCGCCCAGACGACTGGCATATCCACCTTCGAGATGGTTTACAACTTAAAGATACCGTTCGCGATGTGAGCCGCTATATGGGGCGAGCTATCATTATGCCCAACCTTGTCCCCCCAGCAACAACTACCGAAGAAGCTCTAGAATATCGCCAACGTATTATGGATCAAAAACCACAAGGCGCATTTGAACCACTCATGGTACTTTATTTAACAGACAACACTGCGCCAGAAGAAATTATAAAAGCAAAAGCAACCGGTCAGATTGTTGCGGCAAAGCTATATCCTGCCGGAGCGACAACTAATTCAGATTCAGGTGTCACATCTATAAAAAATATCTACCCTGCTCTCGAAGCTATGCAGGAAGCAGGTATGCTTTTACTATTGCACGGGGAAGTCACCGATGCCTCTATAGATATTTTTGATCGCGAAAAAGCCTTTATTGATTCAGTACTTAAAGATGTTGTTAATGATTTTCCTAACCTGAAAATTGTACTTGAACATATCACAACAAAAGATGCTGCCGAGTTCGTAGCATCAGCAGGTGATAATGTTGCTGCGACAATTACAGCTCATCACCTACTATTTAATCGAAATCACATGCTAGCTGGCGGCATACGCCCCCACTATTACTGCCTGCCGATATTAAAGCGAAATATTCACCAAGAAGCCCTAATAAAAGCAGCCACATCTGGGAGTAAAAAATTCTTTTTAGGAACCGATTCTGCCCCCCATATGAAGCACGCTAAAGAGGCAGCTTGCGGCTGTGCAGGGTCTTATACTGCTCACGCTTCCATTGAGCTATATGCAGAGGTATTTGAAGAAGCCAATGCACTCGATAAACTGGAAGCTTTTGCTAGCCTCAACGGACCTGACTTTTATGCGCTGCCTCGCAATAGCGACACTATAACTCTAATCAAAGAAAGCTGGGATGTTCCTGCAAGCTATCCATTAGGGAGTGATCAAGTCGTTCCCATCCGTGCAGGCGAACAGATACATTGGCGAGTAAAATAAAATCAAACTATTAAGAGGCTGTTCTGCAGCCTCTTTATACAAGAAGTAGCTTGCGATAAGCCTGCAAAGCAGGAGACTCTTGGGAAGTAGCTTGGGTCATACGTTGAAAATGCTCAATATTGCGGGTTAAGTACTCCCTATGCTCAGAGTCAGTAAGATCCCACATTTCACCCACACAACTAACTTTGCGAACACTTTCTGTTGATAAATAGATCAACTCATAAAAAAGCCCACCATCTTTAACTATACACTCATCAACTAAGCCCAAACCAAGGGAATCCATTGCCATACGCACTTTATAAAGTTGGCGCACAGGACATAACAATAGATCTAATGAACGGCCCTGATGGTTCGTAAGTAGCTCAGAGACCATTTCAGTCATTAAATCCCCACCTACCCCTGCAATAATCACTAATTGACGGGCTTCCGAATCTGGCAAAGTTAATATTTTAAGGTCTATGCAATGGGCCTGCCATCGCCTCCTATCCACCTCCGATAGAGAGGTTTCTATACGCTCGATAAGCGATGGAACAATATCAACAAAATGAATAACAGAATCAGGAGACCTATCCAACAACCGACGGCCTAAATATCCATGATCACAACAACAATCCCATATATGGGCATATGGACCGTTAACCATATCAACCAACCCATCTAAACGAGCAGATAACTTCAAAATAAGCCTCAAAACTTAACGACAGGAAATTAGACAAAATCACTAAAAAACAGGCCAATATAGTTATAAAACACAGCGACCTCTTTTCAACTATTTTATTGCTCAATTGCCTATACCATCAAAAGATATTTACATATGAGAGAACACAGTCAAGAAACAACAAAGCCGCTATAACAGCGGCTTCAAAAGAGATAAACTAAAACTTAATAACTACATACCTACAAGCGCAGCCAGCAAACCAATTAATCCACCAAAAACGCCGCCCCATACAACTAACCAGCCTAGGTGCTCCTTAATCATTCGCTGAATGATCTCTTTAACCAGCTGCGGTGTTAGCTCATCTAAACGCTGCTGAACGATCAATTCAACTTTGACTCGCATCTCGGCCATAACATTTGGGCTTTCCAACTCTTCACGCAACATCGCAACAAACTGTTCATCTCGAGTCATATCCTCAATTGAGGATTTTATCTTATCTATAAACGGTTGACGCAACGGCTGAAGAACATCTGTTCCGCCAACCATAGCTAACATACCTCCAAAGGAAGAGGCTTGAATCACTTCAATTAATGAATCAAAGGTAGGCGAAAAATCAACTTTTTCAATGACAGGGGCAAGATGAAGGTCCGGCTGCTTTCCATTTTCAGCACCCAGAAACCGCTCAATATTTTCTTCAGTAAAAAACTGCTCCATCAAAAGAGCTTTTATTCCCAGCTTAAAGTCCTCAAAACGCGCAGGAATAACGCCAGAACCATATAAGCCAGGCACTTTCTCAAACAGCATGTGAATAGCTAACCAATTCGTTAGCGCGCCAGAAAGCGAAAACAGGCCAATTGTTAAAAGCAAATTATCATCCACGATAAAACCCGCTAAAAAAGCAAGTGCAGCTAATAAATTGGTTAACAAACTTTTATTCATAAATAGCTCCAACGACAACTATAAACTTGCTGCAAATCGCACAAGAAGACGACCACAAGAAACAGGTATATAAAGGCAGACTAGATAAAATACAAGTGCTGGACTGAAATAGATAACTGAAAGGAATTAAAACACTAAAAGTGATTAAGACTGTTGGCGATACTGAATAATTAAATCTATTACATCGTGATCACTGGCCACAGCTTCTAACGACTCATTTAATGTCCGGCGTTGCGGTAAAGCAATATTAAATTTATTGCGCAATAACCGCTTAACCTCAATATCGGATGCAGGATCTATAGGCTGCCCTGCAAAAACATTTATGCGTTCTAGAACAAAAGATTTATCCATCAAATCTAGTTTCTCTCGTATTACAAATAGACTTAGTTAACAATAGCACGAAACTGACTGGACACATGTTCGGCAGGATAGTTTCGCTGCAAAAAGTGACTCATGGCCTCAGCAGGCATCAAACCTGTTATTGGCTTCCAAGTTTTTCGTTTAGATTCGGACGCTGTCACAATCAATTCGTAACAAGTCCATTGATCATAATGTATACCTTGGAATTTAGATACACATAGATTTTCACTGAGATTTTCCAGCAAAATATAAACTCCTATTTATTTTCAAATAGGACCTAATTATCAGCCAATTAGCAGTAAACCAACTAACAACTACAATAAACAACTAAAGGTAAAGAGCAGAAATAAATATTGCTATAAAACAGAAAGGAATTTGTAGATAGATCAAACTATTTAAATGCGGGTGTAAAATAAAAAGAGCATGATAAAATCACGCTCTTCTAGCCTTCAACTCAAAGAGTTAAAAGAAATAAACTGTATTATACAGGACGAATATTTTCAGCCTGTGGACCTTTCTGGCCCTGAGTTACAGAAAACTCAACTTGCTGACCTTCAGCAAGAGTTTTGAAGCCATCACCCTGGATCGCAGAGAAATGAGCGAAAACGTCTGGACCAGACTGCTGCTCAATGAAACCAAAACCTTTTTCTTCGTTAAACCATTTAACAGTGCCAGTAGTAGTAGACATGTTTGTCATCCTATCTTAAATAAATAATTAGCCTTAATTCAGGCTGTTAATGCGCGATCTTTTACTTTTACTTATGAAAAACAGGACGAGGAATTACGGAAATACTTCGAAAGGTTGTGCATAAATAGCGGATCAATCTCAAGCTGGAAACAGAATATACTGCCGGAAGGTCTGTGTCAAAGGATATAAATATTTATTTATATAAAAAGACAAATGATGATTAAATTATATAAACATCTATAATCCGCCCTACACCTACCCAAGTTTGACTACACCAAGGCTTACCTTATGAATAGGAAGAAAAAGATCTCTCAAATTTTCAAAAAAAGGTTAAAGAAAGCAAATGCTAAAAAGGCACCTCTGGGCACTAAGCCTCGATACATATCAAAAGCCGATCGTGTCGATATCGAAAAGCCAGCTAGCGACGCTGCACCTACCTCCTAAGAGGATACTGGCCTGCATCTACAAAGGGGACAAGTGCTATTCGGAGCAAGAAGAACTTACTCCAAACCGCAACCACAAACTAACGAGAAGTATCTATTTTCCGTAAACGCTCAATCGCTTCGACTTCTCTATCAATACTATCCATTTCGGTCTCAACATCCGATATGTACTCAATACTATCCCTTACCTGCTCACTGGTCTCTGCGGATGATCCAACAAGACCACTCATCTCATCACTTAATGCCTTAGAGCTTTCAGAAACTTGACTCATAAAGCTTTCCATTTCTGAAATCGTATCTCGGATAGCAGTAATTGACCCCGTTACCGCATGAATCGTTTTCCCCGTTTCATTCAAGCTATGCTGAGTGTTATGGGAAAGCTGCCTAACCTCATCAGCGACAACAGCAAAGCCTCTACCTGCCTCACCTGCACGCGCAGCCTCAATCGCAGCATTAAGCGCCAAAAGATTAGTTTGATCAGCGATGCTAGAGATAACGTTCAAAATCGTTAAGACCTCTTCAGAGTTCTGTTTCAAGTCTTCTACTTTTAAGTGCAAGTCTTTACGCGATTCACCTTGATCTTCAATACCTTTAGAAAAACCCAAAAACTTCTGCTGAATATCATTCAGTACATTACCTGTTGTTTGCGCATAGCCGGAAACATGATCAAAACTACCAACCATTTTTCGTAACAAGGGACGATACGCACCCATACATTCAATTAAGTTATTTTGTAAATAATTGATCTGTTCTAAACTATTGATTCGAGCATTCAAAAAGTATTGACGGAAATTACTATAGTGATAAGGAAACTTATCAGCGTATTCATCTTGAAATCGCTCACCTGGTTGAACTTTAAAAAAGAACAAAGCAGTAAGGGTCTGATTCATATGAACACCGAGCAATTCCCCAAATGTGGAAAAGCCAGCAACGCTCATATTGTCAAAATCATGAACTTGCGCAAGTTCATTAGTATTATTCAAACGACGCAACACGCAATCATTTGCCAACATCGCGACAGGTTTACTTGATTTCCCGTGTAAAAAATCACGGTAATCCTGACTCGTTGTTTGAGCAAAAGGCTTAGCTTTAACCAAATATAATCGATCGCCGAACTCTAAATCACAGAAAAATGCGATACTCCCTTCAGCCTCATTAATGGCAGCGATAGAACGGATAAATAGCTCTCCACCAATTTCAACCGCAAAGGAATAACCGACAAGTGCATCACCTAACTGAGAGGCAGAACATTTAAAATGCTCACAGAGCAGATCTACGATAGAAGTTAACTGGTTATTACCATCACGAATGACTGATTGAACAACACGCGTATAGACATTAGATTCTGCAACGATAAAGGAGGTCGACGTTTTGTCAAAATTATGCGCTTTGAATACACCATAACGCATACGAGGCGCTAACTTAACAAAGATAACAACAGCATGGTTGTGCGCTACACGCTCCCCATCAAAAACAAGGGCTTGTTGAAAGTCTAATTTACCACCAGCTGAACCGCCAACAAAATAACAAGGAAATTGACCACTTTCATACAAACCTTGCATGAAAAAGTTTTCGCTGGCTGACAAACCATCAAAAAAGGTTAAGGCTAAGGTGTCTTGATAATTAATATCAAAAGGTACTTGGATACGTTTAAATTCTTCAGCGAATTTAGCCACGCGTTCCTTTCTTGTCATTGTCGGATTACCAGCACGAATATCTTCACAATGAAGCGGTACTGACCTAATCGCCACATCAGCAAAAACATCGCTACTGTAACTTTGAACAACTATATGATCCCAATGATTATCGGCATCGTGGTACAACTTTTGTCCACAGGAACTTAACTCTCCAGCCGTCATTACGCCTACGATTTTAGGTACATCAGGCATGGCTAATTTTAGCTGTCTAATTGTGCTTTCAAAGTCGATATGCGGCGAAATAAACGCAATCACCAAAGAGACCGATGCCCCGTCGAAAGCGAGCATAGCAAGATTGTCGGCAGAGATTTCTCGACTACTGAGAGATTTAACTTTAATAACTTCAGCATCAGCAAAAGGAGTTTTTAACGATTTACTGCGTCCAAACCAAGACATTAGCGACCACCCATATATCCTAAAAAAACGTTTTTATGACATTATTAGAATTATAGCTCTAATAATTATCATTTTTACGCCTTATTATTTTTTATAACCTTAATTAAAGCGGCTGACAGCTAATTTGAACAAGCTGCTTAGCAAGATTTGCTACTTAAGCACCACCAATGCAAGACTAAAGCAGCACCCTATAGAGAGTAACCTTCTGAATTGATCAGAGTATCTCTGATGAAGCGTCTAAAAATAAGTTAAGCCTATTGATGGATAAATATGGTTACACACCTTCCCACCTAAACCCGATAAATACTGACTACTTAGAACAGCCCTTTAACGGTGATATTTTAACATTCAACCGCGAACAATAAATTGTAAACGCTGATGATTTATCACTGAACTATCGCGTCATATTATTTGGTCACATTTATATACGTTGCCTATTCAGCCTCCTTAGCCTGATAGGCTTGAGTTCCCCACAAGGGCACAGTAGACAAACTATGTTTATAACTGCCTGAGGTTTCCTTTGTAGAATAGGAAACATACATCAAGGTTTGAGAGCTTGCATCAAAAATACGTCGTATTTTTAATGATTTAAACAGAATACTTTTCGACTTTTTAAACACAACCTCTCCTGATTTTGACTTATCTATCTGATCAATCATCTCAGGACTCATTACTCCTGTCTGGCGGCAAGCAATAGCGCCATCACTAGGATCCGCAAAATCTAAATCGGCCTCTATATTTGCAATATGACAAGTAACACCTGTCACTATGGGATCGACAAACACACTAACCTTTATATCTTTTGTGGTTAAAAAACCAAGAGATACATCACCCACTTCGTCATCACTACAACCTAATAACAGAGAGAAAATGCTAATCAATAGAACATTTTTCATGCTTATCCTTGTATTATTTATATTTTAAACTTACAGCAAACAGTATCGCGCCAACCAAAATATTACTCAATAAACCCAAGGGCAGTGACTTTATGGATTATAAACAAGCAGAAAAACACGCTCTCTCTCGTCCTGATGCTTATAAAGAATATCCCTTTGGTCCACAAACAGTGGTATTTAAAGTAAAAAATAAAATGTTTGCTCTATTAGGCATATGCGGAAAAGCAGGAAAGGAACTCGGTGCTGAGTTTGCCGGCTGTGCTTTTTTAAACCTCAAATGCGATCCTGATGAAGCATTTATGCTACGTGATATATTTCCTGAGATTCTACCGGCCTATCATATGTCCAAGAAACATTGGATCAGTGTTGTCCTAAAACCAACTATGCCAGAAAAAGAGATTGAACGATTGATTGATCGTTCCTATGGCCTAGTAGTTAAAAGGTTAACGAAAGCCGAACGAACCCAGCTCGAACTAACCTACTCTCCCGAACAACTTTATCGCTAAAGGCTACATCTCAAACCTGTCATCGAATAAATCGTTCTAAAAATAATCCAAATAATAGACTCTTAGTAAATTTAATGTATATTAATTACATGTTAAGTATCACTTCAAAAACGCAAAAATAATAATATGTGAGGATGAAGAAATGAAAAAAGTTATAGCACTAACCGCAGGCATCATAGGTAGCTCTCTTTGTTGGGCGGGTCCAGGAGATGAAATTAATTTCCCAGCAGACTACTTGACCAACTTTACACCTTACCTCTCTCTTAATCGTACACAAAACCCTGACCAATATATTAGATTATATATTAACGATAAAGGGCTCAGCGGTACTGAAGAAAATGGTCAATTACCTTACGGTACAGTGATCGTTGGGGAAGTTTACAAAGTAGAAAAAGATGCCGATGGTAAAGTTATCAACTCCACCTTAGGAGAGAGAGTCATCAATAAGCTGGCTGTGCTTGCCGTGATGGAAAGACGTGAAGGTGCAGCCGCTGAGTACCCAGAAGGCATGGGTAATGATGATTGGGATTTTGCAGCATTTAAACCGAGCGGCGAAAGAGCCAATAAAGACTTAACCCAATGCGCGGCATGCCACGCTCCCCATACAGGTTCTCATCACCTGTTCTCTTATCAGCACATTATTGCTGAACAAAATAGAAAATAAACACGCCCAACACTAATCAGGGGGCTTAATCGCCCCCTGATGCTGAATCCAAATATCAATCACATTTGCCCACTACTTATGAGCTATAGCATCCTCAGGTTTTGATAAGCCTATTTTATCCTTCTCTTCATCAAGGATTTCCTGTGGAAACTGGCTCATAAAGCAACAACACACCCCTTCGCCTATCATTGTACGAGGACCTAGGGGATGCCCTATATGTTCATAGACTCCATGGGAATGTTGATGATCATCTGCATGGCTATGCGAGTGGTGATGGCTATGCTCATGGCCATGAGTATGGTGTTCATGCTCCGGATTAAATTCAGCATGATGATGATGAATATCCACCTCACCGGCGGCTAAACGTCGCTGGAAAGATTCCATCAAGGATTCACTGGGCGATTGCCCCTCATCCTCTAAAATTTCTCGCACCCTTATCTCAAATGCATCAATGACTTTTTCATGATCATTTAGATAAGGAGTTTTAATAAATTCAAATTCAGGATTTTCCGTAGCAACTTTATCCACATAACCGAAAATGCGTTTAATTAAACGACCTGTGAATAAAAAATAGGGCGCGACAACTATACGTTTAAAGTCGAGTTTAATTAAGCGTTCTAAGCCAACGCCTACCGAGGGATAAGTCACTCCAGAATAAACGGTATCTGCCCAACCAAAACCCATATTTTCATTGACTATGCGGGTTAGTTTAGCGGCTTCAGCGTTCGCCTCAGTATCAGAAGTACCACGACCGACAACAACCAACATAGTGTCATAAAGATTATCTGGCGGATTGGCCGGATCAAGACCTAAGGATTCGTAAATACGTGCTTGAAACGCTTCGATCATCGCGGGGTGTAAGCCTAATTCTTGACCATAATGTACAGAAACCCCATCGTTTTTCTCCGCATAGGTAGTCAACACCGATGGAATATCATTTTTGGCATGTGTCGCCGCAAACAACATCCCAGGTACCGCGTAAATATCATCAACACCTTGCTCTAGTAAGGAGTTAAGCCCCATATGGATATTAGGTGCAGAAAATTCTAAAAAACCATACTCGATAGGCATATCAGGAAAGCGCTTTTTCAACCCCTCAGCCACACGACTAAATTCACGCTCTGCATCTTTATCACGGCTACCGTGACCACACACCATAATACCTTTTTTAGGCACTGGGCTATCTCCAATAAAACTTAAAAAACAAGTTCTGAATTTTACCCGAGTCAAAACTAATTGCAGCTTCTTAAGAAAAGAATCTATCAATCAGTCCCAAATCAATCGAGCATCTACAGAACCAACATTCATACCTAAGTGAAAAACACTTGGGTGACCTAATTCAATCAAATGTTAAAATAAATTCATCTATCACTTGCTGAAGTTTCAACACTATAGATTCATTCTCAGCATCAATAATACCAAGCCGCAAAAGGCTCAAATCAGAAGGTTTATTCAACGCTACACCCTCTTCAATCACTCGTAACAACACACCCCGTTGCGCAAAAAAGTCATACATCTGCTCCAGCCGCTCACTCTCTACCCACCAACTACTAAACAACAGAGAAGTCCCCTGCATTTTAGCCTCGATACGTTTTAATAAAGGCGAAAACAGCGTCAGTGTTCTTTCACTATTTAGCCTAATATTTACGCGGTTATTCATCTGCCAAGTACGGTTATTGAAAGCAGCTGTAGCTACAGCTTGAGCAGGTCCATTGATCGACCAAATCCCAATCCGATTATGTACCGCCTGTAACACCACTTCAGGTCCAAAAAGAAACCCTAATCGCAATCCAGCCAAACCAAAGAACTTACCAAAAGAGCGCATCACCACTAGATTATCAACAGTATGAAACTCATCATAATGGGATAAAACACTCTGTTCAGGGTGCAGATCAATAAAGGCTTCATCGACAATCAAAAAACCACCTTCCGCTAACCTAGACGACCAATCAAATAACTGCGCCACTGAAAAGGATAATCCAGTAGGGTTATTAGGGTTGATAACCACTAGATGGAATGGCTCACCTTGTTCCAATTGAAACTCTATACGCTCTATCGCCACATCCTGATCAGTCGCGGGATAAAAATGAATATCTCTCTCATCCTCGCAAGCGTTGATCCAACTCTCTGAATGTTCTTGATAACCTAAGCTTGGTAAGAGTACCGGCAGCTTAGGTAGTAATTTAGGTAAGAGTTCAATCACCTGCTGACTCCCACTACAAGCGGCAAAACGATCACTACCGTAATAGAAAGTAACCGCCTTCTTAAACTCAGTAGAAAGATAAGGTAACTGCTGAAAGCAGATCTCATTCAACTTAGGGATAGGATAAGCGCAAGGATTAATCCCCGTAGATAGATCGATCCACTCCTCTAGCTCAATACCATATCGCATGGCCGCCGATTGCAGATCACCACCATGGATTAACTTAACTGTTTCTGCTTTCACAGGCTTGCACTCTGCACAGAGACTAAAACAGCAGTCACTACATAGATAAGAACCACCCAAAAAATCAGAACTCGATTAACTAATTCACAGGCAAGTTTAATACTTTCAGCTGACGGCTTATCGCCCGTTTCAGGTCCCAGAGCTGGCCGTTGCTGTAACTCGCCATGGTAGATTGCCGCTCCTCCTAAAGAAACATTAATGGCCCCTGCACCTGAGGCCATTACAGGGCCTGCATTTGGGCTTTTCCAAATACGCCCTTGCTCACGCCATGCTTTTATCGCAATAGCAGTATCTCCAAGCAACGCATAACTAGCAGCCGTCAACCGAGCGGGAACAAAGTTTAATAGGTCATCTATACGCGCAGCGCACCAACCAAACTGCACATAGCGTGTGTTTTTATAGCCCCACATCGCATCAAGGGTATTACTCAAACGATAAAGAATTACACCCGGAATACCGAGTAAACAGAACCAAAACAACGCTGAGAAAATAGCATCTGCACCATTTTCTAAAACTGACTCTGTAGCAGCAGAAGCGATCGCTTCCTCCTCAAGCTCTGACGTATCTCGACTAACAATCATCGATACCGCTTGACGCGCAGCCTGCAGATCTCCCCTTTTTAAAGGTTCAGCAATTGCCATCCCATGACTTAACAAGCTCTGCCAGCCTAGGCCAAAATAAAGCACAACACCCGCTACAAGAGCCATTAATACAGGCATATCCAGCAAGCTATATTGCAAAAGAAAACCCAAAAACACCCAAGGCAAAACAGCTAGACACCAAGCAAGAACGCCACCCTTTTTGTCATTCAGATTAAAGCGTTTTTCGAGCAAGCTCGCCATATTGCCAAAACCCACTAAAGGATGAAAACGCTTAGGTTCTTTAAACCAATAATCTAACAACAGAGCAGCCAATAAACTCAAAGCAATACTCATACGGCTGATCGCTCCTCAAGATCCAGCAATGCACTTAATAAGCTAAGTGGCATCACCGCCTCGACCGCATCGGCTAAACGATCAATTTGCTGATCGCGGAAAGCGGGATAATCAAAACACTCTGTTTGTGTAAGACCAGCCCAACCTAATAACTCAGCCAGTAGCTGAGGGTGATCGAACACCCCATGTAGATAGGTTCCTAAAAGCGTATTATCGCTATTACGTACCCCCTCATAGCGCTGCTTACCCCCTTCATCAATCAACTGAAATAGAGGTGTTTCTAAAGCGGGGCCTCTACTCTCACCTGCATGAATTTCGTAACCTTTAACCTCTATCTCACTGCCACACAAATAGCCACTAACATTACGAAGACACTTATCATCCATTAAGGTCGTTTCCATATCTAATAACCCTAATGCAGCACTAGAACCGGCCGTTGATTCAATATTATCGGGATCATGAACCCAATGACCTAACATCTGATAACCGCCACAGATACCAATCACTTTACCGCCTAAGCGCAGATGTCGTTTTATAATCACATCCCATCCATGTTCCATTAGCCATTGCAGATCACCGCGTACATTTTTACTACCAGGTAAAACAATCAGATCTGCACCAGCAAATAGCGAAGCCTCTTTCATAAACTCACAATCAACCTGAGGGTGCATACGTAAAACATCAAAATCTGTATGGTTGCTGGCCCTAGGATAGAGTGGAACGACCACTTTTAACTGTTGATAGTTTCCAGCATTTTTCTGTTGCTGGTTGACCGCATCTTCCGCCTCTATATGCAGATTAGCCAGATAAGGTATAACACCTAATACAGGCACTCCGGTACGAGCGGTCAACCAATCAAGTCCCGGTTCAAGTAGTGAGACATCACCCCGAAAACGATTGATCACAAATCCTTTTACCCGCGCCTTTTCTGACACACTAAGTAACTCATAAGTACCCAGTAGATGGGCAAACACGCCGCCACGATCAATATCGGCCACAATAATAACGGGGCAATCTATACGCTCAGCAAAGCCCATATTAGCAATATCATGCTCGCGCAGATTGATCTCCGCTGGGCTCCCTGCACCTTCAACAATAACCGCTGAAAATTGCTGCTGTAACCGTTGATGACTTTGCACAACTTCAGTTAAAAGCTGCGGTTTAAAAGCATGGTATTCCGTGGCTTTCATATTGCCGATCGCTGCTCCGTTCACAATCACCTGTGCGCCTATATCGCTATTAGGTTTAAGCAATATAGGATTCATATCAATCGAGGGCGCTAGATAACAAGCTTCGGCTTGAACCGCCTGAGCACGGCCTATTTCACCACCATCCGCTGTCACCGCGCTATTTAATGCCATATTTTGCGGTTTAAAAGGGACCACTGATATCTTATGGCGTGCCAAAATACGGCAAATCGCAGTCACTAAGATACTTTTACCCGCGTCAGAGGTCGTACCTTGTACCATCAATGTATGGGGTGATCTAAATCCGCTCATCTATCTAAATTCCAAATACGGGCATTTATCTGTAGATACATTCTGTTTATATCGACTCTTGTTGTTCATCAATTTCTAATAAAAGATCTTGTAAACGCTCACTATAGTCACCCGGTTCCTGCCATAATCCCCGCTGAGTTGCCTCTAATAACCGCTCGGCAATCTCTTCTAATGCATGGGGATTATGTTGTTCTAAAAACTCGCGATTCTGTGTGTCAAAAACCAAGGCATCAGATACTTTTTCATATTGATAATCAGCAATCAGATTAGTCGTCGCATCATAAGCGAAAAGGTAATCCACACTCGCCGTCATCTCAAACGCACCTTTGTAACCATGCTCCTGCATTGCCCCAATCCACTTAGGATTTAACAGACGGGAGCGAATCACACGATTTAATTCCTCTTTTAAGGTACGTACTTTAGGCTTTTGCGGATTAGAATGGTCATTATGGTAGACCTGCGGCGCTTCACCTTTATACACTTCGACCGCATTGCTCATACCACCTTGAAACTGATAATAGTCATCGGAATCTAAAATATCGTGTTCACGATTATCCTGATTTTGTACGACCGCCTCTAAAGTGGATAGCTGATACTGAAAGGTCTCAGGTACCGCTACACCATCATCCTGCACTACACCTTCTGTACTCTTAACAGAAAAAGTACCGGTATAAGCGTAACCGCCCCAATTGAGATAAGCCTCTGCAAGATCACTCTTTTGCTCCCAGCAGCGTTCATCAATCAACCCTTGCAACCCCGCCCCGTAGGCTCCTGGTTTACTACCAAACACACGATAACTGGCTTGGCGTAGAGCCTCTTCGCTTGATACGCCTTGCTCTACCAACTGCTGCTGGCGTCTCTGTATATTTTGCTGAATAGTATTACTACTACCCGGCTCTTCTAAGGCTGCAATCGCTTGCACTGCGGCATCATATAAGCGCATAACATTAGGAAACGCATCACGGAAAAAACCCGATACTCGTAAGGTTACATCGACTCGTGGCCGACCTAAGAGTTGGCTACTAATTATTTCAAAGTCCACCACCCGATTGGAACCCGGTGCCCAAATAGGACGCACCCCCATCAAAGCAAAAGCTTGCGCAATATCATCCCCGCCGGTACGCATAGTTGCAGTACCCCACACTGAGAGACCTAAACTACGTGGATAATCACCTTGATCTTGCAGATGGCGTTCAACCAAAGCTTGTGCTGAACGCTCACCTATAGCCCACGCAGCAGGAGAAGGTATAGAGCGATTATCAACAGAATAGAAGTTGCGTCCTGTAGGTAAGGTATCTAAACGCCCCCGAGTCGGCGCACCACTGGGGCCCGGATTAACAAATATGCCTTGTAAACCATCCAGTAATGATTGGATCTCTAACTCAGCACTTTGCAGGAGTGCACGATAAAGGGTGGCTTGCACATAGGCGAGCTGCTCTTTAATCCGCGGTAGCTCCGCCAAGTCATCAAGAGACTGGGGCCTTAATATATAATCCTGAATCAGCTTTAGGGCGAGTAGCTCTAAACGTTCGCGGGTATCCGCTTCACTCCGCCAAGGTTGATCAGATATAGCAGCTAAAAGTTTCGGCTTTTTACCTTGCCAGCTTTTCTGTGTGGCCTCTAATGGATCAAACGGATGATCTAGACCCTCTGCAAGATTGAGATCAACAGCGAGGTTATGCAAAATACCTTGAGCACTCGGATCGTCGCCTCGCGGGAGACGTAACAGAGCCACTAAGGTTTCTGCTAATTTGTCAGGGTTAGGCAGTTCACCCAAGATATGTAAGCCATGACGAATCTGCGCCTCTTTAATATCACAAAGGTAAGCATCTAACTCAGTCAATACCTCATCTTTATCCACTAGATCTGACGCACCTAATTCCTCTAACAGGTGCGTATCTTGTACCTGTTTAAGAATCTCATCTCTTAACCACTGCTGACGTTTATCATCCATCCCCATCGCTTGATAATACTCATCCACCAGCCCTTCCAGAACGGCCATTTCGCCATAAGTTTCAGCACGACTCATCGGCGGCATAAGATGATCAATAATCACCGCTTGAGTACGGCGTTTTGCTTGTGCCCCCTCTCCTGGATCATTGACAATAAAAGGATAGAAGTGAGGCATAGGCCCTAGGGCTATATCAGGCCAACAGTTTTCTGATAATGCACTGCCCTTGCCCGGTAGCCACTCTAAATTGCCATGCTTTCCCACATGGATAATCGCATCGACTTGGTAACACTCACGCAGCCAAAAATAGAAGGCTAAATAATTATGAGGGGGAATCAGATCTGGGTCATGATAGTTAGCCACTAAATCAATATTAAACCCCCGTGCGGGCTGAATACCGACAAAAGTTTCACCTAAACGAATACCTGACAGCATTAAACGTCCATTCCGGTATTTAATATCCTGTTCAGGACCGCCCCATTGTTCAAGCACCGCGTGCTGAGAGGCTTCAGGTAATTGCCTAAAACAACGTTGATAATCCGCTAAAGCTATACTCTGCCAACAGGGCAATTGATGAAGTGTATTAGGGTTATTGGTCACTGCGCCCAATAAAGCTTGGATTAATTGATCGCCGCTCTCAGGCAAGCTATCAAGTGGATAACCCGCACCCTGCAATGCCTGTAAAATATTCAAAGCAGAAGCTGGCGTATCTAAGCCAACTCCATTGCCAATACGGCCATCTTTAGTCGGGTAGTTAGCTAAAATAACCCCTATACGCTTATCACTATTTGCTTTAGTAGACAGCGAGGCATAACGCTTAACTAATTGGGCAACAAACTGCGCCCGCTCTTTATGGAGCTGATAGCGCACAACAGATACTTGGCTATGATCATCGTAATAGGCCTCGCTTTTAAAACTTAAAGCGCGGGTATGAATACGCCCATCCATCTCAGGCAAAACCACTTGCATAGCGATATCACGGCTACGTAAACCTTGCTTATGGGTTTGCCAATCCTCTTCTGTACTACTCGATAACACCAGTTGTAATACTGGCACTTTACGCATAAAGGGTGAATAAAACTCACTGGGTTGCGAACAAAGATCAGGACTTGCCACCGTATTTGAGGCAAAACCCGTGCTATTGATAATCAAACTCGCTCGGCTCTGCTCCAACAGTGCATTCACTAACGCCAGTGATTCAGCATCTTTCAAGGAGGTAATCGCCACGGGCAAAGGCTTGATCCCTTGATCTTCTAACTCAGCGATCAACTGATCAAACATCTCTGTATTACCGCTTTGCAGGTGACTCCGGTAAAACAGTAATAACGCCGTCGCCTCACTATTTTGTTTGGCTACATTCTCTGCCCAACGCTGTTGCCACTCATTGAAAGTGGCTTGCCCTAAGGCTTTTATCGATTCTTTTCGTACTGTTTTCTCATCTGTCACCGGCATATAAAGCAGGCACTTAGGTAAAGAGGTAGGTTCATGCCAGCGCAGAGGCAAAGCTAAATATTCACTGCTTAAGGCATTCAGTAAATGCAACGAGTTATCCACACCCCCTTCGCGTAAATAGCGCCAAACACGGATACATTCTGCTTCAGAAACTGAACTGGCCTTAATTAACTGCGGATCTAAGGCATCATCACCAGGCACTATAATCAAGGTTCGATCCGTATCAGCCGCCGCCCAATCTTGTAACCGCTCAAACCCATATGCCCAGTAGCTTGCGCCGCCTAAAAGCGATAACACCACAACTTTCGCTTTATCTAATACTTTATCTTCATACAGATCATAGGCCGCAGGTTTTAATAACTGCATCCAATTGGCAAGGCGTATATCTGCTAACTGCCCTTTAGCTAAACCATCTAATGGCCCCTGCTCCTGATAAAGAGAGACAGCGGCAGCTAAGGCCCCCAGACTACTGTCTGCGGCAGAAAGAATAACCAGGTCAGCCGGTGTTTGGTTTAAATCGATAATACCTTCATCATCAACAAAACCACCGGGTTGGGCAGCAAGTAAGTGCATAGTTACTGTCGCCTAAACTAAAGCGTCTTCAAGTGCGGCTTTAATAACAGATTCCTCAATCCCTTTGCCAATAAAAACCAATTGCGTTTTAGGCTGATCCGCTCCCCATGGACGGTCAAAATATACATCTAAGCGTTTACCAACGGCTTGTAAGACTTGACGCATAGGTTTTCCCGGCAAAGCGGCAAACCCTTTAGCACGGTAGATATTAAATTCACTTAACAGGCCTTTAAGCGCCACTTGCAACTTATCGCTATCCACCTCACCTAGTGTAATAACAAAGGAGTCAAAGTGATCATGGGCATGATCATGATGTTCACCATGCGCGTGATGATGATCATGGTGGTTATGAACATCGTGAATACGCTCTTCTGCTGCGGCATCGAGACCCATCAGCGTATCCAATTCAGCTTCACCATTACTGATATAGGTGGTCTTAACGGCACTCGGCACTTTAGCGCTAATCACCGCTTGAACCCGCTCCCGTTCAGCAGCCCCCAATAGATCATTTTTACTGACAACCACAAGGTCTGCTGCGCTAAGTTGATCATCCAATAATTCTTGTAAGCTTGGATCATGGTCTAGGCTTTCATCGGCTAAACGTTGCGCCTGAACCTGTTGCGCATCATGAGCAAAACGCCCCGCAGCAACCGCTGGCCCATCAATCACCGTAATCACCGCATCAACAGTACAATACTCTTTAATACCCGGCCAGTTAAACGCTTGAACTAAGGGTTTAGGTAAGGCTAAACCGCTGGTTTCAATAAGGATATGGTCAATATCATCACGACGTTCAACTAACTGTTTCATCACTGGAAGGAACTCTTCTTCAACGGTACAGCAGATACAGCCATTAGCGAGTTCATAGATACCATTTTCGCCACCCGAGGCAGTGGCTTGCTCATCATCACAATCCAGCGGGCAGCTACGTAATAGATCAGCATCAATATCGAGTTCGCCAAACTCATTAACAATTACAGCAATACGTTTACCCGCGGCTTGCTTAAGTACATTAGATAACAAAGTCGTTTTACCGCTACCTAAAAAGCCGGTAACAACAGTGGTTGGGATCTTATTTAGTTGCATTCTATCTACTCTTAAAAGTCGGTTTAGGCTTAAATTCTGTTATATAGAAACGCTTAAACTTAGCGTTTGTCGCGGTTAACTGTGCGTGGTTTTTCAGGTTTCACCTTGGGCCGATAGATATGTGCTTGGTCTTTTGCATAGAGATAGGACTCTTCAAAATCATCACAATCTAAAACATGCCCTACCAAAATTAACGCAGTGCGGGTAAACCCCTTTTCACGTACTTTCTCAATAATATTACTTAAGGTTCCAACCACTTTGTCTTGGTCTGGCCATGAGGTGCGATAACACACAGCCACAGGACAATCTTCTCCATAGTGGGGGATCAGCTCTTCAACAATTTTATGAATGCGGGTCACCCCTAAGTGAATCGCTAAAGTCGCGCCGCTTTGAGCCAATTGCGGTAACCGCTCCCGCTCAGGAAAAGGTGTTTTCCCCTCATAACGGGTCATAATAATGGTTTGTGACACACCGGATAGGGTTAACTCTTTTTTAAGATAAGCCGCTGAAGCCGCCACAGCGCTAACACCGGGAACCACTTCATAATCAATATCTTCAGCTTCTAAGCGCCTAATTTGTTCACCTATAGCGCCATAAAGTGATGGGTCACCACATTGTAAACGGGCAACATCTTGGCCCGCAGCGTGCGCTTGATGAATGTGCTGGGTAATCTCATCTAGATCTATGCTGGCGGTATCAATAATTTTCTCGGCTTTGCCTTCAACCGAGGCCAGTACTTCACGAGGAATCAATGACCCCGCATACAACACTACAGGGCACTGCTGTAAAATCCGTTGACCTTTTAATGTCATTAGCTCAGGGTCACCTGGGCCAGCACCTATAAAATAAACCGTCATAGTTTTTTACTGTATCCCCGCGGGGTATAAACCCACTCTTTACTGCCGTTAACAATATGCTTAGATTCGCTGTTACCTACACTCACCATGGTGAACATATCCACATCTTTAGCGTCTAGCTGGTCTAACCGAATAATACGGATTGACTCATCTTCACGGGTTAGCTGGCGGCCCAGCAATACAGGTGTTTCGGCTGGGCGGTATTGCAATAGAATGTCGCGGGCGCTGTTCAGCTGCCAATCCCGTTTTTTCGATACAGGGTTATAAAATGAGATAACAAAATCACCACTACCTGCACTGTGAATACGCTTCTCTATAGTTTCCCAAGGCGTTAAAAGATCCGACAAAGAAACAGTACAGAAATCATGCCCGAGCATCGCCCCCACACGACTTGCTCCCGCCTGCATAGCAGAGATTCCGGGGATCACTTCAATCTCAACATCCAGCCATTCGGGATGAGATTCTTTACCTTGTAACTGCAGATCTAGTAACTCAAACACTAAAGTTGCCATGGCGTAGATGCCTATATCACCACTAGAGATCAGCGCAGTGGTTTTACCACTCGCAGCAAGATCTAAAGCTAGACGCGCTCGGCCAATCTCTTCACCTAAAGGCAGATCATGGTGTGTTTTTCCATCACAAACACCGCCCAATAGATCTAAATACAACCCATATGCCACTAGATCACTACTGGCGTTAATGGCTGTTAACGCTTTAGGCGCAACGAGCTGTGAATCACCGGGGCCGGTACCTACTACATATAACTGACTCATCTATCTCTCTAATCTATTTAGTTATTGGGTAATCAACGCATTAACTAGCGTAAGCTCTGGCTATTGCACAAGTCGCTTTAGCGGTTTTCTGTTTATTCATAACCAGTTCCGCTTGTTCAACTAGGCTAGTTTCCAAGGTGATATCGGTCTGTTTTGAATACGCTGCCGCACATTGCAACGCACTATAAAGCGCGGCTGATTCCGCAACCCCGTAAACACCAACAATGCTATGAACATAAGTTGAGCGCGTACTTAATTGCTCTTCAACTGTGCTTAACTGCTGTTTATTCCACGTTAGGAAGGGAATACCAAGCTTGGCAGCGAGTGAGATCAAACCTTGCTCATCTGCTTTTATATCAATACTGCTTAAACAACTGATCTGTTTAATAGACAGCCCTTGCTGCTGTAAAGATTGCATAAACAAACCTTCCAGCTCTGCTTCTGGACAGTTGCGCTCACACCCCATACCTACACTATAAATAGGGTGTAGATAAGCATTAGCTGTAGTAATGACCGGCTCTGCATTAATCAGCTTAGAAACCTGTAATGCCCAATCATTAGCCCCCCCTTCATGCCCTGATAATAAAGGGATAACAAACCGTCCATTTTCATCTAATACCAGTACCGCGGGATCTGTATATTTATCGGCTAAAACAGGCGCAAGACTACGCATCACAATACCGGTCGCACAGATAAAGATTAAGCGTTCACCTGCCGTAAAATAGGTTTGCACTTGTTGGCTAAAGGGCTGAGGTTTATGGGATAACAGCGCATCATTTAATTGTGCCACCAAGCGTTTACCTAATGCTTGGCCTTTATCCGTCAGACTGATCACACGTATCATTGGTTCTCTCTTCCCTGACCACGCGCCACGACAAAAAGGGAAAAATAAGGACCTGCAACTCGATCCAACCTGCTAAGATCACTGACAATTTTTTGATTATCACGCCCTATATATTCAAGATACTTAGCCTCACCTTGACGACCTGATTGCTCTAATAAAGCTAGAATTCGTGGTCGTGCTTGGCCTGCTTTCATAATAACCAGAGAATCATACTGGTTAAGCCCAGCAAGAATCTGCTCATCACTATGACGACCATTCAATACAGCAAAGGATTCTTTCAACATCGTTAAAGGTTGCGTTAAACAGGCGGCGGCAGCATTAATAGAACTAATTCCCGGTACAACTTCACAACTGTACTCCCCTTGTAAACGCTCTAATAAATAACTAAAAGAACCATAAAAAAGTGGATCACCTTCACATAGAAACACTACATCTAGTCCCTTATCTAACTGTTCAGCGATCGCTTTTGCACCTTGATCGTAGGCTTGATTCGCCAAATTGCGTGCTTTAAGCATAGGCATATAAATGGGAACTTCAGTTTGCCCCCCTACAGCCGATTCGATCGCCTCAAGGGCTATACGACGGGCCTGTGATTCACCCTGATCATTAGTTAGAAAACTGAGGACATCCGCATGCTGAATAAGCCGCCACGCTTTCACAGTAAGAAGCTCTGGATCACCAGGACCCACCCCTACGCCGATAAACCGCCCTTTAACAACATTCACGACAAGGGTTCCTTTTTAAACAGGTACAAAGTAACCGGTAAGCTTGGACGGTACATAATCTGGCCCGCTAAACGATCACCACGACTAACACTTAATTGGAGGGTTTCATTCTCACTATCTGCCCTCTGGGTGCGCGTTTGATTAAACTGATAATAATCGCACTTGCTCTGTTCCGTCACCGCTGAACCGAGCAAAATCCCCCCGGGAGGAAGTAAGGTCCATATTTGATCTAACAACGCCGCTAACTCACCACCACTGCCACCAATAAAAACCTTATCAGGGGCCGGCAGATCAGCTAATGCTTGAGGTGCTCGACCTTCAATAATAGAAAGGTTACTCACTACCCCAAAACGCTGGCGATTTTGTTCTAAGCAATCAAAACGATCAGAGTGATGTTCTACGGCATATATATCACTATTCGGATTCCAATAAGCCAGCTCTACTGCAACACCACCACAACCGGCGCCTATATCCCAAACACACTCACCTTTAGCCACTTGCAACAAGGAGAGAATCGATAAGCGCACCTCCCGTTTAGTGATCATTCCACGGCCCGCACCCTCTTTATCGGTCACAAAATGCTGGTCAGGAATACCGGGGAAGGCAGGTAGAAATCCTTGGTTACAACCGGGTTCAAGTAGTGTTACATGCAAAGAAGCGAACTTAGTGGAACGCCCTGTATTAGAAAGGGTTTGAGCTGTAAACGATCTGATCATCTCCTGTGGATAACCAAGCATTTCACAAACCGTAATTTTGGCCTCAGAAAACCCGCAAGCAATACACTCATTGGCTAAAACTTCAGGAGTACTGTGTTTATCGGTTAAGAGCAATAAAGGTTGATCTTGACGCAAGCGTGTTCTTAATTTGGATAAAGGGCGCCCATGTAAACTGAGCACTTCAACATCCTGAAAAGCAATTCCTAATCGGTGACAGGCTACTTGCAGACTAGACACCGCAGGATAAAAGGTAAGTAATTCAGCCGAGAAATAACGGCTAAACCAACGACCAATCCCGTAAAAAAGCGGATCACCTGACGCTAAGACTAAAACGATCCGGCCCTTTACAAGTTGCTCATCAATTAGCGCTTTAAGCGCAGATAATTTAGGCAGAACTATGCTTTCTTTACCAACCGGCATTATCTGCTCTAAGGTATCTAACTGCCTTTCTGAGCCAATAACAAGGTCTGACTGATGCAACGCTTGTAGTGCCTCTGCCGATAGATCGGCCTTTGCATTAACACCTAAACCCACCACTTGAATCTGGCCTGTCATTAGTAATACTCCCCACGGATACAACGGAGTAATGCGTTACAACTGGCCGCACTTACGGCACTACCTCCTTGCCGACCCAGTAACGTAATGCACTCAATACCTAAATTTTGATGCTGATCCCATAAAAGCTGCTTTGATTCCGCCGCGCCCACAAACCCTACAGGCATACCTATAATCAACGCGGGTTTATCCGCTCCCTGCTCAATCAGCTCTAGTAATCTAAACAATGCAGTCGGCGCATTACCTATCACTACAACACTACCCGCTAACTGATCACGCCACAGTTCAACTGCCGCCATAGAGCGTGTTTCACCGCTCGCTTGTGCCAATTCAGCCGCTCGCGAATCATTTAGATAACAAAGTGGCGGCTGATTGATCATACGCTTAGTTATTCCCTGTTTTACCATCTCCACATCACAGAGGATATTGGCTCCACGCGCTAAAGCACTAATCCCTGATTCACACGCCTGCGCACTAAAACAAACACTACTGGCAACCTCTGGCATACCAACACTGTGCACTATTCGCATCACCACCTGTTGCTGCTCACGTGTTAAATTTGCAAGATCCGTTAACGCGCGGATCTGGCGAAAACTTTCTTGCTCAATCGCTTGAGGGTTGATCTCATATATCACAGTCACACTCCAACCCTTTTATTCTCAATCTTATTAACTACGTCATTAACCGAATCTAATAAACAATCCGCCGCAGGTAACTGCGGTCGCTCTAACATAAACACAGGAACACCTAATTCACGGGCCGCCGCTAACTTAGCTTCAGTCGCGCTACCGCCGCTATTTTTACTCACTAAAAGATCCACGTCATACTGAATCAATAACTGTTTTTCATCTGCATGATTAAACGGCCCTATTGCTTTTAACCACTGCATCGTCTCGGGCAACTCAGCTTTGGGAGGCGCTGCCGTTCGGATAATCTGCCTTTGCCCAGTCAGCTCTGCTTGCAACTTAAACTGATCAATTAAAGGCTTCTCTATCTGTCCCGCCGTTAAAAATATACTGCGATAAGGCTCTGTTGCTTTGATCAATCCATCCCAGTTATCAAACAACTGCCATTGATCCCCTTCTTGAGCCTGCCAGGCTGAACGATGAAAGCGCCAACAAGGAATAGCTAACTCAGCACAGGCAGCAACAGCAGCCGTACTCATTTGCAAAGCAAAGGGATGAGTAATATCAATAACTAAATCAAAACCTAATTCCCTTAAATAATGTGTTAACCCGCCCCGTTGAGTGAAACCACCACTAATCACCTCACACGAAAATTCGGGCACGCGGACTAAACCCGCCACACTATAAGTGACCTGTAACGATTTCAGCAGATCTCTATTTTCCAGCTCCGCAACGACTTTACGTGCATCAGAAGTCCCGCCAAGGATTAGTATTTTCACTGTAGATCCTCAGCCTTAACATGTCCGACAAACTGCCCTTTACGATCAGTCGCCCACACCTCTAGCTCCATTTCAGGCAATCTATCTTTTAACATCCCTTGGGCGGCTATAAGCGCTCTACTACACACCTCCGAGGCCAGATCTAAATGTTGCTCTTGGCACAGTTTCAACACTTCCATACTGGTATTTGCTTGTAATATTTTTTCCACCAATCTTGTGCCTGCACCAACAGCAACGGCCATCTCAGCTAAATGTTTAAAATCAATACTGGATGCTCGGCTATTAAGATCCATATGCCCCTGTGCCAACTTACTAATTTTGCCAAAGCCACCGCAAATAGTGACCTTTTCTACTGGCGCTTTCTTTAAATGTTTCAGTAACGCGCCGATAAAATCACCCATCTCAATTAACGCCATATCCGGTAACTGGTACTGTTTTTTAATCGCAGCTTCACTAGTACTGCCCGTTGTTGCTGCAACATGGGAGATTCCATTTGAGCGCGCAACATCGATTCCCTGTCGAATAGACGCAATGTAAGCAGCGCAGGAATAAGGCCGCACAATACCGGTTGTACCTAAGATAGATAAACCACCCAAAATACCTAACCGAGGATTCATCGTCTTTAAGGCGATCTGTTCGCCATTCTCAACCCCAACAGAGACTTCAAACCCACCACTGTAGTTATAGGTCTCCGCGCTCTTAATAAGATGTTCCTGCATCATCTTCCTGGGTATGGGATTGATCGCAGGTTCGCCTACTTCAAGCACTAAACCCGCACGAGTGACTGTACCTACACCCTTAGCCGGTTTAAAAAACACACCTTTCTCTGCAATTAACCGCAACTCCACAAACACTGTGGCACCATGAGTTACATCTGGATCATCCCCTGCATCCTTGATGGTTGCAGTGCGAATACCTTGCTCGGTATCGCCCAGTTGTTGATAACTTTCTATTACTAATTCGACCAACTGCCCTCTGGGCAATAAAACCTCAACCTTAGCTGGCTGTTTAGTCGCCAGTAATGCCTGAGCAGCAGCCACACAACAAGCAGTTGCGCAGCAGCCAGTGGTTAAACCGCTGCGCAATTCCTGTTTCTGTTCACTACTCTCAGGCCACATATCGCATTAACCTTTAATCCGTTTTTGATTCATACTGACCACTAAAGATAGCGGCAATCGCTTCAGGGTTTGAGGCAAAAAATAGATGTAAATAACTAGCGGTTAGCCCCTGCTCTCTATAGATCGCTTCTCCCGGCGCAGGATGTCGCTGGCGTTTACCATAGGCGATAGGCTCCGGTGTTGCATGACTACGAGAACGGTGATGCGCATGCGCTTGTACAGTCCCTTCTGGCAACATAGCCGTCTGCATTCCTTGGCACCCCCGTTTTCCGCGCATCGCCCCATGACCTGCAATAACTGCACTCATGGGGTATACCTGATCATCCAAATCGGTTAAATCTTCAAGGCAGTAAAGAAACCCACCACACTCAGCCAAAATAGGTTTACCTAACTGATGGAATCTTTTGATCTGCTCTTTAATGGCCTTATTTTCAGACAGTGCTTTAGCGTGCAGTTCTGGATAACCTCCCGGTAACCAGAGCGCATCAGCCTCTGGTAACTGCTGATCAAATAAAGGGGAGAAAAACACTAACTCTGCACCCATCTCCTGCAATGAACGCAAATTAGCATCATAAATAAAGCTAAAGGCTGCATCTTTAGCGATCGCAATCCTTTTACCCACCAACAAAGGTGCCACTGGAGCGACCTCTGCACTAAAAAATTCAACCGCTTCGGGCAGATCAATAATTGCATTCGGCTCGGCCAACGGGCCTTTGATCCACTGAGCACCTAAAGTAAAGCGCTGCTCAAGCTCATCGCGCACCTCATCTGCTTGCACTAAACCTAAATGGCGTTCAGGTAAAGCGACCTCAGGATCCCTTGCTAATGTGGCTAATAATGGTAGGTTTTTAGGTAAGGCATCACGAATCAGCTCAGCATGACGTTCTGTACCACAATTATTGGCAATAAGACCTGCAACCTTCACATCATCACGATAGTTCGCCATGCCCATCGCTAAGGCAGCAGCCGTTTGAGCCATCCCTTTAACGTTCATCACTATAGCTATAGGGATATTAAAACGGGCAGCTAGATCTGCACTTGATGGATCACCATCAAACATCCCCATCGCCCCTTCAACTAGAATAAGATCAGCCGTTTGAGCCGCTTCAAATAGTTTTTGCTGGCAATACTTATCCCCAGCCATCCATAGGTCTAGCTGCTCAACATCTTGCCCTGAAGCCTGCGCTAAAATTTGCGGATCTAAATAGTCAGGGCCCGTTTTAAAAACCCGTACCACTTTACCTTGAGTTGTAAAGTAACGCGCTAACGCCGCTGTAATAGTCGTCTTTCCTTCACCGGAACTTGGCGCAGAAAGAAATAACGCAGGACACAAAACAGAAGTGGATAGATCGGTCATCAGTATTCAATTCCCGCTTGTGCTTTTACCCCTAGACGAAATGCATGACGCTCATCTCTAATACTACTGATGGTATCCGCTATCTCTTCTAACCCTTCGGGCATTACCCGACCTGTAATCATTACGTTTTGATTTTTAGGCCTATTTTTTAGGGCTTCAATCACTGGAGCTAGTTCAAGGTATTTATATTTGAACATGTAGCTCATCTCATCAAAAACCAGCATCTCATAACGATCATCTTGCAAGAGCGCTTCCGCTATCTGCCAAGCTTTTTCCGCCGCAGCTATATCTTGTTCTTTATCTTGGGTTTCCCACGTAAAGCCGTGTCCCATCACGTGCCAATCAATCAATGCATGATCACGGAACAGTTTATATTCGCCGGTCTCTGTACGCCCTTTCACAAACTGAATCACGGCTGCCTTTTTACCATGGCCTACGCAGCGCGCCATCGTACCAAAAGCGGAGCTGCTTTTACCTTTACCGTTGCCTTTAAGGAGAATTAAAACGCCACGCTCTTCAGTGGCACTGGCGATGCGTTTATCGATCACTTCTTTCTTTTTCGCCATGCGTTCCTGATGGGTCTTCATTAATATGCTCCAGCCAAAGATAAATAGGTTGCGTTTAATGTTTGGGCAAAGCGAGGACCTTTGCCCCGTTTAATCTGACTAAGTTCAGTATCGATCCATACCAGTTCACCTGGGAGCTGAACACCGTCCAGAGAACTACTGCTACGGCCATCAGTCAGAACATAACTGCGGATCTGTAGTTGGGGGTTTTGACGGAGTAATTTTTGCAAATAAACTTGCGCCTCTAAAAATGCAGCACGCATCGGCGTCCCACCGCCAGCACTCAGTTGATCCAACCACTCTCTGAGCTCTTTAGGTGCACGAACCTTGGACAGTAGGCGGTCAACACGGCTATTACCAAAACCAAAGAGCGTAATTTTCTCCCTTGCTATATACGCTTGCTGGGAGATCTGCAGCAGTGCAGCCTTAGCATGAGCAAAGCTCTCTGCTTGCAATGTGGATGCAGAGGTATCTAATAATACGAGATGCAGTATATCGTCTGACTGTTTTTTCGGTTTAAAACGCAGTTTCTCTGGCGGCCAGCTAGACAGGCTGGATATTAAAGTAGCGTACCAATCCGGCCGTTTGCTCGATTCAGACATAGTCAACGCATTTGGTTTAGAAGGTGATCGGGCCATCGTCCCACTTGCTTTAACGGACTCTACATTTAGCGTAATATCAGCCGTTTTCTGCTGTTCCATTTGAGCTGACATTGGGCCCCAATCCCCCTCCCCACCGGAACTCTCTATTGAATTTTTCTGTCCATCTTCAGCCCGCTCACGATGACTATCATCCGGTCGTTTAAAGCTATGTTGTGTTTGAGGTGATGATGGCGGCTTATTTTGTTCGGAGGAACTAGGCGGCTGTTTATCCGAGGACGTCGGCTCTACCTTACGTCGATGGGCTAACACTAAGGCTTCAACATCATCTATATCTTGCAAAGTAACAGCAGTACGTTGATGAAATGCAGCATTAGCAATTGCAGCCCTATACCAAACAATATCAGCCCTTAAACCATCCACCTGCGCCGCACTACAACGCTCCGCAATTTCGAGCCGTAGTAGATCATCACAGCTGATACTGTTTAGCCGTACCCGTGCAGATTCTATATGTTTAAGGAGCTGCTCTTGCTCTGCCTTGTAGGCCTCACAGAACTGCTCCCTCTCGCGTTCAAACAGCTCTCGGCGCTTAACAATTTCGACTCTTTCTGTGGGTAGATACTGATTATCCAGATCAACTGACAGTCCAAAACGATCATGGAGCTGGGGGCGCAACTCCCCTTCATCAGGATTCATAGTACCGACTAATAAAAACTCGGAGCGATGGCTATGGCTAATACCATCACGTTCGATACGATTTACCCCTGAAGACGCCACATCAAGTAATAGGTCAACCAGATTATCTGGTAGAAGATTAACCTCATCAACGTAAAGCACACCACCATCTGCTTTACTCAGTAAGCCTGGACTAAAACGCACCGTTTTTTCATTGAGTACATGCTCAAGATCTAAAGTCCCGAGCAACATATCTTCACTAGCGCCTAAAGGTAAGGTCACAAAATCAGCTGATTTTTCCCCCTCATCATCTGAAACAGGTAATAGATCAGCCAATCCTCGCGCCAATGTAGATTTTGCACAGCCGCGCGGCCCACTGATAACAACACCGCCAATAGCAGGATTAATTGCAGACAATATAAGTGCTAATTTAAAATCGTCTTGGCCTAAAACCGCGCTAAATGGAAAACCTGTTTTACTCATCTATCTACCTTTAACATCCCGTTATCCGAGAGGTGATGCCAGATTTAAAAACCTAAGATACAAAAAGGACCACATCCTTTGGGTATCCAACCTTATTGTTTCGGCCAATAAGAGTGATGCTCATCAATCACATATTTATGTCGATGTTTCTGATGCTTATGATAATGGGGGTGGGTATGTGGTTCAGCTCCCTCCCAGCCCTCATGCTCATGTTGATGGTGCTCATCATGGGTATGGGGATGGAGATGCTCCAGCTCGGAATGTTCATGCCAAAGCTCATAGCGATCATGGCTTTTCCAGATAACACTCGCTAACAACGTCGATATGCCAGCCAATACAGCTAACCAAATAAACGTCTGCTCCATACCGAGCACACTGCCCAAACCACCCGCTAGAAGGTAACCAATCAACCACATCCCATGAGTTAAGGCGAAGTTAGCAGAAAAGTAATCATTGCGATCACTCTCTTTGCATGACTGACGGACGACGCGCCCTGTCGGAATCAAAATCATACTGCTCCCCACACCAATCAAACACCAAATAGGAAACAAACCTAAGTAACTAGGACCGACAATGCCTGCTAACAGCGCCACAACGATAATAACACCACCACACAACATAACCGAACGATCATGAAAACGTTCCAATAAAGAGGGAAGGTAAAGCGCGGCTAACATAGACCCCAAACCAGCAGATACCATAAGTAAGGGCACCTGCTCTTCCGATAAACCAAGAACGCCTCGGACATACACAACACTATTAACAATAACCATTGCACCCGCAGCGGATAAAGCTAAATTAAGCAATAATACAGCGCATAAACGGGGTGTCCTCAGATAGCTTTTTATACCAAAACTAACATGCTGCCAAAGACCACCACTTCGGTCATTACTCTTACTCTTCGGCAGTTGAGTCATATAGATAAAAACAACCGATAGCGCGAAGCCTGCGCTATTAAGCTCAAACAGCCACTCATAAGAGGTGAAAAATATAATTACGGCAGCAAGTGCAGGACTTAGCAGGCTTTCCACCTCCATGGCCAAACGCGAGAGAGACAACGCTTGGGTATACTCTTTCTCATCAGGAAGAATGTCAGGCAACAAGGCTTGATAAACCGGTGTATAAGCTGCCGCCATAACATTTAACCAGAAGATCACCACAAACAACTGCCAAATAGCGTCACAAAATGGCAATAAAGCAACTAATAAGGCTCGACCAGCATTCAAACCCGACAACCACTTTTTACGCGGTAAACGATTAGCATAACCACCAACTATAGGCGCTACGCTCAAATAAGCGACCATTTTAATGGCTAAAGCAACACCTAAGGCTAAACCAGCATCACTTGGTTTAAGATCGAAGGCAAACAGCGCTAAAGCAACTGTTGTTAACCCTGTACCTAATAACGAAACTAACTGACCTAAAAAAAGCCAGCGAAAGTTTGAATTAAGTAACGGCGTCGCAACAGCAATCATTGGTTACTTTTCTCCACCAACCCGACAGTATCAAGTTTACGCTTCTCTACAAGATTTAACTTAGCCCCTTCTAGCCGGACTTCTCGCGTAGCTAATTGCGCTAAGAAATCACTATCATGGGAGATAATGATCATCGCCTGAGGTAAGGTTTTTAATGTATCAATCAAATGCTGACGCGCTTTACTATCTAATGCATTACTCGGCTCATCTAACAGCAATACTTCAGGTTCCATCGCTAATACAGAAGCTAAAGTAATCATACGTTTCTCACCACCTGATAACTGATGGGTAATACGCTCCTCAAAGCCAGCCATCCCCAACGAAGCCAATGTATTAGTAGCAATCTTTAAAGCCTCTTCGCGGCTCTTGCCTAGGTTTAAGGGGCCAAAGGCCACATCTTCTAAAACAGTCGGGCAAAACAGCTGGTCGTCCGGGTCTTGAAACAAAAAACCGGCACGGGCACGCACATCAACAAAGGACCTTTCCTCTTTTCGACTTTCACCAAATGCAAAAATATCACCTGACTTTGCTTTTTTAAGGCCCACTAGTAGATGTAATAAAGTCGTTTTCCCCGCTCCATTAGCCCCCGTTAAAGCAACGCGTTCACTCAGATTAAGCTGAAAATCCACATCGTCCAGCACGAGCCCTCGGCGAGGATAGCGATAGCTCAAGCCTCTCACCTGAATCAAAGGGGCTGTAGACTTACCAGACAACTCAGACTCAACCATTGATCGCTCACTCATAAAAAAATTTTCATAAAAAGTTAAGCCCAATCAATCCGCATAAAAAAGGAAGGAACAGCGCCATAAAACGATAATCATGGGTACCTAATGCCATATCATCAAACAGATAAAACTGGCCTTTATAACCCCGACATTTCATTGCATCCATAATGCGTTCCGAGCGCTCCAAAGAGTGTACTAAGAGCATACCAATAAGATAACCAATGGAACGCCATGTATGCATATCAGTTCGTAAAACAAAAGCACGAGCCTGCATCGCTCGGCGCATACGTTTATATTCCTGCCCAATCACATCCAAATAACGCACAGTAAAAAGCAGCAAGTGCACAAGTTTATCAGGTACTCGCAAATGAGCTAAGGCATGGCCTAAAGTGGTCGCACTAAGCGTGCCTACCAGCGCCAATAACGACAATACTACCGCATGGGCTTTTAGCAATATCATCAGCGCGTGCAGAAAGCCCTCAATACTTGCGGATAATCCCGCAACGGTAAATAGCGCTTCACCAGGTGTCGTAAAGGGCAGCATAATGACCAGAAAGATCATAAACATATCCATTGCAATCACTCGCCGCAGCGTCCGCTTTACATTTAATTGAGCAAGCAGAGCCAATAAAAGCCCAACCAAAACACCTAAACTTAATACCCAAAAGCTTTCCGACAGCACAGTTACAAAAGCAAACAACGTCACCATTATCACACGCAGACGCGGATCGAGCTTATCGATCACAGAGAGATCATGTTTAACCTTTTGCCCTTTCCATGAGGTGCCGCTATGCTCTAAAAACTGAGGCATCAGATCAGCCTTTGCTCTGCTTATCCAGTTGACGCAGACGCCACCAGATACCTAAACCGCACAAGCCAAAGATATAACCTATCCCACCTATTACGTCTTGCAGCGACGCCTTTTCTTTATATTCAGCAAGCTCTTTTCTAAGCGGAATAACTTGCTTTGCTACGGCCCTTTCGACCATCTGTTCTAAGGTTTTCTGGTCACTAGAGGTCACAGAGGGGGCGACGACTTCCATCGTTTGAGGGCTTAGGTTTACTCCTGTCACTGATTCGCTAGGCAAACTATCCGGCAACTCAGCAGCCGGTAGCGTTAATTCTAAAAGGTGACCTGAACTTAAATTAGCGAAGAAAAGATGATCTATACGTCGCGTAGCTGTATAGGAAAACAGTCCCTCATCATTGGTTTTTATATTCGCAAGCTCATTACCTTCAGCATCCGTCACTTTAATAAGCGTGCCTGCAGCAGCCATGTCACCGTTAGAGAAACCAACTTCACCCTCGATCTGATTACCAATAGCATAAACACCTCCAACCACGTTATGGGCTGAAACGGAGAGCGAACATAACCCCAAAAACAATATCGTAATTAATCTATGCATACTCTGAAGACTCCTTAATATTAAGGAACTCAGGTTTTACTTTACGAATAAGCAACACAGCCGCAGCCGTAACAAAGCCTTCAACAATCATGACCGGAATATGCGCCAAAAAGGTCACTTTTGCTGCTAAAAGAAAAGCCTCACCCGAGAGCATTAAGGAGAACGCGACCATCACCGTAGTAAGCACAATCGCTCCAGCGCCGCCAGCAGCACCCCATACAGCCGCCACTTTAGGCGAGCTTGAGCGAATACCCTTCCCACATAGGTAATACACCAGAACAGCCGGCAACGCGATATTAACTACGTTGACGCCCAAGACTAAAAAGCCGCCAAAACCAAAGAAAACAGCCTGTAAAAACAGTGCGACTAAAAGAGCCGGAAAAGCTGCCCACCCTAATGCGAGACCAATTAAGCCATTCAAAATAAGGTGAACACTGGAAAAACCTATTGGCAGATGAATATAAGAGGCGATAAAGAACACAGCGGATAAGACACCTACCTGAGGTAAGTGATCATAATCCATTTTCTTTAGACCTATAGCAACACCCGCTACAGTTAAAGCCGCCCCTACCGCTAAAACAGGAACAGCTAACGCGCCATCAACAATATGCATAGAGCTTGTTACCTAGTTAGACAAATCACTTTGCGCGGACTTATCGGAAGCGCGAATCTCATGCGCTTGCACCCAAATCACCGCATCTTGAGATAACTCTTTACCTTTAAACTCTGTTTTTTCACCTACACCTAATGCTGCAAAACCCCACTGCCCCGCTTTAGGGATACCAAAAGTAAACGTGCCGTTAGCATCAGCGAAAATAGTCATCGTGATAAAAAGGTCGGAGGGAAGATCCATATTCGCTTGTGCAGAAAAACGATTATTCTTCATATCTGGATCATAATTAACATGCTCAACCTCAATCTCTGCAAAAGGTACAGGCTTACCTCTGCTTTTTACTACACCGGTAAATGTACCACCCGCAAAAATGCCATAAGGCTTAGTCAATGGAACAATTTCAGCACTTAAACCTAGATCTTTATTCCAATCGGTTGGTAGCGTACCAACATTAACAATGGTTTTAACAATTTGTTGAATATAGGCCTCTTCAGACGCTTCAAAATAGGGAGCCATCTGCATCACAAAAAGGTGATCGCCTAAGCCACGAAGCGCCACATCTACTTCGTAAGCGTCACCTGTATTTTCAGCACTGGTCCATTTCGAGGCTTTCACACCCGACAGAAGATCCGTTTTTTTACCTTTTTTAACTACATAAAACTGCTCAGGTGGCTCCACGCTCATTACATAGCCGCTATCAGCAGGATGCGTAAAGGGGAGTTTTAGGTTAATTAATCCACCACGTTCCCGTAATAGATCAGGGGTATACACCATCTGAAAGTGGGCTTGGGCTGTAGAAGTAAAAAGAGATGCAGCTAGACTAATAGCTACCAAAGAAAGTACATTTTTAAGCACAGAAAAATCTCCAACAAGTTATGTGTCGGAGTTGGGAGGATAAGTATGTTCAGACCAACTGAACGATTACTCGGTGAAGCCCTCCGCAACACCATGGTAAATATTTTTATCTCGCTGGTATCCGGACTCATTGGCGAAACAGAGCTTATAAAAACACTGTCTCGAGTATTTCACCTTCCCACATATAACCTAAACAGCACGTATTTAAACGTAAATAAGCTTAATGCAGTGGCATACAAAACACCTTAACCAATTTACCGTTGCGGGGGCAGTGTTGGGATTACCTTTGGCTAATTAAAACCTAGATGCACCAACTTCCCGGATCAAATGATTAAAACCATCTAATCTGCACTTATGTGCGGCAAGATAAGCCGTTAACAATACCCATGCAATCAACACTTTGCAATTGAGCAGTTTTCGTTTTGCTATGAATTTTATACAGCTAAAAATTATCAATTAGCGCCCTATTCATTTTACTTTTATAATGAAATTACACCCATTAACAAAAGACACCTCTATGCTTTACGTTCTTCCTGAAACAACTGGCGATATCATCGTATTACAGGCCAACGACAAACTAACCCAAGAAGACTATACCGAAACATTTATCCCTCTATTTGAACATGTCAAAAATACGCACCCAGAGGTGCGATTACTGATCACATTCGCTCCTGACTTTTCAGGCTTTGAGGCTGGCGCGCTATGGGAAGACCTGAAGTTCGGCGTAGCTCATGCAAATGACCTGCACCGCATGGCCATAGTCGGCGATGCACAATGGATGGATTGGGCAACACAAATATCCAAACATCTTATGCAAGGCGAAGTGCGCCACTACAAACTAACCCAGCTACTAGAGGCTTTACGCTGGATTAATGATGAAGGTGAGGATGACGAGGAAATAGATAAATCGCATCCTTTAGGTGGCTAAACAGCTGCATAGAATGGTGAAATAGAAAGACATCCCAAACTAGGTTTCATTTTAAAAGCAGTCGCTATATGGCTAGGTATATTAACGCTGGCTGGTTCGGTATGACGTTCGCTTTTGAGTTAACGTTTAGCTATATACAAAATCAATACTTGGAATATTAAATGAGTATCAGAAACACTGCCGAGAATTACGGCTCAATTGCAAAATGGTTACACTGGATGACGGCTATTCTTTTTTTAGGCGCTTATATCACTGTTTACTTTCGGCACTGGTTTACAGAGGAAAAAACACCTGAAAACTGGGCAGCGATTCAGCTTCACTTTTCTATTGGTGTGACCATTGCTGTCATAGTCGCACTGCGTATTATCTGGCGTATAACTAACCGCAAACCTAATCCAGAACCGGGTACACACTTAGAACATCAAGCTGCTCGAGTCGGTCACTATGCACTATATGCGATTATGATCATCATGCCTCTCACGGGCTATTTAGGCACTGGAGGCGCTACAGAATACTTCTTTTTATTCGATATACCTAAATTTGAAGATACCCCTATCTTCGTATCTTTAGTGCAGGAGAGTCTAGGACTCACATTTAAAGAGTTCGAAAAACCGGTCGACTTTATCCACAAAAATATACTCGGCGCTTGGTTAGTATGGATTCTAATATTGGGACATGTTTTAGCAGCCTTGTACCATCACTTTGTAAAACACGACAGGACCCTGCTGAAAATGACATCGGATAAATAATAAAAGACAAGCTAAAAATAATCACAATGGTATTCCATGTGAGCGACAGTAGTGTCAGTAATCAGTTAGAATACAGCGCAAACGAATAGAATAGCGGGTTCTCATACCTTGGGTATAAAACCCTAGAAATCAATGAGATGAAAAGGGCACACCCATGAACAATGATCGCGAGACTATTGCACGTCTGCGTCAACGTATTCCTACATTCGAGTGTACACCGGGCTGCCATGATTGTTGCGGGCCGGTGACCACCTCATCGGAAGAGATCTCTCGCCTACCGGTTAAATCGGATGCCGAACATGATGCAGCCTTAAAAGAGTTTAATTGTGTCCACTTAGGTCCCAATGGCTGCACCGTCTATGGGGAACGCCCTCTCATCTGTCGATTATTTGGCACTACACCCAATATGGCCTGCCCTAACGGTTGTCGACCGCAAGAGATGGTTGAGCCAGAGATTGAGCAAGAGGTACACCGCTATATTGCCACCACTCGACAAGTTTTAGTCTAGCCTCAAACATTACAGGGTCTCTTTATATACGGTATGCCGCTTTAATTGAGTTGCAGCAACCAATCCGCCAGACAACACTATATACTTGCAATTTTATATCTGCCATAGCCATGCGCATCCGAGCTTATCGACCATCCGATTCTGTTGAAATAACCAATTTATTTCATACATCCGTTCATCCCATAAAACAGTCGTTTTACTCAAAAGAAGAGCGAGAGGCTTGGGCTCCCACACCACCTGACTATACTGGCTGGAAGGCACGATTATTGATAAAAAAGCCATTTGTAGCGCTGAAAAAAAACCGTATTATTGGCTTTATCGAACTAGAGAGCGATGGTCATATCGATTGCCTCTATGTACATCCAGATTACCAAGGCTCAGGGGTAGCACGCCAACTATTACAACATATTCTCATCGTCGCTCAAAAAAAGGGAATAACTAGACTTCATGTAGAAGCCAGTAAAGTTGCTATGCCTTTCTTCAAAAAATCAGGCTTTAAACTCATCAAAGAAAACCACATCAACTTACGAGGACAGTCATTGCTAAACTATTCCATGTCTTGGAGCATCCAACCTTAATGAAGCACACCGAAACGATTTTGTTTACTGGATAGATTTAGGCATCCCCCTTTTACTGCCTCTATGAAATAACCCTCCAAAAACCAAAACCCAATACCATTATCATTATCATTGAATATAAGACATTCAATATATAAGATATATTTAATATAGTACTTAGTCTGATGGTTTACCCTTCATTCAGGCGACTTACTTTAAAAATAACGTGGATTGAGAACACCTCACAAACAATATATGTCAAAAAAAGTGACATATATGACAAATACTAGATCAAATGAAATCTAAACAAGTGGCTCAAATTGCTAGCTCTACCACTACTCTCCTTTGGTTATATGCAAATAACCAGAAAGAATATAACTGGCATGCAATCTGCTTTAAATATTTAAAGATAAAACATAACAGCCAGCTCTGATCAAAGCAGATACGCCTATTAATCATAGACTCTCAGCCCTTTCAAGAGCCTATAAAGTATTTATAAAAAGGTGATAACTATGTCCATTAATCGTCGAAATTTACTTAAAACCGGAGCAGCCCTAGGTGTTGCCGGGGCGTTTGGCTTTGGTGCTTGGGAGTTAAGCAAAACTGACACAAAAGCAAAAATCCTTATTACCGGTGGTGGTGCGGGTGGTCTTGCCCTGTCAAATAAGCTGCTACATTATTTTAATGGCGCAGAGATCACTATCGTAGATCCACGCGGCTATCACTGGTACCAACCTGGGCAAACATTACTCTTGGCCGGTGCTTATAAAAGCGAAGATAAAGTTATCGAAGATAATGAAACCTATTTAGACAGCCAAGTAAAATGGATTTCAGAAGCCGTAAGAGAGTATAAACCTGATAATAATCAAGTGATTACTTCATCAGGGCAGGCACTCGACTATGACTACCTCATTGTTGCTACAGGCTTAGAACTACGCTACGACATGATTGAAGGCTTAGATATCAACGAAATTGGACAAGGCAATATCGCGAGTATTTACCTAAGCCCTGAAGCAGGTATAGCCAGTCACAAGCAAGCGCTAGCATTTGCACAAAGCAAAGGTGGCCAAGCTCTGTTTACTCGCCCCCAAGGAGCCATGAAATGTGCAGGCGCTCCAATGAAAGCAACAAACCTAATAGAGTACTTTGTGCGCCAAGCAGGACAAAGAGACGCGTTTAATTTCGAATACTTCACCGCTGAAAACTATTTATTTGCAGTTAAAGCATTTGATAAACGCTTACAAGAGATTTGGGCTGAGCGACAAATCACTCCAAATTATGAGCAGACACTAACCTCATTGGACAGCGCAGCCCATACCGCAACCTTTACTTTAGCTGATGATTCACAACGTACTATGGATTGGGACTTCATACATATAGTACCGCCTATGACAACGGTAAAAAGCTTACGGGAGTCAGAGTTAGTGGATGAAACAGTTTTTAAAGGATATTTAGAGGTCGATAAATACACACTACAGCATAAACGATACCCCAATGTGTTCGGCCTAGGCGACACTGTAGGTACACCTATAGGAAAAACAGCAGCATCAGTTAAATCTCAATTACCGATTATTGCCAAAAACCTACAAGCATTAATCACAGATCAGCCATTAACCGCTCAATGGAATGGTTATACATCTTGCCCCATGATCTTAGATGTTGGCCACGCCATGCTTTGGGAGTTTGATTATAGCCTAGAGCCCATGACCACATTACCCTTCCCGGTTGTAGACCCTCTTGATAAAAGTGAAATCGCTTGGGTTATGGAAAAGTCACTTATACGTCCCGTATATGATGTGATGTTGCACGGTTACACCCCAGTTTAAAGTAAAAATCGAGCATCAAAGTTCGAGAAAAGAACAGATTAAAAGAACCTTAGCGCTGAATATGTCTAAAAAAAAGACTATTCGACCCAAAATGGCGAGGCGTATACTTTATTTTCTTTTAACTTATTAAGTTACAAGGAAATAACTGGCACGGCTTCTGCTTAATTAAGATTTATCACATCTACATAGCCGAATGAACCGGCAATAAGTAAAGGTATTAATTATGGTATCTGAAACTGTTGTGGAATTATCACGGTGGCAATTTGCCTTAACCGCGTTATACCACTTTCTTTTTGTCCCACTAACATTGGGACTCTCTTTCTTGCTAGCCATCATGGAATCTGTTTACGTGATGACAAACAAGCAAGTATACAAAGATATGACCCGTTTCTGGGGTAAGCTCTTTGGTATCAACTTCGCTCTTGGTGTTACGACTGGTCTAACGATGGAATTCCAGTTTGGTACCAATTGGGCTTACTACTCTCATTATGTAGGTGATATTTTTGGAGCGCCCTTAGCCATAGAAGGTTTAATGGCCTTTTTCCTTGAGTCGACCTTTGTTGGTTTATTCTTTTTTGGTTGGGATCGACTAACAAAAGTACAACATTTAGGGGTGACTTGGCTTGTTGCTATAGGCTCCAACTTCTCAGCATTATGGATTTTGATTGCAAATGGCTGGATGCAAAACCCAGTCGGTGCGTATTTCAACTTCGAAACTATGCGTATGGAGATGAGCAGCTTTGCAGAAGTAATTTTTAACCCTGTCGCTCAAGTTAAATTTGTTCACACTGTATCCGGCGGTTATGTCACTGGTGCTATCTTTGTACTTTCTATTAGCGCTTATTACATGCTAAGAAATAAAGATATGGGCTTTGCACGTCGCTCTTTTGCAATTGCATCAGCGTTTGGTCTCGCCTCTATCATGTCGGTTATTCTCTTAGGTGATGAGAGCGGCTATGAAATAGGCGAAGTACAAAAAGTTAAACTGGCAGCAATGGAAGCCGAGTGGGAAACCAGCGAAGCACCAGCACCCTTCACTCTCTTTGGTTTACCCAATGAAGAAACCCAAGAAACCGACATGGCTGTACGTATTCCCTACGTACTCGGTCTGATCGCAACTCGATCAGTCGATGAAGAAATCATGGGGATAAAAGAGTTGATTGAGCATGCTGAAGGCCGTATTCGTAACGGCATCAACGCTTATGCTCTATTGATGAAGTTGCGTAATGGTGAAGATACGCCAGAAAACAGAGCGGCGTTCTCTGCTGTTAATCATGACCTTGGTTATGGCTTGCTCCTCAAACGCTACACGCCCGATGTTGTGGACGCGACTGAAGAGCAAATAAAAGCAGCAGCAAAAGATACAATTCCGAAGGTTGCACCAATGTTTTGGACCTTCCGCGTAATGGTAGCTTGCGGCTTTACAATGCTGCTTCTGTTCACCCTATCGTTTTACTACACAGCCCGTCGCCAAGAGTACAAAAAACGTTGGCTGCTTAAGTTCGCAATGTTTGCACTCCCTCTACCTTGGATCGCAAATGAAATGGGCTGGTTTGTTGCAGAATTTGGGCGTCAACCTTGGGCGATAGGTGAGATTTTACCCACCTATGTTGCGACCTCAACGCTCAGCGAAACTGACCTATGGATGAGTATTTTCGGATTTGCGGCGCTTTACTCCGTATTCCTTGTGATTGAAGTGTTCCTCATGGTTAAGTACATCCGCAAAGGCCCAAGTGCTTTAGGTACCGGGCGTTATGATAACGAACCTTCGCTAGATGAAAATAAAGGAGCAGCTCAACATGTTTGATTATGAAACTCTGCGACTCATTTGGTGGTTACTGATCGGCGTACTACTTATCGGATTTGCAGTCACTGACGGCTTCGATATAGGTGCTGCCATGTTGATACCCCTGCTCGGTAAAACCGATACAGAACGACGTGTCATCATCAACACTATTGGGCCTCACTGGGATGGAAACCAAGTTTGGTTTATCACTGCCGGCGGCGCTATTTTTGCTGCATGGCCTTTAGTCTATGCCACCGCATTTTCTGGCTTCTACTGGGCAATGCTGCTCGTCCTTTTTGCTTTATTCTTTCGCCCTATAGGTTTTGAATATCGTAGTAAAATGGACAGTAAGCGCTGGCGTAATAACTGGGATCTTGGTTTATGCCTAGGCTCCTTTGTTCCCGCCCTTGTATTTGGTGTGGCATTTGGCAACCTATTTTTAGGGGTGCCCTTCCACTTTGATGAACTAACCCGTTCAACTTATACAGGCTCATTCTGGGCACTGCTTAACCCATTCGCATTGGTCTGCGGTCTTGCAAGTGTCGCAATGCTATTACTCCATGGCGCTGTCTGGTTACAGATGCGCGCAGGGGGTGATGTTCAAGTTCGTGCGCAAAAATACGCATCATTACTTGGGCCTGTATTGGCCGTGCTTATGCTAATTGCGGGCGCTGCTATTATGTGGATGATCCCAGGTTATGAAATTACCTCTGAGGTGATCTCTGACGCAAATTCAAACCCGCTAAGTAAAGAGGTCGCTCTAACCGAAAACTGGTTAGGTAACTTTACGACGCTACCTGCTTTATGGCTATTAGCCGCAGGAACTGTGGTCTTGCCACTATTGGTTAGTCTCTTGGCAAAATATGGAAAAGCGGGATGGGGATTTACCTTCAGTGCAGTCAATATTACTGCGATCATTTTACTAGCGGGTTCCACGTTATTCCCGTTCGTAATGCCCTCTTCAACTGATTTGGCAAGCAGCTTAACCCTTTGGGATGCAACATCAAGCATACTTACACTAGAGATAATGTTCTGGGTAGCCATGTTCTTTGTGCCTATTATTTTGATTTACACCTTGTGGGGGTACTACAAAATGTGGCGCAGAATCGAACCTGAATTTATTGAACAGAACAGCGTTTCTAATTATTAGGAGAGATATATGTGGTACTTTGCTTGGATTTTAGGCGTCTTGCTGGCATGTAGCTTTGGTATTATCAACGCTATGTGGCTAGAAAATCACTTCGACGAAGAATAGAAAAACATTTAAGGGGCTAACCTCATGTTAGCCCCCTATAAATCATCCTATTTATAGGGGAAGACTAAACAAGATTCAGTACCTTTGAATTAAGCACGGTCACTCCCCCTCTTTTAACTTTCTATACAAAGTACGCAGACTACATCCAGCAATCTCTGCGACTTCGGACTTATCAGTATAATGAGCCAGAAGCTGTCTAATATAAGCCTGCTCAACCTCTACCAGACTGCAACGAGCTTGTGCCAACGCCAACAATCCTTGTGGTGTATTTTTACCATTCTCTGGCACATAAAGGCTCAATGCCAAAGCCTGCTGCAGAGTCGCAACATTGATCTCTGGTCTATCACTGAGCACAACAGCTCGTTCAAGAATATTTTTCAATTCGCGGATATTACCTGTAAATGGCTGCTTCTCCAGCAACGCAATAGCCTCGTTATCAAGTCTAAGAGGCGAACCGCTATCAATCCTCAACAAAATACTTTTGACCAGCAAAGGCAGATCTTCTTTACGCTCCGCAAGCGAGGGCAATCGAATGGGGAAGGTACTAATACGATGGTAAAGATCCTCACGAAATTCATTCGCTGCAACCATCTCTGGAAGATTTTTGTGAGTCGCACAGATCAGCCTAAAGTCAGCCTCATAAGATTGACTCTCCCCTACTGGACGAAATGTTCTCGTTTCAATCAAACGCAGCAATTTAACCTGCAGATGCAAAGGGATATCGCCCACCTCATCAAGAAACAGAGTACCTCCTCGTGCAGACTCCACCAAACCTTTACGGTTACTCGTTGCCCCCGTAAAAGCCCCTTTAATATGGCCAAACATTTCACTTTCAAAAAGTGTGTCGGTCAAACCAGAACACTCAACCGTAACAAAAGGCTTTCGAGTACGCTGGCTCACATCATGCAGAGCCAGTGCAGCCAACTCTTTACCACTACCCGATGGCCCGGTCAGCAATACACTCGTTTCCGTTTTACCTACTCGCTGAATCAGGTCGACCAGTTTATTGAATGCAGGGCTTCGCCCAATCATTTTATTGGCGATAGGTTCAGCACTCACTTCACTAACGGGTTTCATTACTTCAATAAAGTAACGACGTTCCTGTTCATCAGTAATAGGAGTGGTCTCTATGCGCATATGCTCTTTGCCTTGCGCCGTATTATGAATATGCAAAACACTCGAGGTAGAGCCACTCTCAAGCGCTGCCTTCATTGGACAGCTCTCACCCTCCATATCACAAGGCTGTTGATAACCGTGAGACAATTCATAACACTTAGCATAACCATCCCTAGGCAAGGGCTTAAAACGATGAGTATAGTGTTGGTTAGAGGCCACTACATTATAGTGTTCATCCAAAAGCACCGCAGGCTCATGGTAGCTCTCCAAAACATTAGTGATGGATGCAAGCCAGTTATTATAGGTCATCGTTTCCACCCCAAAATTTGTCAAAGATCTGTCAATAATGACAAAAACCTACTTTTAGAGCTAGCATAAATAGCCAAACATTAGAGTTAACATATAAACCATGGGTAAAGAGTCTAAAAAAACACAGTTTAAGGACGCAGCAGATCTGCTTCGCCAATTTAGTCTGCATGGCAAACGGGAAAACCGGTTATCCATACTGCTTGGTCTTCTGCAAATCGCTATGACAATTCTATTTGCGTTTGTCGTGGCTGATATTTTAGATAACGCCCTATTTCAACCGGAAAAAACACTACCCACTGCGCAAGTTTGGCTTGTCTTAACGCTGAGTTTATTGACAAAAGCCGTAGCGACCTACATGCAAAACAACATCGCTAATCAGGCTAGCATTAAGATACGCAGTCAATTACGGCAATTTGCACTCAACCATTGCTTTACCCTTAATATTCGACTTTTCCCTCGATTTAAGACCGCGGAGCTTAGCAACCTGCTCAGTACTGAAATTAATAGCCTCCGGCTCTACTTTGCGGATTATAGTGCGCAAAAATATTTAGCGGTTTTGATGCCAATTGCGGTAATCATTGCAGCGGCTACCGTTAACTGGCTAGTGCCTATTATATTGGCATTAACTGCCCCATTAGTGCCTTTATTCATGATTCTAGTAGGGAAAAAAGCAGGGCAAGCAAGTCATGATAATCTCCAACAGCTTAACCGTCTTGGCAACTTAATGTCTGACCGGCTAAAAAATCTACAAGCACTCCAACTTGCCGGCACTACAGAGCAAGAAGCGGATAAATTATTCCAAAAGTCAGAATCATTCCGCGAAACCACCATGAAAGTTTTACGTCTCGCATTTTTATCAAACACTATACTTGAGTTTTTTAGCGCCATTAGTGTGGCATTAGTCGCTGTTTATCTAGGCTTATTTTTTCTCGATAAATATCAACTGGGGAGTTGGAGCGATGACCTAAGCTTGAGCCAAGGTGTGTTCCTCCTGATGCTTGCGCCTGAATTTTACTTACCTTTACGTCGTCTCAGCACCTTATATCACGCCAAAGCGGACGCAACGAGCGTTGCCGAACATCTGCTCACGCTTAATAAGTTAGCCTCTCAGGTATCGAGCAACGAATTAAATTTAGAACAACAGCCTCTCCCTAAAATAGACAGCTTACAACTTGATACCGTTCAAGCGGGAGCTAAAGAGCGACCTCTTCATACGCCTATCTCTATTACTCTAGAGATGAAAGATCGAGTGTTACTCAACGGCCCCTCGGGTTCAGGTAAAACAACACTGCTAGATACCTTGGCGGGGTTATATCCTCTTCATCAAGGCAAGATAAAACTTAATGAGGTTGAACATAACATCTACCAACATCCAGACTGGCAGCAACAAATTGGCTATATGACCCAAACCCCTGAACTACTGTTCGCCAGTATTCGAGAGAATCTTTGCCTTGGTCGTGATTTCTCAGATGAAACACTATTTCAAGCCCTCAAAGACGCACAAATAGAGGAGCTTATTAGCTCACTCCCCGGCGGGCTGGATTATATAATTAGTGATCAGGGTGGCTATCTATCAGGTGGGCAAGCACAACGTATCGCTTTAGCTCGCGTTTTTCTGCACAAACCTCGTTTATTACTTTTAGATGAGCCCACCGCCAACCTTGATGAAGCAACCGCTCAAGCTTTTATGTTGCAATTAGCCGTCTATGTGGAGCAAGGGGGCATACTCATTATGACCAGCCACCGGCCCACAGATCAACACTTTTTCAATAAAGTCATTACTATGCAAGCCTTAGGAGAATCACATGAATAATGTCAAACGGCACTATTTAAAACTACTCCGGCAAGAGTATAAAATGGCGTTGCTTGGGGTTCTTCTTGCCGTTATTACTGCCTATTCAGGTATCGCTCTACTCGCGGTTTCGGGCTGGTTTATCAGTGCTGCGGCCTTAGCTGGGCTAAGCGCTGTGGCCGCACACTCTTTTAATTTCTTTGCCCCAGGCGCTATAGTCCGCGGCTTATCTATGTCACGAACCGCAGGGCGCTACGGCGAGCGTTTAAGTAGTCACGAAGCAACCTTTAGAATCATCTCAAATTTGCGGGCAGATCTATTCCGTCTCATTAGTCGCTTGAACTGGAACGAACAACAACTTAATCGCCACGAAACCTCCAGCCGTCTCTTACAAGATATTCAAAATATCGAAGCGATCTATCTCTCCGCAATACTTCCTGCTGCAGTCAGCTTTTTGGTTATGGTCGCCTATTTAGTAACTTTATATCTAGTACTACCAGCGTTAATACTATGGGTTATCATCCCTTTAATATTTGCAACGTTTATTATGCCTTGGCTGTATAGCCATCGCGTCTTACAATCTGAGTCCACTTTACATAAACGTCACAGCGAACAATGGTTATCTGCCAGTGCATTATTAAGCAATATGAGAACACTGACTCTATTTGAGCGCCTAAAACACAGTGGAGAATACCTACAAAAACAGGCCCAAGAGTCCGATAACTACGAATCCATGGCAGTACAACGCCAACAACACATATTACTACTCACCCAAGCCATTCTGATTATTATGACCGTACTCATATTTTGGCAGGGTTTATTAGCTTTCCAGCAAGGTCAGCTTGAAGGCGCTTATGCCTTTATGCTCCTATTATTAACCTTAGGCAGTGCTGAAGTATTACTTAATAACTGCCCAGCTCTAGCAAACCTAGGTCTTGGTTTAGCCGCGTTAGGTCGTCTCCAAGACAACCTCACGAACAACACAGAAACACTCGACAAACGGACTTTCACGCAAACGGATTCCAGCACTATCGGCCTGCACATCAACCAGCTTAATTACCGCTACCCACAGCAAAAAACTGACATATTTAAGCAGTTTAACCTTAGGTATGATGGACCGAATTGGATCTGGCTAAATGGAAGTAGCGGCGTAGGTAAAAGCACCTTGCTCAGTCTGATTTATGGACAACTCGCTCCTAGTGCTGGCAGCATAGAGTTTACCGGTTTAAACGCAGATGAGATCCGCTTTATGCCACAACGTATCGATATACTCCGCGCCACACTTAGGGATAACCTAACACTTAATATCACATCCTCAGAGCAAGCCATTAGGCATGCACTCAATATTGTTGAATTGGGAGAGTGGGCAAAAAGGCTTCCTAACGGTCTAGACACGTGGTTAGGCGAGGGTGAATGGCAACCTTCCGGCGGCGAACGTAAGCGAATTGGTTTAGCTCGCCTGATACTCCAAAACCCTCAATTTATCCTACTCGATGAGCCTACTGCCGGTATGGATAGCACCCTTGCAGCCCAAATTTACTCGCAATTAAGAGCACACTGGGCCGACAAGATCGTGTTATGCAGCAGCCATGAGCATGATTTCATCACAGCGAAGGATCAACGCCTTGAATTAACCGCCGTGTAAAAACAGCCTAAATAATAGCGAACAACTCTATCGCAGGGTGGTTAGTATCAAAGGATAGCCAAGGTTATTTTTTTGTCTTAGGCAGAAGGGAATCCATATTTATCCACACCTAGACTAAACTTAAAAAGCGACATAAGCCCTATCACAGGTGAACTCATGGACAAAAATAACTACCGAATAGAGAACGACTCCCTAGGTGACGTACAAGTTCCAAACGACGCCCTTTACGGCGCTCAAACCCAACGTGCTGTAGATAATTTCGCCATCAGCGGCATCACCATGCCTAGAGTATTTATTCGCTCTATTGGCTTGGTAAAGGCTGCTTGTGCAGCTGCCAATACAGAATTAAAGATACTGGATGCAGAGGTATCAGCTGCGATCCAGTGTGCGGCTAAAGATGTTAGTTGTGGGCATTATGACCATGATTTTCCTTTGGATGTGTTCCAAACAGGTTCTGGCACCAGCACCAATATGAACGCAAATGAAGTCATCGCCCACTTGGCCGCTAAACAACTAAATTCACCCGTTAACCCTAATGATCAGGTTAACATGAGCCAAAGCTCCAATGATGTCATACCGACCTGCATCCATTTAAGTGCAGCCCTACTACTGAATGAACGTCTCATCCCTGCCCTAGAACAGCTGATGCAAGTTATTAATGACCGATCAGAAGCCTTAACACAGGTCGTTAAAACCGGACGCACTCACTTAATGGATGCCATGCCTGTCACTTACGCTCAAGAATTAAGTGGTTGGAAAGCACAAATAGAACAATCAAAAGATAGATTACTCGATGTACAACCACGGCTATTTCAACTAGCGATTGGTGGAACAGCGGTAGGCACAGGCATCAATGCCCCTGAAGGTTTTGCAGAAAAAGTATGCGCTGAGTTAAGCCAACTCACTAACTTACCATTTGAAGTCACGCCAAATCACTTTGCTGCTATCAGCAGCCAAGATACCGCCGTAGAGTTAAGCGGCCAACTCAAAACCTTAGCGGTAGCCTTAGTAAAGATTTCTAATGATCTACGTTGGGCAAACAGTGGACCATTAGCTGGATTAGGTGAGATTAGCTTGCCGGTGTTACAACCGGGCAGCAGCATCATGCCGGGTAAAGTGAATCCTGTCGTTCCAGAAGCCGTGGCAATGGCTGCTACGCAAGCAATAGGCAATGATTGTTGTATCACCCTTGCAGGTCAATCCGGTAATTTTCAACTTAATGTAATGCTACCCCTTGTTGCTCACAACCTAATTCAAAGCATTGAGCTATTAAGCAACAGCGTTAGCTTACTCGCAGATAAAGCGATCTCAAAAATGACGATCAATATTGACCGTATGGAATCAACCTTAGCTCTAAACCCTATCTTAATTACCGCTCTCAATCGAGTTATCGGCTATGAACAAGGCGCAATCATCGCTAAGCGAGCTTACGCCGAAAAAAGAACCGTACTTGAGGTAGCAATCGAGGTAACAGGTATGGACGCTGATGAGTTAAGTCGATTATTGGATCCAAAGAACTTAACCTAAACCCTTATCTAAAATAGTCTAAGCGCTAGAGGTTAAATTTAAGTCAGTATAAGAAATGGATAAGGGAGGTCAGAACTCTCCCTTAAACTAAAAGAGGCATATATTAGATAGGTAAACCAAACAGGTAATACACCCAAGCAACGCTCAATGCGATACACATTAACAAAGCAACAGGGTTAACAGACTCTCTAGGCTTTGCGTTACCTAAGTCTTTCTTCGTTCCCGTCACCATAGAAGCCACCAGCTTCTCTTTAAATAAGATGCTATGTGTAATAACACCCAAAATATGCAACCCAACTAAACACTGTAGGATAAGCTGTACAGTATGATGAACTTCTGCGCCTAAACTTGCCAGCTCATCACTTACGCTCGCATAAAAAGGGCCTTCCCATAAAACCTCGTCTGAGGTTATTAAGCCTGAAGCGATTTGCAGCATAAGCAGTAAAATAAGCATCACAACCATCATGGCGCCAGCAGGGTTATGGCCATAAAAATGCTCTGATGTATCACCTTTAACAGTCGATTTTAGATAACTCAGCCCCTTGATTGGTGAAACAATAAAAGAACAGAAACGCGCATAATAAGTACCCACGACACCCCATAAAACACGAAAAAGAATCAAACCAGATAATAAGTAGCCACTATAAAAGTGCCATTGCATCAGGCTGTCATCCCAATTACCGCTATAAATCAGAAACAGAAACAGTGAAACTAGCACCCAGTGGAAAATCCGGGTCGGTAGATCCCAAATTTTAACCATCAATTTAATACTCCTTATACCATTAAAGGTTTCAATAGAAGGTAGCCCTATTAAACAATAAGGCTACCTTTAGATCTTTTTACTTAGCTTTGTAATTGTCGTGACAAGATTTACATGACTTACCTAAAGGACCAATCGCACCACGTAATGCGTCAAGACCCTGACCTGCACTTTCAGCCATAGTATTTGTCGCCGCTACCCAGTTTTTATGCTTTTCACCAATATCTGAATCTGCCGCCCAAATGTCTGCTTTAGCTTTTGTCACGTCAGACAAACCTTCAGCATCCATATCAGAACCTTTAGGCCACATCAGCCCATTATCCATTGCCGCCGCGTTTTTCAAGTTATTGGCAATCGCTTGAGCCAATTCAGCATCATAATCACGCTTCCCTTTAGCCATCGCAGCAAGTACACCCATATTAAACTTCATCATTTGGAAGAAACCTTGACGGCCTTCAATTTGATCTTCAAAGGGAAAATCTTCCGCCATGGCAGGTGAAACGGCTGTCGTTAGTAGTGTTGCGCATAATGCGGCCTTAAAAAATTTTTCCATTATCAGACTCTCCTCACGTGTTTATTTATTAGAACTAATCATATCATTCCCACTAAGTAAGAATAATCTAATATTAAAAATTAATCTGTAAAGTTATGTAAAAAACACCATAAAACAGACCAAAAAAAACCGAGCCTAAGCCCGGTTAATTCGACTATTAAAACCCAGAATCTTATGCTTGAGCTTTAATTTTCCGTTTACTTACCTGCTAATGATTCAGCAGCTTGCTTCTCAAAGTACTCTCGCGTTAGGCTGAATACAACCGGACTCAATAGCGCAAGGGCTACTAAGTTAGGGATCGCCATCAACGCATTAAGCGTATCAGCCAGCAACCATACGAACTCTAAACCAACCACTGTGCCCACAGGTACAGCTAGAATCCAAAGGATGCGGAAAGGTACAATAATCTTCACGCCAAACAGGTACTCAGCACAACGTTCACCATAAACACTCCACCCCAAAATAGTTGTGAAAGCAAAAATAGCTAACGCGATAGCAACAATATAGTTACCCACACCAGGAAGCGCCTGAGCAAAGGCTGCTGAGGTCAATGCTGCACCGGACTCACCGGAGGTCCATGCACCTGATGTAATAATTACTAAACCAGTGATAGAACAGATAATAATAGTATCTAGGAATGTACCTAACATCGCGATCAAACCCTGACGAACAGGATCTTTAGTTTGGGACGCCGCATGGGCAATAGGCGCAGAACCTAAACCCGCTTCGTTGGAAAACACACCACGCGCCACACCGAAACGAATCGCCGCCCAAACAGCAGCACCGGCAAAACCGCCTTCGGCAGCAGATTCTGTAAATGCATACGTAAAAATAAGATCAAGTGCATGAGGAATAGCATCAGCATTAATCGCTAATACAACAAGACCAGCAACCAAATAACTGATCGCCATCAAAGGCACAAGCGAACCCGCAACAGCACCAATACGTTTAATACCGCCCAATAGAACAGCTGCTGTTAGCACCATCAAAACAACACCCGTCACCCATAATGGCGTACCGAAATTCGATTCAAGAACAGATGCAACTGAGTTTGACTGAACGGTGTTACCAATACCAAAACCGGCAATCGTACCGAAAATGGCAAAAAGTGTACCCATCCAAGCCCATTTTTTACCAAGACCATTTTTGATGTAATACATCGGGCCACCAACATGGTTACCCTCTTCATCTACTTCACGGTATTTAACCGCTAGTACCGCTTCGGCAAATTTAGTCGCCATACCTACTAGCGCAGTACACCACATCCAAAAAAGAGCGCCAGGACCACCTAAGAATACCGCAGTAGCAACACCTGCAATATTACCAGTACCCACCGTTGCAGACATAGCAGTCATCAACGCTTGAAATGGAGAAATGTCACCCTCTTTTCTTTCTGAATCAGTCGCTTTACGACCATTCCACATAAGTTTAAAACCAGTACCAAGCTTAAAGATTGGCATCAGTTTTAATCCTAACTGTAAGAACAAGCCTACACCTAGAATCAATACAAGCATCATGGGACCCCATACGATGCCGTTAACCATAGTGATAAAACCGGTTAATGCTTCCATCATTTTTCCTCGATATTTTTGTCTTAATTGAGGTTTGTTTACTCTTGTGCTTTTTATTATTAGTACATGCTGCACTGCACTTTTTATGTTTTCATTAACACAAAAGAACAGCTAACCACTACCTGTAATAGAGCCGCAAGCCTACTGCTGAATCGATTATTTTGTTTAAAATCTAGTTCCCCACGGTCACAGCACCAATAATTTTAATCAAAACTACTTCAACAGCTAAAAGCATTACCCTTTTAACAGTTACAACCCTATTATGACAAATAGTGGTTCCTAATAAGATAAGTCACTTTAACTAGATAATGGCTTCAAAATTAATAGATATTCCAAATAAATAACTTCATATATCCCTATAGATAGGGAAATATACTTTTTATAAGAAAAATTAAGATATTGCAGCGATCTATAATAGAAATTTTAAATAAACAGATGTTTCCACTGCTATAGACAATTTTTAAAGCTAATAGCGACACAGCAAAGCTAATAAGCAAATGATTCCTTTTGAATAATAAATACTAGGAATTCAAGAATTAACCCCCGTCGTACTTAAAAATGTGATTTGTGCAAAGATAAAGCTCCAAATAAAACAGACACTTTAGTGTCAACGTCCTATCCAATCTATATTAAGCCCTAACTAGGGATTCGCTTTATACTCAATAGGCAGGGCATGTGTCTCTCGCACCTCTTCCATTACTATGTAACTTTTAGAGTTTTTAACCCCAGGCAAGGTCAATAACATATCACCCAATAACGCACGATATTGCGACATATCATTAATACGAGCTTTAAGTAGATAATCTGCATCACCCGATACTAAATGACACTCAAGTATATAAGGCAAATCAGAAACAGCTCTGTTAAACATACGAAAGGCGTCTGGTGTCTGATAAGACAACGAGATCTCTACAAATACCAACATATTGTAATCAAGCAGCTGTGGATTCAAGCGAGCATAATAGCCCTCTATATAACCCTCCTTTTCCAAGCGTTTTACACGCTCAATACAAGGTGTAGAACTTAGCCCTACCTTTTCAGCCAAGTCGACATAACTAATCCGACCATCAGACTGCAACGTACGCAGTATGCTGACATCCAACCGATCTAATACACGCTTTTTATTGCTTTCCATACAGATAAATCCACTACATATACTCAATTAATTGGTTGATATCACTCAATTATAAAAAAATTCAAAGCCATTTAATACAAAAAAGCCAATAAACTAGTGTTTTCTCATTAGCAAAATAATTTTAATAAATGAGGTCACACAATGAAAGTATTGGTTTTAGGTGCAGGCGTGGTTGGCGTTACGAGTGCTTGGTATTTAGCCAAAGCAGGCCATGAAGTCACTATAATCGATCGTCAAGTAGATGTCGCCTTAGAAACAAGTTATGGCAATGCAGGGCAAATATCCCCTGGATACTCAGCGCCTTGGGCTGGTCCTGGCATCCCCCTTAAAGCGATTAAATGGTTAATGCAAGATCTTGCCCCGTTTATGATTAGTGGTAAAGAAGTTGATGTTCAGACGCTTGGCTGGATGACAAAAATGCTGGCTAATTGTACAGAAGATGCTTACCACACGAATAAAGCACGCATGATGCGTTTAGCTGAATATAGCCGTGATTGCTTTATTAACCTACGTCAAGAGATTGATATAGATTATGAACAGCGCAGCAAAGGTACGCTGCAACTGTTCCGTACAGATAAACAGGTCAGCGACTCTAAAAAAGATATCTCTGTTTTAGAAGAGTGTGGGGTTAATTTCCAAGCCCTCGACACCGACGGTTGTATTGAATATGAACCAGCCCTAGCAATGGTAAAAGAAAAAATCGTTGGCGGCCTTAGACTACCCGGTGATGAAACGGGTGATTGCTTCAAATTCACTAACGCTCTTGCGAAAGAGTGTAAAAAGTTAGGTGTCGTCTTCAAGATGAAGACCGATATTATTAACATCAACACTGATGGCGATGAAGTCGTGAGTGTCAGCACCTCAAGAGGTAAGATGACATCTGATGCTTACCTCGTTGCATTAGGCAGCTACTCAACCTTAATGCTCTCAAAAATTGGTTTAAAAGTACCTGTTTACCCTATCAAAGGTTACTCATTAACAATACCGATTATAGATCCATCCAAAGCACCAACCTCTACGGTTATGGATGAGACTTACAAAGTAGCGGTTACCCGCTTTGATGATCGTATTCGTGTGGGCGGCACTGCAGAGATCGCATCCTACAATAAAGAACTCGAAGAAAAACGCCGTGCCAATGTTGAATTTGTCGTTAACGACCTCTTTCCCGGCAGTGGCGATATAGAACAAGCCGAATTTTGGACAGGCTTACGTCCCATGACACCGGACGGTACACCCATTTTAGGTGAAACGAATATCTCTAACCTGTTCTTAAATACAGGCCACGGTACTTTAGGTTGGACTATGTCATTAGGTTCCGCCAAATACGTTACTGATGTCATCAGCCAAAAAGCACCGGATATCAATAACGAAGGCTTATCTGTAGCCCGCTACGGCTAATCACCACGTCATAACACTTAACATGTCGAGGTTGCTCAGCTCACTGACCAACCTCTCTTTATCCTGAAGGAATGATCATGAGCAATAAATCAATTATCTCTACCAATAAAGCACCAGCAGCGATCGGCACATACTCCCAGGCAGTAAAAGCTGGCAACACCGTTTATCTGTCTGGCCAGATCCCATTAAATCCAGAAACAATGGAGATGGTTACAGAATCTTTTGAAGCACAAGCCGTACAAGTATTCGAAAACCTACAAGCGGTAGCAGAAGCCGCTGGTGGTAACCTAAACGATTTTGTTAAAATAACAGTGCTTTTATCTGACCTATCTTACTTTGCCCAGGTTAACGAAATCATGGCAAAGTACTTTCAAGCACCTTATCCTGCGCGTGCAGCTTATGCGGTCAAAGCATTACCAAAAGATGCTGATGTAGAAATCGAAGCGATTATGGTTTTATAAGACAGTTTAAAATAGCTTTTACGAGATTATCATCTTTATTTTTAGCGCTATTTATTATTACTAGAAGCACCACCGATTAGGAGTTCCCATGGCACGCCCAGCCACCGCTACAATTAACTTAGATGCTATACGTCAGAATTATCTTTTGGCTAAATCTGTGGCGCCTAAACAAGGTGCTTTAGCTATTATAAAAGCCAATGCCTATGGACATGGTGCCGTAGAAGTTGCCAAAGCCTTAAGTAAAGATGCAGATGGGTTTGGCGTGGCCTGTATTGAGGAAGCCATTGAGCTTCGCAATGCAGGTATTAGCTTACCTATATTATTACTAGAAGGTTTTTTCACCGCGGATGAGCTACCTATTATCAGCGACCAAAACTTGTGGTGCGCAGTTCACAACGCAGATCAGATCGATATTATTGCTAATGCTCCACTAAACAAACCTATCACCGCATGGTTGAAATTAGATAATGGCATGCATCGTTTAGGTATCACTCCAGGTGAATACAAAGAGGCATTTCATAAGCTATCGGCTCTACCTCAAGTTGAACATGTTGTATTAATGAGTCACTTCTCTGCTGCCGATGAGCCTGAACTTAATACAACAGCTGAACAAATCCAAATTTTGGACACTCTCGCTGATGAGCTCAAAGCGCCGATCAGTATGGCCAATTCAGCCGGAACCCTTGAACATGATAATGCACGTAGGGACTGGCAGCGTCCAGGTATTATCCTTTACGGTGCAAGCCCTTTTGCTGAAGCACATAAGTTAGCCGATCAGCTAAAACCAGCTATGACATTAAGCTCAGAAGTCATTGCCGTTCGCGAAATCGAGCCGGGTGAAAGTGTAGGCTACAGCGCCACATGGACCTGTGACAAACCCACCCGTGTAGGTACGGTCGCTATGGGATATGCCGATGGTTACCCACGTCATGCGAGAAATGGCACCCCCGTACTTGTCGATGGACATAAAAGCCGCATTATTGGTCGCGTCTCTATGGATATGTTGGCCGTTGATCTCAGTGATATTCCAGACGCTAAAGTTGGTAGCTATGTGGAGCTTTGGGGCGAGAACTTACTAGCTTCAGACGTCGCCGCTTGTTGCGACACTATCCCCTACACCTTGTTTACCGGTATTACTCGCCGTGTACACAAAAAATATATTTGAGGAAACATCTATGAGCATTGAGCGCATGGAATCTACCGAACGCATGAGCCGTATCGTTAAGCATAACAATACCGTTTACCTTTGCGGCCAAACCGCTGGCGAAGCCCAGTGGGATATAGCAGAACAAACGCAACGCTGCCTAGATAAAATTGATGACTTACTCGCTAAAGCGGGTAGCCACCGTAATCAATTACTTTCTGTCACTATATATATCCGTGATATGAAAGATTTTGCTGCGATGAATAAAGTCTGGGACGCATGGGTAGCAGACTGTGAAAAGCCTGCTCGTGCCTGTGTAGAAGCACGTATGGCGCGTCCTGAGATACTTGTTGAATTGAGTGTCACTGCCGCATATTAAATGCTCAATCGATCATATTCATAGAAACTTCTAGGGGGCATTTAACGCCCCCTTTTTTTATGCTCAATAACAAGAGCTCACCCTCTCAATCACCTTCGCCTTAACTTTAAGACCCTCCTTTACTTTTCTTTACAGTTTATAAACCCTAGTTAACTCTTCCTAACGGCATAATTTCTATAAAGAGAGATAGCTTATTTGGATCATCATTATGAAATACAACCACCGTCATTTTTCAACGCCCCTCATCATCGCTAGCGGTCTAATTATTGCGATTAGTGGCGTTATGATGTTTTTCCATATAGGGAAAGATGTAGTCAAATTAATGCATGAGTGGATTGGCATTATCATGGCCGCAGCGACTCTGCTACATATTCAGTTTCACTGGCGCTCCTTTAAACAATACTTCTCAAAGAAAACGGGCCTTGCAGTTATAAGTTTTATATTACTAGGAGCTAGCGCTCTAGCCTTAACGCCAATAGAGCATAAACCACATCCAGACAAGCAACTTATTGAACTCTACTCAGAGAAGTCACTAGAACAGATCGCCTCCTTTGAAGAGCGCAATATAGAGCAATTACTGATTGATTTAGAAATCGCCAATTTTAGCGTTAGTTCAGAACAACTAAGCCTGAAAGATATTGCTCAAGAAAATCATGCGCGCCCATTTGAATTAATCAATGCCATAATTAATCCGGAATACTAACCGCCTTTCAGCTATTCTAAACCTAGCCTGTATCATTTAAATTTAAACAGGCTACTAGCAAACCCTTTCCACAAGCGATAAACGAAAACCACACTCTTGTTCAAATTGATCTTAAAAGAGGTGCTATGTTCATATCTTTCGAATGTCCTTACTGTATGACCCCAAATACCGCTGAAGTAGATCCGGACAACGATATTGATCAGCAGATGATTCAAGATTGCGAGATCTGCTGCCAACCGATTGAACTTTTCATCACCGAAAGCGATCAAAAGATCTACGTGGAAGCAAAGCAGGAATGGGAGTAGCCATCGTTTTATGAGCTTACATAGTTTATTTTTACGTTACGCAAAAGATCTACCTCCCGGTACGCTTAACTGGATAGGCATTAGACCAGAGCGTAAACAGCCCCTTATCTCACTTGATCATGTCATGGCAATTAAACACAAAGGCTTAGAAGGTGATCATCGCTGCATAAAAACGCCCGGCTCTGCACGCCAAGTAACGCTTATCTCTGAAGAGTTTATTCAACAAATCGCTTACTACGCTAACAAAAACACGATAGCCCCCGATCTTTTACGGAGAAACCTTGTTGTATCCGGCATTAATCTCAATGCGTTAAGATACCAACAGTTTCGAATCGGCAGTGCTGTATTTGAAGCCAGCGCTTTATGCCACCCCTGCTCAAGAATGGAAGCCGCCTTAGGTCATAATGGTATTAGTGCAATGCTTGGCCACGGCGGATTATGCTGTAAAATCATCCGCTCAGGTGAGATCAAAGTTGGCGATCATTTACATGTGCTCAATACCCAACAAGACCTTTTTTAACTGTTGTGACTGACCCCACCACTCATAACTACTTTATTCACTGTTAGAGAGACTTATGTTTTCATTTTTTGAAAAGCTGATTCCCGCTTTTCCTCCTGCAGAGCCTAGCCAACCACCCAAAGGCCTTTATGCGTTCTGTCGTCACTATACAAAAGGGGCAGAATGGCCATTAATAGCGATGTCTTTACTCACCGCTACGGTTGCCATTTTAGAAGTCACTCTATTTGGTTTTATGGGACAACTAGTTGATTGGCTATCAACTAAAGATAAAGCCACCTTTATTGAGCAAGAAGCAGATCAACTTCTGTTAATGAGCTTAGTGCCTTTGATTGCACTGCCCATTGCCGGTCTACTACATTCATTAATTACCCACCAAACTCTTTTGGGTAACTACCCTATGTCCATCCGTTGGCTCGCCCATCGCTATCTTTTAAAACAAAGCGTCTCCTTTTATGCCGATGACTTTGCCGGACGAATCTCAACAAAAGTGATGCAAACGGCGCTTTCTATACGTGAATCAGTAATGAAACTACTAGATGTCATGGTGTTTATCGTCGTCTACTTTTTTGCCATGCTAGTATTAGTCGCTCAATCAGACTGGCGCCTCACCTTACCTATGGCCATTTGGTTATTATTCTATGTAGGGATCCAAACCTATTTTGTTCCTCGCTTGAAAAAAATATCCACCGAGCAAGCAGATGCTCGCTCAATGATGACGGGACGAATTGTCGATTCCTATTCCAACATTACAACCATCAAACTGTTTTCCCATACTCAGCGAGAAGCTGAATACGCTAAAGAAGGCATGGATCTATTTTTAAAGACTGTCCATAAACAGATGCGTCTTGCCACAGGACTTAACCTTAGTGTGCAATGCATAAACCACTTGCTCTCATTTTCTGTAGCCTCACTTTCCATCTGGCTTTGGCTCGAAAATGCTGTATCTGTTGGTGCCATCGCTATCTCTATCGCCTTAGCTCTGCGGTTAAATGGTATGGCACACTGGATTATGTGGGAGATCAGTGCACTTTTTGAGAATATTGGCACAGTTGCCGATGGCATGAGCACACTATCAAAACCACTCCAGATCCAAGATAAAGCCCATGCAAAAGCACTTCAAATAAAAAAGGGTGCTATAGATTTTAATACTGTCAGCTTTGGTTATGGTGAAGAGAAAAAGATCATAGATCAGCTAAATTTAGCGATAAAACCGGGTGAAAAAATAGGCTTAGTAGGTCGTTCTGGTGCAGGAAAATCAACCATTGTTAATTTGCTTATGCGTTTTTACGATGTTGAAAGTGGCTCTATACAAATTGATGGCCAAGATATTAGAGACACAACGCAGGACTCCCTGCGCGCGCATATAGGAATGGTCACTCAAGATACCGCACTCCTTCATCGTTCAGTGCGCGATAATCTACTTTATGGTCGACCTGAAGCAAGCGAAGAAGAGATGATCTATGCCGCTAAAAAAGCGGAAGCACACGACTTCATTCTAGGCCTACGCGATAGTGCCGGACGTACAGGCTATGATGCCCACGTGGGCGAACGGGGTGTAAAACTATCCGGTGGCCAACGCCAACGGATCGCTATCGCCCGCGTATTACTTAAAGATGCACCTATAATTATCTTAGATGAAGCAACATCTGCATTAGATTCTGAAGTCGAAGCCGCAATCCAATCTAGCTTATATACCTTAATGGAAAACAAAACCGTTATAGCGATTGCCCATCGCCTATCGACTATCGCAGCTTTAGACCGCTTAGTTGTCTTGAATGAAGGGGAAGTACTCGAACAGGGAACCCATAACGAATTAATTCAAAAACAGGGAATTTATGCCCAGTTATGGGCCCATCAAAGCGGTGGCTTTTTAGGTGAAAAGTGATAATAAACTGTATGCTATAACCTTGTTACCTAGCATGCCCGTATCAGATAGGTACTCTCTATTAGATCTCTCTATTATTTCCAATCCTTCAGGCCATATTTAGCTAAAATGGTGGAGAGCTCTCCTGACGCCCTAAGCTTCTTTATGCCATCAGATAGAAGGTTTGCATACACTGTTGAACTTTTCAGTGCTGGAGAAAAAGCGATATACGCTTTTTCCCGCTGCACTGTGCCAGCAAATTTAAATTGATCTGCTAGCCCCAACTGATTTGCTGTATACCAAAACACAGGATCAGTTTCGATCATCGCATCAATACGATGTCTATCAAGTAATTTAATACCCTGAGATAACAAGTGGTAATTCCCATTGAGCATAGTGACTCTCTCAGCACCACTCTCTTGGATATAACTCCTTAACTCATCACCGTAGTCATAGCCTAAAATAGCCCCTAACTGCACACTTTTAAGGGATTAAACTCCCTCATAAGTCCAGTCACTATCTTTACGCACAAAAAAAGAGTTTCCCAAAACCGCCAACTCTTCTTGAGGATAGATGAACTGTGGAGCATCACTCTTAAAGCCTCCCATAATGGCATTAATATTACCTTTTCGCGTTTCTTGAATAGCACGCGACCAATTCATCTCTATATATTCAACATCATGTCCATGGTCTGAAAATACCCGCTGGGCAACCTCCACCATAAAACCAGGCAGTTCGGCACCTACTTCACAATTAAACGGACACCAGCGGTCTGCCGCAATTAATATGTGTTCAGCATAAGCCCGAGGCATAACAACAAAGAACAAACAAATTAAAATCAATATATGACGCATAAATATCAACAATTAGAATATAAGTGCACTAGAATTAGTATCCTATGTTATTAGAGTATACCGAATAGAACGATACATAGCCCAATCCCATTACCACCTCCCTTCTTCAATAAGAAGAGACCCCATTAGTCGACAAAATAGATATCTCTACCTAAAGTTAATTTAGGGTTAACTATCAATAAGCTCCTCTTTGGAATACCGCCAATCAATAGATTATTTTTAAATAGCCTTGATTAACTGAAATAGAGTGCAATAACAGACTTTCCTTGGTAAAAGGAGAAACGTAAATTCTACCTACAGCACTTCTGACTTATCCACGCCAAAATAACCGCTAGGCTTATACATTATAGGTATGCACCATGGGTAAAGAACGTATATCAACAGGCTGGCAAGAATGGGCCTTACTTCCAGAGCTTGGTTTAACGCCACTACAAACCAAAATTAACTCAGGAAGGCAAACATCGACCCTGCATGCCTTTATGACTGAGGAGTTTGAAAAAGATGGGCAGCCTCACGTCCGCTTTTGTATTCATCCAAAACAGAATGATCGGACAGAAGCTGTACTCTGCGAAGCCCCCATCCTCGGCAAGTTCGAAGGTACAAATAAGTACGGCAAAAAAGAAGACGATTATCTTATAAAAACGACGATTCAAATGGGGAACGAGCAGTGGCCTGTTGAGTTAGTAATTACCAACATGGATGAAATGACATTCCGTTTAGTGTTAGGCCACTCAGCAATTGACGGACGGCTCATCGTAGATCCTGCAGCCACATTTTTATTAGGTTCCTCCGATGATGTGACACACAATTCAAGCCAAAAGGCAGACAAATGAATATCGCCATCCTTTCACGTAACAGAAAGCTCTATTCAACTCGCCGTCTCGTCGAAGCATGCGAGCAGCGTGGCCACGAAGCTATGGTGGTAGATGCCTTAAGAACCTATATGGATATTGCATCAAATAAACCACAGGCTCACTTTAAAGGCGAACCACTACCCCACTTTGATGCCGTCATTCCTCGTATTGGCGCCTCTATTACCTTTTACGGCACTGCGGTTCTACGTCAGTTTGAAATGATGGGTTCCTACCCTTTAAATGAGTCAGTCGCTATTTCTCGCTCTAGAGACAAACTACGTACTATGCAGTTACTTTCCCGTAAAGGCGTAGGTATGCCCTTTACTGGATTTGCGAACAACCCTGATGATATAGGCGATCTAATCAAAATGGTTGGCGGTGCACCTCTCGTCATCAAGTTACTTGAGGGTACTCAAGGTATAGGCGTTGTCCTTGCTGAAACACAAAAAGCAGCCGAAAGCGTACTTGAAGCCTTTATGGGTCTAAAAGTGAATATTATGGTGCAGGAATATATTAAAGAAGCTGGCGGTGCCGATATTCGCTGCTTAGTTATTGGTGATAAAGTCGTTGCTGCGATGAAACGCCAAGCAATGGCGGGGGAATTCCGTTCCAACCTTCATCGTGGCGGCAGTGCATCACTGATTAGAATATCCCCTGCTGAACGAGCCACCGCAGTCAATGCAGCCAAAATCATGGGGCTCAATGTGGCTGGGGTTGATCTCTTACGTTCAGAGCGAGGCCCGTTGGTGATGGAAGTGAATTCATCACCTGGGTTAGAGGGAATCGAATCCGCAACTGGCAAAGATATAGCGGGTATGATTATTGATTTCATTGAGAAAAATGCAAAACCTCATCGAACAAAAACACGGGGTAAAGGTTAATATCTATGGCAGATACAACGTTTACCATTAACGGAGCAAAGGTCGCCCCAGGTACACGGACGACCATTGAGCTTCCGGCAGGCCGCCTCTACACCCATACGCCTATGACCATCCCTGTTCACGTTATCAATGGTAAACGAGATGGTCCTCGACTATTTCTCAGCGCCGCAATACATGGCGATGAGATCAATGGGGTTGAGATTATCCGGCGCGTGTTAACCCTACCAGCACTTAAACGTATTAAAGGCACATTAATCGCCGTGCCTATCGTTAATGTGCATGGATTACTGAGCCACTCTCGCTACCTACCAGATCGGCGCGACCTTAATCGCTCCTTTCCTGGCAGTGAAAAAGGCTCCCTTGCAGCGCGTATCGCCCACCTCTTTATGGAGGAGATAGTTTGTCAAAGTACTCACGGTATAGATCTACATACTGGCGCGGTACACCGTACGAACCTTCCCCAAATTCGTGCCAACCTGGATGATGAAGAAACCGACAAACTCGCACGCGCCTTTAATGTTCCGGTAATCATATCGTCCAACCTTAGAGATGGTTCGCTTAGAGAAGCCGCAGCGGAACATGGGATTCCAATGCTGTTATATGAGGCAGGTGAAGCGCTAAGGTTCGATGAGATGGCGATCAGGGCCGGCGTAAAAGGGATTGTAAACGTCATGCGCTCATTAGGTATGCTTCCCCCTTCACGAGGCACACGTAAATCCTATAAAGAACCGGTAGTCGCCCGCTCTAGCTCATGGGTACGCGCCTCTGAAAGTGGTATTTTGCGCGCACTTATCCCCCTTGGCGGTCGTGTCAGCAAAGGCACCTTACTGGGTGTTGTGTCTGACCCTTTTGGTGAGAAAGAAGCGCAAATCACCTCTCCCTATAGCGGCATTGTGATTGGAAAAACCAATCTCCCCTTAGTTAATGAAGGAGATGCGCTTTATCACATTGCCCGCTTTGGCGACATTGAAGAGATTGAAGCCAAAGTTGATGAGTTTCAAGAAGATCTCTCTGACGAACTTAATCGTTAATCTATAGGACGCCATAGTAAATGGTCACAACATATTGGAAAAAGAGCGGTCAACCTATGTTGATCGGCAATGAAGACCAGATAGCGGCTTGGCAAAACGATGCATCAAGTTTTATTTGGATAGACATCCAGTACACTGGGATGGATCAACAATGGGTTGGCGAGCTTCTCTCATCATTAAACTGCAATGCCCTTGCAGTGAAAGATGTACTTAGGACACGCCATCCACCCAAAATAGAGCTTTTTCAAGATCAAACTTTTATCTTGTACCGCGGTATATCGGACGTTATTAATGAGTTGGAATACAATCACCAACAGATCGGCTTTTTTATCAATGATCGATATTTAGTCACCGTACACCCTGAACACTCCATGGGGATAAGCCAAATTATCCAATCAGATTCACTTACAGATTATATAGAGGAGCCAATGCTACTGGCTCTAAAAATAATGCATAAGTCATCCGATACCTATCTATCTAATATGCTGAATTTTGAAGATGAATTGGGGTTACAAGAAGATGCCCTTCTAGCTGGTGAAGGAGAAAGGCATATGGCCGCTTTAGCAGGCTATCGGATAAAGCTTCTACGCCTAAAGCGCATATTTAATTATCATCAACAGATGTTTGCAGAATTCTGCTCCCACGCAAATGATGATAAAGCCTCATTTATTCAACTATCAAAGCATGAACACTATCTCACTGATGTTTATGAACGCTTTGAACGTATTTACAGTTTATCTAGCCTCTACTACGAGATGTGCTCGGATATGGTTGAAGGCTATATATCAATAAGCTCACACCAACAAAATGTCTCAATGCGCGTGCTTACAGTCATTACCGCTATTTTTGTACCGCTAAGTTTCTTAGCCGGTTTATACGGAATGAACTTTGATAATATCCCAGAGCTGCACCACCCTAATGCCTATTATGTGCTGCTAAGTACGATGTTTATCATCTCCTTTGCGCTCATTGTGCTATTTAAACGTAAGAAATGGATCTGATACGCTAAACTCATTCCACCGACTGATAACTCAGTCGGTTTCGCCCCTTATCTTTAGAGGTATAAAGAGCGGGTAGAATTAACGCAAACTCTTCACCACCATACCGCGTAACAACATCCGCCGGACGCCGAACATTATTAGCCAGTGCTTGCGCAATGCCTTTGAGACATTCATCACCCTTTATATGACCAAAGTGATCATTGTACTTTTTAAATTGATCAATATCGATCATAGCAACTGTCAGCGGCTCTCTTTCACGATACATTCGTCTTTGCTCAACACTTAACCGCTCATCAAATGCTCGGCGATTGGCAAGCCCCGTCATAGAGTCAATTTTCGCCAACTGCTCAAGCAACTGAATGGCTTGATGATAATTCAAATGTGTCTGTACACGTGCCGCTACCACACGTGGGTTAAGTGGCTTAATAATATAATCAGCGGCTCCCGCATCAAATACAGCCTCTTCAAAACCAAGCTCACTATTACTTGTAATAAATAAGACAGGGATATCAGCAGTATCGGGATTGCCTTTTAGTGTGCGGCACACCTTTAATCCATTAATGTCAGGTAAATCCATATCGAGCAGAAGAAGCTTAGGTGGCTGTGCTTTTATCATCGATAACGCTTGCCTTGCATCTAACGCAAAACGAATTCGTCCGATCTCCTCTAACGCTTTATTCAAAGCCATGATGACTGTCTTGTCATCATCAATAATAAGAATGTCTGGTAGTTCACCACTCTTAGGCTTGATCATATTACCCTTCAGCTCCAGACGTTTTTATAAGGGCAGCCATTAAAGAGACCGCCTGTTCAAAGTTAAGTTTCACCAAGCAATCATTCAGTTCGTTAAACCCCTTATGGCCCAAAGCCTCACGCAGCATGGCACTATGCTCTTCCACTTTAGCCAAAGCGCTTAAATCCTGCTCGGTTAACAAGGTCAGAATATCTTCTGCTACATCCTGTTTAAAGACAGGCTCTGACAAGTTCGAACTTAAGTGTGACTCCTGATTTACAGCGGAATCTTTCTCTTTACGCCTAGCCTCTATGAAACTGGAGCTCGCTTGCTGTAGTGTTTGTAATGCAAGCGCCAGTTCTGATAACAAGTTCATTACCGGCTCATTTTCAGCTCTTAAAGCCGTCTCAATCTCAGCAGCCAGCAACTGTATTTTCTCTGCGCCAACCATTCCAGAAACACTTCTCAATTTATGAACTTGAGATGCTATCTGCAAGCGCTGACCAGTCTCCCTGTTCTTATCAAAATCCACGGCTGGCGGAATCATAAGGTTGGCATGCTCTTGTAACAAGTTATCCAGCATATCTAAGAGTAATTGTTCATCCCCTAGTAGCATTTTTTTGGCTTGAGCTTGATTTAAACCGCTTATGTCTGGCCAAATATCCCGATCAGGCGCCGCCGCATTAATCGCTTCAATAGGTATATCCTTACTTCGATAAGCTTCTACAGATATTCTTAACACGTTGATAAGTTTTGATGGATCTATAGGTTTAGTAAGGAAGTTATTCATTCCAGCATCCAACGCACGTTTTTTCTCTTCCAGCAAAGCACCTGCGGTCAATGCAATAATAGGTTAAGAACTAAGACCTAGTTGATGACGAATGCGCTGCGTTGCCTCAAGACCATCAATACTTGGCATTTGTACATCCATCAGTACTGCATCATAGTCATTAGATCTATCTTGTAATCTTTCAAGGGCCTCCTCACCACTATTCGCTGTCTCAACCAACGCCCCGTTATGCTCAAGAATATGACTAACCACCTCTAAATTAATCGGGCTGTCATCCACTACCAACAAACGAATCCCCGGCAACCACCTTGCGCTGACAGCTTCAGTATGGGTGGATTGTAATACACGTTTAGCATTACCCGTGTGTAACGTCACCGCATCATTAATTGCATTAAATAGTGCCGAAGCATTGACGGGTTTATGTAAAAATCGATTTACCAAATGCTCCGTATCATGCTTTTTAATGGTTTCACTATCATGGACTGAAATCATTAAAATCGCTGGTAATTTCTCGCTATCCTCTTTGTTCGCAAGAATATTAATCGCATCTAACCCGTCCATCTCTGGCATCTGCCAATCCACGATCATAGCATCAGGTGGCCGTAGGTTTTCTTCTTGTCGTGTAACAAAAGATTGAATTAACTGCTTACCATTACTGACTATTTCAGAACGCCAACCTAAGGCGCGTGTTATTTCTTGCAGCTGCTTAGCATCATTTGGATTATCCTCAGCAATCAATACAAACAGAGCTCGGCTTTGATTCTCTTGCAGTATAATTTCGTCAGATGTTTGGACTTTCAATGGCAAACTAACCCAAAAAACACTTCCTACCCCTTCTGTACTTTCAACACCTAGCGTTCCGCCCATAAGGCTAACTAATTTACTGACGATGGATAATCCCAATCCAGTACCACCAAAACTGCGTGTCGTACTAGAATCCGCTTGCATAAAAGGATTAAATAAGCGCGTTTTAGACTCATCAGAAATGCCAATCCCTGTATCCAATACACTAAGACGTACGCTCACATGGTTATCTGGCAGGCCTTCTACTTCGGACTGAACTTCAGCACGAACAGAAACTTTACCTATGGTAGTAAATTTAAACGCATTACTTAGTAAATTAACCAAAATTTGACGAAGCCTGACTTCGTCTGCCAGTACCCACGAGGGTAAATTCGGATCAAGCTTACAAGTGAAATCTATATTTTTAGCTTCTGCCTGTACAGCAAAGACACTAGATACTTCCTCAAAGAACTCTGGTAAATCTAGCGGGCACTGTTCCAATGCCATTTCATTCGCTTCTATTTTCGACAAATCTAATACATCGTTAACAATACCCAATAGGGATTTACCTGAAATCTGAATTTTAGAAACTAGTCGATGTTGCGAGTCAGTTAATTGCTCCTCATTCAATAGATAGGTTAAACCAATGACTGCATTGATAGGTGTGCGAATTTCATGGCTGGTATTTGCTAAAAATGCACTTTTCGCTTCCGTTGCTTGCTCTGCATCACGTAACGCCTTTCTAAGCTTTGCCTCAATAGCAAGCCGATCGCTAATATCACGTACTGAAGCGAGTACCAGTAACTTCTCATCAATGTTGACGGTGTTTAAGCTAATCTCAACTGGAAACTCTTTCCCATCCTTTCTAAGTGCAAGAAACTCTTCATTACCACCAAAAGGCAGTTTTTCAGGCTGCTCCACATACTCCATGAGATGCACCGCATCTCCATCGTCTGCCGTAGCGGGTAATATTGTGTATATAGAAAGTCCTTCTAATTCAACGCGGTCGTAGCCAAACATACTCTCTGCTTGAGCATTGACTATTTTAATAATACCTATCTGATCGATTACAAAGGTTGCATCAGGCGCAGACCCTAGCAGCGCTTTGAAACGCAGCATCGCTTTGTTCCGTTGGGCTTCTATTTCTACAGCAAGAGCATTTCTTTGACGTATTTTTTCGTTTAGCCACATCCAATATTGAACAGCGAAAATTAAGAAACCTAAAATCAAAAACACACAAAGTACGCCGGCAATATTAAAGACGATTTTTTTTACAACGAAAAACTGAGAGATAACAGTATAAATTTCTAAACGACCTCCTTGAGTCTGCTCATCAAGCGAAAAACGACCTTGATCGGCTAACACATATCCTTTTTGCCCTTCAAAACGCAGCATATTAAAAGCACTTAATTTATGTAAAAAGTAGCTTCCTTAAATTCATTATCCCAACGATATGGATTCCCATATTCAAAAGTAAACGTTTTCTCTACATTAGGGTGGAGCAAAAAATCGCCAGCTTGATTTGTGATGTAAAGCTCGGACTCTACAGGTAAATTGGAGGCAAAAGAGTTTAAGATCCTGTCTGCACTGACATTCACAATAACAATAGCTAACGGCGTGCCATCCTCATTAAAAATAGGCGTTGAAAAACGCCACATCGGTCGGGCAGGCTGCTCGATTTTTCCGTATTCTCGGTTTAAATTAATATTTGAGACGTAAACCTTGCCTGCCCCCACTTGAAGTGTTTTTGCGATATACGGCTCATCACCCTTAAACTGAAGTTCTTCTTGAGCATATACCCCAAGCTCATCTCCATCACGTTGAACCTTAACGCTTCCTTTCCAACCATTTCTGGTCTCAATTAAACGCACTTGATGCACATCAGGAATGGCCAGCATATACGCTTTAAAAATGTCCGCCAGAGTACCGTACCAGCGATGCGATAATAAGCGTTTTTGTGAATCTACACCCTCGACTTGATCATTTAAAAGGTCAGAAATAGAGGGGGTATTAGCAAGAAATATCACATCACGCTTGAATTGAGTTGTTTCATTATCAAGCTCAAGAAGAACAGATTCTTTTACTTTTAGCAGCTCATTACTAACACTAGACAGGTGGTTTTTTACGATAAACCAGCTCGATACCGAAAATACAAAAAAGAGAAAAAGAGAAAAAGAGAAAAAGAGAAAAAGAGAAAAAGAGAAAAAGAGAAAAAGAGAAAAAGAGAAAAAGAGAAAAAGAGAAAAAGAGAAAAAGAGAAAAAGAGAAAAAGAAAAATATATGGCCCAGAACGATTAAATCTAGCACTCTTAAAAAAAATGGATAAGCTGAATTAGCTCAGACTAGATCTGACACATCATCTTGAAAAAGAGAGAGTTACCCGTTTTGATAAAGGTGTCGAATCTTAAATCAAAACAAAAGGTAACTCTCATGATCCATACTAACAATCCAATCATTAAACACAAAGCTGGCTTGCTGAATTTGGCAGAAGAGCTTGGGAATGTGTCCAAAGCATGCAAAGTCATGGGCGTATCACGAGATACGTTTTATCGTTATCAGGAACTTGTTGAAGAAGGTGGTATCGATAGCCTGATCAACAAAAGCCGTAGAGCACCGAATCCCAAGAACAGAGTGGATGAAGCAACAGAACAAGCTGTCGTTGCTTATGCCATTGAACAACCCGCTCATGGTCAGCACCGTACCAGTAATGAACTACGTAAGTCGGGTGTCTTTGTATCAGGTAGTGGCGTCCGTTCAATTTGGGTTCGACATAATCTTGAGAACTTTAAAAAGAGACTGAAAGCTTTAGAAGATAAAGTTGCTAACGACGGCATCATCCTGAGCGATGCTCAGGTTGCAGCGCTTGAGAAAAAGAAATCTGATGATGAAGCATGCGGTGAAATTGAGACGATACACCCAGGTTATCTGGGGTCTCAGGACACCTTTTACGTAGGTAACCTGAAAGGCGTTGGCCGTATATACCAACAGACCTTTGTGGATACTTACAGCAAAATCGCTTTCTGTAAGCTCTATACCACTAAAACACCGATTACTGCTGCAGATACACTCAACGATAAGGTATTACCGTTCTTTGAAGAACAGGAGCTTCCTATGCTGCGTATTCTTACAGACCGAGGAACTGAATACTGTGGTCGGGTCGATCAGCATGATTACCAGCTTTATCTTGCTATAAACGATATTGATCACACCAAAACTAAAGCGATGTCCCCACAAACAAATGGTATATGTGAACGCTTTCATAAAACGATCTTGAATGAGTTCTATCAAGTAACTTTCCGTAAAAAGCTCTACGAATCACTTGAGGAACTACAAAAAGATCTGGACGGCTGGATGGAATACTACAACAATGAACGAACTCATCAGGGCAAGGTATGTTGCGGTAGAACGCCAATGGAAACGTTGCTTGATGGTAAACGGGTCTGGGCCGAGAAGAATTTAGCCCAGATCTAAACTGACAGACACCAGATAAAAAACGGGTAACTGTCAGATCAAGTCTGAGCTACTACAGATAAGCTATGGATATCCGCTTTTAATATTTCATCGCGCTGATCCTCTCCCACCTGAGCATTACGCAATAAACTAATAACCAATAAACTACAAAATGTTAATCCTAAGCCAACGGCAATTACCCAGTCTATATTCCAAGGTTTTATCCGGTTAGTCGCTTTAGCGGTAGGGGTTAATTACATTTTCCAATGCTGCCCCATTACAAATACCTCTCTTACGACCTTACTGTCATCGAGAAACTGAGCGGCTGTATTATTTGAAGTAAAAAAAGCATCTTCCTTATTACTCAAAATAACGGCGGAGTTATCTGTGAGGGCATCAAGATTAGTCAAGACATCATCAATAATTAATGGTGCATAAGACCACCCCACCACCGCATCCTTACGTGCTTGCGGTGTATTTAACAGCGTATTATTTGAATAAATAGGCAAAAGTATAAGCACACCCCTGCGCGCTTTTTTATTCGCCTGAACCAAAGTGATAGGGTTTGTTATATAAACCCTATCGTCTCTAGCAGCAGCAAGTGCCGCCGAACGCCTATTGGCTTCAGAGCCAATATCTAATCCCTCAGCCTGCCTGTTCTTATATATAGGATAAATATATTGGATAACAAAACGATCTTCATCGTGAGGGTCTAGCGTTCTAATGGTAAAACCAGGCGCTCCATCCTGACGAGCATCGGCTAAAAAACGAGCCTCTTCTGACGCCGGAACTCGTCGAATAAAACCAAACCCTAAAGCCCCAGGAAACTCATTATTTATATCTAGGCTATTTGTGTAACGTTCAAATTGTTCCCTGCTAAGCTTATCTACCCCGACAGAAGCGATAGCACCTCGTGTACTACGTAAACCATACTCGAACTGTTGAAAACGCTCTTTAATAAGCGTTTCCGTCTTATCTGCAAGGCCATCCGTGTAGATTTTAATTGTGTGTTTATTATGATAATCAAGCACCCATGCGCTTAAAAAAGTCATCAAAAACCCCATAGACAGGAGAAACCACAATGCCGTAAAACCGTATTGGTTCAGTTTTATAAATTTCATAGGGAGTAATGACTCTTAATTTCCCCTGCGGGAATAGGTGGAGAAAAGTAATAAACTTGGAGAAAAGACACGCCTAGCATTTGTAAGAACTGCACTTGATCTTCTGTTTCAACACCTTCAGCAACAGATTTAAGGCCTAGACTTTGTGCCAAATTTGCAATTGTTTTAACTAATACATCTTGAGGCCTATCAATGCCCAATTCAGCGATAAATGCTTTATCTATTTTCAATACATCGATGGGTAATTCTTTGAGATAACTTAAACAAGAGAACCCTGTGCCAAAGTCGTCAATAGAGATCGATATTCCCAATTCTCGAAGACGTGTAAGGTCTCGGGTGATCTTATGGCTAGTCTCTAACATTATGCTTTCAGTTACTTCAAGCTCGATCATTTTTGGATCGATACTATATTCTTCCATCGCCTTTAATAAGAAAGACAAAAAATGGGAATCAAGAAACTGTATTGGTGAAATATTAAGGCACACGCGAATACTTAAACCGTCCTTACACCATATCTGCAGCTGAGCAAAAACAAGCTGAATCATTCTTTCGCCAAGAGGGATAATTAAACGTGTTTCTTCAGCAAGCGGAATAAATTCATCAGGTGGGATTAGATATCCATTGTTGCCCTGTATTCGGGCAAGGGCTTCAACAGCCTCCAAAGCCCCCGTCTGTGAGTTTACGATCGGTTGATATAAGGCGATTACCTTATGATCTGAAATAGCTGTTTTTAGCTGCATATAGTGCTGACGTCTTGCTATAAAGTGTAACTCCATATCCTTAGAGTAAAAACACAACCCCTCATGCAATGAATCACTTTTCGCCCGATGTAAAGCCGCATCTGCATGCAACATTAATGACTGAGCATCTAGTGAATCGTCCGGATAAACACTCACACCCATACTAAGAGAAAAGGTATTGATATCAGTACACTGTAAAACAGTTTCTATTACATTCTCTCTAATCTTCACCGCTAAATTAGCTAAATCACTTAGCCTTTCAAGTTCGGGAACTAACACGATGAATTCATCGGCGCTGTGCCGACTAAGTGTTTCATTACATTGTAGTTGGGTATTAATTTGTGATGCTATTGTTTTGAGCAGCCTATCACCAAAGTCAAAACCGAACTCTTCGTTAATTAACTTAAAGCAGTCAACATCGAGCATAATCAAACCCAACTGACAGCCATTACTTTGAGTTCGCTTCATCTCTGCATCAAGGCGTTCCATCAACAAAAAGCGATTAGGAAGATTCGTTAATTGATCATACTGAAAGGTATTAGACATTTTAATTGCCATTGCGCGTGACTCATTAATATCGCGAAAAACAATGACAGCACCTACTACTTCACCCGATTCTGAAACTAATGGAGAAGCACTATCTTCAACTGGCATCCAACGCCCATTTTGTTTCATCATTTGGCAGTTAGTTGCCATATTGGCAACACGGCACTCCTCAATACAAATACGAATAGGGTTAATATGTGAAGGGCCATTATCACCAACGCGTAGCGGCATTATCTCTTCAATCACTCGCCCTTTAGCCTCAGTCTCTGTTATACCGATCATATACTCGGCCGCTTTATTCATGTACGTCACACAGCCATTCTTATCCGTGGTTAGTACGGCATCACCAATAGATTCCAAGGTGACTTTTGCGTGTCGGTGAACCTGAACTAATTCGCGCTCCCTATCACGTAATCGAAGGTGGGTTCGAACGCGAGCAGCAACCACCTCAGGCCTTAAAGGCTTGACTATAAAATCAACCGCGCCTCTTTTTAAACTAAGTAACTGTTCCTCTATAGATTCATGCACCGTAATAAATATAACGGGAATATTACGGGTTATTTCATTTGCTTTTAACTCAGCCAGAACCTGATAACCATTAAGATGAGGCATCTCAATATCGAGCAAAATAACATCGGGTAAAATTTTAATCGCTTGATTTAAAGCAGATAAGCTATCCTGCTCAAAGAACACCTGCCCCATAGCGTTTAACGTTTTGTTTAAAATAGTGATTTGATTGGGGCATCATCATCCACCAATAATATACGGGGTAACCGACTGTTAGCTGAAAACATTAATACTCCATGCGAACGCTTTACTTACACATTGCTCTTGTAGACAAAAAACACTCCCTTTTTCGCCTTTTCACCCGACAACCTTGCGACACAAACTTACCACTAATATGAGAGTCAGCCTAGCATCCTATAAAACTAACTTATAACGCTGAAAGACACTGATAAAAAATTAAAACGACAGAATTGACAGTTGCCTATTACAGCGAGCCATATAAACTTAGCAATCGATATCTGGACTAGGAATAAATGCCTAACGACAGAGATCGGCTCACTTCCATAACTAATCATCTCCCTAGATATGCTTTACCCAATCACAATACATACTACCCCTTTCAACAGTAGTACACCCTCAGTCACCCCGCAATAAACCCCCTTCATTTAAACCAGCGATCTATTGAGTTAAGTACTTTTTACAGCCAGCACTTTTTCCTGAACCTGATAATAGTCCCAAATTGAGCTCTGTAGCTCAGTCCTCAAACGCGTCCCCTCATAACAGACTAGCTTAAAGACTCTCTAGCGACCTTACACACAGGCACTCCAGAATAACAAGCTTAAACCCTTAGAACAGGATGAATAACGATTCATTTTGTATCATTATAAAAAATAACTTGACCTTTCTCTTCATATGAATAACGATACATATCGTATCGTTATATTGAAAAATAAAAATAATCCTGAGCATACGCTCAAATATAAACCGATGAGGAATAAGTCATGCATTATCATGCAAAGTCACTAACGCCCTTTGTAACAGCCTTAGCTACAAGCACTTTTTTACTTACAAGCACAATCTCTGCAAACCTAGCAGCAGATGAGAAAATCCGCTGGAAAGTTCAAGCTGTTTTCGGCACCCATTTACCTGGGCTAGGTGATCCAATAAAACAGGTTGCAAAACAGGTAAAACAGGCAAGCGCTGGGAATATTCAATTTAAAGTTTACGAACCCGGAAAATTAGTTCCTCCTTTTGGCATCACTGAGGCGGTTAAAAATAAACAGCTCAATGCAGGGTATGCTTGGCTTGGCTATGACCAAGGGAAAATCCCTGCCGCAGCATTACTTTCCGCTGTTCCTTTCGGTATGGAACCATGGGAATACGCAACTTGGTGGTATGAAGGCGAAGGTAAAAAACTCGCAGAAGAGCTCTACGGAAAGCACGGTGTACACCCTGTTTTATGTAGTGTTATCGGCCCAGAGACAGCGGGTTGGTTCGTCAAAGAGGTCAAATCAATGGATGATTTAAAAGGTCTCAAAATACGCTTCGCAGGTTTAGGGGGTAAAGTCCTTCAAAAAGCAGGGGCATCCGTTACTGTAATATCCAGTGGAGAAATCTTTCCCGCTTTAGAAAAGGGGGCAATAGACGCATCTGAGTTCTCAATGCCCGCTGTAGATCAATTAATGGGGTTCGATAAGGTTGCTAAAAACAATTACTTCCCAGGCTGGCATCAAACGTTCACTGCATCACATCTTGTAGTCAATAAAGAAACTTGGGACGGTTTAAGTGAAGCCAATAAAGCAACCATAGATATGGCCTGCACAGCAGGTACATTTAGAGCCCTGACCCGTGGTGAATCCCTACAAGGTAAAGTCCTTGCTGGCTTCCCTGAGAAAGGCGTTACAGCCCATAAACTCAATGACGACATGCTCGGCTCTCTAAAAGCGCTGACCGATGAAGTGATGGCTGAAATTTCTGAGAAAGATGCAGATTTCAAAAAGATTTATCAATCTCAGCAAGCTTTCATCAACGAGTACAAACAGTGGAAGAAACTGGCGTACTTACCACGCGATTTCTAATAAGTACTTTTCAACACAAATCCTACCGCCCCACTTGCGATTAACCAACATAAGCTGGGGGCGGCTTGCCTAACAAACAGAATAAAAAGGCAAACTCTGGGAGAAATTATGCAACCTGAATCTAGCGCTTCCATTAAACACCTTGAACTTGATCCCTTGATTCATCACACAGCACTGCCTGAGACTGCGCTATCAAAAACGGTTGATCGTTTTATTAGAGCGATAGGTCATCTATTTTCTTGGACTTGGGTCGTATTAATGGGCGTCATCATTCTTAACGTGCTCATGCGTTACATTTTGAATGAAGGACGAATTGAGTTTGAAGAATTACAGTGGCACCTCTATGCACTCGGTTGGCTCGTAGGCCTCTCCTATTGCTTAGTCGCTGATGACCATGTTCGTGTGGATCTATTACATGATCGACTATCTCTTAAAACTCAAGCATGGGTTGAGTTAGTAGGTATCATCTTTTTACTAACCCCGTTTCTTATGATTGTCCTCTGGTATGCGATTCCCTTTATCACGTATTCCTATGAGCTGAGTGAGGTCTCGGAAGCACCAGGCGGCTTGCCCTACCGCTGGATTATTAAAAGTGTGCTTTTCGTAGGCTTTGCATTACTGACGCTGGCAACCCTATCACGTCTTTCCAAAGTTATCTCTTTACTGTTTTACCCAAAAGAGACGACTCGCCCACTCACAACAAAGGCTTAGGAACTCACATGGAAATTAATGAAATTCTTGCACTTACCATGTTTGGTACGTTTATTTTCTTACTCTTCACCGGTTTCCCTGTGGCATGGGTAATGGGCGGGGTTGCAATTGTTTTTGCGGCGATAGCAATGTTTGCTGATGCACAATTTGACGCATTCATTGGAATTGATTGGAACTATCTCTCGATTATAGTCCCCCGCATTTGGTCGGTAATGACAAATTGGGTACTCGTAGCTTTACCTATGTTTATCTTTATGGGTTTCATGCTTGATCGTTCTGGCGTAGCTGAAGACCTAATGAGCAATCTATCGCGCCTTTTTGGACGTGTACGTGGCGGGCTGGCAGTAACGGTGACCTTTGTCGGCTTATTGCTTGCAGCATCAACCGGAATCATTGGCGCATCCGTTGTGTTACTGGCGACCTTAGGTATACCGTTGATGATGCGCGAAGGGTATAGCAAGGAGCTGGCATGTGGAACTGTTTGCTCAACAGGTACACTGGGTATTCTTATTCCCCCCAGTATTATGCTAGTTATGATGGGCGACCGTATCGGCTTATCTGTAGGGGACCTATTTTTAGGAGCGCTTTTCCCTGGGTTGCTACTGGCGGGGCTCTATGTCACCTACATATTGCTACATAGTTATTTTAAACCACTATCCGCTCCCCTATCTGAAAGCGCCGAAAAAGTATCTATACGCATTTTACTAAATGTTATTTGGACTGTTTTGCCTACTGCCGGCCTTATTCTCGCTGTACTCGGCTCTATTTTCTTCGGTATAGCAACACCGACAGAAGCATCAGGGGTCGGTGCTTTTGGAGCCACTTTATTAGCTCTAAGTAAGGGACGCTTATCACTCAAAGTAGTTCGAGATGTAGGCCGTGAAACGACCAAAACAACCGCATTTATTTTTGCACTTTTACTCGGAGCTACCGCCTTTTCACTGGTACTGCGTGGCTTAGGCGGCGATGAACTCATTGAAGAAGCGCTAACCGGATTACCTTTTGGCCCAACAGGCATAGTGATCTGTATTTTGGCCGTAACGTTTATTCTGGGGTTTTTCCTCGATTGGATAGAACTCACGTTGATCATTCTTCCGCTGGTTGCACCTGTTGTAGCAAACCTAGGTTTTGATCTAGTCTGGTTCACCATTCTATTTGCCGTATGCCTGCAAACATCTTTCCTAACCCCACCGGTAGGCTTTGCCCTGTTCTACTTAAAAGGCGTTGCACCTAATGGCATTCAAATTGGCAACATTTACCGCGGAGTTATCCCTTTTATTCTGATTCAGATAACAGGCTTATGCATTGTTTTTTATTGGCAAGGCATTGTAACTTGGCTGCCTGCTATCGCTTACGCGCCGTAACCACTAATGATTTATGGCCACATTAAATTTCCATACATGGTTCTCCCTGTTTATTCCATCGATAGGAGTCGATATGTCTAATCAAATTATTCTGCCACGCATCATGCAAATTGGCGAAGGCGCAAGTAAAGAGCTACCTAATATTCTAACTAGCCTTAACTGCAAACGTCCTTTAATTATTACTGACAAAATGATGGTAGAGCTAGGTTATACCGGCACTATCACAGAAAACCTTGCTAATCATATGATGTTTGCCGATGTGTTTGACGATACCGTACCTGAGCCTACGGTCGCATCTATCCAAGCAGGTGTGAATGCTGCCCGAGACGGCGATTACGACTGTATAGTTGCCTTAGGGGGCGGTAGTCCAATCGACAGCGCTAAAGCGATCTCAATCCTAGCCCGATTTGGTGGAGAGATGCGTGATTACAAGTTTCCCCGTATTGTTAATGAAGAAGGCTTGCCTGTTATTGCTATACCCACTACCGCAGGCACAGGCTCAGAAGCCACTCGTTTTACAATCATTACCGATGAAGTCAGTGACGAAAAAATGCTCTGCGTAGGTATTGGCTTTATGCCCGTTGCTGCCTTAGTAGATTACAGCCTTACTTTGAGCCTACCACCTCGTATTACAGCTGATACAGGAATAGACGCACTAACCCACGCCATCGAAGCCTATGTGAGCCAAAAAGCCAACCCTTATAGTGATTCTCAAGCTTTAGCAGCCATGGGACTTTTAGCCCCTAATTTACGCACTAGCTATAGTGATGGTGATAATAAAGCAGCACGAGAAGCAATGATGCTTGGCTCTACGTTAGCGGGGATAGCATTCTCAAATGCCTCTGTTGCATTAGTCCATGGTATGAGCCGACCTATCGGCGCGGCGTTTCATGTACCCCATGGTTTATCTAACGCCATGTTACTTCCAACCGTAACTGAGTTTTCCATCCCTGCAGCACCGGAGCGTTATGCCGACTGTGCACGCGCCATGAAAGTCGCTAACGAAACGGATAGTACAGATACAGCCAACGCTAAACTATTAGCCGAACTAACATCCCTAAACGATCAACTTCACGTCCCCACACCCGCACAATTTGGAATCGATCGTGAACAATTTTTTAACTTGATGCCAACAATGGCAGAACAAGCACTGAGTTCAGGCTCACCTAACAACAATCCCCGTATTCCAAGTGCTGAAGAGATTGTTGCCCTGTACAAAAAACTGTGGTGAATAACCACTTAAGACAGACTTTAAAGACTTTTTATCATTAAAATAAGCACCGCTAAGCGGCTATGCAGAATAAAAATGAGGTATCAACAATGAGTAACATCGGACACTTAATTAACGGCGAAATTGTTACCGATTCGACACGCTATCAAGATATATTTAACCCAGCAACGGGCACTATTTCAAAACAGGTTGCACTCGCATCAAAAGAAACAGTAGAGGAGGCTATCGCCGCAGCACAAGCAGCCTACCCTGAATGGCGTAATACTCCCGCCATCAAACGTGCTCGTATTATGTTCAAATTTAAAGAACTGCTTGAGGCAAATGCCGATCATATCTGCAAACTGATCGGTGAAGAACACGGAAAAATTAGTCATGATGCCGCCGGTGAGTTGCAACGAGGTATTGAAAATGTTGAATATGCATGCGGTATTCCTGAGCTTTTAAAAGGCGAATACAGCAAAAACGTTGGTCCCAGTATCGACTCTTGGAGCGAACTACAACCACTTGGCGTCGTCGCAGGTATTACACCCTTTAACTTCCCAGCCATGGTACCTATGTGGATGTTCCCACTGGCCATTGCCTGCGGCAACACCTTTGTTCTTAAACCCTCAGAACGCGACCCAAGCTCAACACTATATATAGCTCAACTTCTACAAGAAGCTGGGTTACCTGATGGTGTAATGAACGTTGTTAATGGTGACAAAGAAGCAGTTGATGTGCTCCTTAGTGACCAACGTATTAAAGCAGTCAGCTTTGTAGGATCAACCCCTATCGCGGAATATATCTACAGCACAGCTAATGCCAACGGTAAACGCTGCCAGGCACTCGGCGGCGCTAAAAATCACGCGATCATTATGCCCGATGCAGATATGGATAATGCAGTAAACCAGCTGTTAGGAGCAGCATTTGGCTCATCTGGGGAACGCTGCATGGCCCTATCTGTAGCCGTTGCAGTAGGAAATGAAGCAGGTGATGCACTCGTTGCTAAAATGAGTGAAGCGATGAAAGACCTAAAAGTCGGCGCATTTTCGGACAGCTCAAATGACTTTGGCCCCGTTATCACTCGCCAGCATCAACAAAAAGTATTTGGCTTTATTGATAGCGCGGAAAAAGATGGTGCAACAATTGTTGTCGATGGCCGCGCCCCTGAAATAGCCGGTTATGAAAATGGCTTCTTTGTCGGCGCAACACTGATCGACGGTGTAACCCAGACCATGCAAAGCTATCAGCAAGAGATCTTTGGACCAGTTTTACAAGTGGTTCGTGTTAATACAATGGAAGAAGCAATGCAGCTTATCGACGACCATGAATATGGTAATGGCACATGTATATTTACACGTGATGGAGAAGCAGCACGTTACTTCTCCGACCATATCCAAGTAGGTATGGTTGGTATTAACATCCCCCTCCCTGTACCCGTGGCTTATCACAGCTTTGGTGGCTGGAAACGCTCCCTGTTTGGTGATCTGCATGCCTACGGTCCAGACGGTGTGCGTTTTTACACTAAACGTAAAACGATCACGCAACGCTGGCCTTCAGCCGGTGTCCGAGAAGGCGCATCCTTCTCCATGCCAACGATGAAGTAAGCTCCTCGTCTATGCTTGATGGACATTCCCCCTCCCTATTGGGCGGGGGCTTTTTCCCCTTTATTAATGTTAATAGCGACCTATAATAGTGGCTTCAATTAGGAGATAAATTAACGCATGACAAGTAAACGCAGAGAAAAAGGTTCATCTATTGCCCGAGTACTGGAAATTATTGAAGCCGTATCTAAAGCAGAACGTCCTTTAAGCCCTGCGGATTTATCCTTACTTCTCGATATTCCAAAACCTAGCATCCACCGGTTACTGCAACAATTAGAGGCCGACGGTTATCTGCAAACCAATATGCGAGGTTTAATCGTACCTGCCGACCGCTTACATAATATTGCTCTTGGCGTTTTATACACCAGCCGTTTCAAAGCACTACGTAAAGCCATTCTAAAAAAACTAGCAGCTCAAGTCGGCGAAACCTGTGGTATCTCCATTCCTGATGGCATTGAGATGATCTATTACGATAGAGAACAAACTAACTGGCCACTGCAAGTACACCTTCCGATAGGTAGCCATACCCCTGTATCGTGCTCTGCCAGTGGTAAACTGTACCTTGGTTCTCTCCCCCCCGACCGCCGCCAGAGCATTATTAAAAACTTGCCCCTCGATCAACGAGCTAGAAACACTATTACCTCAGCAGAGGCATTAGAAGCAGCAGCCATCGAAAGTGCCGAACAAGATCTCGGTGTCGATAACGAAGAGTTAGTCGACGGAATGGTCGCGATCTCTGTCCCTATAAGGGATAAAACAGGAAAACTCTTTGCGTGCCTATTTATTCACGCTCCAATCATAAGAAAGAACTTGGAGGAACTTAAAGAGTTTGAACCTTTATTACGCTCCGCGGCTGAAGAACTAGGCCAACTGATCGGCACAGACTCAGACAATGATAAGTAACCCTCGATAAAACTTAATCACTACTGTTTGACGGTAGGCCCCTAACAGATTTGGAGATCTATATGCTTCTTTGCGATTGGCCGTTTTGTTATTAATCAACCAAAGATCAATATGTACACTGCTATTTATAAAAAATAGAACTTCACCTAACCCAAATAGCCAAAAAGCCCCGCATTCGCGAGGCTTTTTTGTATTTGGTAGGACTAAGCAGATTATTCCCCTTCGGGCTATCGTCGCAATTATATGGCTGATTCACCACCATATCACCATGCTTCAATCCGGCGGCAATCCATATTGGATACCTACAATCTCAGCACTATCTCTTCTATTTATACCTTGCAGAATTAAACGGATAACCAAGTCTCGGCTAAGTTATCAAGTTTCAGATGGTAAATATACGTACATCTAATATTCTCATACACAAATGACACTACAAAGTGACTTTTTTGTCGCTGAATTAATGACCTACTACTTTGTCTAAAAGCCACTATAAAACACGTTCACAAACTCTTTCATTTTCTCGGTAATGCGAGGAATGACTTTCTTACGCTGCATTAACGTTGGTTTCACTTCCATCAAGTCTACGATTTCTTCACGCAAAGGCTCTTGGTTACTGGCGATCATACGTTCGACTAATGCTTTAAATGAATCACTTACAAGATGTTCTTCTTCACAAACCGATTGCAGTTGAGCTTCTTTTTGGTCTTCCCAGTAATCATCAAAGGCTTCGAGTACTTGTTCTTCGGTTTCTAAGCCGTCCATATTCTTCTGTATGAAGTTGTCGATCAGCTCTTGTTTATTACGCAGTTCTGGAGTGCCGCCTAACAAGTCCATGATAGATTTATACTGGTACTCATAATCTTTTTCGGTATCGGCACCATTAAGTCGCGCAATTAAGTTCAATATGTATTTCACATTGATTTCATCGCGGGCAATCAACTCTAGTTCGAAATCGACTTCTTCCAGTATCGATGCTTTCTGGCTTTGGGTATCGGTTTTAACCTTATCGTACAGGTCTAGGTATTTGCTCTTGTAATCTTCAAACTCTTGCTCATCCATTTTTAGCTTGTCGAATTCAAAGTCGGCAAAGCTTTCTAGAATATTGCGCAGGCGGATAAGCTCGCGGAAGGCTTGCACAAACTCTAGCTCGGCGTCTTCGTCTTTTAGGTCATCTACGTCTTCAAAATCAGGGCATATAGCCTTCATCTCAAAGTAGGCTTTGTTGAAAAGTTTAACGAAGTCTTCAAACGGCGGCATGATCACCGTTTCTTTTGCATCCTTATTGCTGAACAAGGTCAGGGCGTCATCTGTAGCTTTTTTCAGGTTGCGAAAGCTGATGATATTACCTTGAGACTTTTGCTCATTCAGAATGCGGTTGGTGCGCGAATAGGCTTGTATTAAGCCGTGATGCTTTAGGTTTTTGTCTACATACAGGGTATTCAGGGGCTTGCTATCAAAGCCAGTTAAGAACATGTTCACCACCAGCAGGATATCGACCTTACGCTCACGTACTTTTTTAGAGATGTCGTTGTAGTAGTTGTAATAGGATTGACTGTCTTTGGTGGTATAAGCCGTGCCAAACATCTCATTATAATCACCGATATACGATTCAAGCTTGTCACGGCTATGGGTGAAAACCCGACTACCATAGGCGGCCTTGTCTTCAGCTATTTCATTTAGCTCTACGTCGTCTATGCCAGCTAAAAAGCCATTAGCTTCTGGGTCATCTTCGTTGGCACCATAAGAGAAGATGGTGGCGACTTTAAAGTCGTGTAAGCCTTGTTCTTTTTTACGCTTAAACAAATCGTAGTACTTGATTAGCATATCCACACTGCTCACACAGAACATACCGGTAAAATTAGGGTAATGGGTTTTGTGTTTATGGTGGGCAATGATGTAGTCAGTGATCTTTTCTAAGCGGCGCTCATCATCCATTAATTCTTTGGTATCGATACCTTCTACTTCGATATCCATTTCGTTTTTACTGTCGACTTTTTTATAGCGCCCAACATACTCCACTGAAAACTTGAGTACGTTTTCGTCTTTTATGGCATCTACAATGGTGTATTTGTGCAGGCACTTATCGAATAAATCTTTGGTGGTATATTTACGGCTGGCTTTGGTGTGGGCGTTAGCCACAAAGATAGGCGTGCCGGTAAAGCCAAACATTTGGTTGTTATTAAAAAACGACACAATGCTTTGGTGGGTATCCCCAAACTGGCTGCGGTGGCATTCGTCAAAGATAAATACAATGCGCTTGTCTTTTAAGCCTTCCATTTTTTGGCTATAGCGCTTTTTGCTGATGGCGTTATTGAGCTTTTGAATGGTGGTAACAATCAGCTTGCTATTGCGGGTATTTGTGTTGTGTTTGGATACATAAGTATCGGTAAACTGCTGTACCAGTACATTGGTTTTACCGGTGCTGTCGACACAGCCTTTTGAAAAGGCATTGAATTCTTTACTGGTTTGATAATCCAGGTCTTTGCGGTCGACTACAAACACCACCTTGTCAACTTCGGGTGTGGCCGTTAGCAGTTGGGCGGTTTTAAACGAGGTAAGCGTTTTACCGGAGCCTGTGGTATGCCAGACGTATCCATTCCTGCCTTCGCCCACTTCCTTGATACTGCGTTGGCTGTGCTCATCGCTCGCATCATTTAGTGCATCTAAACTCAGCTCGCTCTGAGCTTGCCGCCTTGTCTCAAGATCGTGGCCTGTGGCAGTTTTTTTTGCTTTAGGCGGGTTCTCAACTCGATCAATAATAGCCTCTGTGGCATATATTTGATACGGGCGCATGACCATTAAAATTTTGTCCGCTTCGTTTTGTACGATGTAGCGGTTAAACATTTTGTTTAGGTGTTTTTGATTAAAAAACTCGCGGGTAAAGTCGTCTAGCTTGGTATGGCGGTTATTTTCTTTATCAGCCCAAAAGAAGGTTTGTTTAAAGCTTTGTTTTTTATTGTTGGCGTAGTATTTGGTATTGACGCCATTCGATATGACAAACATTTGAACATACTGAAACAAACCGTAGCTGGCCCAATAGCTGTGGCGTTGGTAACGCTGAATTTGGTTAAAGGCCTCTTTCATCTCTAAGCCACGGCGTTTTAGCTCTACCTGCACCAGCGGCAAACCATTTACCAAAATAGTCACGTCGTAACGGTTTTTAAAGCGGCCTTCTACGGTAACTTGCTGAGTAGCCTGCCACTGGTTAGCCCTATGATCTTCGTGTAAGAAGCGCACATAGCCTTCAGTGCCGTCGTCTTTATCGTATTGAAAACGATCCCTCAGAGTTTTAGCCTTTTCAAAGATACTGCCTTTGGCCAGATGATTTAAAATTTGCTTAAATTCAGTTTGGCTTAGCTGTACATCATTGAGCTTTTCAAGCTGGCATTTTAAATTAGCAAGCAGGCTAGCTTCGTCAGTCACACTGACTAACTCAAAGGACTGCTGCTGTAATTGTTTAAGCAGTTCACTTTCTAAAACGGCTTCGGGCTGAGTGGCCATGGTTCTCCTTAACGCTTAACTCTTTATGCTCTTTCATCTTTATTCTTAACGTCTAAACAGTGCGCAGTGGCCATGACCGCTCATTCTATTGGCTGTTAATGCACTTTCATAAATACCTATACAAACATCTGTTGTAGCAGGCCTTGTTTGTAGGTTTGGGTTTGCTCTATTTGTTGTTGGGCTAGATTGATTTTTTGGTCGATGGCTCCCAAGAAATCCGCGATTTTGTTTTGTTCGTCTATTTCAGGAAGATTCCATTTGAGCTTTAGGAACTCCTTCTTACTGAGCACCCTGTTTCGCCCCGCACCGCCAGGAGAGATCAAATCGAGTAAATACTTAAAGCGCTTCTCTTGAATAATGTGCTTAAAGTAGCGGTGTGTTGCTTCACCATCTTTAAATACATAAGTAGGGAATCTATGTGAAACCAACCCGCCTTCATCTTCTTTCTTAACAATTGCGATTGCTCCTTCCCAAGCGAAAGTTATATTAACAATCAAGTCGTTTTCTTTTACTGAGTATAATCTCTCCATGGCAATGTCATTAGGGTTGAAATCAGGCTTTTGGAACGTGCCTTTCATATGACTTCTAACACCAAGTGCCAAGTACTTTTCTTCGGGTTTGGGCACTTCACGAATTACTAGTTCTAGAACCTCTGACATGGGCCTAACTTTCCAATCCGGAAAGCCCTGCCCATTATCATCTTTAAAACGCAGTTGCTGGCTAAATAGCTGCTGCATGATGCCTTTTTTGTATTGCACCAATTGTTCGTGCTTTTGTTTTAGTAGGCTGATTTTTTTATCGACGGTGGCGACGAAGGAGGCGATTTTATCGTTTTCTTTTGAATCTTTTGGGTTCCAAAGTAGCAGGGATTTCATTTGTGTTGCATACAAGTGAATTACAGATGCACCTTGAGCATATCGTGCAATATCATGCTTTCGCTTATTATTTAAGTAGTATGCTAAAAAGAGTCCATTTACACTTGACCTTAAAACATTAAGGTCACCACTATATGCAACACCTTCTTTTTTAACACACGATGCTGTTGCAATATCCAATGCAGATTCGCCAGAAGCTGGAATAATTACATCGCCTTCTTTGCTCAAAACTAGGGATTTTTTATCAAGATTAGTTTTTGAACGAATCCTTTCAATTAATTCATCGTAATGAGTATAAAGTTCTCCATACCGAATGCATTCAAGCTTACCCTCTGGATCGGTATCAGCCTTAGATATGCCCTTCCCTTTCAAGAATGTGGCAACATCGCCAAGTCTTGATTTTTCCCAACCACCACTAAACTCAGGAAACCGTAACTGAGGCACTTTACTCTGTACTTTTTCTGCATCCGTCATAACCGCCTCCTAAGGTGCCTGAATGCCAAGCTGTTTGCAAAAATCCACCAGCTTTTTATCCACACCTTCAAGCTCAGCCTCAATCCCTTTAATGGTTTGAGCCACCGCCGCTAAATCCACTCGTTCCTCTTCTTCAAAGGTATCCACATAACGGGGAATATTCAGGTTATAGTCGTTATCTTCAATCGCACTTTCATCCCCGCTCAGGGCTGTGCCTTCTAATGGCTCACCATTCTCATCCAACTGAGATTTAATGGGTGCCACAAAGGCAAACCTGTCGATGTTTTTGCGCTGGCTGTAAGCCTCCATAATACGTGCTAAATCTTCATCACGCAGGAAGTTTTGATTAGTAGCTTTACCAAAGTGGGCGCTGGCATCAATAAACAAAACGTCTTTTGCGTTGCACCCTTGCTCAGGACTGTTGCGATTCTTTTTAAGCACCAGAATACAGGTAGGAATGGAGGTGCCAAAGAATACGTTGGCGGGTAAACCAATTACCGCATCTAAGGCATTGTGTTGTTCGATCAAGAATTTACGAATATGCCCTTCGGCTGCGCCGCGAAACAACACACCGTGTGGCAATACCACCGCCAGCGTGCCGTTATCATCTAACTGGTGGTACATGTGCTGCACAAAGGCAAAATCGGCTTTACTGGCTGGGGCCAGTTTGCCGTAGTCTTGAAAACGCTCGTCGGTTAAGTGGCCTGCATCGGCTGACCATTTTGCTGAAAACGGCGGGTTAGCGACTACGGCATCAAAGCGTTTATCAATGTGGTGTGGGGCTTCTAGGGTATCGTCTTGTTGAATATCAAAGCGGCTGTAATGCACGTCGTGCAGGATCATATTCATGCGCGCTAAGTTGTAGGTGCTGGGGTTGGACTCTTGGCCAAAGTACTGCAGTGTTTTGGTGAGCTGCTCGCCATTTGTGTGTGTGGATAGTTCGCGGGCCACACGCAATAACAAGGAGCCAGAACCACAGGTAGGGTCGTAAACGCTTTTAATGTCGTCACGGCCATGGGTGACGATTTGCGCTAGTAGTTTAGACACCATCTGAGGGGTGTAGAATTCACCGGCTTTTTTACCGGCACCACTGGCAAATTGGCCAATCAGGTATTCGTAGGCATCGCCTAATACGTCGATCTCGGTATCGCCTAAGGCAAAATCAATGGCGTTTAGATGGCTAAGCACTTTAGCAATCAGTTCGTTTTTGGCTTTTTCGGTTTTACCCAGTTTGTTAGAGCTTAGGTCTAGGTCATCGAACAAGCCGTTAAAATCATCTTCTGCTTCAGTGCCCATGGTGGACTGTTCGATATGGCGTAGAACAGCCCCTAGCTCTTCAATAATAAATTCACCTTGCTCGCCTTTTTGTGCAAGAACGCTAAACATCTCGCTAGGTTTAAGGAAGTAACCTAGGTGGTCTATAGTTTCTTCTTTTAAGGCTTCAAGAGTTTCTTGGCCATCTCCTGTGGTTTCGTCGATGTCGATAAATTTAATGCCATCTGCCGCCAGTAGGTTATCGGCGTATAGGTGAATTTTTTCGGACAGGAACTTATAGAAAATAAAGCCTAAGATGTAATCTCGAAAATCGTCGGCGCTCATGTTACCGCGTAGTGCATTGGCAATGTTCCAAAGCTGTTTTTCGAGATTCTTTTTGTGTTCGTTGGCCATGCTAACGTCGCCCTCTTAGACTTAATATTGGGAATATGAGGCGATGATAATGCTCAGTCCCTGTGCTTAAATTTTGTACTGTTTGTGCTTATATAATGTATCGTTTGTTAACTTTGATGATACTTAAATTAACAAGCGGTATTTATACCTATATTGCGGCGCAGAGGCAATGAAGCCCCCAGACTCTTAACTGATGTTAAGCGCCTTGAGTAGTTTTCATTAAAAGAAGCTGGGCAGGCTTTGGGCACAAGCTAAATGACCTTTACTGTAACTTGGTACGATTTTCCACGTTATTTATGGTAGACATACCGTTTCATCAATTTTGACATTTTTCTCATCAAAATTGTCAATTTAAAGATCAGATTGAAATTTCTTCTGTCAATTTTGGTACATAAAACATCAAAATTGATAGTTATCTTCCCTCTTAGACATGTGACAAGAGCCTTCTAATAGAGATATAAATATACATTATGTTTCCGTTTACCCGATAAACTCCCAACGATAAATAAAATATACAAAATTCTTCCGATTTATTGGAAAAATACGATTTTTATATATAATCTACATTATTCTACCGATTAGAGCGCTTCTTGTGATTTTTAAAACTCCCATTGATCTTGGCTTCCACCTTAAGGAACAACGAAAGTCACAAGACTTCCTTCAGGAAGATGTCGCTGCATATTGCCAAATTTCAGATAGAACTGTTCGCAATATCGAAAAAGGAACTCCCGGTACCAAGTCACGCTTTGTATTTAATCTGATAGAGGAATTGGGGGTAAAGCTCTTTATTAGTTTGAAAGGAGGCGAACTTCGCCAACGAATAAATAGCAACCAAGAGCTGGGAATCTTTATTAGAAGTATACGCAAGCAGCAAGGTATACGTCAGGAAGATCTGTCGTCGATTATCGGCTGCCAACACTCTATTGTAGGAAAGCTGGAACGGGGAATAGATTCTGTATCCATCGGAACGGTCTTTGCTGTAATGAGTGAGTTAGGGCTTGAACTAACCGACGGCAACAAATAGATAAGTAGGAAATACAGTGGAAACAGCACGGACTTTGAATGCATATATTAACATGAGCCAGGTTGGGTCTTTGCAGGACAACAATGGTACATGGAGCTTCCAGTATTCCAGCGAATGGCTTGAAGAAGGCTATCCTCTATCTCCTTCTTTACCCCTTGAAGCAGACCCAATCATCGATAAAAGCACCTTCCGTCACGTTCAGAATTTTTTTGATAATTTACTTCCCGAAGAAGCAGCTAGGAAACTAATGGCGACTGATGCTGGAGTAAATGTCTCAGACAGATTCGCATTACTTTCTTTCTATGGAGCTGAATCAGCTGGAGCCATCATATTGTTGCCAGAAGGGGTTACACCTGGTTTCACCGCTGAAACCCGCGAACTGGACTACTCAGCCTTATCTAAAAGAATCAGAAGCCTACCTCAACATTCGCTCAATAAAAAATCCCCAAAAAGGATGTCCTTAGCAGGTGCACAGCACAAACTACCCATTTGTTTTCAACCATCAGAGGGTAAAATCTTCGAGCCAGTGGGTAGCACCCCATCTACACATATATTAAAACCAGACCACAACGACACTGCTAATTATCCACACAGTGTCATAAACGAGTGGTTCATCATGACGTTAGCTGATAAAGCTGGATTAGACGTGCCGTATGTACACTATCTCCATGTGCCTGAGGCTATCTATATTATTAAACGCTTCGACCGGGAAATTTCTGAATCAGCTTACGACAGATCACACATCCTTGATGGATGCCAGCTTTTACAATTGGCTCCCGAGAGCAAATACGATCAGTGCACAATCGAGAATCTCATCAAATTAGCAAATATGTGTAACCAACCCGCATTAACACGGAGAGAGATTTTTAGCTGGCTGGTTTTCAATTTCATCACTGGTAATGCTGATGCTCACCTTAAAAACCTTAGCTTCTACACTGGTGCTGAAGGCTATGTACTGACACCTCATTACGATTTGTTAAATACAACCTGTTACGGAGAAACCAACACATCCTGGATGAATGCGAATATGGTAACTGAGTTAGCGGGTGCTAAGACATTTGGTGATGTTACTATGGATAATTTATTGAATGTCGCTTCGACCATGCGTATCGGTTCGCCCAAAAATATCCAGCGAGATATCCTGAAGATGGTAAACCAAATAAATGAAGGGACTCAGGAGATATACCGCACACTCGAAGAGAAAAACTCGGCCCAACCCGACTCTTTAAAACTATCCCTGGGTGAATTCCAACAATTACGCGCAATTATCTACGGTCCGATTGCTGAAGCATGCTCCCAACTAGAGACTGTAAAATCTGGGGATTAATAGATTTTACAGACTGAAATCACTATGGAGCTTAGCCCAGTGAGCCTTTAGACTCTCCTTGTGCTTTTCATGCATAGGCAACCCCTGAAGCAATTCGGGCCATGCCTTTGATCTTTTAATTGCAGTATTCAAGGATTCTCTAACAGCAACCCAAGGCACTCCGATTCTGTTCGACCATTCCTCAAAGTGCGTAAGTGAAAGTCGATACCAGTTTTTCTCTTTGGCCATATTCAACCCAATATCACTCTCACCTTGAATGTATGCTGCAGTAAAAACAATATCGTATGCGGGTGATAACTCAGGGTTAATATGATCAGGGTAAATCACAGAGAAGTTCTTCGTATGTGCGTCACCGTTACCCAACAAAATATTTGCCAGAAGACGAACAGCCAACTGTTGAACATCTCTAATGCTTGAATATTTATATAAGACTCTACCTATCATTTCATAGTTAGCCTTGTCATATTTTTCACTGGCATAGAGGCTAAAAATCTGAGCAAAGTCTTCCGTATGTACCCTACCTTTTTCTGTACGGTCGAACCGCTTAATGGCAAAAGCATGTGATTCATTTGGAAGAGCAATATCAGGAAGACCTTTCAACTCATCAAGCTCCACCAGCTTAATCTCTGGTATTTCAACACCGATTGCTTCAGCTAAACGCATAACAGTGTATTCATTTTCAGGAACGTTAGGGTGAACGGTTGATGGGGTTTTGATGATCCAATTATCCCCCTCAAAATTCGAATCGATGTTATAACGCCCATCCTTGTAGGCGGAGGAAAACTTTATCTGTACGCCCGCAAGCGAAAACTTACGAGACTGAGTTCCTAGATCTATTAATACGGGCTCGACTTGCTCACGACTGGTTAGTGCCCAAGAAGGAATATTGTCTGCTGTTAGTGGTTGAGCCTTGACCGCTCCCGGTAAATTTTCCCCTGCATAGGCCAATAGTGGGAATTCATTGTCTTCACTGACTTTTATTCCCTGAGCCATCCATTTTTTTAATGCCCCTTCAGGCAGCAAATTCGACAGCACCGGCGGTAAACGCAGTGTTCTCATTTGGGGATTTGACAGATATTGCTCATCATCGATCTGAACTAATGAGAAGGTAGGTTTTATAGCTTGATGCAGTTTTTGATACTCAGGAGAGAATACCAAAATATTTTTTGAGTTAGCGCAATTAACCAATACCCCAATCTGGATGTCATGGAGCATAAGACTTAAAGCAGTCACCTTCTCTTGACGTTTCTCACTCATCTGACAAATCCTTCATCAATGCATCTATTCCAGTTTCCGGCGATGAATCAGCTGATGACTTTTCATACTGAAGTTGTTGAAGCATAAATTGCTTATATTCTTTCAACTCCGACTCAGAAGCGTTGAGGATCATATCAACTAACAACATACGATCACGAGGCACCAATGCCATTTCCAGTTCTAATGCATCAGTGACCCTAAATAGCGTTGACAGCCGAACATCAGCGCCATTCTCTAACCGGTTATATTGCTGGGTTTTCATCCCGGTCAGAGCCTGCATAGCGTTTTGATGACCCACCTTAGCTTTACGGTGTTTAACGATCTCTTGACCGACCTGCTCTTGGAAGCGCATATCCATAATCAACTTATTAGTTCATTAATCATAAATATAAACCAATAAGTTAATTTTTCAACAAAATAAATCCATAAGTTGATACTAAAAACAGAAATAATGACTGCGGCATTAATGAAGTGGGTTTACTCCAACCCAAGATAAATCCTGCAAACATGGGTTGGAGCTAAAGCTATTCTACTGTGAATATGAAGGTGTTAAATTAACTGATTGAGCAGTTTCTTCAAACCAGCCATTAGGGAACCTGTGATCAAGTCCCCATCAAGAGATAATTCTCAGACAGACAACCTGAGGAATGTTCGATGGATCACCAGCTCACCTTTTCCAATAGTGAATACCGTAGCAAGCGCCGCCAAACTCGTAAGGAGATTTTTCTGGGGCGTATGGAATCGCTAATCCCTTGGCAGAGATTCGAGTCTGTGATCGAGCTCTATTATCCCAAGGCCGGTAACGGCCGCCGCCCTTATCCGCTAGCAACGATGTTACGTATTCACTGCATGCAGCAGTGGTACAGCATGAGCGATCCCGCTATGGAAGATGCACTCTACGAGATTGCATCTATGCGAATTTTTGCAGGTCTATCATTGGACGCCCTCATTCCAGATCATTCGACGATTCTTAAATTCCGCCATTTGTTGGAGCTGCATGGCTTGGCACGTAAGATCTTTAAGGAGTATCGTCGCAAGCTCCGATGTGGTCTCGCTGCGCTCGGCTCGAACTGCGCAGTTCTCATCTGCATAGTCCCGATAACAAAAAGCCTCGCATTCGCGAGGCTTTTTTAAATCTGGTAGGACTAAGCAGATTATTCCCCTTCGGGCTATCGTCGCAAGCTCCGATGTGGTCTCGCTTCGCTCGGCTCGAACTGCGCAGTTCTCATCTGCATAGTCCAAGGAGCAAAAAGCCCCGCATTCGCGAGGCTGTGATCTAGTGATCTTATTGGCATATATAAGCGGGATAATATGGGATTAAATGGTTTTTGGTGGGATTCCCATATTACGGGGGCTAGAAAGTAATATAACAATAAACTGCGCAGCGTTAGATGTTTTTCAATTTAGCGATTAGCTATTCACCAACTTAAGGAGTTAGCGCTTTATTTGTCATTCTGGACAAAAAAGCCGCTAACTATACAGTGGCAGTCCTTGCCTCTATTATACATCCTTCCCTATCCAAACAACTTTCCCTATAACTTCTAAATCATCCGCTTCATTTGGCTCTATTTGTTGCTCTCTATACTCTTTATTGTCGCTGAGTAGCAATATGCCTTTGTTCCAGAGCTTCTGAATACGCTTAACAATTAAGTGACCATCAGTACGTATGACATATATATGGCCGTCAATCAGCTCACGATTGCTGGTGTCGATCATTAGCGTGTTGTTATCGTTGATAGTTGGCTCCATGCTATCGCCTTTAGCGAAGACTAGCACTAAGTTCTCTGGCTTAAGATTTCTATATCTAAGCCATTTATGACGGAATGCCAGCTTACGTGTCGATTCTTCACCACCAGGGAAGGTGCCGACCCCCGCAGCCACCTCGACGTTATAGCCAGGAATTAAGGCAAACTCGCCCATCTCAACGCTGTAGTTTGCCCGCCCCTCTCTTACCTCGCCTGGCCTCATAGACCCTTCGCCTGTTGCAAGCCATTCAACGGAAAGCCCTGCCGCCTTAGCTATTTTCACAAGAGCTTTCACGGGCATCGCGCTCTCACCTTTGATGTAGCGATAAATCCCAGATTCGGGTATTCCAGTCAAATGTGAGAGGTTTTTTTTACCACCCACTTCTAAAGCGGACAGTTTAATCCTCTCACCAAGCTCGGATTCGTAACTTTTAACTGAGTTCAAAGTTTTATCTACCATATTTGTTTAAAATTTAACCCTTAAATATCAATTAGTTATAACAAAAAATAAACAAATCACTCATATTTGGAACTTTTAACTCCCAAATATGTTTTACAAAACTCCCAAATACGTATACTGTTAACCCATATCTGAGAGACAAACAGATTAAGTAAACTGGTTAACACGAGGCGTAAAAAAAATGAGCAATAAAAAAACTCACTTAAATCAAGATTGGCATCGCCAGGACATTCTAGCGGCCATCCGTAAGCGCGGCATTTCTGTCGCCGAGCTGGCCCGCCAAAGCGGTTATAGCAACCCCACCACTTTCTATAACGTATTTAAAGCCCCTTATCCAAAAGTCGAGCGGATAGTTGCTGCTTTCCTTGAAACTGAGCCCGAAAAAATTTGGCCTTCGCGCTATGCAAATCGTAGCACAAAAATTGGCGAATTTATTGGCACAAATAGTCGGGTTGCTTGAGGTCATGAGTATCTCCGTTAGCCGTATTTATAACCAGCTTAGCCAGCGGGCTTTGTTTGGTATAGGGGCAAAACCGCTTTTTGTTTGGATAAAGGAGCCAAGCCAATGACCCAGCGAAGACAGATTAATTGGAAGCGAGTTCAGCCACACAGCCTAAGACACGGCTCTGAATTGTGCGTTAGGCATGCGAGCGATCGGTTGAATCGAAGCGTTGAACAGGTTGCAGAGATTATGGCCGAGGCCAGCCACTTTACGCTTTATAAGTGGTTGGAATCAGGCCGAATGCCTGCCCTTAAAATTCGCGCCTTTGAGAATGCCTGTGGTGCTGACTACATGACGCAATATCTGGCGCATAGCGCCGGTTATCTATTAGTGAAAGTGCCGACTGGTCGCCAAGCGAAACATCGTGAGCTGAATGAGCTAAGTAAATTTGCCCATGAAGTGCTGGGGTTGCTGTTGGAATTTTATGACAGCCAAGAAGGGTTAGACGAAGCAGTGCAGGCTGTCACCCAGTTAATGGAAGAGCTCGCCTTTCAGCGCGGCAATATTGAGAAATTTAAGCAGCCTGAGTTGCTGTAGGGATTGATTATGAAGCAGTGGTATACAGCCAAAGAGTTAACAGAGATAAATTTATCTGTATTACCAGGTTCTATTGCAGGGCTCATAAAGCTGGCTAAACGTGAAAAATGGGAAGCGCAGCAACGCATGGGCAAGGGCGGTGGTTATGAATACCACATCAGCAACCTACCGGCCGTTGCTCGCAAAGCACTTGAGGTGCAACAGATAGAAGCACTCATGCCGCGTTTACATGAATCAAGAGCGGTATTAAACAAGCCAGTATCCGTGCATCACGTGGATTTAAATGAGCGCCAGCGGAGTACAGCCGATGCACGTGCAACCGTTATAACCGCCATTAACGCAATGTACGATCAAGGTATCAGTAAAGAATCCGCAATCGCGGCTTTATTGGCACAAGCAAAAACAGGCCAGCTTGAACAAATAAACCCTGTTTTAGATAAAGCTTTGCAGCTAGCCAAAGACCCACGCGGTAATTCCGACAGCATTTACCCCAGTGATCGCAGCATAAAACGCTGGTTTGCAAAAGATACAACACAACTAGCACCTGCATCTAAACGAGAGATCAAAATACCCGAGTGGGCTAACAGCTTCTTAATGTGCTGGCAGCGTCCAGAAAAACCCAGCGTAGAACACGCTTACCGCCAATTCACTGAAGGGTACGAAGGTACACCACCAAGCATCTACGCAGTGCGTCGCTTTATCAAGAAAATGGGCAACGTATCCAAAGAGCGTGGCCGTATGGGTGCACGGGAGCTTAAAAACATACTGCCATTTATGCGCCGCGACTTTAGTCAGCTGTTACCTGCGGACATTTACAGCGCAGATGGACATACCCATGACGGCGAGGTACAGCACCCCTTTCATGGTCGCCCATTCCGCCCAGAGATCACCACTTTTATCGACATTGCCACACGCCGCGTTGTTGGCGTATCGGTTGATTTAGCAGAAAGCAGCATCGCCGTACTCGATGCACTTATCAGCTCATGCACACAAGCGGTCCCCGCGCTGATTTATGTCGACAACGGCGGCGGATATGCCAATGCACTACTTAAAGACAAAGCAACCGGCGTACTCGCCAGGCTAGGCAGCACAATGACGCATTCTCTGCCCTACAGCTCACAGGCGCGTGGCGTGATAGAACGTGTACATCAAACTTTATGGGTCGATGCAGCTAAAGGCCAAGCCGGCTTTATCGGTAAAGATATGGACCAAGAAGCCCGTCATGATCAGTTCAAACTCAGCCGCAAAGCGGTAAAGCAAGGCGGTGTTATGCACCTAATGGGCTGGGAATCTTTTATGCAAATGGTGAATGAACGTATCAACTGGTACAACAGCCGCCCACACAGCACATTACCTAAAATAACTGATTCGCTCGGCAAGCGTCGCCACCAATCCCCAGATGAAGTTTGGAACCACTTTAAAGACGAAGGCTGGTCTCCAATCACCCTAACCGGCGATGACGCTGCTCAGGTTTTCCGCCCACGCACCACTCGTACAGCAAACCGCGGCGAGATTAAATTTATGAGCAATATCTACTTCAGCCATGAATTAACAGAATGGCACGGCGAACAAGTACATATTGCCTACGATCTCAATGATCCCCAATACGTATGGGTTTACGAACCCGAAAGCGGAACCCTTATCTGCAAGGCTGAGTTGAATGGCAACCGCCAAGATTACATGCCTCGAAGCGTTGTTGAACAAGCGCGCGAAAACCGAGCAAAAGGAAGAAAACGCCGCCTAGAAGTAAAACTAGAAGAAGTCGAGGCAGAACTGAATGGTCGCCCAGCACTAGAACAAGACACACCGGCTTACATTCCAGGTATCGGTTCCATAACCCCTGAACTAATCAAAGGCAGAACCGCAGCAATAGAAGAAACCGTAGTAACAGAATCCACTGAACGCTCACTACAAGACATGACGCCAGCCGAACGTATCAGCCTATATCAAGCGTACTTGAATGGAAAAAGCGTACTAGACGTGCATGCCTTCTGGTTTAAAACCTACGGAAAAAGTAAAGAATTTAGCGCCTGGGCACGGCGTACAAGTGAAGAATTAAAGATAGGACCAGAGGCTCGAACCCTCTGATCCCAGTGCCATCAATCTTGCAAAATGGAGCAATAAAAGTATGACGACAATTAATACTCATATCAATGGCGGAATCGCAGAAATAACCAACCTTGGTTTATGCGACGTAGCCCTAGAACGTGCGATAGAGCGCTCAGCCAGCCTACCCGGCATGGTTTGCCTCTATGGCCCATCGGGCTACGGTAAATCAGTAGCAGCTACACACGTAGCGAATCGCCGCCGAGCTTACTACGTTCAAGCAAAAAGCGTGTGGACAAAAAAACACACGCTCGTAGCCATTCTTCACGAGATGGGAATGAAGCCAGCGCCAACAATTCCCGAAATGTTAGAGCAAGCGGCACAAGAACTCGCCATGAGCGGCCGCCCCCTCATTATTGATGAAATGGATCATATCGTAGAGAAAAACTCAGTCGAACTAATTCGCGACCTATACGAATCAAGCCAAGCCCCTATATTACTGATCGGTGAAGAGCAGCTCCCCAACAAGCTCAAAAAATGGGAACGGTTCCACGGTCGCGTTCTTGCGTGGGTGCCTGCTCAACCCGTTAGCTTAGACGATGCTAAAAAGCTAATCCCTCTCTATGCCAATCAAGTGCATATAGAAAACGACTTACTACAACATTTAGTAGAGATATCCGGAGGAAGCGTTCGTCGCGTCGCCGTAAATTTAGAACTTGTGCAAGAACAAGCGATGACCAACGGCTGGGAAGTAGTCGATCTTAAGACCTGGGGCAAAACAGAACTATATACAGGCGAAGCGCCTAAGCGCCGGATTTAAGGGGGGAGGCAGCATGAATACAGCAGCAAAAGAATCAGAATCCACCGCCGCAAATAGGAAACCTGCGCAGATGGAAATGATAGGAGGTAAATCAGCCCGCCAACGAATTTGGGAGGAGATCTGTAAGTTAAAAAATCAGGTTTTCTGGCTCAACGATGTAGCTTTTCACGCTAACGTCGAAGTAGAAACAGCTCGAACCTACATCAAAAGCTTAGTAGCGGGTGAATTTCTAACGCCCGCCCCAGCTGAAGGCAGAAGAAAATTCCGTTATTACCAGATTAAACACAACGGAATAGAAGCCCCGCGTTTAGACCGCAAAGGAAAACCGGTTACTCAGGGGTTAAGTAGTGAATGCATGTGGAGAACACTACGGATACTTAAAGGGGAACTAGATGTAGCTAAGTTAACGGCCCATATCTCTGCAAGCGGCATTGATATCAATACCCGCTATGCAAAAGCTTATATCACGGCATTAAAAAAAGCAGGTTACTTACAAATTACTCGTCCTGGTGGGCCGAATAGATTAGAACGATTTTTCCTCAAACCCGCGATGAATACAGGGCCTCGTGCCCCACAAGTTCAACGCGTAAAAACAGTCTACGACCCAAATCTAAACAAGGTTATGCACTGTGAAGACCCCGAGGAGCTGTCATGAACATTGATATTTCAGCATGGGGAGAAACGCCCCCAGAGTTTATCCGTGTATTAGCGTCCGTAGTGGCGGAATCAGGCAGTAAAAAAGCAGCTGGGGATCGCCTAGGCGTAGACCGCGCATCCGTCAGCACGCTACTGGCAAACAAATACCCAGCCAGCACCGTAGCAATGGAACAAAAAATAATGGCGTACACCGCCAAAAACACATGCCCAATTTTAGGCGAGATAGATAACAAATCATGCCAAAAAAACCGCGAAATGCCGTTTATAAGCAGCAACCCTCAGCGCGTAGCGCTGTACCGCGCCTGCCGAACCTGCAAGCACAACCCCGATAGAGGTGAAATATGAACACTCAAAACAACCATATTATGCAAAAGCTTGCAGACACTCAGGCTGCAGCCAGCGCATTAATAGCAGAAGGCTTAACCGTAACGCATATAGAAATTGAGGGTGCACACCCTCGCCTGCATCTATTACGTGGTCCACGTAAAACGGGAGCACTACCCGTTAGCTGGAAGGCGATCCGCCCAACAGCAAACGGTCGAGAAGTTGAAATGGCAGCCTGTGTAAATGGCTGTGAAGTTCGCTGGATGGAAAAGGATTAAAACCATGTCAAATAAAGGAATGCTCATTCTAACTCGCCGAATCGGCGAAACCTTAATGATAGGTGACGAAGTAACCGTCACCGTTCTCGGGGTCAAAGGCAACCAAGTCCGCCTTGGAATACATGCACCACTAAACGTCGCTGTCCACCGTGAAGAGATCTACCAGCGTATCCAGAAAGAGAAAAACGAGGATCATAAAAATGACTGAGTACTTAATTATTGATCTACCAAAAACACGTGAAATCGGCGCAGTTATGTTTTGGGGTATCGGATCAACCGTAACAACGGCTAACCCCAACGCAGCAATGGTTGTAAACAGTGGCCATTTAGAACGAAACCTAGACCGCTTTGATAACGGCGCAACCACTCAAGCCGTACTTAAAAGCGTAGTCGATGAGCATAACGGCCAACTTGAATATTTATTGCATTTACCACTACGGGAGAACGTAGCATGAGTACACAAACAGCACAGCCGATCGTACAGCCTCATATTCCTGAAGGCTTCATGCAAAATGCAGCGGGTCATTTAGTCCCTGCCGACCAAGTACGCGAGCAAGATTTATTGCGTGATGCGCTAGTTAATGAGCTCACACCAAAAGCGATCGCATTACATACCGCCCTAGCAGAATTCAAAACCGCTGCACTGCAAGACATTGATGATTTAGTCGCCATTGCAGGTGATCGATACGGCGTCAAACTTGGCGGAAAAAAAGGCAATGTCAGCCTTACTTCATACGACGGCCGCTACAAAATCCAGCGCGCATTTCGTGAGGTTGTTGCCTTCACAGAAGAGATAGAAGCCGCTAAAGAGCTAATTGATAGCTGCTTAAAGCGCTGGACCGAGGGTGCCAATCAAAACGTTAGCGCCATCGTTAGCCAGGCATTTAGAACTAACTCAAAGCAAGAGATCAAAACCGGCAAAGTACTGGAACTTATGCGCCTCAATATAGAGGACGAAGAGTGGCAGCTGGCCATGCAAGCATTAAAAGATGCCCTGCAAAACGTAGGCACCGCTGTCTATATCCGTGTGTATGAGCGTATAGGACAAACGGATCAATACAAGCCAATTCCTTTAGACCTAGCGAGTGTGTGAGGTAACTCATGATTGTAACCGGAAAGCACATAGCACCCCGCGTCGCCATGCAGGCGCGGCTTACCGCCCCACAAGCGGAAGACGCTATAGATGCGATAGGCACTGCAATTTTGCACCAGTTAAAAAACGGCCACCCCGTCGCTATTGAAGGGTTTGGCTTATTTGATATTGCCGAGCGAGAAGATGGCTCAAAAGGCGTCCGATTCCGCCAAGGAAAAAGCGTAAGGGAGACACTCAATGATTAGCCAAGAACAGTGGGAAAAAATAGAACAAGAGTTAAAAGGCTCATTTTGCTCAGTCAAGCTATCGCTAGATGGAAAGGAGATTCATCTATCAAAAGAGATCATTGCAGAGAACAAATTAGGAATCATCGTTTATATCGACGGTGTTTATAACTTAGCCTGGGGGCAAGTAGATTCTGAGAAGCATAATCCACTTGTGACTCAGGTGTGGAAGCAACGAAGCCGCTCTGTTTACCCTCCCAAAGAACAAAAGGAACTGATCAAGATATTTGGAAAGCGCAAAGCTAATAAACATTACGACTTCAGTAAGAAAATTGTTTGGTATGAGCCATTATTTGAAAAGTTTGGCCCATTAAAACGTCAATATAAAAAACTAGAGGCGTTAGAAGTACTGCAAATAGGCCATGTAATAACCAAATAGATAAGCAGCGGAGGCCATTATGGGCATTCAAGTGGACCGATCTGATGATGATATTTACGAACTAGCAAGCTGGGCTGAAGAGCGCGTCATGCACGGTAAAACTGATCACGATGAGGGTACCTATGAAGAAGGCGTAAGGGATGCTCTGCGCTGGCTCCTAGGGGAAACAGACATTCGGCCTGATGAATAGCGAAACGCCTCACAAAGGCGTCTATCTAGCGTAGCGGCTGGGTACTGATGAGCAGCTAACAACTAAAGGAAAATATGATGAACAAAGCAGAACTAATTAGCGCGATTGCACGTGTCAGCGATTGCACGAGATCCCAAGCAGACCGAATGCTCAATGCGCTAGGAGATATTACAACCTTCGAATTAAAAAAAGATGGTGAAGTGACATTGCCAGGGCTTGGGAAATTAACGGCAGGTATACGCACCGCCCGTACAGGTCGCAACCCGCAAACAGGCGCAGCGCTAGATATTCCAGCGGCAAAAGTGGCCAAATTTAAACCATCAAAAGTATTAAAAGACGCGCTGAACTAGAAGGAAAATCCGCCCCTAACGGGGCGGGATGCAGAGCGGCCATCCGTGGCCTAGATAAAGAACTAACGTTCTCTTTTACTCTGGTTACAGAATGTACAGAAGTCGAAAAAGAAGAGATATAAGAAAATTTCTTAAATTTGGAGCACAGCAGCATGTCACTGACTCAAATTGAAAAGAACATCATTAACGCACTCGGGCAACGCGGGGCGATGGGCGTTAGTACGCTAATCCCGTTGGTCGACGGGTTAACAAGTAAAGCGCAGTTAAAAAATGTACTTGAAGAACTACAAAGCCGGAAGCTTATTAAACAGCAACAGAACGGGCAATGGAGCATTACGCGTACAGAGTTTAAAGGCCTAACCGATGGTGGTTTTTTAAATGGTGCAAGCAAGCTACCACCAAGCCCTAGCAGTCAAGAATTACAGACACCATCACTTCAGCCAAAGAAACAACCTAAGGCTGAGCCTAAGCCGAAAGTAAAAACCTCGGCAGCACCAAAAGCACCCGCAGAAGAGGTTCTATTCAAGTTGATGCGTACGATCCCAGTGGATATAACGCTACAAATCAACAGTAGAGGTATCGCAGTAAACTGGAACGAACAACGCTACGAACCGAGTTTAGACGAGCTAGCTAACGTGCTCGATGCTATCGATACACTGCAACAGCATGCGGCGTAACCCAAAGGTAGAATCGGTTTTGACCGACTTGTTATTTGTCGAACTTATTAAACGGTGATAGGTATGTCAGCAATAATTTTAAACAACTCTCACGATGGCGTAGATGCAGAAATTATTTGTGATGAATCTGGTAATAACCTTGTATTTGATAGCGTCGAGAAAGCTGACGCGTGGCGCTGGGATAACGCCAGTGAGATCGGGGCTACATCTCGAATATTGGACTTAGATGACTAGCCAAATAAAGTAAAAATACGGGGCGCTTAGCGTCCCCGTGATTGCGGTGTTATCACCGCCATAATCAAAAGTGGCTCGCGGGCTACTTCTGATTGTGAACAAAACGAGAGAACATCATGCAACTAACTCGCTGTCCTGTTTGCCATAGCCGCATCAGCCTAGAACAACTGGTTCAGGACGAAGCAGGCAGAGACCTATTAACGCTCCTAACACGACTTGATAAAAGCACGGGGACCGTACTGGTGACATACATTGGCTTATTCCGATCGCAATCAAGAGACTTAGCAAATAATAGAGCGTTAAAACTCGCGCAAGACACGTTAGCCCTAGCGGCTGAGCCTCAGCTTCTAACGGCAATGGCTAACGTTGTTGAATCCATGCGAGCAAAGCAGCAACAAGGCAGCTTTAAACCTCTAAGTAACCATAACTACCTTAAGCGCGTACTAGAGACAACCGACGCGATCATGATAGAGCCTCTTCCGCAAGAAGTTACAGCAAGTAATAAACAAACAAAACGAGCAGCTATCAGTGCGGCAGTTATGGACATTGCTGACATTGATTGGACGCTCTCAGGTAACTAAATGAAAACGCAAAAAGATAACCGCAAATCAGCGCTGGCTCAGATCCATATTGCCAAAAAGCAGCTCAAGCTAGATGACGATATCTATCGCGACACGCTTCAGCAAATATCTGGCAAGCGAAGCTGCAGTGACATGCACATTAGCGAACTCTACAAAGTGCTCAACCACTTTGAAAAATGTGGATTCAAGCGTAAAGCACCAACAACCCGCCGTGCTAAAAAACAATACAGCCCAAAAGCTTCCGGCCAAATTATTGACGTAATGCGCGCAGTTTGGATCGAGATGTACCACCAAGGCATTATCGATGATGGCTCAGAAATGGCCCTTACCAAATGGGCCGAACGCCAAAGCAGCAAGCTGAACGGCGGCGTTGGCATTGCAGAGCTAGAATGGCTCGAACGCACCAAGCTCGCATCCCCAGTACTCGAAAGTCTAAAGCAGTGGCATAAGCGCGTGTGGGCAAAATGGTGGCGCGAAGACATACGCACGGTCAATCAACTCGTAACGTCAGAAAGCCTAAACCCCGCCGTAGCGATAAAACAGCTATTAGATAAACACCGCATCATGTACCACGGTAAATTCTACGAATACGGTGTAGAAAACGCCCCCACATACTGCAAAACGAGGAAGGAGCTTAAACATGATTGAAGAACAAAAAGATCTACTAGGCGAAAACTCCTACACCGACGATCTCGCCAGCCACATGAGCGAGATCCCTGCAGAAGTGCGTAAAAAATGGCCTAGGGATCTCACCGCCTTAATTGACATATTCTCAGCTGCACTAAACCGCATGGGATATGACGAAGAAGAGGCCCAAAAAATAAGCCTCACCCTACTGCATGAACAATCCATGTATTGCGGCGGCCGCTATTTCTACCTGCCTAAAAAAGATGCACTACAACGAGCCATTAGGAATATTGACCTGCATAAAGATTGGGCTGAAAAAGGTGTTCAACCTTCAGAACTTGCAACTAAGTACGACATAAGTGTGAAGCAAGTTTATTTAATTATTGAAGAGCAAAGGGCATACTGTAGAAAGAGGATTCAACCTGAGCTGTTCTAAAAAGGAATTTCCAATGTTAAGGGCTACGTTTACCACCCTATTTCTATTCTTATTTTCTACGACTCTCTTCGCAGCAAAACCACAACATAAATACACTGTTATTAATGGTAACTATTACGGTTATGAAATTAATAAAGATTCCATTCTATTAATTTCCTATTTAGGCCAGAAAGATGATATTTACCAGTTCGTATGGAGAAAATCTCAACAAGACATGAGTATCATTATCATAAAGCCACCATATGAATTCTACGCGCGGGCTGATTATTATGGGCATGAGTTTATAGGCCATGAAATAAAGAGACTTCATGAGCGTAATATTGTCTCTTGGGTCCTGCAGGATGCTAAACACGGCTATCTGCAACCAGCAATAGAAAGAACCAGTTCATCTGGTAAATACAACTGGATTAACGATAACTACCAAATAACTTTAGTAGATAAAACTGAATTCCAGCCAAGAATAAATCTTTCCAAAGAACAAGTTAAACGAGAGATATATGGTTGGAAAAACATAGCTTTTGCTGGATGGGAAAGTACCAAAAAGAATACATTCTACATGGCAATCAAAGACCTAAGTAAACAGCAACAGCTTGCCAACCAAGCCTGTAAACTGATCAATAAATCAGTGCCACATGATACTAAGATTACCCTTACGCTTACTGACGCTGAAGCGCCATTCAATGTTGATTCAGATGGTAGTGAAGCAATTATTAGTAATCACATGTGTACTAACGGACTGATTAGTTAATTAACTATTCAAGGGTATTATTAATGGAATGCATTGGTCCTTTCACATGCATATGGTTTTGGCTTGGTGAAAATGTTGCGGCAATCATTGCTGCTAGCGCTATGGGTGCTACATTATGGCAGGGATATATTGCAAGAAAGCACAATCGATTATCAGTTAAGCCTCACCTTGTTGTTCATTCAACTTTGAGTTTACAAAGTCCACAAATTGCCTTTGCTATAAGTAATGATGGATTAGGGCCAGCTATATTTCAATCGTATACCCTTTCTATTTACGACACCGAACTTACTCCCGATGATACGATTGAAGAAATTACAAGAATAATCCAAGGCTATGGGCATAGCTCAGCCACTTCTATTACTCTTAGAGGCTGGCATGCTGGAGAATCTTATAAACAAGGTGCTTATAAAGAGGCTTTTGAAGTGTATGGAGACTTTGGGACGGATAAAGCTCAGCTAGATGATGTCAGGAAGTTGCTGAAAAATATCACAATTAAGATCAATTACTCATCAATCTACGGAGAAGAATTCAAGCTAACTTTCCGCAACAACAAAACATCTAACCAAGGTTAAACCGCCCCTACCCTAATCCCCGATAAGCTGGAGTCCTAACGAAACTTAAGGACTCTAACCCTATCGGGGATTTTTATTATGTCTGAAAACCCAACCCCGGCGGCCTTTGTTCTAGGCCGTCGCTCTAAACAGCGGCTTGCAGATTGCCACCCCGATTTAGCAGCGGTGGTTGAGCGCGCGATCCAGTTATCCAAAGTAGATTTCACTGTGCTGGAAACCCTCCGTACAGATAAGCGCCAACGTCATTTAGTCCGCCAAGGAAAATCCCAAACCAAGAACTCTCGCCATTTAGCCCGAGTGCCAAAAAATGCACCAGAACTAGGGCCGATTTCTCATGCTTCTGATCTTGGCGCGTGGGTTGATAACACCATCAGTTGGGAATGGGAGTTCTACTTCCTAATTGCTAACGCGATAAAAGCCGCAGCTGAAGAACTAAAGGTGCGTATCAAATGGGGTGGCTGCTGGGATTATTTAGACAGCTACGATAGTGCCGAACAAGCTTTTCAAATGTATATAGACCGTAAAAAAGCAGCCGGTCAAAAACCATTCCCTGACGGCCCCCACTTCGAACTATGTTGGGAGGAATACCCCGTATGAGTGGTTGGAAGTTTTTATCAGGGCTTGTATCTCCTCTGACCAATCTGATTGATGAGCTGCATACATCAGAAGATGAGCGGCTACAGGTCAAAGCCAGTATTTTTGAGATGCAGACTCAGCTGGCCGACAAGGTCATGGAGTACGAAACCAAGTTAATGCAGGCACAAGCTCAGGTCATCACTGCCGAAGCTCAAGGTGCAAGCTGGTTACAACGTAACTGGCGACCTATCACCATGCTCACCTTCTTAATTCTAGTGGTAGCCGATGCCTTTGGTCTAACCGCTTTTCGCTTAGCCGATGAAGCATGGACACTGTTACAAATAGGTTTAGGTGGTTATGTGGTGGGGAGAAGCGCAGAAAAAATCGTTCCCAAAATAACAGACGTTATGAGGAAAGATTAAGTGACCGACATTCTCGATGAAGCTAAAAAGCTCGAAATACGCCATCGTCAGGCAGCGCTCGATAACGCCTTAAAACGCACCGAGCCTACACAGCAAACCCTTGATGGACGAGTAATTTGTATTAGCTGTGACACCCCCATATCACTGGATCGATTAGCGGCTAAGCCTGAAGCGGCACGCTGTATTCATTGCCAGCAAATCGAGGAACACAAACATGGACGTTAACTGGGATGCATTTAAATTCTGGCTGGATTTTATAGTTTGGGTTATTGCCATGTTTGTTGCTATCGCCGCATGGGTACGCTCCGGCAGCAACAAAAACAAAGAAACGATCGACCAAGCTCAAGGCGATATCCATCGATTAGATAAACGTATTCAAGCAGTCGAAACCTTAGCCAAAGCAGCCCCAACCCATGAGGATATCGCTCGACTAAGGGAGCAAACATCAGAACTCGACAGTAAGTTAGATGGAATGCAAAACACTCTCAATCTGATCCATCAGTATTTATTAAATAAAAAGGATTAACTCATGCCATTTGATAAATTCGAAGAAGAAGACCGCCGGTTGGTTATCCTTCGCCACTTGGCAGAAGATCAAGACTACACAATCAATAGCTCGATTCTACAAAAAGCACTAGAGGTCTGGGGTCATAAAGTCAGCCGCGACCGTCTGCACGCAGATATCGCGTGGCTTAAAGAGCAAGGCCTTGTCACCTATGACGTAGTGTCCAGTGTCTATGTAGCAAAAATCACCCAGCGTGGTTTAGACGTATCCGAAGGCAGCGCATCCGTGCCAGGTATTAAACGTCCAGGACCGGGGGCGTAGCCATGGCGCGTAAATCCTCCATCGATCTACTCCCCGATGAAATTCGTGACGCACTGCATGAATTGTTACGAGACCCTAAAGTCTCTCAACTCGACGCAACTTTACGCATCAACGAACTGTTAGAAGCTGAGGGTGTCGATCAAGAAGTCAGCAAATCAGCGGTTAATCGTTACAGCCAGCGTATGGATGCCATCGGCGCTAAAATGCGTCAATCGCGTCAAGTAGCTGAAATGTGGATTGGCAAACTAGGCAATCAACCCCAGGGGCAGGTAGGCAAACTCTTAAACGAGTTTACACGTACCATGGCCTTTGAAACTGCCCTGCATATGTCAGAGGGTGAAGACCCCGTACCGCCAAAGCTTCTAAAAGAGCTATCCCTATCCATTAAGCACTTAGAAGAAGCTGCCAGCGTTAACGAAAAACGTGAACGCGAGATTCGCAAATTAGCTGCAGAGGAAGCGGCAGGCATCGCAGAAACCGTTGCCAAGCAACAAGGCATGACACGCGAAGGTGTCCAGGCAATTAAAGATGAAATATTGGGTATTCGTTAATGGACCTATCCCAAGAAAATGCCATTACAGAAGCAGTCAAAAACGGTATTTACGAACTTCAGCAGTTCGACGCAAACGAAGTACTGCTTGGCTATCAAAAGCGCTGGATAGCTGATGAGTCCCCTCTAAAGATTGGCCAAAAATCACGCCGTACCGGTTTAACCTGGGCCGAAGCAGCTGACGCGTCTCTTTGCGCCGGTACAGCTAGATCAGATGGCGGTTGCAATCATTTCTATGTTGGCTCTAACAAAGAGATGGCGCGCGAGTTTATTGAGGCCGCAGCCATGTGGTCCAAGGCATTTAATAAAGCAGCAGGTGAGATACAAGAAGAAGTTTTTATCGATGATGGCCAAGACGGTAAAGAGATTCTTACCTTTGTTATCTACTTCGCCAGCGGCTTTAAGATTCAAGCGTTGTCGAGTAACCCCGCTAACCTACGAGGTATGCAGGGCAACGTAACAATCGATGAAGCCGCCTTCCATGATCGCCTAGCCGAAGTACTCAAGGCTGCACTGGCTCTTACTATGTGGGGTAGTAGAGTTCGCTTAATTAGTACCCACAACGGCGCTGAAAACTTATTTAATGAGCTGATACAAGATAGCCTAGCGGGTAAAAAAGATTACAGCATTCACACCATCACGTTAGATGATGCTTGTGCGGAAGGGCTATATAAGCGCATATGCCAAATAACCCACCAAGAATGGTCGCAAGAAGCCGAAGATAAATGGAAGTCAGATCTACTCCGTGCAACTGCTACCGAAGAAGACGCGCTAGAGGAATACTACTGCGTGCCTAAACAAGGCGGTGGTGCTTATATCAATCGCGGCCTGATCGACCGTGCCATGAGTGATGACTGTAAAATCATCGGTTTTGAAGCACCTAAAGATTTTGAAAAGCTCCCTATCTCTCAGCGTGAAGCAGACGTGGAGCAATGGCTAAAAGAAGACGTCGCACCCCATTTAGAACAGTTAAACCCAGACCTAACCCACGTATTTGGTGAAGACTTTGCGCGCAAAGGTGACCTCTCAATATTCGCTGTGGGCGCTATCCAAAAAGATACCCGTATCAAAGTGCCGTTTCACTTAGAGTTACGCAACGTTCCTTACTCTCAACAAGAACAGATTATGTTCTATGTAATCGATAACCTACCCCGCTTTATTGGTGCCGCATTTGATGCGACAGGTAACGGCGGTTCACTAGCCGAGAAAGCAGCGGATAAATACGGTACGGAGATGATAGAGCAGGTGATGCTCAATATCGCGTGGTACCGAGAGTGGATGCCCAAGTTTAAAGCCAAATTTGAAGATGACGATTTAGAAATCCCCAAAAATAATGATGTCGTCACAGATCTACGAAAAATAGTCGTCACCAAAGGTGTGCCACAAATAGAAAAAGGCTCAGGCAAAGGCGAAGATGGTAAGCAACGCCACGGGGACTGTGCTGTGGCATATGCAATGATAGTACGCGCCAGTTATATGGAAGGTGGTGAAATAGCATTCACCCCATTGCCTAATAAAGCAGACCCTTGGGGCAGTGACGACGATGACGACCTACCCTCATACGAAAAAGGAGCCTGGTAATGGCTAACTCATCCATTGTTGATATCAACGGACAACCGTTCACGCTCCCCGATCTGGAAGAACAACAAACCGAAGCGAGCGCTAAAGTTGCGCAACTACGCAATCATTACGGTGAACATCCCTCCAGTGGTTTAGCACCGGCTAAGCTCGCGGCTATTTTGCGAGAAGCCGAACAAGGGAACCTTATACGCCAATGCGAACTCGCCGAAGATATGGAAGAGAAGGACGCCCATATACAAAGTGAGTTAGGCAAACGCCGTTTGGCCATGCAAAGCGTCGACTGGAACATTGTCCCCCCACCTAACGCGAGCGCCAATGAAGTGCGCGATGCAGAGATGATCGAGGAGTTATTACGCTCAGCAACATGGTTAGACGATGCTGTATTTGACGCAGGCGACGGCATTCTAAAAGGTTTTTCTAACCAAGAACTCAAATGGGAATACGCCGATAAAACCCACTTTATTGCTGATGCGGAGTGGCGCGATCCTAGTTGGTTTCAGATAAGCCCAGACAACCGTAACCAACTAACACTACGGGATGGTAGCTATAATGGTGAGACACTGCGCCAATTTGGTTGGATCAGCCATATTGCCAAAGCTAAAAGCGGCTATTTAGCGCGCAATGGATTGGCGCGTGTATTGGCATGGCCCTTTCTATTTAAAAACTACAGTGTCCGTGACCTAGCTGAATTTTTAGAGATCTACGGTTTGCCTATGCGTTTAGGTAAATACCCTGCAGGCGCAAGCGATCGCGAGAAGCTAACACTACTTCGTGCAGTCATGAGTATTGGCCACAATGCTGGCGGTATTATCCCTAAAGGCATGGAGATTGAGTTCGAGAAAGCCGCAGACGGTGCCTCCGATCCCTTTATGGCGATGGTTAATTGGTGTGAGCGCAGCCAATCAAAAGCCATTTTAGGCGGCACACTCACAAGCCAGGCAGATGGTAAGTCCAGCACCAATGCCCTAGGCAATGTGCATAACGAAGTACGCCAAGAGATCCGCGATGCCGATTTAAAAGCACTCGCTGCAACCTTAACCCGTGATGTTATCTATCCGTTGTATGTGCTCAACGGTAAGTCATTTAGTAGCCCTCGCCGTATTCCTCGCTTAGAGTACGATCTAAACGAAGGTGAAGATCTAGCGCAATTCGTACAACCCTTAAAAGGGTTGGTAGAGGTCGGTGTCGGCATACCTGTCTCTTGGGTACATGAAAAAACCAAGATTCCTGAAGCGGTTAAGGGTGAACCGGTACTGACCTTATCAAAAGAGACTGCCCCGCCACCAAACCAAACAGCACTCGCGGCGCTCGCGGCAACGGATGGCTCTGGCGAAACAGACGAAGTAGAGCTGCTCCTAGAGAACGTACAGCAGCGAACCACTGAACACACAACCGATATATTAGATCAACTTCGCCATGCAGTGGACAGTGCAGACTCGCTAGAGCAATTACAAGAGCAACTCCTTGCTCTACAAATAGACACGGCAGACCTTGAAAAAGTAATGAGTCAAGCGCTAACCGTAGCAGCATTAGCAGGCCGCTATGAACTGCTACAGGACGCGGAATAATGCCTATCTATGGTGATAAGCCGTTCAAGCAAGCCATTGACTACTTGCAGCAAAAGATCCCATTACCCACAAACGGTTGGGCCGACGTGCATGGTAAACAGCACGACCATGCGTTTATGGTTGCCGGTGCCAATAAAACCGCAATAGTGGAGGGTTTCTCTAACGCCATACAAGCGGCCATTCAAGATGGAGAAACACTGCACGACTTCCGTAAACGTTTTGACAGCATCGTAGAAAAGCATGGTTGGGACTATAACGGCAGTCGCGGTTGGCGCTCTAAGCTTATCTACGAAACTAACATCCGTCAGGCATACAATGCAGGACGCGAGGCTCAAATGGCTGAGCCGGGCTTTCAAGAGCTGTTTCCCTATACAGAATATCGCCACTCCGGTGCTGAAAACTTCCGCCCACAACATAAAGCATGGGACCGATTGGTGCTCGCATCCGATGACCCATGGTGGGGTGCTCACAGTCCATCAAATGGCTATGGCTGCAAATGTAAGAAATTCCCTAAATCCGAACGCGCTATGAAGCGCTTAGGTAAAACCACGCCCGATACTGCTCCCGCAGATGAATACAAAGAACATCTCGATAAACTTACCGGGGAGCTTAAGCAAGTACCGCTAGGGATCGATCCCGGCTTTGAGCACACGCCTGGGCAAAGCTGGCTACGTCATAGTACGCCTCAATTTAAAGAGCAGTGGCCAGCAAATGCTAAACCAATACCCATTGGCCCTGCCGCTAAACCTGCGCTGCCTACACCAAGCATGGCCAAACAAAGCGATCTACTACCCGATGATCTACCAGAGGAAGGCTACGTTAATGCGTTCTTAAACGAATTTGGGGCAGAAGGTCCTATTGTTTATAAAGACGTACTGGGCGAACCCATGGCGATTAACGATTACCTATTCCGCTCTGCCAACGGTCAGCTCAAAGTGTCTAAAGACAAATTGCGCCACCGCTATATGCGTTTACTCGCACGTGCAATAAAAGAGCCGGACGAAATCTGGTCAATACTAGAACCCGATCATTCACGACCAGGCAAGTATCGCCTCAAGCGCCGCTACATTAAACGCTGGCAGATGGAAGAGTCCGGTCAACAAGCACATGGATTTAGTGCATTTGAATATGGGCAAGGTATATGGACAGGCAATACCATATTTACGCCTTACAGTAAGAAACAAGGTCAGCGGGTGCCAGAACGGAATGCTTACTTGGAGCGACAGCGTGAGGGGGTATTGTTGTATAGAAAGACGGATGACACCAAGCAGTAGTAAGTAGATAGTGGCTCGCTCCGCCGTGCCACCGGCCAGCAGCTCTTTGGGCGCACCTCGGAGTGCTATAGGCTGCTAGGCAGAACATGATTATAGGATAAAAAAGCAATGGCGGGAACTCAATACACAATTAACGTAAATACCGGGATTGATGATACTCAGATCCAAGTCTATTTAAAAAAGCTGCATAAGCTCTCCGGTAATATGTCCCCCGCTATGTTAGAGATATCCGAGTTTCTCCACGAGCGCAGCCGCGATCACTTTGACGAAGAGCAGGCCCCCGACGGTACGCCTTGGGCAACACTTACACCAGAGACCTTAGCCCGTAAACGTAAAAAAGGCGTACCGGTTAACCAGATCCTACACGGTGAGCACCTGCACCTACGGGATACCATCTACCCTTTTCACTCAATTGATATGGCAGGCGTAAGCACCGGACCCGGTACAAGCGCCTATGCGGCCACTCACCAGTTTGGTGATGAAGAACGAAATATAGAAGCCCGTCCCTACCTCGGCCTAAGCGCAGAGGATGAGATAGAAATAATCGAGATCATTAAGGAGCATATTGATAGAAAGGCGTAACGGCCTGTAAGGCGATCTAAGACGCTATAAGCTTTAGTTGCTATATTGGCGCGTAATAATTATGTTTAAAGGTTCTAACGCGGGTCTAACGGCTGCTAAGCATATTTTAGGACACCAAAAGTAATGAGCAATAGATCTTCAAATCCACTGGAGCATTACAGAAAAACGGTACTTCCTAAGTTACCTGATTTTTCAAAATACACCCCTTTCTTCTATAAAAACTCCACATTAGCTGCAATAAAACGAAACCGTCGTGCCTTTGAGGCGTTAAGAAAAAGCCAAGATTTACTTAACTCTAACGCACAGGCAAATATTAATATTAAAAAAATTGAAGCACTTACTAATGCAAGCAAGCAACTAGACAAACTAATACGCCAGAGCATTAAAAGCTCAGAAATATCTAGCCTCATTACTGAAATGCATGCATCTCAACGACAGCATGCATTAATGATACAAGCCTTGGATTTAAAAAATTTCCCACTCCAAGAACTCCTTGATGGAACAACCTTTAACAGCCAGATTGACCTTTCTCCCAATATAGAAACTATAGCCTCATTAGATATTGTTGAAGCTGAACAACAAGTTGAAACTGAAAACAAAGCAGGCGGAGACTTTCTTAAACTTTCGCCAGATATCCAGAAAGCCTTAATTAATTATTTTCTTCAGGTAATCCTCCCATTGTTAATCGGTATTCAAATTGGTCATCAGGGAACAGAAGAATTAAAAAGGGAACATATAAAGACTCGACAGGCGATTGAACGAAGTGCAGCAAAAACTTCCCAACAAGTGAACTCGCTTCTGCGAGACCTTTCAACATTGCAAAAAGAGTCCATCCGTAATTATCGTGTGACTACATCAGAAAGAGGGCTGCATTTGAGAGAGCTCGCGCGCAAAGATTCAGAATCAATTGTGAAGTTACCAATACGTTCTTTAATCTACATTTTGGATGACAGCGACCGTCCTTGGCTCCTAGTTGAAGCCCAGATCAATGGCCGCAACTATATAGGCTGGGTTTATAGGCGCTATACAAAAAGCATTCGCTAATGAATTCACACAAAGGATTGTTAAAAAAGATTCCATCATTCTTAAAAATATTCATTATTTGAAATAACAAGCTTTGACTACTAAAAACATCTAACCAAGGTTAAACCCACGCCCCACTTCATGCCGCTATTCTGGCGGCATGAAGACGAATCGCAATCCCTTATCTCTCGCTGTTTTATCAGCAACCACTAACGCTAATGTTGGTTTTGCCTCGCTATCTCTGGCATTTGATGGCCAAAACGATGGCTGGTGCCACCTGTTGCCTGCAGGTCACTTCAGTGCAGTTGATGGTCGTCCTTTTGATGTTCCAGGCGGTCAGTGGGTTATCAATGCAGATATTGCCTCACGTCTTATTCAATATGCCAAAAATTCCGCTAATGATCTGGTAATCGATTACGAACACCAAACATTAAACAAAGACCACAACGGCCAGCCCGCACCCGCATCGGGCTGGATTAAAGACATGGAGTGGCGGGAGGGTTCTGGTTTATGGATAAAACCGCAGTGGACCTCCCGTGCCAAAGAATTCATCAAAGGCGAGGAATACCGTTTCCTATCCGCCGTTTTCCCGTACGACCAGCACACCGGTGAGCCGCTCTACATCCACAGTGCGGCACTCACTAACCGTGCAGGCGTTGACGGGTTGCAGGACCTAGAAGCCCTCAGCGCCAACATCTTAAACCAACACCCACAGGAGACGCCTCCCATGAACAAAGCAATGCTCAAGCTGCTAGCCAAACTCGGTATCGAGCTGAACGAAGGTGAGCAGATGACAGAAGCACAGGAAGCCGCTGCGCTATCTGCCGTTGATACCGCCCTGGCAAAAGCAGATGAAGCTGACGGCCTTAAAACACAGGTTGCAGCTCTATCCGCCCAAGACAACAAACCCGATCCCGCTAAATACGTGCCTATTGCCGCTGTTCAGCAGCTGCAACATCAGGTCGCTGTTCTATCTGCACGTACCAACGCTAATGAGCTTGAGCAAACAATTAGTACCGCGCTAGAAGATGGCCGCTTATTGCCCGCGATGGAACAGTGGGCGCACGATTTAGGCAAACGCGACATGGCTGCCCTAACGGCCTATCTAGATAACGCCGTACCACTCGCCGCGCTAAGTACCCAGCAAACAAACGGTAAAGACAAACCCGATACTGATAAAAAAACAGGGGTTGCCGCGTTGTCTGCTCAAGAACTAACGGTCTGCGCAAACATGGGGATATCTGCTGAAGATTACCTAAAAAACCTTCCACAAAACCACGGTGACAAATAATGGCTGCTTTAACAAAAGATCGCCCAACTAAACGCCGCGCCCAAGGTTCACATTCGGACCCAGTGGCGGCGGGTAAAAATATTTTCTCTGGTGCCTTGGTTGTATTAAACGCAACGGATTATGCAGAACCAGCAACCGCAGCGACCGGATTGCGCGTGCGCGGTGTTGCTATACACCCCAGCAACAACAGCAATGGCGTAAATGGTGACGGCACTATTGTCACAAATACAGGTGCGCATCTCTTTAAAAATGCCGGTGATATTGATCGTTCGGATATCGGCTCAACCGCTTACATCACTGATGATCAGACCGTTACCGCTGATAGTACCGACAGCTCGGCAGTCGGTCGTATCGAAGATGTAGAAACAAACGGCGTTTGGGTCTTTATCGACTAGCACGCTTTAAATCCGCTTAATTTGGAGACCCAAAATGGACGTTAATGCTCAAAACCTCGGCATCCTAAATACAACAGTATCAACTGCATTTAACAATGCGTTTGACGCTGCAGAATCTATGTACCAAAAGGTTGCCACTGTCGTGCCTTCCAGTGCGGCAGCTAACACCTACGCGTGGCTAGGTAAATCTAACCAAATCCGTGAATGGCTAGGCCCTCGTGCTATCAACCGTTTGGAGAAGCACCAGTACACCATTCAAAACAAAAAGTTTGAAAAAACAGAAGGCATCCCTGTCGATGAGATTGAGGATGATAACTACGGTGTCTATACGCCGCTCTTTCAGCAGATGGGTGTGGATGCCGCCGAGTTTCCAGACATCCGTACCTTTGGTTTGTTAAAAACCGGCTTTAGTGAGCTGTGTTATGACAACCAAAACTTCTTTGATACTGACCATCCCGTAGGTAGTGACGGCGAAGAAGTCTCTGTCTCGAATATGCAGGCAGGCTCTGGTGAAGGTTGGTATCTACTTTGCACCAAACGCCCGATTAAGCCATTGATCTGGCAGACCCGTAAAAACTTCAACCTAGTAATGAAATCTAATCCAGAAACCTCTGACCACGTCTTTTTAAATGACGAAGTTCTTTGGGGTATCGATGGGCGTTATAACGCGGGTTTTGGTTTATGGCAGCTAGCGTTTGGCTCTAAAGCAGAATTGAACGCTGATAATTTCACCGCTGCACGTGAATCCATGTTGTCACTTAAAAATGATGCGGGTTCACCCTTAGGCATCATTCCAGACCTGCTAGTTGTTGGTCCTAACAATATGTCTAAAGCAGAAACATTGCTGGAAGCAGTTAACAACGCCAATGGTTCGACCAACACAAACTACAAAAAAGTAGAGCTGTTGATCTGCCCATGGTTGGCCTAACCCTTAAACCGTTTTAAAGGAAACCTGAGCACGGATGCTCACCTTAATTGAGAGGAAGTTATGCAATGTCTAAATATGTTATTCACGCGGCGATCATGGTTATCTGTTCGGCCCCTTCTGGATATCGCCGTGGCGGTGTTGAGCTGGAGCAAGGCCAAAATATTTTTGCAGCCGATCACTTTACTAAAGAACAGCTTCAGCAACTTGCTGAAGACCCCCGCCTTACTGTTTCTGAAAGTGAAACAGACTCAGGTTCGGATTCTACGTCGCAAGGGGCCGTGGATGCGGATCGCTTGGCAGAGCTAGTCGCTCATATTAAAGGGCTAGATACAGCTGACGCGAGCCTTTGGAAAGAAGACCAAACTCCTAAAGCCAGCGCATACCCAAAAGGCACCACCGCTGACGAACGTGACGCAGCATGGGACGCGTTTGTTAATCAGCTGGATGGTACTAAGTAATGTACTGCACCAGCCAAGATCTGACCGATCGTTTCGGTGCCGATGAGCTAATACAGCTCACCGCCGAATCGGACGGTTTTGGTAATTTCCCAGACGAAATTAACCAAATACAGGTCGACCGCGCTATCGCCGATGCAACGGCCACAATCGACAGTTACTTAGCAGCCCGTTACCCGCTGCCTCTGGCACAAGTACCACCGGTTTTAGAACGCTATGCCTGTGATATGACCCGCTACTTTCTACACGATCGTAGCCCGCTAGAGGAAGTAACTAATCGCTACAAGGATGCCATCCGCTACTTAGAGAAAGTCGCCAAAGGTGATATTTCACTCGGTATCGACAGCCAGGGCCAACGCCCTGAAACCATGGACGGTGCTGAAATGCAATCAGGCGGCAGTGTATTCAGCCGTGATGATAAAAGCTTTATCTGAGGTGCTACATGCTACAGGCCGTTGAGACCGCGCTGATCTCTGCAATTAAAAATGCTCTAGGCAATAGCGTAAAGAAAATAGAAACCCATCCAGGGCATTGGGGCGCTCAAACCATAAAACACATGGTTATGGCCGCACCGTCTGTTTTTGTTGGTTTTAGTACAGGCACACATATTGATAGCAGCCCGGATCAATTAAAGGGCCAGTGGCATGTTTATTTAGTGGGACGCGCCTTAAACGGTCAACGGGAGGTCGGCATATACCAGATGTTAGAGCGGCTACTACCCGCGTTACATGGTTTGGATTTAGGCCAAGCCGACGCGCTAGCTTTTTTGCGGGTAAAAAATCTATTCAGCTTCGCCGAAGGCAAGCAAGGCGTCTGCTGCTATGAAATGACATTTACGCTGCCGATGAACTGGCCAGATCAACAGGACGCTAGCAGCTTAGATGATTGGCTTCGCTATCAAGCAGACCATTACGATGAAAACGACTCAACCCATTTGATGGCGGCTGACACCGTCGAAATCACAGCGAGTTAACAAGGAGTAATCCATGAGCAATACGCTGAAAGTGCGCCCTAAAACAGGTGTACACGTTCGCAAAGAGGACGGCACCCTAATGCCATCGGAAGGTTGCGACGTACCTAACAACACATACTACCGCCGCCGTTTGCGTGACGGGGATTTAGTAGCTATCGAACAAAAGAAAGGTAAATCATAATGGCTATCTCATTTGATAATATCCCCGCAAGCCTGCGTACGCCCGGCGCTTATATTGAATTCAATAATGAACTCGCGGGTGCCGTTAGTGTTATGCACAAGATGGTCGCATTTGGCCAGCGCCTCACAACAGGCTCCCAAGCGGAAGGGGTGCCCGTTAGGGTAACCGACCCAAGCCAAGCCGTGGCGCTATTTGGACGCGGTTCGATGCTAGCACTGACACTGGCGGTTGCACTCAACGCAAACCCAGAAACTGAGCTATGGGCTATCGCATTAGACGATAATGCTGCAGGACAGGTAGCAACATGTACTATACAAGTCGCATCAGCACCAACCGTTGCGGGCACTATAGCGCTGTATCTAGGCGGCAAACGGCTAACAGTCGGTATTGCTCAAGGAGATGACGAAAACGCAGTAGCTGCCAGCATTAGCGCCGCTATTAATGCCGACGTAGATCTGCCTGTAACGGCCGCTGTTTCCACAGACACCGTCACCATTACCGCTCGCCATAAAGGCGAAGTATTCAATGGCTTTGATATCCGCACTAACTTTTACCAAGGCGAAGAATTACCCGCTGGCCTAATCTTAACAATCGGCACGATGAGTGGCGGCACAGGCAGCCCAGATATTAGTACCGCTATCGACGCTTTGGGTGATGAATGGTTTAACTGGATTATCAACCCCTATACCGATGTGGCTAACATGGTGGCGTTAGAAACCGAGCTAGATAGCCGCTGGGGGCCGATGCGCCAAATTGGTTGTCGCGTATTTAGCGCGTTTTCTGGCACACACTCTACGGCGGGGACATACGGCAGCGCCCGTAATAACCCACACATGTCATGTATGGCGATTAACACGAGCCCAACGCCGGTTTACGAGGTCGCAGCTATTAACGCCGCTGTTGCTGCATTCTCATTAAGCATCGACCCTGCCCGTCCGCTACAAACATTAGAACTGACCGGCATGAAAGCACCGGCAGTTGAAGACCAGTGGACACGCCAGGAACGCAATCTGCTGCTCTATGATGGCATGAGCACCTTTACCGTAGACCGTGACGGTACCTGCCGCATTGAGCGTCAGATCACCATGTACCAGACCAACGATGCCAGCCTGCCCGATGCGAGCTACCTGGATATATGCACACCAGAAACCCTAGAACGCATCAGATACGAACAGCGCTTGCTGCAGGCTCAAAAATACCCGCGGCACAAATTAGCTGACGATGGAACTAACTTTGCGGCAGGACAAGCGATTATCACGCCGAAGATCTGGCGCGGTGAGCTTCTCGCGCTCTATCTAAAAATGGAAGAGAAAGGCTGGGTTGAAGATTACGCGACCTACGACAGCCAGCTAGTCGTTGAGCGTGATGTCGACGATCGCAACCGTCTTAACTGGCGTGATACGCCTAACCTAGTTAACCAGGCACGCGTATTTGCCGGTAAACAGCAATTCATTGTGTGAGGTGAATCATGGCTAAAGCAGCAAAGAAAATAATCGTAACGTTACCAAGCCTAGGTCGTGTGGAATCAAACCCTGGCGGCTCATTTGATCCCGGTGGTGTTTCCTATGAAGGCAAGATGACGGAGTCTGGACGCACCCATTATTTGGAAAACGACAACCCCGCAATGCTCTCGTTTACCGTACCTAACTTGTCAGGTTATCTAGAGCAGTTCCGTGGATTGGTTGATGTAAACGTCAACATTCAGGATGAGCTGGGGCAAAGCTGGATCGTGACCGAAGCCTTTATCACCAATACCCCAACCGTATCGGGTGGTGATATTCCTATTGAAATGCAGGGTAATCCTGCTGAGCCCGTTTAAACCGTAATAAAACAGAGGATAGCTACGTGGAACGAATTCAAGAAGGCACCCTGCCTCACGGCTTTGAATATAAAGGCCACTTACAAACTGAATTTAAAATGCGTGAAGTTGGCAATGCAGGCGAACTCTTTGACGCAGAAATTGAAGCCGGAGGCGTAGAAAACCAGCTGGCTTTTAACGGTGCACTGATTGCTAGGCAGTTGCTCAGCATCGGTGATTGCAAAGGTCCGTTCAGTATTGAACAGATCCGCAAGATGAAACCAGCTGACTTTCAAGCGTTACGTGTTGCCCAGGGAAAGCTCAACAGCGTACAGCCAGACGCAGAAAACGAAGCGAACACGTCTGGCAGCAAGTAGCGCTGATCGCCCTAAAAACCCACTGGTCACGTGCTGAAATCCTCGCGTTACCAGTGGACGAGTTTAACTACTATTTAGAGTTATTCACCCGTGACCGATCTGACAACTAGCCTAATACTCAACCTAAAAAATTCGCAATTCACCCGTGGACTGCGAAAGTCAGGTAGTGACGTGGGCGCGTTCGCAAACAAATCAGAACGTGAGTTGCGAGGACTCCGCCACGAGTTTAAGCAATTAACGGGGGGAGTACTCGGTAGCTTTCGCAACGAGATCCTTGCGATCGGTGCAGCATGGAGCGGCTTACAGATAGCAAAAGACTCTGCGCTATTAGATAAGAATCTAACGCAGATGTCACAAACTGCCGGTGTCGCTCGTACTGAAACTAAAGCACTCCGTGCTGAGCTGTTTGAGCTACAAAAGCAGTACGGGGTAACGGTTGATAGTTCGCGGCAAGCAAACGATTCACTATTGCAGGCGGGTCTAGACTGGAGCGAAGCACTGCAAGCAACGAAGGCGATCGCGCCAGCACAAGCCGTTACGGGTGCAAGTTCTAACGTCCTTGCAGGTGGTTTATCCGTTGGTGCTGAGATATTTGGCTTTGACTTATCGCAAGTAGGTGTCGCCACCGAGATGCTCGACAAAATGACGGTGGCCGGTCGTGCTGGTAATGCAGAGCTGGAAGACCTTTCCAGTATTTTCTCTCGCGTAGGTAACAACGCGAAAACAGCCAATTTGGATTTTAGCCAGACGCTCGGGTTTATTGAGCAGCTTTCTAAAATTGAGAAGCAGCCTGAACGTTTAGCCACACTGGCTGACAGCACCCTACGTATATTTACCAACCAGAAATACCAAAACAACGTTCGCGATAAATTAGGGATTAATTTTTACGGCAAAGACGGCAACCGCCGAGATACGTTCTCCATCATTGAGGAGATATCAACTCTCTATAAAAAACAAAAAAATGATCAACAGCGTGACAACCTGATTGCAGCTGCGTTTGGTCAAACCGATATGGACACCCAGCGTGGTATGAAAGCACTACTGGGTGGCGATGCCATCGCAGGTATGCGCCAAATAACAGAAACCACTCGTAACGCTACAGGTTCTATAAAGCGTGATTTAGAAGGTGCTTTAGATAACTCAGTAGATCAAGTATCCCGACTAAAAGGAGCGCTTAGCCAAGCAGCCGACGGGTTTGCTCAACCTATCAACAACTCAGTAAATCAGCTCATTAAGTACACCTTAGATAGCAAAGAAAAAGGCGGGCTAGGTCTAGACGGTAACGATATTTTAATGGGTGGTACGGCGGCTCTCATTGCCGGAGGGTTCGCGGCTAAATACGGAGGGAAGGCATTACGCGGTTCGTTAAGTAAAGGGAGTGCAGTAGCCGGTGGTGTCGTTACGGGTAAAGCATTGGAAGAGCTAGCGGGCGTAACTCCCGTTTATGTCGTAAATATGCCCACCGGTGCGGTGCCAAGTTTGCAGCCCGGTTTTAATGTGCCAAATCCTCTTTCAGGTAAGGGGCCCCTATCCCATACGACTGTCGCTAAAGCTAAAGCAACAGCCGGTTTAATCGGTGGCACAAAACTAAGCAAACTCGGTTATTTAGGTGCAGGCGCAGTAGGCACAGCTGGCGCAGCAGCAACAGCTGCAGGCGGTATTGGCTATGGCGCTGGCACTGTTATTTATAATACGACACTCAAAGGTACTGACCTATCAGATGACATTGGCCGCGCAATAGCCAAAACCCTCGCATTCTTTGGAAATGATAACGCTCAGTCAGCACTAGACGCTGAAAACCGATCTCAAGCTTTACTCAAGGTTGAGCTAAGCGAAGATTTAAAAGCTAAAGTTGTTCAGTCTGAAAATATGGACGTAGACGCCTACGGCGGCTCAATGGTGGCTCCATGAGTTGGCGCGAGCGTTTACAGCCGGGCAGTATCGGCAATTTAACCTTTCACACTGAACAAGCTGCAGGGTCAGGCGGCCGTCGCTTAGTAGTGCATGAATACCCACTTCAAGACGTGCATTATGTTGAAGATATGGGGCCGTCTGCTGGCTCGCAACGCCTAACAATTTTCCTTATTGGAACCGATTATGATCTGGCCCGTGATGATCTCATTCAGCTATTAGAAAGCGAGGGGCCCCATACACTAATCCATCCGTACTTAGGTACGCTGCGTGTTCATATTAATAATTATGAGTGGGCTATAACGACACGCCAAGGCGGCTATGTTCAATTCAACGTTGATTACGTATTAGACGGCAAACGCAAATTCCCACTGTCTGGAAATGCTAACGCGCAGCAGCTGCAAAGCGCATGCGATAACTGTCTAGAAATAGCAACAAACACCTATACAGAGCGGTTTAGCGTAACAAGCCAGCCAGCATTTGTACAAGATGCGGCACTAACTCAAATGACCAGCGCCCTAGCGGCTATGCAGGATCTGAGCAGTCAATTTGGGTCACTACTTGATGCCGACCCATTAACTGAAACCTTTGACTTATTCAATAATGATCTATCAAGCCTGCTAGGCCAGCCAGCAACACTAGCCAGCCAAGTTACCTCTTTGATCGCTTCATTGATGGGAAATAGTTCAAGCACAACTACCGCTGTAAACGGCTACAACGTACTTACAAACAGTATTGCAAGCACGGATATCATTCAGACTACAACCCCAGCACGCGCACAGCAGGCACAAAACCAAACGGCAACCCAACAACTATTAACCACCGCTACCACCGTTGAAACTGCCCGCTTAATCGCCAATGAAAGTGCACCCTTTGTCACCTATGACGATGCGATCGCAACCCGTGATCAACTCCTAGAGCAGATCGACGGGCTAATAGAAAATGGCAGCGATACCGAGTACTCCCCTCTGGTTGATCTACAAACCGCACTAATGAAACGTGTTGATGACGTTGCTCCTGGGCTGCAGCGTGTAGATCAGATTCAGTTGCAACAATCCGTTCCCGCGCTTGTTTTGGCACATACGTTATATGGCGACGCAAACAAAGCCGATGAGCTTATAAGTCGTAATAACATTAAAAACCCATCGTTTATGCCTGCTGGCACTGACCTAGAGGTGCTTTTATGAGCGATCAACTCGTCATGATTATCGACGGCATGCCGCACACGGGTTGGAAGGAAGCATCTATCGCCCGTTCTATCGAGCGTGGCCCTCATAACTTTAGTTTACAACTAAGTGAAATATGGAACACTGAAAAGCAAGTAAACCGCCGAGCGATCGAGCAAGGCATGAGCCTGCAGGCTTATCTCAATGATGACCTTTTCATGTCAGGTTATATCAACGAACTCGCCCCAAGTTACGATGCAAATAACCACACAATATCTATACGCGGCAGTAGTCGTTTAGGCGATCTTGTTGATTGCTCTACCACAGGAAAGGCTTTCGCTGGCCAAAGCCTATTGCAGATCAGCCAATCTCTGTGCGCACCTTTTGGCATTACCGTACATGTTGATGCAAGTGCCAAAAAAGCCGCCAATCAAATATTTAATAAATCTAAGCGCCTTGATCTTGGGGAGCCCATTTGGGAGTTTCTAGAAGAGTTAGCCAGAGTGCGCGCGGTTTTACTTACCTCTAATGCTAATGGCGACTTAATCATCACCCGTGCGGGTACAGGCTATGCCGATGTTGCTCTAGCCTTGGGGCAGAATATTAAAACAGCCAGTGGAAATTTTAGCGGGCGAGAGCTGTTCAGCCAGTATACGGTCTCAGGTCAGCAATCCAATGAACCATCAGTAAAGCTCGAAAGCGTGGATACTGTGCTTCCTATCGCGACAGTCAACGGATCTGGGCGCTACCGCCCGTTTGCTGTGGCAGCGGATGACGATATGGATGTCGCCGGTTGTAAAACACGTGCTGAGTGGCAGCGTAACGTTAATCAGGGCCGCAGTGAAAGTGTTGTTTACACGGTGACTGGGTGGCGACAAACACCAGACGGTCGAATCTGGGCTCCGAACGAACGCGTAATCGTCAGTGATCCATACCAAGGGCTCCTCAATGCAGAACGCTTAATCGTTGAAACTCGATTAATGCTGAATGAGCGCGGCAGAAATACAGAGCTACGGGTTATGCCAAAAAACGCATTCGATCTAATACCCGAAGTGGAGAGTGCGGCTTCGGAGGGCTTTATACGATGAGCATGGTAACCGAGTTGCGTCGTACTATGCGAAAAATTCGCCGCATTAACCAGCGTGGCTTAGTCCGCAGGGCATCCTATGCGAACAACACCCGCTTTTTACAAATGCAAGTTGAAGGTGGGCAACCTCTCGATAATTTGGAGCACTTGGAACCCTTTGGCTTTACCAGCCATCCCGTGGCGGGCGCGGAAGGTCTCGTTTTAGCGTTTAACGGAAACGGCTCTCATTCAGTGGTGTTTTGCGTTGGTGACCGTCGTTATCGCATGCAAGTTGAAGAAGGTGAAGTCGCTATCTACAACCGCCACGGTGACAAGGTACATATTAAAGACAACCGTGAAATTGATGTGACCGCTGCTGTGAAAGCCAATTTCAACACACCGGAAGTGAGCTGTAGCGGCATCGTCAAAGCTGAAGATTTCATCACCCATGATGGCGTATCTGTAAACAATCACGACCATACAGGTGATTCCGGCGGCACAACAAGTAAGGCAAACCCATCATGAATTTATTAACCCTTAGCTATAACAACGACTCCAAAAGAATCGACCTTCAAAGTAAGCGATCGTCTTTTCTAACGTGGTTAGAAAATGCAGTCGTTATTAGCTTATTTACCGATGCACGATGCGAGCTTGATGAACTCCCTCAGGGCGAAACAGATCAGCGCGGCTATTGGGGTGATATTGACCTACCTGAAAGTGAAAGCTTAGGTAGCAAACTTTGGACGCTGAAGCGTGAAAAAGTCATCCCAAAAACCATCAATCGCGCCCGAGACTACGCGACGGAAGCTCTGCAATGGTTGCTAGAAGATGACTATTTACAAAGCATTAAAGTCGAAAGCAGCCGAGGAGACACCTATCGTATCGACCTCCTTATTCAATGCAAATTGAAAGATGGAAGCTGGGTAAAGCTCTACCACGATTACTTAATAGGAGCATCCAATTAATGCCATTTATTAGAAAGTCGCTTAAAACGTTGCGGGAACAGGTAAGTACGGACATCGAGCGCCACAGTGGCGAAAGCGCCAGTGCCCGTGGAGATACATACTACCCGTTAGCGCAAGCCGTTGCGGGCGTAGCTTATGGTTTACACGGCCACCTTCAATACAACGTTGAGCAACTCTTTGATGATAGTGCTGATGACGAGAATCTACTCCGGCGTGCCGCAGAAATGGGGATCTATCGAATCGGCGCATATAGGGCATCCGGCACCGCAACCATTACAGGTAACGAAGGTGCTACCGTAAGCATTGAAACACTGCTCCAGGATGATAATCAGCAGCTATACCGTGTGACGACTGAAACAACCATTGTAAGCGGAACCGCTACATTACAACTAACCGCCGTTGATGCAGGAGCAGCTGGAAACCTAACGGCTGGCGTTACACTGCGACTGGTTAATTCAGTGTTAGATATCGATAGCACTGCAACGGTTATAGAGATAACCGGTGGTGCGGATATGGAATCTATCGATCGTGTTGCTGAACGTTTAAGTGAGCGTCGTAAAAATCCGCCAATGGGAGGTAGCGATAACGATTATATCGCGTGGGCCAAGGCTGCCCATGTAGATGTGACACGTGCATGGTGCTATTCAAACACACCCTATATTGGAGCGGTTACCGTTCGTTTTGTGACTGACAACCTCAGCACCCCCATCCCGACTCAAACTCATATTGATACCGTAACCGATTATACAGACGCAGTGCGCCCCGCAGGCATGCGAGGGTTTACAGTCGGCACGCTGGTAGCAAAACCTCTTGCCATTACCTTTACCCGTTTAACCCCTAACACTACGGCAACAAAAGCAGCGATCCGAGCGGAGTTAACAGACCTTATAAAGCGCGAAGGCCAGCCCGGCGGCACCTTACTCCTCAGCCAAATAAACGAGGCCATATCGCTAGCAACAGGTGAAACAGATCACCGCATAGACCTAACTGATGACTTCACTTGTTTTGCATGGCAGTTCCCAGTGCTAGGGGTAACAACATGGCCGTAAAAACAGCGGAGGAATATCGTAATGCCTTGTTAGCGCTGCTGCCAAAAGGCGACGCATGGCCAATCGATAGAGATAGCCATATAGCAAAACTAATGAGCGGTATCGCTGAAGAGTTCGCCCGTATAGACGCACGTGCATATGCAGTTATCCGAGAATCTCATCCCTCAACCGCGTTTGAGCTATTTAAAGAATGGGAAAAAATGTATGGCTTACCTAATAGCTGCAGCGGAGACGACCCATCATTCCAAGAGCGCCGCCAAGCGCTCGTGCAAGCATACAGAGCTAACGGTGGTCAAAGTCGCCAGTTCTTTATCACGTTGGCTGCCCTGTTAGGTTTCACCATCACGATTACCGAATACAAAGAACGCAGAATGGGCGACCTTTTTGGAGAGACTTACGGCGATATTGAATGGAATTACGTTTGGCAAGTAAACGCCGCATTAAATAATTACGCAGAGCGATTAATGGGCGAGCCCTACGGCGAGTACTACCGCACATGGGGAAATCAACGCCTTGAATGCGTATTCAACCGACTGGTGCACGCACACCGCCACATAATTTTTAGTTATACGTGATTTAAAAACAGGAGAGAGTTATGGACTACCCATCAGACCCAGCCGCACGACTAGACCCGAGTACCGGTAAATTTACCGACGGCAACCCCGCAACTGATCTACCCACGAGTCGTGACTCTGCCGATTATCAAAACATGGTATTCGACTCATTAATCAATTTGATCGAAGGCGCAGGCTTAACGCCTGACGAAGAGGACCTGACGCTGGTTTTGCAAGCCGTAACAAGTCTTGCTGGGGGTCGCCGATTGGGAGAGCCATTCTGGCATATAGGCGAAACACCGCCTAATGGCGCAATGGAATATGCAGAGCAAATTTTGAACCGTTCAGAATACCCTGAACTCTGGAGTTATATTAGCGACCCGGTGAACGGCATGAAGCTAATAACTCAAGCCGAAGCCGCCAGCCGTCCGGGCTGCTGGCATACAGGGGACGGCTCGACAACATTTGGAGCACCTGTATTTTTTAGCGACTTCATCCGTGTATGGGACAGTACGGGGTTAATCGATACTGGGCGTGTATTGGGTAGTTTTCAAACGGATGAGCTGAAATCACACAATCACTCACTAGGCCTGAGAAAATCTAATAACAGCTATGATTCTGGTAGTGGTAACGGGCCAATGACCGGCAGCTCATTAAATTCAGGTGACACTGGCGGCACCGAAACCCGCCCCCGCAATACAGCTCTAATGCTTTGCTTCTGGTATCAGTGAGGAAAAAACAATGCCTATACAACATCATTTTGACCCAATTTCTCGTCTATACACTCGTTCGTCAGAGCAAATGATTAATCCTCGTAACCCTGAGACTTTTTTGCCTATAGCTTTTGCTACTCAAGACCCTCTACCTGAATTGCAAGTAGATCAAGCAGCTCAACGTAATAATGATGATACTGCATGGTTAGTTGTTGAAGATCACCGTGGCGCTCTCTGGAATATAGCTACAAAAGAGCAAGTCGAGCACCGCGAAACAGGCCCAATCCCCGATGGTTATACAAGTTTAGAACCCAGTGAATTTGACGAGTGGGACGGAAGTGCATGGGTCACCAATAACACCGAGTTAATCAAGACAGCTCGGCTCAAAAAAGCCTCAGAAATAAAGTCTAGCTTTAGTCAATCCATCGCAACGGCAGTAGCCGCCAACGCAACAACCTGGAACGGTGGCATGGACTCAGCTTTAGCTCTAGATGGCGCGGTACGCATTGCAGAACAACTAGGTGCAACAACCGTCACCCTGTTCGACTCAAATAATGACGAACACGTTGTCGACATAGCCACAGGCAAAGCAATCACAGCAGCTGTAGGCGTCGACTATCAAACAAAATTCGCACAAAAGCAGCAGCTCATGCGCGCTATAGCTAGCGCATCCACTGAAGCAGAGATTGCCGCGATAACGTGGAGCTAATCATGTCTAAAACAATCGAAATCGAACTTGACGACAACTATAAAGTTATAGCTGACAGTGCAGAGCACAGCACCGCGACAATACAAGTCCGTGAATCTAACTCTGCAGAAGTAATCATCGATGAACGTACCGATGCAGCACGTATAGCTGCAGAAGATGACATCGGCATTATATACGCCCCATTGGAACGCGCCCAATTTAGCGGATGGACCGGAGAAATTCGCGCACGATGCCCACACGGGGAAAAATCAACAAAAATAGCGGTAATTTTGTCATGAGCATAGGTCACGAAGTTGGCGTAATTAAGCTGCCAGATATGGCGGCTGGTCATTGCCTTCTGAATTCGGATTCATTGGGAGAAGAGCCTCTAGATGTAAGTAGATTTACAGAATCTGCAATAAAAATACTCAATCGAAACTCTCCAGGAGCTAGAGCCACTGTAGTTGATGGTACAAGCGATATTACTGTCACTATCTATGACGGAGACAGCACTATCAACGGAACGGCGTTAGCTGGAGGCGGTGAGATTGATGAAAGAGACGTCCCGTTTGGATACTCTTGTCCGATACGCGGCAGATGGATCATTACTGAGCCACAAGACCCGGTCAGCCTTGATCCTAGCATTAACTTTGCGAATGGCATGTCTAACATGTTCATTTTCGAAGGACAGATATTTGAGTTCAAAGGTGCAGGGTTGAGCCCTGGCTCGTTCGCGATGCGCTGGTCTGAAGATAACGGGGTAACGTGGAAAGAAGTCTACCAAGGCAGCAGCGATCAGGATCATTGGTATCAATTCGATTTCGGCAGCGTTGGCACTAGAATAGTCGAGGTTATTGGATGTGACCAAACACTCTCAATCAACGGATACAACTTTGATACAGGATCTTCTATACCATTAGCATACGAAGATCCTGAGTTACCTATGGTAACTATGTTCGGTGACAGCTATGTATTTGGTCAGAACGCAGATGCATACGACAACACATCAGGCGATGGCACTAACCAGAATGATCAGAACGCTATCAACGGCACGTGCCGAAAGCTTGGCGAGTACCTAGGATGCTTGCAAGTGCGAAATCATGGCTTACGTGGCAACAGATTTTCGGATAGGCAGGCTAATAGATCTAGCTACGCGGATAGAATTAGCGGCGGTGTGTACTCAGAGCATGCAGAAGCATTGGTCGATATTGACTCAGGTACAGTAGAGAGGGATTTATTCATTATACCGTCAACTGTTAATGATGACGGGCCTGGCAATGATGGATTTCGCAAAGATGGAGCTGAGTTGGCATTCCGTCGGTTACGACAACTACAACCAAATTGCATGATCATGTTTCCGATTGGTGCGCGCGCTCCGCAGAGGAATGAAAACGAAACTTGGCTAGATGATTATAAGGAAGGATTTAAAGCTGTCTTTGGAGAAACCGAAAGCGAGTGGATAGAGAATGGAGCATATCTACACGATGGGTCGAGGAGAGATGGTGAGAACTGGACACCATCTGGTGCTGAAGGTTCAAGCGTATACTTTGGAGAGCTTGGATTTGACACAGGCCATCCTACTATCCTTGGTCACGATCTTATAGCCCAGAAGTATTCCGAAGGTGCTATACACATGGCTAAAGAGATCGTTAAATCAGCAGCCGCTAAAGGTTTTGGTACAGAGTTATTTAACGATAATTGGACTCAAGTAGGATCTTCTTGGACTGATAATGGAAACGGAACATATACAGCAAATGGGGGTAATAACTCCTCTTTAGCGCTAAATATTACTGAAATTACGCCGGGCAAGGCGTTCGTTGTACGACTCGCTGTTTCAAATATTTCTGGTGAATTAAGAATTCGGCTCGGCGGTGGTACCAACCAATCTATAACTGCTGATGGTAACTATGCATTTGTGTTAGACGATAACGAGTTCGGCGGGCTAATTATCCAAGCGCTGTCTATTACCTCATGCACTATCAGTAACGTTAGCTGTGTAAGTTTTACTTAAGAAAAAAACAGAAAAAAGTAGGAGAAAGCGACTCTGAAGAAGTACTAGTTCAACAGAGCCGCCAGAACACGTAATCAATCTACGTGAACCAGCCCAGGGCTTTCTCACCATGTCGACATGGCGCAGAAAGCCTACCAGAAAACAGGTAGGTTCACATGCAAAACATACGCTGTAAACAGTGTAATAAACTGCTGGCTAAAGCAATTTTTCAACAATTAGAAATAAAATGCTCCCGTTGCGGGGCTATAAATCAGAGGACCATGAGTCCCTACATAGATGGAGAAAAAACTCATGGCCAAACCGCTGATTCCTTGGATCGGAGGCAAACGAAAGCTAGCTGATCATTTACTCCCGCTGTTCCCTGAACACACCTGCTATGCAGAGCCGTTCAGCGGAGCTGCGGCTCTTTTCTTTCTCAAGGAACCTTCGCAAGTTGAAGTCCTTAATGATGTAAACAGTGACTTAGTGAACCTCTATCGCGTCGTGAAGCATCATCTCGAAGAGCTATATAAACAGTTTAAGTGGGTACTCAGTAGCCGCCAAAACTGGGAATGGATGCAATCCACACCACCCGAAACGCTAACTGATATCCAACGTGCAGCAAGATTCCTCTATCTACAAAAACTTGCATTTGGAGGTAAGGTGGAAGGCCAATGCTTCGGTACTAGCGCCACCAGTCGTCCTAGGTTCAATATTTTCACGTTAGAACAAGACTTAGTCGATGCACATTACCGATTATCTAACGCGACAATAGAACACCTAGACTGGAAACGAATCATAGAAAAATACGACCGGCCTGATACTCTGTTCTACTGCGATCCACCCTACTGGCAAACTGAAGGTTATGGTGTCCCCTTCGGATTCGAAGAGTACGAACAAATGGCGCATCTAGCTAAAACAATCCAAGGCCACATCATAATCAGTATCAATGACCACCCAGACATTCGAAATATATTCAAAGATCTGCACGTAATAGAAGTCGATTATAAGTACACCGTAGGAGGTTCAGCGAAAGCAAGTGATTGTGTAGAGTTGATATATGGGAACTGGGATAAGTCTCCAATACCACGAGGTCAGCAAGGTCTATTTTAATATAGAAAATGCAGAGTTAGCGCGTGCCAATAAAAACACAAAGCATTGCCAAAAAAAGCGCCGCGCTACAGAGGCTCTTTTAAATCTGGTAGGACTAAGCAGATTATTCCCCTTCGGGCTATCGTCGCAAGCTCCGATGTGGTCTCGCTGCGCTCGGCTCGAACTGCGCAGTTCTCATCTGCATAGTCCAAGGAGCAAAAAGCCCCGCATTCGCGAGGCTCTTTTAAATCTGGTAGGACTAAGCAGATTCGAACTGCTGACCTCTACCATGTCAAGGTAGCGCTCTAACCAACTGAGCTATAGTCCTAAATAAGTGGTGCGTAGTATACGACTCTGTTTAATCAGTTCAAGATTTTTTTTCACTCGATTTACCACTTTGATACTTAAATACAACGATTAAAGGGTTGGGTCACTGCTATTAGCCTAAAACACCTTACTCTGCTGCCGCTGTTCACACTGTAAGGAGCATCTTTAATCTTAAGTTCTTGGTTCCGTTCTTTTGGAACCACTAACCCAATCGATCATTTACAGAAAATGTCTTTGGTCTATGTTTACTAAGTGTTTATCAACTGTTAATCATTCCATAGTGGCAAAATTAGATACTATTTATCAGTGAACTCTAAGTTGTGAGCTGCTATATAATCTGCTTTAGAACTGTGAATTTGGTGGGGAACCTATCGGTATATTACCTCATACAATCTAGGCCTAAGGTGTAGATGTTGAGAATAACCGAAAGCATTCGCGAGGAAGCTGTTCAATTTATCACCTCCCCTGCTGAAGCTCATTTAGTACAGGTTCAGTAACCCATTTTCCCAAAAAGAATTGAACAGCGCCGATCCCAAAAAGAGATAATAGCTATGCTTAGAGATGTTTCCATAAAGACAAAACTGACGGTAATGGTCGTTCTACCTATTATTGGCTTGATTTGTATTACTTTGTTTGCACTTCAAGAACTACAATTGACGGAAGGCGGCGCGAAACGGATTTATCATGACAGGGTTGTTCCCCTTGAAGACTTAAAAATAATCGCCGACGATTATGCGGTGCTCGTTATTGATGCGATCAATGAAGCAAATGCCGGCATTTATACTTTAGACGAAACCGTAGCCGATATAGAAAGCTCTAAGCAAGAGATCAGCCTTAAGTGGAAAAAATATCTAGCAACAAACCTCACACCAGAAGAGAAAGCTTTAGCTGATGAGGCTCAAAACCTTTTTGTGTCCGCTGATGCAGCTATTGATAATACACTACAGATCCTAGCCACTATATCTGGGCCTCCTAAAGGCCAGCTTGATGCACTGGATGGCCCCCTCTATACCCAAATAGACCCTATTAGCGAAAAAATTACTGAGTTAATAAATTTACAGCTGCGCGTTGCTAAACAAGAATATGAGGCCATTCAACAGGTTTATAAGGAAAGTATTTTTCTGCTCTCTACACTATCAATACTGATCATGGTTTTACTGATCGCTATTTCAGCTTATAACTATCGCTCCATGATTAATCCACTGCTACATATGCAGGAAACTATTGAACGTATTTCTGAATCTTCTGATTTAACTCTCACACTGCAAACAGAAGGTAAAAACGAATTAGGAACAATAAGTAAAAGCTTTAACGCAATGATCGCGCAAATGCGTGATATTGTTAGTCAAATCACCTCGGCGACTAACCGACTGGCCAGCGCGGCTAAGGATATGACCGATGTTAGCGTTGAAACAAAATCCAGTATTAACACGCAACGTGCAGAGATAGAACAAGTGGCAGCAGCCATGAATCAAATGGTCTCCTCATCACAAGAGATATCACACAATGCGGAGCAAGCGGATAGTGATGCTCGCAATACAAGAGAGAAAGCACATCAAGGCACGACCATTGTAAATCAAGCGGTCGTGGCCACAAACGCACTTGTCACTGATGTTAAAAGTGTATCCAGTAAAATAAAAACGCTTGAGTCTGATAGTGAAAATATTGGCTCAATTGTGGATGTGATCAAGAGCATTGCCGAGCAGACAAACTTACTAGCACTTAACGCTGCTATTGAAGCCGCCCGGGCAGGCGATCAAGGACGTGGATTTGCTGTCGTAGCGGACGAAGTACGTACATTGGCACAACGCACGCAGGTCTCCACCCAAGAGATACAAGTAGCTATTGAGCGTTTACAGTCGGGCACTACCGATGCCGTAACTGCAATGAGTGAAGGACAGAAAAAAGCGGAGACCGCCGGTTCTAAAGCGACTGAAGCAGGCTCTTCACTCGAAGAGATCTCAAAAGCAGTTATCAGCATAACGGATATGAATGCTCTTATATCTAGCGCATCAACCGAACAAACCAGTGTGTCTGAAGAGATCAACCGGTCACTGATTAACCTACATGATGCGTCTAATATCTCTAGTAATGGGGCGGAAAAGATCTCTCAATCGAGTACTGAACTAAACTCCCTTTCCAACGAGCTGAAAGCGATGATCGCGAAATTTCGCGTAGGCTAAGGTTGAGTAGAGTGATGGGATGCTCAACTTATAAAATAACGTCAAAATATGCTGAATAATTTTTTAGATATTCTGACGTTATTGATTCTGTCTTAAAAATGGGGAAGTATTAGCGCGAGAGCGTTTTAATCCTTTTACAGCCTAACGCTCAATCCACCAGCTTATGTTCTATCGCGTAACGGGTGAGCCCTGCTGCTGTGTGTATATCTAATTTTTGTTTGATATTTTGTCTATGGGTCTCAACTGTACGTACAGAAATATCGAGCTCTCTAGCGATCTCTTTATTACTATTGCCTTCAGCAACTAGTTTCAAGACATCTTTTTCACGGCCGGTAAGCTCTTCCTGTTGAGTATTTGCATGCCCACCCTCCTGATCAAACTGGCTAAATAAGCTTTGTGATGCTCCTGAACTAAAGTATGTTCCACCGCCGTAAACCGTTTCAATCGCTGAAATTAGCTCGTTAGATGAAACGTCTTTTAAAACATAGCCAGCCGCACCACATTTAATCAGCTTAACAATATATTCTCTATCATCATGCATACTTAAAATTAGTACTTTCACATCCGGCTGTTCCGCATGGAATCGCTCCGATGCTTCAAAACCATTCATCACGGGCATAGAGATATCCATAAGAACAACATCTGGATGAAGGGTTGATGCCAACGCTAAGGCTTGCTTTCCATCATTAGCCATGCCGATAATTTCAAGGGAGGGTTCACCTTCTAAGCGCGCACTAATTCCATCTAGTACAAGAGGGTGATCATCGACCAATAATACTCGGATTTTATTGTCATTCGGCATTAGCGTTTGTATCTCCTAAAAAATTGCGAAACCCACTTTAATACGTGTACCTACACCCAAACGACTCTTAATACTAAAACGTCCACTGAGCAATTCTGTACGCTCACGCATATTTAGAAGACCGATTCCTGTCTCTGTCTTCTCGGGGATAAAGCCTCGTCCATCATCTGATACCTCTAACCAGATATAGCCTTCACGAAACCAAATTTTTAAACCTACATTCTGAGCTTGTGCATGCTTTTCAATATTTGTCAGGGTTTCTTGGGCAATTCTATACAGCGTAATCTCAATATCATCAGGTAGACGCTGTTCTGGTAACTCTATTCTGGCATTCATTCGGATGTTCGTGCGCTCAGAAAAGTCATTGGCCATACTGTGTAGTGCGGACTCAAGCCCTAGATCATCAAGCTGTATAGGTCGAAGGTCATGGGAGATACGTCGCACCTCTTGAATCGCCATATTTAAAACATCACAGCCTTTAGTGATGTCATCAACCGCGCTTTCATCCCCTTTCAGCGATTTATCTCTGGCAAGTTCCAATCTGAATTTTACCGATACCATTAGCTGATTAATGCCATCATGCAGTTCACGTGCAAAATTACGCCGCTGACTCACCTGAAATTGAACATAGCGATGGGCTAACTCACGTAATCGCACATCCGCTAATTGGGAGGAATGCATATTGATCGCAATACCAATGAGCGCAATAATAATAATTGTACCCGCTAGAATAACGACCACGGTAAAAAATGTATTTCTGATATTACGGGTTACTTTTAAACGCGTATGGGCAACTTCTTCTGCAATATCATCAATATATAAACCGGTTCCCATCATCCAATTAAATTTCGGTATTTTAACCACGAAACTCAATTTCTTTTCCTGATGCCCTGCTGAAGGTTTTCGCCAGAGGTAACGATAAAATCCGCCCCCCTCATCAGCAATCCTAATCAAATCGCGTATTACATATTTACCATTACTATCTTGCAGCTCGATTAGATCCTGCCCAACCAACTCCGGCTGGGTAGGATGAACTAAATTAATGCCCTGCATGTCATATAAAAAGAAATAGCCATCATCACCAAAAGTGAGAGTGTTCAGCATATCCTTTATACGCTTTTCTGCATTTTCATCCCCAGGCTCAGATTCATTAACAACTTCCTCTATCGCGTTCATCGCTAAGGCGACATAATGCTGTAGCTCTTGATGTTTAGAGTTGAGTAAATTTTCTTCGAAGGTTTCAATCTCTTGTTCTGAGAGAATATGCGCCTGATTTAAGCTAATCATAGTGATAGCTACCGTCACTATAATTAGTGGCAGTATTGAAAGCAGTAGCATTTTTGCTTTTAATGAAGCTGTGACGCTTTTCATATTGGAATAATTATGATTTTTAACTGGCGCTAGAATACAACTAACGCATGACTAAAGAACAGCCTATAACGGCAAACCCACAAGCTTAATAACCACTTATATAATCAGTATAAAGTACTCTGAGGGAGAACACCCGATGGTTTTTACATTGTGGAAAGATGCTGCGGAAGTTGCAAAAAGTGCCACTAAAGCTGGCGCATTAAACAGTTTCAAAACATCTATGCTTAGTGTCCAAGAAGGAGATCTTAATTTTCATGTCCGTATACTTGAGAATCTCCAGAACAAACCAACACCCGATAGTTCCCTAGCTAAGCTCAATCAAAGTAAACCCGACCCATTCCTACCTCATGAAAAAGCTTTATTTGTCACCAACATCGGTGATAAACATAAATGTTTATTGAATAAATATAATGTAGTCGATGAACATCTGCTCTTAGTAACTCAAGCCTTTGAAGAACAGAATACAGCCCTTAATAAAAACGATTTTTATGCCTTACACCGGTGCCTATGCGCCGCGCCGGCATTAGCTTTTTACAATAGTGGTAAAACGGCTGGGGCCAGTCAAACCCATAAGCACCTACAGCTGATAAAAGTGCCAGAAACAGTGGAACAATTAATCGCTTTTAATCCACAACTGTCAAAACTACATGACGAAGTACCTAGGGAGCTAGATAGCTTACCCTTTCGCCATGCAGCACTGGCCTTACCTAAAGATATTTTTACAGAAGAGAAAATACAGAATGGTGATGGTGCTGCTCAATTACAAAACTTTTATAATCGGCTGCGAATGACCTTAGGGATCGAAAAAGACGGAGAGAAGATAGCCAGCGCTTATAATCTTCTCTTAAGCCACCATTGGATGTTGATGGTACCTAGAACAGGTGAAAATTTTTCCGGTGTTTCACTTAATGCACTTGCCTTTAGTGGCTCGATTTTAGTAAAAAGCGAGGCACAAGCTCACGAGATTATAGAGGCTGGACTCTCCACGGCTTTAAATGTGGTGAGTCGGTCTTAAAATACCCCCTTGATCCAAAGACTTTTGCAACGATCAGATTAAAGCGGTCTGTCCATTATTTAAGATCACTCGTTGTGGCTGATACTGCCAGTGCTCTTTTATCCGCTCATCAGATAGCACCTTATCAGGACTGTTTACAGCACTCACCTGCCCCTGATCTAACAAACAACAGGTATCACAATAACGAAGCACTTGGTTAAGGTCATGCAGAATGGCAATAACACCAAACCCCTCTTTTTTTGCTAGCTGTTGAGTCAACGTTAAAAGATGGTGTTGCTGTCCTAAGTCTTGTGCCGACGTCGGCTCATCAAGAAGTAGTAAAGGTGAGTGACTCGCTTGACTGAGCTGCAATAAAACCCGCGCGAGTTGAACTCGCTGCCTTTCTCCCCCTGACAACGAAGGATATGAGCGATCCGCAAAACTACAGCAATCAGTCGCCGACATTTTTTCATCGATCAACTTATTGGCTTGAGCTTTAGACAGCGATAATGGAGTTAAACCTAAAGCAACTACTTCTCTGGCGCTGAAAGGAAAGGTCAATTGGCTCGCTTGGGGAAGTACTGCCAGATGCTTAGCCAATTCACGGCGATTCCACTGTGTTAGCTCTTTACCATAGAATTTGATAGAACCACTGGCTTTAATATCACCACTAATTGCTTTTAATAAAGTTGTTTTACCGGCCCCATTCGGCCCCAACAGGCCGTAGACCTCCCCTGCCTTTACCGAGACAGAGACTTGATCTAATAGCAGCTTTCCCTGTGGTTTAAAGCTGACATTATTAAGCTGCAACATGATCAACTCCAGTTTTTACGCTGTTGGATTAACAAAATCAGAAAGAACGGGGCGCCCAATAGCACCGTAACTAAACCTACGGGAAGTTCCGCTGGCTGCACAACAAGACGCGCTAACAGATCGGAACCCATCAGCAGAACAGCACCTAGCAAAGCAGATAAAGGCAGTAGAAAATGATGGTTCGGCCCTGTGGCTAAACGAACCAAATGAGGTACCACTAAGCCAACAAAACCGATAATGCCTGAACAAGAAACGGCGACACCTACACCAATCGCGGTAAGAATAATCATTTGTAATTTAAGCTGTTCAACATCTATCCCTAAATGGCGCGCCTCGGGTTCACCTAAAAGTAACGCATTTAAAGCTTGGGCCCGACGCTGAAAGGCGATCATTAATAGCAGCATTGTTGTAAAAGCTAGCCATAAGTTAGCATCACTCGCACCGGTTAATGAGCCCATCTGCCACACATTCAGTTCACGTAAACTGGCATCATCAGCAAAATAACTTAAGAAGCCAATGGCTGCACCGGCGAAAGCTGAGATAGCGACACCGGCAAGCAGTAAGACTAAGACTGAGGTCCCATTTTTTGATTGCGCTAAACCATAGACCAGCAAAGTAGTGAGCAAACCACCAACAAAGGCCATCGTAGGGATTGTCCAACTTCCCCAAACAGCTGGAAACACAACAATAGCTAAAATAGCACCCACCGCTGCACCCGATGAAACGCCAATAATACCGGGATCTGCCAACGGATTACGAAATAAGCCCTGAGCAACCGCACCGCATTGGGCCAATATGGCCCCGACAAAAATAGCTAATAACAAACGAGGTAAACGAAGTTCTAAAACAACGACCTGCTGATAACCTTCTAGTTGACTGAAATTAGCACCAAAAAGGTCATCTACAACAATCAATAAACTATCGTATACCGGAAGATTCATGGCCCCTAACACAAGTGATAACAGAGCACAGGCAATCAAAAGACTCGCTAATGCTAAGGCGCATATTGAAACGGACCTTTGCATCAATTATTTTCCTGACGAGCAAGAGTGTGGGGATTAGATAACTGCTGAGTTAAACGAATCGCTTCATTAATAGCCGATACACTCAAACCAGCAACTAATGCGGAGCCATTCACGGCCACAATACGTTTATTTTTTACCGCGGGTGTATGAGCGAGTACAGGATTAGCCGCAAGCAAGCTTTGCACTGCATTCTCTACATCACTACCTGCAACGATAATCACAGAGGGCTTCATTTCAAACAGTGATTCAGCCGATATATTTCGGTAGTTTTTAAAGTCAGCAACATTGCTAGCTTTCATCAATTCGATAAAGGAATGGCCCGTTGTCCCCTCTCCTGCTAAACGTAATTTACTATCATCCATAGATAATAAAAACGCTACGCGCTCCCCCGATAAGTTCACCTTATCAAGTGTCGCTAGTTTTTGGTCAACAGATTCAAGCAAGGCTTGCCCCTTTTCCTTCTGCTCTAAAGCCATAGATAGCGAACGTATATTGTCACGAAGTTGTTCACTATTTTTTGCACTGCTTAACTGTACAAATTGAACATCGGCTTGCTTTAGTGCCGTCACAACGGATGAAGGACCTATATGTTCACTCCCTATCACTACCGATGGATTTAAGCTCATTAAACCTTCAGCAGACAAGGTGCGGTGATAACCAATATTAGGGAGTTTAGGATACCCCTCTGGCAGCTTGCTCGTCACATCTACGGCAATCAAATCATCTTCAAAGCCAAGAGCAAAAATCAGTTCAGTAACACCCGCATCAGTACTAATTAAACGCTGTTCATCCGCTGCATAAACTGAAACAGGTAACGCAATTAATAGGATAAGTTTCATCCAGTTCACGACTGAAAACCTATTCTTTTTTTGTGTAAATAATCGAAACGGCAAAGAGATCATGGCTGTGCGTCTTCCATTAAAATTTGAGTGTTAGTTATTTGCTGCTCATTGAGGAGGGCTAAAAGTTTTAACAAAGGTTCGACGTCTGAATCACGGGCAGCAGCAATTGAAAGTGCCCGATCTTTTTGATCTGCAATATTTACCAACAGCGCCTGTTTAAACTCAGCCCATTCATAAAAGCGATCTTCTCCAATTGCATAGATTGGAGATTTATCCAACAAACTTATTGTGAGCGGTTTTTCAGACTCTTCATGGAGGGCTATTTCACTGTCGCTATCAGGAATATCAACCGGCAATGAGAGCAAACGCGTATTTGCAGTTAACAGTAAAAAAACCACCACTATGAAAATAATATCTATCAATGGGGTAAGTTCTAAACTGCTATTTATTTGGCTTTTCTGCTGTGCACGAATCATTTTAGCGCCTCAGTGCAAACACCTTCGATCCGAAGATTACCTACATTAAGTACTTGCTCTGTCATTGCTATCAATTTATCCACCCAAAGCTGAAAGCCATGCGCCCCAATAACCGCGGGAACAGCAACAATCAAACCAGCGGCGGTTGTTTTCATTGCGATTCCTAGCCCTTCGGCCATCATAGATGGGTTAATCGGTCCTTGGTGATCACCTAAATTATCAAACACTTGAATCAGACCAATCACAGTCCCGAGTAGCCCTAACAAAGGTGCAATTAACGCTATAATTTGGAGCATACGAATACCATGACTCAGTTTTCGCTGTCTGTTATGCAGCCATATTGCCGCAATATCCGTTCTCATAACCCGTGATTGATCTGCATGTTGATTAAGTAGCGCCATCCCAGCGCTAGGAAGGCTCCGCTGAATACTGTGATAACAAAGCACAGTTATACGCTCAAGCAATATCAAAAGGGTAAGAACAGAGCAGATTAATAATGGGATTCCTAGCGGCCCTAAATACTGTTGCGTTAAAACAAAGATATTCATAATTTATAATATTAAAAACCTATAACAACGATCAATTAAGTGAAAAAACAACCGGAATCCTGACACGCGAAGCGATACGGATACCGTTCCTTTCATAAGGTTTGAATTTCCACTCGGAGACAGCTTTTAAAGCTGATTTATCTAACAGGGCCAAACCTGAGCTCTGAGTGACTTCCAACTTTGATTTGTTACCTTTTTCATCCAACCAAATATCTAACCAAACAGTACCCTCCTGACCTCGTTTACGAGCAACCACCGGATAACGAGGCGGCTTAGGCTGTGCCGCAAAAACAGGCTTAGTAATAATTTGCTCGCTCACTTCCATCTGATCACTTGTGCTCCGATGGGGAGGATTAGCCTCTAGGTCTGTGAGGGATTGAGTATCTGAATTAGTCTGTACCGATGATGGCTCAACTGTTTTAGCATCAGGATTTACCTGCTTAATACTCGGTTCCACCTTAGCCACTGATGTACTGGCTAGCGCTTCACTCTTATTTTTGAGAACGGGGGATGGCTTTAAAACCTCTTTCGATACTGGCTGTGTAATAGCCGGTTTACTTGTTTTCTTTGTTACTTTATTTGCGACTACAGGCACCTTAGTGACCTCTTCTTTAGGTACAGGTCTATCCGCTGTTGTCTCAGGCTTAGGCTCTGTATGCCTTAATGCCTCTTGAGCAGGCAAAGAGTTAACTATTTTCCCCTGAGTAGGTTCAGGCTGTGGCCGACTAAACGAGATCGCGAGCGATAGCTGACTACCTTTCCCCGAGGCCTCATCCATAAAGCTCGGTTTTTCCAACGCAGCGAAAGCCCATTCTTGCAGCAAAATAAGTGCACTAATGAACAGCACTCGCCAGCCAAGTAAACCCCATTTTCTCTTAACCAACTGAGTCATAAATACCCGTTACCTAACCCTATAACCTTTGCGCAAAAAGCGCCCGATGATTCTTTAAGACTAATAATGACCGCCATAATAAAACAGGATAAAACCTAATGCAAATACAAGTCATTATCATTTACATTGTGTTTATTAAATAGTAGCATCCCCTCAATCAGGACCTAGAGAGATAGAAAAAACTCTAAATTTAACGAGCTAGCCATTGCTGATAACGCTATATGCAGCAAGCTAGAAAACTCAATTCTCATTGACGTAATAGGGGAATTCATGAAACCTAAACCTTTAGCGGTGCTCATCAGTAGTATTATTTCAGCTCCAGCAATGGCCGATGCTGTTGATAACAGCCCAGTCTTTAATGTCGGTGAAGTGGTTGTGAACGCAACCCGAATGGAACAGAAATCTGATGAAGTTTCACGCCCTATCACTGTTGTTGATAAGGAAACAATCGATAACATTCAACCGCAGTCGATCGCTGAAGTCCTAGCGAATGAACCTAATATATTAATTGACGGGGGCTCTCGCCCTGGCTTCCAAACCATTAATATCCGAGGTTTAGGCGACAATCGTGTGCTACAAACCGTTGATGGTGTACGACAAGATTTTGAATCTGGGCACCGTGCAAGCTACTTTTTAGATCCAATAATACTGAAGTCAGTTGAGGTCGTTAAAGGACCTGCTAGTACTCTTTGGGGGTCAGGCGCTTTAGGCGGTGTAGTCGCACAAACTACTATTGATGCCGCTGATATTTTAGAGAGCGATGATGATGTCGGCGGTTTAGTAAAAAGTAGCTTTAACTTTAACAATGATCAATTGACGACAACAGCTGTTGTCGCTGGTCGTACCGATTCTGTCGACTGGCTAATTAGTGGTTATGGTCGTGATTCTAATAACATAGAAATGGGTAACGGCCAGCCGTTAGAAGACTCGGCTTCAGAAGATCAAGGCGCTTTAGCTAAGGTTGAATGGCAAATTAACGAAGACCAATCCATCGCTTTTAATGCGCGCCATGCAACGGTTGAAGGCGGGGTTCCTTCTAATGGAGCATCCCATGTCAATGGCAGCAGTGTTTTCCTGATAGACAAAGATCAAGTTAATAATAGCCTATCTGCAGACTATAGAATCAATACAGAATCACCACTACTCAATGCACAGGTAATGGCTTACTGGAATAGTGTCGATGTGGATGAATCACGGGTAAGTGATGGTCGGATTGATAACACCGAAAAAGACACATACGGTCTAAACCTTAATAACCTATCACAGTTTGATAATTTCACACTGCTTTATGGAATTGATGGATCACATAGTAATTTTTCTGCTGAACGTAGTGGTGCTGATCGTCCAATCCCTCCTGATGCAGACATTGATGTCTGGGGTGCTTTTGCCCAAGGGGTTATTCCACTATCAGATAAATGGACAGTGGAGCTAGGTGCACGCTATGACTATTTCTCTACAGAAGCAAAAAACATAGGTGAAAGCCGCTCGGATAATGAACTATCCCCTTCCGCAGCACTGATCTGGCAAACAACCGATAGCTTAGAACTGACCCTTAGACACGACAGAGCCTTCCGAGCACCAACAGCTGAGGAGCTTTACAGTACAGGCACCCACTTCTGTATGGGGCCAGGCATGTGTAACACCTTTTTACCCAATTCTGATTTAAAAGCAGAAAAAGCCGCTAATACAGAGTTAATGGCCAAATTAAAGATCAATAATGCATGGACATTGAAAACATCTATTTTTGAAAACCGTGTAGATGACTTTATTGAGCAGACCGTATCGATGAATCCATTCCCCGGTAACACTTATTGGGAAAACGTTGATAAAGCAAAACTGCACGGGTTTGAGATTAACGCCTTGTATAGCCAGAACGATATTAATTTAGCACTAGGTTATGGCCAAACACGTGGTAAAGACCTTGCGACAGGTGATCCACTCAACAATATTCCCGCTAATACTTGGTCTGCAGATCTAAGCTCTAGCTTCCTAAATAACCAGTTAAAAGCTGGGGTACGTGTGCTACATGCGGAAGAGCAAGACTTATCCACAGGTGATGTCTATGATGACTACACTATAACCGACCTATATGCAGCTTGGCAGCCAGCAGCTCTCAAAGATTTGACCATCAACCTCACGGTTAATAATGCAACAGATGAATATTACCGCCGTGCATGGGCTGAAATTTATGAAGCGGGTCGCGAAGTATCTTTAGCCGCCACGTATAAGTTCTAAATAAAAGCACCTAAATTAGCAGGGTGATTCCCCCTTCAAATCACCCTGCTAATTTTCCACTTAGAGCATAAAAAGTAATGAATAAAGAAGATACTCAACCCCTAAATACGCAACTTACTGGTGATCAAGCTGAAGCACTACTGAAGGAGTTAGCAACTTGGGGCAATACCACTACGATTATTTTACATGGTGGGTCCGTATTTGAGTTTAAAGGGGCCTTTCCAAAAGGTGAAATTGGCCATGGTTACTACAACCTAACAGGTCCGGTTCCTGGTTTTCATGGACATATCAATTTAAACCTCATTCATCATATTAACTTTCAAGATAAACCTCATCGAGGTCAGGAAAGTTACGCCTTCAATTTCCAAGATAAAGACGATAGCAACATTTTTAAAGTATTTTTAGGACGAACAGAGGACGGTACATTAATCGCCGATCAAGTAGCCCGTTTTAAACAAATCAAACAGCAGTTAAGCTTAAGAAAAGAATAGGAATTCCCATGAGCAATGATTCACTACAAATTCGTGTACAGGAAGAAGTCTTAACATTTATCAATAGCCGCCAAAGCTTACAGTTAGCGACTGCAGGAAAAAATGGCGAGCCTTATGCCTCATATTCCCCCTTCGCAATTGGCGATGATTGTTTATACGTGTTACTGAGTGAAATGGCCGTACATGCGACCAATCTGCAAGAAAATTCAGTTGCTGCCGTTATGATTATTCAGGATGAAGACAGCGCCAAAGAGTTGTTTGCACGTAAGCGTGTTAATTACTCTATAAAAGCTGAATTTCTATCTTATGACAGCCCAGAGTGGAGCTTAGGCATCAATACCTTAGCGGAACGTCATGGGGATCGAATCAATAAGCTCAGCCAATTATCAGACTTTAAGCTGTTTAAATTAACCCCTACAGGCGGCCGATACGTTAAAGGGTTTGGTAAAGCTTACACGTTAGCAGGCGATGGGCTAACGGGTAGCGAAGTGCAACATATGACTGGTGGGCATACAAAACGCAACGCGGCATAAGAATATTTAAAAAAGGCGAGTGGTATCCTGCCACTCACCTCTCTTTAAAAGCAGTTATTAACCCGCATCAAACATAACTTCATCCGCAGCATCCCACCACTCCTGTGTTGCACTTGTACCTTTCGATGACTTTGACGGTAGTGGCTGAACAGGCTTAACTTCCGGTTGTTGAGCTCGGCTATTCCAGGCTTTATTTTCTTCCTTAAAAAAACGCGGTTCTGGTTTTTCTAAATCAGGAAATCCCTGATTATACTGCTGATAAAAACGGTTATTACTTCTTTCTAACTCTTGGCTGCTAGACGGTGTATTCAAAATACGTGGTGTAATTAACAACACCATTTCAGTTTCTTCTTCCTCTTCAATCGTACTGCGAAAAGCGGCACCTAAAACAGGAACATCACCCAAAAGTGGAACTTTTCGCTCATTGTTTGAAACCGTAGAGCGGATTAAACCACCTACGGCAACGGTTAATCCATTTTGAGCCGCCACTACGCCTCTTAAGCGAGACGTATTAATTGTATCTATCGAAAGGTTAACGACATTACCTGTTCCATCGGTCACAGGAACAGTCCCGCCACCGGGGTTCAAGGTTGAGCTCTCTTGTTCTAAATCCAACAGGACAGAACCATCAGAGTTGATACGTGGTGTAATCTTTAACGAGATACCAATCTCTCTGAGCTCCGTTTGCGTCTCAATATAAGCAGGGGAAATAACAACACCGCTATCGATGGTCGCTGGGTTAAACGTAAAACCACGCGTCATAAGGCTCTCTTCACCAATAAAGAGGTCAGCCTCGCGATGGTTAGACGCCAATACCATCGGATTGGACAATACTTTTAAACGCTTATTTTCTTCAAGAAACTCAATGTTAGCGCGTAAACGATCATTCAGATATTCGTAAAGGAATGAGCCTGAATTTAAGAGGCCATTATTACCAAATGAGGTTGGTGTTAGTGAATCATTACTACCAAAAGGGGCCAATTCAAAATTAAAAATAGAGTTAAAATCTTCACCCAACGAGATACTAAGAATCTTCATTTCCAGCATCACTTGTGGAACAGGGATATCCATCTGCTTAACCAAACTAGAAATGGAGGCCAGCACTTTATCATCGTCTGTTCGGGCGATGATCATATTATGCTCGTTATTCACTGTTATATAGATAGGCTGGGGTTGTAAGGTGACCGCTTGTATTTTATTAGGATCTAAAGGCATAACACTGTTACTGCTGTTTACCCGTGTCAGCTGCTCTATCTGCGCTACTGAAAATTCAGAGGTATCTGCATTGCCATTACTGCCATAGCGCTGTGACGAGTTGTTTGAAGAACGGCTTGAAGAACGACTGGATGTACTATTTGAGCGACTGCCGCTTCGGCTCGATGTAGACTGCCCTGCTTCAATACCTAGCGATAGCTCAACACGATCTCCATAAAGATCTTCAATCGCTTGAGCAACAATTTGCACATTTGCATTACGTAATCTAAACACCTCAATCCGTTGACTCTCTCGTACAACTAAATCGCGCGTGTACTCTTCTCGCCCCATGATTCGATAAGTGTGAGTATCTTCATCATAACGATACCAGAGATCACTAATGCGGCAGATGGATTTGATTGCATCAACCTCTGAAACGTTCTTAAGGTGTATCGTAATGCTTTTATTGATCGCACTCGGGGTCGCTATAATATTGGACTGTGATAATTCAGATAGCACCCTAACGACATCACCCAAGCGGGTTTCAGAAAACTCAATCTCAGAAATTTTAACCGCAGCTGAAGTATTAAGAGCGAAAGCAAGTAATACAGCACTGATTATTATCTTGATATTACCCATTAGCGAAGCACCTTCATCTGCCCCAAAGTACCCGCCTCAATCGTGAGACTTAACCTTGAAATTTTTGTTATTCTTATTGCGTGCCTAGGATTGGTTGGATCAATATTAATCTCATCCCCTACCGTTACCATGTGAACACGATCCCCAGCAACTTCGATCAATGCCATAGGTGGGAGGCTTTTTCCCCTATCTACATACCCTTTAAACAACAGCACCGGCACTTTGACATCATCAGGCATACGTCTAAAACCACGACCAAACGTATTCAACACCCCGTTAAGACCACCGGCCTCATCTGTATTTTTAAGTGTTTGTGGCTCACTAAAAGGGTCACGCATCACCAAAACTTCCTCTGCATGCGCGGTATTCCAAACAACCAAAGTAATTAGTAAAAAAATCCGATTCATAAAACACCTAACCCGATACAGCAAACATTGATTTAAAGAAGCCATAGTAGACATATCCGACAATCCCACCGATCATCAGAATTGATATAGGCTCCATCGCAGCGGCCAACGCTTTTGTAATTGAACGCACCCGCTCCTCATAAAAACTGCCAGCATCTTGCATCACCTGCACCATATTCCCGGTACGTTCACCCACCAGCGTCATCTCTTGAATAAGCCCTTCAATATAAGGTTTACGAAAGCTTTTCCCCATATCATCGCCACGCAAAATATCCTCGGCTGCTTGAGATATATCCCGTGCAATCATTTTGTTATTAATCAAAGAGCTAATAATCTGTAACGACTGCACAACAGATATGCCACTTTGCAACATACTGGTTAACCCCCAAGTAATCTGTGACATTGAGCTAGCCGAAATCATCTTGCCAATAAGCGGTGTTTTTAGAAGAATCAGGTCTAGAAACAAACGCCCTTTGGGCTGCCTATAGGTAATAAAAATGGAAACTAAGATGGCAATGATGCAAACGATAATCAGCCACCAATATTGATGAATAAAATTAGAAATACCCATCATCTGCAGCATCTCGGGTGGCGGAACGCGACCCGTTTTTGCAAAGAAAGCAGCAAACTTAGGTATGACAGTAGACATCAAGAAGATAAACACACCCACCGTCATAAACAGCACAACCGCAGGGTAGGTCATGGTGGAAATTAATTGGCTTTTAATCTCCGCCTGACGCTCCATAAAACTCGCGATACGTACTAACGCTGGTTCTAATTCACCACTAGCTTCTGCGCTTCGAATCATATGCAAGGCTAAAGGCGTAAATATAGCTTCATGCTTTTCCATCGCTTGGGAGAAAGATCTGCCTGCGCTAATTTGATCATTCATATCATCAATGATCCGAAGCATTCCTCCCCGCTGTATTCCCCTTAATATATTGAGCCCTTCAGTCACCGAAAGCCCAGAGCGAAGCATTAACGCAAACTGCCTAAAGAAAAATATTTTTTGTGAATTTTTAATCGGTAGAAGCGCACTGATCTCATCCAATAAACCAACATTCGGCTTATTCTTCTCGTTTTTAGATGTACTTTCATGAATATCGGTAATATAGATACCTTTATTCTGCAGTTTGGCGATTGCCGCATCATGATCGACCGCCGAAATAGTGCCACTGCGAGCATCGCCCGATGTGCTAATACCGTTGTAGGAGAACTTCATCTACCCTCCTCCACTAACCTATGCACTAAACCTAAATGCTTAAGCTCATCTAATGTAGTTAACCCCTGAATCACTTTCTCGCAGCCATCATGGGCTAGGCTGACATAGTATTGCGCATGCTTACGTAACTGTTGTTCGTCAGCACCCTGGGTAATTAACTCACGAAGGAGATCATCCACCCACAAGGTTTCAAACAGCGCGATCCTACCTTTAAAACCTGTGCCATCACAAAGAGAACAACCCTGAGGATGGGACAGCATTACCACTTGATCGGTTTCCTCTATACCTAAAGCATCTAACTCAGCTAAGTCAGCCTCCATCTCTAACTTACAATGCTGGCAAAGCCTTCTCGCCAAGCGCTGTGCCACGACTCCCTGTAAACTAGAGGCGATCATAAACGGCTCTAAGCCAATATTTTTAAGCCTTGTTACACTGGCAATCGCCGAGTTGGTGTGCAAAGTGGATAAAACCATATGACCTGTAGTCGCTGCTTTAAGTGCAATTTCAGCCGTTTCTGGATCACGTATCTCCCCCACCATAATCACATCAGGATCATGACGCAGAAAACTACGTAGCGCCGAGGCGAAATTTACTTTTGCATTCATCTGTACTTGCGAAACACCCTCGACAACCATCTCCACAGGATCTTCCGCCGTTAAAATATTAGTACTTTCGGACTTTAACTGAGTAAGCGCGGCATAGAGTGTTGTAGATTTACCACTACCGGTCGGCCCTGTAATAAGAACGATGCCATGGGGTTGCGCAATAACACGACTAAACTGGCGTAAGGTTTCAGATGACATACCCAGTTGGGTTAAGGTCAAGAGCTGATTATCTGTCCCTAATAGTCGCAGTGTAACCCTTTCACCATGTTTGGTTGGCGCAGTCGCCACCCTCATTTCAAACTCTATATTGGAAGGTGTTACATAATCAGCACCACCATCTTGGGGCATGCGCGTTTCAGCAATATCTAAATGGGACATTACTTTAATACGACTAACCAAAGAGCTGCCTTCAGCTAGCGAAAAACGCTTACCATACTGCTGTAAACGTCCATCAACCCTAAAACGAATCAAATAAAATTCAGCATGAGGCTCAATATGTATATCCGAAGCGCGGTGCATATAGGCAGAATTTAATAGCTGCTTAAATGATTCCACCGCATCAAACCCTACTTCAGGGGTGTGTATCTCTAGATCTATACGTAAGCAGCTTTCGAAGGTTTCCGGATCGGTTACACAGAGCTTAATATCGGTTTTAAAAATCCGTTGTACTTGCTTCTCCAGTGCAGGGTTTTCAGGCGAGTCAGTAACAACATATATCGCCTCATCTTCATTAGATGCAACCTCAATCGGTAAAATACGCCACTGACGAACAAGACTTTGAGGTATTAAGTTTAGCTGTTTCTTATTAACCCGAACCTGTGATGAACGAACGAAGAGTAATCCCTGTTCACTGGCATAAGCATGGTAAAAGCTACTCAAAGATAGACGCTGCTGATAACAAAGTGCAGTCACCTCATCCAACTGAAAACGACGTGCATTTAAGCGCGCCCCTGTTTGCTGTTCAGGAGTTATAAGTCCTTGATTTAATGCTGCCTCAAGCAGAGCCTTTCCTCGAATCGCCATAAGCCTACCTATTTAAAACCTTGAGCGCGTTTTCAAACTGCTCTTTTCTATAGGTTAACTGCAGCGCTTTTTCATAAGTAATTAGCTTATCTTTAACACGCAGAGCTAAAGCATACTCAAGGGTTTGATTACCTTGTGAGCGACCTGTTTCCATCACTGAACGAATCTGTGCAGAGTTTTTCTCACGGATCAGATTCGACACTGCACCGTTAACCATCAGGATTTCATTCACAGGTACACGACCCGACCCATCTGCGGAAGACACTAATATTTGTGTGACTACAGCACGTAAACTCATGGAAAGTTGCTGACGAACGGTATTTTGCAGATTCCCAGGGAACATACCTACAAGACGATCTATAACACCCACCGCATCATTAGTATGCAGTGTGGCAAAAACCAAGTGTCCAGTTTCCGCCGCAGTGATCGCTGCATGCATAGTTTCAAGGTCTCGCATTTCGCCCAAGAGCATAACGTCAGGATCTTCTCGCATAGCACTGCGAATAGCATCAGCAAAGCTCAGTACATCCTCACCTACTTCTCGCTGATGGACGACAGAGCATTTATTAGGGTGAACAAACTCTATCGGGTCCTCAATCGTCAAAATATGGCAAGCACGCTCCTCATTAATTTTGTTAATCATGCTCGCTAAGGTTGTGGATTTACCACTGCCTGTAGTACCCGTAACAAGAACCAGCCCATCCTTTTGGCCTGCAATCACTTCTAGTTGCTCGGGAAGACGTAACTCTTCGAAAGTACAAAACGCATTATTTAAGGCACGTACCGCAAATGCTAAGCCTCCTCGTTCGAAATAAAAATTCAATCGAAAACGTTCACCCTCTGCGTTGCTATAACCTAAATCACAACTACGTTGAGTTGTTAAATGCTCGAACTGCTCTGCTGATAAAAGCGCCTCGGCCATCCCTTCCAGCGTCCCTCTTTCTAAAACAGGCAACTGGTTCTGTTCGAGTAATTCTCCCTGTATACGAAAAACCGGATAAACATCTACAGAGCCATGCATATCAGAGGCACCGAGTGCCAACATAGACGCCAAAAGATCTTCAAATTGTTGTTTATAAAAATGACTATTCATTACAATGCCAACGTAATCTGAATATCTAACACATGCCCGCCACCCAATGCTGTACGGTCAGTTCGGCTAATCTGTACTTTGATGGGAACAACTGAGTATTCCAATTTAGAGAGTCTTTGAATAAAACCATGCAATGCACTATAACCACCCTGTAAATGCAGGTCGTACAATGGTCTATTCAGCGATGAGGCAGAAGCCTTCTTCGTTTTTGTAGAGACAAACTGAATAAGGTTCGCTTGGCTTTGAACTTTTGAGAGCAGCTGCAAGTTACTTTCTTTCGCATTACGATTCACATCGCCTACCAATTGAGCAACTTTAGTTTTATCGCGTAGGTCAACAAATACATGCCCAAACCCAGATAAGAGTGCTTTCTCTTCCTCAACCTGCTGATCCAGTTTTTTAATGTCTTTGGATTTAATCTGTTTACCATTTAGTTCAGGAAGTACAACTTTCTTACCCCTCTTTTGTTCGCGGGATAGTTTATTTTTAGCCGATTGCAACTGCTCGTCTAAAATCAAAACTTGTGTATTTAGATCTGCCCCTCGAGTAAAAAAGTAGCCACCTAGAACCAAAGCCAACCCTAAAACCAGTAACAACAATTTTTCCCGCGGCGCCATAGTCTCAAACAACGACATTATTCTGTCTCCTGATGTTTAAGCAAAAACTCAAAAGCATAAACACCGTTTTGCATCAAAGCCGTATCACCACTAAAATTACTAGGGCTTTTAGCTACATACATATGCAGCGCCTCTAAACTGATAGATAGCACTTGGTTGAAGTCATCAATACTGGCCTGATCTACCGCTTTTCCTGTCAACGAAAACTCATACCACTTGGTTTCTTTGAGTGTTTCAAGCACCACTCCATCATTAATACTTTCTGACAGTACGGGTAATAAACGCGCCATAAATGCTTGTCGTTTAACAATAACTTGTTCTACCAACTGCTTTTCAGATTGGAGCAGCGTTAGATTTTTCTGTTTTTCCTTAAATAGCTGGATATTTTTTTCCGCTTCTTGAGATTCTTTACGCAGCTCTTTTTTAGACGCTTTAAATCGATTAAGCTGCTCCTCTTTCGCAATCAGCTCCTGCCTAATTTCTTCAAGCGTCCAATGGTAATAACCTTCATAAGCGGCAATAAAAAGCGGAACAGTTAGCACTCCCATAAAGACTTTGAAAGTTTTACTACGATAAAAAGGATCTGGTGGTGGCATACCCGCTAGTGGAGCTAATAAGAGTGGTGAAGCCCCCAAAAAGTGTTGGGCTACACCAAGTTCACATAACAGAGCCTCATCATTGAGTTGCGTACGACTAACAAGAGACTCTGGTGCCAGCCCCAAAACAGTTTCAAGATATGAGACCTGCTCGGAATAAGCATGATCAAAATCAGCGACAAACCAGCGTGCTATATCAACAAAACCGCCATTCCCTATAAGATCAGCCACAGCCGAGATATTGACCAGTTGGTTAGAACACTTAATCATTGCAGCATCTAATACGCGGCCATTAGAAAGTACCGCGCAGTAAATATAAGCTTGGTGAAATTCAGTCAGTAGAATGGTTTCGTCACTCTCACCTAGCAAAGGGACTGTCGAACCAGCAAAGGGGTAGACCTGCCTTAAATTAAGGCGAGGTACTTTAGCTGCACCACTGATTTTTTTGACCGCTTCCAACCATTGCTGATGTTGAGCAATAGGCATAGAGGTACATAAATATTTTTTGGCTGCATCGCCCGCATCCAGCATCCCCACGGGATCAGACGCTTTATCCACTTGAGGCCGCCATTGAGTAACTAAACGTTGATCAGATAACTGCAACTGCTGTTGAATATGTAAACATTCTGAAATCTGCTCTTTAGATACCATCTGTTCACGAATAGCGACTTCACCATACCGCATCGGACCTCGCCCACTTGGTTGAGCCTTTTCTTCAGCTACTAAGGTTGTTAGTGTCTCGCGCTGTTCAGCGCTAATATAACCACGCCCCATAAGCAACCAGCCTAAATCCCAATTAGGCGATTGAGTTGCAACGATGCCTTCCATCTCCCAACGCAACATCTCTAGGAGATTACCTTTATCTTCAGATTCAAAACTCTCCGTCACCTCAACCAAACCTGAGATCGCGCTAATATGCAGTAACAAAACATTATTAGGCACATTTTTACCTAATACATTTTGTAACTGCTCAAAGACATCACCTAAAGCAGCAACAGGCTCAACCTTATGAGAGGTAACAGAAACCGTTACTTTTAATTCATCACGACTTCCATTGATAACCGTCGCTTTTAAATCAAAGCCAGTGGCTTTAAGAACAAGAATTCCTTTTCCTGCTGTTTTTTTATTAAGAAACGACGGCATTAATCAACCTCAAGCTGTAAAGATGGTTGCGTAGAACGTGGAATAACCAAAAGACGGTCATAAGCATTAATAACCTGGGTACTATCAACTACAAATATGGGATGCTGGCCTGCAGGAATATAGGTCGTTTCAGGGTTAGAAATAGAACCTATCCCCTTTTTCTGCCACTCTGAAGATGAGAACGTAACCGTGCGTTCTATAGAGGGGACACCACCAGAAGCCGCCGCGATGGAGAAGTAATAGGTTGTCCAGCGTTCATCATCACTAACTGCTTTATTCTGAAAAACGGCTATAGCCACTTCTTGCACTGTCGTACTGTAGTTAGTCACATTAATATTGAGTTGGCTTAAAGGAACCTGCCAATCCAAGCTAGAAACAGCCCCAGACACTCTCGTATTAAATGGAGCCGGATGCGAGCCATCATCTCCAATATAAGTAAACTGATAATCCCCAGCAGCGCTACTACTAACCTCAAACCCTACGCCCCAACCATCTAAAAATTCGCCTTCACTATCGACACCCTCCTGTAGATAAGGTCCACGATAACCTTTCAACTGTGTATAGGGCGGTGGAACCTCAAATTCACCCGCTATTGCAAGTTTGAGATAAGGCTTAATACCGCTAAAAGTTACCCAATCATTTGCGCCATCAATATTCCACCCATCCTTTTTCCCAATTAAAGGAAATAGTTCAGAAGGATCTTGAGAGGCCATACCGCTAGTGGGTGGTAGCACACCGTTATCGACAACAAAGCCCGATAAAAGCGATTGGTTTTGGTAGGTGGATTGATTATAAACAGCCCGCTCAATGAGCTTCATTTTAGCTAAAGTTTCATCATAACGAAGTTGATTATCTTGGTTATCAATAAAGGCTAAAGGGGTACTGGCGATTAAACCGATAATGAGCATGACTAAAACTAATTCAAGCAAGGTAAAGCCTTGCTGCTTAGCCTGAGCACGACACCGGTTTTTGCCAATTGAATGCGTAGCAATTAACGTAGACATAAGACAATATCATCCCCGCTACTGCTACATAGTAGATCTTGACTGCAATAATAGTCTTCACTTTCATCGGTCTCAGCGTAATCACAGCTGTTGGGCTCATACACACCGTTAGAACCCAAACTCACCAAACGCGCAGCTCCCGGCACAAAGGGATCGCGCTCGCCTGCCAATAGATCCAAATCTATGGCCAGATAAGGCCTCCCTAGCTGAGAAAATAACGTACTATCGGCCTCTGAAACTTTGCGCCATTCCAATAAACAAGTAGAGGTATGGCATCCATCGTTACTACGACTGACCCCCTCATCCACGGGGTAATGATCAAATGGGTCCGCAATGGCAACCACCGATTCTAACTCGGTGTTATAGATGAAATAGGGTTGTCCCTGCGTAGCATCAGCGCCACTAGCAGTCAGATCATCACCTATATCCACATAAAGATATTTATGGCCACTTAAATAGGGACCGCGCCAACCACGACGGTAATCGGGATTCCAATCGCCAATAGAGGTAGGCTGAATAAAAAGAAACGCAAGATCGGCAGGCGTTTCACGGGAAGGAATCACACCAGTATCGGTATAATAGGCTTCTATCGCGTCACCTATTTGTTGCATTTGATAACGGGCCGCTTGCTCAGATGCGTCTGAACCTACATCCCGAAATGAAGTGACAACGCCGCCCGCCACTACTAGCAACAATGCGGCAACCACCATCATCTCTAATAAGGTAAAACCGGACTGGTAGCGGAAAACCGCTTGCCTAAAAGGATCGTCCTTGACACTTTTAGGAAAACGGTTTGATTGAACCACTATTTTACTTCTGTCTGCTAAATACATTGATAGCCACATGATTTTTATTGTTTTTATAATAATTGCTAGAACAAACTAGCTATGTGTTCTGTCGATCTGTTAAATAATGTCTAGCCCTTGGCTAGACATCACTCAAGACCATTTCAAACCATACAATCACTCGATTAAAGAATAAAAAAGGCGGAGGGCTCCCCTCTGCCAAAATCAGGAGGAGTGATTACTCTTCTTCGTTACCTTTTGCTTCTGCAATCTCATCATCGTAAGCATCGCCACCAGCATCAAGAATAGCGACAACTTCCATATCCTCGCCTACGTCTTCCCAGTCGGCCACTTCACAATCACCAGCACCGAAGTCTTCAATACTTTCGCCATCTGGACATTCAGCTATTTTAACGACAATAGAGAAGTTAGAATATTTATCCGCAGGTGCATTACCATCCTGTGGCGCACGGGCAATCACTGAACCTAAATCAGCACTTGGGCCAACACCAAAGACAGCTAATACAGCTTCTTCATCTTGCCCTAATTCTTCAGGCTCATTAAAGAATGCCATAGGAACAGTATCGGTTCCCATAGAAGTTAGATCAGTAAAGTCCGCAGCAGCACCTGCACCAAATTCCCACTCATCATCGTCTGCCACAAGGTCATTAAAAATCATCGATGGCTTAGTAACATCAACCAGTGCCACATCCTCAACACTACCTGCAATTGTCTCGTCTTCCGTAGCATTACAAACAGTACCAAGAACATAACGAAGGGAGGTTAAGCCATTATCAGACAATGTCTTTAAAGCGCCAGATGCCACATCTACCAATTGCAACTTGCCATACATATCGTTAGTAAGACCACCATGTATACGCTGTAGATTAGATGTGTTTCCGCCAGCACTCAATACAGTTGAGGTGCCTCCATCTAACGAAGAAATATCTACGGATAGCTCAGCTCCCGAAGCAATAACACCGGTAGAACAGATCAGCGAATCCAATCCACCAGGCAGCTTGCGCTTTTCTGCAACGCTGAAGATATTCATACTATTTTCAAGTGTCGCCATGGTATGAACAGCAGTCGCTTGTGCTGCACCTTCCTCTTTACCGTCCATATTAGAGATAACTGCACCGGCGATAATGGCCAAAATTGCCACTACAACCAAAAGCTCAAGCAAGGTAAAACCGCCCTGCTTCGATTGTAATTTTTCACCCTTACTACGCAACTCCACGTCTTTAACTTGGGATAAGTCAGCTTTCTTAAATTTAGCTATCGTATTTTTTATTTTTTTAGTGTTCATCGGTTTTCTCAACACATTTACCGCATCTGTCTCGTACAGACTTTTGGATTTCTTAATTTTATTTTTTAAAGATGCAAACCCGCATTGCACTCTTATCTCATATCTATTTTTTACACATCAACAACAAAGCGGTATTGCTTTCCACAATGTAAAATAACTTCTTTTTGCTGACGTTTAAGAATCTTGGTTTCAATACGTATCTCGCCAAAGCCGTCGTGCTTAAGCACTTCATCAAACAATTCCATTAGCTTCTGTTTCGCCGACTCAGCGTTTTTGTTATTAACTTGCACGGGACAGCTCCAACCTTGCTTTTTAATTCAATGTTTATAACAGCGAGTTTATATTCGTAACTATTTTGTAATAACTACTATTGATACTAAGTGACAGCTAGCGTTTAAGAGTATTGTATTTAGGAAGAAAGCCTAGAAACTTTGGGATATTCCTTTCTCCTAAATCTATCGGGAAATATTCCCAAACTCATTAGCTCACACTAAGTTAACATCCTGTTTATACTGGAAAAATCCATTTAATGACTCCAAAATCTGCTTTATCATCCTATGTGTAACTTTATACATCCGATAATATATTCATAAATGAAAAGCGCGTTACAGGAAAATCTCCCTTTTTAATGAAGTTTATTAACCAGTTAATCTCAGCATCTGTTTTAAACATTTAATCGAGCGATACTTATCAACAGAATATATAGCCCTTCAAACAGGATAAAAGTCGAGTCGGCAATTACCAACTCACCCTAAAAGTTTTAATTATTGAAAATTAATGGGATAGAAGACAGCAGGCTGGCGAGCGCTAAAGAGATAGCGACTAAAGAGGCGCGGGCTAAAAAAACAACAGAGGATCAGGAGGGAGCTCGATAGATAAAGATAAAAACTGTCGGGACAAGCTAAGAAGTTCCCTTCTTAACTTATCCCTCTATTTATGAAAAATATGTCGTTAACTCACTCAGACATACTGTTCAAATAAGCTTTGTCAGAGATATCTGTCCAGGTACGCGCTTTAGCCATATAAGCTGCTTGAGAGCGCTGTATACGCTTAGCTAACGGATCTTTTTCCGCATATTCAAGCAACAAGTCGATGTTAGCCTGTTGCATTGCATTAAGTACATCTTTAGGAAAAACTTTAACCTGTATATCTGGAAATTCACTTTTCATACGCGCCCAATGAACAGACGACTCATGATAAAAATGGATATACATATCATAAGCAGATACACGCATTGCAGTTTTTAAAATTTGCTGTAGATCAGCCGGTAAGCGCTCAAATGCTTTTTTATTGACCAAAAACTGTAATTCACTTGCAGGCTCATGCCAGCCCGTATAATAAAAAGGAGCTACCTTTTGGAAGCCCATGTTGATATCTAATGATGGACCTATCCACTCAACCGCATCAATCGTACGGCGCTCCAATGAGGTATATAACTCACCCGGTGCTATATTAACCGGCTTTGCTCCCAATTTCGCCCAGATCTCTCCGGCAAAACCTGGAATGCGTATCTTTAAGCCCTGCACATCTTCAAGAGAATTGATCTCTTTTTGGAACCACCCACCCATCTGTAAGCCCGTGTTTCCACCGGGAAAAGAATACATGCCAAAAGGAGCGTAGACTTCATTCATTAACGCCTGCCCTTCACCATAATAGAACCAACCATACTGCTCAGGGGTTGTCATACCAAAAGGCATTGTTGTGAAATAAAGGCTATTAGGTAGTTTGCCCTTCCAATAGTAGGAAGCGGTATGGCCAATGTCATACTGGCCAGCTCTCACCATATCGAACACACCGAACGGTGCTTTATGTTTGTTGCTAGAATCAATTCTAATCTTAAGACGTCCATTTGACATCGTATCGGTCAAATGAGCTAAACGTTTTGTCGTATCCCCTAACAGAGGGGTATTAGTACCCCATGTTTCAGCTAATTTTAGGTGATAAACCTTATCTTCTGCTTGTACCAGCGTAGTAAGCAGGAAACAACACAGTAAAATACAGCTTCTTATTTTCTTCACCCACATCTATCGATATCCCTAAGCATCATTAAGTAACTAAAGCCTGCATAGTAATATGCTCAACCCCACCTCTCAAATCAAACACAAAAATTAGATAAAAAAATGCCCCGTAAAACGAGGCAAGTAATCAGCTCATATAACAAAGCCAAGCATGGGAATCGATTATAAAATGGGCTATCACTAGCCCATAAAGATACAACCGCCGTTAATACATCACTGATCCTTAGGAAAGCCCGTAGAAAGCTGGGAATAGAAGTATTGAAACAACAACGGCTACTTGCATGATGATAAACGGCATCACACCTCGGTAAATATCTATTGTAGTGACTTGCGGCGGTGCAACCCCTTTCAGATAAAATAGACTAAATCCAAATGGAGGCGTCAAGAAACTGGTCTGCAAATTCATCGCAATCAAAATCGCAAACCAAACAGGCGCTATACCAAAAGCATCTGCCACAGGCGCGAGAATCGGCACAATGATAAAGCTGATCTCTACAAAGTCGATAAAGAAACCTAATACCAAAATAGCCAGCATAGACAGAATCAAGAAGCCTGTCGCACCACCCGGCAGATCAGATAGAACCTCTTCTACAATGTAATCACCGCCTGTGTAGGTAAATGCCATTGAGAAAGCAGTAGCGCCCAGCAATATAGCAAACACCATCGCCGTCACTTTAACCGTTTCTTTAGCTGAGTCTAAAACCATTTTCCAACTAAACTGACGGTAAAGTGCAGCCAGAACAATCGCACCAACACCACCTAGTGCAGAAGATTCTGTTGGTGTAGCAATACCAGCAAAGATAGAACCAAGAACGATCAAAATTAATGCTAGCGGCGGAATAATAGCGATCAACGCTTTAGTATATTGCTCGCGTTTGTTCTTCACATCATCATCTAAAGGCAGTGCGGGAGCCGATTCGGGCTTCAAATAACTATAAATCAAGATATAAACAACGTAGATACCGATCAACATTAGGCCTGGACCTACCGCGGCTTTAAATAGACCACCAACAGGAATACCAAGTACGTCACCTAAGATAATTAGAATGATCGACGGTGGAATAATCTGACCTAAAGTACCTGACGCACAAATAGTTCCGCAGGCTAGAGATTTGTCGTATTTATACTTCAACATAACAGGCAAAGAGATTAACCCCATTGCCACAACCGATGCACCTACAACACCTGTAGATGCGGCTAAAAGTGCACCGACTAATACAGTAGAGATCGCTAAGCCACCGCGCACCCCACCAAAAAGCTTACCCATCGACTCAAGCAACTGCTCAGCCAATTGAGTTTTTTGTAAAACAATCCCCATAAAAATAAACAGAGGAACCGCCATCAATACCGTATTTTCCATAATGCTCTGAATACGGAATGGCATAAAAGCGAACATTTCTGCGCCTTCGGCAAAGACACCGAAAAGCAAAGCAACGCCACCAAAAGTAAAAGCAACTGGGAAGCCGACAAGCAGCATAAGCAGCGCCACCGCGAACATGACAATACCAATCATTACTAAGGCCTCTTAATGTTGTGGGGGTTGATAATCGTCTGCCTGGCTATTACCTAGGTAAACGTTTAAAGATTTAAGGAGCAAACCCACACCGCTAATTAACATAGCGAAGAAAGCAAAAGGAATTACAGACTTAATAAGCCAGCGATAAGGTAGACCACCGGGATCACCCGATGTCTCGCCCAACTCAAATGCCTCACGCGCAAAATCAATACCATACCAGCCCACTAACGCGCAGAAAGGAAATAACAGTATCAAGCAACCTAACATATCAATTACAGCTTTAGTCTTTGCACTGAGACCTTCATAAATAAGATCCACACGTACATGTCCGCCGGCCTTTAATGTATAAGGTACGCCTAAAAGAAAGACAGCAGCGTAAAGGTGCCACTCCATCTCCTGCATCCCTATAGAAACATCATTAAAAACATAGCGCATAACAACATCGATAAAGACATTGAATAGCATTAACACAAACAGGACTGCAGAGATCTTACCCATCAGCTCTGAAAAGCTGTTGATCACCTGCTCCAGTCTCAATAGAAACATGCTAGCTCCAAGAAAAAATAGATAATGGCACCCTGAATAGGGACAACACTCAAAATACCAACGGAGGTTCTTTAACTTTAGATAATAAAAGGTAACTAAATAATTAGTCACCCGATGGAACAACGTAATTAAATAAGACCTGCCCCTTCAACAGGCCTTATTAGAGATACGCTTAGTCAGACAAACTGTTCAAGTAAGCTTTATCAGAGATATTAGTCCACACACGAGCTTTAGCCATGTATGAAGACTGAGAATCTAAGATTTTCTTAGCTAATGGATCTGCTGCCGCTTTCTCCGCTAACAACTCATCATTTGCTTTACGCATTGCTGCGATAACTTCTGGCGGGAAAGTTTTAACCTGAATATTTGGGAACTCAGATTTCATGCTAGCCCAGTTCTCTGCAGATGCATGGTAAGACTGAATGTACATATCATACGCTGCGGTACGCATAGCGGTTTTAAGAATTTGCTGTAGATCTGCTGGCAACTTCTCATAAGAGCGTTTGTTGATAAGGAACTGCAACTCAGTTGCAGGCTCGTGCCAACCCGTATAATAGAACGGTGCAATTTTGTGGAAACCCATACGTAGATCAAGTGATGGGCCTACCCACTCAAGTGCGTCAATTGTACGACGCTCAAGTGCAGTGTATAGCTCACCTGGTGGGATATTTGTCGGCTTAGCACCCAGCTTAGCCATAACCTCACCCGCGAAACCTGGAATACGCATTTTCAGACCTTTTAGGTCATCTAATGAATTAATCTCTTTCTGGAACCAACCGCCCATCTGGTTACCCGTATTACCGCCTGGGAAGGACATAAGGTTATATTTACCATAAACCTCATCCATTAGCTCCTGACCACCACCATGATAGAACCAGCCGTATTGTTCAGGTGCTGTCATACCAAAAGGCATAGTAGTGAAATAAAGGGTGTTTGGCACTTTACCTTTCCAGTAATAAGATGCCGAATGGCCCATATCGTACTGGCCAGCACGCACCATATCAAAAACACCTAAGGGTGCTTTGTGCTTATTCTTAGAATCAATAGTAATTTGCAAGCGGCCGTTAGACATTTTATTTGCCAAATCAGCCATATTCTTTGGCGCATCGCCAAATATCGGAAAATTTGTTGGCCAAGTTTCAGCCAGTTTCAACTTGTAAACTTTATCAGCCGCCATCGCTGGCATGGCTAATACAGCTGTACACGCTGCTGCAGTGATCAAGGTTTTTTTATAAGTCATTTTGAACATTTTTATTATCGCCCTCTAGCTATATAACTGCGTTTGAAAAACCGTCAAAAAATTGGTCGTAATGGCAAGGATCTCCTGCCCAACAACATTACGACCATAAGACCATAAGTAGCACAATCTGCTAAGAATCAATCGGCTAAGAATCGATGATTCAGCCTAAACAGTATCACATAGAAGAGTCTGCTCTCCCATTAGAATTACTGCGCAAGCGATTAGCCATGAATACTTAGCTAACCTACGTACTATTACGTAGCACATGAATTATTTTATCAAGATGTGATTTTTTTAGCTTATTGAGCTTAAATTAGATTAGACTAGTTTTATGAATAAGATAGCTAGATTTTCTATATGCCATCATAAAAATAAAAGAAACCTCACCTATAGCGTGCGGGGACTATTGTTATTTCTATTCATTATCGTTTCCCAAATATCCAGTATCCCTTCTACATCACCCCTATCCCATTTAATTCTATCATCCGAAACTAATCTTCAATCGTCTGCACCTCCTTTTACAGCTGTTGATAATGATTATGATGAACTCATCGCTATTCATTCAACGCTGATAGATACACCATTTCTGCCACGACAAAAAGCAGACCTAACAACAAACCATAACCTAAGTCACAAAAAATGGCTTAAACCCTTGTCACAAGCCCCACCACAATACGGCTAGTACAAATACTTTTAAACTTTTTATCTTTTTTGTGCTGCCACTATTGGCAAGGATTTAACAATGAAAAATTACAACGAACTTAATACCGTATTTTTGGAAGAGTCAGATCTTGTTATGCGTCCTGAAGAACTGACTGAATACACGTTAGAAACTCCTGCGATAAATATTTTAACTGACTTCTTACACGTCCAACCTCTATCAATGGAGCTTGACGTATCTATAGATGATGCTCGTCATATGATGCGTAAGGTGCATGTACGGTCAGTATTGGTTATCGACTCAGATGAAACCTTTAAAGGCTTCCTGACACTTGCCGATCTAGAAAGCCGTTCAGCACTCAGCATTGCAACAACAGCAGGTATCAAACGCCAGGACATCTCTATTCGAGATGTTATGACCCCACGCGCTAAGCTAAAAGCAATCCCTTTATCAGAAATTCAGTCCGCTAAAATAGGCAACTTATTACAAACACTGAAACATGAGGGAACACCACATATTTTGGTTGTGGATACGACGAAGAATAGTATTCGCGGTGTGATATCAAGTAGTGATATTGCGCGCCGATTAAATATCTCTGTTGATATCTCTAAACGCGCAAATAGTTTCCAAGAGGTGGTCGGTATTCTTGCATCAGGGCAAGAGTATTAAATAGCTCAAAGCGATAACCCCTTTATAAATAAACCTCCTACCTAGGAGGTTTTTTATAGCTCGCTTAAGCGCTAGGTACTGATATCACGCTTCTTTTATATCTGAGGTATTTATGTAATCGAATTAGCGACAAAGTATCAATCTTCGACGCGAAACATTAACTAATGCATACGTATTTAAAATTAATAACAACATCATATAGACAATCAAAGAGCTAACCGCAGCAGATAACCCATACAAGCACATAAGCCACTTATTGCAGCAAAAATTTACATGCAAATATGAACAGTTTTCACTAAAGACTACACGTACTCAAATACTAATCTAAAACTGTTTACTTAAAGTCCTTCTCCCACTTTCCTCATTACAATATTCAAACACCGAACACTTACTTACTATGACCCAGCACAACATATAACTACAAAAAAACCGGTGTATCATTTTCGCAGCGTTCCTGCGACAACTGTGTACTAATTCAAAAAGCCATTTAGAGCCAACGAAAGATATAAAAAATAAATCCTTATATTTCAAAAGCTTAATTATTTACAACTAGGCCCGCTTTTTTGGCATGTTAATTGATTGAACAGTGTGCCAATCAAAAACTCAAAGAAGAGGCGTGGACAATAATGAAACCTTTTGGATTTAAAATGAAATATCTTAGCTGTTGTATTGGGGCAGTGGGACTGATGTCTAGCTACTCAGTCTCAGCAGCTAATCTGACAACGCTGAATAAAAAGATTGAGAATTACAAAACAGTTACTCACGAACGTTTAGTCGAAGCAGCTCCGCAAGACTGGTTGCTACCGAAAGGTAACTACGAAGGCTGGATGTTCAGTAAACTGAAAGAGATCAACTCTAAAAACGTTAAACAGCTTAAACCTGTATGGACTTATTCCACTAACTTGGATTCAGGCCATGAAGCACCAGCTATAGTAAACGATGGCGTAATGTTTGTATCCACACCTTACAACAACGTTCTTGCGCTAGATGCGAAAACAGGCCAATTGTACTGGCGTTATAAGCACGATAACCCTGCTGATTTAAGTGTAATGCATAACACCAGCCGTGGTGTTGCGCTATGGGGCGACAAAGTATATACCGCTGGCTTAGACGGCACGTTAAATGCCTTAGATGCGAAAACAGGTGAGCGTCTATGTCAGAGCCAAATTGGTGACTGGAGCATTGGTGCCTACATTTCCTCTGCCCCTCTCGCAGTTAAAGGTAAAATAATGGTGGGGCCATCTGGTGGCGAATATGGTGTTCGAGGCTTCTTAGAAGCAATGGATGCAGATACTTGTGAAACAGCTTGGAAAACTTACAGTGTTCCAGGGCCTGGAGAACCAGGCCATGAAACATGGAAAAAACAAGGCAAACGCCCTGACGCTTGGAAATACGGCGGCGGTAGCATGTGGATGCCAGGTAACTACGATGCTGAAGCAGATATGCTTTACTGGGGTGTCGGTAACGGCTCACCTTGGTTAGGTGATCAACGTCCAGGTGATAACTTATACGTTGCATCAGCGTTAGCGATGAATCCTGACAACGGTCACATCGAAGGTCATTACCAATACCACTACAACGATTCATGGGATTGGGCAGCAATGAATGCCCCAATGTTAATCGATGGTATTAAGGATGGCGGTAAAAAAGTAAAAGGCCTCGTTTCACCACAACGTAACGGCTACATGTACTGGCTAGAAAGAAAGGCCGAAGGCAAGATCGGCTACCTTGAAGGTAAAGAATTTGTAGACAACAACGCGTTTAAATCTTTAGACCCTAAAACAGGTCGTCCAACATATGATTACGATCATGTGCCAGTTACAGGCAAGCGTGTTGACTACTGCCCAAGCTTATGGGGCGGTAAAAACTGGCCTTACGAATCATATAACCCAGAAACAGGCATGATGTACGTTCCAGCGAACGACAATCTTTGTAACTCCTTTATCGGTAAGTGGCAAGATGACATTGAGCCAGCTTCAGGCCAATTCTGGGCAGGCATAGACATTCCAGAGCTTGATGTTTACGTAGCTGATCCAAGCAAAGGCGTAGGTCAAATGCAGGCATGGAGTGTAAATAGTCGTGAAAAAGTATGGCAGCACGACTATGGAAAAACTATGAACTGGGGCCCTGTACTATCAACATCAGGCAACCTTGTGTTCAGTGCTGGTACCAACGACCGTATGCTAAGAGCATTTGACGCTAAGACAGGTGAAGTTCTATGGGAATTCCCTCTGAACTCAACTGCTATTGCGCCACCTGTTAGCTACGAAGTTGACGGTAAACAATATATTGCTATCACAGCAGGTTACGGCGTTGATGCACACTGGACTAACGGTGTACTAGCTGCCAAAGACGAAAGTGGTGAATGGATCACTGACGTACCTGAAGGTGGTGTAATTTGGGTATTTGCGTTACCTGACGCTTAATACTTCTATGGGGGAGCTGTCGTCTCCCCCTTTTCTCCCTAAACCAATAAAACTAAAAAGACTTTATTTAGCCGCTGAAATTTGAGGTGCGCAATGACAAAAGATAATAATGATATGCATGCCGATTTAAACAAAAGTACATGCTGCGCTTGTTCACAAGCCAATGAAAACAATGTTACAGACAACAAAAGAAGAAGCATCCTAAAATACCTAGCTGCCTCCATTCCCGCAGCAAATCTACTAACAGGGAATACAGCGCTAGCTGCAATGAAGAAAAAATCACCTGAAAGTAAGCTACCTCCACAAGTGGGTGATAGGTTAACTTACTTCAATAAACGTTTACGCGGGCCTAAGCTAACTATATCGGACCTTGAAATCTCAGATAAACAAACCCTCGTTGTACCAATAGATCCTAATACAGGTGAAGTACGTGATGGTTCACGTTACAACCAGATTCTGCTTCAGAAGTTATCAATAGAGCATTTATCTGAAGATACTCAAAAAATTTCAACACATGGCATTGTCGCTTACACCGCCATCTGCACCCATAACGGTTGCCCTGTTACAGGCTGGGTAAAAGATGAAGAAAATTATATGTGCCCATGCCACCAATCCGTATTCGATCCTAAGAATGGCGGAAGTGTTGTCTCGGGACCAGCAGCCAGAAATTTACCGGCATTACCGTTAACCGAAGAAAATGGTGAACTGGTTGTTGCTGCTGAATTTAATAGTTGGATTGGGTTTGGAAAACCACCGAAATAGACGGGCTTAGTTCTATTAAAAGCCTCAGGGTAATCTGACCCATAGATAACTTAAGTAGAGTTTATTATGAAAAAAATAAGTATAAGTTTAATTGTTGTTTCGCAAATACTTTTAGGCCTAAGTATTGCGTCTACAGCTCTAGCTGCAGCAAAACCAATAGCAGGTGTTACCTGTAATAATGGCTTCTTTGTAAGGACACCTGATAAACATATTCATTGGATTGATGAAGCCACCCAAAAACATGTTGAAGTATATGACCAAACAGATGACATTTATGCCATGGTTCAATGCGGCACAGGCGTTATTACTGTCTTTGCCAAAGAAGTGAATGACGCGCAGCAATATAGCGCAATTTACAGTCCTAACTGCATGAATATCGGCAGCGTAACAGGCCAATCATCGCTGATTTATCAAGGCAAGGAGCCAATCAACAAGATCGACACAACTGACGGTAAATTGGCAATTAGGTTTGTAAACAATACCTATCTGCGAGGTAAAAATTGTGCATCAGTCAGTCCATAAAGCTAAACGACAACGGAGCACAACAGGATACACCACAGTGGTAAAGCAACTAGCTTGCTTTACCACTCTCCTGCTGCTTTTAATGGGGTGTACTGAAGAAAAAAGTGCAGCCCAATTAAAAGCTGAAGCTGACCGATTAAAACTTAAAGATGTTTTAAGCTCGCTTGAACAACAATACCCGTTGCAACCTACAGTAGAAAAAAAATCCACAACAACACCTCTGTTTGCCTTGGGTAAAGAGCTTTTTTTTAGCCGCACCTTAAGCGGAAGCAAAGATGTCGCGTGCGTCAGCTGCCATCACCCTTATCTTGCAGGGGGGGACAAATTAAGTTTACCTGTTGGCGAATCAGCCTACGACCCAGAATTACTTGGCCCTGGGCGCTGGCATGACTGGAAAGCATCATCAGACCCCACAGCCGATGGCGGGCCAAATGTAGCACGCCATGCTCAAAGTATTTTTAATTCATCTCTCTACAATAGAGCCATGTTTTACGATGGCCGTATTTTTGTTTTAGATGACGAAGTCAAAGATAGCGGCCAAGGGCAAGCACATCGCACACCTGACAGTAATTTATGGCAAGCCGATGCAGCCCCTGGCGATGACCTTTTAGCTAGTCAGGCTCGCTTCCCTGTCGTTTCCAACGATGAAATGCTCGGCTACAGTTTTGCAACCACTAAAACCCATGCGGGTATCCGTGACGCTCTCGTTGAAAGGTTAAGGAAAGATGATAAAAACAAAGCCTGGCTAGGCATGTTTCGCGCTGCCTTTTCAAAACCGGATGCCGATGCAGAAACACTCATTACTTACACTAATATCGAAAAAGCACTGTCTTATTATCAATCGACACAAGTGCTAATTAACAATAATTGGTACGCTTACCTTGATGGGGATGAGCAAGCACTCACGGATTTACAGGTTGAAGGGGCTTTAATATTTTTTAATACGGTGCAAGAAGGCGGAGCTGACTGCGTTGCCTGCCATACACCACCAATTTTCACTGATGAACAATATCATAATATTGCTGTACCTCAATTTGGCAAAGGAAAACAACCAAATGGAGAAGACTTTGGCCGCCGAAATGTCACACAAAATGATGCAGATCGTTTTGCCTTTAGAACACCAACCTTACTAAATGTAGCCAAAACCGGTCCATACACTCACTCCGGTGCTTTTACCCAACTATCCGATGTAATTGAACACCATATCAATCCTGTAAAATCAGTTGAGAACTTCGATTTTAGTTTCTCAAATAATCCACAAATGAAGCATCTTAGCGCCTTAAATTCGCATGCTAAAGAGCATTCACAAAAGCCCTTAATTCAGCTTCTTAGGCAGCAAATAAGTGGCTCTAGTAAGCTTCCTACGAATGTCAAAATGGATACACATCAAAGCAAAGCACTCATCGCGTTTTTAGACGCATTGACTGACCCTTGCTTAACGGATAAAGCATGTTTATCTACTTGGATTCCAAATGAAAACGAGCCTGCTCCTGACGATTTGCGCTTAAAAGCTAAGTTCGGTAGTTTTTCTACACCACCCAAACCGATCAAGTCAGACAGCGATGCTCTAGAGCAACAATCTCACAATACGGCACCCAGCTCAGGTACAAAAACCTCAGTAATTATAGAATCGACTGAACTTGGTTGCACAAACACCCAACCCAATACAGTAGAAAGAATGCCTCTTCAGTTTTCTGAAGTCGCACTAAAGTCTGGATTAACCAAACAACATCACATTTCATGGCCACTTTATAACCTTCAGTCGGCACAACGATTGATCTTTAGTGGTGGTGTTGCCGCAGGAGATGTTGATGGTGATTGCTGGGCGGACATTTTCCAGCCCACAGGAGATGGCTTACCAGACGTACTCTACCGTAATAACCAAGATGGTAGCTTCAGTAACATCTCTAAACAATGGGGCATTACATCAAAAGAGCTATCAAACGGGGTAGCGATGGTTGATATTGATGGAGATAAGGATTTAGATATCATCACATCAAACCTCATTCATACTGACCTCTCTTCTGTTGCCGGCCGTATGCAAGGTGATGAACAAGCCCAAAACCCTACACTATACATTAATCAAGATAACCAGAAGTTCACTCCTTTAACTACTTCAGGCATTGGTGCTAAATTAACAAGCTGGTCATTTGCCTTTGCTGACTACGATGGGGATGGCGATTTAGATGCCCTCACAACCCATTGGCGCGGACCTGGATTAGGCGGCCAACAACCGAACCATCTCTGGGAGAATGTAAGTACAGACAATGCTCTATCATTTATACCTGCCGATAGAAAAGCTAACTTAATGGAAATGATAGGTAATACTGATTTTACCTTTACCGGCGCCTTTTCAGACATCAATAATAATGGTTACCCTGATTTATTGATGGCCGCTGACTTTGAAACCAGCCAAGTTTATATGAACAGTGGTTATGGGCGCTTTGAAAAAGCCACTAATTTATCTGAAATTAACGACAAAAACGGTATGGGAAGCGCCATTGCAGATTATGACAATGACGGCGACCTAGACTGGTTTGTCAGCAGCGTATCAGATCCTAATGGTATTGCAGAAGGTAGTTGGGGCATTGAAGGTAATCGGTTATACAACAATGAAGATGGGAAGTTTATTGACGTAACCGATACTGCCGGTGTTGCCGAAGGTCTATGGGCTTGGGGAGCATGCTTCGCTGACTTCAACAATGATCAATGGCCTGATATCTTCCATGTTAACGGCTTTGACTTAGACAGCGAGCTACGCAAACATTTAGGGAAGACTCCCCATGCATATATGAAGTTAAAACGTTCCATGCGGGAGTTTGAAAACACACCAAGTAAACTCTTTATCTCTAACCAAGACGGTACCTTTACGGAAAAAGGGACGGAACTAGGTATTACTGATACCTTATCAGGCCGTGGAGTTGCGTGTTTTGATTACGATAGAGACGGTGATGTGGATATTTTAGTGAGTAATCATCAAGACAGGCTCTTACTCTACAAAAACAATGCTTCAGCTTCCGCAAATAACGGGTTTATTAACTTAACGTTAAAAGGATTAGGAAAAAACACACAAGCAATCGGTGCAAAAGTGTATGTCACAGCCAATGGTATAACACAATTACAGGAAGTAAGGGCTGGCGGTAATTTTATTTCTAGTTCACCTACCGAGTTACATTTTGGTTTGGCTGATGCGGATATTATCAATAAAATTAGGATCGTCTGGCCAGGACCAGATAGATCTGAAAGCATTCATACAGACATCCCAATCAATAAATTCTATACAATTAAGCAAACCCTCTCAGAAACAGAAACGAGAGCAGCGGTTAGTATTAATTAAAAAATAAGCAGCTATAACGAACATAATTCTTATAGCTGCTTATTTTTCTCGCCCTATCATATAAACGGAAAAAACAGGACTAAAATATATATTTTTAGCTTGTTAAGCCTGCCCCTAGATTTTCCAATCTCTGAGGCATACGGCTGTCTTAAAACTACCCAAGATCTCCTAATAGACACTTAAAGCCATCAATCAGCCACTTAAAGTCAAAACAAAACCTAACTGTAAAACCTGTAACGAAAAAATGAAGAAACCTTTCTTTAAGAGTGCATGTCCCTGCTTATTCCTCGCAGTTCCTTTTTTAATGGGGTACGTCCCCATTTATTTTCCTAAAAAATAAGCAACGCGATTGCTAAGATTAGGGCTCCATATCCAAATATTAAATACCAGTCTTTATCATGATCTTTAACACAATATGCATATACATATACTTCCCCTTTTTGCCTACCTACTATCAATAAGCGAATCCCTATAAATATAAGCATCAGAGATGGATATACTCCTAGATACCAATCAAAATTCTCATTCTCTACTGTTGCATATCGAAACAGAAGCACACCAAAAGCTAGCAGATCTAGCAAATATCCAAACAGATAAACCATAAACTATCACTGGCCTGTAACAACCGGAAGGAACCCTACGATCGTACCAGCAATTCCTCCTAACCTATTTCCTAATTTAGATGAAGCATCTAAGAACATTGATCCAACATGTCGATCAGCACCGAAAGCTGCGATAGACATACCTGTATTTGCAGGTCCCTCTCCAATGACTATATCTTCAGTGACTGCCATGGCGCCACCATAGATTGTAGCCACTACACTACCGGAAGCAGCAGGCAAAGCTGTTGCTGCAACAGATAATCTGATAGCGCTTTGGGTTTGCGCTTTGTCAAATTCAGCAAAACCTCGAGAATTTGCATCATAGGAACCACCATAAATGAGGCAACTTTCACTTGCACACTGACCATTGGGGGTTACATAATTATTGAACCTAGGCTTTCTAAACCATCTATCTTAGCCTACAAGGGGACAGGCACCCTTAAATTGACAATACCTTTACTCAATCCTAAAATCAAAGCCAAGCATTATTTATCACATCGATAAAAGGATTTACCGATGACTCGCCCAAGAAAGGAACTCGTATCCGTTCAAGATACTCCCTATTACCATATTGTTTCTCGTTGTGTTCGCCGCTCGTTTTTATGTGGCTTGGATCACTCAACAGGTAAAGACTACGAACACCGTCGTCAATGGATCGAAGACCGAATACGCATTCTATCTTCACTCTTTTCCATTGATATCTGCGCCTATGCCGTGATGTCAAACCATCTTCATATTGTGATTAAACTCTGCCCTACTCAAGCACAAAATTGGTCAAATACCGAAGTTGTAACGCGTTGGTTAAGTTTATTCAAAGGTCCCTTACTGATTCAGCAATGGCAAGCAGGTGAGTCTCTCAACAAAGCTCAACTCGATACAGTGAGTGATATGATAGAAGTCTACCGGGAACGCTTAGCTAACCTTAGTTGGTTTATGAAATGTCTAAATGAACCCATTGCTCGCCAAGCTAACCAAGAAGACAAGTGCACCGGCCACTTCTGGGAGTCACGTTATAAATCGCAAGCCCTACTAACCGAAGAAGCATTACTGTCTTGCATGGCCTATGTAGATCTAAACCCTATACGCGCTGATATAGCCAAAACACCGGAAGACTCAAAGCATACGAGCATCAAAGAGCGCATAAACCCGGAATTCAATTCAACATCCGCGATAGACTCTCAAAAAGCACTGCTTGCTTTGCAATATTTCCAATCCCCTGTAAAACCTCTGGCACAATTTGAAGGAAATATCCGAAACAAAGAACAGCAGGGTATTCTATTCAGCCTAGAGGATTATCTAACCTTAGTCGACATGACAGGCCGAATATTACGCGATGACAAACGCGGAGCTATATCCGCACACTTACCACCCATACTAGAAAGATTAGAAATAAACCAAGAAGAATGGCTGAATAACGCCACTCAGTTTGAAAGGCTTTATCACAAAAAGTTCGCACGAAAACGAAGGCATAACCAAGCGGTCTAACTTCCCCCTTTCTTATCTACAACCGATAAAGTATCAGCTCATTCGCTGAGAGATACGGCTAACTCAAAAACACCGAATATCTCCCAATAAACACTTAAAACCATCAATCAGCCACTTGAAGTAAAAACAAAGCCTAACTGCAAAACCTATAACGAATAAATGAAGAAGCCTTTCTTTAAGAGTACATGTCCCTGCTTATTGTTAAGAGTACATGTCCCTGCTTATTGACATCTTTAAGAGTGCATGTCCCTGCTTATCGCTGCCCAACACCACTACGACCACAAATAGCACAATCTGCTAAGAATCAATCGGCTAAGAATCGATGATTCAGCCTAAACAGTATTACATAGAAGAGTCCACTCTCCCATTAGGATTACTGCGCAAGCGATTAGCTATGAATACTTAGTTATCCTACGTAGTATTACGTAGTACGTGAACTATTTTATTGAGATGGAATATTTTTTTAGCTTATTAATATCAAGTTAGTCTAGACTAGGTTTATGAATAAGATAGCTAGATTTTCTATATGCCATCATAAAAGAAACCTCACCTATGGTGTAGTAGCTCAAAGCGATAACCCCTTTATAAATAAACCTCCTACCTAGGAGGTTTTTTTATAGCTCGCTTAAGCATTAGGCACAGATTTCACGTTTCTTTCACATCACTCACGATAACCTTCGCGCTTTAATCAGCCATTGTAGTGATCTGATATGACGCAACGTGCAACACTTTCTCAGTTATTGGTCGCCTTACCAAGTATCCATAGAACAACTCTTACGCTGCTCTCCGCTACTACACTCACCCTGTTCTATAATGACGCGCTCTGGTCTCTTATCCTTAAAACCCCCTTTGATAATGTTTTAGACCAACTCTTATTTGACGGCTCATTTTTCCTATTTATCTTTCTTATTTTTAACATCCTTCTTACTTTAATCAGTGTTTCATATATTCAAAAACCGATCATCGTACTGATTATTCTATCCGCAACAGGCTGTAACTTTTTTGCAAGCCACTACGGCATTATGTTTGATCGGAGTATGATGCAAAATTTGATGGAAACAGATAGCGCAGAAGTCGTTGAACTGATCAATTTTCATTTTCTTATCAACCTGCTGTTTTTTGGAGCCATACCCGCAACGCTCATTACACTTATACGCATAAAACCTACCAGCATCAGTACAGGGCTAAAACATAAACTAATTAATATTCTGTTATCCGTTTTGCTATTAACCGCTGTGATACTCTTAGCCTATAAAGACTTCTCTTCTGTTTTTCGCACCCACCGCGAGATCCGAAACTTAATTATTCCCACCAGTTATCTGTATTACGGTAGTCGATATTTATCCGGTGCCTATGATTTAAATAATCGTTCCCTACAAACAATCGGATTGGATGCATCCTCTGGTCCACTACTCAACAGTGCAACAAAAAAAGTAGTGACTGTGGTCGTGGTCGGAGAAACAGCAAGAGCGATGAACTTTTCTTTAAACCACTACGGGCGCGAAACAAATCCTGAATTATCTAAAGAAAATATTATTAATTTCTCACAGACCTATTCATGCGGTACCAATACCGCCGTATCTGTTCCCTGTATGTTTTCTGATATACCACGTAATAAGTTTGATAATGCGACCGCTCAATCCCGCGAAAATGTTTTAGATGTACTTTCCCATGCAGGCATCAATGTACTTTGGCGTGATAATAACTCTGGCTGTAAAGGTGTTTGTGAACGTATCCACCAACAAACTCAAAAGGAATATAGATTAGAGGCGGATTGTAATGCAGGGGAGTGTTTTGATGAGATGATGCTAAATAATCTTTCTTTGTACCTTAACAGTACAGATGAAAACACTATGATAGTGCTTCATCAACACGGCAGCCACGGCCCATCCTATGCACATCGCTACCCTAAAAAATATGAACAGTTTACGCCTGTATGCGAAGGTTCCGATTTACAATCATGCAGCCAACAACAAGTCATTAATGCTTATGACAATACAATCCTTTATACCGATCACTTCCTCGCTAAAGTGATCAACTTTTTAAAACAGCACAACGATCAATATATCACTGCAATGCTGTATGTTTCCGATCACGGAGAATCACTAGGTGAAAGCAATCTTTATCTACACGGACTGCCCTATTTTATTGCCCCCGAAGAGCAAACGCATGTGCCATTGATCTTATGGTTATCGGAAGCATACAAAGCGCAATTCAATATCAATAATGAATGTCTCAGTAAACAAGCGAGCAGCAAGCTGTCTCACGACAATTTATTCCACTCAATTTTAGGTTTTATGGATATTCAAACCACCTCAAAAAATAAAGCGTTAGATATATTTTCTAAATGCAGAAACGTTCAGAAAATTGCAGGCAGATAATGAATAACCACTTTTGGTACAAACATTTAGGCTTACCACTGTTGTGCTCAATCTTATTATTTTCTGCAATAGCCTACTGGCAGTTAGATATATCGTTAGCTAACTATGTTTATATAATGGAAGGCAGGCAGTGGCTCTACAAAGACCATTGGTTTTTCTCAACCGTTTTACATACTGACGCACGTAATCTGATGATATCGCTATTATTAATCGTGTTTATAAGCTTCATATCATCGTTTTTTATACCTCAGCTTTTACCCTTCAGGAAAGCCATCGTTTATCTACTTTTATCAACAACCCTATCCGCTCTACTCATCACTACAAGTAAACACTTTAGTCAAATAGACTGTCCTTGGGATTTAGTGAATTACGGCGGAAAACTACCGTTTATCTCATATTTTCATGCCCGTCCTGAATGGATGCCTGATGCTCAGTGCTTTCCAGCTGGGCATGCATCTGCTGGCTATGCGTGGTTCGGGCTCTATTTCTTGGCCTTAAAGTACTGTCCTCAATGGAAGTGGCTTATATTAGGCAGCATCCTCTGTTTAGGTCTTTTATTCGGCGCTGTGCAGCAGCTACGCGGTGCTCACTTTATCTCCCATGACTTAGCCACCCTAACGATCTGCTGGTTAACCGCATTATTGCTTTACCCATTATTTTTCTCAGGTAAAGTAAATAGACTTATTACCCCTTTCTTAAATCGAAAACCGCTTAAACACTCTTAGAATAGGCCGTTGTATGCATATATTGCTGACCGATGATGACCCCGATATTTTATCAACAATAGCGGATCATTTAGAGCTACATAATATGACGGTAGACTTCGCCTACAACGGGGAGCAGGCGCTTTTCTTACTCACAGATAATCATTACGATGTGATCGTACTTGATATCATGATGCCCAAACTTGATGGGCTCCTGACCTGCGAGGCGCTTCGGAATCAGGGAAATACCACTCCTATACTAATGTTGACAGCTCGCGATACTCTGGACGATAAAGTAACAGGGTTTCAACAAGGTGCTGATGACTATCTTGTAAAACCTTTCGCCATGCGTGAGCTTATATGTCGTATAGAAGCCCTTGGACAACGTATATCACGTAATAAAGCACGGACAATCCACTTTGGCGAGTTAGAACTCGATCTAGAGCAAAAAAATGCATGCCGTGCAGGACAACAATTACACCTCAATCCACTGCAATTTCGTTTACTAAAACTCCTTATAACTCAAGCCCCGAAAATTGCCAACCGCGAGCAAATAGAACAAACATTGTGGCAAGATAATCCCCCTGATAGCGATGCCCTGCGAAGTCATTTTTACCAACTACGTAATATCATTGATAAACCCTTTACTTACCCGATGTTAGAAACAATACGCGGCGTCGGTTATCGCTTAACAGATCATCAATCGGGAGATGCATCGTGAAGTTAAACTATACCCAACGGCTTATTGTCTCTGTCAGCCTTTATACCTCACTCTTATTTTGCCTTTCACTCGGCGCTGCTTGGTTTACGTTTGAAAGCATTGAAGAGAGTGAATATGAAGCGTCAGCTTTACAGGTGAATCGTTTAATCAAATCGTTAATGAGCACTACACCTGCTCTCGAAAGTTCCCATCCACAAAACGGTATAGGTTTATATCTATCAGATTCAGCACTTCCCAAAGCATATACAAAGTTCAAGCAGCCGGGCTTGTATACTTTAGCCAATGGGGATGAACTCATCATGGATTACCACCCCATTAGCCAGCAACCTTATTACCTGCTTTTAGCGCCTCCCCATCAAGACGAAGAAGGTATAAATAATGAGTTTTCTGATTTAATCGTACTGCTTATGGGCCTTATTATGGCAACCTTTGTTTCAGGTGGTATGGCTTGGTTTTTAGCAAAACGGCTTGCTCAACCAGTTATACAGCTCAAACAACAAATCAATCAAATAGAAACCCAAAATCTACACCTGACGGTGATGGAGCGGGATGATGAAGTTGGAGAGCTCAGCCGATCAATTTCATCTTTAGTTACGCGAATAGATCAATTTACCCAAAGAGAACAAGAGTTCACGCGCTTTGCCAGCCATGAGCTACGCACCCCCATCACCATTTTAAAAGGCAATATAGAGTTACTTAATTCAACACTCACACCGAGCCTAGCAACAGACAGAGTGCTAAAACGTATGGAGAAAGCGACAGATCGGATGTCCGCGTTAATTCATGCCTTTTTATGGTTAAGTCGAGAGGGAGATGATTATGAGCAGGAAGAGAGCCTTATAGATTTAACTCAATTTAAATTACTAATAAGCGATTGCCTGCAACATATTCCCACCGAAGAGACGGAAAGAATTAAGGTTGATGGGGATACAATCGCTTGGCTTAGTAACCGGTTCCTTATATCAATACTACTCGACAATCTAATCCACAACGCCCTGAAATACAGCTCAGGTGATATTCATATTACGGCGCATAATGATCATTTCACCGTCTCAAACGCTCCCATAAAAGTCACGAACCACTCATCAACAGGCTTAGGGTTACTTATTGTGCAACGTATCTGCGAAGCTAAAGGCTGGCAGTATGCAATAGAATCAAACGATGACCGTTTTAAAGTCGTTATTAAATGTATTCAAGAACCTCAAGAGTTAGCAGGTTAACTACAAACCGAAACAGTAGTTTGAGATCAACCTTACAAAATCACACTAGGCTAGACGATCGCTCTTTACTCCATCACCAATCTTTTACACTTTTAAGAAACCCTTAAGAAAGCAACGCTAATTTATATGTCATCAACTAATGGAGATGGCATATGAGTATTGTAATGCTCAAACCCAGCGAGCAATTTATTCCAAAATCAGATCTTCTTTTAGTTTCTCGTCATGAGAATAAAGAGATGGTCAGGCGATTTGCGGAGGCTCGCTTTAAAGCAGCATATAACGCTGATGTAAATGACTTTCTTCCCCATATGCTTGCACTACTAGATAACCAGCTAGCCGTCCAAGCATCTGTGGGTTATCAATCAGCGGAATCACATAGCCTCTATCTCGAACATTATTTAGATCAGCCAATTGAAGATGCCATTGCCGCTCGGCTAAATATCGATAAACCTCGTCGTAGTGAAATACTGGAAGTAGGTAACCTCGCATCGCTCTCCCCTGGGGCGACGCGACGGTTAATTCTTAACTTAGCCTGTCATTTTCAAAAGCAAGGTTATAAATGGTTAGTCATCACCGCGACATCTCACGTCAAAAATAGTTTTGAGAAACTCAATATTGGCTTAGACCTACACAAGGTATGCAAGGCGGATGCAAGCGCAGTTATAGATACAAATTCAAACTGGGGGAGTTATTACGAACATAACCCAGAGGTTTATATAGGCGATATAGATGCCGGTATTAACGTACTCAAAAACAACCCTGTCATTGGCAAACTGCTCGCCCGTTTAAAAACACCAGTGAGCGACTGTGCCGTATCAATCACTCATAACTCAGCGGTAAAAGAAGGAACAGTCGAGTGAGTCAATTATTAAAAAAGATACAAGCTTACTCAATATCCCAACCTGATAAAACAGCGTTTAAGAGTCACTTAGGTCAAATCAGCTATGCTGAGCTCTATAAACAAGTAGAGTCACTTGCAACACACTTAAAACAGACTCACTGCGCTATTTTAGGTATTTGGGCGGACAACTCCCCCCAGTGGGTGATTACTCAGTTAGCAGCGATGTCTGCTGATATTAATGTAATCCCGATGCCCATATTTTTTAGTCCCTCTCAAGTACAGCACCTGATTAACAGCGCAAATATTGAGCTGATTGTTTTAGATGAACGATTAAAATTAGCCTACCCACAAGTTGATTTTGAAAGCTATACGAACGCTCAACTCCCATTACCTAGCGGCTTATCCGCTTATCAAAAATCTACTCATACAGGCAGCACGACTAACTTAAGCACAGCATTGGTCACCTTCACATCAGGCAGCACGGGCACGCCAAAAGGAGTGTGTATAGATTTTGATTTGATTGATCAAATGTGTAGCTCTCTACATTCACTCACCTATAACCTAGGTGTACAAAAACACCTCTGCCTGTTACCTCTTGCTGTCATGCTAGAAAATATTGCAGGGGCATTTTTGCCACTTTATGCGGGTGAAACTATTGTAATTGATAGCTCAGAAATCACAGGACTTAGGGGCTCATCACAGCCAGATATTCAGCAGTTGGGGCTGTACCTAAGTGCGGAGCAACCGCATAGTTTGATTGTAACGCCGGAGTTACTGAAACTTTTACTCCTACTAAAACAGCAAGGCCAAGCGCTCGATTATTTGAAACTTGTTGCGGTAGGTGGCGGCAAAGTACCAAAACGCCTACTCCAACAAGCCTGCGCCTTAAATATTCCTGTTTATGAGGGCTACGGTTTAAGTGAATGCGGCTCTGTAGTTGCACTCAACACACCTAATGCAACCAAACTAGGAAGTGTCGGTAAGCCTCTACTTCACTGTAATGTAAAGATATCAGACAGTGGTGAGATACTGGTCTATGGCCCGCATATGAGTGGATACCTAGATGAACCGGTATCAGTTTCTGACCACATATCAACAGGTGATCTCGGTTATATAGATGAAGATGGTTTTCTCTTTATTACAGGTCGTATAAAAAATATCCAGATCAACAGCTTTGGTCGCAACTTCAGTCCAGAGTGGATTGAAGCTGAAATCAACGGTTTATCCGGTGTCATACGATCCGCTATTTTCGGGGATGGTAAACCTTATATCACGGCGCTCATTCAAACTATACCGGGAGTCAGTGAGTCTCAGATTCAACAGCAGATTCAACAGTTAAACCAATCACTCCCCGATTACGCCCAGATCAAAGCCACTCTACCTATGTCGGCTGAAGTACTTACCAACCACGGATTATTAACCGCTAATGGTCGAATCAAGCGGGAAACCATTAAACACTATTACGCACAGCAGATTGAAGACTGCTACCACAGCGTCACTATATAACTGTAGGAAAAATAACATGGTATTTTTTGATAAGTTGTCACAAGAAACAGTAGCCGCTCAGCACGCCTTTCTAGCGCGCCCTATTATTCAACAAACACTTTCAGGGGATATTTCACTTGCTCGCTATCAAGCGTTTTTAACTGAAGCCTACCACCACGTTAAGCACACCGTTCCTTTGTTGATGGCCTGCGGTTCTCGATTACCTGAAGAGTTCAACTGGCTGCAAAAAGCGATTGCGGAATATATTGAAGAAGAGATTGGTCATGAACAGTGGATTCTTAACGATATAGAGCAAACCGGTCTAGACCCATTAAGTGTCAAAGTAGGTATCCCTTCCCTGCCCACTGAAGTAATGGTCGCTTACGCTTACAATCAAATCGACCGTGTCCATCCACTTGCCTTTTTCGGCATGGTCCATGTATTAGAAGGCACCAGTATCGCGTTAGCCACTCACACATCCGAGTTAGTACAAGGCCGATTAGGTTTACCGGATGAAGCCTTTAGCTATCTTCGCTCCCATGGCTCGCTCGATATAGCCCATGTGAAATTTTTTGAAGATCTAATGAACAAAATTGAGTGCCCTGCAGCTCAACAAACAATCATTCATGCAGCACAAGTGTTCTATCACCTTTACGGTGAAGTGCTCTCATCAGTGGAAGGTGCAGAATGAGCTTAGAGACCAAGACCTCACTGATTATTGGTGCATCCGGCGGTATCGGTCAGGCCGTCGCTAAAAAACTGGCCGAACAGGGACAAAACATTTTTCTATGCGGGCGTAATGAAACCGCTTTAGCAGACCTAAAAGCTAATCTTCTACATCAGGATCAACACACATTACTTATCGCTGATGTCGTCAGTGCGCAAGGCCGTGAAGCCATTGTAACTGAGGTTAGCAGATCGCCGATTGACACTATTATTAATGTAGCCGGTATCAATCAGTTAACTGCATTTGAACAACAAACAACAGAATCAATTGAAGCGATGATTCACACCAACCTCACTGCCATTATGCTACTGACTCACGACCTAATTCCCCTATTAGAAACACGTAGTAATAGCACCTTAGTCAACGTCGGGTCCACGCTTGGCGCCATTGGCCTGCCCGGTTATGTAACCTATTGCGCATCAAAGTTTGCACTGCGCGGTTTTTGTGAAGCACTGTCCCGCGAGCTGGCAGACAAACCTATTAACATCAAATACTTTGCCCCTCGTACCACAGAAACCAGTATTAATTCCGATAGTGCTAACGCCATGAATACTGAACTGGGCAATAAAGCAGATAGCACTCAGCACGTTGCTAATGAACTGATACGTTTCCTCGAAACGGATAAAGATAGCTGTCACTTAGGTTGGCCAGAACAACTGTTTGTAAAAGTTAACGCTGTGCTGCCATCTATTGTGAGCCAACAGTTAAAAAAACAACTTCCCATTGTCCGTAAATATATTGGCTAAGAGAGTTTTACTATGAAAAACCTATTTATCACTACAGCACTCACACTCTTCAGCATGTGTATACTTGCTGCACCCGTTGATGGTGCGCGGCTCACACTACAAACAGAGTGGGCGCATATCAAATATGAGCTAGAAAAAGATCAGCAAGAGATAATGTTTAAATCCCTTGCGGAACAATCCGAAGAGACTCTATCCCAATTTCCAGAGTCGGCAGATATTATGATCTGGCGTGCCATTATTCTTAGCACTTATGCAGGCGAAAAAGGTGGTTTAGGTGCGTTAAGCTTAGTAAAGGAGGCTAAACAGCTACTTGAAAAGTCGATAGAGATTGACCCAACAGCTCTACAAGGTTCAGCATACACTAGCTTAGGAAGCCTTTATTATCAGGTACCCGGCTGGCCGATTGGATTTGGTAGTGATAAAAAAGCAAAAGTGTTTCTAACAAAAGCACTTGAAATCAACCCAGATGGTATTGATAGTAACTTTTTCAATGCCGATTTTCTGATTGAACAGCATAAAAAAGATGAGGCTAAAGCTTTCTTAGAACATGCTCTAGAGGCATCACCAAGGCCGGGCCGCGAGGTTGCTGATAGTGGCCGTCGCCTAGAGATAAAGGCACTGTTAGAGCAACTTTAAGCTGAGGGTTATTAACCAAACCATGAAGATATTACTTGTGGAAGATGATCCCTTGCTGGGTCAAGGTATAGCTGATGCGTTAACCTATCAATCATATATTGTTGAGTGGGTGAAAACCGGCAAGCAAGCGATTAGTTTTGCTAACGCAAGTCAATTTGATGTCATCATACTGGATCTAGGCCTTCCTGATAGGGATGGCTTAGATGTTCTGCAAGAGTTAAGAAATAATAAAATATTAACACCGATTCTAATCCTCACTGCGCGGAGCACTTCCGGCGAAAAAGTCACGGGGCTAGACCGTGGCGCAGATGATTATATGGTGAAACCTTTTGATGTACCGGAACTCATGGCGCGATTGAGGGCCTTACAACGCAGGGAATCGCAACAGAAAAGCTCAATCATCACTCATGGCAGTATTGAGATCAATCCAGCCAACTTTTCTCTCTCTCAATATGGAAAACCTATACCTCTTTCCCGCCATGAATACGATCTGTTACTCCACTTAATCAATCGCCCAAACCAAGTATTTAGCCGTGAGGCTCTAGTGGATAAATTATATAACTGGGACAATGAAGTAAGCAGTAATACAGTTGAAGTCTATGTGCATCATCTTAGAAAAAAACTAGGCAAAGATATTATTAAAACCGTCCGTGGTATTGGTTATCAATTAGGGAGCACCTCAGAGTGAATTCCATACGTGCCTATCTAACACTCACCTTAGTCATCGGTATTGGCCTTGCCATTGCGGCCTCAATCGCCATGAGCTATCAACGTATCACTCACGAAACCGAAGAACTATACGACGCGGAGCTGGCTCAAATCAGCCGAGTACTAGAAGCTGTACTAAGTATCGAGTTTGAATTTACCGGTGTACATATTTCAGAAACAACCCACGATAAACAAAAACTGATTATTTCTCCTGAGATTATTGCGGAGGGTGAGTACAACAAAGATGGTCATAAATATGAGAAGAAATTAGCTTTTCAAGTTTGGAGCCGTAAAGGGGTTCCCCTACTAGGAAGTGGGGAAGATGATGCAGATTTGAGTTTTTCAGACCAGCCTGGTTATAGCTACGAAACCATTAAAGATAAACAGTGGCGAACCTTTGTTAGGTACAGTGAAACCTTATCTATTTGGATTAAAGTTTCACAATCCGTAGAGATACGAGAGGATGTAACCCATAAGATAGCCTCTGTTAACGCATCAATTTTATTGATCCTATTACCCGTAATTTTTATCTTGATCACCTTGATCGTACGTAAAGGACTTTCTCCACTTAATGAGATCAACAAGCAGATCTCATTGCGAGGAAATCACAACTTAACCCCATTAAGTTTCTCCTCTGTACCTAATGAACTGCAACAAGTCGTTGGATCAATCAACCATCTAATGTCTTCCCTCGGTGCCGCTTTAGAAAGACAAAAACGCTTCACCGGTAATGCAGCTCACGAGTTAAGAACACCACTAGCCGCGATAAAAGTTCACGCGCAAAACATGCACCCAGAGAATGAGAGGCTCACCAAGATTCAAACCCATATTATTTCGGGCATAGATAAACTAACCCACCTTTTCAACCAACTAATTACCTTAAGCCAAACTGAGTCCTCTACCGAACCCACCAAGAAAGAAAAGGTCGATATTAACGGCTTAGTTAATGAGATTATATCCGAACTAAACAGTGTAATTAGTAATAAGCAGATCCTACTTAGCATACTTATAGATGAAAAAATTTCTGTTCAAGCAAATCAAGAAACACTCTCCATCTTACTGCGAAATCTAATCGACAATGCGGTTAAATATGTTCCGGAACGGGGAGAAATCAGAATAAAAGCAGAACAACTCAATGCTAAAGTTAAGTTTGTCCTTTCAGATAATGGAATCGGTTTAAGTGATGAACAAAAAACACATGTATTTGAACGATTTTACCGAGCAGCAAGCCAAGATACCGACGGCTGTGGAATAGGTTTATCTATAGTCAAAGAGATATGTGACAGTAGTGGGTACAACATAACCTTAGCTGACTCAGATATTTATGAATCAGGCTTAACAGTCACATTAGAGATCCCCAACTAGCCTTTTTTGAGTCTTAACCCCTTAGATAAGATTTCTTCTACGGGGACATATATCTGCCTTTACCCTAATCAATTAAAACAACGACAACAGTTTGAACAGGAAAAAAGCGCTAAAATTGAATATATCCTCCATACCCCCCATAGATGTATTCATCTAGGCATTGCTGAACCTTTTTATAAACCCTCAGATATCAATCTCTGCCAAGCATGCATCTGTTTGATTTATATGTTTTTTAGCTTAATCTTATGCCTAACATCTAGGACTAGAGCCTTAAACTCACAATAACTAACCTAGCTCAAGCCTGCTTTCCCTCTAATACTGTTATTATGCTGTCTAAAATGGGCACGTTGACAATAAGAGCGCTCTAAATCCGTTCCTATAACCTAACAAGAGATAAAACCTTTATATTTTGGTTATTTAACACTGCACCCCCTTGACACAACTGCGCTAGGGCGCCACATTTATAGTTACATCTAAATAGGTAGATCGGAATAGTTATGCTTCACTTAGATCCAGAAGAAATCGCAAAGCAACTGGCTGATTTGACAGGAGCTTTGACGACAGAAAATGATCATACCAAACTATTAGATCGTATTATTCTCGGTTGTATGCACCTGACTAATGCTGATGGTGGGACCTTATATACCCTGAATGAAGAGAATGAGAATGAGTTGGCATTTACTATATTGCATAATCGTTCTTTAGGTATTCACCGTAAGCCTCACGACCTACCCGCTATAGATATTTTTAATTCTCAAAAACAAGCATCTAAACTCGTTGTCGTTCAAACCTTTGTTCAGCGAGAAACCATTAATATTCCCGATGCTTATGAGTGTGTAGATTATGATTTTTCAGGCACTCGTAACTTTGATAAACAATTAAACTATCATTCTAAGTCCTTTCTCTGTGTCCCCTTACAAGATCATGAAGGGGAGATTATCGGTGTGTTACAGTTAATAAACGCCATTGATGAGAAAGGGCAGATCATCCCTTTCTTAGCGACCCAACAACATTTGGTAGAATCCCTTGCCTCTCTTGCGGCGACAGTCCTAACCAAACGACGTTTGATTGATGCTCAACGCCACCTTTTTGAATCATTTATTAAGTTGATTGGCCGTGCAATTGACCACAAATCTCCTGTTACCGGCAAGCATTGTGAGCAGGTACCAGAAATTGCGATGCTACTAGCCGATGCTGTCAATACGGCAACCCAAGGCGAATTCGCAAATAAAGCTTTTTGTGAAATAGAGATGTACGAGCTACGCATCGCCGCGTGGCTACATGATTGTGGCAAGATCACAACACCAGAATATATAATCGATAAAGCCACCAAACTACATACAATGTTTGACCGTATTCACTTAATTGAGTCCCGATTTCGTGAATATAAGCTTCATTTAGAAATTCAATTTCTTACCTCAAACTCAGCGATATCTGATAAAGAGCGCGCAAAGGCCTACCTCCAATTAGAACAGCAAAAACAGGCACTAGACGCTGATCTCGATTTTATTAAACGCCCTAATGCTGGATCGGAGTTTATGGCTGATGAGGATATCGCCCGTATTCTAAGTATTGCAGATATCAGCTGGGTTGATTTAGAGGGGAAAACCCGCCAACTCTTGAGCAAAGATGAAACCGACAATCTATGTATTCGCAAAGGGACGCTAACTGAAGATGAACGTCAGGTGATGCGGGATCATATTAAGGTTTCCATCGATATGCTGGAATCTCTAAAATACCCTAAACAACTAAAACAGGTGCCAGAAATCGCCTGCAATCACCATGAACACTTGGATGGCAGTGGTTACCCTCGTGGTTTGAAGGCGGACGATTTATCAACCCGCGCACGCATTATGTGCATCGCAGATATTTTTGAGGCCCTAACCTCCCCCGATCGACCTTATAAAAAAGGCATGTTTTTATCCCAAGCCATGACCATTTTAGGACGTATGGTAGAGGATAACCATTTAGATGGTGACTTATTCAAACTGTTTGCAGAAAGTGGAGCTTATCTCACTTATGCACAAAAGCATATGACACCCCGCCAGATAGATACCTTTGATATACACTCTCTGCCTGGTTTGCAATAAGCTTACTTACTGGTATGGCTAAAAACTCCGCACCAATCAGCGGGGAGCGTAGCATCTTTATATTCAGCAATACGGTGCAGATAAATCCGTGCCATTGTATCTTCTGTAGCTTGACATAGATAAGCCTCAAAAATATCCTGAGCCTCATCCCACTGTTTTGTCGAATAGGCCTGAATACCTTTTTGGAATAGATCGACTGCGTTTTTTTCATGTTGTGTGCACTGTTCACGTAACCCTATAGGCTCTAGAACATCCACCGCCTCATTACGACCTTTAACCTGCACTCTATCTAATTTACGGTATAGGTACTCAGGTACTTTTTGCGCTAACTCACCACTTACAAGCAACGGCGTACCATAATATTTGGTCAGCCCTTCCAAACGTGCACCTAAATTAACTGCATCTCCCATGACCGTATACGCCATACGGAAAGAGGAGCCCATATTACCCACATTCATTATTCCACTGTTGATACCCATACCTACACGAACCGCGGGTAACCCCTCACGTTCTAATTGCTGATTAAGTTCCGGCAGCAAAGCAAGCATCTCTAACGCGGCTTGCAAGGCATGACGAGCATGATCTTCATCTTTAAGCGGCGCTCCCCAAAAAGCCATCACAGCATCACCTATATACTTATCCACTGTGCCGCGCTGCTCATGAATAACTTTAGTCATCCCCGTTAAATAGATATTCATTAAACGGGTTAATTGTTGAGGCGTCAGCTGCTCTGAGAGGCTGGTAAAACCCCGAACATCTGAGAAAAAAACGCTCATCTCCCGACTTTCACCAGAAAGCTGCACGGATTGATCCTGCTGACTTAACTCTTCCACCACCTCGGGCGGAATATACTGTCCGAACTGATTCGCCAATTGGGCTATATTTCGGGTTTCAAAAAAGTAACCTGTCGTTTGCTGAAAAAGGTACAACACACTAATTAAAATTAAGGTATAACCCAGCGGAATTACCCATAATAGTTGCTGCCAAGCATAGAGATTAAGGGCGATGACCACCCCACCAATAGCCAGTGTGATAATCGTTGATAAAAATACTGATAATCGAGGAATAACGATCGATAAGAGTAGGCCGCAAAAAATAAGCTGAACAATCTCAACTCCGAGCGTATAATCAGGTTGGTGATGAAAACTCCCATCCAACATGCCGGATAAAATATTGGCATGGACCTCCACTCCAGAGTAACGATTACTCATAGGTGTCACCCTAAGATCCAATAGACCCGCCGCACTTGTTCCAACTAAAACAATCGTGCCCTCCAGTAACTCAGGATCAGCAACACCATTAATAATATCAGTAGCCGAAACGTAGGGAAAACTCCCTTGTGGGCCTCGATAAGGAACCAGCACTGCGCTATGTTGATCAACAGGGATACGTATGCCTGCTGCTTCAACGGCCACTAAAGCACTCCTCTCCTCTGTTGCATCCGTTTCAATAACCGGCAGCACCTGATCTTCCTCAAACAATGCTAACATCATCGCTAAGGCTAAGGATGGATAATATTGACCTTCAAAGCGCTGCAGTATAGGTACGCGTCGATAAACACCATCAGAATCAACCATTGGGTTATCAAAAAAGCCATTACGAACACCCTTACTTTGTAGCGCATTCAAACTAGAGATCACACCGTTCGCTTCAGGAATAGGCAACTCAGCTAAAGCGGGATCTTCACCTATCACCGCTTTTCCTGGATGGCCTACTTGTAGCTGCTTAGTACTACGGTCAAACAGATAACCCAATACAACAGGCCTATCAGCTATTACACGGGCAAAATGAGCATCCGAGTTAAGCGTTTTAAGCAGCGTAGTTACATCGTGATCGGTACTTTTATTTTCAAAAAACTGTTTAAGCTCAACTAAATCAATACTTTGATCCGCTTCTGAAAACACCATATCAAAGCCTACGATGGCCACACCATAGTTATCAAATAACTGATCAACCATACGTGCTAACTTTGAACGATTCCATGGCCAGCGCCCTTCCGCAGCAAGGCTTTTTTCATCAATATCAACAATAACAATACGCGGATCTTCCTCTTTGGAAAGAAACTGACGTAAACGTAAGTCATAAAGATCATGTTCAAAGCGTTCAAATAACTCAGGACGATCGCCAGTCACCACAGGAACTATCATTAGAACGGTGAGTAGAATGCCCAACAATGTTCTGATTTTTCTTTGTCTCATTGACTACTCAGCAACAGTTTTACAATGCGTAACTATGGAAGATCACTCCATTCTGCATACGCTTTATTAGATTTGTACTGTATAAAAATAACAGTTTTATTTGCGCACGACAGCTATAAAGCAAGTCAAATGTTGAACTTCCGCTACAGAGTCGAATATAGAAAGCGCACACCTTTTTATAACCTGAAATTTCAAACTGATTCATTTGCTGCAACGGCCTAATATCTGTATCTTGGATAACCGTTGGCGTTTATATAAAACCGTTGTATTCAGCAAAAATTTTGTTTCACCAAAAAGTGCGTAGCTTCAGTGCCTTAGCTTGATATATTGTTAGCAAGCTATCAATTAATTATGAACAAAATTGCTGCATTCTTTCTGCTGTCGCTTTTATCATACCCAACTACCATAATGTACATAGTAGTGTACTTAATTTAGATAGCCACAGCTGAGGTGGAACGTGAAGATCGACGTGTTAGGTTGTAGTGGCGGTATAGGTCAAGGCTTAAAAACTACAACATTTTTGGTAGATGATTCGTTACTGCTCGATGCAGGTACAGGTCTCGAACTACTAACAATGGAGCGTATGTTAAAAATACGCGATGTTATCATTACCCATGCACATATAGACCATATTATCGGCCTGCCTCTCATGCTTGCCACTATCTTTGATCAGCATAAAGAGCCTCTAAATATTTATGCACGTCCTGAAGTTATTGATGCCTTGAAACAGCATATCTTTAACTGGACTATTTGGCCCGATTACACTTGCCTGCCTGAAGGGTCGCCTATTATCCGCCTGCACAAGATCAAAAAAGGCGACAAGCTCTCTCTACAAGACAAAAACATCGAAGTGCTACCCGCGCAGCACCCTACTCCAACGGTTGGCTATTTAATATCTGACTCAAACGCATCTTTTGCGTTTACCGGCGATTCAGGTATTAACGATGAACTTTGGCCTATATTAAATGATCGCAAACCGGATTTACTGATTATTGATGTCTCGTTTACCGACGAGATAGATGAGCTTGCTCGCTTAAGTGGGCACTTAACCCCAAGCCACTTACGAGAGCAATTAGCCCAGCTAAACCATGATTGCAAAATCATGATCACCCATTTAAAGCCTGGGTTTGAAGACACCATTATGCAACAGTGTCATCAACGGCTAGCTAACAGAAAGCTCGAACGTTTACAGCACAACCAACAAATCGATATAAGCGCTATTTAAACACATCCGTTAGGCTACTCAGCTTCAAACAAGATAGTGCCTGAAATAGTAGCCGGCTGGCTAGTCACTGCATTAACACCCTCAGCCGCATAGCTAGTGACGGCGCCTTCTGCGTTACCACCAACAAAGTCTAAACTCATATGGCCAGATAAATTGGTAGATACAGGGTTACAGACTCCACCGGAACAACTCCCCGTCAACGCAACCTCTTGTCCATTTAAGACACTATCTAAAGAAATATCACCACCAAGGCTTGGGTCATCCCTTAGTACATAAGTCGCCCCGCCAATATTCGCCTCAATCCCAACCTCGGTTAAGGCCTGCGCATCGAAATTCACCAGTAAATAGGTACCACTATATGTATGTCCATCAATACCTGTAACTGAAGAATAATCAGCTAGCGCTCCAATCGCACCAGTTCGATCTTGAGGGCTTGTGGCGCCACCATGCATACTGTCATAACGGTAGAGTAACCTGCCGGTTTTACTGGTAATAGTAGACGCCGGTGTCACACCATCACTGTACATAAAATGAAAGCTACCCGATGTGACCGTCGGAAAACCATTTTCCACTACTGTATAACCACTCCCCCAGCGCCCCCAACTAACTTCAGCAGTACCAACGGTCATTTCGTCTTGATCAAGCAAAACTCCCAAAATAGGCGGGCTAGATATAACACAAGGAGAGCAAGGATCGGACGATAAACTACTTTCATCGTTAAAGACGACACCCGTTACAACATCCCCACCACCCAACGTACGATCTATTGTAATATCCGCATTGCTGTCAGTACCTTCGACACTTCCTGCTGAGACATCCACACCTCCAAGCTTAACTTGCGAGAAAGCTAAAGCAACGACACTTTCATCCGATGCGGTTTCACCATTTCCTGTAGGATTAGGCGACGCTGCCACTGTAATTTGCTGTGTGCTCTCACTCTCCACCTGAGTAGCCGGAACAGAAACATCCTTACTGTCAAGGGAGCGACGAACCGTCGCCGGTGTCCTGAATATATTGATCGCCCCATCAGCGCCCACCAACTGAAAAGAGAAGCCTTTTGCTACATCACTTGCTCCTCCCTTATTAGCTACATTAATCGCACCATTATTAACGCTACCGCGGACCTCGTCCCCTTTCTTATCAACGGTAAAATCGGTTCCACGAATACCGATTGTCGCCACAACCGCATCTAATGTGTAATCCTCTTTATCCACTTTACCTATCTGGCCAGACAGCGTTCTCATACCGCCTTTTAATAACCGGTAAACCGCTTTTCCATCTTCAGGATTAGCCTCATCAAATTGATATTCAGCTATTTTAAATTCAGTACCCGGCTTTAATGATAAGCGCGCGCCATCGGTGAAGCGTATCTGTAAGCGTCCCGTATCTCCTGTCTTCAACAGGTCATCGGCATAAATGTCTACCTTGCGCTTTAAAACTCGCTGAGTGCCCTCAGACTCTGCCGTATTCTGACCAAAGCTCAGAATAACGGTACCTACGCTTTGAGGCGCAGCAGAAACAAAACTAGAAAAAAGAATAAATAGAGCCGCCCTGACATAGGTTTTCATATGCTAAACCTCACTGAAAGTTATAACGCAAACCCAGCATTACCTGCTGGCGGTCATATTCATAAAGCTCAATATTCGAGCCTATATCGCTAAAACTATAATTAGCTAACACTGTCCAAGAGGGCGCGACCATCCACTTCATATTCACATTAAACATAGTAAAATCATCCCTACGCTTAATATTATAGATCCAATCTTTACCTTTATATTCGCTGCGTTGATAAGTAATAGCGGGTGTCAATTTAATATCGCTAGTAGGCGATAGCTGAATCCCTAAGTTCCCGCCGTGGAAAACCCGGTCAACTTGGCCATTTGCTAAAATACCCGCGGTTTTTGGATTTTCTGTTCCGGCAAAAGCACTGATAAAATAAAGAGGACGCCAGCCACCCTCCCCTGCATAGATATAGCTTGCACCTACATTACTCAGGGTTGCATCTTTCCATGACTGGTCATCATAAGCGAGGTCATTGGCCCCTACGAAAAACTTCATGACCGAACGTGTATGGACTCATCCTCGTTTGCAAGTAATTTATTTGATCACATGAAGGTACAACTGCCTACGTGTATTCGGTCTTTAAATGACATCATTATGTCTGACCTTAATGGGCTATTCGCATGCTGCCTCCCAATCGCTTACACGAGCTCATTAGGCTCTACGTCCGGCAGGGGTATTGCAGCATCGGTTCAACCTTATGCCATCACTCAAATTACTTCGCAATCGTTTTGAGACAAACCTCTTGTTACCACCTTAAACACGCTTTTCTCTACGTGATCTCTTCAGTCTTGTTTATGCTGCCACTCGTTTATCGTCATAATGACCATCACCCGTTATGATTGCCCAAGCAATTCGAGCCGTTTTGTTGGCCAGTGCCACGGTGGCAATATTGACGTGCTTTCGCTTTTTCAATTCGTTAATCCAGTGACTCAGATTATCTTCTTTATTTTGTGTGTGCCGAACCACAGAACGGGCACCATGAACCAATAACTTTCTCAGGTAACTATCACCACGCTTAGAAATTCCCAGCAAACGATCTTTGCCCCCCGTACTATGCTGGCGGGGTGTTAATCCCAACGACGCAGCAAAATCACGACCACGACGAAATTGTTTTCCGTCTCCTATTATTCCTGCTAATGCGCTTGCAGAAAGTGGTCCGATGCCTCTTAACGCTAATAGCTTATTAGCAACAGGGTCACTCACCGCATGCTGCTCTATCTCAGTCGTGATGGAGACGACCCTCTTATCAATGAAGATCAGATCCTCTTGAAGACCTGCTAGCAATAGACGGAATCGATTAGTAAGACCGTTCGTAGCATCCTCTAACCAACAAGGTATTGCTTTTCTTAGTGTGTGAATCCCTATGGGTGCAACAATTCCGTATTCACCCACTAATCCACGAATCTGGTTAGCTTTTGCGGTTCTCTGCTTAACGAGCTCTTCACGGACACGATGAAGAGCTTGTATATCTTGTTGGTCTACGCTTTTAACAGCCACATACCTCATATGAGGGCGGCTCATCGCTTCCGCGATAGCGGCCGCATCCGCTGCGTCGTTTTTATTACTTTTAACATAAGGTTTGACAAATTGAGGGGCAATCAATTTGACCATGTATCCGTGCCTCATAAGAATTCTTGACCAATAATGAGCAGACGCGCAAGCTTCCATTGCTATCTCGGCCTCTTGAGGGACTTTTTTCCTAATTTGATCGACCCATTTAGCACGAGAGTATTTGCCAGACCAGCAGCATTTACCCTGACGATCAACGCCATGCACGTGAAAAACAGATTTAGCGATATCAACACCAACGCGAATAATAGCCATCAGTCAAACCTCTTTAAATACAGTGTTTTTAACTCTATTTAGAGTAGTACATCGGAAGTGAGGATGAGTCCATCCCATTGTTTACTAAGCTGCTTACTCCACGTGCCTGTGATACCAAACATGTCGCGGTAGTTGTTATTGGCTAACTGGTACTTTTGTAGGTTGAAGTTGAATTGAAATTGATTAGCTTCACCTTTCCATATATGCCCAGCACTTAAATTAATATTATTGTAGTCTTGCTCATCTTCGCTATCGTAAATACGCGAATCGACATTGGCACTAAACACAAGCGCATTGTCGGGATTGTAAGCATGCTCAACACTCGACCCAACCCTGACTTGCGCATATGAATCGCCACGACCTAATGCGTTGTCACTCAATATGACCACATTGGTTTGTCCGCCGGGACCTGAATTTATATTTGAGTCGTAACCTGCCCACAGCTCGACAAAGCTCTTAAATTTAGTCGGTGAAATTGACGTTTTTTCTGTAATCAGGGTCAGAAACTGCTGAATACGCGCGCGGACTACATCGGGTGGATTTTCTGCATCAACCTGCTGAAATAACACCTGCGCTCTTTCATATTGAGCGATCAAATAATAACCACGTGCCAGTTCCAACGTCGCTAGCGAGTTCTTAGGTTCCAACATATGAACACGCTCAAGAGCAAAAATACCTTCACTAAGATGCCCACTATCAATAGCTGCTACGCCATACTGAAAATCAAACGTAGGGTCACCTTCCATCTCATCAAGATTATCAAGCGATAACTGGTAGGCTTTTACAGACTCTCCTTTCTCAAGGAGCTGGGACAAATCACTGACCGTATCTGCCATTGCCGTTGTCGACAAACACATAACATTCAGCATCAGACCAATAGATAATTTCCTGAACACTGACTACTCCTGAGCAAGATTATAAGTGGTTTTCAAACACTATTAGTTTAAGGCTAACAGCTATATAAAGACGATACATCTACAATTTTAATAAAACTTAGCGCTTTTTTTGTTACTGATATTGTGGTGGTAACGCTCTAGAGTTCAAAACCTCTGTCGCAGGAATGTTTTTATCATTAACACCATCGATTAAAACAGGCCCTAGGTCTTTAACTGTTTCAAAAATATCGAAAGGGGTGCCTTTCATCTCTATTCGGCTCTCCCTACTTGCTAAGAAGAAGTAATTTCCAGCGGAAACAGGCGCATTACTAAAATCATTTTCTACAACGATTTCCCCCTCCAATACATAGCCGTACAGCCCCATTATGCCCTGTGTATCTTTTTGGCAGGCGCTATCGCAGTAGAAAAGCGTGTAATGTGTGCCTCGAACCCCAATAGTGGCTATAGGTGTATGTACTTGGTAGTGCTCCACATTAGTATGACTAATCGCACCGGTAATGGTCCGCAGTCCACCTTTTAATAGGCGATAAACTGAGTTCCCCGTTTCCGGTGTATCTTTATTAAATTGGTAGGTTTCAACACTGAATACAGTTTTTTCTCGCAAAGAGAAACGGGAACTATCACTAAAACGCAATTGAAGCTGCCCTTTAGGCCCCGTTGAGATTAAATCCTGCGTATATATGCTAGATTTACGTTTGAGATCACGACTAGGTTGCTGAGGCAGTTGGGCCTTATTCCCCCCTATACTTAAAACAACTACGGCCGCTTCTTGAGCCGCAGCCACACTCAGGTTTGAACCGATTGCATTCATTAATAGCACCGCTGAAAATATCAATACTCTAGAGAGCCGTGCCATGATTTTTTCCTTGTTTTAAACTGTCGTCAAATCGATAAAAAATCAACTAACAAATGTATGTTGTTTTAATTTCTGCAATTCATCGCGATACCGCGCTGCAACTTCAAAATCTAGATTTTTAGCTGCTTCATACATTTTATCTTCGATGCGTGTCATCGCTTTTGATAACTCTTTAACTGACATCAGTGATGGATCTATTTGATATTCACCCGTCTGCTCCGCAACCTTCTTCGCCGTTCGTGTTGCTTTGCGGCCTGGGATCGTACTCGCTCCTTCCATAATATCAGCGACCGACTTCGTAATACCTTTAGGCACAATCCCGCGCTCTTCATTATAAGCAATCTGCTTATCTCGACGTCGCTGGGTTTCATCTATTGCCCTTTGCATTGAACCAGTTATGCGATCAGCATATAAAATAGCGCGCCCATTAACATTTCGAGCCGCACGTCCAATGGTCTGAATCAACGACGTTTCTGAACGGAGGAAACCCTCTTTATCAGCATCAAGTATAGTCACTAAAGACACTTCAGGCATATCAATACCCTCTCGAAGTAAATTAATGCCGACTAAGACATCAAATTCACCAATCCGAAGGTCTCGAATAATTTCTACACGCTCAACCGTATCTATATCGGAATGAAGGTACCGAACTCTAACCCCGTGCTCATCGAGGTATTCAGTCAGATCCTCAGCCATACGCTTTGTCAGCACAGTGACGATAATACGCTCTTTTTTAGCGACAACTTTATGTATCTCTGATAACAGGTCATCCACTTGAGTTGAAGCAGGCCGAACCTCAACTTCTGGATCAATCAATCCCGTCGGGCGCACCACCTGTTCAACAATCGCTTGTTGATTAGCAGCCTCGTATTTACTCGGTGTCGCAGATACAAAAATCATTTGAGGGGACTCTTCCTCCCACTCTTCAAATTTCATCGGTCGATTATCTAATGCAGAAGGTAGACGAAAACCATACTCAACCAGCGTCTCTTTACGTGAACGGTCTCCACGATACATCGCCCCGATTTGCGGCACAGTGACATGAGATTCATCCAGTACAAGCAAGGCATTATCCGGCAGATAATCAAATAGGGTCGGTGGCGCGGCTCCCGGCTCTCTACCAGAAAGGTAGCGGGAATAGTTCTCGATACCGGAGCAATATCCAAGCTCCATGATCATCTCCATATCGTAGAGGGTACGCTGCTCTAGTCTTTGCGCCTCAACTAACTTTTGATTATCACGCAGCTGTTTTAATCGCTCTCGTAGCTCATCTTTAATTTTCTCAACTGCCGCCAACAAGGTTTCACGGGGGGTTACATAATGGGACTTAGGGTAAATGGTAGCACGGGGAACCCGACGTAGTATTTCGCCGGTCAATGGATCAAAATAGCTGATCTCTTCAATCTCTTCATCGAACAGCTGTATACGGATCGCTTCCTGCTCTGATTCTGCGGGGAATACATCGATAACCTCCCCTTTTACGCGGTAAGTACCACGGTGTAGTTCCACATCATTACGGGTGTATTGCAATTCAGCTAAACGACGCAATACGGCACGCTGGTCAATAATATCGCCCCGATCTATATGTAACATCATGCCGAGGTACAATTTCGGATCACCTAAACCATAGATAGCAGAAACTGTAGCAACAATAATGGCATCATCCCGTTCCAACAAGGCTTTGGTTGCTGAAAGCCGCATCTGCTCTATATGATCATTAATCGATGCGTCTTTTTCGATAAAGGTATCTGAGGAGGGAACATAAGCTTCGGGCTGGTAATAGTCATAGTAGGAAACAAAGTATTCAACCGAATTATCCGGAAAGAACTCCTTAAACTCACCGTAAAGCTGGGCTGCCAAGGTTTTGTTATGGGCCATCACAATCGTGGGGCGCTGAACTTGAGCTATGACATTGGCTATCGTAAAGGTTTTACCAGACCCCGTTACCCCCAAAAGTGTCTGTGAAGCTAAGCCCGACTGTATACCATCAACGAGTTCTGCAATTGCTTGCGGCTGATCGCCCGCCGGAGCGAATTGCGAATGAACTTTAAAGCGCTCTTTCATAGCATAACCATGTGAAGATAAAACTCCGCATTATATCCCACTCCCTTTTATTTTGAGCAGTTATTTCCCCTACAAAGAACATAATCGAAGCAATAAAGTTTCCTTTAATAGAATTATGATCAATATATTGATCTAAAAAGGCGTTTTTTAACCAAAACAGGATTCATGATGGCTTTTCTTTGCTGTATTATTAGCGGGTTTGGGGACGTCTGATGTAGTTTTTGCTTTGCAATACCTACACTGATTAATATCGCCACCTGCTGATGCGCCCCTTTCATATCACTTATACAAGCAGGTAATTTTTGAGGATTTAGGCTTGAACGTTCAACTTTCAGACCGCGTCAATAACATAAAACCTTCACCAACGCTGGCGGTTACTAACCGTGCAGCCGAATTACGCGCGGCAGGTAAGAACATTATTGGCCTGGGTGCTGGTGAGCCAGACTTTGATACGCCCGATCACATCAAGCAGGCTGCCATCCAGGCGTTGAATGAAGGTTTCACTAAATATACCGCTGTAGACGGAACGCCATCCCTAAAAAAAGCGATTATTAATAAATTCAAAGATGATAATGGCCTAAATTACGAAGCTAATCAGATCCTCGTTTCCTGCGGCGGAAAACAAAGCTTCTTTAATCTTTCCCTTGCTCTGTTAAACGAAGGGGACGAAGTTATTGTGCCTGCTCCATACTGGGTATCTTACCCCGACATGGTACTTATGGCCGACGCAAAGCCTGTGATTGTTTCCACAACACAAGCTCAACGCTTCAAAATGACACCTGAGCAGCTTGAAGCAGCGATCACAGATAAAACACGCCTAATGGTTTTAAACAGCCCATCAAATCCAACCGGCGTTGCGTATACACTCGACGAATTTAAAGCATTAGCAGATGTTCTACTGAAGTATCCAAAGGTATTGATTGCAACTGATGATATGTATGAGCACATTCGCTTGAATGACAAGCCATTCGTGAATATCTTAAATGCATGCCCTGAGCTTTATGATCGTACAATCGTGCTAAACGGTGTTTCAAAAGCTTATTCAATGACTGGCTGGCGCATAGGCTATGCAGCGGGACCTGCTTGGTTAATTGGTGCAATGAAAAAAATCCAATCGCAAAGCACATCAAACCCAACATCGATCGCTCAAGTCGCCGCACAAGCAGCACTTGAAGGCTCACAAGATTGTGTTAAAGAGATGGTCGTCGCCTTCAAAGCTCGCCACGAGTATGTTGTTAAAACACTTAACAGCATTCCCGGTGTGAGCTGTATTCCTGCTGACGGTACCTTTTATGCTTTCCCTAGTTTTCAGGAAGTGATCGATAATGATGACCGCTTTGAAGATGATATAGCGCTCGCTGAGTTCTTATTAATAGAAGCGGGTGTCGCACTAGTACCCGGTTCCGCTTTTGGCGCCCCCGGCAATATGCGCTTATCATTTGCGACCAGCATGGACGTACTTGAAGATGCGCTTGGACGTATCAGCAAAGCACTTTCTGCCTAAACGGGTGAACACAAAAAACCGAGCTTATATGCTCGGTTTTTTCTATCTATTGGAACCTTCTCGCGACTTCGGCATCAGAGAAACCACTTATATAAAAGGAGATAGTCGATGCTAAGTAAATTAAGCGGTTTAAGTCGTTCGTCTTGGTATTGGCTTGGGCTCATTATACTTGGCCTTAGCATGGAAGGCGTCGCACTATTCTTTCAATACGGATTAAATTACGGCCCTTGCGTACTCTGCATCCATATTCGTATCTGGGTTATGGCTTTCACTCTTGTAGCGATTCTAGGATTCTTTGTTAGAAAATCCCTCTGGGGGGCTAAACTATCCCACTTACTGATGCTTCTTGTTAGCCTTGGATTAACTGAGCGCTCTTGGCAAACCTTAGCCGTTGAACGCGGTTGGATCATTGATAGCTGTAGCATGAATAGCGGCCTACCTAACTGGTTTGCATTAGATCAGTGGATGCCGCAAGTATTTGAACCTTGGGAGCCTTGCGGATACACACCAGAACTTCTGTTTGGTATAACAATGGCTGAAGGATTAATGCTTATATCTATTTTACTTGTAAGTGTTTCTATTTTATTTAGCGCACTTCAATTTCGCCGTAAATAGCCACAACTAACGCTACATATGGCTTAAATAATCTATTCATTCGCCTAAATCATTCCAGATTATTTAAGCCATCTCATAAACTGAACGATTCAGTTAGTAAAAAGAACCTTTTCTGTCACTGACACACCGACCAACTATCCTAAAAATACAACATTCCCCTTCTCTGCTTTTGAGCCTATGTATGAAGCTGTCAGCAAGAACAATGAAACATCTACTCAACTTATACCCTCCCTATATTGGTGCTGGCATAAAAGTAGAAAACATATCCGACGATTGGAACCATATCACCGTATCAATGAAAGTCCGCTGGTATAACCGTAATGCCGTCGGCACTCATTTTGGCGGTAGTATCTATTCAATGATCGACCCACATATCATGCTTATTCTTATGAAAAAACTTGGTAAGGAATATGGGGTTTGGGATAGCGCAGCTGAAATTGCTTTTATAAAAGCAACCAAGAAAAAAATAACTGCACAGATCCACCTATTAGACGAGCAGATAGAACAGATCAAAACCTCAGCCCAAACAGGAGAAAAGCAGTTTCCCGAGTTTCATGTAGAAATATGGGATAGCGATCAAAGCCTAATCGCCCATGTTAAAAAGATTCTCTATGTAAAACGACGCCCTACCCTATAGCTGAAGCAATTTGTTACTAGATTACCTGCTTTCTGTCACTGACTCCGCCGCCATTGCCCTTTAAATTAAGATAAAGGATCAATTTTTAAACAATCTTAATCTGACTAGATCACGCTTAAAATAAAAACAACTAACAGCATCCGGAACTTTACAATGACTTTCATTCTAACCCCCGTCATTCGACTGATGGATAGACTGCCTTATCTATACAAATTCATCTTGGTTAGCACTGTATTTACGCTTCCTCTCGCTCTACTTTGTACTGTCCAAATTCAGTATTTACGAACCGATATTACTGACACACAACATAGAGCCATCGCTATAAAAAAGCTCCATACTAACTATCAATTACTAAAGGCGTTTACAGATTATAGAGACCTGCGATTTACTATTGGTTTCGTAAATCAACCACTAAAACCGGAAAAAGAACAACAATTCACTGAGCTAAGAAAGATAATAACTACACAGCTTATACCTGAATCTGACCTCGCGAATTTATGGCAAAAAATAGATACCTCACAGTTTTCAACATTGAACTTAGATATTGAAAACCGCTTCCAATATTTTAATCAGTTAAGTCTATCCTTAGTCAAAGTAAGTGAAGAAGAAAGCTTTAACTCAGGTATCACTCGCGATCTAGATACTCGAATCTATATCATCTTAAGAGCACTACTTGAAGATATCCCCACAACCCTAGAAAACATTGGCGCCACACGAGATTATGCAGGACATGGGCTGTCAACCGGATATCTTGGTTCAGCAGCACTCGATCATTTAAACCAACTTTATGATCGCTTACAAAAAAGCGCCATGTCATTAAACGCAATCACAAAAAAACTAGAGAACCTTCAGGATATTGACCCACAATTAGTTGAATTAAGTCGCCAATCTCACCAAGCACTCCTCCATTTTGCTGATCGTCTTGATCGAGATATTATTGTTGGCGAAAATATGGAGCAGTCTTGGGAAACCTTTTTTAACGCGTCCAGTCAGGATCTCGAACATATCTTCCACTTTTCTGATCTAGCCCTCGGCTATGCATCACATATATTAAAAGAACGCCTCGAAGTACAAAAACGACAGCTATATAGCTTAGTCGCTGCAATCTCTTTAATTATTCTTTTAGCTGCCTACTTTTATCTTGGATTTAATATTTCTGTACAAAGAAATATGAAACAAGTCCTCAATGCAGCAAAGCAAATAGCCCAAGGGAATTTAACAACGACCATCGACTTACAATCTAAAGACGAAATGGCACAACTGAGTAATCAATTTAATGAGATGAGACAGCGGATCCATATTCTAATTGAGCAACTAAAACATACTGCAAGCAGTGTCGAAGAACAGTCAAAAAGTTTAGATACGACCGCTTACAACTCTAGCCAATCAGCTCAGCAACAAAAACGACAAACCACAGAGATGTCATTAATTATTACTGAAATGTCCGCTTTAGCTGAAAAAATCAGTTACGAAGTCAATAACGCCTCTGCGGAAGCCTCTCAAACCAATGAATTAGCATTCAAAAGCCATGTACAAGTCCAAAGCGCATTAGATCAAATTGAGCAACTATCAGCACATTTAAGTAAATCAAGCCAATCAATTGACCAACTGGCCGCAAAAAGCACCAATATAGTTAAAGTGCTAGATGTGATCAAGGGCATTGCCGAGCAGACCAACTTACTCGCACTGAATGCGGCAATAGAGGCCGCCCGAGCAGGTGATAAAGGAAAGGGGTTCGCCGTCGTGGCCGATGAGGTGCGAAACTTAGCTCAGCGAACTCACAGCTCTACTGAAGAGATTGAGTGCATGCTGAACGAATTCAAAAAAGGGATCGATAGCGCCGTGGTTGTTATGGAGAACAGTGCAAAAAAAGCAGAACAAACAGCAGCGCAATCAAAATCAATAGGTACAGCCTTACATGAGATAACAGAATCAATCTCTACCATTTCAAAAATGAACGATCACATCACTCTGTATGCAGAGGAGCAATCAGAGAACGCTCAAAATATTGAACTCGGTATTTCACACGTAAATATGGCAAGTGAACTCACGGCTCAAGGAGCTGATGAGACAGCAAAAGCATGTAGCCAAATGAGCGATCTGTCCAATAAATTAAACAGCGCCATTACTACCTTCAAACTATAAATTTCAGGTATAAAAAAGCCCGCTTAAAAGCGGGCAAAATAACAGGATGTAACTAATCAATTTCAATAAGTGTATGTAGGTACGGATAAACGGTTGGAATGAGAAGAATTCAGTAACTTTTTTACCGCCGCTACAGCAATCGTTATAGCGCCAATAAAAGCCTCACTACGCTGCTCTTTGGCTAGAGCCATGTAATATGCAGTATCTACATCACCACAAGCATTAAGACGTACTGACATTTCAAATTCGTTATTCACACATACACCAAATTAAATCAACAAAACAATTAAAAGAAGCCCCGCTACTCGAACAAATAAATTCATCAAACCTAAGTTACAATTAAGAATAAGTTACTGTAACTAAAGATAAACAGATCACTTGTTGATTAACGATGTTGTACATACTAAAGTCTACCAAGGATATTAACAAACGACAGTTTTTCACCAAATAGATGAATTTATCTCATCTATAGGAGTTTTCTATCAGGCGCCTTCCTCCTCTTAATGCCCTGCGCAGCTTTGAAGCAGCCGCCCGTGCAGGCAGTTTCCACAAAGCGGCAGAAGAGTTATTTGTTACACCTTCTGCTGTAAGTCATCAAATAAAGGGCCTTGAATCCTTCTTAGGCGTCCAGCTCTTTGAACGTATTAAACGACGTGTAGCGCTCACGCCACCCGGCGAACGATACCTTATCGCTATTCAATCAGCTTTAGATGAAATAGATGAAGCAACAAAAAAAATAGTCACGGTCCCCAACTCTAATATTGTTAATTTAAGTGTTGCGCCAGCTTTTCTCACTCGTTGGTTAGTGCCAAGAATTAATCACTTCCAATCACTTAGCCCTGATGTGGAGCTTCGATTAACCGCATCAATGAGCCAGATCGATTTTCGCTACAGCGATATGGATATGGCGGTGTTTTATGGTGATGGTAACTGGCCTGATCTCCACTACCATCTATTACGCAACGTACACTTAGTACCGGTATGCAGCCCTAAGCTTTTAGAGGGAAAGCCTCCAATAAAATCAGCTAAGGACCTTCTACAGCACACACTTATCCACATATCTAAACGGGATACCGAGTGGCAATCCCTATTGGAACAAAACGGCGGCAATGAAATAGAGAATACACGGGGCATGACGTTTTCCAGTACATCACTAGCATTAGGTGCAGCAATGGAAGGTTTAGGCATCACCTTAGCTGACCGCGGTCTTGCAGAACGAGAACTGGAATATGGACAACTCATTTGCCCACTGGATATATCCTTAGATACACAAAAATCGTTCTATTTAGTTTATCAAAAAGGACGCCCTCTAACGGAGAGCATGCAAGCCTTTAGAGATTGGATTCTCGATGAGATGCAAACGGAACAGCGTTCACTACAACAACTGTAAAGGTCTTTATGTATGCTTGGCATAAACCGACCGGTTTTATGGTCGGACACAACAACTAACACAGATTCAAGAACAGATTGTTGCATTTCTCAACACTATAAAGCGTTGTGAGCGCTATGCATCCCGTTACAATAGCATCTACAATTTCTTAGGGACGATAATAATGCGTATGCTTAATAAATCCTATCTCACTTTCGCGGTTGCCATATTAACCGCACTACTCTCTCTATCCTCTTTCGCTAAAGGGTTACCAGCAGAAGTTATCACTGTAGCCAACTCTATTTTAGATAAGAAAATATCTGCGGTAGGCAGTTTGAGAGCGAACGAATCGGTAATGTTGCGCCCTGAACAAAGTGGACGAATTGAGGAAATTCTCTTTGAAGAAGGCGAAAAGGTAGAGCAAGGCAAACCATTATTTAAACTAGATAGTTCAGTTTACATTGCGGAACTCAAATCAGCACAAGCGAGCGTGCAACTAAGTCGCGTAGATTATGAACGCGCAAAAAGTCTATTGAATAAAAAAGTAGGTTCCGCCCAAGATCGAGACAGCACCTTGGCGCAACTACGCGTAGATCAAGCACACCAAGCACTAGCTCAAGCTAAACTAGATAAAATGACAATAAAAGCGCCTTTTACCGGCTATACAGGTTTAAGGCTGGTAAGCCCTGGTGATTTTGTCGATCAAGGCGAAAATCTAGTTAGATTGACTGACTACAGCAAATTAAAACTGGACCTTAAATTCCCTGAAATCTATCTCTCAGAGCTAAAAAATGGCCGCATACTCGAAGTTAATGTCGATGCATTACCAGGTGAAGTGATTAAAGGTAAAGTGACAGCCGTATCACCTAGCTCCGATAACAGCGCCCATAATATAGAGATCCGCGCAGAGATCGCCAATGATGAAGGTAAACTAAGACCTGGGCTTTTTGCACAAGTTTCACTACTTGTCGATCAACAAGAAACCGTGGTTGTACCTGAACAAGCCATTATTCCTTCAGACGGAGAGTTCTTTGTGATGACCGTCACAGAAGAGCATACCGTCGCAATGACACCGATTAAAATGGGCCAACGACGCCCAGGCGTTGTCCAAATCATTGAAGGCCTTACAGCCGGTGACATTCTTATTATTGCAGGGCAGATAAAGCTCAAACACGGTATGCCTGTGACCCCTATCTTTGTTGATGGTAGTCAAAAAGAAACAACAACCGATAAACAGGGCTAATCCATTATGGTTCTTTCAGAGATCAGTATAAAACGCCCTGTATTAGCAACAGTAATGAGCCTGTTAATTTTACTTATCGGCTTTATTTCGTATGACCGTTTATCTATACGTGAATACCCAAAAATAGATCTGCCCGTTGTTACAGTTGAAACAAACTACCCTGGGGCAAGCGCATCAATTATTGAAACCCAAGTCACACAGATTATTGAAGACTCCCTGTCCGGTATTGAAGGGATCGATTTTATGAATTCGATCAGCCGCACAGAAAAATCCCAGATTAGTATCACCTTCAATATTGACCGCGAACCTAATGCCGCTGCGGCCGATGTTCGTGACCGGGTAAGTCGAGTTACTGGGCAGCTGCCGGATGATATAGACCCACCGATCGTTACCAAAACAGAAGCCGATGCACAGCCTATTATCTGGTTAGCCTTTAACTCAGATAGGCACGATATGATGGAAGTCACAGAGATAGCAGATCAACGCGTAAAAGATCAGCTACAAACCGTCTCTGGTGTCGCGAATATCAGAGTAGTCGGTGAACGAAAGTACTCCATGCGTATCTGGCTAGACCCTGCACGCATGGCCGCTTACAAGGTTATTCCTAGTGATATTGAAACAACCTTAAGCCACCAAAACATTGAGATACCCGCCGGTCGGATTGAAAGTAAAGAGCGAGAATTCACCCTATTAGCTAAAACTGACGTAAACGATGTCGAAGCATTTAAACAGCTTATTATTCGTAACGTTGATGGTTATCCTGTCCGTATACAGGATGTTGCTCGTGTGGAAATCGCCCCAGAAAACATTCGCCGAATCACTCGCTACAAAGGTGAAAATGCAGTCGCATTAGGGGTCGTCAAACAATCGACCGCCAACCCCCTTGATGTTTCAAAAGGGATTCGTGCAACACTCGAACGGGTAAAACCGACCTTACCAGAAGGTATGAATGTTGAGGTTGCCTATGATTCCTCTATTTTTATCGAAGAATCAATCAAGTCCGTCTACCAAACCTTAATACAAGCAGGCATCCTCGTCATACTGGTGCTTCTATTCTTTTTAAGAAATATTCGGGCCACACTTATTCCGGTTGTAACGATTCCATTATCACTCATCGGCGCCTTAGCCATGATGTATTGGATGGATTTCAGTATTAACACATTAACCCTACTGGCTCTCGTACTGGCAATAGGACTCGTTGTCGATGATGCCATCGTTATGCTGGAAAATATCTACCGCCACGTAGAGGAAGGTTTACACCCTATTCAAGCAGCCTTTAAAGGCGCAAAAGAGATCGGATTTGCCGTACTAGCTACTACGATTGTCCTTGTAGCCGTTTTTGCCCCCGTTGCCTTTTCTGAAGGGCGTACAGGAAAGCTCTTTACTGAATTCGCGCTAACACTTGCAGGAGCGGTAGTCGTATCGACCTTTGTCGCGCTGACCTTATCGCCGATGATGTGTTCACGTCTGCTTAAACATGAAAAACGCCACTCTGCATTTTTCAATTTAATTGAAGGTTTTCTTAATTGGATCACCCGTAGCTATCAAAAGCTATTGGGGAAACTGCTCAAATCCCGTCTATTAGCTTTACTTATTATGGGATTAAGCTTTGCCGGTGCTGCCTTCTACTATCAACAACTTCCACAAGAATTAGCACCTTATGAAGATCGGGGTACGATCCTTAACTTCGCCCTAGCACCAGACGGTTCATCTGTAGATTATATTGATCGCTATACTCGCCAGATCGAAGCAACAATCAGCAAAACACCTGAAACTGAACGCTACTTTACCGTTGTCGGGTTCCCTTCAGAAACTAACGCGCTGGTATTCCAAGGCCTTAAACGCTGGGAAGATCGAGATAAGAAACAGCAAGCAATAGTGCAGGAGCAAACGCCTAAGCTTTTCGGCGGTATTCCAGGCATTATGAGCTTCTCGCTTAACCGCCCATCCCTTGGACAGAGTTTCATATCTCGCCCCGTAGAATTCATCGTCAAAACAAATGGGACTTATGAAGATTTAAAAAATATTACCGATCAATTAATGGCTAAAGTTTATGAAAACAAGGGCTTTGCTCAACCAGATTCTGATCTAAAACTCAATAAACCTGAACTACAGATCGATGTAAAACGTGACAAACTCTCAGATATGGATGTCGATGTTTCCGATTTAGGCCGCACTTTAGAAAGCTACATGGCTGGCCGTGAAGTAACCCGCTTTAAACGTCTAGGTGAGCAATATGAAGTCATAGTTAAAGTCGATGATGAGCAACGCCGTGACCCCAGTGACTTAACTGACCTATATATGCGAACGAATGACGGCAATATGGTTCAACTATCTAACTTAGTTGAAATCAATGAGACTGTAGCCCCACGTGAGCTCAATCATTTTGATAAAGTTAAGGCGGTTAAAATACAAACACAGCTCGCTCCCGGTTATAGCCTAGGTGAAGCCCTCGCGTTTTTAGAACAAGAGTTAGCAGAAATTGCACCTCAAGCCTCCTATGATTACACCGGTTCCTCTCGGGAGTTTAAAACGTCTAGCAATAGCATGCAGATCACCTTTGTATTAGCGCTAGTTGTTGTATTCCTAGTACTTGCTGCTCAATTCGAGAGCTTCAAAAACCCAATGATTATTATGCTCTCTGTACCCCCTGCAATCTTTGGGGCCCTGTTTGCGTTACACTACAGCGGCGGTTCTTTAAGTGTATATAGCCAGATAGGGCTTATCACTTTAGTCGGGCTAGTCACTAAGCATGGTATTTTGATCGTAGAGTTTGCCAATCAGCTACAAGATCAAGGTAAAACACTGCAAGAATCAATTTTAGAAGCGGCATCTTTACGTTTACGACCCATATTAATGACAACCGGTGCAACCGTATTAGGTACATTCCCTCTCGCTTTTGCCTTTGGCGCAGGCGCCGAATCACGACAACAAATAGGTTGGGTTATTGTCGGCGGGATGACATTTGGTACACTATTAACATTATTCGTAATACCAACAGTTTACAGCTACCTAGGTAAGCGAACTTTCAAAGAAGTTCAACCTGAACAGGCTTAAGGACATTTATTCCATGAAAACAACACAGCTATTACAAGTCTCGTGTCTAACATTAGCGATTAGCTCAGTGCTTACAACCTCGGCAAATGCTGGGCAACTTGCTGATATTTACCAACTTGCACTGAATAATGATCCGCAATTAAAAGCTGCCGAAGCTGCCTATAACGCAGACAAAGAGATTGAAATCCAAAGCCGCGCGTCTCTTTTACCTAGCTTAAGCTTGAGTGCAAATACAACATCCATGGATTCAGATACAGCTCATTACAACAACCATGGCTACACCTTATCATTGAGCCAACCGGTTTTTAATGCGGCATCTTGGTTCACGTTCAAGCAAGGAAAGGTCCTCTCTCAGCAAGCGTCTCTCCAGTTTGATGTAGAACAACAAACCCTCATTAGTCGCACAGTTGAAGCTTATCTGAGCGTCCTACGTGCAAAAAGCGAGTTACAAACATCAGAAGCCCAAGAGCGAGCAATTAAACGTCGCTTAGACCAAGTCAACGCTCAGTTTGAAGTAGGTTTAATTGCTAATACTGATGTGCAAGAAGCACAAGCATCATATGATAACGCGCGTGTTGCTAGAATCGCTGCAGAAGGTGATTTAGATAATAGCTACGAAGAGTTAGCACGCTTAACCGGACAAAACTTTGATGTTATCGCGGAGCTTTCTGAAGACTACCCAATTGAAGAACCGACCCCTGCACAAGCAAAACCATGGTTAGATAAAGCGATGACGAGCAACCTAAATCTAAAGATTGCCAACCTCGCTACTGAGTCAGCACGCCGTGCAGCTCAAGCGGGTCATGCGGGCCACTACCCAACACTGAGCCTAAGTGCTAGTTATGATTACGATGATGGTACCTCATCAACAGATTATGGAACTGACACAAGCTCTATAGGATTAACTCTGTCAGTTCCTTTATATTCGGGTGGATCTATCAGCTCTAAATCACGAGAATTAGAGCAACGGCTCGTTCAAACTCAGTTTAACAAAGATGATACGTTACGAGCTGTTACTCAATCCACTCGTAGCCTCTTACGTGACCTGCGTACTGGTGCATTAAGTGTTAGGGCCCTGAAACAAAGTATTAAATCTAGCGAAATTGCCTTACAAGCTACAGAAGAAGGCTACAACGTAGGCACTCGAAATGTTGTAGATGTACTTCAAGCTGAGCAACAGCTCTATACTTCAAAAAGAGATTACGCAACAGCGCGATTTAATTTTGTACAAAATTTAACCACATTCAAACAACAGATTGGCACCCTGAACCCTGAAGATATTAACGAACTAGATCGCTGGTTAAAGTAAATCGATTAAGACCTTCCAGAGTGGGTGCCTTACGCCCACTCTATTCTCTAACACTTCATCTATAATCATTTACATTTTATGAGTAACGAAGTACCTAGCTATTCCCAACTAATGACACAAGCATTAGCACCACTTTAATAAGGAGTTTGCTTTGAAATCATTACTCGCATCACTTATGTTAGTTTTTTCGATAACAGTGGCTGCCACCGAAAAACCGCTACCTGCAGTTCTTGTGCATAAAGTGGTAACAACGGATTTAACCCCTACATTTAAACTTGTCGGCCGAATCGAAGCAACAGAAAGAGTCAACCTTCTAGCAAGAGTTTCCGGCTTTCTTGAAGAACGCTTATTTACAGAAGGCCGCGATATAGAAGCAGGGCAAATACTGTTCCGTATTGAAAAAGCTAATTATGAGATTGCATTAAAACAAGCGAAAGCAGATTTAGCTTCGGCTAAAGCAGCCTTAAAAAATGCACAAGCAACTCTCAACCGTAATAGCCAACTACGTCAACGTAAAGCAATTTCCCAAGCCCAGCTTGATCAATCGGTAGCAGATAGGGATCAAGCCAAGGCACAGGTACTTAAAGCAGAAGCGGGCTTAAGCAAAGCCGCATTAGATCTAAGCTATACCGAAGTGCGCTCCCCCTTTAGTGGCCGTATAGGTAAGGCTCAATTTTCAGTCGGCGACCTAGTAAATACCAGCAGCGGCCCCTTAGCCACCGTCGTAAAAATAGACCACGTTTATGTTGAGATGTCTGTTAGTGAAAAGTTGATGCTAGATGCTCGCCGTAAAGGTATCGATCTTGATAACCCGCCAGTGGCGCCACGCCTGATGCTATCAGATGGCAGCATCTATGAGCAGCCAGGCAGCTTTAATTTCATCTCACCTGAAGTTGATCGAAACACCGATACAATCACCCTACGCGCAGCCTTTCCCAATCCCAAATACCTTCTTCTACCTGGAGAATTTGTGCATGTTGAGATCAAACGCAAACAAGCTGAAAGCGGTATCCAAATCCCGCAATCCGCAGTACAGAGAGATCGAGAAGGCTATTTTGTATTACGGGTTGATGCAGAAAAGCGGGTCAGCATGCAACGCGTTGAAATGGGACCACAAGCTGGGGGGCAATGGCAGGTACTTAGCGGCCTAAACGTAGGCGATCTTATCATTACAGAAGGTCTTCAAAAGGTTAAATCTGGTATTCAGGTTAATGCGGTAGAGGAATAGAAGATGTTCTCTATATTTTTTATTAATAGACCGAAATTTGCCTTAGTTATCTCCATCGTTTTAATACTCGCAGGGGGCTTATCAATGTATAGCCTCCCTGTTGCTCAATTTCCGGACATTACCCCCCCAAAAGTCCAAGTCCAAGCGACTTATCCAGGCGCAAATGCCGAAGTCGTCGAGCAAGCCGTTGCTACCCCCATCGAAGCACAAGTGAACGGGGTTGATAACATGTTGTATATGTCATCAACTGCATCTAATGATGGTAGCTACACTTTAGATATCACGTTTGCTGTAGGTACCGACCCAGATCAGGCCGCGATCAACGTCCAAAATCGTGTTGCTTTAGCTGAATCAGCTCTCCCCCAAGAGGTTATAAATCAGGGCATCACCACCAAAAAGCAAGCAGCTAACATGCTGCTTGTTATCAACCTTTTTTCGCCTGAGGGGAGCTATGATGAGCTATTTTTAAGTAACTACGCATCCCTTTATATCCAAGATTCTCTGGCACGTATCAATGGTGTTGGCTCAGCCTCTCAGTTCAGCCCCATGGACTATGGTATGCGCGTCTGGCTAGATCCTGATCGCTTAAAAGCCCTTTCTCTAACCCCTAGCGATGTATCAAGTGCAATAGAACAGCAAAATATTCAAGCGGCCGTTGGCATTATCGGCCAGCCTCCTTTAGCTCAAGACCAACAGTTTCAATATAATTTACGCGCTAAAGGGCGACTCGCAAATGTCGAAGAATTTGAAAACATTATTCTACGTACAGGTAAAAGTGGAGCATCAGTACGTCTGCGAGATGTAGCAAGGGTGGAACTCGGTTCTCAAAGCTACAGCGCCTCAGCCATTATGAACGGTAATCAAGCAGCAACAATCGCGATTTATCAAAGCCCAGGCGCTAACGCGCTAGATGTTGCCGAGGAAGTTTACGCCGAACTTGAAAGGCTAAGTGAGCGTTTCCCTGATGATATTGAATATAGCGTGTTGTATGACACTACACTCTCGGTAAAAGCCTCATTACAAGAGGTAATCGAAACACTGCTTATTACCTTTGGGTTAGTTGTATTTGTTACCTTTCTATTTTTAGCTGACTGGCGTGCCACACTTATCCCCTCCGCCACAATTCCAGTTTCACTTATTGCCACTTTTGCAGTTCTTTCCGCATTTGGCTTAAGCATAAATACCATTTCTCTTTTTGCATTGATATTGGCAATCGGCATTGTGGTCGATGATGCGATTGTCGTTGTTGAAAACGTTAAACGGCATATTCAAGAAGGACTTTCAGCTAAAGAAGCAACCGCAGTATCAATGAAAGAAGTGATGGGGCCAGTGATTGCCACAACACTCGTGCTATTAGCCGTGTTTGTTCCCGTTGCATTTATGCCGGGCATTACGGGTAAACTTTACACCGAATTTGCTGTTACTATATCCGTTGCTGTTTGCTTTTCATCACTCAACGCACTTACGCTGTCCCCCGCCCTCTGTGCTTTATTGTTGAAACCTGCCTCCGAGCCCAATGTTCTGTTAAAAAGGTTTGATCGGCTGGTTAATTGGACTCGCACCGGTTACGTCAAAAAAGTTACTTTTTTAAACCGCCGTTTATGGCTTAGTTTAGGCCTATTAGCTGCAATGGGGGGTGGTGTTTACCACCTATTCAGTACCACACCTACGGGGTTCTTGCCTTACGAAGATAATGGTGCATTTTTCATTAATGTGCAGTTACCTGATGGTGCGTCTCTCAATCGAACCGATGAAATTGTTGCCCAAATTGATCAGATTCTCTCGGAGCAACCCGGTGTAGAAAACCGAATCGCCATTAAAGGCTTCAGTATTCTGGGGGGTGCTGCGCCCAACTCAGCTTTGGCGATCCCTATCTTAACCCATTGGGATGAACGTAAAACGTCCGAACTAGCGTGGTATAACATATTAAGCCAACTGAATGAGAAACTTGCGGCAATTCCCGGCGCAAATATTATGGCGTTCCCTACCCCACCAATTCCTGGATTAGGTAATGCTGCAGGGCTAGAAGCCAACATTCTTGATTTAAAGAATGGCTCCCCTCAAGCCCTTGCACAAGCCGTTAATGCGCTAATTTTCGCCGCTAATCAGCAAGCTGAATTTAGTCAGGTTTACTCCACCTATTCAGCTAATGTACCTCAGCTTGAGTTAGTCGTTGACCGAGACAAGGCCCTCGCGTTAGGTGTGTCCATAAGTGGCCTATTTAGCTCTTTACAAACTCAGCTCGGTACTCAATATGTCAATGATTTTAATATGTTAGGTCGTAACTACCGCGTTATGCTGCAAGCCGATTCAGCCTTCAGGGACAATGTAGATGATTTAAACGATCTAAATGTTAAAAGTAACAATGGCAACCTAATCCCGGTAAGTGCGCTTATTGAAATCAAACCCGTTCTCGGGCCTCAATCACTTACCCGTTATAACCAATCACGTTCAGCAGCCATCACAACGCTATTAGATGAAGGTGTTTCGAGTGGAGAAGGTATTAAATTATTAGAGGATTTAGCGATAAAAACCTTACCTAATGGCTATAGTTTAGAGTGGACAGGGAGCACACAACAAGAACAAGAAGCAGGCAGCTATGTCATCATAATTATGTCATTAGCTATTCTCTTTGCTTATTTATTCTTGGTCGCCCAATATGAAAGCTGGACTATACCGGTTGCGGTCATGCTATCAATTACTGTCGCGCTCTTGGGTGCCATTCTCCCTCTGTGGCTCATCCCCGGTTTAACAAACAACCTATATGCGCAAATTGGGATTGTTATGTTAATTGGGCTTGCCAGTAAATCTGCCATTCTTATAGTCGAATTTGCCAAACAACTTCGCGAACAAGGTAAAAGTATTATTGATGCTGCAAACGAAGCGGCCCGCCTGCGTTACCGTGCAGTATTGATGACCGCTTTCTCTTTTATTCTTGGTGTTCTTCCCCTCGTCACGGCAAGTGGTGCGGGCGCAGCCAGCCGTCTATCCATAGGCGTTGTGGTATTAGGCGGGATGTTATTCGCAACTGTAATTGGTATCTTCTTTATCCCTGCTTTGTTTGTTGCCATGCAAACCCTACGGGAAAAAGTTAAAGGAGGGCCTGAAGCAAAAAAACAGCCTACAGACGCCAGCAGTAAGGCGCCATGAAGCACTAACAAACTGGCACCTTAACTTTCACTTTTAATTCTAGTTGCCCACTGTAGTTACAGCCCGACGGAGGCTCTTTCTTCGTCGGCTAATTTTTGTGAGAAGCTCAGAAAAAATATTTGCACTATGAACTATAAACTTGTGTGCGGCTATCAATCAGCCTCTGAAGCCAACATTTACTCTAATGCTTATACAGTTTGCAGCCACCCTGAAGTGAAATGGCTAGTAGAAGATGAATGTAAAGGATAGCTGGCTTTAACTTGGTAACGATCGTCTAAGTCCCACTCATAATCACATTCAGACTTAATCAGTTACAATAGCAGCTTCCCAGCCTTGAATGGCGGCCTTACGGGCCCTCCCCCAACGATAATTGCCTATCTCGCCACTCTCACGAATAACTCGATGGCAAGGAATAAGAAAACCTATATTATTCGATGCTACAGCGGTACCTACCGCCCTAGATGCTTTTGGCGATCCGGCCATCGTCGCTAACTGTGAATATGAAACTAACTCTCCCATATCCACTTTAAGCAGCGCTTCCCATACCTTGAGCTGAAAGTTAGTACCTTTTAAGACAAGATGTAATGGTTGTTTTTTTCCGTTTATCTGAAAAATTTTATCAATATATTTCGCCGCTTCATTATCATCACGCACAAATGATGCGCTAGGCCAGCGTATTTTCAACGCCTCTTCTAGAGACCGATCTGGACACTGGCAAAAAGCCATATGACAGATACCACGGCTCGTCCAAGCGATATATGCTAAACCAAAAGGCGATAAGGCGTAACCATGAGATATTAACAACCCAGCCCCTAAAGATTTAATCTCTCCAGGTGTCATGGCTTCACAACTAATCAATAAATCATGTAGCCGGCTAGGGCCGGACAAGCCTAGACCTAGTGCGGTATCTAATACGCTTCGTGATTGAGCAAGGGCCTGTTTTGCTCGCTGTTTTGTCAAAAATTGAACAAATCGTTTTGGTGATACCCCCACCCAACGACTAAATATCTTCTGCAAATGGTGTTCACTAATACCAACATAATCAGCAAGGTCAGGTAGCGATGGCTGCTCGTTTGCATGCTCACACAAAAATCGAATGGCTCGCTCGATGCGCAAATAGTTGGTGGCGCCTTCAGTAAAATTATTATCCATTTTCTACTTATTATTGATTAGTTATCTAACGGCTAAACAAAAAAACAGTCCCAGAAATCGCGATACGTTCTTCAGATTCATGATCAGTCGCATCTACACAAAGAAATAAAAATTTATTTTATGTGGTCTATTCCACGTCAACCACCCGTTTCTTGTGATATTTCTATAAGAAATAACACCCTGGAAAAACGTGTTTATCTCTTTACGGCTAGCATTAATTTTACTGAAAAAAATCAGCTTAAATACTTGAACAAACTTTCTGCAATTTACTTAAAAAGAACTAAACTAATGAAGGATAGCTATAAAAAATATATCTAATACGGCCTAAATATTCAGCTAACTTTATTACTCAATGATGAGAGCATATGGATCAGGAACAGAAAAATGTTAAGGCCTACGTCTATTTATTGGGTTTCCTTGTAATATTCATAGCATTCGCCATCACATCCACATATTCCTACCTACAATACTCTCAAATTAGAACGGAATTAATCACCGCAACACAAAATAACGACCGTCAACTGAATGCAGCAATGGAGATGCGTGTAGCCGTTAGGGAACGGGCTATCTTGCTTTGGCACATGACCTTACAAACAGATTATTTTGAAAAAGATGAAGCTCTACAGCAATTCTATAACCATGGCTCGAACTACCATAAGGCCAGAATGGTGATATTAACATCACAGCTATCATCTGAAGAAAAAAGCTTAATGGAAGTACTCGATAAAGAAACAACAAAACGGGCCCCTGTTTTACGAGCATTTGCAGACAGGCTCTTACTCGCAGAGGATAATTCGGAGCACACACAATCACTCAATCAAACATTAACTGATCAAATTATAGTAGCCGATTTATTGGATAGTATGATCGCCCTGCAACAATCTCAAAATGAATACGCTCGTTATCATTCAGCGGAAGAAATAGCTGACTTAGTCTCCACGCTGATTATGTGTAGTAGCTCAGACTTGATCTGACAGTTACCCGTTTTTTATCTGGTGTCTGTCAGTTTAGATCTGGGCTAAATTCTTCTCGGCCCAGACCCGTTTACCATCAAGCAACGTTTCCATTGGCGTTCTACCGCAACATACCTTGCCCTGATGAGTTCGTTCATTGTTGTAGTATTCCATCCAGCCGTCCAGATCTTTTTGTAGTTCCTCAAGTGATTCGTAGAGCTTTTTACGGAAAGTTACTTGATAGAACTCATTCAAGATCGTTTTATGAAAGCGTTCACATATACCATTTGTTTGTGGGGACATCGCTTTAGTTTTGGTGTGATCAATATCGTTTATAGCAAGATAAAGCTGGTAATCATGCTGATCGACCCGACCACAGTATTCAGTTCCTCGGTCTGTAAGAATACGCAGCATAGGAAGCTCCTGTTCTTCAAAGAACGGTAATACCTTATCGTTGAGTGTATCTGCAGCAGTAATCGGTGTTTTAGTGGTATAGAGCTTACAGAAAGCGATTTTGCTGTAAGTATCCACAAAGGTCTGTTGGTATATACGGCCAACGCCTTTCAGGTTACCTACGTAAAAGGTGTCCTGAGACCCCAGATAACCTGGGTGTATCGTCTCAATTTCACCGCATGCTTCATCATCAGATTTCTTTTTCTCAAGCGCTGCAACCTGAGCATCGCTCAGGATGATGCCGTCGTTAGCAACTTTATCTTCTAAAGCTTTCAGTCTCTTTTTAAAGTTCTCAAGATTATGTCGAACCCAAATTGAACGGACGCCACTACCTGATACAAAGACACCCGACTTACGTAGTTCATTACTGGTACGGTGCTGACCATGAGCGGGTTGTTCAATGGCATAAGCAACGACAGCTTGTTCTGTTGCTTCATCCACTCTGTTCTTGGGATTCGGTGCTCTACGGCTTTTGTTGATCAGGCTATCGATACCACCTTCTTCAACAAGTTCCTGATAACGATAAAACGTATCTCGTGATACGCCCATGACTTTGCATGCTTTGGACACATTCCCAAGCTCTTCTGCCAAATTCAGCAAGCCAGCTTTGTGTTTAATGATTGGATTGTTAGTATGGATCATGAGAGTTACCTTTTGTTTTGATTTAAGATTCGACACCTTTATCAAAACGGGTAACTCTCTCTTTTTCAAGATGATGTGTCAGATCTAGTCTGAGCTAATTCAGATTATGTTTATGGTTCTTATTATCACCGGTGGTTTTATGTTTGCCACTTACGTCATTATGACCACCACTAAGCAAAGCCAGCAGCTAACAAAGGTGAATGATAGGCTCGAACATTTAGCCTGCCACGATAACCTCACCGGCTTACCTAATCGTATGTTTTTGCTTCAGCAACTAGAGCGTGTACTTTCCCAAGTCCATCGTAAGAAAAGCTTAGCTGCTATTATGTTTATCGACATTGATAATTTCAAAAGCATCAACGATACGTTTGGTCATGATTTTGGGGATCAATGCCTAAAAAGTTTAACTAAAAATATGATGAGCGTGCTCCGCGGCTTCGATATTTTAGGACGCTTAGGCGGCGATGAATTTTTAGTTCTCATCAACGAAATTGAATCCCCCAACCAAACAGCGATTATTGCTCATAAATTACTTGAGATTTTAGATACACAATATACGGTCAAGAATGACACTATTTCTATCTCGGCCAGTATTGGTGTCTATATTCTCTCCGACCAAACAGAAAGCTCTAAAGAAGCAATTATCTTGGCAGATCGAGCAATGTACCAAGCTAAAGAGTCGGGTAAAAATCGTTTTGTCATCATCTAAACAATCATCTAACAAGTTGAGCCACAGGTATTATTGTTCATTATCCTAAAGCTGCTAAAATTGCGCTCCTGTTTATTTAGGTGCTGATCATGTCTGAAATTTCCTCGCTTACAGAGTTACTTCGCCAAAGTGGCGGTCAATTCCGATTCTTTGATATGGGCCGTCGGGTGCAGAAATTTTCCATTGAACAATTTGAGAAGATTGAAAACCAGCAAACACCTTATCCCTACCCTTACCTACAACATGCTTGGGTTGCGTTGATGGTATGGAATCCTAAAGATAAACAGCAAGGTGCTGCATGGTTTCTAAAACTCCCCTTAGATGAGCAAGGTTTTCTAATTCAAGCAGTGCGCGATGATCTGCTCTCAAGATTGCTCAAAAATGCAGGCGGGGTAATGCAGCATGAAAAAAGCGGTGAAGTACCAGAGGACGCGCTTAAAGATAACCCCTTCTCGTTTAAGCCCGATCAAGAGAAAATGGCGATATTTCACGCTTACTCGACGTTGACCTCAAGTGAGCCCGCCTCACAATATTTTGAACATGCTCAACAGTATTTTTCAGGACAGATTGGATTTGATGATTGGCAATCTCTAGGCTTTCAAGGTATTGCAGATTTAGTCGTTCGTCATCAAAACGGTCATAACAGCAAAATTCTGACGAAATCTATTCCCCTCTTGCCGGACGTTCCGTTTGAGGTGCTCTGCACTTGCCTAGAAAGCATTGAGCCAGACCACAAACTTTATGAAGCCCTTTGCCTACGCGCTGAACAAACACTGGTAAAAGGTACGGCTAATGCTAATCATATTGCGGCACTTACACGTGGATTATCTAATGGCCCCAACAGTGCCCGTAAGATGGAGTTAATTAAACAGATAGTCACGAGTAAATACGCTCTTGAGCCGGAAGTGATTATTGCCGTAGCAACCCGTTGTCATGAATGTTTACAAGATCCAGCTATTCTAGCGATTTTTCTGGAAAAATTAGCTATAGGGAAAGGCGGCCAAAACGGTTTTTCAAGGATTCTCTCAGATCTGATGTTTATGCCGGCACTACGAGCACTCATTCTAATGCAGTTCCGTAATGAAGATAGAAGCCCTGAATTAACGAACGCCATAGGCGAAATGTTTGGAACTAATTTCAGTTAATCGTTGACTTAAACAGCCAACTAAAGATAACTAATCGCTCTTATACTTGAGCGGTTAGTTATCCTCACGTATGCTGTAAAGCTTGGCTAATTTCCCAAGTTCTTATAAATGTTCGCTGAATAATTAAAGCATCATTACTTGCGCGGTGGCGGGCAATATTCAGCTCCATTTCAACCTCTTGTTTAACCTGATGCCAGATATCCATTTGGGATTCAGATAGGATCATATCTAAGGCACTGACTCGAAACTGCATCGGCATACCTGCACGATAAAACAACTTGATTAACCAAGTTTGATCAACCACCCAACCATCGCTGTAGACCGTTTGATTATAAAGTTTATGATTAAGCTCACTAGCAACCTGTTCCACAGATGTACCTGATTGAATTAGATCAGTACGCTGTATTTTATGATGTTCTTCTGCCTCTTCGCTCCAATGCAACCAATCATCTTTTGGGTGAATCAAACTACAATATCGTTCCCCATCAGAAAGCACAAAGCCTACTTCAATGGGGTAGCTATCAACGCCAAAACCTGAGGCTTCAAGATCGATTATATTAGGGCACTTAATCTGTGCGATAAGTAGAATGCTCCAAAAAAGTTTACTAATCTGACGTTAGCATAAGATAGGCTAATGAGATCCTGTCATTAACCTTCGCTAACCTCTGCCAATTGCCGCCGATACCCCCTGAGTCAATCTTAAAAGGTCCGCAGCCGACATTTCTATCTCTAACCCTCGTTTACCTGCACTCATATAAATAGTCTCATACTGATCTGCGGAGCTATCTAGCACTAGAGGCAAACGTTTTTTCTGTCCTAAAGGACTTATCCCACCTACAACATAACCGGTTGCACGCTCTGCATCTTGCGGCTGTGCCATAGCTACTTTCTTAACCTTTAAGGCACTTGCTATCGCCTTAAGATCTAACTGTCCAGATACAGGCACAACCCCTACCGCTAACTTTTTGTTATCCCCATTTAATTCTACTAACAACGTTTTAAAGACTCGAGCAGGATCAATACCGATCGCTTCGGCCGCTTCAGTACCATAAGATTCAGCCTTCGGATCATGCTTATACTCATGGACTCGATGATTAACTTTAGCTTTGATAGCTACTTTGATAGCAGGCGTCATAAAAAAACCTAACAACGGATTATAATCTGATAGGAAAAAACCAAATCCTATCTAAAGGGAAATTTTAACAAAACTACGTCTTCAATAAGAATATCTACAAGATTAATGATATTAATAAAGCTAAGCGCCTTTATCATCTAAGATGAGGCGCCCTAGATGTTTGCCTTAAAGGCTGGAGTACTGACTCCAAGCCATTGATACGGATATCCAACATCAATTCCATCAGCGACCCTAACTCTCCTTGAGGAAAGCCTTTCTGCGCAAACCATAACAAATATTCTTCTGGAAGATCGAGTAATACCCGACCTTGATATTTACCGAAAGGCATCTTCATATTAGCTAACTTGAGTAAGTGTTTTTTTTCTAAATCCAAAACTGTCTCTTATCCTATTTATAATGCCCCTGTTCAACACCGAACAGAGGCATTATTCTTGTGTACAAACGCTTAAATCACCTCAGGTTAGAATAATGTCTGACACCATAGAATACCAACCAATTAATTGTGCTATGCATGATGAATTTGAACTCGCGTGTATCCGCCAAGAAGTACGCAAGCTTACTTGGCATACAAAGCATCAGACATTTAATCAAAAATTACGTTTTTTAGACCTAAAGTGCGAACAAGGGGCCGAGTACCTTATTGCCGAAACAGAAGACCATAAACCTTTAAAAATCAGGCTAGACCATATTATCAATAAGCCAGTTGATCCAGCGTAAGGACTCTATCAGTGTCAGAAATTCAATTAAGTACCATTAATATATTTCCTATCAAATCGATGGCTAAAACCTCCCTCTCCTCTGCTTTTGTCTGCGAGTCAGGTATAGCCTTTGATCGCCGTTTTATGCTGAGTACCCCAACGGGGGAGCTGTTATCCGCTCGCCAAATCCCCGCACTTCTGCACTTTCAAGCACTGCTTAAAGAAGATGGTATCGTCGCCATCGCACCTGATGGGGATCGTATTACCCTCCACTACCCTGAATTATTTCAAAATTATCGTCAGGTCACTGTGTGGGGAACTGAAATCAATGCACAACACTGCGGTTTGCAATTTGACGAGTGGTTTACAAAAAAACTAGGACGAGAGTGCCAGCTCCTTTATTTTGGCGAACAATCAGAACGTTACACCTCTATTCAGCCAGAAAAGCCTCTCGCTTTCGCCGATGGTTATCCTTTATTGCTAATTTCCGAAGCGTCGTTGGCTGACCTAAATAGCCGCAGTACCGCACCTTCCATAATGGAACAGTTTCGCGCCAATTTAGTGATTAGTAATTGTGAGCCTTTCGCCGAGGATAGCTGGAAACGTATCCGTATAGGAGAGGTAGAGTTTGAGATCGTTAAACCTTGCTCTCGCTGTGTCATGACCACTTATGAGTTAACCTCTCTCAACCCTATAGACAAGGGCGAACCTATTAAAACTCTTGCGAACTATCGCAGGGGCGATGATAACGAAGTCTATTTTGGGCAAAACCTTATCCCCTTAAATGAAGGTCAGATAAGACAGAACGACAAAGTTGAAATACTCGAGACGAAAACAGCTGAACAGTATCCCAATAATGCCCCTATTATTAATAAAGATATGACCTTAACTACGCAAGGAGCTAGTAACTTAACTACTTGGAAGTCAGACCAAGTACTTAACTTAACCTGTGTTGCAAAAGTAGATGAAACTCCTGATGTCACAACCTTTCGCTTTCAACTACCCGCAGGTTACCAAACAGAATACATAGCGGGGCAGTTTATAACGCTGAAGTTAACAGTAGGCGGTCAACCCGTTTCCCGTTGTTATACCCTGTCCTCTTCCCCTTCGAGACCAAGTGATATAGCTATCACCGTTAAACGGGTAAAGGGCGGCCACATCTCTAACTGGCTACATGACCACCTTACCGTTGGTGATAAAATCACGGCACTAGCTCCAGTAGGAGAGTTTAATGAAAGAGTTATATCCCATGAACTACCTGTTGTTTTACTGTCGGCGGGTAGCGGGATTACTCCGATGCTATCCATTGCCCGTTCACTCACAGATAAGCATTCTAAGCAGGAGATTCTCTTTTATCATCAAGCCCGCACAGAAGCAGATCTAATCTGCAAAGATGAATTACTCTGGTTAGCACAGCAAAATCCACGTTTGAAACTGCTTTTCAGCCTAAGTCAGCCAGACGAAAAATGGAGTGGAATAAAAGGGGGGATCAGTCAGGAGCAGATAAAACTACTTGTCCCTAATATAGAACAGCGCACGATTCTCTGTTGCGGTCCAGAAGGCTTTATGACAAAAGCAAAAGCGCTATGTCAGCAACTAGGTCATAAAGAAGCAAATTGGTATGAAGAAAGCTTTGGGCAGCCGCCTTATACTGAAAATACATTCACGCTCGAAGAAGTGGAAATAACCATCAATGACCGTAGTTTCTCTGGCGATAACCAAACCACCCTACTAGAACAAGCTGAGGAAGCTGGTATCTACCTGCCTTCAGGTTGCCACGCCGGCGTATGCGGCGCATGTAAAGTGATGCTTATTCAAGGTGACGTAGAGCAAAGCTCAGAATCCCCATTAAGTGAAAAGGACAAACAAAACAATATTATTCTCGCTTGTAGCAGTATCCCTAAATCAGACTGCACTATCGAATTTTAATTAAAAAAAAGCCCAGCTACTTAGCTGGGCTTTCTAGAATTCTTAGCTTAAATTAAGCAACTTTCAATTCAGTAACTTTTTTAGCAGCTTCTTCAGCTAGCTCAGTTACTTTTTTACCCGACTCTTCAACAGTTGCAACGTAAGCATCTTTAGCTTCAGTCATTGCAGCAACGCCTTTTTCAGCAGTTTCTGTCATTTTAGCTTCTACAGACTTGTAGAATTTAACCTGTAGGTCTAGAGCAGCTTTAGGATCTTTGCATTCGCACAAAGTTTTGAACTGTTCAACAGAAGCATTAGCTAGTTCTTCAACGTATGCTTTCTGAAGTGAAACCAAAGTTTCAACAGTCTTAGTGTTTACTTCAACTAAGCTCTGCATTGGTTTGAAAAGATCAGCCATCTCTTTAGTAAGTTCAGGTTTGAAAAAATCAGCAAAAGGGTTAGCAGCGTTCATATTTATATCTCCAAATGTTATTCATGCTGCAGTGCAGCAATCCATTACAGCTAAGATACGACTTGCACGATTTTTAGTCAAGTGTTTTTTTGTGCGATGCACAAAAAAGTTCCTATCGGCAACTTTTAGCCAAAAAACGATCTAACTGGTTAGCAAATGCCTGACGATCAGATTGATTAAAAGTGTTAGGACCACCCGTATCAACACCAGAGTTACGCAGAGTTTCCATAAAATCTCTCATCGATAACCGCTGTTTGATATTTTCAGGAGTGTAAAGCTCTCCACGGGGATTAATAGCAACACCCTTTTTATCAATCACTTCAGATGCCAAAGGAATATCTTGCGTAACGACCAAATCCCCCTCTTCCATCTTAGCCACAATGTGGTTATCCGCTACATCAAATCCCTGCGGTACTTGAACCGCATTGATCAACGGCGATGGAGGTGTAGCCATATACTGATTAGCTACTAAAGTCATTGATACGTTTTTTCGTTCAGCCGCGCGAAAAAGAATCTCTTTGATTACTTTTGGACAAGCATCGGCATCAACCCAAATATGCATAGATATCCTCTGTCAAAAATAGAATAAAGCCCCATCATGACAATAATACTTCAATCGAGATTACCCGATAAGAAATATACTAATAAATTTGGATCAGAATCCTAATAACTAAGCTGACTTAACAGTCATCTCCGCTTGAATTAACTCATCAATAACGCACCACAAAAAACCGAAAAGCACCTAAAGCGTGCGGCTCGGCTTCCAAAAAACGATTAGATTGCCCCACTATAGTTCCTTCAACTTAAAGATAACGCCCGAAAAATGAGCATCGCTAGACAGAAGGTTATTTATGGCTTAACTCTTGCAGAACTAAGGGGACTTGAATTTTTGAGGAATAAGGCATGTTGCTATTATCTTTTGGCTATTCACTACTAAGCAAAGTATCACTAAAAACATCAGGTCTTCTATTACTTTGCTGCTGGCTTTTAGTGGTAATCTCCCAAGCATACGACATCAAATCAGCCTTGTGGGCTTTAATCCCCCTGAGCTACTTACAAATCAGCTTTATATATATGTGCCAGCAGCGCTGGAGCAACCTTGCATCGGTTATTCATGCTTTCGCGAATCAAGACCTGCAATTTCGTGAACAACATTCCAGTAGCGATAAACCTCTAAGAGACTTAACACAAAACCTTTATAGCGTTTCACGTAGTTTTGAGGAGTTAAATGATCTATCAAATCAGCTTTGTAGTGAGATGAAGTTTTCTACTCACGAACTGGAAAATCTGGCGACACATACAGCCGATGCAGCATCTGAACAACAAAACCAGTTATTAACCGTTGCAAGCGCCTCAGAAGAGATGAGCCAAACGGTACACATAATTAGAGAACACATACAAAAAACACATAGTAACGCCCAGAGCTCTCAATCTTTATGTATTAAAGGCAGTAAAGAGGCCCAACAGCTCAGTCACTCAATAACCGATGTTCGTACCCAATTTTCTGAAGCGGTAACAAAAATAAACCAACTAACCAACGAAGCTGAAGCTATACAAGCATTTGTCAGTACAATCGAGAAGGTGGCAGCTCAAACTAACCTACTAGCCTTAAACGCAGCAATAGAAGCAGCACGTGCGGGTGAAGCAGGAAGAGGATTCGCCGTCGTTGCAGATGAAGTACGTCTGCTCGCGGGGAGTACCGAAAAAGCGACAGGAGATATCACCCAATTAGTAAGTTCCATGCTGAATAGAGTCGGTGAAGTTACAACAAGTATGGATAGCTGTGAAGCTATGCTTAATACGGGCTCTGAAACATGTACTCATATGCTCGATCTTTTACAGGACATTGAACACGGCAGCAACACCAGCTTAGAACTCATAAGCGAAGTTAACCATTCAATCGATGAACATGCCTCAGCCAGTAATGAACTCAGCGAGGAGCTCACCAATATAGGTATGCTTCTCCAGCAACATAGCGAACAAGCGAGTTCCTTGACGGAATTAACAGGGTATCTTGAAAAATTAGCCGAAAAATCTGTTCAAAAGGAGCCTACAAAATGATCGAAGCCAGCATCTTCAGCGCTCTTTTAATTGTTATGCTCAGCGTCAATTTCCATCATCGTAACAAACTGTCCAAACGACGAGCAGCCAAACGGCAACGGGGCATCAACCAGCTCTCCCAAATATTAGAGCTTATGCAAAAGATGCAACGTCATCGTGGGCTGTGCGCGAACTTACAACAGAATCAGTCAGAACAGCATAGATTAAGCCAAGAAATAGACTCTCTCTGGTCTCCTCTATTAAAAAGCGATTATAGCGGTAACCCTACCCGTATAAGGCTCCAACATATTAATTGGCAAAAAATCAGTGCATCACCCAACAACAGTTTTATGCCCCATTGCCAGCTCATCGAAAAATTACTCCATGAGCTAACCGTGATTGCAGATACCTGCTCACTGACCGCGCAGGAGACGAACCAGGATAATCAGGATCTCTGGCATAACGTATTAAAACGCCCACAGTTTGCTGAATCACTCGGGCGCTTAAGAGCCCTAGGCAACAAAGCAGCCTCTCTAGGCCAATGTCCAGCAGATGTTCGCGTGCAACTGCTCTATCAGCTACAAAACTTAGAAAGCACCCAATTGGATCGCTGCAATACAAGACAGATAGTGACACTAATTAATAATGAGATTCTTACTCCAGAAAAAATACAGATAGAACCACGCATCTATTTTGACCAGCTAACCCTAGCGATTGATGAACAGTTAGCCATTACACGAGAGCATCTTAACCAGCTCAGCTAACAATACCATCTACTCCATATATAAAAGGGCCCCTCTAAACAGATCAGAGCAGGCCCTTTTTATACCAACTGCCCTTTTCCTCTCTACTGCACTCCAATACAATCAACGCTAATTATAAGTGTTTAACGGATACTGCTATGCCTAAGGCTTCAGAATTAAAGAAAGGGATGGTCCTTGAGATCAACAATAACTACTACTCAGTTCACAGCATTGATGTTCGCAGCCCAAGCTCACGCGGAGCAAACACTTTATACAAAGTCCGTTTTAGCCAGCTACCCGGCGGCGGAAAGTATGAAGACACCTTTATCGGCAGTGATATATTAAAAGAGGTTCAGCTGGAGCGCCGTAGCTGCTCCTACCTCTACCGTGAAGATGACACATTCACCTTTATGGACAGTGAAGATTACAATCAGTATTTATTAAACTCTGCCGCCATTGAAGCTCAGCTACCCTACCTACAAGATGGTATGGAAAATATCCAAGCACTGATGATTGACGGTGAAGTTCTTACCATCCAAATGCCCAGCAGTGTCGTACTTACTATAGCGGAGTGCGTTCCTGGGATGCAGGCGGCGAGTGCAACAGGCCGAACAAAGCCAGCCATTCTTTCAAATGGCTTGGAAGTTCAAGTACCTGAATATATTAAAGAAGGGGAAAAAGTAAAAATAAATACCGAAACCGGTAAATTTATGGAACGTGCATAACCCCTTAAATGACAAAAGGTAGAGTATCAAAATGACACAGCAACATACTCCCAAACGTATTGGCCAAGGCATGTGGATGATCGCTTGGGTGCTACTGCTTGGCCTGCTCTACCTTTTCTTTGAAGATACCATCTCCCAGCAGTACAACCCGAATCAAAGCTTAGTCAGCGATAGCAGCAACGCAGAAGTAGTACTGCAGCGAAACCGTTCAGGCCATTATGTAGCGCCTGGCAAAATTAACGGCACAGCGGTTACCTTCCTCCTTGATACCGGTGCAACAACGATAAGCATTCCTGAAGCCGTTGCAGAAAAAATCGGCTTAACTAGAGGTTTTCGCTCTGAAGTAAGCACGGCAAACGGTAATATCTCGGTCTATAACAGCACACTCGACAGCGTGCAATTGGGAGGCATTAAACTGTACGATATTCGTGGCCATATAAACCCTTATATGGACGGTGAGACCGTATTGCTAGGTATGAGTTTTATGAAACATCTTGAAATTACGCAAAAAGGCAATACGCTAACTTTGCGACGTTAAGAGCTGCACTCACTAGCTTGGTATCGCTTTAGATGTAGCCAATTTCAACGCTAACCCAATAAATACCACGCCAGCTAGGCGACTCAGATACAGCTGAGCGACCGGTGAGCGATTAAACCAATACCCCAAACCCGCCGCTAACATCGCGATAACACACAAAACAGCCAACGCCACCAACATAAAAACACCACCGAGCATAAAAACTTGCTGGGTAAACGCCCCCTTTTCCGGCACAACAAATTGCGGAAGAAAAGCCAGAAAAAAGATAGAAACCTTAGGGTTAGTGATATTCATAAGGATACCGCGACGGTATAAGGCACTTAGTGACAGAGCTCCTCGGCGCGTTAATTCAACACTGTCAGCAGACGCTTGAAATGCACACACCGCCAAATAAACAAGATAGATAGCCCCTATTACTTTCAACACAGTAAACGCTACAACCGATGTTTGGAAAATAGCAGCAACACCTAGCGCAACGGCTGAGGTATGGACAATCAAACCGGTACAAAGCCCTAAAGAAAGCATAATCCCTGCAGCCCGCCCATGGATTGCTGACTGAGTTAACACAAAAAGATTATCTGGCCCCGGCACAATCGCCAGTAGTGCTGAAGCCGTAATAAACATAATAAGGGATTCAATAGGTATCACTACTGTTACTCCTTGTCAGCACAACAGGCTAAGTCTTAATTTTCTTTAACAACCGCCATGATGCGCAATACCACTTCACGGAATTGACGCATTAACTGCTTCCGGCCTTGTCCCCGTTTTTCAAGCAACGCCCAACTTCTTTGCTGCATATTACGCTCCATAAGCAAGCGAAAATCATTATTCTGTAAGAAGATCTGTAACCTATTCTCTGACACCTTTTTCAGGAAAAGCAATAACAGCTTATGCAAGATATAAGCGCAACTTTCATAACTTCGATTATGGTAGCAAAACGCACCTAAATCGGACCAATCATGAGTGGTTAATTCAAACGGGCCTTCCCCATGCTGCAATAACCGACAAACGAGCGGTATATCCAAATCGATCAGATCATCGCTTAAACGGTAATTAATCTGCTCTAAAAACCGTTGCCGCAAGTGTTCCTGTAATGCTTTGGCCTCGACGGAAAGAGCCACAATAACCACCGCTGCATGGCTACCGCTCACACTGTCTTTAGCTGTTCCTAATCGAACCGTTTCAAAACCATTACTTTGCCAATAACCCATAAGGTCAGTGCTGGCAGCAAAACTAGCCCCTAAATAATCCCACCCTTCAGCTTTAGCATATCTTTGGACTGCACTTAATAAGGTACTGCCCAACTGCTCTCGCTGAAGTACTGGATGGATAGCAACACGCATAATGCGCCCCGCCCTCAAATGGGCAGCCGCTTTAGCGCCTTCCTGACAGACTAAGGTTTGTGGAAGTAGATGACCTCGTGGCCTGCGTTTTCCCGACCAGATATCATCAACTAATTCCACGGGTAGAGGTCCCTCTTCTGCCACTAATACCGCCCCGGCAACGTTGTTATCTATTTTAAGTAGCCATATATGTAAATTAGGGCTATCTAACAAAACACGTAGGTCACCTGGTGATGTACGATAATGAGCCAGTACCAGTAACCCAAATAACTGACCTAAAGTATCGTAATCCTCAATCAGCAGATCACGATCTATCTTTTCTATTACAGGTTGAATATTACGCGTCTGCTCAGCACTATAGGCATCCAATAAAACGTGTTTATCAACCGCTTGCGCATTCAGTAACAACAGCTGAAACGTCAATGATTCCAGCGGATCCTGTGCTGACCAACGTATGGGCTGCTGAAGGTGAAGGTTTTTCCAATTAGGGGCATCACGATCGAGTACTTTCTTAAATCGAACGCTAAATCCCTGCCCTGTGCCTTCATAACCATGAATCGTCGAGGCGAAGGCAATACGAGGAAAACGCTGTAGTAATTTCGACAAAATCGGCACGGGGATCGCTGCCGCTTCATCAACCAATAAAACCTGTCCTTCGCCCAACTCCCTCAATGCTAACTCAGGTTCTAAAAAACGTATCTGATGATCCCCGTTCTGCATTAAACCTTTACTGTATTGGTAATCCGGTAGGAGCTGATGAGCCCTACTAAAAACTTCATCTACAGCGGCATAATCTGGTGCAGTAATTAATACCTGTTTATAATCCAATCCCGACAATTGAGCAGCCGCAATACCTAAAGCAGCCGACTTCCCTCGACCTCGATCAGCAGTCAATACGGCGGGACGACGACCACGCCTAAACTGACTCAGAATCAGTTCAACGGCATGTTGTTGATCTACTGTTTTATTAGGCAGAATAGGCTCATCATCGCCACGCATTTCATCAGAGATCAACACTTCGGGTAGTTCAATCTCTACACCCGCTAAGGTGTTTTTTTCACGATAGATGACCGTATAAGCATCATCTTCTAACAACATAACTACCCGGGAGATAAAACGGCGGCCCGCATCACTACTCTGATACGGATAAGCCACTATGCTTTTATGTTCCGGGTCATCATATTCAGGCCACTCATCTAAATCAGGGCAGACCAACACCAGCAAACTGCCCCCCGCCAATGCACCCGCTATTTGACCAAAACTATTCGGGTTAAAGCCATCCCAAGCATTAAACACAACAGAAGAGACTGTTTGCCCTAAAAGAAGATGAAGATCAGAAGCATTAATATAAGGAGAAGTTTGAGAAGCTTTTCCTTGTAAAGAGAGCGATTCACCAATCCAAAGTAAATCCGGTAGGTTATTAAGATGCTGAGCTTGAATCCCACACCACGCTTTAGAACCACTAACCACCAGCAAACGACGATGATTATGCTGCTCTGCATCGTTCTGCAAGCGTGTAAATAGGGATTCAATGACAGCCATATATCTCTCTTAAGTTAGGATCACTGAGCCTAAAGAGGCATTTAGACTGAATAAGTGAGCGAGGGCTCAGAGCTATTCTCAATATAAGCTTTATATTGATCGCCTCCAGCTTCACTGGCTAGCGCTAGCTGCTGCTTAGTTGCATCAAATAAACGCTCAGCCGTTAACAGGCGGGTCGGTTGCAGTGTCACAACACCTAAACTTACCGTGACGCATAAGCCCTGAGCCTCTGACTCATTTGGCAGCGCCAATGTCCTTACCGCTAGAGAGCAACGTTCAGCTAGCTGAACAACCAGCTCATTGGTCGATGGTAAAATAAATCCAAACTGACTGTCATCGACACGGGCCAATATATCTCCCGGCCGACTCACACAGCTCTTTAAGGTCTCAGAGATACGCTGAACCAAAATATCCGCAGCATCAACACCATAATGATCACGGTAGCGAGTAAAATCGTCAATGCGCAATAAAATCATAGATAAAGGAGAGAACTCACGTACCGCTCTGCGACATTCAATATCTAAAGTTTCATCAAAGTGGGTACGGTTCACTAAGCCAGTAAGAGGATCATTCCATGATGTGTCTATCATCTGCTCTGATAGAATCTCCTGCTCATCTTTCAGTCTTGTTAGCTGCAAACCAAGTCGCTTAAGGTAAGAGGCTAAGAGTAAAGATAACACTAAGCCGGTTAGTAGAAACAACACAGAGGTATAGTTCATTTTTGCAGCAAGATAAGACTCTGTAGCCGCAAAACTCAAAGTAAGCTCAGTGCCATCCGGTAAAGTGATGACTTTATCTATGATCGAGTCTTCTGCAACAATTCCTTGTCCCATAGAGAAAATAGGCTTATCAGACTCCGCCGTCGAAGAAAAAAGATGAACGACCAGCTCATTCTGCAAACTATTTTCAAGACTTGTTTGCATCACTTTTTCCACATCCAGAAGACCCAGCATGCGCTGCTGATCTTGGCCTGTAGACACGACCAATACAGGCTTTTCAGCTAACTGGATAACTTGAGTTACGGCCATATCACTCTTAAAAATATCCACTAAGACCTGCTCTACATGCCCTGTAGCTAAATCACTCTCTGAAACAGTAAAAAGAGTGGGACTCAGCTGCCCTTCAGGCAACCAGAGTAATGCCTCTATTCCTTGGCTAGAATTAACTATACGCCGCGCAGCAACACTTAAATCAACACTATTCTCTTCAGCCGCCAGATCAAAATAAGTCTGTAAAGATTCCATACCATAATAGGTGTAGGTAAGTTTTTGCTCAAAAAGTGCTACATCTTCTGCAATCTGGACATAAAAGCTCTGAATGACTGTATCCCTTTCCTGTTTAAATATATAAAGGAAGATAAGTAGGGAAAACAACGCACCACAAAGGGCGAAAGCAACAGCGACATCTATCCGTTTTTTCGCTTTACCAGTAGCAGACATGGTAGATGTGGGCTTACTTGAGGTAGGCGTCTCGTCTGAAACAGACATTAAAAAGCTCCGATGAATCAATCAGTAAGGTTCAGTAAACCTCGTTATTATTGCTACGATAGTTCACCCGAACTGTTTTTTCCAGCATTTCCGTGAGATAGCGACGGGGTCTGATATAGTGAACCCCTTAATTTAAGCGTTACAGGTTATCCGTGAGTAAATCAGCTAAAAAAATCGCCATCTTTGTTGATGTACAAAACATCTATTACACCACCCGTCAGGCGTTTGGTTGCCCTTTTAATTTTCGTAAATTCTGGAAGATTATTAGCCAAGAGGGTGAGATCACTCACGCCTTCGCCTATGCGATTGAAAGTAACAATGATGGTCAGCGTAAGTTCCAAGATGCACTCCGTCACATAGGCTTTGATGTAAAACTCAAACCCTTTATCCAACGTAAAGACGGCTCCGCCAAAGGCGATTGGGATGTAGGTATTACCATTGATGTGATGGAGCATTCACCCGACGTAGACACCGTCATTTTACTCTCAGGAGATGGCGACTTTGACTTGTTATTAAAAAAGGTGCGTGAAAAATACCATGTCACAACTGAAGTGTATGCCGTACAAGCACTCACGGCTAAATCACTGATTAATGCCGCCGACATTTATAAACCAATATTGCCGCAACTATTAATCTGTTAAAACAAAAAAAACGCTAAGCGGCTAAATTTTTTGTTGACCCAATAAAGGCCCCGCTGACATACTCCGTTAACTATGAATACTCAAAGCAACCTCCCAACAGGCTCTATTCAGCCAGCCAACAATACACTACGACGTCGTGTATCCATTGCCTGTGCCTTACTGGGTGTTGCTGACCGACGACGCTAAATAACCTAAAGCGTATCACCCTTTAAGAAACCGCAGGCTAACCCCCGCGGTTTTTTTGTGCCCTAAAGAACCTCAATTCTATTTGCATCGTGCTAACAAGCGGATGAAAAACTTGATTAACCATTAAGGAAAAAACCATGTCTACACCTATAGACCCAACACTCGCTATACAGAAAGAACATTTAATGCCCATCACCCCAAGACCTGACATCTGCTTTACTAAGGGCAAAGGCCATTATTTATACGATCAATCAGGCAAAGCCTATTTAGATCTTATGCAAGGCTGGGCAGTTAATACCTTGGGCCATAGCCCTGATGTGATTCAAAAAGCACTGTTAGACCAATCAGCTCAGTTAATTAACCCTAGCCCCGCCTTTTTTAATAAACCAATGATCAACCTTGCGGCCACTTTATGCGCTCACTCAGTATTCGATCAGGTCTTTTTTGCCAACAGCGGCGCAGAAGCGAATGAAGGCGCAATAAAGCTCGCTAGAAAATGGGGACAAAAACATAAATCAGGTGCATTTAAAATCATCACCTTCGCACAGAGCTTTCATGGCAGAACTTTAGCCACTATGTCCGCCACAGGGAAAGACGCCTTTGCGCCACTTTTTGAACCTAAAGTGAGCGGCTTTACTAAAGTTCCTTTTAACCAATTGGCGGCGACCGAACAGGCGATAGATAAGCAAACCGTCGCCATCATGCTAGAACTAATTCAAGGTGAAGCCGGTGTTATCAGCGCAGATAGTGAATTTGTGTTAGGCCTTGCAGCCCTATGTAAACAACATAATCTATTATTGATTATCGATGAAGTACAAACCGGCATCGCCAGAACAGGCAGCCTATTCGCTTACCAGCAGTTTGATATACAGCCGGATATTATGACCTTAGGTAAAGGACTTGGCGGCGGTGTACCTATCTCCGCGTTACTCGCTACTAAACAGGTAAGCTGTTTTGATTATGGCGATCAGGGCGGTACATTTAACGGCAATCCTCTCATGTGCGCAGTTGCCAACGCTGTACTCTCAACCGTATTGGAACCTGACTTTATGCCTAAGGTAGCGCTTATGAGTCAGTATTTTCAACAACAACTCACAGCTCTCAGCAAAAAATTTAACTTAGGTGAGATTAGAGGAAAAGGCCTGCTATTGGCCTTAGAAACACCACAACACTGCGCACCCGATTTAGTTACGCAAGCACGGGAACAGGGAGTATTACTCAATGCCCCAAGGGAGCATACACTTAGGTTTATGCCTGCACTCAATATTACTCAAACAGAAATTGACAGGTGCATTGATTGTTTGAGCGGATTATTGAATTCAGCGGCCTAAATCACCAGTAAAACCTCTTATTGAGCGCTCCTTATTTTGTTAACGATTCAGCACTCTAGGTGAGCGCCCCACTCTACTATATAATCGCTAAATATCGAGAGCCAATCTGGTTAAAGGCTATTCAACCTATAAAATACGATATAAGGGACATGGGATGTTATTAAAAAACCTAGAAGGTGGTCAGCTACGTTTCGGCGAAGGGCGAATTAGTGGCTATATAGCCGTCTCTTTAGCTGCACTTAGTTTACTCGGTGTATTAGCCTTTCATTTCCCCGAATACCTAACCACACCCGAACTACGCGCAGCTTACGATGTTGAACTCATCCGTCTGATTATGTTTATTGCCCTAATCATATCCGGTAGTTTAGGTCTGCTTAACTTTGTCCGTAACACTAATAAACGGGCAGGTTTAGTGGCATGGTCTCTGATTACTATCGCTATCGCGTTAGGTGGGCATCGTGTCGAGGTCTCTGACTTTGAACAAAGTAGCGCTTACTTAGGGCTAGATTGGTTTATTCTAGATCTGCTAGGCTCGACACTGATTTTTGTCTTTATAGAGAAGATCATCCCCCATCGAAAACAAGCGATCCTCCGGCCAGAATGGCAAACCGATCTACATCACTTTTTTGTAAATCATCTGATTGTTGGCTTTGTTCTACTGGCCGCCAATCAGTTTGTCTCCAACGCATTTGGCTGGGCCGTTGAACGGGGCTCCCAAGAATGGGTACAGAACTTTAGTTGGTTTAGCCAACTCTTATTGGTGTTGTTGGTGGCCGATCTTGTCCAATATGCACTGCACCGCGTTTACCACGAAGTGCCTTTTTTCTGGCGTTTCCATGCGATTCACCACAGTGCGAAAACGATGGATTGGCTCGCAGGTTCCCGTCAGCATATTGCCGAACTCACCTTAACCCGCTGTGGCGTACTCGCCCCGATCTTTATCTTAGGTTTTGATAAAAGCGTTATCGATGCCTATATCATCATCGTGGGCTTCCAAGCCGTGCTAAACCACACCAACGCACAGATAAAATTTGGCTGGCTGAAATATATTATCGTCACCCCTCAGTTTCACCACTGGCACCACTCATCCGATAAAGCAGCCATTGATCGCAACTATGCCGCACACTTTGCCTTTATTGATTATATTTTTGGTACCGCCGTACGTGGGCAGAAGGAATGGCCTGAAGCCTATGGGGTGGTAGGTGACTATGTACCAGAAGGCTGGATAAAGCAGCAAGCGTTCCCGCTTAAAGTAAAAAGTTAGCCTGCGCTAAAACAACTAAACCGATGATCACTCATCGGTTTAGTTGTTATGACCTATCAAGAATGCTTATTCACTATGCTTCTCTGTCCACTCTAATAGATCAAAACCATCAATTAATGCATTGAATATTTTTTTATGATCGTTTGAACCAGCACTTGGTTTTAATCGATTATAAAACTCAAGAATAGATTCAGCATATGTTTGATCTTTACTTTCATCGTTTAACTTTAACGAATTACCAACTTCAGTTTTTAACTGTGTATACCGCTCTGATACAGACTCTAGGTTTAATTCATTTTCAATATCTGAAATTAGCTGCTGCGTATCATTTTTTATTTTGTCAAAAAAAATTCGCGTACTCATACTTAAATCCTTCTAAACAATATAATGCTATAAATTACGGTCGATTAAAAAGCTGCTCTACCGTTTTCATCGGCAAGTACATACGCATATGTCCGTTATGCTCACATAGCCTTTTAAAGCCAAACATTGCGTAAAAGGCTTGCGCAGATTCGGTCAGACAATCGACAACAATAGCATAAGCCCTCATATGGTGATTAACATCCCATAGGTACTTTAGCGCACGGATCAGGCTAACCTTTCCTAAACCTTCCCCCTGAAACTCTTTGTGTACGGCAAGTTGCGCTAGTAGAAATACAAGAATTGGATATCGAGGGAGTTTCTTTGCTATCTGAGCAGGCAAGGTTTCACGACTAATCGAGCTAGGCGCGACCGTATAAAATGCACAAATCGCGTATTTCTGATTAGGCAGCGGTAAAGCACTAGGCAGCACCATGGTACGACTGATACTCGCTTGCATGTGCTTAACGGCTTGTGTTTTTATGAAGTTATTTAACTTTTCTTCGCCGCAATCAAACGGATTACGATCATGTTCTGATTTACTCAGCTCGACGAAGGTTTTACCCCACCTCACTTGATACCGCTCTCATCTGCAAGCTGTACTGCATCAAGCAATGCCTGATTGGGTGCGTTAGCCTTGTCACAGGCCGCCATAAATTCGTCAAAGACATTGTCTTTAACAACCATACTTTCGTGCGCTTCAATTACGTGAGTTGCATCCTCATCCATTACCCTAACAACATACTCAGTCAAACTCTTCAAACCAAGTAATGCTGAGGCTTTTTCTGCTTTTACCTTAATCTCTTCATCAAGACGAATATCTAAACGTGCCGTTGCCATGCGCCCTCCAGCGTACGGAAAGTATCCGTACTATGTCCAAATTATAGAATACTTATTAAAGCAACTCAATCTGTACGGAACATTGCCGGATAAGTACAGGAAATAGCCTTTAAGGATACGCACCTTCACCCTTTGCTTATTCGGCAGCATAAAAAACCCGCTTTAACTAAAAAGCGGGCTTTAGGATTGTGCGTAGCCTTTACTCAAGCGATTTTAGTTAACATCACTACAACGCTTACTACCTTAAGCGACTTGTTCGGTGCCTTGTGCGCTCTGTTCGGCTTTAACTGCTTGACGGCTAAAGGCAGTTAGCATCGCCTGCAGTGCAGCAGCCGAGGTGTCTTCATTGGTTGCAACGGCGTACTCTAGCGCACCATTGATAGCAACACAGATAGAAGCCAAAGCTTGGGCATCCGTACCGGCGCCGATTGAGTGCTCATCAAAATGGCTGACTTCAATCTCACATTGGTACTGCTTGGCCAAGGCATCGCACAATGCTTCTAGGGCGCCAGCTCCTTTACCTGAGAATTGGGCCTCACCAATGCTAAACTGTGCACTCACTTGGTTTGAGTCTGTATGCAGCTCATAGTCATTTAGTTGCCATTGAGCAGGTACGCTGACAAGGCTTTGCTCATAAATAGTTTTAATGGTCGCCGCAGATAGCTCCACCCCTTGAGTTTCAGCTGCCTGCTGTACCTGCTGACTCAAAGGCGCATGCATCCATTTAGGTAGTTCAATACCAAAATCCCGTTCCAAAACAAGGGCGACACCGCCTTTACCGCTTTGGCTGTTGATACGAATAACCGCTTCATATTCACGACCAATATCCCGTGGATCGATCGGTAGGTACGCTACATTCCAATGGGTTTGTTGATGCTCAGTATGGTAGTTAACTGATTTTCTAATTGCGTCTTGATGACTGCCGGAAAATGCAGTGTAGACCAATTCGCCCGCCCAAGGGTGACGTGCAGCAACCGGTAGCTCAGTACAGTATTCCACCACATCAATAATCTCGGGAATATTGGAAAAGTCTAACTCAGGATCGACACCTTGAGAGTACAAGTTCATCCCCATGGTCACTATATCCATATTGCCGGTACGTTCACCGTTACCAATTAAGGTACCTTCAACTCGATCTGCACCCGCCATCACACCCAACTCGGCCGCTGCAACGCCGCAGCCACGGTCGTTATGGGTATGCAAACTGATACGAACCTGATCCCGCTGTTTAAGGTGACGACAGAAATACTCAATCTGATCGGCATAAACATTAGGCGATGACATCTCAACCGTTGCCGGTAGGTTGATGACAATCTTTTGGCCGTTTTCAGGTGTCCATTCAGCGATCACCGCATCACAAACTTCTATAGCGTAATCGATCTCGGTTCCGGTAAAGCTTTCAGGTGAATATTGAAACTCCCATTCAGTTGCAGGGTATTGAGCCGCATAGTCGCGAACCCAACACGCTCCTTGAGTCGCTATAGTTTTTATCTCGTCACGGCTCATATTAAAAACTTGTTCGCGCTGGACGACCGAGGTGGAATTATACACATGCACATTGGCGCGTTTCACACCCTCTAGGGATTCAAACGTCCGTTTAATCAAGTTTTCTCGCGCTTGGGTTAATACCTGTATGGTTACATCATCAGGGATGCGGTTCTCTTCGATCAACTTACGGACAAAATCAAAATCCGGCTGAGAGGCTGAAGGGAAACCTACTTCGATCTCTTTAAAACCTAGTTTCACCAACAAGGTGAACATGCGAGTTTTCTGCGTTACTGACATAGGATTTACCAGTGCTTGATTACCGTCACGCAGATCTACGCTACACCAGTCAGGTGCTTTATTGATCTCTTGATCCGGCCAAGTACGATCCGTTAAACGGACAGTTTCAAAACGGCGATATTTTTTATGGTCAAACATAAGGTTTACCTATAGCTCAGTAATACACAATTTTTTATATGGATGAAAAAAATCTGTAAAACCTGCTGTCGGGTACTCTTGGCGAATATGACAGCAGGAAATTTTTCAGTTATATGCTTTTGACACTAAGGGTTAGTTCGATAAAACTATTCTGGGCTGGATGCGCTCACTGATGATGATTGCCCCCTCACATACGGATTAATATGTGATTTTCAACCTAACAACCTGTTCTCACTTAGGTGTAACAAGCCCCTCAACCGATAGAGATAAGTTTATAGCGCACCTTGCGCAATTACCGATCCTATTCATTACATTTTTACCTGTTTGCGCAATTAATAAAAAGAAAATACACTAAACCTATACATTTTATTGCCAGACTATTAAAAACTATGAAAACTTCCTTCTCGCTTGACCGTTTTGACTTAAAAATATTGCACGAGCTACAAGCTAATGGGGAGCTATCCAATCAGGATTTAGCCGAGCGAGTAGGATTAACCGCTGCGCCCTGCTCCCGACGGGTAAAAGCTCTAGAGGAAGCAGGCGTTATTCGTGATCGTGTTGTACGTTTAAATGAACGCTCAGTAGGACTTAATCTATTTGTCATACTGCATATCAGTATGGATAAACATATTCCTGAGCGGTTTGAGGAGTTTGAGCGCACTATACAGTCACTCCCTGAAGTGATGGAGTGTTATCTAATCACCGGACATGATGCGGATTACCAACTTAAAATAGCGGTGCCCGATATGGATAGGTATCAAGATATTTTATTAGGTAAAATAACCCGTATTCAGGGAGTAACAGGGGTTAAATCTGCATTTATTATGCGTAAAGTGGTCGATAGTACAGCGATGCCACTTAAGTATGTTTAATGATAAATCACATAATAAACGGATCAAAATAAATCCTCTTCGATCCGTTTTTTCTAATAGCCATCTCTAACAGTTATTGAGAGACGTAGATCTGTAGGCTTTCATCTAAGTTAAATTCAATTTCACGAATACGGTTAATAGAAACCTCATCCAATACCTGCTCTGAACTGAGTAACATTATCCCCTCATCACTGATCAGATCTCGCGTTAAACGCATCCCTTTTGTAAGCTGATCACTATGTATACACTTATCGTTAATGGCATCGCCTGTATCGCTTAACGCTTGGATCGACTCCATTAAAATTGTCACTATGGATTGATTATAACGTTCTGCCGCTATTGTTTGTAAGTAGTTAATCGCTTCCGTTGTACTGTACTGGCGCTCATCATAAAAGCCATACATCAACTCAACATAATCATTAACAACCGCTAAAATTTGCGCTCGGTAACTAATTTCTTCCCCTTTAAGCTTTTTCGGGTAACCGCTGCCATCAAGGTATTCCTTATGCTGAGAAACTATCTTTCCAGCGGGATAGAGAGGTTTAACCATTAGCGTTGCCGCTTGCGCTAACAGGGGATGGGTTTGAAATACACGCTGCTGCTCAACGTCTAATTTTAGATAAGGGACTTTGATTAAATCGTCTGAAAAGCTTAGTTTCCCTATTTGGCGTAGCTGCCATGCAAAATAGAGCTGTTTTAATTCTCCCCCTTCTATACCTGCTTTTTTAGCAACTGAGACAAAAATCAAATTGAGCTTTTGGTTGTTGCTCGATGCTTTAATACCTAAACGTCTCGTTGTTAATGTTGAAAACATTCTCACAACGGAACGGTAACTATTTTTAAGACTTTGATTCGCAACTTTAAGCTGCTCGGTACGTGCCTGAACCTTTAAATCCAATGACTGATTTAACGCCTGTAATTCCAGATTTTTTTGTTGTGTCTCGGCACTTAACCGCACATTTTCTTTTTTAAGCAGCGCATGTTCAAAGCTTTTCTTAACCATGTTAAGCACATCTTTATCTTCCCAAGGTTTAGAGATAAAGCGGCTTACTTGGCCTTTATTAATCGCATCAATGGTTGCTTTAACATCCGTATAACCACTGATCACTATACGTTCACAGTTGGGAAACTTTTCGGCGACCTGTTCTAAAAAACATTCACCAGCCATCTCCGGCATACGCATATCACTAATCACTATATCAACAGGCTGTTTTTCCAGTATAGCTAAAGCATCTATAGCGGAAACTGTTGTAATTACATGGCATTTTAATACACGTAACAATCGTTCAAATGCGGTTAAAACTGCGGTTTCATCATCAACGATAAGGACTGTATTATCAGGATATTCCATTGTTATTCATCCCTATTTGACCGTTTTATGCTGACACAACCGAATCATCCTCTTCATTGGGAGGCTCAGTAACTATCGGCAATATAATAGTAAAGCAGGTTCCTTTACCCTCTTCACTTTGCACATTAATTTCACCGTGGTGATCATCCACAATAATGCCGTAGGAGATTGCTAAACCTAGGCCCGCACCTTCACCAACTTGTTTGGTTGTATAAAAAGGATCGAATAATTTACTGATCTCCTCTTCAGCTATACCACAACCATTATCTTTTATGCTTATCTCGATATGATCTTCAACCACATTGCTAGATATATCAATAACGCCCTGCTCCTGAATCGCCTGTCCGGCATTTAAAATAATATTGAGTAACACTTGTTTTATCTGGCTAGGTAAACAATATATTTGGGGGATATCTGATAGGGAGGTGGAGATAGTACAGTGGTATTTCAGTTCATTATTGACCACTTTAAGGGTACTCGTTATGCTGTCATTAAGATCAGCTAACTGCATACGCCCCGTTTGATCTGTATGGGAAAACGCTTTTAAACCTTTTACAATCTCTTTAACTCGAACTGAACCTTCGTGGGTATCTTTTAACAGGTCATCAAGATCCTCATTCATAAATTCAAGATCTATGCTTTTAATTAGACCTTGAATCTTATTTAGCTGCTCTTCTCGCTCAGCAGTATCGTTAATCTCCAGTAAGCGCTGATATTCAGTGACTAAGGCACGATAGTTGTGCGCATAGATATCTAAGGTTGATAAATTACTAATAACAAAGCCTAGGGGGTTGTTAATTTCATGGGCAACACCGGCTGATAACACACCAATTGACGCCATTTTTTCTGACTGAATAAGCTGTGTCTGGGCTGATTTTATTTCACTGTTAGCTTTTTCTAACGCTTCAGTTCTACGTTTAACTCTATCTTCTAAGGAGCGGTTAAGTTCACGTAATTCCGCTTCAAATTGATCGCGACGTAAGCTGGCATCTTTTAGATCAGATGCCATAGAGTTGAATGCATGTGCCACATCGGCGATCTCGTCGCGGCCATTAATCGGTATTTTAATCGCTAAATCACCTTTTGAAATGGATCTAGCGGCAGCCCTTAAATATTTAAGCTGGTTTGTTAAGTAGCTACCCAACATTGAAGAAAATAGCGCTACAAATAACATACCAACGGCAGCAATCGTTGCACTTCTATTAGTCGCCTCTTCAATGATGGCGGAAAGACCATGGGTATCCACTCCAATCTCAACTCTTCCATAAACCACCCCTCCTTCGCTGATCTCAGCATAAATATCAAAGATCCAGTCCTCTACATCTTCAACCTGAGTATCTTGCAGAAAAGGTCGATTTAACACACCAGCCTCGCCTTGCTCGGCAAATATCTGGTTATCAGGTCCTAAAACCCGCGCATATACCAAATCCGGGTTTTTCATTACCTCGTTAACAAAGGCTTCAAGGGACGCTAAATCATAGGTAAGCACAGCATCCGCAGCAGTTGTAGCAAACAAGGTCGCGGTTGTTGAAGCGCGCTTAGAAAGACTCTCGTAATTGGTCGTACGAAGGTAATTCAAGGTTATAGAGACAAGAAGCAGTAGTAAAACGGCTTGAATTATCGCTATACCTAAAATGGTTTTCAGCCGTAATGACACAAAATTTCCCTCTTAGACAAAGATCACTACAATAAATGTTCTAGTAGCTTAATATTTAAGTCTCGCACATCATCCCAATCTTTATTTTCTGCGCGCTCTAATCCTTTGAAACGAATCGTATTTAATAGCGCCTTCCCCTCTGGGTCTTGGTCCATATTAATTAATGCTTGTTGGATCCTTTGCCTTAAATCAGCATTTACTCTGGGATGAACCGCTATAGCATGAGGGGTATAACCGGGGGTCGACCATAAAACCCGAAGCTTTTCTCTTACTGCGGGCGCGGTATTATTAAAAGTACGCATAACACCACCCCCAGCTATAAATAAACCTTTAGAAACCGTTAAATAAACTGAATCATGGGATGAAACATATTTAGGTGTTATATCAATCCCCTCCTTCGCCATTTTCGCTCTCGGCAGAACGCTCGCAGCGAAGGCAGCTAAAGAAGGAAAGGCAAGAATAGCCCCTGATAGCTGATCTAGAGAGGTTATATCACTCTCTTTAGGGACAACAACAATCCCTTTAATTTCTCGGCCTTGTTGTTTCGCGATCGCCTCATAACCAGGCTTTTGATGGAACACCGTATAATGATATGGGTTCATATAGGCGATATCATATTCCCCTGCCAACAACCTTTTTTCAAAGGTAGGAATATCTTGAGCGGTGCTAAACAAGACAGTTACTCCTGTTTTTTCGCTCAAATATCGGCTAATAGGCGTCCATAATTTAGCCAGTTTTTTAGCTGACTGTTGTGGCACTATACCAAACGTTAATGTTTCTGCAGTAACGCACGACGAACTGATCATGAGATATAAGAACAAGCAGAATAACCGCCTTTTCATACATAACTCTCCAGATATTCAGATAACATCGCTCGCTCTATAAGTTTAGGGTCAAGTTCATCAAACAACGCTTCCAGTGGCTGATTATTATTCTCTGCATCAACCAAAGCCTTGGCGATATGTAACTGATAAAGTACTACATCATCACTGTCTGATACTTCAGGGTTTGATTGGTAACGAAGCGCATCAACAATCAATTGTTCAAAACCCCATAGCCGGAGCAGAAAGCTACCAACCAACTCGAATGAAGCGTTAACCTCTCTACCCGAAATAACTAATGCTCCGATGTTATGCAGTAAACCAGTAAAATAAGCGCGCTCTCTTTGCGCTTTGGGCAATCGAGAAAAACTTGCCAATTCAATACACTTTTCAGCGACGCGTTCTGAATTTCTGAGTAACTGACTATTAAAATCAGTATCTCCACTGGCAGTATAGATGCTAAAACAGAGCACTAACTTTCTAACCAAGTCATAACCTAAGCGGATAACCGCTTCCCGTGCTGAGTAAACGGGATTAACTGCGCAGAAGAAGGCAGAATTGGCTAACTGTAGTATTTTTGATAAGACCGCCACATCATGACTCAGCAGCGTATCTACTTTAGCGGGATCAGGTTCCTCGACTGAATCTAGATACTGGACTAAAGCTTGGTAGTTCGCTGGCAGAAGCGGCAAATTATCAACCTGCCCCATTTCAGCTCGTAGCTTGTCATCTAACTGAAATGTTCTTAAGCAAACCGCACGTTCAATCACTTCAACAATTTCATCTAGTTCAAAGGGTTTAGGCAACAATAGATGAGCAATACCGGCAGATTGAACCACGGTATCATCGCTAATATCCGCGGAAAGAATCACCCTAACAGCATCGGGGTAATTGATTTTGACCTGCTTTAGAAAATCAGCGCCATCCATCTCTGGCATTTTTTTCTCTACCAGTACAACCCAAGGAAACGCTTTTGCCATTTGATCTAGCGCTTGACGGGGAGATGCTTCAAATATCATGGTCCAACCCTTTAGCCTCGAGCGTAATGCTCGACGTAAAGCATTAAGAACCTGAGACTGATCATCAATAAAATAAACTGTTGCTTGGCTCTCATCCATCACATCAGATCCATGCATCTTTACGCCTCTCCTGATTTTACCTAAGGACAATGAGCCCAAGACTGTTCCTGCAACATTGTTTTAAACTCTTCCGCCACTACTGGACGACTAAAATAATACCCTTGCACTTCATCACAATTCATTTCCTTGAGTTGCTGGAGCTGTTCCAGGGTTTCAACACCTTCAGCAACAACACGCATACCTAAATCATGGGACATAACGATCATATTTTTGACTAAATTGGTTTTTTCAGTCTCTGCCGCAAAATCAATGATAAATGAACGATCCACTTTTAACGTATCGACAGGAAGACGCGTTAAATAGTTTAAGGAGGAGTAGCCAGTGCCAAAATCATCAATCGCAATTTTGACACCTAAAGCCCGAATCTCTTTTAACACGTCGATACTGTGCTCAATATCTTGCATCAAAAATGTTTCAGTCACTTCCAGCTCTATATACTAAGGTGATACACCACTGTCTTGGATAATCTTTTTCACCTTAGTAGCCAAATCATGTTCAACCAGTTGGCGGCCTGAAACATTCACCGACATAACAAATGTGGGTAAACCCTCCTGCTGCCAAAGAAAACTCTGAGCAATCGCAGTGGATAAAACCCACTCTCCAATCGGCTCGATTAACCCCGTTAATTCAGCAAGAGGAATAAACCTATCAGGAGAGATCAGTCCTTTTTTAGAGTGGTGCCAGCGAATAAGTGCTTCAGCACCTAATATTTTACCGTTCACAAGGGATATTTTAGGCTGGTAATACAATGTAAATTCATTACGCTTCAAGGCTTGGCAAAGTTCACTTTGCAAACTCACCATATCATCACGATTGCCATCCATGCTTTTTTTATACTGAGGATAAACATTAAGTCCCTATCCTTACTGTAATTTGCAGCTAACTGGGAACCCCGAACAAGTTCCTCCGCAGTTAGGCCATCGTCAGGATAGACCGAATAACCAGCACTAAAAGTCAGTAAAATTTCGCGTTCGTCAAAGGTGACTAATTGCTTAAAAGGCGATAAGAGCGATGCAATAAAATCAAACGCGCTTGCCTCGGTAAAGACCTCTGGAACAAAAAAAACAAAAGCAGCCCCATTCATTAAACTAAATTCAACATCCGCCCTGATTTGTTTCTTCAGCAAAGCATGAATGTGGTGCAATAGTTGGTCAGATTTTTGATAGCCGAGGCAATCATTAAAGTGCCTAAAATGCCTAATATCTAGATAAACTAGTGAGAAATGAGCCTGGGTTGATATTTTATGATCAATACTTTCCATGACCGACATCTTCCCATAGGTCAAATCGGAGCTGGCCCGGGCTACGTCGCCAAGGCTGGAAACCTTACCCTGCTCATCAGAACGAACATCACGGAGAGGCAATATATTCTCTTGACGCCAATGAGAAAAGGCTTGATCAATCTCTTCTAATAACTGAGCTTCCTCCCAAGGTTTTTCCAAAAACTTATAAACAGCCCCACTATTTAAGGCCGCAATGACTGATTGCAGATCTGCATATCCACTCAGGATTAACCCTAATGTAGAGGGGTATTTTTCTTTGATCTCGATTAAAAGCTCACCGCCAGTTTTATTCGGCATTCGATAATCAGAAAGTACGATGGGAAACGAATGATCCTCAAGAATAACCAATGCTTCTTCTGGGCCATTTGCAATAGTAACTTTGTAACCTGCGCGGTGAAAAATCCGCTTTAAGGCTCTTAATATTGAAGGTTCATCATCAACCAATAAAATAGATTTATCCATGGCACAACCTACAGGTAAAAGAAGCGAGTAGTACTCAGTATAACCATTAAATTCAGAGGTTCTACCTTGGTGTAGAGCTTCCAATATAACCAAATCAATAAATATACAGAAGCCTTAATCTTTCCTATGAGGATAAACAATAGATAGAGATTAAAAATTGCATAAAAAAACATTAACTCCAATAAACTTTAGTAAAAGCCGAATCAATATAGCCTGACTCTATAAATAAAAAACAGCTATGATTAAAAGCTAATTCACTATCTCTGAGATAAACAGATAAATAACCCAGATCTATATTGAGTAAACGGAGTAGATTATGAAAGGTGTGATTTTTAATGTTCTCGAAGAGATGGTAGTTGAACAATACAGTATGCAAGTGTGGAATGAGATTCTGGAATCACAATCTGTTGATGGTATCTATACCGCGGGTGAAAGCTATCCTGACGAAGAACTTTTCAACCTAGTCAGCTCAATTTCTGACAAAACAGGCATGATGCCTAATACACTTATTGAAGCTTTTGGCGTACGTTTATTTACAGGACTCGCTACTCGATATCCTTTGTTTATTGAAGCAGAAGATACACTCAAAGGCTTTTTGAAAAGCATTGATAGCGTGATTCATACTGAAGTTAGAAAATTATACGATAATCCAAACCTCCCCGATTTTGAGTACGCTGAGAATATAGATGACACTTTATTAATGCGCTATCGCTCACCGAGAAAACTCTGCATTCTTGCTGAAGGCCTTATTAGAGGCGCTGCAACTCATTACAATACAAAAATTACGATTGATCATCCTGTCTGCATGCATAGAGGCTCAGATCACTGCGATTTGATCTTGAGGTTCATATAATGAGCATACAGAATCAAGAAAACGCTTATAAAGTGGCCTATGAAAGAGAAAAACGTGCGCGCTTGAAAGCAGAAGAATTATTAGAAAATAAATCGCGCGAGATTTTCCTGCAAAATGAACGTCTAAAAGAAAGCTATGACCTGCTACAAAAGCAACAGGCCACCATATTACAAAACGAAAAACTAGCTACACTCGGCACCTTAGCTGCGGGCATGGCCCATGAAATCAATAACCCCCTCGCGTTTGTAAAAAGTAATATAGAGTCCTTAAGGCGATACCATTGTTCATATACTCGGTTAATTTCATTTATACAGCACATCAATCAAGCCCTACCGAGTAAAGTACAAGCTGATTTGGAAAAGCTCTTCGAGGAGGAAGATATTGAATTTATTCAAGAAGACCTTCCTGAACTGATGACAGATACAGTTGAGGGGTTAACTCGCGTACGCGATATTGTGATGAATTTACGTAGTTTTGCACGAATTCAGTCAACCGACCGTAGTTCTGCAAATATAGTAGACGGCATTCTTAGTACCTTAAAGCTACTCAATAGCGAGTTAAAAAACACGGTAGAAGTAAAATTAGATCTTGAGCCAATACAGGAAATCCCCTGCAATTTAAACGAGCTTAACCAAGTTTTCCTCAATTTAATCATCAATGCCAAGCACGCGACAGAAAGCATAGAAAAACCAATCATTGAAATATCTACTCGTACTGTACAGTCTGAAATTATTATTGAGATCACGGATAATGGATCAGGCATGAGCGAGGAGGTAGAAAAAGAGATTTTTGTCCCTTTTTTTACAACTAAGCCTATAGGCTCAGGCACGGGGATGGGATTAGCCATTGCTTACGGTATTATAAAAGACCACGATGGAGAGATCAGTGTTCACAGCATTGAAGGCCAAGGGACAACGTTTACAATTAAGCTACCCACTCATCCATCCGAATCGATCGAATAAGCGTATAAAACTTACTAACCTAATACATTAAGGTTTTTCAAGGAAACAGATTCATGCTCAGCAACGCAATTATTAACATCACCAATCTTCGCCTACGTACTTTTATCGGGTTTAATCCCGACGAGATGCAAAAACAGCAGGATGTTGTAATCAATATTGAGATTCAATACCCCGCTAGCAATGGCTTTGCCAACGATGATGTAGAACAAGCCTTAAATTACAAAACAATTACTAAAGATATTATTCAGCATGTGGAAAATGGCCGTTTCTTATTACTTGAGAAGCTGGTTTCAGATGTCTTAGAAATCTGTAGCAAACATCCTTGGACTCGCTACGCTAAAGTCACTATAGATAAACCCCACGCACTCAGATTTGCAGACTCTGTATCACTCTCACTGGAGTGGCAAAAAGATTAATGTGGCTCAATAAATAGAGGAATAGGCGCATCCATGACAACGGCTATACTTGAGACAATCTCTTTTTCAAGTGCAGTCACTTCGCCATCTTGATGGATACATTTTTTAATACCTGTAATAAGACGAGGCTTAAGGGCGGGATAAGCGCATGACAACACATTGACCGCCCGAATAAAACACTCCAATTCACACGCGTCTTCGGATAGCAGGCTTATATTATATAAGCCTGCTGAGCCTGCCCCACGATTAAATGCTCTCTGTGCATCGGCTTCCTGTTCATGGCCTTTATGTGCAAGTACCGACAAGACTAATTGGTATTCATCACTCAGTGCTTTAGCCTCTTTATAACGTGGCTTAGAGGCCTTAACCGGTTCAAATTCCCCAGCTAGATAATGACGCACAAGTTGATATAAACACCACTCAAATAGATCAGTCTTCGCATCAGCTCGAATCAGTAGCAATAAAGTCTGTTTGAATCTTTTATATTGCTCCGGCGACATACACTTCAAGGCCGGTAGTAATAATTCAATCAAAGGTAAACGAGCACTAATATCTAAATGTTCAACGGCAGGGTAAAGCTGACGCATTAATGGCTCAATTCCCTTAATTCCACTTTGAGCTATAACTTGCCATTGTTTCTCTTGCACAGAAGGCTCTATATGAGTAATCAATAAATAACATACAGCAATAGCGCCAAAAGGATCATGAGCCTGTTCATGTAACAGAGCAGGAATACCATCGATTTCGCGCCTGATCTGATCCAAATCAGCACTTCCAGAAAAGAGCGTGTCAGGCTCTATACCCGAGGCAACGGCAGCGCCAGTAATAACCGCCTGAGAAAAAGCCTCACGCTTTCCTGCTTGAGTTACCTTCTCCTCTTCCTGCTTACGTTCACGTGTAGCCGTACTTCGATAAAGATAATTACCGTCCCAATCGGGATCGACTTTTAAAATCCTATCCACCAAAGGAGGATGCGTCGCCATCATATTGCTCAGTTTGCTAATCGCTTGGCCAAAGAACAGATGGCTGACTTCACTGCGATGGCTGTCATGAATCTCTGTTCCACTACTATAGCCGCCGATTAATTTGAGCGCGCTTGCTATGCCATCTGGGTTACGGGTAAATTGCACCGCACTGGCATCAGCTAAAAATTCTCGCTGTCGGCTGACGGCTGCGCGGATAAGATTACCGAAAAAGGTACCTAGCCAGCCAATCGCTAGTAACGCAACACCCAGTATGGCAACCCTACTATCTGATCGACGACTTCGACTCCCTCTAAGCAGCAATTCCCCAACTAAGCCGATAAAAACAATGCCATGCAATAAGGCGATCAAACGTAGATTTAGTCGCATATCGCCATTTAAAATATGGCTAAACTCGTGAGCAATAACGCCTTGTAATTCATCCCGTTTAAATTGCTGAATACAGCCTTTAGTGACACCAATTACCGCATCGGCGGGGCCATTACCTGCAGCAAAAGCGTTGATCCCTATCTCATGCTCCAACAAATACACCGCAGGAACAGGCATACCTGAAGCAAGCGCCACCTCCTCAACTACATTAAGTACTTGCAAGTGATCTGGATCTTCACTATTGGGATAAATACGAATACCGCCCAAGGATTCAGCAACCGCTTTGCCACCTGAGCTTAATTGAAACCATTTGTATAAAATGGCACAACCAACAGCACCCGCAACAGCTAAACTAACTAAACCAAACGTATGCCAAGAAAACAGCGCAGCGATAGTTTGAGTATCGGTCTGTGATACAACACTCAATCCCCGCTGCATGGTTTCCTCTTGGGTGACAGACCAAACCACAAGCCCTATCAACAGGTTGGTTAGCCCAATTAGGCTAACAACCGCTAATATGAAAAGAAAAACAAGCCAACCCGTTTGACGCCGCGCTTTATCCTGTTGTATAAAAAAGTCCATTTATCCCTAACCTAACAAGACTCTAAGCAATAGATTCTGACGAATTTGTCCCACCCTAAAAACTAACCTTAGGTGCGGCCTGAATCTCAGCACTATCTTCGAATTCTAAAAGAGAAGCATCTTTAGGGTGACCAAACATAGACGCGAAAAATACAGGAGGGAAGGATTGGCGGTATATATTGTAGGCAGTTACAGCATCATTAAAAGCTTGGCGGGAGAATGCCACACGGTTTTCAGTGGTTGTCAGCTCTTCTGAAAGCTGCATCATGTTTTCATTCGCCTTAAGGTCTGGATAATCTTCCATCACTATATTCATACGCCCTAAAGCACTCTGTAAGGCATTTTCTGCACCGGACAGCTGCTGGATAGAATCATCCGTCAAAGTAGCTGCTGCGCCCTTTAAAAGCGCTGAGGCTTCATTTCGCGCATTAATAACAGCTTCGAGAGTTTCTCGCTCATGACTCATATAGCCTTTAGCCGTTTCAACCAAATTTGGTATGAGGTCGTAACGGCGCTTTAACTGAACCTCGATCTGAGAAAAGGCATTTTGATGCCTATTTTTTAAGGTAACAAGCTGGTTATAAATACTTACTACATAAAAGACAGCACCTAGAACTATCACCAAAAAGACAATCGTACCTACTTCCATTATGCAGCTCCTTTGTTATGGATCATGTAAGCTTTCGACTATAAATCAGAATAGCCAGAGAGGAAACCTACTTATTAGCAGCTCTCCTCATCTTCTCTTAATTAACTCCGTTTAAGCAGAGCAGCAGTATAGAGAAATACTATGATTTACTGAGACTCTACTTTCCTTGCTTTCTTCTTTCAGTGATAACCTCCCCACCTACTCCCCAGTTATCGGTATTAACCTCATCAATCACAACAACTGTCGTTGCAGGGTTTTTATTTAATACATCCACTAAAAGCTGAGTTGCACCTTCAATAAGTTGTTTCTTCTGCTCTGCGGTCACAGCTTCATCGGTAATCTTAATATTAACGTACGGCATACTTCATACTCCTTGGATAGCTTGATATTTAGCAACAAGCTTAGCGTGCAAGATTCCGCAACACTATAAGATTATAAAGAAGCATCTATTCACTTTTTTTGAACAAAAAGAATGAACTAACTTTTTAAATAACAGTCTCTTAGTGACTGACTACTTATTTAAAAGCTGACATATGACATCACCTACTCAAAATGAACAGGTTTATCCACGATTTATCTATGTATTAGACCCTATGTGTAGCTGGTGCTGGGCTTTTAGTGACACAGTGCATGAATTACAACGTAGTTACCCATTTCCTTGGACTTTATTAATGGGCGGCCTTGCTCCAGATAGTAATGAGCCTATGCCCATAGAGATGCAACAAAAGCTGCAATCTATATGGCATCATATCGAGCAGCAAACAGGCACTCCTTTCAATTACGATTTCTGGTCGAACAACACGCCCAAAAGAAGCACATATGCTAGTTGTAGAGCAGTCATTAGTGCTGAGGAACTTTCACCAGGAAGCGGCTTAGAGATGACTCGCTTAATACAAAACGCTTATTACCTAGATGCAAAAAACCCATCAGAGCTAGATACGTTAATAGAGTTAGCTCAGCAACAGGGCTTAGACATCCCCGCTTTTAAGGCGCTGATACATAGTCCAGAGACTCAACACCAACTCGAAAAACAGATAAATGCCTCCCATAGACTCGGTGCTCAAGGGTTCCCTAGCCTCTTTATTGAAACCAAAGAAGGGATCATCAAAGCACTTAGTTACGGCTACACGGACGCCATCAAGATAAAAAGCAGAATAGATTCAGTGCTAACAACAGAGGCGGAATGAAATGGGGAAGAGCATTGGAAGGTGTAACAGCGAGACTGAATTGATCAGCCTCGCTGGGCGTGCTACAAGCAAGCTTAGTCGCGAACGACTGAAACATCCTCAGCCTGTAACCCTTTGTCGCTTTCACGTACGTGGAAACGTACCTTTTGGCCTTCCGCTAATGAACGGTGACCACGACCACGGATATTGCGAAAATGAACAAAGACATCATCATCTTCACCGCGGGTAATGAAACCAAAACCTTTTGACACATTAAACCACTTTACTGTGCCTTGCTCACGATCATCATTTTCATCAATATACTCTTCTTCAGCACCATTAAATGCCGAAGCCCCAGATTGAGCATTGTTACCAAGTGCAGCAAAAAAAGATGCGGCAAATGTCACAACGAACACAACTGCTAACGCAGCAATATTAGATAACTCAACTTCTATACCAGCTACCGGACCCAACAAAACAGTTACCAACACTGCGGCGATAGCACTCACAATCAGACTACGAATCAACTGATTAACCCTCATTTATTATTTGTCATTTATCACATTAATAGCACTTGAAATTGGCAGTATAAGTAATTATTTCTACCAATTACAGAGGTATATCTAATTTTATGATTTTTTTCAATAGCTTATGCAAATAAAGCGAATAAAAATCAAACGGCGTTTAATATCGAAGCCTGATAAACTATGCTTGTAGACTACGAATTAAGTCGTATCACAACCTTTAACTGAACACTGTAACATTAGCTATTTTAGAAGCGGAAACAATCATGACAGAGCAGGAACGTATTGATGAACTGGAAACTCGCGTTGCTTTCCAAGAAGATACGCTGGATAAACTTAACAGTATTGTTTCTACTCAAGAGCTAGAGATATTGAAGCTGACAAGAATGATGAAAATATTCAGTCAGCAAGTCAAAAGCCTAACGCTTGATCTACCTGCAAATAGACCTGAGGATGAGCCACCTCCTCCACACTACTAAGGTAAGTGCACATGATTCCATTGCTCGAACGCGGCATACACTCCTTAGGGGGTATGTTTATAAATTTAGTAACCCGTCCGAAGTTGGTTAATCCTCAATTATTACTGCCTACACAACCGACCCCAGACCATATTTATTACATACTTGAATCCAATAGACTCAGTCACACACTTCTTTTAAAAAATCTACTACGCAAACAGCAACGTCATATTAAAGAGGAACAAATACTCTTTGCTGATTCAAAAGGTCAAGCTCCTCTGCGGGAAGCCTTAGAAGTTTTAGTCAACGCCCAAAACAGCAGTGAAAAATTTAACACTTTAATTATACCTGTTGCGATCTTTCACGGCCGCCTCCCTAATAGAGAAAAATCGTGGCTTAACCTTTTGTATGCCGAGACTTGGCACGAAGCGGGGCCTATAGGTAGCTTTTTTCAACTGCTAGTCAATGGTCGCCAAACCTTAGTCCGCATAGACAAAGCATTAGATCTTAAACAGTTACTCCAACAAGAAGAGAATGATGATAGTGAAGCCACCGCTCGTAAAGCTGCCCGTGTCTTGCGTACGCATTTCAGTATCACTCGCCAATCGATTATAGGGCCTGATCTATCCCATCGACGCACATTAATTAATCTCGTTATAAAAGACCCAAACGTACAGCAAGCTATTGACCAACAAGCTAAAGAGCGAGGCACTAGCCGGCACCGTATTGAACGACATTGCGCACATACTCTCGATAAAATTGCTGCTGATTTTAGCCCGATAACTACACGTATACTGGATCCACTTTTAAACTGGGTATGGGGACGCTTATACCGAAAAGTTAGAATAGCAAATATAGAGCGCGTCCAAGAGATCGCTAAAACCCATCAGCTTATCTATTTACCTTGTCACCGTAGTCATATGGATTACCTGCTTTTATCTTGGGTACTATATAGACACGGGTTAATGATTCCTCACGTCGCCGCGGGCGAAAATCTAAATATCCCAGTAATAGGGCCCATTTTGAAACGCAGCGGGGCAATCTTTATGCGCCGCCAGTTTCATGGGGACCCACTTTATAGCTGCCTATATAAAACTTACTTAGAACAGATGACCCATAGAGGCCACTCTTTAGAGTATTTTATTGAAGGGGGTCGAAGCCGTACTGGACGCTTACTGGCAGCAAAGACCGGATTACTCTCAATGAGCGTGGAGTCTTACAGAGACAATCCCCAAAAACCTGTTGCCCTCATTCCTGTTTGGGTCGGATACGACCGCCTTGTAGAAAGTAAAAGCTACCAAGAAGAACTGTCAGGAGGAAAAAAGCAGCAAGAATCTATTTCCACTGTATTAGCCACCAGCAAAATACTCGGACAAAAATTTGGTAATACCTTATTGAGCTTTGGCGAACCCCTTCTTTTAGAAGCGCATATTCACCCGGAGCACTCATCAAAAGAGGATGTAAAACTGATAGCGGCAACGGTTATGCGCAGAATAAATCAAGCTGCAGAAATAACCCAAAGCAGTTTATTAGCCACTTGCCTACTAGGTGGAAGTCCATTGCAATCAGTCGCAGAGTTAAGCGATAAAAGCTCTCGCCTACTCAACCTAATCAAAACGTTGAATCCTCACTTACAACTCATTCCTGAAGGAAAGCCTTCCGATTGGATTAACGAAGCCGCAAAAATGCAGCAAGTTAATCAAAAGATTAATTTAATTGAAATAGATCAGCATCAAGCGCAAGAGCTGTGTTTTTATCGAAATAATATCCAGCACCTGCTTATTCTACCCAGTATGTATTTACTACTTGCGCACAGGCTTGAAAACGGTAAAACCCAAAGCATTAACCGTACAATTCGGATGATCTATCCCTTTATTCAGGCAGAACTTTTCTTACCTTGGGAGCTAACTGATCTCACAGGTTTACTTAAACAAGTACGTGAAGCGCTGATCGAACAGAATTTACTAGAAGGCGAGGCAGATAAAGGCTGGACAACTACTGCCAACCCTCTCGTGAACACCCTAATCCTAACCGCTGAACCTATTCTTTTACGCTATTATATTGTGCTACGCACACTCGCTCGCTATAACGAGATTAGCGCAGAAGATCTGATTGAAAGCAGCCAAAATATCGCCCAACATATTCACAAAGAGTATGGCTACAGCACGCCTGAGTACAAAGATAAAAGAGTTTTAAACTCATTTATTAAGCAACTTCATGCGTTAGAGTTTCTACGGGAGGAAAACGGTCGCTTAAGCTGTAATTTCGATACAAGCGCTCTATTCGCCCAAGCTAAAAAGATTCTGAAACCACATATGATTTCACTTGTGGATTCTAAACTCGGAAGTAAAAGCTAATCCAATACACTATAGATATAAGCTCCTACTGGAGGAGCTTACAGTTTTTTCAGCGGATAAATATCGTAGCGGCTCGATTTCCCCTCAAACTGTAAAGAGGGTTTACGATCAGCTAAAAAAGGAGCTTTTCTAGGCCGTTTAACCACTACTCGATTTTCTGCAATGGCCAGAGCAGCCTCTAACAATTGGTCGGCATCCAAATCATCACCGACAACGGGGCGAAAACTACGCATCTCCTTTTTTACCAATGCACTTTTATCGCTATGGGGAAACATGGGATCTAGATACACAACCTGATAGCGCACCCCTTGATCGGCCTGCGCCTGCATCCACTCAATACTATTGGCATGATGAAGCCTCATGCGCTGAATAATATCGCTAACCTCCAGCGAATTCGCTGCACGCAACAACCCATCTTCAAGCAATAGGTGGATAATAGGCGAACGCTCTAGCAGGGTCATATCACAACCTAAGGTCGCCAACACAAAGGCGTCTTTACCTAATCCCGCCGTTGCATCTAATATCTGAGGCTTAACACCGGCCTTAATTCCAACCGCTTTCGCGATCATTTGACCTTTACCACCACCAAATTGACGGCGATGAGCAACTGCACCTGACACAAAATCAGCGTAGGTCGCACCGGGCGCTTTTTTACCTGTGGGCTGCAATCGAATACCCGATTCGGCCACTTGCAACAGTAGGTCGAACCCTACCTCTGATGACATTTTTACTAACGGTAGTTTAAGCTGAGTAGCCAATTGTTCCGCTTGCGAACAGGAGGACTCATCCAACGCAGTAACCGCGATAACACCCTCACTATATACAGAACCACCAGAAAGGTCAGATACAGACATATAAACCCACTATTACAAACAAAGAGATTAACGTCCCATAAACCAAACAGCCAACAAAAACACACCCAAGAGCATACGATAGATAACAAAGGGCTGCATGCCGATACGATCTAACCATTTAAGGAAAAAGTGGATACAGCTAAAGGCACTAATACCCGCTATCACGGTTCCCAATAACACCATCAGCCAAGGAGCGCTGTCGCCTTGTGCATAAAGGTCTAAACCTTTAATCAACCCAGCCCCAAGAATAACGGGGATCGAAAGAAGAAAAGAAAAGCGGGCAGCCGCTTGACGCTCAAACCCCAACATCAAGGCTGTAGAAATAGTGATACCGCTGCGTGACGTCCCTGGAATTAACGCCAACGCCTGAGAACACCCTATATAAAGGGCATCCTTAACCGTCAACGTACTCAATTGACGCGTTTCAACTCTAAAAAGATCAGCCCAACAAAGCACCCCACCAAAAATAAGCGTTGTTCCAGCAATGACTAAAATTGAACGTAAATTCTGATCAATAAAATCATTTAATAACAAGCCAACAATCAGCGCAGGAAAGGTGGCTAAGATGGTTAACCAAGCCAAGCTTGCATCCTCACTTCGCCCCCCGTTACAACTTGCGCACCACGCACAAAACATAGACCTCAAGTCCTTGCGGAAATAGATCACCACTGCCAATAATGTACCAACATGTACGCCGACATCAAAAGCTAATCCCTGATCCTGCCAGCCTAAAAGCTGTGAAGGTAAAATCAGATGGGCCGAACTACTGATTGGTAAAAATTCCGTCAATCCTTGAAGTAAGGCCAGTATAACGACTTGAAAAAGCTCCATTTATTGCTGATCCTTCTTTTTCCATGCGACTTGGTCGCGGAGATAAACTGGCAGAGCTAGCTCGGGTGAGATGCCCTTCCCTTGCGCCCACGCATCGAGCGCCAGTACAAGCATACTTTCTGATGATGGATAATATGTTTCAGTGCTCAATTGGACCGCGCGCTTAACTGATTCAGGCATCGCTTCCAAATAACGCCACCCACTCCCCACAGCGAGATACCCTTCTGCATCAACGGCAAAGGTACTTGGCGTCGCAACTTGTTCGCTCAACTCCATCACAGGCAGCCCATTTTCAATACGGTAACTCGCCACATAGATCTCATCCATACGCGCATCTAACGCAGCCACAATTTTGTCCGCACCTTCAACCTTTGCTGCCGATACAGCTAGCGTCTCTAACGTAGAGATAGGTAGAACAGGTAAATCGGCTCCATAGGCGAGACCTTGCGCGACTCCTGTTGCAATACGAATACCCGCAAAAGACCCTGGCCCACGCCCAAAAGCGATTGCATCTAAGGCGGAGATAGCAATACCTGCATCCGCCAATATCGCTTCGGTCATAGGCAAAAGCTGCTGAGTATGTTGACGAGGAATGATTCTAAAATCTTCTTTAATTTCGCCGTTACAACTCAAGGCTACAGAGCAAGCATCGGTGGACGTATCAAGTGCTAGAATGTTTGACATTAAATTGAATCACTTAAAATAAGAACAGGGTAAGACATGCGAATCTAAAAACTTGCATGAATTCTACTCCGGTGAAGCGCTAATTTCATCTATAGCGACGCTTCCTCCTTTGTTAAATTAAATCTTCGCCCCATTTAGGCAGCAGGCTTTGCTCAATATTAAGCTGATTCAAAATCCGAGCGACCACAAAATCCACCATATCTTCGATCGTTGTTGGGCGATTATAAAAACCGGGACTCGCAGGAATCACAATCACGCCCATACGCGTTAATTTCAACATATGCTCTAAATGAATCTCAGAATACGGCGCCTCTCTGGGAACTAATATCAGCTGACGGCGCTCTTTCAATGCCACATCCGCAGCACGTTCAATCAGATTATTACTCGCTCCTGTAGCAATCGCTGATAAAGAGCCTGTACTGCAAGGACAAACAACCATTTTACTCGGTGCCCCAGACCCTGAAGCAACTGGAGCCATCCACTGCTCACGCCCAAACACTTTTAGCTGATTTGGTTTAGCCTTATACATCTGGCTCAAGAATTGCTCTTGATCCGCTGGCGTACCGGGCAGTTTTAGATCCGTCTCAGTACTAATCACCACTTGCGCAGCACGAGAAATCATGACAAAAACGCGTTTATCTTTTGCTAATAAGCACTGTAATAGGCGCAATCCATATTGTGCGCCGGAGGCTCCGGTTATAGCAACCGTAATGGTCTCTTGCGTATCCGCTCCCGCTGCCTTTTGATTTACCATGATTACTACCCCTTTAACGCGGCTAACAAGCGCTGATGAATACCTTCAAAACCACCATTACTCATAATTACCACATGACACCCTGGCTCTACCGCCTTGACCAGATCATTGATCAGCAGGTCCGTATTTGAATAAACTGTAGATGAGACAGAGCTTTGTGCAGCAATACTCTCCAACGACCAGTCCATACCTTGTGGCTGAAACCAATAAACCACATCCGCATTTGTAATAGATTCAGCCAGTAACGCTTGATGGGTACCTAGACGCATTGTATTTGAGCGAGGTTCAATCACCGCTATCACCTTGGCTTGTCCAACCTGAGCCCGTATTCCTTGCAAGGTGGTTTCAATAGCGGTGGGGTGATGAGCAAAATCGTCATAGACTTTAACCCCATTAACCTCGCCTAGCAGTTCCATTCTCCGCTTAACCCCAGCAAAGCAATTCAATGCTTCTATCGCATGATGCGGCTGAACGCCAACATTTCTTGCGGCGGCAATAGCCGCCAAACCATTATTTACATTATGCTTTCCGGTCATCTTCCAAGAAACCACACCCGCTCTACTTCCCTGGTGCCAAACCTCAAACTGGGAACCATCATCTTTAAGCAAAACCGCCTGCCACTCCACCTCAGAAGATGAATCAAAGGCCCCTATGCGGGTCTGAGCTACATCAGTCCACACCCCCATATCAACCACCTCTTGCAGTGCAGTTTCCTCTTGAGGAAAAATAACTTGGCCATTACTTGGCACAATCCTAACTAAGTGATGGAACTGTCGTTGAATAGCCGCTAAATCAGGAAAAATATCCGCATGGTCATACTCAAGATTATTCATAATAAGCGTGCGAGGATGATAGTGAACAAATTTTGAGCGCTTATCAAAAAAAGCCGTGTCGTACTCATCAGCTTCAATTACGAAAAAAGGCGAATCACCCAAGCGCGCAGATACTCCAAAACCTAAAGGCACACCACCGATTAAAAAGCCCGGTTTCATACCCGCTTGGTCTAAAATCCACGCCAGCATAGTCGACGTGGTCGTTTTACCGTGCGTACCTGCAACCGCTAAAACCCATTTATCTTTAAGCAAATGTTCTGAAAGCCACTGGGGGCCAGAGGTATAATTGAGCCCTTTATCCAACATATACTCTATCGCGGGATTACCTCGCGACATTGCATTACCCACCACAATCAAATCAGGTTCTGGGCTGAACTGGGCGGGATCAAAGCCTTGAATTAATGCAATACCTTGCGACTCAAGCTGTGTACTCATTGGTGGGTACACATTTTGATCCGAGCCTGTCACTTTATGTCCCAACTGTTTGGCTAAAATGGCCAACGATCCCATAAAGGTCCCACAGATGCCTAAAATGTGAATATGCAACGTCCAAACTCCGGCTAATAAATAATAAAAAATGAGCAAATATATTTGTCTATCATAACAGTTTTGCGGATGCGGTAACTTGTCCACCAAACATTATCAGCGATACGGCGAAAAATCTTATAATAAACCATCAAAAATGCGCCACAAACAATGCATTTTGTCTAAGTTTCACGTAAAATTCTCGCCCATCTTTTCAACTATTCTATCTGCGAGATAATACGAGAATGCTGCTCCTGAGCCAGTTCCTGAAACAACAGGAAACCGAAGACAAATTAGTCGATTTGATTGGCACGTTAATGCTTGCCTGTAAAGAAGTTGCCATCCAACTTCGTGAAGGCGAATTAGCCGGGGTTCTAGGATCAACGGATAACACTAACGTTCAAGGTGAAACCCAGAAAAAAATGGACGTTATAGCAAATGATCTGCTTAAAAAGTTTTTACTCGACAACGCACTCGTGGCGGGTATTGCCTCTGAAGAGGAAGATCACCCCGTTGGCGGTAACCCAAACGGTAAATACCTTGTCATCTTCGATCCGTTAGATGGCTCGTCTAATATCGATGTTAATGTTTCAGTAGGAACCATCTTCTCGGTACTTGAAATCGAAGAAGGCATGGATCCAACTACGGACGAAGCCTATCTACAGCCCGGTCGCAAACAAGTTGCTGCTGGCTACGTATTATATGGCCAATCATCCATCTTATCGCTATCAACTGGCCAAGGCGTAAATTTCTTTACGCTTGCCCATACGGGTGACTTCATTCTTACCCGCGAACAAGTCAGCATCCCTAAAGAAACAAATGAGTTTGCCATCAACATGTCAAACCATCGCTTCTGGGAAGAAGAGATGCGTAATTATATTGGTGACCTTCTCCAAGGCGAAGAAGGTGTACGCGAAAAGAACTTCAATATGCGCTGGATCGCATCTATGGTTGCAGAAGTACATCGCGTACTCACGCGCGGTGGAATATTTACTTACCCTTGGGACAGTCGCGATTCCAGCAAACCTGGAAAGCTCCGCCTTATGTACGAAGGCAATCCAATGAGCATGCTAATCGAGCAAGCTGGCGGGACTTCCAGTACATGCTATAAAAACATTCTCGACCTAGAGCCTAAACATATTCACCAACGCTGTTCTGTAGCGCTAGGCTCTATTAAAGAAGTTGAAACATTGCTTACCTATCACTCAGAATCAAGTGATGGCCGTGCAGCAAAATTAAATACATAAAAGCATCAGTTTCAGCTTTAAGTAGTATTCTAAGCGTCTCACGCTGCGCTTATAATCCGACTCAGATATAACTTTTTTAAAACAGTTTACAGGAAGACAATTATGGGCTTCGCACAAGTACCCGCAGGTAAAGACCTACCGAACGATCTGTACGTTATTATTGAAATTCCGGCAGATAGCGCTCCGGTCAAATATGAGATAGAGAAAGAAGAAGACGCAATCTTCGTTGACCGCTTCATGGCGGCACCAATGTTCTACCCAGCAAACTACGGTTATATCAATAATACGCTTGCTGATGACGGCGATGCTGTAGACGTATTGGTTATGACACCTTACCCAGTTATTGCAGGCTCCGTGATTCGTTGTCGCCCTGTAGGCGTTTTAAACATGACTGACGAAGCCGGCGAAGATGCTAAACTTATCGCTGTACCTCACGACAAGCTAACTAAAGCTTACCGTGATGTTAAGGATATCGAAGACCTTCCGCAGCTTGAACTAGACCGCATTAAACACTTCTTCGAAAACTACAAAGGCCTTGAAGAAGGAAAATGGGTTAAAGTTGAAGGCTGGGGCAACGCAGATGCCGCACGCGCAGCTATTGTTGCTGGCGTAAAAGCTTACGAAGCCGCTAAATAATTAGTATTATTTATGCAGCATAAAAAAACCTCGCATCGGCGAGGTTTTTTTTATTATGAAGCTAGCCTATATGCAGCCCATAGCCCATTACGCTCAGTCCTCATACACACATTTACTTGCCGTAAATTGCAAGTTACCACTTCACGTATCAGTAAAAATAGATATACTTACCCCAGCTATCTCAGGGAAATATAAGAATAGAGGTGAATAATGACACTTCCCAAATTTTGTATATGCGTTATCAGCCTTTTAATGTCCAGTATGGTCATGGCCGACAAAAATAGTTTGTTAGTACAAAACTACCTTAATTCTTTTGCCAGTCGCGACGCTCAAGGCATATTCAATCTAATTAACTGGGAAGGGGTTGATAAAGAATCTCGTCGCTCTCTACAGAAATACATCAAATCAGGCTTTAAAGGCCGACAGATTCGTCGTATCTATATAGATCCAATTGCTCAAAATGCTCCGCAGTCATATATCCAAGATGGCAAAAAGTATGCCCTAAACTTAAAACCAACCGGTCAACTTAATATTGTTTACATCAACAATAAAGGGAAGCGCACGACCAGCACTCTTTTTGTTGGCGAGTACAAAGGACAGCTGAAAATTGGTAGCGCAATAGCCGCACCTGAAACCATCGCGTGCAATGGAAACAAAAGCTGCTAAAACACCGCAAATACTGTGTCTAAAGGGCACCCTTTTGGGTATTATAGACTTTAGACGCAGCCTATACATTCCAATCTTTGATCAGCATGAATCAGACAACAAATAACCCCATCTTCTTGAAAAACTTTCCATTGCTCAACCGTGCAATCTAATTAAAATCGAAAATTCGTATATTTAATTGGAAGTTAGATGGCTGAAATAATAATACTAGCAGTTAGCGTCCCACTACTTATAGCCTGGATCTTAAGTCTGCGAAAGAACGAAAATACTGAAGAGCCAAGCTAAAAGAGTAAGCACAAGAATTTGCACCCACCCTTAACACTTGAGTGCAAATAAGTTAGTGAGAGAGCTCTTCGAATAATTCGATAAACTGTAGCGTCAATTTATGTTTTGGCGACATATGAATAAGTGGACGTGTCTCATCATGGGATTCTTTCATTTTCACTGACGCTGAAATTTTTGCATTAAGCACAGGAAGATCGTCATCTAGCAACTCATCAACAATGCGCTTAGGGAGACTAGCGCGAGGTTGATACTGATTCACCACTATACCCTCAACAACAAGCGCATCATTATGATCCTCTTTCGTTTCATGCACATTAGCTAACAAGCTGTACAGTGCCTGTCGCGCAAACTCATCACAATCAAAAGGGATTAAACATCTTTCAGAAGCAACTAAAGCAGAAAGCGTATAAAAGTTGAACGCTGGCGGTGTATCTATATAAACAGCATCATAATCATCAGATAACTGCTCTAGTGCATCTTTTAATTTATAAATTTTATGTTTCGATTCTAATTTTGACTGCAAATCGCCTAAATCTGAGTTAGAGGGTATTACACTTAAGTTCTCATAGGACGTGGCATGTACATAGTACTCAGGCCCATTAGGTTTCATCTGAAAGGTCAGCGTTTGCTCAAAAAAATCTTTAATATCAGGCTTAACATCTTGATAGCCTTCACCTAAAAGATAGTGACTAGAATTACATTGAGGATCAAGATCAATCACCAAAGTACGTTTACCACGAGCTGCACTAATTGCTGCCAAATTCACAGCAATGCTAGACTTACCCACTCCGCCTTTCTGATTGAAAACTACGCGCTTAATCATCGCCATTTTCTTTCTCCTTCAATCCCACACAAAAAACACTAGTACCGCATTGCAATATCTATAATTATGAAGCCAACGTCAACAATCTTGAGCGTAAAAGAATAAAACTATAGCCAAAAGGACTAATATTAAAAAAACCTAATACATGAGCGCAGCAAATATTCATTTCATGTTCAATATTCTCTGTGAATGAGGAGACATTTTCGGCAAAAAAGCACTAAAACAGCAAAAACTTGCTAAGTTATAGACAAGAGAAAAAGACTACGGCAAACTATAGTAGTTGATTAAGTCGCTCTGCCAATTTTCAGGAATAAACCATGGCAAAAATCCTGTTACTAAATGGCCCAAATCTGAATTTATTGGGCATGCGTGAACCTGAGGTTTACGGTACAAACACATTGGACAATATTTGCCAAAAACTGATACTGCAAGCGCAAAATCAAGGCCATGAATTACTGCACTGCCAAAGCAACCGAGAATACATCCTACTTGAGCGAATACATCAAGCTCAGCAGGAAGAGGTTGCTTTTATTATTATCAATCCGGCCGCCTTTACACATACAAGCATTGCACTGCGTGACGCTTTACTGGGAGTTAATATCCCGTTTATTGAAGTACACCTCTCAAATGTGCATGCACGAGAAACATTTCGCCATCATTCCTATTTATCGGATGTTGCGCAAGGTGTTATTTGTGGCTTTGGCGCGCAAGGATACGAATTTGCTTTGCAATCTGCCATAAAACAGATTGCTTAAAAACTAATTATTGTTGCTTTTAAAGAGACCGGGATCAGAATGGACATTCGCAAAGTCAAAAAACTGATTGAGCTGTTGGAAGAATCCAACATCAACGAAATAGAAATTAAAGAAGGCGAAGAATCCGTGCGCATTAGCCGCGGTGCCCCAGCCCCTGTAGCTGCCTACCCTGCTGCGCCTATGCCCGCCCCTGCAGCTGCGCCTACGCCTACGCCTGCGGTTATGCCGACCGAAGCGGTAAGCGAAGCACCGGCAACTTCAGGTCATGTTGTTCAATCACCAATGGTTGGCACGTTCTATAGCGCTCCATCACCAAGTTCTCCTGCATTCATTGAAGTAGGTAAAACAGTGAAGGCCGGTGATGTTATCTGCATTGTAGAAGCAATGAAGATGATGAACCAAATTGAAGCAGACAAGAGTGGCGTTATTGAAGCTATCCTTGTTGAAGATGGTCAGCCGGTTGAATACGATCAACCTCTTGTAACTATCGTTTAAGCCAATAACGCATAAGCAAGGATCACTTTCGATGCTAGATAAAGTAGTCATAGCGAACCGAGGCGAAATTGCGCTTCGTATTCTGCGCGCTTGCAAAGAACTGGATATCAAAACCGTTGCTATCCACTCTCAAGCAGACAAAGATCTCATGCACGTCCGCTTAGCTGATGAAGCTGTTTGTATAGGTCCTGCATCTTCAGTAAAAAGCTATTTAAATGTCCCCTCTATTATCGCTGCAGCAGAAGTAACTGATGCTGTAGGTATTCACCCGGGATACGGTTTCTTAGCGGAAAATGCTGATTTTGCTGAACAAGTTGAACGCTCAGGTTTTACATTTATCGGTCCCAAAGCGGAAACAATTCGTCTAATGGGTGATAAAGTTTCAGCTATCGAAGCAATGAAAGAAGCTGGCGTACCTACAGTCCCAGGCTCTGACGGCGCATTAGATGATGACACAGAGCACACCTATAAGATTGCCGAACGCATTGGTTACCCCGTTATCATAAAAGCTGCGGCCGGCGGTGGTGGACGAGGTATGCGTGTTGTTCATTCTGAGGCTTCACTTATAAACTCCATTCATGTGACTCAATCAGAAGCCGCTGCGGCATTTGGTGATGACACCGTTTATATGGAGAAATATCTTGAAAACCCTCGCCATGTCGAAGTCCAAGTTTTAGCTGACGGGCAAGGTAATGCAGTACACCTTTATGATCGTGATTGCTCAATGCAACGTCGCCATCAAAAAGTGGTAGAAGAAGCTCCAGCACCACACCTAGATCCTGATGCCCGCGCCCAAGTATTACAAGCTTGCGTAGATGCTTGTATCAAAATCAATTATCGCGGTGCAGGCACATTTGAGTTTTTATACGAAAATGGCGGATTCTACTTCATAGAAATGAACACCCGAGTGCAAGTTGAGCATCCTGTAACAGAGATGATCACGGGTGTAGATATTGTAAAAGAGCAGTTACGAATCGCTTCTGGATTACCTCTTTCTTTAAAACAGGAAGATATTAAAATTCAGGGCCACTCATTTGAGTGCCGTATCAATGCCGAAGATTCAAAAACCTTTCTTCCAAGCCCAGGTACAATCAAGCACTTCCATGCACCCGGCGGGAATGGTATCCGTGTAGATTCACATATTTATAATGGCTATACAGTACCTCCTCATTACGATTCACTGATCGCCAAACTTATCAGTTATGGCGAAGACCGTGAAACCGCATTAAAACGTATGGAAATTGCTTTAGATGAAATGGTTGTTGACGGCATCCGTAGCAACATCGCTCTTCAGCAAGAGATTGTAAAAGACTGTAGATTCCAAGAAGGTGGTGTGAATATTCACTACCTAGAGAAGAAGCTAGGCTTATAACCGTATAGACCAACAAAAAACCCGCTATATAGCGGGTTTTTTATTACCTATGCACTACCTAGAACTATTCATCCGCGCCTTGATGACTGGTACTATTGGCCTGTCGAACTGTCCAATATGGAAGAACATAATGCCTTGGCTGCAAATAAAAATTAAAACTAATCCTGATAATTCTGAAGCTTACGAAGATCTACTATTAAGTGCCGGATGCGCAGCAGTGACCTTTGAGGATAGTGAAGATCAGCCAATCTTTGAGCCAGACTTAGGAACAACTCCTCTATGGAGCAATACAACCATTACAGGGCTCTTTGCAGCAGAACATGATCTAAAAGCCACTCTACGGTTTTTAACTCAAGGCCATGAACAGCTGTTCCCCAATATGCCTGCACCAAGCATAAATGCAGAAATTCTTGAAGATAAAGATTGGGAACGGGAGTGGATGGAAAACTACCACCCGATGAAATTCGGTAATCGTCTCTGGGTTTGTCCTAGCTGGAAAGAAACACCCGAACCTGACGCCGTTAATCTAATGCTAGATCCTGGTTTAGCCTTCGGAACAGGTACGCACCCTACCACGGCACTTTGTTTAGAATGGTTAGATTCACAAATACTTACGAACCAATATATTATCGATTACGGTTGTGGCTCAGGTATTTTAGGTATTGCCGGATTATTATTAGGAGCAAGCAAAGCGATTGGCGTAGATATCGACCCTCAAGCCCTCCAAGCGACTAAAGACAACCTACTTCGCAATCATTTAGCAGATGACATACTGCACGTTTTTCTACCGGAAAATGCACCTAAAGAAGCCGCCGACACGTTAATTGCCAATATTTTAGCAGGACCTTTAGTTCAACTAGCGCCCACCCTAGCAAACTTAATCAAACCTCAAGGTAAACTATGCTTGTCTGGTTTATTGAGTGCGCAGGAAACAGAAATAAGAGCAACCTACTCCGAATGGTTTGATCTTGATCCTATCGCCGAAAAAGATGGCTGGATAAGAGTCACAGGCACTAGAAAGGGGTAACATCAGTCCATCATGCTTAGCGATAGCATCATCACTACATGCCCCAACTGTAAAGCACAGTTCCGTGTCACTAAAGGGCAATTAAAAATTGCCCATGAGCAGGTTAGATGCGGAAATTGTCTACACGTGTTTTCCGCGACAGAGCATAAAGAACAGAGTTTCCGTATCGATGACAAAAAAAAGCCAAGTGACATACAACATAGCCTAACTACACCCACCCAAAGCGCCAAAGAAAAAAAAGATATTACCGAAAATCGAAATGCCACTAACCCACAAGAATCCTCAACCTCTGCCCCCTCCTTGCCTAACGAAAAAGCACAAACAGAACAAACGGCTCCAACCTCTCCACGAAGAACACTAGAGATAAAAACCGCGGCTGAGCCCACAGTTCCCGTTCCAACCTTGACGATTGAACGTGAAGCCCTTGTACTTTCTTCCACCTCAGCAAAAAAAACAAAGGCGAAAAACACTTTCTGGCTTTCAACCTTGATCGCAGCAATAGCGGGTATAGCTATACAGTACTTATGGTTCAATCGTGTAGAGCTGTATTGGCAGAAACCGTACCAACCTTTGTATGAAACTTTGTGTCAACATATAGACTGCAACATTCCGCAACGATTCGAGCTTGATAAAATTCAAAATAAAAAACTCATCATCCAGCCGCACAAAGAACTAGAAGGCGCGATCAATATCAACTTACTTTTACTGAATAGCGCCTCATTCGAACAACCTTATCCAGCTATTGCGTTAACATTCTCTGGCTTAAAAGGGGAAACGATTGCTCAAAGAGTATTCCAACCCAAGGAGTACCTCCATTTCAACAACGATACAGTGCCTCTTCTACCCGTTAACCAACCTGCTCAGGTATCACTGAAATTAATGTCACCTAGTTTACGCGCAATCAATTATAAGGCTGAGCTACTAGCGCCTGAGCAGTAAAAAATCAAGCTCAAATTGTACAAAAAATCATCAAAAAACCCTTGGAGACTCTGCTCCTTAGGAGTATGATTATCCGCCTCCCAAATACATCTTTTAAGCGTATCATTCGTGATACGAAAGGTGTTTTTTTAACTATTTTTTAAGGCATAGCATGTTTCATATTGGCCCATACACCATTGACAGCCAAGTTATTTTGGCACCAATGGCAGGCGTTACTGACCGGCCCTTTCGCCAGTTATGTAAGCGCATGGGTGCAGGCTTAGTTGTGTCAGAAATGGTTACATCAGACACCCGGTTATGGAAGTCACGTAAATCAGCTTATCGTTTAAATCATACCGGTGAAGTAGAGCCTCGCTCTATTCAGATTGCCGGTGGCGATCCTGACATGATGGCTGATGCAGCAATCATGAACGTACAACGAGGCGCTCAAATTATTGATATCAATATGGGCTGCCCTGCAAAAAAAGTCTGTAACAAGGCGGCAGGATCAGCGCTATTAAAAGATGAGCAACTTGTAAGCGATATCCTCAACGCAGTTACCTCTGCCGTCGACATACCTGTAACTCTAAAAATACGTACTGGTTGGAATGCAGAAAACAGAAATGCCCTAACTATTGCGCGTATTGCTGAAGATGCAGGTATCCAAGCGCTCGCTGTACATGGTCGTACGCGTAGTTGCGGATATAAAGGTGAAGCAGAATACGACACCATCGCGAGTATTACTGAAGCAATTTCAATTCCCGTCTTTGCCAATGGTGATATCACCTCACCAGAGAAAGCGCTGGAAGTACTTCAGCATACTGGCTGTTCCGCAGTAATGATTGGTAGAGCCGCTCAAGGTAGACCTTGGCTATTCAGAGAGATTGATCATTATTTAAGAACAGGTACAATTCTGCCCCCTCCTAAGCTAGAGGAGATAAGGGACGTTTTGTTAGGACACCTGCAAGAGTTGCATGATTTCTACGGTGAATACTTAGGTGTACGCATTGCACGCAAACACGTAGGTTGGTACCTGCAGAACAACGCTAACGGAAGTAGTTTTCGTAAACAATTTAATATCATTGAAACAGCAGCAGACCAGGCCGCCTCTATCGAAAATTATTTTGATAGCGCTCTAAATAACGGCGTAGCCGCCTAATAGATTGGATAATAAGTACTGTGGAATATAAAGAAATTAAGCAACCAACATTCGCGCCAAACTCAACAGAAGCTGCAAATCACACGTTACGCGATAACGTAGAGCAGTCATTAAACAGCTATTTCCGTCAACTTGATGGACAACCTGTCACCGATGTTTATCAGATGGTACTTTCTGAAATTGAAGCACCTCTTTTCGAAACGGTAATGACATACACTAAAGACAATCAGACTAAAGCATCCCAATTATTGGGACTAAATCGCGGTACGCTTCGTAAAAAACTGAAGCAGTACGGCTTGCTTTAATTCTCCTTTTTTGACTATTCGGAATCCAGACACAATGGCAGAGAACATCACTTCCGTTCGCCGTGCTTTGATCAGCGTATCTGATAAATCAGGTATTGTTGAATTCGCACAAGCACTAAGCACTCGCGGCGTTGAGATCCTTTCTACAGGCGGTACCTACAAACTGCTTAAAGAGAATAACATTCCCGCAGTGGAAGTATCCGATTACACCGGCTTCCCCGAGATGATGGATGGCCGTGTAAAAACTCTGCATCCTAAAGTGCATGGCGGCATTCTAGGTCGTCGCGGACAGGATGATGCTATCATGTCCGAACACGGCATCAATCCTATCGACATGGTTGTAGTTAACCTATATCCATTTGCAGCCACCATTGCACGTCCTGATTGCGATCTTCCAATGGCGATTGAAAACATCGACATTGGTGGCCCAACAATGGTTCGCTCCGCTGCGAAAAATCATAAGGATGTTGCCATTGTTGTGAACGCGTCTGACTATGACAACATCGTATCTGAATTAGATAAGCAAAAAGGCCTATCCCACGCAACACGCTTTGATCTTGCAGTAAAAGCTTTCGAGCATACCGCAGGATATGACGGCATGATTGCAAACTACTTAGGTGCAATTGTTGAAAGCGAAGAAGATAAAGCAGCAACCTTCCCTCGCACATTCAATACTCAGTTCATCAAAGCACAGGATATGCGCTATGGAGAGAATCCACACCAGCGCGCGGCTTTTTATGTAGAAGCTGATCCATCAGAAGCCTCCGTTGCTACAGCTCGTCAGCTGCAAGGCAAAGAGCTTTCTTTTAATAACGTTGCAGATACGGACGCAGCACTCGAATGCGTAAAACCGTTTAACGAACCTGCCTGCGTTATTGTTAAACATGCTAACCCATGTGGCGTAGCCGTTGGCACAGATCTTCTTGATGCATACAACCGTGCCTTCCAAACAGATCCAACCTCTGCCTTTGGCGGCATCATTGCATTTAACCGTGAGTTGGATGCCGTAACAGCCCAAGCCATTGTCGATCGCCAATTTGTAGAGGTAATTATCGCCCCTACAGTAACTCAAGAAGCATCCGATATTGTTGCTACTAAACCTAATGTCCGTTTACTACAATGTGGCGAGTGGGCAGCAGATCGCGCGCACAGCTTCGATTATAAACGCGTCAATGGCGGTTTACTGGTTCAAGACCGTGATTTAGGTCGAGTTGATGCATCTGAACTGAAGGTTGTTACTCAAGTTCAACCTACAGAGCAGGAGATCAGAGATCTACTTTTCTGTTGGGAAGTTGCCAAAGCGGTTAAATCTAATGCAATTGTTTACGCAAAAGATGGACAAACTATTGGCATTGGCGCCGGCCAAATGAGCCGCGTTTACAGCGCTAAGATTGCTGGTATTAAAGCCGCTGATGAAGGTTTAGAAGTAAAAGGTTCCGTTATGGCATCTGACGCTTTCTTCCCCTTCCGCGATGGTATTGATTCAGCCGCAGCAGCCGGTATAAAAGCCGTTATCCAACCAGGTGGCTCTATGCGCGACCAAGAAGTGATTGATGCAGCAAACGAACATGGTATGGCGATGGTCTTCACTGGCATGCGCCACTTCCGCCATTAAGTACATTTAGCAATAGGTCTACTTTGCGGGTTGAATCCTAGCCAATTTAAACCTGAGTAAGCTTATTGCCAAAAACCCCGGTCTGAATAATTCAGACGCGGGGTTTACTGTTTAGGAATTAATGAAAATGAACATACTCATTATTGGCTCTGGTGGCCGCGAACACGCTTTAGCATGGTCTGTGTCACAGGACGCTAATGTAGATAATGTCTTTGTCGCACCCGGCAATGCAGCAACAGCGCAAGAAGCGAAGATGCAAAACGTGGCGCTCGATGTGATGGATATTGAAGGCTTATCTACTTTCGCTAAAGTGAATAATATCGACCTTACTATTGTAGGCCCTGAAGCCCCCCTAGTCGCGGGTATTGTTGATCACTTCCAGAAAGATGGTCTGCGTATATTCGGCCCCACTCAAGGCGCTGCTCAACTAGAAGGCTCTAAAGCGTTCACTAAAGACTTCCTTGCACGCCAAAAGATCCCTACTGCTGAATATGAAAACTTTACAGAGATAGAGCCTGCCCTAGCCTATGTGCGTGAAAAAGGCGCACCTATCGTTGTAAAAGCAGATGGCTTAGCCGCTGGTAAAGGCGTTATCGTTGCAATGACTCTAAAAGAAGCGGAAGACGCAATCAAAGATATGCTTGCAGGCAATGCCTTTGGCGAAGCAGGCAGCCGAGTCGTTATTGAAGAGTTCCTAGAAGGTGAAGAAGCCTCTTACATCGTTATTGTTGATGGCGACAATGTACTGCCTATGGCAACCAGCCAAGACCACAAACGTGTAGGTAATGGCGACACAGGACCAAACACAGGTGGCATGGGTGCATACTCCCCAGCCCCCGTTGTAACACCTGAGATTGATCAACGCATTATGGATGAAGTGATCATGCCGACCGTAAATGGTATGAAAGCTGAAGGTAATGAGTACACTGGCTTTTTATATGCAGGCCTCATGATTCAAGCAGACGGCACACCAAAAGTTATCGAATACAACTGCCGCTTTGGTGATCCTGAAACACAACCGATTATGCTACGCTTGAAATCTAGCTTGGTTGATATGTGTAATGCAGCGCTCGATAAAAAGCTCGATCAAACCACAGCAGTATGGGATGAGCGCAAATCAGTTGGTGTTGTGATGGCTGCCGGCGGATACCCTGGAGACTATGGTAAAGGTGATGTCATTACCTTTCCTGCTAGCTGCCCAGAAGGGACCAAAGTATTCCATGCAGGTACAAAGTTAGTCGACGACAAGGTTGTTACAGCCGGTGGACGTGTACTATGTGTTACAGCGCTAGGCGATACAGTAACTGAAGCTCAACAACGTGCATATGATCTACTTAAAGAAGTAAACTGGGAAGGCGCTTACTTCCGCACCGATATTGCTTACCGTGCGATTGCTCGCGAGAAAAACAGTTAGGCTGCTTTTCTAATCCATCAAAGCCCTAGTTAATCTAGGGCTTTTTTGTTTGTTAGTAATAAACCGCTTAAACGCCCGACAGTAAAGATACAACTAACCGATACAAGCCCAGCCAGCATAGGCATCATACTCAACCAGTAACCTAACGACAGCAACCACACCGGCACCCCAGCTAATAGAAATACCATACAAAACCCAGCAAATCGCCAACCTACTGGCAACTTCGCCAAAAAAAGCCCCCAACACAACGTTGCTAATATACCAAGGATAACTGCCCACACAGACAAGGAGGGCGACAGCATATATCCACGATTTAATGTACTAAAAATAAAGGCATGAATTTCTGTGGAAAAAAATGAATTTTGCGGTAAAACCTTTAACTTATTCTCAATTGTTGGAGCGCTAATCCCCACAAATATAGCCTTATTTCGCAACTTATCTTTGGGAACTGAGCCATCAAGTAAAGCCCATAATGGGTAACGCAGTACATGTTGCTCAAACGAGGCCAAACCAAATGGCAACAAAAGCTCATAATCACGGCTCCACAACTTAGAGAAGCCTACATGTAGGTAAGGTGTTCTTAAACCAGAAAAGTCATCTGCTTTCACAGGTGCATAGACATGAAGAGAAGCCAGCGCCAAACTAGGCCACCGAGGAAAGCCCATGCCTGCATAAAGATAGCTACGCCGAAGATATTCATCCTCGTCTAAAGAAAGATCGGCATGACCCATTACTGCTTTTGGTAGTTCAGCAGCATTTAAAGGTTTTAATTCTCGGCCATTCTCTGCGATCAAAGGCAATATCACTCGACCGCTCTGCTTGATTGCATCAACCAAACGTTTATCACCTAACTTGTTATCAAGATCTTCACCGATAAACGCAACATTATACGTGATAGATGAGGCTTCAGCTGAAGATAACCTCTCTATCACCTCCGCATGGATGCCACGATTTAGCGGCCACCCCGAAAAGCGGTCGATACTTTCTTGGTCGATATCAATTAACACAACATCTTTAGGCCTATAGTCCACAGATGCGTAGTACTGATTCAACAAGTCGTAGGCGAATCGATCAAACCAAACAGCCAAAGCTGAAGAGCTTACCAAAACAACAATCGTAAATGGCAGCGTCAGAAAGACTAAAAACCTAACCCCTTGGAGCATTACAAAATCAACAGTAAGGTTGCTGCACCAGAAAAGAGAAGTGGCCACCAATTCTCTATTGGCTGCTCAACCTGCTGTGGAGCCGTCCATTCACCTGCATAATCATCAGCATCGAATGCCCTAACTCTTATGTAATATGTACCAGGCTGTGGCTTATCTATAGCTAATTCAGCTTTATCAGTGTTTTTATCAACCAGAATATCGTTAAACTCTTGGTCACTTGCAAATTGCAGTTGGTAATATTTAATATCTGGTTCAGTATTCCAACTAAAAAACATCTCATTTTCACTACTTACCGGTGCCTGTAGTTCTGGTTTCGCAGGAACAGGCTTGACGGTAAATTCACCAGCAAAACCGAGTGGGCCCACTTTTCCTTGCGAGGTTACACTCGTAACACGCCAATAATAATCGCCAGGCTCCATAATATTTGCTGTAAAACGAGTATCTGAGATATCACTTTCCTGTAAAGCTAAGGTTTCAAAATGCTCATCCTTAGCTATATCAACTTGAAAACGATCTGCTAGCTCTGGACGAGACCAAACAAATTCCACTTCACCAGAATAAATAGAATCAGAAGGGCGTGGTGCTTGTCGAACGGGAGGAAATGGTCGTGCATCAATAGTGATTTCCTGCACTGAAGAAAAACCTTGCAGGCCCTCTTCACTAATCGCACGAACCCTAAGCCAATAGCTCTTATCTTGCAGCGATGAAGGTAATCCCATTTTCGGCTGATCCGAAACAGAATCATAAACAATGGCGGTAAACAGCTTATCAGGTGAGATCTGTCCACGATATTTAGCCGCATCTTTCAGTTCACTCCACACCAACTTACTCGGCAGATATTGAATCGGCGCACTTAAATCAGGCAGTTCAGGTGCAGAAAGAAGCTTTGTGGGCTTAGCGGGCGGCATATCTGCTTTTGCCAACGTCCCATAACCTTGACTTACAGTAGTACCACCTAAATTATTTTCAACACCGATTTTACCCTCGACAACTTCAGCCGCTGTATTTGAACCTTTAGCACGCACTCGATATGTAGTGCCTTTCGTTGTTGCAAAGGCAACGGGGGTATCGATTAAGAATTGGGAACCCGGTACTTTTGCAGGGTTCGCTCTAATTTCTGCCTCACCCTCCTCAAGAAACACTTTAATATCTATAACTTTACGTTTACTGCCAACAACAGTCGCTTGCCTAATCTTTAGTAAGCTGTTTTCAAGAATCAAGACCTGTGTGCCGTCGTCAAATTCCAACAACACGGACGATTGAGGAGAAGTCTTTATCTGATCTCCCTGTCCTAAACCTTGGCCTCGAACTAATGGCAAATGAGCTTTGACTGTACCGTCATTCATAACCACTTGTGCTGTTACTGTACCGCTAACATCTAAAATTGTAATATCCGACTGACGCTCTTTAATTAACGAACGCGGTATTTTAAGCACGGTACCCGGTAGCATCTGCCTATCATTACTAATATTATTCAGACGCTCTATAGTTTTCCATTCTCGCCAATCCGTCAAAAGCTCATGGGCAATACTCCACACAGACTCCCCTGGCTGCATAGGATAATTCCATTCACTCTCTGTTTCTGCCAGCACAGTCTGAGAAAACATTAACATGCAGAGCAATGCTAAACTTTGTTTTAATTTCATCACTGAATAACGTCCTGTTTCGCGTATTAAAAGAGATGGTGAATCGAGTTTTAATTAAGCTTATATTCAGCCTAGTACAAACAACCGCATTAACATTAAAACTCTTCCATAGGCCCTATATATAACTTATCATTTTCCCACTAATTCAACTATCTAGCTAGCATTGAAAAAGCCGTTTTATAATATGACATACCCAATTATATGAGTATAATCATCCCTTAAATCATTACATGATACGCTTTAAATCCATGCAGACATTCGAAAAAGATTCTAAAAGTAAACGACTCCGCACAGCGATAAGCGCTATTATTTCCACAGCTATTTTAACGGGCTGTGGTGCTCTTACCCAAAAAGCAGCCCAAGAGTCGAACAACGAACAATCAGACTCTGGCTTTTGCTACAACGGTGGACGCACAAACGAGTATAGCTGCGACCCAGAAAAAGCAACCCCGCAAGCAGACATGCGGACAGCGGATATCGATGAAGAATGGATGAACGAAAAGCTATCAGAAGTTCGTTCTTGGCTCGCCGAAGAGAAGCAAGCCATTCTTAATGGTGAAGCATCTCCAACAGATAAAACAAGCACAACGCCTCAAGAATATATTACAACAGTCAGTATAAGCACACCTACACCTCAGCAAACCTCTCCTGAGATAGCAAAAATTTTACGCTTCAGCCAACAAGGCCAACATAAAGCCGCACTGACAGCGATTGATAAACTCATTGCTGAAAATCCCAATATGGCTGCAGCAAAGTTGACTAAAGGGATTGTTACCAACCAGATGGGCGATAAAACATCCGCTAAATCTATTTTTACACAGCTGATGATAGCCTACCCTGATAGACCCGAAGCGTTTAACAATCTCGCTGTCATTTATGCTGAAGAGGGTAACTTCGCCCAAGCAATAGAAACCTTACAACAAGCCTTTCAGACCCACCCAAGCTATGCCCAAGTACATAGCAACCTGAAAGAGCTCTATGCGACATTGGCATCTCAGGCTTACAACAAAGCTCTTGACCTTGGAAGTATCGCCGCTAGCCCTGAACTCACAATGATCGATCGAGTACCTAGCGATATATCTGGTAATAGTTCTGATCAGTTACTACTCGTAAGCAACGCCGCGACGTTGAGTGCACCGCTACAACAGCAAGAAGCAAATCCCGCTGAAGTAATACCTACACTGTCAAAAGCTGATGCAACTAAGCAATCTTCTAATGTTATACAAGCCGAAAAAACAGCTGCTGAAATTGCGGCACTCAGCAACCAAAACCTGCCTCCGGCAAAAAAACCAATCATTCACGAGGCAGGACCGAAACCAACAGACCACATAGTCAAAGCACTAGATACAAAACTTGAAAACCACCAAGTTGCCGATCAAGAAGTACCTTCCAAAGCAGTTTCTACTCCCCTTGTTTCAACAGAGCAAGAGATCACTCAAAGCTTACAACGCTGGGTTCAAGCATGGAGCAATAAAGATTATCAAGGCTACATAAGCGCTTATACTCCTATGTACCGACCTAATTCAAAACTAAGCCATCAGCAGTGGGTTGATCAGCGTAAACAACGCATAACTAAACCTAAATTCATTCATGTAGATATAAACAATATTCAGATTAACATTCTGGGGCAGAATTTAGCGGAAGCACGCTTTGAGCAGCGTTATGAATCTGACACTTATAAAGATGCGGTCAAAAAGCGGGTAATGATGGTCAATTCCAATGGACAGTGGAAGATCAGCCTTGAAAGAAGCCTAGGTTTAATCCAGTAAAACTTATTGATGAGAATGAATAAAAAAACGTCCTTTACTGGACGTTTTTTATTGGTCACAAATATTACAACTCAGATCCAGGTCGTTTTAATACGACGGTACCCTCAGCTGCTTCTGACGCAATTTTCCAACCCTCTGCAGTTAACTGCAACTCTAAACGCTTTGTAGTCTCATCAGCATAGCCAGGCTTTTCAAAACGCTGATAGAACTCAATACGATACCAATGGGTGTTTAAACGTGAAAAGGTTGGTGTTCCTAGCTCAAGCTTTATCCATTCTGGCGACAATAATCGTTCTTTCCTAAACTGCCTCCACTCCTCTACTGGCATATCTACACCATACAGAGAAGCATCTTGAATATAACTCCCTATATAAACATCCCAGTTTTGAGATTGCCAAGCTTGATGCCAAACCTCAAACACCTTCCTTACTTCATCCTCATTATTCATCGCAGCGACTGGGCTCACTTGCTTTTCAGATGTCTCATCTTCTAATAATGAATGATTCAACACATTGCCTGGCGTTGTGGAGATTACCTTCAGAACATCTCGACCATCAATGTTCCCTGTATAACTTGGAGAGAAACCGGCATCATTAACAGCGATAAACCTACGAGTTAGTTCACTCTTATCACTCCATAATTCACCTTTTGCCTCTTCAACCACTGCGGTCAAATCGGCGACAAGAACCGGATTTAACATTATTTGGTTCTGAGCTGCTGAACCGGCATGATCAATATTTTGAGTAGCTCGTATCGACTCTAAAGGAACAGCCTCACCATTTAACTTGACCTGTGGTGTTATCGGCTCTGAAACTTGCTCTAACACTTCATTATTAGTCACTTCTTCATCATCCAGAAGTTCGACCGTTAAAGGCACCATTGAGTCTTTAACAACCTCATCAATAGTCGCCGAAACTTTATCCTCTGAAGCTTCGCCCATAAAACCGCTATACCAAGTCCAAAGACCCAACCCGACTAAAGCGATAAATCCAATCCAGAGTATAGTCTTAGCAAAAAAGGCAGAAGAGCTGTTGGCATTAAAACCATCTTGATAGAAGCCATCCAGCTTAGCCGCTAGGGATGGATTAACCTTCAAGATTGAGACAAGCTCGGGCGTACTCACTAGCAAAACAACAACAGCAGCACCCTGTTCATCACATACCGAAGGCAAACTCAAAAGGTAAGTTAACGCCTGTACATCAACACTTTCGCAATCAATTGTGATTAACAGCTTTTTGCCCACTAAAAGGCGTTTTTTTAAGGCTTGAAGAATTAAGGATGCACTTTGTTCAACAGAAAGGTAGTCGGCCAAAGCCGCCTGCAAACTAAGGAATTCTAGCTTGCCCTCACATTGAAAGTGATCTGGATAATGTTGCTGAGTTTGTGCTAAAAGCTTATTGACCCAAACCCTAGGGCCATCAATACGAACAACCTGATGCTGATCTATATTTTGGAGTAATAGCTCAGAAGCATTCATATATTATAGCGCCCAGCTCACTTAGCATGGATTAAGGTTTACCTACAGAAGGTAAACCTTCATAAGCAATTCGCCAGCGGTCATTTTCAAACGTCCAATATTGACGCTTAATAGACTTCCCTTGAAGGTTGCTACTTTTATAATCTTGGCGAAAAGTAGCCACAACAAGATCTGGGTTGTCTGGATAGCGATAGAGACTTAGGTTATCAACATCAACATCTATGAATTTTTTACTGCGATTTACGCGCTTTTTATAATTAGAGAACTGTTTCAGATCTCTTTTCCCATCATGATAGTTTGTCGCATAATTCTGAATATAACGAGAATGTTCAAGGCTTTCCCAATCAGCAGCCCAACGCTCAATTAAACTATTAAAACGTTCACGTTGCGCTAACCAGTCCTGTTTTTTAATCCAACGAATGTTATGCCCCACCAAAACAGGGGTGTCTTTAAAATCTATCTTTTGGTCAAGTTCGATAAAATCTGGATTCGTAAGGGAGATACACCCTTCACTGGCTTTAGGCGGGCGGCTGTAAGTTTCAACTGGAGATCCATGTAACCATATACCATTACCTGTTCTTCCTAAACGCTCATCCCATACATTAGGGTAATTGAGTGGCAATGCACCAGACCCATAACGTGAAGGTAGATTCTTATCCTCTAAACGCCCTGTAATAAAATAAACGCCTAATGGTGTTTTTAAATCTCCTCTTTTCTCTTTGCCAACTCCACCTCGTCCGTAGGAAGCATAGAAATCTTTGACTAAAACAGGAACACCATCATGATTTTTAAACAGAAATAACCGAGAGAGTCTCGTATCTACAACGACTGCATATTTCTGATTTTCTGACATTTTCAACATATCAGCAGGTAGCATATCAATGGATGGCTTTTCCATCTCCATCAATAAACGCACTTTAGCTTCAGAAATTAATCCATCTATTTTCTGTTTATCATTATGGCTGCCAGAGCTACTTAAAGGCGCTCCTTGTGCTTGAGCAGATAAAATATCTGCATAGACAAGCTGAGCAAGGCGAAAGTCTGGGCGGCGTTCAGTCAACTGTTTCAGGTCAATTAATGCCGAATCTAACTCATGACTACTCAGATTCTTTAAACCACTTAATAAAAGCTCTTCATTACCATCAGACAAACCATAAGGACTTTGAGATAACTCATCCGCTGCGGCATTCCCAAATGAGGAAAGTATTACCCAAGCAATTACAGAACCGATCAAACTTTTTGTCATTTACCCAAACAACCCCAACGTAATTTAAGCTCTAATTATAACGATATTCAGTGTTAATGGGACTTAATTTATTTAGATAAACAGCTAATTTCGAAGAAAACTCTGCCTGAACGTTATTTTATAGCATCTAAATCAACACTTTCTAAAACACTCCGCCTTATTAAGCTCGTGGTCGCTTATTTAAAACAAAGTTTTCAACCAATCAAAGCATACTTTTAGTAGCTACTAACGGAAACAGGTCAACCTCTCTTAAATTCAACCTCTCTTAAATTCAACCTCGCTTACATTCAACAAACAACGATCAATCCCTGTTGTTTAAACTCAATTAATCTCGCTATACTGCTAAAAAAGCTTTATTGAGAGAGAATTATGGACTGCCTTTTTTGTAAAATTATCAATAAAGAGATACCTGCACAGATCGTTTATGAAGATGAGCATGTAATTGCTTTTAATGATATTAATCCCCAAGCACCAACCCATTTGCTGATTATTCCTCGCATACACATATCAACGCTAAATGATATTAGCGAAGAACAAACACCTCTCATCGGTCACATGATAAAAAGTGCTGCCACTATTGCTAAACAGATGGGGTTTGAGGAAGACGGCTACCGCACAGTTTTCAATTGCAATGAAGATGGTGGACAAACGGTTTACCACATTCACCTACATCTGCTCGGTGGTAAAGCTATGGGTTGGCCCCCTTATCAAGATAAATTGAAAACAGCGATAGAGCAGTAAACAGCCGACTTAATAACCTTGGGCACTCTGTAATTGGAAGTCGTATCCAAAAGGAATATAATTGCAGCTAACTTATACATATAGAATGTAATCGAGATTAGCCTTAATCATGCTACAGGAAAATCAGCTTCACGCTGAGAGTAATCACGGATCAGAGAATAGTGAACAACCTTTAATAACCCCTTATCGACATAGGGGTTATAAAAAAGCACTTTATGCTTTACGTGATGCTCTCGATAATCACAGCGCAGTCATCCTCAAAGGGGTGGAAGGCACAGGTAAAACCACACTTGTATCTGAGCTGATTAGTGATTATCAACACAAAGGGGTTCCTGTTGTACGGTTCGATACGGCACTGACTAAACCGTCACAGTTTTATTCGAAACTAGCCGAATGCCTCAAGGTACCCAAACAAAAAAAAGATCTGATTCAAGCACTGCGTGACACTAAAGATGCGGGTCAATATTGCTTAGTCGTTATAGATCAAGAAGCTATAGATTCATCGGAAACTGTTGCTGACGCGCTTAAACAGCTTTGCTTAACATCAGAAACAACGGCTGGTGCAATTAAACTCATCGTAGTTCGCAAAGACTATTTAGTTATCCACACAGGTAAAACACCTGAGGCTGATTTTCATAATTGGATCAAAACTGAAGTCACTCTTAATCCTCTACAAATAGACGATATCGAAGGCTATCTATATTACCTGTGCGCTATAAAAGGCCTCCCCCCTACACCTTATGAAATAGGCACAGACTTCTCAATGATAGAACAAACAGAGGGGCGGATCAGCCGTCTAAAAGCCCTTTTGTTGCCTTTGATTCACAAAGATGTGATTACCCGTAAAGACTTTGCAAACAATGAACATAACAGCAAGCCTTTGCATACCAATCATTCAGGTATTTTTGCCTTAGCTTTTGTCGCCATACTAGCCTTAGGCGTCGGCATAAATCACTTTTTATTTTCAGATGAACCTCAGCCATCTTCAGAACCCCCAGCAGTAGCGGTCTTTGCTGAATCAGAACCCACAGCTTCAGGAACCCAGCAGACAGCGAATTTCAGTGTAACGCCGCCAAGTGTTGCCAAAGATAAATCGCAAAGCACGGTTAAGACTACGGATCTTAAAACCACTGATTTAACAAACCAAGGCACCAGCATATCGACAGCTAGTGCTAAGAATAACGCAGCTAACAAACCTGAGAACCCTCTACCTACCGATGCTTCACCCGACCAATTTCAAACTGAAGTAAAAATGAAACTACTACAGTTAGAGACTGAATTAACCGAGGCTAAAATAGAAAACAATCGCCTACAACTAGCATTGATTGAGGCGCAAAAAGAGCAGGACGCAAAAATACAACGCGCGCTTGATACGAAAAAGAAAGAGGAGCTTAGCTCCACTGTAGAAGCAGAAGCTACATCCAGTAACTCAGATAGCCCCTCAAAAGAAAGCCTTGCAGCTAATAAAACTGAAGCGCTATCACCGATTACTGAAACCTCAGCACAACTAACTTCAGAACCACTCAGTGTAGATCAAGCCAGCGTTACTAAAGTGCCACAAAACGATACAACACAAGAAGACTCTGCTACAGATAAGGTTGTAAGCACAGATCACAACACAACCCCTACTGTTGCGACCTCTCAGAAAGAGAAACAGCCATTAGATCAAGCGACAGCACTTATTAATCGTTGGCAGAATGCTTGGCAAACTCAAAACCATGAAGATTATATTTTCACTTACACATCCGTCTTTAATGGCCCATACAAAACTCATCAACGCTGGTTACAGAAAAGACACACCGCTTTAACAACACCGGAATGGATTAAGCTAGAACGAACGGAGTTCTCAAATATCCAGCTGTCCGATTCGACGGTGACCGTTGATTTTTGGATCAACTATGAAGCATCCAACGGCTATAAAGATAAAACCCTTAAACGCCTCACCATAGAGAATATCGAGGGTGAGTGGCTTATTAGTAAGGAACAAAATTTAGAAGTACAACCACTGCTTTAACAGTGCCTATCTTCCAGATACTTTGAATTTACAGGATGTACAACGATTACTTAGGTAATGGTTGTACTCTGTTTTTTACTGATTATCTAACAAGGGTATGCAGGAAACTCTGCAGCGTACTTATCTATCCACTCCTCTGCGGCCTCCTCTGAATTCAGCTGACGCCCCTCTTCATTAAGCACCTTCTGGCGATACTCCTCTATATGACAAACTTGCTCAACCATTCTTACCGAATAAGCCGTAGCAAAATCAGAAAAGCCTATACCTACTAGATATCCAGCACCCTCTCCTTTACACCAAAGAACATGACCAATCGTTTTAAATGAAGGATCATTTAACCAAATATCAACCTCAACAGCTTGCCCTGCACTCATTGCTTCAGGTGATTCACATGAAAGTCCACCCACACTAATATCATTTGTTTGAACACAGCGTGGAGCGTAACTCGATAAGCTCTCTGAGCTATAATTAGGTACAGAAAGTTGAATAGGTATTCCTGTAGCATGCCTTATAAAACGGCGAGGCATAACTCTCCCCCCTTTACCTTTAATACATCTCAGTGTAGACCTAATATAAAAAAAGAGAACATAAATGCTCTCTTTTTAGCTCCAAGACACGCTGGCACAGTAGTATTAGCCTTTACTCAATAGGTCTCGCAAATCAATAATTGACGCGTTTGCTCGAGAAATATAATTAGCCATTACCAATGAGTGATTTGCAAAAAGACCAAATCCCCCACCATTTAAGATCATTGGGCTCCATACAGTATCTTGAGTAGCCTCAAGCTCTCGTATAATTTGACGTAAACTTACCCGTGCATTTTTCTTTGCCAGTACCGGCCCAAAATCATGCTCGATCGCTTTCATAATATGTAATAAGGCCCATGCAGATCCCCGTGCCTCAAAGAAGACATCATCGATCTCTAGCCATGCAGTTTTGATTTCGGCCTCGCTCGCGACTACCGTGGACTGTTCCGCCTCGGCATCCCCTGCTAAATCCGTATTCAAACGCTTCTGACCTACACTAGCACTCAAGCGTTGTGACAAACTTCCCAAACGCGTTTGCACATCACCCAACCAGTTATTAAGATTATCTGCTCGAGCAAAAAACTGAGCTTCAGTTTCCTCTTTACTTACCAAAGCAAGTTGATAACTTAACAAGGCATCTAAACCCTCTTCATATTGCGATTCAGACGAAGGGATCAGCCAGCTATTGGCATCAAAGTTGAACTGCGGTTCAGCTACTGTCAGTGCTAAATATTCTACAGATTGAGATTGAGAACGACTAAAATCTTTCCGCATCGCTCTAGCTAAATCGCGGGATTGCACTAATACGCCATACTCCCAGTTACTAATGTTATCTAACCACACACCTGGAGGTGCTATATCATTACTAATATATCCACCCGGCTTATGTAGCAATGTATCAACCAAACGATGTAGGGTGAAAACTGTAGTGTACCCAGTAGTAATCTCTAGACCTCGCTCATCAGCGTCAATCTCTGCTTCAGATATAGGATCAAACGCACTTGGGGTAATACTCCAATAAATACCTAAAGGTATAGAGACAACAATCGTCAATAAAATCGCTGCAAAGAATGCGCGACTTATTTTACCGCCCGGCATGTTATCCCAAAAATCCAAAAACCAATCAATCAATAATCCCATGAAATTTCCTCAACCCATAAAGCGGCTATTACAATCTGACAACCTGATCCAACTCGCTATAACGCACATATTTTGCATTTTAACGTACAAGAAAACTCTATTCTAACAGCCCATAACTTTAGATGCGCACATTAAGTTCTTGCCTTAACAAAGATATATCAACATCACCTAATAAAAAATATTTCCACACTAAATGTTACCTATTTTTTTTATCAGCACTACCCATAAAACTAAACAAAAGAGGCCCTACAAAACAAGTACATATTATTTTAATATTCAACCCAATATTAAGTATTAGGCAAGATACCAAGTAATAATAAAACCTCCTCCTAAGTTTTAAATATTAATATCTTCAAACTCTTAACTTAAAATGACATACATCATTAGAAAAAAATGTTGCAGCGCGTCATAATTAAGCAATAAACTAAAGATATTCTGTTGTTAATACATCGCTTTAGAATAAGTATTGGCATGTTACTTTATGATAAAAAAATCCCGAGGCCTCAATGGTTATTCAAGAAAAACCGCCACTGCATGATCAGTTAGAGTTTTTTATACAACAAGCGGAAAAAGCACGCCCAATTCGCACGGTTGTTGCTCATCCTGTTGACAGTAACAGCCTGATCGGTGCTGTTGAGGCTGCGGAACATAATTTAATTATCCCTACATTAGTTGGCCCAGAAGATAAAATCAGGGCTGTTGCGGAAGAACAGAATCTAAACATAAATGATTTTGAGCTGATTAACACAGAACATAGCCATGCCTCCGCCGAGATCGCTTGCGAGCTAGTAAAGCGTGGTGAATCTGAAGCTTTAATGAAAGGCCACTTAGGTACATCAGAGCTATTACGTGCCGTAGTACATAAGATTAAAGGGATTCGCACTGAACGACGTTTAAGCCATGTCTTTGTCTTTGATGTTCCCAACTACCACAAGCCACTGATTATTACTGATGCTGCCATCAATATCGTTCCAGACCTCCATTGCAAAGCGGACATCACTCAAAACGCTATCGATTTCTGCCATGCTTTAGGTGTTGATATACCTAAAGTAGCCATTTTGTCAGCGGTAGAAAAAGTAAAACCTAATATCCAAAGCACCGTTGATGCTGCAGCGCTGTGCAAAATGTCCGACCGTGGACAGATTACAGGGGGCTTACTCGATGGCCCTTTAGCCTTTGATAATGCTATTTCACGGCAAGCCGCTATTGATAAACATATAGTATCGGAAGTTTCTGGCGATGCAGATATTCTTCTAGCTCCCGACTTGGAAGCTGCCAACATGATAGCTAAGCAATTGATTTATTTAGCCAATGCTAAATCAGCGGGTATAGCTTTAGGGGCGAAAGTGCCGATCATTCTGACTAGCCGAGCAGATAAAACATTGGCTCGTTTAGCTTCTTGCGCCCTTGCATCCCATATGGTTCATCACAAGAATTCATAACTATGAAAACAATTCTGACTGTCAATGGCGGCTCTTCAAGTTTGAAATGCGCCCTTTTTGAATTAAAAGGGAATTCGCTCACACTGCTTTACTGCTTTAAAGTGGGTAATATTTTAAATACAGCCCGCTTTAGAGTTAAAGATGCCAGCGGCACGATACTTGAGCAAAGCACGCCTGATTATCTATCAGTACCGATGGAAGAGCGCCACCAGGCGTGTTTACAAACTATTTTAGACTGGCTAAATCAGCATCTGCCTGAAAGTAGTTCAGTTGCCATAGGCCATCGCGTTGTACATGGCGGAGACCATTTTAGTGAGCCTTGCGTAATAAGCGACGAGATTAAAGCGCAATTAAACGCACTGATTCCTCTTGCGCCGTTACATCAGCCATACAACCTTCGCCTGATTGAAGCTTGTGAATCACTTGCCCCTAACCTGCCGCAAGTTGCCTGTTTCGATACGATGTTTCATAGTAAACAAAGCAACTTAGAAAAAAACTACGCCCTGCCTCGGCAATACACAGACGAAGGCATTCGGCGTTATGGTTTTCACGGCTTATCGTACGAATTTATTCAGCGCCAGCTTAATCAACTCCAGAGTCCATCACTGAATACAGTTGTCTGTCATTTAGGTGCAGGGGCAAGCATGTGTGCTATTAAGCAGGGCGCTTCAGTGGCATCTTCTATGGGGTTTACCGCTGTGGATGGTCTACCTATGGGGAGCCGTTGCGGTAACATTGATCCGGGCGTGCTGCTTTACCTCCAGCGCCAACACCAGATGGATGCCGATGAAATAGAAACACTGATCTACAAGCAAAGTGGCTGGTTAGGTGTGTCAGGAATCAGCTCCGATATGCTCGAACTTCACCGTGCAGAGCAACCAGAAGCCGAAGAAGCTATTGAGATGTTCTGCTATCGCGCCGCCTTAGAAATTGGCCGTTTATCTGCCGCACTAGAAGGCTTAGAACAGATCGTCTTTACCGGCGGGGTGGGTGAAAACGATGCCGATGTTCGACAAAGAATATTAAATCGATGTCGCTGGTTAGGTATAACCTACTCCGAAGATGCTAACCAAAAAAATGAAAATCTCATTAGTTTAAATGATTCAACTGTAACTGTACGCGTTATAGCCACTAATGAAGAAACGATGATTGCGACCCATGTTTTAGAACTTATCTCTTAGCCTAACGATTCACGGCTATGGGCGACGCTATTATGCATAATAACGTCGCCCTATTTTATTTCACTCATTTGTTACTATGCGTTAATCAACTTAGCGTTTCGGTTTACGTGGCGCTTTTTTCTTAACACCCGTGTCTTTCTTCTTTTTCTTACTGCTCGCTGCTTTACCTGAGGCTTTGAGTTTTTTCGGGCCTTTATAATTACCCACTAAACCTTCTATCAATTTACGCCTAAAACGCGTTTTTAGATAACGCTCGATAGAAGACATCAAGTTCCACTCAGTGGCATCGACTAACGACACCGCCTCACCCTCTGCACCTGCACGGCCTGTTCGGCCAATACGGTGTAGATAAACATCACCTTTACGAGGCATCTCAAAGTTAATCACCAGATCAACATCCTCAACATCTAACCCACGGGATGCAAGATCGGTTGTTACCAATACGGTTGTCGTTCCTTTACGAAATCCTTCGATGGTGGCAAAACGTCCCTTTTGCTGTACATCGCCATGTAAAAGCGCCGCTTTTAATTTATGGTAACGGAGAAAACCATCTAAACGACGTGCTTGGGTTTTACTGTTACTAAACACAATCGCTTTAGTGTATTCCTTATTTTTTAGCAGTGCGCACAGCTGTTTATCTTTATGCGCTACATCGTCAGAGAGAATAAGGTACTGCTTAATGCCCTCTGCCGCTTCACGCTTTTGGCCCACTTGTACCCATTCCGGCGCATCTAATATCTCATTAGCCAATGAACGTATAGCCGTTGGCAGCGTAGCCGAGATCAACAAGGTTTGGCGAGCATCAGGGCAAACGGACAAAATCTGTTGCAAGCTCTCCTTAAACCCTGTTTCCAACATACGATCCGCTTCATCTAACACAAGAAAATCTAAGCTATCAAACTCAATAGATTGGTTTTCGATATGAGGCAGTAAACGGCCTGGGGTTGCGATCACTAAATCCGCTGACGCTAAACGCTTTTCTTGTACTTTAAAGTCCTCACCCCCAACCACAGAAACCGCAGAAAGCTCTGTGTTCTGCGCTAATTTACTAAACTGCTGGAGTGTCTGATCCGCCAACTCCCGTACGGGAACTAAAACTAACGCACGTGGCTGTTTAGCCGGCGACTGCTGCCCCACCATGCTCTGGATTAACGGAATCAGAAACGCCGCCGTTTTACCGCTACCGGTTGGCGCACTCACCAGTAAGTCTTGCCCTTCCAATAATAAAGGCACCGCCCGCTGCTGCACCTCAGTGGCTTCAAGGTAGCCCGCCGCTTTCAAATTATTCTCAAGTTCAGGATGCAATGCGATATCGGTAAACATGGGTGTACTCATTAACAAGAAAAGCGATGAGCTGGATAGCAAAACCCAACCTCACCGCCTTAAAAAACGATGCACGTCGATATTAACGTACAAAAAAGTAGTCACGCGGAAAGACCGCTAACAAGAGATAGATATTACAAATCAAACCACTACAAAGAAACGGGCGTAGTTTGATCGCTTATATAAAAGATCATTACCCATTTTAACAGAATAAATCATTTTCACATGACTTCTGTGTGATTGGGGCAGATGTACTCTGAGGTTACAACAATAAAACGGGCAGCATAATTAAGAGATATACGGCCAACTCAAAAAAAACCAAACACCTCCCAATAAACACTTAAAGCCATCAATCAGCCACTTGCAGTAAAAACAAAGCCTAACTGCAAAACCAATAACGAGGAAATGAAGGGTCCTTTCTTTAAGAGTGCATGTCCCTCTTATTCCCATGTCCCTCTTATTCCCTTCTCCCATGTCGCTCTTAGTCCCTCTTTTTCACCAATTGCCATAATTATGTCGGTAGCCATCTTTATCTTTTTTGAGCGCGTCACCACCAAGGATAAAGCTGTTTTTTGATTGAAGGTAATCAATCAATTCTAGGGCGTCGGCCTTTATCCAAGCGACCTCACCAAGAACCAGTGGGGTTAGGTTCGATTAAAAAAGGTTAATCAAAGCTAGCAAACGCCAACCCTCGGTACCTCAATTTGATACAAGGTATTTATCAAAAATATACGCATGCACTGAGGGGTAATATTTTTAAGGTATGTCTATCCAGTTACTTTTCCATTGATTATGCCTAGATATAGCTGTCTTAACGTAGCTCTCCTCCACCATCTATACATGACTGTTTAAAGTAAGAATTGTCTGAATTGTAGGCGTAAGAAACCTTTAAACCCCAAGAAGTACTATAGGAGCAACTTGGAGCCCCCCCCCTACATGATGCTTCTACATTACCAAATGACTGGAAACACAGTGTTTTCATATCCTCTATTTGTCCTTTATCATCCATTATGTACTCATCACACTGCTTTCTAGAATAAAAAGTACATGCGAAATCAATTTTAGGAGATGGTGGTATAGAGATTTGCGTGGATGCTTGTGTTTCGCCCCCTCCTGCCTTTTTTTCCTCTAAAGGAATTGGTTGAGCATTGCTCACCGTACTCTTCGATACAGGTTTATTAGACTCTTCTGATTTTGGAATCTGGTTCATTTCAGTTGCCAATTGTTCTTGCTGGAGTTCTTTCGCATCTGGTTCCGTTACGACAACTCTTGCATTTACCTCAGGCTCATTCATTGACTCTAATAGTGCTACTTTCAACCTGGCTTCATCAGAGTGAAGTGCATTCGGGTATTGCTCTAGATATTCTTTGAAAGCATTTATCTCGTTGTCTGATTTGGCTTTCTGCCAATCATTTTCATAGGAGTTAATCATTTCTGCAATTTCGTGATAGGCTTCCTCCTCTGCTATACCTAAAGGCGTTTCACCATCGGAATTTTCAATATTTGGGTCGGCGCCATTTGCTAATAGAATGGATGCATTCTTAATTGAATTGCCTTTTACAGCTTCATGGAGAGGAGTTGTGAAATAACGGTATATGCCTGAGTGACAGGAAGTTACAGCCCCCCCAATTTTTATCAAGTACTCAAGAATTTCAGTGGCATTTTTATTATCAGCAAAGCCGCAAGTAGGAATTGTATAATGTGTGCCATCGTTTATCTGTGCTCTAAATTCAGGTGAGTCCATCAGTGCTTTCATCTCATTGAAGTCAGCACCCGTATCGGACTTCCAGTATAGGTCTCCGGTAGGAGTAGAAGCACAGCCCGTTAAAACTGCGGTCGAAATTAACGCTAAGCTGATAAATCTTTTGATCATCGATTGAACTCCTTTTAATGTCTATATACCACTACGGAGATTAATTTGCTTGGGCACTTAACACCAAGCTCAAGCGCCGCGTTAGCGGTCGACTTGGAGCGCCTTGTTATAAGCGAATTGCATACAATATATCCGTGAAGGAGTTCTGAACGATATTCCAAATACCATCAGACTCAGTTCTGACCAATGCATTGTTTTCAGTATCTTGATAAATAACTCGAACAGAAGCATGCTTGAGAATTGGCTCATTTTCTCCTTCAAACGTTAACTCTACTTCAACATGCGATACAGCCGCCGCCTGATCTTCAATAGAAAGCACCTTGAAGGATATGGGCACCCGCCTTCCGAAATCCTCCTTAGCTCTTCCCGATTTCTTTCCTATTGAGTCATCGGTGAAATATAAAAGTGATTTAGCTATTAAACCGTATCTTTTAGCTATCCAATTTTCTATAAACTCTGCCACAGCTCGCTCAGGTGTTCCTGATGGCAGGTGACTTGCTTCACCTGTATGAGGCAAATATGAAATTTCCTCATTGTTGCGTGGCTTCCATTCCTCCAATAGCTTTTTCTGACGATTATTTTCGGCTAACCGAGTTAATATTTCTGACCATGACTTTTCTTCTTTTGACTTGGGTGTTTTTTTCCCATCCGCTAAAGCGACAGCCCAATCTCTAGTCGCAAATAGAGCTGCCCAGACCTTTGCTGCTACGAGCTTGTTATCAAAGGCAAGCTCCCTTCCGTGTAGGATTCCATGCCTGAAGGGAATGGAAATACTTTCCTCATTTGTCTTGTTTCTCCCCTTCGTCATGAGCGAAGCCAATGATTGTAGCCCAGATTCATGCGCTGCAATACAGTCCCAAGCTGTTACGTCTGTTGATTCAGCAAAAAAGCCAACATGCTTTGAAACATCATTTACAAGCCCATCTAACATACTCAGAAGCAGAGGAATGCAAGCATGATAACGACCTGCCAGATAATCCTTCCTTGCAAGTTCAGCAAGGCGGATTCGACGACGAAACTCTGGACTACCATTAAACCAGCGTATACCCCATTCTAAACAACCAGCATCATAAGAGTCGGCCAAGTATTGTTCCGCTGCATCCTTTCCATCGGTATCGTAAATTTTTATTGCTGCCTGCATTACTTCCATATTCATTGATTCGTATGCGATCCACCCCAGGTTCGCAAAACGTTCATTGAACCGATCAGGCACCTTCAGTATTTCTGCTTGTTCCTTAATCTTCTTGAATTCATTGAAGGTCTGTTCCATGTCAGGGAACAGGCGGCGAGCGAACGGAAAAGCCTTATATAGAGTCTCCAAGCTTTCAAACGCTTCAAATTGCTTTATCAACTCGGCACTTGTCGGATTGTCGATGATTTTCTTTGATTTACTCACAGACTTTCCTTGAGCTTATAACGTTTATATTTACGGGGGTCCGTGTACCACCCACATCGCTATTAATTAAACATAGATGTAATTACTTAAAAAAAGGGAGAAAACAAAGAATTGAATCGTACTCTTCCGTGACAAAACAAGCATGCGCATTAATAACTGATATACCTATAACCTATTAAAAAAAGATCCGTAGATCTATCCATGCCAGACATCCATCTGTCTGATTTATAAATATTTTTAACCTAGCCTAGATCGGATTACAAGCATCCTTTGGAGTAACAAACTCAGAAAAGGGCAAACTTAAGGGGTATGCATCCTTGTGAAAAGCAACCGTAGAACCAATGAACTTAATAAATCTACGCTGGCCTTATTTACCCCAATTTCGCTCAGGGGCTGAGCGCCTACATCAAGCCCTCTGGTAGAGGTGTAGAAAACCAACCTTTAATCGATGCTTGCTGACCACAGGATTTTAACTCATTGATCACAATGTTCGCGGGTTAAATGCTTAGACCTGCCCGACTCTGTTGACTATCAGCTAAAACATCGAATAAAACGCGTTAAAAGCCAAATTAAGCGCCAATCGGGGTACATAACTCAAGCAAAATACCTGAAGGGCAACGTACATAAGAAACCATCTGTCCCCACGGTTTTGACTCAGGTGCCTTTAATTCAATCGCCCCAGACTTAATTGCTTGATTGTGTGCCAAAATCACATCATCAGTGACTAAAGCGATTTCTATACCTAACGGATCTTTTGACTCAGAGGCGCTAACATATTCGCCCTGAAGGTTTAATTTCCCCAACTCATGTGAGGCAAAGGACAATACCGTTTCTCCAGTATCCAGCTCGCCATAATCTTTTTCGTCTGTTATAAATTTGCGTTTCATGTCAAAGGCTTGTTCAAAAAAGGACAACGCCCTATCAACATCTGAAACATAGTTAATCGTATAGCCAAATTTCACCACAATAGCTCCCTTTATTGCGCTATAACCTTCGCTAAAGATACACCAATATTTATAACATCAACACCTTGATTTAGGCGGATATTGGCATGCCTTCTTTACTTGCCTTCCACGTATGCCTACAGAGTCAAGAAAGTCAGCCTCTACATCGTTTAACCCCCTAACCAACCTCCCTTTAAGCATCGACTGTCTTAATTAGCTGGTAATGCTCGAATGGATAAAAGAATGTCCCGAACGATGGCCTCTCGTTTATAAAGGTCTTCCCACCCATGGGGAGTATCTATATTTAATGCAAAAAAGACAGGGCCAGATGGCCACTCTACCCATCCAACCCACCAGCCGTAGCGGCCTTCCCATCCAGTTTTTGCGCGTAGTATCCAGCCCTTTCCGGCTTCAACTATCATAAGATCCTTTAAGATAAGCTGATGCTCTCGCTTAAACGGAAGCTTATTTTGATAGAGCTTTTTTAAAAACCCTACTTGCTCCATCGCGGATAACGCAAGCTTACCGTCAAGCCAATATGGGCCACCTTCTGCACTTGGGTCCATATTTCCATAGTCGATTCGTTTTAGGTAAGCCCTTGCTTTCTTCTTACCAATCGCCTTTGCAAAATTTTCATACACCCAAACAGCAGAATTCCGCATAGCCGAGCGCAAGTTCTGATCTTGATTATGAGGCGTGTAACTTCGTTTTACGCCATCCCACGGAAATACCTGAAATTCATCCTTAACAACCCCTGCATCTAAAGCGAAAAGCGTATGGGGAATCTTGAAAGTAGAGGCCGGAGAATAGCGCTTACTAGCCCGTACGCTGTTATAAACACTCAGCTTTTTAGACAAGTCGCGACGATCAGAAATAACAATAGTGCCTGCCACGTCATAGTTATCAAAGAACACCTTCCACTCAGGCCTTTCTTCCTGAGCGAACACTTCAGAGCAAAAAAATACGGAAAATAAAAAGAAAATGATGTATCGAGTATTCACCTTATATCCTTGGTATTCAGTGCTTTGCTCACCGGAAAGGTAGGAGCATAGTTTATTATCCAGTGTGATATATTTTAGTATTCTTTGCTAATAAAGCCTCATGTTTCGGCGTGCCCTCTTCATTCTAACGTTAGACGAATCTCGGACGTATCTTCAGCTAACGCTTACTCTCATACCTCTGTCACCTTCAAAGACCTAACCCCTCTACCTCTGCCCCCTCCACAGAACCCCTCGTTTTATTCGGTGTGCACAATTCTCCGCCGATAGCCAACCATAACAAGTAAAAATAAACAGGCAATACCCACGGATAACGGAAAAAGCAGAGTTGCCAGTGAATAGCTCTCTAACGCTAATAAAGCGAAAATATTTCTTGCCATAAACAACAAAAAAAAAGCCATATTTTCTTGATGGGGGAAATCATACGCCTTACGTATTGTAGGACCAAAGCCAAGCAAATCTACAATCGTAAGAACCACAACAGCCCACAATGGGTTTGAAGTGAAATACCAAAACGGAAGTGAAGCTAGTGCGGATAGAAAAAACACCCAATCCATTTTCGTAATAGAAGCATCCGAACGCTTTATAAAAGCTAATAGCGCAATAAAAGCTGCAACGAAGCCCGAAACCCCAATTGGCCATGCACCAATCCCCCCTTCAGCTTCAAGTTGAGCAAAGAATACGATTGACGTAGTTGTACCCCAAATAATCCAAGAAAAAATATGCGGTTTTGTAGCCTCTGCAAATATCGAACGAATGTAAGGAACAAAAGCCACAAAGGTAAGGGTTATCGCAACACCGCTAAAAATAAGCTTTAAGCTTTAAACTTGAATCCATAATTTCTACCGATGGCTTTCTTATTAGAGATAACGCAGTTAAAGATAAATGGGGCTACCTACCTCCCCATTTATTATTTGTAAAGCAGGTACTTTTCCTTGGAAATAATCAGATAGCCAGAAATGACCGCACGAATTATCAGTTTAAAATATCCTCAATCCAATCTAGAAATTTGGCTGAACTTCTCGTTCCGAAGTTATCCTTATTGGGTACGTAATAGCATAAATCCGATTTGACCGGACGAGTATTAAAGTGTTGTATAAGGTTAGTTTTTAACAGCCTTTTAGTGAGCGTCGTAGAACAAAATACAAGCCCATTTTCTGCCATAGCCTTCTGTATCCCAAAAAGCTCTTGATCAAATTTTTTAAGCTTAATATTAGCGCCATCCAGTCCATTTTTTTCTAACCAAGTGGCTAGTGGCGGATCAGGTAGCAATGTATTTTTCCACTTCGTTGTAAAAAGGGTAATAGGCTCATTGGACCAAGAAGGCGATGTCATTCCATAAGCACCAAATACATTGAATGACTCATATTTAATAATATCAGAACCCTCAACAACTGAAACATCACCAACCCGAACAGGAATAATATAGGATTGGTTATCGATAGACTCGCCAGTCGATATTTCCATAGAAAGATCGGGATTGACCTGTTCAAATTCATGCTGCGAAGGAATCAGCACTAGCGCTGCTAATGATGATGTTGTCGTCACCCTGACAGCACATCCTGCCTTCATCACCTCGTCTAAAGCACTTTCAATTTTCCGAAACCCATCTGAAGTCGCTTTAGCTAATTTTACCCCTGTTCCAGTTAGAGAAACCCGTCTCCCCTTTCGATGAAACAAGGTTACATTTAGCCGGCTTTCCAAGTTGCTAATATGGTGAGAAATGGCTGTTGGCGTCAGCGAAAGCTCTTCTGCAGCTAACTTAAAACTCCCCCGACGGGCAGCCGACTCGAAGGCTTTCAGAGCCTGTAGCGATACCTGCAAACTTAATCTCCAACTTACAACGGGTTCATCGACAGTGTAGATGATTTAAACTCATCTACAAGTATATTCTTTCCATTTGTTCTGTTCTACCTAGGCTTACAAAATAGTCCCTGTTATCAATCAACTGAGGCACTGGAAATGAACACAATATTACACATAGACTCAAGCGTTAGATCTGTAAAAAACCCGAATCCAGATCACGATTCCATATCAAAAAACATTGCTCTTCGCTTCGTCAACACATGGAAACAGAATCGGCCTGAAGATGAGTATATCTATCGTGATGTTGGAGTGAATCCACCTGACTTCATAACACAAGACTGGATTGCCGCGGTGTTTACCCCTGAGGAAAAAAGGACTCCGGCACAGAAAAAGAGACTGGCACTATCAGATAAACTGATAGCTGAAATAGAGGCAGCCGATGTTATCTTAATTTCCTCACCAATGTATAACTATGGTATGCCGGCTCAACTTAAGGCGTGGTTCGATCAAATTGTACGCATAAATAAAACCTTTGATTTTGATACCTCACGAGGAGACTTCCCACTACAGCCTCTACTCTCAGGAAAAACACTGGTTATAGTCACATCCAGTGGAGAGTTTGGTTTTGAAAAGGGAGGACTAAGAGAGGGTTCAGGTCACCTAACGCCACATCTACGGACATTGAGCAAATATTTAGGGGTAGAAACAATCTATGAGATTACTTCCGAATACCAAGAATTTAATGACGAGAGGCACCGCGTTTCAGTAGCCAATGCAAAAGGCCGAGCCGAAAGTATTGCAGCAGAACTTAGTTCCTAAACCTTGGTTCCATTGAACCTATTGTTACATAATTCTAGAGCTACACGACTGTTCATATTGCGACATCTATTGATAAAAACACGAACCAAACCACATAGTTTGGAAGCCATATTGATTTCCAGCCAGCCTGAAAAGGAATTGCGGCTGGCTGGCCAAGATAGAAATTGGAGAATGTATTGAGCCCAACCACTCAAGAAAACCTATAACCCCAACAATCAAAAATAAGTTAGATTTAAAAAATTTTCATATAATCGTCTCTTTTTCTCTTTTATTTACATAACTATTTATATTGCACCAAACATACATCTATATAATTTATAAGTATTTTTATCCTGCCAGGGTAACAATACAAGCCCCCCTTAGGATAACGAGTTGGGAAAAACAGCGTAAAGACAGAGCTCCACACTTAATCGGACTGTTAGATAACTTAAAAGTGCATAATGCTAAACCTGTTTCTGTTTCCAAATTATCCACTACAATTGAAAAACGATGCCTAGTCTTAGTACAGCCTCGTGAGCAAAAAGCAAAAAAGCAAAAAAGCAAAAAAGCAAAAAAGGATTTTTATGATGCACAACAGAACATCTCCTCTCGCCTTCATATTTTCAGCTATTTTGATATTTCATGGTCAGGTGATGGCCCAGGAAAAAAGTCATCCATATTACAACGACTTGAATGACTTCATTTTGCATGAAGGCAAAGGATTTACCTCCATGTCATCCTTCTACTCATCGGGTAGTCAATGGTGCTCCCATCCCTATGTCAGAGTAGTAGTTGAGTACGAAAATAAAGCAACCAGAAAGTCAGTTCTTAACTCCAATCCTGCCACTTACTTACAACAAACCATTATTCCTGCAATTAAGAAAATATGCCCGAAGTTTCCGCATGCAGCCAAGCATAATAGACAGGTTATAGATTTCAGGCTTAGACCTACACAAGGGGGCATTGCTGACGAGCGCATCAACCCTGACCACTTAGGCTTCAAAATCACTGATCAAGGTCATGTCAAACTGATTAAAGACCTAGCTTATAGAAACTGGAGAGATGAACATAAAGGCACTTATAGCTTTGAAGTCGACCATCAAAAAAACCTTATTAAGGCTGAATTTATAAAAGTGATCGAAACGCAAGTCAAAGAAGAAAGCCTTAACGCTAATAAAGCTCATAAGCTCTTGCAGCATGCCCTGCAACGCCGTGACGATTATAAACTTTTCTTTGCCAAGACAGCTAACCCTCTATTCTTTGAAGCACTCAACTTAAATGAGGATGCGATAACGCATATTAAATCGGCGTTGTCTCGTAATAAAAAAGCACTCTCAGCACTTAAAAAGGCCAAATCGATATACAGTGATCTATCAGCCGATAAAGCTAGTTTAGCAAAAGCCAAATCATATATTACAAGCTATAAACACTACAAAGAACAGAATAATACGCTTATGGAAACAGCTTTAGATAAGTTCGAAGCAGGTGACAAAAAATTAAAAGAAGGTCATCAAGAAGTATTGAGACAGAGAGCACAATAATATGAACTTTTTTTTCAAGCCTATTATTCAGCAATAACACGCCTATGATTTCTATCACCCGAACAGACTATGCATTTGTAACCCTTGATGCATCTATTCATGAATGGGATACAATAAAAGCAATTGTCCGATACTGCGCTAACAATTATCGTGACACTGAATTACTGTATTGTATACCTGGCCCAGAAGAACACCGACAAGATAAAATTACGTCATTAAGTGAAATAATGGAGGAGGTCTGGGGGCTTCCCCCCATTAAATTGGTCTATAAAAATGATCTATTTCTGATTGCAAACTGTATTACAAGCACAGAGGGTAAACCGCTCTCTTATGTTAATAATGAGCTACATGAAAATTTAGCGAAGCAAATTACCGACTTGAGCGTTTATGATATCTTCGATGACAGCAATGTCCGTGATGAACAGTGGATGCTATGGGAGTTTGAGCGATCAATCCATAATACAAAAGCATGGATTATAAAGCTTCATGCCAAGCAAATAGATAAAGCTGGGCAGCCCTATGCACAACACCCTTTACGCGTTCATACGCAATTACAAAAGATGTTTCCTGAAGCAAGCGAAGATATCCATCACGCAGCCCTGTTACATGACGTATTGGAAGACTGTGATATTACTGCGCAGGATTTACGCGAACGCGGTTATTCTGAGCATACAATTCAAATCGTTGAGGCAGTAACAAAGCGACCAAATGACGGACTAACCTACAAGCAACGCATCAAACAGCTAGCCACTACAGGTCCAATCGGCGCAATCCAAGTGAAACTATGTGACCTACTCGACAATACAGATCCTAAGCGACTTAGAGCCCTCCCACCTGAAAAAGCAGCATCTCTTTCTAAGCGCTATTCAAGCGCGATTGAAATATTACAATCGCGCTTAACGCATTTGGATTAGCAGCATAAGTTGATAACACTACTGAAATAAGCACAGATAAGGCATTATCCATGAAAAAATCAGGTCATCTTGCATACTTATTAGTTACCCTTATCGCAATCACTTGGGGGCAGCTTGCCATGGCTGAAAAGCCCTTAAATACATCCGCAAACTTACCAACAACATCAACAGGCCTAACATTTGAGGTGGATCCAGAGGTTATCAAAGCAAAGGCTCGCGAAGGGCAGTTTTTACCGATTCCTATGCTAAAAACACCGATTGCCTATAAGACTTTTTTAAAAATGTACGCTGAACACCTTAAAAAGAAAAAAGGGGGTATTCATATCGCGGTTATTGTTGATGCCAACAACAAAAGCTGGCCTAACAAAGAAACCACAATGCACATTAACAATGTCTATAACTTCGCCAAACAAGCCATGACAGGCAACAAAACAGCACAGCAACGGGGCTATGCTGAATTATACGGTGCAAGAATCAACAAAATCATACCCGTTGTGTATGAGCCTAAAAACCAAAAATCAGTTTCAAAAAAAATGGCCAATGGTCAATATGAAACTAAAAATGTGCCTATTGCTCTCAATGACATCATCCTATTAGTCAATGATTACCGAGCTGCCGAAAAGGGCAATGGAGCCTTTATAAATACCATTGATGAATTAAAAATCAGCCTTGAAACCTTTTTGAAAGATGGTCGTTACATGATATCTAAAGCGCAATATTTAGAAGAACTACGAATTCGCATTGATGAATTAGATACTGATCTGGAAGAATTATATAAACATAGAAAAGAACTAAAAACGTTAAAAGAACTACTGCCCCATATCAATGAGCACTAAGCTCTGAAAATCAAACCGATGCCCTTTTTAATTCAATACCCTGTCGGCTTCATCCTTACAACCATAAAAAAGGGCCACAGAATATCTCAGAAAAACAGAAAGGCACAGTTAAAGGCTAACAGTGCCTAAATTTTCCTTTGTCTCACCGCCTCAAACAAGCAGATACCTGTCGCTACAGATACGTTTAAGCTACTCACTTCGCCCGCCATAGGGATTTTAACCAGTTGATCGCAATGAGCGCGGGTTAAACGGCGTATACCTTGCCCTTCTGCGCCCATAATCAATGCCATAGGGCCCGTTAGATTAGCGGTGTAAACATCTAGATCGGTTTCGCCCGCAGTGCCTGTTGTCCAGATGCCACGCTGCTGTAGGCTTTTTAACGTTCTGGCTAGATTAGTGACCAACACGTATGGAACCACTTCTGCAGCGCCACAGGCGACCTTTGATGCAGTTGCATTGAGGGGAGCTGATTTATCTTTGGGTGCGATCACCGCATGAACACCCGCCGCATCGGCAGTTCGTAAGCACGCGCCTAGGTTATGAGGGTCTGTTACGCCGTCGAGTACTAACAGAAACGCGGGCTCATCTAAATTATCGAGTAGTTGCTCAAGGTACTTTTCAGTCCGGGTTGGAATCGGTTTACAAAAAGCCACAACGCCTTGATGTACGCCTCCCTCAACCAGCTCTTCAAGTTCACGCTTGCTGACTTGCTCAACTTGAATTTTATGACTCATGGCCGTTTCAAATAGGCTATGCATCCGCTCGTCATTACGACCTTTTAAGATAAGAATGCGCTGTACACGTTTAGGATCTCGTTTTAAAACAGTATTGATCGCGTGGATACCAAAGAGGTGTTCATACTGCATGTTTAACGCTCCCCTACCCAATCGCCCGCTTGTTCTTTTACCAAGACAGCCAAGAGGTCTATAAAACTGGCCTGCGCATTCAATGCAGGAATGTAATCATATTGTTCGCCGCCCGCTTCAAGAAACACATCACGGTTTTCTATCGCGATCTCTTCTAGGGTTTCAAGGCAATCAGCGGAAAAAGCAGGACAGGTAATATGTAATTTTTTAATGCCATTCTCAGGCAAGGTCTCAAGGGTTTTATCAGTATAAGGTTGCATCCATTCAGCAGGGCCAAAGCGCGACTGGAAAGTTGTAATCCACTCATTATCCGATAGCCCCATCTTAGCTGCGAGCAGTTTTGAGGTTTCATGGCACTGTGCAGGATATGGATCCCCTTTATCTGCATATTCTTTAGGAATACCGTGATAGGAGAGCATTAATTTATCTGCCGTGCCGTTTTGATCTTTAAACTGCTGTATGTGGTTCGCCAACGCACTGATATAAGTAGGATGGCTGTAATAGGAATTAACAATACGAATATCAAGCACACAACGCTGTTTTAACTGGTACTTAGCTACTTGATCATAGATAGGTGCTGTCGTTGTCGCTGAGTATTGCGGGTACATAGGCACGATGAGGGTTTTTTTATAACCGCTTTCGGACAGTTTTTCTAATCGCGCTGTTAGGTTAGGCAAACCATAGGTCATGGCTGCAAATACATCGGGAGCCGTGTCACCATAGTTCTTTTGCAGTAAGAGATGTAGCTCAGCCACCTGCTTATCTAGAATTTTTCGCATAGGGGAATCATCTTCCCAAATACTGGCATAAGCTTTAGCAACTTTTTTTGGCCGGAGATTAAGGATTATGCCATTTAACACACTTAGCCAAAGCAGACGGCGTAGGCCTTTTCCTTCAACAACACGCCGATCAGATAAAAATTCTTTTAAATAACGTCGTACCGCACTAGGTTCCGCTTTATCCGGTGTGCCTAAGTTAACTAAAACGATGGCTGTTTTTTCAGATTGACTCATTCAGCAATATTCCTTCTACTTTGACCCGTGATTATCCCCAAACTATACGTAAAAGCCTATAGAAACGATCATTTGGACATAAAAAAACCGCACCCTTTCAGGTACGGCTTTTAAATGACTCAAGATTCGGGGATTAGACGTTAGCTAAACCTTCAAATACTTTGTCACGAATATCATCAACACTACCTACACCTGCCACATATACATACGCAGGTGCAGTTGCAGCGTCGGTGTCACCCCAACCTTTGTAGTAATTAATCAGTGGTGCAGTTTGATCATGGTAAACGTTTAGACGATCACGAACGGTCTCTTCTGCATCATCAGCACGCTGAACAAGATCTTCACCTGTCACATCATCTTTACCCTCCACTTTTGGTGGATTGAAGATGACATGGTAAGTACGACCAGAACCTGGGTGTACGCGACGGCCCGCCATGCGTTTAACGATCTCTTCGTCAGCAACGTCGATCTCGACAACCGCATCTATCTTAACACCCGCATCTTTCAATGCATCAGCTTGAGGAAGTGTACGTGGGAAACCATCAAACAAAAAACCTTTTGCACAGTCGGCTTCAGCAATACGTTCTTTAACCAGACCGATGATAATATCATCAGATACAAGCTGGCCTGCATCCATGACTTCTTTGGCCTTCACGCCCAGTGGGGTACCCGCTTTTACTGCAGCGCGCAACATATCACCTGTAGAGATCTGTGGAATGCTATATTTCTCTGTGATGTATTGTGCCTGAGTACCTTTACCTGCGCCTGGTGCGCCCAGAAGGATAATACGCATACAGGAAACTCCTAACTTAAAAGTTTAAAAAAATAGAAAAATGGTTATGTTCTCGACCAATAGAAGCTATCGAAAACAAAAAATTTGTTGCTGTAAAAACGCTGGTTACGGACAATACCACGCCTCAAATGTCGAACAATTCGACATTAGCACTACCAACCCTAAACTAAAGTCCGGAAAACGAACAATCGTTGAAAAAATAAACAGCGTTTTGGCCGCATCGTTATGCGTGCGGCCGACTACTTTACCTTATTAACCCGTGTTACGCATCCCCGCTGAAATGCCAGCCATTGTTACCATTAACGCTTGTTCAAGACGTTGATCCGGTTCATTACGGTCACGGTTCAATAATTCCGCTTGTAAAAAATGCAGTGGATCGATGTATGGGTTACGCACATCAATGGATTGTCTAATCACCGGATTGCCCTGTAATAGGTAATCTTGCTCTTTAATGGTGTTAATCAAAGCAACAATATTAAGTAACCGGCTACGTAAGCTAGAACCTAGTGTACATAGCTCTTGGGATACTAAACGCTTATCGTAGTAGGCAGTAATATTGGTATCGCTTTTCGCCAGCACCATTTCAAGCATGTCGATGGTCGAACGAAAGAACGGCCACTGTTGGTACATCTGTTTGACCAATCCAGCACTACTACCGTTTAAGGCCTCACCTAACGCGGTATCGCTACCTAACCATGCCGGTAGCATCAAACGAATCTGCGTCCAAGCAAAGATCCATGGGATGGCACGTAAACTCTCAACCCCTCCATCTTGACGACGCTTAGCCGGTCTTGATCCTAACGGAAGTTTAGCCAGTTCCTGCTCCGGTGTTGCGGCACGGAAATAAGGCACGAAACTAGGGTCATCACGCACAATAGCGCGATAATCCGTTAGGCCTTTTTTCGCCATACTCTCCATCTGTACTCGCCACGATTCTTCAGGGCCTGGCGCAGGAGTAAGCGTTGCTTCTAGGACTGCCCCTGTGCATAACTCTAAATTACGCACCGCTAAATCAGGCATACCGTATTTAAAGCGGATCATTTCACCCTGCTCAGTTAAGCGCAAGCTATGATCAACAGACCCCGGCGGCTGTGCCAATATGGCCGTATGGCTTGGACCACCACCACGACCGACGGTGCCACCTCGACCGTGGAACAAGGTCAGATGTACATCATGCTCTTTGCATAGCAGAGTTAACGCTTCTTGAGCCTTAAACTGTCCCCATGCGGCCGCCAGCTGCCCCGCGTCTTTAGACGAATCCGAATAACCGATCATCACCTCTTGATGACCTTCCGTATAAGCCTTATACCAATCCACTTTGAGCAGTGCATCGATACAATCTCGCGCACTTTCTAGATCATCTAAGGTTTCAAAGAGCGGCACAACACGCATATTGTGGCTGATTCCCATCTCCCGTAACAGTAAGATCACCGCTAATACATCGGAGGGTGTACTTGCCATAGAAATAACATAAGAACCCAATGCGCTAGGTTCGGCCTGAGCAACCACTTGGCACGTGTCGATTACCTCTTGTACCTCAGCAGAAGGCGCCCAGTCTTTAGGAAATAGTGGACGACGGCTTTGCAGCTCTTTTAGCAGAAAGTTTTGACGCCCCTCTTCACTCCAACCGTTATAGGAGCCTAAGCCATAAAATTGAGCAAGCTCTTCAAATACTTGTGCATGACGATCTGAACTCTGGCGAATATCTAATTTAACCAGTGTTAAACCAAAACAGGCGATACGACGAATAATGTCTTCTAACGCGCTCTCAGCGATGACGCCCATTCCACACTCTTGCAGGGAGCGGTAGCAAAGCATAAGAGGCTCAAGCAACTCCTCGTCGTGAACAAAAACATCACAATCACTTTTGATGTCACCGTTAAGCTGTCTCGCGACCCAGTTTTTAGTAGATGCTAGCTTTTCACGTACTTCACTTAACAGCTTGCGATACGGCTCGGCGCAGTCACCGACACGATCACGTAACTCTTTGTTGGCACGGTACATAGAGAGCTCAGCGCGTAAGACATCAATATCGTTAAGGTAGAGATCGGCCGCCATCCAACGAGATAAGAGTAGGACCTCTTCCGTTACTTTAGCGGTCACATTGGGGTTGCCATCACGATCGCCACCCATCCATGAGGCAAAACGTATAGGCGAACAATTGAGCGGAAGCCTTTCACCTAAGGTTTCATTTAGCTGAGAATCAAGACGCCGTAAAAATTTAGGTACGGCGGTCCAAAGGGAGTTTTCTATAACAGCAAAACCCCATTTAGCTTCATCTACGGGTGTGGGGCGCAGTTTTCTAATCTCATCGGTATGCCAAATTTGGCGTATAAGCTCATCAAGGCGATGTTGCGCGCCTTCATCGCCACGATCTAAGCGACGTAGACATTCAGTAATATCATCATATTTTTGGATCAGGGTTCGACGGTTTACTTCTGTTGGATGGGCCGTAAGTACCAAATCAATCTGCATTTGACTGAAGGCGTCTGATACCTGCTGTGGTGAAAAACCTTTCTGACGCAGCTGAGCAAATAAAGTACATAGAGAATCGGGTGTACACACATCTGTTTCCTCAAGATGACGACGTACCCGGTGGTGTTCTTCTGCAATATTGGCTAAATTCAAAAACTGAGTAAAGGCCCGAGACAACGGTAAAACATCATCTTCACTTAGTTCTTTTAACGCCTTAAGCAGCTCTTCATGTTCAGATTCTGCTGTATTACGTCCAGCCTTTGCTAATTGACGGACGGTTTCTATTTTCTCAAATAATTCATCACCTAAGTGAGCCTTGATTGTATCACCTAAGCTAGCACCTAACATTCGAACATTATCACGTAAAGCTTCGTGCAGATCGGTCATATACCCCTCCTGACGCAGAAAAATAGCATCTGATTAACTCGATGCTACCCCATTAAAAAGAATAAAAACACTGGCTTTTCATATGATTAATCTTATATAAAAGAATGGTTGTCTAGATTGGAGGCAGTAGGGTAAGCGTGCTTAGCTATAAGAACGAACGGATTTTTTGAGTTGTTTCTTTGCAGTCCATTCATCTGCGTATGCAATCTCTTTACTCGGTTGCTTATCCCCAACAAAATACAGTACGAGTCGGTAGTTTTGATCAACTTCAGTCCCGTTATCGTAGATCACCTCTAGCTTTTCTACTGCGGAAAAAGCAATGATCTCGTAATTTTTTGGATCAACAACGGCAACCTCTTGGCGATTGAGGTCTAATAAAAGCCTCGGCGATCCTTTAAAATCTTCACTAACTGTAAAGCCCGTAGCTTGGAGCTGTTTAAGCTGCTGATCTGTTTTGTTCCAGTTCCAATAACCTAAGCCAGCAATAATCACTAAAGCGATGACAAACCATTGGAACGATGTCACCGACTAAAGTCCCTTAGCCTTAGCTTGATCCCAGAACTGATCAAGCTCATCAAGCGAAAACTCTGACCAAGCTTTACCTGACTTAAGTACGTTATCTTCAACAAAGCCAAAACGGCGCTCAAACTTTTGGTTAGTACCGCGCACAGCATCTTCTGGGTTAACGCCTAAATGCCGCGCCAAATTGACTTGGGCAAAAAGAACATCCCCCATCTCATCGGCCACATCCGCTTGGTTTCCCAATTGGATAGCTTCACGTAACTCAGCGATTTCTTCTTCGATTTTATCGAGCACTAATTCAGCATCATTCCAATCAAAACCGACTTGAGAAGCACGTTTTTGCAATTTAACCGCACGACTCAAACTGGGTAAGGCTTTAGGCACATCATCTAAAACTCGGCTAACACCTTTTGCTTCTTTACCCTCCCGTTCTTGCTGCTTTATACGCTCCCAGTTTTGCTTAATTTCGTCGTCAGTCAACGTTCGCTCAGCAGGGGGAGAGTGTAATGTACCATCAGGAAAAACATGAGGGTGACGACGAACTAGCTTAGCTACCAGATTTGACACGATAGTGGAGAAATCAAAACGCTCAGTTTCGGCACCTAACTGAGCATAAAAGATCACTTGAAACAGCAGATCACCTAACTCGTCATTTAGATGGGACCAATCTTTACGCTCGATAGCGTCCGCTACTTCATAGGCCTCTTAGAGTGTATGGGGCACAATAGAAGCGAAGTCCTGCTTAAGATCCCAAGGACAACCGCCGTCAGGATCTCGCAGCCGCGACATGAGATAGATAAGATCATCAATTGTATAAGTCTGTGACATCTATTAAAGCCTTATCTAAAAATTTACTCATCCAAATTAACGTATAATACCGCTACGCTGACGATAAACTTCCATCACATTCGGTATCTGATTAACTTTATCCATAACGCGTCCAAGCAGATCTAAACTCGATATTTCAACGGTTAACGTTAATCTAGCCATATTTTCACGTTTATCTGATAGTGTATTTGCAGCAACAATATTCACATTTTCAGCGGCCATAATCAGCATCACATCACGTAACAAGCCGGGACGATCGAAGGCTTCAATAAAAATATCAACGGGATAGGTTGTCTCACCCGAGACGCCCCAATCTACTTCGATAATTCTTTCCGGCTCTTTTTCCTGTAATTGAATAAAGTTACTGCAATCTTCGCGGTGCACAGAAATTCCACGCCCTTGCGTAATGTAACCGGCAATTTGATCACCTAAAACCGGAGTACAGCAACTTGCCATCGTCGACAACAAGTTACCAACACCGCTAACTTTGATCCCTTCCGGGCTCACTTCGTCTTCGTGGTGTGATGATAATGCCAGATCTAACTGCTCATCGACGTCCTCGTCGAGTACTTGACTTTGTGCCGAGTTAATAATTTGAGAAAGCCTTAGATCACCGGCCCCTAAAGCCGCGTACATATCCTCGATGGTTTTGTAATTAACCTCAGCGCAAATTTCAGTCAGGTTAAGGTCATCAAGATCGATCGCCAAACGTTTGAACTCTTTAACCACCATTGCGCGGCCGGCATCAGCATTTTGCTCTTTTGCTTGAAACTTGAACCAATGCGCCACTTTTGCCCGCGCTCGTGGAGTCGTGACAAAACCAAGGTTCATATTTAACCAATCGCGACGCGGGCGCTCCTCACTTCCGGTCATGATTTCAACTTGGTCACCCGTTTGTAAACGCCTATTTAACGGCACTATGCGACCATTAACTTTAGCGCCACGGCAGCGGTGACCAATTTCAGTATGTACGCGGTACGCAAAATCTATAGGTGTCGCCCCTTTAGGCATATCAATCACATGACCATCGGGAGTAAAGATATATAAGCGATCTTGCACTACATCGCCGCGCAACATCTCACCAAAGCCTTCACTTTCACCTAGATCATCATGCCATTCCAGAACCTGACGCAACCAAGCAATTTTATCTTCATATGCATCGCTATTGGTTTTGGTGTCTGTACCTTTATAGAGATGATGCGCACAGACGCCCAACTCGGCCTCTTCATGCATATCAAAGGTACGTATTTGAATCTCTAGCACTTTGCCATCTAAGCCAAAAACAGCCGTATGTAATGAACGATAGCCATTAGGTTTAGGGGATGCGATGTAATCATCAAACTCATGGGGTATGTTGCGCCATAAGCTATGAACAATCCCAAGCGCTGCGTAGCAGTCACGGCTTTCTGGAACTAAAATCCTAACAGCGCGAACATCGTAAACTTGGCTAAATTCAATATTCTTACGCTGCATTTTACGCCAAATACTATAAATATGTTTAGCTCGACCGTTAACCTCGCCATCAATATCGGCGTTCTCAAGCTCGCTTTCTAGGCGCACAACAATTTGATCTATATATTCTTGACGATCTAAACGTTTCTCATCTAATAAGTTGGCAATATGTTTGTAATCATTCGGTTTTAGGTAGCGAAACGAAAGGTCTTCTAGCTCCCATTTAATATGGCCTATACCTAAGCGATGAGCCAAAGGCGCATAAATATCAAAAACCTCACGAGCAACAAGATAACGTTTCCGACGAGAGCCATTTTTAACGCCTCGAATAGCACAAGTACGCTCTGCAATTTTAATGAGGGCAACCCGCACATCATCAATCATTGCGACTAACATTTTGCGCAGGTTATCCATCTGGGTAGTGTCACTACCTAGAACATTGTCATCAATACGCGGATTTTTACGGCTACCAATCGCCGCCATCTGAAGGACGCCCATGATTAACTGGGCTATAGGCTTACCAAACTGCTTCCGTACACGCTCCATAGGAAGCTTACGTTCACGAACGGCACGATAGAGAATTGCAGCAATTAGGGATTCTTGATTCTGATGAAGATCAGCAAGAATTTGTGCCATCTCCAGACCGGTTCGAAAGCAACCTTCCGTTTGTTCAGCCCAAGCATCTTCTACTTCATCGGTACTTTTCTGTGCCTTTTTGGCCATTTCACAGGCACGACGAACGACATCGATGTCATCAATATCTGTTAAATCTTGAAGCTGTTCTAACCATAACTCTATATCAACGGACCCATCATCTCTAATGGGTTGATCTTGGCGAACTTTAACCATGATGAACCTGCGCCATAAAAACTGCTACTCCCAAAAATTAAGCCGCATCTTTTATTATTTTAATTAGACAAGAAAATATGGGCTCTTCCCTGTTATTCAACCCTTATCCTGTGGTCGGCCATTCTATTCTTTATGAGCTCAAAGCGCGAATTTGTTTCCCGCTCTATATCAAAAACAAACATTAAGCAGAATGTATACCCAGATATACAATACTTACAAAAAAAGCCCCTTAGGGCTTTTGAAGTTAGATATTTTATCTGAGGATAACTAATTAAAGACTCCAGTTGATAGATAACGGTCACCTCTATCACAAATAATACAGACGATCACCGCATTCTCGACCTCTTGAGCCAAACGTAAAGCCCCAGCTACCGACCCACCAGAAGAGACCCCACAGAAAATCCCTTCCTTCTGCGCTAGTGCTCGCATAGTATCCTCCGCTTCGTTTTGATCAATATCCAACACAAGATCAACACGACTTTCATCAAAAATTTTAGGTAAATACTCTTGAGGCCAACGTCGAATACCGGGTATCTGAGCGCCGTCACTAGGCTGAAGACCCACCACTTGAACCGCTTCATTTTGCTCTTTTAAGAAGCGTGATGTGCCCATAATCGTGCCTGTAGTACCCATAGAGCTAACAAAATGAGTGACGGTTCCCTGGGTTTGCTGCCAAATTTCAGGACCTGTACCTTGATAATGCGCTTCAGGATTATCCATATTGGAAAACTGATCGAGTACGATCCCTTCACCTCTCGCTTGCATAGCTAAAGCAAGATCTCTGGCGCCTTCCATCCCCGCCTCTTTTGAGACTGGGATTAACTCTGCCCCATAGGCTGTCATTGATGCTTTACGCTCGGCACTTGAGTTGTCCGGCATAATCAGCTTCATCTTATAGCCCTTGATCGCAGCGGCCATAGCTAAAGCGATACCAGTATTACCTGAAGTTGCTTCGATTAACGTATCACCAGGCTTAATCTGTCCGCGTGTTTCTGCGTGCTGAATCATACTTAAAGCGGGGCGATCTTTTACAGAGCCTGCCGGATTATTTCCCTCTAGCTTGCACAGAATCACATTACCCCGACCTTGACCAATACGCTGTAAACGCACCAACGGGGTCTGACCAATATAATCTTCAATAGTAGGGAACTGAGCTTGCATAAATTAATCACCCATCAAACATAAAAAAGGCATAAGAAACTATTTTCTTATGCCTTATAAGAAGACCTGAAATTCTACCGATGGTTCCATTAAAGCTCAAGAAATCACTTTGATATTTCAGAGCTTCAACAACGTACTCACCTTAACCTCAAACAAGTACCGTCATAATTTTAATTTCACCTTCTAATGTCCGATGAACAGGGCAACGGTCAGCAATTTCAAGTAAGCGTTGACGCTGTTCATCCAACAGATCACCTGTCAATGTAATTTGGCGCACAAATTGATCGACCTTCCCCTTCTCTTGTTCACAACTAGAACAATCTTGTGCATGAATTTTACTGTGGCTCACATCTACTTGAACGTGATCTAAAGGGATCTTCTTTTGTCGTGCGTACATTCGAATTGTCATAGATGTACAAGCTCCCAAACCGGCTGCTACCAATTGGTAAGGGCTTGGACCTAGATAATTACCACCATAACTTTCAGGTTCATCAGCTATTAAATGATGCCCCTCAACACTAATATCTTGGGTAAAACTACTAGGATCTGCTTCGCTAACACGCGTAACCCCCTCTGGGGCATTCATAAGTTTTGGCAATAAAGCCACATCTATATAGCGTTGTACCCATGCCGATATTAATTCAGCAGCATATTCTGCATCTTCAGGGCGTGAAAGCAGATGGTCGGCATTATCTAAAGTAACGAAGCTTTTAGGGTGTTTGGCCATTTTAAATAACCTAGCCGCATTTTCTAAATCGACAGTTTCGTCTAAAGGAGCATGCATAACCAACAAGGCCTTTTTAAGATGACCTACACTCTCCTCTAACGAAGTACCCGAAATATCATCTACAAAAGAACGCTTAATAGTAAAAGCACGCCCCCCAAGACTGACCTCCGCCTGACCTTCAGAACAAATATCACTCACATGATGACTGAAATTATGCAACACATGATCAGGCTCAGCAGGAGCACCAATAGTCACGACAGCTTTCGCCTCAGGTATACCTTTTGCTGCAGTTAGTATTGCAGCCCCTCCTAATGAGTGACCAATCAGTAACTGCGGTGCTTCATACTTTTCACGTAAAAAATTAACCGCTGCCAATAAATCCTCTACATTTGAGCTAAATCCTGTATTAGCAAATTCACCCTCGGAATGCCCTAATCCAGTAAAATCAAAACGTAAAACGGCAATACCTAGAGATGCTAAACGCTGAGCAATCCTACGTGCGGCGGGTATATCCTTAGAGCAGGTAAAACAATGAGCAAAAAGAGCGTACGCAGCGGGCTTTCCAACAGGTAGATCCAACCTCGCCGCTAACGTAGAACCATCATGCCCAACAAACTCTAAGCGCTCAGTTTTCATCTTTAATCTCTCCGCATGACGTATTTAGAAGTGGTGTGACCCCGTTCGTACTTAAATTCAGTATCAACTAATAGGTTATTTTCGGCTATTTATAAATAACTATAGATAAAATAGAGCGGCTTTATAACAACAAAATATTCAAAAACCTGAAGATATAAAGCCGATCCTCATAAAGATAGGCGACTAATATTGGAAGGGAACGTTTAATGTAAGGACAAGTCCAAATCGAGTTTCACAAACTGCGCTAACGGCAGCGGTTTAGAAAAATAATACCCTTGCCCAAGTTGACACTGGTGCGCCAACAACAAGTTAAGATGTGTTTCATCTTCGACACCTTCAGCAACAACATCAATTGCTAATTCCCGTGCTAACGCGATAATCGATGCAAGAATTTTGATACTAACATTTCCCTCTTTTGCGCTTGCGATAAAGGAACGATCAATTTTTAAGATATCGACAGGCAATAAGCGTAAGTAGCTTAATGAGGAGTAACCCGTACCAAAGTCATCTAAGGACAAAACCACATCCAGTTTTTTTAATTCATACAAGATTTTAACGGCGGTCTCAGTGTCCGTGATAACCGCCGTTTCGGTTATCTCTATTTCTAATTGCGCCGGATTAATGCCTGAAGACTCTAAATTGCTTTTTAAGTGAGGTAAAAAACTATCGTCATATAACTGAATCGCCGATACGTTGATAGACAGTGATAAGTCTTTAAACTCAGTATTTTGCCAATCCTTTAGTTGCTGGATTGCAGTTTCAATAACCCACTGACCTATAGGAATGATTTGCTTCGTATCTTCAGCAACAGGAATAAAGTTGTCAGGTGTAACAAGAGTGCCATCCGCTTTAATCCAACGAATTAGGGCTTCTGCCGCGCAGATTTTATTCGCTAACAGGTCCACTTTAGGTTGGAAATATAATCGAAATTCACCGTGTTTAATCGCAAAATCAAGATTATTTTTTAATTCAAAATAGTGTTCTACTTTCTCATTCAACTCATTAGAGAAAAATGATATTTGATTTTTACCTAAATCTTTAGCGTTATACATCGCTATGTCGGCATTTTTAATCAGCTCTTGCTCATCCTCGGCATCATCAGGGTAATTAGCAATCCCTATACTGGCCCCCACTTTAAATTCAGTGTTATTAATAACAATCGGTTCATTAAGCGCTTCTATAAGCCCTTTTGCGATGAATGCAGATTCTTCTGAATCAGTAATGCCATTCACAATCACCGTAAATTCATCACCACCGATCCTCGCTAAAAAATCCGCTCTGCGTAATCTAAGCCGGAACCGTTTAGCGGCCTCAATCAGTACATTATCCCCCGCAGCATGACCTAACGCATCATTAATATGCTTAAAGTTATCAAGGTCAATAAAGATCAAGGACAGTTTACGTCCCTGCCGTTGTGCCAAATTCAGGTTTAACGCTAACTCCTCTTCAAAATATTGCCGATTGGGCTGGCCTGTTAGCACATCATGGAATGCAAGCTTTTGTAGTTTTGCTTCTGCATTTTTACGTTCTGAAATATCCTGAAACACAAACACTAACTCAGATACGCCGTTAGGACTTTCTAAACTCTGCGCGGCCTCGTCAACCGCACTGACAGTTAACCACACAGGAACGACGCACGAGTCATAAGAACAAAAACTCGCCTCCCCCTGCCAAGCTTCATGTGCCCCCTCTGCAAAAACAGGGGAAAATGTATTAAACGCTTCAGGGAAAAAAGCCTGAATATTTTTTCCTACCACATCCACAGAGCCTGGCTTGAGCATATTCAAAAAAGCGTTATTAAATTCGTAAATATCGCCTTTATGATCGGTATAGACAATCGCCTCACTCATACTTGCAAATGTTTTATGGGCCAATTCTAGCTTGCGCATAGGTTTTAAAAGTGAGCGCTTAATCATATAAAAAAGAACAAACACAAAGAAAATAGATACAATTCCGATCTGAACTAATTCAACGATCAATGCGTCTTTTTGATGTTGTTTAAACGCCGTTGTATCAATAAAGAGCTCGACTTTCCCTAAGGTCATAGTGTCAAAACTAATAGGAAATGAGCGACGAAAATCCGCATACTCAATTAATTTTTTTCGCTGCTTCAAATCATATGAAAAGACCTGCCCTTGCCTATCTTTCCACTTTCCCATATAGATATGACCGAACTGACCATATACCACAACACCCACCACATACTCCCCTAACAGCTCAGAGTCGAGTACACCTGATGCGAACTCTTGAGAAAAAGAGCGCTCCACCGATTTGCTATAAATTGACCATATGGAAGGTTTTACTGCAGAGGTTATTCTGTTTGAAGTTTGAAACACTAACGAATCAAGGTTGGCGTCAAATGCCTTTTCTGACAGATAGAAGCGAACTGCCCCAAAAACAGACATGATCATGACAGTACTTAATACTAGCGCCGTGATTAAACGGTAATTAAAAATAGTCAACATTGGCTATTCATACGGCCCAAAATATTGATAGTAATAATCAAACTCCTGCTTAAATTTTTGCTTACTTTCAATTAAGCGACGAGAGAAATCATCTTTTTGTTTATATTGCGCTGTTAACGCCGTTGCTGCTACACGCCAACGTTCAATATCACTAGGGCTCCATTTTTGCAGCGTCATACCATGATCCTCTAAGATCGTTAATGCTGCAATATCATTTACCTTAGCTTTCAACGTTGTTGTTAAGGCATACGATTTTATTGCCGACTCTAAAATCGTCTGCAAATCTTTAGGCAACGCATCATAGGCTTCTTTGTTAATCAAAAAATCGGCTAAAACAGAAGGCTGCCAGATAGCGGGAACAATCCCGTAAGGACTAACCTCCATCAAACCTAAATCAATAATACCGGTCGATGTTGTCCACTCCACCGCATCAATGTGACCCGATACCAATGATAGTTTAATCTCTTCAGGTACGAGTGGAATAGCCATACTTTGCGATGCCTCTACTAAGACCTCACTCGGAAAGCCTGGGCCTATACGTACCTTTTTTCCATGTAGGTCGTCTAAACCAGCTATAGGTTCATTAGAGACCAAGCCAAATTCCATACCGGCCCACCACGCAGGACGCCATAAAACGCCTTGAGGAATAGAAAGTTCATTGGCCAGCTCGATCCCCCCTTTTTCATAAAAGAACATCATTGATGCATCAATGTTCATAAAATCAAACGGCCCCGAATTCATAACAGCCCATGCAGGGTGTTGTGCCGACCACCAATTTGGCCAGCCATTCCCCATTTGAATGCGATTTTCACTTACCGCTGTATAAATATCCGAACCATGTGCCAATTCACCTGCGGGATGGGGCGTTATAATCAGCCGCCCTGCGCTCATCGCTTCAATACTTTTTACAAAGTTTTGTATTTCAAGATAACTCGTGGTTGTGGCAACCGCTTGTGACTGTATATCCCAACGATAAACCTCCGGCTCACTCTGATCCGTACATCCAGAGATAAAAAGAAAAAAGGCAAACGTAAAAACAACACGACCAGAGTTCATTTAAAATTCACTTTGTAAATAAAAAAATTTATTTCCTGATAAACATCAAAAAGATAATTCAAGTATATGGTTGATATAAGTATAGATAAAGACATAAATTATTAAGGGCGATTACATTGAACGGCTGACATATTAGTGCGTAAATGAAAGCGTTTAGCTAACACGGGGGCTGGATTTGAACCAACGACCTTCGCCTGGTCTTACATGAGCTGAGCCCGACGAGCTACCAGCTACATCTTTTAAAAATCATAATACCCAAACGAAAAAAATCCGACTTAGTATTCACTAAATCGGCTTTCTCTAATCTGGTAGCGGGGGCTGGATTTGAACCAACGACCTTCGCCTGGTCTTACATGAGCTGAGCCCGACGAGCTACCGAGCTACATCTTTTAAAAACCATAAACTCCAGACGCAAAAAAGCCGACTTAGTATTCACTAAATCGGCTTTCTCTAATCTGGTACGGGGACTGGACTTGAACCAACGACCTTCGCCTGGTCTTACATGAGCTGAGCCCGACGAGCTACCAGCTACATCTTTTAAAAATCATAATACCAAAACGAAAAAAAGCCGACTTAGAATTAACTAAATCGGCTTTCTCTAATCTGGTAGCGGGGGCTGGTTGCCAACGCTGTCTAAGCTGCTGGTCAATGCCCTTGATATTGCCTCTAAGCCACATATCAGCGCGTTACTATCTAGCTTAGAGGGAGCCCACGCTTCACAGGGCGCGGAGTATAACGGCGAAAGCCCCATTTTGACAAGTGGAGGGGCTTAAAATGGTCGATAAAACGCCAAAAACCAAATATCCCCCTCCATTCTCCATGAGATTTACCGAGGAAGAACGCAAAGCACTTGAGACGGCTGCGGCTGGCAGACCGCTCGCAGCTTACATTCGCTGGCTGATCTTCAAAGAAGATATGCCCGAAATGCCCAAAAAGCGCACGCGTGGCGAAACTGCTGATATTGATCAAAAGGCCATTGCTAAGCTCATTGGGGCGCTAGGCCAATCTCGTATTAGCGCCAATATCAACCAACTCGCCAAGGCGGCTAATTCTGGTTCTCTCCCCGTCAATCATGACGTTGTGGAATCGCTCAATGAGTCTGTTACGGCCATTCAGTGGATGCGCGATACGCTGATTAAGGCATTAGGGTTAAAACCTCAAAGCCAGCCTGCAAAGGAGGATGACAATGATCCTCAAGGGTAATCAACGTGCTGGCGGTCGCCAAATGGCGCTTCACCTGCTCAACGGGGAGCAAAATGAGCACGTCAATGTGCATGAGGTGAGCGGCTTTATGGCGCAAGATGTTCTTGGCGCATTGAATGAAGCCTATGCGCTATCCAAGGGAACCAAGTGTAAGCAATTCATGTATTCCATGAGCCTTAACCCGCCACAGGATGAAAAGGTCGATATTGAGACCTTTGAAAAAACGCTGGAGCGCGTGGAGCAAAAGCTGGGGCTTGAAGGTCAGCCCCGTGTGGTGGTCTTCCATGAAAAGGAAGGCCGCCGCCATGCGCACTGCGTTTGGAGCCGCATCAATACGGACGAAATGAAGGCGGTCAATATCTCGCACCCAAAACTTAAGCTCAATGATATTTCAAAATCCCTATATCTGGAACATGGCTGGAAGCTGCCTGAAGGCTTCAAAGACAAAACCAAGAAAAACCCACTGAACTTCACCCGCGCCGAATGGCAGCAAGCGCAACGCATTGGGCGTAAAGCCTCGGTTATAAAAAGTGAGCTTCAGGAATGCTGGGCAATATCCGACACCAAAACCAGTTTCGAGCATGCGCTTCGTGAAAAAGGCTATTTTTTAGCCGAAGGCGATAAGCGCGGTTTTGTGGCGCTAGATGTCTATGGCGAGGTGTACTCACTCACGCGCCAACTAGGGCAAAAAGCCAAAGCCTTAGAGGCTCGCCTTGGCAATTCCAACGAACTACCTTCAGTGCAAGAAGTGAAAAACGGGATACAAGGCCAGCTTTCAAAACTGTTTGATTCATACAAAGACGAATTGCGCAGCATACACAATGAAAAGCTCAAACCCTTGCTTACTGACAAGGCCAGAATGACCAGCGAACACCGCTCGGTTCGTGCCAGCCTTAAGGAATACCAGCAAAAACGCTGGCAGTCTGAAGAACTGAAACGATCCGCGAGAATTCGCAAAGGCTTCAAGGGCATTTGGGACAAGCTCAACGGGCGCTACTGGAAAACCAGAAAAGCTAATGAGCAAGAGGCGTGGCAAGCGCATCTGCGCGACCGTAAACAACAAGAAGAACTCATACAGCAACAACTAACCGAGCGCCAAAACCTGCAAACACAAATTGGCTTAATGCGTGACGCGCAAGAAAAAGAACGGCAAGCCTTAGTGCGTGATCTTTCTCAGGTGGCGAAACATGAGGAAAAATCAAAGCACGCCCAACACTCGAAAGCCAACACTAAAAACCGAGGCACTCAAAACCAAAGCATCACAAACCGCCAAAACAAACGTGATGACGACACAGGCTTTGGTTTTGAGCCAGAGATATAAGAAAGGAAACAACATGGCCTGCGATAAATGCGAACATTGTGGAAACCGTTATCACTGGAGCCATGCCTTTTCAAAATTTGGCTACGATGACGGCGACGGCAAAATCGAAACCCCAGAAATTGCCGAGCTACTGGAAGGCGAAGGTTATGAAGTGTGTTTCGGGCGCTGGATGGCGCACAACAAGCTCATTTTTTCGATCAAAAAAGACGGCATGGAATTCATGCCGCTCAATAGTTCTGAAATTCGGATCGGCTATGACGATCCAACAATTTACTTGCCTGAAGATATTCAGGCGATATTAAGCAGCAAAATGCCATTTACTGGCGTTTTTCCTTATTAAAAAGCCCTTATTAGCGCAGCCTCAATTTGAGAGCGAGCATTGCCGCCAAGCCCCAAGCTTGGCGGCGCATTTTTTATCAATCAAAATAAATCAAGCTGCACGTCATCTGGATTTTTAATACCAAATAAACACCTCGCCGCTTTAATGGTGGCGTCTCCCTGAAATATTGGCTCTGCTGATGAAGGAATAAATATTTCCCATGCCGCCCATACTTTCAAGCCAGCGCCTTCGTAATGAATATGTATACTATTGCTGCGACCTGAACCGCCGCAAATACCCAGCTCATAACGTACTGCTTTAACCATACCCACATCATTCAGACCTGTAGCAGCTCTGGCGCTCCATCTATCGAGCGCACCACCTGTGCAGGTTAAAGCCCGTTTTAGTGATTGCTGTTTTTCTTCGTTTGTTAAATCTCGCATTTTAAAATTCCCTTTCCGCATGAAGGGAACCGCCTTAGCGGTTCCAAAAAACATGCACTTCTTGATAGCCTGTTTCGATTGTGAAAATATCGCCGCTCATTTCCATGTCGCGCCCCATGCGATCATAGTCGATATAAAATTCTAAATGGCTGGGCACTTCGCTTGTTTCTTCGGTGATTTCCTGCGCGTAGTCCGAGAGGCTTGCATACTCGCCTTGATAATCTTCCTCCATGGCTTTCTGTGCTTCTTCAAGCGTTGAAAAATGGCTAATCAACTCGGCGGCTATCTCGCCATGCTCTTCAATAAAACAAGCTACTTCGTGCGCACTTTGTATGCCTTCATACTCTGACAGGCGATAACTGCCGTAACCTTCAAAGTCGTGAATGGCGTATTCTTCTCCATCCTCTACAGGGCTGGATTCCAACATGCTGTTTATTTGGTCTTGAATGTCGTCAATGTCCGCCGTTGCATCAATCCAAACACCGTGCAAATAGCCACTGTTATACGCTGCCAAACATGTCACATAAATTCTGATTTCTTCGCTCATTGCTTTTCTCCTTAATCTTAAAAACACATCCCCTTTTGGGGTTGAAAACCCCAGACAAAGGAGCGAGAGAAGCGAGCGTAAGATCACATGTTTTGGCGTAATCCAGACAGGGGGAACCGCCCGTCCTGCACAAGCCCAGTCTTTTCGGGCGCGGAAGGATGGGGGATGTCTTGATGGAGACAAGTTGTGTGATATTTTGACGTTTACCCAAAAGGGGCACGTAACTATTGAATCAAGCGAACACGATCAGTGTTCACACTTTATTGAAATTTCAGCCTAGCGCAGCGAAAACTTTCAACGTCTTTCAAAGCAGTCGTGCTTTTTTAGCACTACCAGTAATTTTCAATCAATCAGCACCACCTGATTGAGCCCTTAACCAGCACTGCCTTTTTAGCATTACCACTAGCGCAACGTGACAATGGATCAGCAAGCGTAAAGCTTCTTCACATTATTGCGACCCAAGGTGCAGATCAGTCACTTTGCTCAAACACGCGGCCATACAAAGGCCGTGGCAGTCACGGCCTCCAAAAACAGGAGGTAACAATGAGATTGATTACAAGATTTGAACTGGTAGCCAAAAACACGAATGAGCTTTATGGCCTTCATAGAAAGGTTTTTAACGAGCTGGCAAAAAGCAAGCCGCAAACACTTGAGCGCGTGGTCGCATTGGCTTCATTAGAAAATATCGAAAACGAACTTGCGTCAAGGGCTCCATGCCCTTGATTATTTAACGACCTAAATAGATTGTTTGCGCCAATTATTCACGGCAGTAAGTAATCTATTTGCAGGAACGCCTTCCTGCCATTCATCCCAGAACTCTACTGTTCCACTGTTTGGCTCGTTGCGAGGTTTATCAATTCTTATTCTACTTGGTAGAAGACTGGCATCACCAACCACAAGAGCTTCGCCAGTATCTAGTGTTGGTAGAATTTCACTAAATCCACCGAGGCTGTCTGGCAACAATTTTTTAATCACGTTTTGATCATCAACATTAGTTAGACGCATGGAAACAAAATTACTGCACTGACTTAGTACCGTCTTATTAACTTCTGAAGGCCTTTGGCTAATAACCACTAAACTGGTTCCGTATTTCCTCCCTTCTTTGGCTATCCTTTCAAATATATCGATGGATATATCATCAGCCGCATCAGCCATTGATCGTTGAGGGATATATAGATGTGCTTCGTCACACAACAACGCGATTGGATGCCTCAAATTGGATGGTGTCCACTGCTGAACGGAAAAGGCAAGCCTTGCAACGAGAGAAACTATTAAGGGAAGAATATCCGACGGAACTTCAGAGAAGTTAATAATCTTAATTCCTTTACCTTCGTTCTCGCCAGCACTACCCAATATTCGAGATATTAAAGAATCCAACCAACTAAATTCCAAAGTACTTTCTCCACCCTGAAATAGAAACCCTAAACGACGGTCGGTTACCTTGTTTTCCAGGCGGGCGATCATTCGAGCTAATTTTCCAAAAAACTCGCCCTGCTTTTCTCCTCCTCGTGCGCCCGGCACCATTTGGGTATTGATTTCATTTAACTCCTCCAACAGACCATTAAGGTCAAAAGGAACTGGGCTATCTACAGTAAAGTTATTTAGAAGATCTCCATGACCGCCATCTTCCAAGTACTTTCGTTTGGCTGTATTTATCTCACGAGAAATAATCATGGCTTGATTAGGTGCGTTTTGATCACTTCTATCAACAAACATTGAAACAAGCGCTTCATAGGAAAGCAGCCAATATGGTAGGAAGATTACACCGTCATCTAGCGTGCTGCCCGCATCAATATCGTTCGGTCCAGCAATTTTAAAGTGTTGAATGCTATCAGCTTGTAAAGGTTCATATTCACCATGAAGATCAAATATTATTGCGTTTGGCGACTCAAGCTCTGCAACTTGCTCTATAACTTTTGCGGTTGTCCAGGATTTTCCTGAACCAGTGCTTCCCCCAATAAATGCATGTCTCTGAAAGAAACGATTTCCGTTCAAATAGGCTATAGCACCATCATCTAATGTATAGCGGCCAAGTGTAAGTGATTTCCCTTCTTCAGCAGTGGCAGATAAAATTCGCATAAAAGCGGTAAGATGATCACCTTCAAGAGAGAAACAGTTTGCGTCAATTTCAGGAACGCTTTCCAGTGTCCTCCTAAAAACATTTTCTCTCTGACCATCACGATCAAGAAGCGTGCCGATCAAAGATATCCTACAGAGGTTTTGCTCTGCCACTTGATCTTCAGCATCATCTTCTATTACGCTGAAATCCAGCTTTTTCCGTGTGACCTTGCTTATTAGGCCAATAAGATGCTGCCCAGGCTTGCTGCTTTGAAGTACGGCCAATCGATTGACTTGCAACCGCTTAAGCTGATCCACATTAAAAACCTCCACTATCACAGTAGAAGTATCGACTGTGGCAACCTTACCTAAGGCATCTGCATCCTGAAAATTGAATATCGGCATTATTCCCTCTCACATTATCAAATTTAAAAACCCCTGTAGGCTCCAAAAATCTCCTTCAACAATAATTGGGTCTTCTAGCTGTGAAGAATATATTCTTGAACGCCCATCATCAGCTCGCTCGATTGCCAAATAGTTTTTTATGTTCCCGTCAAATATAAGTGCCTTAGCTTGGTCTGTTAATGCATAGGTAACGATAACAATAGCTGCCCCATCTCTCTGGCACTTTTGCAAAAGCTTGGGCTGAATATGCTCGTCATTAAACCCAAACCCCACACACAAATATGCTGAAGCATTTGACAGGACAGTATCAGCGCTTCCGATTATTGATCTGTAGGGTTCTAAATGCGTCTTTTGATATTTCTGTACGCCAGGAGTCACGATTTGAGGGCGATAGTCATCGGGCCTAAACTGAGATTTAGGTATAGATATTGTCTCGTTCTGAGTCGAATAAAACCAATCTAAAGAACCATGAACTTTCCATATATTCACCTTTCTTGAACATGAGATATAACCTGGGGCGGCCAACCTTCGCGTATACCCATGTGAAAAACCAGAATAGTGATGCAGCCCCTCTTGGTCACAAGCATACTCGGCCAGACAATCATAATTTGTCGTGACTATGTTAAGTTCTGACAAACTGCTCTTAAACATATGCGAGAGCATAGTTCCTAAAGAGAAAAGATGGCGATCATCTATAGAGCTTTGGTAAACAGACTCATCCCTAGAGTTTATTAAGTCCCATACGGATTGGATAATTAAATCAGTTGTGTCATTGGAAAAATTAACTTGATGTAAAGCTGCTTCCAAATCAGTACCTGTTTCGAGCAAACTACAAAATTCTGACCAAGAACCAGTTTCACTGCATGGGATTGCAGAAGTGTCAACGTGCGTCTTAATATGCTCCGCCAGTTCCCCCATCCCAGGGAGACCGAAGGCCATAGAGGCACCACTACCCAAGATAATTACAGGAGCTTTTGCGTAATAGTCCTGAGCTTGTTTCTGATAATCAAAGTCGGTCAAATTTATTTCCTTTGTCCATTAATTCACAGTTACATGACCAAATCATCCAAAAACTCAGAAGGCAATTCCCCACTGGTAACGAGAAGTCTATCCCTTGCTCTGGTACAAGCTACGTACAGCAAATGTCGCTCTGTATCGTACACTTCTTCCAGGTCAGTATTATCCGCTACTGCTTCGATACGCTCCTGAGACGGAATAATCTCATCATCACAAGCCATCACTACAACAGCTCTAAATTCCAGTCCTTTAGCCAGGTGCATTGTGCAGATGGAAGCGTACCCGTGTGCAAGCTGAATGTAGCTGTCTAGCTGTTTATAGGTTATGCCTGCCTTTTCAATCGCCGTTACCGCTCTTGGTATTTCTTTGTCAGAACGAACAATCAAGCCAATTTCATGCGCCTCATATCCATCATCAGTGAGTTTCGTCAGCCAATTTGCAACAAAAGCAATTTCTTCATCAAAGGAGTCAAAGTTTTGAATGGTCGGCTCTGGGCCGTTGAATACTGAGACGGTGCTGGTTCGATCATCTTCGTAGCCATCAACATCGGCAACACTAGGGCCAAGCAAACGGTCTGACTGCATCCTTATCTGGTGCGAAGTGCGGTAATTTACGCGAAGCGTTTTAGACCTGCCGCGAATATCAACACCAAGGGATTTCCACGAGAATGCCTGCTGGAATATGCGTTGACCTAAGTCACCTGCAAAGAACAAAGCATTTGGCTTTGCGCCACCCAGTGCGGCAAGGAATCTAAGCTGCGGAATGCTAATATCTTGGGCCTCATCGACCACTACAAAATCAAAGGGACTGTTTTTCTTTTCTTCCAGGGAATGGGTTAAATCCAGGTATATGCCAGCCATAGATACTGAATTAGTGTCAACCAATTCAGCATTAACCTTTTCAAATATCGCCCACAATAATTGTCGCTGGGTTTCAGCCAGTCTGGTTTTTCGGCCTAGCCTTTGTACGCCTTTATATTCATCCCAGGCATTGATCTGCCAGGCATCGACCACCTGAAGCCATTCCTCGAAAATGAATGCCGCTGAATAGCGAAGGTCATCAATACCGTGGGAATGCTTCGAGACGAGTTCAAATAATTGCTCTCGGTTGAGTAATTTTTTATTACTGACGTTGAATTTGTGGAGACGGACAGCGATAGAATCCATCGAATGGATTTCCAGGCGTTCTGCCAGTCGTGGTGTATTTCCTATCAGATGTTTAAGCTTTTCTTTTAGCGCGTTGGCCAGCGTGTCAGAGAAAGTCGTAAGTAACACACGCGCCTCAGGATTCTCTCTCGCTAAATGCACCGCGCGGTGCAATGCCACAATAGTTTTGCCAGTTCCAGCGGAGCCGGAAACACGAGCAGGCCCATTGAAATCTTTTTCAACCAGTTCTTGCTGATCAGGGTGAAGGAATACAGTCCACTTTTCCCATGGTGCATCAAGTGCACGCTCCAGCTCTTCCGTATCGACCATGATGCGGAATCTGCGCTGTGCATCGGGGTGATCGAATGGATTACTCTCTGGTGAAGTAACCACTGGTGCTCTCGGCGTTCCACCAACGGCAATTTCAATTAGGGCTTCTGCGGCTTCTGCGGGCAGGTGATCCGACAGTTCTAATATTGAATCTTCATCGGATGCCTTTACATCGGCCAGCCACTCTGGCGGTACGCCATATTCCAGTAACTGGTCATCATCAAACTCATCAAAAAGCAATGGCTTTGGCGGCGGTGTTGCTTCCACATTGACATAGTAAGGTACACGTATTTCTTCAACGCGCTCCCTAATTTCAACGAGCTGGGCAGCCCCTGTTTTGGGGTGCGTTTCCAGTTTGCGCTTTTCGGCCCATTTATAGGCATCATCATGGTGATCGACATAACAGAGCAATAAGCTCGCTTTAGAGCGATGGACAATGATGCGTATGTCTCGATTAACCCGTACCGACCAGAAATTCTTATCTTGAGCGCGATCCAGCTTATGGAAGCTATGACCTGGATTTTCAGGATTCATTTGTAGGTCAAAGGCCGTTGTTTTGACGGCCTTTTGCTCATCGCCAGTCAGTTTGGCGAGGCTACTGGTAAATGAATCTGATATACGAAATTCCATGGCCAGCCTCTCCTTATACCCGATAAACCTTCATGACTTCATCGCCAAGATGGTTAATGACTTTGACTGCTATGCGTCCGTTCTTAGGTTTTTCAAATGGACGAGATATATCGCTATTCAGCGTATCCCAGGCTTCTTGATCAATTTCAGCCTTGAGAGTCGTTTTTAGCGATTTGTAGGGATCGTTCGCACCAAGGAAGTATGCCTGACGAACAAAAAAGCTTTCCTCGTTATAGTCCGTATCGATAAACCAGCAAGCAATGCCCTCAGCGCCATCGCTACGCACTTCGCCAGTGTTCGGGTGGAACACGTCAACGCCATTGATTTTCACTTGTATCTGTTCATCTTCAGCTTCCAAAATATCAATGTCTGGTTCTCCAAAGATAACGAATAGATTGCCTTTGCCTGTATTTTTCAGATCATCGGCCATGTGAAGATCGGCATTCATACGAGCCTTCAGCACTGGAACACGGCCAAGTTTTTCAAACTCCGTGGAATGAGCGTCATAGTTAAAGGCGCAGGCGATTAGCACGTCAAAGCCAGCATCAGCAGCTTCTCTTGCCGCCTGAACTAGATCAGGACGAGAAACAGTGCCAAATTCTGGCCCGATAAATATCGCGGCGCGTTTTTCTGCCTCAGTATCGTCAATATATTTGCCTTCGGCGCAGACCAGTTGACCTGGCCAGGGAGACAATGAAATAAAACTGATCTTGTCTTCTTTGTTGGCTTGCTGAACGCCAGCGGTTTTGAGGTTCTCAAGTATAATCTGAACGAAGTCTTGTTCTTCCTCGAATTCTCCTTTCTGTTCTGTAGGATCAATCAGCTCGTCATCCATACCTACCGTTAAGGCGCGATGTGGAGAAAGACTTTCTACAGTGAATGGCCCTGCAACACGAACCTTCTTATTGTCTTCGTAAGGTTTGTCGTAGAGATATTCTGAATCTGCCTTTGCAGCAATAGATGCATCAATTTCCGTTTGTCTTGCAATGACTTGTTTCCACCAAGATGCATGTAATTCTTTTGCTTGCTTTGTCCAGCTTTCATCGACCTCACTTGGTATTTCCCATTCTTCCCAGGACTTTCCAAGTTCTTTATTTAGCAGATGACGGAGAGGCTCAAGTTCGTCTTGAGCTCTATCCCAGATAACCTCAATTTCAGTATTGTTTGCAATTGCTTTTAATGTAATGTGCGGCACTCGTTCATATACAAATCCATAGCGAATATTGTTAGTTGTAGGCTTCACTGAAGGTGCCGAACGAGTAATTTCCGCTTCTTTTTGTAGCCCGTCTCCAGAATCAGCTAGTAGATAATATGGGTAGCGCGCCCCCATAATTCTGGAGCGAGCTAGTGCCAATGCGACACGGGAGGTATCAATGGTAATCCATCGGCGTCCCCAGTGCTCAGCGACATAGGCAGTTGTCCCCGATCCACATGTAGGATCAAGAACCAAGTCACCAGGATCTGAAGCCATAAGTAAACATCGCTGAACTACACTTAGCCCAGTTTGAACAACATATATCTTCTTGCCACCAAACTGATTTTGGCCGACTGTATCATTCCAGAAATTAGACATCGGATAGACTGGAAAATCGTTGTACCTCCTTACGTAAGAAAGGTTCGTCTTCGTTCCATAAATTCTATTTGCTTTAAGTAATCGCTGAAAATTAGACTCATCAGTTTTCCAGTAATTAGGCTCTGGCCTGTACTTTTTACCCTTGTAGTAAACATCGTATCTTGACCCTGGACTTTGTGAGCGTATTGAGTCAGGGAAGACAAGATATTCACCGTCATTCAAAACAAGGTTCCCATCTTTATCTGTATATTTTTTTGCTGCCTCAACATTTCCGTAGTTATTTTGTACTCTCGTATATCCTGTTCCCCCAGGGCCACCTGCGATTTTCGGAAGATATATTGGCCTATATTTAAATGATTGCTTATTTTTCGAGTACCATAGAATGATATCGTATACACCCGACAAGTCGTTGCTAGTCGATGAAGTCGTTTTTGCGAAAGCAATTTCCGATACAAAATTATCCTCTCCAAAAACTTCGTCTAATAAACAACGAACGCGATGAACATTTTCGTCACCAATTTGAATAAAAATGGAGCCTGAATCGCTTAATAGATCACGAGCTACGGACAGCCTGTCACGCAAATAGGTCATGTATGAATGTATTCCATCACGCCAAGTATCTCTGAATGCTTTTACTTGTTCTGGCTCTCTGGTTATCTGGTCTATTTTTCCATCTTTTGCATCGGGGCTAGTTGTAGACCACTGAAAATTTGAGTTAAATTTAATGCCATATGGTGGGTCAAAATAGATACACTGTACTTTACCTCGCAATCCTTCACGCTCGGCTAATGAAGCCATAACTTGAAGACTGTCACCTAGTATCATGCGGTTCGACCAGTGCGAATCGTGCTGATAAAACTCGGTTTTAGCATCTTCACTTGGCAGGCCATTGAAGTCTGCAAACAGATCGCCCATAAACCCCTGATCTTGCTCTTCGGCTTCCGCCTGGGCCTGTTCGGTTCGGCGGCGCAAGTCGTCAATCAGAACTTTGGGGTGAACTTTTTCCTGTATATAAAGTGGTGGCGCATGAACAACAAGATCAGACCAATCCTGCTCATCCTTTCCACGCCAGACTAATTGAGGGTCGAGATCACGGTTACGGCGCTCGTAAGCAACACGAACGGAGCTTTTATCTTTCTCATGAAGCACCGCTTCATATTCGGCAGTCGGAATGTTCTTACGTGATGCATCTTCGTGGGTAAGGGTTTCTACCTGCTTCTTGGCTTTGGGTTTTGTTGCTTTTGCCATGTTATTGTCCTTTCCCCATCGCTGTTTCTATCATCTTATTAAACTGCTCTTCGACTTTCTTTTTGAAATCATGCTCCATTTCAAAAACATCCCCAAACTCAACAAAGGCCCATCTGCCATAGCTTTTTAAATTGTTTACGCCAGGTATCCAGTAGGTATCCATGGTGAGTTTCTTCTCTTTGGCATCTTCTCGGCGGTAGCCTTTAATCTCAACGATCAGATTTAGCGGGTCTTCATTGCCATCGTCGATCTGAACAATAAAGTCCGGCCTATATTTTCTCGTTTCGGAACCATATCGATACGGAACCTCTAAGCCAAGGCTATGGTTTTTAACGTATGCAGTCACACGCTCATGTGACTCGGCAACACGGCAAAACTCAGCCTCCCAATCACTATCGAGGATCACCCAGTTAATATGCGATTTAAGTCGATTGGTTTCCCATCTCTCGGTTTTCGAGGTGTTGAAGCTGACATGCATTGTCGAGCCTGTTGGGTTATAGGGATCGAGCAGCGCTTTAATTGGCCTGTCTTTATTTTGCTCAGCCTGTGTTATGGCGGCAGTTATCCTCGAACAGGCCATATCCGCTAGCTCCTGATACATGAGCTGTGCTGGGTAAGTCTGCCCCTTACATACCAGACAACTATCTAGCCATTGTTTGGTAATGCGCTTGAGCTGGCCAAACAAGTGCAGTTTTGGCTCTTCACCTGGGTCTCGCCATTTGGTGTAAAGCAGGCGCTGCGTTAGGTTGAACAGCAAGGTGGAATGCCTTAAATCGCCAGTATGAATAAGATTAAGGTCAACTGCCTCGCCTATAATACCTGCATTTTGGGTAACGGATGGGCCGACCAATTCCGGCGTTAACTCAAGAATGGAATCCGCGTTAAATTCTGCTGTTAAGCGTTCATCTGGTAGTTCTACGCGATAGCCTGTTACGCGAGGAAAACGGATTTCAAGTTTGTCGCGTTCTGGTCGAACTGCTTTTACGTGAATAGTTTCTCTTGGTGGCTGCGGTGGTGCGACTACAGGCTTGGCGGTAAAGTCAAAGGGAATACCCAAGACATCTGCATATTCGACGTTGAAGCGATTTTCTTCATTAAGATCGTATGACTGTCTTCTCAGTGCCCGTCCAATCACCTGCTCACACAGGAGTTGCGTGCCGAAGGCTCTAACACCCAACACATGGGTCACCGTGTTGGCATCCCATCCTTCCGTTAACATTGAGACAGAAACAACACAGCGGATATTTCCACCAAGTGCACCGTATTTCCCAACGGTATTCATAACCTCACGAAGAAGGTCTTGGTCAGTGATGTTATCTGCTGCGCGAACATCTTTGGTTCGTTCTATGATCTCTCGGCGATAACGCTCAATTTCATCTGAAGCCATAGAACGGAAATTGGTATCCAAAGCTTCGCCGGATTCCAGTTGTTCACTGTCAATAAGCAAGGTGTTTGGTCTGGCCAGAGGATTACCGTGCTCATCAAAATTTCTGAAGAGTTTTAATCGGCCATTTTCAAGTTCGGTCGAACCGTCTTCGTTTTCACGATGAAAGCCTGAGATATAGTCGAATACCAGTTTCGAGGTTGATGTGTTGTTGCAAACAACGATAAAACACGGCGGGACTTTTATGCCTTCTTTTTCCCACAGCTCGAAAGTTTTTTCGTAATGCCCATACAACGCTTCGAGTGCTGTTTTTAGCTTACTTGGAATACTTAGAGGATCGAGCGTTTGGCCTTTGCCTCGTCCCTTTTTGGGCATTTCCGGCCCAATATGTTTCCATAACTCGCGGAATACTGGTACTTCTGCGCCTGGTATGTTGTCGGCTACCGGAACACGCGGTAGTTTGACAATGCCGCATTCAATGGCATCCATGAGTGAGAAATCGCTCATTGTCCAGGGGAATAGCGTTCCTTCAGCATAACCCGAGCCACTCAAGAAAAACGGTGTCGCTGAAAGATCAATTACTCGGTTAATGCCAAGTTTCTTTGCAATAATTTCAAGACCTGAAATCCAAAGGCGAGCGGCCTCGCGATTGCTGTCCGCTTCTTTCTTTTCGTCACCTTTTAAATCGCCTTCTTCATCTTCACCTGGTTTTTCGCGATAGCAGTGATGTGCCTCGTCATTTAACACCATCACGTTTTTCATGCCCATCAATTCAGGAACCACCCTCTGGAGCATTTGGCCTTCAGTTTCCAAGGTGTTTAGGTCTTCGCCTCTTTTACCTTTAAGTAATGCTCGCCCTCCAGCAGAAATATCAACGCGCTCACGTAACTTGAATGAGTGATAGTTGGTAATGACGATCTTGGCTCGTTCTAAATCAGCCAGCATATCGCTCGGGACAATTTCACGGCTTTGGTAGTAACTATCGGGGTCATTAGGTTGGAGAACACGCAGACGATCTTTAATCGTCAAGCCAGGCGCGACAATCAGGAAACCACGGGTAAACTTTTTACTACTAGGCTGGCGAACCGCATTGACCGTTTGCCATGCAATCAACATCGACATAACGGTAGTTTTACCGGCACCAGTCGCTAGCTTTAGTGCAAGTCTCATTAAGCCTGGATTTGCATCTTCATTGGCGCTGGACAAGTAGTCGAGAAATTTTTTTCCGGTCTTGCCCATTTTGGGGGCGACCTCCGTCAGCCAAATAGCCACCTCAACGGCTTCTACCTGACAGAAGAAAGGACGAATTCCATTGAATTCGTAATGCCGCCAGTGCTTGAGTAGTCGCGCAGTATCGGAAGTCACCAACCAATCACTTTCACTAGGGATTCTTCGCCAGGAGTCTACATAGCTTCTTAACTCATTAATGATCGATATAGGGTCATACTTTTGGCTCCCATCACTAAGCCCCAAACTCTCATCAAATAAATCTTTCGATTTCGCGTCTTTGCGTTTTTTGGGCTTTGGAATGGGTGTAATGAATTCTGCCCGTCTTCGTGAATTGACGATACTGTGGGTAGGCAGACCTTCTTCCATCTCCCAATGGGCAGATGGGTACTCATAAGGCGAGTTCAGTATTGGTTTATTAAAAAATTCATCAGACATTAGTTATCGTTATTTCCGTATCATGTTCGTTTTTTCTTCTGCTCTTCTATCCAAATTTCAACATCTTCGCGCTTAAAACGCCAACTGCCGCCAACTTTGAAGCCAGGCAGTTTACCCTCGGCTGCCAATTTATAAGCAGTTTTCTCTGCAAGCTTTAAGTAAGCTGCAACCTCTTTTAAGGTCAGTATTTGATCAGTCATAGCAGTTTCTGCCCTCATAACCATAGGGGAGAATATGGGAAAATAGAGGAAGGAACAACCAAAAACACCTATGATTGATAGAGTTTCTGCACTAAATTGTTTGCAGCTAACCAAATAGACGGACTTTAGATGAACAACGCGCCAACCCAAGCCTATATCAAGCCAAGCGATGCCAGCTCTTGGGCGTTGTGCGCGCGCCGTGTATGGCTGGATAACAAAGGCGAACTGGAAGTTGAAGAAGCAGATGATGCCTTTGAGGCTTTGATCATTGAGCTTGGTCTCGCTCATGAGCAAGCGGTACTAACCCAAATAATGAAAGAAAAGTCGGTGCATACGGCCACTTCACCAGAAGATACGCAAAGGCTTATGGCCGAGGGTGTTGACGTTATTTACCAAGCCCAATTGCTAGACAAAGAAAATCTGCTTGTTGGCTACCCTGATTTTTTGATCCGCCATACCAATGGCGAGTATCAACCAGCCGATGCCAAGCTATCCGTCAGTGAGGATAAAAAGGAAATACAGGTACAGCTTGGCTTTTATCGTCGAATGCTCAATGCGAATTTACCTGCGATTGTATTCTTGGGTGACGGTGATACCGCTGAAATTAGCGACGAAACCAACCCTCTCACCAACCAGTTTGTCACCGAAATGCGAGAGCTACTGGCCAGTGACACAGAGCCACTTGTTCGCTATAGCCATAGTAAATGTCGCGCGTGCCCTTATTACACGCATTGCAAACCTGCCTTTGAAGCGAAGGAAGAAATTTCATTACTTTACGGTGTGCAAGGCCGCGCAGCCGATGGGCTGGAAAAACACGGTATTAGCACGATATCGGAATTGGCCACAAGCTCGCCTGAAAGCTTACCCGATGTGCCTTACCTCAAAGGCTATGAAAAGAAGCAACGCGCCATATTGCAGGCACAATCGTATTTCAGCGGAGAGGTGCATCAAATTGCGCCCGTGAGCCTTCCCGATGGTCACTGGGTACATTTTGATATCGAAGATAATCCGCTCACGGGGAACGGCGAAAAGCATGTGTATCTTTGGGGCTTTTTAGTGCCTAACTTTAGCAATGCGGATTTCGAATATGTTTGGACGGATACTGCTGAGCAAGATAAACAAGGCTGGATTGAGTTCCTTGCCAAAATCGAAGAATACCGTGATCGATATGCTGATTTGGTACTTGCTCACTATTCGCAACATGAACGCACAACGATACGGAGTTACGCTAAGCGATATGACATGGAGAGTAATGAAACCGTTCTGTATTTGCTTGGTGAAGAAAGCCCACTGTTTGATATGCAAAAGCCTGTACTCGATAGCCTTGTTTTGCCATTACAAGGTTATGGTCTGAAGGACATTTGTAAGCACAAGGATTTGGTGAATTTTCAGTGGGAAGATGACAACTCAGGCTCGCAATGGTCGGTGGTTCAGTTCAACCGATTTTTGGCAGAAAGCGATCCAGAAATGAAAGCTCAGTTAAAAGCCGAAATACTCGGCTATAACCGCGATGATGTGATTGCAACACGAAGGCTGGAAGAATGGCTACGAGCTAAATTTATGTAATGAGCGCATCCAAGGTCGCACCTTGGTCGTCCTCCACTGGCGAAACAGTGGTCGAGATTAAGCGTCGAAACGCTTACGGCATCCAATCCGCGTAGGGTTGGTCGAGGGAGTTCATGAGGGGCTATGACATGCCCCTTTGATTGATGGGAAGTCCATGAAGGGAGAGCTAACGTCTCCTTTCTGGTTGATGGGGATGCAAGGGGAGAGCAAAATCTCAGCCTTGCCCATGGGGTTCTTAGGGGTAGCTCGGAGGCTCCCATAAGTGGTGATCGAACGGCCAATCGTTCGCTGGTGCAGCATACCAATCACTATGGATTGCGCACCTGATAAGCTCTTGCCAGAGAATGATAATTCGATGCTTAGAGCGCCGCCTGAGGATAGAACGGACGAGGCAACGTCCTTCTCAAGATAGGTGCGGGGAGGGAAAAATCTTTGATTTTGTACTACACGCACACATCTTGCGGTCATCGTAAAGCCGCGCCAATAGCGGAACTATGCAGCATTGCAGCAATTTATTCCTAGCCACTCTCGCCTCATCTTCACGATGACGGTGGTTCTGAGGCCTGCCACAAGGGCAGAAGTTTACTCTTGAATGCTCCGCGCTCACCACCTGTTTACCGACTGCCGATATCTTTATCAAGCGCGATGTTGAATCATCATCGAGGCAATCGGATGATCGATGGCATTGTCATCAGGTCATATAGGGTGGGCTTGGCGGCCAGTCAGTTTTCCGTAGCGCTCTGCGCTACTTGCTGTGCAAATTGAGAAAACTGGCTGGGGGCTTTTAAGGCTTTGAGATATGGCTCGCTGCCTCAAAATAAGCACAATAAGCGAATTTTGGCACAACACAATAAGCGAACAACAGCACATAGAAGCAACTCAAAAAAGCAACATATATGCTTCTTTTTGCTGCTGAAAGACTTCAACTCTACAAAAGCAACTTATATGTTGCCAAAACCGCAAAAAGAAACTAATATGTTTCTTAATGGTAAATAGCAACATATACGTTTCATTATGAATTCACTACTCGAACAGATCAAAAAACGCCGTATCGCATTGAAGCTCAAGCAGCACGATATGATGCTGCGCGTTGGTATATCGCGCCAGCAATATCAGCGCTTGGAATCCAAGGGCAACCCTCGGCTTGATACTCTTGAGCTAGTCGCTAAGGGACTAAAAAGTGAGTTGCTGCTAATACCACAAGAAAAATTGAATGCTGTGCTGGCGGTACTGGCCGACGATAACCCGTCATCAACTGGGGCACCAACCAAGCCAAGCAAGACGGGAAAAGAACAAAGTAACCCACTAGCCGATGATCCATGGCAGGGCTTGCTAGGAGAGAATGAATGAGCACAGATAGCAATGATGAAGTAAATGTTCTACAGCTCTCAATTCATGGCGTGCTGATCGGCTATCTCGCAGGGTTTAAAAATGGCCGCAATGTCTTGAGCATTGCAGACTCATTTAAAAACAATCCTGATCGTCCGACATTCAGCCTGATTACTCATCCCGCGTTTCCGAATGCGAACAAGCTCATGGCCGCGCCATGGGCGCGGAATCAACGGCTGCATCCTGTACTTTCAAACTTGTTACCAGAGGGATCATTACGTGAGCTGATCGCACAAGGCCTGAAAGTGCACGTAGATAATGAATTTCACATTCTCTCGTATCTTGGCGAAGATTTGCCGGGGGCAATTGAAGCCACGTCAATGGAGCCTGAAGATGTTCCTGATTACGTTCTGAGTACCCATGGCAGAGCTAAGGCGGTTAAGTTCGATAAGGTCACTCAAGAAAACAAGTTTTCCTTGGCTGGCGTACAAATGAAATTTTCTATGAAGGAAAAGGATGGGCGCTATAACTTATCCAAGGGTGACGTGCTGGGCGACTGGATCGTCAAAACGCCCTCAACCAAGCACAAGTTTGTGCCACTGAACGAATATACCGCCATGTCGCTGGCGGGGCGCGTTGGCGTTGATATTCCTGAGATCAAATTAGTTGAGCTAGATAAGCTCGACAATCTGCCACAAATTAACTTACCCGATGAAAAGCAGGCCTTTGCCATTAAGCGATTTGATCGTGAAGACGATCAACGTATTCACATGGAAGACTTCGCACAAATTCTGGTGAAGTACCCGCACGAGAAATACACTTCGGCTAATTACGAGAATATCGGCAAAGTCATTTATGACTTTTCTGGCGACGGCCTTGCCGACGCTCAACAGTTCGCAAGGCGATTACTGGTGAATATTCTCTTGGCCAATGGCGATGCACATCTCAAGAACTGGAGCTTTCTATATCCCAATAAGATCACGCCACGGCTGTCTCCTGCATACGATATCGTTACAACCAATGTATATATCGAAAACGAAATCCAATACGCACTCAACCTCGGTAAAACCAAAGAATGGTATACCGTCACTATGGCGCATTTTCAGTCATGGGCAGATAAGTCGGGCATTCCGTGGAGAGCGATAAAGCCCCACTTGGACGATACAATGAACAAGGCGAGAGAATTATGGCCTGAAGCTCTGAAAGCGTTACCGATGGACGAAGCGCACAAAGAAGGCCTTAGAACGCATTGGGGCAAGCTTCAGGACGATTTCAAGATCGAGACCACAAAGTAAGTTAACGAATAATTAAGATACACCACGTATGATATTAATAGATACGTGGCTTAATTCTGAGAAAGCGATTACCTGTTACCAACAGGCGCGTAGCTAATTTCAAACATGGGTGCAAGGAAGCGATGCAGCATTTGCTGTTACCGCTTCCTATAAAAAGGAAAGCCCCATGGATGAGTTATTAAACGGTAAAAGCATTAAAGCGGATTTTGAAGCGCAGGTAACAGCGGCGCTTATGATCCAGAGCAATGCGCTTATCCCGCTCAAACTTGCCGCTCGCTTATGCGGTATTCCCAAGCATGAAATACTAAGGCGCATTGATTGCGGTACATTCCCCAAACCTAGAACATTGTCCTCAACAGGTAAGCGTATTCGCGAGGCATTTTACCTGAAAGATTTGCATGAATGGATCAAGTGCCCACACCTTTATCACCAGAGGGGGCTGCATGAGTGATCAACTAAGCTTGGCACAAATTAAAAGAGCGTATCATCAAGCTGCAAAAATTGTGGCGCGATATGGTGACAAATACCTGCCAATATTCGAACGACTTGAAAAAGAATACCAGAACAGAAAAGACAAAGTTAAAACCCTAAACCGTGCTATAAAAATTGCAGAAAAGCACACGGGATTCGAACCTACAGACCCCTAAAAACTGGGACACAAAATGGTACACATACTGGGACACAAATTTTTATAGTAGTAATTTCTAATAAATACCTAAAGCACTGAAATAGAATAATAATTAGAGATAAAAATTTTCAAATCGAATCCTGCCCCCTCCACCATTTTCATTTACATAATCTTAACTATTTTCCCGCTAACATGTTGTATTGATTGAAATTTGTTTTTCAATTGACCAAGGCACATTTTTGCTTTACCTAAAAATGGTACACAAAGTGGGCTACAAATTGGGACACATGGATGGCGAACTATGTATTTTGCAGAGGGAAGAATTTTTATTATCGCAGGCGCGTTCCTGAATACGTTTCTGACTATGATAAGCGCGCCATCATCAAAATATCTTTAGGCACCAAAGATGAAAAAGAAGCCATCCGAAAAGCTGCCATCTATAACGACTATATCGAAGATTACTGGCGCAGCCTGATTAAAGGCAATGGCAAAGCTGATCCTGAAGCTGAATATCGCACTGCTATCAAGCTCGCAAAAGCCCATGGCTTTGCCTACAAGAATGCCGTTGAAATTGCCAAGGAGCCGTTAGAAGAAATTGTTGAGCGCCTGAAGACGGCAAACAAGGCTATAGAACAGCCCGAAACAGTCTCTTCCGTGCTGGGCGGCACAGAAGTGCCAGAGCTTCCTTTAAGCACTTGCGCAGATAAATATTGGCCGCTATGCCGTGACAGGCTCACAAATAAGTCCGAGCATCAAATCCGCAAATGGAAAAACCCGCGCCTTGCTGCCATCAATTACTTTATCAGCGCTATCGGTGATAAGCCTCTTAAAGCCATTGCCCGATCTGATATTTTACAGTTCCGGCAATGGTGGATGGATCGCATTGAAAAAGGTGAGGTCGTCGCCGCGACCGCCAATAAGAATATGATGTATGTGAAAGACATGTTTCAGGTGATCGGGCTCCAATATGAAGTAGCTACCGACTTTGATGTGCTGTTTTCAAAAATACGCCTTAAAGAGCTGGAGCAATCACGACCACCTTTTGAAGCCAGCTATGTTCAAGATGTCTTACTTTCCAAACACGGCCTGAATAGCCTCAATGACGAAGCGAGGCTTTTGGTATTTGCCATGGCCGATACTGGTGCGCGGGAATCTGAGTTAATCGGCCTTACTGAAGAGGATATCGTTCTTGACGAGCCTATTCCTTATATCTGGATTCGCGCGCGTGAAAATAAAGCACTCAAAACGCTTACCTCTGAGCGAAAAATCCCACTCGTAGGCGCGGCACTTCATGCTTTCCAGCAACTACCGAGTGGATTTAACCATTATCGCACTGCCGATACCGCCTCCACGACCATCAACAAATATTTGCGTGAAAACGATTTAAAGCCAACGCCAACACATTCACTCTATTCGCTGCGCCATACCTTTAAAGACCGCCTCCGCGACGCAGGCGCGCCAGAGGAAGTCATCGACGAACTTATGGGGCACAAGAAGTCGGGGCCGAAATATGGCCGTGGTCATATGCTTGAGAAAAAGCACGAGTGGTTGAAGAGAGTTGCATTCGACCTGACATAAGAAAACATATAGGTCGATAATATGAATATTGGTTAAATATTAAGCTGACGATCACGACAATTATTTTTTTAATCATACACTTTAGACTTTAAGGCTAAGTAATTTTGGCAGCTATGAGTTGATTGTAGACGAATCATTATTGCCATGTTAAATAATCCTGTAGCAACAGGCGGCTAACTAAAAGCCTAAGCATAGAGAGCGTATTATTACACGGCTCACCCTTGGGCGGCCTTTCTCATAAAAAACAGTTTGCGAAGGAAATGAGAAAAAGAGGTCAGCAATGTTCTTTCTTAAAAAAGCTAGCTCTGATATTGCAGTTAATGGGGCAATGGGATTACTAGCTGATGCTAAGACCTACCTCTCTGATAGACAACATGAGCATTTTATAATTAACGAAATGTCAAAACGGCTATTCGAGATCCATTTGGAAAAATTGGGTATTTTACAAATAATTTCAAATGACCATTTATTTAATCAATTTTCGGGCCCAATATCAGAAAGTACTGATGCAGATTTAATAATTAAAAAAGCGTTATTATCTTATGATCTGTACACTCCTGAATTCCATAGGTCTGCTCACCAAATTAAAAAGCTTCGTAATAAATTCTATCAACCAGCAACAGCAGAATGGATTTCTTCAAATATAAGCCTTGCCGCTTGTTCAATTCTGGGGGCCCTCCCTGAAACACCGGAAAGAGAAGATGCATGGGCATTACTTGAGACTATATGGGGCTTTGAAGAGGAAAAAAAAGACACCTCCGATATTGTCGCAGAAGATGAATTGGAAAACTCAAACGGTTTAGACGAAGACAGCCTCCTTAAAGAAGGGGAGCAGTATATTCTATATGGCAAGAAAAACCCTATTTATTCTCAACACTACAAATACCACGAAAAACCAAGCCTTCTGCTTTCTTTTACAATACATTTCACATTATTTATAGTAGTCGTGCTACTGCTGATTATCATGGCTGATTTTGTCCCCCCGCAAAAAATTAATCATACCAATGCAAATGCAATAACCTACAATTCCTCAGGTGATTTTGATAATCTGATAGATGAAATACTCAAATAAGAAAGATTCCACGATGTCAAAACCTTACTTTTTAGCATTATTAACTTCGGCTATTCTCTCATCGTTTTCTATCTCATGTTATGCCAATGATGAAGAGAAAATCACCAAAAACCTTATCAAAGAATGTAAAAGTAAAGCTTCTATTGAGTGGGATAGTGGCATAACTTCACGTATGAAAAAAGGAAATTACATATATTATGACTGTCTTGTCGATAAAATAAGAATAACCCTAGAAGACGTTATGTGGGATGAAAATCAAATTAATGAAACGGTGAAAAACCTCGAGGACGGTGTTTATAAGATAGTGGCCGCTCAATACGAATTAGAAAATAATCACAAGCCTTGCGGACCAAACTGCGGAACCATGTACTTGGTAACGCCATACGCTGCAGGGTTTTTGGTGCTTGAGAGATTTTTAGCTGATGCACAAAATATATCTGAAAACAAATGACAGTTCTCAGAAAGTACCATTAGGAAGGGTTAGGGAAGGCACCAAAAATCTCAAGCACTGTGCCTGTCGGTTTGCCGCCTTTTATGGCACTTGCACGCGCGGTGATTGCATCGTAATGACGCAGTATTTCTTTCGGATCAGAATGCCGAACATAGGAAGAAAAATAATATTCTTTATTTACGATATCGAGTCTTAGACCATGCTTTTCTAATACCCAGAGAAGATCAGTGTAGAGCTCCTTAAACCAGCGCTTTGCATCTTTGACCTCCCTTTCGTGAAACAACGCAATCCAATATTCATAGTCGAGGGATAATTCAGCTTTAAAATATGAATCATACTCTGCGCTTAGCCAGTTCTGATGTGCTATTTCATTGACTTCCGTTTTGAAGATTTCTTCTAAAACGTCTTCAGGAAGTGGCTTTTCAATATCTATAGAGTTGTTTTGCGCATAAGAATTTGCGCAGTAATTTGTAAGAGCCATGGCATGACAACAATCCGTATCATCGCGCGTCCATTTAAACTTGGTGTAGTGAAGGATGCACACAGCCCATAGAACATAGTTTCGACCCTTGATGTTTTTATACCCCTTTAAGTCCCTCTTCCATATTTCATCAAGCAGGTGAGATGTCGGGCTTTTGCCGATCATGATGAGCGCGCCAACACCTGAGAATAATTCCAGATACATCAGCGCGCCAAAACACAAGGCTTCTCTAAAATAGCTTTGATATTTTAGGGTGGTTGGCAGGCTGATATTAAGGCGCTCAGATATGCTCTGACTGTCATATTGCTTAATAAACAGACTGGCAAATTCTTCAATTTTCTTTTCTGAAAGCTTTAAGCCTTTGCCGTATTTATTGGCGCGTTTTTTATAGACGCGTTTGTATTTTTGGGAAGACTTAAAGGCGTTCTTTTTGATTGAAAACTGCGCAGGTGAAAGACCATATTTACGGCAATAATGGCTTTGTGAATAGCCGCTATTTTGCTGCGCATTGATATGGTTAAGCCAGTATTCATCTGTCTTTTTCTCACCTGCCATATGCGCTTACCGCCCTTAATTTCATAGATGAATGTTTCGCATTAAATGATCGTATCTCATTGATTTTAATTCAGTTTATTGAAATTCCATCAGAAATATTCTTATCAAGATCATTTGAAGAATTACCTGCTGCCGATCAATATTAAAGCCGTGCTTTGGCCAAAGCCTCTTTAAGTTCAACCCGTTTAACACCGCCCTGTTCTTTTAACAGGGCAAGGAGGCTTTACATGTCTGATGATATCCAAATATCCATTGAAATCACAATTGAGGCGGATACGCCTATTCAATCCGATAATTCTGCGCCGCCCAGTCAAGATGATCTCTTGCGCTGTGAGATGTGGGCGCGTTGTGAATGTGCCTATTGCACTTCCTTTGGCTGCGTGAACGCTCTTGGCCGTAGCATCTCGGAGGTGCACTAATGAGCTTTGATAAACCCTCCCCGTTTGATGGTGTGAAAGCTGTCAGTCCTTCAGGAGTGATCAAAGTCCTCTTTGCCGTCTCACTTGAAGCCGCCATGTTCGTTATGTTCTATGCGGTCTACACCGAAACGATAGGCTTAATGAACGAAACGTACCTTTCGGAGCTTCCCGTGCTCGGCGGGATGTTTGGCATGCTCGATCCTGATGCCAACGCCTCTCACATCATTTCGATACTGCTGGCCACGTTTTCGGTGGCAACGCCGCTCTTCATCTGGGCGGAAGTGCATCGTCAAAATATCTTGGATGATCCTCAAGAATGGTTTTCTCACCCGCAAAACCAGATTTTAGCTAGCATCGCTGGCTTGGTCTTAATCATGGTCATTGGCCTTGAGGTCGTAAATTTATACACCCTCGTTGCAAGGGAAAGCACACAGGGTGGATTTGTTGTGCAGCAAGAAAGCGGTGTGATGGCCTTCCTTGCACAAAACAAAGGACTGGCGATTGGTGTGAGCGCCGTGATTGCTGTCATCAACATCATCCTAGCTTTATTCACTACACGCGCCTTCCAAAGCCTTAAGTCAGAGGAGAAATAGTCATGAAATATGTAACCGCTCTTATCCTTGCCCTTTGCATTTCTGCTTGCGGTGAACAAGCGCAGGCACCTAAAGCCAAAACTCATGAAGATATTTTTGTGCTCATCGAGAATGGTGGAACCATTGCCAGTGAAGATCAGGATGAAGCATGCAATACCGCGCTTCACTTACTTCAGCAATTAACCTCTCTCTCCCGAAGGAAAGCCACGAGTGACGTTCAGATTCACATTATTCTGAGCGCACTGCCGAACCGTATTGCGTGGTCGGGAACGGCGGGGCAGCTTCTCTCACAAGCGGAAGATGTTACGAATCTGATTGTATTCAAACCGACCTTTTCGGACTTGGTTATGGCGTTTGATCAGATTGAAACAACCGTAAATCTGACTCAGCCTGACAGCATTCGCTTGTACTGGATTGGCTCAACGGTTCATGTGCCGTTTCAGCAAGGTAATGATCCGATAGACGTTGAAGTGCCTCAAGAGGTGCCAAACGAGTTAGCGCTGGCAAATCTCGCCAGCAAACTCACCACCCTCAAAATCATGCGCGTTCACCCCGATCAAGACAAGGTGCTGCAAGCCTATCTTGGCTCACTCGGAATTTTGAAACGTGCGCGCAGTGGCGATATTGATTTTGAGTTGCTTGGTGAGGCGCAAACGAAGTCTCGACTGAATACGTTGCTTTAGGTGGAGGGATATCGATGAAAACTCTCATTAAAATTCTCGCAGTTGCAGTTGGCCTATCGGCCTTCTGCAACACAGACTTGCTGGCAAATGAGCCTGTTATCACCGTTAAATCAAAAAGTGAGTATTCAGCGCCAATCATTGTTATTCGGTCAAAATATGATTTTGAGAAATCCATTTCATTGAAGCTGAAAACTGATCCTACGCTTGATGCCTCGGACATTCTCATCAGGACAATATCCAAGTTCGGAATGGTCGATGCCAATGGTATTAAGATACTATCGGGGTTCGATATTGATCAGTCGAACAATATTATTGTCGCTTTTAGCGGTGGAACCTCCGAGATCATTCAAACTTCGGGAAATCCCTCGCAGCTCAATATCGTTGCCAGCTTTCGAGATGCCAGTGGCCAGTTTGTTTCACCGCCACCCGATAGCGTCGCGGTATATTCTATGAGTGGTGAAAAGCTGTGCTTTGACTACAAAACCGTGCAGCAAGCACCGCCTGACATTGGTATTGCATTACTGCTTGATCGTTCTGGTTCTATGGCTGGCAACATTGATGCGGTGAAAAGCACCGCAAACAATTTTCTTAATTCATTGCCGCCGCATGCTCTATGTACCGTTGGTAGCTTTAACTCCGACCTTACTTACGGTCATAAAAACTACCAGCAGTGCAATGGCGGCGGATTTGGCTTTGAAAATATAGAAGCCAGTGGCGGCACAGATATTTTTAAGGCGCTGAACAGCGCCTATTCAGACCTGTCGGGCAGTTTCTTCAATGGGTATCAGAAGGCGGCTATCGTCATCACTGACGGTTACACGGTGAATGATGCAAAAGTAAAAGCTGAATTACTCGCCAATAAAAATGGCATTCTTACTTTCGTGTATTTCATTGGCGGAAACCATAAAGATGACCTTGAAGGCATTACCGATCACTTCATTTCTCAAGGCGGCAATGTAAAGCAGTCGCTATCGCATTACTTTAGTGCCATCGGGCTTGCCTATAAAAGCCAGAAGGTTCTTAGCGTTAAGCCTTGCTCTGGAGGTGCGTATGCAACTCCGTAGCCAAGGGGCTCAGCATCCGTCGCGGATATATAGCCGCGACCCCGATCTGCATGGCTCTAGTAAATGGGCGACGAAAAACCACCTTTACCAAAAAGGTTATGGCGAAGGTGGCCGCATATTCCTTGGCTACGGCATGGCCGAAGCGAATAAAGGCCGCGCTTATTGCATTACCACAAACACCCAAAAGCACCTGCTGACTGTAGCACCTACACGAAGCGGAAAACTTCTAACCGCAAGTATGCCACGATGCTTGGAGCATCGTGGTTCGCTGGTTGCGCTTGATGTGAAAGATGGTGAGCTGTCTTTAATTGCTGCGCGATATCGGCGGGATGTACTTGGCCATAAAGTCATCATTATCGATCCATGGGATTTAGCTTGCTCAAAGCTCGGCATGCCTCAATCAAGGTTTAACATTTTGGATTGGCTTGATCCTGACAATGATGACTTTGTTGAGGATGCCATGACCATAGCCGATAGCCTTGTCACTGACCGAGGCGGAAAAGACCCGTTTTGGACGGATGAAGCTCGCGCGCTCGTTATGGGGCTAATCCTCTATGTTGCGGCCACGCCTCTAGTGCTAATGCCGACCACCAAACGCTCCCGCGACATTCCGCAAGTGAGAAGATTGTTAAGCCTATCTTCCGATGACTTTAAAAAAATCGTGGGCGGAGAGTATGCTGAAGACGAAGGTGGCAATGCCGTCTTAATAAAGCCCGGCATGATGCAAAGCTCCAACGAATATGTTCGCGCTTCAGCCGCGCGTATTCTCAATAAAGCCTCGAAGGAATTTTCCAGCATCTTATCAACAGCGCAACAAAATACGCATTTTTTAGAAAGTCCGAAAATACAGCGCACCTTATCGGAATCAGATTTCACCTTTGAAGAGCTGGAAAATGGCAAAACAGATATTTTTGTCGTTTTGCCTGCGGGGCGATTATTCACTTATAACCGTTTTTTGCGCATGTTGCTGAGTTCTGCCATTACTTCAGTAACCCGCTTTAAGACCAAACCCAACCCGCCCGTCTACTTCCTGATGGAAGAAGCCGCTGCCTTGGGGCGCATGGAGGTCATTGAAACTGCTTTTGGGTTAATGGCCGGATATGGCATGCAGCTTCATATGATCGTGCAGGACTTAAATCAGCTCGTCTCGCTTTATGGCGAGAGGTGGCAAACTTTCATCGCCAATAGCGGCGTTGTTCAGATCTTCGGCACCCGTGATTTGATGACCTCTGAATACACATCAAGGCTGTGCGGCATAACAACGATTGAATCGTTGAGCGAGTACAGCGCTGAGATGCGGGCTCGCCTGTTTAGTGATCCCAGTTTTTTAAGCCGAGATGATGCGCTCACATCTCGCTCGCTTATTACTCCTGACGAAGTCATGACGATGAGCCCTGTTGCTCAGATTCTTATCTTATCTCACGCCAATCCAATCGCCTGCTTCAAGACTGCTTACTTTTTGGATCAGAGATATAGAAATAAAAATGGTTCACCCATTTATGACATTCATCCAAACTTTGCTGATGATCCAATAAGCAGACCTGTTAATTTCACCAAACAGGGGCTCAACATTGCAGCGCCCCTCTCTTCGATATTTGATGGAGGGTGAGCGCATGATATTTAGAGCGTGGATTTCAATGATTGTCATGGGCGTATGTGCATGGAGCGTATGGGTAGGCTTGAACGAAAAAATTCCCCCTTATGATTACGCGCCATTTATGTTTGTTTTTCATTGGGCAACGCCATGGCTGTTATTAATTTTGGCGGCAAAGTCGTGGTATCGCGTTTATATCTGGGGACGCATGCTTCAGGCGAAACAAACACCGCCAATTCTTAGTCGCGGCCTCTCAACACAGGCACATAAGCAAACAAATACGGCTTTATTGAAATTTGCTTCGCAGACGCTATTTCTTTTCGCTTTAGCAGGCATATTAAATCAGTTCTCAATTGATCATATCGAATGGTGGATCGCATCAATCATAGCTTGCTTTTACCTTCTTAAAAAATCATCAAGGGCAGGGTAATGGATATGATTAATTTATTGCCCATAAAAGCAGAAAGTGAAAAAACGGCGGAAACATGCGGTTTACAAGGTGCCTGTTTACGATTTATTAACGATTTCAGGCGTATCATTGTAAGTATGAGAGATTGTCGGGACGCCAGAGCGTTCCATGCAACTCTCTTTTTTTGTGGTCAGGTGGGTGTATGTGCATGTTCCGCACCCAGAACGTGCCATCTCTCAGATATACGCGGCTGGCGCAAAGAATACGGCAGTGAGAGCAGTTATTCGCTTTCACTGCTTTTTTATGGGGGGATATATGGATAACCCCCTCATAAAACAGAATAAAAATGAGTCAAATGAGGCTCGGATTTGTTTGAAGACTCCGCTGAAAGCGAGTCATAATCGGGGTTCTGACGATGAAGCGATAACCGCTCTCGTGAAGTTTCTCGCAAGACGCGCCGCCGAAGAAGATTACGAATTTTACCGTAGCGCGCTTAGCAATCCCGATATAGAAGATGGTGGATAGGAATATGACGCAACGTGCTTGCATATATGCCCGATATAGCTCTGACCTTCAAAGTGACGCATCCATTGAAGATCAAATTCGCCTGTGCAGTGACAAAGCAAGCGCTGAAGGCTGGAAGCTTGGCAATTGTTATACGGATGCAGAAATTTCTGGGGCATCACTCATGCGCCCTGGCATTCAATCTCTACTCAGCGCCGCAATGAATGGCGAATTTGACATACTCATTGCTGAAGCCTTGGATCGCCTCTCTCGTGATCAGGAAGATATCGCAGGCATTTTTAAACGCATGGAGTTTACTGGCGTTAAAATCATCACCCTTTCAGAAGGCGAAATATCCACGCTTCACATAGGCCTGAAAGGCACTATGAACGCGATGTTCCTGAAAGACTTGGCCGACAAGACCCGCCGAGGGCTCCGTGGCCGTGTAGAGAAAGGCAAATCAGGTGGCGGTCTGGCCTATGGCTATCAGGTAGTAAAACAGTTCGACGCCAATGGTGAAGCCATCAAAGGGGATCGTGAGATTGATGAAGCGCAGGCCGATATTATCCGCCGCATCTTCCGAGAATATGGCCTTGAGAACAAATCGCCCAAAGCTATTGCTGCTCAGCTCAACGAGGAAAACATACCATGCCCATCTGGCAAAAGCTGGGGGCAATCCACCATAAATGGCAACCGCAAGCGCGGTACGGGCATTCTGAATAACGAACTGTATATCGGTCGCCTGATCTGGAATAGACAACGCTTTATCAAAGACCCTGTCACAGGAAAGCGTGTAACGCGCCAGAATGATCCGTCTGAATGGATTATTCAGGATGTGCCAGAGCAACGCATCGTTGATTCTGAGCTATGGGAAGCGGTTAAGGCGCGCCAGAAAACACTGGATCGTAAATCTACCGCGCTTTGGCAAACGAATCGCCCCCAATATCTGCTATCAGGACTGACCAAGTGTGGCGTTTGTGGTGGCGGGTATTCCAAAATCAACTCTACCCAGTATGGTTGCTCTGCGGCCAAGAACAAAGGGGATAGCGTTTGTGACAACCGCCGCACCATCAAACGAGAAACGCTTGAGGGATATGTTTTGGATGGGTTGCAAGGCCACCTCATGCGTGAAGAGCTGGTCAATGTGTTCTGTAAGGAATACACCAAGCATTTGAGCACCTTGCATGCGCAGGCCAATGCGCAGCGTAAATCACTTGAATCTCAACGTGACAGCCTTCTTAAAGAGCGTGAGCGCCTGATACAGGCCATCAAAGATGGTATTCCCGCCAGTATGGTCAAGGATGATCTGGAAAGCGTTTCAGAGCGCATTGAGAAAGCGGAACAAGCTCTGACGGTGCAACCTGCACTCAAACCTCTGATTCATCCGGCCATGGCTTCACGTTACCACCAAGCCATTAAAGACTTAAAGGCATCATTGAATGCGGATGGCGCGCGCGCCGAGGCATCACAGCATTTAAGGGGGCTTATCGACAAAGTGGTGCTAACGCCAGAAGAAGGCGAGAAAGGTCTTCGTGTTGATCTGTACGGTGATTTAGCTGGAATCTTGAATATGTCTTTGGAGACGAAAGATATGAAAATCTTGGACAAACTATGCTTGAACGCATCGAATGATAATAAAGCTATCAATGGGGCCGAAGCCCACATAGATAGAATTGGTAGCGGGGACTGGACTTGAACCAACGACCTTCGCCTGGTCTTACATGAGCTGAGCCCGACGAGCTACCAGCTACATCTTTTAAAAATCATAATACCAAAACGAAAAAAAGCCGACTTAGAATTAACTAAATCGGCTTTCTCTAATCTGGTAGCGGGGGCTGGATTTGAACCAACGACCTTCGGGTTATGAGCCCGACGAGCTACCAAGCTGCTCCACCCCGCATCAACGTGGTGCGAATAGTACAGACCCACTCCAAAAACCTCAAGCTTTTTTTAATATTTTCAACGATTAACTAAATTACTCTTTATCAATTACTTGAAATTTATCTTCTGCTGCCTGCCGGATACGTGTTTTTTGAATATCTATTATTAACTCAGATAAAACCAAACGTGCCTTTTCAGAGAGGCCATCAAACTGAGCACCACAGCGCCCCGCGCCACAGAAAGAAACATTTAAAGCTGGTTTAAGGCGATAGCTTTTATCTAAAGTAAATAGAATAACTGCTTTTTCAATCTTCCCTGATAGATGATCAGTTGTTTCAAAGGCCACACCTGTTTCTGAAATATCTAACAGCGTGACAGGCTTGTCATCAATCGTCATTGATACTTTATCATCAACAGGCGCTCTATAGGCATTACGCCTATTTTCATCATCACTTAATTCAAGTTCTATAGGGATCTTCATTCTGCCTGTCTCTCTAATACAAATTCCAAACGTCTATTTTGCGCTCTATTTTCAACACTATCGTTTGGCAAAAGTGGTTTAGAATCGCCATAACCTGTAGCCGAGACACGCTCGACTTCAAGCCCACCCCTAACCAGATACCTCAATACGTTAGTTGCCCTAATGGCTGAAAGATCCCAATTCGAAGGAAACCTAGCAGTCTCTATAGGTACATTGTCTGTATGCCCATGAATACTTAATTTAATCTCTGCATTTTTCTTAAGCGTCAACACTATGGAATCAAGCACGGACATCATTTCTGGATTAAACTCCGCAGAACCTGAGGGAAACAACAGGTCCCCGCTAACCTTAATAATCACCTTGCCATCTTTAGGAGAACCGACTTCAACCGCTTCATTTAAAACATCTATCTTTAACTGCTCGGCGAGATCATCATTTAAACTCTGCAGTGAAGAATTAAGATTTTCTGCTTCATTCTCCATAGGTTTGTCCTCTTCCTCCTCAGACAAACGAGACGTAGGTAAGCGCTCTTCAATCTCATCAGGAATTTCTGGTTTTACTGGAGCTTCATGGGGAAACTCGATAATACTATTTGCACCAGACTCACCCTGAAATGCTTCATTTAATGAACGAGAAGCAATTTGAAAACGCTCAATTTCAATGTTTGAAAGAGAAAAAAGCAGCACAAAGAAAACCAACAGCAAAGTCATTAAATCAGCAAAAGTATAAAGCCAATCAGCTGTTTCATTTTCCTCTATAAGGGTCGTTTTAGAATCCATAATTTATACTCCCTTATTTTTCTGCAGTCTTACTTTTACCTTGCCTTAACTTTTTCCGCTTGGCAGCTGGAATATATGACGACAACTGCTCATACACATGCATATAGTGGTCATTTGTTAAAATGCTGATACACCCCTCACGAATAATTTCAAGGTTTGTCACCTCAAGTAAGGTTCTTGATTTCAACTTACCAGCGATAGGTAAAAAAACCATTGTTGCTAATAACGACCCATAAAAAGTGGTTAACAGCGCAACCGCCATCGCAGGACCAATAGTGTCAGGGTTATCTAACTCACTTAGCATCTGAATAAGCCCAATTAATGTTCCTAACATTCCAAACGCTGGCGCATAAGCCGCCATTTTTCGAAACACATCTTGTGTTGCATAGTGCCGAGCAATAAGAGAATCGATCTCATTTTGAATAGTATTGCGAATGATTTGCTCCGATGCGGCCTCAGCCAAGAGCATACATGCACGTTTTAAAACCGGTGAAGAACTTTCAACATCACCTACTTTCATCAGACCGTGACGATGACTAATTCGACTCAACTCCAACATGGTATCGATCATCTCCTGTTGGTTCGTTTTGTCTTGGGTAAAAACGATAAAAGCCCCCTTAAATGCGTTTGTCACGTCTTTAAACTGTACAGTTAATAATGTGGCAGCGATGGTGCCACCAGCAACAATCATCATTCCTGGTACATTGACAAAAACATCGGCACTGCCACCCATTATGATGGCGGAGACAATCAAAGCTAAGCCGGAAACAATTCCAACAAGTGATGCGAAATCCATTTAATAACTCTCTAAACATCCACTTAAAATTAAATATAATCTGTATGTTAGCATGTTAAAGTACAGTAACTATAAGTACATTTCATTAACTAAACCTGCGTAAAACTGTGTCTCATCAAGTAAGTGAACAACGTTGTTATATCGGTCTCACGCAGTGGCAACATGCGGCTTGGCAGGAGAACATTCTACAACGCAGTCAAAACGAACATATTTTAAAAGCCTACTCTCGCCACTTTAGCAGCGTGGAAGGTAATAGCACATTTTATGGGCTACCTAAGGCTGACACTGTAAAGATATGGACTGAAGAGTCAGACCCGACTTTTCGTTTTTGCTTTAAATTCCCACAACAGGTCACTCACCGAAATCATCTTAGATCAACGACAAAAGAGACCAGCGCCTTTCTGAATCGCCTACAGCCACTGCAAGAGCAGCTCGGACTCTTATGTATACAACTCCCCTCTTCGTTTGATGGCGATCATCTTCCGACTTTATCCGATTTTTTACTTAATCTACCAAAAGGGTTTAATTACGGTGTAGAGGTTCGAAACCTCTGCTTCTTTGATAAACAAGAGACGGAAAGGGAGTTTAATCAACTATTAGCAAAGCATAATGTTAGCCGTATTAGCTTTGACACCCGTGCACTCTTTAATGACCCATCAGACGATCCCATTAGCTTAAAAGCAAAAATGCATAAACCGAAACTCCCCGTTCACGCCATAGCGACTTCAAAACATCCCATGGTTCGCTTTATTACCCCCTTAGACTGGGAGCTAGGTACGGACTATTTAACGCCCTGGGTCAATAAAGCCATACACTGGATGGATGAGGGCAAAACTCCTTTTTTCTTTTTTCACACGCCGGATAATGCTGAGGCCCCTGAGCTCGCAGCATATTTTGTTAATCAATTAGAACAACGACGCCCAGGAAGCTGTCTGTTTAGTCCTTGGCAACCCGTCAAAAAACAAGACAATTTATTCTAAGCATAGTAATCATTGTCCCCAGCGATTCTTAGTCTGTAGTAAAAAGGCCAACTCTTCAGGTGTAGAGCTGCGACCCAGTACTTCATTACGATGGGGAAAACGACCAAAACGATTGATCTGGTCATAATGCTGATGGGCAAAATCCAACCAATTTTCCATATAGATCTTATTGACCCCTGAGACTTCAAATAGCATCTGCTCAAAGCATTCAATACTTAGCTGCTGGAGATCCAACTGCTCGGCATGCTCAAATGGCATATAGAAAAACGCTTTTTCAACAATTTCTAATGCTTGATCATGCCCCAGCTTACGCCCCTCTATACATAGGGCTAATGCCTTAGCATCACCAGAAAAGGCATCTTCAGAACCCCTAAATATAGTACGCGTAAACTGATCCAATAAAATAATTAAGGCAAGTCGACCTCGCGGTGAACTTGCCCATTCATCCAACTCACCACGTAATGCTTGATGAACACGATGACCAAAAAGCTCAGAAACTAAGCGGTCATTTTCTGCATCGCCTGACCACCATAATTTACTGCGATCATTCACTGGAAAACCGTTTTCCACTGTGCCAAACCAGAATCTTAAAATATCTTCAATTTTCTCAATCATATCCATCAACACGCGAGATTATTAAACATTAAAGATAGCGGAGTTTAGGTAGTTTGCGTACTCAGGCGCTCGCCTAAGTCTCACACCTTGCGGGAACTATAACATACCTTTATTTCCACAATGTTCACTTATAAACAGCTCTTTGTAAAAAAATCCTTGCACATAATCAACACCAATTTTAGCCGCGTAGGCTAGATCCTCCGCAGATTCCACACCTTCCAATATAGTTTTTTTACCACTTAACTGGGCGTATCCAATAAGACTTTTAAACAACTGCTTCATACTCTTACTTTGACAACTATCATCACTGATCCAATGTCGGTCAAATTTAATAAAATCCACATTACTCAAAATATTCAAAGAGACCATTGTGCCAGGAGCACCCACATCATCCAGTGCGATAGCAACACCCTTGTGATGCATAAACGTGGCTACTTCATTACTAATATGTGCATCATTCAGATCGGTATTTTCAATTAGCTCTATTACTAAATCTTGATTATCAGTCAACATTTTAGCCATAACATTCTCGCTCTCGGCCGGCCCAAATACAGAAAAAGCATGGGGATCAAGATTAAGAAAAAGTGTGCTATTTTTAGGACGAAATCTAATCTGTAACCGTTTTAACTGTAACTCAACTTGGGCCAGCATCAGCGGGCTGTCATGTAATAACTGAAATATATACAGAGGAGCAACCAAATCTCCCTGATGATTAAAGAAACGTGCTAAAGCCTCATAACCTATAACTGCACCACTACAGGTATCTATAATCGGTTGATACTCAACACCAAATCGCTGTCTATCTACTAACTCAAGTAACTCTAACCTATCGACCGAAGGACTATAATAACTCACAAGAAAAAACCTTAAACAATAATGATAATAATTATCAATTGTATTTAAAAAATAGTATTTTGAGTAGTCTTATAAAGGAAAAAGTATTGAATTTATTACAAAAAATGACTGTAAGGAGAAACAAAACATACCACTAACTATATTTTTAACTATTTTAATATTGCTAACATAGGGCTACATTATGGAACATCGTATTAATAAATTTGTTAGAGGAAGATAGAATGCAACGCTTTTTTATAATCATTGTTATTGCTGCATTGTGCGCGGCGGCTTATCTATTCTTAGAAGAAAAAGAATCAAAGACTTCCTCACCTTTATCTACCGAGCAGCATGAAGACTCCAACCCAAATGCAAAAAAACATATTAATACCTTAACTCAAGGCGCTGAACAGCCCATAGATATTGGTACAGCGGATAACTTTGTTACATCCGACCAGCTCCTTACGCTACCGAAGAAGAAAGTCGAGCGACTCGATACAACGCCAGAAGAAAATGCGCCAGCAAACCCGGATGCCATTACTGAAGGTGGAACTGCAACCTTTGCCGTTTCTAGCCATATAAATATTATTAAAACCGCCGGTTCAACCGCTCAACCCAATAGCAATGATCCAATCGCTGAGCTCTCTTTAGAAAATCAGATAAAATTACAAGAGTTACTCGATAACCCTGACCAAGCAGCTAACAATATTTATTTTATTCATGCGGTAAATGAAGCCGATATCGAAGGGCTATGGGGAATTATTCAACATGGATTGATGAGCACATTTACACGTGGACTTGTGTTGCCTGGCCTCGACAAAACAGTCACCGTTGATATTCCAAAAGACGCCGATGAGAAATTAGACAATAAGCGTAGTTCTTTTTTGGGCCAAATACTTAAAAATAAAGTAGACCAAACTTATATCTATAATTACGAAAAAGGAATTCTAGGGGATAACCCCAACCTCATTACACCAGGACAACAGTTAGTTATAGTGACATTCACAGAAGAAGAACTGATTGCGATCTATAATCATTTTATATCGCTTTAAGGAGTTCGAATGATTGACCTGTATACGTGGGGAACCCCTAACGGCCGCAAAATTTCAATTATGCTTGAAGCATTGCGACTACCTTATAGAGTTCATCCGGTTAATATTTTAGAGAACGACCAGTTTGAAGCCTCTTTTATAAAAATTAGCCCCAACAATAAGATACCCGCCATTGTTGACCTCGAAGGGCCTAATGGGGAAACAGTCGAACTTTTCGAAAGTGGGGCTATACTCATCTACTTAGCAGAAAAAAACGATGAGTTTATCCCTACAGATCCTATAGCTCGGCTGGAATGTCTGCAGTGGTTGATGTGGCAGATGGGCGGCTTTGGTCCATTCCTCGGGCAGGCACACCATTTCAATAAATTTGCTAAAGAAGATGTCCCCTACGCGAAACAGCGCTTCAATGCAGAAGCTCAACGATTATGGCGCGTTTTAAATACGCAGCTCGAAAATAAATCATTCATTATCGGCGATGACTTATCTATAGCCGACTTTGCTATCTACCCTTGGGCTATGCGCTATGAATGGCAAGCTGTCGATCCTGAACAATTCCCCTTTGTTAATGCATGGATGGAACGCATGAACGATATCGAATTTGTGAAACGCGGAATGCAAGTTCCGTGATAGCAGACCGCATTATCGGCCATCGAGGTGCCGCGGCTCTCGCACCAGAAAACACTTTAGCGGGTATTCGAAAAGCCTCAGCTTGTGGTCTTAAATGGGTAGAACTTGATCTATCTCTTCTCGGTGACAGCACCCCCGTACTTTCCCATGACCATGAATTTGATCGCTGTACAAACTACAGCGGTTCATTATCGCGCTCGACGCTCAATGATCTACTTCAAATAGATGCCGGAAGTTGGTTTAGTCAGGAATGGCACAACGAAAAACTACCACTGCTATCCGATGCCCTCTTACTCTGCCAAGCATTAAACTTAGGGCTAAATTTAGAACTAAAACCCCGTGAGGGTGAATCTGAACTAACCGCCGCCGCAGCCTTTCAAATGATATCTGTGTATTGGCACGATCCAGATAAGTTAATTATCAGCAGCTTTGACCATCAAGCACTTAGTGCTTATCGCGCCTTAGACGCTCAGGCGAATATTGGATTACTATACGATTACCTTCCTGAACGATGGCATCTACAAGCAGCTGCAATTCAAGCTTGTAGCATACACTGCGATTGCAACGCTATGACCCAAGCAGACATTCAAGACGTGAAGGCCTCAGGCTATGATTTATACTGCTATACCTGTAATGATCCTGAACAAGCTGATCGACTATTTGCATTAGGAGTTGATGGTATTTTTACCGATAATCCTTTCATTATGACCTCCTTTAATCAACCAAACGATCTGCACGATAATCAGCAATCGCCTGTTCAACCTCTTCCATAGTATTCATTACAAACGGACCATACTGTGCAACGGGCTCACCTATAGGCTTACCCCCCAGTAGCAGCAATCGAGTAATAGCGTTATCAACATCATTCTCAGGTGCAGTAATCGATACCGTTGATCCGCTCGATAGCCGATTCGCGGCATCAATTAACAAAGGTTGCCCTTCCACTGTTGCTTTACCTTCAAACAGATAAATAAACGTATTATGGCTAGGCGGTATGGGCAGCTCAACGGTCGTACCCGGCTGCAATTGCAGATCCACATATAAGGGCTGGGTCTCCTCTACGCAAATGGGGCCTTGATAGGTGATGTCACCCAAGGTCAAACTACCCGCTATTAACTTGAGTACGCCACCTATTAGCTCAATTTGAGGAATATCCTCAGGTTCAATATGTTGGTAGGCAGCCGGTTTCATTTTGTCCTTAGCTGGCAGGTTTATCCATAATTGAAAACCTCGCATTAACCCCTCAATCGCTACAGGGCGCTCCTCATGAATAACCCCTTTGCCTGCCGTCATCCATTGGACACCACCGGATCGAAGCTCCCCTTCATTACCTAAATGATCTTTATGAATCATATGCCCATTGAGCATATAGGTCACTGTTTCAAAACCTCGATGAGGATGGGGAGGAAAACCGGCCATATAGTCATCAGGGTTATCGGTTGAAAACGCATCCAGCATCAAAAACGGATCTAAACGGGCCGACGGATTACGCCCAATACTACGCTTTAACAGGACTCCTGCTCCATCTCGACTATCCACCGCAGGAATAACTCGATTAATTTCTCGCTTAGTGTCACGGCTGATCATAAAGACGCCCTCCCATGGGGTAAATCAAGATTGAACTCTGGTCCTATAGAAATAACCCCAGTCGGATTAATCGTCTTATGACTACGATAGTAGTGATGACGAATATGCTCCAGATCAACTGTCTCTGCGATCCCTTCAAGCTGATAGATATCCCGTAAATAACCTGAAAGCGAGGGATAATCGGCAATCCGTTTTAAATCACACTTAAAATGCGTTACATAAACAGGATCAAATCTAATCAAAGTAGTAAATAACCGTATATCCGCTTCAGTTAATTGGTTACCCACTAAATAACGCCGACTACTCAGCTGCTCTTCGAGCTGATCTAACGCATTAAATAATTGCTTTACCGCACTGTCATAGGCAGATTGTGAAGTTGCAAACCCCGCCCGATAAACACCGTTATTAACGAATTCATAGATAAAATCATTAATAGAATCAATAGGTTCCTGTAGGGTTTCAGGAAAGTAATCACCTGTAACTGCACCTAAATGATCAAAGGCGGAGTTAAAAATACGAATAATATCTGCGGACTCATTGTTAACGATCACCTCCTGCTTTTTATCCCACAAAATGGGTACCGTCACCCTGCCGCTATAATTTGGATCTGTATGGGTATAAAGCTGATAAAGATACTCATAAGCAAACAGGCTATCTCCTGTACTATTAGGAAAACGCTTATCAAAAGTCCAACCACTCTCATGCATAAGGGGATCCACAACATCCACACTAATGAGATGCTGTAACCCTTTCAATTGACGCATAATCAACGTGCGGTGCGCCCAAGGACAAGCCAAAGAAACATAAAGGTGATAGCGACCCGCCTCAGCCTTAAAATTAGCACCCTCATCAGCGGTAATTACGTGCCTGAATTGTGAAGCTGAACGAATGAATTCACCTTTACTACGCGACGTGTCATACCATTGATCACGCCATTGACCTTCAACCAATAATCCCATTAGATCTCCTCCTCACTCAACTTATATTAGACAATCTCTACAATCTGTTTTTCAGCCTGAGCTAAAGACTTACCAGCAACCTCACCCATATTTAGTCCCTCAGCAAAAATAACCTCTACACTCTCTAGGCCGATAAAACCTAAAAACTGCTTAACAAAAGGTATTTGAAAATCAATGCCGTTATCTTTGTAAAGGCCACCACGTGTAGCAAACAGATAAACAGGTTTATCCTCAATCAAACCTACAGGGCCATTCTCCGTATACTTAAAAGTAACGCCTGCTCTAGCTAAAAGGTCAAAATAAGCTTTCATCTGCGTCGGTATAGAAAAGTTATACATAGGTACACCGATAATTATTTTATCTGCCGCTCTAATTTCACGAATAAACTCATCTGAACGATCGACTAAGGCTTGCTGAGCCGCGGAACGCTCTTCTTCTGGCGTCATTAACGCGCCAATAACAAAACTATCTAAATGGGGTAAATCTTCTACGATCAGATCCCTAACAACTACAGCGCCATCCTTATTCGTTTGCTTCCACTGCTCAATAAACTTAGCAGCAAGCTGGCTTGATTTTCCTTCGTCGCCAAAAATACTGGTTTTAATATGAAGTAATGTGGCCATAACAGGCTCCCTCTATTCATCGCATTTAATGCGTAGTTAAGTTGATATGCACATTCTTATATTTATAAAGACGATTATAAATAGCGAAAAATAGCTTAATATGATCTAATTTTTAGATACACTGTAGTTAAATGTAGTTTCATTCGATAAAAGGAGCAACTATGCCAACCGTAACCTTAGAACAATGGCAAACGCTGATCTCGGTTGTAGATAAGGGCGGCTATGCTGCAGCGGCCGAAGCAATGAATAAAAGCCAATCAACGGTAAGCTATGCGATTCAAAAATTAGAAAACAGCCTAAATGTAAGGGCCTTTGCAATAGCGGGCCGTAAAGCGATCCTTACGCCCGCAGGAAAAGCCTTATATCAACGGGCCAAGGGGTTACTAGAAGAAGCCAATCAGATGGAAACTCAAGCCCATCAATTTGCCGAAGGCTGGGAGCCCGAATTACGTATTGCTATGGACGCCCTATTCCCTGAATGGATCATGTTGGACGTTATTGAAGAATTTATCAAAGAACGACCTTTAACTCGTATCAAACTTATGGAGACCGTTCTTAGCGGAACCGACGAAGCGCTTTTAAAAAAACACGCCGATCTTGTTATTGGAAGTCGTATTCCGCCAGGCTTTTTAGGTGACCCTCTTTTACTGGTTAGCTTCCACCTGGTAGCAAGCCCATCTCACCCTTTACATCAACTCAATAGACCTTTGAACTATCAAGATCTCCGTCTATACAGGCAGCTGGTGATAAAAGATTCGGGCAGTAGAGATTTAGATTCAGGATGGTTAGGTGCACAGCACCGATTAACAGTAGGCCATATACGTACATCGATCGATGCCGCCTGCAAAGGCTTAGGCTATGCTTGGTTCCCAACACTAAAAATACAACAAGAAATCAAAGAAGGACAACTCAAGCCGCTAAATTTAGAAATAGGGAATAAAAGAGACGTGCAATTAAACCTAATCTACTCCGCAGGCGATTATGCCGGACCGGCCGCCAAATTATTTGGCAATCTTTTGAGTACACGTATGGCTAAAATAATGGACTCAGATTTTTAACTAAAGACCTTTATCTAGAAAGACTGATAAGAGGCTCTATAGCTAAAAAGCGGTAAAAGCTTAAAGCACATTGACCTAACTTTTACCGCTTTATTCAGGCTTTTTAAAATCATATGGTTAACTATAAAAGTTAGAGCTTATGCTGCCGCTTTCGCCATAAGTAATAAACCGCAGGTAAAAGCACTAAGGTCAGTATCACTGCACTCACCATCCCACCTATCATTGGCGCCGCGATGCGTTGCATAATTTCAGAACCCGCACCTTCCCCATACATAATAGGTAATAGACCTGCGATAACAGCTGCAACAGTCATCATTACAGGACGTACACGCATGCCCGCACCATTTACAACAGCGCTACGAAGCTTTTCCAAGGTAAACCTATCACGACCACTTTTAAGGCTCTCTTCATAGGCTTGGTTTAGATAAACCAACATAATGACACCGATTTCAACCGACACGCCTGCCAATGCAATAAACCCAACTCCCACGGCAACAGAGAAATTAAATTGATTCAGATATAACATCCAAATACCACCAATTAACGCCAATGGCAGCGTACCCATAATCATGACCACTTCAGAAAACCGACGGAAGCTCAGGTAAAGCAGAATGACAATAATTGCTAATGTCAGTGGTACCACATAGCTCAGCCGCTCTTTAGCTCGAATTAAGTACTCGTACTGACCAGACCAATTAATAGCGTACCCCGGAGGAAGCGTTACTTTATCGGCAACCACCCTTTTAGCCTCATCAACATAACTACCTAAGTCTCTGCCCTCTATATCGACATAAGTCCATCCATTGGGACGCGCGTTCTCACTTTTAATCCCAGGCGGCCCATCTTCAATAAAGATATTTGCCACATCAGCTAAAGCAATACGCGCCCCTTTACTGGTAATGAGTGGTAGCAACTTTAGTCCTTCAATTGAGTTACGGTAATCCTGCAAATAACGTACATTAATAGGATATCGCTCTAAACCTTCAACAGATTGGGAGACATTAGTTCCTCCTATAGCACTCGTAATTACAGCTTGTACATCTGCAATATTAAGCCCATAGCGAGCAGCTTTATCTCGTTGAATATCTACTTTTATATAACGACCACCAGCGACTCGTTCAGAATAAACAGATGCTGTACCTTCAAGCTCGACAAGTACCTTTTCTAACTGCACCCCTATCGATTGGATAACTTTCAGATCTGGCCCTGAAACCTTCAAACCCACCGGGGTTTTAATACCTGTGGCTAACATGTCTATACGAGTTTTAATGGGCATGACCCACGCATTAGTCAGGCCCGGTAACTTAACTAAATCATCCAACTCTTTAGTAAGTTTTTTAGTTGTCATTCCCTCTCGCCACTGCTCCTTTGGCTTAAGCGTAATAAAGGTTTCTATCATCGTTAAAGGTGCAGGATCTGTTGCGGTTTCTGCCCTGCCCATTTTCCCAAATACCCTCTCAACTTCTGGCACAGTTGAAATTAATTTATCAGTTTGCTGGAGCAACTCCCGAGCCTTACCAATAGAAATTCCGGGATAGGTTGTTGGCATATACATTAAGTCTCCCTCATCCAAAGGAGGAATAAACTCACTACCAATTTTATCTAACGGCCAAAACCCTAAAGCCGTTACCAATATAGAACAAGCAACGGTCACTTTCGGCCATGTAAGTACAGCGCGAATGACAGGAAGATATATAGCTAACAATAAGCGGTTTATGGGATTCTTATGCTCAGGTAACACATTGCCGCGAATACAGTAGCCCATTAACACAGGTATTAATGTAACAGCTAAACCAGCGGCAGCGGCCATCGCATAAGTTTTAGTGTATGCAAGAGGCGAGAACATACGTCCCTCTTGAGCCTCTAAGGTAAACACGGGTAAAAAGCTCATGGTGATAATTAACAGACTAAAGAAAAGGGCAGGCCCCACTTCTGCTGAGGCATCACCAATCACTCGCCAACGGTTCTCTTTCGTCAAGGGGGTGCGTTCGATATGTTTATGGACATTTTCTATCATCACAATCGCACCATCAACCATGGCTCCAATCGCTATAGCTATCCCACCCAACGACATAATATTGGCGTTGATTCCTTGGTAAAACATCACAATAAACGCTACTAAAATGCCTACAGGTAGACTAATAATCACTACTAAAGAGGAACGAAAATGGAAAAGGAAGATTGCACAAACCACAATCACAACAATAAACTCTTCAATTAGCTTCTCGAAAAGGTTGTCTACAGCTCTCTCGATCAAACCCGATCGGTCATAAACTGTCACAACCTCTACGCCTGCAGGGAGACTACGTTTAAGTTCTTCAAGTTTCTCTTTTACGCTTGTTATGGTTGTTTGTGCATTTTCGCCAAAACGCATAACAACCACACCGCCAACAGCTTCACCCTCACCATCTAACTCAGCTATGCCTCGCCTCATCTGCGGACCTATCTCTACATCAGCTAAATCTTTAAGCAAGATTGGTGTGCCATTAACGGTTGCTCCCAGTGGTATAGTTTTAATCGCATCTATACCATCTAAGTAACCAGTTGCACGTACCATATATTCAGCTTCAGCCATTTCGATAACTGATGCGCCAGTTTCTTGGTTCGCACGCTTAATGGCTTGATTAATATGAGAGAGAGGAATATCAAAAGCGCGTAGTTTATTGGGGTCTACTTTAACTTGATATTGTTTAACCATTCCTCCAATTGGTGCGACTTCAGACACTCCTGGGACTGTTTGCAATTCATATTTCAAAAACCAGTCTTGGAGACTTCTTAGCTCCGCTAAATCATGTTGGCCTGTACGGTCTACCAACGCATACAGATATACCCAGCCGACACCGGTCGCATCAGGCCCCAATTGGGGTTTAGCACTATCAGGCAGTTTAGAGGCAACTTGGCTTAGATATTCCAAAACTCGACTACGAGCCCAATAAAGATCAGTATCTTCATCAAAAATCACATACACATAGGAATCACCAAAAAATGAGAAACCCCGTACAGTTTTAGCACCAGGAACCGACAACATGGCCGTTGTCAGAGGGTAGGTGACTTGATCCTCAACAACTTGAGGTGCCTGTCCTGGATAATTGGTTTTAATAATGACTTGCACATCAGATAGATCCGGAATTGCATCTATAGGGGTATTTTTAACCGCAAAGGCTCCCCAACCAATTAAAATAAATGTTGCCAATAAAACAAAAAACCTATTTTTAATCGACCAATAGATCAACGTCTTAATCATAAAGCACCCCCAACAGGGCTATTAGGTGCTTTCGGACGAGGCACAACAAAATCAATGAGCTTAAGGTTGCCCATATTGCCCCCTTTAAGAAGTACCTGAATAGAATCTCCTTCCCTAAAAGGGCTCATATCAAGCTCTTCTGCTAAAGGGACTTCCATAGTCATAGCCGGCTGTTCCCATTCACGTATCGCCTTATGTGCAAGTGTAAGCGTACGCTTCTGTGGGTCTATATTTTGAATCTCTGCCATCACCCATACAGATTCAATCGGCTCCATAGATGACGGAGTCATACGTGAAAAATCTGAACTAAGACTAGATTCAGAATCCAAAAGGAACTGCGCTGAAGTCACAACTCGATCATCAGGGTAAAGCCCTTCAAAAATAACCGTTCGATCAACAAATCGCCCTCCCGCCTTAACTTCCACTGATTTATAGCGCCCTTCACCTAAAGAAACGACGACTCGCTCTTGCGTGCCCGTTACAATCACCGATGAAGATGGAACGCTTAATACCGGCTCGGTAGGACGAGATAGAATCGTCACACTCGCAAACATATCGGGTTTTAAAAGCAAGTCAGGGTTATCAAACCGTATACGCACCTGGAGCGTACGCGTATTTTTATCGAGCACTGGGTAAATATAATCAACCTGCCCTGACCATGCTTTAGCAGGAAGGTAGTCTAAACTCATCTCAACCAAGTCACCTTGATTTATCAAATGAGCCTGCCTCTCAAATACTTCGGCTATCACCCAAACCTGATCTAAAGAGCCAATATTCATCAGCTTAATAGAGGGATTAATAAACATCCCTTTACGCAAATTTAACTCGCCAACATACCCTGACTGCGGCGTATACACAGGCACATCTTGATAGATTTTTTTTGCCTGTTTTAACTCATTAATAAAGCGTTGCGCTACACCAAGTGACTGAAGCTTACTTTGACTCGCCTGTAGTAAAAAACGATTATTACTTTTAAGGGCCGCTATAAATTCCTCTTGGGCATTCACTAACTCTGGAGAATACACTCTATATAACAGAGTTCCCTCTTCTACGTACTCACCCGGAGAGCCTACAGCTACAAACTTAACCCAACCGGATATACGTGAATGAACATCCATCATTTTATCTTGATTGAACCCTATATAACCCACCGCTTTAATCTGTTCTTGTAACGGGCTAAATAAAACGGCTTGCGTTTTAACGCCTAAATTATGAACCACCTCCGACCGAATTCTCACGGTTCCAGGCATCTCTTTTTCCGCAAGGTTATCCGCATAAACGGGCACTAGCTCCATACCCATAGGAGATAAGCCGGGCTTATCTCGTTTAAAATTCGCATCCATTGGAGCAACCCAATACAGCGGTTCATCCTCTTTACTTTCAGTAAGCGAGGCCGTCCCCTGATCAGATGCAGCACCCGCTACTAAATAACCGATCACTAATCCCACACATAAAGAAGCTAGAATAAAAATAAGTTTTTTCATTACTTTGACTCCAAGTAACGTGGCGACAATAATCGCAATTCAGGATCGACCCCCGCCAATAAGTAATTGAGGCGAAATAGGGTTGATGCTCGCTCATGAAGTAAGGCGACTTTCTGAAGTTTAACTTCCAGTTCGCTGATCGCGGCGGCAGAAATATCAGCAAACCGAGCAGTCGAAGCCCCATAGGCCTTTAATGCAGCTATGCGCTTTTCTTTTAATTGACGTAAAAAACCACGGTTATAAATTATGATACGTTGCTCTAACCCAGCTAAATTAGCCCGCTCAAAATCAAATGTAGACTTCATTTGACGCGCATTAAGTAAACGTTGCTCTTTTGCTGCTTCACGCAGGTTAATAGCTGCATTTCTATGTGCGTCTTGCCGTTTTTCAGGAAAGATAGGTAGATCAAACGTAACCGCCATACTAAAAAAGTCAGATCTCTCTATGCCCATCGACATATCATCTCTATACCCATAATTAGCATCGATTTTAAAACTTGGTTCATAAGCTTCATCCGCTAAATCAACCGCTTTCTGCTGTATATCTACACCTTGCTCAAGGCGTTGTAATACAGGATGTCGCAATAATGCCTGATAGACTTTATCTTCACTGTTTAACTGTTCGTCAGTCAGTATCATTTTTATTTCAGGTAACTCAGAAGAAAGCGACCCCACCCTTCCGTGAATCGTTAGCCATTCAGATAAGCGACCGTGCGTTTGGTTTTTAAGTTGCTCTAATTTAGCAATACGATCCTGCAACTGAGTAAGTTTCAATTCAGCATCTAGCAACTCGTAACCTTGTATTTTTCCGCTACGATAATTAGCTTGGCTAATAGTCAACAACTCATTGAATATATGTTGGTTATCCACCAACAACTTTATCTGTTCTTGATACTGATGAAGTTGTACCCATAACTGGCCGACCTTTTTCTTGATCAGAGCCCTTCGTTCATAACGCTCCAACTGCTTTTGATCTGCCATTAAATTTAACTGACGCTGCTTAATCTCTAAGCTATCTCCTCGCGGAAATTGCTGAGAAACACCAAATTGTAATTGAGTCATATTTTCTTGATTAAAATCAAAGCTATCTGTCGGTAAGTTAGCCAGTGCTATACGAAGCTTAGGATCAGGTAATTGTCCACTAGCAATAGCACCAGAACGAATTGCTTGCTCCTGATACTGGTTACTCACAAGCCAATGATCATGGGCTAAAGCTTCAGTGAGCGCCTTTTCTAGGCTTAAATCAGCATGAGCGGAGATCGAAAAAACGGCTAAAAACGCCATTAATAAAAAAGGAGATATATACATAAACCGGTCTCAAACGATATGAAAATAACGCTCTAAATAAAGAGCACTGTTTATCAAAACGAGACGCGATTTAATTAAGGAAAACAGCCTGTTGTATATGTAGACGTGGGAAACTTCGTTGAAAGAATTGCTGTCGAGCAAACGCAAACAGGAAGACAATTCGCTGCCTAAAATCCGACCGCAAATTAAATAGAAGGGCCGTTACCCCTAAAGCGAAAAGAAAGAAAAAACTAGATAAAGGTGTAGCATCATCTATAGGATCAGCAACAGGATTAACACTCCATTCGCAGCTAATACCACTATTGCCACAATGCTCATTAAACTTACTGTCTATGGACATATGCTGACTGTGATCAACACCGTTTGATACAACAACGCCATCTGAAACAGGAACACTTAGTAGATTGGTACATACACCCGCCGAACAATAGACGATAAAAAATAGCAGGCTAAAAGCTGCTATAACACGTCCACGCTTTGTCAGTATGTTTGAATAACCCATTAAGCTATATCCTAGGAAGGTGTATAAACTTTACCTGAATAAAGATGTTCAATCTATAGATAAAGCGAACAAGACAAAAGCTCCCTACACCCCTTTAGAGAGATATTCATTCTGCAGTCGCTCCGCTGCCTGTGGACGTTCAATATAGAACCCCTGAAATACATGACATCCAATATCATGTGCTATCTCTAATTGCTCTTTAGTTTCTATACCCTCAGCAAGTACCACCAAATTATAGGCTTTAGCGATTGAGGCAACAGCTTCGACTATGGATCGGCTATTATTATGAGCATCTAGCTCCTGAATAAAAGAGCGATCTATCTTCACTATATCGATGGGTAGATTTTTAAGGTAACTTAATGAGGAATAGCCTGTCCCAAAATCATCTAGCGCGATAGTGATACCAAGTTTCCTAATTTTCTGTAAGCGCGACTTTGCAAATTCAATATTTTCGACTGCAACCGTTTCGGTAATTTCTAAACAGATGTCAGAGAGGTTAGCCCCACCACCTACAATGAGTTGCTGTAAGGTAATCACCATATCCGCTTGGTAAAACTGTAAAGGGCTAATATTAATTGAGGTGTACCAGCCATCCTGCCAAAAACCCTCAGCTTTCCACGTTTCTATCTGACGACTGCATTTTGCTAATAACCAATTACTAACCGGAACAATCATGCCGCTTGTTTCAAGACTAGGAATAAACTCGATTGGAGGCATTAAGCCTTTTTCTGGATGCTGCCAACGAATTAAAGCCTCAAACCCTACAATGGCCCCTGTAACATTAACTAGAGGCTGGTAATGAATACGAAACTCCTCTTGCTCCAATGCTCGATGAAGCTCATTTTCCATATGCTGTTGTTTTTCAACAGCTAACGACATGGAACGATGATAAAAGGCATAACCGTTGCGACCGTTCTCTTTCGCATGATACATAGCGGTATCAGCAAACCTCATTAAGTCATCAATATCTTTCCCTTCGATTGGAAAGATAACTACACCTATACTCGCCCCTATTCTTAATTTATGCTGTTTAATATCTATAGGCTGAGAGAGTATTTCTAATAATTTATCGCAGATTATCTGAACATCAGTCTTGATTCGTTCTTGGTTGTCATGAAGAAACTCCAACAAAATAACGAACTCATCCCCCCCCAAACGAGCGACTGTATCATTTGCACGCACTTGTCCTTTGAGTATCTCCGCTACCTCTTTGAGTAACAAATCACCAATACCATGTCCAAGTGAATCGTTAATCGTTTTAAAATGATCCAAATCAATAAACAACAGTGCGTTATAAACGCCATTTCGCTCACAACTTAAAATTGATCTAGATAGTCGGTCGTTTAGTAATACCCGATTGGGTAATCCGGTTAAATTATCGTGGTTAGCTATATGGCTAATATGATCTTGGACTACTTTCTGACTCGTTATATCAGTCGCCACAACCAGCGTTGCAGGCTCAGAAAAATACTCGAATGGAGAGGCCTGAATTGAGAAGTGTAATTGTTCGCTATTTTCGCGAGACCAAGAAAACTCAGTTATATCAACCGGCGCATTATTGGCTTCAACACTACGGCGGATAGCATGCATCCGCTCTACTTCATCTTGAAACGGGTGGAAATCCGATATAGCGACACCCACTAAAGACTCTACCGATACGTTATAAAACTCAGCAACCTGTTGATTACAAAATAACACTTGGCCTTTACTATTCAGCGCCACAATCAACTGGGGAGCTTGATTGATAACTTGCTTCAACAGGCTTTCACTTTGCCTAAGCGCTAAGTTACTACTCTTTTTATCATTTAGAAGTTTTTGCGCTGTATGAATAAACTCATTGCCGACATCACTAAGTTGGCCTAACTCAGTACCTTTATGCTGCTCGGGTACTTCAAGATATTTACCCTCACTTTCCTCTAACCTAAACTCAGCAAATTGTTTAGCTAACAAGGCTAAGGGCTTAGTTAAAAATACGTGGAAAAGCGCTATTAAAAATACCGCTAGGAGAATGTTACGAATGATACCCGAGACTAACACAGTTGAAGCACGTTCAAAAAAGGGCTGTAACGCGAGATCTTGATCCACAACAATTTTAAGACTACCAGGCTCAAGGCTAGCAAATCCAGGGGCCCTAAGTGCTAAAGTATAATCTTTATATTTAGCTGAAATAACTTCCGTCAACCATTGCGTTTTAGTCTTTTGCTGCGTGGCTTCTTGCTCTGCTAAAACCTCACCTAACTCATCTTTAATTTGCACTTTGGAGATGAAGGGGTATTTCATGAGCCCATTAACAACTTCTTGGGCAAGCGCCTGATCTAAAGTATGGACCGCGCGCGCAGCCGGAGGCTTACTCGCATCCAGTATATCAATGACGGTTTGATCTAACCGGCTACCTTGCGTGCTATAGTCTTCTAGTACATGTAACGCACTCAAGAAGAAGCCAATAATAAACGCCATCAACACTGTATATTGGGCAAGCTTTATCGCCAACCTATTTCTTACTCTAGGGCTCTGGTTCTTCAAGTAGATAACACTTCCTATTATGTTAGGCGCTTGCCTAAATCAGATATTAACAGTGGTAATCTCATAAATCATTTAGCGCTTTAAGTAATAAAAGTAAGTTTCTATTGGCTACTGACCTATCACTTAATATCCTATTGTGAGTACTTATATTCTAGCTAATAATCAGCTTTTTTCCTCAGACTCAGCAATATAATATAAAGCTATCGCTTAAGCCTGAATGAACATCATACCTCTATGTTATATTTCAATAACATTCGAGGAAGTGCCTCATCAAGATTTGCCACCTCTTCGTCATTCAATTCAATAAGATCGACCCCCATTTTAATAAATTTCTCCTTTTTCTCGATCTTTGCTGACAACATACTTTTAGGCGTTTCTTTACCCCAATACTCAATATAAAGCTGATGTTGAGGTAGATAAAAATCGGCATCTAAATCTCCCTCGCACGGCAAACCTGTCCGATAGGCATGCAACAAGCCGGACAGATAGAGCCAATTATCAATCTTCCTCTCCGCTTCACAAGTAACATTATGGCCATCACAACAAAGATAATCGTTTTTTCCCTCAGAACCCTGTTGGAAGCTGGTCACTCGTGCAGTTAATATGCTGTTGTCTAAAACATCCTCTCGCCACATGATATAAGGAATACCTGTAGACCTATTTTCTCGCTGAAAACCGCCCGCAGCTTCACCTAAAGCGGTTAACAGCCAGCCCTTTCGACCCGCCTTAATCCAACCTAATTCTTGGAAAAGTAATACAATAGTGCGATCAGATAACAACAGTTGAGTAGCCAAATAATCAAAAGATAATAGATGAGAATCAACGCTCACTAAAGCTCGGTGCTTGACGGTATCACTAGGCCAAATAATATAACGACCAAACTTAGTGCTTTCACGATAGGTCCCCCCTTCAAACTCACCTTTAGATGTTAATAACCAGCTATCATCTACACGTTTGATCCAACCGAGTGATTCCAGCTCAGTAAACATCTGCTTAGTGGTTTTATCGAGCGCCTTAGCTAGGGCTGAGGTTGAAAGTGGATGTGATTTATCAGGCATCTAAAGTCATTCCTAACGATATTATTTAACTCAGAATAATCAAACTTATTAAGGAGTAAAAGCAATTCAATTTTTTCAGAAAGGTAGAGTGCAAAATAAAAACGACAAACCTATTTAAAACCCTTCCTTAATAAATACTTAACAGGATAAAGCATCTAACCCTAAAAGCTGATATAAATAGTAAATAGAGGAATTAATCCTATAACTTGAGCCACATTAAAAGGGTTCCTCGACTAAGATTAATAATGGACGTAATCTCTGGAGTACTCGCATGGACACAACAATACTCAACTTTTACAAAAAATCTGCTTCAGTGGTATTGTTGACCCTACTCCTCAACACGCCTTCAGTTATAGCGCAAGAGTGGATTTACAGTGTCGTTCAAGGAGACACACTGTCCGAATTCAGTGAAAAACATCTTTACAAAACATCTTTACAAAACATCTTATTGGAAACAACTTCAGAAGATTAATAATATCGCTGACCCTAAACGCATTCCTGAAAACACAAAATTACGTATCCCTATTCATTGGATAAAATCTCAGCCAGCATCAGCACAAGTCATCAAATTTGAAGGGGATGTAGTCACCCGAAACCAAGAGGGAACGGATTCACAACAAGTCAGTGTAGGCCAACAGCTTAATCTTGGCGATCATTTAGAAACCTATTCACAAAGCAGTGTATTAATTCGCTTTGCTGATGGTAGTGAAATACGAGTATTGCAAAATTCTAAAATCGATTTTAACCATATGACGAAATATGGTGAGACTGGAATGGTGGATTCAAGAATTCGCCTCATATCAGGTGATGTAGAGAGTCATGCTGAAACACAAAAAGGTAGTGCTTCCCGTTTCGAAATCCATACACCCGCTGCGATCTCTGCCGTCAGGGGAACTCGCTTTCGAACCTCTTATACGGCGGATGATACGAGCTCAAATATTGAGGTATTGGAAGGTGGCGTCGCTGTAAGAGGTGCTAAAACTACCCGTTTAGTTCGTGCTGGCTACGGGACTCATGTTGTTAAAAATAAAGCGCCATTAAAACCTAAAAAGCTCCTACCCGCTCCTAAACTATTAGCCTACCCACAGCCGATCGAAACCATTGGTTCTCAAATCCGCTGGGAAGCTATAGAGGGTGCGCAGCGTTATCGTTTCATCATTGCAGAGTCAAATGAGTTTAGTACAGTGTTATGGGATAGTGACAGTGAACGAAATGCTATCAGCCTTCCTGACCTAAGTGATGATATATACTTTCTACAACTGCGTGCTGTCGACAAACATGGAATTGAGGGTATAGAACGCGTACAAACATTCACACTCAATGCACACCCTCAACCGCCCTTCCCTATGGCACCAAATAATAAGGCTACAATACGTGGGGAAGCCCCTGTATTGGAATGGACCCAATCCAGCGAAGCGGTCAGCTACCGATTACAGATAGCGTCCGATCAACAGTTTTCTAACATATTACTTGATCGCCCTTCATTAACGAGCAACCAATTTACGGCATCCGAACTACTGCCCACCAACACCTATTACTGGCGTGTAGCCAGTCTTGCTGGCGATGGAGAATTAGGGCCTTATAGCACTCAACGTAGTTTAACCATAAAACCAATTCCTGCGACTCCCGAGCCCGCACTCGTCCAGAATGAACGTGAAATAAAACTCTCATGGGCCTTAGGCTTACCGGATGAATCCTACCAAATACAAATATCTAAAGATCCAGCATTTAAATCCATTATTACAGACTCAAAGCTAACAAAACCTGAGATTACACTGGAACGTCCTGAAGGATATAGATATGTTCGCGTTAGATCTCTAGCAGAAGATGGTTTTGCCGGTGCTTGGGGTGTTACTCAAGAGTTAACACCCCCACCAAATGATAACTGGATCTATGTTTTTGGTTCTTTTGTAGCCACTATATTGTTGCTGTGAACATATACAGACTATGAATAAACGCCGTATCCAGCTTTTTCTTATAGGCTTAATGTTGTTATTGCTGGTTGTTAGCTTCAACAGTTCTGTGCTTAAACGCATAGATCTGATTATTTACGACAGTTTTTTAAATTTCTCTAGCCATCCGCCTCCTGAAGAGATCGTTATTATTGCGATTGATGAAGAAAGCATTGCGCGTCTGGGACGCTGGCCATGGCCTCGAACAGTCCATGCAGATTTACTTAATCGGCTAACTCAAGCCCAAACAACAGCGGTGGGCTTTGATATTTTATTTTCCGAAAAAGAATCCCTTGAGAACGACCGCTTATTTGCTGAAGCTATAGAAAAAAATGGTCGCGTTTTTCTGGCAGTAGCACCCGAGAAATCTGTAAATTCACACATTAGCGAACTACTACCCATCCCTACCATTGCTGAGTATAGTGCCGGGTTTGCTCATGTTGATACTGAGCTAGATATTGATGGCATCTGCCGTCGGGTTTACCTCTACGCTGGCTTAGGTGACGCTCATTGGCCTATATTAGGCCTTGCCCTTCAACAAGCTATCCACGATTACCCTTTAATACCCGCTCCAAACAAAACACAATCCAGCGATACCGGCTGGGTCCGTAGCACTCCATTACTAATCCCTTTTTACGGCCCTCCAGGGCATTTCACTCATTATTCATATATTGATGTTTTGAGTGGCAAGATAGGCCTAGAACATTTAAAAGGTAAAATAATCTTCGTAGGTGCGACAGCGACCGGAATGGGAGATGCCGTAAGCACCCCTGTTTCTGGGCAGCATCAACGGATGCCAGGCGTAGAACTCAATGCAAATATAGCTGCAGCATTGCTCGAATCTCGTTTTATCACCGAGATAACACCTTGGCAACAATACTTATCCACTCTCATTTTAACGATATTATTAGTATTAGCTTCCATCGTATTACCCAAACGATACTTCCCAATAAGCTTACCTTTTACATTGCTAGCAGCATTAGTTTTATCCTTTACTCTCTTACGTGAAGCTCAACTTTGGCTTCCTCCAACAAATACTATGCTCGTACTGATTTTGGTTTTCTCGCTCTTTAGTTGGCGCCGCTATTTAGAAACCCAATACAAATTAACGCAGCTTAATAACGAGGTGTACCAACAGCTTCACTTTGATCCAGTAACGCATCTGCCCAACAAAACTATGTTCAAAGATCAACTGGAATGCACACTTGCAGACACACCGAAAACACAGAGCATTTCACTGTTGATCATCCAACTTAGCGGCATCAAAGAAGTCAATAATCGCTTAGGCCTCAATGCAGGAGATGAAATTCTGGCAATGGCCGCACAACAGATACAAAAAGCTGTCGGTTTTTCTCATTCAGTCGCCCGTCTAAGTGGAATCGAATTTGCGACAATCATTACCAACCAGTCCTCCCCTTCAGATACTGCAAGAATCGGCCATCGTCTAATCCAACTCCTACAATTACCTTGCGAATTACAGGGCGATCATTTCTTCTTTAAACCCTCCATTGGTGTTAGTACCTACCCACAAGATGGAGACAGCACAGATATATTAATCAGTAATGCCTATGCCGCCATGCATAAAGCAAAATCCAACAACAAACGTGGGCTATACTATTATTCGTTGCATTTAAAACAGGAAATTATCGACGAATCCTCCTTAACGCGAGACCTTCACTTAGCCCTCAATCAGAACCAACTGGAAGTCTATTATCAACCTCAGGTCATCAGCACTACCGGAGAAATAATCGGTCTAGAAGCTCTATTGCGCTGGAAGCACCCCGAAAGAGGCAACATATCCCCAGCATCCTTCATACCTATTGCAGAAAAAACGGGGCTAATTATGTCGATAGGCGACTGGGTACTGGAAACAGCCTGTAAACAAGCCGTCACTTGGAACAAAAGCCTGAAAAAAGAGATACGTATAGCCATCAATATTTCAGCTATTCAATTTTATGATAATTTTATAGTTGAGCGTGTAACACAAATATTGGATATCACTGCGCTCCCTGCACATCTATTGGAGCTCGAGTTAACAGAATCTGCTCTTATGAGTAACTTTGAGGTGACCATTCAAACTTTACACGAGCTAAAAGATATTGGGATTAATATTGCCGTAGACGATTTTGGTACCGGCTATTCCTCTTTAAGTTACCTAAAGCAATTCCCTTTAGATCGCATAAAAATCGACCAAAGTTTTGTACGTGATTTAGGGCAAAGCGTAGAAAGTGCTGAAATCACTCAAGCAATCATAACAATGGCTCACAGCCTTAATCTTCAAGTGATTGCAGAGGGTGTAGAGACTCCTCAACAACGTAACTTCCTGTTAACGCAAACCTGCGAAGAACTACAAGGCTTCCTCTTCAGCAAACCTTTACCTAAAGCACAGATCAGCGAACTATTAAAAAGCCCTAGAGGGCTAGGCTCTCCGATGGATAATACTTGACAGACAAAGATATATAAACTCTTCACTTCTCCCTTAGTTCAACGTATATATATGCTTAATTGAAGCTGGAGTTCTCTATGACTACTAAAATACTGATGATCTATACTGGTGGAACTATAGGTATGGAATCATCTGCTAACGGCTACACTCCAGTTCCTGGGTTTGAATCATTAATAAGAAGCCGCTTAGCCCATTCACACCACGCTTTGCTCCCAGAGTTCGATATGCTGGAGCTAAATCCGTTAATAGATAGTGCCAATTTGATCCCCAGCCATTGGACTGAAATAGCGGAAATCATTATCCAGAAACATGACGATTATAATGGTTTTATTGTGCTTCATGGTACCGACACTATGGCTTACAGCGCTTCAATGCTGTCCTTCATCTTACAAGGTTTATCAAAGCCCGTTATCTTTACCGGTTCTCAAATTCCTTTATCACAACTGCGAAACGATGCTCTCGACAATCTAATTACAACACTACTTCTAACCTCTGAGAACTCAATAAATGAAGTCTGCATTTACTTTAGCGGACGGCTTTTAAGAGGAAATAGATCGAGTAAAGTAAAAGCAACAGGATTAGATGCCTTTAACAGTCCCAACTTCCCTTGGCTCGGCCAAGTAGGGCTTAATATAGAACTACATTCCAACCTCTTTTTACCCCAAAAACAACCCAGTTTTTTAAACCCTGTATTTAAAAAAAATGCCGTTGCTATACTTCCCATCTACCCAGGAATTAATGGCAAGCACGTTGAATTACTCAGTTCAGACCCAGACTGTAAGGCCATTATTTTGCGGAGTTACGGCGTAGGTAATTTGCCTGATCAAAATCAGGAACTAATAGATGCACTGAAGGCTGCTGCAAAACGAGGCGTACTTTTTGTCAATAACAGCCAGTGCTTACAAGCTGAGATCTTTCAGGGGCAATACGCATGCAGCTCAATTTTAAATGAGATTGGTGTTATATCAGGGGCTGAAATGACATTAGAAGCCTGCTTCTGCAAACTTCACTTTCTATTAGCAACGCTGACATCTACGGCAATGATCGAAAATAACTTTGTTAAAAGCTTGGCCGGGGAAATCAGCCGCTAAAGCCTCAAATTAAGGAAGTTGCACTTTAGCTAACCACTCCCGCTCCTCAGGTTCTAAATAAACTTGTTCTAAAAGCTGAACAGCCCAAAAATTTTGCTCTGCAACACGCTTCAATATAGCTACAGCAAGAACTTTGACCACAGGCACTTCACTCCAGATTGAATGATTTAAGCAACGCCAATGGTTGTTATCTTGTAATTTTGGTTTTTCAATCTGCGTAAAACACACATCGCAGACCATAAGACAGTGATTCAAATCAGGCAGTTTTGAAACAGCTGCCACCTCATAGATATGCAACTTAACACCATGGTCGCCGCATAGTTCGCAATGTGCCCCACTACGCCGCACTAAATCCTTGCCAAAAATTGACAGCCCACAATTCCGCTCGTGATAACGATCATGACCTTTAGACATAGTTACGTCCCCATGTTTATTCTAAGGGATAGCACATTCTCATTAGAATGGAAGAAATATAAGGGGAACTAAGACTAAGTGATATAGCCTAGAGGGCAACATGAGCGACTAAAATTAACGAGGGGATAGCCTCTATAAGAGATACTATCCCCTCCTGCCGGATGGATACTCCGACTAATCAGCCTTTGCAGGCAAAAAACAAGCAATGTAAACGACCAGAATTTTTTAAGCGGGCAGGTTCTAGAGTGCTTCTAATGTGGTTATGACCACTCTGCAGTCTTTGACGTTCACTCTGAAAATACCAACTTAAAAACGCTACTAATTGCTGCAGCCTAAGGCATTAACGAAAACCGCAACAATCAATCTCCCAGTCGATGTATTTTTATTTATCCTCCTTATTTCATTTCAAAAAATGTTTCAAAGGAAGAACTATCTCTAGTCATGATAAAACACATAAAAAACCAAAGACAATCCAATATTTAAAAAAATACAACCGTGACTTCAACACGAAGTTACACTTTTATTATAGAAGACAACTTCCATTCTGCTGGCGATTGTCATAATTCGCACCGTATAATGCTTGAAATTTTTTCACGCTGAGGATTGGACAATGCTACAAATAGGGACTCCTCTATCACCGTCAGCTACACGTGTATTGATGTGCGGCGGTGGGGAACTGGGCAAAGAAGTCGTTATCGAATTACAACGCTTAGGCGCGGAGGTCATTGTTGTCGATCGCTACAAAAATGCCCCAGGTATGCAGGTTGCTCACAGAAGCCATATCGTCTCAATGCTGGATGGTGATGCGCTTCGTGAAATAATCGAGCTAGAAAAACCACACCTGATTGTTCCTGAAATAGAAGCTATAGCGACCGAAACCTTAGTTGATCTTGAGAGTGAAGGCTTCAACGTTATTCCAACAGCTCGTGCAACTCAACTCACGATGAACCGCGAAGGAATTAGGCGTTTAGCCGCTGAAGAACTTAATATTCCCACCTCTAACTACCGTTTTGCCGAAACACATGAAGAGTATATGGCCGCTGTGGAAACAGTGGGTATCCCCTGTGTTGTAAAGCCAATTATGAGCTCATCAGGTAAAGGTCAAAGCACCATCCAATCCACTAACCAAATTGAACAAGCTTGGCAATATGCTCAAGATGGCGGTCGCGCAGGAAAAGGAAAAGTCATCGTAGAAGGGTTTGTAGACTTTGACTATGAAATAACACTGCTTACCGTTCGTCACGATAGCAATACTAGTTTTTGTGAACCTATAGGACACATACAAGTTGGCGGTGATTACAGACAATCCTGGCAACCACAAGCCATGAGCCCTGTGGCACTAGAAAAATCTCGTGAGATAGCAAGTAAAGTAACATCAGCACTAGGTGGGCAAGGCCTCTTTGGCGTTGAACTCTTTATTAAAGGAGATGATGTTTATTTTAGCGAAGTATCACCTCGCCCCCATGATACCGGCATGGTGACGATGATCTCCCAAGATTTATCAGAATTCGCACTGCATGCTAGAGCTATTTTAGGCCTACCTATTCCAAATATTCATTTCCATGGGCCCTCTGCATCGAGCGTCATTTTAGTAGAAGGTGAATCAGATAAAGTACAATTTGGTAATCTACAACAAGCCCTTGCGGAGCCGAATACGCAAATCAGATTATTCGGCAAACCGGAAGTTTCTGGGCAACGACGTATGGGTGTTGTATTAGCTCGAGATAAAACAGTACAAACGGCTAAAGAGAAAGCTATTCGTGGCTCAACCTCAATCAATGTAGAACTATAAATTAGAATCAAAGCACTATTTCCAACCGAAATAGTGCTTTACTCTAAATATTAGGGAACCTTTAGTGATTACCAGCAACTAAGGATAGAATAAACACATTCATCGGAGTCACCTATGGCTGAACCTAAATGCCCAGAATGCTCAATCTCAGGGGTTGAACACATCGTATCAAAAGACAGCGAAGAAAGAGCACGTGATAGCCAAGCTTGGTTCCAAATCGCTTATTGCAATGGCTGTGGACATATCTATGGCGTTTTCGCCAAACACACGATTCCAGCAGGTAAAAAAGGGCCGCAACTCGTTTTACATCGTTAGAAAATAAATAGATGTAACACGCCTCTTATTGTCATACCGAACAAGCCACCATAAACAGCATAGCGAATCACTTGGCTGATTCGCTTACCCGCAGCGGCAAAGATCGCAATGCCAGCAACATCCAGGGGATTAGTGGCAAAACCGGCCATACGGTTAAGCTCGTTTACACTAATAAGCCCCTCGTTCATCAGATCTATAGTGATACCCATAAAAGCGGTTCCACCTGCAATAAATTTAGTCACTATAGGTAGCACTGCTGCTTCAGGTAAACCAATTAGAGCCAGTAACGGGGCGAGTAATGAGCTTAATAAACTAATAACCCCTGTCGCTTCAAATACATTCACTAAAAAGATCGCCAGTATTAGCATAGGCAGCATACCGAACACGATCTTCATCCCCTCTTGACCACCATCACCTAAGATCTGAATAACCGTTTTTTTCTCCTCTTCTGGCGAGGTCGATTTGACGACAGTTTCAGTAGTATCAGGATCAACAAGGTTACGAGTTAGCACGTAGTAAGTGAAAGAAGCTGCCGCTAAGCCACCAATTATAGATGTAATCAGAATTACACCTATATTAAGCCCCATTGCACTTAACGGGAACGTCGCATTGGCTTGTGACATAGCTAAGACCATCGCTAAGGTAGCCGCGATATAACGGCGTGAGGTGCCATTCCTATCCATCAAAGCTAAAGTAGCAATAGGGCCGGCAAAACCAACAAAAAGCAGCTTTATCATGGCAAAAATACCGAGGCCGGGAATACCAAAAATACGCGCCACCGGTGCCAATAAATTGGAGATCCAACTTAGCACGCCTTTAGCATCGAGTAATTTCATAAACGCAGACATTACAACCATAATGGGTAAAAGAATATATAAACCCATGTCCAAACCGGTTCGCCCGGAATCTAGGATAACTGCAATGATCTGTTCCACGATAAATAGCCTTGGCTAGAAATAAGGGGCAATTTTACCAGAGGCTAGAAGTGAAACCAGCTATTTATAAGTCTATACAGATATTAGTGATGACTGCTCGTATCACAAATCATAAGGCTCAATTTTAAAAGCTTCCATGGTATAACCGGAAGCCGCAAGTTCATTCACAACCGTTTCTGTATTTATACGACCACTAATCCATACCGCATCATATAAATTTTCCACATGAGTTCCAGGCTCAAATCGAACATAGATAATCTGGTTGGAGGGCGGAGGAGGCACATGGATACATGCACCAAAATAAGGAACTAAAAAAAACTCTGTAACACGCGTACCATCCGATTCGACCGGTACGACATAGCCAGGAATTTTAATCATCTGACCATCAAAATCAGGCACAGTCGGAGCAGATTGCATAGCTACCATCATCTCATCCAGCAGCTGTTGTGCTTTAGGATCAAAATCATCAATAGCCGCCAACTGCTCAGAACTATTAAATATCGCATCCATAGAGAAATCAGCAGGCACCAACTGTTCCCACTCTACTGGCTTCACTGACTCACCGTTGATCACCTCTCCTGCACTAATAAAACTTGAGCTAGCGATCAACCACACGGCGATAATATGTTTAAACATTCAATATCTCTTGTTATAACTTAATCGACATACCATCAGCTAACGAGTGCCGGTAAGCACGATAACCGGGTACTAATCCAGCTAAAGCTCCAGCCGCGACCACCATACCTACTAGCTGCCATTGCCATAAACTTAAACCTTGTACCGCTAATCGTACCCCAAACTGATCCTGAATTAACGGACTGGCATAAAACATTACTAAATAAAGTACACCAATACCCAATAAAACACTCAATAATGTAACCAATAATGATTCTAATATAAGTAGTGTCAATATATGTATAGGACGCGCACCTACAGAGCGCAAGATAGCCATTTCTCGGCGGCGTTCATTTAAACTACTTAACAGCAAGGCTAGCAACCCAAGCACTCCTGAAACAACCACTAAACCAGAAATAGCGAACAGTGTTTTTTCAACGAAGGAAAACATACCCCACAGCTCCTGCAAAGCAAGTCCTGGTAAAATAGCCATTAACGGCTCATTCCTATACTGATTTATCTTCCGCTGTAGATGAAATGTAGAAAGGCGAGAGTTAAGCCCAAGCATAAACGCCGTAATTTGTTTAGGCTTAAGGTTCATTTTAAGCACTTGCTCTGCCGTTACTTTAGAGCCGGGTAATTGCACCCCAGACTGCCAATCAACATGGATAGCCTCAATCGCCTCCAAAGAAACAATAAGCGTATTATCAACAGGCGTACCTGTAGGTTTTAAAATGCCTACAACATTAAACGGCTTATCATCATGCTTCATCAAACTGGCACTCCCCATACCATGGGCGATCACAACGGGAGAGCCTAAGTTATAGCCTAGTTTTTTAGCAACCTCAGCACCAATTACCACATCGAAAAGCCCTTCAAAGCCTCTACCTTGAGAAAAGGCGAGTGGCTGTTTGGCACCATATCGGTAATGTTCAAAATACGCTGAGGAGGTACCTAAAACCCTAAACCCACGATGAGAATCACCTAGTGATAGAGGAATACTCCATTTAACATTGGCATCTTGGCTAATATTTTCATAGCTTTTCCACGTTATATTATTGGTAGCATTCCCAATATGAAAAACAGAGTACAGTAATAAATTTATCTGCCCACTTCGCGCACCTACGATCAGGTCAGTAGAAGATATAGTCGATGAAAACCCCTCTTTAGCTTGCTGCCTTATAATGTCTACACCTAGCAGCAACACAACACTCATACTAATAGATAGCAACATCATTAATAGAGTGGCCTTCCTATTTAAAAAGCTTTTCCACGTTAAATGAAACAAAGTCATAAGCTATATCCTCCATTAGATGAAGGGGTTAGCCTCAATTTCTGCGAAAAGTGATGTTCTAAAGCGCTATCGTGACTCACAAAAATTAACGTGGAGCCGGATAATTCACATTGAGATAATAACAACGCTAAAAACTGGTCTCGCGCATCTACATCAAGTGCCGATGTAGGTTCATCTGCAATAATAATCTCCGGCGAACCTAAAATCGCTCTTGCCGCACTCACCCTTTGTTGCTGCCCTACAGAAAGGGCCGCTGCATTTTGTTGATAGAGATGTTTATCCATCAAACCTAAACGCTTAAGTAACGCCTCAGCCCCCTGCTCTACAGAACCAAACTCATCGATAGCACGTGCTCTTCGCGTAGACGAAAAACGGCAAGGTAGACAAACATTTTCTAATAAACTCAAAAACGGTAGTAGGTTAAACTGCTGAAAAATAAAACCTATATGGTCAGCTCTAAACTTATCTAACTGGGACATTTTCATGAGGGCATAGTCATGGCCTAAAACTTTGATATCACCATCTTCAGGGGCAAGCACACCACCCAAGATATTAAGCAATGTGCTTTTTCCGCTACCCGAGGGGCCTTTTATGAAAACCTTTTCACCGTGATAAAGTTGAAACTTAGGAATGGTTAAGCAGGGTGTGCCATCACCCCACGTAAATAAAAGATCATCGATAGTTACGGCTAATTTTTTCATTTTAAAAACCAAACTCGAGTAATGCCATTAGAATTTAAAGCCTTTAGAGGAAGGAGTTAACTCAAGCTGCTGAGCTCCCTTATCTGTAATTAGATTCACATGGAGCTTCTCTACTCCTTTAAACGAATCAAACAAACTCAATGTCATATCTGTCAATGCTTCAGGGTTACTACACTTAAAATGATAAATCGCTGTAATATCAGCATGCCCTTCGTGATCATGCTCTTCATGATCCGCATGTTCTTCGTGATGGTCATGACCTTCATGTTCCTCGTGATCCGCATGTTCCTCGTGATCCGCATGTTCCTCGTGATCATGATCCCCATGCTCTTCATCCCAAACGACCTCAACATGCTCCGTCAGACAGTTAGCAGAAGCAGAAAGTTTCAAAATGTTATTAGCATTTTTTAATAGCTTTAAGGCTTTCTCTTGAGTCGCTTTATCTTCAGCCGACTTTGCTTCGTATTCAAACCCTACGATATTCGCCATTGGCGAGCGAAGCACAGCTTCTACATCACCTTGATCTGTTGCGATATTTAACACTGCTTCCCCATGCACATGCGCTTCAAGTGCTGTAGCAATAGGGCTTAACATGCATGAAATTAAAGCACTACCTATAGAAATGTAATGGACACGCTGGAACATGATGCTCTCCAATAAAATGATATAATATAACATTACTATACAGTTTTACGCCGGCTTATGACAACAAGCTCAAGCTATCTTGAGGATCAAAGAATAATCGATCGCTGCCAAAAAATAGCTTTAAAGAGGGATAATCCAGCTTCTTATGGTTTATCAGCGCTGCATTTATCCAATAGAATCTCACCCAACCGTTTAATTGCATTCTTTCGCGACGCATTCCAGTGGTGAGCAAAGCTAATACGTAAACAATTTCGATACTGATCTTGTGCTGTAAATAAGTTACCTGGAGTGATCACTATACCTTCCCTACGGGCATCCAAATAACAGTTATCTACTTTATAGTGCTCTTCAAGCTCAACCCATAACGCAAGCCCTCCCTGAGGCTGGCTCACTCTTATCTCGCCAAGTTCACGCCAATATAAAAACAGTAGATCAATCAACTGATCTCGCTGCTCTTTAAGTAAGTACTTATATTTACGCAGATGCTTTTCGTAAGAACCATCATCCAAAAAATCAACTAATCCCTGCTGCGTAAAACGGCTTAAGGCAAGCATATTGACCATTTTTAAAAACATTAAAGAGGATTTCTCTCTACTCGAAACAACCCAACCTAGCCTCAACTCTCTTGAAAGTGATTTAGAGTAAGAGCCACATAAAATGACATTATCATTCCGATCCAGCTGTTTTAATGGGGGAAGACGCGCACCAAATGATAGATCCCCATAAATATCATCTTCAACAATAGTAAAGCCAAACTGTTCCGCTAATTGAATCAACCGCTTACGTTCAGCATCAGGCATCACTGAGCCTAAAGGCGTTGCAAATGCAGGAGTTACTACACAAGCAGCTATTTTCCATTTAGATAAAGCCTCAGTTAAAGCATCTATAGAGATACCCTCCGTTGACGTAACGGGGATTTCAAGTACTTGTAAACCGAGGCTTTCTAATAACTGCAGCACCCCATAAAACCCAGGGGATTCAACTGCGACTATATCCCCTGTCTGACAACAGGATTGTAATGCTAAAGATAATGCATGCTGGCAACCCGCTGTAATCAAGACATCTTGCTCATCAAACCTACAACCTAGACGCTGATATCGGCTAGCAATTTGCTGACGTAAATAGAGTGACCCGGCTGGCTCATCATAATATTGATGTTCAGAACCACCCTGCTGCCGTAAGGCTCTTGATAAACAACGATTTAGCTCAGTAATACCTACAGGATGTTGCGATCGTTGATCAATTTGAGGCGCTATATCAAAAGCAGCATTGTGCGTCATGATATCTCTCATCACGTCGCTCATATCAATCAGATGGGGCTCAGACCTGATTTTCATTAAAGAGGGGCTTTGTGAAGGTATTTTTGCCTTAGTATTCAGCTGAACTGAAACAAAATAGCCTGACTTTGTTCTTACCTCTACAAGACCTGCCGCTTCTAAACGCTGATAAGCATGAATCACGGTGGCTTTAGAAAGCCCCCTCTCCTCACATTGAGTCCGGATAGAAGGCAGTTTAGTGCCTGCTGGGAGCTGACCTAAATATATGTATTCAGCGAGCTCTTGTTCCAGTTCTTGATATAGGTATTTCATTTAGCCCCTCTCATCTGTACCTATTATAAATTATTTTTCTATGCCTGTTCCTATCTTTTTATCTCTGTACATTATGCAGCTATCAGTAATTAGAAAAGTGCGTCCTGATGAAACCATCTAGTAGTAATCAAATTCCCCTAACCTCCCTTTGTGAATCCGCTTCACTGCCTGGGAATGGAAAGTTTCATGTAAAGCTTGTAGAAGGCTTCTATCAAAACTTACGACGCTTAACGAGCTGGCCCTTACTGGCCCTATTTTTCACCCTGACCTGGGTACGTATAAACGGGCAGCCACTCATTATGTTCGACTTTGATGCCCACCGTATTTTTCTGTTTGGCACTGAACTATCTTGGTATGATCTGCCTGCCCTTGCAGGCTTCATGATTTGCGGGGCCAGTTTGCTATTCTTTATGGCGGTCGGTTGGGGGCGTGTTTGGTGCGGATTTGCTTGCCCACAATCAATATGGACTTGGTTATTTATTCGTATCGAAGATTTAATTGAGGGGCGTGCTGCAAAACGCTCTCGATCAGATCAGCAATCACTCAATAGCCAAAGGCTCTTTAGGCGAGTTATCAAACATAGTCTTTGGTTAATATTGTCCTGTATTACGGCTATTACCTTCTGTGGCTATTTCACACCTATAGATCAATTAATCCAAGATCTGCTTCATTTTGATCTCTCCCTTTTCGGCTTATCATGGATCATTATTATGTCCCTCTTAACCTACGCTAATGCTGGCTTAGTAAGAGAGAAGGTTTGTTTGCATATGTGCCCCTATTCACGTTTTCAAGGGGTTATGTTTGATGAAAAAACTTACACTGTGGCCTACAACCCTGCTCGTGGGGAGCCTAGACAGCACTTAAGAGGCCAAGAAGAAAACGCTGGGGACTGTGTAGATTGTGGGATTTGCGTCCAAGTATGCCCTACAGGAATTGATATACGAAATGGTCTCCAAGCCGCTTGTATCGATTGCGCTGCTTGTATAGATGCCTGTGATTCTGTGATGCTTAAACTAGGCAAAAAGACTGGCCTGATTGACTTTTATTCAGAACAGGCACTCTCAACATCAAACCTTATTGAGTCTCAGAAAGATCAAACCCACTCTTTACTAAGACCACGACTACTAGGTTACTTAAGCATCTGTATTGCTACAGCTTGGGGAGTTACCTATACACTACAAAACAAGACTGAATTGATCATAGAAATTGCTCGGGATAGGGCTTCACTTTATCAAATAACTGAAGAGCTAATCTGTAATCACTACTATCTTGAACTCGAAGCTTTCTCTTCTCAAATAAAGCAGATTTCCGTTGATGTGACCGCCCCGACCTCTTCCATTCAATTACAACTATTAGGTCCTAAACAGCTGAACATTATCGGTCAAAGCGCGACAACACCTTATACTGTTTGTGCTCCAAATCATATGCTACCAGCAAAAACGGAGATCACCTTTATGCTAACATCGGGCTCTTTCAGCGCTTCGAAAAAGAGTACGTTTTTAGCGCCTATATAATTAGGCGCTACGACCAGAAACAGTGTTTTAAAAACATTTATTCCAGAGCCTTGTAGATTATGTTTAGCAAATATAAACCAACCAGAGAAGTTCCAACAATTAATCTATAAGGCTCAACTTTTCAGCCCTAGATAACTTTTTGATCGCCGCCTCACGCTGACAGGCTGATGATTGATTAGGTTGCTCTTCATGCCATACAACCTGAACAGGGCGGCGTACTCGCGTGTATTTAGCCCCTCCCTCCAAATCACCATTATGCTGACGTAAACGGCGCTGAATATCAGTTGTTACTCCCGTGTATAATGTGCCATCAACGCATTTTACTATATAGACATACCAACTACTCAGGTCTGTATTCTTAACCATTTTTATCTAATCATCGAATTGAAGTTTCGTAGGATTTTACATGAAAATTGATGCTCTCGATCATCTCGTTCTCACCGTAGCTGACATTGAAACAACAGCTAATTTTTATGCTAAAGCTTTAGGAATGGAAATAATCACCTTTGGAAAGACAAGAACTGCTCTTAAATTTGGACAACAAAAAATAAATCTACACCAATTTGGTAAAGAGTTTGAACCAAAAGCGGCACAACCAACTTTAGGTAGTGCTGATCTCTGCTTTATAACAACAATCCCCTTAAACGATGTAATTACCCACTTAAATACATTAGAGATCAATATAGAAGACGGTCCAGTGAATAGAACCGGTGCCAAGGGAACCATTCTCTCAATTTATATAAGAGATCCGGATCAAAACCTCATTGAAATTTCTAATGATATAAACATTTAAAAGAAGAATGTAAGGACATACTTTCCTTAAAAAGACCGCATTTTCTAGGGATTAAAAAGTCAAGCTAAAAAATTAAGTCCACACCTATACATAATAGCCAAACGGTGTGGATAAAAACCTACGTCATCTTTAATATTTAGAAAATAAAAACCATAACTTATTGATTAAAATAAACTTTACAAAAAGCTTAGATAAACACCAAAAAGCTCAATGCCTTATAAAACAAGACTTTCAGCAATCTACCCAAAACTTATCCAACAACTTATACACAGATAAACTGAATAACTTTAACACTTACTTAGCTGCAATATTACATTCCTATGAAATCAAGAGGTTATAACAACTAAATAGTGAGTTAGCTAAACAGAAAGAAGTACAGAGCTAAAGATGAAAATCTATTGGTAATAAATACCGACTTAGAAATCGGTTTTATCTTTATACTCACAAAGGTCTTCAATAAGGCAGGCACCACATTTTGGTTTTCTAGCCACACAAATATAACGGCCATGAAGAATTAACCAATGGTGAGCATCAATCAAGAATTCCTTAGGAATAAAACGCATAAGCTTTTGTTCAACTTCATTAACATTTTTTCCCAGTGCAATTTTAGTACGGTTAGATACCCGAAAGATATGCGTATCAACAGCCATAACAGGCTGCCCAAAAGCAGTATTTAAAACAACATTGGCAGTTTTACGTCCCACACCTGGCAAAGCTTCTAAGGCTTCACGCGTATCAGGTACAACTGAATTATGTAGCTCCACCAACATTTTGCAGGTTTTAATTACGTTGTCAGCTTTAGTATTAAATAAGCCAATTGTTTTTATATATTCCTTTAAGCCATCAACACCTAAGGCATAGATTGCTTCGGGAGTATTAGCAACGGGATACAACTTTCGAGTCGCTTTATTGACCCCAACATCGGTGGACTGGGCAGACAAAATAACAGCAATCAGCAACTCAAAAGGGGAGCTATATTCTAGTTCAGTGGTAGGATGAGGGTTCTCGTCTCGCCAACGAGAAAATATTTCGTATCGCTTTTTTTGGTTCATTATTTGTAATTAGGCATTAAAAAACTTTATGAGTCAAAAAGTGTAACCTTATTGCGCCCATTTTGTTTGGATTTATATAAAGCTTTATCTGCTTGCTCTAACCAAGCAGTAGCGCTCTGAACTTCTAGATTCAATTCAGACACACCTAAGCTAATAGAGCAATTAATCAGATGCTCACCATATTGCACAGTGAGTGACTCAACATTTTCACGTAACCTTTCGGCAAAGATCATTGCATTGATACCGTCAGTACCCGTGAGGATCGCCCCAAATTCTTCGCCTCCATAACGTCCGGCAATATCAGTCTTACGTGCCTGCCCCTGTAAGGCCTGAGATATTACGCGAATAACCTCATCACCCGCCTGATGACCATAGGTATCATTCACCTTCTTAAAGTGATCAATATCAAACATAACAAGTGAGCTAACCGATTCTGTTCGACTATAACGCGCATACTCTTGGTTTAAACACTCTTCCCAGTACCCACGGTTATACAAACCCGTCAAACGGTCTTCTCGACTCAATTTTTTAAGCTTTTTGTTAGCGTCTTCTAATGCAATTTGCCCTGTTGCGGTATCTGTGACGTCATAGATCAAAATACCTATATGATCAACATCTCCCGTTGGAGAGGTTAGCGGAATTAAGGTGATATTTTGATACATAAATTTAGAATAACCTGTAATAGGGCGGTTATTCTTAAAATGAAAAAGATAAGGACGCTGCTCCCACGAAATATAAGCGGGGTTTCTTAACAAAAAAACTGACTCGAGTTTCTGATTTAACCAATTCTCTGGAAGTTCTGGAAATTTTTTGAAAAGGTTTTCACCCACAACATTTTGAGCGGGGATACCTGAATGATTTGCCATAAAGCCATTCCACAATTTAATGCAGGCGTGACGATCAATAACAACTAAACCTACCTCCAAATTCTGGATTAAACCTAAAGTCCAGTGCAGATCATTAATCTCATTTAAGGCGTTCCCATTCATGAGAAGTAACTCGCTATAGTTCGTAGTTTAACGAGTGAGTCCTGTGTAAACACTAACATAAGCTCACACCGAGTGTCGTGCTCATCCATCTGATAATCGATTGTGATCATCAAGCTTTCATCCCAATTCTCTGCTTGTTCATCGAACCCAAGAAAATCACGTAGGATATAAGGAGTTGCTTTACTAAATTCAATATCGAGCTGTTTTGCAAAACTGGTTAGGAAAGCACCGATCAAGGCATTTGATAATGACATAAGAAGCTCAGACGTCCGGAACGCCCCTGAATCATGGAGATCCATAAGTGTAGCGACTTTATCAAAATTACTTTTTTCAATTAATAAAAACGCCTCTCCTGCAACTCCGCCACCGATAAAGCCTTGGCTAATCAGCTCATACTCATTATCTTGAGCAGAGATGAGCCTATTCTGTAGGTTTTGCGGGTCAACCATAGTTACAACGGGAATTGGAAGATGGACGAATGTATTCAGTAGCCTAGCAAGCATCTCTCCGGCTTGCCCCATCGCTATATTGGCGATCTCTTTATAATATTCAGGTAGTCCGATCTCAGACGGCTCTTCAGAGGAGGCCTCTGCCGTCTGCTCTAACTCAGCCAGAAGCCCAAAACGCTTTAAAACGTCAGCAATCTTATCTGGGGTTGTTGGTTTACTGATGAATTCAAGAGCACCTAATGCAAGCACACGATCTCGGGCTTCCGATTGAACATCGCCAGAAATAACGATAACTATGGTAGGTAAGTCATCTTTACGAATGCGCTCTAAAACCTGATAACCATCCATAATCGGCATAGTTAAATCAAGAAATAGAATATCGCCTTTCCCTGCCCGAACGGCTTCCAGCCCAGCCAAACCATGTTCAGCAAAAGTCACCTCAACATTCCACCGACTCAGGACAGAAGCCATTTGCTTACGTGCTAAGCTTGAATCATCACAAATTACAACCGGAACAGGCTCGCTCACATTACACCTTAGATACAACTTTAAAAAAAGCTTTAGTAAGTAAGCCTAAAGGATTGACTAAAAGAACACAATTAACTCTACGTATAATTACTAAGCGCTCAATAAGCACAACATAGATAACTTATTACCCAGTCACGCGCACTCGCTCACGGCGTGGGCTTGAACCGGTTTCCAATTCAGCTTTACGTGCTTGTATACGTGCATCAATAATATTTTTTAGCGCTATAATCAGCCCCATACCAACAAAAGCACCGGGCGGTAAAATAGCAAAAAGAAAACCAGGATAGTCTTCAACTAAAATTATTTTCCAATTTTCAGCTAAAGGGCCAAAAAGAAGATGCATGTCACTAAAAATCATTCCTAAGCCTAATGCTTCCCTCATTGCACCGAGTAAAACTAATACCGCGGTAAATCCCAACCCCATCATTAAACCATCAAGCAGTGATGCTTTGACTGGATTTTTACAAGCAAAAGCATCCGCACGCCCCATGATTGCGCAGTTAGTCACTATCAAGGGAATAAAAATCCCTAAGATAAGATAGAGTTCATAAGTAAAAGCTTTCATTAGCAATTCTATCGCCGTTACAAACGAAGCAATTATCATCACAAAAATAGGTAAGCGAACAGAATCCGGGACAAATTTACGGAAAGCAGAAACCGTCAGGTTAGATCCCATCAGAACCAAGGTACTTGCTACACCTAGACCTATAGCATTAACAACAGAGCCGGTTACAGCTAAAAGCGGACATAGACCAAGTAACTGAACCAGTGCAGGGTTATTACCCCATAATCCATCATGCGTGATTTTTCTATAATCCGTAGTCATTAGCGAGCGACCTCTGTAGTTTTGTCTTCAGTTAGATCTAATAACTCTGTGCGGTGTTCAGCAAAGTAATCAAGTGCGCGCGATACCGCACCAACAATTGCTCTCGGTGTGATCGTTGCCCCCGTAAACTGATCAAACTCGCCACCATCTTTCTTAACGGCCCAACGCACATCATCGCTGCCTTGTTTAGAAAATCCGTTAAAACTATATACCCAATCAGATTTTTTAGTATCAACTTTATCACCCAATCCGGGTGTTTCTTTATGGGTTAATACACGAACTCCCGCCACAGAGCCATCTGCATTAATGCCTGCGATCAACGTAATGATTCCACTATAACCATCAGGGGCAACTAAAGGTAAAATAACCGAGGTAACGACACCATTTTTACGCGCTCGATAAACAGTTACAGGGGCTGAATGGCCCTGCAAAGTAGGCGAGACTATTTCAACCGTATCTTCAAGTAAATCATTATCTATAGATGAGCGAGGCACAATCTCATATAGTGCTTTCGCCTTCTGCTCTCTCTCATTTTGAGCAATAAGGTCAACGGTTGTTACTTGTGTCGTTGCTATAACAGCAGCACAAACGACAGCGAATAAACTAATCGCGATAGTGCTAGTACGGAGAGCACTTAACATCTGCATTAGGCACCTCCTTTCATGCCGCGTTTAGCTTTTGCATGCCCATAAGAACGAGGCTGTGTATATTGATCAATAAATGGCGCTGAAAGGTTCATCAACAATACGGCAAAGGCAACTGCATCCGGATAGCCTCCCCAATCACGAATAACAAAAATCAAAAGACCTATGCCTATACCATAGACAACCTTACCTTTGTTACTTGTAGCGGATGTCACAGGATCCGTGGCAATAAAGAAAGCCCCCAGCATTGTTGCGCCTGCGGTAAGATGGAAAAATGGATCAGCGAATTGATAGGGGTCGATAGCATAAAATACTGCCGCTATAAGCCCTAAGGTCGCAAGAATAGCTAAAGGCGTATGAATCGTTAATACTTTACGATATATCAGAAATATCCCACCCATAAAGTAAGCCGCACTAACCGCATGCCAAGCGCCCATACCTTGCGCTAACACAGGCGCATTCGCCCATACCTCTTCTGTAGTTTGTCCACCTCGATGACGCATAGCATCCAAAGGCGTTGCGCCTGAATAACTATCGATCATGGCGGGTTCAATACCTGAGAAGATAAGTTTAAACGTGTCAACAAACCCCATCACATGCCAACTTTGACCATCCTCAACCATCAAAAATGGCATAGTCCAGCTTGTCATAGAGACAGGAAAGGAAATAAGTAATAGCGCATAAGCAACCATAGCTGGGTTAAAAGGGTTTTGCCCTAACCCACCATACAAATGCTTAGCAATCACAATAGCAACAAACACCCCGACCATCGTCACCCACCACGGTAGGAAAGGCGGCAAAGCAAGTCCTAGCAATAAGGCAGTGACTACAGCACTGTAATCTTTAAGATAGAAACCCAATGGCCGCTTACGCATTTTAACCACAATAGCTTCAAATACGACCGCTAACAAACAAGCCCAAATGACGTTAATTAAGGTACCCCAGCCAAAAAAGAAGGTCATTGCGGCCAAGCCTGGCAAAGTAGCAAGCACAACTAAACGCATCACATCTGTAGCGTTAACAGCTTTATGAAGATGAGGTGAGCTGGTACGTATCAGCGCCATTGGTTAAATCTTCCTCAATCAGTAAAACGACTTAGTGTCTGGTTCAATTGTTCAGATTTCTGTTGTGCAACGATTAACTGCTGCTCTATATCTGTCAGATCATCCGTTTGTTCTTCTCGCGCCTTCTCTGCTGCTCTTTCAGCTTTAGTCACCGCTGCTCGCGCCATAGCGGCATCGACTTTCAACTGTTTGAGATCAACCCCTTCTGCCGCGGCTTTATCGAGCTGGATCTTCTCATATTCATCCAACTTAACTTTCGCCTCTTCATGCGCAAGAGTAAGACGCTCTACTTCAGCTTTAAGTTCAGACTGATTATCATCTTCCGCTTCATCTAAAGCAGCTTGTGCTTTCTTCAGCTTAGTTCTCATAATAGAGACTTGCTGTTTTAACGCTTTAGGGTCAATAGGTTCAGGCTCTGCAGGTACACCACCAGCCTGAACAAACGCCTGTGTCAACTCATCTAACTTTGACTGAAGTTTTTCAACACCTGCCTGCATTTTTTCTGCTGCAGGACTATTTGACGTTTGTGCATTAACTAATGCACTTTTAGCCTTCTCAACTTTAGTTGACAGTGTTTCCATCTCTGTCTTCAGCTCGTCTAACTGGGAAGTATTACTCCCAATAGAAGGAGCTAGAGCTTGTTCATAACAGGCTTGAGCTTCTTCATACTTAGCTTGTAGTTTTTCAACTCCAGCTTTCATTTTGTCTGCCGCTGGACTAGAAGATGCTATTGCTTGATCTAAGGCTGTTTGAGCTTTAGCTACTTTGGCCTGTAATGCCTCTGCATCAACTTTCAACGCTGCAATCTGTTCTGCAGAAAGTGGCTTGATGGTAACTGAGCTATTTTGAGACGTCTCTTTCTCATACTCCGCTTTACAAGCTTCATATTTAGACTGAAGTTTTTCGACACCTAACTTCATTTTTTCAACAGCGGGGCTACTTCCAGCAATGGCAACATCAAGAGCTTTACGTGCTTTTTCAACTTTACCTAATGCGGCTTCCATTTCAGCTTTAAGCTCATCGAGTTTAGCACTGTCCTGAGCCGGCGACTGACCACCTGATTCAGCTGCATCATAAGCCGCTTGAGCCGTTTCAGTTTTAGCTTTCTGCTCGACTAGTTTAGCTTTAAGATCAGCTAAATCACCTTCACCACTTTCCTCAGCTTTCGCGAGCGCTTTTTCCGCTTGCTTTAACTTTGTCCGTGCGACCGCTGCATTGGTCTTAAGCTGTTTAATATCTACTACTGGTTCTGAAACGGCTGGGGCATTCAACGCTTGATCATAAGCTTCTTGAGCGGCTTGCGCTTTTGCTTCTAGCTCAGTCACTGTAACTTTGAGCTTATCTTGACCTTCAAGCCCTTTTTCTTCGGCATTTTGTAAAGCTTTTTGCGCTTTCTTCAATTTAGTTCGAGAAACAGCTGCAGCCGTTTTTAATGTTTTAAGGTCAGGCTCGGCTGAAACCGCCTGTTCAGATTCTGAATGCAGCTCAGCTTTATCTTTTTTCACTGCTTGGGCTTTAGCCGCATCTTCTGCTCGCTGTTTTCTGCGCAGTTCTTTTTCTATCTTCTCTTGCTCTAGACGGGCTTGCCTTGCCTCAAAGCGCTGTCTTGCATGATCCGCTTTCCGCTGCTCAGACTCCTCTTCACGAATCTCTGCTTTTGCAAAACGATAATATTGCACCAAAGGTAGATTACTGGGGCAAACATAAGAGCAAGCACCGCATTCAATACAATCAAACAGATTGTGATGCTTCGCTTTTTCAAACTCTTTCCCTTTAGCAAACCAATAGAGCTGCTGCGGCAATAACTCAGCGGGGCAAACCTGTTCGCACATACCACATCGGATACATGGGTTAGCTGGCGGTGCTGGCGGCATCTCAGCATAAGTGGCAGCGATAATACAGTTAGTTGTTTTAATCATGGGTATAGACTGATCATCTACAGTGAACCCCATCATTGGCCCACCAATAACCATCCGATACAGCGCTTGCTCATTCACGCCTGCAGCGTCAAGCAGTGTTTTTAAAGGCGTGCCAATTAACGCTCTCATATTGTGTGGATGGGCTAAGGCTTCTCCTGTTAGCGTCACAATACGAGAGATCAACGGCATACCTTCATATACCGCTTCATAGATCGCTGCTGCAGTACCAACATTTTGACAAACAATACCTACATCAGCAGGAATGCGGCCACTAGGTACTTCAATACCCGTCAGCAGTTTAATCAGTTGTTTTTCACCACCTGATGGATAGATAGTAGGAACAACTATAATATCCAGATTCAAAGAGGTATTTTTAGCCGCTAACTCTAATGCGCGAATAGCTTGAGGTTTATTATCTTCAATACCAATCATCACATGATGAGGGTTTAGAAGATGAGCAATAATCTCAATACCTTTAATTACATTGTCGGCATGCTCTCGCAGCAACATATCATCAGCGGTGATATAAGGTTCACACTCCATGGCATTAAGCACAAGTGTATTAACAATATGATCATCACCCAGATGCAGTTTCACATCAGTCGGAAAGCCTGCACCGCCCATACCGCTTATGCCATGATGCCGAATAAAGTCAATCAGCGCCTGCTTAGATATAGCCGTATAATCATCTAAACCCTGGTGATCGCACCACTGATCTTTCCCATCCGCTTCAATCACAATACAGGGAGCCTGCATTCCTGAAATATGCGGAACAGACCGCTTTTCAATGGCGATAACCTTACCTGAACTTGGCGCATGGACATTAACACTGATACGCCCGACCGCTTCAGCAATCACTTGCCCTTTTAGAACAGGATCACCGACAGCAACAACAACTTCAGATGGCGCACCTATATGCTGTGACAGTGGAACAACAAGTTCAGCAGGGATTGGCGCAGTTTGAATTGCCAAGCCTGTGCTACGCTGCTTATTTTCAGGCGGGTGCACACCACCATGAAAAGAGAACTGAGTGCTCATTGAACCGCCCCCTCTTCTGCTACTTCGCCACGAAGGTCGGTTACAATAAGCTGCACACCCGGCTTAGGCATATCCCACTTCCAAGTATTCAGAGTCGTTTCAACTGGCAACATATCTATACAATCTACCGGACAAGGCTCAACACAGAGATCACACCCCGTACATTCCGAGACAATCACGGTATGCATCTGTTTTGCCGCACCTAAAATAGCGTCTACTGGGCAGGCCTGAATACACTTAGTACAACCTATACATTCATCTTCACGAATATAAGCAACCGTTTTGATCGGTTCTTCTTCGACACCACCATCAAGAGGAATCGCTTCGACATCAAGTAGATCTGCCAGCGCTTCCACTGTACTTTGCCCTCCGGGAGGACATTTATTGATAGCATCTCCGTTAGCAATTGCCTCTGCGTAAGGTCGGCAGCCTGGATAACCGCACTGGCCGCATTGCGTCTGCGGCAGGATTGAATCAATTTGATCGACAATAGGATTCCCTTCAACACGAAAACGCACCGAAGCAAAACCAAGCAATAATCCGAAAGCTAAAGCCAGCCCCAACAGAGCAAGAACGGCAATTAAGATGTAATCCATTATGTGCTCCCTAAATCTGAACCAGACCAGTGAAGCCCATAAAGGCTAAAGACATTAGACCCGCGGTCACCATACCAATAGCAGCACCTTGGAAGGGTGCTGGCACATCAGCTACAGCGATACGTTCACGCATCGCTGAAAATAGGATTAATGCTAAAGAAAAACCAACCGCTGCTCCAAAGCCATAAACAATGGAATCAATAAAGCCATTCACTTTCTTGATATTCAGTAAAGCGACCCCCAAAACGGCACAGTTAGTCGTGATCAATGGTAGAAAGATTCCCAATACTTTATAGAGTAAGGGGCTCGTTTTACGCACAACCATCTCAGTGAACTGCACAACAACCGCTATCACTAAAATAAAAGTAATTGTTTGCAGAAACGCTAAGTCTAAGGGCTGGAGCAAATAAGTGAATGCCAAATAGCTACATACCGATGACAGCGTCAGTACGAAGGTCGTTGCCAGAGACATGCCCATAGCAGTCTCCAACTTATTAGAAACCCCCATAAAAGGACACAGCCCTAAAAACTGAACCAGTACGAAGTTATTCACCAGTACCGTGCTGATAACAACCAGAAGATAATCTGTCATAAACCTATAACTAACTAAATAGCATTTACGAAATGCGATCGAAAGCTCACGCTCGAAAGCGACCACTTAAAATAAAACCAGAATACTCTAAAGTTTACCGCTTCTGATAAAGTTTAGGTATAGGGCAATCCTGACTGAGCGCAAAGAACAGGAGGTCAAATGACCTCCCTTTATGCACTATTTAGATCAATGTTTGCTGCTTCAGTTTCTCTATCGCGGCTTCCAACTGAGTAGATGCTGTATCACCCGCTAACTGATCTAATTGAAGGTTAAGTGCCCCCTCTAGGCTTGCATCAGTTTCAAGTATTGAAATCAAACCTGCTTTATTTAATAACCCATCTAATGCCGATAGATTACCATTCAAGCTCGATAATTGAGCTTGATTAAAGGCAACAACAGCACGTCCTTGCTCAAACAATACCGCTTCCAAACTAAATAGTATCGTTTGACGCTGTTCGTCAGTACCACCAGATACAGTAATAGTAGCCGCCTGCTGGCCTAAACGAATCACGCGGTCAGCAGCTGATACTTTTGACTCACTAACAAGGTTACTGTCTAGATCTATCACTTGCTGCGAACCATCATTAATGATCATTCCCGCAGCAACCGTTGCATTGGTTAAACGATCAACAATAATAAATGATCCGGTGCCGTGATGAGAGCGATAATCATCGGCAACTACTGGACGCTCAAGCGTAATTTCACACCGACCAATTTCATTTAACTCAAGGGTACTAACAGTACTTTCTTCCAACGTATTAACATCAATGCGGTTATGAACATTGCTAATACCACCCGCAACACGGGTTGTATTCAATTTAACTTCATATTGACGGCCTGCTTGCATCGCCTCTTCAGACATCCAAACAACCATGGCATCAAACCGATTGGTACTTCCTGGCACTGCGTCGGCATGAACTAATATATCACCACGTGATATATCAATTTCATCTTCCAATGTCAGTGTTACTGCCATTGGCGGGAAAGCTTCTTCAATTTCACCTTCAAAGGTAACAATCGACTTCACTTTGCTCGATTTACCTGATGGTAAAACGGTCACTTCATCCCCTGGACGCACTATACCAGAGGTCAACGTACCACAATAACCACGAAAATCTAAGTTAGGGCGGTTGACAAACTGTACAGGGAAACGAAGTTCATCGAAGTTTTTATCGTTTGCAATCTCAACATTCTCTAAGGTTTCCATTAGAGGATTGCCATCAAACCAACTCATTGGCTCTGATGCAGTCACAACGTTATCACCTTTAAGTGCAGAAATTGGCACAAATTGAATATCTGGTAGATCAAGCTGCTCGGAAAATGCCAAATATTCGGCTTTAATCTCTTCAAAGCGCTCTTCGCTGTAATCCACTAGATCCATTTTGTTGATAGCAACAATGGTATGTTTAAGCCCTAACAAAGAAACAATAAAACTATGACGTCTTGTCTGGACTTGCACACCGTAACGAGCGTCAATCAAAATAATCGCCAGATCACAAGTAGAGGCACCGGTTGCCATATTACGAGTATACTGCTCATGCCCCGGTGTATCCGCTATGATAAATTTACGTTTTGAGGTAGAAAAATAACGATAAGCTACATCAATAGTGATCCCTTGCTCACGCTCCGCTTGAAGGCCATCAACCAAGAGCGCTAAATCCAACTCTTCACCTGCATTACCCACTCGCTCATTATCTTTTTGGATCGCTGCAAGTTGATCTTCGTAGATCATTTTTGAATCATGCAGCAAACGTCCAATCAATGTAGATTTACCGTCATCTACACTACCGCAGGTCAAAAAGCGTAGCAGTTCTTTATTTTCATGCTGATGCAGATACTCTTGAATATCAGTGGCAATCAGATCACTGTGGTAACTCATTTTTTTCTCCTCGGAGAAGCCCTATGCCTATACAGACATAACGCCTAAATAATCATTTCAGTATTAACACCCTAGCGCGGGTAAAAACACACAGCGCCAGTCGTCACAAAGTTATCAAGATAAAGCCTAGAAGTAGCCTTCCATCTTTTTCTTCTCCATCGAACCTGAACTATCGTGATCAATTGCACGACCTTGGCGCTCAGAGGTAGTCGTTAGTAGCATCTCTTGAATAATATCAGGCAAAGTGACAGCTTCTGATTCCACGGCACCGGTTAGAGGGTAACAACCCAATGTACGGAAACGCACGCTCTTCATCTCTGGTACCTCTCCCTCTTTTAAAGGTAAGCGATCATCATCCACCATAATCATCATGCCATCACGTTCAACAACAGGACGTTTTGCTGAGTAATAAAGAGGAACAATCGAGATATCTTCTAAATAGATGTACTGCCAAATATCTAGTTCAGTCCAGTTCGACAGAGGGAATACGCGAATACTTTCACCTTTATCAACACGGGTATTAAATACATTCCAAAGTTCTGGACGCTGAACTTTAGGGTCCCAACGGTGGTTTTGGTCACGAAAGGAGAATACACGTTCTTTCGCTCTCGACTTTTCTTCGTCACGACGGGCACCACCAAAAGCAGCATCAAATTTATACTTATCTAAAGCCTGCTTAAGGCCTTGAGTCTTCATGATATCAGTGTGTTTAGAAGAGCCATGTACAAATGGATTAATACCCATATCAACCCCTTCCTGGTTGATATGAACAATCAAATCCATACCCGCTTCCGCAGCCATTTTGTCGCGAAACTCAATCATCTCTCTGAATTTCCATGTGGTATCCACATGCATAAGCGGAAAAGGAGGTTTACCTGGCGCAAACGCTTTACGCGCCAAATGCAGCATCACAGCAGAATCCTTACCAACCGAATAAAGCATGACTGGGTTATCGAATTCTGCGGCTACTTCACGGATGATATGGATGCTCTCAGCTTCCAATTGTTTCAGGTGCGTTAAGCGATGTTCAGGTAAGGCACTCATCAGTAAATACTCTTTCTATTAAACGGTATGGGCTAGAACCTGAATGCACAGGTACAGCTATCCAATGTTGCGGCGCATTATGGCAGCTCCCCACATAAAACACAAAAGAATATATAATTACATTTTAATAACCAAAAAGAATATAAAATACACTAACCAAACCTATTTATGCTACCAATCTACACATCACACCATTTATTCCTTTTTAATATAACAAGATTTCTAATTAGTATTTTGAGTTATAACAAAACAACTATATTATGCCGCCAGTTATTTGTGGATAGGTATACTCATGGAACTTGCATACAGCTTTGCTGGATTAGTTGTTGGCTTTATTGTGGGACTCACCGGTATTGGTGGGGGCGCACTAATGACGCCTATACTTATCGTAGTATTTGGCATTCCACCAATTATAGCTGTCAGCACTGATTTACTTTACGCAGCCGTAACTAAATTTGGTGGCGCAATAACTTATGCCCGCAAGAAACTAATTGCATGGAAAGTTGTCTTATTTTTACTTGCGGGAAGTATTCCAGGAAGTCTATTCACATTAAATTACTTAGAAGGGCTAGGCGGACTAGAAAAGATAGAACATCTAATGAACCTGACATTAGGAATCTCTCTTGTCTTAACCTCTATTGCCGTTTTTTTAAGAAATAAGATTCGCAATCAAGCCATAAAGTGGCAACATAGCGCCGCGGCCAAACATGCCAAAAAATGGCGCCCTTTTTTCACAATAATAATGGGGCTTATTTTAGGCTGCTTAGTAACGCTATCGTCTGTAGGCGCTGGCGCATTAGGCACCGCATTATTAATCGTTTTATACCCACGAATGAGCATGCAAAACATTGTGGGTACAGATCTCGTTCACGCAGTTGTACTAACAGCAATCGCGGGCGCAGGTCACTACCAGATGGGCAGTGTAGATCTAAGCCTACTGGTTTACCTATTACTAGGTTCTTTACCGGGAGTATTTTTAGGCAGCCATATTGGCACTCGCCTATCTCCAACGGTTATACAACCTATTATGGGATCAGTTTTGTTCGCCATCGGCCTGCGTTTCGTAATTGCAGGTTAAATAAACCCTAAAAGTGAGGTGTTTAGCTCATAAATCAGCTAAACAAGGGAAATAGTTAGTTATGTATCAGTATAACGAAGTTGACCAACAATTGGTTAATGAACGCGTTGAGCAATATAGAGATCAGACCCGCCGTTATTTGGCCGGAGAGCTATCAGAAGATGACTTCTTAGCACTTCGCCTAATGAATGGGCTGTACGTGCAACGCCACGCACCTATGTTGCGTGTTGCAGGCCCATACGGCATGTATAACTCAACCCAACTACGTAAACTGGCACATATTGCCCGCACTTACGATAAAGGTTATGCGCATTTCACAACACGGACCAATATTCAGTTCAATTGGCCTAAATTAGAGGAAGTGCCTGATATTCTAGCCGAATTAGCTAGCGTACAGATGCACGCTATCCAAACATCCGGTAACTGTATCCGTAACACAACAACAGACCAATTTGCTGGCGTAATTGCAGATGAGATTGAAGACCCTCGCCCTTACTGTGAGATTATTCGTCAGTGGTCTTCTCTACATCCAGAGTTTGCTTATCTACCACGTAAATTCAAAATTGCGGTATCAGCAAGCCCTACTGACCGAGCAGCGACACAAGTACACGACATCGGCTTACACATCGTCAAAAACGAAGCTGGTGAAGTAGGATTTGAAGTCCTTGTTGGTGGTGGTTTAGGCCGTACACCGGTCATCGGTAAACAGATTCGTCCGTTCCTTGCGAAAGAAGATTTGCTGTCATACTTAGAAGCGATCGTGCGTGTGTACAACCTAAACGGTCGCCGTGATAACAAATATAAAGCCCGTATCAAAATATTAGTTCAGAGCATGGGGATTGATCAGTTCCGTGAGCTAGTTGACGCCGAATGGGAACAGATACGTGATACAGATTTAAAACTACCTAGTACAGAGATTGATCGGGTAAAAACGTTCTTTACTCCGTTTGAGTATGATCAAACAGCTAAGGACGATACGACACTTGAGCAAAAGCTTGTTGAGGATGATGCGTTTCGGACTTGGTATGAACGTAATACGGTTAACCATAAAGTAACGGGCTACCGCATTACTTATATATCGCTAAAACCTTATCTAAAACCAGCCGGCGATGTCACTGACCAACAGTTAGACCTTATTGCTGATTTAGCAGATAAATATAGCTTTGGTGAAATTCGTGCGACACACAACCAAAACTTAGTTTTGGCTGATGTTAAAAACAGTGAGTTATATGCAGTTTGGCAAATACTGACAGACGCCAACCTTGCACGACCTAATATTGGCACATTAACCGATATGACCGTTTGCCCAGGGGGTGACTTCTGCGCCTTAGCTAACGCTAAAACACTCGGTATTGCAGACCAGATCAACCGTAAATTTGAAGATATGGATTATGTCCACGATCTAGGTGATCTGAAGCTTAACATGTCCGGTTGTATCAATGCCTGTTCTCATCACCACGTTGGCCACATCGGCATTCTAGGTGTAGATAAAAAAGGTGAAGATTGGTATCAAATCACCTTAGGTGGTGACGATGGCTCCAATGCTGCCTTAGGTAAAGTAATGGGTAAATCTGTTGCCTCAGACGAAGTCGCAGATACTCTCCAAAAAGTAATTGAAGTTTACGTTGAAAATCGTTTTGAGAATGAACGCTTTATCGACACATTCCAACGTATTGGAATGGCACCATTTAAGGAGTACGTATATGCCCCTGCTAATTAATCGTGAAGTAGTTGCAGATAACTGGTCTTTACTAAATGAAGAAAGTTTCGCACCAGAAGCAACACTAAGCTCAGGCGATATTATCGTACCTTATGCTTTGTATTTAGAACATAAAGCGCGACTCGCCGAGCATAATGGACAAATCGCACTTCAAGTAAATGGCGATGACGACCTAACCGAGCGTCAGGAAAACCTTGATCAATTTCCTATGATTGCTATCGACTTTCCTATTTTCCGCGATGGCCGAGGTTTTAGCATTGCTCGCATACTCGTTCGCGCGGGCTATAAAGGTGAAATTCGTGCGACCGGTGATATTGGCAGAGATCGACTTGCTTATATGGAACGCTGCGGTTTTACCGCTATACAAGTTGCTGATGATCAATTTAAACCTGAGATGCTAGATGCATTTGGTGAGATCAGTAATTTTTACCAGAGCGCTACCGATAATATTCGTGCGGTATATCACCAATAAGCATTGGCCGAATAATAGTGACGGTGAGGGTCCCTATCATGAGTGAACAAATTAGTTCCGAATTACAAAGCAAAGTCATTGCAGCAGCGGCCTTACTCAACAAAGGCTTCAGCGACTATGATGGTTCAATTGTCTTTGCTAACAGTCTTGGCGCCGAAGATGTTGTTATCGCTGATTTAATCAGTAAAAACTGCCCTAACATCAGAAACTTCGTGTTAGATACAGGCCGCCTACCTGAAGAAACGCTTAAACTTTTGACGGATGTTCAAGACCACTACCCCAACCTAAAAGTTGATGTGTATTACCCAGAATCTGCGGATGTGGAAGGCTTTGTTGCTGAAAACGGAGTCAATGCTTTTTATGAATCACAAACTCTGCGTAAAGGCTGCTGCTTTGTTCGTAAAATCAAGCCGCTAAAACGCGCTTTAGCAGACAAAAAAGCATGGATTACAGGTTTACGCCGCGAGCAATCTGTAACCCGTGACGAGATTCAATTTGAAGAGTGGGATGAAGGCAATAATATGCACAAACTCAACCCTCTAGCTGATTGGTCAGAAAAAGAAGTTTGGGCCTATATAAAAGCCAACAACGTTCCTTACAACGAACTACACGATAAACATTATCCGAGTATTGGTTGCGCACCTTGCACCCGTGCCATATCTATGGGTGAAGATGTTCGTTCGGGTCGCTGGTGGTGGGAAAACCCTGAAAATCGCGAATGTGGTTTACATCCGGCCACGCCCTTAAATTTTAAGAATTAAACCGGCTCTAGGTCAAACGGAGTTTGACTTGGACAGGAGACCACAATTCTGCACCTATCTTACAACTCACAAAGTTGCAGCGCCTTTAAATTTAAAGACGTTGCTCTACCATTAGATAGGTTGCAGATTTATGTCTTACAGTTCGCTAATAACAGCTTAAATCTAATAAACCCATCTGCTCCTATGAATACAGCAGTAAAAATAACAAATATCTTATTAGATTATATAAAGACCCCATGCAGCATCTTCCCTATACTATATATTTTCGTATTCTCCCTTTAATCTCTCAGTTTGATAACCCCTAATTTGGCATCTACTGTTAAACTATAGAGACTGAGAATCTGCTTTAATGCTGGAGTAACATTTGTGGATTATTTACCTCTTTTTTTCAAACTCACTGATCAAAATGTACTACTCGTCGGCGGTGGCAATGTAGCTTTACGCAAAGCCCGCCTGCTTTGTCGATCAGGTGCGAGTGTAACGGTCATAGCCCACCATGTATGCGATGAGCTCCAACAACTATTGGATGAGTCCTCAGGGCTATCCATTATAGGCGAATACCACGCAGATCTACTTAAAGATAAAATTCTTGTAATCGCCGCAACCGATGATCAAACACTAAATGAGCGCGTACATTTTGATGCGATTGATCGCAACCTACCCGTCAATGTCGTAGACAGCCCAAAACTATGTACATTTGTATTCCCAGCGATCGTTGACCGTTCTCCAGTAGTGATAGGTATATCATCTGGGGGTAGCGCTCCTGTACTTGCAAGACTGTTAAGAGCGCGCTTAGAAACATGGATTCCTAAGTCCTACGGCAAACTAGCAAGCATTGCCAATCATTTCCGGGATCGTGTAAAAGCAAAGTTCAGTACTGTTAATCATCGCCGCGTCTTTTGGGAAAATGTTCTACAAGGACAAATCGCTGAAAAGGTATTTGCTGGTCGCGATGCTGAAGCTATAGAGCTCATAGAAAATAAAATCGCACATGATGACCCTGACCATCAAGTCGGCGAAGTTTATCTTGTAGGTGGAGGTCCAGGTGATCCTGAGCTGCTCACCTTTAAAGCTTTACGTTTAATGCAGCAAGCCGATGTAGTGCTTTACGATGCTCTTGTCTCTGAGGCCGTATTAGATCTCTGCCGACGCGATGCTGATCTTATCTTTGTTGGTAAAAAACGTGATAACCATGCCCTGCCTCAGGAAGGTATCAACGATCTATTGGTAAACCATGCACAACAAGGGAAACGAGTTGTACGCTTAAAGGGAGGAGACCCCTTTATCTTTGGCCGCGGCGGTGAAGAGCTAGAAACCCTTAAAGCCAATAACATCCCTTTCCAAGTTGTACCCGGTATAACCGCAGCAAGCGCGTGCTCCACCTTCGCAGGCATTCCGTTAACCCATAGAAATTATGCGCAATCGGTCAAGTTTGTTACGGGTCAGCTCAAAAACCGCACTACCGATCTAAACTTCCACGAACTGGTTCATCCTAATCAAACTGTTGTCTTCTATATGGGTCTTCATACCTTACCGATTCTAAGCAAAAAACTTATCGAACATGGCAAGCCTGGAGATACACCAGCAGCAATTGTTTCCCGTGGGACATTGGCAGATCAGAAGGTTTTAACAGGCACGTTAGACACATTACCTGAGCTACAAGAGAAAGCCCAATTACCCGCTCCCGCATTAATTATTGTAGGAGAAGTTGTTTCCCTTCATGAGAACCTTAGCTGGTTTGGAGAAGAGGTACTGGCGCAAAATCTCACGCCTGTAAAGGCAGAGGAGTAATAAGCACTAACGCGTAGTGATCAGCCTTAAAGGATGCACTACGCTGCTTAATAGGGGCTATCTATTTAATAAATTGCCATAGCCACCAGATAGAAGCCCATAGAACCCCTTAGCCACCCTATTTAGGGCAAAATAGAAATCGGACTAGGGGTGATTATTTACTCTGTGAATCCATCTGCTTTTGTTTAACTTGATCAAGTAGCTCAACCGTTACCTTAGTTAAACCATTATTACGTGCTGCTTTTTCAACCTTGTGGCGAATTAGTTTTCGTACAAAAAAAGGCGCTGCATCAACTCGCTCCTTGGCTGCCGGTTCCCACTCTAGTTTTTCTGCCATTCTTTACACCACTCTATAGAACTATATTACGAAGCCCTGCATTATACGCCGACATAAAGATAAACCAAGCGGAAGAATAACCCTAAGAAACAATAAAGAGTTATCCATTTTTTCTGTTGATAACTCTGTGCATTGCTTGGGGGGATAACGCTTAAAAGCCCTATTAACAGGGGCTATAGGAATATGTTCACAATCTAACACATCCCCGCTAGAGCAGTGAATAAGAGCAAATTCACTCCGATATTGATGGCTATTTTTTAAACAAGGAAGGTCTTACCGCTTTGACAGATAAGGTGCTTTCATACTTCTCTTGTGGCGGGTATTTGTCTTTATTGCGCTGCGGCTTCGAACGCTTTTTCTTAGGAGGCCTTAAACTTTCAGAGGACTCGATAAAAGCTCCATTCTCTATATAAGGAACTGGACGTAGTTTTATTTTCTGCTTAATCAACCCTTCTATTCGTTTCAAAAATTCGCGCTCAGCTGGGGACACTAAGGAGATAGCTTCACCCTTCTCCCCCGCTCGTCCTGTACGGCCAATACGATGTACATAAGCCTCAGGAACATTAGGTAGATCATAGTTCACTACATGAGGCAGAGATTCGATATCAAGACCACGGGCAGCCACATCTGTAGCTACTAAAATTTGCAGCTCCCCTGAGATAAATTCACCCAACATGCGGATTCTTTCCCGCTGAGTTTTATCCCCATGTATAGCCGCTGCATCGATTCCCTCTTTTTTCAGGTAATCAGTTACTTCATCGACCCGCTTTTTAGTACGAACAAATACTAAAGCCTGTCCCCATTTCCCCTCTTTAATTAAGTAACTCAACACATCGGCTTTATCACTATTATCAACCGCATATGCAAACTGCTTGATCTGACTTGCCGTCGAGTTACGGGGATTTACTTTGACTTTTTTGGGGTTATTTAGATAAAAATCAGCCAGCACTTCGATGCTTTCGTCCGCGGTGGCAGAAAACAACAAGGTTTGGCGGGGCTCTGCCGCATACTCCATGATTTTCTGAATCGGTTCGATAAAGCCTAGATCCAACATACGATCCGCTTCATCTAAAACTAGGAACTCTAAATGAGCTAAGCTAATCACCTTTTGCTGAATAAGATCCAATAAACGACCTGGAGTTGCGACCAGTATATCCGCCCCACGTTTTAATTTTCGAATCTGATTATCAACCCGCACACCACCATAGATAGAGATCACTCGCATGCCTAAAGCCTGCCCGTATTCCAGTGTGCTATCACCAACCTGAATAGCGAGCTCTCGTGTAGGCGCAAGCACTAAAGCTCTAACATGCCTGTATTCAGGTGACGGAGCCGTCTTGCTAAGCATCTCAATAATAGGTAAGGCAAAACTAGCTGTCTTCCCCGTACCCGTTTGTGCCTCAGCAAGAAGGTCTTCACCTCGTAAAACCAGTGGGATCGCCTTTGCTTGAATCGGCGTTGGCTTTTTATAACCAAGCATCTGCAAGGTTGATTGCAGTTCAGGACACAAAGCTAAATCGGAAAAAAAGGCTACATCGCTCATTCAGGTAGAAACCATCCAGAAAATCATTTGAATCTTATTTTACCTTATCTCTTCTCAACAACGCAGCGTTTTAACTACGATGCATTAAATCTCAACCTTTATCTATTAGTCACTCTCATTACAAAAAGCCTGTATAGACACTGCTTATGATGACCTCACTGATAACATAAAAGATTTAAAACTAGAAAGAGATACTGGTATTCAACCGATTCAAGCAGAAGGGAACAATATTATTTTCGAGGCATGTCACATATCTAACTAAAGATTGAACCAACAGCGCAAAAACAAAAAACCAGACATCAGATGTCTGGTTTTTTATTATGCGAAAAAGAAACAGATTATTGCGCAGCCTGACGCTTCTCTCTCCAGCGCTGCAACAACCCTTTGCGCGGTTCTTCTTCAGCAGTAATCGCCGGTTCACTCATAATCATCGCCTTCGCATTAGCATCTAAGCCACTCATAAAAGCTTCAACCTTAGATGTATAGTCATTATTACCACCTAATGCCTCATTCATCTCTTTATGGGAAAGCTTCTTGCTCACAACCGTTGCTTTAACGCCTATCGAACTAGCTTTAGCTGCAAAAGCGTTAGCTTGGGTGCACGCACCTTTACGGCTTGAAGAACAAGTAATTAAGAAAGGTGGCGCATCTGATTTCAACTGATGTAAAGGCGATGCCTTAACCCAAAAATCTGAACTTGCACCAAAGGCATCGTCATAAAAGCCATAATGTCTTGCACCCATGATAGTAGGTACATCTAACACAGCACTATCCAACAAAATGGTGCCTAACCAAGACTGACCACCCATTGCTTTGTGCGCACTGATAGAAGATGACACTAAACCAAGAAGGTGAGCACCGGCAGAATGACCCATTAAGATGAACTTTTCTGGATTTCCACCCCAACTTTTAGCTTTATTTTGAGCATAGATTAACGCGTTACGTACATCTTCCGCCTGCTGCACAGGATCAGTAGCTCTAGGTAATAAACGATAGTTCACCGAAATAAAAATAAATCCAGCAGGAAGCCAACGCTCTAACTTATTCTGAATTACGCTTTTTGATTCTTTATCGCCCATTTTCCATGCACCACCATGCACCATAAAAACAACAGGGGCATTACTTAAACCATCACGTGTATATACATCAAATTTATTCGCTCGATCAGGACCGTAGGATATATTTTTAAATGTTTTTATATCACTTGCCCCATAATCTGTAGATGTTTGCCCAGTCACACAAGCACTCAAGCTGAGAAAACTGAATAATAAGATCAATCGCTGGATTACTATATTCTTGAAAAGCATCTAATAACTCCTAATCTTTTAACCTGTGTACCAAAATGAATTTTCATCCCTACATAGGCCAATATAAAGCGCATACCAATAATAATTAATGTTAAAGAAGAACCCAAAACCATAGCCAATCCACACTAGTTAGACATGAATTTGGCTTAAAAGTTCTCTATTTATGGAGTCTACAACTACAAAAAACCATAATAACGCCACCAGTATCAGATTAATCAACTGAATAAAGAGTGAATCAATGAATTACAGTGTTAGTGAAAATAGATACAACCGCTCAACCGCTTCTGTAGTTTCAGTTGGCTCTGTAGATAACTGTTGTAAAACATCTAATACGCCAGAAAATACAGCAGGGGTTTCAACGCGTGGCTGCGCCCAATTATAAACAGGATCACCTGTAGGATGAATTAAAAAAGCGGTATGGCTAAAAGTAAGACCATAATCATCACTTTCAACCACTTGTAACTGCTCACCTACATTGAAAACTAGAAATATACGGCCATCAATATGTTTAGCAACTTGGCTATATACCGCATTATGAGGGTTATCTAAAATATAATCTGCGCTCCACGTTGAGCTGCCTTGGTCATAACGGTAATACACTAAGCGCTTCTCAACCGGCCAAACTAGATGGATATTTCCTTGATCGTCAACCGCGGCACTATAGTGGCTTCCGTAAGGGTCATGAAAACCAGCATCAGTTGCTTCCAAGACTACCGGATCACTCCAAGCGTCATTTTCAGCTAACTGAGTAAAGTTCAACGTGCTACGCGCAGCACCACTAACATCTGAAACATCGGTATAAATTAAAGCGATACCTTCCCCAATATTCAAAAGACGTCCAGCTTTGCCGGGGCGTTTGTTTTCAGTGCCAAAGGTACCGTTTGATGTCCATCTAAACAAAGGGTTATTACTTGAATAACTAACCAACTGCACAACTTTATTTAAAGTAGCCCGAGTAAATACAACATGTAGTTTCTGATCTGAAGTGATAGCAATCGTAGGCGCACTGGGCGTTTGGGTTAAGCTCCTAAAGATTCTTTTTTTCTTCAAATTCCACCATGTGGACGTCAAAGCGTCGTAGCTCAAACGGGAATACCAGATCTCTTTATTACAACTGTAAACAATATGAAGTCGATTATTCTCCAACACCATATCAGCAGTGGACTCATTATTACTGCAATTTAAATCAACGGCCTCTTCCCAATCAGTTTGACCAGCCTGCTTAGTCATTAAAGCAAGAGCACCTTTAGATTCACTCTCTCGATCACCAAGATTAAGCATTAAATGCTGAGTTCCATCATCAGTAATAAAAAACCGTTCTTGATGGCGATAAGAGATCATTCGCTCTGCAGTACCCGTAAGATTTGTAAATCCTTGGGTAATAATCTCAGCATTAGAGGCTGTTGGATAAACCAACAAACCCATAAAAAAGACAAAAAATAGGCGGTATTGAATACAGGGGAACTTCATCCTTAAATTCCTATGCGGCAGTTATAATCGATTGAAAAATCCGAAGATTAAAAGCGAACAGAGCTCGTATTGAGCATTTATTGTACAGGGTACTCTTTTACTTAAGAAACTCAATTAATTACGCAAATTTATGCATGAAAAATACTCACTAATCACCTCTTAAATCAAAATCGCGGAGCTTTCTCAGCTCAGATTTATATACCGCTTCCATATTGATCTTGTAAAAGCGTTATATCGTATCTAAATGCGGGCACCATTATAAATAATAGGCTAAAGCATTTATAGCTATTTCCTCTAAACTGTTTTCTTCATTAAATATGAAGTTAGGGGCTTAGCTGTAATTCAGATTAATAGCCGAACTGCGCACAACTCATCTTCAAAAAAGCCATAAATTTGGAAGTTATATATAAATTATTATATGACTTTTTTACCCACACATACTGTGGATAACTTAGTGCATAGTTTTGGGGTAGATTGCTCAAACGCACAAATTACCTTGTTTCTAGCCAATCGTTTAATTTTTAATCCAAGAAAAATTAAACCTTTAATTTCAACAAGTTAAACAAATCAATAAAAATTTATCTATTTTTTGAAAGTAAGACCTGCACACTTGACAGTTTATTTTTTAGCCTGTGCAAAAGAAACGAGAAAAACGGTGAAACCCGAGAGCAACACCGTTTTAAATTCACTTAACAGTGATTATCAGTTTGGAGTAGAACGGTAATGCTCAGGAACCTTCACCTTCTTACCTTTTACAGTTCGAGTGTGACCCGGTACATGCACCTTCTTTTTCCCTTTTTGAGTTTTAGCCATGACTAAACTCCTAAAAAAGAGAAGAACTTGTAGACACCAAGCATGACTAACGAGATAATTCATCTGCGAGTCCAGTTAACCATACTGGCCCTCCAAAGATAGTTCTTCGGGCTCCTTTGGAGGATATGCAAAGCCTTATAAGTGCCAGCTTATAAGGCTTTTTAATTTCTACTCTTCCGGCAGTTCTAGCTCTATATGTGTTTTAGGAATACAGCAGCAAGTTAGAATTTCATCATCCTGAAGATCTAATAAGCTTTCTTGCACATATTCAACTTCACCTTCGATTAAGCGCACTTTGCAACAACCACAATAACCGCCACGACAGTTGTAAGGTGCAGGTATCTCTTGAACCTCGAGCGCATCCAACAACGTAGTTTCATACTGATAATAAAAGGTATGGTGGTTATTAACTTTGATCCTTGATGGGCCAGCCATATAATATGTCCTTAAAGATCAAAGCCGTCAAAATCATCATCGCCCATTTCGTTGTCAATTTGACCAACTAAGTATGAGCTTATTTCTGCTTCCTGCGGTGCAACCTGAACATTGTCACTCACTAACCAAGCATTCATCCAAGGGAGTGGGTTCTGACAAGCAGGGAAGATCTCTTCTAAATTCAGCGCTTTCATACGAACATTTGTAATGTACTCTACATAGTCCGATAAGATTTTAGCGTTTAGACCAATCATTGAACCTTCACGGAATAAGTATGTTGCCCAATCTTTCTCTTGTTGGGCAGCTTCCTTAAAAATCCCATAAACTTCAGGCTCGCATTCCTTCGCAATCTCTTTAAACACAGGATCATCTGCACCAGATGCCATAATATTCAACATATGCTGAGTCCCCGTTAGATGAAGTGCTTCATCACGAGCAATCAGTTTAATAATTTTAGCGTTACCTTCCATAATAGCTCGCTCTGCAAAAGCAAAAGAGCAGGCAAAACTGACATAGAAACGGATCGCTTCAAGTACATTGATAGAGACCAACGTGAGGTAAAGCTTTTTCTTCAAATTGCGTAATGAGGTGTCAAACACTTTACCATTAATGGTGTGCAAACCTTCTCCATGAATGCTGTAGGCACTGGAAAGGTTAATAAACTCATCATATAAACGTGTAACGGAATCAGCGCGGCGAATAATTTCGGGATTCGTTACGATCTCATCAAACACCTCTGATGGCTCAGTGATTATATTACGGATTATGTGAGTATAAGAGCGACTGTGGATCGTTTCACTAAATGCCCATGTTTCAAACCATGTCTCTAGCTCGGGCAAAGATACAACAGGCAAAAATGCAATATTAGGTGAGCGCCCTTGTACAGAATCTAGCAAGGTTTGATATTTTAAGTTACTCAAAAAGATATGCTTTTCATGTTCCGGCATATTTATAAAGTCTTTACGGTCAGTAGATAGATCTACCTCCTCAGGACGCCAGAAAAATGAAAGCTGCTTTTCGATTAACTTTTCAAAAATTGGATATTTCTGCTTGTCATATCGAGCAACGTTGACGCTTCGGCCAAAAAACATCGGTTCTTTAGTTGCATCATGAGTACTGTGACTGAACGTGGTGTACGCCATCGATATATTCGTTCCTGAAATTTTATAATTATGACGCCTGTAATATAAGGATTACAGGCAAGCTCTACCTATCTAATCGGGAAATGCATGCAGATTAAAGCTTGCATGCTCCACCTTCGCACCCAGCATCATCCGCTTGATCTGAAGCACCGTCGCGCGTGTTGTGATAATACAAAGTCTTAACCCCGTATTTATAAGCCGTCAATAAATCCTGCAATAACTGCTTCATCGGCACTTTATCATTTGGGAAACGGGCAGGATCATAGTTGGTATTAGCAGAGATCGATTGATCGACAAACTTCTGCATAATCCCCACCAACTGTAGATAGCCTGTATTATTAGGAAGATCCCAAAGTAGTTCATACTGTTCACGTAACTCAGTATATCCAGGAACAACCTGTTTCATGATCCCATCTTTACTTGCCTTCACAGAAACGTAACCACGCGGTGGTTCGATACCATTTGTCGAATTAGTAATCTGGGAGGAAGTTTCACATGGCATTAACGCCGTTAGAGTACTGTTACGCAGGCCAAACTCACGTATATCTTCGCGTAAAGTTTCCCAGAAGTAATGTAACGGCTCTTCACAGAACTCATCCACTTCACGCTTATAGGTATCAATAGGAAGAATACCCTTAGAGTAAACGGTCTCATTAAATTTTGAACATGGGCCACGTTCTTTAGCTAATGCATTTGAAGCCTTAAGTAGGAAGTACTGCACTGCTTCAAATGTTTTGTGCACTAAACCATTAGCTGAACCATCTGAATACTTAACACCGTTCTTCGCTAAATAATAAGCAAAGTTAGTCACACCTACACCTAGAGGGCGGCGATTCATTGTCGATGTATGAGCCGCAGGAATCGGGTAATCTTGATAATCCAATAAGTTATCTAAGGCACGTACCACTAGATCAGCAAGGTTCTCTAGTTCACTAAGGTCATTAAGAGCACCTAAGTTAAAAGCAGACAAAGTACAAAGCGCAATCTCACCTTCTGGATCGTTTACATGCTGCAAAGGCTTAGTTGGCAATGCGATCTCAAGACACAGGTTAGATTGTTTAACCGGCGCGACAGCAGGATCAAACGGACTATGTGTATTACAGTGGTCCACGTTCTGAATGTAGATACGGCCCGTTTGTGCACGTTCCGCCGCTAAAATACCAAACAGTTCAACCGCTTTAATGGTTTCTTTGCGGATCGATGGGTCGTTCTCATACTTAACATACAAACGTTCAAACTCATCTTGATCAGCAAAAAATGCTTCATACAAACCTGGCACTTCATGGGGACTAAACAGTGTAATATCACCGCCTTTGATCAAGCGGGTGTACATCAATTTATTAATCTGCACACCGTAATCTAAATGGCGAACACGGTTTTCTTCAACGCCTCTGTTATTTTTCAATACCAGAAGTGATTCCACTTCTAAGTGCCAAATGGGGTAAAACAGCGTCGCAGCCCCACCACGAACACCACCCTGTGAACAGGATTTAACCGCTGTCTGGAAATGCTTGTAAAAAGGAATACAACCCGTGTGATAGGCCTCACCGTTGCGAATCGGGCTACCTAGAGCTCGAATACGACCGGCATTAATACCAATACCTGCACGCTGAGAAACATATTTAACAATAGATGCAGACGTAGCATTAATTGAGTCTAAGCTGTCACCACATTCAATCAGAACACAAGAACTAAACTGACGTGTTGGCGTACGCACACCAGCCATAATAGGAGTAGGCAGTGAGATTTTAAATAAGGACGTCGCATCATAGAAACGTTTGACATAATCCAAACGTGTCTCCGCCGGATAATCGGCAAAAAGACAAGCCGCCACCAGCATATAAAGAATCTGTGGGCTTTCGTAAACTTCACCGGTAACTCGGTTTTGTACAAGATATTTCCCTTCTAGCTGCTTAACAGCTGAATAGGAAAAGTTCATATCACGCTTATGTTTTAAGTAGCCATTAAGAACATCCCAATCTGCTTCTGAATAATCTTCTAACAGATGCTTATCATAACGCCCGTCTTCAACCTGCTTTTTAACATGGGCATAAAGATGAGGAGGCTCATACTGACCAAAGGCACGTTTACGCAGATGAAAAATAGCTAAACGTGCGGCTAAATACTGATAATCGGGAGAGTCTTCTGATATTAAATCCGCAGCGGACTTAATAAGTGTCTCGTGAATATCAAAAGTACGCATACCTTCAAAAAACTGCAAATGTGCTTTTAATTCTACTTCAGAAGGTGATACGGCATTTAATCCTTCCGCAGCCCAGATAACAACCTTATGAATCTTTTCCAGATCAACCAGTTCTTGGCGTCCATCCCTTTTCGTTACCATCAGATCTTGCTGCATGCGACCTTCCAATTTGAAGACTTTATAATTGTTAGTTAGTACGCTGTATTACGCTTCATAATAGGGCAAAAGAACACCCCTTTAAAAAGCGGAACCTATAATAGTGCGGCTCTCAGCTTTATCTACTCTACTTATTCAGCCAGACACAACATGTAGTAGCATCAATGACTCAAGGCACTAAATATAGTGATCCCAGTGTTTATTGCAACACTTGATTTTGGACTTTGGAGGGTGTAGGAACCATTAAATAAATGCTAAAACATCCATATAGCGGGGCTTACAGCGAATCCATTACATAACCACCTAGATGACATTTTTTTAAAAAAAATTAATCAAAAAAGAAGCATCAAAATACGTGCCAAAAGCAAGCAAAAAAATAATGTAATTCCCCCATCATTTCGCAGGATCCTTATGCACTATTTTTAGTGTAATTTATCAGAGCAACCACCATATTTAAACCTTGATAACACAACTTATTCAGGTTTATAGCACTGATCCTATTTAGATACTGAAGTCAACCCAAGTACCCTTCATACTATCTTTACTGTATAATTTGGGCCCACGTTTTAGCTTAAGCAATGAGGTGGCTATATGCGCTTGGCAGAAATTGAAAATATTGCACTCAACATAGGTCTAGTTGTCTTTGCAGGCTTTATCTTTTTTATTATCTACGACTTAGCAAAAAAATCGAAAGCTGGTAAGTTTGGCACCATCATCTTATTTTTTGCGCTGGGTTTAGGCTTAGCAGCCTTCCTAGTTAAAACAATTATTGTAGAATTGATGGAGGGCGGCTCCTTCTAAAACATCGCTATCAATAGAGCGATAGAACCAAGAATCCTTGTAACACTGGCAGCTAAGACTTTTTCAATACAGCTTCTGATATATGTTCCAGCTCACCTGTCTTCGGCTTAACCACATAAGCACTACCAAAGCCAACCACATACCGCCCCTCAATAGGCCGGAGACAAAAAAGGTAAAAATCAGGCAAACTTCTTAACATACCAACGACATTACCAAACTTTTTTTCTAACTTATCGAGCAGCAATGGATAATGACTCTCACTCGAGAGCACTTCATGGGCTTCACATTTAAACGTCAGACGTTCGCGAGCAAATAAGTTCCGGCTTCCTTCTTCATCCGCTATAAACATTACGGAAGCTAAAGGGTTACGTAATAAATTTTGTGTATGGGCCGCTAGCTCGCTAATGAAAATATAAAAATCACCCTCCTCATCACGCACAAAAGGCGCATAGCTAATTTCTGGAAAATCCTCCCCCAAAGTTGAGAGTAATAAGGTACTACTTGCTTGCTGTAAATTTCTACAATTAGTCTCCAGCAACATTAATTTGTCAGACTCAACATCGCTCATTACCCGTTCTCCAATTCAGCTTAAAACCATAAATCTCTTATAAAAAAAGAATATACTATTAAAACTCCTCCATTATGGTCGATACTATAAGTGGAACACATGAAGAAGTCCTGCTAGGTTTGTGAACGATTACATTGCTTTCGGTCTAAACCTTTAGAAGTCGCAGGTTCATTAATCGCGTAGGGTTGATATCAACAACTACGCAGACAGTGTCGATCAAGGTGTTTGTCATGGGCGAGCAAAAAATATTTATCCGCCATCCAGATGAGTTTCCTATAGAACTTGATTTACAAGAGTCACATCAAACTATATCTGGCACATCTCAGCTCCAATTAGTCTGCCACTCAGAAAAACCTTTCCACTCAGGTGAAGCTATCGCCATAAAAATACCCAGCATTGCATCACAACTGGAAGTAAGTGGAACAATTGATAGCTGTGAAAACACACCTAATGGCTACGAACTAGGCATCACATTTAATGGTTCTGATGCTCTAAATAGAATTCGCATGCTTGAACAACTATGCTACATACAACGCTATCGCAACCATGTACTCAAGGTTGAGGGGCGCACAATCTCCAATCAAGATGCAGCTTTGGAGTGGATAGGAAAATATGCACATCTTTTCCCCTGCGTAGAAGATCCAGTCGACTCATAACAACTAGATCAGTTGTTGTCATTATAGATAGGGTTATAATGCTTCTTTTCCAGTGATGATGGACGATTGATAGCTATGCAGCAAAAAACCATAACGGTCACAAACATTGAAATAGCCAATGACAAACCTATGGTGCTATTTGGTGGTATGAATGTTTTAGAATCCCGTGATTTAGCAATGAAAATTGCCGAGCACTACGTTGAAGTTACGACAAAACTCAACATACCTTACGTTTTTAAGGCCTCTTTCGACAAAGCCAACCGCTCCTCTCTCACATCATTTCGTGGCCCTGGCCTTGATGAAGGCCTAAAAATATTACAAGAGATTAAGGAAACCTTTAACGTTCCCTTAATTACCGATCTGCATGAGCCCTATCAAGCCGCTCCTGTTGCAGAAGTGTGCGATATTATCCAGCTACCAGCCTTCCTCTCTCGTCAGACTGACCTTGTTGAAGCAATGGCTAAAACCAATGCAGTAATCAACATAAAAAAAGCACAATTCCTCGCACCTCAAGAGATGAAACACATTTTGCATAAATGCGAAGAAGCCGGTAATGATCAACTAATTCTCTGCGAGCGCGGTTCAAGCTTTGGCTATAACAACTTAGTAGTGGATATGCTCGGTTTTTCCATAATGAAAGAGTTTGGCTATCCAGTCATGTTTGATGCTACCCATGCACTGCAAATGCCTGGTGGGCGCGCCGATTCCGCCGGTGGCCGCCGAGCACTGGTTGCGCAACTTTCTCGTGCAGGTTTATCGCAAGGTATTGCAGGGCTCTTTTTAGAAGCTCACCCAGATCCAAATCAAGCTAAATGCGACGGCCCTTGCGCTCTTCCTCTCAGCACACTTGAACCTTATTTAGCGCAAATGAAAGCAGTGGATGAACTAGTAAAAAGCTTCCCCCACTTAGATACCTCTATATAAAAGCGCCTGACCTTGCTATAAGTCCTATATATGACAAAGAAATAAGCCCATTATTGAACTATGGGCTTACTCTTTTATAATTCATTGGTTAGCTAATAAACCTCTTATCCAACTCAGTACCAGACTATTAGCTACTGACTTATTGCTACACTCTTATCGATGATAAGCGTATACAAACTAAGGATAGGTTTTAATGTTCCATGAGTGATACTGCAGATTCAATTTATCAGTCGTTACAAGAAGGCGCTATACTGGGGCCTGAGCATCACCGTTTTCAACTGATAGGTAATAGCTCAACACACCTTGTTGGTCAATTATGGCAGGCCAAGGATATTGATGTTGCCGGTAATCCGCTTGTTACCCTCTTGATTATCAACCCCACCCTCCTAAAACAAACCAGTTTTGCAGAAGGGATTAAAAAACATGCAGCCCTAAGTAAACAACTGCAAAATAAACATATTGCAGAATGTTATGGTTTTTTCCCCCACAAAGGCGGACTACTACTCCTATCTTATGAAAAACTGGATGGCCTAACACTTAGCGGGTTCATTAAAGCGGGGCAGCAACTTCAAATAGCTCAACGGCTAGGTCTACTCCGACAGGTCGCTTATGCTGTTGACATGAACTTCCAAAAACTACGCAGTCCACACGCTTGTTTATCACCTGATGCTATTTATATAAACCGAAAAGGCGGGGTTAAACTGACCTTATCTGCCTTAAGAGAAACACTAGAATCAATTGCCGATCTACTAACAGCCCCACCCAGCTACAAAGCCTATCAATCTCCCGAAGCCTTCCATCCGGGCAAACTGACTCGTAAAACTGATGTATATTCTTTTGCCGCTATCATTTACGAAGTATTTACCGGCAAGCCACCCTTTGATGTAAATGAGTCGGAAGCAGATCGGGTACGAAAGCAGTTAGAACAACCAACAGATTTAGACGATGAACAATGGGCAGAACTCCAAAAAGCATTTTCCACTGATACAGAGGAACGTTTCGCTAGCTGCACAGAGTTAATGAAAGCTATCTTCCCGCCCAAAACTGAAGAAGATAGTAACGATGAGTCAGAAAAAGAGCAGCCTAACGCAGGAATAGAAAGTGAAACAGACGACGAGAATAGCTCACCCTCATCTATAAAAGACAAGCTAAAAAGCACAGTTAAACGATCAAAAAAGCTACTAACCTCACCTCCCAAGGTTTTAATTTACACACTGATCGGCTGCTGTATTTTTATTGCTGGTTACCTATCGGGCTGGGCCGTTTCAGAGTTAATAAACTTTAAAGAAAAAGACTTCCAAACTTTACAAATTGCCAAACAACAAGAAGCTTTACAGCAAATGTACGATTCTCTACAAGCTCAACAAGAGATACAAAGCCGAGCCGAGCAAGAGTTAAACGACGCATTACAAAACAACTCATTACTTGAACAAGAATTATTATCTGCTCGGAAAATGCTAAAGGCAGCAGAACCTGACACACCGGGTCAACAGATTTTTAAAGATCAGATCGACAACACAACCTACGGCCCTGAGATGGTATTACTACCCTCCGGCGAATTTCGTATGGGTGATCAAGCTGGGATTGGAGACGATAACGAAAAACCTGTGCATCTTGTTAAAATCCGTAAACCTTTTGCTTTATCACGCTTTGAAGTGACTTTTGCTGAATACGACACCTTCGCCAAAGCAACTAAACGCCCTCTACCTGACGATGAAGGCTGGGGCCGAGGCAACCAGCCAGTAATCAATGTAACTTGGCGGGACGCCTCTGCCTATGTCGAATGGCTTAGCCACGAGACAGGTCATCCTTATCGCCTACCAACCGAAGCAGAATGGGAATACGCGGCACGAGCTGGAACCCTAAGCACTTACTGGTGGGGCGATGAACTCAAACCTAACATGGCAGTCTGTTCCGGATGCGGTAGCGAATTTGATGGCGTTAAGCCTATGCCCGTTGGCAGCTTCCCCGCTAACCATTGGGGTCTACATGACATGACAGGAAATGTTGATGAATGGGTGGCCGACTGCTATACCAACAGCTACAAAACAACACCTAGAAATGGCTCAGCTTATACGGAAAAAGTTTGTGAAAGCCGAGTTATGCGAGGGGGTTCTTGGTTTGAGATTGATCGTTTAATTCGACCCGCCAGCCGCTACCGGCATCCAGTAGACTCAAAACGTAACAGCTGGGGCTTCAGAGTCGCACTAGACTTTGAATAAAGAACGGAACGCTTTAGAGCAACAACCAGAAAGCCTAGGTTCATTCTAACATTGATAGATTAGGGACTCGTTCTCAGGGAATATTCCATATGCAAATTAACAAAATCAGTCTTGCTCTTTGCCTCGCGGGATTCACCGTTTTATCCGCGCAAGCCACTACATTACAGATAAGCTCTGAACAGAGAGAATCTATCGACCTAACCTTATACAACCAAAATTTAGGTTTAGTCCGTGAAACTCGCGAATTACCCCCTTTAAAAACCGGACAATCGGTGACCCTTGAAGATGTAAGCAAACAGCTACAAGTCGAAAGCTTACGCATAGACAATGCCGGTAAAATACTTGAGCAAAACCTGAATACCAACCTGCTTAACCAACAGAATTTACTGCAACATTTTGTTGGCAAAGAGCTAAAACTTGCACGCTTAAATCCCGTATCCGGAAAAGAGATTATCAGCTCAGTGAAATTGCTGAGCATCGATGGCAGCCGCGCATTGATTAAACGTAATAACAGTTTTGAAAGCATCCCTCTAAATAACGGCTGGCGTTTTATTTTTCCAAACCTGCCAAGCCAACTGCTCGCTAAACCAAGCGTAAGTTTCCGTTCGTCTGGCACATCTAAAGCCCAACTAACAGGTATAAGCTACCTAACGAGCGGATTAAGTTGGGACATGGATTACGTTATGACGCTTAACGAAGCGGGCACACAAGTCACTCTTGATGGTTTAGCCAGCCTAACAAACAACACTGGTGCTGATTTTAAAGACGCTCAGATCTCTTTAGTGGCAGGAGACTTAAATAATCCAGGCGCACGCCATGCAACCGCACTGCAAGAAGATTTCTCTAATATGGTAATGGCTCGCGGAGCCGCCGCACCTAAATCACTAAGTGGAGAAAGCATTGGCGATTTCCATCTGTTTAGTTTGCCGCGCAAAGTAGATCTATTAAATGGCCAAGTGAAACAGGTATCCTTCCTCACCGCAGAAAAAGTGCCCGTCAGCCGTAGTTATGATTATGAATTTTTGGTTTACCCAACACTGGAACGTAACCAGCATCGCGTTAAACCTAACTTAACCCTCAAATTTTTGAATGATCAAAAGTCTCATTTAGGTATGCCGCTACCGGCAGGAAAAATCAGAACCTTCAGCCCTGATAGCAAAGGCCAACTTCAGTTTATGGGCGGCAGCAGTATCAACCATACCGGGGAAGGGGATGAAGTCGAAGTGACTCAAGGCAAAGCCTTTGACCTATCGATCCACCGTAAACAGATCCACTTCAGCACAGTGTTTAATGGTTTTAAAGTGGGACAAGAACTTCGCATTACTAACAGCCGCTCCACCCCTGCGGATTTAGTTATGACGGCAAACTTCCCTCTCGTTTGGGAGATGGAAAGCAGCAACATCGAGTTCGAAAAAGTACTTGGCGGCAGTGCCCAATGGAAAATAAAAGTCCCTGCAAAAGGAGAAAAGGTTCTTCGCTTCCACGTTAAGATGGAGAAACGGTAAACCTTGCTAACTCATTATTGCTCTGGCTGCGGCCTTATCTCAAACTGGTGCTGTTGCAGCCAGAGCACTCCAACAACAAGTCGCGTAAAGCTTGCACTCCTTCTCCACGAGAACGAACCCTCAAGACCTACGACCACTAGTAAGATCATCTTAAATACCATTCAAAACACCCAAGCTTATCTGTGGAAACGAAATGAACCACCACTCGAGCTAATTCAACAGATCGAAGATAAAAACACTGATGCTTGGCTACTCTTTCCCGCCGATAGGGAAGAACTTAAAGTCCGGCAGCAGGAAATCAAACTGAATACTGGGCATGAAACCCTAATTATTGTGCCCGATGGCACATGGAAGGAGGTTCGAAAAATTGTCCGAAAAAGCCCTTGGTTAGATCAATTACCTCTTCTAGCCTTTGATCCAAAAACGCCCAGCAGATATGACCTAAGACGATATCCCGACCCTGATCATTTATGTACAGCGGAAACGGTCATTGAACTGCTAAAGCTGTGCGATGAACTTAGTCCTGCCACCCAACTGACTCAAGCCTTTGATGCATTTATCACGCACTACAAACAATCAAAGCGCCATTAATGGCAAAGCCGCCTCTTATAACGGCGATTGCTTCGCTCGCCAATAATCAGCTTTAAGAGAATCAGCTACCTGCTCTAGCTCTCCTTGAGCATAAGTATCAACTAAACGTTTAATCGCTAATTGGTGCCCCTGCTCTGCCGCTTTAGTATAGAAACTTAGCGATTTTTCAGCATTCGGCTGAAAATAATGTTCATACCCATTCTCAAAAATACGCCCCATCTGATACTGCGCTTTTTCATCACCCTTTTCCGCAGCTTGTTGCAAATATATGCCACCCTGAATCCGGTTTTGTATACCATCCCCTTTAAAGTGCAAAAGATGGCCATAAACGCTCAATGCTTTCTTATGGCCGTTATCAGCACAGAAACGAAACAGCTTCATAACAAAGTTATGCTTTTTAAGAGACTTTTGCTGCATAGATGAACGAAATAGAGCATAAGCGACCACAAAAACAAGCGGCGTTAACAGCCTCGAAATAAAGCGCATAACCTTCTCCTACTACAACTATCACAGCAATTAAAAAGCCATAATATCAACTACCGGTAATCTTATGGAGAAAAACTTCATCTAAAAACCACTTGATACAATATATGCTTCTACGCTAAAACTTATATTATCAATCAAACATAAAAATCAGCGCTTATATTCATTTTAGATATATAGGCCATCAAAAGGATTCTAGGGTAGCAAAATGAAAATTTACGAAGATAACTCCCTTACCATTGGTAATACGCCGCTAGTACATCTTAAGCGCCTCGCTCCTGGGCTAAATATTTTCGGTAAAATTGAGTCCCGCAACCCAGCAGGTTCTGTAAAATGTCGTATTGGCGCTAATATGATCTGGTCTGCAGAAAAAAGCGGCGTTCTTAAACAAGGGATAACTATGGTTGAACCCACCAGCGGCAATACCGGTATCGCGCTGGCATTCGTAGCAGCCTCCCGTGGTTACGATATTATATTTACGATGCCATCCTCCATGAGCCTTGAACGCCGTAAAATCATGAAGGCACTCGGCGCCAACATTGTCTTAACTGAACCAGCAAAAGGCATGAAAGGTGCTATTGATAAAGCACAAGAGATTGTAGATAAAAACCCTGATACTCATATCATGCTGCAACAATTTGAGAACCCAGCCAATCCAGAGATCCACGAAAAAACAACAGGTCCTGAAATCTGGAACGACACCGATGGTACGGTGGATGTTGTTGTTGCTGGTGTAGGAACCGGCGGAACCATTACCGGTATCTCCCGTTATATGAAAAACCAGCAAGGTAAAGCAATCACCTCTGTTGCGGTAGAGCCGGTTGATTCACCCGTTATTTCGCAGACACTTAATGGCGAAACCGTAAAACCCTCTCCCCACAAAATCCAAGGGATTGGCGCTGGCTTTGTGCCTAAAAATTTAGATTTGGCGTTAATTGATCAGGTCGAACAAGTCAGTAATGAAGATGCAATTGCAACCGCTAAACTGTTAATGGAAAAAGAAGGCATTATGGCAGGCATCTCTTGCGGCGCAGCGGTTTGTGCAGCTATGCGTGTGGCAGAACAACCAGAACACGCCAATAAAAACATAGTCGTTATTCTACCGGACTCTGGCGAACGTTACCTATCTTCTGCTCTATTTGAAGGCATGTTCAGCGATAACGAATCGGTTCAATAAATAAAACGGACGTAGCACACTTACAGACACAAAAAAGCCGGATGAGATAACAGATCCGGCTTTTTACTATCCTTTCAAAGATACCTACGATCGCTTAATTACTAACAACTACCTAATTAAGCAATTTTCTAATATCCGCATGGGAAGGGAACACCTCTAAATGATCCGCATGCACTTCATGGTCACTACTTTTAAATACGTTGTACCACTTCGCTCTACGCTGCTGTCCCTGATAGCACCCATTTACTTCATAATTCTCGCCATCTACCGCTAAAATAGCGATAGTGCGAACATGTATATCCGTCTGCATTTTATTCTCTGACCCGCATTGTAGTTTTTATACTGACACCCTAGTACAAATCCTACAAATTGCAAGAAATAGAACAAAAAACAGACAGATTAATAAATAGAATGTAGTAAAACTACAATCTCCTAAATACTCTATCCGTTGATATTTTCTAAAAACACACGTGAAGGCGCAAAGAATGCCTGCCCAGTTACCGCTCGGGTATATTTTAACAGGTGATCGGTATGACCTTCACCATCCCCTTCCACCATACTTTTTAACATGAGCGTAAAGTTTTTCGGCGTACAGCAGTAACTCGCAAAAAGAAGCCCACACTCCTGTGTATCACCATAGGGCATGCTATGGCGAAGAATCTCAATAGAGTTTCCATCGCTGTCTTTTAAGGACGTCCTTTTAGTGTGAGCCGTAAGTGCCTTATCTGTAGAGGCGAACTCCACATTATCCTCTTTCGTTCTACCGTATGTCTCTTCCTGCTTTTTTACCGGCTGCTTATTCCAATAGGCCATATTGTGAACATAGCGCTGCAGATGAATATAGGAACCACCCGCAAAGTTTTGATCTTCCTCTCCAACAACGGCAACCCCTATTCGATCATCACCTTGTGGGTTTTCAGTTCCATCGACAAAACCTGTGAAGTCGCGCATATCAAAATATCTAAACCCATCGACCTCCTCAACTACCTGAACCGCATTCCCTAACTCAGCACAGAGTTCCCGCGCTAGCTGGAAATTGAGATCTTTCCTTTCTGAGCGTATATGAAAAAGCAGATCCACTGGCGTATTAGGTGCAACATTCTCACCATTTTCAAAACTAGGAAACGCAGCTAACTCCGCCGGCGCCCCAGTATCGATGATTTGTGACCAATAACTACTGCCTATCGCCGCCACTAAACACAACTCAGCCTCAGGTTCTAACTGGTTATACTTTTCCTCAAGCGCTGTAACATCCGCTAAGACCTGCTTAACACGCTGCTTAGCACCTTCGTTGCGCGTTTGATTTAACGTTAAAAAAAGTGCTGAACGGTTCGCCTCAGCCACTATCCCCTTTTGATACAACGCCATTACTCACCTCTTTATCAAAACAACTTCGCTTAAGTATAAAACCAATACCACCAAGTCACATTAAAGATCATGGATTAATTCACTAATAACAGCTACTGCCTCGTGACAGACAATAAAAAAACCATTAAAAATCTTTGAATTTTGTTATCAAACTGGAGTCTTAAGTACAAATGAATAGTTAAATAGAAGAGTTCACCTCATGAGACTCATAAAAACAGCGCTACTATGCCTATTATCCCTAACCTTCACACTTTCCATAAACACTTATGCCGCACCAAAGTCAGAGCTCTGGGAATACTGGTTACAAAATGATCCGAAGAGCAAGATGGTCATTAGTCATAATCCATGGAATCATTTTCTTTCAACCTATATAGAAACAAATAGCAACAGCAATACCGCCGTCAAGGGTATTAATACCCTCAAATATGCGAGCGTAACAGCAGCGGATAAACAGGCCCTAAAAAGCTATATTGCCACACTCACGGCCCTACCCATTAGCCAATATAATCGTAATCAACAGCGGGCTTACTGGATAAACTTATACAATGCACTGACCGTTGATGTGGTACTCGACCACTACCCCGTCAAATCTATTATGAATATCAAACTCTCAGGCTTATTCACCCGAGGGCCATGGAAGAAAGAACTGATTAGTGTTGAGCAGCAATCATTAAGTCTCAACGATATAGAGCATCGAATTCTTCGCCCTATTTGGAAAGATCCTAGAACCCATTATGCCGTTAACTGCGCATCCCTTGGCTGCCCAAATTTAAGCACACAAGCTTATACAGCAGAAAACATGGAACAACAGCTAGAACAAGCAGCAACTGCTTTTATCAACCATCCAAGAGGCGTAGAAATCAAAGACGGTACGTTGATAGTATCAAGTATTTACAACTGGTTTAAAGAGGATTTTGGAGGCGATGACACTCAGGTAATTAAACACCTAGAACAATACGCTAAAGAACCTCTCAAGCATCAACTATCAAAGGTACAAAGCATTTTTGATGATCAATATAATTGGCAATTAAATGAAGCTCGATAACCCTCCAAGCAAAAAACTCCATGAGCGCATTAGTAGAATCTATCAGCGAAACCTCTTATGACAGGCACTTTTCGAAACCTCTTAGGACATAAACCTCTTAGGACAGGCATTCTTAAATTGACAATAAATAATCCGCCTCCTAAGATAGATTCAACAGAAACTATTCAATTTAGCTACCCATCGATAAAAGGATTTACCGATGACTCGCCCACGAAAGGAACTCGTATCTATACAAGATACTCCCTATTACCATGTCGTTTCTCGCTGTGTTCGCCGCTCGTACTTATGTGGCGTTGACTACTCAACCGGTAAAAGCTACGAGCACCGTCGTCAATGGATTGAAGACCGTATACGCATTTTATCCTCCCTCTTCACTATCGATATCTGCGCCTATGCCATTATGTCCAACCATCACCACCTCGTACTAAAACTCAATCCAAGTGTGGCTGATACATGGTCTGATGCCGAGGTAGTTAAACGCTGGCAGTGCCTCTTTAAAGGCCCTTTACTAATCCAGCAATGGGCATCAGGCGAGACTCTGAGCAAGACTCAGTTAAATAGTGTAACCGAGATAATAGCAGTCTACCGAACACGGTTAACCAGCCTTAGTTGGTTTATGAAATGCCTAAACGAGCCGATTGCTCGCCAAGCGAACCTAGAGGATAAATGTACGGGTCACTTTTGGGAGTCTCGCTTTAAATCCCAAGCCCTATTAACAGAAGAAGCACTGCTGTCTTGCATGGCTTACGTTGACCTCAATCCCATACGCTCAGAGATGGCAAACACGCCTGAAGACTCAGAACACACCAGCATCAAAGAACGCATCGCTCCTCAATTCAATTTACATTCAGCAATTATCGACCATAAAGTACAACTCGCCTTACAGGACTTTAAAATTCCACTCAAAGCTCTACTTCAATTTACCAAAACGACTAAACAAAACGAGCAACAAGGTATTTTACTCGACTTTAAAGATTACTTAACTCTAATTGATATAACGGGACGAATGGTTAAAAACGATGGCCGGGGAGCAATCGCGGCATCATTACCCCCCATATTAGAAAGGCTGAAGCTCAATAATGAAAACTGGTTCGATAATATCACTCAGTTTGAAAAAGTTTACGCGAAAAGATTTGCTCGAAAACGACGGTCAAGGCAAGCAGCCTAAACCCTCACCCCCTATTCAAGTTGACGACAAAAAGCAGCTGACTTGCTGGAGATAACCATTGTCTCCAAAACATAAAATAATCGCCTACAACCCTTTAATCACAGTACTTAGCTACTGAAAATTCCTAAAAGCTTTTTTTATGGAATGAATCCAAAAATCTTTCTTCAAAAGTGCCTGACCCTGATTAGACTTGTCTCATGCAGGCATGAGTCCAGAGCAAGTAGAACAATTTCGTGGCGGGTGCTTAGCTCTAGATACCAGCGGTTCCTATGGGTCGGTAGATAATAAAAATGCGACAAAAAGTGCCTCGCGGCGTGCTCTAAAGATATAAATATACACAACAATCGCCATACAACTCTCTGCTACGGAGCCTACAATAACTTTAAAAAGTCGATAGCGGAAAAACTTGATAAACCAATTGCCCGAGTTACAGCAACCGTTGACTATACGCAGCAACTCGGTTGGAAACTTGTATCCACAAACAATACTCAAGCCTCTAAGCATTGTGATCGGATCACTCTTACCGCCGCCACAGCATATCCCGCACACCACTCAAGGGACATCAAATGATGATCGCTAATGTGAATGAGGTTCCTGTTGGCGCAGTAGGAAGCCCCACGGTTCTCATTAACCTACGTATAAAATCTGATAACAAACAATCTGGGAGATGTACCGCAGAGGTCGTTTACTTACGCTGCCCAGCGCTATAGCAATCACTTGCAGATAAAGCAGGAATTAAATACTCTCTCGCTAAAACAAATAAAAGCCCAGAATGGGCTTTTATGATGTGCAGTAAGACTGTCCAAAGCCTGTTATGGGTAGCCTGCTGCTTTTGCTAGTTTTTGGGCTGTGTGTAGATGCATACCTATATTAGATAGATTGGTTGTATCCATCTTAAATTTTCCGAGCCTCGCCACTTCCCTTGCAGGGTAAACATCTGGATTAGCTGGGTATTCCATGCTTAACTTGGCATAAGTAGCTTGCGGCTCTTTAGTGGTTAACCACTCTAAAAAGTCGATCGCTTGAGCTTGATTAGGCGTATTGGCGACGACCGCCGCGCCCGTAATATTCACATGAGTGCCCATCCCCTTTTGATCCGTCCAAAAGAGTTTTAGTTTGGTATCCGGCTCCTGTCTTTTGAACCGTATAAAGTAATAAGAGTTCACAATACCTACATCACAACGACCTTGGTTAATCGCATCAAGCACCTGTATATCATCGCCGAAAGGCGCCACGGCTAAATTATCCACCCAACCGCGCATAATCTGAGCAGTTTTTTCTTCCCCTTCATGATTAGCTAACATCGCGACGAAGGCTTGAGTATAAGCTGACTGAGAAGTAAGCAAGCAGAGTTTAGCTTTCCATTTAGGAGATGCTAAATCACTGTAACTGCTTAGCTCACTCGCCTTAACTTTGGCTGGGTTGTAAACAATTGTACGAGCTCTACTGGCAAAGCCAAACCAATCCTGTTTTGGTGATGTAAGATGGGCAGGTACGTTCTCTGAAAGAGTGCTTGATTGAACCGACGCTAACAACCCTTTCTCTGACGCCATCCAGAAATACTCAGCTCCTGAAGCGATCATCAGATCAGCTTTTTTAATCTCTGCTTGCGTACTTTGCGCTTCATTTTCTAGACGTGAAATCAGCTCCACTGCAGGGCTAACAAGATAGTTGACGGCTACGCCAGTTTCTAATGCATATTCATTTAATAGAGGTTTTATATAACTGGCATTACGTGATGAATAAACCATGAGATCTGCCGCCAGACTAGCAGTTGAAAGTAGAGGTAGCGCTAAGGCCGTAGCAAGTAAGCTATATTTAAATCGCATTATTAAATCGCCTATAAGAAAATCAAAAAGTTAAGAAGGTTTTGCCCATTGGCGTAGCAAGTTGTGATAAATCCCACTCAGATTAACCACTTCACTATGGGTTTGGCCGAGCTCGACGGTGAGTTGTTGAACCGTTTGATCTAGGTTAAACAACGTCTCCCGTTGCTGGATATCGCTCACTAAGCTTTGAATCCAGAAGAATGAAGCGACCCGCACACCTTTAGTGACCGGCGTGACCTGATGTAAACTGGTGGAAGGATAAAGCACCATATCACCCGCTGCGAGCTTTACGGTTTGTGCGCCATATTGCGTTTCAATGCTAAGCTCGCCTCCCTCATACTCATCAGGTTCAGCAAGAAAAATCGTTGCAGAAAGGTCGGTTCGTAGAGTTTGGTTGGTCTCAGGTACCTGCATTAACGCCGCATCTACGTGGGCACCATAAGTCTCATTCTCGCTATAACGGTTAAACTTAGGCGGGTAGATTTTGTCCGGCAACGCAGCCGAAATAAAGGTCGGGTGCTGCGATAAGGCACGCACAATATGATGCCCTAAGCTGATAGCCGGCTCTTTACTATCATCTAGCTGCTGGTTCTTTTTTACCTTACGCGCGATACTACCCGCAGTTTGACTGCCCGCTTGCCAATTAGCGCTCTCTAGATGTGTTCTGATCTGCTCTACTTCAGCCTTAGACAGCAACTCTGGAATGGTAATTAACATTCATTTCTCCGGCTTAAATTTGATGATTCCGTCGTAAGATCGGCCAGCCTAATGTCATTGATCGTGGCGCAACCAGTCATCGCCATAGTGAGCTCAAGCTCTTCTCTTAACAACTTGATCATATGCGCAACACCTAAAGCGCCGGCGACACTGAGTGCATATACCTGTAAACGCCCAATAAGCACTGCATCAGCGCCTAAAGCAATGGCTTTAAATATATCTCCACCAGAGCGAATACCGCTATCTAACAACAATGGAAATCTATCACCGACCGCTGAACGGATAGCAGGCAACATGGAGAGGCTAGCAGGCACACCATCCAATGTTCTACCGCCATGGTTAGATACAATAATACCGGCGGCGCCTAAGGCTTTTAATTCGAGGGCATCCTCACTATGCAAAACCCCTTTTATCAATACAGGTACAGGGCTGTTTTCAAGGAGCCACTGTAATTGTTCTCGCGAAGGGAGGTTTTGCATATAACTTTGAAAAATATGACTTTGATTTCCCGCAGAGGATGATCTACTAGCTGCCATCTGATCAACTAAATTGGCGGCAATAAGGTCGGCAGGAAATGTGAATCTAGCCCGCTGAGCTCGCATACTGGGCTGCTGAATAGCGGCATCTAAAGTCACAACTATAGCTCTATAACCTGCGGCCACAGCCCGCTTTAATAAGTGCTTGGTATCTTTAAAATCCGGCTGAAAATAGAGCTGAAACCACCGTTCTGACCCAGCTTTTTCCGCTATCTGTTCCAAGGTCATGGAAGATAGTGTGCTCGCCACTATGCAGCTATCCGTCGCTTGGGCTGCATAAGCTGCTGCTTGCTCACCTTGAGGATGAACTAAGGTTTGATAAGCAACAGGGGCTAATAATATGGGGTGTTTAAAACGCTGTCCCAGCAACTCAGTTGTTGTAGAGCCTTGATCAACATCGCGTAGAACACGCGGAATAAAAGCGAGCTTTGCAAAGGCCTGTTGATTTTTGGTTAAAGTGACATCATGCCCACTGCCTCCCGAGATATAAGCAAAGCGATCTTGGGAGATAAAGTCCGGTGCGAGTAACTCATAATCCTGAGCAGATAAAATCTCAGGGGGTATATAGTTAAGCGTTTCTAGAATTTTTCTGGGTTCGTACATATATCATCACTTATAAAAAACAGGGCTACTATTGTAGCCCTGCCAAAGGAAATATCCGAAGGGGGGATACTAACTTTAGAAGCTATATTCCATCGTTAGCTGAACATTCCTTTTATCACCAATGTAAGTGAATGCACCTGAACGATAAGCCGCTAAATAATAATCCTCATCAAGAAGATTGTTTACGTTTAATCTAAGTAGCATATCGCGATTAACTTTATAAGACGCAAATGCATCTAATACAGTGTATTCAGGAACACCTCTCTCTTCGTTAGCCGCCGTATCTGGCTGACCTGTATAACGAACACTTTCGTAAGTTGCTGTACCGCCGAAAGCAAAAGCTTGAGTCGCTTGATATCTAAGATGTAAAGAGGCAGATTTATCAGCAAAGTTAGCTAACGTTTTACCTACATTATCTTCGATAATAGATTCTTTCACTTTAGCATTCATCAATGCGATACCTGCCTGAACACTCAGTTTATCGGTAAGATTACCGGCAATGCCAAGCTCAATACCTTCTACTTCGTTTTTACCTGTATTTAAAGTACCGACAGTTGAATACGAATTACCATCTGAAGACTCCATCACGTCACTCTTTGTAATACGGAAGAGCGCTGCTGTCGCTAGTAATTTATCATCATTAAAGCGCCATTTAGTACCAAGTTCCCAGCTGTCTGTTTTTTCAGGGTTACCTAAAACAGGGTTAGCGCCTTCGGCACAGATACCACCATAACCACAACTTGTACCTACGTCCGATTCACCACCATTGAGGTTAGTCGCCGTTGAGAAACTCGCATAAACATTCGCTTTAGGGTTGATTTTATAACTTGCCCCAACATGACCATTCCAGAAACCATCTTCATTGATGAAATCAGTCAACTCGCGACCTGTGCCCGGATCATAATTAGCCGTAGTTTTATAGTCATAGTAGTCATAACGTAGGCCACCAAACAGGGTCCACTTATCCGTTATATCCACTGTATCCATCATGGAAAGGGATATGGTTTTTATATTCCAATCGGAATCCCAATCACCTTTAGATATATCGCGCTGGAGCAATGAGTTAACATCCGAAACTTCAGCACCACTAGCATCATTTAGGCAATATGCAGCACCTGGGCCTCTACGACCAGAGGAAAAACAGTTCGACGCTCCTGTGGCCGTATTATCATACACACCATTAAGTACTTGCTGATCGGTATACTCTAGGCCAAATACAAGCTCATGATTTAAACCACCCAGCTCACGATCCATCAACAGGTTAAACTGGTTAGCAAAATACTCAACTTCCTGCCAACCTTGGTGGGTACTTAAAGTAGCTGAACTATATCCATTAGTGCCGTTTGTTGCATCGGCAAGCGTAGGATAAGCCGTAGTACCACGTGCACCGGTTGTTACATAACCGTTATCGGTTGTGCCGTAACGGGTTAAGTTAACAATACGAGTATCGGGATTAACTTCATAACCTATACGTAGTGTGGCTGTATCAACCTCGGAATCCAGAAAATCTTCATTTTGAAGATACACAGGGATATTAGCTACCGGTTGTCCATCCCCTGAGGTATCAAGGTAGGTACCTAAATCCGGTTTATCATTACCTTCAAAGTGGTAATAATCAGCAGTAATTTCTAAATCATCACTTGGTTGATGAGTAATCGAGAAAGCTGCACCTTTACGCTGACGATCAGCTGGCGCACGATCGGGCACATCCTCTTCTGCATGCAGGATGTTAGCTCGAATTGCCGTATCATAGTTAATAACTTGGTTCGTATCTAAAGATACACGATGATGACTATCTGTACCTATACCTGCTGAAAGCTTAGTAAAATCATATTCAGAACTTGCACGTTTAGTTGCAGAGTTCACAGCACCACCAGTAGTACCACGGCCAGCAAAGCTAGAACTTGGCCCTTTACTAATCTCAACCTGCTCAGTTGCAAAGCTTTCACGGATTGTCATGCCAGGATCACGCATACCGTCGACAAAAACATCACTGCGGGCTTCATGACCACGAATCACATAACGGTCACCAAATGCGTTACCATTTTCACCCGTGCCTACAGTAATACCCGGCTGTCCATCAAGGATCTCGCGCAGGTCTGTGCGCCCAGTATCAGCAAGCTCTGTTGCAGTAAGTACAGTAATTGTTTGCGGCGTTTCCGCAAGGTCACGCGTACGGCGAGGGTCTGATAGCCGTTCAGCCAAGTAAGGAGAGCCTGGTACTGCGTAAGGATTAGTATCTGGTGTGACGGATTCTTCAACAGTCAGCTTATCGAGGGAGATTGTTTCCTCTGCGGTAGCTACACTAGCCATCAAGGTACCTGAAATTGCTAAGGCTAAAGTGCCTGGGGTAAAGGCGCTTTTCTTTCCTATATTTCGCTCTATGCTAGAGGGCTTTTTTGTATTGGCTTGATACATTGTCTGTCCTTAAAATAACTTACGTGTTGGGTTCAATGAGAATTCAATCGGTAGTGTTAAATCTAGTGGGCCCTCACCTAGCTCAGAAGGAATGCTCGGGAATGGACTTGCTCGCAACAGCATATCTGTTGCTTCCTTATCCAATCGAGAATCACCTGAACTTGTGACGATTCTCGAACTTTTTACCCGACCATTTTTCTGAATCACAAAACTAACCACTACCGTACCGGTGACTCCATCTTTTCGAGCACTGCGCGGGTAACGTTTAACCCGGGCAATGCGCACCAAAACTTTGCTTAAATAGCTCTGCCTTGCCGCTGGATTACCACCCGTTTCTACACGCGTTCCAACACCCGTTGCCTTAGTTGCAATCGGTGTTGATTTTGCGCTGCTATCTGCCTCTTTTGCCTTAAGATCGTTAGTGGGTTCACTTATAGGCTGAGGTTTTTTTGTTATATCAGGTCTCTTCTCCGGCTGTTTTACCGGTTCTTGCTTGAGCGTTTTTTTTGTTTTTGGTTTCGGCGTTGGTACAGGTTCAATCGTTTCTTCCTGCTCAGGTTCAACAACTGGCTCTGGCTCAACGATTTTCTCCTGCTTCGCTTCAACAACCGGCTCTGGTTCAACTACTTCTTCTTGCTCTTGTTCCTTTTCTAGATCAGGCTTATCGCTGTTTTTTTCTTCGACTAAATTGCTCTCAACGATCTCATCACGCACTTCTGCAGTTTCAGTGAAACTGCCGGCAATACCAACACTTACCAACAAACCATCCTGCCCTTCAGCGATTGCACCTTCGCTATCTTTACCTAATATCCAAGGTGTTATTAACGCTATATGGATAAATACCGCGACTATTAGGCAGAGTAATACCTGTTTTTTAGCTATCATCATTTATGTTCAGTCGCTATCTGCAAACGCTTAATTTTTAGTTGACGTACAGCGCTTAAAACCGGATCTAATGCCGAGAAAGGCAAATTACGATCTATATGACAGGTCACTATAGATTCCTCTGAGATCACTATAGGCTCCGCTGAGGACTCTAACGCCTGCAAAGATTCGAGTAATGGCTTCTCTATCTTTTGACCATTGAGATAATGATCGCCATTCAGCAAGATCTGAATCTCTATATCTCTTGCAACAAGCTCACCTTCACTGCTTGAAGCGGGAATCTGTAAATCTGCATTTCTTGCCTCTATATGGCCGGCAATCATGAAGAAGATCAGCAATAAAAAAACGATGTTAATTGCCGGAACCATACTGTCATCAAGCTGACGTTTGCGGCGACTCTGCCTTTTAGTAGTATCTGTTAAAATCATAATTCGACAGACTCACTTAAATTCAGCTGAGTAATGCCGGCCTGATAGCTCATATCGATTAACTCGATAACCTTTTGAATATTGACATTCGCCCCAGCGGATAAACTCACATGGCTATCATTTTCAACCAGAGTATTGAGCAATTGGATAAAGTTTTGCTCGCCTACAATATATTGAGCGCCACCAACCTCAACGGTCCCTTCAGGCTGTAAAACAATCCGGACCACTTCAGCTTCAACCTGTGAAGCACCTGAAGTGGCATGTTTTATTTCGAGCTGTTTCTTTTGACTGAAGGTTGATGACAACATAAAAAACAGTAGCAAGATAAAAACCACATCGATCAATGGGGTAATACTTATAGTTTTCTTCCTCGGGGCGATATTATTCAGCAACACAACCAGCATCCGCTCTCGTATCACTAGGCACAGCCACTAAGGGATTAAAATAAAAGGTAAATACTTGTGTTACCGCATCATCTAACAACCAAGCAGAGCGCTCAGCTTTACGCTCAAGCCAGCTATGTATTGCAGCAACAGGAATAGCAACAGCCAAACCTGCAGCTGTTGTCAACAGCGCTTGCCAAATACCACCAGATAGAACCGCTGGATCAACTTGACTCCCAGCAGCTTCCATCTGCTGAAAAGCTACAATCATGCCTAATACAGTACCCATCAAACCGAGTAGAGGGCTCAAGTTCGCTATTAATTCCAATGGACGAAGTAACGCAGTCAGTTGATTAACATACCCCTGTGCACGTCGTGTTAGCTCCTCTTTTAACATGTGTGGATCTTTACCCTCACTCAAACCACACATAGCAGAGCGAACAATACTGGGCACTGGGCGAGCACCCTCAAGTGCACTTATGGCAAACGCGGCATTCCCCGCCTTCCAATGTTCTAAACCTTTATTAACTAGATCAGTTTTTTCAGGTCGTAGCACAGCAAACTGCCACAGCTTTAGCAGGGTAATGGTGATAGAAACTATAGATAAAATGATCAAGATCCAGACAACAGGCCCACCTACATCTAACATCTGTATTAATGGATCCAGTTTGTCTAACCCAGCATCAGGCAACAGAGTATTAGTGGCAGACGCCTCACTTCCCGACAGACCAAGGGGAGATGCATCCTCGGCTATATCTAACAAAGAATCTGCATTAGCTGCATCCTCTTTCAGCACCTCAGTAGCTGAAGCGTCCAAGGAAGAAACCTTACCGCCTGTACTTTGGACTATTTCAGAATGAACCGATGCATCAACCACCTCTGTAGCTGGAATCTCTACAGCTCCCTCATTAGGGCCTATGTCATGATTTTCTATGCTTGAATTTGTGCTTGAGTTCATTCAAATACCATTTTCAGTACAAATATTAACAATTATCATTTACAATCACATTAAGATTAACGCTTTGTTTCGGCGGGTTAGTACGTGAATTGGTTAGCTTTATAAAAGGCGATATCGGAATAATGGTTATGCAAAATGTAAATATTGCTGCTTTGAATGTGGGCCTTTTACGTGTATTACAAGCTCTACTTGAAGAAAGGCACGTCACGCGGGCTGCGCAAAGGCTGAATTTAAGCCAATCGAAAGTTAGCAGGGATTTAAAGAAACTACGGGAAATATTTAATGACCCCTTACTGGCACGCACCCAGTCGGGTTACATTCTGACAGCGGGCGCTGAAAGAATTACAAGCAATCTCAACTGTGTTATTGATAACATCGAATCAATGCTGACAGATAAGCAGTTTGAACCCGCTTCATGTCAACAAACAATCCGCATATACGCTGGCCCTTTAGAGGTTCAGCTCTTTATGCCTGCATTATTTAAACAGCTACATCAGCAAGCACCGAACCTACGCTTAGAGGTACTGGGAGAATCGGAAAACCCTTTTGACTTATTAGCATCAGGACAGATTCACTTTGTAATGAGTGGCTTAACCCCAGATAAAGGGTTAGATCAGTTTTATATGAAGTTTTTATCAAAAAGTTCGCCGATGGTGTGCTTGATGAGATGTTCAAATCCTCTCGCAAAGGAAATACTAACATTAGATCGTTATCTAGCCTCTAATCACGGTTACACAGCCCTAACGGGAAGAGGAACCACTTTTATTGATCAGAGCCTGCAACGCTTAGATAAGTCACGCAATGTGGCCGCCGTTTTGCCGAGTTTTGAAGTAGCTGCTAACTTCTGCGAACAAAGTGACCTTATTGTCGCGATGCCTGAAGTGATCGCACAGCAACTCATTAAAGGGAGAACCTTAACCTATCAAAATCTACCTAAAGAGATTCAGTTACCGGAGATAGAACACCGTCTCTATTGGCATGCCCATTGCCATCATGATCCAGCTTGCAGCTGGTTAAGAGGGCTAGTCGAACAAGCCGAATAATCAACTTGAACAGCTAATCTGTTGCCACAGGCCGTTCAGGGTTACGAATCCACTCACTCCATGACCCAGCATAAATACGGCTACCTTGTAAGCCAGCAATCGTCATCGCTAGTTGATTATGGCATGCAGTAATACCAGAACCACACATATGAACAACATGTGAAGGTGCTAGGTTACCTATTATCGATTGCCATTCAGCCCGCAAACGATCTGGTGATTTGAACACACCTTGGTCAAGATTATCTGTAAGGGGACGATTAACAGCACCTGGAATATGGCCAGCAACGGGATCAATAGGTTCAATCTCTCCACGGAAGCGCTCTTCGCCCCGCGCATCCACTAAACTGATCGAGTTTTGAGACAGCTCGGTTTGCAACTGATCAACCGTTAAAATGTATTCAGGTTGAAACTGTCCAGAAAGGTCGCCTTCTGTACCCGGCTCCCTAAATTGACTTTCTTCGCCACCCGCATTTAACCATGCAGCATAGCCACCATCTAAAACAGCGACTTTTTTATGGCCTAAACAACCGAGCAACCACCAAGCACGGGCAGCCATAGCACCGCCACAATCGTCATAAACAATAACTTGAGAGTTATTAGATACTCCTGCTTTGGCTAGCCGCGAAACTAACTGCCCCATATCCGGAAGTGGGTGCCGGCCACTTTCTGGGGTGATTTTAGATGAAAGGTCGTTATCCAAATGAAGATAAACAGCACCGGGAATATGTCCAGCTATGTAGGCCGCTTCGCCTGCACTAGTGTCCGCTAAATTAAACCGGCAATCAAAAACAACCCAGTCCTTAGACAAGTGCTCTTTTAAACCTGGCCCGCTAATAATAGTGGTGTACATATTCCCTCTTTCTGTTTCTGCAGTTAAAGGTACGCTGCAAGCTCTTCCTGTAAAACGTCCAGCTCATTCTGTGCCTTCTGTTTTGCTTTTTTCTTTAAGCTCTCTACTTCAGCCATTTTGTCAGCGACAATCTCTTGTGCAGCAGTTGCTTTATCATCCGCAGACTCAACACGCGCCAATAGCGGTTTCAACTGCATCAAAATGCCACGACGACGCCCCTCTTCTGCACGAGCAATCGCTTCAGCTGATTTCTCTTTTTTCTGTTTTTCTTCCGACAGTTGTTCTGCCACATAAGTTAATGGGCGGATACCCGCAGCAATGCGAACCTGCTCAAGCATTGGCGTTGCTACAGAACGAGCTTTATCGGCTCCTTTAAGCAGAACCTCTTCAACACTGCCAAGATCATTCATTAATTCGTTATATAGAATACGTGGCGCAGACAACTTACTATCTAAAAACTCAAACAACTCTTTCTTCGCATCGCCCCACCCAATACCGTTTTCAAACTGCTGACGCATCGCCAAACGTTCTTGTTCATTCGCAAAGCAACTATACAGCTGAAAAATAGTACTGGTATCAGGGTCTTTCGGTTCCCCCGGTGTACGGGTATCTGTTTTGATCTGCTTGATCAATTTATACAACTCATCCGCAGAGCTGAATAAAGGAATTGTGTTGTTGTAGCTTTTCGACATTTTACGACCATCTAGCCCAGGAATAAGCTGAGTCTGCTCATCAACAACCGCTTCAGGCTGAGTAAAGAGCGGGCGATAGGTGTGATTAAAACGACCAGCCACATCACGTGCCATCTCTATATGCTGAATCTGATCTTTACCTACAGGAATAAGGTCAGCATTGAACATCAAAATATCCGCTGCCATCAATATTGGATAGCTAAACAACCCCATAGTCACGCCGTCATCAAGATCCGGATTACCGGCATCACGATTCGCATCGACAGACGCTTTGTAAGCATGAGCACGGTTCATCAGCCCTTTTGAACACATACAGGTTAAGATCCATGTTAACTCGGTAATTTCAGGCACATCAGTTTGACGATAAAACGTTGCCTTATCTGTATCTAAACCTAAAGCCAACCAGGTGGCGGCAATTTCACGTGTAGATTGAGCAACACGCTCAGGATCATGACACTTAATTAACGCATGGTAATCCGCAAGAAAATAAAAATTGTTGTAGGTGTCACCACGGCTCAAATCAATAGCTGGTTTTATTGCACCTAAATAATTACCAATATGCGGTGTGCCTGTTGTAGTGATACCCGTTAGAACCGTTTTCTTTTCCATTTAATTATCGTCTCTTACACCTGAATCTGCCTGAAATAGGCTTATTATTGGCAGTATGGCCGTTAAACCATTTGAATGCTGAGTATAATACCGAAAATTTTTATTGATTTCGCCCAATCCCTAGCCATTGGACTATCAATATAATGTCGTGATGACCTCACTTGAGGTAAAGTGCTAAAAAGCATCAGACAATAATAATATTTTCGAGATAATTATGACCGAATCAATCGCTTCTTGGATCACCCTTGCCGCAGTACTTTCCAGCATTGGATGGTATATATACCGTCAAACTGAGTACACTATAAACAACATAGCTACCTCAGTAATGTCAGGCATTTTATGTCTATTTGGTGGGCTACTCTTCTCTGGAGCTATAATGAAGGTAGTTGGCAAATTTGATAATGCACTCATACCTGCTCTGTTGGTCTGTACCGGTACGGCATTATGCGTATTAGCCCATACTATTTATCAAAATAAAAAATCTGCTTCCAATCGCGATACAGCAGAACCTCTCTAAGCTAATCGATGAGTTGGATGCAGTGTGGCGTTAAGTAATGAATCTAATTGGCAGCGTTGTAAAAGACTTTGTAAAAAATGGCCTTTTTTGTACTCGCGTAGAAGGTTATGATCTCAATAATATTTTTATTTAATACAGACTGATTCCTATGCTAATTGTCGTATCCCCCGCAAAAACTCTTGATTACGAAACTGCACCTATCACCCGTAGTCATACACTGCCCCGTTTTGTTGAGCACTCACAGGAGCTGATCGACGACTTAAAGAAACTTTCTGTCCAAGATATTGCTGAGTTAATGAAACTGAGTGACAAGCTGGCTAGCTTAAACGTAGCTCGTTATGAATCATGGCAACCCGAGTTTAATTTTGACAACGCCAAACAAGCTATCTTAGCTTTTAAAGGCGATGTGTATACTGGACTCGATGCCGAATCCCTTAGCGAAGAAGATCTGCAGTTTGCCCAAGATCACCTCCGCATCTTGTCCGGCCTCTACGGTGTTTTAAAACCCTTAGATCTTATGCAACCCTATCGGCTTGAAATGGGTACAAAACTGGCCAATAGCCGCGGGAAAAATCTCTATGAGTTTTGGGGCACAACCATCTGCGATGATTTAAACCAAGCTTTAGCCAGCAGCGACACCCCTGTACTAGTAAATTTAGCCTCCAACGAGTACTACAAAGCAGCTAAAGAGAAAAGCATTGAAGGCCGAATCATTACACCAGCCTTTAAAGATTGGAAGAATGGTCAATATAAGATGATTAGCTTTTATGCAAAAAAAGCACGCGGCTTAATGACCCGCTATATCATCCAAAACCAGATTGAAGATCCTGAATTGCTTAAAAACTTTGATATAGAAGGTTATCGCTTTGCAGAAAGCATGTCAGAGGGAGATAACTGGACCTTTATTCGAGATCACGAAGAATAAAGTGCAAACTATATACAAAAAAGCCAAAGCATATGCTTTGGCTTTTTCATATTAAAAATATCTATTGATTAGTTCTGCTGGATACCTACGATAAACCAATCCGCATCCGGTTGGCGCATATCACGAGATAGATGCCAAGTTTCATTGAACTCAGTCGCCTCATCTGTGTTTTCTTTCAACCAACCATAAAAATTGATGCTCACAATAGCTTCATCTTTTTCTTCAATAAAGTTCGCCACTTCCGCCATTACTGAAACAACTTCCGTTGTTTGTTGCTCTGGTGATTTAGCGCGCTCAGCCTTTAATAAGGCAAACATTTCAGGCGAGGTATACGTTTCAATCTCATCCCAATTATTAGCATCCCATGCTTTTTGTAGATTCACAAAATGCTCTTGAGCACCGGTAAGAAAAGCGGTTTGATTAAACCAACTTGGTACTTTTATTTCGTTTGATTCACCCCAACCGGAGCTAAAAGAAGGCATAGGTTTGAACTCAGCTTCAGGCTCAGCTCGAGCTTCTCGCTCCATAGGCTGTGTATGAGGGTTTATCTCATATTGTTGAGCACCGTTTGTATACGCTGACTGCTGCGGTCTCGATTGTTTCCGCATAGACATAATCTTATAAATAATAAAAATCACACCCGCGATCAACAACAGATCCATAAATTGAATGCCATCAAAAGCACCACCAAACAACAAAGCCCCAAAAATCCCACCCGCTAAAAGCCCTGCCATCATACCGCCAAAACCACTACGTTTAGGCGCTGTTCCTGCTGCTTTATTCTGTGTATTAGTTGCAGAAGGTTGTTTTTGAGCAGGTGCTGGCTGTGATTTTTTGGATGAAAAAAAACTTTTACCAAAAGATGAGCCTCCACCTAAACGTTTTGCATCTGCCGTTTCTGCGAGTGGAAGCGTAATAAAAAATACCGCCATCAGTGTGATAAAAAATGTCCGCATCGTTACTCCTAAGCTTGTTGTTTTTTTGATGATGAATTACTGGAAATTACAGCGAAATAGATCCCGCTAAATATTAATGTCATACCCCATAAATGAAAAACTTGAACCTCCTCTCCTATAAACATAACAGAAAGGAACATTCCCCATAATGGGACTAAATGAATAAATAAACCCGCCCGTTGCGCGCTAAGTTTCTCTACCCCGTAGTTCCAAAACAGATAGGATAGTATAGAGGGAAACACCGCCAAATACGCTATTAATAAATAGAGATCTTGATTCCATTCGATCGGGGGCTGATTTTGTGTTTCCAACCACGAAAAAGGTGCTAAACAGATGATCCCAACAACCAGAGTCACAGAGAAAAAGGCAAAGCCACTCATCTCTTTTGGCTTCCAGCGCAGGGCTACACTATATCCCCCCCAAATGAACATCGCGGTTATGATCCAAAGATCACCTACATTGAAGTTTAAGGTTTTTAAAATCGATAACTGCCCCTGACAGACAAGTAGCAAGACCCCCATCAATGAGAGACCAACTCCTAACCACTGCTTCATTGATGCCGCTTCACGTAGAAATATAGTACTTAATAATAGAATCATAATCGGCATAGTTGATTGCATTAAAGTGCCATTTAAGGCAGTTGTCGATTGCAGACCTATGTAAGCTAAGGTATTGAAACTACCAACACTTAAAGCACCTAGAAACACAAGTATAGGCCAATGCTTAAGAATAATACCGCGATGACGATAGATTGCAGGCACAGCAAAAGGCAATAGAATCAGCAGCGCACAGCACCACCTAATAAACGCTAAAGTGACAGGGGAAATATCAACCGAAAAGGCACGGGCCAACACGAAGTTACCCGCCCAAAAAAGCGTGGTTAAAACAAGAAGAAAATAAGCCAGAAGAAACGCCTCACACCATTAAAAATATTTTAGTAGAAACCGAGATAATAAATTATTATTCGCATCGTTCCCCGTTAAAATGTAGTGCAACACGTTATAATTATTCACCGTCCATTGCATACGCTTGTTTGCCTTATTTAGCCCACAGACTAAGATTTCGTCCCCCGGCTGAATAATATCCAATTCACCCGGTAACATATCGACCAACTCGCCACGACGAAGCATTAAAGGAAACGCGTGTAGGTTCCGCCTCCTATCGTGAGGGTCTTTAAAAAACAGGGATAACTTTAATTCAATTCCTTGCTGTGAAGCCTCTATTAAAGCAGGTGTTTCCTCTTCGCCTACAACAAAAGCCCAGCAATCCAGTTCATTCTGGCCAACAACACTACTCATACGGTTGATTAATGTATGCGCCCATACATCATCGTAACGGTTTTGCATCTCTTCAATAAAAATAGGGACTAAAGGCGATTTAAGATGAGCCAAAACACGGTTAGCAATAATACGTCCCTGCTCCATCACAAAATCAGCGCGACTATTTTTAAAGACCAAGCTATTTTCATGAATATTCTGCCTAACAACCGTTAAAATCTTTGGATTCAGCTCGCGCGCGGTCATGATAATCGATAGGTTATCTGCATCATTAGGGGTACCCGCCACAATACCAACCGCATCCATTACTCCCGCTTCCAGCAAAGTACTCGCTTCCGTGCCAACACCGGTTACCTGATGTGGAATATCCTCGATACTCACTGCATCTACATCCACTACCGTCAGATCGACCTCTCCCTCATCAAACGCTCGATAGAGTGCGCGCCCAAACCGCCCATGGCCACAGATAATCCAACGCCCTTTCGTACGTTGATACACACTTGATAGTGGTCGATGGAAAGGGTTATGTATCCAGTCATAGACCAGATGCATATACGGTTCATGCGCGGCTAAAGAGAGATATTGCGCATAAGTGCGGAACGGATCGACCACTAAATCGGTCCCAAACGAGTGTAAATTAGAGGTTGTTATATCCGATTCGGTGCGGCTAATAACCATACGGTCAGGACTTAATAACTTGCTGGCAATCGCTATAGATAGATTAACGTGATCATCATTCGTCAGCGCCATCACCCCTATACATTTATCATGCTGCAATCCTGCCGCATCTAAGAGGTCAGGCAGCGAAGCATCGGCGCAAAGAGCAGGCACTGAGATGGGAAGGTCGTCCATTTCTAACTCATCAATCCGATCGGGTTCAATATCCAATACCACAACCCGAACATCTCGCTTAACCAATTGACGAACAACAACCCGCCCTGTCACACCATAACCACAAACCAAATAGAAAGGCTCATTCATCTTTTTTACAGTGGAGGTAAATGAGCGGCGGCGAAGCATACGACCAAATATAGGTTCTTGTAACAGGGCTAATGCTGTACCTATGCCGTATAACCAAGAGATAACCGTTGCGTAGATACAGAATAACGTCCACATGCGCTGGGCGGCGGTAAACGCATAAGGGATCTCACCAAAACCAATCGTAGAGCCCATAAAGGAGACAAAATACACCGCATGGAAAAAGTCCATATGGTAAACATTGCCTTGATCATCTTGGCCTGGAACTAATACAAAGCCTAAGATCGATATGGAGTACACCACGATCATCGTAATCAGCGGCGTTTTTAAGCGCCGCAAAAAAAGGTAGATCACATTATTCATCGTGAATACTCAACATCACCATTAAAGGTAAACACCATTAACGACGCAATAAAGCCGTTTCGACCACCAGCAAGACCACTGAAATAATATTGGCGAGTAATGCACCGCCACTCAGCGAAATAATGCTCGACATCGTAGACGGATCCATTCCCGTACCACTAATATGCTCTGCATATCCCCAAATACCCGCAGCAACAATAAGCTGTAGATCAACAACCAAAGAGGTTGCCAGCATTAGAGCACCAAGATGAGTGCGATCACCAAACTTAATGACCGTACAGATTAAACTTACAACAAGCGCCGCAAAAAACTCAAAAACATTATGATGTTCGGGATCAGTCAGATCTCCTATGAAAAAGCCAAAATTAAGTGTTAACGCTAATACGATGAAAAATGCGAAAATAACCTTCTCTTTGTTCATAGCATCCTTCCTGCAAACTGAACGATAATAGTTGTGATGATTGTAACACTGGCAGTAGTTAATACCATCGAGATCACTTCAACTGCATAAAAACCTACTTTCCACTGGGAACCCTAGCCGCTATTCTTGGTCACTTAATTTTATCTGTAACTGTTTTTTCTTTAGTGTAAGCAAAATAAGGCGTTGTTATATGTTGTTAGCTTCAATTAAACGAGTACAAGCCCCTTTTTTATTCGCCCTTATAAGTTGTCTTCTATTGTCGACAAATCTCTATGCAGAGGTTGATAAGAGCCCAATTGATCCTAAACAATATTCCGCTCTAACCTTAAACAACCAGCTCAGAGTCTTACTTATCTCCGATCCTGAAACTGATAAAGCGGCCGCATCTATGAACGTGGCTGTTGGCTCAAGCGCAAATCCAAAAGATCGTGCAGGTCTTGCTCACTTTTTAGAGCATATGCTGTTCTTAGGCACTGAAAAATATCCTGAAGCAGATGAATACCAAAACTATATCCGTTCCCATGGCGGCGGTCATAACGCTTATACATCACAAGAGAATACAAATTACTTCTTTGACGTGACCTCTGATAGTTTAGAACCGGCTCTTGATCGCTTCGCACAATTTTTTATCGCTCCGCTTTTTAATGAGAAATACGTCGATCGTGAGCGCCATGCGGTCCATTCCGAATACAAAGCTAAAATAAAAGATGATTATCGCCGTATTTATGCCGCAACCAAGCAGGTAATGAATCAAGAAAATAGCTATAACCATTTTGCGGTCGGTAATTTAGAGACATTACATAACGATAAAACTCGCCCTATTCGCAACGAACTTATCGACTTCTACAATCAATATTATTCAGCAAATGTAATGACCTTAGTTGTGCTAGGGAAGGAACCTCTTGACCAGTTAGAAGCACTCGTTCGCAGTAAATTCTCGCCGGTAAAAAATAGGCAAGTGACTGAGTTCAAAACTGATGTGCCGCTGTTTGATCAGTCTAAGCTGCCACTACAAATTAACATTCAAACCGTTAAAGATATCCATTCCCTAACGCTGACATTTCCAACCCCAGAGACACGTAGCCATTGGAAAGCCAAACCTATCTATTACATTAGCAGTTTAATGGGTTATGAGGGCCAAGGAAGCCTCCTCTCCTTCCTTAAAAAGAAAGGCTGGGCTACGGGACTGTCCGCCTCTCAGGGGTACGATCTACCTACCGAATCCAGCGTGATGATCAATATCCAGCTAACGGATAAAGGGGAAGAGCAATACCTAGCGGTAACGCAAACGGTCTTCCAATACATCGAACTTCTTAAACAGAAAGGGGTTCAAGCGACCCTTTATCAAGAAGAAAAACAACTCAGTGAAATAGCTTTTCGTTTCCAAGAACAAGCTGAGCCGATTCATCTAGTCAGCAGTCTAGCGAGCCAGATGCAGCGCTTTCCAACCGAATTGGCGATCTCAGCTAATTACCTATTTGCTGACTTTAATCCAGAACTGATCCAGACATTTTTAAATCGGTTGACCCCTGAAAACATGTTATTAAGTTTAAAATCTAATAAAGAACAAACCGGTAAAATAGAACATTATTACCATGTTCCTTATACTGAAATTCCTTTTACGAAAGACATGTTGGCACAACTACAGGTTGATAAAATCGACCCTGCGATGACGGTCAGAGCGCCTAATCCATTTATTGCCGAAGATTTAGAATTATTAACCACTCAAGCAACGGCAACTATTCCACAAGAGATCGATAGTAGCGAAGGTTTTAGCCTGTGGCATAAAACAGAAACCAGTTTTAACATCCCACAAGCAGACCTCTATTTCACATTACAAACACCGATCGCCAATGCCAGTCCTGAAAACTGGACCATGAATAAACTTTATACCGAGCTATTACAAGAGCAGCTTAATGAAACACTTTATGATGCTCACCTTGCAGGATTAAGTACGACAATATACCCGCATATGAAAGGTTTCACTGTTCGATTATCAGGCTACAACGACAAATTAGGTCTGTTATTAAACAGTGTTATCAACGCGATTCAAAAACCTGACTTTCAAGCCGAACGCTTTGAAATATTCAAGAAAAAATACGCTGATAGTTTAGCTAATGCACGTAAAGATAAGCCATATAACCAAACCACTGGACGTCTATACGAGCTCCTACTACCGCAATGGGATAACCACAGCCAAACAACGGCACTGAAAAACGTAAATTTAGATACACTGAAAGCATTTGCGACCAAACTAACCGCTGCGCCGCAACTAAAGGTTTTAACACACGGAAACTTGGATAAAGCCACAGCAATATCAATGGGTGCATTGATTAAAGAAAAACTGCTAAAAGAAAAGCCTCAGGCCGTTCCCTCGGTTGAAGTAACACAGATACCTAAAGGCCCAGCGATAAAAGAAAGTCTCACTATTAATCACAACGACTCAGCGATCTCTATGCTGCTACAAGGGGAATCAAACAGCATTAAAACAAGAGCAGAAATCTCTTTATTAACTGAGATACTGGCCTCCCCTTTCTATAGCCAGATCAGAACAGAAAAACAGCTAGGTTATATTGTTTTTGCCACTACATTACAAATGAACAAAACACCCGCTATAGCCTTTATTGTTCAATCTCCAATCGCAAGTGCGAATACCTTAGAAAAGAATATCGATCAATTTATGGATGAATGGGACCAGAAGTTATTAAAGGTTAGCGATCAAGAACTCTCCCAATTTAAGCGTAGTGTAATCTCTCGTATCACCCGTAAAGATAATAAACTGTCGGCGCAAACCAGTCGTTATTGGAGAGAACTGGATCGGCAGGAAACCAATTTTGATACGCGTGAGCGTTTAGCTGAATCGGTCAAGAAAATAACGTTAAATGATCTTATTAAGTGCTTTGACGCACTTCAAAATCGACGTTTAATTGTTAGTAATACAGGTAATAAATTTACCGTAGATGCTCCAGAGAAACCGAATACAGCCAGTGAACTATTCAATCAACTAAAAGCTCAACATGTAAACGTACCGGAGGCTTAAAGTCTTGGAATAAGAGGATACTAAGCTACTACAACTAAGTGTCCTCTTATTTTTCCTCAGACGTAATAACTTTCCTGTTTTTCTGCTGCATTTCAATCGGCCTATAGTAAACCGAATCTGTATCTTCTGGCTTCAAAAAGGCCTCACACTTTTGCCCTAATAAAACACACCGCGCCCGCTGTTCATCTTTAGCTATACGCATAAAAACCTTTTCTTCACCCGTTAAAATCGGTGCTTTAACTTGGCCCTTAGCGCTATTATTCACATTATTTTCAGCAAAATGCACAACGACAGCAGGCGGAAGGTCACTCGGTAACTCTTTAGGGCGAATCTCAACCATCTGCTCTCGATCAAACGCCCCTCGCTGCCAATTACGGTAAGCGGTTTCACCATCAACCGTACCGTAAAAATCCCCCTTGGGTGACGTAACTTTATATTCTAGAGTCGAGAAAAACTCCTCCTTGGCATGTCCCCATGGAGAAAAAACACTCATGCTCGTCAAAAAAATAGGGATAAGCCACTTAGTAGGCTTCATCAAATTCCTCTTCCATCGGATAAATAGCCTCGGCATAAACCGACAACTCTTCAAGTATATGCTGCTTAGTTTCGTCCTGATTATGCTCTGTATAGAGTTCATTTAAACGATTATAGAACTGTTCCATCGTCAAATGACCATTTTCGCCTTTGATCAGTTTCCCTCTTCTATAGCTTTCCCACTGCATCTGTTCTTCGTGAGTCAACACCGACGGGCAGTTCCGTGCTTTATAACGCAGCAACATCTCTTCCAAGCGGCCATCCTGAAAAGGTAGATCGATCTCTGCTAGTTCACTCGGACTTGCCATCCGCACTTGATCCATTAATTTACGATCCGTTGGTGAAAAAAATCCACCGCTATACAACATCATATCGGGATCACTTTCAGCTTCAAATGGACTTTCACTATAGATATCGGCAATCTTGCTGGAAAGACCAGTAAAATTTCTCAACATTTGCAGATGAGTACGACATGTATCACCGTCGATCTCTAATTTTGCGGCTTCCTCCTTATTTAACATCCCTGCGGGAGCAATAATTGGACACTTATTAACATGCACCTGCTTGAGCGCTATTTTAGGATCATTCTCATTCAAATCCGTATGCTTGGTATATAAAAGCCGACGAATCTCCTCTACAGGCAAGCTCATTAGAGGCTCGGGGTTATAGCGAAGATCCCAAACTAGCACCCCATTTTTATTAACAGGGTGCGTTGCTAAGGGCGCCACAATAGCAGCGTTACCATGCTGGACTGGATAACGTGAGGAGATGTGTAATACTGGCTTATGACTAATAGGATCCAGTTGAGCTTGAATTGCCTGCTTTGAACGATTCTTTTGTAGGTAATCAAAAAGCTTAGGCTGTTTTTCACGTACCAGCTTTGCCATAGCTATAGTGGCATACACATCCGATAGAGCATCATGGGCGTGTCCATGATCTATATTATTTGCTTTAGTCAGATCCTCTAAACGAAGACTCTGCGAGCCATCGTCATAAACGGGCCAATTAATCCCCTCCGGTCTCAGGGAGCGAGTCAATCGCAGCATATCGATAATGTCCCAACGGGAACATCCATTTTGCCACTCTCTAGCATAAGGATCATAAAAGTTACGATACAAGCCGTAGCGGGTCACTTCATCATCAAAACGAATACTGTTATAGCCCACACCACAAGTGCCTGGCCGCCCTAACTGCTCCATAATCTGAGAAAAAAAATCAGCCTCACACACACCCTCCTCCATCGCTTTTTGGGGAGTAATGCCTGTAACTAAGCACGCTTCGGGATGAGGTAACTGATCTTCACTTGGCTTACAGTAAAACATCACGGGTTCTTCAATGATATTGAGATTCTCATCTGTGCGGATACCTGCAAACTGAACAGGCCAATCACGTTTAGGATCTACACCAAAAGTTTCATAATCGTGCCAAAAAAATGTCAACGGTGCCTTAGCCATATAAATATCCTTGAAAAACCAACAGATCTGATAGTTAGCACGAGATTTAAAGCTATATAAGTACTAACATGCCATTAATTAACTCACTATCATGCAGATTAACATTTCACTGTTAAGGGTTCACCCATGTCACATCATCAGGAAGCGACGCAGAAACCATGTCCTTGTGGTTCCAACAAACCATTTGCCTATTGCTGTGAGCCTCTCGTTCAAGGCCAAAAAGCTGCCCCAACGGCAGAAGCACTTATGCGCTCTCGTTATTGCGCTTTCTCATTAGGCGCTATCGATTACTTAATTGATACTACGGCACCTGAAAACCGAGGGCCAAATGATGCAGAAATTTTAGCTGATCAAGTTAAATGTACCAACTGGACCAGTTTAAAGATTTTAGATACTGATCAAGGCACTAAAACTGACGAAATCGGAATGGTCGAGTTTGAAGCACAGTTTGAAACTGAAGATCAAACTGGTACTTTGTATGAAAAATCTAATTTCAGAAAAGAAAATGGTTTCTGGGTTTATGTGGATGGGGAAGTAGAGGTCAAAACTTAGTATTAACTCACTTAATACTTACGATAAGATCCCCTTTAGGCAAAGTATGATAGCGGCCTTAAAACAATTTCAAGGCCGATGTAAACCCATTCCCAAAAAGATCGGAATTATCACCCTTTATCTTAATTATTATTAAAGATTTTCATACACGTCGCTTTTAACCTCAAAGCCACGTATTCTGGGGCTCTAAGCCCTATCACAGTATAAAACTTATCGAAAACCGTGCAACTTAGGCTTTTTCAGTTAATGTCAACGCTGTCAGCGTTTCAAATCTACGTTAGAATATGTGCCCTTAAGGCAGGTGGAGCTCCATCAAATATCCATCTTTTAATATGCACCTCTGCCAGAGATGTTTAGGACGTTATGTTAGTAAGATTTTTTAAGCCCAGTTGGCAACACAGCAAATCAGACAAGCGTATTAAAGCTATAGCAAAATTACGTGATACTGATCCCCAATCACAAACCATCTTATCCCAGTTAGCATTGGAAGATAATGACGAGCTTGTGCGCTTGGCAGCAATAGAGAAACTAAACAGCCTCAGCTTATTGATTAAAATCAGTAAAAAAACAACATCTGATACGATACAGCAACAATCCTTGCATCGTATTAGTCAGCTCATATTAGGCTCTTCCCCAGACTGTTCATTAGATGAAAAACTCAGTGCACTAAAGACTATTACAGAGTGTAATTTCCTCACTCATATTGCTTTAAATAGCAGTAATGAACAGATTCGTGAGCAAGCAATTCAACAGTTAAACGATGATTATAGCCTTTCAGTTATTGCCGAAAAAAGTCAGCGTGCGGCGGATAGAATCCAAGCAACACAGCGTATTAGCAGTGAAGAAGCACTGAACAAAATCTGCAAAACTTCACGCAACAAAGATAAAGGCGTCTTCAAAGCAGCTAGAGACAAGCTGCAAACAATAGAAGATGAGAAGGCAGAAGCCCAACGCATTCAAGCATCAATAGAGCAACTTATTCACAATACAGAACAACTGAGCCATCAAGCCTTTTTCCCATTATTTACTCCTAAATTATGCTCCCTAATCAAAGAATACGAAACGTTGTCAGAGCATACGAGTATTGAGCAAAATGCTAGATTCAAAACTCATCAACAGCAATGTGAAGCTATTTTGGCAGCAGAAGAAGCGCGCATTAAACAGCTGGAAGCAGAAGAAGCGCTCAAACAAGAGAAAGTAAATCAAAGTCACCACCTTTATTCAGAGCTTTGCGTACTTAAAGAGAGCACAGAAAATATTCTTGATGAATCCAGTCTAGCTGAAGTCGAAAACCAACTACACAACATAAGCAAACAATGGGAAGAGCTTAAATCTTTCAGTTCCGAACAAGAGCTACAAAGTTTTAATAAAATAAGATCTCAGCTTGGTAATTTAATCGCTTGCTACACGATCTACAACAAGGCCTCTGAGCAGATCGAGAAGTTTCTTTCTAGCCTTACAGATGAAAATATAAAACCTGTAACACTTAACAAACAAGCAAAACAAGCACGTCAGCTATTGAATCGACTCAGCTGGCCAACACAGCATGAAAAACCAACCAAGTTACACCAATTAGAAACAGCTTTAGCTGCCGCCCAAACCAAAATTGATCGTAAAGATCATCAGCAAACTCAATTACATAATGAGCTCAAAACACTATTAGATAATCTTACTGAATCGATTCAACAGGGTGAAATTCGTAACGCAGACAAATATATTAAAAAAGTTGAACAGATCAATAAACGCTTAAATGGCAACCTACCAGCCGACTTGGCACATAGAACTAAAATACTCAGCGCTGAACTACAAGAGATGCGAGATTGGCAAGCCTATGCGGTTCAACCTAAGAAAGAAAATTTATGCCAAGAGATGGAAACTCTGTCAAAATCTAACCTCACCGTTCAAGAGCGCGCAAACGAAGTCCGTAGAATACAGAAAGAGTGGAAGTTACTCGATGCAACCGATTCAGTACACTCGCAACAGCTATGGAAACGCTTTAAAAAAGCATCGGATGACGCCTATGCGCCTTGCGACCAACACTTTTCAGAACAGAAAGAGCTTCGCATTACCAATCTTAAACAACGCGAACTTATATGCAAAAAGTTAGATAAGCTAACGCCTCCAGAAGGAGACTGTGCTGAAGAGTGGAAGCTATATGAAGATCAGATCCGCCAAGCTAAACAAGATTGGCGCACATATTCTCCAGTTGATCGCGCACCGGGGAAAAAGCTTCAAGCAACCTTAGATCAGATCTTATCAGGCTGCGAAGAGGCGCTCAAAAACTTCCGTGCTGGGAATATTATTAAAAAACAAAGTTTAATTGATGAAACTACGCGTCTTCTCAACTCAAACAACTTTGCCGAAGCCACTGACACAGTTAAATCTCTTCAGCAACAGTGGAAAACGATTGGGCCAGCACCACGCAATCAGGAACGGAAGCTTTGGAACCAATTCCGAGAAAATTGTAGCCAAATCTTTGAAGCTTTTTACGAGGGCAAACAACCTAACGCGGCTTCAAACTCGATCCAACCATTGTTAGATGATGCCTGCCAGCAACTGAAAGATATGATCAGTTCTGGTTGCAGCGTAAAGTCTTTAGAAGCAGCTATAGATCAAGCCCAGTCCCTAATTACCGAGCTAGAAAGCCAAAACTCTTTAGTTCCAGCCTTTAATCAAGAAACCGTTCAATCAGCTACAGATGCTTTACAACAGCTACAAGAAGAGTTGCAAACATTTGAAACAGAACCTTACATAGCACTTGAACGTAAAGCGAGAATCTGTGATCAATTAGAACACGCCATATTAGATCAATGCGCGATAGAACAACTACAAAGTATCCAGCAAGCTTGGGAGCAAGAGACAACATCAGAGCACCCTATGCACCCTATGCACCCTATGAGTCACGAGATTGCTGAACGCTTCACCACATTGCTTACAATCGCTAAGAACCCCGATGTTTTGGAATCCATACTGAGTGATCAAGAACAAAAACTCAGAAAGATATGTATCCGCTTAGAGATAGCCTCATCACAACCCTCCCCGTTATGTGATCAAGCATTACGTATGGAGTACCAGATGGAGCGTTTACAGCAAGCCCTTGCTGAACAAAAACAAGCTTTTAACCTATCAGAAATAAAACAGTTGGAACATGAATGGTTATGCATCCCATTCGCTGCACATATTGAAGAGTTTAATGATAGATTTGAAAGCAAGCTTGAGCATATCTTTTAAACTCATCATTAATACTATGCTGGCCATAAAACACAAAAAAACCGCACATAGCGGTTTTTTTTAAATGCTAAACATAGTCAATTAAGACATATGTAAACCACCATTGACTGACATATCTGCACCCGTGATGTAACCAGATTCTTCATCACATAAGAAAGTGCACATACGACCAATCTCTTCAGGTGTACCAAAACGACCTACCGGAATACCCGCACAGATCTGATCCTGAATTTCTTGGGCAATTTTAGCAACCATCGCTGTTTTAATATAACCAGGAGACACCGTATTCACTGTTACGCCTTTACGCGCTACTTCTTGCGCAAGTGCTTTAGTAAAACCATGTATCCCAGCTTTAGCTGCTGAGTAGTTACACTGACCAAATTGGCCTTTCTGAGCATTTACAGAGGAGATATTAATAACTCGCCCCCAGCCCTTATCAATCATGCCATTAATCACTAAACGGGTCATATGGAACATAGAGTCTAAGTTAGCACTCATAACTTCATCCCACTGCTCCCAACTCATCTTCTTGAACTGCCCGTCACGGGTAATACCCGCGTTGTTGATAAGAATATCAACAGCACCACCAGCTAGCTCTTCAACCGTGGCGATACACTGCGCACAAGATTCAGCGTTTGTAACATCACCATAAGACACTAAAATGTCATAACCGTCTTCTTTCTGTTTGTCTTGCCATGCTTTCGCTTTACTGTGATCACCACCGCTGTTATAGCCGGCAACTACGCGAAAACCGTTATCTGCCAATGTGCGGCAAATTGCAGTACCTAAACCACCAGTACCACCTGTCACGAGTGCAATCTTCTGACTCATGCTCCATCCCCTTATATCGTATATTTGCTTGTTTGGGTGTTATCTATTTTTATTATGATTTTATAATTCATCTCGTCCTTACCTCGATCATAATGCCATCCATTCATAGATATTAATATGACTTTGGTGGAACAACATTAGCTTACTCCACGCCTGTGAACAATGAGTTACATCACATCCTAGTCAAATAAAATTTAACGCATATGCAGCATTAATAAGACTTGAGGTAAGCCCGCATGGATAACCAAGCAATCACAGCTACACATAAGTTAGCCATCACAAGAGACACAAACATCCCCTGTAAACCAAACAGTTGAGAACCCATCCAAGCGAACGGAACAGTAAAAATAAACAAGCGCGCAAGGCTGACTTTCATCGCCATAAAAGGTTTGTGCAATGCATTAAAACTGGATGCGGTAAGGAAGATTATTGCCTGAAAAGCAAAGCCAAATGGCACAATAAAAACCCATAAAATAATAAGTGATTTGACCTGATTATTATCACTAAACAAAGATGCAACCTCTTCAGCCAATAAAATTAAGATAATAAATACCAAAAACTGCCAAAATAATGAAAACCCAATCACCATACGATATGCAGATTTCACTCGCTCCACTTTACCAGCGCCCACATTTTGACTAATAAAAGGGGGGAGCGTCATAGAAAGCGCCAAGCATACAAGTAAGGCTAAAGATTCAATACGGTTACCCACCCCAAAGGCTGCTACAGCTTCCGGGCCATGATGAGCCACAATATAAGTTAAGACAGCTTGTGCAATTGGCGTCATCATATTAGACAAGGAGGCTGGCAGCGCGATCTTCATAACCGCACAGGAGTGTCTCTTCCAACGGATGAAATTAAATGGCTGAAAAACCAATAGACGTTTTTGAGCAAAAAGCAGATAGATAGCCACCAAAGTCGTTAAACTCCAAGAGATGACACTAGCAATAGCCGCCCCTTGAATTCCAAACCCTTCAAAAGAACCCAGACCAAAAATAAACAGAGGATCAAGTATAAAGTTGAGTAACGACGATGCAGCCATCATTAATGCAGGCGTTTTAGTATCACCTGTGGCGCGCATACAGGCATTACAGACCATATTAATAACCAGAAAAACAGACCCTACTAACCACACATTCATATAAGTCTGAATAAGCGGCATTAAAGCGTCGCGCGCGCCCATAGCTAAAAATACAGGTTCGATAAACAACTGCAGTAATGAGCTAACAAGCACAATCATCACAGCAATCGCCAATAAGTTATCCGTGGCAAGCGAGCGGGCTTCTTCACTTTCCCCTTTGCCCAATAAGCGCGCCAAAATAGCCGAGGTACCTATCCCTAAGCCAATAGCTAAGCTGATAACCGTAAAACAAACAGGGAAAGTAAAACCTAAAGCAGCTAACGCATCAGTACCTAATCGACTGACAAAATAAAGATCCGCAAGATTGAATAGCATCAAACTAACAATCCCAAGCATCATGGGGAATGTCATTCTGATTAAGGTTGGTCGAATATCACCTTCAAGCAGATTGATACGAACGGACATAAGTCACCGAAGAAATAAAATAGCGCACAATCCTACTCTATCCCTCGAAATAACTGAATCTCCTTTTATCGAACATTATATTGCTAGAAATACCTAGTCACTATAAAACCAACGGGAGGAGGAGCTATTAACTACCGTGCAATAGCTTGTGTTTGAACAACTTCCGATTCTTGCAGATCGCAAACCCCGGTGTCTGGATCACAGATTGGTAAAACAACAAGATGGTCAAGCTCGATACTGATACCTAAATCCTCACCTACGTCATGGTCATGATGACAAGCAGTAATACAAGGTAAAACCTCACCATTGGCCAGTTTTACATGATAAAGGTAATGAGAGCCTCTAAACCATTTACTCACTATACGACCGGTTAATGAGCTTTGTTCAGAGTGTTGTATATCATCAGGGCGAATAAGCAACTCAACCGGCGTGCCTGGTGCATAACCTAAAGGTTCATCACCAACCAAACAGCCTAATGCCGAATCCACTGAGTATTCATCCTTAATAGAAGCCTGCAAAAATTCACCTAAACCTATAAAGTCTGCGACAAAACGGTTTTTAGGTTCATGATAAATATTAAATGCAGAACCGCATTGTTGAATCCTGCCATGCTGCATAACCGCAATTTTATCAGCCATCGCAAAGGCTTCCATCTGGTCATGGGTCACCAAAATAGCACTCATCTGCTCTTTTCTTAATATATCCCTAATTTCAGGTACTAGAGTTTCTCGCAAATTCGCATCTAAACCAGAAAACGGCTCATCGAGTAACAACAGATCAGGCTTAGGTGCTATTGCCCGCGCTAAGGCAACACGCTGTTGTTGACCTCCGGAAAGAGAGTGTGGGTAGCGTTCAGCAATATCAGGCAATCCGATCAAATTCAGAAGTTCCTGAACTCTAATAACTTGATCTTTTTTTGACCATTTTTTAATACCAAAAACAATATTTTCTTCGATAGTTAAATGCGGAAAAAGCGCGATATCTTGGAAGACCATACCAATATTTCGCTGTTCGGTAGGCAATATATTTTGCGCATCAGACAGCACCTGTCCACGCATAAAAACACGTCCAGACTTCACAGGTTCAAACCCTGCAATCGCTCGAAGCAAGGTTGATTTACCGCAGCCACTTGGCCCTAAAAGACAGCCAATTTCACCTTTTTCAAGTGATAAAGACGCATTATGTACAACATCCTCCTCACCATAAGCAAGAGTAACGTTCTCAACATTTAGATGTTTTTCTATCTTCATCTCAATCAACTTCCCGCCCGCCCTTTTGCGATAGAACGGCTTAATAAAATCACAGGTATCAATCCAACCGCCACAATCAACAACGATGCAGGAGCTGCATCAATCAAACGCTCATCAGATGCCAGTTCAAATGCCCTAACAGCTAAGGTATTAAAATTAAAAGGCCTCAGAATCAATGTAGCTGGTAACTCTTTAAGCACATCAACAAAAACGATAAGTAAGGCGGTCAAAACAGAACTCTTCATCAAGGGAACATGTATCTGTTTTAAAACCTGCATAGGTGTGTAACCAAGCGTACGTGCAGCACCATCAATACTCGGCTTTATTTTATCAAGGCCACTCTGGACGGCACCTAAAGATACCGCCAAAAAACGTACCGTATAAGCAAATAAAAGCGCCACTAAAGTGCCCGATAACACTAAACCAATATCAACACTGAACCATTTCTTTGCCATTGCAATTAACTGATGGTCCATCCAAGCAAATGGAATTATCACCCCGATAGCAATAATAGTTCCCGGTAGCGCATATCCCAATCCCGCCGTAGCAACTGAAAACCTCACCACCTTTTTAGGGTTCAAACGAGAGGCATAAGCCAAAATTAACGCAAAGCTCACAGCAATGATGGCAGCTAAAAAAGCAAGGTAAAACGAGTTCCACGCTAATTGAAAGAAAGAGCCATCGGAAAGATCTGCTTGGGTTAAGCACCAAAAAGCCAACTGCCCTGCAGGTATCAAGAATCCAAATACTATAGGCAACAAGCAGATCAAAAATGCTACTGCGGCTTTCCAGCCGGATAAATAGATTAATTTTGCTTTAGCTTTAAATTCTGCAGATGAGTGATAACGGGATTTTCGTCTGGAGTATTTTTCAACCAGTACTAATAAAGCGACAAAACTCAAAAGACAAACAGCCAACTGGGCCGCCGCAACAGCGTCACCAAACCCATAAAAAGTTCTAAATATACCGGTCGTAAATGTATTTACACCAAAATATTGCACGGTACCATAATCAGCTAAGGTCTCCATCAATGCTAAGGTTAAACCGGCAATAATCGCTGGACGAGCAAGAGGCAGTGCTAGCTTAAACAAACCTTGCCATTGGTTATAACCTAGCGTCCGACTAACCTCTAGCGTACTGGCCGATTGCTCCAAAAAAGCAGCGCGACTTAACAGATAAACATAAGGATAAAGCACTAGTGCTAACATCAAGATAGCCCCAGCCAATGATCGGATTTCAAAAAACCAATACTCGCCATAGCCTAGGCCTGTGAGCTCTCGTATGGCCATTTGAACCGGACCAGCAAAATCTAGAAGCCCAGTATAGGTATAAGCAATGATATAAGCCGGTACAGCTAAGGGAAGTAATAATGCCCAAGCAAAAATCCTACGTCCCGGAAAATCACAAACGCTTGTCAACCAAGCGGTAGGGATCCCAAGCAATAAAACCCCAAAACCCACCCCAAGCATTAATAATAGGGAATTACTGACATAATCGAACAGCACCGTATGATACAAGTGCGTAAAAACATCGGCAGAACCACTAAAAACAAACCCCGCAATCACAAAGATAGGCAGGGCTAATAATACAGCGATCACAAACGAACTAGATGTCAGCCAGTTTACTCGATAAGGAGATTTTAAGGGAGTCACTACAAACATTTATCCCGTTCAGAAAAACAGAAAACGCCCGCATATAAATCTGCGGGCGTTAAAAGCATCATTCTAACACTTATTAGAATATGAAATGGTAGTAATTAGAGCTATTTCCAACCAGCACGGTCCATAAGCTCAACAGCAGCGCGGTTATTAGTTCCCAACTTACTTAGTTCAATGTCATCCGCTTTAAATTCACCTAAGCCTTTCAAAACGGGTGAAACCTCAACACCTTCAACAACTGGGTATTCGTTGTTTTCAGCACCATACCAAACTTGAGACTCATCAGAAGCCATAAACTCCATCAGTTTAATGGCACTTTCCACATTAGAAGCGTATTTAGTCACACCAACACCGCTCACATTAACATGTGCGCCACGACCATCCTGATTTAACCATGCAGTGCCTAATTTAGCCGCGACTTCGTTATCACTCTCTTTATTACTGTGAACTAATCGTGCGTAATAGTAAGTATTAGCAATTGCCAGATCACAAACACCTGAAGCTGCTGCTCTTAATTGATCCGTATCACCACCTGCAGGTGGCTTAGCAAAATTAGCTACAAGCCCTTTAGCCCAAGTTTCAGTCGCATCTACGCCATTGGCATCAATCATGGATGCAACGAGTGATTGGTTATAGATATTACTTGATGATCGAATGCAGATACGTCCTTTCCACTTAGGATCAGCAAGGTCCTCATAAGATGTTAATTCAGCAGGATCTACTTTACCTTTAACATAAAACACCGTCCGTGCACGTTGCGACATACCATACCAATAACCATCAACATCTTTTAAATGTGCAGGAATTAGCTTATCTAAGGTTTCACTCGTCGCTACTTGAAGAACACCCGCATCTTTCGCTCTATACAAACGCCCTGCATCAACCGTGACAAAAAGATCGGCTGGTGTAGCATCACCTTCAACTTCTAAGCGTTTTAAAAGTGCGTCAGCTTTACCTGTTACTAAATTAACAGCAATGCCTGTTTCAGCAGTGAAACGATCAAACAAAGGCTTTATAAGCGCTTCTTTACGTGCAGAGTAAACATTAACAAGATTATCATCGGCCGATACAGATAAAGGCAAAAACCCTGTAGCAAAAACAGCGGCCATAGCCATTGTAGAAACAACGCGTGTAAATTTCACAGTAAACCCCTTACAAGGACAAACAAATAGAGAAGCTTTAATTTGAGGAGCTTAAATTACCACAACACAAAAGATAATGCTACCGATAAACATTCTCATTAAGATTAAATAACTAATCATTGATCTGGATTAATGGTCGCATCTATTAATGTTGCTCGATAAACTATCCAACCCTACGACCAAACTCACACAACGGTATATATGAACCTAATACTCCTCACAGAAGATGATTTAATTGCGGAAGGGCAAGTAAAACTCGATGACAGGCGTTTCCAACATATTAAGACGATCCATAAACCCGAAATCGGCTCGCAATTAAAGATTGGCATGCTAAATGGGCTAATAGGCAAAGGTACTGTACTTGAATTATCAGACAGTGCTATCAGGTTACAAATAACATTAGACCAAACACCACCACATCCACTGCCTTTAACTCTTCTTTTAGCCCTGCCTCGACCAAAAATGCTGAAACGTATATTACAAACAGTAGCATCTATGGGAGTTAAGGAGCTTTACCTTATCAATTCTTATCGTGTTGATAAAAGCTACTGGGGCAGCCCTATTTTAGAAAAACAGATCATAGAAAATTTACAACTAGGGCTGGAACAAGCAGGCGATACAGTGATGCCCAATGTTCATTTAAGAAAACGCTTTAAACCATTTATCGAGGATGAGCTTCCCTCTTTGGCACAAGGCACAAGAGCGCTGATCGCCCACCCTTATAACGCCACTCCCTGCCCTCAAAGTGCAGCAATAAAAACAACATTAGCGATCGGCCCCGAAGGCGGGTTTATCCCTTATGAGGTCGAAAAACTTAATAACTGCGGATTTAACGCCATCCATATTGGCGAGCGAATTTTAAGAGTTGAAAATGCCGTACCCGCCCTGCTTTCCCGACTATTCCCCGTCTAATTTTCTATTTTTGAACTGAGTGAAAAAACAATCCCAATCAAAAGCTGGCCCAGGATCTGTTTTTCTACCCGGAGCGATATCAGAATGGCCGACAATTCTGTCATCCGTAATAGCTGGGAACTTAGCTTGAATAGCTAAAGTAAGCTCGACTAATTGCGTATATTGCTCTGCCGTATAAAGCTCAGAATCTGTACCTTCAAGCTCAATACCTATGGAAAAATCATTACAATTTTCAACACCTTTATAACAAGAGACACCCGCATGCCACGCTCTTTTATGCAAAGGTACAAACTGAACAACTCGCCCAGTTCGCTCAATCAGTAGATGTGCAGAGACCTGTAAATCTTTAATCTCTTGGAAAAACGGATCATCATTTATAGGCAACTGGTTGGTAAAAAACTGCTCTATATATCCGCCACCATACTGTCCCGGCGGTAAACTAATATTGTGAATAACTAAAAGTGAAACACTCTCGCCTTCAGGCCTTTCATTAAAATTAGGCGACAACACCCGATTCACACCAAACAACCAACCATTTTCGTTTTTTACAACCATCATCCTCTATCCGCTATTACTTAGATTCGTTAGAATTAGCGACCTATTAATCATCGTTATCCAATAATAACAGAGGCCAGCCCTCTTTGACCTTATTCTCATCAGGAACCTATTATGTTGAACCGTGCCGACATACAGCACCTTATTCCAGACGCCGTAACTTATGCACTTAATGAAGATATTGGTAACGGTGATATTACGGCCCAACTTATTCCTGAAGAGCAAACCGCTACCGCTCGCATTATCAGTCGCCAAGAAGCTGTTGTCTGCGGTGTCGATTGGGTTAATGAAGTATTTAAACAAGTTGATCCTAACTTAACATTAGAATGGCAAGTGGATGATGGCGATCTAGTACAACGGGATCAGGTATTGTTTTACGCAAAAGGCTCCGCTCGTAACCTGCTCACCGCAGAACGCGCGGCTTTAAATTTTCTACAAACACTCTCTGGCACCGCAACCATTAGTAAGTTTTATGCCGATAAAGTGATAGGCACCCACGTTAAACTACTCGACACACGCAAAACCCTGCCGGGACTACGCTTTGCACAGAAATATGCAGTGACTTGTGGTGGATGTTTTAATCACCGCATCGGGCTTTTTGATGCTTTTCTAATCAAAGAAAACCACATTATGGCCTGCGGCGGCATAAAAGAAGCGATACAGACCGCACAAAATAATGAACCTGATAAGCCAGTAGAGATCGAAGTTGAATCTATGGCAGAGCTTAAACAAGCCCTAGACGCTGGTGCAGATATTGTAATGCTGGATAATTTTTCACTCGATGAGATGTGCAAAGCGGTAGAACTAACAAAAGGAAAAGCCAAATTAGAAGCATCAGGCAATATTACGGATAAGACATTGCGCCCTATCGCTGAAACGGGTGTCGATTATATCTCAATTGGTGCGTTAACTAAGCACTGCCAAGCGGTTGATCTGTCAATGCGATTAATTGAACACTAAGCACATTAATTTTATTAGTAGCCATTAAAAATCGTTGGGCAATAAAAAGGCTAAAGTGCCCTATCTTTAGCCTTTCTTCTCTTCAGTTTTAGCTCTTCTGTAAATTTTTTCAAAAAAGTCAAAAGTTACCGGCATGCACTTGATGCTAACTTACGCCACTCGTCCTCTTTCTGAATTTTAACTATATCGTACACTTCTACAGAAACAGAGCTAACGCCCTTAGCAGCTAAAACTTTACAGACTCTATCAGCCGCATGGTGCGGATTTGTTTGTCCAGCAACTACACCAATCGCCAACACTGAATCATCTTGCCACCAAACAGGACGGGCAGGAAACTCTTCCAACTCCAGCAATGCATTTTCTACTGCGCTTTTGGTTTGCGGTGATAAAGGCTCAGTAGAATTTGCAATATACCAAGTCACACCCACACAAGCGGCGATCAAAATAATTATTATTGTTCGTTTCATTTACAACGTTTCTACTTATCAATATATAAGATACAAAAAAGGCGCCATAAAGCGCCTTTTTTCTTGATGCTAACTTTACACAATTAAGTGATTAGTCACACAAGCCTTCACCTGCACAAGTACCACCTGTAGTCCAAATAATCTGACCACCTGCAGTACTTGCTGGTGTTAAAGTATAGGTAATACCAGCAACTGCAGCAGACCCCGTTGCCGTAATCACAGCGGTATCATCAGCTATTTCAACATCATCCACATACTGACCGCCATCAGAACCGGCTAATGCAGCACTAACAGAATTATCACTGCTATCACAATCAGAAAAAGTACCTTCACGTGAAAAACACACTTCAACTGCACTTTTCACTGAAGATGTAGCGTTAACGACCTCAGTGAATTTAGCTTTCTGTGTATAAGTTTGGTAAGCCGGCAATGCGATAGCAGCCAAAATACCGATGATCGCCACAACGATCATCAATTCGATTAGGGTAAAACCTTGTTCTTGTTTATTCGTTTTCATTATTTATCTCCAGCGAAAAAAATCCTTGGGATCAACCAAGTCCTTTGATTGTAGCGTATTTTTTATGACACGCCAGTTACCAAATCAGTTTTATCTTATAAACCTTATAGTGCGCATTTTCAAACTATGATGCAAATGCTATTTTATCTGTATGATATGTGTCAATTCATGGAATGATAGTAAGGGGTTATATTTTGCAGCCTAGCCAACCATTAAGCGGACTAGCAAAAAGGTTAGTTAATGAGGGTGTTTGCTCTGCAGAGGTCGCGGCCGATGCGGCGCTTCAGTGCCGAGAAAAACAGCAAACCTTTATCGCTTATGTTATTGAACAGCGCCTTGTTAGTGCCTATAGAGCCGCCGCAGCCGCATCCGAAGAGTTTGGCATTCCACTATTAGATTTGGATGCCATGGACATGGCCACGCTTCCCCAAGGGCTAATTAATGACTCGCTGATCAGTAAGCATCACGCACTCCCGCTACAAAAAAGAGATAATCGCTTATTTGTAGCTATATCTGACCCAACCAATATTCAGGCATTAGACGAATTTAAGTTTCAAAGTGGTATCACCACTGAAGCGATTATTGTTGAAGAAGACAAGCTTACCAAAGCGATAGAGTCCTTTCTCGACAGTCAAGATTCAGCCTTAGATGACTTAGAAGATAGCGACCTTGATAATTTAGAGATTGATGATTCGCTAAATAATGCGCCACAAGAAGAATCCGCAGAAGATGCTGCCAATGACGCCCCCATTGTTCGCTTTGTAAATAAAATATTGCTGGATTCCATTAAGAACGGCGCCTCAGATATACACTTTGAACCCTACGAAAAAACCTATCGTATACGAAGCCGTATCGATGGAATTTTACAAGAAATTGCGAAACCTCCATCTAATTTATCATCACGTCTATCGGCTCGTTTAAAAGTTATGGCCCAGATGGATATTTCTGAACGCCGCGTCCCCCAAGATGGACGCATCAAGATGAAGATATCCAAAAATAGAGCGATCGATTTTCGTGTTAACACCCTACCCACCCTCTGGGGTGAAAAGATCGTACTACGTATATTAGACCCGAGCAGTGCTCAAATGGGGGTTGAGGCTTTAGGGTTCGCTGATTTCCAAAAAGAGATGTACCTTTCCACCTTACATAAACCACAAGGCATGGTACTCGTCACAGGCCCTACCGGAAGTGGTAAAACCGTTAGTCTTTATACAGGTCTAAATATACTTAATACTGAAGAGCGCAATATATCTACGGCTGAAGACCCTGTAGAGATTAACCTAGAAGGCATCAACCAAGTTCATGTAAGCTCAAAAGTAGGCCTTACCTTTGCGGAAGCGCTACGCGCCTTCCTCCGCCAAGACCCTGATGTAGTGATGGTGGGTGAGATTCGAGATCTTGAAACCGCAGAAATTGCGATTAAAGCCGCACAAACCGGCCATATGGTGCTCTCCACGCTACACACAAACAGCGCCCCAGAAACCCTAACCCGACTAAGAAACATGGGCGTACCCGCCTTTAATATTGCCACTTCAGTGAGTTTAATTATCGCCCAACGATTGGGCCGACGCCTCTGCGAAAGCTGTAAACAACCCATTACACTACCTGAAGTTACCCTACGTGAAGAGGGCTTTACCGACGAAGAGATCAAGAATATGACCCTCTTCGAAGCTAATCATGAGGGTTGCAATAAGTGTAACAGAGGTTATAAAGGTAGGGTTGGTATCTACGAGATGCTTGCTATGTCCCCAGAGATTGCTGAGGTCATTATGCAAAACGGAAACTCTCTGGATATACTAAAGGTCGCCAACACTCAAGGATTCCAAAGCTTAAGACGTTCAGGTCTGAAGAAAGTTGCCGAAGGTGTGACTAGCCTCGAAGAGATGAATCGCGTCATTAAGGTTTAATAACAGGATATATTTGCTATGGCCAAAGAAGCCAAGTTACATACATTTACCTGGCAGGGAAAAGATAAAAGCGGCAATGCCAGTAAAGGGAAAGTTGATGCCAGCAATATTGCAATGGCTAAAGCTCAACTACGTAAACAGGGTATATTACCCTCCAAAGTAGCTAAGGAGAGAGGGGCTGGGCTTTTTAGTGCTAAAAGCAAACCTATAAAACCAGTAGACATTGCCTTTTTTACTCGCCAAGTGGCTACTATGCTTAAATCCGGTGTTCCTTTACTGCAAGGCTTAGACATTACCGCCGGTGGTGTCGAGAAAGACAAACTTAAAGATATTATTTACGGCATTAAAAATGATGTAAATGGGGGGCTTGATTTTTCCACTGCCTTAACCAAATACCCTGAGCATTTTGACGATCTTTACTGCAGCCTTGTAAGCGCGGGCGAACAATCCGGCGCCTTAGAGCAGATGCTCGATCGTATTGCCACCTACAAAGAGAAACTGGAAAGCCTAAAAGCCAAAATCAAAAAAGCCTTAACTTACCCCACCGCGGTTATCATCGTAGGTATTGTCGTATCCGCTATATTGCTGGTAAAAGTGGTGCCGCAATTTGAATCAGTATTTGATAGCTTTGGTGCCGACCTCCCTGCCTTTACTCTCTTTGTTATTCATCTATCCGAAGTCGCTCAAGAGTGGTGGTGGATTGTACTGATCGCTATAGGCTTCGCCGGTTATGCTTTTAATAAAGCCCAAACCAAGTCAAAGAGATTTAGGGATGCAGTAGATAAAGCGATGCTTAAAATCCCAGTGATTGGCCAAATTTTACACAATGCCTCAATTGCCCGCTTTTCTAGAACCTTAGCTACAACCTTTGCTGCCGGTGTGCCTTTAGTTAATGCACTGGACTCTGCTGCAGGAGCCTCGGGTAACGCACTCTACCGAGATGCCATACTCCAGATCAGAAATGGGGTATCAACAGGGCAATCACTAAAAGATGCAGTGACCATGACAGGGATTTTCCCTAATATGACCGTGCAAATGATCGCCATCGGTGAGGAAGCAGGCTCACTGGAGATGATGCTAGAGAAAGTGGCAGATTTCTACGAAGAGCTAGTTGATAACGCGGTTGATAATCTTTCTAGCTTACTAGAACCTCTTATCATGGCTGTGCTCGGGGTATTAGTTGGTGGCCTAGTTATCGCCATGTACTTACCTATATTCCAGCTAGGTAATGTGGTTTAGATAACGTTTTTTGATGGAAATATTACAAAAAGCGCCCTAGTAAACGAATCATTTAGAAGATTACTAATGATCCTTAATATCGATCCAGCGTGGGCTATAGCCTGCGCTTTTATTTTATCCCTCTGCGTCGGCAGTTTTTTAAATGTGGTTATTCACCGCCTACCTATTATGATGGAACGGGAATGGTTAGCTGAACATGAGGCAGAAAATACCGAACAACAGGAAGCATTTAACCTTTCAGCGCCCGCCTCCACCTGCCCACAATGTGGGCATAAAATTAGATGGTACGAAAATATTCCTGTAATTAGTTACCTATACCTAAGAGCCAAATGTGCTTCCTGCGGTTTACATATCCCTTTTCGTTACCCCGTTATTGAGCTATTAACCGCGATAGCAGGGGCTATTATTGTTTATATCTATGGTGTAAACCTAGTCAGCCTCAGCCTGACACTGCTGACCTGGGGGTTAATCTGCCTAATCTTTATCGATATTGATCATCAATTATTACCTGACCGCATTACACTACCTTTACTGTGGTTAGGCTTATTCGTAAATAGCTTCAGCTTATTCACCTCTCTGGAAAGCGCTGTATATGGTGCTATTGCTGGCTACTTAAGTTTATGGAGTGTTTATTGGGCGTTTAAATTATTAACAGGCAAAGAGGGTATGGGATACGGTGATTTTAAATTACTGGCCGCTCTCGGAGCTTGGGCTGGATGGGCACAGTTACCCCTTATTATTCTATTGAGCTCTTTGGTTGGTGCTATATTAGGCATCGCGATGATCGCAGCGAAAAAGCATGAACAACAAGCACCTATGCCGTTTGGCCCTTATCTCGCCATTGCCGGTTGGGTTGCCCTTATCTGGGGCGATAATATTACCGGTCTCTACCTTCAATTTGCTGGTTTATAGATGTTTATAGTCGGTATAACAGGCGGAATAGGCTCAGGAAAAAGCGCTGTTACTGGTCAATTAGAGCAGTTCGGAATTAACGTTATTGATGCCGATATAGTCGCGCGAGAAGTAGTAGCACCAAAAGAAGAAGCCCTTCAGAAAATCGCACAGCACTTTGGTTCACAAATACTCACAGACTCAGGTGAGCTAAACCGTGCAGCACTGAGAGCAAAAATTTTTAGTGATCCTGAAGAGCGAAGATGGTTAGAGCAACTACTTCACCCGGTGATCCGAGCACGTATTATTCAACAACTGGGAAACACCCGATCTAACTATGCAGTACTCGCCTCTCCCCTGCTACTTGAAACAGATCAGCATCAACTCACCGATCATATCGTGGTTGTTGATGTACCTGAGGCAATACAGATCGAGCGCACGGTTGCTCGCGATAAAAACAACGTAAAACAAGTAAAATCTATCATCCAAACACAGATGCCTAGAGACCAAAAGATAGCAAAAGCTGATACGATCATTGATAATAGCGCGGACTTAGCAACTCTTGAAACGAAAGTTAGCGCCTTACATTCTAAATTACTTACGCTTGCTAAACAGGCTCATAATCATGACTAAGCCCCAAGTAAAATGCCCTACTTGTCAAAAAAAGCAGACATGGAGTACTGACAACCCATTTAGACCTTTTTGCAGTGAACGCTGCAAACTGATCGACTTAGGCGCTTGGGCAAATGAGGAGTATCAAATTCCTGAATCAAAATCTGCTAGCGACTATAGCAGTGGTGAAAATGAAGAGCATGTAGACCGAGATGGACCTATTCCTCAAGGTCCTGATACCATGCACTAATACCTGCGACCCCCTGAGCACCATTACTAACAGCCTTATCAAGCAAGCGACTATCTACCCCACCAAGGGCATACACAGGAATAGAGCAATCACTGACCATCTGTTGGAACAGTTCCCAGCCTAAGGGAACCGCTTGAGGGTGGGATTGGGTTTTTAATACAGGTGATAAAGTAACAAAGTCTAGCCCTTTATCGACCGCCATCGCCATCTGCTCAGGATTATGACATGAGGCACTTAACCATCGTCCGCTAAATTGATTTCGCTGCTTAAGCTCCGTTAGCCGCAATGAACTAAGATGCAAAGCATCAGCATTTAAAGCCTCAGCAACCTCAATTGAGCTATTCACGATAAGCGGTATCGACCGTCCTGCTAACAACTTTTTAATACGTTTATATACGATATCAAACGTATCCACAGCGAGATCATGGTTTCTCAGCATAATCCCTTCAGCGCCGTTAGATAAAGCCTGTTCAACAAAGTGAACCACTGTATCTACATTAGATAAATTAGGGGTTATCGCGATAAGCTTAGGTAAAAGGCATGCATTAAGAATAGGCTTATTTGCTGCTGGAAAGGCAAAACTATCAAGCTCGCCTTTAGCGACCCAACGTATCGGTTGCCCCTCTTTTCCCCAAGCCTCCCCATCGAACGCACTTACTTCAAACACATCCAACAAAACCGATTTATCACTGTAATGATAGGGTACTTTTATCAGCGGTCTAGCCTCTTTTACCTCGATACCTATCTCCTCATTCAACTCTCGAGATAAGGCCGTCAGCGCACTTTCACCCTGCTCCACTTTACCACCGGGAAACTCCCACAAGCCACCCTGATGCTGATCTTCCGAGCGTCTTGCTATTAAAACTTCGCCTGCTGAGTTTTTAATAACCGCCGCGGCAACATGAATCAATTTACGCTTCATCTATTCATAACACTCGTTTAATAACTGATAGTGAGCAACCAATAAGGCAACTTAGCTGCGGTAATCCGCATTAATGCTGACATAGTCGTGAGATAGATCCGTTGTCCAAACCCTTTCGGTGATATCTCCGCGATTAAGTACAACTCTAATCAATATCTCCTCAGCATCCATTACAGCCTGCCCCGCCTCTTCGGTATAACCCGCATCACGACCGCCGTTGCTCACTATGCAAACATCACCCAAAAAGATCTGCAGTGCATTCAAATCTAAATTTTCAATACCTGCACGACCTACAACAGCCAAAATACGGCCCCAATTCGGATCAGAAGCAAACAGTGCTGTTTTAACTAAGGGCGAATGAGCAATATCAAAAGCCGTACGTAGCGCTTCATCTTGACTCGCAGCCGACTCTACCTCAACTGTCACAAACTTAGTTGCACCTTCACCGTCTCTAATGATCGCATGAGCGAGTTCTTGCATTACGGCAGTTAATGCTTGTTTAAAAGCTGAAAGCCCCTCTTGATCACTCTCAGAGACAACAACGCCAGACTTTCCTGTTGCCACCAACATACAAGAATCATTGGTCGACGTATCACCATCAACGGTAATACGGTTAAATGAACAGTCTGTCGCTTCTATCAATAATTTTTGCAGCAATTCAGGTTCAACACCCGCATCAGTCGCTACATAACCCAACATAGTTGCCATATTCGGCTTAATCATGCCAGAGCCTTTAGATATGCCAGTTAACGTGACGGTTTTGCCTTTATAAGTGTACTGCTGCGAAGCCCCTTTAAGGCGCGTATCTGTCGTTAAAATACCTTCTGCGGCATCTAGCCAGCCATTTTCTGATAAAACGGCTTTTGCTTTAGGCAAAGCAGAAATAAGTTTCTCGACCGGTAACTTTTCACCAATAACACCTGTAGAAAATGGTAGCACTGCTGCTATATCTACATCACAGAGCTCAGCTACCGCAGAACAAGTAGCTACAGCATCATTCCAACCTTCCTCTCCAGTTCCTGCGTTAGCATTACCTGTATTGACTATAAGATAGCGAGCCGCTGTTTTACTTAGGTGTTCTTTACAGATGGAGACAGGCGCTGCACAAAAAGCATTTTTAGTAAAAACACCGACGACACTGGCACCCTCACAAACTCGCATTAGCACAACATCTTTACGTCCTGGGGTTTTAATACCCGCAGACGCTGTACCTAATTCAAAACCACTTACATTGTGCATTTTAGCTGGGAATGTAGCTGGACCTACGGCCATTTTATAATCTCCTTAGAGCAGAAAGCAGCCAACAGGCTGCTCTCTTAACTATCTAAACACTAGGTAACAATTTTATGACGGTAGTTTACCGTGACAATGTTTGTATTTCTTGCCAGATCCACAAGGGCAAGGCTCATTTCGACCTACTTTTCGCCCATCCCTGACAAAGGTTTCACCTTGCTCATCTACCGCTTCAGCATCATCACTATCATCAGCCATTGCGGAGCTTTGATCATGAGTAAAATCCATCTGCTGACTTTCAGCTTGCTCACGGCGCAGCTGCTCCATCGCTTCAATTTCTTCAGGCTGCTGTACCTGTACATGGCAGATAATACGAATAACATCACGTTTAATATTATCCAATAGCTCCTGAAATAGATGGAAAGATTCGCGCTTATATTCTTGTTTAGGATTCTTTTGAGCATAACCGCGTAAGTGAATACCTTGTCGTAGGTGATCCATAGTTTGCAGATGCTCTTTCCACAGCGTATCAAGAACTTGCAGCATTACCTGCTTTTCAAAGTTACGCATAGTGGATTCACCCACCTGCTGCTCTTTCTGTTTATAAACCGCTAAGATCTCGTCCTGAACTTTTTGATAAAGCGTTTCTTCATGTAAGCTATCGTCTTGATCAAGCCATTCCTGAACCGGCAGTTTTACTGAGAAATCAGCTTCAAGCGAGCGCTCAAGACCAGCAATATCCCACTGTTCTTCCAAACTTTGAGGAGGAACAAATTCACTAAACTTGTTAGCAACAACCTCTTCACGAACAGCATCAATAGTTTCAGATATATCATCCGTTGCCATAATTTCATTACGCTGATCATAAATAACTGTACGCTGATCATTAGCAACATCATCATATTCAAGAAGCGATTTACGAATATCAAAGTTACGCCCCTCAACTTTCCGTTGTGCTTTTTCGATAGCGTTACTCACCATCTTATGTTCAATCGCTTCCCCACGCTCCATACCTAGCGCCTGCATGAGCTGGCGAACACGATCTGACGCAAAGATACGCATAAGATCATCTTCCAACGATAGGAAGAAACGTGAAGAACCAGGGTCACCCTGACGACCCGCACGACCACGTAGCTGATTATCAATACGACGTGATTCATGACGCTCTGTACCAATAATATGTAGGCCGCCATTTTCAAGAACTTGCTGATGACGTTTTTCCCAAGCTGCAGTCACTTCTGCAATCTGCTCATCCGTTGGGTTATCAAGTTCAGCTAACTCGGCTTCTAACTTCCCGCCTAGAACAATGTCTGTACCACGGCCTGCCATATTGGTTGCTATAGTCACAGCACCTGGACGACCAGCCTGAGCAATAATCGAGGCCTCACCACCATGATTTTTAGCGTTCAGTACGTTATGAACGATTTTCTCTTTCTTCAACAGTGTAGAAATAAGCTCAGAAGACTCTACAGACGCCGTTCCCACTAAGACTGGACGCAGAGCCTCTTGGCAAGCACGAATCTCTTTAACGATCGCTTCATACTTCTCTTCTACACTCATGTAGATAAGATCGTTTTCATCTTTACGCGAAACAGGCTTATTAGTAGGAATGACCACAACATCTAGGCCATAAATCTGACGAAGCTCAAACGCTTCGGTATCAGCTGTACCTGTCATACCTGACAGTTTTGTATATAAGCGGAAATAGTTCTGAAACGTTGTAGATGCGAATGTCTGACTTTCATTTTGTACAGACACGCCCTCTTTAGCTTCTACCGCCTGATGCAAGCCTTCAGACCAACGGCGACCTTGCATAATACGGCCGGTATGCTCATCAACAATGACGACTTCATTATTTTGGACAATATAATCCACATCTTTCTGGAACAAGTAGTGGGCACGTAAACCCGCCAAGACATGATGCAATAAGTTTAGATTATGAGGGGCATAAAGACTTTCCCCTTCAGTAAGCAGACCTTTTTCTGTAAGCAACTCTTCAACAGCAGCATGGCCTGCCTCTGTTAATTCAACAGTACGATTTTTCTCATCAACCGCAAAGTGCTCACTAATATCTTGCGACTCATCCTGCGGATCAATCTCACCATCAAACTTTTTAAGCTGTGGAATCAATTGATTAATCGTGACATACATCTGTGAACTATCTTCGGCAGGACCAGAGATAATCAACGGCGTCCGAGCTTCATCAATAAGAATCGAATCAACCTCATCCACAACCGCAAAGTTAAAATCTCTCTGCACCTTCTCATCAAGACTAAATGCCATATTGTCGCGAAGGTAATCAAAACCGAATTCGTTATTGGTTCCATAGGTAATATCAGCCGCATAAGCAGCACGTTTTGTAGCTGGATCCTGTCCAGAAAGCGCAACACCGACTGTCAAACCTAATGCTTCATATAATGGACGCATCCATTCAGCATCACGACTAGCAAGATAGTCGTTTACCGTCACAACATGCACACCCAAACTGCTTAATGCGTTCAAATATACAGCTAAAGTTGCCACCAGTGTTTTACCTTCACCCGTGCGCATCTCTGCTACTTTACCATCGTGTAAAGCCATACCACCGATTAACTGAACATCGAAGTGGCGCATACCCATAACACGTTTGGACGCTTCACGAACAACAGCAAAAGCTTCTGGCAACAATTGATCAAGGCTAGAACCTTCCTCAAGACGCTGACGAAACTCAACCGTTTTGGCTGCCAGTTCTTCATCTGTTAGTTTTTCAAGATCGACTTCTAATGCATTAATCGCCTTAACGATTTTACCCATGCGTTTTAGTTCACGATCATTCTTACTACCAAAAACTTTCTTTAACAATCCTGTCAGCATATCTTGACTTATACCTATGAAGTCTAAAACGATCCTCAACTCTTCGGAGGAGGAAAAAATTAACTCAGCATTCTACCTTTATTTGGGGCAGAAATTGAATCTAAAAGGGCGAATAAATAAAAACCTTACATAAAAATGCAAAAAAAAACCGAACATAGAGTTCGGTTTTCAAAAAAATTAGAAGTTTAAACAGCTAAAACAGGCTTCTGGTAGGAGATCGGTGCACTTTCTTCATTATTTTCGAAAGTGACAATTTCCCACGCTTCTTCATTAGCTAAGAGTTCACGTAGTAAACGATTATTCAAATAGTGTCCTGATTTATCACCGTAGAATTCACCAATTAGGCTTTTTCCTAACAGATATAAATCCCCAACGGCATCAAGCACTTTGTGTTTAACAAACTCATCATCATAACGAAGACCATCTTCATTAAGAATACGATAATCATCAACAACTATTGCGTTATCAAAACTACCGCCTAGAGCAAGGTTTTGTGAACGAAGGTACTCATAATCACTCATAAAACCAAAGGTACGGGCACGGCTCACCTCTTTCACAAAAGAGGTACTAGAGAAGTCCAACGATGACTCCATCTTACGTCCTTCAAATGCAGGGTGATCAAACTCAATTTTAAAACCGACTTTGAAGCCATCAAACGGTTTAAATGTGGCCGACTTACCGTCCGATTCAACAGTAACCTCTTTAGTGATGCGAATAAACTCTTTCGCCGCATTCTGCTCTTCGAGGCCTGCCGATTGAATAAGAAATACAAATGGAGCAGCACTACCATCCATAATAGGCACTTCTTCGGCACTTAACTCCACATACGCATTATCAATACCTAAACCAGCCATTGCAGAAAGCAGATGCTCAACGGTCGCAATACGTGCACCATCTTTGGCTAAGTTTGTAGACAGCGTTGTGTCAGCAACGTTGTGTGCGTGCGCTAAAATCTCAACCACTGGATCAAGATCTACACGACGGAATACTATACCGGTATTCACGGGCGCCGGCTTAAGTGTCAGATAAACTTTCTGACCTGTATGTAAACCGATACCTGTTGCTTTAATACTGTTTTTTAACGTTCTCTGCTTAATCATGCCATCTGCCAAAAATAAAAGGGCCATCCTAGCGCGCAATACTAACAAAAAATTCACCTTTTAGAAAGATGAATCCTTTACCACTCTACGCTTATGCAGTTTAGTCTGCCTGCTTTCTTAAGAATGTAGGTATATCTAAATAACCAGCATCGCCTTCTGTACCCGTTTGCTTCAATGTGTCTTCGGTAAACTCTGCAGGACCATCCAGCGCTTCATTCTTTCTTCTACGGAGAATGGTAGGCAAGTCAATCTGCTCTAAGTTCAAACTTCCGTCCACTTTTTTCATATTATCTTGCACAGGACGCACAGCTTCTTGCGGTTTATCTAAGCCGGTAGCAACTACAGTGACTTTCAGCTCATCTGACATCTCTGGCTCAATAACCGTACCAATGACTATAGTTGCATTCTCAGAGGCATACTCTTCAATCTGATTACCTACTTCAGTAAACTCGCCTAAGCTCAGATCCATTCCTGCAGTGATATTTACTAAAATGCCGCTCGCACCACGAAGATCAACATTATCCAGCAGAGGACTTTTAATCGCTTTTTCTGCCGCTTCTGCAGCACGATTTTCACCTCTAGCATGACCGGTTCCCATCATCGCCATGCCCATTTCAGACATAACAGTACGCACATCTGCAAAATCCACATTGATCATGCCTGGACGGGTAATGAGGTCAGATATACCTTGTACTGCACCTCTAAGCACATCGTTTGCTGATTCAAATGCATTTAACAAACTACAATTACGCCCTAGAACCTGCATTAGTTTTTCATTAGGGATAATGATCAACGAATCAACACTATCACGCAGCTCTTTAATGCCATCGGCAGCTATAGCCATACGCTTACGGCCTTCAAACGGAAACGGCTTAGTTACAACAGCGACCGTTAAAATGCCCATATCTTTAGCAACTTCAGCTACAATAGGTGCCGCACCTGTACCTGTACCCCCTCCCATTCCTGCTGTAATAAAGACCATATCCGCGCCTTTCAGCATCTCACCAATACGGTCCCGATCCTCCATTGCCGCTTGGCGCCCCACTTCAGGATTAGCACCAGCCCCTAAGCCTTTTGTCAGCGTATTACCTAACTGAATAACAGTTTGAGAAGACATTGAGGAAAGCGCTTGTGCGTCTGTATTCGCACATACAAATTCAACCCCTTCCAAATCACCACTTTCCATGTGTTTGACAGCATTGCCGCCACCGCCACCAACACCAATCACTTTGATTACTGCATTTTGTGGAACGCTATCTAACAGTTCAAACATTGTTAGCTCCTTGAGTGCTCAAGCCAAGCACTATCACCTAATTCGCCACTGATTATCATCAGCCGCCAAAACATTAAAATCGAGTTAAGTTGGTTTAATAATTACTTTTAAACCAAGCTTTCATTTTGTCCAAAACACCTATCCGTGGAACCGTAGCTACATCTTGATTGATCGTCTCTACACTACCGTCCACATGATCATGCTGTGCGTATTGCAATAACCCTATCCCAGTAGCATAAATCGGGCTGCTAAGAATATCTGCCATCCCCCTCACACCATGAGGGGTCGCTAAACGTACCGGCATATGGAAGATCTCTTCTGCCAACTCAATAGCTCCCTCCATTTTTGATGTACCGCCGGTTAATACGATGCCCGCCGCCACCAAATCTTCGAATCCGCTACGGCGTAATTCCGCCTGAATAAGTGTAAACAACTCTTCATAGCGCGGTTCAACAACCTCAGCTAATGCCTGCCTGGATAGATCTCTTGCAGGGCGATCCCCAACACCTGGAACTTTGACTGTTTCGCTACCCGTCGCGAGCTGCGCAAGCGCACAGGCATATTTAATCTTAATCTCTTCCGCATGCTGAGTCGGGGTACGTAGCGCCATAGCGATGTCGTTAGTAACCTGATCCCCAGCAATAGGTATAACAGTGGTATGTCGAATCGACCCGCCGGTAAAAATTGATATATCGGACGTACCGCCACCTATATCAATCATACAAACGCCGAGCTCTTTCTCATCCTCAGTTAATACCGAGTAACTTGATGCCAATTGCTCAAGCACTAAGCTATCAACCTCTAAACCACAACGACGTACGCACTTCTCAATATTTTGTGCAGCATTCACTGATCCCGTCACCAAATGGACTTTGGCTTCTAATCGAACACCTGACATCCCTAAGGGTTCTTTAATGCCCTCAGAGCTATCAATCTCATACTCTTGAGGCAATATATGTAAGATCTTCTGGTCTGCGGGAATCGCTACAGCTCTTGCAGCATCGATTACACGTTCCAGATCATATTCAGTTACTTCTCGATCACGTACAGCAACAATACCGTGCGAGTTCAAACTGCTTATATGACTACCTGCAATCCCGACAGTTACTGAATGAATTTTACACCCAGCCATCAATTCAGCTTCCTCAACTGCACGCTGGATTGAGCTAACTGTCGACTCTATGTTTACAACAACGCCTTTTTTAAGGCCTCTTGAGGCATGAGAACCTATACCTATTATTTCGATGGCGCCATCAACACCGATCTCACCTACTAGGCATAACACCTTAGATGTACCGATATCCAAGGCAACAATCATGTTGTTATCCATCGAATTATTCATTTCTATTACCCTGCATTTTCATCTTCGGCTTTTTCTCGCCACTTAACCGCAACACCATGGGTATAACGGATATCAATTGCTTCTATCTCATCAACTTGCTCTAACAACCTCAGCTGATAAAGATCCAAAAACCGCCGCAAACGCTCATCAATTGCTTCACGTCCCACTATCACCTTAATTTGATTATCAAGCTCAAATGTCCACGCACCTCGAGCTTCTAAATTAAGGCTTACCACATTCAATCCAACCTGCCTCAACATCTGATTAAAATCATGAAATTGAGCCATAACTCGTTCTGTTTCCGGGGCCGGCCCACTTAATCGTGGGAGAGAACGATACTCCTCTTTCAACTCCGGCCAAAAAATATCACCTTGATGATTTAATAAGCCCCGCTCACCCCAACGTGCAACAGGTACCTCTTCTTCAATTTCAACAATCAACTGATTTGGCCAGTCACGCTTAATAGCTGCTACACGCACCCAAGGATATTCTCGAACCAGCTCCTGTATCACCCCGATATCAGCACTAAGCAAGCCCTGCTTTAACCGGGCAGCAATATCTTCTGCCAAATCTTTCCGATCTAAATGCTGAGCATTACCAATTACAACAATCTGCTCTACAGGTTGATCTAACCATTTCCACACATTATGACTAACACCCCATACAACACCGATAAAAATAATCAACGATGAGATCGTCCAAAAGGGTTTCCACCAGCCATCTAAATCAACATCTATCTTAGAGTCCTTATTAACACTAGAGCTCACCGCCTCACGGCTAGCCCCACGAGGCGCTAAAACAGGTTCATCTTCACTCTGCACACTTTCTTTAGACTTAAAAAAGTCAAAAAACTTCATCTCAATGAGCCGTCTTTAAAATTTCAACAACTAACTGTTCGAACGAAACACCCTGCTGTTTAGCGGCCATAGGTACTAAGCTATGATCGGTCATGCCTGGGGCCGTATTAACCTCAAGCAGCTGAAAATCACCATGTTCATCTTGCATCACATCTACACGCCCCCAACCGGCACATCCTACGGCAGCAAATGCTTTTTCCGCGAGCTCACGCAGCGCTTTCTCTTTCTCGATACTTAAACCATGATCAAATCGATACTCTGTATCGTTAGCTACGTATTTCGCATCAAAATCATAAAACTCATGATTAGTGACTAATAATATTGGGGATAGCGCTTCACCATCTAAAACAGCCACTGTATATTCATCACCGCTCATCCACCGCTCAGCAATAACAGTACGGTCAAATTTTGCGGCCGTTTTTAGTGCTTCCGTTAAGCCCGATACACTATCAACCTTACTCATTCCTATGCTCGAGCCCTCATGCGCAGGCTTTACAATGATAGGAACACCTAAACGCTCGATGACATCTTCGAAAGACTCTTCTCCGCTGCAAACAGCAAAGGGAGGCGTTGGTAAACCGGCGCCTAACCAAAGCTGCTTGGTTCGTAACTTGTCCATACCTATAGCGGATGCAGCTACCCCGCTGCCTGTATAAGGTTTACCCAACATTTCTAAAGCGCCCTGAAGCGTTCCATCTTCACCACCTGGACCATGAAGAATAAGAAAAGCACGATCAAATACTTCCTCTTGTAACTGACGCAATGGCTCCAAATCCGCAGATGGGCCATATAAATCGATCCCAAACGCATCTACACCCGCACGCTGTAACCCAGCAAGCACTGCTGCACCACTTTTTAGAGACACTTCACGCTCAGATGAGTTACCACCATAAATTACCGCAACACGTCCAAAAGACTCTCTCAAATGCGAATCGATCACAAAACTCATCTATCTCAATCCTCAGCAACTAAAGACAACTGATTTAATTGATGTGCTAACGCCGTGATATCGCCAGCCCCTTGTGTTAGCAGCAGATCACCTGGCTGCAAAATACCCTTTAAAACATCAGCCACTAAATCTTTATCACTAATAAAAACGGGATCTATACGTCCACGTTGACGAATACTACGGCATAGACTTCTACTGTCGGCGCCAGCAACGGGCGCTTCCCCTGCGGCATAAACTTCCAGCAATAACAACACATCAACTTCAGATAACACTTCAACAAAGTCTTCATAAAGGTCACGTGTGCGGCTATAGCGATGTGGCTGATTAATCATTACCAATCGTTTGTCTGGCCATCCTTCACGAATCGCTTTTATAACTGCACTGACCTCACGCGGATGATGCCCATAATCATCCACCAACATCGCATTTCCGCCCTTAACTGCAACATCACCCAATATTTGGAATCGACGACCTACACCTTCAAATTTGGCTAAAGCACTACAAATGGCTTCATCAGAAATACCTTCGTCTGTAGCAACCGCTATTGTGGCCAGTGCGTTTAACATATTGTGATGGCCCGGCATATTTAACGACACATCCAGATCAGCAAAGCCTTCTGGGCGCTTTACCGTAAATCGGGTATACATGCCCTTTTGACAAATATTTTCTGCACGATAGTCCGCATCGTCTGACACGCCATAAGTGATTATCGGACGACTAATTTCCGGCAAAATCTCACGCACAACAGGATCATCCACACACATAACAGCCAAACCATAAAAAGGTAAATTATGTAGAAACTCAATGAAGGTCTTCTTCAATATAGAGAAATCATTACCATAAGTTTCCATATGGTCTGCATCTATATTAGTAACGATAGAAACCATCGGCTGTAGATGTAAAAAGGATGCATCACTTTCATCAGCTTCTGCTACAAGATAACGACTTGTGCCCATTTTTGCGTTGGTACCAGCGCTATTTAAACGCCCACCAATGACAAATGTGGGATCCAACTTCCCTTCAGCAAAAACAGAAGCTAGTAAGCTTGTTGTAGTCGTTTTACCATGCGTGCCAGCAACAGCAATACCATGGCGATAACGCATCAACTCAGCTAGCATTTCAGCACGGCGAACAATGGGTATACGTTGCGCTCGGGCCTCTTTAACTTCTGGGTTTTCCTCATTAACCGCAGTAGATACAACAACCACATCAACATCAGCCACATTCTCTGCACCGTGACCAATAAAAATAGACATTCCTAATTTTTTAAGACGGTTCGTCGTAGCAGATATTTTCAAATCCGAACCAGAAATTTGATAGCCTTGGTTAAGTAACACCTCTGCAATGCCACACATACCCACACCGCCAATGCCGATAAAGTGTATACGGCTAATTCGACGCATTTCAGGTATTTCAAATCGTGTAAAAGCATTTTGCTCTTTCATTTTTTTATCGCCTCAAGACAAACCATTGCCACTTGCTCACTCGCCTCTGGTTTACCAAGAGCGCGCGCTTTATTCGCCATTTCAATCAATCTAGTACGCTGATTTAGCTGCTCTGTAAGTAAACGTTTCAAAACATCTCGACTCAAATCACTTTGCTGTATCAAAATCGCCGCATCGTTATCCGCCAAAAAAGCCGCATTTTTGGTCTGGTGATCATCTACAGCATGAGGAAAAGGAACCAGAATTGATGCAACACCCGCAATACTGAGCTCACTTATAGTCAAAGCACCCGCTCGGCATAACACCACATCAGCCCATGCATAAGCTTCATCCATGGCATCAATAAACGGCTCAACCTTACAACCAGAGATATTAAATTTCCTGTATTGTTGCAACGTCTCTTCAATATTACGTTTACCCGTCTGATGCCAAACATCAGGTCGCTGTTCCTCTGGAATCTCAGATAGCACTTCGGGTAAAAGATCATTGATCGCTTTTGCACCTAAGCTACCACCAACAACCAGTAATCTGATCTTCCCACAACGATTATCCATTCGCTCAGAAGGAGGCAACATGTCGAGTATGGCGCCCCTTACAGGATTACCAACCGACTCTGTTTTCAAAGATGGACCAAAAGCACCTTTAAATGCCTCCAGAACCTGTTTAGAAAATCGAGATAAAGCCTTATTTGTCATCCCCGCGACAGCATTCTGCTCATGAATAATAAGAGGGATACCTAACAACCATGCAGCAGCGCCCCCCGGACCTGATGCAAAACCGCCCATACCAAGCACAACATCGGGCTTTACTTTTCGCACAACTTTTAGGGCCTGCCAAAAAGCAACAAGCAATTTAAATGGCGCTAACAGAAGACTTAACTTACCTTTACCGCGCAACCCTCTTACTTCAATGGAGTGCAGTTTTAAGCCTGCCGCAGGGACTAAATCAGCTTCTATACCATGGCGAGAACCTAACCACTCCACATGAACGCCCTGAGCCTGCATTTTTTCAGTTGTTGATAGCGCAGGAAAAACATGACCACCCGTACCACCTGCCATAACTAGCGCAACAGGCGCTTTACTATGCTTCATACTTGCGCCTCCGGTTTAAATCTAGACTGAGTTTTCTTCCCTGAACTTTTTCCTGTTTTGTTCAATTTGTTATCTCCATCTGTTGTAGATGAAGAAAATTGGCTTTTTTTCAATTCATAATCGACTCTTAATATCACAGCCAACATCGCACAGCTCACCAACAAACTACTGCCTCCGTAACTAACTAAAGGCAGTGTTAGCCCTTTAGTTGGTAGGGCACCAACATTTACACCGATATTAATTAATGCCTGCCCAGCAAAAATAATTCCAAATCCATAACAAACATATGCTTTGAAGAAAGCCTTCATTTTTTCTGCCCGTCGTCCGATACGGAAAATATTCACAACTAATACCGCATATAGCACAATCAACGCAGCTGCACCGACAAAACCAAGCTCTTCAGCTAATACAGAAAAAACAAAGTCCGTATGAGCTTCAGGCAGATAAAATAACTTCTGGACGCTGTTACCTAAACCTGTTCCAAACCACTCGCCACGACCAAAAGCTATTTGAGCCTGAGACAGTTGGTAGCCTGTACCAAAAGGATCCTGCCACGGATCAAGAAAGCTCTGTAAACGTGCGACACGATAGGGCTGCAAACCAACGACTGCACCTAACAATCCCCCCACACTAACAATAACCACTAGAAACTGAGAAAAGCGCATCCCTCCTAAAAAGATCATGCCCATAACCGTACCCATTAACACAACCAATGCACCAAAATCCGGTTCAAAGTAGAGCAGCACACAAAAAATACCTAAAGGTAACGTGGGTTTAGCAATACCTTTCCAACTGCTTCTAACTTCATGGAGACGGCGAACTAAATACCCTCCCATATATAAAACCATACAAAACTTCGCGACCTCAGAAGCCTGCAAGTTTAATGGTCCTAAGGGCAGCCAACGATGACTACCATTAACCCCTTTACCTATCCCTGGGATCAACACCAGAATAAGTAAAAAACCGGCCGCCAGCATCCACCAGTGTCCACTACGTTCCCAAAAACTAATAGGGAAGTTCCACACGGCTATAGCACCAATCAAAGCGATCAACATAAAGGAAGCCTGACGAATAACGTAGTAATAAGGCGTTCCATTATTCTCCATTGCAACATCTAAGGAGGCAGAACTGATCATCACAAATCCAGTCAACACTAATGCAATAGCGCAACCCAACACCCATGGATCAAAGGGTAATACCCCCAATTTCGTTTGCGGTGGCAGACTTGATGATGGCCAAAAAGCACTAAACATCAGAGTACCGCTACCGCATCAACAAACGCATCACCACGCGCAGGGAAGCCACTAAACATGTCAAAGCTCGCACACGCTGGGGAGAGCAACACTATATCCCCTAATTCAGCTAGGTCAGCCGCTTTTTCAACCGCATCAGTCATGCTTATTGCCGCTACTTTTTCAAGGTTTCCACAGGCTGCAGCCAAACGCTCGCCATCTTCACCCAAGTACACCAAACCTCGCCCAAAACGTTGCAAGGGTGACGCTAAATCAGAAAAGTCAGCACCTTTACCTACGCCACCAGCAATCAGGACTAACTTTTGACTTCCTGACAATGTTTCACCTAAACCTACCAATGCTGCGACTGTTGCACCGACATTCGTACCTTTAGAATCATTAAAATAACTAATGCCGTTTTTATCAGACACCCATTGGCAACGATGCTTCAAACCTGAAAATGCTTTCAATGCCTTAACCATCGCTTCCATAGGTAGCCCTGCAGCGTGACCTATTGCCATAGAAGCCAATGCATTCGCAATATTATGGCTACCACGTATTTTCAATTCAGAAACGGGTAATAGTTTTTCAAACCCTAGGCTCAACCAATGCTCACCCTGCTCTTCAAGTAAACCAAACGCTTTAATATCTGGTTTATCTAAGCCATAAGAGTGTGTGACTACATTTTTAGATAAGAGGGGTGCTGTTAACGCATCATCCCTATTGATAACAACATGTTTAGCACCGCGAAATATTCGATGCTTGGCTTGATAATAGCCCTGTATCTGGTTGTCATAGCGATCTAAATGATCTGGCGTAACATTAAGAACTGTCGCAACCTCGGCGCGTAATTCATGGGTTGTTTCTAACTGAAAACTCGAAAGTTCCAGTACATACAAGCCTTTTTCCGGCTGGCCTAACATCTCCAACACAGGGGTGCCAATATTGCCACACACACCTACATCCAGACCGGCGGCTTTAGCCATTTCACCAACCAAGGTAGTTACTGTGCTTTTCGCATTCGAGCCTGTAATAGCGATAATCGGCGCTTTCACTTCTCGACAAAAAAGATCGATATCGCCACTGAGCTGCACGCCTTGCGATACCGCAGCTTGAATTGCTGGCTCTTTCTGAGTCACGCCAGGGCTTAATATAAGTTCAGTCGCTCGTTTTAAGTACTCACTATCAAAAGGCCCGCAACGAAGATCTACATCAGGAAATTCGTGCTTAAGCTCATCAGCACCTGGTGGATTCTCTCGGCTATCTACAACAGAAAAAGAGGTCCCTTTAGTCGCCAAAAACCGTGCACACGCCAGCCCAGTCTGTCCTAGACCGATCACAATTTTAAAATTATCACTGGCGATTAATCCCATGACTCAACCTTACTCTTAACGAATTTTCAGCGATGCTAAACCGATTAACACCAATACAACTGTAATAATCCAAAAACGCACAATCACGCGCGGCTCAGGCCAACCTTTTAATTCAAAATGGTGATGCAAAGGAGCCATCCTAAAGATGCGACGTCCTGTTAACTTAAATGAAGCCACCTGTAAAATGACCGATACAGTTTCAGCGACAAAGACCCCACCCATAATAAAGAGAATAAACTCTTGTCTAACAATCACAGCAATCACACCCAAAGCTGCACCTAAAGACAATGCTCCCACATCCCCCATAAATACTTGGGCTGGATAAGTGTTAAACCATAAGAAACCTAATCCAGCACCAACAATTGCGCCGCAAAAAATAATCAGTTCACCCGAACCTTCGATATATGGAATAAGCAAGTAATCAGCAAATTTAATATTACCGGATAGGTAGGCAAAAACGCCCAATGCACCAGCAACTAGAACGGTAGGAAGAATTGCAAGACCATCTAAACCATCCGTTAAATTGACCGCATTGGAGCTACCGACAATGACAAAATAGGTAAATACAATAAAGAAAATACCTAACTCAATCGAAACATCTTTTAAGAAAGGTATAAGTAGTGAAGTTTCTACCGGCATAGACGCAACTGAATATAAAACCACGGCTGCACCTATACCACCTACAGACTGCCAGAGATACTTCCATTTTGCAGGTAAACCACGAGGGTTTTTCTCTACTACTTTTCGGTAATCATCCACCCAACCTACAGCACCAAAAATCAATGTAACAATTAGTGTAATCCATACATAAATATTACTAAGATCACTCCAAAGTAACGTACTAATAGCAATAGCAACTAGAATCAGTGCACCGCCCATGGTTGGGGTCCCTGCCTTACTCAAATGGCTTTGCGGACCATCATCACGAATTGCCTGCCCAATCTGATTGTTGCGTAATTTATTAATAACAAAAGGCCCCACCAAAAGAGATATCAGCAGAGCGGTCAACACTCCCAAAATCCCTCTTAACGTCAGATACTGAAATACAGCGAAGCCGCTGTAATACTCTGATAAATATTCTGCTATTAGTGGTAGCATTTCTTCTTATTCCTCTTTAGACAGGCTGTTAACAACCCGTTCCATTGCTGCGCTACGTGAGCCCTTAATCAGGATATTAATACCCTGACGTGCTACGCCCGACAGCGCAGCGATTAGTTCTTGTTGTGTTTTAAAATACTGACCACAATCTTTTGATTCGGCATCAAATGCCAAAACAGAGTGCCGAGACAGCGCGCCAGTCGCCCAAAGGCTTCCAACCCCCTTCTGCGCTGCTCGGCAGCCTACTCTTTCATGCTGTTTGACGGCGTCAGCCCCCAACTCAGCCATATCCCCTAAAACCAAGATAGATTCACCCTGCAAGCTGACCAATAAGTCGACGGCCGCATTCACTGATCCTGGATTAGCGTTATAAGTATCATCAATAATGAGTGCTCCTTGCCGCCCTTCCATCGGGCACATACGCCCTTTAACCGCTTTAAAACTATGCAAACCATCCGCGATCTGCTGCAAAGGTATATCTTGCGTACTTACCGCTGCGGCCGCCGCCAGCGCATTCGCTATATTATGTTGTCCCATAACACCTAACTGGACCGGTACGGTTTGTTCACCACGATGCAACACAAATGAGAAGCAGCCGGTATCAGACGCTTTCACATCCGATGCATAAATATCAGCGGAATCAAATTCACAGGAGAATGTTTTCTTCTTCTGTCCTTCAGTACCACCGAGCCAAAACTGAGCATATTTATCGTCGGCATTGATAATGGCGTAACCATGAGTTTTATTAAGCTGCGAGAAGATCTCTGCTTTTGCCTCAACCACGCCTAACAAAGAACCAAACCCTTCTAAATGTGCGCCCATAGCATTATTTAAAATGGCCACATCAGGTAGAGATAGAGCCGTTGTATAAGCTATCTCACCGCCCGCACTTGCGCCCTGCTCAACCACAGCTACTTGATGCTCATCATTTAAACGAAATAATGTTAATGGCACCCCTATATCATTATTAAGGTTACCCTGCGTCACAAGCACCGATGCGTTTTGGGACAAAATACTACGTAACATCTCTTTCACCGTAGTTTTACCGCTACTACCCGTTACAGCATAAACGCGACCATTAAAGCGCTGTCGATTAGCCAGCGCTATCTGCCCTAGCGCTTTATGTGTATCTGTAACCAGCCATTGGGCAATAGGTTGCTCAAGTGATCGAGAAACAACAGCAGCTACTGCACCTTTAGCGAAAGCCTGCTCCACAAACTCATGTCCATCAAAATTAGGGCCCTCCAATGCAACAAAAAGATCACCTTGTTTGATAGTACGTGTATCTGTACTAACTCCCTGAAACGAGACATCTTTAGTAATGTCACCGCCAAATTGCTGTTGTAACTGGCCTAAATTCCACTCACCAATCATGCAGCCACCCCTAAAATCTTCCGCGTCATGACTAAATCACTGAACGGATGACGTTTACCGGCAACCTCTTGGTAGTCTTCATGGCCTTTGCCAGCGATTAAAACAACATCTTCTGGGGACGCTTGCATAATGGCTAATTGGATAGCTTCAGCTCTATCCACTTTAATATTTGGTATATGCTGACTAATACCGCTTTCAATCATTTCTATAATTTTCCGAGGCTGCTCATTACGTGGGTTATCACTTGTCACTACCAAATGATCAGCAAAACGGTCCGCAATTTTGCCCATTAACTCGCGTTTACCAATATCTCGATCGCCACCACAACCAAAGACACACCATAAAGTCCCATTGGTATGCGCTCGAACCGCTTGCAAAGCTTTTTCTAAAGCATCCGGTGTATGAGCATAATCAATAATAACCAGCGGCTTATTAGCAGCAACAACCGCTTGCATTCGGCCTGGCACAGATTCCAGTTTTGACAGTGCATCGACTAGTTGCCCATAGCTAAATCCCTGCTCAACCAATACCGCAGCCACAAGCAATAAGTTGTCTAAATTAAAATCACCGATAACTTTGCTACAAAAAGCGAAACCACCTTTAACTGTTTTTATTTCTGCTTCAATACCATGCAGAGCAAGCCGATAGGCTGCCAAACGATAATCTCCGTGAACTCTACCAACAGAGACTTTCTGGCAGTTGATTCTCTGATCCAACATTAATTGACGCCCAAACACATCATCAATATTTAAGATCGCTTTTTTCAGAGAATCTTTGCTAAACAACTTAGCTTTGGCCATGCCATAAGATTCCATAGAACCGTGATAATCCAAATGATCACGAGTCAAATTAGTAAAGACTGCATAATCAAATTCAACAGCATCGACTCGTCTCTGCTCTAAAGCATGGCTTGAGACTTCCATTACAACCGCTTCAGCGCCTGATGCATTTAATTCAGCCAATAGCTTCTGCAAACCTATAGCATCCGGTGTGGTATGCGTTGCTTTATTTAGATCCTTAGGAAAGCCATTCCCAACCGTGCCAACGATCGCAGTTTTAACCTTCAAGACATTCATCGCTTGAGCTAAAAAATGCGCACAAGAGGTTTTACCGTTCGTCCCAGTAATGCCAATGACTGTCATTTTTTTGCTAGGCTCATCATAAAAACGAGCAGCTATAGCGCCTAGTTGAGCCACTAAATTAGGGATGCAGATAATAGGCACATTCACACATGGGCAATCATCTTTTTCACTTTCATCAAGCAATACCGCAACAGCGCCAGCGGCCACAGCACCTATAACAAAATCCACACCACGATGCTGCAAACCTGAGCGCGCAAGAAACAACGTTCCCGGACTAACTGTACGACTGTCCTGAGATAGAGTAGACACAACGAGATCGGCGCAGGTTTCATCAACCCACTCCGGTATTATCTCAGCTAGCGTCTTCTCTATTTTCAGCATATTCGTCTCTTATTAATGCCTATTCGCAATTTGCTTATTTACTTCGGGCCAATTATCAGGCGGAACATTCAACAGCCTTAACGCGCCCCCAACGGCCCTTGAAAAAACAGGCGCTGCAACTTCACCACCGTAATACTCTTGCCCTTTTGGGTTATCAATCATGACGACGGTAACTAAACGCGGATTACTAACAGGTGCAATACCTGCAAACGTAGACATATATTGGTCATCAATGTAACCGCCGGGCCCGACTTTATGCACTGTGCCTGTTTTCCCAGCGACCCTATAACCAGGTACTGCAGCTCTACGCCCTGTACCTTTATTACTAATAACTGTTTCCATCATGACGCGTACATCTTTCGCCACACTAGCCGGCATAACGCGCACAGGCTTACCCGCTTCTTTCTGACGAATAAGATTAACCGGACTCATCACACCATCATTCGCCAAAGCCAAATATGATTGCGCTAACTGCAAAGGCGTCACAGAAAGGCCATAGCCATATGATAATGTTGCTCGCTCAACGACTTGCCGCTGATTCAGATATGGCAAATAACCTGAACTTTCACCGGGAAAGCCTATTCCTGTTGCCTGACCTAATCCTACATTATGAAATAGGTTTCGCACGGAGCCTTCTGGCAAACTGAGCGTCAACTTAGTCACGCCCACATTGCTCGACTTTGTAATAATTGTTGATACATCGATCTCACCATAATTACGGTGATCGCGTATGGTTTTGCGCTTAACTCGAAAATACCCTGGTGATGTATCAACCAAAGTATCCGGTGTGTACTGCCCACTCATCAACGCGGCAGCAACCGTCATAGGCTTAACCGTTGATCCCGGTTCAAACGTATCGGTTAAAGACCTATTACGCAAAGCCGTTGAGACTCGCTGGCGCGGATCATTAGGGTTGTAAGATGGCTGATTAACCATAGCCAATACCTCGCCCGTCTTAACATCCAACATCACCAATGAACCGCCATCTGCGTTATGCGCTTTTACGGCTGTCTTTAATTCTCGATATGCTAGGTACTGCAAGCGCAGATCAATACTTAACTCTATATTGTTTCCATGTTGGGCCGACTTCACTTCTCGAACATGTTTAATTGTTCGACCCAGTCGATCTTTCATCACCAGTTGTTTACCTGATTCTGCTTTCAACCAATCTTCATAGGCCAACTCCAACCCTTCCTGACCTTTACCATCTAGATTAGTAAAGCCCACTAAGTGAGTAGTCACTTCTGCCGCAGGATAGTAACGCTTATATTCTCTATCCACATGTACACCAGGAATCCGCAACGCTCTTACTTTCTCAGCTAGTTCAGGAGTCCCTTGTCTCTGTAAATAAAGAAAACGCTTAGTGCGATAGGTAGATAACTTAGCAATCAGTTTTTTCTTATTACTCTTAAGTAAAGCCGCTAATTTAGCTATACCTGCATGCTGTAAATCCATCATCTTAGGATCAGCCCAGATCGTCGCGACAGGTGCGCTGACAGCCAAAGGTTCGCCATTGCGATCCGTTATAATCCCTCGATGCGCAGGTACTTGAACCGTTCGTAAAGTACGCTCATCACCCTGCGTTTGTAAAAAAGCTTGATCTTCAACATAGAGCGACAACATACGCGCAGTAATACCGACCGCAACAAGCAGCAAAAGAATCAGCACCAACCACAGGCGCCATCCTCGTCCTACTGTAGCCTCAGCACTATCACTGACTTCGTTGTTATCGCTCATTGCGAATAATCTCTATTTGATTCACTTCAGGCACCTTCATGCCTAATTTACTTGCTGCTTGCTGCTCAACACGGTTATTTGCCGCCCAAGCACTTTGTTCTAACAAAAGCTGGCCCCACTCAACCTGCAACTCATCTCTCTGCTGTACCAACTCTTGGTGGTAATTAAAAAGCGTTCTATACTCAAACGCACTCAGCACTACAACAAGACATGTAGCCACTAGCAAAACAACCAAAACAAAAACAGTTAAAAAAGGCCTCAGCAAGGCTTCTAAGTTACAAAACTCACTGGCTTCAACTACATCAGCCTCAGGCGCTAGCTTTTTTTTCAACAACCGCTGAAAAAAATCAACACGCACTTAAGCCACCTTCTCTGCTATACGCATAACAGCACTGCGCGCACGAACATTGTCTTGTGTCTCACTATCACTAGCCTTCACGGCTTTACCTACGCCTTTTAAACGAATCTCTAGCATGTCATTAGTAAAGGGAATCCCTCTTGGTAAATGTTCATCCCCTTTTACATGCTTGCGAATAAAACGTTTAACAATGCGATCTTCAAGCGAGTGAAAACTAATAACAACCAAACGCCCACCTATCTTCAGCATATCTAAAGCCTGATCTAGACAGCTTTCCAGGTCCTCCAACTCCTTGTTTATATGAATACGAATCCCTTGGAAGGCGCGGGTAGCGGGGTTTTTACCTTTTTCCCACGCAGGATTCGCTTCAGCAATAATTTTCGACAGTTGAGCCGTTGTGGTAATGGCTTCTTCTTGACGCTTAGCAACAATCGCTTTAGCCATCCGACGGGAGAACTTCTCCTCACCATAGGTATAAATAACATCCGCAATCTCAGTTTCATCTGCTCGCGCAATCCATTCAGCGGCACTTTCGCCTGACGATGTATCCATCCGCATATCAAGCGGACCATCATTCATAAAACTAAAACCTCTTGATGCATCATCCAGCTGAGGGGATGAAACACCTAAATCAAGCAGCACACCATCAACTTCACCTGCCATACCACGCTCAGTAACAAACTGCTCTAATTGCGCAAAACTACCATGAGCAATCGAAAAGCGAGGTTCATCTACAAAGCGTTCTTTCGCATGAGCAATCGCTTGCGGATCTTTATCTATACCTAAAAGCCGACCATCCTCGGCCAACTGTTCAAGCACTAAAGCCGAGTGGCCACCACGACCAAAAGTTCCATCGATATAGAAACCAGAGGAATCCTGCACTAAAGCATCAACAGCTTCCTGTAGCAGAACGGTAATATGTTTAAATTCCTGGCTCATCGATAAATCTCATTAGCGTTCATTTTTATAATGAAAGGTTTTGTAACTCTTCGGGCATTGCCATGCCCCCATCCACATCCTGAAGATACTCTTCACGGGTGGCTAACCATCTTGACTCATTCCAGATTTCAAACTTCTGACCTTGACCAAGCAGTACAATTTTTTTATCTAACTCAGCGTATTCACGTAGCGGCGCTGGCAGCAACAAACGGCCATTGCCATCCATATCCAAATCAGTAGCATGACCGATCAGAAGCCGTTGAATACGTCTAGCCGCGGGGTTAAAGCTAGGCAGGGCCTCGATTTTCTCTTGAATCTCTTCCCATTCATGTAGCGGATAAAGCAATAAACAGCGCTCTTCAGTATCAATCGTTGCCACGAGCTGCCCATCACAGCAGGTCGTGATTTTCTCACGATACCGTGCTGGGATCGCCATGCGCCCCTTAACATCTAGATTGATTTGATTTACGCCTCTAAACATTTCTCGCTCTCTAAACCCACTTAATTTACAGAATTACCCACTTTTACCCACTTTATCCCACTAAAGCACACTATAGAAAGGAACCCCAATTAAAGCAAGGCAGAATAAGCTTCCAAGAAGGGTTTAATCACATGGTTTATTAGATAATTTAATAATGAGAAACAAGCATCAGAAAAAGCACTAAGAAAGACACTTTAAAAACAAGGAATTAGAAAACTTAACGAGAAAAACAATAAGTAAAGCTGAAAGAAAAGGATTTCTAAGATGAAAAAATAAAAACTGAGGAGTTTGCCGGTAAGCCCTGAGCTGTTCTGAAGAGTCGTCGTGGACAGTCATTTATTGGGATGCGCATCCAACTGCTATGCCGCAGGCTCCAAACAAACGATATAACTATTTACAAAAAAATTGAGGAATTTACCGGTAAGCCCCGAGCTGTTCTGAAGAGTCGTCGTGGACAGTCATTTATTGGGATGCGCATCCAACTGCTATGCCGCAGGCTCCAAACAAACGATATAACTATTTACAAAAAAATTTGAGGAGTTTGCCGGTAAGCCCCGAGCTGTTCTGAAGAGTCGTCGTGGACAGTCATTTATCTGGAACACACCTCCAACGGCTATGCCGCAGACTCCAAACAAACGATATAACTATTTACAAAAAAACTGAGGAGTTTACCGGTAAGCCCTGAGCTGTTCTGAAGAGTCGTCGTGGACAGTCATTTATTGGGATGCGCATCCAACTGCTATGCCGCAGGCTCCAAACAAACGATATAACTATTTACAAAAAAACTGAGGAGTTTGCCGGTAAGCCCCGAGCTGTTCTGAAGAGTCGTCGTGGACAGTCATTTATCTGGAACACACCTCCAACGGCTATGCCGCAGACTCCAAGCAAACGATATAACTATTTACAAAAAAATTGAGGAGTTTACCGGTAAGCCCTGAGCTGTTCTGAAGAGTCGTCGTGGACAGTCATTTATTGGGATGCGCATCCAACTGCTATGCCGCAGGCTCCAAACAAACGATATAACTATTTACAAAAAAATTGAGGAGTTTACCGGTAAGCCCTGAGCTGTTCTGAAGAGTCGTCGTGGACAGTCATTTATTGGGATGCGCATCCAACTGCTATGCCGCAGGCTCCAAACAAACGATATAACTATTTACAAAAAAATTGAGGAGTTTACCGGTAAGCCCTGAGCTGTTCTGAAGAGTCGTCGTGGACAGTCATTTATTGGGATGCGCATCCAACTGCTATGCCGCAGGCTCCAAACAAACGATATAACTATTTACAAAAAAATTGAGGAGTTTACCGGTAAGCCCTGAGCTGTTCTGAAGAGTCGTCGTGGACAGTCATTTATTGGGATGCGCATCCAACTGCTATGCCGCAGGCTCCAAACAAACGATATAACTATTTACAAAAAAATTGAGGAGTTTACCGGTAAGCCCTGAGCTGTTCTGAAGAGTCGTCGTGGACAGTCATTTATTGGGATGCGCATCCAACTGCTATGCCGCAGGCTCCAAACAAACGATATAACTATTTACAAAAAAATTGAGGAGTTTACCGGTAAGCCCTGAGCTGTTCTGAAGAGTCGTCGTGGACAGTCATTTATTGGGATGCGCATCCAACTGCTATGCCGCAGGCTCCAAACAAACGATATAACTATTTACAAAAAAATTGAGGAGTTTACCGGTAAGCCCTGAGCTGTTCTGAAGAGTCGTCGTGGACAGTCATTTATTGGGATGCGCATCCAACTGCTATGCCGCAGGCTCCAAACAAACGATATAACTATTTACAAAAAAATTGAGGAGTTTGCCGGTAAGCCGGGTTCTGTCGTGGACAGTCATTCATCTGGGATACGCATCACTACGCACCTCAAGCAACCTACCCGGTTCCAGCGCGGGTCACGCCTATAGGAACCCTATTTGGTCTTGCTCCGAGTGGGGTTTACCATGCCGTGGAATGTTGCCACCCACGCGGTGCGCTCTTACCGCACCATTTCAACCTTACCGTTATACCGAAGTATACTTAGGCGGTATATTTTCTGCTGCACTTTCCGTCGACTCGCGCCGCCCAGACGTTATCTGGCACTCTACCCTTTGGAGCCCGGACTTTCCTCCATCCTTTTACAAGGACAGCGACTGCCAGGCAAACTCCTCGGCGCGGATTCTAACAGAGAGATTCAGCTTTAGCGATGCTTAACGACTTAAAGTTGCTTGATAAAGCACCTTTTTCTTTAGCCCTGTAATTTTAGCCGCCAAAGACGCCGCCTGACTCGCAGGCAACTCTGCCAAAAGAATATCTAGCACCTCTAAGGCTTTAGCATCCAGCAAGACTTCGCCTTTAGTTTCAACCCCATGCACGAGCACAACAAACTCCCCTCGCTGCTGATTTGTATCGGCCTCCATCCATGCAATTAATGACGATAGTTGATCCACATGAATGGTTTCATAAGTTTTTGTAAGCTCCCTGGCAACCGCCACAACTCGCTCAGACCCAAACACCTCCTGCATATCTTTCAATGAAGCCAATATACGATGAGGAGATTCATAAAAAATTAATGTTCTCGATTCACCCACCAAGCCTTTCAATTGCTGCTTACGACCACTCGATTTATGCGGCAAAAAACCTTCGAAAGCAAAACGATCCGTCGGCAAACCAGCAGCCGACAACGCGGCAATAAAAGCAACGCAGCCCGGTATAGGCACCACTCTAAATCCAGCTTCCCTTACCCCCTTAACAACCACATACCCAGGGTCAGAAATTAATGGCGTTCCAGCATCAGAAATAAGCGCAACACTGGCACCAGATTGCAACTGGTGTACAATCGTCTCAATTCGCTGGCGTTCGTTATGCTCATGAACGGAAACAAGGCGGGTATCGATTCCACAATGCGCCATTAAACGGGCACTATGACGCGTGTCCTCTGCAGCAATCAACTCAACCTGCTGCAATACTTCAATTGCGCGAGGAGTCATATCCTGCAAATTTCCAATCGGTGTTGCTACAACATACAGTGCCGGTTCTAACATTACAGATACCATCCTCAAACTTGGGTTGTGAAGTATATGAAATTTCAGTGGCGCCTGCCTCTTTTAGCTATACTCCTTGGAACGATTATTTCGGGCTGTTCGGTACAATCACCTTCAAAACCACCGATCAGTGCAACGGAGCAGAGCAGAAATAGCGCAACAGAACTTCTCGAAAAAGCGAAGAAAGCAAAACCGATCAAAGCTGCTGAACTACGTGCAGAAGCCGCCAAAATACTGCTTTCTATCAACCAAAAAGAAAATGCATTTCAGGTGCTGAATGATATTGATATCAGCCTACTACCTCCCACTATGCGTTTTGATATTGCAAAACTCAAAGCCGAAGCAGCCATTGAAGAAAACCAGCCTAAAAAAGCATTAGACAACTTAGCTCAACTTAAAGCGCTTAGCCAAACAGGCCTTCCGAAAGAGCAAGAGATTCAATTTTTACATTTAGAAGCACAAGCATTTAATCAACAAAGTGCTTTATTTTCAGAAGCGCAGTCACTTATAAAGTTAAGCCTTCTACTCGACAATGATGAAGAAAAACAACAGATACATGACGAAATCTGGAATCGCCTTATACAGCTTGACGACACTACACGCTCCTCTTTATTAAGAAGCGGTAGCAATAGCTATTACGAACAAGGCTGGCTAGAACTGATTAACGAACTATCAAACAACAAACAGCTCGACACTCAATATCAAGCCATCAACAATTGGTCAACACTCTGGGAAGGACATCCCGCTAAACGCTTACCACCCAGCTCATTGAGTGGATTAAGTACACAAACACTAAGCGCTAGAAAAATTGCCATTTTATTGCCGCTCGAAGGAAAATTAGCTAAACCCGCCGCAGCAATAAAAGAAGGCATTCTGATGGCCCACTTCCGCCAACAGCAACCTAACACCCCGTCACCTGAATTACTGTTTCTTGATTCTGAAAAAATCAACACGCCGATTCAGCTCTCTGCAATATTAGAACAGGAAGAGGTTGATCTAGTTATTGGCCCTCTATCTAAAGAGTATGTCAACGACATGGCTAGCGATACACATATCAACACACCGATCTTAGCACTCAACCATACCGACAATATAAGCAGAGAAGGGCTTTACCAATTTGGCCTTTCAACCGATGATGAAGCACAACAAATCGCTGAAGCCGCATGGAATGACGGCATAAGAACCGCTGCTATTCTCATTCCAAACCAAGTTTGGGGCGAACGCATAGCAACATCATTCACAGAATATTTCACTGCTCTCGGCGGCAAAGTAGTCAGCATGAAAGCTTTTGGAGAAACGAGCGACTTCTCCGCCAACATTGCCTCCTTTCTTAGCACAGATAAAAGTACCGCACGCTATAAAAAAGTCAGGCAAGCGATCTACACTCGAAAAATAGAATTTGAAGAGCACCGCAGACAGGATATAGATGCAATCATATTAACCGCACTACCTAATGATGCGCGCCAGCTAACGCCTATACTTGCATTCCATTTCGCTGGAGATCTACCGATTTATGCAACATCACATATTTACAGCGGCAATAGCGACCCAATACAAGATCAAGATCTAAATAAAATTAAATTCTTAGATATTCCTTGGAGCCTCAACCCTCCCTCGCAGAATAAAGTACTCATTGCACAAGAGCGCGCTGATACAAATACCCGTTTTGGACGATTATACGCACTAGGTCTCGATGCTTATCGCCTATTCCCCTACCTTCAACAGCTAAGCGCCCTTCCCGGTACAGAGATCGAAGGCGAAACCGGCAAGTTAAGCATTAGCCACGACGGCATCATTAAACGTAACCTTGTATGGGCAGAATATAGGGAAGGCACCCCATCAATTATTGAGTAACAGACTCTATGGATAGAAATAAAACCGGCAAGGACGCCGAAAAATTAGCTGAAAAATATTTACATACACAAAAACTAAAACTACTTAGTCGCAATTTCAGCTGCCGATTTGGCGAGATTGATCTAATAATGCAAGATGGTCAAACCATCGTTTTTATCGAAGTTCGCTACAGAAACACAAAAAAGTATGGAGGGGCCGCCGCTTCGGTTACTCCAATCAAACAAGCAAAGATAGTCAAAGCAGCACAACTTTATTTAAGCCAACAACCAAGGCTAGCTAATAAAGAGTGTCGTTTTGATGTGATCGCTTTTGAATATGATGCAGCACCTTCCCACCCTCTGTGGTATAAAGATGCATTTAGAATTTAAGGCATAATTAAGGACAGCATGGAACTCGAAGACCGCATTGTCAGCCAGTTTCACAATTCAATGGAAATCAATGCGATTACCATTGAACAATATACTCCGTTAATAGCCCATGCTGGTGAACTTTTACTTCACTGCCTTGTCAGTGAGAATAAGATTCTCTGCTGTGCAAATGGAGCTTCATCATCATTAGGGCAGCATTTCACGACGTTGCTGATGAACCGCTTTAGACATGAAAGGCCTGGGTTGCCCGCGATCAACCTAAATTCTGACGGATCGACACTCAGTGCTATCTGCGAAGATACCAGCTTCATGGATGCGCAAGCGAAACAGATTCATGCTCTAGGGCAACCTGGCGATATACTATTACTCGTTACTCCCCATGGACGATCGAGCAATCTAGTTCAAGCCATTCAGGCTGCACATGACCGTGATATGACCGTTATTGTATTAAACGGTGCTGATGGCGGTGACATTACCGCACTATTAAGCCCAGAAGAGATTGAAATCTGTGTACCTAGCGATGACAGTGCTTTAGTTCATCATGCACAATTGCTAGTTTTACATGCACTATGTGACTTAATTGACTATCAACTATTTGGAAGTGACGAGTGATGATTAATAGCAAAACTCTTGTACTAATTACAGGCCTCAGCCTATCAGTAATTATTAGCGGTTGTTCTGACGTTATAAGTGTTGCCCGCGAAGAACCGATCCAAGAAGATCCGGGGCACCGAACCGTTGGCTCTTACCTTGATGACGAAGTGATTGAAACGCTCTCAATGGTCAATCTAGCCAAAGGTTCAGAGCAGATGAAAGCCACCAATATCAGTGTAACCAGCTACAATGGCGTAGTACTTCTCACAGGCCAAGCACCGAGTGAAGCCGCGCGCAGCGAAGCCGAGCAGATTGTCAGCCAAGTACGCAAAGTAAGAAAAATCCACAATGAGATTAAACTCTCAGGCATTTCATCTGCACTAGCAAGAACAAACGATACCTGGCTAACAACCAAAGTCAAAGCGGAGTTATTAACAAATGAAAATATTGAAGGCTCTCGTATAAAAGTAGTCACCGATAGCAGTACAGTTTACCTAATGGGACTTGTCGGCCAGCAAGAAGCCGATACCGCAATTAGCATTGTACGCAGTATTCCTGGCGTAGAAAAAATCGTTAAAGTATTCGAATACGTTAACCGTTAAGAGATAGACATGCGCCGCAGCCATTTGTTTGCGGCGCTTTTTTTCAAAAATTATTTGACTACTTTTAAACTAGGACGCTTCGGCTTCTCTTTATCAGCTTCAACCTCACTTCTCTCCGGCTGCTTTCTATCAGCTACCTGATCCTGCATATAAACCTCGACCCCAGGCTCACCACCAAATCCCATACCCTGACCATTTTCACGAGCATAAATAGCTAATACAGCCCGTACTGGAATATAAACATCCATCGGCTGCCCTGAAAATCGTGCATTAAAAGAAATAGCCTCCTCATCCATATAAAAATCACGCACGGCAGAAGGAGTAATATTCATCACAATCTGACCCTCTTCTACAAACTGCGTCGGAACAGTAACATTCTCTTGAGTCGCATCAACTAAAAGATGGGGCGTCAAATCACTATCTAGCAGCCAATCGTACAACGCTTTCAATATATAAGGACGACTTGGTTTCATTTTCAATACTCACAATCAGTTAAACAGACATAAAAAAAGGGATGAAACATCATCCCTTTTTATAGACTAAGCGTAAAGGCTAGTCGCGCATTTCGCGCTCAGCTTCAGATAAGCTAACCTGAAACGATTCACGCTCAAACAAACGCTCCATATACTTCACTAATGGCTTACACTGATCTTCAGGAATATCGATTCCCAATAGAGGTAAGCGCCACAATAGCGGAGCAAGGCAGCAATCAACCAACGTAAAATCTTCGCTCATAAAGAAAGGCTTATCATCAAAAATTGGTGATGTTGTTACTAAACTATCACGCAACTCTTTACGAACAGATTCTGCAGTCTCTTCATCATCAGCTAAAGATGCTTCAATAATTTGATCTGCAAGATCACACCAATCACGCTGAATGCGGTACATATAAAGACGGCTTTCAGCACGAGCTACCGGATATACAGGCAACAGAGGTGGATGAGGGAAACGCTCATCTAAATATTCCATCATTACGTTTGGCTCATACAAAACCAAATCGCGATCCAACAATGTTGGCAAGCTATTGTAAGGATTCATCGAAGTTAAATCTTCTGGAAGATTATCTTCATCACAATCATGAATCTCTACAGCCACACCCTTTTCAGCCAAAACAATACGAACACGATGACTATACTGGTTTTCACCATTAGAGTAGAACGACATGGAAGAACGTTTTGCCACGACACCCATTAACTATTCCCCTTTTCAGAAACAGACACGCGGCCCCAAAATGGAGCCGCGCATGAAACGATGTGATTATACCACAACGCTATTAGTGTATATCTCTCCAGAACTCTTTCTTCAACGCATATGCTAAGAAGAAGAACAAGAACAAGAAGATTAATACGTAGGTACCAATGCGATGAGAATCCAATTTAGAAGGCTCACCCATATACACCATGAAATTCACAAGATCATAAACAACCTTATCAAATTCTTGAGGAGACAACTCACCGGTACCGTCAACAACACTTGCACAACTATTCAAAGGCGTATTAGTTAGAGGGTCAATACCATGACCTGCCAAACCATGGGCATTCATCTCATCCCAAGAACAGTTTGCCTTAACAATACCCTGTAGAGAGCCTAACACATTCGGCATGCCTACATCTTTAAACACTGCATTGTTTACGCCCCATGGACGCGAATCATCTGCATAAAAACTACGAAGATAAGTGTATAACCAATCACCACCACGTAAACGCGCTTCAAGCGTCAAATCCGGTGGAGGATTACCAAACCACTTACCAGCGTCTTCTTTAGACATTGATATCTTCATTTGCTCGCCAACCTTCAGATCACCAAAGATCAGATGCTCAGCAACCACTTCTGGATTCATACCCAAATCAATAGCAGCGCGCTCATAACGCTGATATTCAGCAGAGTGACAACCCATGCAGTAGTTAACAAATGTTTTCATGCCGCGCTGCAATGACGCTTGATTATGCAGATCAACATCCATGTGGTCCAGGTGACCAGAACCACCAGCGGCATTAGCTGTAAGAGGCAGCACCGCCATTACTAATGTGATTAGAAACTTTTTCATTAGCCTGTAACCCTTTCTGGAACCGGTTTAGTACTTTCCATTTTGGTGTAGAACGGCATCAGGAAGAAGTACGCGAAGTAAAGCGCTGTACATACCTGAGCAACAATGGTGCGTCCCGGAGTAGAAGCTACAACACCAAGATAACCCAAAATCACAAAGCTAATGCAGAAGATTACTAACATAATCTTACTAGGCATGCCTTTGTAACGAATAGATTTAACCGGGCTACGATCAAGCCATGGAAGAACAAACAGAATAGCTATAGCACCACCCATCACCACAACCCCAGGGAACTGAGATCCAAATAGAGGCGGAATAGCACGCAACATTGCATAAAATGGCGTGAAGTACCATACAGGCGCAATATGCGGTGGTGTTTTCAGCGGGTTAGCTGGCTCAAAGTTTGGCGCTTCGATCAGGTAACCGCCACCTTCTGGGAAGAAGAAGACAACCGCACAGAAAACAAACAAGAACACAACCACACCCACAATATCTTTTACAGAGTAATAAGGGTGGAATGGAATACCATCTAATGGCACACCGTTCTCATCTTTCTTTTCTTTAATCTCAATACCATCTGGGTTATTAGAACCCACTTCATGCAACGCAATAATATGCAATACAACAAGGGCAAGAAGAACGATAGGTAAAGCAACAACATGCAATGAGAAGAAACGGTTCAGAGTAATACCTGAAATCAGGTAATCACCACGGATCCACTCAGCAAGATCAGGACCTATAAAAGGTACAGCTTGGAAAAGCGATACAATTACCTGTGCACCCCAATATGACATCTGACCCCATGGCAATAGGTAGCCCATGAATGCTTCAGCCATTAATGCAAGATAGATAGTCATACCAAACAACCAAACCAACTCACGAGGCTTACGGTAAGAACCATACATCATGCCGCGAAGCATATGCAGATACACAACCACAAAGAATGCAGAAGCACCTGTAGAATGCATATAACGCAGCAACCAACCATATTCCACATCACGCATGATGTATTCGATGGACGCAAATGCACCTTCCGCAGAAGGGTTATATGACATAGTCAACCAAATGCCTGTCAATAACTGGTTAACAAGCACCAGTAGCGCCAAAGAACCAAAGAAATACCAAAAGTTAAAATTCTTTGGTGCGTAGTATTTTGAAAGATGATCTTCCCACATCGCTGTCGCAGGGAAACGATCGTCAATCCAACCCATGATACCTGGGTTACCTTTATTACGTGAACCAGCCATTATGCGTTCTCCTGATCTACACCAACAATGATCACATTATCACTTTCATAGTGATGAGGTGGGATCACAAGGTTAGTAGGCGCCGGGGAGCCATTCATTACACGACCAGATAGGTCAAAGCGAGAACCATGACATGGGCAGTAATAACCACCAACCCAATCAGCCCCTAAATCAGCAGGCGCAATTTCTGGACGGTATGTCGGTGAACAACCCAAGTGCGTACAAATACCAACCAGCACTGCAATATCCTCACGGATAGCACGCGCTGGTGTCGTTGGCACATAAGCAGGCTGCTGCGGAGCTTCAGAATTTGGATCCTGTAAGTTATCCAACTTTGCTAAATTTGCCAATGCCTCCTCGTTGCGACGAACGATCCACACAGGCTTACCACGCCACTTGGCAACCATCTGCTGTCCAAACTCAAGTTTGCTTATGTCCACCTTAACAGGCGCACCAGCAGTTCGAGCTTTAGCACTTGGATTCCAGGAAGCTACGAATGGGACAGCGGCTCCTACAGCACCAACCGCACCAACTGCGGATGTAGCACCGATCAGGAGACGGCGCCGACCCTTATTCACGCCATCATTGCTCATTAAGACTATCTCCCCTCAATCGACCTTATTTTGCATATCTACAGGTGTAGAAACGCCCTGGCCGCTAAGAATTATAAAACTACGGAAACATGTATCTGTAAAATGGCCCAAATAGTAATGAAAACACCCCATTTTTACAAGGTGAATTACTGCTTTTCGCTCTAGATTAGGCCAAAGTATTGACTTGGTGCAGCGCAAAAAAAACGCCCATCCCAAAAATGAGAGAGGCGCTTTTTCTGAATTCGAAAAACTCCGCAGAGAAATCGAATTAACGTTTTGAGAACTGTGGTTTCTTACGTGCTTTACGTAGACCAACTTTCTTACGTTCAACCATACGCGCATCACGAGTAACATAACCCGCTTCACGAAGTGCCGGACGTAGGGTTTCATCAAAAGCTAACAACGCACGAGTAATACCGTGACGAATTGCACCAGCTTGACCAAAACCACCACCGCCTTTAACGGTAACAACAGCATCGAAAGATTCAGTGTTGCCAGTCAATTCTAGAGGCTGACGCACGATCATACGAGCAGTTTCACGACCGAAGTAATCTTCGATAGTGCGATTATTAATAGTGATAACACCTGTACCTGGACGTAGGAAAACACGTGCAGTAGACGTTTTACGACGACCTGTACCGTAATACTGTGTAGTAGACATAATCTTCCTTCCCCTTAGATGTTCAGTTCTTTAGGCTGCTGAGCCTGATGCGGATGTTCTGCACCAGCATATACTTTCAGCTTAGTGTACATAGCGCGACCCAATGGGCCTTTTGGTAGCATGCCTTTAACAGCAAGCTCAATAGTACGCTCAGGGAAAGTTTCTACCATTTTATCGAAAGATGCTTCTTTCAAACCACCTGGAAAACCAGTGTGATGGTAGTACATTTTATCTTTACGCTTGTTACCAGTAACGCCTACTTTTTCAGCGTTAATAACTACAATGTAGTCACCAGTATCAGCATGCGGAGTGTAAACTGGCTTATGCTTGCCACGTAAACGACGTGCAATTTCAGTAGCCAGACGACCCAGAGTTTTACCTTCTGCGTCAACAACGTACCAGTCGCGTTTTACTTCGGCTGGCTTAGCGACGAATGTTTTCATCTGTATAGCCTTTCAACTTTACTCAAGCCTCGTATTTCTAACAAAACATCGTTAGAGAATACCGACCTGACTTATAATTATTTGTTGCCTAACCTACAGTTAGGCAACTCTCTTTTGCCCAAAACTCAAGCAACACCTAAACTTGGGAGCGCGCATTATAAAGATGGACCAAGCCTATCGCAAGGTAAATCTACAATAAACTTAGAACCAGCCCTAAAAACCCAACAATCTCTCTTCAGCCTCCAACTAACGGTGTAAGGGCTCACTCTTTATGCCCGGAACGGGTGCCAGAGCGAATGAATTACGTTCCAATTCAAACCCACCCTTCGGCCAGAGGGCTGGCCTCCTACACAAAAAAGCACCCGAAGGTGCTTCTGTGTAACCAAATATGTAAAATCAAAAACTAAGCCGTAGCCCTATGAGCACGTGCTAAATATTCATGAGACTGCATCTCTAATAGGCGACTTTGAGTACGTTGAATCTCAAACTCTAGCCGCCCCTCAGAATAGATCTCATGAATAGGCTTTTCCGCACTCAAAATTAATTTAACACCGCTATCATAAAACTCATCGACCATATTAATAAACCGACGAGCCGCATCATCATTAGTTCGACCCAACTGTGGCACATTACCCACCATTACCGCATGGAATAACTTAGCCAGCTCTATATAGTCATTTTGTGAGCGAGGTCCCTCGCAAATATCTGGAAAATCAAACCAAATCACATCTTCACAACAACGACGGGCTTTCATTTCACGGCCGTTAATTTCAATGACTTCGCCCTCAACAACCTCATCAAGGTCAGGCACTATACTCTCAAAGCTTCGATTTAGACTTTCATCAGCTTTTTCATCCAAAGGACTGTGATAAAGTTCCGCCTGCTCCAAGGCACGTAGACGGTAATCCACACCACCATCAACGTTAATAACATCGGTAAAGCGATTTAACATATCAATCGCTGGCAAAAAGCGCGCACGCTGCAAACCGTCTTTATATAAGCCATCCGGCACTATATTAGAGGTCGCAACCAAAGCTACACCATTATTAAACAGCTCCTGAAGCAAGCTACTTAAAATCATGGCATCTGTAATATCTGTAACAAAAAACTCATCAAAACAGATAATACGCGCTTCTTTTGCATATTTTTTACCAATGACCACCAGCGGGTTCGCAGTACCATCTAACTGTTTAAGCTCTTTATGAACTCGCTGCATAAAGCGGTGAAAATGCGTACGCATTTTCTCTTCAAACGGCAAACTATCGTAAAACGTATCCATAAGATAAGTCTTACCTCGACCGACACCACCCCAAAAATAAAGCCCCTTTATAGGCTCTTCAACCTCAGGCTTAGAAAACTTACCCTTCAAACGCCCCATCAAACCAACTTTAGGAGTTTCTTTCGTCGCCAACAGATCATCATACAAGCGCTGCAGGTTTTCTACGGCAAGCTCCTGTGCAGGATCATACGAGAAATCATCACGCTTAAGGTCAAGTTTATATCGTTCTAATGGAGTCATATCTAGCTGCCAATCTGAATGGGTTCTAACTTGCGCGAACTTTACCGAGGAATGCATCATTTAGCAAATGCAACATAAGGAGTACATCTCTCTCAACAAACACTAAAAAGAGAAGCGACCTAAACGATTTATCACCTAAACAATCACTTACAAACCAATAATTGGAATCAAAACGGGCAAAAAAAATGCGGTGAAAGCACCCGTCATCCCCATCGCCAACCCCCCAAAAGCCCCAGCAACCATGCCGTATTCAAAAGCAAACGCTGTCCCCATGGCATGCGCACCAACACCTAAAACAAACCCTTTCACTGATTCATCTTCAATTTTAAGCAACTTATAAACAGCCGGAGCAATGACACATCCCATCGCCCCTGTAATAAGTACCAAACCTGCCGCAAGAGAGGGAAAACCACCAACTTTTTCCGCAATTGCGATAGCGATAGGGGATGTCACTGATTTAGGGGCTAGTGTAAGCAATAACTGATCATTTAAGCCAAACCACATACCTAGCATTATTGCCGAAACCGACGCCACAATTGCTCCAGATACACAACCCACCAACAGCGGAAGCAACAACCTCTTTACTGTTGCCAAATTGTCATACAAAGGAATAGCTAGCGCCACAACTGCAGGGCCTAACAATAGATGAATATACTGCCCACCTAACATATAAGTATCGTAGTCAGTCTCTGTAGCCAAAAGGACAAGAATAATAATGGTCAGGGATACCAACACCGGATGCAGGAATGGTGTTTTCCCCATCCGAACATTAAACCAAGATGCAACTAAAAACACCGCTAAGGTAACCACCAGCCAAAGCACCGGCAGTGTCTGAAAATGAGACCACAACACCATTAATGCCCTTCCTCATGCTTTTCTTTAGACATGAGTCGAAGCAAAGTAGCGACCACAAACATAGTAACCAACGTACTCACAAACAGAATAATCAAAAGCTGATACCAATACGCCGATAGCACACCAAAATACCTCATCAATCCAACACCAGCAGGCACCAACAAAAGAGGTAATATCTTCAACAACCCTTCACTTGTACTCCGAAGGCCGTCAGGGACTTTTTTAATCACAATTAAACCGACAAGCAACAGCATCATACCTACAACTGACCCTGGGATTGATACACTCAAAAGCGTTACTAAGCACTCACCCAAAAGCTGACAAAACAGCAAAATAAGAAACCCTTGAACCATATAAACCACCGCTATCTTATTAACTGATACAACTGAAAAAATGCAATCCCTGCAAACAACATAAACAACACTCCTGCACCTCGATGTATCAATGCTATAGGCAACCTTTTAAGCAGCACACGACCAAACCACACCCCAAGCAGCGTCGTCAGCATTAAAGCTACGGTACCCGCCACCCAAACAACCCAAGCCTGCTCAACCGCTGCCAAACCCGCGATCGCCAGCTGTGTTTTATCACCAAGTTCAGCTAAAAAAATCAGTATAAATACGGAGCCAACAAGATGTTTACCTATTTTTATATCGCCTTCTTCCTCCTCTTCATCATCCATAAATAATTGAATAGCAAAGATAAAAAACAGAATACCAACAACACAAAAAATTAATTCTTGCGGCACATAAATACTTAAAGCAGCCCCAAAAATAGCCGCCAAGACATTCAAAACAGAGAAAGCCAACACGCTACCGATTAAAACTGGAGTCGCTCTATACCGAGCTGACAACGTCATACATACCAGCTGACTTTTATCCCCAAACTCCGCCAGAAAAACCAACAGGAATACTTTTACAAAAGCTTCAATCAAATCCATGGAATACAGCCAATAAAAAAGGAAAGAGGAAGGCTACCAGAAAAACAACATAAAACTTAAGCAGAACAGAGCTTATTTTGTATAGGATCACGCTTCAAATAAGCACAAATAGAGGATTTTCTATTATACACTGACAAAATAGAGCGAATCTCTGGCATATTACGGACTATGCCTCGCTCAATATTTTTCGCAAATAAACGCTTCTGCTCTAAAGACAAAGCCCGCCAAGAAAGGGCAGCAGCATGGGATAAGGTTAAATGAACCGACTTTTCCCAAGGACCAAATTTAAGGGAATTGATCAACGCTTGGTGGTACTCCTCATCAAACTCTTTCAAATAAGACTTCATCAACACTAAATTAGCCCAACTGTATGGCCAACGCGGTCTTAACTCTAACGCTTGCTGATGAAGAGTCTTAGCACGAGAAATATCTACAAGCCCCTGATCATCTAACCCCAAAGCAAGCGCGCGATAATAGAGAACACGCCCCTTCAACTCTACATACTCAGGATTACGGGCCTCCCAACTTAGCGCTCTATTGGAATCGGCCAAAACATCAGAAACCTCTTGCAGTTGTGGCAATACTGACGTGTCTTGCCAACGCTCTAGTGCATAACGTACTTTATAACCATACAGGTCACCCATAGCCCAGGAAAAAACACTATAAACACCCACCAAACAAACAAGAATCAGAGAGGATAAAAACAACTTCATAACAAAAGGGCGACCAATAAAACGGGATGCGATAGATGTTTCATTTGGCTGATTTACCGAACCATCAATCATTTAATATGCCCCTATAATTTTTGCTGGGTTACCCCAAACTAATCGTCTAGCCTCAGCATCACCTATGATTTCAGCCGCGGCACTAACCCCAGCAGAAAGTGCAGGCGGCCGACGGTCACAGTTATGACCATCGGAAGCAATAACGGTCACCCAACCACTTGACAACATCTGATCAGACAATCGTTTAGCTTCTGCACCAAACCCACCTGAGACAGACATAGCTGTTAACTGAAACAAACAGCCGAGTTCAACAAAGGGAGTCAATTTCGTAATATCAGCCATAAGGCCTTTATTCCGCTCTGGGTGCGCGATCATGGGCAATACACCACGATCCAGCAACCATTTAACTAACTTATCGCTTCCCGGTGGCACATGACTGTGTGGAAGCTCAAGAAGCATTACTTTTTTACCATCCCACTCACCCAAAAAGGGCAATTGGTCGGCAGCAAACATCGTTAGCACCTCAACAGATAAACGAACCTCTCCTGCCGCCTTCACTCTAAGGTTTATATCATTTTCAGTCAGAGCAGTTTGAAATCGTTCAAAGACTGGCCTAATTGACTGTACATTATTGTTATAGCGTCCAGGGTGGACATGCGGCGTGACCACCATATGAGTAATCCCATCATCAGCAGCTATACGCGCAAGCGAAAGAGCCTCTTCCATAGAAGAGGCTCCGTCATCAATGCCTGGCAATAAGTGGCAATGTAGATCAATCATGCAAGATTCTTACTATCCTCGGTATAACCATAAGTATCATAGTAGCCACCGTAGTCGTCCCCATCATACTTGGATGCTTTTTTAGTATTCACCTGATTCAATACAACACCAATCAACGGCGCGTGTACATCTTTAAGGCGTTTAATGCCGGCTTTAGCTTGCTGATAAGTCGTAGAATCAGCTTTAACAACATAGATCAGCCCACCTACTAACGGAGAAATCACCATAGCATCACTCACTGATTGAGAAGGGGCTGTATCAATAACAATGCGATCATATCTTTCTTCAAGCAGCTGTAGTGCTTTAGCAAAGCGTTTAGAGGAGAGTAACTCTAGTGGATTTGGAGGGATGGTACCCGCTGGCAACACATCAATACCGCCTTTTTCATAACGCTGTATACACTCTTCTAGTTTCGCAGTACCCGCCACAAAATTAGACAAGCCAATAGCATGCCGATCAATCCCCAACGCTTTATTAAACGCTGGACGGCGCATATCAGCCCCAATCAATAAAACCTTCTCCATTTGACCAAGCGCAAAAGCTATATTCACCGCAACCGAGGTTTTACCTTCATCTGGCATTGTGGATGTCACTGCCAGTACCTTATGGGGGTTATCTAAAGCAGAGAGCACGATTCCCGTGCGAATCGTTCGAACAGATTCAGCAAATGACGAATGATTATTCTCAAAAAACTCACTATAAGACGGATTAGGATTATTTTTATTTTGCTTTAATAAAGGCAAAATACCCAACAAGGTCGCCGCCAGTTTACTTTCCACATCTCTTGCGGTCTGTATAGTATTATTTAATGCCTCAAGCAAGAAGGCAAAAACGACACCAAACATCAAACTTGCGACAAACACTGCGATAACAATTAGCTTCTTTTTAGGCTTGGCTGGTTGGGCAGGAATAACAGCGGGATCAATAACACGAGCATTAGCCGAGTTCAAATCACCCGTTGCGTTTGTCTCATTAAAGCGCTGCAAAAAAGTATCGTAGACCGCTCGTTTAGATTCAGCCTCATTTTCTAATTCTTTGCGCTTATACTCTTTACGTCCTAAATCCTGTAAACCTACACGCGTTTTAGTTAAGGCATCCTCAAGGGATTTCTCACTCGCCAAGGCAGCGCTATAATCACTTTTAATCCCATTAATTACACTGCGAATCTGACTATTAAGCGAGTTTCGCGCATTATCCACTTCGGACTGCACAGCCTGCATACTCGGATGTTTAGCTCCATAACGTTTTGCCAACTCCGAGCGTTTCAGCTCAACATCCAATAACTTGCGTTTAAACTCTTGAACAGTCCTATCCTGTAGAACACCCGGTATCAGTTCATATTTCCTTATAGACCCATTAGCAGCTTGGATTTGCTTATAGCGACTCTCTAAATTTAACCGATCGCGCTTAGCCTCAATATGCTTAGAGGAAATAAGCTCAAGTTCTTTGTTGGCAATCGTTGTTCCACCTTTCTCACCAACCAAGTTTTCAGCATCCAAAAACTCTTGGAGTTTCTTTTCTGCCGCCTTAACATCAGCCTTAAGCCCACCCAAGCGCTCGCTCAACCAAGATGAGGCTTGCATAGTAACTTCCAACTTCGCTTCTAAGTTACCCTCTATGTAAGCCTGACCTATAGCATTAGCCACTTGAGCTGCTAATTGAGGGTCACTTGCCTCAAAAGTAATCGTCACTAACTGAGTTTTACGAATCGGCGTGATAGTCAAACGTGAACTAAAGCCATTAATAAATTTATTCAACGCAGCACGCTTAGCAGCCTCTTCAGAAACTACAACATCACCACTTTTATTAGGAAGTTCAAAAGGCAACATCTCACGCCAATTGAAAGTAAATAGAGGCTCTTGATTAAATTCGGGATGCGTTTGCAAAGATAGCTTATTAACCACCTTTTCCGACAAACGCCTCGACTTAATAATTTCAAACTGAGTTAACAAATACTCGTTATTACTTTTATCCAACCCATAAACTTCTTCAATGGATACTACATTTGCTTGCTGACTTTCAATCAGCAAGGTCGCCGTAGCCCGGTAAACTGGCTTCATGGAAAAAACAAGTAATACAGCCAAGACCGTAATAATTACAGAAAAACCGAAGATTCCCCATTTATAGCGCATCAAGGTTCGCCAATACTGCCTAAGATCTATAACCTCTTCGCTCATCAAACGTTCCACTTGAAAAGGTTGATTATCATTCGTCATGCAGCAAATCCATTTGAAATAATAAGATTAAAAGAAACTTTCTTCGATATTAATAATATCGCCAGGATAAATCGTAGTTTGCAAATTAGCAGCTTCACTTTCACGCTGACTCGCACCATCTCGAACAATAAAGAACTTGCTTGAAGATGCTCTTTCAGTAAAACCTTCAGCTAAAGCAACAGCCTTTTGCAGCGTCAATCCTGGCTGATAAGGATAACCGCCAGGCTTTACTACCTGCCCATGGATAAAAAACTGACGATATTCTAAAACAGTAATATTCACATTGGGGTTCACAAGATACCCATCTGACAGCTGCTCTCGAATAACTTCGCCAAGCTCGCCAGTAGTCAGCCCTTTAACTTTCAGCTCACCTAAAAATGGATAAGAAATCGTACCTGCATCACTCAATCGAAGCTCAACACTCAGCTCATCTTCACCAAAAACCTGAATACTCAACAAATCACCCGATCCTAAAGGATAATCCGACAGGCCCGTTACAGACTCAGCCGATGAAACAGCAGAGCCTAGTAAGCAAAACATCAAGCTTAGTATCTTTAAAATCGACAATAGTTTTCGTTCAATCATTGCATGTATCCACTACTCAAAGAATTACCTTTATGTAATAAATACCTCATATGTATTTATTACATAATTCACATGCTACAAGGAGCCTTGAACTGTCAGAAAAATTGTATTTCTTTCATAATCCAAATTAGCCTGATTCGAATCACGTTCAGAGTAAACATAATCAAGACCAAAATTCAGCCAACGGCGAACATCATAGTCAACACCAAGGCCGTAAGAGATCAGATCGTCCTCTCTAGCAGAGGAAACATAATCACTATTAGACGCACCGTAATACACTCGAGAACGCCATAAATCAGTCCATGCATGAGTCCACTGAAGATCTAGGCTTGTCATATCAATGTAGTTACCCGTACCATCGGTCTCTTCAGCTTTTTTATCTGTGGATATATCCAAAACAGAATAGCTTTTAGGCGACCATCGCATAGACAATTCCCAGCTAACGCCATCATCATCTTCACGAAGAGCACTATCGAAATCTTTTTCAGCATAGCCAAATTTAACCGTACCTGATGTCTTCGCTGTTGCGTCCCATGTGGCACCTAAGAGATATTTTAGCTCGCTACTATCCAGAGAAACCGTCGAAAGATCATAATCGATATCTTTATTGCGCACCTCAAACAAAAGAGACGTTTTCGGCATCACTCGATAATAAAAAGTTACACTTGTATTAACGGTCTGACGGTCTTTAACTTCTGTCTGCGTACGAAAATTATCGTATTCACGGTCCTGAATACCCGCAACTAACCTAATACGCCCTTTGGCGTCTTTACCGCCAAATTCATAAGCGCCTTGCATGCTATTAACATGGTATTCAATAGGTACATCGTTGATTGTTGCATTCAGCCCTTGGTTTAATCCACTACCACGGTCTTCATGGGTATCAAGGTAACCCGCGAGCAACTCAAGGCGGTTACGAATATTAAAATCAAAAAATGCTCGACCACTGAGCTGATGATCAGTGTAGTTATCCGCACTACTATCTTGGTACGTACCCTGTGTTATCGCGTAATTAACACTATATTCATTAAGTCCCTGCTCCGCCTTTAACTGCACAGAAGGGCTAACTATCACTTTAGTAGAGCTTTTCTCATTAGATTCAGATGCAAAGATATTGTCATCATACCCTACACGAGCAGATACCTGAGGAATCACCTGCAAAGGGCCATCAGTGTATGACATCGGCTCTAACGCATTAGCAGCAGCAGTAAAAAAGAATGCTGGAACAAGCACTGAAGCATTAAACAGGTTGTTTTTTTCCATAAAAGCCATAGTTTTTCATCCCTAATATCAAATTAGCGCGACCATTCCTATCCAACAAAGGATAATTTAATCCATTCTACCACAATATTTTTCTATAAATACCCTTTACGCAAGCGCAATATTATTTAGGGATCCATCCCTATTTACGACTTAAATACTGTAACACAAGCATGCTACTATCTGTTTACAGTGAGTTTTATACATAGGGATTTTAAAGATGACAGTTACAGTAACTAAAGCAGTAATACCCGTAGCAGGATTAGGCACGCGAGTTCTACCTGCCAGCAAAGCAATTCCAAAAGAGATGATGCCAGTTGTTGATAAGCCCGTTATCCAATACGTTATAGAAGAAGCTATTGCAGCTGGCATTACTGACATTGTATTGGTTACTCGCTCTGGAAAGTCATCTATTGAAGATCACTTTGACTGCCATTATGAATTAGAAGCGGAACTAGAAAGAAAAGGTAAAGACGCTATTCTAGCCTCAGTTCGCGATATAATCCCCCCAAGCGTCTCCATTACCGCAGTGCGACAAAATAAAGCACTAGGACTAGGTCATGCCGTACTATGCGCAGCCCCAATTATTGGTAATTCCGACTTTGCTGTACTATTACCCGACATGCTTATTAATTGCTATGGACAGGATAAAACCGATCTCCAAACAATGGTTAAAGCCTATGAAAAAAGCCAGCATGGTCAAATTATGGTTGAGCCTGTTCCAATGGAGCATGTAGAGCGCTACGGCGTCGTCGACTGCTCAGGCGTCACTGTGCTACCAGGGGAAGCAGCTGATATCGTCAAGATGGTAGAAAAACCACCCCGGGCAGAAGCACCATCAAATCTCACGATTAACGGTCGCTATATCTTACCCGCTAGAATCATGGAAATCTTGAAAGACACAAAACCTGGCGCTGGCGGTGAGATACAGCTAACTGATGCGATGGCTGACTTCTTAAATGAAGGCACCCTACAGGCTTTCCACATGCAAGGAAAAACCTATGACTGTGGCAATAAAGCCGGTTATCTACAAGCTAATGTAACCTATGGACTACAAAACGCAGAAACAGCAGATAGTTTAAAAAGCTTTATTAAAGAATTAGCACTTTAACGTACTAATTCAACTCAGCGTTAAACCATAGGCAATACTTTTAAAGGATAATGATTAATAGTCACTCCTTCTGGCAAATACAGAGTGAGCTGCATTATTCAGGAATACTTTACCTGTAGGGTATAATCTACAGATAAAGCTTTGAATAAGTACCAAGCATAAAAAAGGAACCTATATGTCACCAAAAGAGACGACAGCTTGGGTGGACCTACAGTCCCACGCTTACTACATGTCACAGTCGCATATCAGCGCCTTATTTAGTGAATCACCTGATCGTTTTACTCAATTTGGCTTCACACAAGACAACCTGCTTCTGGACCTTTCAAAACAACGAATCACTGGCGAGACACTCAATTTATTAATTGAACTCGCAAAAGAGCGCAACCTGCCTAACTGGATCGAATCACTTTTCAAGGGTGATCACATCAATGATTCAGAAGATCGTCCCGCCTTACATACGGCCCTGCGCACACCTAAAGGCACAACCTTAGAGGTTGATGGCGTCGAAATAATCGAAGAAGTTCACCAAAACCTCGAACGAATGGAAGCCATTGTTGACAAAATCCATTCAGGTCAATGGCGAGGATTTACAGGACACTCCATAAACACTGTCGTTAATATAGGTGTTGGTGGTTCAGATTTAGGCCCTCTAATGGCCTGCAAAGCTCTAGCTGAGTATCAGCCAGAAGAAGCCCAAAATCTAAGTGTTCACTTTGTATCATCTATGGATGGCAGCCAACTTGCAGACTTACTTAGCCACTTAAATCCAGCCAGAACACTCTTTGTCATCTCCTCAAAATCATTTACAACAATCGATACATTGGCAAATGCAAACACCGCAAAAGAATGGCTTAAACAAGCAGGCAATACAGCCAGCGAAGAAGTTTTAGTCTCTCGACACTTTATTGGCGTATCTGCTAGCCCTGATAAAGCGCTCAGCTGGGGAATCCCTAAATCAAACCAGCTTGCCTTTTGGGACTGGACAGGAGGCCGTTACTCCATGTGGTCCACCATCGGGCTACCGATTGCATTAAAACTAGGTATGGAAGGGTTCAGAGAGGTACTTGCAGGTGCCCATAATATGGATACTCATTTCAGAGAGGTACCTTTAGAACAAAACCTCCCTGTACTTATTGCAATGGTGGGTATTTGGAACATTAACTTTTTGAACATTAATGCCCATGCAATACTCCCTTATGATGGACGACTAAATCACCTTCCTGCCTATTTAGAGCAGCTAGAGATGGAAAGTAACGGCAAATCAGTTACTCGAAAAGGCAAGACAACTAACTACAACACTTGCCCAATTTTATGGGGAGAAGTAGGTACAAATGCACAACATGCATTCTACCAACTACTGCACCAAGGCACAGAATCAGTCATGTGTGATTTTATTGTCGCAGCCAAACGCTATCACGACACTGACAACTCAGAATTAATGCATCAGCACCAACTAAATCTTGCCAACTGCCTAGCACAATCACGCATACTTGCCTTAGGCGATACAGTTATCAAGGGCGCAGAAAATGCACCTGCTTACAAACGCTACAAAGGCAATCAACCCTGCACAACGTTATTACTTGATGAGCTCACACCCCACACATTCGGACAAATCATTGCTATGTATGAGCATAAAGTGTTTGTTCAATCAGTAATTTGGGACATAAACCCTTTTGATCAGTGGGGCGTAGAGCTAGGGAAAAAAGTGGCCACAAATTTATTGGATGCTTTATCACCAAACGCGTCAATCGAGGATTTCGATTCATCGACACAAGGCCTCTTACAACATATCTCGATGAGGAATAAGTAATATGAAAATCACGATATGGGGTAATGAGCTGCCAGCATGGACTTCTGCGGCAGCTTTAGCAGAAAGCGGAAACCATGTAAAAATAGTTACTGGGTTAGACCAAGCAGGCAACAAAAACGAGATCGCCTTTAAAATCAGCAACGAACCGGGCCTTCAACATTGTATAGATGAAGCTATTTGTTCTGGACGTTTACAATCAGTAACAGCCGCCGACGGCCTCACGCCAGCAACACATATCATCTCTCTCAACCCTGATGAATATGAGATCGCTGCTCAATTAGCTAAAGATCTGGCCGCTAAACACCCAAGCAACTTATTAATCATCAACCAATCCCACTTTGGTGTCGGCAGCACGGACAAACTACAAGAGCTGCTATATGAGCCTTATAATCAAGCGCTTGCCTATCTACCTGATATGCTCGCTGAAGGCTCAGCTCTTAACAATTTCAAAAACCCTGAAACCATTATAGTCGGCTGTAGTAATGACTGGGCCTTGCTCAATATAAAAGCCCTTATGCGCCCATTTAGCCAATCACTAAAGCAATGGATGCTCATGACTCCTAAAGAGGCCGAATTTACTAAATTCGCCAATACAGGGATGCTCGCATTACGACTAAGTTACATTAATGAACTAGCCAACTTAGCAGATCATCTTGATGTTGATATTGAAGTCATCCGCGAAGGAATGATAAGCGATCCTCGCATAGGCCCACACTACTTACACCCAGGCTGTGGTTTTGGCGGACTGCACTTCCAACAGTATATCGAAGGCCTTTCTGAGTTAATGGAAGTCAACCGCAACTCTAAACTACTCGATACAGTACTCACAGAAAACGAGAAACAGAAAGAGCAGCCTTTCCGTAAGCTTTGGCGCCATTACGAATGTAATTTAAAAGATAAAACTGTGACCATCTGGGGTCTGTCATTTAAACCGGGCACCGCTAGTATTGATAATGCACCCAGCCTAAAAGTGATCGAGACTTTATTAGCCCAAGGCTGCAAAATTCAGGTTCACGATCCAGAAGCGGGTAGCAATATCGTCCAGTACTTTAATAACCACGAACAACTAAAAGTAGTCGATTGCTGTTACCAAGCTCTCCAAAACAGCGACGGCCTACTCTTACTGACAGAGTGGTCCGAATACTGGTCACCTGAATATGATGAAATGCTAAGCAAAATGCGCCACCCTCTCATTATTGATGGGCGTAATATTTTTGACAAAGAGATCTTACAAAGCCTTGGTTTTACCTATTACGGCGTAGGACGGTAAACAGCTTAATGAAGACGCGGCTCAACCAGCCGCGCCTTTATGAAGCCTCAATAAAAACATCTCAATAGTATTGGATTTTTGACAACTACGTGGAAATTACAAACCCAACCTTATTAAACAAATACAAAACAGCCATCTGGATTATGTTTCTCTGCGCATTAACAGGCTTACTCTATGGCCTATTTCGGACAACACCACCGGATGATTTATTCGAGAACTCAGACAAGGTCAGTCATTTTGCTGCCTTCTGCGGTGTCTCATTTTTAGGCCGGCTAGCACTTCATAACAGCCCAGCGGTAGCTTATTGGGGAAGCTGGTTTTTGTTAGCAGGTCTATTAGAATACCTTCAAGGAGAGTGGAGACCTTTGAGACACTTTTCTGTAGAAGATGCTTACGCAAATGCTATTGGCGTTCTTATAGCACTAATCCTTACCTATACTCTCCACAAAGCCTTAAAAAATCAGCAATAAAACCTTATTGAAACGCCTATTTATACATAAAAAGGAGCGCTAAACTAAGTGCTACAAAGACTCAACCACTCGACAACGATGCCCCTCCAAGTTAACTTCTGTTAACTGATAAGAAAGATCCGCCTTCATTAAAATATTCATCGAAAAGCGTTCATCTGGCGAGCTAACAACATAGTCCAACGTCTGACTTACAGGTACAGGAATTAAATCCCCCTTCAATGTTTTCGCTACCAACTCAGCACTACAATTAACTTTAATGTTTTTTAATCCAACCCCTTTCACTAAAGCGTACTCAAGCTGAAGATCACACCCTTGAATAAACTCATTCCCTATCACTTTTTCACAACTCAACGCGGCACCTTTATCCGCAAGGATTAACTCCTCTTTTAAAGTACTATTTACAACACTGTTTTCTGGTGCCAAAAACTGACTGCTCATCCAGCCTTCCGTTCGCCCATTAACCTCCTCACGTCCAAGGAAATAAATTTTGCTCCACTCACCCTCCTCTCCCAGCTTAATAACAAGATGGCCCTTATTCAGCATAACCAAACTACGCCCTTGTAAATTAGGCTTATCACGAACACGCACATAATCATTAGTAACCATATAATAGTCAACCGCCGATGCATGACAGGAAACCACAAACAAAAAAGACCAAATCAATTTATTCACAACAACACCTTATTGAGCATCAGTAAAGCTAGGATGGTAGTAAGTTTTTTACTTCGGATACAAGCAATCAATTAAAAGAAAATAGTAAATACTTTTTATCAAAACACAACTAACGCCCAGCTCCTAGTAAAAATAAATACTCACCACTTAGCAGCTAAAAATTTCACTTGAAAACACGACTAAAAATTAGGAATTTTTCTTATATACCCAAATGGAAAATAAAATTACTCTAGCACCACAGAGTACATCAAGGATGATGTTTAGCCCTCAGGACGAGGGCCTCTGTACCTAAACATTAGGATGATGCAGAGTCGGCAAGGATGCCGATGTAGTTTTCAAGACTACACTCTCCAGAAAAACACAATTTCTACAGACGCTAGCCTCCTACATATAGCCCTTGTAAGAGCTCACCCCCTACCCATGGGGAATCCACACTTTGGCATTTGGCACAATCTCATTTAACTTAATCCGCAAGGCTTGCTTCGCTTCATCATCCCCATGAATAATCCTTATCTCAGAAGGCTTATGACGCATCCTTTTTACAAAATTAACTAAATCCTTTTGATCCGCATGGGCCGAATAGCCACTAATAGTATGCACCCCTGCACGAATATCGATCCTCTCCCCATCAAGGTAAACATAGCCACCCCTTGATCCATACGTTTGAATATCTCTCCCTGGGGTGCCTTGCGCCTGATAGCCTACAAACAAAACATCTGTCTTCTTATCGCCCAACAGCGCTTTAAGGTAATTCACAATACGCCCACCCGCACACATGCCACTTGCTGCAATCACTATAGCTGGCCTGACCGTCTGTTTAAGGTGATTAACCAAGCGTTGGTGATCCCCGTGACTATCAATCGTAATCAACTGCTCAAACGCCAAAGGATGTCGTCCATTCTGTACCTTTCGCCGCGCCTCTTTATCCCAAAGCTTCCGCAACGACCTATAGTGCTCAGTAAACTCCGCCGCTAACGGCGAATCCACTATCACATCTAAGACCGCCCAATCAGCGCCCGACTGATGGATAATCTCTTCAATCTCATAGAGTAACTCTTGAGTACGCCCGATACTAAATGCAGGAATCAACACCGTCCCCGCATCAGATAAACATCGCTCTAAAACCCGCTTCAACTCAGAACGCCTAGCTTTCCTACCCTCATGGTTTTTATCACCATAAGTACTCTCAATGACTAAACAATCCGCTTTATAAGGCGCTCTAGGTGCCGACAATAGAGGTGAATACGGTGCACCAAGATCACCAGAAAAAATGACCCGTTCATGATCTAATTCAAACTCCACATAGGCAGAGCCCAAAATATGCCCTGCCATACGAAAGCGACACTTAGCCGCCAAGTTCTCTGCTAATTTAAACCACTGATCATAAGGAAACGGCTTTAATAGCATACGAAGACGATCCAACACTTTATCAATTATATTTCGATCACGGCTAATCCCCACCTTAATTGCATCTTCTATCACTAACGGCAATAACTGAGCAGTAGCCCCTGTTGCATAAATAGGTTTATCAAACCCTGCGGCCAGCAAATAAGGTATGCGCCCCACATGATCAATATGACAATGAGTCACAACCAACGCTTCAACAGTATTAAGAGGAAAATCAATCGCAAGAGAACCTTGCTCAAGCTGAGACGCTTCCGCACCTTGAAACATACCGCAATCGATAAGCACCGAATACGCGTCATCAATAAAAAGCTGATGGCAGGAGCCTGTTACACCCGACACTGCACCATGATGAATAATCTTCGCCATAAAACCTCCTTGTTCTATGTAATATTAACCTGTAGGGGCTCACCTTTATACTCGGAACGGGTGACAGAGCGAAGAATTACGCTCCCAACCCCAATCAAAACACAAACCTTTCTGTAGGAGACCGGCCTTTTTGCCCGGAACGGGTGCCCGGGCGAATGAAATACACCCTAAACCTAATTCAAACCACAAACCCTTTTGTAGGAGCTCACCCCGTGAGCGAATGAATTACGCTCCCAACCCGATCAAAACCCCAACCCCTTCGGCCAGAGGCTGGCCTCCTACAACCTACGTACCACCTTTATGCTCGGAACGAATGAAGACACGATAAACCCCGCCTAAACCCTTCCGTAGCGATCTTCAAGGCGGACAATATCATCCTCCCCAAGATAAGACCCCGATTGGATCTCTATTAATTCTAAATCAACTTCCCCTGGATTTTCCAAACAATGCACTTCACCTAAAGGAATATAAGTCGATTGGTTTTCAGTCACAACCAAAACCTCATCGCCTCGCATAACACGTGCAGTGCCTTGAATAACAATCCAGTGCTCTGCACGATGATGATGCTTCTGCAATGAAAGCTTAGCCCCCGGTTTAACCGTTATACGCTTAACCTGATATCGAGTGCCCACATCGATAGAGTCATACTTACCCCAAGGGCGATAGACTTCACGATGCTGAAATGCTTCCTTACGGCCAGCATCTTTGAGTTGAGTAACAATTTTCTTTACATTTTGAATACGTTTTTTATCCGCAACTAACAACGCATCAGGTGTGTCGATAACAATAAGATCGCTTACACCCAATGTAGTTACCAGACGATCTTTAGACATAATTAGAGAATCTTTAGTCTCCAAAGCGATAACATCACCTTCACTAATATTACCCTTAGAATCTTTATCTTTAAGATCCCACAACGCTGACCAACTACCGACATCACTCCAGCCTGCATCAAGGGGGATTACAACAGCCGATTCAGTCTTCTCCATAACAGCATAATCGACTGATTCATCAGGACATAAACTAAACGCCTCAGCATTCACTCTAATAAAATCCATATCTTGCGCTGTAGTAGAGATCGCCTTTTCACATGCTTGTAAAATATCAGGGCGATATTTCCCTAATTCTTCGATATAACGATCCGCCCTAAACATAAACATGCCGCTATTCCAGTAAAAATCACCTGAATCCAAATAGCTTTTAGCCGTACCTAGATCAGGCTTTTCTACAAATTGCTTAATATTAAAAGCGGATGATGTTTCATACTCACTACTCGCCTGAATATAACCATAACCGGTTTCTGGATGCTGAGGCACTATACCAAAAGTCACTAGCATACCTTCACTAGCCAGCGGCTCTGCCTGACAGACAGCGGCTTGAAATGCAGCCTCATTCTCAATAACATGATCCGCCGCCAGAATTAACAAGCATTCTGACCCTTTTCCTTTATTCACCGCATCTAAAGCAGCCAGCGCAATAGCTGGGGCTGTATTTCTACCTACAGGTTCTAAAAATATCGAACACGATTGATTTATCACTCGCATCTGTTCAGCTGCTAGAAATCGATGTTCTTCATTACAAACTAAACTCACATGCTCAACTTCACCCAAGCGCGCAACCGTTTCTTGCAGCATGGTTAAATCACTATTGAGAGGCAAAAACTGTTTAGGATATTGAGTGCGAGAAAGAGGCCACAAACGCGAACCTGAACCTCCCGACAGAATTACAGGAATCATGCTGTATCCCTAGATCACTTATGCTTGATTTGTCGTAAATTGCGGGGACATTAACAGATAAAAAGACAGCACGTAAGATACGAAGATCAAACGATCATATAGATATAAGCCCTTCCAAGCAGAGGCCAACCTCCTAAATACATGTCTATAGGAGCTCACCCTTATATGCTCGGAAGCGGTACCAGAGCGAATATCACATATATCCATCCGGATTATTGGACTGCCAACGCCAGGTATCTTCCATCATCTGATCTAATGTACGGTTAGCCTTCCAACCCAGTTCGCTTTCTACTTTACTGGCATCCGCCCAAAAGGCAGGTAAATCACCTTCACGCCTATCAGCAAAAACATAAGGAATATCAACACCGGTCACATCCACAAATGAATTAACCATATCTAATACAGACAAACCTTTACCTGTACCTAGATTAAAAATATGCACGCCCGTTGAATCCAAGCAACTCAAGGCAGCTAAATGCCCATCAGCAAGATCCACCACATGCAGATAATCCCTTTCACAGGTTCCATCATTCGTAGGATAGTCACTGCCAAAGATGGAAAGCTCTTTCCGCTTACCAACAGCAACCTGACTAATAAATGGCATTAGATTATTAGGAATACCTTTAGGATCTTCACCAATCAATCCAGAAGGATGAGCACCTATAGGGTTAAAGTAACGTAGCAAAGCAACAGACCATTCCTCATCTGACTTGCACAGATCAGTTAACATCTGCTCAACCATCGCCTTAGACGTACCATAAGGATTGGATGTCTTACCTCTCGGCATAGTTTCAACATAAGGGATAGGCGCATCTTCACCATAAACCGTAGCCGATGAGCTAAAAACAAGCTGTTTCACACCCGCGGCAGCCATTGCCTCACAAAGAACTAAGGTGCCACAAACATTATTCTGATAATAATCCAATGGGATTTGAGTGCTTTCACCTACAGCTTTCAAGCCAGCAAAGTGAATAACGGCACTAATTGCATACTCTGAGAAAATCCTATCTAGACAAGATCTATCTCTAATATCACCCTCAATAAACTCAGGGCGCACACCTGTGATAGTTTCGATACGATTAAACACTTCATCACTACTGTTACAAAGGTTGTCCAAAACCACAACGTTTGAACCTACTGACAAAAGCTGGACAGTGGCATGAGAACCAGCTCCACCTGTCACTAATATCGTTTTAGAAAGCACTTAAACGTCCCTTTAATCGACCCAATAAGGCTACAACATCGCCTTACTGTAATGCATTATCAAAATCCCCTTCCTTAAACCAAGCATTAAAACCTCTCTCAATAAGCATCGCGCATTAAAGAGAGAGGCAAAACACATCCGAAGCGGCTTAACCTAAGTAGCCATTTTTCTGAAGGTACTCTACAACTTGCTCTGCACACTCATCAGCACTATAACCGGCTGTGCGCAGGTCACACTCTGGATTTTCTGGTGCTTCATAAGGTGAATCAACACCTGTAAAGTTCTTCAATTCACCCCGTCTAGCTTTCTTATAAAGACCTTTCACGTCTCTATCTTCCGCAACATCCAAGGGCGTATTGACAAAAACTTCGACAAATTCACCCTCTTCCACTAGCTCGCGTGCCATACGGCGCTCTGAACGGAATGGCGAGATAAACGCAGAGATAACAATCAGACCCGCATCCAGCATCAGTTTTCCAACCTCAGCAATACGGCGAATATTTTCTACGCGATCACCATCAGTAAAGCCCAAGTCCTTGTTTAAACCATGACGAACATTATCACCATCTAGTAGGTAAGTATGACGCCCCATCGCAAACAGTTTCTGTTCAACTAGGTTTGCAATAGTTGACTTACCGGCACCTGACAATCCAGTTAACCAAATAATACACGGCTTCTGATGCTTAGCACTACCACGGCCCTCTTTATTAACATCCACATGCTGGATAGTAATATTGTGGCTACGACGTAGCGCAAAGTTGATCATGCCGGCACCCACAGTACTATTTGTTAGCCTGTCGATTAAAATGAAATTACCTGTGTCCTGATTCTCTTTATAAGGATCAAAAGCAATATCGCGATCAAGGCTCAACGAGCAGATACCAATACCATTAAGCTCTAAACTTTTAGCCGCTGTATGCTCAAGTGTATTCACATTTACTTGATATTTAATATCAGTAATTGTTGCAGAAACCGTCTGTGTACCCACTTTCATGAGATAAGTACGGCCCGGCAAAAGCGATTCCTCATGCATCCATACAACAGTCGTTTCAAACTGCTTCGCAACCGATGCAGGCTGAGAGGATTCAACTAACAGATCACCACGGGACACATCAATCTCATCAGCCAGCGTCAACGTAACCGACTGACCAGCCACTGCCTCATCTAAATCACCGTCCATAGTAACTATACGCGCAACGGTGCTTTCTTTACCTGAAGGTAAAACTCGCACTTTATCACCAGGATGGATCTTACCTCCAGCCAATAGACCAGAGAACCCACGAAAATCTAAGTTTGGACGATTGACCCACTGCACAGCCATACGGAACGGCAAACGTTGTACTCGCTCATCATCTACCTCAACGGTTTCAAGATAGCCCATCAGCGTAGTGCCGCGATACCATGGCATTCTTTCACTGCACTCAGTGACGTTGTCGCCTTTAAAAGCAGACATAGGGATAAAGGTTATTTTTTCGATCCCCACTTCAGCGGCAAATGCCTGATACTCTTCAACGATGTTATTAAAAACACCTTCAGAGTAATCAACCAAATCCATCTTATTGATGGCTACAACAATATGGCGAATGCCGATCAAAGAGACCAAAAAGCTATGGCGACGGGTTTGCGTCAAAATACCTTTACGCGCATCAACCATCAAAATAGCAACATCTGCTGTTGACGCTCCCGTCACCATATTACGAGTGTACTGCTCATGACCCGGTGTATCCGCGACGATAAATTTACGGCGGTCAGTCGAGAAGAAACGATAAGCAACATCAATGGTAATACCTTGCTCACGTTCAGCAGCTAAACCATCCACCAGCAACGCAAAATCTATCGATTCACCTTGAGTACCAAACTTCTTAGAATCAGACTCTACAGCAGCTAACTGATCTTCAAAGAGCATTTTTGATTCGAACAACAAACGTCCAATCAGCGTACTTTTGCCATCATCAACACTACCGCAAGTAATGAAACGCAATAAACTTTTATGCTCATGGTCTTTAAGATACTGAGCGATATCACTTTCAATTAAATCAGATACATGAGCCATTAGAAGTACCCCTCCTGCTTCTTCTTCTCCATAGATGCGGCTGAATCGTGATCGATTACACGGCCTTGTCGCTCCGACGTTTTAGTCAGAAGCATTTCCTGAATAATATCAGGCAAGGTTGTCGCCTTAGATTCCACAGCACCCGTCAATGGATAACAACCTAAGGTTCTAAAACGAACATGCTTCATCATTGGAATCTCACCCTCTTTCAAAGGCATACGATCATCATCAACCATAATCAAAGAACCATCACGCTCAACGACAGGACGCTCTGCGGAGTAATAAAGCGGCACAATAGGAATGCCCTCCAAATGGATATACTGCCAAATATCTAGCTCGGTCCAGTTAGAGATCGGAAAGACACGGATCGACTCACCCTTATGCTTCCTAGCGTTATACTGCTTCCAAAGCTCTGGGCGCTGATTTTTAGGGTCCCAGCGATGATCAGCACTACGGAAAGAAAAAATACGCTCTTTAGCGCGCGATTTTTCTTCATCTCGGCGGGCACCACCAAAAGCAGCATCAAAACCATATTCATTCAATGCCTGCTTTAAGCCTTCCGTTTTCATGATATCTGTATGAATCGCAGAGCCATGAGTAAAAGGGTTAATACCCTTTTCAATTCCTTCAGGGTTAATATGGGTAATAAGTTTAAGACCTAGGTCTTCAACCATTTTATCCCTAAAAGCGTACATCTCTTGAAACTTCCACCGCGTATCAACATGCAGTAGAGGAAAAGGGGGTAACGAAGGGTAAAATGCCTTCATTGCAATATGCAGCATTACCGCACTATCCTTCCCGATGGAATACAACATCACAGGATTTTCAGTCTCTGCGACAACCTCCCTCATTATCTGGATACTTTCCGCTTCCAGACGTTGTAAATGTGTTAATGGCATATTATCTCCCGAAGATACCTTCCTATTTGAAGACGAAGTCTTCTGCTCAGTAGTAATTTGTAAATCTTTACCTTTCGCCTGATGAACCACCTGTTCATAAGCGATAAATTCAATCTTTTTAGCATGCAAAGCACACCAATTTTGAAACTCTGAATATCGTTCCACCAGCGGATAACGTGATATCAAAACCACGGGGTTCGAACTTGTTTCAATTACCAAATCCAGAAATTTAAGCAGCTCTAAAATTGTTGGCTTTTCTTTATAATGAATCCAACGAGAGCTATTCCTCAAATCCGTCAAATAGAACTGATAAAACCGTTGCCCTGCAAAGGATATATCTCTTAAGCCTGAAACATAAATTGTAGGTAATTTAGACAGCTTCGACTGACTAAGCACCTCTTCTCGTGCCACCTCAAACTTTTCTGAATCAATCAAGCCTAATTCTTGTAAATAGCGCTGCACCGACTTAATAGAGAGTACTTCACCTAACTCAGACTTCAACCAGCGCTGCACATGCTCAGGGCTCCAAAACGCACCATCTTCAAAAAACTCATGGGGCGACTCTATACTTAGTAACCGAGTAAACGCCTCTTCCGCACTGTGTAGCTTTAACCCTTTAGCCCCTGCAGGGCGGCCACTGCTTTTAGAAACTAACGCCTTCCAACCACCTTTCATGAACTTTTTATAAGCCGATATGATGGTGGGGTGGCTTAACCCAGTCACTTCACGAATCTGCTCCAACGTCTTTTTATGCAGCCGCATAACAACCGCTTTCGTTCGAAGCTGATCAGCAGTTTCCTGTTTAGATTTTTGACTAGCCATGGCAATAGTTCAACATTTAATCAGTTGTAATACTACGGTTTAAAGGTTACGCTATCAAGACACTATTAAATAATATTTGTCTTAATTTATTTTTTAACATCCGCAGTAGGATATTTGAGCTGTAACATAATGGATTATGAAGCCTATCTCACCATTGCCACCGTCGTTTCTGTACTGCTAACACTACTAACGACAAAAATTGCTTCCGATGTCATATTGATGGGAGCATTGGGTTTTTTAGTAATTTCCGGCATTCTGACGCCATCAGAAGGGCTATATGGCTTTGCTAATCCGGGTGTAATGACAATTGCGACACTCTACGTTGTTTCCGCCGGACTAAAAGAAACTGGAGCGATTCAGTGGATAGCAGGCCACTTGCTCGGCAACCCAAAGACAACACAACAAGCAACCTTAAAAGTATTTCTGCCTTCATCTTTTTTAAGCGCTTTCATGAACAACACCGCTGTTGTTGCGATGTTTATCCCCTCCATTCAAGAGTGGTCTAAACGGACAAAAATTCCGGCCTCTAAATTACTACTACCCCTAAGTTATGCAGCAATTCTCGGCGGCACCTGCACCTTAATAGGCACCAGCACCAACCTTGTAGTCGACGGTCTACTACAATCTACACAAGGCCTGTCACTGAGCATGTTCTCTTTGATTTGGCTAGGTCTACCTTTAGTTATTATTGGCGGTATGTTTCTCTATTTCTTTGGTGACAAACTGCTGCCTAATCGCCAAGGGGCGGTAGAGCAGCTTGATTTAGCACGCGAGTACAGCGTTGATGTCATTGTTGATGAGAATGGTCCTTTAGTCGGCAAAACAATAGAAGAAGCAGGCCTACGTAACCTGAGCCACGGCTATTTAATTGAGATCCATCGCCAATCACGCATGATCACAGCAGCATCACCCGACAGGGAACTGGTTGCTAACGACAGACTTATCTTTGTTGGCTCACCAGAATGCGCACGGGAGATCAGACTGATCCGCGGCTTAACCCCCGCCAGCAAAGATATAGAAAAACTACAAATCACTCACCATGAACGCTGCTTAGTCGAAGCCGTAATTGGCCCGGAATTTACAGGACTTGATCAATCAATAAAGAACTCCCGCTTCAGAACACGCTTCCAAGCAGCGATCATCTCAGTCTCTCGAAACGGACAACGTATTGTAGGTAAAATTGGTGATATCCGTTTACAAGTGGGTGACACTCTTCTGCTCGAAACCAGCCAAGATTTTGTCGGTCAGTATCGATCTCGACGCGACTTCTTACTAGTCAGCGCAATTAATGATTCAACACCACCCGCATTCGATAAAGCACCTACAGCACTGGCTATCTTATTTTTAATGATCATGCTCAGCGCTACCAGCTTATTAACCATACTGGAATCAGCACTGTTAGCGGCAGGCGCAATGCTGGCGACACGCTGTATCTCGGTTGCTAAAGCCCGACGTAATGTAGATCTCACCGTAATAACCGTGATCGCAGCATCCTTTTCACTAGGAACCGCTATGACAAAAACCGGCGCGGCAGAAGCTATAGCCAACCAGCTATTCTTAAGCTCCGACTGGTCCCCTTGGGTTATGCTAGGTATCGTCTATTTACTAACTGTCGCATTTACAGAAATGATCACTAATAATGCAGCTGCAATTTTAATGTTCCCTATAGCCATCGCGGTAGCAGATAAAATGGACGTTAATTACCTGCCTTTTGTCATTGCCGTGATGTTTGCCGCATCCGCCAGTTTTATAACACCTTTAGGCTACCAAACTAATTTAATGGTGATGGGCCCAGGCGGGTACCACAGTCGAGACTATATGAAGATTGGGCTACCCATGAGCCTGATCACTGCCGCCTGCTCGATCAGCTTAATCCCTCTTATTTGGCATTTTTAACAAGGAAGAGCTATGAACAACCTAGAGACTTATTCCAAACCGATCAACGAACTATCCCGCAAAGCGGGCCAAGCGGTAATGGACATTTATGATAAAGATTTTGCTATATACGATAAATCCGATAGCAGCCCATTAACTGAAGCAGACCTAGCCGCTCACACCCTCCTTGTTAAAGGCCTAAACGCCCTAACACCTAATACCCCCGTCTTATCTGAAGAATCCAATGAGGAAGAGAAACAGGATCGCTTCAGCTGGACAACTTATTGGCTTATCGACCCTTTAGATGGCACTAAAGAGTTCATCAAGAAAAATGGCGAATTTACCATCAATGTCGCCCTTATAGAAAATGGTGAACCAGTCTTCGGTGTCGTTTACGCCCCTGCCATAGATGTACTTTACTGGGGAGCAAAAGGCGAAGGTGCATTCAAACAAGAAGGCGACCAACAACCAACAGCTATCAGTGTTGCTAAAGTTCCAACCGTTAACACCGGCTGGAAAGTTGTGGGCAGCCGTTCACACCAATCTGAAGAGTTTAAACAGTTTATGGAAAAGCTACCCGAAGCGGATATCATCGCAATGGGTAGCTCACTTAAACTATGCTTAGTGGCCGAAGGCAAAGCTGACCTATATCCACGCCTTGGTTTAACTAGCGAATGGGATACAGCAGCCGCTCATGCGGTGGTTCTAGCTGCTGGAGGCCAAGTTCTTAGTGCAGAAGACATGAAGCCACTTATCTACAACAGCCGTAAAGACACACTGCTAAACCCACACTTCATTGTCTGCCCAGCAGTCAGTAAATTCTGGGCCTAAGCGACCACCAAACAAAGGCAGACCTCCTACACACACCTGTAGGAGCTCAACTTTATGCTCGGAACGGGTGCCAGAGCGAAGAATTACGCACCAAACCTAATTCAAACCTTAACGCTTTCGACCAAGCACCCGTTCTGGACATAAAGGCTAGCCCCCACATACAACTCACCTATAAGCATATTCTCCAAACCAACCCCTTATACATTTCATATAAACAAATCACGTACACAACTAAAAACATGAACTTTAAATAAAGGTTCATCCAAATAAAAACCTCAAAAAATAAAAGGAAATATTTTGCGAAATAAGAAAAAACATCCCAAGAAAAAAAACCATTTAAAAACAAACCTTAACCTTAGCTAAACAAATATTTATTCAAAAAATAAAAAATAAAAACAAACGATTGTTTAAATAAAAACAAAAAATAACTCAATTTAATTGAATAAAAATCACACAAAAAGATAGATAGATAAAATTTTATCTATATAATAGGCCTGACTGAAGTTAAGCGATGAGACCGAATAAAAGGATGTCAACTTAATACTTAATTTTCAAAGTATTAAACAGCAAACTTGTAGTAATCAGTTAAAGCTTAGCTATAACTTATTAAATAATTTTAGGATGAAATCATGACTACACTGCAAACAACGTTAACTTTTGGTGATGATAGTTTTACAGGCACGTCAGTAGACGATACTGTAATCAGCCTAGCTGGCGATGACTATATTCATGGCGGCAATGGTGACGACACACTCCACGGCGGCAGTGGTGAAGATAACATCGAAGGTGGCGGCGGTAACGATACCGTTCTTGGCGGCGCTGGTGACGATATTTTAAACGGCCGAACTGGCGATGACATAGTAAGAGGCGGCTTTGGTGATGACGTTGTTACTGGTGGTTTGGGCGCTGATACTCTTGCCGGTGGACGAGGCAATGACACGTTAATCGCTGATGAAGACGACGTACTTATAAGCGGTGGTCAGGGCTTTGATACTCTGACATTCACCGATACTGATGGTGTTGTAGATGTCGACTTCACAGACGGAAGCATTCGCGGTATAGAAGCAATTGTAGGCGATGGCCAAGGCCGTGGAGATGAGGTTAATGCAACACTTAGCCTAGGCAATATTCTTGCGCAATCACAAGATGATGGCGATGGAACCACACCTGATACAGATAATACTTTTATTGCAGTAGGTATTGATTCTATTACTCTTGAAGGTTATGGCCAATGGCGTGACAATGGTGAACTTACCACCACTACTGTTGATTTAGATGCAACAGCAGAAGCTGAATACCTAGAAATGCTAGGCATTACTCAAGCGGTTGACCTTTATGCTTACACATTCACTAAAGCTAATGGTGATTCTGTAGAGATCATCACAGATCTTGGTCTAGATGAGATCTTTGATAGCCGTGATGGCGAAGATCTAAGCACTGATATTGATGTAGTTTAATTTTTATAAACTATCAATAAATAAACCCTTAGGGCTCAAACCCTAAGGGCTTTATATTCTTTTATGCACCTATAAATTATAAAATTCCCTATAATGAAGAAGGTTAAGAATCTTATAATGAAAAAAGATGCACAAGAAAAAAGCAACTTAAACCTTTCTGATCTAATCTCCTCTGCCAACGCACAATTAAAAAAATCAGTGATCTGGGCGTTTATCTTTTCACTATTTATTAATCTATTCCTCTTAGCGGTTCCCATATACTCATTGCAAGTTTTTGATAGAGTTCTTTCATCTCAAAGTTTAGACACACTTGTACTATTAACAGTACTTATTTTTTGGATGATCTTTCTATATCTAACCCTTGACTGGGCTAGAGCAAGACTTATCTCAAATAGCGCCAATTTATGGCAAGACAAAATATCAAAATCTATAATTTATAACAGCATCTCCCTCAGCAAAGAGGTCTCTACTAGAGATAGCCATCTGATTCAATTGGTCACAAATATTAAAAGCGCACTAAGTTCCAATTTAATTACCGCATTAGATATACCTTGGACACCCTTATTTGTAATCATACTGACATTATTACACCCCATTTATGGCATCATTAGCCTCTGTGCTATATCCAGCCTAATTATAATTGGCGCTATTCACTACCACAAAAGCAAAGACACAACGCAACCACCAGCCCCCGATTTAAATATTTTAAATCAAGCTCCCGCTATAACAACATTGGGGATGGAAAAAACAATCACGGATAAACTTCATACAGTAAACTCTGTACATACTGAGAAGCAGTATGAAAAAAATGAAAAATACACCAATATTTCAGCGTTCACAAAAGGCACTAAGCTGGTCGCCCAAATTGCTATCATTGGAATAGGGGCATCACTTGTACTTAAAAGCGAATTAACAGCCGGTGCTATGATCGCAGCCAGCATGATATCAGGACGAGCCCTTGCTCCTTATGAAAGCCTAGTCCTCAATTTTAGTGGCTGGCTCAAAGCGATTAAAGCATGGAAACAGCTAAATACTGAGAGCAAACAGCTTATAGCGCACCTTGCGCCATCTACCAAACTGCCTACACCTAAAGGAAATATCTCCGCTACCGGTCTCATGTATTTATACCCAAATAGCCAAAAGCCATTTCTTTCGGGAATAAATTTAAATATTACCGAAGGTTCCAGCATAGCTATCATAGGAAGCTCCGGTAGCGGAAAAACAACACTATTACAGCTGTTATGCGGATTAAAAACACCTAATTTAGGTACCGTTAGAATAGACGGCGCCACCCATTCGCAATGGGACACAGAAGCATTAGGATTAAATACTGGATACTACGACTCGAATGCCCATTTTTATCAAGGCACTGTAAAAGAAAATGTCTCCCGGTTCCAAAAAGACAGTAAAGATAGCAGCATCATCGAGGCCTGCGAATGTGTAGATATGCACTCTACTATATTAAGTTGGCCAATGGGTTACGACACCGATATACACAAAGACCTACAACCGAGTCAAAGCGAAATCCAACGCCTGCTTTTAGCCAGAGCTATATACAATAAACCAGCTCTTTTATTCTTAGATGAGGTGGACAGTTTTCTCGACCCAAATGGCCTCAAAAAACTAGCCTTGCTATTACAAGAACGGAAAGATTCAGGGCTAACTACCGTTTTCACAACCAATCGCTCTGAATTACTCAATATCCCCAACAAGCTAATCGTGATGGAAAAAGGGCGTATTATCCAACAACACGATCCTAAACAACTACAAGACAAAGCTAAGAAAAATAAAATCGAAAAAGCTCCACAAGGAACAGCATGACTCAGAATAACCACTGGATAAAAATTGGCTTAACGATTCTGGTCATTGGCTTTGGCGGCACCATCCTATGGCTCTGCACAGCCCCTCTTCAAAGTGCGGCAATTGCTCCAGGTATCATCACGGTAGAAGGCTATAGAAAAAAAGTTCAACACCTCGAAGGCGGATTGATCGAAAAAATACATGTAACGGAAGGCCAGGAAGTAAAAGAGAATCAGCTGCTAATAGAGCTAAAGAAAACTAAGCCTTATACACGCTACCTTCAGCTCAAGTCACAATATGTAAACACTATAGCCACCCTAGACCGACTTAACGCAGAAATAAATAACCAAGCTGCTATCCATTTTTCCGAAGCAATTAACAATAATGATGACGAGATCTATCTACAAGCAAAAAATAACCAAATATTACTGTTCGATAACCAGAAAAAAGTAATTAAAGGCGAACTAGAAAGATCCTTGACTAAGCAACAACAAATCAAAGAAGCAAAAAATGCCTATATATCAACCAGCGCACTCGATCGAAAATCCATCGCCGTAATAGATAAACAACTAGCTATGTCCACAAAGCTCTTAGCTAAAGGCTTTGCTTCTAAAAATCAACACTTGGAATTACAGAAAGATAAGCTTGAGATTGAAAGAAGACTCAGTGATTACAACGCTAAAATCAGTAAATTTGACTTAGAAATAACCGAAGCGAAACAAGAATACCACAACATACAGCTCTCCTATATACACGAAAAAAACAGAGAACTAGATAAAGTTAAAGCACTCTCGATTGAGCTAAATGAACAACTAAAAGAGGCTAACGACACATTAAAGCGCACCTCTATATATAGCCCAATAAATGGTAAAGTTGTTGGCCTTGGCGTCCATACCATCTCCGGCGTTATATCTCCCGGCGAAGTACTGATGGAAATCGTACCTATTAATGATAAATTAATAGTTGAAGCGCTTCTAAAAACAGAAGATATTGACGTCGTACGGGAAGGGCTTGGTGTAGAGGTCACTCTCACCGCCTATAACCGCAGAAGAACCTTACCTGTCCATGGAATTATTACTAATATATCAGCCGATAGAGTAAATGACACGGATAATCAGACACCTGCTTATTCTATTAAAGTAGATCTCGATGAAAGCTCAATCAGCCAGAATACCGAAATAGAACTCTACCCAGGTATGCCAGCAGAGGTCATTATACTACTAGGTGAACGAACCGTATTAGATTACCTTTTAAGCCCAATTTATAGCTCTATGAATAAAGCGTTTAGGGATAGCGACTAGCAATAAAATGCTTCGACCAATGCATCAATCGCCTTTCTACAATATAGTAAAGAAAGAGCCCGCCGACCACGCCGCTCGATACTAATAACAAGAAGATAACGCCTTTAGGTAAAACAGCCAGCAATCCTAAATAAGAAAAAATAAAAGAGGCGATAGACAACGAGAAGCCGTGGGACAAATAAATTGAGAATGAAGCATCGCCCAACACTTTGAATATAGTATGTATATGCAGCTTACCAAGATCTTCCAATCTAACAATACCCAACATTAATAAAGCAGCAAAAATACCATATGCTAGCGTTCGGTAATCAGTAATTCCTTCCCAATACCCCTCTACACCAAGGTATCCGACAACGCTAAATCCGATTCCTCCTGCCAACAAAAAAACTACCGACACAAAGCAGGAGAAATACCTGTAGGAAAGAGCAGAAAGCCCTCCAAAGAAAAATAGCAGGTTATATGCTGATAAAACTAACAGCTCGCTAAACCCCAAAAAAATATTTATAAACACAGCAAGCTGCCATCCCAAAAAAACGCAACTCCTGAAGTGACCCCCAATAGTTGGACAACCAACTCTGGGGGTTTTTATGGCAAAGTACAGCAGAGCATTTAAAATTGCTGCAGCTAAACAATACCTTAACGGTACATCTTCCCTATCATTGGGAGCTGAACTAAACGTTCCCGCTTCTCTGATTCGTTACTGGACTCAGGTTTACCGGTTTCATGGTGAGACCGCTTTTCAACCTCCCATCTCCCCTTATTGCGCACAAGATAAACTTCGCATGCTTAATAAAATGTGGGCAGAACAATGGTCTTTAGGTTATACAAGCGCATACTACAATCTCGTATCCCCTGGTACTCTCTATGTTTGGCAGCGCCGCTATAGGTCTTCAGGCATAAAGGGATTAGAACCCAGTAAACGCGGAAAAACGTTTATGACACAACAGTCGTCACCCCCTCAGTCCTCAAAAATTAGTGAGATGACGCCCGAGGAAATGCAAAAAGAGCTTGAATACCTTAGAGCGGAGAACGCTGTTCTAAAAAAGTTAGATGCCTTGTACCTGAAAAAACAATCTCAAACCAAGAGAAAGCGTTAATCGTTCAGGAACTCAAGGCGACATTTAAGCTGACGCTTCTTTTGAAAGCGTGTGAGTTATCACGCAGTGTCTTTTACTATCAGTGTCAGGCGCTGCAGAAGCCTGATAATTACGCTCGAGAGAAAGTAGTGATTCGTCAAATTTTTGATGAACACAAGGGACGTTATGGCTACCGACGGATTCTATTGGCATTACGGGCTTTCGATATATGGTTAAATCATAAGACGGTACTGCGTCTGATGACGGCGCTGAAATTAAAGTCGATCGTTCGTCCTAAGCGCTATCAGTCCTATAAAGGCGATATAGGAAAAGGAGCACCACATGTACTGCAGCGTAATTTTGATGCGCAGAAGCCTAATGAGAAATGGGTAACGGATGTCACAGAATTTAATGTTAAAGGCCAAAAGATTTATCTGTCTCCAATCATTGATCTGTTTAATCGGGAAGTAGTGACGTATAGGACAGCAAAGTCTGCACGTTTACCGTTAGTTACAGATATGCTTGAGGAGGCCGTTGAGGGGCTTAAAGAGTGTGAGTGTCCGATATTTCACAGCGATCAGGGTTGGCAGTATCGAAATCCACTGACTCAGAAAATTCTTTCTGAGAGAGGTCTTACACAGAGTATGTCAAGAAAAGGGAACTGTTTGGATAATGCGGCCGCCGAAAGCTTTTTCGCCGTACTCAAAACAGAGATGTATCATCAACAAGAGTTTAAGAATGCAGACGACCTGATAAATCAGATCGACGAGTACATCGAGTATTACAATACAAAACGTATTAAAGTAAAACTAAAAGGCCTGACTCCGGTTGAATACCGCAAGCAGGCCTTATTAACAGCCTAATAAAAAAGTGTCCAACTTTATGGGGTCACTTCATCCCCACAGCTTATGAATAATTAAAAAGAAAAAAAAGCATAAAAAACAAATTCATAAGTGAGTGTCCAAGCAACCACTAAAATAAACCCTTCATCACTTGGAATCAAAAAGAATGATTTCAGCACATAGACGATATTTTGGAGATTTTCAGGGGATAGTTGCGGAATAGAAAAATAGATAGCCATTAAGAAGACGAGGAAAAACCAATACAATGGAATAATTCTAGTGATTCTTTTTAAGAAAAATATCAAAAATTTATCTCGCCTACCCATATCTTTCCAATGGATAAAAACCATAATAAAACCACTTAAAACAAAGAAAAGCTCTACTCCGGCAAACACCATATTAAAAAACTAGAAATAGGCTCATTAGAGTATAATTTAATAGTAATAAAATACATATGGGCATGAAAAACAACCACACCTAAAGCAGCTATAGCCCTTACTAACTACAGACTATTTATACTCTGATTCAAATCAAACCCTTCTAAAAAAGCCTTATAATAAAACAAAAACACATTCACAGCTTTCTAACCCAACAAGACTTACACTTATTAAAAAATCGTTTACAAAATTGTTTAACATCTAAAATCAATGAACGAAATAATATAAAAATTCTGAAAGAACTTATTCTTTTATACCAAAACTCCTCAGGTAAAAACAAACCATGATGAGTGATAAAGTATTTATTTGGAATTACATCCCATTTAGGAATAATAAACTTATCAGTTATCTTTTCTGAAACCAAATGATAGTAAACAACCTCTTCTCCATTTGATTTGAACAAGTGACCATTATCAATAAACAAAAAATCTTTATCACCAAATATCTTTTCTTTAATCAAACGATTCTCAAACCAGACATTCACCAACCCTTTTTTCGCCTCTCGCTTAACAATAAAAGTAAAGGATTCTTTATCATCAATATCATGTAAATCATTTCCTTGACGTAATTCATTATAAAAATAGTGGCATTCATCAAAAGCAAAATTCTTATCTGAAACAAATATATCTTTCCAGCTTCGACTCAACGAGAACAAATAATTGATTTTTTCTGTATTTTTAAAGATACAGAATGACCCTGAAATCCACTCAGGCACCATGGAAAAGACATCATAATCTTTCCAATCTTTAGGCAAATTACCTAAAACATTCCCGTAAATAATATCAATATCACCCATCGCCCAATAATCATAATCAGCTATATAATCTTCAAATATAACCCCATATGCAGGCTTAAAATCACAAAGTTTATAGCCTCTATTTATTTTTACATCAATATCAAGTTTGCTTTTAACTAAGAGTTTAAAGTGTTCAAAACTGCTTTCAATAATATGCAAATTATCAGGAATAAAACCATCATAAAAACAATCAGTAAACATATAAACATGGATATCAGGATTCTTAGCCAAGCTATCTACATAAAAAGGAAAATAATTTGGAAAACTACCATAATATGGGATTATCAATGCAACATTAGTCATTATTAAACCTTTTATTGATATATACGGACGTAGTCGATTATGTAATCTACTGGATAGATATCATCGTCAGGAACTCCAGCCCAAGCACCACCCATCGCCAAATTAATAATTATAAAATGGGGTTTAGCAAATGGGTTATAAATACCCCCCGCGAGAGAAATATTAAATGTCTTCCATTGCTGCCCATCAAAGAAAAAGCGGATCTCTTTCTCATCCCACTCAATTCCATATATATGAAACTCGTCAGGTGAGTTTGTAAAAAGCTTTTCCTCTTTTAAGGGAACTAGTTGACTTTTTTTTCCTAGCTTATAGTCATAAAAATGTACGCCCCCATGAATCTGCCTTGGGGTAGAACCGACAAATTCCATCACATCAATTTCACCGCATTTAGGCCAGCCAATAGAGCTTACATTCTCACCTAAAGTCCAAAAAGCAGGCCATACTCCACGCCCTAGAGGCAATTTAGCTCTGATCTCCATTCGGCCATATGTCCAAGAGGAGAGGCCTTTTGTTGTTAAGCTCGCTGAAGTTATGGGAATAAATTCTTCACCCCAAAATTTATTCCACATGCTACGGGTGTCATCATGACGGATAGCACGTAACGTCAACACACCACTAGATACAAAACTGTTATCCAACGAGGCTGCTTTATAATATTGTAATTCTTTATTTCTCACATAACCGGTTTCGTAATTCCACTTACTCGAATCAGGCAGCCCCTCATAATCAAACTCATCATGCCAGACAATTTTTTCCGCCAGAGAAACTTCACTCAATAATAGAAAAAACAAAAAAAAATAAAACTGAACTAACTTTTCAAACATGCATTTTTGCACCTTTCATAATAATATTTAGCTATCTCCACAAGCTCATCAGGAACAACTTCGGCCGTATTAATTTCAGTCTTAACTATAGAACCTAACTTAATATTATCCGATGGGTCACCATAAACACCCCCAGTTTTACCAAACGATTTGTAATGGCTCGATAATGGATAATCCAATTCTAAAAAAGCACTTATTCCATCAAGGATATCATCTGTTTTATCAACTAAATCATCAGATTCAATAAAGAAAATATCAAAATTATTTTTTCCAACAATATCAGTAATACTCTGAAGTCGCTGACAATAATAAGCAAAAGCTCTATATGGATCATCCTGCCAAATACTATTATTAATACTCCCCATAGACAAAATACTTTTTAATGTTGCTCTAGGATCACGTATCAGAACAATAACTTTATATTCTTTAAAACTACGGGGATCGAACCTATCATGTAAAACTTTATCGTAAATGTAAGTATTTTCAGGCGGAAAATTCCCTTCTAAAAGAAGGTTAGCTTTTACTTTAATATTAAAAAATTTATCTTTATGATCTAAATGTTGTTCATAGTACCCTGCAATTTCATTATTGTTTCCTAAAACATGGGACAACACTGAAGATCTTGCCCTCATGTGGCTTAGCAATATAATACTTTCATATTTTTTCAACAAAACCTTGGGGCTCTGTACTAATGCAGACAGTTTTTTAAGGTTAATCATTTCACACCCTTCTAATAAATTTCGCTATTTTCTTAAGCCATAAAGGACGTGATGATGGTAACATCCTCCATGCAAAGACGACTTTTACATATTTATTTGGAAGGATTTTCAGAAGCAACCACCAAAACTTTATAAAGAAAATATTTATCACTGATAAATTAGAATACTTCAGGGCCTTTATTGCATTATCAGCAATAAATCTCCGATCCTCTAATTTAGAGGTCTGTTCATTTGAAAAAATATATTTACACATACACTGCTCCAAATGTAGTAAATCATTATTTCCAAGTTGCTCTATTGATACAGAGTTCCCTGTGCGCCCCGCATGGATAGATAAAGCAATATAACGCTGCCGATCATGCTCTAAACACCATTCAGCTCTTTTAAGCAATCGTTGGTTAAAGCCAGAATGATTTTCACCGTGCTGGCGATACGCCGATAGTTTTTCATCAAAGCCTCTAACAGAGCCATACAGAGGAGCGAGTGTTACAAGATAACCATCACTTCCTTCTCTAAAAGCTTCACCATTCATAGGCATAACTTGATCCAAGAAAAAACGAGAGAAAACTAAACCCGAAGTAACGGTGGATTGATACCAGCCGGACCGTAGTAATTTAGACTTAGCAAAAACAGTATCAAACGGTGCTTCATATTTAGGAAAGACATCATAAGCTCTCCCTTCAGCATCCACTAAATCCATATGGTACATATAGATAGAACAATCACTACTCATATTCGCTGCAGCCATATCTAAGGCCCCAGGCAATAGGTAGTCATCAGCATCTAAAAAAATAACCAGTTCGCCCGTACTTGCTGCATAACCACTATTAAAAGCACACCCCTGCCCTTTATTTTCTTTATGAAAAATAGGGCTGAGACAATCCTTATATTCATTAATAATTTCTCTTGATGAATCAGAAGAAACATCATCAACAACAATAAGCTCTTTATTAGCATAATCTTGATTTAACACGCTCTCTATAGAAGTCTCTATATACTTCTCATAGTTATAGCATGTGATAACTATGCTAATTTTAGGTTGACTGCTATCCATTATGGCTATCACCCTTTTCTAATTGTTCGGAACTACCATAAAGCACAATTTCTTGCCCTCCAAGCGCCCTGTAGCAAACCCCTAGATGCAAAACTCCTCGTAGGAAATTAGCTCTCCACTTATCTGGCTTAAAAAAGCTAGCGCAGGCAGATAAAATACAATAAGAAGCTTTCATAAGAGCTACGACCATTAAGGATGCTCTTTTCGAATAAGTAGGTCCATTTTTTAATACTAATGCAGCATGAGTTTGACCTGCACGAAAACGTCTATTTCTTAACCAAGTAAGGTTTGCTCTTTGAGGAAGAACCGGTTCAATAACTAACGCCTCTTCCGCATAAACGATCTGCACACCTAAATCATGCAGGCGGTGGAAAAATTCTGTATCTTCACCGCCTGTTTTGCCTAATGAAAGCTCAAAGCGATTTGAAGCTATATGCACATTTCTATTATTTAATAAGACATTACAGGTATAGCCAGTAACGATTTCACCGTCCTTAATAACAGGTCTAGTATGATAAAACCCGCCACTCATAACCCAGTTAGGATACGGAGGGTATATAAAGCTTGCATCAACTCGCCCGAGAACAACATCAGCTCCCGTCTCCTCAGCCTTAGATATTAAGTTGGTTAACCAATATTTATCAGCTATTTCATCGTCATCAATAAATGCTACCCAATCAGCCGTTGCGTTATCTAAGCAGGCATTTCGGGCAATAGAAATATTTTGTTTAGGTGCGTGAATATATGCAATGGGTATATGATTTGCGTTGATTGATAAAACCCGTTCTTTGGCGCTTGGCTCGATATCATTATCCGCAACAATAATTTTAACCTTCCACTGATCATTTAACTCAAGTTGCTGCAAAGAGTTCAAAGTATCAACCACTGATTCTCGACGAAAGGTGCACATAGCAATATCGATAGTTTTAATATCATTCCCCATTACTTATCACCTCTCTTGACACACTTTCTAGCAACAAAAGAGCAAAAACCTAACGACCAAGCAAAGTGCATAACAATAGCCGCTATTCCAACTAGATAACGATAAAAACCCTGCCCCCTCATAGTTTTATAACCAATAATCACACCTACAAAGAAACAGGCCATAAACCATATAAGGAATGGAAGCATTAGTGGCCACCAAACAAGCGCAAATAAAGAGAACAAAAACAGAGGGAAAATAGACATAGGTATTAATTGGCGAATTTTTGGGATAACACCATGTTTAATAATATTTTTCGCCCGACCTCGACCATAACCTTTATACTGGCGAAAGAGTGCGCCTAATGTTTCTCGTGGGCAATAAACTAGATTAGTTTTGGCGGTTAGCCAGATCTTAAATCCAGCTTGTCCAAATCGATAATCAAACTCCGCATCCTCATTGTGACTAAAACTTTCATCGTAGCCATTAACCTGCTTAAACCCATCAAGGCAAATAAGTGCATGATGTCCATGATCGATCCATTGCCCTTCTGTAAGGCTATTACGGTGACCTGAACCTCCATTCCCCAATACAGAACTTTGCGCCGCAGCAATAGCCGATTGCATTCCCCCTTGAGCTTGAGTATCCATAGAGACGACAACCGAGTCAGCCCCCAACTCTTCAGCTTCCTTGAGCAAAAGCGAGACATAGTTGGATGGATAGTCTGCATGAACATCTAACCGAATAAGGTATTTAACATCATCTCCATATTCTTCAACTGCCCGATTGACCGCACTACATTGTAAACGGCGCTCATTATATAAGTACTTTATACAACTGTACTGATTAGCATAGGTCTGAATTATCTCTTTAGTCCCGTCAGTACTTCCCCCATCTGCCACAATGATTAGAGGTTGATGTGTCGTGGACGTAAGCTTTAAATCATCTATTAGATAATCTAATAAATTAGCGATATAAGGCTGCTCGTTCAAACAAGGTACAACAATAATATAATCAGACAAAATCACACTCCATGTACAATAAGGACTTTTTCAACCTAGTTCCCATTCCTTATCCACTTCAGGCCAAAGACTTCGTAGTACAGCTCTAACCTTTATTTGAGAATCACGTGGCATATTTGTACGCCATGAGTTAAGGCGATCATCTAAACTAGCCCCCACTCTATTCAATGCAGTCACTGGACTATCTTTTGAATAATCAACCCTCTTTTGAGGCTTCAGCCCTAATGTGTTTAATAAGTTAGTAAACTCTAATTCCGGCTCTTTTAATAATTTCTCATATTTAACAAAAATAATATTTTTATAGTGCCGCACTTCTCTTTCTGAAAGCGCCCAAAGCGCCGCAATTTTTTCTTCTTTTGATGCATTGTTATAAATTTTTAATTCTTCCCACAATGGACATTCTGATAATTCATTTTCTCGCCAATACAGGTCCAATAAATCAATATCAGCAAAATCCCACTCCCATTTAGCATTCATTAAACTCTGTATAACAGCCATAGGGTGACGACTAATATGAATAACGCCTTGAGGACTATAACGCTGCATTAACACTGGCAATATAAACTGTGCTCTCACAAACTTCACAACCACTCGATCAGCAAAACACTCTTTAAATGAAGTTCTTGCAAGGTAATTGAAGCCGGAACGCTTAGGACTAACCCCTTTAAAGGTTAAATCAAGGAAACAGTAGTCTTTTTCAGAAAAAACATCCCCAGTTAAAGGAATATACGCACCTTGAGTTGGATTAAAACTCGCCCCGCCATGCAAAGGTAATAATGCATTCGGCTCAAACGGCTCAAACTGAGTTTTTGCACAAATCGATTCAGCAATAACTTGTTGTATCCAAGTTGTTCCACTCCTCCAGAACCCTGACAGAATAATGGGCGATTTAGAGACTCGAGACTGCAATATAAGATCGAGAATAAACCATAATTTACATTTTAGATTTTTACTACTTAAGTCCATTTATCTCTCCATAAAGAAACAACTGAGAACAGTTATTTCCTCAATTTAAGTTCTAACCAATGTCTAGCCTGCAACCAGTCCTTGCGCGCTAACAAGGGAGTCAACAGCGCTGTAACTATTAATAAAACACAACCTGAAACCACCCCCTTTAAAACAATAGAATCGAACTGCATTTCTACAATAAAGTTAACCGGCCAACTAAGTAACAAAACACATAAAAAGACAAAAACAATCCCTTTAAACTGATTAACAATCAACCTGAAGGAATAGTCAGTTTTATTAAACACACCCACTAAAACAACTACTAGCATAATAATCTGGACTAGCACTAAAGCGTAAGCAATATAAATAACATCTTGACTCAAAATAATTGATAGAGATAAAAAAGTTGCAGTTAAAACAGTACGAAGGCAAGACAGATGAAGAACTAACTTATCTTCGCCTACACCTTTTAAAAAAGGATATAAAACACTCAGCGTAGCGCCAAATAAACACACTAAAGACAGGGCTCTGAAAAGAGGCCAAAACTCTATAAAAGCTTCGCCCAACACTAAAAGAACAACGGACTCTGCATATATAGCTAAAAAAAGGTAACAGCCACCCAGAAAAAAAACATTAAGCTTAGTAACTAAGATCAGATCGTCCCAAACATGTTCTAACTTATCCTTTAACGGTCTATTTTTATCTAAGCCATTCTGCGCACTGGCTATGCCTGAAAAAACAGCTTGATCTAAGGCATTACCCACTATCTCTCGTGGCAGTTTAGATAGTCGATTATTTACCTGATAACCACCCACCGTCGAAGCGCCAAAAAAACGACCTATAAATAGAGTAACGCCTTGAGTGGAAAGCCACACTAAAATATCAGAAGCAGTATTTCTCAGGGCATAGGGCATAATTTCAACAAATCGCTCCTTTTTAAACTCAAGCTTTGGAGTGTAGTTTGCTAAATAGAGACATCCGCCCATCAAAAAAGCACTATAGAGCACTTGCTGCCAAATTAAACTCCAAGCCCCTTTCCCTAAAAAGGCCATTATTAAAGCGACTATACCGCCTAGCATTGATGCAAAGAACATAACGCCTGCTAATTTCTTATACTGCATTTTCAGCAATAATAAAGAGCGCCCCACCTGCTCTACTAACAAGAGAGGAATTAAAAAACTGACGGCTTCAATAAAAGGCTTTGCCGCTGGCACTCCAAAAAAAATAGATAACATATCAGCACTGTAATAACAGGCGATAGCTAAAACTACACCTACAAAAAAATTGGACCAGAAAGCGGTATGAATATATTTCCCGGGATCACGGTTTTCATAATAGATAATCGCTGCTCCCATTCCTCCCTTCCCTATGGCCATAACAATAAATCCCATAATCGCTAATGCAATAGCAACAACACCAAAATCTTCAGGTGATAAAAGACGTGCGAGAACAGGAATCGTAAGAAACTTCAAACCAAGTGAAGCAAGAGAACCTACCCCTCCCCATGCCACACCTTTTGCTACCTGTTTTTTATCCACAATGGACAAGCCTATAACTCATAAACACCGTCCAATAGATTGCTATCATCTATACCTAACTCCCCAAGAAAACGAACAAGCTTTTCACATTGAGGCTTATCTACCCTCCAGCATCCGGTGGGAACTTGCTGGGATTTTTTGGCTAGACTCTCATATTGACTATGATCGAGCGTATTAAAAAAGAGATCTAACCCTAAGTTAAGGTTATTTCTGTGACAGCCAACACCTATATTGAGCCTCTCTAACTTATTGGCAATTTCAGTATCTTTAATAAAAATAGGGACCGAATTGAACGTGCCTCCCTCATAGATACGATTGGGCAGTAACCACTCAGAATTTCCGCCCTCCTCAAAAAAGTCTATAGCCCAGCAAAAGTCCACTTCACTATAGATTTCAGCTAAATCAGTAGGGAATTCGTATTCACCTTGAAATTCTATATAAGGTTCACGCTCGATTGAGCCTAAAAAGTCCTCGAACTCCGTATAAGCAGGCCTGCCCCTTATCACAACCCGTACTTTACCTTCGAGCTTATGGGTAATTGCACTTAACAGAGCCAGTGACTTGCAGCATCGAATCGCACCAAACCAACCAATCACATATGAATCTTGATCTGGTTGACGTTTTTTCGTGGGCTTTGTTGTAGCTACACTCATTTCTGTATCAAAGAATTTATTCTCCAATAACAAAATAGGCTTATTAACCTTATTAATTTTTTTGAAATAATTCTTAATAAATCCAGGCGAGCTTGTGATCAGTAAACTACTTTTTTTCACTGCCCAGCGCTCAACTAAACGTAAAATATTGTTGAGCCTTCCTGTACCTAATAACAGGCGATGAATATCTAATGATTCATAAACTAAAGGGATAGCCTTTAGCTTTCTTTTAACCTTTCTACCTAACATCAACATTTCTAAATTACGACAAATAATAACATCAGCATCATAGGTGTAAGGCATATAGTGAGATGAGAAAAAAAGAGCATAAAAGACACTTTTTAAGCGGTGTAAAAATGAAGCATCGTAAGTTCTTGCAAGAGGTATTACTTTAGCTGAACCTATATGAGTAGGCGCGACCGAGCTACGATAAAACCCAACCAGCACAACATCGGCACCGCCAGCTTGAAGCATTAATACTCGCTTCTTAACTGCTGCATCATATAAATCATGTACAAAATACAAAACTTTCATATCAACCTAATTTAACCGTAATTTAATGCTAGCAGGTTTATCATAGAAAGAGGCTCGCCTCATATGCACCCAAGATAAACATAAGAAAAAAGTAGACAATGAAAAAGGGGCAAATCCCACTGTCTCGAAAAATGACTTTAAGAAAATCACTAAAAAAAAGCTCATAACAACGATATCGATAGCTCTCATTTCTTTTAAAATAAGTCTATTTGTAGCAATAAACAATTTTATAAAAACTAAAGATACCGCTAAAAAACCAAATAAACCAAGCTCTACATAAGTATGTATATACTGATTATGAAAACCAAAGGGTGCGCCCTCCTCTTTATGAGCCAGTTCCCATATATCCAGCGCACCAATGTTATTCAAGTTCCAATATGAAGATTGTCCTACACCTAAAATAGGATGAGCCGCTATTGATTCAAATCCAATTGCCCATATATCAGTACGCCCTGTTATTGTAGGATCTTTACCGAGACTATACATAAAAGACTCATATACAGAATAGTCAAATAAAACCACCACAAAAAAAACAAAAAAAACAAGAAAAAAAGTAACAATTAAATTTATATTTAATTTAGTAAAATTTAATAGTCGTGTCTGTGAATAGAAGAACAAACAGCAAGAAAAAATCAGAACAAAAACTAATGATATAGTACTCCCTAATGAGCGGGACTGTAAAAATGTAGCTAAAGCTAACACTATACACACAACAGCTAAAAAACGAGATAACAATGAAGACCTATCACAAAAAAAAGCTCCTAAACCGGACAAAAAAGCAAAACTAGCGACCATAGCCATATTATTTTTACTGCCAAAGTAACCTACTTTTACTATCTCTCCTGTAAACGCTATCTCTACAGTTTGTGATGAGAAATTATTAAACACCATCACCGCAAGCATCGCCATACTAATGGCCTTAAAGAGCACATCAATATGTACACAGTAGATAATGACAATAAATATACCCACGGTAAGTAAGTACTGGATAGCTGTTCGCAAAGCGGCTAGAGGATACTCTGCCCAAAAAACCGATAATACACCTACTAAACCAAACATAAAAATAAACCAGTTATTTTTATAAGCAGCCAATGCATATTTGAAATTTAAAACCACATAAAACCCACCTACAATAAGAAACATCAAGGTAGAAAAAAAACCGAATAGACCAGCCCCAGTCAAAAAAACAAAGAGGGTAAAGACAAAAATATAGTCAACTTTATCAGTCTGTTTTTTTTGCCTTAACGTTGCTTTATCTATCATATCAGCACCTTAATTATTAGGAACAATTGAATTCAATCGTTCAATCAGTGACTGAATAATAAAGGCTGAACCATACTGAGAAAAATGCCCATAATCCGAATGCATAAGCCGGCCATTATTTTTATATAAGCATTTACCTTCAATACAAAGCTGATTCAGTGGATCAATAAAACGTTTTTCAGGAATATAGGAACTTAGCTCATCATTGATTATTCGATCAAAAGCTATAGGCCAACGCCCTTCGGCCTCACCACGATGTTTAAAATAGCTCAATGCATTAACATCAATAACATATTGGGGGGATTGCCCAATAACTAGGTAAGAAACATTAAGCTCATCCAATACTTTGATCGTACTTAATATTCCAGATAATCCTCTGCTTTTATAGTCAGTCCATTTCGCAGAAATAATCACAAAATTGATATCGAGCTTTTTAATAACCTCAATAGCATTCTTATTGAATTCATCACATTGGGGTAAAGCCATAGAAGTGAAAGAGAGTATGGGCGGACAACCCGCAGATGTGTACTGATACAGATCGAACATCAATGCATCTTTATGCTCAATAAAGCCTGGAACGTAATGATTGGCAAATGAGTCTCCCCAAAGTAAAACTTTATTCTTATTATCTCCACTTTCCTCTGCCACTTTACAGTTATCAGCATTCCATTTTGTATAGTTTTTAGCATTAAGGAAAAAGCAGTTACCTACACGGGATGACTTCTCAGTAAATTTTGTTTCGACAGTATAATCTGGAAACCTTTGTTCAAACCCTTTGCTATAAACCCCAAAGAGACCAATAGCCCCAACAAAGACAAAGCAAAGAACACCTCCACTAATCACCCCTGTACGTGTGATCTTTTTACTATAACGAAATGGTTTTTCGATAAACTGCCAAGAGAAAAGCGATAATATGAATGTAGATACTAAAATAATTGCTATATCAGTCGTCGTCAGAACATCAAGCCGATAGTATTTAAAAAACACAATCAATGGCCAATGCATCAAGTACAGCGAAAAGGATATTAAACCAATAAACACCAACGGTTTGGCACCGAGAAGATGATTAACCCCTCTTGTAATCCCTAAATTATGCTGACTGCCTACCCAGATAATTAGCGCAGCTCCTACACAAGGCGCTAATGCACCATAAGCCGGAAATGCTAAATTATGGTTATAAAATAGGATAGGCACAACAATTAGCATCGCACCTATTATGCCAAGCAACTTAAGCACAAAGGATTTTAAAAACTGTTTTTGAGGTATAAAAGCCACAAATGCACCTAGCAAAAGCTCCCAAGCTCTTGTTGGCAGTAGATAAAAATTTGCTGTAGGCGCTTTTGTTAAGGATATACAACTCAGCACAAAACTCAGCGTGATAAGAACAGCTAGAACAGGCAAGAATTTACTGCTAAAAAAACGATACATAATCAACAGAAATACAGGCATAAAAATATAATACTGTTCTTCTACTGATAATGACCATGTATGCAGAAGAGGCTTCATATCCGAAGCGGCATTAAAGTAATTTATTGATTGCCAGAAGTAGATATTAGAGGCAAAAGCTGAGGCTGAAGCTAAACTTTTTGAGTAATCAACAAAAGAGTCTGGCAGCAATATAAAATAAGCACCGACCCACGTTAGTAACAACATAAAGGCTAACGCAGGAAAAATCCTTTTAATCCTTCTGTTATAAAACTCTAAAATCGAAAACTGACCCTTTTCCAGCATACTCATGACGCTTAGAGTTATAACGTAGCCAGATATAACAAAAAAGACATCTACACCAAGATAGCCTCCGGCGACAAAGCCGAAACCTAAGTGATAAAAGATAACTGCAAGTACAGAGACTGCCCTTAGCCCGTCTATATCAGGGCGATATGATATTCCGTTACTCATATAAACCCTAATCTTTATCTAAAATCTGACTCAGAAGCCCAATCAGCAAGTGCTTTTTTTAAGTCATATTTATATTGGTATCTATTCTCTTCAAGCCATGCGGGCTTGATATTCGTAGATTGTACTAATTTCAACACACGCTGAGGATCAATACCTATATTTAAGAAGTTAAAAATGCGACATAGTTTTGCTATAGACATTAAGCACCATCTTGGCACCATAAACACTTTAGCTTGTGGAAAGTGATCCTCAATAAAAACATTCACTATATTTTCAATTGTGTATTTTTCTGAAAAACAACCATTAAATAATACATAATGGCTATCATGATTACGGGCAAACTCTATCGCATTAAGCAGCTCTTTTACGTAAATAGCTCCTTTAATAGTGTCCTTACGGCCTGGATATACAAAAAAGCCTTTCCGCAACATCGTTGCTAACCGAGTAAAGTTACCCCCTTCCCCTGGACCAAATACAACAGCAGGCCTGACAATTGTTAGCTTACGTTGGGGGTTTTCTTGATACCATTGACGATGAACCTCTTCAGCTTGCAGCTTAGAATAACCATAAGCGGAAGTTGGCGCAGGAACTGTCCCTTCTGACTTTTCATCTTCGCCAGGGCCATAAGGCGAGATCGAACTTGTGAAAACGATCTCCTGACAATTAAGGCGTCTAGCTAAATTCGTGACTTCAAGTGCACCAAATACATTAGTATCAAAATATTCAATATCTTCATGGCCCGGAGTTGTATGAATAGCCGCAAAGTTATATATAACATCATAACTGGCAGTCACATTAAGCTCTTTAAGGTTCCGAACATCACCTATTCGATACTCAACATTTTCCAACCTTTCTCTAGGTTCCTTAAGATCTATAGACAAAACATTAATGTTATGTCGGACCAATTCCCTAATTAGATGGGTACCTATAAAACCAGATCCACCAAAGACAATAACGCTATTAATATTTTTCATTTTAATAAATTTCTTTAGAAAATAGAGAGATAGGAGTTTTAATCAATATTTTTACATCTAAAAATAGTGACCAGTTATTAATGTACGACAAATCATACTCAACACGTTTTTCCATTTTATCGATAGTTTCTGTCTCACCTCGGTACCCATTAATCTGAGCGAGCCCAGTCATACCAGGCTTAATTCGATGCCGTGCAAGGTAAGCGTTAATTTTGTCTGAGTAGTAATTATTATGAGCTACGGCATGTGGCCTTGGCCCGACAAGCGACATACTGCCCTGTAATACATTTATAAGCTGTGGAAGCTCATCTATAGAAGTACGACGAATTAGACGGCCAATATCGGTGATACGGGGGTCTTCTTTGGTGGCTTGCTGAACTTCGCCATGAGCCTCATCATGCAGTTTCATACTACGAAACTTCCAAACCTTTATGACTTTCCCATCCCAACCATGACGATCCTGTTTGAAAAACACAGGCCCTGGGGAAGAACGCTTAACTTTGTAAGCAACCCATAGCATTAGTGGAGCCAGCATGCACAGCGCAACAGCTGCAATTGTACGGTCCATGACATCTTTCAGAACCATTGATGCTTTTGACGATGTTAGAGGACTTTCATTCAGAGAGATCAACGGCACACCGGCTACTTCTCTAACAGAATGATTTAAAAGATTAAGTGCAAAAATATCGGGAGCCCAAATAACATCGACATTCTCATCGAGTAGATCGATATTTACGCCTTCGATTTGCTCCGAAGCTCTCATCGGCAGGGCTATATAAATCCGACGAATATCATGTTTTTTGATCAGCTCTCTTATACTTTCCAAGCCACCGAGTACATCCACATTAGCAACTGACACGGTGTCATCATTGTCTAAGCTTCTAACGCACCCTATAACTTTATCAGGCAACCAGCGATTTTTATTAAGGCTACTTACTAGATGCTGGGCAACCGAACCTGTACCAACAATAATTACAGGGAGGTGATGCCCAAAGCTTTCTTTATACTTTTTTGATAAATAGCTAACGATGCAGAAGGAGATATTTTGAAATATTAAAACGGACACAGCCCATATTAAAAGAATCTCACGAGAAAAAATCTCAGAGGTTTTTGTAACAAAACCAATTAATAATAATAGAAGCATTAATATGCCCCATGCTCCAGATAACCGAATACAGCCTCGCAGACAACTTGATGACTGACGGTATACGCCTCTAGAGCTATAAATAAACCATAAACTAAATGCGGCTATTACCGTTAAGACTCGATATGCAGGTGGGAAACTTTCTAATTTAATCCAGGTAAGCAGAAATAAAAGCGTAGCTGCAACAAATACATCTGCAGCCAACTGAAATAACGAAGTAAGTGACTCATGATTTTTTAACAACCGCTTTTGCCGACGAATAGCGGTCTGTGTACCCGTATCTAAATTACTAACGGTCATCTAAAATTCCTTATCATCTACCATTCCCCACACCCACAGCAATTTACTATTCTATGTATTCCCTATCCATTCAGCAACGCAATTTTGCTGCAATGCAAAATAAAATGATATTTTAGTCTTAGATTATGATATTTTTTTGAATTATTCGTTTTAATTAACTGTTTTTCAAATATATTTGAAGCTCGGCCCCCTGGAAAAAGACGCATATTTAGTGCGTGTAATAGATCGCATTCATAGTTTGTCTATATGAAAGCCCAGTGATATAATCAGACTATATTCGTCAAACAAACACGGAGTGTTATGATGCGCCGCACACTATTAGCATTAACATGCGCTGGGATGTTCGCTTTTACCAACGCGCATGCAAATATATCTGAGGATTTATCTTCAAATTTATCTACAGTAGATGTCTTATCGAACGCTCTGAGCCACTGCATTACTCCAGACGCTGGCAACTGCACAGTAATAGATATAGAAGCACTGATGTTTGATGTCGCTGCGATCGATGTAGAGCTATTAGATAGCTTTGTCACGGCTGGGATAGAAAGCGGCTTAGATGCTATAACAGTTGTCGAAGCTGCTATTAAAGCCGGTGCCAATCCTGAAGCTGTTACTCAGGCTGCCATTTTAGCGGGCGCAGATCCTACAGATGTTGCAGCTGCAACAGCTGCTGGCGGACCAACAGCTACAGGCCCGAACGCTATTCCAGGCCAAACAGGTACAACTGTATCACCTCCCCCATTTGGAAATAATGCGGGTAGTGGCGGCGGCGGAAACCCAAGCCCAACCTAAGTATTCATTCGACAAAGAAGCGCCTTCTGGGCGCTTTTTTATTGAGAATTACAAAAAACTTAGCATTTTTTACTGCAATACCTATTGGGTAAACGCGCCTCTTATTCTCAGAAATTTATATGTTGGCTTTTGATTTATGGATAGATCATCTGATCGCACGTTGTTTTATTTCTTTTTAGGTATTTTAATCTGGGCACCTTTACCTTTAGCCAGTAACCGACTGTGGTCCCTATCCCTGTTGTGCGACTTAGTGCTGTTATTGTCTATTTCCACCCTTTATCAGCAGTTAAAGGGCTACTCAATCCCATCGACACCGTTAAAAAAATCACTCCCTATTATTGGCCTCCTTTCTATGGGAGTTATGTGGATAAGTTTGCAAGCAGTTCCTGCTCTTAATCTCTCTATATCACCCACAGACAGCTTGCATGATGCTGTTTTGGGTTGGTGCCTAGTGGCGATGTTTTGTTTGACCTTACAGTTTGTTCGAAGCCGTTCTAGGATTTTGCTCACCGGCTATATATTAGTGGGATCAGCACTCTTTCAAGCCGTTTATGGCAGTTTAATGACCTTTACTGGCTTTGAATTTTCGTTTCTTATTCCTAAAGAGAGTTATCAAGGGGTTTCCACGGGTACTTTTATTAACCGTAATAGCCAAGCCGGTTACTTAGTCATGTGCGTATCTCTGGGCATCGGCTTGATGATATCTACATTAAAAGATGAAGGATCATATAACTGGCGAGAACGTAGCCGTCGCTGGCTCACCGCATTATTAAGTAAAAAAATAATTTTAAGGGTCGCTTTATTAATAATTGTTTCTGGGTTAGTAATGACTCACTCCCGAATGGGGAACACATCATTTTTTGCTAGTTTAATGATTATGGGAGTACTAGGTTTAATTCTGCGCCGCAAAGCTACTCGAAGCATGGTAATTTTACTAAGTAGCTTACTTATTTTAGACATTTTTGTTGTAGGCACTTTCTTTGGTGTACAAGAAGTTGCCGATAGACTTCAAAATACAAGTATAGAAAAAGAGTCACGCGATGAAGTCGCTAAAGCCACGATTGATCTCATGCAACCCCAACTATTAACAGGCACAGGAGCTGGAACATTCTATACAGCTTTTCCCGAACATAGAACCGAAGACGTTGGACGGGGATTTTATGTAAATACACATAATGATTACCTAGAGTTTAGCTCCGAGTTTGGTTTATTAGGTACGCTTCCCTTAGGTTTGGTACTATTAATTAGCTTAGGTGCTGGGCTCTATGCGCAATATAAACGACGGGACAAGCTGCTCAGAGGTATTGCTTTTGGCTCATCTATGTCGATTATTGCTATGCTGATTCACGCTACCGTTGATTTCAATCTCCAGATGCCTGCCAACGCTTTAACCTTTATGGTGATATTAGCTTTTACATGGATATCCGTATTTAAAAAGAACAAACGAAAAATGTAGGAGGCCAACCTTTGGCCGAAAGGGTTTGTGGTTTGAATTGGGTTTGGTGCGTATTTCATTCGCCCGGGGCACCCGTTCCGGGCATAAAGGCCGGGCTCCTACAGGTGAGCTCCTACACAGGACGTGCATGTAGGAGGCCAACCTTTGGCCGAAAGGGGTTGTGGTTTATTTGGACTTTTCAGGACGATGTATTATGGATACAGAACCAAAAAAGAAAGATTGGTTTGAAAATGGCTTAATGCAACGCCTCCCTAGCGAAATGCAAAATAGCTTCACCGATGAACAGATTGCTGCTCTGAAAGTTGCTTTTGGTGCGCGCAAATGGGGAAAACATCCAATAGATCTACGCGGCACCGTCAATCTTTGGTCATGGCGCTATTATTTTGTGTTTTTAATGGGCCGTAACCAACGTTCGCTCAGCCGTAGTGAAAGGCGAGTTTCTTTAATTATAAAAACCTTTTTTATATTTTTATTCTTAATTTTTTCAACCATATTAGGCTTACTGGTGCTTTATTTAGTAAAGTCCGCGGCAGGAATAGATCTTATTCCAGGTTTTTCATTCGGCGTATGGAGTTGGTTTAAAGACACCTTTTTGTAAAATACAGAAGACCAGCACCTGTTAGGAAAGTACTGGCCAGGGCGTTATTTTTCGCTCTGATGTTCTATAAGGCACAAAAGTTTAATCTCCACAAAAATCGAAAAAATCTTACTTCGCAAGAACACTCCGCCCTCGACCAATACCGTAATAGGCTAGTCCATAACGTTCCACTTGCTGCGGGTCGTAAAGGTTTCGTCCATCAAAAATAACTGGCTGACGCAAAGTTTCTTTAATTAACTCAAAATCTGGAGCCCAAAAAGCTTTCCATTCAGTACAAATAACAAGAACATCTGCGCCTTGTAGTGCACTTTCTTTAGTTCCCACTAATTCTAGATCTTCTCTGCATCCATAAATTCGCTGAGCTTCCTCCATCGCTTCAGGATCATACGCACGAACTTTTGCCCCTTTATCCCACAGCGATTTCATAAGAACGCGGCTGGTAGCTTCCCGCATATCATCGGTCTTAGGCTTAAAAGACAACCCCCAAAGCGCTATTGTTTTACCTGACAAATCGCCCGCAAAATAACGATCAATTCGATCAAACAAGACCTCTTTCTGACGATAGTTTACCGCTTCGACTGATTTTAGAAGCTGAGCATCGTAATTAATACTATCAGCAGTATGCACTAACGCCTGTACATCTTTCGGGAAACATGAACCTCCATATCCACACCCAGCATAGATAAAGTGATAGCCAATTCGCTCATCCGATCCAATTCCTCGACGCACATTTTCTATATCAGCACCAAGGTATTCAGCAAGGCGGGATATCTCGTTCATGAAACTAATTTTGGTTGCTAGCATACAATTAGCCGCATATTTGGTTAACTCTGCGCTACGAACATCCATAAAAAGTATGCGGTCATGGTTACGGTTACAGGGAGCGTATAGCTCTCTCATCTCAGTTTTTACATGCTCACTTGCAGTACCAATAATTATACGATCAGGACGCATGCAATCATTAACCGCAGCTCCTTCTTTCAGAAATTCTGGATTTGATACAACATGATGCTCTATCACCTCTCCACGTGCAGCCAAGACCTCGGCTACTTGAGCAGATACCTTATCTGCCGTTCCAACAGGCACAGTGGACTTATCAACAATAATTTTTTTCGAAGTCATATGTGCTGCTATAGTTTCGGCAACCGATAAAACATATTGGAGATCCGCGGCTCCATCTTCATCTGGCGGAGTTCCTACAGCAATAAATTGAATCTCAGCATGATTAATCCCTTCCACCGCATCTGTTGTAAAGCACAAACGACCTTCAGCATAATTCCTTTCGACAATGGCTGTTAAACCCGGCTCGTAAATTGGAATGATTCCATTTTTTAGATTATCTATTTTATGTTGATCAACATCGACACATACCACATCATGACCAAAATCAGCCAAAACCGCAGCCTGAACCAAACCAACATAACCTACCCCAAAAACCGTAACCTTCATCTATCACTCTTCCATCTTCATCAATTACCCCATATGTATACCTAGAATGAGTGAAATAATTATTTCAAAATCATTGCGCTTATATGACAGCGATAAGCGCTCCTATGGAGATAAACCTCTGATTGAAGCGTCTGGTGTTTTATGGGGCAGGAAGCGTAATGCATTCGCTCGGGGCCCAGGTAGGAGGCCAACCTTTATGCCCGGAACGGGTGTCTGGCCGAACAAGTTGTGGTTTGAATTGAGTTTCGCGCGTAGTTCTTCGCTCACAGGGTGAGCTCCTACACGGGATTTGTGGTTTTGGCTGGGTATGTCGAGTAATTCATTGGCCCAAAGGCCATGTAGGAGGCCAGCCTCTGGCCGAAGGGGTTTGGGATTTGATTTGGTTCCCCGCGTAATTCTTCGCTCACAGGGTGAGCTCCTACACGGGATTTGTGGTTTTGGTTGGGTATGGCGCGTAATTCTTCGCTTTGGCACCCATTCCCGGCGCGCCTACAAGTAGATGCAATCCCACCATGGATATTCTCTTATGGTCTTTACGATACCGGCCCTCACGGGATTGAGAATGATATATCTAGCGATATTTTTTATATCTTCTTCCTTTCGCAGCGCATGATCATAAAAGCCTTTTTGCCAAATTTTACCTGCCTTATGGGTTATAAAAACTTTTAAAAGGCGCACGGTGTCAGACAACTTTTTCCGGTCGTTTAATTGCATTAGCCAATGAATATGGTCTGGCATTATGACGAAGGCGATGGTGGTTGCCTCTTGTGTTAAACGTTTAATGGAGTGTACCGCGTGCTTTGCGAGATAGGGGTCAGAGAAAACTGGACGCCGATTAGCGCAAGTTAATGTGAGGTGGTAGATCTGATTTGGTTGCGAATAGCGCCCGACCCGCAATGATTGAGCATTGGCTTTTTGCATGTCCACATCCTTGTGACGTTATGCGTTGTTTGTAATTGTGAAGACAAGGTAAACCCTTATTTTTTGGAGTATAGAATATTTTAAGGGTGAAGCGTAATTCTTCGTTCTGGTGAGCGCCTACAAGATGTGGTTGTGGCACGATGCTTCGCGCTAGCACCCGTTCCGGGCATAAAGGTGAGCGCCTACAAGTGCATCTGTAGGAGGCCAGCCCCTGGCCGAAGGGTTGTAGTTTCTAGCGTAACTCTTCGCTCTGGCACCCGTTCCGGGCATAAAGGTGAGCTCCAACAAGGAAGCATATTGGCCGAAGGATTTGATGCTTTATAAGCATAAAAAAACGGCGACTTCCTGCACAGAATCGCCGTTCGGTATCTACCCCCTTGAAAAAAAGCGCCTCCGAAGAGGCGTTGAGCCAAGGGATTGGTAAATTGATTTAGTCGCTGATTATAAAACCAGTCGACGAATGTCGCTAAGTAAGCTGTTTAGGTAAGTAAGGAATTTACCTGCATCGCCGCCGTTGATTGCACGGTGATCGTAAGATAAGCACAATGGCAGCATCTTACGTGGTTCAAACTCTTTACCGTTCCAACGGGGTTCGATATCCGCTTTAGAAACACCCAATATCGCTACTTCAGGCGCGTTAACAATTGGTGTAAAGCCTGTACCACCAATGCCACCTAAGCTTGAGATAGTGAAGCATGCACCCTGCATCTCTGCGGGTTTTAGCTTACGATCTTTAGCTTTACCTGCTAGCTCAATCGCTTCAGTTGATAGTTCGTAGATGCTCTTCTTATCTGCATCTTTAATCACTGGAACCATCAAACCATTTGGTGTATCCACTGCCATCCCGATGTTTACATATTTTTTATAAACAATATGTTCGCCGTCAGCATGTAGTGATGCGTTGAACTTAGGATGGGCTTTAAGCGCCATAGCGATCGCTTTTAGCATGAACGGCAGTGGCGTTAAACGCACACCTGATTTAGCCGCTTCATCCTTCATCTCTTTACGGAACGCTTCTAGGTCAGTGATATCCGCTTTGTCGAACTGTGTAACATGCGGGATATTCAACCAGCAGCGGCTCATGTTGTCGCGAGTGATCTTAGCTATTTTGCTAAGCTTCTCTACTTCAACTTCACCAAACTTACTGAAATCAATTTCAGGGATTGCAGGAATACCTGAACCACCTGTAACTGCACCACCTTTCGGTTTTTCAGCTAACTGTTTCAGCGCGCTCTTAACATAAGCTTGGACATCTTCTTTTAAGACACGACCGCGACGTCCTGTACCTGAAACTAAAGACAGCTCTACACCAAATTCACGGGCGATTGCACGCACCGATGGACCTGCATGTACAGATTTGTTTTTCTTCTCTAGTTCAGCGGTATTTAGATTAGTCGTCGATGCTGGAGCTGGAGCCGGAGCCGCTTTTGCTGGAGCAGAGGCCGCTGGCGCAGAAGCCGTTGGTGCTGGTGCAGCGGCGGGTGCCGGAGCAGCAGAACCTGCAACTTCTAATTCAAGTAGCAAATCGCCTTCATTAACCGTATCGCCATCTTTGATCTTCATGGAGATAACAACACCGCCTTTAGGTGCAGGTACTTCCATTGATGCTTTATCGGTTTCTAATACGATAAGGCTGTCACCTTCTGCGACGGTGTCACCATCCTTAACAAGGACTTCAACAACATCTACATCAGTAGCGCCGGATAGATCAGGAACCAGTACATTCTCTTTGCCACCTGCTACAGGAGCAGGGGCTGCTTGCGGAGCAGGCGCAACTGCGGCCTGAGACGTTTCTGCCTGAGGCGCCTCAGCCTGAGGCTGGCCGCCTACACTAAGATCCGCCAGCACATCACCTTCGTTGACCGTATCGCCTTCTTTGATCTTCATAGAAACAACCACACCAGCTTTAGGTGCGGGTACTTCCATCGATGCTTTATCGGTTTCTAGTACGAGCAGGCTATCGCCTTCTTCAACACTGTCTCCATCTTTAACTAAGACTTCGACAACATCTACATCTGTTGCACCTGACAGGTCAGGGATTAAGATCCCTTCAACCACACTCGCTGTTGCAGCCACAGGCTGACTGACAGGTGCCGGAGCTGACTCAACAGGCGCTGGCGCTTCAGCAACTTCAACAGGCGCTGCTTCCGCAGATACACCTGTATCCAGATCAAGAAGGACATCACCTTCATTAACCTGATCATCAACATTAATTTTTACGGAAACCACGGTACCACTATGGGTAGAGGGTACTTCCATTGACGCTTTGTCTGTTTCCAGAACAATCAAGCTGTCGCCTTCGCTAATAGTGTCACCAGCGCTAACTAGCACTTCGACTACATCAACATCAGTTGAGCCTGATAAGTCAGGAACTGTAATTGTGATAATACTCACGATAAATCCTCCAGTTCTAAGCCGTTAGAAGTTCAACGTAGACTTAAACAGTCCACGGTGCCGGTTTAGCCGGGTTAATGTTGAACTTCTGCATGGCTTTAGCGACTTCAGCGCCTTCAACCTTGCCCTCTTCTTGAAGTGCTTTTAGCGCTGCAACAACAACGTAATAGCGGTTAACTTCAAAGAATTCACGCAGTTTAGTACGCGTATCTGAACGACCAAAACCATCAGTCCCTAGTACTTTAAAGTTACGTGGAATGTATTCACGTAGCTGATCTGCATAACTACGCATATAGTCAGTCGATGCGATAACCGGACCTTCACCTCGGCTTTCAATACATTCAGTCACATAAGCTTTTTGAGGCTCAGATTCTGGATTTAGCATATTCCAACGCGCAACGGACATTGCTTCGCGGCGCAACTCATTGATAGAGGTCGTGCTCCAAATATCCGATTCGATACCGTAATCATCACGCAGAATATCGGCCGCCGCTTCAACTTCACGTAAGATCGTGCCACAACCCATTAGCTGAACGCGTTTGTCTGCGTCTTTACCCTCTTTAAGAAGGTACATACCTTTAATAATGCCTTCTTCGGCACCGTGCGGCATGGCCGGGTGGTGGTAGTTTTCGTTCATAGTTGTGATGTAGTAGAAGCGGTTTTCCTGCTCCTGGTACATCCGACGCATACCGTCCTGAACAATAACAGCCAGTTCATAGCCGTATGTAGGATCGTAAGATTTACAGTTTGGAATCATCTGTGCCATTAGGTGGCTGTGACCATCCTGATGCTGTAGACCTTCACCGTTTAGCGTTGTACGGCCTGAAGTAGCACCGATCAAGAAGCCACGTGCCTGCATATCGCCCGCTGCCCATGCCAAGTCCATAACACGCTGGAAACCAAACATTGAGTAGTAGATATAGAATGGAACCATTGTGCAGTTATTGTTTGCGTAAGAGGTAGCCGCAGCCATCCACGCAGACATAGCACCCGCCTCATTGATACCTTCTTCTAAGATCTGACCTGTTTTAGATTCTTTATAAAACATGATCTGATCAGAGTCATGTGGCACATAACGTTGCCCAGCAGATGTATAGATACCCAACTGACGGAACATGCCTTCCATACCAAATGTACGTGCTTCATCAGGCACAATAGGTACAACACGTTCACCCATTTTTTTGTCTTTAACCAGTGTACTCATTACACGGTTAAGTACCATTTGGGTGGAAGCTGTACGTTTACCGCTGTCTTTTAACTGACCTTCAAAGTCTGTTAATGGTGGTGTTTCTAGTTTTTCAAATTCAGTACGACGTACTGGGTAGAAACCACCTAAGCTTTCACGGCGTTCGAACATGTATTTCATTTCAGGTGAATCAGGGGCTGGACGATAGTAAGGAACGTCCTTCAACTGCTCATCTGTCAACGGAATGTTAAAACGATCACGGAAATCTTTTAGGTCATCGATAGCCACTTTCTTCAAGGAGTGAGTATCGTTTTTCGCTTGGCCTGATTTACCTGTGCCGTAACCTTTTACAGTCTGCGCCAGAATAACCGTTGGCTGACCTTTGTGATTGACCGCTTCATTATAAGCAGCAAATACTTTATAAGGGTCATGACCACCACGGTTCAGGTTCATGATGTCGTCATCAGATAGATCTGCGACTAATTCAAGAAGCTCTGGATATTTACCAAAGAAGTGCTCACGAGTGTAAGCACCGCCGTTCGCTTTGTAGTTTTGCAACTCACCGTCGCATACTTCATCAAAGCGTTTCTGCAGTAAGCCTTTTGTATCTTTCTCAAAAAGAGCGTCCCAATGACGACCCCAAAGACACTTAATAACATTCCAGCCTGCGCCGTGGAAGATACCTTCAAGCTCTTGAACAATCTTACCGTTACCACGTACAGGCCCATCAAGGCGCTGCAAGTTACAGTTCACAACAAAAATAAGATTTTCTAACCCTTCACGACCCGCAAGAGAGATAGCACCAAGAGATTCTGGCTCGTCACACTCGCCATCACCCAAGAACGCCCATACTTTGCGATCGCCGCGATCAATTAGATCACGTGCCGATAGGTAGCGCATAACATGTGCTTGATAGATTGCTTGAATTGGACCTAGACCCATAGATACCGTTGGGAACTGCCAAAAATCAGGCATTAACCATGGATGAGGGTAAGAAGAAAGACCATGACCATCAACTTCACGACGGTAGTTATCCATCTGCTCTTCAGATAGACGCCCTTCTAAGTAAGCACGTGAGTAGATACCGGGAGAGATATGCCCTTGGAAAAAGACCATGTCAGATTCCTGACCTTCATTTCCACGGAAAAAATAGTTAAAACCGATATCGTAAAGTGTTGCAGAGGAGGAGAAAGAGGAGATATGACCACCTAGGCCATCATCATTATCGTTAGCACGCATAACCATTGCCATTGCGTTCCAACGGATAAATGAGCGGATGCGGCGTTCCATAAATAGATCGCCAGGCATACGTGCCTCATCTTTCACCGAAATTGTATTGCGGTAAGGCGTTGTCAACACACAGGAGGAATCAACACCTATGTCATTCGCTTTTTCACCTAGCTTTCTTAAAATATATTTTGCGCGATCATCACCATCATTCTTGGCAACAGATTCAAGCGCATCCAACCATTCTTGTGTTTCAATTGGATCAACGTCATCAATAATGTCTTGCACTTTGACCTCTCCACTCTAAGTTAACGCAACGTACATAAGGGATCTAAGTGATCCCTTTTGTTGTTATAGCTTTTTGCCTGCTGCCTCGCTTACCTTTGAAAGCACAAAAAGACCACAGGACAAGCCTTATAGTAATTATCTTGTAGTAATACTACATAAATATTAATAGAGAATCTAGTTATCGAGAACTCTTACTGCTTAAGTAGTAAAAAAGACAACCTAAGCCAAAAGACTTTGTAATTTTAGTACAACTATAAGCCTGTGCTAATATTCGCTCGCCGCAACGCTCTCTCTAAACGTGTATTTTCACGCTCACCCTCAAGTAATGCATCTTCAACATAGGCTAAATGATGATGAGCCGCTTGGCGTGCTTTCTCTGGATCACCATCCAAAATAGCGTCCATAAGAACTTTATGCTGATCATGTATCTTTTCTCGATATTCTGAGTGCGGATAAATATTCTTTAAATTATCCCAAATATGCTCACGAAGCAGACTAAATAGCGCTCGCATCATATGCAGCAAAACCATATTGTGTGTCGAGGCCGCTATAACCAAGTGAAAATCAACATCTGCGTACACCTCTTTTTGAATCTCTTTGCTGTCGTGATAATGCTGCAAATCAGCGTAGGCTTTCAAAATAGCCTCTTTATCTGCAGGCGTGCTTCTCAGAGCAGCGTAATAAGCAGCAACCCCTTCCAATGCATGACGAAACTCTAAAAGATCATACTGAGCTTCAGGATGGGTCCTAAATAGTTCTAGTAGAGGATCGGAAAAAGATCCACCTAAATCTTCAGACACATAGGTCCCTCCCCCCTGACGACTGATCAAAAGTCCCTTAGCTGCTAATTTTTGCACCGCTTCCCGCAGAGAAGGACGTGATACTTCAAACTGTTTTGCTAACTCTCTTTCAGGAGGTAATTTCTGTCCAGGCTTCAGAATCCCTTCCAGAATCATAGTCTCCATTTGCCCCATTATGACATCAGAAATTTTAGGCTGTTTAACCCGACTGTAACTCATATTTTCCACTCAAATAATATTGGTATGACCAATATCAATACTAAATTATTCCAATGGCGCAAAACAAGCCCTGTTGTTTTTTATTTTTAAATCCACTCAAAAGTAGTTCAAACGTACGCCAGATTTCAAGCAATACACAGAATTATTATTGTTTAATGAATCTAGACTATAGTCGCTAAAACTAAAAAATAGATTGACAGCTGCTGCTCAAAAAAAATACAGTAGGAAGTCCCTTATGGTAAATTGGTAATACCAATTGAGATTAGTGCAGTGCAGCATACATTCCCATCTACGGAAATCATCACTGCCAGCAACAACACTCTAACTATAAAAAATAAATCTCTAGAGGATGTAACATGAAAAAGTTCGCCAAATCTTTAATCTCCGCTGCCGTGCTTACAGCTGCTGTGGCAAGCGTATCAGCCCCTGTACAGGCCGCTGATAAACTACTTCTTAAAACTCCTATCGCTTTCGGCTCTCACCTACCCGCTTTAGGAACACCTATTGTTTGGGTTGCTAATCAGCTAAAGCTTGTAAGCGATGGCAACATGAGAATGAAGATCTACGAACCAAGCAAACTAGTTAGCCCAAAAGAGATTCTAGATGCGGTATCTTCAGGTAAAGTGAACTCCGGTTACGCAACAGCAGGTTATTGGCAGGGTAAAATTCCAGCCGCAGCACTTTTCTCCGCAGTTCCTTTCGGTCCTGAAGCTGGCGAATATATGGCATGGTTGTACTACGGTAACGGCATGACCTTGTACCAAGAGATGTATGACACTGCAGGCTATAACGTAAAAGTAATGCCATGTGCAATTATCTCTCCTGAAACATCAGGCTGGTTTGCGAAACCTATTGAGAAACCAGAAGACCTTAAAGGTCTGAATATGCGTTTCTTCGGCCTAGGCGCGTCCGTTATGGAGAAATTAGGGGTAGGTACAGTGCAGCTGCCTGGCGGTGAGATCTTTGGCGCATTAGAGAAAGGTGCAATCGATGCATCTGAGTTCTCTCAACCGGCTATTGATCAGCGTTTAGGCTTCCACAAAATTGTTAAGTACAACTACTTCCCTGGCTGGCACCAACAAGCCACTATTTTCGAGCTGTTAATTAACAAAGACACTTGGAACGGCATGAGCAAAGGCCAACAGGCGCTGCTGGATACAACGTGTAAAGCTTCAATCACTAACTCTATCGCTGAAGGTGAAGCGATGCAGTTCCCTGTAATGGAAAAAGCGAAAGAAAATGGCGTTCATATCCGTTACTGGAATGAAACTATGCTAAGCACCTTCAAAACCACATGGGATGAAGTCGCTGCTGAAAAATCGGCTGAAGATCCATTCTTCAAAAAAGTTTGGGATGACCTGAGTACATTCCGTAAAGGTTATGACCTTTGGGAAGCGAATGCATTCCTGCCTCGTGCAACTAAGTAATATGGCATTACATTGGAAGCAACCTTGCTTCTGAAGAAAGCAGGGTAGCGAAAGCTACCCTGTTTATTCTTTGGAGAGAAAAGAACCTATCTAGTGTGGCGCTTTAATCTATCCATAGAATATTTTTATAACTATAAATAAATCAATTCTGTTGTATGTGCACGATACGACATAGACTTGATGATGAACAAAAAAGGTACGTTTCAGTGACTGAAAACGATACACTGCCCCGAGTACCACTCGCTGATGCAATTGATAAATTCATTCAGCGAATAGGTCAAACTATTGCTTGGACTTATGTCCTTCTAGTATTGGTCATCATACTCCAAGTTACTTTACGCAAAGGTTTTTCTAGCGGCTTAATCGCTTTAGAAGAGCTGCAATGGCATCTCTATTCTATTGGCGTAATGTTTGGATTATCTTATGCCCAAACAACAAATTCCCATATTCGCGTAGACCTGTTTTATGCACGCTTACGTGTTCGCACAAAACGCATTATCGAAGTAGTGAGCATTGTTACGCTTGTGCTGCCGTTCATTATTGTCATTTTTCTACATAGTCTAGATTTTGTTGCCGAAGCATGGCGTGTTAATGAATCCTCAGAAGCTTCTTCTGGCTTACCATGGCGCTGGTTAATAAAAAGCGTCATCCCACTAAGCTTTGGACTACTTGGGCTAGCCGTTATCTCGCGTTTTATTCGAGATATTACTTTATTAATTAAAGGTGACGACTGATGGATGCGAATGAGATTCTCGTTATCGCGATGTTCCTATCTTTCATCGCTCTACTCTTCACAGGCATACCTGTTGCCTGGGTTTTAGGCGGTATAGGTATTGCTTTCGCTTTTTTAGGCCAATTTGCAGATAACAATCTAGATACTATGACCGGTCTAGATTACACCACCCTTGGACTGGTGGTGAATCGCTTATGGACCATTATGGAAAACTGGATATTGGTCGCACTCCCCATGTTTATATTTATGGGGATAATGCTGGATAAATCAGGTATCGCCGAACGCCTGATGAAGTCTATGCAGGAGCTATTTGGACGTGTACATGGTGGTTTAGCTATTACCGTGACAGCAATTGGTATTATTCTAGCCGCCTCTACCGGTATTATTGGAGCCTCAGTCGTACTTCTCGCTGTAATGTCATTACCCGCTATGATAAAGCAAGGCTATAACATGCCTCTCGCTTTAGGCACAATTGCCTCAGCTGGTACTTTAGGTATTTTGATTCCACCAAGTATCATGCTGGTAATTATGGCCGATCAATTAGGTTTGTCGGTCGGCGACCTATTTATGGGTGCGGTGTTTCCCGGCCTTATGCTAGGTATGTTCTATATCCTCTACATTTTAATTCGCGGCAAGTTAAGACCTGAAGACCTGCCTGTACCGGATGATGCTAAACCCGTTACCCCCGCAATTATTTTCAATGTATTAAAAGATGTATTGCCTACAGTCGCTTTAATTGTCGTAGTACTCGGCTCCATCTTTGCGGGTATTGCAACCCCGACAGAAGCCTCCGGTGTGGGTGCATTTGGCGCTACGTTACTCGCTATATATAACAGACGCTTTAGTATTCCTGTGCTTAAAGAGGTAATTGGCGGCACAATGAATACAACGGCATATATCTTTGCCATTTTTATCGGTGCAACTTGTTTCGCTCTTGTACTTCGTGAGTTAGGCGGCGACGAGATGATCGAATCCTTCCTAACCGGCCTGCCTTTTGGTCCTTATGGGATTATCTTCTTTATTCTTGGTGTTATCTTTTTACTTGGCTTCTTCTTGGACTGGATTGAGATCACTCTTATCATCTTGCCCTTATTAGCCCCTGTAATCTCAGCTCTCGGGCTCGATATATCAGCACCGGGCATAGATAACCCAGAACTAGTTTGGTTTGTCATGCTCGTCGCCATGGCCTTGCAAACATCGTTCTTAACCCCTCCCGTTGGGTTCGCCCTCTTCTATTTAAAAGGCGTTTGCCCTCCGAATATAAAAATTACTGATATTTATAAAGGGGTGATCCCGTTTATCTGCATTCAGTTAGTTGCCCTATTAGTGTTGGTTTTCTGGCCTCAACTGGTGCTGTGGTTACCGACCATCGCCTATAACTAACGAGTAGCGCTGGGGCTCTATATTTAAACGATATAGCGAGCCCCTTTTTTTAAATAAGACTCTTTTTTCTTCATAAGTAAGTGAGGTATGAACAATGCAACAGGGCCATCAGGATTTCTATAATGCACTTCGGAAGTTTATCCCCGATACGCGCCTGATTACAGACCCTCTTCGCACCCTAGCCTATGGCACGGATGCTAGTTTCTATCGTTTAATTCCGCAGATTGTCGTGCGTGCTAGTGATGAAGAAGAGATCATTAAAATAGTAAAGCTAGCTGATCGGCACACCATCCCTGTCACCTTCCGCGCAGCAGGAACAAGTCTATCCGGCCAAGCGATTACTGATTCCGTACTGGTTCAACTAGGCGATGGCTGGGATAACTATGAGATCAGCGATGATGGCTGCACCATCAAACTTCAACCGGGTGTTATTGGTGGCAATGCCAATAAATACTTGGCGCCTCTCAATAAAAAGATCGGTCCTGATCCTGCTTCAATCAACACCGCTAAAATAGGTGGTATCGCGGCGAACAATGCCAGCGGTATGTGCTGCGGCACCGCCCAAAATAGCTATCGCACTCTAAACAGTATGCGTTTAGTTCTGGCCGATGGTTCTGTTCTCGATACTGCTGACCAAGAAAGTATCAAAAGTTTTCGCCGTTCACATCATGTGCTACTAGATTCTCTGGATTGTTTAGCCCAACAAACACGTACCAATGATGAGTTACGCGAGCGTATTGAGCATAAGTATCGTTTAAAAAATACGACAGGTTATGCCTTAAATTCATTAGTTGATTACGAAGATCCCATTGATATATTGCAACACCTGATGATAGGTTCAGAGGGGACATTGGGCTTTATCTCAAACATCACTTACAACACAGTGGATGAGCATGAAAATAAAGCCACTGCGCTCATCTTCTTCAATACCGTACGTACGACTTGCGAAGCTGTAGCTATACTCAAGAAAACACCCGTTTCAGCTGTAGAGCTGATGGATCGTGCCGGCCTTCGATCTATAGAAAATAAAGCAGGAATGCCACCTTTTATCAAAGAGCTTCCTAATGACGCAGCGGCCCTTTTAGTTGAAACCCGCGCAGCAGATGCTGACACACTTCAGCAGCAAGTAACTGAAATCAGTGAATCAATCTCTAGCTTGGAAACAACTAAGCCTATTGAGTTTTCAACAGACCCTGCAGTTAATGCGCAGTTTTGGGCAATACGTAAAGGCTTATTCCCAGCGGTGGGCGCCGTTAGACTTACCGGCACAACCGTTATTATTGAGGATGTAGCCTTCCCCGTTGAGCAACTTGCTGATGCGGTTCATGATCTACACCAACTGTTTATTAAGTGGAACTATAGTGAAGCACTGATCTTTGGTCATGCCTTAGAAGGTAATTTACATTTCGTGTTTACCCAGTCCTTTGATACCCAAGATGAGATCGATCGCTATGACGGGTTAATGGACGAAGTATGCAAACTTGTTGTACATAAATACAACGGGTCACTTAAAGCTGAGCATGGTACAGGCCGTAATATGGCCCCTTATGTAGAGATGGAATGGGGTGCAGATGCTTACCGACTTATGTGGGAGTTAAAAGAACTCTTCGATCCTCGTAGCATCTTAAACCCTGGCGTTATTCTTAATAAAAACAATCATGTTCATTTAGAGAATTTGAAATCTTTACCCGCTGCCGATGAACTTGTGGATAAGTGTATAGAGTGTGGTTTTTGTGAGCCTACCTGCCCATCCCGCGCATTAACGTTAACACCACGTCAACGTATAGTACTGTGGCGCGAGATTGCTCGTTTAGAGAAAAGCGGGGATGATCCTGAACGGCTGGCAACTTTAAGAAAAGAGTATCAGTATCAAGGAACTGATACCTGTGCAGCTTGCGGTTTATGCTCAACAACTTGCCCTGTTGGCATCAATACAGGCGATCTTACCCGCTCTATTCGCAGCCGTAAAAACGAGAATCATACCCAACTTGCCCAATGGTTAGCTAAACACTATGGCGGGTTAACAACAGCTACACGTGCTACTTTTAAAATCGCAGATATAACGCACGGAGTAATAGGCACTAAGGCCATGAGTGCAGTTACAGGTGGCGCACGTAAAATAACAGGCGGCCTTGTTCAGCAGTGGACACCTTCCATGCCAAAAGCGGCACCTAAAGTGAAGGCATACCAACCAAAAGCTAATGAAACAGGTCCTGAGGTTGTCTATTTACCGAGCTGTGCAAGTCGTACTATGGCGCCATCCCGCGGTGAAGAAGATCAAACCCCGCTAGCAGATAAAACGCTTCAACTTTTAAGGAAAGCAGGATTCCAAGTCATTATCCCTAAAGGTCTTGATAATCTATGCTGTGGTATGCCCTTCCAATCAAAAGGCATGTTCGAAGCAGCAGATTACAAAGCTAATGAGACCGAACGCTTTTTATTGGAATGTACTGATCAAGGTAGAATTCCTGTGTATTCTGACACAAGTCCTTGCAGCCTTCGTTTACAAGAAAATATGGATGCTAAAATTAAGCTCTATGATAGCATCGACTTTATCGATCAGTTTGTATTGGATCGCTTAGTCGTCACTCCAACAGCTGAACAGATTGCTTTGCATATCACCTGTAGTGCTACACGTATGGGACAAGCTGACAAGATTAAACGTATTATCAATAAGTGCTCAAGCAATGTAGTGATTCCTGATCAGATCACTTGTTGTGGCTTTGCTGGTGATAAGGGCTTTAGTACACCAGAATTAAACGCCTCGTCCTTACGGACGTTAAAAGACCAAGTAAAAACATGTTCGACTGGCTATTCAACTAGCCGTACCTGTGAAATTGGCTTAACCCATCACAGTGGAATTGATTACAAATCTATTGTTTATTTACTTGATCGTTGCAGCCAACCAAAACAGGTAAACGATAATAGTAATCCCGAAAACTCACAGATCTCGGTTCAACCGTTATAATCTGCTTTTAATAGAGGATATAGAAGATGGCACTCCCACAAATTGATACGATTCTTTACGCGACCTCTTTAGGCAAACATACTCGTCCAATTTTTCGCCAGGCGGTTAAACAAGCAAATCTCAACAATGCAAAGATCATTATGCTACACGTCGTTGAACCTATGGGTGAAATGGGCCACGCTCTGATTCAACATTATGTAACTGAAGACGTTATCAAGAAAATGCATGATGAAGGAATCGAAGCAATACATGAAACCATGAAAGCCCGTGTAGAAAAGTTCTTTATTGACGAGTTACAGAGTTTAGAAGAACCGGTCGTATTAGATGTTGAGCACAAAGTTGCAGAAGGCAATCAAGCTGATGCAATTGTCAAAGCAGCTACGGCCGTCAATGCTGACATGATTATCTTAGGGGCTGAAAACCGCTTTGGCCATCACAGCAATACCAGCCAGCAAGTTATTCGTAACGCCAAAGTACCTGTAATGGTTGTACCGACGGGTAAAAATTTCGAATAAGGCACATCAAAGCTCTGTAAAAGGCTTAGTGATATTTAAGAAGGAAGCAGTACAGTGGATACACAAAGTCTTTTACTTGAGCGGATATTTCTAACCGTTTTCCCACTAGTGGCGATTGTCACTGTGGGGTTTTACTATGCTCGACGCTATAAAATTGATATGACCACAGCTAATCAGGTCAATATCGATGTATTTGTACCAGCGCTAATTTTCTCTGTACTCTCTGCAGAATCCTTTGATTTAGTCCAATTCCAAGATCTCGCTATCTGTGCGGCTATCATTGTCATTGGCTCCGGTATTTTGCTATTCCCTTTCTGTAAGTTATTAGGGGTTCACCCCAAAACCTTTATCCCGCCAAATATGTTTAGTAATAGTGGCAATTTAGGTATACCACTGATGGTACTTGCGTTTGGGGAAGATGCTCTCTCCGCCGCTGTAGTCCTTTTCCTAGTGGAAAACCTGCTGCATTTTACGGTGGGCATCTACATCTTAGATCACAAAACTCGCTTAATCAGCTTGCTAAAGATGCCAATGATTGCAGCCACGATTCTTGGCTTAGTCTGGAGTGGTTTTGATTTACCTGTTCCTCAAGCGGCTGCAACGTTTATCGAAATGTTAGGTCAGATTGCGATCCCACTGATGCTATTTGCATTAGGTGTTCGCATGACAAGCGTCGACCTAAAAAACTGGAGAATAGGGACTTATAGCGCCATTTTATGTCCCGCCAGCGGCATTTTATTAGCCTTAGCCTGCCAATATTTTATGCAACTTAACAGTGAGCAGTTTGCTTATTTAGTTGTATTTGGCGCGCTCCCTCCGGCGGTACTCAACTACATGATCGCCGAACGCTACAATCAGGAGCCTGAACAGGTCGCATCCATTGTACTCATAGGCAATATCGGCAGTTTGCTCTTTCTACCATTAACGCTGGCCTTTGTGCTATAAGATCTATCTGATGAACAGCATCCGATAAAAAACGTGTTATGAGTATAAAAATTGGGATTGATCTAGGCGGGACGAAAATAGAGGCCATCGCTATTAGCGAACAGGGGGAAACCTTATTCCGCCAGCGCACTCAAACACCTCAAGGTGATTACCACGCGACCTTAAATAGCATCACTATGTTAGTTAACACTGCAGAGCAGGCCTGTAAAAAAAGAGCTGAGCATATAGGTATTGGTATACCTGGCACTCTCTCACCTACAACGGGGCTAATCAAAAACGCCAACTCAACCTGTCTTATTGATAAAAGATTAGATACTGATTTAGAAGAACGACTAAATCGCCCAATTCATATCGCCAACGATGCCGATTGCTTTGCACTTTCTGAAGCTATTGATGGAGGTGCCGCAGGCTACAAAAGTGTTTTTGGTATTATCTTAGGCACTGGAGTAGGTGCAGGTATTGTTATCAATAAGAATCTTCTCAGTGGCCCCAATAGGATATGTGGCGAGTGGGGGCACAACCCTCTTCCGTGGCTAGACAACTCTGATTATCCAGAGCGCATTTGTTACTGCGGTAAACAAGATTGTATTGAAACCTTTCTATCTGGACCTGGGTTTTCATCTCATTTCCCAGCTAATTCAAAACTCAGTACTACCCAAATATGGGAACAAGCAAGGCATGGGGATATAGAGAGCCAAAACTACTGTAATCTATATTTAGAGCAGCTAAGTAAAGCCTTAGCTTCCATTATAAATATTCTTGATCCTGAGGTGATCGTACTTGGTGGTGGGCTTTCGAATATCGATGAGATCTATGAACAAGTCCCTGACCGATTAATAAAATATATATTCTCGGCTAGTACAATCCCAACTAAAGCGTTAACCCCCATAGTGAAAGCTAAATATGGCGACTCTAGCGGTGTACGTGGCGCTGCTTGGCTATAACGCCTGCGAACAAATGCACTATGGTCTTTTTATGTATCACCACACTGAACTTATTCGCAGGCACAAAAGCTATTTCTTCGCCTTATTTTCAGGCTTAGAGACTAGAATCGAAGCGCGATTTTTCTCTACTGTCGCCGGTCCAATCCCTTTCACTTCGCTCAATTGATCCGCTGTCAGAAATGGTCCATTAGCTGTACGGTAAGCAATAATCGCTTGAGCTTTTGCTGGACCCACACCTACCAGCGACTCAGATATTTGCTCTGCCGAAGCTGTATTAATATCAACGGGGGCAGCAAAAACTGAAAAAGAGAGGGTACAGATGGCGGCTATAAATAGCGTACGAATAGAGCCCAAAACTGAGTTCTTCAGAGTAGTGTATTTCATTGTAAAATCCTTTTTAGTTCGATATTAGTCTGACTATCCTTAGTCAGACCTTATTTATAGCTTGCTTAACGGCTTAAATCAACGGTGTTAATTCTGCATCTATACGCGCCAAAGACTCTATAGGGGATTCAGCCTTAGTGATAGGCCGTCCTATGACTAGATAGTCACTTCCCGCTTGAATAGCGTTTGAAGGCGTCATGATGCGCTTTTGATCGCCTATCTCCGCATCCGCAGGCCTAATCCCTGGTGTCACTAATTTAAAATCTGAGCTTATAATTTGGCGTAATGGCTGTACTTCTTGAGCAGAACAAACCACGCCATGCAAACCACTTTTTTCCGTCAAAGACGCCAACCGTTTTACCTGCTCTAACGGATCAATATCTAGCCCGATTTCCTGCAGATCAGTACGTTCCATACTGGTCAAAACAGTTACTGCGATCAACAGCGTATTGCTGCCATTAACCTGCTCAAGCTCATTTCTGGCAGCTTCCATCATCTTGCGACCACCAGAAGCATGTACATTAACCATCCAAACACCTAACTCTGCCGCCGCTCTAAGCGCTTTGGCTGTGGTATTTGGAATATCATGAAACTTAAGATCTAAAAAGACTTCAAAGCCTTGCGTCTGAAGTGCTTCAACAATAGCAGGGCCGCAACGCGTAAACAGCTCTTTACCTACTTTGACTCGACAGCGCTGAGGATCAAGCTGTTTTGCCATAGCTAAGGCTTGCTGTTGATTTGGATAATCTAACGCAACGATCACTCGTTTTTTATCTACTGACATATGTATTCTCTAAATTTGTTATTCGCCTTCAAGCCCTTGAATCGGCTTGGTTGTCCCCCAACTCTTACAAGATGGACACTGCCACAGCAGTGAACGTCCTGAAAAACCACAACTGTTACATCGGTACACAGGCTTGGAGAGTTCCAGTTGACCGGTTAAACCGCGCAGAACAGTTAGACTATCCCTTGCACTTTCAGAACCGTATTCTATATGAAGATCGATTAAACTATTAAACCCTTTTATAGAGGGGCGGCGTTTTAATTCTTCAGTAATAAAGCTACCTGCAGCATAGATACCCCGATCAGCACGTATCTGCTCCGCCAAGGCAATAATCACAGTAGTTGAAGGAGCTTGAGCTAAACAGGTGCGTAAGTATTCTGTATATTCACGCTGTCCATTTACGTGGCTGTAACATTCACTTAAAAGCGGAATAGCCTCAGAAACAAAAAGTTTATCTAGCTTGGAGATTGATTTCAGTTGCTTGATAGCTACTTTCCATTGGCCTGCAGCCATTGCTACACGAGCTTGCATAAAACAGACCCGAACATTACCCGTTTCAAACTGTTCTGCCCGTTTTAAGTAACTGATCGATAAAGCCTGTTTTCTCTCTGTAATAGCCTGCTCTGCTAATTCACAGCAATAGTGAGCTAACTCAGTGGAAATACTTCGCCTTTCTTCTGGATCAAGCTTTTGCGCCGCTTTCAGCGCTTGCTCCCATTCGCCCTCTTTCTCATAGAGCTTTATCACTAAACGTAGGGCATTATGTTGAATACTTTTAGACGAGCCCGATTTTATGATCTCTTCCAATAAGTTTTCTGCCCTATCTAACAACCCTACCGCATAATAATCACGCGCTAGCGCCATCTGAATACGCATAAAATCTGATCGCGTTAAATCTGGACGCGCTAGTAGCTTCTGATGGATCTGAATAGCACGATCCACATCACCTTTACGACGAAATAACTTAGCGAGGGAGAGATGCGCAGGAATTGTATCTGAATTGATTTCAAGAGCACGGATGAAGCTCTCAATAGCTTCATCCACTTTTTCATTCAGTAGGTAATCCAGCCCAGTAAAATATTCGCTACTTAGGCTAGTTTGCGGACATGAGACTTTACTTCTGCGCTCTCTTCTACCAAGAAACCAGCCAATAGCGATGGCAACAACTAACGGGATTATAAAAAGGTAGTTGCCAATTAGAGTATCTAAATTAAACGACATCTTTTAGGTTAGAAACTCTCAGCTGATCTAGCTCTTTCTGAGTCGTTGCAATTTTACGGCGAGCGGAACCTAATCGGGTTTTTAACATCCAAACAGTCATTACGCTTAACATTATGCCTATAAAACCACCCATCAAAAATGTAGCAATTAACCACAGCGACAAGCTGGCTTCTGGCAGTTGGAAAAAGACCAAATCAATTACAACTTTTTCCGTATTGTGGATAGTAAACATAATCCCAATAAGCAGAACAGCCAAACAGAGCAACACAAAAACTATGGTTTTTAAAAAACGCACGGTCAAACAACCTCAGTAACTATTTTTGAATTGAATCATTTACTTGCTCTCTAAGCTCCTTACCTGGCTTAAAGTGCGGGACATACTTTGCGTCCAGTGATACAGATTCACCCGTTTTAGGGTTACGCCCTGTTCTTGGTGCACGATAATGCAGTGAAAAACTTCCAAAGCCTCTTATTTCAATGCGATCACCCTGAGACAAAGATTCTGTCATATGATCAAGCATTGTTTTTACAGACAGCTCAATATCTTTTACTGACAATTGATCATGGCGATCCACAAGGATTTCTATCAGTTCAGATTTAGTCATATCATATTCCTCGATCCTTTGATCTTCTCGTAAACCGGAATTCACTCTGGGTCTGAGTCGACTTTATTCATCTGTGCTTTGATCAAGTCACCAATTGTAGTCGGACCAGATATCCGAGTTTCAGTTTGCTGACTAACGTTATCTAGCGCTTTCTTTTCTTGCTTTATTTCTAACTGTTTAATCGAAAGCGCTATAACACGGTTTCGACTATCGATATTAGTAATTAATGCTTCAACCTCATCACCCACTTTGTAGTGATCATTGAGGTTTTCAATTCTGTCTCTGGAAACTTCAGCAATTTTTACTGCGGCGTTGATTCCATCAGCTAAAGTAACCACTAAGGCTTTATCTGTTATTTCTGAAACCTTGCCCTTAATAACGGCGCCTTTTGCTTTATCTGCAGTAAAATCTCTAAAAGGATCTGAATCTAACTGCTTAATCCCCAAGGCAATCCGCTCTCTTTCAGAATCGACCGAAAGAACCACGGCTTCAACCTCATCCCCTTTCTTGTACCTCTTAACTGCATCTTTATCGTTTTCATCCCATGTAATGTCAGAAAGATGGACAAGACCATCAATACCACCATCAAGACCGATAAATATACCAAAATCGGTAATAGAACGAATTTTTCCGCTAAGGCGATCACCTTTAGCATAGGTTTCAGAGAAGGCTAACCAAGGGCTTTTCTTACACTGCTTCATGCCCAGTGATATACGGCGCTTCTCTTTATCGATGTCTAATAACATCACATCGACTTCGTCTCCAACCTGAACCATTTTTGATGGATGAACATTTTTATTTGTCCAATCCATCTCTGAAACATGAATAAGTCCTTCGATACCATTTTCAATTTCAGCAAAACAACCGTAATCGGTCAGATTGGTAACGCGCGCTTTTACTTGAGCTCCAACCGTATAATTGGAAATCAATTGTGTCCACGGATCGTCTGTCAGCTGCTTTAAACCAAGAGATACACGACTTTTCTCTTTATCAAAGCGAAGGACTTTAACATCGAGTTCTTGGCCAACCGTCAATGTTTCACTTGGATGTCTAACACGCTTCCAAGCGATATCGGTAATATGTAATAGGCCGTCGATTCCGCCTAAATCAATAAAAGCGCCATAATCAGTAATGTTTTTAACAATACCTTTAATGACTTGCCCTTCTTCCATGTTTGCAAGTAACTTTTCACGCTCAATATTGTAAGCCGCTTCAAGAACTGCTCGACGAGAAACAACAATATTGTTTCGTTTCACATCAAGCTTAACGAGTTTAAATTCGAGCTCTTGGGATTCTAGATGACTTGTATCTCTTAACGGACGAACATCTACTAACGAACCGGGCAGAAAAGCATGAATCGTGTTGACATCTACAGTGAAACCACCTCTAACTTTGCCTGTAATACGACCATGGACGATCTCATCATTTTCGAAAGACTTTTCAAGCTCAAGCCAGATTTCAGCACGTTTCGCTTTCTCTCGAGAAAGCTGAGTTGCACCAAACCCATCTTCCATCGACTCTAAGGCGACTTTAACTTCAGAGCCTATCTCAACACTCAGTTTACCACTGTCATCCAAAAATTGATTACGCGGGATGACACCTTCAGATTTGAGCCCTGCGTTGACAATGACAAAGTCATCCTCAATAGCAATTACTGTACCTGTGACTATAGCCCCAGGCGCCATTTCTAACTCTTGAAGACTCTCTTCAAATAGCTCAGCAAAGCTCTCGCTCATATCCATTTCATCCCGCATTCGATCGTTAGCGAAGCCCTTTATGCCTCGCATCATCCATTACAGCGGCCAGAACTTCCTCGATCGACATTGTCGTCGTATCCAGAATTACAGCGTCTGCCGCAGGCTTAAGAGGAGCAACAGCACGATTCATATCACGATCATCTCGTGCTTGAATATCCTCTAATATAGCTTGAAGACTAGCATCGAGCCCTTTGTTTATCAACTGATTGTACCGGCGAGACGCGCGCTCTTCGGCACTGGCATCCAGATATATTTTCAAAGCTGCATCAGGGAAAACAACCGTCCCCATATCTCGACCATCAGCAATCAAGCCTGGTAATTCAGCAAAAGCACGTTGCCGCTCCAATAAAGCATCACGTACTGCGGGAATCGCTGCGATTATAGAAGCGTCTTTACCTACCACTTCAGTACGAATCGCATCCGTAACCTCTTCACCCTCTAAAACAATCTGTACACTATTATCATCTCGTGCGATAAATTGAACATCCAGATGCGCAGCTAATACAACTAACGCTTCTTCATTATTAACTTCAACGCCATGATGACGAGCAGCTAAACCAACCAAACGATAAAGAGCACCACTATCCAGCAGCTCCCAACCTAATTCTCGCGCCAATAGCTGGCAGATAGTTCCTTTACCTGATCCGCTTGGACCATCAACGGTAATGACAGGGACTTGTCGATGAGACATCACCCCTCCTCCTTTTCAACCTTAATTCCCACAGATTGCGCTAACTCCACAAACCCTGGGAATGAAGTCGCCACATTGGCGCAATCATTAATCCTTATTTCACCCGTTGCTCTAAGTGAGGCCACAGTAAAAGCCATAGCTATACGATGATCGTCATGGCTTTCAACCACACCACCAGCTAAGCTGCTACCCTTGATAATGGCGCCATCAGGCGTGCCTTCAATATCAGCACCTAAGGTTTTCAAACCATCAACCATAGCCTGAATACGATCGCTCTCTTTCACTCTAAGCTCTTCCGCACCGGTCACTGTCGTTGTACCTTCCGCACAAGCCGCAGCAATAAAAATCGCTGGAAACTCATCAATTGCCAGTGGCACTTGATCTTCAGGCACATGAATCCCCTTAAGAGGAGCATAACGTACCCTAATATCAGCGACAGGCTCTCCGCCCACTTCTCGCTCGTTCAATAACGTTAAATCCGCACCCATCAAACGCAATATATTGATGATACCGATACGGGTTGGATTGATACCTACATGCGCTATCGTCAGATCCGAATCCGGACAGATCGCCGCAGCAACTAAGAAGAAGGTTGCTGAAGAGATGTCTGCAGGCACGTCAATATGAGTTGCCTGTAAATGCCCGCCGGGTTTAACTTTAACCGTTGAACCGCCCTGCTCGACGGAATAACCGAAACCAGTCAACATACGCTCAGTATGATCGCGCGTAGGCGCAGGCTCAGTAATTGAAGTTTCACCTTCAGCATAAATACCGGCCAACAACAGACAAGACTTAACCTGAGCACTCGCCATTGGCATATCATAATGAATACCTTTGAGTGCTTTACCGCCTTTAATTTTAAGCGGTGGACGGCCATTTTCTGCCGTCTCAATCTCTGCTCCCATTAAACGCAAAGGATCGGCCACACGTCCCATGGGGCGTTTAGTCAATGATTCATCACCACTCAGTTCCGTATCAAATGCTTGCGCAGCTAAAAGGCCGGATAACAATCGCATAGAGGTGCCGGAGTTACCCACATACAACGGCCCTGGAGGTGCCTGCAAACCATTAATCCCCACCCCGTAGATGGTTACCTTACCTTCATCAGGGCCTTCAATAACAACCCCCATGTCGCGGAAAGCTTGAAGGGTCGCAAGACTATCCTCACCCTCTAAGAAACCACTGACTTTCGTTACACCATCAGCTAAAGAACCCAACATAATAGATCGATGGGAGATGGACTTGTCACCTGGAACTCTAATTTTTCCATTTACGCTACCGCCAGGCTGGGCGCGAAAGGTTACTTGTAGATTACTCATATGCTGTGAATATGCTGTACCCGAAAGGATTTTAGAAAAATGTTCTCTCGCTGCTCTTGCTCGAGTAAAGGTGCCCAGCATTGATTCGCTGTCACCGCACTCTATTGCAGCCCTCAACTTTGCTAAACCCACCGTATACCGGTCTAACTGAGCAAGCAAAGCATGTTTATTTGCCAAACAGATATCGTGCCACATGGTTGGGTCGCTACCCGCTATACGGGTAAAATCGCGAAAACCGCCTGCAGCGTAACGAAATATATCTGTATTGTTATCTTGTTCTTGCGCTAACGTATCCACTAATGAAAACGCTAGCATATGCGGAAGGTGACTTGTTGCCGCTAACACTTCATCATGTTTATCAACATCCATCACCAACACCTCAGCTCCTGTGGATTCCCACATTTGAGTCAGCAGGGTAACAGCCTTAGATGAAGATTCTGCTAAAGGTGTAAGAATAACTTTGTGATTGATAAAAAGTGTTTCATCGGCTGCTTTCACGCCGCTTTTCTCAGATCCTGCGATCGGATGTCCAGGCACAAAGCCTACAGGCATTTTAGTAAACACTCGGTTTGCAGCAGCAACCACATTACCTTTAGTGCTACCTACATCCGTTATTAATGTATCTTCTGCAATAAAAGGTGCTATATCCACCAGCACTTTTTCCATCGCTTTAACAGGGACGGCCAATATAATTAAATCAGCTTGTGATGCAGCATCAGCTAAACTTTCCGCTGCTACATCAATTACGCCGGTCTCTATGCCTATTTTTACTTCAGCATCGTCACGGTCGTAACCAATGACTTGGCCACATTGACGGTTTGCTCTCAGCACTTTTGCTAAAGATCCACCGATCAAACCTAAACCGATAACTAAGGTTTTATTAATACTTATACTCAAGGGTTCATTACTCGATTTAGCACATTTAAACAGCGCTCATTTTCTTCCTGCAAACCTATACTGATACGTAGATGCTGAGGCATTGTATAACTGGCAATCGGTCTAACGATGACGCCCTCCGCTAACATAGCCTGATAGATAGGCTGAGCATCAACCGTAAAATCCACGGTGATAAAGTTACCTACAGAAGGAATATAACTAAGCCCCAAGGCTGTTAATTCTTTTTCATACAATGCCATTCCCTGTTTATTTAGGGCCACACCTTGTTCGATATAAGCATCATCCATTAAAGCAGCTTCGGCAGCCACCAGCGCCAAACTATTTACATTAAAAGGTTGGCGAACTCGACTTAAAACATTAGCAACTGAGCCATTAGAAACCGCAAAGCCCACTCGTAATCCCGCTAAACCATAAGCTTTAGAGAAGGTGCGCGTTACAATTAAATTTGGATAAGCATCAATTAGCAATAATCCATTAGGGAATTCAGCTTGATCAACATATTCTGTATAAGCTTCATCCAGTACAACTAAAACATGCTCTGGCACTTGATCTAAAAATGCGTTCAACTGTGCGCGCGTCACCCATGTCCCTGTAGGGTTATTAGGATTCGCAATAAAAATCATCCGCGTTCGATCACTAATAGCTGCCAGCATAGCGTCTAGATCATGACCCCAATCTTTAGCTGGCGTTATAACCGCAGTCGCTCCAACGGCTTGCGCTACAATAGAATAAGCAACAAAACTAAATTCAGAATAAATAACTTCATCGCCTACATTGAGGTAAGCACGGCCAATTAGGTCTATAACGTCATTGGAACCATTACCTAAAGTCAGCTTTTCTACTGGGACAGAAAATTTTTCTGAAAGTGCTTTTTTTAATCTATAACCCCCGCCATCAGGGTAGAGAGAAATATCTGGCAGGTGTTGCTTAATCGCATCAATTACACGCGGTGACGGCCCCATCGGATTTTCATTACTTGCCAGCTTAATTACATCAATCAAACCCAGTTCACGTTCGAGTTCTTCAGCTGGTTTGCCTGGTTGATAAGGTACAAGATCCTGCACACTTGGGCAGGCCAAGGAGATAAAATCGCAACTCATAATATATCGACCAAAAACATCATATATTGACTCATCATAACTCGCTAAAGCACTGCACTGGGATAAGACCCTAGTACTTTAAGTTCGATGCTGGTTTCTATTAGAGCTTGCAAAGCATTCTGTACAACGGGATCTGCACTATGGCCGATAAAGTCTATATAAAACAAAGAGTTTTTAGAGGCCGAGCGCGTTTCTACGCGCGTCAAACTCACACCATAACGGTGAAAAGGCTCCAGCAGCTGATATAACGCCCCCGGCGTATCAGGCACCGAGATCAGTATCGATGTTTTGTCATCGCCGCTAGGACCAACATATTGATCGCCGATAATCAGGAAGCGTGTAGAGTTATCTATTTGATCTTCAATATTTTTAACCGCGGACTCTAAATCATAAAGATCTGCGGCCATGTCTCCGGCAATAGCGGCGGCTCCCTTACCTTCGTTAGCAGCTAAACGCGCTGCTTCGGCATTAGAGCTCACCGCAATTTTTTCAATATCTGGGTAGCGTACATCTAGCCAACACCGGCTCTGGGCTAAAGATTGCTGATGGGAGTAAATCTTTTTGATTCCATCAAGACTGTCGCCGCGATTTAGCAACAGATGAAGATGAACGGGCACTTCAACTTCACCACAAATTTTAAGATCAAACTGCTTAAACAGATCTAAAGTATGGCTAACAACACCTTCCGTTGAGTTTTCAATCGGTACAACACCATAATGAGCAGCACCTGACTGAACTTCGCGGAAAACATCTTTCAGTGACTGCATGGGAAGGTTACGTGCAGAATGGCCAAAGTGTTTCATGGCCGCAAGCTGCGTAAATGTACCTTCAGGTCCGAGAAATGCGACCCGCATCGGTTCTTCCAATGCAAGACATACCGACATAATTTCACGAAATAGCCGCGCAACCTCTTTATCAGCCAAAGGGCCTTCATTACGCTCCATCACCGCGCGCAACACTTGGGCTTCACGTTCAGGACGATAGAAAACAGGACTCACATCCCCCTGATATTTTTGCTTAACTTCCGCAACACGTTGCGCACAACGAGCACGATTGTTAAGTAACTCATGGAGTTGCCCATCAATGCTGTCAATTTGGTCACGAAGGATGCGTAGCTCTTTTTCCTGTTCGCTCATACTCTTCTACTTATTCTGTGATGATCTTAGGCGTGTTGTTTTTCAAACTGTTGCATAAAGCTAATAAGCGCGTCGACGGCGGCTTCAGGTACTGCGTTATAAATACTTGCACGCATACCACCCACAGAACGATGACCTTTAAGGTTTAATAAACCCGCTTCTTCTGCTTGTGCTAAAAACAGTGCATCTAAGCTATCATCCGCTAACGTAAAAGGTACATTCATCCATGAGCGGTTAGCGACAGCCATCGGGTTAGCATAAAAATCGCTTCCATCAATAGCCGCATATAATTTAGCTTGCTTACGCTGGTTTGCTTTTTCAATCGCAGCAACACCACCTTGCTCTTTAAGCCATTTAAAGACCAAACCGGCAAGGTACCAACCAAAGGTTGGCGGTGTATTGCACATGGAATCAGCATCCGCATGTACTTTGTAATCGAACATGGTAGGCGTACCCGCAACTACCTCACCGAGAAGATCTTCTCGAACAATAACAACCGTCAAACCAGCAGGGCCGATATTTTTCTGTGCACCGGCATAGATCAAACCAAACTTATCTACATCTAATTGACGGGATAAGATTGTTGAAGATAGGTCAGCAACAAGGGGAACATCGCCAGATTCCGGAATATAGTCATACTCCAACCCACCAATAGTTTCATTTGGCGTGTAGTGAAGGTAAGCCGCTTCAGGATTAAGATTAAGCTCTGCTTGGGTAGGAACGGCAACATTACCGTTTCCTTCACTGCTAGCTGCGATAGAAACATCACAGTAACGCGCCGCTTCTTTAATCGCTTTTTTCGACCAGATACCGGTATTGATATAATCGGCGCTGCTTTTGCCTCTCAATAAATTCATCGGAATCATTGAGAATTGTGACGTCGCGCCACCTTGCAGAAATAACACTTTGTATGCAGAACTAATACCCATAAGATCACGCAGATCTTGCTCCGCTTGTTCCGCCACCGATACAAACTCGTCGCTGCGGTGACTCATCTCCATAATAGAGAGTCCCTTGCCGTGCCAATCCAACAACTCTTGCTGTGCTTGTGCTAGCACTTCTTCGGGTAAACCTGCAGGTCCTGCACTGAAATTAAACTTGCGCGTCATCGATCGTTTCTCTTATACCAATATTTCTTGCTGCTATTAATAGGCGCAACAAAAAGGGTGCTATATAAAAAGTGCGACTTAAAGCCGCACTTGATTGGATAAATTACTCACTATCATCTGAGTGATTTTCCGCATCCGGCTGTAGATCAGCTGGGCTATCTGGCGATTCGTCAGAAACCTCCCCTTCGCTGAGCTCTTCCTCATTCGGTTCTTCTATACGTGCAACACTCACAAGTCGCTCATCCGTATTTACACGGATCAATGTAACCCCTTGAGTGTTTCGTCCTAGCTCAGATATTCCATCACCACCGGTACGTACCAAAGTACCGCGATCACTGATCAACATCACATCGTCACCAGCAAAGACTTGAACTGCACCTGCCAACTGACCGTTACGATCAGAACACTGCTGCGCAATCACGCCTTGACCACCACGACCTTTCACTGGGAAGTCATCTATCGCTGTCTTCTTACCAAAGCCGTTTTCTGAAGCCGTCAGTATCTTGCCACCTTCCTGTGGAATAATTAACGAGATAACTTCAACGCCATCGCCCATTCTTACACCACGTACACCACGCGCCGTACGGCCCATAGGACGAACATCATCTTCATTAAAGCGCATACTCTTGCCCGCACTTGTCATTAACATGATGTCATTGGAACCGTCAGTGATCGCTGCACCGATTAGATGATCGTCATCTAACAGATCTAAAGCGATTAGACCGCTTGAACGAGGACGTGCGAAATTAGTCAGTGCTGTTTTCTTAACCGTGCCGGAGGCTGTCGCCATAAAGATAAATTTATCTTCGTCATAAGCGCCTACCGGCAAGATCGTACTTACACGTTCACCTTCATCCAATGGCAATATATTCACAATTGGGCGGCCACGAGCGGTACGACTAGCAACTGGAATCTCAAAAACACGCAACCAATACACTTTGCCACGGTCGGTAAAGCAAAGAATGGTGTCATGAGTGTTTGCTATCAATAGATGTTCGATAAAATCTTCATCTTTAATAGCTGCAGCTGATTTACCTTTACCACCACGGCGCTGTGACTGGTAATCAGTCAATGGCTGAGTTTTCGCATAACCACCATGGGATATAGTCACAACCATATCTTCTTCAGTGATTAGATCAGCAATAGTTAGATCTTTACGTGAAGCGGTAATCTCAGTACGACGCTCATCGCCATATTCTTCAAGTACGGCTTCAAGCTCTTCGCGAATCACTTCCATCAAACGCTCATGGGAGCCTAAGATAAGCAGCAATTCAGCGATCTTATCGAGTAATTCTTTATATTCAGCAATCAGCTTGTCATGCTCTAAACCGGTCAAACGGTGTAGACGTAGCTCTAGGATTGCCTGTGCTTGAGCTGGTGACAAATGATAATGCCCATCACGCAAGCCATACTGCTCTTCCAAGTCATCTGGGCGGCAAGCATCTTCGCCTGCGCGCTCAAGCATCTGAATAACATCACCCGGCGCCCAAGCCGCTGAAATTAACGCCTCTTTAGCTTCTGCCGGTGTAGGTGACTTCTTGATCAATTCAATAACCGGATCGATATTCGCCAATGCAACGGCCAAACCTTCTAACAAATGACCGCGTTCACGGGCTTTTCTTAGTAGGTAAACCGTACGACGTGTAACCACCTCACGGCGATGACGCACAAAGCATTCAAGCGCTGTTTTAAGATCCAATATACGCGGTTGACCATCAACCAAGGCCACCATATTGATACCAAACACCGACTCCATTTGAGTCTGAGCAAACAAGTTATTAATAACGACTTCAGGTACTTCACTACGTCGTAATTCAATAACAATACGCATACCATCTTTATCAGACTCGTCACGCAGCTCAGTAATCCCTTCGATCCTCTTCTCTTTTACTAACTCAGCTATTTTTTCGATCAAACGCGCTTTGTTTAGCTGATAAGGGATCTCGGTGATAATAAGAGACGGCTTACCGTTCTTTTCATCTTCTTCAACATGATACTTAGCACGGACATATATGCGTCCACGCCCCGTGCGATAAGCTTGTAAAATGCCCGCACGACCATTAATGATGCCACCCGTAGGAAAATCGGGACCAGGAATATATTCCATTAGTTCATCGGTTGTTAAATCGCCATTTTCTATTAATGCGATACAACCACGAACAACCTCCGACAAGTTATGCGGTGGAATATTAGTCGCCATACCAACAGCAATACCCGATGAGCCATTAACAAGCAGGTTCGGGATACGCGTAGGCACAACGACTGGAATTTTTTCGGTACCGTCATAGTTATCAACAAAGTCGACGGTTTCTTTTTCAAGGTCAGCTAATAGCTCATGAGCTATTTTATCCATGCGGATTTCGGTATAACGCATCGCCGCAGCGGAATCGCCATCAATAGAACCGAAGTTACCTTGTCCATCCACAAGGGGATAGCGCATAGAAAAGCTCTGCGCCATACGTACGATAGTATCGTAAACCGCACTATCGCCATGGGGGTGATATTTACCGATTACATCGCCGACCACACGCGCTGACTTTTTATATGCCTTATTCCAGTCATTGCCGAGTTCGTTCATAGCAAATAGAACACGACGGTGCACTGGTTTAAGACCGTCTCTTGCGTCTGGTAACGCACGGCCTACAATTACGCTCATTGCGTAATCTAGGTATGACTGCTTCAGTTCATCTTCGATGTTAACTGGCAGAATTTCTTTGACTTGATCGCCCATTCCCTATCCTTGAATCACTCTCGCAACGGAAGGTTTCCGCGGATATTTTTAACCGCAGGAGTATATCATATTTTCCACAAATGAATCCTGAAAAAATAAGAGGTTATATAATTAAATATTAGAACCTAAGCATTTATTGCTTTGACTATTTCTGAAGCCTTGAGGAGTGCTAGAATAAGGGAAAATTCACGAACGAAAGAATGCCATGACTCAGTCAAATAATACGTCTCAGCAAAACATTGATCCTGAAGAGATTGCCAAGTTCGAAGAACTGGCAAACAAATGGTGGGACCGTAACAGCGAATTCAAACCGCTACATGATATTAACCCATTACGGGTTGGTTTTATCGACCGTATAGCCCGAATTGCTGAGAAGAAAGTATTAGATGTGGGCTGCGGCGGCGGCATACTATCCGAATCAATGGCACAACGAGGTGCCCATGTCACAGGCATAGATATGGGAGCCGCCCCCCTAAAAATCGCTAAGTTACATGGTTTAGAGAGTGGCGTAGATGTTAGCTACAAGCAGATAACTGTTGAAGATCTCGCTGAAGAACAGCCCGAATCTTTTGACGTTGTGACCTGCATGGAGATGCTCGAACATGTACCAGACCCTTCCTCCATCGTTAACGCCTGCGCAAAACTCTGCAAACCCGGTGGTACACTTTTCTTCTCCACACTTAATCGCAATCCAAAAAGTTATCTATTTGCGATTCTAGGGGCAGAAAAACTATTAAAACTAGTGCCTGATGGAACCCATGACTTCAAGAAGTTTATTCGCCCATCAGAACTAGGCTCATGGATTAGGGAAAGCGGCCTGCAAAGCACAGAGATGTGCGGCATGACCTACAACCCTCTAACAAAAACATACAGCCTTCATCCAACCGATGTGGATGTAAACTATATGATTGCAACCACTAAGCCAGCCTAAGAGCCTTCTACATATATGAGCACACGACCGGCATCCGTTCTATTCGATCTTGATGGCACTTTAATTGATACAGCCCCGGACTTTCATTGGGTAATCAATCAACTCCTACGCGAAGAGAACAAAGATCCCGTCAGCTATGACTATATAAGGCATTACGTCTCTAACGGCGCACGAGCGATGGTTGGGGCGGCATTTAATTTAGATACAGATGACCACGTATTTGATCATCTACACCAACGAATGCTGGAAATTTATCTAAACCACTTAGATACAGATAGCCAGTTATTCGACGGCCTTGATGAATGTCTGACATGGCTAGAGGAAAAAAACATACCTTGGGGCATTGTCACCAACAAACCTGAGCTCTATACCACCCCCCTTATGCAGGGACTTGGGTTATCAAAACGGGCAAGCACTGTAATCTGCCCCGATCATGTAAAAAACAAGAAACCTGACCCAGAAGCGCTATTCCTCGCCTGCAGTGAAATCAACTGTCCCGCAGAGAGCAGTATTTACGTTGGCGATCATATACGCGATATTGAAGCGGGAAATCGTGCAGGGATGACAACGATTGGTGCCACTTATGGCTACCTTAATGCGGACGAAGATCCTTATAAATGGCAAGCTGATCACTACATTTCCTGTGCAACTAAACTCAAGCCCCTGCTACAATCAATCTATATTGATTTAGACAGCTAATATTAGGATCAAAACTATGTTTGAGTACCAAGCACCGGATAACCTCCTACAAGACCGTATTATTTTGGTAACAGGCGCCGGTGCAGGCATCGGCCGTGTTGCAGCAAAAACATTTGCAGCGCATGGCGCAACAGTGATTTTACTGGGTCGCACACTGGAAAAGCTTGAGCAGGTGTATGATGAGATCGAAGCCGCAGGACACCCTCAACCCGCTTTAGTACCCCTCAATCTAGAAAGTGCACAAGAACATGACTACATTGAACTTACCAACACGCTAGTACAGGAGTTTGGCCGCCTTGATGGCATACTCCACAATGCAAGCTTATTAGGTGTACGTACGCCTATCGAAAGCTACGACCCCGTGATCTGGCAACAAGTTATGCAAGTCAATCTAAATGCACCCTTTATGATGACGCAAATATTGATGCCTCTCCTAGAGCAATCAGATAATGCATCCATTGTCTTCACATCATCTAGCGTTGGCAGAAAAGCCAAAGCTTACTGGGGCGCCTATGGTATATCAAAGTTTGCCACAGAGGGCTTAATGCAAACATTAGCCGATGAATTAGAAGCGGTAAGTAAAATCAGGACAAACTGCATTAATCCTGGAGCAACACGCACTCAAATGCGCGCAGATGCCTACCCTGCAGAAAACCCTTCCACCGTTAAATCACCCGAAGAGATTATGCCTTTATATTTATACCTAATGGGTGCAGACAGCATTGAAGTAAATGGCCAGTCGCTGGATGCTCAATGATTACAGTAGCTATAAAAAAAGCAGCTTAGTGAAGTGACCCCATAAAGTTGGACACTTTTTTATTAGGCTGTTAATAAGGCCTGCTTGCGGTATTCAACCGGAGTCAGGCCTTTTAGTTTTACTTTAATACGTTTTGTATTGTAATACTCGATGTACTCGTCGATCTGATTTATCAGGTCGTCTGCATTCTTAAACTCTTGTTGATGATACATCTCTGTTTTGAGTACGGCGAAAAAGCTTTCGGCGGCCGCATTATCCAAACAGTTCCCTTTTCTTGACATACTCTGTGTAAGACCTCTCTCAGAAAGAATTTTCTGAGTCAGTGGATTTCGATACTGCCAACCCTGATCGCTGTGAAATATCGGACACTCACACTCTTTAAGCCCCTCAACGGCCTCCTCAAGCATATCTGTAACTAACGGTAAACGTGCAGACTTTGCTGTCCTATACGTCACTACTTCCCGATTAAACAGATCAATGATTGGAGACAGATAAATCTTTTGGCCTTTAACATTAAATTCTGTGACATCCGTTACCCATTTCTCATTAGGCTTCTGCGCATCAAAATTACGCTGCAGTACATGTGGTGCTCCTTTTCCTATATCGCCTTTATAGGACTGATAGCGCTTAGGACGAACGATCGACTTTAATTTCAGCGCCGTCATCAGACGCAGTACCGTCTTATGATTTAACCATATATCGAAAGCCCGTAATGCCAATAGAATCCGTCGGTAGCCATAACGTCCCTTGTGTTCATCAAAAATTTGACGAATCACTACTTTCTCTCGAGCGTAATTATCAGGCTTCTGCAGCGCCTGACACTGATAGTAAAAGACACTGCGTGATAACTCACACGCTTTCAAAAGAAGCGTCAGCTTAAATGTCGCCTTGAGTTCCTGAACGATTAACGCTTTCTCTTGGTTTGAGATTGTTTTTTCAGGTACAAGGCATCTAACTTTTTTAGAACAGCGTTCTCCGCTCTAAGGTATTCAAGCTCTTTTTGCATTTCCTCGGGCGTCATCTCACTAATTTTTGAGGACTGAGGGGGTGACGACTGTTGTGTCATAAACGTTTTTCCGCGTTTACTGGGTTCTAATCCCTTTATGCCTGAAGACCTATAGCGGCGCTGCCAAACATAGAGAGTACCAGGGGATACGAGATTGTAGTATGCGCTTGTATAACCTAAAGACCATTGTTCTGCCCACATTTTATTAAGCATGCGAAGTTTATCTTGTGCGCAATAAGGGGAGATGGGAGGTTGAAAAGCGGTCTCACCATGAAACCGGTAAACCTGAGTCCAGTAACGAATCAGAGAAGCGGGAACGTTTAGTTCAGCTCCCAATGATAGGGAAGATGTACCGTTAAGGTATTGTTTAGCTGCAGCAATTTTAAATGCTCTGCTGTACTTTGCCATAAAAACCCCCAGAGTTGGTTGTCCAACTATTGGGGGTCACTTCATTAGGCTGCTTTTTTTATAGTATAAGAATAAGCTAATTAAAGTTAATCGCCTTCTTGTCTTCTTGCACGCTGCTTCTTATAACGTCGGTCAAATTTCTGTTTTTCCACCACGGACATCTTAGCGCCACGTCTTGGTTTCAACTCTAACATCTGAGATAAAGACTTAACCTCTTTATCTTCCATCATTTTCCACGTTCCAGCTCTAACATCACTCGGCAGAAAGATCGGCCCAAAACGCACACGCTTCAAGCGACTAACTTGAACCTCTTGCGACTCCCAAAGGCGACGTACTTCGCGGTTCTTACCTTCCATAACCACGCAGTGGTACCACTTGTTAGCCCCTTCACCATCAAAGAACTGCACATCAGTAAAACGCGCCATTCCATCTTCCAGCAAAACACCATCAGTTAAGCGCTTTAAAAGAGCATCATCAACACTTCCCAAAACACGTACAGCATATTCACGATCAATTTGAGCTGAGGGATGCATTAGCGCATTCGCTAATTCACCATCTGTCGTAAATAACAGAAGACCGGATGTATTGATATCTAAACGACCAATAGCGATCCAACGCCCCTCCTTAAGAGGCGGTAGGTGATCAAACACTGTCGGACGATCTTCAGGATCATGTCGCGTGCAGATCTCACCCACAGGCTTGTTATATACCAACACCCTGCGCTCAGCCTGCTTATCAAAAATAAGGTTAACAATTGTTCCATCTACAGACACCACATCACCTTCAGCAATGCGATCTCCCAAAGTAGCAACTTGATTATTAACGGATATTCGCCCGTCTTTAATCCAACGCTCCATCTCACGACGTGAGCCTATACCGGAGCGCGCCAAAACTTTATGTATTTTTTCATCTGACATATGACGCACCTAAGAATTTATTTAAATACTTACAAACAGCATTACAAATATGCATTTTAAAATAAAAGTAATTATTTATAATAAAAAACAGAAAGAATAACTAACAAAAAAGCCCTTTCAGCAGAGGAAAGGGCTCTTAATTATAAAGACCACCGCAAGATAATTAAATTAAGCAATCGTCTTTAGTAAATCCTTTTTCAAAATAAGCCTGAAAAGCCAATGGTGTACGACCTCGCCCAGACCATTCATGTTCAACACCTGCATCATCTACAACACGATATTTTGGTTGAACCTTCTTTTTCGGTGCCGCAACATCACCAATCATACCCATAAGATCATTCATATCCACACCCGCATCTAACATGCTTTGGCGAATTGCTTCAATCTTCTCAAGTTTTTCCTGCTCAGCTGCCTGAATCGCTGCTTCTTCTTCACGACGATCATCAGCAATAACAGTTAAATCTGAAATTACTTTTTCTAGTTCAGCAACACTTAATTCCTGACACTGCTTACGAAGAGAATTTTTACGCGTTAATATTTTTAAAAAATCAGACATCTCTACTACTCATCGAATTAAATAACACAGAGTAATTATCTTTATAGATAATAATTAATCAAGTATTAAGAGTAATATTTTATTTATGAGAAGTTAATCGTATCACCTGCCCCTCGTCGAATAACCTCCGGAACATCTTCAACTAAATTAACAACACTTGTCGCCTCTAAACCACAATAGCCACCGTCTATAATAAGATCCACCTGATTTTGAAGCAGCTGGCGCATTTCATAAGGATCCATTAGCGGCATTTCATCGCCTGGCATAATTAACGATGTACTCATAATAGGCTCACCTAAAGCTTCAGTCAGCGCCAAAGTAATAGGATTATCCGGTACTCGAATACCAATAGTTCTTCTTTTTGGATGTAGAAGACGTCTTGGTACTTCCGACGTTGCTTTTAGAATAAAAGTAAAAGCACCCGGCGTATGAGATTTTAATAATCGATAATTAGTATTTTCTACTTTTGCATAGGTACTAATTTCACTTAAATCACGACATACCAATGTGAAATTATGTTTATCATCCAACTGACGTATTCTTTTAATACGCTCTAATGCTTTTTTATCACCAAGATGACAACCTAAAGCATAAGCACAATCTGTAGGGTAAATAACAACCCCACCTTTTTTGATAATCTCAACGGCCTGATTTATCAAACGCGATTGAGGATTTTCAGGATGGATTTGAAAAAACTGACTCACAATTTACCTAGCTAATCATTCAATAATAATATTTTTTATATTATAACTTATCTATATAAACTTACGCACCTAGCGAGCCTAGTTAATTTAACAAATAATTCAATACATGATTCTCGTCACTTTTTAAGGGTGGGTATTTCCCTAAATCGGTCCAAGTATGATTAGGAGAGTGAAAATCACTGCCGGCAGAAATCATCATATTTTTTTCTTTAGCGATTCGAAGTAACTGAAAATGATGATCTGGTGTCATACCCGGATATGAGACCTCAATTCCATCCCCCCCCGCATCAGTGAAATCATTAATCGCACCACGCAGTTTTGTAAATGTCATTTTATATTTAGTTGGGTGAGCTAAGATTGAAACACCTCCCGCATTTTTAATAACGGCTAAAGCTTCCGTAAGCGAAGGCCACTCCATTTTAACATCGCCTTTTTTACCTACACCCAAATATTTTTTAAACGCTTGCTGTTCAGAACTCACTAGACCTTGTTCAAACATGACTTGAGCAAAATGCGGACGACCAATAACACCATCGCCACCTTTCTCTTTAGCCGCCTGATAAAGATCGGGAAGACCCATTGAGATTAGTTGATCTGCCACCTTTTTTGCCCGTACTAATCTAAGCTCAGCAAGATTGGACAGATAAACATGAAGCTCTTCAGAGTCGACATTCAACCCTAAACCGACAATATGCAAAACTCTTTGATTCCAAGCACACGTAAACTCAACACCTGGAATCAATTGAATACCTTCCAGATCTTGATCAGTAAACTGACGAATCCCCGCCAGCGTATCATGATCAGTAATCGCTAAAATCTGTATCTGCTTCTGCTTAGCACGCTCCAATAAAACCAGCGGCTCAAGAGCCCCATCAGACGCGGTTGTATGGCAATGTAAATCGTATTTAGGCAATTCCATATTTATTCACTGTTTATATAAAGCTCCAGCAACCTTATAATCCAACTTTAACTAACTAGATCAAGGCTGCTATGAAGCTTTTATTAGATTTTTTACCAATCATCATCTTTTTTATCGTATATAAAACAACTAATGACATAATTTTAGCAACAGCGATCCTGATTCCGGCAACGCTTTTACAGATGCTATATACATGGATTCGCACACATAAGATTGAAAAAATGCAGTTGGTAACGTTAGCCTTGGTCGTGATCCTTGGTGGTGCCACTGTTATTTTTCAAGATAAAACTTTTATTCAATGGAAACCAACCGTCGTAAATTGGTTGTTTGGCTTAACATTCCTTGGTAGCCAATTTATCGGAAGCAAAACGATTATAGAGCGCCTAATGGGAAGCAACCTATCCTTACCACATTTTGCTTGGCGCACACTCAATATTGCTTGGGTTGTTTTTTTCCTAGCAATGGGTGCACTCAACCTTTTTGTCGCCTACTCTTTCAGCGAGGAGACTTGGGTCAATTTTAAACTATTTGGCATGCTAGGTCTCACTGTGATTTTTATCATTGCTCAAGGTGTCTACCTTTCACGCCATATTGATAATACAGAAAGCAACGATTCAAATAACTAAGGAAGTACTTGTGTATTACGCCATTATTTCAGAAGACAAAGAAAATAGCTTAGAAGACCGTCTTGCGGCACGTCCTGAGCATATACTACGACTAAAAGATTTAAACGAAGAGGGCCGATTACTTATTGCGGGCCCTCATCCAGCGATCGATAGCGAAGACCCCGGTTCTGCGGGTTTTACAGGCAGTTTAGTCGTTGCTGAGTTTCCATCATTAGCTGACGCACAACAATGGGCGGACGAAGATCCTTACATTACAGCAGGTGTTTACAAAAAAGTTACTGTTAAGCCGTATAAAAAAGTACTACCCTAGTACATAAGAGCGCTATAATCTTAGTTACAACTATGAACTAAAGACTAAGAGTTTATCTACAAGTAGAAAAAGTAGACTTAGTTAAGTGTTGCCTTATGAGTGTATAAGTAAGCAATTAGTCCAAAAATATGACTATTTTTCTGCTATTTATCCTAGGTTAAGGTAGGAAGAGTTGTAATAACTAGATTATTTCTTATTATTCCTAACTACAGAATCCAAATCGTATTTCAAGGACAGCTAAAATGAAAAAATTCGCAATCGCTTCTGGCTTAGTACTCGCTATGGGCCTAGCAACAGGTGCTCAAGCTCACCCAGAGAACGCAGGCTACTGGGATGAATCAAAAACATCTACAGTATGGAAAACAGGTACTGGCGGATGCTGGCGCCACGGTTTCTGGGAAGAGTCTGATGCAATCGAAGGTTGTGAAGGCTACAAAGCCCCAATAGCAGAAGCTCCGGCTCCTGCTCCAGCTCCAGCTCCAGCACCTAAGTTAATGAGCACTGTTGAGAAACACATTGTGTATTTTGACTTTGATAGCTCTAACCCTGGCGACGTAAGCGATATTTCTAGCTATGTTAACTCTCTTAAAGAAGTAACTAGCGTGAAACTTGTTGGTCATGCTGACCGTATCGGTGCAAGTGCATATAACGATGCGCTTTCTCAGAAGCGTGTAAACGCAGTTTCTGAAGCACTACAAGCAGGCGGCGTAAGCGCTTCTGCTATCAGCACTGGTTACATGGGCGAAAATGCTCCAGCTAAATCATGTGAAGGCCTACGTGGCACTAACGTTGTAGACTGCCTACGCGCTAACCGTCGTGTAGAAGTTGAGATTTCTGGTACAAAATAAGCGGTAAAGTCAGCGTACTTTGTTGCTAAAGAGGCACCTTTTAAAAAGGTGCCTTTTTTATAACAATAAATATAAGGCTGATCATGAAAATACTAACAAACGCTATTCCTTTCTTCTTTTTACTTATCAGCTGCTATTCCTTTTCTGCTGAAGAGTATGCCGATCAAAAAGTCGTTTATCATATAAATTACGATGATCCGAAACGTATCTCTGCGACCTTTTCTAATATCGCCAATCATATAAACCAGCTAGGCGAAGAGCACATCACCGTTAAAGCAGTTATTCATGGCCCAGCCATTAAATATTTTATTGAAGCCAGCCAGGATGACGCAAAACAGATAGCTCTAGATTCTTTACGTTTAAGTGATGTTCAGTTCATTATTTGTCGCAACAGCCTAGACGGTTTCAATGTTACCCGAGAAGATCTGTATGAAGTTGAAGCTGAAGATGTTGTGCAAGCAGGCTTACCTGAAATCGTACATTTGCAGCAACAGGGCTATTTTTACGTTCGTCCTTAGCGAACAAATTATTTCCAATTGATTACAGCCACAAAAAAAGGTGGCACATCGCCACCTTTTTAATAATACCGTTAAGACCTACCCGACCCACACTCGTGCATTTCGGAACATACGCATCCACGCACCATCTTCAGCCCATTCATCAGGCGCCCAACTATTTGTGACTGTACGGAACACACGCTCCGGATGTGGCATCATAATAGTTACACGACCATCAGTCGTCGTCACACCAGTAATACCTGCTGGAGAACCATTTGGATTCGCTGGATAAGCTTCTGTTTGCTGACCATAGTTATCCACATAACGTAGCGCAACAGCATTCGAGCTCTGCAAGCCAGCTAAATGATTAGCATCTTTAAACTCAGCACGTCCTTCCCCATGAGCGATCGCGATCGGCATACGAGAACCAGCCATTCCCTGTAGGAAGATAGAATCCGATTCTTGAACTTCAACCATAGCAACACGTGCTTCAAACTGTTCCGACACATTACGCACAAAATGCGGCCACAAATCAGAACCTGGAATCAATTCATGTAAGTTAGAAAGCATCTGACAACCATTACAGATACCTAACGAGAAGGTATCTTCTCTGGCAAAGAACGTCTGGAACTGTTCACGGGCTCGCTCATTGAACAAAATCGATTTCGCCCAACCTTCACCAGCGCCTAGCACATCACCATAAGAGAAGCCGCCACAAGCCACTAAACCCTTAAACTGATCCAATGCAACGCGACCCGACAAAATATCGCTCATATGCACATCTATCGCAGCAAAACCTGCTTTATCAAATGCAGCAGCCATCTCTATCTGACCATTCACTCCTTGCTCACGGATAATAGCCATCTGTGGACGAGTGCCTGTATTAATAAAGGGTGCGGCTACATCTTCATTTTGATCAAATGTTAATGAGGTATGCAAACCTGGGTTTTCTTTATCATTAATGCTGTCAAACTCTTGTTGCGCACATTCCGAGTTATCACGTAATGACTGGATCTTGTAAGAGGTCTCTGCCCACCAGTGCTGTAACTGGATACGACGTTCAGAATAAATCTCTTCCTCATCGAAATGGAAGCGCAATTCATCATCCAAATTAAGAGAACCGATCACTTGAGTAACATCACCTAGACCCGCCGCATTCAATTCAGTCAATACAACATCAAGATCATCGCGTTTAACCTGAACAACTGCACCCAACTCTTCAGAGAATAGCGCGGCTGCCAGCTCACTCTTCTCAGCAGCTAACATATCAAGGTTAATATCGAGACCTGTTCGACCTGCAAACGCCATCTCTGCCACTGTGGCAAATAAACCACCATCAGAGCGATCATGGTAAGCCAGTAGTAAGCCTTGTTCACTCAACTCTTGAATCGCTGCAAAAAATGCAACTAGCAGTTCAGGCTGCTCTACATCAGGAACCTTTTGACCCACTTCATTATAAACTTGAGCTAAGGCAGACAAACCAATACGGTTTTGACCTTCGCCCAAATCGAGCAAAATAAGGTCTGTCTCACCTTTATCAGTACGTAATTGAGGAGTCAACGTTTTGCGCACATCAAGCACAGGCGCAAAACCAGTTATCACTAATGACATAGGCGCTGTCACTGATTTATCTTCGCCCTCATCATTCCATACTGTACGCATAGACATAGAGTCTTTACCAACAGGAATAGTCATCCCCAAGGCTGGGCATAACTCCATACCTACCGCTTTCACCGTATCGTAAAGCTTTTCATCTTCACCAGGATGGCCCGCAGCACACATCCAGTTTGCAGATAACTTAATATCTTTAAGCTCACCAATTCTAGCCGCGGCCATATTAGTAACCGTTTCACCAATCGACATACGGCCTGACGCAGGAGAATCTACTAGCGCAAGCGGTGTACGCTCACCCATTGCCATAGCTTCGCCCGCATAAGTATCAAACGATGCTGTAGTCACTGCACAATCAGCAACAGGGACCTGCCATGGGCCTACCATTTGATCACGAGCAACTTGACCCGTAATCGAACGATCTCCTATGGTGATTAGGAATGACTTAGAAGCGACTGAAGGTAGTTTCATCACCCGTTCTGCAGCCTCTTTAAGATCAATCGCGCTGGCATCAAAATCAGGCACCTGATACTCAACACGCTCAACCGAACGGTGCATTTTTGGCGGCTTACCAAAAAGAACATTCATCGGCAGATCTACTGGGTTATTCTCAAAATGAGTATCACCTAAGGTTAGGTGCATCTCTTCTGTCGCTTCACCTACAATGGCATACGGGCAGCGCTCACGCTGACAGATCGCCTCAAAACGAGCTAAATCTGTTGGCGCAACGGCCATTACATAACGCTCTTGCGCTTCGTTACACCAGATTGCCAATGGCGACATGCCTGGTTCATCATTATTAATATTACGTAATCCAAACTTACCGCCACGATTGCCGTCTTTTACCAGTTCAGGAAATGCATTTGATAAACCTCCGGCTCCCACATCATGAATAAATGCGATCGGGTTTTCATCACCCTGCTGCCAGCATTGATCTATCACTTCCTGACAACGGCGCTCTAATTCTGGGTTATCTCGTTGAACCGATGCAAAATCTAAATCAGCAGAAGAAGTTCCAGAAGACATAGATGATGCCGCACCGCCACCTAAACCAATTTGCATAGCTGGGCCACCTAAGCAGATAAGCTTGGCGCCGACAGGAATCTCGCCTTTTTCAACATGGCTATCACGAATATTACCTAAGCCACCGGCAATCATAATCGGTTTATGGTAACCACGGACTTCTTCACCCGCTGCACCATTTACTTTCTGCTCAAATGTACGGAAATAACCGGTTAAGGCTGGACGACCAAATTCGTTATTAAATGCCGCTCCACCTATAGGACCTTCTAGCATAATATCGAGTGGCGTAACGATACGGTCAGGTTTGCCGTATTTTGATTCCCAAGGCTGTTCAAAACCTGGGATATTAAGATCGGAAACTGTAAACCCTGTCAAACCTGCTTTAGGTTTAGAGCCTTTACCTGTCGCACCTTCATCACGAATCTCACCGCCAGAACCTGTTGCAGCGCCTGAGTGAGGTGCAATTGCTGTGGGGTGATTATGGGTTTCGACTTTCATCAGGATCTGAATATCTTCCTGATTATATGCGTATTCCTTACCTTCGGGCGTTGGGAAAAAACGCCCAGCTTTACTACCTGCCATAACAGCCGCATTGTCTTTATAAGCTGACAATACATTATCACCACCTAGCTCATTGGTGTTACGAATCATCGCAAACAACGATTTATCTTGAGCTTCGCCATCGATATCCCAAGAGGCATTGAAAATTTTATGACGGCAATGCTCTGAGTTTGCTTGCGCAAACATCATTAGCTCCACATCGGTTGGATTACGTTTGAGCTCTATAAAGCTATCAACTAAATAATCAATTTCATCATCTGCCAATGCCAAGCCAAGTTCAGCGTTTGCTGTAACTAAAGCGTCACGACCACCCGACAAAATATCGACAACCGTTAAAGGCTTAGGTGCCTCTTCTATAAATAACGAGGCCGCATCATCTATACTAGATAAAACCGCTTCAACCATTCGGTCAAATAGTTCTGATTTTACTAAATCAAAATCAGTGTCCGAAAGGTCTGAAGATGTACTAACATAATAAGCAATACCACGCTCTAAACGCTTAACTGAGGTTAAACCACAGTTATGCGCAATGTCAGTAGCTTTAGATGACCAAGGCGATATTGTGCCTGGACGGGGCACTACCAGAAACAGTTTACCGGAAGGATCTTGAGCCTCCGCTTTAGGTCCATAACGTAAAATACGCTCAAGTACTTGCTGCTGATTTTCCGATAAAGCTTGTGACTGATCGAAAAAATGCATAAATTCAGCATACAAGCCCGTAACGGCAGGAACCTTTGACTGAATACCAGATAGTAACTTTTCATGACGAAAAGCAGAAAGAGCAGGTGCTCCGCGCAGTGCCAGCATCTCTAATAGAGCCTCGTGATAGCTGCCAATATTAGGCAGTAGTTACAGGAGAAAAATAGGCTTTGAATTTTACAGAAACAGTGCACTGGATACCAGAAAAGCAACCGTATGTTTGATATTAGTCGTAAAAAAGATGTCGCACAGGCACTAATGATTCTTATAATGTTCTGTATTCCAATACTGTTAAGCTGGAATAGCAAAACACAACTGGGTGCCATCATAGAATCGGGTAGTCTAAAACTAGTAACCCGAAACTCCCCTAGCACTTATTTCATTGAAAAAGGGGAACCCGCAGGTTTCGAATATGACTTAGCAAAAGCTTATGCAGAGCATCTAGGTATAAAATTAGAACTCATTTTACCTGAGAGTTTTAGCGCTATTTTTTCAACCATGAAAGCTCGGAATGGGCATATTGCTGGCGCAATGCTGACCATCACCGATGATAGAGAAAAAGCATTCGAGTTTTCAACACCCTTCCTCACCACTACGGCTGCGGTGGTCTACCGCACAACAAAAGGGATCAAGGCACCCAAAGACTTAAATGACTTAGTTACTAGAGAGAAAACAATCTTAGTGCTGGAAAATAGCAGTCACGCAGAACTTCTGGCACGATTACAAACAACACACCCTACACTCAAATGGAAAGAGAGCAGTGAACACTCAGCCGTTGAGTTACTTGAGAAGTTACACAATAAAGAGATTGACTATACTGTTGTAGACAGCATCACATTTGATGCTCAGAAATCATTTTTTCCCGGACTTAACAAAGCGTTTGATCTGAATGAACCGCAAGATCTTGCGTGGATACTCAATCCTCACAATGATCAAAGTCTTAAAAGCTCAGTTAATCGCTTTATGGCCCTTGATTCCACACAGGAATTAATCAAAAAGCTCAAAAAGAAATATTTTAATCGTTTCAATCCTCTAAATTTCTACGATACAGCTTCCTTTAAAGAGGATATGGAAGAACGTTTCCCCAAAATTGAACAATATTTCTATATGGCTGAGCAAGAAACTGATATTGATTGGCAGCTACTCGCCGCTATTGCCTATCAAGAGTCCCACTGGAATCCAGATGCGGTATCCCCTACAGGCGTTAAAGGAATCATGATGTTAACTCATGATGCGGCTGCTGAAGTCGATGTGACCGATCGCACCGACCCTCAACAAAGCATTATTGGTGGTGCTCACTATCTCGTCAGCGTGATGGATAAAATCCCCGAAAGAATCAAACAGCCGGACCATACTTGGTTTGCTCTAGCAGGCTATAATGTTGGTTATGGACATTTGGAAGACGCACGTATTTTAACTAGTCGCGCAGGTCTAGATCCCGACAAGTGGGACGATGTGAAACAACACCTACCGCTCTTAACAAAAGAAAAATACTTTAACACTGTGCGTTATGGTTATGCACGTGGTTATGAGCCGGTTCATTACGTCAGTAATATAAGAAAATATATGAAGCTCTTACGTTGGGAAATCCAAGTTCGTCAAGCTAAACGTCAAAGCGAAGAAGCGGATATGGATCCAAACCATCCAAGCTGGGATGAAGCGACTGTCGTGGAAGATATTTTACCTTCACTATAGCGCTAACCCGTGTTTCTACTTAATTTTTCAGCTTTTTTCTCTTCGCGGCGGCGCTGAAAAAAGGCACTGATTTTTTGACGGCACGTATCCGCTAATACACCAGATGTCACCTCTACATTATGATTAATCCAAGGTTGCTGAAACAACTGGCAGTTACTATCAACAACACCCGCTTTATCTTCACTTGCCCCATATATCACACGACTTATCCGTGCATGCACAATAGCACCCGCACACATAGTACAAGGTTCAATTGTCACATAGAGCTCTGCCCCCACTAATCGGTAGTTACCAATACGGGAAGCCGCATCTCGTAATGCCATAATTTCAGCATGAGCCGTAGGATCGTGGCCACTAATCGGGTGATTCCAACCCTCTCCTATAACCTCACCATTTAAGACGACTACTGCCCCCACCGGAACTTCTCCTGCATTTTCAGCATGATCTGCTAATGCTAGTGCCTCATGCATCCATAACTGATCTTGCTCTGCACGCCCACTCATTCCTATGACCACCTCAACTTTATCTACGTAAAAACCTAACTTATTGTAAACAAGTTAAGGCTATCTTTTCATTATAGAAACAAACCGACTGACTCAGCTAACATCAACCAAGTCAGCATCTCTCACAAACCTCTTTTTTATTTATCAGCTCGCCTAGCTAGTAAATTAAGCAGCAATGGAACTTTATCTAAGGCTTCGTAGTCTATGCCTAACTAGAGAAATTTAGCACTAACCGCTTGATCGCCCCATATAGCTATATGGATTAAACGAGTAACAGATACATTATTTTATATAGGCAAACTCTCAATACCTCCCCGCCCCCTATACCCGACTCCCTGTAAAAACCCTTATCACGTTCATTGCTGCTGTTACGCTTAGACATCTTTGTAGTGTTACTAATGTGGACACTCGACAAGTTCGTTAATCCAGCCCACGCCAGTAAAGTACTTAACAACTTTTACGGTATCGATTGGCTCACCCATAACCTTTCTTATAGCGTTGGCTCATTAGAACTATTACTTATTTTGGCATTTGTTGTTGGCCTTTGGCGCCGTTGGACCTACGCTATCGTCTTAATCATTCACGCTTTTTCAACCTTCTCCCCTTGCAAACAATATATGGCACCTTTTGATCACCTACTATTTTTTACCGCTTGGCCCATGCTTGCGGCTTGCCTAGCCCTATATTGGTTAAGAGAGTGGGACACATTGTGCACAATCCCTCAAAAAACAAAAACAACAGCTACCTCGCAAAATTAATACTCAATGTATTGCCATAGGGATAATTAACATTCCATGGCAATACGCTAGTTAACATAGACTTGAAATAGGTTTTATGATGAAAACACAAAACCCATTAATCACCTTTCTATTAATATTGAGCTTGTCCTTCATCAGCTCAACGGCAGTAGCTGATGAGTATGAAATCGAACACATACAAGGTGATATTTATCGTTTTATCGACGATAGGCACCGCTCTGTATTTCTAGTAACAAACGAAGGAATAGTCCTGACAGACCCCCTGAATCCAAAAGCCGCTACCTGGCTAAAAGCCGAGATAAAAAGGCTTTTTAACGTACCTATCAAATATGTTATTTACAGTCACAACCACAGTGACCATATCTACGGTGCAAAAGTTTTTGATGATCCTGACACTGTTTTTATTGCTCATGAGTTAGCCGCACAGGATATTAAAATAACAAAAGCTGATACGGTTATCCCTAATGTGACTTTTAAAGATGATATGTTGATCTCTTTAGGAGGCCATACAATTGAGCTGAGATATCATGGACCTAACGATGGCCGCGGCTCCATTAGTATGCTCTTCCAACCTGAAAAGCTACTGTTTATTGTCGATTGGATTGTCATAGGCCGAATGCCTTGGCAGAAACTTTGGAGTTACGATATTCAAGGTATGATTAACTCTACTCAACAAGTACTGGATCTTGATTTTGATACTTTTGTTGGCGGACATGCCGACATTGGTAATAAATTTGACGTTCAACGCTACCTTAATTATCTGCAAGATCTTTATGACGCCGTCATCAACGGTATTCATGAAGGTAAAAGTCTAGATGAGATAAAAAAAAGCGTACAATTAGAAAATTACAGCGACTTAAAACAGTTTGATCAATGGCTACCGCTAAATATAGAAGGCGTTCACGAACGTTTAATGGAAGAATCAGGTATGGGCTGGAGACCTGATATTAAGTGATTAAAAAGGGATCTGCTCAATAGACATGCGCAGATCCCCTTTATTCATCACAGCGGCAAACTTCTCATAAAAAACCTGATACATCCGCTTTTTTAATACAATCACGACCACGAAATTAAATTAGAAATCAGTGATTCGCTCTTTACTCGCTATTAGGTATGGTTTGACTAACATATTCACGCCAAAACACATTTATCCCTGTGCCAACATCCGCTATCGTGGATGATACTTTGAGCAGAGTGAAATACTTGTCACATTAATAGGTAAGCGCCGTTATTTTACACAACTAAACTAGCTACTACTCACCCTTACATTCATAACATGAGTGACCACTTATTGCTGACTAAGCAAAAAACCTGAGCAATAACTTAGCGTTAAGAACGTAGCACCAATACCGAGCAACCTGCACGTTCAACAACCCGTGCGGAATTTGATCCCAGTAACACATGATCGACCTTACTGCGATGATGCGCCGTCATAATAATAAGGTCGGCATTACAACGTTTAACATGCTTGATAATACGTTCGGCCGGATTACCCTGATGCACTGAAAGTGTTCGATCCACCTCTGGTGGTAACTTTTCCTGCGCTAGTGCTTGTAGCTGTTTTTCCACGGCTTCATGGGCTTTCTCGATGGCCGACTTTTTGAAATAAGATGCCACCAGTGGCGAGTTAAACCCAGGAATCACAGTCATCAGGTGGATACATCCCTCGCTATCGAGTTCACGTAATGCCAGTTCGATCGCCTGATCAGAAAAAGACGGTTCTTCGATATCCACCGGAACAATAATTTGCTTAAACATGAGTCCTTCCTTTACCAAAAAGTATGGCCATCTAAACCGAGGTCCTTACTAGAAGGCACCTCGAATCTGGATTAAGTATTTGCTAGAGTCGAAGCCTGACCACCGCTAACCCGGCGACGACGGCGCTGAAATAGCACGACAGGTATCAGCAATAACAAAGCAGGGATAAACATAAGCTCCTTGGGTGGCTGTCCCTTCGGTACTTCCACCTGCCCTATCTGCTGATCAAACATCAAGCCCGCTTTCTCTGCATGACTACCGAAGCCGACCATATCCACTACCACCTTGCCATCAATATCCGCCAGTTCTAGACCCGCATTCACCAAGCGTTCCTGAGTATTCGCCCCCTCAGCAAGTTCAAACAGCGCGACAAAATCCCGTGGATTACCAACATCATCTTCACCGATCAAATGCAGCCTCAGTTCAGCGCCATTAGGCAGATCCAAGCTATCACTCATTAATTCGCTAGCGGCTACCGTCTGGAACGGTGGAGCCACCATGTCCATCCAAAAACCTGGACGAAATAGAGAGAAGGCTATAAGAATCAATAACGCCGTTTCATGTAACCGATTACGCACCAAAAAATGTCCTTGAGTTGCAGCAGTAAACAGCAAGATCGCCGCAGTCGAAACCACGAAGACAATAATGCCCTGCCACCAGCTCACGTCGATCAATAATAGGTCAGTGTTGAATATAAACAGGAACGGTAAAATAGCGGTTCGCAAACTATAGAAGAATGCGACAAACCCCGTACGGATCGGATCACCACCGGATACCGCCGCCGCGGCAAAAGAAGCAAGTCCTACCGGAGGTGTTACATCGGCCATGATGCCGAAGTAAAACACGAATAGATGCACAGCAATCAGCGGCACAATCAAGCCTGACTCTTGACCTAAAGTCACTATTACGGGTGCCAATAAAGATGACACCACAATATAGTTGGCCGTGGTCGGCAAGCCCATGCCCAAAATCAAACTAAGTACGGCCGTCAAGGCGAGCATCAACAGCAGGTTACCCATCGACAATACTTCAACTAGATCCGCTAATACAGAACCCACACCTGTCTGCGATACCACACCTACGATAATACCGGCCGTGGCCGTCGCGATGCCGATACCGATCATGTTACGTGCACCAACGATTAAACCGTCGACCAGCTGATTAAAGCCTTTCCTAAACTGTCGGCCAAGCCCACCCTCATTACGGAAGAACGCAAAAAGGGATTTTTGCGTCAACAGGATAAAGATCATTAACATAGTCGCCCAAAACGCTGACAATCCAGGAGACAAACGCTCTACCATCAAACACCAAACCAGCACAATAACAGGCAGAATAAAGTGCAAACCCGATTTAACGGTCGGCCCAACTTCTGGCAGCTCCACCACATCAGAATTTGGATCATCTAGCTCGAGATCTGGGTAACCAGACGAGAAACGCACCAGCAACACATAGACAATCAATAACAATACACCGATTACCAGACTCGCATATTCACCAAACAGTGGTTTGATCCAGCCAATACCGTAGTAGACCACTAATGACACTACAGCAGTAGCAAAGAATCCAATTAACACCCCCATCAAACGCGCCATCCAAGGCTTCGCAGCGCTGCGCCGAGGCAGGCCGTACATATTCTGTTTAAGCGCTTCAAGGTGAACGATGTACACCAGTGCGATATAAGAGATCAATGCGGGTAGAAAAGCATGCTTGATCACCTCCACATAAGAGATGCCCACATACTCAACCATCAAAAACGCAGCAGCGCCCATCACTGGCGGCATAATCTGACCATTAACCGATGAGGCCACTTCGACCGCACCTGCTTTCTCCGCGCTGAAACCCACGCGGCGCATCATTGGAATAGTAAACGTACCCGTGGTAACCACATTAGCAATGGAGGAACCTGAAATCAGCCCCGTCATACCTGAAGCCACAACCGCGGCTTTGGCAGGGCCACCACGTAGATGCCCTAGCAGGGAAAAGGCGACCTTGATGAAATAGTTACCGGCACCGGCCTTGTCCAACAAAGCACCAAATAAAACAAATAGAAAAACGAAACTGGTCGACACGCCCAGTGCAATACCAAACACACCTTCGGTGGTGATCCACTGGTGATTAACGACTTCCTTCAAACTCGCGCCTTTATGGGCGATGATTTCCGGCATATAGGGGCCGGCAAAGGTATAAAACAAAAATAGGGATGCGACGACGACGAGTGGTGGTCCAAGTGCACGTCGAGTGGCTTCCAGCAAGAGAATCACGCCGGCAATGGCCACGACAATATCCAGTGTCGTCGGCAAGCCCGGACGATCCGATATTTGGACATAGAAGATAAACAGATAGCCCGCGCAAAAAGCACCCGTTATCGCCATTACCATATCCGGTAAAGGCACCCGCTCACGGGGAGAGCCACCTAAGGCGGGGTAGGCCATAAAAGCAAGAAATACGGCAAACGCAAGATGAATCGAACGCGCTTCAGTATCATTGAAAACACCAAAACTGCCGACCAACGGCCAATCGTAAAATGGTAACGGCGAGGCGATCCACAATTGAAATAGCGACCAAAACAGTGCAGCAGCCAACAGTAAAAAGCGTTGAATGCCTTCTGGATCTCGGGCACCACTATCCGTCGACGCCACTAAATCTTGGAGCTCGGCTTCGCTGAGTTTAGTCGGTTCTTTTGAATTCAGTTCAGTCATAATACTCTCCGATCCAACACCCCCAGCGTTTACCGCCGGTAAATATTAGTGCGCTCCAGCAAAGCCCAAAGGTCACGCCAGAACTGAGAAAAGACTATCCCAGGAACATCCTAGGATAGTCGAAATAGACGGCGGAGCCGCCGGTCAGGGGTGTATTACTTACATCCAGCCACGTTCTTTGTAATAACGTACAGCGCCTTCATGTAGTGGAGCAGACAGACCATTTTTGATCATTTTAGCGGGATCAAGATTGGCAAAGGCAGGGTGTAAACGCTTGAACCGGTCAAAGTTATCAAACACAGACTTAACCACTTGATAGATCACTTCCGGATCAGCCTTGGTTGAAGAAACGAAGGTCGCACCTACGCCAAAGGTCGTGGTATCGGCATCATTACCGTTATACATACCTCCAGGGATAATCGCCTCAGCGTAAAAAGCGTTATCATCGATCAACTTCGTGATTTCAGGACCTGTAACCGGTACCAATACTGCATCACATGAAGTCGTTGCTTCTTTAATTGAACCGTTAGGATGGCCAACAGCGTAGATAATCGCATCGACTTTGTTATCACACAACGCTTGAGATTGCTCAGACGCCTTCAATTCTGAAGCAAGCTTGAAGTCATCCATGGTCCAACCTTTACGTTTCATGACCACTTCCACAGTGCCACGTTGGCCAGAACCGGGGTTACCTATATTGACCCGTTTACCTTTTAAATCGTCAAAACTCTTAATACCAGCATCGGCACGAGCAATCACAGTAAATGGTTCTGGATGTACAGAGAATACCGCGCGAAGCTCTTTGTTAGCACCCTGTTCAGAAAACTTACTAGAGCCATTGTAAGCGTGGTATTGCCAGTCAGACTGGGCCACACCCATATCTTGGTTACCCGCACGAATGGCATTCAGGTTCGCAATCGAACCACCTGTAGATGGCGCGGTACACTTAATACCATGATCTTTGTTACCACGGTTAACCAAACGACAAATGGACTGACCTACTACATAATAGACGCCGGTCTGACCACCAGTACCAATAGTCACATAAGATGCTTGAGGAGCAGCAACAGCTGCGCCACCTTGAACCCCAATCGCTATACCAGCAGCAACCACAGTGTTAGTAAATAACTTCTTCAACTTCATCATTTGCATCCTTTATAGTTATATTCAAGGTCGGTGTAACCGACTGTTTTCTACCTTATGTAAGACAAGATAAAAACCTTGTCGTTATTTTTATGTCATTGATCCCAACATTAAGCACAAATACCGTATCCACGGATTATCGACGACGATCTCAATATAACCCGCGAACCGCAGATACACATAAAATTAACCTATTACTATTAATATAGCACTCGGTGCGACGAGTGCACGAAATTAACGATACTTGATAGGAAACAACACACACAACTAGCAAGGCATTTTGGCTTTTGTAAAAATAGAAAGGTTATTTCCGAGACTATCAAGCTAATATTAGTTAACTCTATTTTTTGCGCGATTATAATAGCTATTATTCACCATTATTTTCAATAATGTGAACAGTTACTGCTTTTGAACTTTATTCTTGGCTGAGGGCTTGGCATATTTCCTGTCAAAAAACTCGATTGTTGCCGCTCAAAATAGGCTTCGCAATCATGATCAAAAAATATAGTCAGCGATCTTAAATCAATCTGTTTTAATCTTTGAGCTACCAACGGGTGCTGAGATATAAATTGAACCATTGTATTTAAGTCTTTCAAATTAGCGGCGGAAGAGACCAATAACGATCATCGTCTCCTCGGGATCACCCTGAGGCTAATCGGCGAATGTTATTGTTGTAACAGCTTAGGGGCACCAGTTAAATTTGGACTACTCGTATCGATTACGTATGGAAACTAAAGAATGATCTCGTACCAGCCCTAGATTGCCGTAACCGAACGCTCACACCATAGAAGCACGCGTAAGTGCAGTGGCATGTTTTTTGTCAAATAGCTGATTAGGCACGGCACAAAACTGATTGCCTTCAGTACCAGAATTCCTCTGAGTGACTTCAAGCTATAGGTTGCTATAAAGTTTAGATGGCTAGCTTATGCTATAAGCCCCACATGCGCAGAAAAGACTTAAAAAAAAGTCCGCTGTTACGCGGACTTAATTGTTGTGTAGTGCTTAACTTCTATCTTAGGAAATTATTCCCACTCAATCGTAGCAGGCGGTTTAGAGCTTACATCATAAGTTACACGAGACACGTGCGCGATTTCATTGATGATACGACCCGATACAGTTTCCAGCAGCTCATAAGGCAGGTGCGCCCAACGGGCAGTCATAAAATCAATGGTTTCAACCGCGCGCAGCGCGATAACATACTCATAACGACGGCCATCACCAACCACGCCAACCGATTTAACCGGTAGGAACACAGCGAAAGCTTGACTGGTTTTATGATACCAATCGGCTTTATGTAACTCTTCAAGGAAGATTGCATCCGCTTCACGTAGAATATCAGCGTACTCTTTCTTCACTTCACCTAGGATACGCACACCTAAACCAGGCCCAGGGAATGGATGACGGTAAACCATATCGTATGGCAAACCTAATTCTAGGCCTAATTTACGAACTTCATCTTTAAACAGTTCACGCAGTGGCTCAACAAGGTCCATCTTCATATCGTCAGGCAAGCCTCCAACGTTATGGTGTGATTTAATCACATGAGCCTTACCTGTTTTCGCAGCAGCCGATTCGATAACATCAGGGTAGATCGTACCCTGCGCAAGGAAGTTAACCTCAGTCAGCTTGGTAGCTTCTTCATCAAAGACTTCGATGAAGGTATTACCGATAATTTTACGTTTAGCTTCTGGATCATTTTCGTCTTTCAAGCGGCCAAGGAACAAATCTTCCGCATCAACACGAATGACCTTAACGCCCATATTCTTGGCAAACATGTCCATAACTTGATCGCCTTCTTGCTTACGCAATAGACCGTTATCAACAAAGACACAAGTAAGCTGATCGCCGATCGCTTTATGCAACAAAGCAGCAACAACAGAGGAATCAACACCACCCGATAAACCAAGTAGCACTTTGTTACTGCCAACTTGAGCGCGTACTTTTTCAATCTGGTCAGCAATGATATTAGCTGATGTCCAAAGCGCTTCAGTACCACAGATATCGACAACAAAGCGCTCAAGAATACGCCCGCCTTGTTTTGTGTGGGTTACTTCAGGGTGGAACTGCACACCATAAAAGTGTTTAGTCGGGTTACACATAGCAGCAATAGGCGCTGATTCTGTTGCAGCGATAACAGAGAAGCCTTCGGGTAACTCCGTGACTTTATCGCCATGACTCATCCATACATCTAGCAACAATGACCCATTGTTGGCTAAATGGTCTTCGATCCCTTCTAATAATCGGCTAGGGCTATCTTCCAGACGAACCTGAGCATAACCAAACTCACGCTTATCTGAAGCTGAAACTTGACCGCCTAGCTGCTCAGCCATGGTCTGCATACCGTAGCAGATACCTAAGACAGGCACATCAAGATCAAAAATAATGTCCGGCGCACGAGGCGAATCACCTTCAGTAACTGATTCAGGTCCACCCGCTAAGATCACACCTTTTGGTGCAAACTCTCGAATCTCTTCTTCAGTCATGTCCCATGCACGAATCTCACAATAAACGCCAATTTCACGAACACGTCGTGCAATTAACTGTGTGTACTGCGATCCAAAATCTAGAATCAAAATCCGTTGAGCGTGAATATCTTTGGTCATAACATTTGATCTCAATGCTTTACAGAGTTTATATGTCTGCAAAAAAAAAATGGGCAAAGTCATGAACTCCGCCCATTTTCTAGAGTTTATTAAATTAACTAACGCGGTAGTTAGGTGCTTCTTTGGTAATGCTTACATCATGAACATGACTTTCGTTCATACCTGCGTTTGTAATACGAACAAATTGTGGTTCTGTACGCATTGTCTCGATATCCGCACTGCCGGTATAACCCATAGAGGCACGTAAACCACCAACTAGCTGGTGCACAACACCACCCATTGGCCCTTTACAAGGCACACGACCTTCAATGCCTTCAGGAACAAGCTTCTCAACACCTTTAGATGCATCTTGGAAATAACGATCAGATGAACCTGTAGACTGACCCATAGCACCTAGCGATCCCATACCACGGTATGATTTAAACGCACGCCCTTGGAACAACTCTACTTCACCTGGCGCCTCATCCGTACCCGCAAGCATAGATCCAACCATAATAGCTGATGCACCAGCAACAACCGCTTTAGCAAGATCGCCAGAGAAACGTACGCCACCATCTGCAACAACAGGTACACCGCGCTCAGCCATAGCTTCAGCCACATTAGCAACTGCACTTATTTGCGGAACACCCACACCTGCCACAATACGTGTCGTACAGATAGAGCCTGGGCCTATACCCACTTTAACACCATCCGCACCCGCATCAGCAAGCGCGATCGCTGCTGCTGCAGTGGCAATATTACCGCCAATAACCTGAACCTGAGGGAATGTTTTCTTCACCCAAGCTACACGGTCGATAACACCTTTTGAGTGACCATGAGCTGTATCGACAATAATCACATCAACACCCGCAGCCACTAACGCAGCTACACGATCAGGGGTTTCTGGACCTGTACCTACCGCAGCGCCAACGATTAAGCGGCCTTTAGCATCTTTAGCAGCATTAGGATGTGACTGGGCTTTATTCATATCTTTGACGGTCATCATGCCGCAAAGTTTAAAGCTTTTATCTACAACCAATATTTTTTCAATACGGTGTTTCCGAAGCAGATTTCTTACGTTATCTGGATCAACACCCTCTTCAACCGTTACTAAACGATCTTTAGGTGTCATGATCGTCGCAACTAAAGCATCAAGTTTATGCTCAAAACGGAAATCACGATCAGTTACGATACCGACTAGATTACCGTCATCAACAACAGGAAAACCCGAGAAGCCTACAGATGCAGATAACTGACGTAGATCACCTACCGTCATATCAGAACGACAAGTAACAGGGTCACTTACAACCCCTGCCTCGTACTTTTTAACACGCAGCACTTCTGCAGCCTGTTGCTCAATCGTCAGGTTCTTATGGATGATTCCGATACCACCTTCCTGCGCCATAGCGATAGCAAGACCTGATTCAGTCACTGTGTCCATTGCCGCAGATACCAAAGGAATATTAAGTGTAATTTCCTTTGTGAGGCGAGTTTTCAGTGAAACATCCTTAGGCAGTACTTCAGAGTAGCCCGGAACCAGCAAGACATCGTCAAAAGTGAGAGCTTCCTCAGCGATTCGCAACATTATTTGCCAGCCTGTGTAGTGAATAAATTTAGACGCAAAATTATACAGAAATTAGCCTTTTGTCTCAATCTAAAAGTTGCACTCTATCGCTAAAAACAGGGCTAATGAGCACAACTATAGATCGAATTATTTTTTTCGCACCAATTAATGCCATAAAAAACAATCTATTTCCAAACAACTTATTATTAGCTACTGCATCCTGCCTTCAACTTCGTTTACTATAGGCTCATGTTTACTGAAACAAACCCAACAAATACGCGTCGTATACATGCCATTAGTGTTTCAGAACTCAATAGGCAAGCACGCACTTTACTCGAGCGCTCATTCCTTACGATCCAAGTTGAGGGAGAGATATCGAATTTCGTCCGCCCTAGTTCGGGGCACTGGTATTTCACACTCAAGGATGACAAAGCTCAAGTCCGCTGCGCTATGTTTAAAAATCGCAACCAACTGATCAAACCCGCGCCGAAGCAAGGTGATAAGGTCGTTGTAAGAGCTAAAGTCAGCTTATATGAAGGCAGAGGGGACTATCAGCTGATCTGCGATTTTATGGAATCGAGTGGTAGTGGCTCTTTACAAGCAGCGTTTGAAGAATTAAAGCTTAAGTTACAAGCTGAAGGGTTATTTGATAGCAAACATAAGAAGCCTATCCCAGCACATCCATCCCACATAGGTATTATCACTTCAAACACTGGGGCTGCTGTTCACGATATTTTGACCGTTTTAAAACGTCGTTTTCCCGGACTCCCAATAACGATTTACCCGACCTCAGTTCAAGGGGATGAAGCACCGGCGCAGATTTGCAAAGCGATCATTCTAGCTGAAGTCCACCAAACCTGTGATGTTTTAATCCTTGGCCGTGGCGGTGGTTCACTCGAAGATTTATGGGCATTTAATACAGAAGACGTTGCAAGAACCGTATTTGACTGTGACATACCGATCATTAGCGCAGTCGGCCATGAAGTTGATGTGGTTATTACAGATTTCATAGCTGATACACGGGCTCCCACTCCTTCTGCAGCGGCTGAGATGCTGAGCCCTGATCAACATCAACTTAAACAAAGATTAGCGTTATTAGAGCAGCGTTTAATTCGTCATATTGAGCAAAAGCTCAAAACAACCGCCCTCAGTATTCAGCACTCAAAAACACGTTTACGCCACCCAGGACAGAAACTAAACGAGCAAGCACAACGCTTAGATCATTTAGAAGCAAAATTACTCAACGGGATTAACGCTAAAATCATTAATGCAAAACATCAACAACAGCAGCTTTTATCTAGAGTAAAAGCCCTATCACCAACTAAACTACTGCCTCTAAAAGAGGAGCAGATCCATTCATTACAGCAGCGCCTAACCCAATCGGTCCACACGCTTTTGCAACAAAAGAGCTTTAAGCTAGGCTCCCTATCTTCACAGCTGAATACAGTCAGTCCTCTCGCTACATTAGAGCGAGGTTACGCTATTGTTAAAGATGAACATGGCACCGTCATACAGGATGCATCCACCACCCAAAAAGGCGATGTTATTGAAAGCCAACTCTATAAAGGACGTTTACGCTGCCGCGTAGATGAAGTAATTACGGAATAATGATCATGCAAAAAATAATACTATTTATTAGCCTTTGCTTTATAAGCCTTGCGACTTATGCACAATCACTTCCACAAGAAAGCCGAGTCCCTGGGGGTGTAGCTATTATCCCCCTTACTGGCCTTGAGAGTACCAATGCACCTTCCGCTTGGTATAAAGGAAATCGCGTTATGGTTATCCCTAGCCAAGGTACAAAATATGAACAAAAGAGTGATTGGCTCGCTATAGCAGGCATACCTCTGAGCGCTAAACATGATCAAAAGCAGCACCTCAGAGCGAATGCAACGTCATTCTATTTTCAAATAGAAGATAAAGAATACAAAGCGCAATACTTAACGGTAAAAAACAAACGTCACGTTGAGCCTAACCCAGAAGATATTAAGCGCTGGCGCACAGAAAAAGCAAAAATGGTTGCTGCATTTAAAAACTGGAGCGAGCCTTCCAGTCCCATTACTCAATTTGCCCTTCCGGCCAAAGGCCCTTATAGCAGCCCATTCGGTTTGAAGCGTTTTTTTAACAAACAACCCAGAAACCCCCATAGCGGTTTAGATATCGCAGCACCTCAAGGGGATCCAATAACAGCCCCTAGTGCCGGTACAGTGGTAGATACTGGCAGTTATTTCTTTAATGGTAATACTGTAATTATTGATCATGGTTTAGGCTTAACCACTATGTACTGCCATATGAGTAAAATTGATGTGGAAATTGGCGATAAAGTATCCACTGGCGACAAGCTAGGTGAGATTGGAAAGACAGGACGTGTAACCGGACCTCATCTTCATTGGAGCGTAAGCTTGAATAATACACGGGTCGACCCCACATTATTTTTAGCACCATAATTTTTTAATACACATTTTTAGGACGAGCCTGAAGGCTCGTTTTTTTTAGAACCTAGTAGGACTTAATTCATGTCTGATGTACAACTAGAAACACTAGAACAAAAAGCAAGTTACGGCATTGGTCGCCAAATGGGCGATCAATTAGCACAGCAACCCTTTGAAGGCATGGACATTGCTGCCATTTCAGCAGGTATTGCTGATGCTGTTCATGGCGAAGGTATGCGAGTTGAAGTCAGCGAAATCCAAGAAGCATTTAACGTACTTAATGAACGTATGCGCGCTCAGCAAGAAGAACAAGCAAAAGCAGCTTCTGCAGTAGGCGAAGCCTTCCTAACAGACAATGCCAAACGCGATGGTGTAGTTGTTCTTGAATCAGGCCTTCAATATGAAATTCTTGAGGCCGGCGAAGAAGGTAGTGAAAAACCTACTCGTGAATCTAAAGTACGCACGCACTACCACGGCACATTCATCGATGGCAAAGTCTTCGATAGCTCTTACGATCGTGGTCAGCCTGCAGAATTCCCTGTTGGCTGCGTTATCGCTGGCTGGACTGAAGCACTTCAGCTAATGAACAAAGGTGCTAAGTGGAAATTATACATCCCTTATAACCTTGCCTACGGCGAACAGGGCTCTCCAGGTGGAATCCCACCTTATTCTGCTCTTGTATTTGATGTGGAACTATTAGAAATTCTGTAATTTCCATTATCATAAAAGGCGGCTTCGGCCGCTTTTTTAATGAGTGAGATTAAATAATGATTTTAAATTATAAGTTGTACGGCGAAGGTGCTCCCTTAATTATTCTTCATGGCTTACTCGGCACGATGGATAACTGGGGCGGTCAGATCAAACGTTTATCACAGCACTTTCAGGTTATCTCTGTCGATCTTCGTAATCATGGGAGCTCCCCTCATTCAGATGAGATGAGCTATGCTCTAATGGCTGAAGATATTGTAGAGCTAATTGATCATCTCGGGCTCAGCACAGTCAGTGTCATTGGCCACTCTATGGGTGGAAAAACAGCTATGCAACTGGCTCTAAACTATCCAAAGCTTATTGATAAACTCATTATTGTTGATATATCACCGATACAATACCCTCCCCATCATTCAAACGTATTTGAAGGTTTGTATGCCATTGACTTGGCTAACTTGGCATCAAGAAGTGATGCAAACAAACAGTTAGCACAACATGTGGATGATCCTGGCACACGCGCATTTTTACTTAAAAACCTGTATCGCACAGAAGATAATAAATTTGCATGGTTAATGAATCTGGATGCACTGCATGATCAATACAGTAATATCTGCGCAGCACCTGATGGAAAACCATTTGAGTCTGAAGTGTTATTTATCAAAGGGGAATTATCAGACTATATGCTGCCAGCCCATAGAGATGCGTTACTAAAGCTCTTTCCTCACGCAAACTACAAAGTAGTTATGGGATCTGGACATAACCCTCACGCAGAAAAACCTGCTGAATTTTCAAAGCTTGCTCTAAATTATTTAACTAGACCAGACACATGAGCAACTTGCATACAAACTAACGACTAACATCGCCAAAAAGGGCGGGGCAATTTCTAAAGAATAAATTCTGAAATGCTAATAGATACAAGCAACAGATAGGCAGATCTCATTAAACTTGGTTATCAAGCAGAGAGCCTTCGGGGAATAACTTCTGGAACACACCCGCATCCACTAACTTTTTGTTAATCTCTGCTAGCTGCTTATTAATCTCATTGATTCGGTCATTGTAGTCACTCAACGCTTCTGCAGAGCTTTCCGAACGTGCGGCACTTTCATCCCTTAACTCGCGAAGAACATCACCTGCAGACTTAGTATCTTCGCTATTATCCTCGTTAGCATCTGATGTTTGTTCTGTTTTTGCCACTTCATCCTCTCGCTCCTGCTGAAGTATTTCCATCCGGGCCTCTACAGCCATAGCTCGCGCATCAGCCGCTGCAGCACGATCAGCAGATGAAGGCTCGGAAACACTCAACGCTGCTCGCTGAATCACTTCAGCTTTTTCTAAGGTCGCTTCTGGATCATTAGGGATTGGGGATGTATCAATTTTCACCTCACCCTCAACCGCATACATCCTACCGTCAGGGCCTCGCTCATAAGTGTAACTCGGCGCTGAAGCATAGGCCCCACCAATCGAAGCATGGGTCTGTTCATGAGCCTTCACTTCACGATCACGTTCAGCAAGTTCACGGCTAATTTCTAACTCTTGCTCTTCTATCTCTTTTTGATCTTGGGAACTACCCGCAGCATGAGTAACAGCGCTTGACTCTAGACCAACCAATTCCCCATCACCGGAATCCAATTCTGTAGAGCCGGCAAGACGAGATAAAGCACTCGCTTCAGCGGATAAAGTAACTCGATCACGGTTAAGTTCAGAACGACTAGAGGATAACTCCTCCTGAGCAGATAGGTTCGCCACTGACGACAGAACTCTTTGAGCTTCTTGGAAGCGAAGCTCAATAGATGTGGATGGGGCATTCAATGCCTGAGAATTACTAGAACTGATAATTTGCATAAGCAGCCCCCTTATCCTCGATTAAGCAAAGCATAGAACACTTCACATTAGTTCTGATTCCTTCCATGAATCACTTCATTACACACGTATATTAATTATTGATCCCGGTTGACCTAACTCTTCAACCTCGCCCACGACTTTAGTGGCAGCAGCCTCTACAGACGCGCCCCCAGCCGACTCAACAACCGCTTCGTCCTGTTTTCGACCTGATGCCTGTTCCACCTCATCAGGTTTACCTGAGCCGGTTACATCACTCGCGGCCCTTGGGGCATTATCTAAACCGCGATTAAGTCCTATAAAACCAGATTGCATCGCATTAGTTACATTCATGCTGACACCTCCGCTTGTTCAAATCTACATATCAAGAAACATTATAGATCATAGAAAGCCAATGGTCACTTTTTGATCAAATTATAGAGTCTGTAATTTATCAATCTCAATATATTGAGCCACATTCTCTGGAGAAGGGTTCTCTAAAAAAGGAATTTCTGCAATTAAAGGAGCACGCAACATCGTCGCTATAGTGGCAACATTCTCTTTATAACATGACATTTCAGGACTGACGGCATTGGCAATCCATCCTGCCAATCGTAGACCATCTCTCGCAATACTCTCAGCAGTTAATAGAGCATGATTGATGCAGCCCAGCTTAATACCCACCACCATAATCACAGGAATCTTGAGCTGTTTAGGTATATTGGCCATTGTTTCTCGGTCGCTTAGCGGAACCCGCCAACCACCAGCTCCTTCAACAATAGCAAAATCCGCCGGCTGCATTAACGCACCACGGCACAGCGCAGCGATTCTGTCGGCGCTTAACATTCTATTTTCTTCAATCGCAGCTATATGCGGGGCAATAGGCGGCTCAAAAGAGAAAGGATTCACTTGTTCATAAGGCAAGTTAATAGATGCCGTATTTTGTAATAACAACGCATCACTATTCCTAAGCCCTTCCTCTGTACGCTCACAACCGGCCGCTATAGGCTTCAACCCTATAGTGGCTAACCCTTGATTATTAGCCGCTGCTAACAATCCTGCCGCAGCTACTGTTTTCCCAACATCTGTATCTGTACCTGCAACAAAATAGGTTTGCTTAGCCATTTATGAATATTGCTCCACTAAAGTTTTTTCAAACACCGCATAGTAAACTTGATAGGTTGCTGGGATAGAACCATCTGCTAAACGTTGCGCTTCATAAGCCGCTTTAAAACGTCTCACCCGTTCTCTACCGGTTAAACCAACCTGCTGGCCCGCATTCATGTTATGCGCACCCAATCTTTTTAGTTCATCGGTTAAGCCTTTCAATTGCGGATAACGTAATACGCGCAACTCCTCATCAAAAACCTTAACCTTGAGGTTTTCAGGCACTACAACAAGATGTTCATCTGAAGAAAGAAATTGATTAACATGAGTATAAGAATCTGCTTCGCCCCATGCACGACGTAATTCACAAAGTGTGGAAGGCCCTAAAGTTGCAAATACAAACTGCCCGCCAGGCGCTAACACCCGCTCAATCTCTGTCATTAATGCTGAGAAATCCGCACACCATTGAATCGCTAAGCTTGAAAAAACAAGGCTCATACTATTATTAGCAAAAGGAAGATGTTCCGCATCAGCACATATCCAGTTAGCATCAGGAATCGCTCTTTCTTCACGGGCATAGCGCAACATTCCAAATGCTAAATCTACATTCAATAGCTCTGCTTCAGGATATGCCTGCTTTAGCTTTGGTGAGAAAAATCCCGTCCCACAACCAAGATCCATAACACGTTGTACGGACGCGGTTCCTAATGTTTGAGGGAGATGTGCCATCAGCGCATGCCCTACATCACGCTGCAGTTCAGCAACACTATCGTAAGTCATGGCCGCACGGCTAAAGGAATTAGCTACTTTTTGTTTGTCGATCAGCATATCCACTAAGCTATCGACTCCTGCACAAATTGAGTAACATCAGCAGCGACTTCAGCTTGATGCGAATAAAAAGGCAGATGACCTGCACCTTCATATACTTTAATTAGGCCCTTTGATAACCGCTCACACGCCTGCGCAGCTTCGGATGGAACCAGAAGATCTTTTTCACCAAATAACTGCATGATCGGCATAGATAGGTTCGACAGTTGATCTCGCACATCATCCCTTAATAGCTGAAGACTTTCTCTTGCTCCTGTATGGTCTAGATTCTTAAGAATAAGCTTTAAGCTTTTCAAGGTATCGCGCCCTGCCTCAGCCCCCTGAGTTTGCAACATAATAAAGCGCTGAAGCGTTTTACTTACATTGACCTCTAGCGCTTGTTCAAACTGACCATGAGTTTCTTCATCCATTGCACAAGACCAATCACTACGCTGCACAAAACAAGGGGATGAAGCTACCGTAATTAAGCACGTAACTCGCTCGGAATACCTAGCGGCAAATTCAATAGCCAATTGCCCACCCATAGACCAACCTAACCACGCAGCAGCCTTTGGCGCATGTTCACCCAATAGCTCAACAACGGCATCAGCTGTATAAGGCTCAGGAAAAGCGGTTGAACGCCCCAACCCTGGCAGATCAATTAACGTTAGGGAGAAAGAGCTAGAAAGCTGCTCCGCAAAAGCACCCCAGACTTTGCTATCCATACCCCAGCCATGCAACAAGACCAACTCAGGTTTACCGTTATTTTCATAACGCTCGACATAAAGGCTCATTAGCTTACCTTCTCTAAGGCATGTAGTAAGCGATTTACCTGTTCTTCCGTATGTGCAGCACTTAGCGTTACGCGTAAACGAGCACTACCTTGAGGCACTGTTGGCGGACGAATAGCACCAATAAAGATTCCATCTTCTTCTAAGGCTTTGCTTATCTGCATCGCCTTAGCCGACTCACCTATCATGATTGGCTGAATCGGTGTTGGAGAATCAATCAGTGTTAACCCTAGTTCTGAGCAGCCCGCTCTAAACTGTTTGATCAACGCCGTTAGTTTTTCCCGACGCCAAGTCTCCTGCTTAAGTAATCGCAAACTGGTCAGCGTAGCGGCAGCCACTGCGGGCGGCATACTGGTTGTATAAATATAAGTTCGAGCATGCTGCACAAGGGTTTCAATCAGTTCTTCAGAGCCAGCAACAAAAGCACCTGCGGTACCAAACCCTTTACCTAAAGTCCCCACTAATAACTGCAAACTATCTTCAGCCATCGAAAAGTATTCAGCACAGCCACCTCCCTGCTGACCTAAACAGCCAAAACCATGGGCATCATCCACCATCAACCAAGCTTGGTGTTTTTTACAAACAGAGGAGATAGCTGGCAGATCAGCAACATCGCCATCCATGCTAAAGACACCATCCGTTACTACTAATTTACGCCGCGCCTCAGTTTTAGCTAATTTACTATCGAGGCTATTCGCATCATTGTGTAGATAACGCTGAAAGCGGGCTCCACTTAATAAACCAGCATCCAGTAAAGAGGCGTGATTTAATCTATCCTGCAAAACAGCATCACGTTTATCAAGCAACGCATTGACCGCACCAATATTGGCCATATAACCCGTTGAAAACAGCAACACTTTTGGGCGACCTGTAAATTCAGCCAACGCTTCTTCCAGATCATGATGCGCTTGGCTATGACCATTCACTAGATGGGAGGCACCACCACCTACGCCGTATTTATTAGCCGCCTGCTGAAAACTTTTGATCACTTCAGGATGATTCGCTAACCCTAGGTAATCATTAGAGCAGAAAGCTAAAAACTCACGCCCATCCACTTGCACTACAGGTTGCTGAGCTGTTTGTAGCGTACGGCGGCTGCGATAAAGGGATTGTTGCTTTCTTAACTCAAGCTCAGCAGATAAATCATCGAAAGACATAGTCGATCTCTAGTAGGCATAGATCTGAAAAGTGAATTAAGAGCAGAAGGCTCTGCTCTTAATTTGATCTCTATAACGGGTTTAGGCTTCGTAGAAGTGCTGACTATCGTTCTGCTTCTGCAAATCATTCAGAATAGCAGCTTCCTGTGTATCATCCGCATCAGAAATACGCTGTTCAGGGTTAATACCCAATTTACGGAATAGCTGAAGATCGCGATGGGTTTCAGGGTTTGGCGTCGTCAACAAACACTCACCATAGAAGATGGAATTAGCCCCAGCGAAGAAGGTCATCGCTTGAGTTTCATCACTCATCTGTTCACGCCCTGCAGACAATCGCACATGAGACGCTGGCATCATAATACGAGCAACAGCGATGGTGCGGATGAAATCAAGGTGATCAAGATCATCTACGTTCTCTAAGGGCGTACCAGCGACCTTTACCAGCATATTAATAGGCACACTTTCTGGCTGTACCGGCATATTAGCCAGCTGCATCAACAGACCATAGCGATCCTTTGCTGTTTCACCCATACCTAGAATACCACCACTACAGATCTTCATGCCTGAATCACGCACATTTTGCAGTGTATCTAAGCGATCTTGGTAGGTACGTGTGGTAATAATCTTGTCGTAAAATTCTGGAGAGGTGTCAAGGTTGTGGTTGTAGTAATCCAAACCCGCATCAGCAAGCTGCTCTGCTTTACCTTCGTCCAACATGCCTAAGGTCATACAGGTTTCCAAACCAAGTTCTTTAACCTTTTTAACCATCTCAATCACATAAGGCATATCTTTATCTGCAGGGTGCTTCCAGGCCGCTCCCATACAGAAACGTGTCGAGCCTGTCTCTTTCGCTTTTTTCGCTTTTTCAATCACTTGTTCAACTTGCATCAAGCGCTCTTTCTCAAGCCCGGTATTGTAATGACCGCTCTGAGGGCAATATTTACAATCTTCAGGACAAGCGCCTGTTTTTATTGAAAGAAGCGTGCTCACCTGCACTTCATTCGGATCAAAGTTCTCCCGATGTACGGTATGCGCTTTAAACATCAAATCATTAAAAGGCAGCTCAAACAGTGATTTTACCTCTGCCTCTGTCCAATTATGACGAATTGCACCTAACTGTTGCATCTTAGAAGTATCCCCCGGAAAATAACGATCATGAAGCAAGATGCTTCAACGCTCGACAGGCTATTGCCTGCTTAATAGCGTAATTCTATCCTGACAGAAGGAACTGTCAACCTATGAAATTAACTAAAGTTAACTACAGGTCATTATTTGATCTATGCATTCTATGTTTAAAGCCCTGTAATAGTCGATCCGGAATCTGCGGATCATGCAAAAAAGATCTTCCTTGGCTCAACGCTCAATGTAGTATCTGTGCACTTCCTCTCACCAACGCCCCAGAAAATGCAATCTGTGGCCAATGCCTTAAGAAAAAACCATCATTTACTCAAGTAAATGCTCTTTTCCTTTATCAATTTCCCATCGACCACTTCATAGGAAAAATAAAATATACCAACAAAACACAATACATAGGCCATTTAGCACAACTCTTATTGGAACATTACTCATTACCTACAACTGTCGAAGCCCTAATTCCTATCCCTATGCATAAAGTCAGCCTTTATAAACGGGGCTTTAACCAAGCCGAGCTTTTAGCAGCTGAATTGGGGAAAAAACTAAAGATTAAAGTTGATACACAGCTACTAAAGAAGAAAAAATCAACCCGCCGGCAGATGGAGCTAAAAAGAAGTGAACGATTAAAAAACCAACGTAATGTTTTTCAAGCTAAAGATAACCATTATAAATATGTAATGTTGATCGATGATGTAATGACCACTGGGGCTACATTAGAAGCCGCAGCACAAACATTAATAAAAGCCGGCACAGAGCGCATTGATGTGCTCGTGATAGCACGAACACCTAAATAACTCAGCAGATCAATAAACAACGGCCATGCTCCATTGATTATTTTCTTCTTTAGAACAACAATTAAGCTTATTCACTTGAGGTGTTGCTACTTATGATGCTCGGACTGTTAGGTGATTTAGCTGGAGGAATTGGCTTGTTCCTTCTCGGTATGCATTTAATGACTACTGGAATGCAGCAAGCCGCCGGCCAAGGTCTGAAAAAAGCCCTACAAGCAGCAACCGAGTCCCCTCTTAGGGGGTTAGCTTCCGGCATTCTTATCACCGCTATAGTGCAGTCATCAAGTGCAGTTACAGTAGCCACAATTGGTTTTGTAAATGCAGGGCTTCTAAAGTTAAGACAATCCATTACGCTAATCTATGGCTGTAATATTGGCACAACTATAACGGGTTGGCTGATCGCTCTGATCGGTTTCAAAGTTAATATCAGTGCTTTTGCTCTGCCTATGGTCGCTATAGGTATGTTTTTAAAATTAACCGGTGGAGAACGTAAAAGCAGTCATTTCGGTATGGCTATAGCAGGTTTCGGCCTGTTCTTTATTGGCCTCGATTATCTTAAAAATGCTTTTGATGGTTTAGATAGTTATCTACCTCTTGATCAGATGAGCAATTCAGCAACAGGCCTAATAATGTGCGTATTAGCAGGCTTCTTTTTAACGTTGCTTATGCAATCATCTTCCGCAGCCATGGCGATAACTCTCTCTTTAACCGCCGCGGGATCTATTCCTATAGCCTCAGCCGGCGCCCTCGTCATTGGCGCAAACTTAGGTACAACTTCAACAGCGATGCTATCAGTGATTGGCGCGACCTCTAACGCAAAAAGAATTGCCGCCGCACATGTTATTTTTAATCTTATAACGGGGTTTATTGGCGTTATCTTATTAGTACTCCTAGCCGGCATTATTAATAGTGATTTAAATAACCTTAACCTAGTCATCCTGTTAGCAGGCTTTCATACCCTATTTAACCTCATAGGTGTCGCTGCTTTATGGCCACTGACCGACCATTTAGAACGTTTTCTCAATAAACGTTTTTGCTCACAAGAAGAAAGCTTTGGTCAACCTAGATTCCTTGATAAAACAATTTTATCCTCTCCCGCTTTAGCCGTGGAGGCAATGAAAAGTGAATTAAGCCGAGTAAGCGCACTAACAGCAAAAATGGCAAAAGCCGCTATTAGTGCGGAAACATCAGAAACATCTAAGCTGGCTGCACTGATGAACAGCGCTCAACAGCTCAATGATAAGATCGGCGAATATAACCAAAAAATAGCACAGAGAAATTTAACTCAAGAGATCAGCGAAATATTGCCATCCGCGATGCGCCTTACACGATATTATAGTGAGATTGCTCGACTATCTGCACTCATGCCGAAATACTATGACGTTCTCGAACAAGGCTCTAATAGATCTATCCGAGAGTTAATACATGATTATCAGCAGAGTACCATTGAGTTAATTGATAGTTGCGAAATAAAAGATAATGTCTACATGTCAGGCATGGAAAGTCGTACGCTGATTAAACAATTAGAAAACAAGTATCAGAATATTAAATCTCATATCCTAGAAAGTAATATCGCAGGAAAATTAGATCCTCAAGAGAGTATCTTACTTCTCGACGCTTTAAGTCATATTCACAGATTATCAGAACAGGTTGAGAAAGCAGCCAGATTTTGGAGTAGCTTAACGCCTATGCAATCCCGTGACTCAGTTATTAACCCATAAAAGACATAACCATCGATGCAAGATACTTATACATTCCAACCCATTGCCGTTGTAAATAGTCCTTATAAAGAGAAGTTTGGGATCCCAAGGCAACCCGGACTTGCAGAAACAGTAACATCAAGCATTACTCTTCTTCCGGAATTTAGTACTCAAGAAATAGTTAAAGGACTAGAAAACTGTAGCCATATTTGGCTCTTATTCGTTTTTAGCGAATGCCTAGAGAAAGGCTGGAAACCCACCGTTCGCCCACCTAGGTTAGGCGGCAATAAACGTATAGGCGTTTTTTCTAGCCGCTCACCTTTTCGACCTAATCCAATCGGATTATCTCCGGTAAAATTAATTAATATTAAAATTACAGAGGGTTGCATCACACTGTTCATTAGTGGAGCCGATCTCCTCGATGGAACACCTATTCTTGATATAAAACCTTACCTCCCCTATTCGGATAGCTTACCTGAAGCAAGTTTTCCGTTTGCCGAAAATATACAGCTTTTACAACAGACCATTTTCTTCTCCGAAAGCGCACTCTCTACTCTCACAACAGAGGAGAGACGTCTAGCTCAACCTATCAAGAAGCAAATAACAGAGTTACTCCGCTGTGATCCCCGCCCTGCCTATAAAAAAAATGACCCTGACAAATCCTATGGTGTAAAACTACATGACCTTAATGTCCGTTTCAGAATCACCGATGAGCATATCTACGTTGATCTAATTGAAGTTACACGGCAAGCCTAATATTCAGACCTGCTTCAGCTCCCCCATACTAAGATATACTTATGCTTTAAAGGAGTGACGATGAAATATCTATACCAGCTATTTATAACAGGTTTACTACTTACCACATGCCAGTATGCGACAGCGAATGAGGAAGGAAAAGAACTCACGGAGCAACTTCAGGAATGGCTCTTCCAGCTTCCGAGTATCGTTGATGAGAAAGGTGAGATAAGCAGTGCTTACATCAAAAACTATCTACAGTGTATGGATGACCAGCAAGCACTTGGTCACGAACCTGAGATGACAATTGGGGAGCTCATCGACAATGCGCTCAACTCAGGCGATCAATGCGCGCCATTATTGAATGAAATGTTGGAATCACTTACCGACCAGCCTATAGACTCCCTTAGTGAAGAACAAAAAAAGCACTTACTAGAAAAAAGTCTTTAACAAACATTGATCTAGATCAATTTTGACTAAAGTATAAGAGAAAAGTAAAATAGGGGATCACTTTACCCCATACCTTCTTACCACGGAATGATTTAAGGAGCTAAGCTAATTAACAATTGAGGTGACTATGAATTACGATATTGGCCATGTAGAAACTTTTTTCGAAGAATCCAGCGCACTGTATGAATACTATCTTGAGCGGGTTTTCGAATCAGAATCAGTGAATGACCTCATCAGTGCATCTCACTGGTATGCTGATGCTTTTATCGGTTTATTATCTCACTCTCAACAACGTTAACCTCATCAGCTTATAATAAAAAAGGCAGTATACGGCCTTTTTTATTAATAATTCTTTAGCTTTTTATATCGTCTCTAAAACACTTAGCAAGCCAATAATCGACACTAAAAAATCGCCCCGCACCGGTAAAGAATAAACTAAACAACATAATCAGATAGGTTATGGAAAACTCAATTCCGTTATTTAAAATAACGACAGAACCCCGTCCGGTTAACCATTCATAATTACCACTCTCTTGTAATATACCTTTTGCCGCAGCTAAGCGTTCTTGGGCCTCCATAACACGCTCATTAGCAAGCCAGCTTCCGCCATCAGCAATAGCCAACCAGCCATTATCCCAATGCACCGCAAAGGCAGCCACCAGCATTGTCACCATTAATGGAATACTGATCCAACGTACGGCTAAACCAACAATTAACAGGGCACCACCAAAGAATTCTGTGCCTGCAGCTAAAGCTGCCATCACCTCTGGCATAGGCAATCCAAGACCCCAATCTGGATTACCAAACCATGCAGCGGTATCTTCAAAATGAGAGAGTTTATTCCATCCAGCCTGCATAAAAATTGGCGCTAGGTACAAACGTAATAAGAGAGGCGCTAGGCCATCAGCACATTTGGTACTATTTAATAGGTCTTGCAAACGGTTCGCTACATTAATGACAGCATTAGCCATAATTACATCCTTTATTATACGTATAATGCCGAAGCGTCTTAATCTACGGCAGTATTAGATTTTATAGTTGTACCTAATATGATTCCTTTGGCACGTAAATGCTCCATAGTTTCCAATCCACCTTCGACTACCGCTTCAGGATTAGGGTGCTGCATCTCTTTAGCTATCTGCATTAATGCATCTTGACCCGATAGAAGATCATCTTCAGATAACAAATAAAGCAACCTAGCGGTAACTGAGTTCACCTCCATAAAGTTCACTTCATCTTCACGATTACGGTAAGCAATAAGAAAGGTGTGTGTATCAGACGGTGTTTCGGGTTGAAAGTCGATGCGAATACAATGTACAGGGAACTGATAGGAAAGCAGCCAAGCTAAAGGGGATTGCACCGGATGTTGCAGCAATAAATCCCCATTTGCATTTACATCAGCCAACGGCAACTCTACTGTTGAAGCATCTAAAGCTAACTCAACCCATTCATAATGGATCAACTCTTGAAGAAAAACTGGATCATCTAGACTCTGCTCGCGTTCATTCGCCACATACTCGATAAACTCCTTCCCAATCTCCAAAAAGTAAGGCGTATGACAACGGTGTTTATCAAAAAAGTCACGCGCTAAATTTAGCCAATATTGCTCAGAGCTAATCAACTTTAAAACGGGGAAGTTGCCCGAAAGGAAACCTTCAACATTATTAAAAAAAAGATCTCTGTAGATCGCCATTCTGCGATCTTCAATATCTTGAGGTGCTAGGTTATCTTTTGGATTTCTAATATGCGCAGAAAATTGATACTGCAGTTTCTGAAAACTAGGTAAATCAGGCGAGGATTTGTGCATGGCTCATTTTCCACTGGTGTTGATAGAAACGAACTTGTTCAACTTCCTGGAGCAACTCAGGTAGTTCAGGAATATTAAAATCCCTTTCCAAGAGTGTAGGCAGTACACCAAACTGTTCATAAGCCAATTGCAACAACGACCAGACAGGGTCAATTACTGGTGCGCCATGAGTATCAACGAGGAGATCTTCTGCTTCGGTATAATGCCCTGCGATATGTACATACATAATCCGCTCAGATGGCATCGCCTTGAGAAAATCAACTGCATCGTAACCGTGATTAATACTGTTCACATAGATGTTATTCACATCCAATAACAGATCGCAATCTGCCTCTTCTAATACAGCTAAAAGAAACGCTTGCTCCGTCATCTCTGATCCAGGTGCAGCATAATATGAGACATTCTCCATAGCGATTTTCTGCTCTAGAACATCTTGTACTTGGCGGATTCGCCCAGCGACATATTTAACCGCCTCTTCAGTGAAGGGTATAGGCATTAGATCGTATAGGTGACCATCATCAGAGCAATAACTTAAATGCTCAGAATAACCACGAATGTTATGATCTATTAAAAAATGTTTTAAATTAAATAAGAAGTCCATATCCAAAGGCGCTGGACCGCCGATAGATAAAGATAAACCATGAGCCATAAAAGCATGTTGCTCAGTGTATTGACGAAACGCTTTACCAAATCGTCCACCTAGCCCCATCCAATTTTCTGGAGCAATTTCAAGAAAATCAAACGCACTAGGTTCAACCTCTTTTAATGTTTCCGACATACAACGTCGAAAACCAAAGCCCGCACCTTGTACTGGATAATTTACTCTGCCCATAGACTCACCTCAAAACTTAAATCAAAAGGCCCCGCATTGCAGGGCCTCCAGACGCTAAAATAAAAGCTTAACCGTAATTATTTAGAACCACCACATTTACCTTCGCCACACTTACCTTCAGCTTTTTTAGCTTTATCACCGCCACATTTACCTTCACCACATTTGCCTTCAGCTTTTTTAGCTTTATCGCCGCCGCATTTACCTTCGCCACACTTGCCTTCAGCTTTTTTAGCTTTATCGCCGCCGCATTTACCTTCGCCACACTTGCCTTCAGCTTTTTTAGCTTTATCGCCGCCACATTTACCTTCACCACATTTGCCTTCATTCATAGCAACTTGCTGGCTATAACCTGAAGATAATTCTTTTGCAGCAAAAGGATTCTCTGCAGCAGTTGCTACAGATACAGTTGCCATGCCTGTAAGAAAAACTGCGCCGACAGCCGCTACCATAGGTTTTACAGAAGTATTATTCGTCATTTTTTATTTACCCCAATTAATAATAATTTTATATAATAATTTAAGAACTTATTCAGACTTATTTATTCACAAGCTCATTTGCTCTTGCACTTTATGACTTAGCATCACTAATAAAGTTTCAAATAATATAAATAAATTCAAAAATTTATTACCCTAGTAAGTACGTGTTTAAATAGAACACAATTACTACGTTTAGCTCCCTAAACTTTAGTTTACTGAATTTAGTAGGAACAGAACCCAACATTAAAAATAGCTTATCTATACACTATTTATTTTATTATTTCCCGTTCTCTAGGACCTTTACGATGATTAGCCCTGAACAGATCACCTTCGACCAACAACATATATGGCACCCCTATTCATCGATGATCAACCCTCCACCTATGTACCCAGTAGAATCAACATCTGGCGTAAGAATAAAGCTAGCTGATGGGCGCGAGCTAATTGATGGTATGGCCTCTTGGTGGTCAGTAATACATGGTTACGGTCATCCTGAACTCAATCAGGCCGCACATGAACAAATAGATAAAATGTCTCATGTTATGTTTGGCGGACTAACTCATGAACCAGCAATAACGCTTTGTGAAAAGTTAGTATCTATGACCCCAACTAACTTAGATAAAGTATTTCTAGCCGACTCAGGCTCTGTTGCCGTTGAAGTCGCTATAAAAATGGCTATCCAATACTTCCATGCACAAGGGCTTCCCGAAAAAAACAAGCTAGTTACTATTAAGCAGGGTTATCACGGGGATACATTCGGCGCCATGTCCGTTTGCGACCCTGTTACAGGTATGCATGAAATATTTACTGGATTACTACCTAAGCATTTTTTTGCTCCCGCCCCTAAAACAACATTCGATAGCGAATGGGACAGTAATGATATTACTCCGTTAAAAGAGTTATTAAATGAGCATCATCACAATATTGCCGCCCTTATTTTAGAGCCAATAGTTCAAGGCGCTGGCGGAATGCGTTTTTATTCACCTCAATATCTTAAAGAAGCCCGTACACTTTGTAATGAACATAATGTCCTACTCATTGCCGATGAAATTGCTACAGGGTTTGGACGAAGCGGTAAACTATTTGCTTGTGAACATGCAGAAATACAGCCTGACATTCTTTGTGTAGGCAAAGCGCTAACCGGTGGCTACATGACCTTAGCAGCCACCCTCACAACTCAACATATAGGCGAGACGATTTCAGCAGGTGGCGCCGGCTGCTTTATGCATGGCCCAACATTTATGGGTAACCCTCTAGCCTGCGCCGTGGCTAACAAAAGCTTAGAGCTCTTACAACGTAACGACTGGAAACAAGATGTAGCACGTATAGAACAATCCCTAAAACTAGGTTTAAGCGAAGCAAGTACCTTGGAAGGTGTTGCCGAAGTGAGATGTTTAGGGGCTATAGGTGTTATTGAGATGAAAGAAGCGGTCAACACCGTTAAGATTCAAAAACTATTTATAGAACGTGGGCTATGGATTCGTCCATTTGGAAAATTGGTTTATGTGATGCCCCCTTATATTATGCAGGATGACGATCTAAACCAACTAACAACCGGCATGGTCGATGCCATCGCTAATTACATAGGGTAAGAACAATGGCAAGAATCAAACTAGATATGCCTGAGAATTATATCTTTTCTACTGAACTGCCTATTCGTATCAGTGATATAAATTATGGCGGCCACCTTAGTAATGACGCAATGTTATCAATTATCCATGAAGCGAGAATTCGTTTTCTAAATCACTACCATTATGGAGAACTTGATATTGAAGGTCTTGGCCTGATCATGACTGATTCGGCAATTGTCTATAAAGCAGAAGGCTTTCATGGCGACCATTTGCAGATTGATATAGCTCTTGCTGATCTAAATGCATATGGCTGCGATATCTACTACTTAATATCAAATAAAAAGACAGCCGTAGAGTTAGCTCACGCAAAGACAGGAGTCGTCTTTTTTAATTATGAAACCCGCAAAGTTGCGGCAGTGCCTGAAGAGTTTATGAACAAGGTTATCAAAGACACCTAAGAACAAAGCATCCAGTAAAAAGGCCGCTGATTTAGCGGCCTGCTCTTAATCAAACACACTGACCTATTACGGCGATGTTAGTCGTCCATACCGGCATACTGCGCATAAACATCAGGCGCCAGATTTTCAAACTTCGTATATTTACCAATAAAGGCTAGTCTTGATGTGCCAATCGGACCATTACGTTGCTTACCGATAATAATTTCAGCAATGCCTTTATGCTCTGAATCCTCGTTATAAACCTCATCACGATAGATAAACATAATGACATCCGCATCCTGCTCTATCGCACCTGACTCACGTAAGTCCGAGTTTACAGGACGCTTATTGGGCCGCTGCTCAAGTGAGCGGTTTAGCTGAGAAAGAGCTACAACAGGGCACTCTAATTCTTTTGCTAAGGCTTTTAATGAGCGAGATATTTCAGATATTTCCTGTGTTCGGCTCTCAATATTCTTTGTTTTCATCTGCATTAATTGCAGATAATCGATCATGATCAGTGAAAGCTCACCATGCTCACGCACAATACGGCGTGCACGGGTTCGCATCTCGTTGGGACTAATACCGGCCTGATCATCAATAAACAGAGGCTTATCACGCATCATATTGACCGCTGTTGTTAACTTAGGCCAATCCTCTTCCTCTAAGGTACCTGTACGAACACGGGTCTGATCTATACGACCAAGCGATGACAACATACGAGTAACCAACTGATCCGCAGGCATCTCAAGGCTAAACACTAATACCGGCTTATTCGAAGCCATCAAAGCGTTTTCAACCAAGTTCATGGCAAATGTAGTCTTACCCATTGAAGGACGAGCCGCTACAATAACTAAATCCGATGGCTGTAGACCCGCAGTTTTCGCATCAAGATCATCAAAGCCAGTCGTCACCCCAGTAAGGTCACCATCGCTGTTAAACAGTGTATCTATACGATCAACAGCTTTCTTAAGAAGCGTATTTACATTCTCAGGACCTCCTTGATTAGGCCTGTTCTCGGCAATGCGGAAAATCTTTTGCTCCGCTTCATTAAGAATTTCTTCTGAACTCCGTCCCTCAGGATGAAAAGCTTGATCAGCAATATCATTAGCGGCCGAGATCATCTGGCGTAATAATGCACGGTCCCGAACGATCTCAGAATAAGCCCGTATATTGGAAGCACTCGGTGTGTTTTTAGCCAGCTCTATTAGATAATCCAAACCACCGGCGCTTTCCAGCTCAGCAGTGCGATCTAATTCTTCAGACAGGGTAACAACATCGATAGGATTACCATCGTTCACCAGCTTTTGCATCGTACGATAGATCTGGCGGTGTTCCTGACGATAAAAATTATCCTCCAGCACTACCTCTGAAACCGTATCCCATGCGTTATTATCCAGCATAAGGCCGCCCAAAACAGATTGCTCTGCTTCCATTGAATGGGGGGGGACTTTAATCTTTGCTAGATCTTCGTCTGTAAGTTGACTCATTTCCATAATTTAACAACGGCCTAAAAACAAAAAAGCACTGCAGGGTTAACCATGCAGTGCTTTATATTACAGTACAGTTGTACTTAGCTAAAGACGATTACTCGCCAACAACAGCCAAGTTAACAATAGCTGTTACTTCAGCGTGAAGCTGAATAGCGATTTCGTATTCGCCGATAGCGCGTAAAGCACCTTCAGGTAGACGAACTTCGCTTTTATCTACTTCTGCGCCTGCAGCGATAATAGCATCAGCAATATCACGTGTACCGATAGAACCGAACAACTTGCCTTCATCACCACACTTAGAAGCGATTGTGACTTGCAGTGCATTCAATACTTCAGCACGCGCTGTAGCAGCCGCTAATTTTTCTGCAGCTGCGGCTTCTAATTCAGCACGACGCTCTTCAAATTTAGCAACATTAGCTGTAGTTGCAGGAACAGCTTTGCCCTGCGGTACTAGGTAGTTGCGACCGAAACCGCTTTTTACGGAAACTTTGTCACCGAGGTTACCTAGCTTACCAATTTTCTCGAGCAGAATAACTTCCATCTCGTAAACCTCTTCTGTTCTGCAAATTAATGCAGTCCTAGTTCGTGGCTGGTATGCGTGACCTGATATCAACTAAAGAATCGATAGCAGCCGCAAAAACCAGCAGCGTAATCACATAAGGTCCCATAAAAATAACTGAAAGATAAAACACTATCAGCCAGGACCTGCCTAAATCACGTTTAGCCAAACTACCATGCACCAATGCGAAACCCGCAAAGATCCAAGGAAGCAACAACAATGGTAACCAGCGCATAAAGTCCAGCTCTAACTGAGCACAAACTAATAAAGCCGCTACAAGCACACCTGTATATTTCAGAGGTAGTCTCAATTGATGAAACTCCTGCCGAAAGCCCCCAGGATTATACAACCCTGATTGCCACGAACGCGCCAGTATCAGACACAGCAACATTGTTGCTGTATGCACTGATGCCAATCCACCTAACATAAGTAATTTTAAGCGCTCTTTATCGAGCGTTAAACTCTCAGTCGATTGACTCGCCGACTGTAATAGAAACTGTTCTGTTGCTTCTATTACTTGACCTAAAAGATCATCTAACACTGTTTCTAATGCTAAACCAACAACAGCACCAACAGGAAGCGCTAACATAAGCACTTGCGGCCAGCTTGTTATCACTCTTAATGCGATAGCGAGAAGAAAAACTCCTAGTATCACAGTCAGTGGTGTCGGATCTCCACTGTATGCCCAAGCTCCGGCAGGCAAAAAAGCCCAAACCAGAACTCCGGCTCCATCTTTTGGTCCCTGTCTTAAAGTAACCAAAGCGATGACTGCTGCACTTGCCCAATAGAGCAGTGGTAGCAAGGCGGCAATAACTGCCACTAAAGCCGCTTGTTTACGGCCCTTCATGACCCATTCGGCCAAGGCTCGCATGCGACTCTCCTACCTCTTACTGATGACTATCAGTGTAAGGCAGTAACGCAACAAAACGTGCGCGCTTAATAGCAGTTGCCAACTGACGCTGGTAACGAGCTTTAGTACCTGTGATGCGGCTAGGTACGATCTTACCAGTTTCGGTTACATAACCTTTTAATGTGTCCAGATCTTTATAATCGATCTCTTGAACACCTTCAGCCGTAAAACGGCAGAATTTACGACGGCGGAAAAAACGAGCCATTGTATCTCTCCTCAGAAATTAAATTACTCAGCTGCTTCTTCAGATGCTTCAGCTTCAACAGCTGGTGCTGATGCCGGAGCAGCTTCTTCAGCTGGCTTTTCAGCTGGCTTTTCTTCACGACGAGGCTTACGCTCATCGCGAGATTCTGCAGCTTTGATTGGAGAGATCTCAGTGATCGCTTCTTTACGACGGATAATCATGTTACGCAGAACTGCATCGTTGTAACGGAATAGATTTTCCAGCTCGTCTAGTGTTTCCTGATTACATTCGATGTTCATCAGGATGTAGTGTGCTTTGTGAGCATTGTTGATTGGGTAAGCCAACTGACGACGACCCCAATCTTCTAGACGATGAATTGTGCCTTCTGCACCTTCAATAAGAGAGGTGTAACGCTCAACCATCGCAGAAACCTGCTCACTCTGATTCGGATGAACCAGAAATACGATTTCATAATGACGCATTTTAGCTCCTTTCGGGTTAATAGCCCCCAGAACACACCATGTGGACCGGCAGCAAGGAGATTGGAAATAGTTCTCCAAAGGACGCGTAATATTACGCACCTGACAAGCCTTATGCAAGTACTAGATTTAGGGGAATGAATCTATTCAATATCGTCCTCTTTGTTTGCCCTAAAAATAGAGCAACAAAGTCGCGAATCAGACGAATTATTTTTGTGGATGCATAGAAATATAAGCGCCCAGTTTCTCACCATTTGTATCAAAGATAGCTTTACCACTAATCAATAAATGCTTGCGAACACCTGAAGCTGATTCAATAACAACCTCCTCCTGGCTAATCATCTCTTCCGCTAAAGCCCTATAAATAGGCCATTCATTCTTTGACAATAGGGTTTTACCGTCAGCAGCAAACAATTTAAAAGGGACATCATCAAACCGTTCTAACCGTTCATCTTCTGACAAGCCTCTTAAACGCATCACAACTCTACTTGAGTAGATCAGTTTCCCATCAACATCACATACAACCACACCATCATCAATGGCAGCCAACACTGCCTCCATAAAATGCCCCTGCTGTGACAGCTGTTTTTTTAATTGATGGTTTCTTTCTTGATTATCTTTCAAAAACGCGATCATATTTGAGAAAGCGGTAGTCGTTTCTTCAATATCACTAAACATGCTGTTAGGTTTATCAATATCAACTTCTAATTCGCCATTCCTTACCGCATTCACACTTTTCTGCAGAGACAGAATCGGTCGAGAAAGCGAGCGGGCAAACATAACCCCGATAATGACACTAACAAATGTAATTGCTAACGCCAGCAATATGTTAAGTTTGCGGTTTGCTTTAATCTCAGTTAAAAAATCATCCTCTGGCACATAGATACCCAATAACCAAGGCCAGTTATCCGAGAACGGTGTAAAGACTGTCTGATACACTTTGCCATCATGCTTAAAACTTGTATTCATCGCCGTATTTAACACATACCATCCGGGCTGTTTCCCCAGCGATTTAACAGCTGCACGTGCCGCATCACTTTTGACTTCATCAATATGCATGAGCCGTCTCACACCCGAATCTGGATCTTCTATATAAAGCTGTCCATTACGCCGATGCGCAATCACGTCACCATTGTTATTTAAAATTAATGCAGACGCATGCTCGCTTAACTCAAGGAAACCTAGAAAATCGGAAAGTGCAGAAAGGTCTATATCAACACCCACGACACCGAGCATTTCGCCATTTTTGGAAATGACTGGACTCGCTACAGTAATGCCTGGGGTATTTGACGTAAAAAAGAGGTAAGGGTCTGTCCAAATCTGTTGTCGTTCAGCTATCGCTTTTTTAAACCAAGGGCGCGTACGGGGGTCGTAAAGGTCACTTGGATCTTCCTCTGCTTTTATTAAACGATGGTCATCTCCGAACCAGCGATTTGAAACCAAACGCCCTTGTGGGCCTTCCACCACCCTTTTAATCTGATATGCAGCCTCATCGGTAGAGCGACGAACAAAATGGAAGCCACCCTCTAAGTTACCATAATAAATACCAGCTATATGAGGGTGCAAAATCAACTGATCAAAGAAATACTGCTCCATTTCATCCGGTTTTTCAGAACTAACAACCTGATGATGAGCTAAGCGTCCAGTCAAACTAACCGCCGAACGGGCAGGAGCTAAAAACTCTTCTGATCGATCAATCACTTCTCGAGAGAGATTTCTCATCAGTTGCTGGGCATGTCCTATTAGGACTTGTTCAGTGCTTAAGTATGAGGAGGCTAAAATAACGCAAACAGTGATCACTTGCAGCGCAACAATCCCTAGTGCCAATGCTTTTGATATTGATAAGCGCATCTATTCCATCATCCTTATTTGTTTTTAGCCTCTCTTATAAAACCCATGAAATACCGAACAAACATTCAATAAAATCAATAAGTAAGCAGTAACTAATTGCCACACACTATATCTTATATTTAATTTTACTCCAGCTTTAAACCAAAAAACGAGCACCTTTGAGAGCGCCCGTTATCCGTCATGCAACAAAACCGTTCATCATTCTGTTACTTCAATAATTTCAAAACTGTGGGTTATCTCAACTCCACCCTTTTCCAGCATAATAGAAGCGGAGCAATACTGTTCAGCAGACAAACTCACGGCACGCTCTACTTTTTTAGCATTGAGGCCACGTCCACTCACCACAAACTTAACATGAATTTTGGTAAATACAGATGGAACCGTTTCAGCTCTTTCGGCCTCAATTTCAGCCACACAATCGATAACGTCTTGGCGTGTTTTCTTCAATATGCCAACAACATCATAACTAGTACAACCACCTAACCCTAATAAGATTAATTCCATAGGGCGAGGTCCTTTCTGAAGCTCACCATCAATCATCACATCAAAACCGGAACCGGTTGTACCTTTAAAACGGACATCACCGTCCCATTTAACTTTGGCGCTCATACTCATTCAGCCACTACCTTATACAAACAATTCTTTAAGCTTTTGACCTGGGTTTTCAGCACGCATAAATGCTTCTCCCACGAGAAAAGCATGTACATTATGTTCACGCATGGCGTGTACATCGTCAATGCAATGGATACCACTTTCAGTAACAACGATTCTATCATCAGGAATAGCATCTAAAAGGTCATAGGTATTATTCAACGTCACTTCGAAAGTATGTAAATTACGGTTATTGATACCAATCAATCGAGTATTTAAAGGCAAGACTCTATGCAACTCCTCTTCACCGTGAACCTCAATAAGCACATCCATACCTAATTCATGGGCCAGCCCATTGAGATCAGCGATCTGCTGATCGCTCAATGCAGCTGCAATCAATAAAATACAATCGGCGCCTATGGCTCTTGCTTCATAAACTTGGTAAGGATCTACAATAAAATCTTTACGGATAACAGGTAACGAGCACGCAGCTCTAGCTTGCATTAAATAGTCTTCGCAGCCCTGAAAATAGTCTTTATCTGTTAAGACTGATAGACAACTTGCACCGCCAAGTTCATAAGACTTAGCTATTTCCGCAGGCACAAATGGATCACGCAGTAAACCTTTAGACGGACTATGACGTTTAGCCTCAGCAATGACGGCTGACCTGCCATCCGCAATACTCTGAGCCATATGAGCGACAAAGCCTCGAGGGTCAAAGTCAGAGCCTTTCTGATCAGCAATTTTACTTTGCAAATCACTAATAGAAACTTTAGGCTGGCGTTCAGCCACCTCTTCGACTTTACGCGCCAAAATTTTCTTTAAAACTGTTGGAGTATCAGACATCAGTTATCCCTTAAATGCTTGGCTAAAATCGGCCAATTCTTTAACTTTAGCAGCAGCACCACCATTTAAAATAGCCTGCTTAGCCATAGCAACGCCCGCTTTAAGATCTGGCGCCTGTTCCGCAACGTAGAGTGCTGCTCCAGCATTAAGGGAGATCATATCAATTGCTTTCTCATTCTGACCGCTAAAGGCAGATTCAATTAACGCTAAGCTTTCCGTCGAATTAGCCACTTGCAGACCTTCAAGGGATTGGATATTTAAACCTGCATCTTCCGCTGTAATCGTATATTCTGAAATTTCACCATCTTTCAGCTCAGCGACAAAAGTGTCACCTGCCAAGCTAATTTCATCTAAACCTTCCGCGGCATGAACAACCATGGCGTGTACAGCACCTAAAGATTTCAACGCCTCAACCATCGGTTTACATAAGGTCTTATCAAAAACACCGAGCAAATAATGTTTTACGCCTGCGGGATTTGTGAGCGGCCCTACGATATTAAACAACGTGCGCAAACCCATTTCCTTACGAGGCCCAACTGCATATTTCATCGCTGTATGATGCTGAGGGGCAAACATAAAACCAAGTCCGATCTGCTCAATACACTGCGCAATCTGCTCTGGGTTTAGTTCTAAATTAATACCCGCTGTTTCTAACAAATCAGCAGAACCCGTGTTAGAAGAAACCGACCGATTACCATGTTTCGCTACAGTTCCACCAGCGGCTGCCACAACAAAAGAACAAGCACTTGAGACATTAAAAAGATTGGCACTGTCACCACCGGTTCCAACGATATCAACAGCATTAGGCTTGGATATCGAAACAGGGATCATTAATTCACGCATCACATTGGCAGCACCAATAATCTCAGCAACACTTTCGCCTTTCATTCGCAGCGCAATCAATAGGCCACCAATTTGTGCATCTGTCGCATTGCCTGTCATGATCTGTTTCATCACTGACTGCATTTCTGATTCTAATAGATTCTGGCGCTCAACAATTACAGCCAGTGCTTGTTTTATATCCATAGAAGTATCCTTAATAGCACCAGTTATTTAGTTCGTTTTAAAAAGTTAGCCAATAACTCATGACCCTGATCGCTCAAAATTGATTCCGGGTGAAATTGTACGCCTTCAATATCAAACTCTTTATGACGAACACCCATAATTTCATCAAGATGACCTTCTTCATCTTGGGTCCATGAGGTTACTTCTAAACAATCTGGCAATGTTTTGTGATCAATAACCAAGGAATGATAACGAGTCACCTCGACTGGGTTATTTAATCCTACAAATACACCAATATCATTATGATAAACAGGTGAAATTTTTCCATGCATCACTTGCTTAGCACGTACTATGCTACCGCCAAACGCTTGGCCAATACTTTGATGCCCTAAACAAATACCCAAAATAGGTAACTTGCCTTTAAAGTAGTTAATGGCAGCGACCGACACGCCTGCTTCATTCGGTGTACAAGGACCTGGTGAGATTACAAGATGGTCAGGATTCAATGCTTCAACCTCCTCCACCGTAATTTCATCATTACGATAGACTTGGACATCTGCACCCAGCTCACCGAAGTACTGCACTACGTTGTAAGTAAAAGAGTCGTAGTTATCGATCATTAGTAACATAAAATGTCCGTTCCATTCTTGATGTTTTTACCGAAAATGTGCCCTGCGCATACCGGAATAGCATAATAATATCAGGTTGTGATCCTATCATACTTTTCTAAACCCACCCCATAGCTGAGATCTATAGACTAGAAGAAATGTTCCGCTGGCTAAGTAAACGTCTAATATCTATATTCAGTTTAAAGCCGTTTAGATATAAAAAAACGGAGGCGTGAAACACAACCTCCGTTTTGTTACGCCGCATTTCAAAAATTAGATATCGTAACCACAACGCTTAGCAACGTCTTTAGTCACATCACCTAAAATCTCTTCAGAATAAAACTGACGCCAACGATCTGCAGCTGCTGGATCAATATTCTGATGTAGATGAAATTTAAGATCACCACTCATTTTAGACGCCACATCCACCCCATCCGTCATACGCTGATCCTGATCTTTATAAGGATTTAGCATCTCTGGGTTGAACTCCACGCCCAAAAACTCACAAATCCGACGCATCTCAACTTCAGGCTGTTTAACTAAATTTTCATATTGAACCGCAAGGATTCGATCTGAAGGTACCTGTTCAGCAAATTTCAATGTATTTTGATGGCAAGTGAGCCACGTCATCTCAGCCAAGGCGCGGCTAGAAAACTCACTATCTTTCATCAACGGCATCATGCGTGTCAACTTTGACTCTTCGTATGAACGAATAGTGCCACAAGGGTGACGCTGTAAGTGGATATACTTAGCATTTTCAAAATCGTTTTCTGCATTTTTAAGAATATCTAAATTCACCGCATAGGTGGGTGTTTTATCGACTAATAAACGATCACCCGCTGCGATTTGTAAAATATTATAAAATGCCTGACAGCTCATGCCATTTTCTTCGCAGGCTTTGGAAAACTTTCGTGCCTCCTCACCTGACCAGTTTTTCAACTGCATAAGCGCACGGATGGTGCCTTCCAGGAGGTGACGGTTATGCTCATCATCCAGTGCAGCCAAACGCTCTTTCATATCGACGTATGACAACAAATGTAACTCTGGCGGCACAAACAGCTCTGGACAGCCCGCCAGCATTATACGTAACAGCGTTGAACCAGAACGTGGAGGAGAGAGAATAAAAACAGCCGGCTTATTCTTCTTACTCGGTACACTGTGAGGCGCGCAAGGACGGATGATTTTACGAAACTCTTCGACCATTTCAGCAGTGACTGGATCCTCAACAGATTCAATACGCTGAACATTACTCTCTTTTGGCGCTGCATTTGGTACTGGTGCTTCCGCAACAGGATCAGCATTAAGGCGAGTAAAAACAAAATCAACAACTTGCTGCAAACTTAGATCATCTACGTAGGCGCCATCCTGCATTAACAAAGCCTGGAAACCCAGTTTTTGTTTAAATTCAGATTCAATTGCCACTGCAAACTGTACAAAGTCTATGGAGGCAAAGCCAACATCTTCAACTAGCTTAGATGTTAACGTTACTTCTTCATCCAGGTCGTCATCCCACTCTTCAGTGATGGTGTCTAAAACCTGCATAATCTTAGCTTGGACTTCCGTTTGTTCTATAGGCATCTGAAAAACCTTCAATATTCCATGACCGGATTACAATTTAAATTTTTAACGAATAGTTATGATTCATCTACTACAGCTGATGGTGTTGCTGGCTCTATCTGCATGAGAGGCTTAGCATATTTTTCATCTGCTAACTGGACCCAACCACCGCCCATTGCTTTGTATATATCAACCAAGGTGGTAAAAATACTTTTCTCTGTTGTCGCTAGATTAATCTGAGTAGCATACAAATTACGTTGCGCATCCAGTACTTCCATATAACGGGAGTAGCCTGCATCATGTCTACTGATTGCATATTCGACATAGTCTTCTAATACAGCAACATGGCGCTCTTGAATCTTCTGCAAAACTCTTAATTTCTCTAGGGTCACTAAGCCATCATCGACTTCTTTAAGAGCCCGTTGAACTGTATTTTTATACTCAAAAACCAACTGTTGCCTGATCGCTTCAGCCTGCTGCTCATTACCTTCAATTCGACCACCTGTAAAAATTGGGCCTGCAGCACCGAGCGCAGCTTCCCATAATCCAGCAGAGCCATCAAACAGATTAGAGATATTATCACTTGCGTACCCAAGTAAGCCCGTCAAAGAGATACTAGGTAAATATTCTGTTTCAGCTATATTAACCTTAGCATTAGCGGATGCTAGCTTCTGTACTGCTTGACGAATATCAGGTCTGCGTACAAGAAGATCCGAAGGCAAACCTGAGGGCAGCTGCAACATAGTTAAAGACTCTATGTTTGCACTACGTTTAATTGGGCCTGGATTTTTACCCAACAACAATGACAGTCTATTTTCTTGTAAGAGCGCATCTAGCTCAATCACAGGTATTTGTGAGGCCGCCTGTTGATAGGCAGAACGAACCTGAGCCAGTTCTAATTCAGATATCTGCCCACCTTTAAATTTCTTTTCAAATAGATCAACAGAGTCTCTTCGTTCTTCCAAAGTTAATTTAGCTATATGTAACTTTTTATCTATATTAAGTAACTCTATGTATTCCACTGCAACCGCAGACACCAGCGACATAATTACAGCCTGACGATTTTCCTCTGCAGCCATAAGATCAGCTCTAGCGGCGTCGTTTGCTTGAGCCAACGCCCCCAAAGATCTAATTCCCAACCAATATTCAATCCAACGCTATACTCTTCATTGGTTCGTTCGCCCAAATTAGGAAATGATAAAGGCTGCTCATAACTACGCTGAGATCCACCCGCATTCGCACCATAACCAATTTGAGGGTAAAGGTTAGAGCGTTGAATTTTATACCGGCCTGCAACTTCATCAATTCGTGCAGCAGCTAACATCAGGTCATTATTATTCTGAAGCGCAGTTTCAATAAGGCTATTCAATACAGGGTCATTGAACGATTCCCACCATGCCGTATTTGCAAGCTCTACGGATGAGTCATAATCCACTCGCCAGCTCTGCTTAATTTCAACCTCGGGTGGCTGAAAAACCTCAACAGAGGAACACCCTGCTAAGCTAAGCAAACAAGCCACAAGTGTTGCCTTTTGGGATACTTTTCGTAAACCGGCTGTATACTGAATTTTTCGTTTAGAAGCTATCACATCCATTGACCTGTGATTTTAAAAATTTAATTGGAGTTCCCGCCGAAGCTTAATCTCCATCCCCTTATTTCTTTACAAACTGGCTAACGAAACTCCAAACAGTTCGATTAGCTTGAATCTTTTCAGGCCAAACATGCCCGCTGTTCTTAATCATGATGAACTGTACGTTTGCACCTTTCGTGCAGACATAAGTTACCCTTTCATAATTAGCAAACGGCTCTTTCTGAGCGGTGCCACAGTTGCGTTCCCTCATCATAATATTGAGTGAATCTTGTACTGATCGATGTTTAACACCGGCAACACTACGTGAACCTTCCCCACCTAGAACGGGAACATTATCATCCGCTTCACCATGTATATGCAGCACAGGTACCGCTGTAGCAGATTGGCAATTATCCACAGCTAAAGTGCCTGAAACAGGCACAATAGCTGCTATTTTTTCAGGTATTTCACAGGCTAAGCGGTATGCCATCATGGCTCCATTCGAAAAACCTGTTATATAAATCTTTTTAGGGTCTGCCTGATAATCCGATACAAGATCATCAATCAATTGACTTAGAAAGCCGACATCATCTACAGTCTTTTTAGCCGCAGGCCCGCAACAACGCCCTGCATTCCAAGTTCTACGATTTTTAAAAAAGCGTAAACCTGTACCATTAGGGTATACGGTTAAAAAACCTTCGGTTTCCCCTAAAGCATCTATGCCTGTTGTGTCTTGAACATGTTCAGCATTGCCTAATCCACCGTGTAACACAATCAGAGCAGGTAACTTGTCAGTGTCATGCATCAAAGGAAAGTGAATTAAGGCCGTACGCTTATCACCGCTTATAAGAATTTGATGCTCAACCTCTTCATTAGCTGCAAACAACAGCGTTGAAAAGGCAACTGGAAACATAGCCCAAAATAACCGTTTTTTAAGATACTTAGCTATGTTCATTAACTTACCTATTCATCAACCGGCGGATTTTCAATCATCTCTAACGCAAGTTCTTCAATCTCTTTGATCTGCACTAAACGACCTCGCATCTCGTTTGCCATCGCCTCGAACCAACGAATTTCAGACTCAATTTTTTTGCGCTCTGAAATAATATCCTCTAAGGGCGCGTTCGCAGGAGGTAAACCATTCTCATCAAACAGAAAGCGAATGCCATCAGCAACTTGTCTATTCGCATTAATATGCTTAACTTGCTTCGCAACAAAAGCTTTAATTTTCTTAGATCTAAATTCAGTAATAACCGCTTGGCGTAACGCCTGTTGCTGAGGCGTTAGTTCTGGCGGTTCAGATTTGATACTTTTCGGCTCGGTCGTAACTTGGCCAATACCTTTTCTGCTTCCCGGTTTATTCTTTTCACTATCCTGGCTCACAGAAGTACCTCAATTATATTCATACTCATTCGTATCCAAACTCTCTAGCAAGCGCTACAACTTCAGGTCGCAATCTCACACCATCATCTCGCCAAGGTAACTCTGCATCCATTTCTGGAAGTCTCGGTTTATGCGGGCGAAATTTAGAGCCACGAAGAAAATTAGGGTCATTCCCAAACAGTGCATTTACTGGCCCAAAACAAGCAAACGGAGATGCTTCGGGGTGCATCATATCATCCACCGCCTCTTCATCATCACGTATACCTAGCCAACGGCAAATGCCTGCTAACTCTTCGCGGGGATTCTCCATTATCAATTCACCACGAATACGCATTTGATTTTCAGCAGGCACAATATCTAAAAAGTTCAAGATATTGATATTAATATCATGCCATGCGATTTGTGGATCCAGAATGGCTCGATCTGTCTGAAAGTCAATCGCATTAACAAACAATGCAAAAATCCCATCGTTCAATCCCATAACCGATTTACTTTGCGGTATTGGATGCCTCACTAAGTGAATAAACTTAGCATCAGGAAATGCCTCATAAATACGTTTCATACGATCAACAGAGATCGTATAAGCGGGGCTTTTTTCCACGGCTATCAATGGATCAATTTTGTTCACAAGCTCAATAAACACATCACCCGTCATCATGTTTTCACGGGCGGAAGCCCAGTGTTGGGCCATCACAACTGCATCACGGGTTTGCTCGCCGGCATATATTTCTGCAACAGCACGAAGCAAGCCTTGTCTGCGGTTGTTATCGTCTCCGATATCATCAGATACATTTCGCCAAAGATCCTTAGTCTGCTGAACATTGAACAAATTCAATTCTGGCAAACCGAATGCTTCGGGGTGCTGACCAATCATTGCGTTGATCAGTGATGTATACGATCTCGGTGGTGCTAATAAGAACAGTGGAGCTGCCATATATCACTATCTGATTTTCAGTATTTCAAGACAATACACTTCAACTTGTATCTTTATCAGCCTTAATTGATCCCAATCAGTCTCTAATCAGGCTGATAAATCGTTAACAAATTAAGGCAACCATGACCACACTTCGACTTCAACAAAACGCACTATTGCCATTGAAAGCACTTCCCATACAGGTAAAGTTTCACTTTCAATTTTTGCATAGCCCGTCATCCCAGTTTTCAAACGCTGGTCACCGTTATCCAAAATAGTGATTACCTTGATAACACGTCCGTAACGCTCTTCCGTTACATTAGAATCAATCGATAACACGGTGCCTATAAAATCGGCTGAGTGATACGCTTGCGGACGAACCCTGACTGACGCTCCTTTTTTAACATAAGGAATATCCGCTTCAGGGATCTCGATCTCTGCGAGTACCTTTGATGTATTTTCTGCAATTGCAAACGGCTCACCTGGTGCAAGGTAGCTACCAACCTTCTGGCGTAGATGCATAGAGACTAAACGACCATCAAATGGCATATGCAAGGTTGATAATTTCACCTTCTCGCTATAGTACTTATACTCTTCCTCATAACCTTCAAGCTTCGCTTGCGCAGCAGCGATCTGATCTGGCGTCGCACCCAGCTTAGTCACTTCAAGATCAGCTTTACTTTCTGCGACTTGAGCCAGATCAATACGGTACTCACGGCGAGCATCATCTAACTCTTCATAAGAAACTGTACGTGACTTGTAGAGTTTTTCTAAACGGCTCAACTTAGACAAACTAAATTGGGTACGTGTTTCTTCAGTCTCAAGTGCACGTTCAGCAAGTATTACATCTTCCTTTCTCGGCCTAGATTCAAGCTCGTCAATAACCGCTTGCTGCTCTTTCATTAATGCTTCATAGACTTTTACTTTAGCGCTGTAATCACCCTGCCATAAGGCGGCAATTGCTTCGCCTTTTTTAAGTTCTTCACCGCCATCATATTTAACCCAATCAACCAGTCCTGATAGATCAGAGGTAATCTCCTGCTGCTGGTTTGGCAGCAAGACAAACGAGCCACCGGGTTCATAGGCATAAGGCAAAAATAGACCACCCACAAGTATGATTAAAAGAGCACGACGAACATAGCTTCCTTTTTTAGGGGCGGCCTCTGATCCCTGTTGTTCCTCAGTCTCTTTTGAAACCAACGTACGGTCGCGCCATTTTTTGAACTGAGATGCACGATCATAAGATTGATTAATACGAGCAAAACTAACGAACATTCGATACGCAAAAATTGCAGCGACAAAAAATGTCAGAATAACACCCGCACCACCTAGATGGATTTTCAAGAACTTGCCTAATAGCAGTAAAATTAATCCAAAAAGAACAATCATGAAAACAGTTGAAGCTAATGCATATGCTGCTAACAAACGACCGTTGGCTTCTTTGTATCTATCCCCTTTCAGCTTGTTCATCAGCGCACCGTAAGCTTTCTTACGTAGCTGAGGTTCATCCAAAATAGTAGCAACTAAGTGATAACCACTACTTTTAACTAGTGGGTTAACTGTTATCAGGAACGACAATGCACTCGCTACGGCCACCACAAGAGAGAAAGGAGCGATCACCCCACCCATATCACGTGTGTTAAACCACATTAGAATCGCGGTACTAAACAAACCTAATCTAAAAATCAACGGTGCTGCATGCAGCCACATCCGTTCACGGCGAGACAGTTGATCCAAGTTTCCAATAAACGGACAAAATCTAGGGAAAAATCCTAGATAAAAAACAATCCCTAATCCATTAACACTGGCCCTAAACGAATGAGCCACGTACATAATAAGAAAGGTAACAGATAGATTAACCGTTAACATACTGAACAATGCATGTTCAATAATGCTCACACCTGATAACAAAAGCGTTATATCTTCTTCCATTACAGTGAAATATCGACCCAGCAGAAATAATGCTGCAATAAGCATCAGCGGTATCGCATACATCAAATAACTAATCGGTTTAACAATAGGACTAGTAAACTTAATCAACCGTTTAGGATTAAATAACTTCCAGCCGGCCTGTTTAATGGACGTATCAAGCCCAATAACATCTTCAATCCCGGGTGGTAGTGGCTCCTTAACATTCGATTTTTCTTCAACCTGTGCTGTGGCTTCTGCCTTAGGTGCAGCGCGTCCTTTACCTTCTGCCGCACGCTTTTTCTGAAACGCTTTAAGAATAGGGTTGGAGAGCGCGGTAATGCCAAATAAGCTTTTATCGGCAATTAACGTGAATAACTCTTCAATCTGCTCATCCGTAATAGGATGACCAAAACGATCCTCAAAAACGCCTCTAAGCTTGGGCATATCTTCACAGCCAGGAAGAACTTCAAGCAGGAAAAACTGCCAAGTTTCCAACTGATGAACTTGATCCTCTTGAGGGTCTTTAATCAGATAGGACTGCTCAGCGCCCTGCCCAATGCGAAAGGCATGCAGCCTCTTCTTTAAAAATGCAGGTAGCGCAACCTTTTGGGCCTCATTACTCACTGTGGTCTTCTCCATCCATAGTATTCTAATGTTCGTTTGAATTAACTCATGCTATACAAACGACAAACTGTTAAACATCAGGCGCGAAAAAGACTTCACAGCCGCCTCTAGGGTTAGGGATATAACGATCCCCACCAATTGGTATTACTTTTGGACCAAATGGGTTAGCAGTACCGATAAAAAACCCATAAGGCGTAGACGCCATAGTACGCATACCAATATTGTATGGGTTACCCATTCCACTTGTTGTAACAGGTACCCAGTTCTCGCCATCATAACTGCGATACAAGTCACAACCGCCGTGATTATCCATTACAAACTGTGCACCCAGCTCACCCACAATATTTTTAAATGCTTCGGGCCAAGTACTCTGCTGTGCATATCCAATGATGGTGCTCCAATCAAACGTGGAGACATATAACCAGCCATCATGTTCACACATGCGCCAAAAGTAACCATTAAAAAAGTTATCAAAGCCGGGTAAATAACCTGACAAAGGTGCCTTAAAGCCATCTGGGGTATCCCTTGCTTCACCCACAAGTAGATCCCAATCACCGTCGGGGAAAATACGAATAAGCTCTGGTGGCGCTGGGCCTATTTTATTTTGCCTATCAATACCACCACCTTGAATCGCACCACCTACATACAGCGCCCCTTTGAAAGGGTACATGCTCAATACGCTCTGATTAAAGGCGCCACGATAAGCGCCCTTCTCAATCACTCGTTCCCAATGGTAGGGAGCTTCACCTTCAGCATCTGTACGCCAAATTTGAAATCCTTCTAAATTGAAGGTCCCCACATATAGATGATCGCCAAAAGCGGCCATCTCAAAAACAGTTTTATTACCGGAGTCACCAAAACCAAAATCACTTACAGGCTCCCAGCCTCCTTTTGTCGGGTCTTTACTCTCATACACTATAGAGTGGGCTGATACATTAGGGTTTCCTCCCCTTGAACCCGCCGGTGTAGTATATAAACGACCTTTAAACTGAGCCATCGTTCTAATGGTCGTCACAGGTAGTCCGATCAAACCAGGCTCACAAGAGGGTTCAAATGTTCGGCCATCACGAGACATTAAGATAAGCGGGCCTGGGCCTTTTGCTGGCGACCATGTGCTAACCAACAAAACGGGATCATCGCCGTTATCTGGTCGGTAAACCAACATACCTCTATATCCTAATTCCCGCGGTATAGGTTTCCCATGACTGCCAATTATAGTGGGAGCTTTAAAAACACGTTCCCAACTTTCTTCACGAGGATCAAAGCGCCAAATTTCAGCATGAAGATCAAGATCAAACGGATTTTCAGGGCATTCAACCGGCCAAGGGTTTAAACCAATTGGCAGACGAGCCTTCATTAATGGAAAGTTACCCCGTGTAGTCGCCACATATAAATAACCATTAAACCATGCCATAGAATGAGCATAGGCGTTTACCCCATCCCCAAAGCCGCCCTTGGCAATCAATTTAAAATCGGTCGCATTATTACCTTTATGGATCCCCAACCGGTTAGCACTCACGCTTGGGCCACCTTACTGTCTTTTGCTTGGGTAATATAAAAAGACAACATATCTTGAGCTTCTTCAACTGTTTCAAAAGGCCCCTCTTCACCATCCCTTGTAGAAAAATACCAACCATCATCCCGCTGCGAAAACCGTTCACTACGGAAATGACGCTTTTTATCCCCATCCCGTGTACTAACACCTGACACCATCGCACCATGCCAAAACTGTTCACACGTCGATATAAGTTCTTCAGGGCGTGTAGTTGGAAAAAAATGCCCTGCGCGCAACATTTTCCTGAAATCAGCATGAGGCCATACTTCAAGTAAATGCCTACCCGTCAGCATCGATTGAGAATACTCGCCGTACACGGCCAAAATAGGAAATTTAAGTTGCTTTAGCATATCCAGTGCTAAACCATCATCCCCCATCAACTCTTTCTCTGCTGCTGTCGTATTAAGTAATTTCAACCATAATTTAGCGGTACGATTACCGTAGTTACCTACAATAGGTGTAACAATCTCTTTCAGTTCAGGTGATATCTCAACCTTTTGTTCTTGCAATAGAGCGACTTCAGCTAAAAGACGATAGCCAAAATAGGGTTCCCTAACATTAATATCTATACCTTGATCATGTAGAAGCACTTGTAATTTATCACCGTAATCCCAGCCCTCAACTTTCTCGAGTTTACGAATTGCGCTGATATGCGAGTCAATTAACATCAAGCTCTCAACTCTTTCTGGTGCACTACAAGCAAAATTTAACGCAACTACACCACCAAAACTATGCGCCATTAAGTGCGCTTTAGGTATAGCCAGATGGTCCATCAAACCCAACATATCAGCAGCCATATTTGCCGGGGTATAACCATCTGGTGTCACACGTGAACGGCCATGTCCACGCAAATCAAATAAAGTAACTTGATAGCGTTTTGCAAACTCAGGTGCATGACGGATATACCAAAAAGCCATATTTGTGGCGAGACCGTGCACCATCACCAGATGTTCTGCATCAGGTCCTGCATCACTATCTAATTGCAGGTAATTTATCTTAGTGCCGTTTACCTCAACTGCAGGCATTGCCGATCTCCATACTACTCAATAAAATCACCATTCCATTCATATGCCTTAAAAAGCCAGTGCCGTAATTAGGTCATTATTATTTAATAACTTAATTTCTACTCTATGTCCCTGATAGAGGACATCTGCCTGCGCTAAAGATTGATCTAAGAAGGAGACTTCAAATAGTTCAGGTTGGCCCTGTAGACCTACACGCAAACATTTCGCAGCGGCTTCTTTAGCGCACCAAGTGTGGAGTAAATAATCATGCTTAGCCTGTTCTGGAAACTGTTCCAATACAGCCTTTTCTCCCGGGGATAACACAGCAAGTAAAAAGTCATAATCTTTATTACTAACTTGCTGCTCTATATCTAGACCAATAGATGGGGACTCTGCTGAAACCGCAGCAACGCTCTGCTGATTATCATGACTCAATGATACGGCTGGTGCAGGAATTAAACTATCAACCCACCAACCCGTCACATAAGGCGCACCTAATTCATCATGCACAACATCAATATCAGCGGGATATAATAGCGTTGAGGTTTGCTGGTAAATCCAGTACCGCACGGCCTCTTTCAAAGCCCCACGTCCCAACAGCCATTGACGTTTATATCGAACATTTCCAGTCAATGCGCGCCACTCATTCAGCTCGTCATAACTCAGTAATATATGAGCTAATATCCGCATGAAGACACCACCGGACTGAGCGCAGAAAGCTTCATCAAAATGAGGGAGATGCCATAGAAGCACATTCTTATCAGAGATAACGGATCCTGATCCTAACCACCCATTTAAAGGATCCCGTCTAACATTATAAAAACGGTTCGGGACTGGGAAAAAAATGTTCACTAAGTTACGAGCACTTAACAAAACTTGCCCTGCTGCATCAACACACTCAAACTGCCAAGCACGGGGACTCTCAACAGAGCTCGCTTTCGGGTCCACAGGATGCTGACGCCCACGTAATCGTAGCTCAGGCAATCCTTCTGGGCAGGTAACAGGGAACTCAATTTTTTCTATTGATGAAGGGAAGCTATTAAAATCAGTACCTACTTGCTGTGCAATCCAATAAGCGGCCAACTGACCTAAAGCATCCAATAAAACAGGGTTGAGAACTAAATTGGCACGCTTCCCCTCAGTAAAAAAGCCTTGCAAGCTAACATCACTAAGTACCGCATCAATCCCTTGCTCGTTCCAACCATCAATGCCACGCATACTTTGGAAAATGGGACCATGGAACATACCTGTACTATAGAGCTCATCATTACCCCAGCGGTACGCATTTACAGCTTCCAAATCAGGTAAACGAGACTGAGTCATTGCTGCCGCTAACGTAAGTTCAGCTTCAACAATTAGCGTCCCCTTACTGTGGATAGCTGCACTAAAGCGTCCGCTATATCCTTCTAGAGCTTTCGCAGATACATCCAGTTCAATAGACATATCATCCAGAGCAATCCAATCATATGACTTAACATTTTCAATAGTGGTTATCGAAACGTTACCGGCCAGTGCTGCAACGGCTTCAGCCATAATTTCCAAGCTAACCATCATAGGTACGCAAGACAAGCCCATACGTTCTGGATCTTGTTCTGAGACCGTACCTGACAGGATGTGATCTTGTAAAAATCTATCTTGATATACATTCAAGTCACAACGGGCGCGTAGAAACTGTTCCGTATGCTCAAGAATCTCGCTCAGAAACGGAAAAGGTGCTGCTTCAGTATATTCATTTGCTCCCTCCAACTGAGATTCAGCAAGAGCTGTCGATGAGAATAAAGTTTCTTGCTGCGACAAAAAACCTCGCATCAAATCAAAATAGTCAGCCATGACTCCATCACTCACGGCTTCAGGCTGTTTGGTCTCAGCATAAAGCGCAACCCCTTCTGAGTCAGTAGGCTCAGGTTGTGCTTGAATTGGCTCATTTTTTATTCCCGGTGCGGCATCTGTATGAATCGGAGCCATTGCTTGCAATAATGTTCGATCATCATCCGTTAAATGTAATACGGGCATCGTATTATCAAGCAACATACCCGAAACTCGACGGGGTGCAGAACTACTCAAATCAACCGAGTCTAGAGTTCTACCGACAAACAATCGTCCTATATCTACCGTTTTCTGATTGACATATAACTGACCAAGTAATATCAAAAATTGTTCTACGCTGCTCTTTTTACGGATATTACTCGCGATGGATAAGTACTCTTTATCCGACAATATCTCATTTACAAACGCAGTAAGATTGCCTGAAGGCCCAACTTCAATAAAGTATTGAATGCCATCATCATGCATAGCTGTGATAGTATCGGCAAAACGAACTGTTTTTGACCACTGACTTGCAGCCAAGTCAACAACGTCCGCTTGCTTAGCTGGGAAAAGTCCGGCAGAAGCACAGGAATAAAGAGGCAACTGAGGCTTTTTAATACCTACATCCGCATAGTACTTCTGGAATGCTGTGGTCACAGCAGAAAATAAAGGCGTGTGATAACCACGATCAAAAGGCAATGGCACACAAATACCGCCCGCCTCGCTTAAGGATTTTTGCAGACTAGCGATCGCCTCTTTATCACCAAAGAGAACTTTCTGATTAGCACAATTATCCATTGCCACATACACAGTGGACGAAAGTTCAGCAATATGCTGATCAATAATAGCGGAATCTAAAGCACCAACGGTCAGTAGGGCGCCAGTATGAATACCACCACTCTCTAATACCTGCTGATAAACTAAATTCAGTTCACGAATAAACTTAGCTAACTGATCCAAATCGGCATTATCAATAGCTCCTGAGGCCACTAATGCGGACGATTCTCCTGTACTATGGCCTAACATGGCATCCGGCTCAACGCCAAAGGCTTTTAATAAGCCGTTCATGGCCTGACTACCAACAAATACGGCTTCAGAGCCTATATCCATATCATGTAGACGTAGTTCTAAAGACTTTTTAATCTCTGGCGTTAACTCTATTTCTGGCGGAAAAACTAAATCAGTTCGACTGCTACCCTGCTGATCATCGCCATACAAACCTCGCCAAAAATCAAACCATCCACGCACTTCCGGGAAGTTTAAAGACAACTCTTCAAGCATGCTAAGATATTGCGACCCTTCTCCAGGGAAGATAAACGCTAATTTACCCGGCAGAGGCTCATCACTAAAGGCAACACCATTACGTGTAGACCAACGGCCTTTTTTATCTGCTTCTAATTTTTTAAGCGACTGCGCTAGCTTCTTCGCCAAATCCCTATGATCTTTTACAACAAAGGCGATACGTTGCTCTTCAGCTTTATCTTGACGACACACTTCAGCCGCGATCTCAGCGATACTGTAATTTTCAGCTTCAGCCAATGGTTGTAGTTGGCGAATTTTATCGGCTAATGCAGTTTTAGAATCTGCCGAAAGTACAAAAAGCTCTGCTGGACGATTACTGTAATACAACGGTTTTTTAGCTTGGGAGGGAGCTTCTTCTAAAATCGCATGGGTATTGATACCACCAAAACCAAACGAGTTAACACCCGCACGACGTGGCACATCTTTTGATGTAAACCAAGGCCGTAAAGCGGTGTTAACATAAAGCGGAGTTTTTTCAATTGCTAAATCTGGATTAACTTCATCACATAACGTTGGCGGTAATACTTTATGGTGCAACGCCAGTGACGTTTTTATTAAACCCGCTATACCAGCAGCTGGAATACAATGACTAATCATTGACTTCACAGAGCCTAAAGCCACATTCCCTAGCTGTCCTTGTCGCTCACCAAATACCGACCCTAAAGCAGAAACTTCGGTCTGATCACCCAGTGGGATACCTGTACCATGAGCTTCGATCAACCCAATAGTCGATGGATCAACACCACTATCTTCATAAGCACGTTGAATAGCTAAGGCTTCACCCTCAGAGCTTGGCGCTAATAAACCATGCCCACGACCATCACTCGCTTGTCCGATTCCGCGGATCACCGCATAAATCTTATCACCGTCAGCTTCAGCATCAGATAATCGTTTAAGCACAACCGTACCTAAACCTTCACCTAATAATGTTCCATCGCTGCCTTTAGAGAAAGGACGTACTTTACCTCGTTCACTTAAAGCACCAAGCTGGGTAAAAATGACCGATACTTCAGCAGGTAGTGATGCATTCACCCCCCCTGCTAACATTAAATTACTGCGATGATTACGCAGTTCATCCATCGCGGCACCAACCGCAAGCAAAGAGGATGAACACGCCGCATCAAGAATATAGTTTGGACCTTTCAAATTAAGACGGTTCGCAATACGCCCCGTCATAACATTAGGTACTAAGCCCGCAGCTATATCTGCATTAGATTGAGGTAGTTTATCTATCAGTAGTTTGCGTATTTGAGTGAGCTTATCATCCGATAAAGAGGGTGAAACCGCAGCAAGGATATCCATGGTCTGATCCAGCACTATATGGTGCTGTACATGGTTACCCTGACCTCTATGAAGATAAGTACTATGACCTAGAATAATGCCGGTATTAGTATGATCATATCCATCATCTAAATAGCCAGCATCAAGCAGCGCATCACGAGCAACACGTAACGCTAGAAATTGATCGGGCTCTCCGCCATCCACCGAGTTTGGCATAATACCAAACTCACGAGGGTCAAAACGGAACAGATCTTTTAAGTAACCACCATAAGGAGTATTGATACGGCCCGATTCCAAATAACGTTCGGCTTCCCATGCTGCTTGCGGCTCACCGACAGCATCTACACACTGAATAATATTCTGCCAAAACGTTTTAAGGTCAGGTGCTTCAGGAAACACACAGGCCATACCTATTATAGCAATAGGTTCTGAGCTTTCTCTTTTACTCTTCACTACTGATTCCGTCCTTAACTACCACTCAAAGGGCAAGTTTTTCTGTTCCGCCTAAACGGTCCAGTTCCATACTAGAAATAGATTTTCAGCCTTCAAAAACAGCGAATCTCCACTGCTATTTCCGCCCACAACTATCACTTAATTAGCCAGCTTTTCTGTTCCACCAAGACGGTTCAATTCCATACTAGAAATACACTCAAGGTCTTCAATTAACAACACAACATTATTTTGTTCATCAATAAAATAAACATCAGAGACAATCATATTTGGCTGCTCACTGTCTTTACGTGCAAAACACATTTTGAGTTTTTTCGGTAGTTTCTCTTGAAACCTCATCACCTTACCAAAACGCGCAGGCAAAGCAGATTGATCATTAAACGTACGCCCCCAGAGAAGAGCCATTTGAGCTGCTGCATCGGTCATAGCAGGATCAAAAATCCAGCCATCACCTACCTCTGTCGTACTTAACCACCCTGCAGGGTTACTCGTTTCAACATCAGAGACTGAACCTTGCTGAGACAAACCAGAGATATTCTTGATTACTTGAAAACAGGGCCCATGAAACAACCATTCGTTATAAGCAGTTTCGACTGACAACTCTTTATCTGAATGCTTCTCAGGCTCATAAGAAAAACTATCCGGATAAGTTTGCTCCAAACGTAAAACAACCTTGTAGTGCATCCGTTTTTCCGATTGAAGACTTACCGTTACGTCGAAGCCATCACTACTGCCATAAGGTGGTGGATTTACAACCACTTTCAACTTCTGATTAAGATCATCTAATTGCAATCCTTTCAGTAAACGACTGTCACGAGCTTCTACTACATGCCATCCTGGCCATAGCGCGGTTGCAGTTTCCGACATAATTTCCAAAGCAACTGCAGCAGGCAACACGGGAATATTATCGATACGGTGTTGCTGTAGGTATTCATGGCGATCACTAAGATAGAATTCGACCACCTGATCCCCTTTAGGCATCGCAGTAACGCTCGCATTATCTAACAAAGCACCCGTTACACGAGGGATACTCTCATCAAACTCAACACGACCAATCGTTGCCTCATGCTTTTCCCAAGGACCAACACCGCAGATCACCTCAACGTTTTCCGATGGCTGCTGTAGAATCTCCTCACGGAACACCTTTCGGCCAGCTTCAGCGGTTACCAAAGCCACGCCTTTTTCGGCAAATTTAGCCTCAGTTTCAGCAGTCACCATGCCTTCACCAAACGCTGTAGGCCCCCAAGGCCCCCAGCAAAGAGAGCGGACAACTACTTTATTTTTCCATAGCTGATTTAACTGACTACATAGACGGTTTAGCAATTCATTAGCTGTAGCGTAATCTAACTGACCACTATTACCGTATCGACCAGCTACCGAACTGAAAACTGTTAGAAAACGCAAGGATTCAGGTCTTAGATATTTTTGGATATGGAACAAGCCAAGGACTTTAGTTTCCACAACACGTGACCAGCTTTCACTTGTTTTGTCTTGTAAGAGTTTATCTTCAATAATTCCTGCGCCATGAACTACGCCATGCAGCGCACCATACTTATCGTAAATTGTATCTAAAAGCCCCTTCATTGAACTTTCATCAGTCACATCAACAGCAAAATATTCAACCTTGGCACCACGCTGCTGGAAATCCTGAAGATTACTCAACATCTCTCGAGCACCAACAACGCCAGCAACTTTTTTCATAACCTCAGCTGGAGTCAGAGAAAGGACGCCATCACGCACCTGAGTTATAAAGAACTGTCTTAGTTCTGCCTCAGTTTTCAATGTCGCAGTATCAGCCGTTTCAGCTTCAGGCAAAGGACTACGCCCAGTTAACAATAAGGTATTACCGGGTAACGCAACTTCGCGTAAAACTTCAGCTGTAATCCCACGCAAGCCGCCTGTAGCCAATATGGTTAAACCTTCTAACGTAGCATTCTCAGACGACTGAGGAGACAACTCCGCAACCGTTTTAAATATTGTTCGCTTACCTGCTGGATAGCCTACCTCTTGACGACCACCGCAAAGCATCATTTCGTCCAGCAGAATACTCGCCAGATCGGCTACTGATTGCTCAGCATCCAGATCAATTGCCTTAATGCGTAGCGCAGGGCGTTCTTCAGATACCGATTTTAAGCAACCAACAAAGCCTGATTGTAAAGACAAACCATTAAAAACTGCATTCGTACGGCCAAAAGTTCCACCTAGTCCACTGGCAGCAACTATATGTGCCGCTTCAGAAAACACAGGACTTAATCCTTTAAGCAAGAGAAAAAATGACTTTTCATTACTGTTTAATACAGCTTTAAAATCAACAACAGAACTCTCACTCATTAAGGCAGGACTACCGATCTCAGCTAAGTGAACAACGCCCGCTAGATCGGTTTTTTCTGCACACACTTTTGCAGAAAAATTGAGTATCTGTTCTTCGCTTTCCAGAATGGATGGCTCAACAATCTGCACAGTGCAACCTCGATCTGTCAGCAGTGTAGCCAATTGACCTGCTATATCTGCTGCATCTCGAGTAATAACATAATGCCCAATATTTAGAGCACGTTTAGCATTCACCTCAATCGGAGCAGGTGAAGGTACAACTATATGCCGGAATGAGGAGTCCGAAAACTTGTTCGAAACCTCAGTTCCCATCCCGGCTACTTTAAAAGGGCTTGTCGCCGCTCCCACCGGCAAATCACATAAAAGATCTAACATACCCGTCAGATTTTCCTGTGTATTCAGCTCACCACGGTTTTCACCTAAAGCATCACCATAAGCTGCAGGAAGCGTTTTTAATAACGAACCAACAATCTCGATACGCTTAATGGAATCGATACCCAAATCAGCCTCAAGTTTTTGATCAAGGCCAACCATATCACTCGGATAACCTGTTTTATCTTCGACAATCTCCAGCAACATCTGCGTAATTTTGTCGCGATCAAGCGTATCACTTGCGGCAGATTCAACCGCAGCAACCGGTGCGGCTGGCGCAGTAGGTTCTGGCGCCGCTACTGGAGCAACAGCAGCTACCGGAGCAGGTGCTGGTGCTGGGGCCGAAACAGGAGCAACAGCAGGCGCAGCAACAGGTGCGGCGACGGCAGGAACTTCCATCGATAATTCAGCCATTTGAGGGGCTGCTTTAGGGAGACGCTGTGGTCGCGTTTCACCTGAACGGGGTACCGAAGTACCACCTAGATACATTGACATAACATTTTCCTGACTTTCCAGGAATTGACGCATCATATCAAAGTATTCTGCCATTACTGCCGGACCACCAGCATTTGGTGCTTGCCTGCGCCCATCCATCTTTCGCTCCTTGTTATGCTTAAAATGATGTCCATCATAAGAAATATTTGTGTTTAATTGCGAAGAAGGAGCTGTCACAACCCCCTCCTCTTTCAATACGGTTTTCGTGACACTATTTTGTGCAATCACTTGCTCAAGCGTGACCCCAATCTGTCGAACAGGCTCAGAAGAGCGTCTTGCGCCACTACCATTAAGAATCCAAGCATGTTTTGAAATAGGCTCAGCACTTTCGTAACTAGTTAGCGCATCAGACGACTCTATTTTACTCTGAATACCTGCCAGCAATGGTAATAAATCAAGCTCCACACCTTCGCTAACCAAATTAGCTAAGGCACTTAAAAGGCCATAAACGCCTTCTTGATCGTTATCTAGAGTAATTGTTGTATGCGGACGGTCGCCTAAAATCTGCTTAGTTAAACGAGAAAGAATTGATTTAGGTCCAATTTCAACAAACACCCGCGCGCCATCTCTATACATTGCCTCAATTTCAGCAACAAATTCGACCGGTTTAACTAAATGAGCAGCCATAGAGGATTTAAGCTGAGCAACTTCAGCATCATGCACATCACCGGCACTATTGGAATAAACAGGTAATTCAGGAGATGTCCATTGAGTACTATCAATCAGTTTAGACAAATGAGACTGTGCAGGTTTCACAAAAGCTGAGTGGAACGCAGCGGCAACAGGTATTGGAGTTGCCATAATATCCGACTTAGATAACGCTTCAATCGCTTGCGCTATACCAGCCTTAGAGCCTGAAATAATACATTGCATTGGCGCATTATGATTTGCAACGATAACCCCATCGATACTTTTAATAGCATCCTCAACTTTATCGCGAGTGGCTTGCACCGCAGCCATTGTGCCTAGCTCATCTCCGGCATTCTTTGCCTCATCGACAATAAAGCGGCCACGCGCTTCTGATAAAGACACCAAGGTTTCATAATCAAATACTCCAGCAGCATGTAATGCAACAAACTCACCGTAGCTATGGCCAGCAAACATATCTGCATTAAACCCAAGCGTTTTCAGCATACGCCACAAACCGGTCTCCACTGCCCCTAATGCTGGCTGAGTAACATCAGTACTTGTTAACGCTTGACTAGCCTCTGCTTTCTGCTCCGACGTATAGACACCACGCGGATAGATAAAATCACTTAACCTGCGGCCCGAAAACCTCTTACCAAAAGCCTCTTTTAATAAGCCATCAGCTTCTGCCAAAGCATCACCTACAACAGGGTAGGTATAAGCTAACTCTCGAGCCATCTGAGTATATTGTGCACCCTGCCCTGGGAAGATAGCTGCCACTTTACCTTCTGCTTTCTGACCATCACCATAATAAGCACCTTCAGGCAAAGCAGATATTTCATCTTTTAAATAACCAAGCGTACCAACAAGTTTCTCAGCAAAATCAGCTTGATCTCGCACAACAAGAACAACTGTCGCCATATCTTTTTTGCGCTTATTAATCAGATTAAAAGAGAGCTTTTTAAGATCCAAATCTGTAACTGACGCCAACTCTTTGGCTGTATTCGAAAGTTTAGCGATTAACTTTTCTGTCGTTTCCTCACTCCAGATCAGAAGTTCCGCAGGGCCGCTTGCTCTTACCGCTTTTTTCATCCAAGGGCGATACTCACCTTGATACTCCTCCATAACAATATGGAAGTTGGTTCCACCAAAACCAAATGCACTACAAGCTGCACGTCTAGGCTGGTCATTTTTAATCCAAGGCCGAGCCTCATCCACCAAATATAGCGGGCAATCTTCACCCATCAGTACATTATTAGGCTGCGTCACGCCATAATGGGGTGGCAAAGTCTGATGTTTTAATGCTAAACAAGCCTTAATAAGACCCGCTACACCAGCCGCCGCTTTCGTATGGCCAACCATTGTTTTAACTGATCCAACTACGGCCTGATGCGCACCTGCTCCAGCCTCTTTCAATAAGCTTATGGTACTTTCCAGCTCAGCAGTATCTCCTGCCACAGTACCTGTACCATGAGCCTCAAACAAACCTACAGTTTCAGGACCAAAGCCCGCCTGCTTGTAAGCTCGACGCATAGCACGAAGCTGCCCTTGAGGTAGAGGCGCGGTTAAACCTTTCGCCTTACCATCACTGCTACCACCGGCACCTTTGATTACTGCATAAATTTGATCGCCATCACGCTCTGCATCAGCAAGTCGTTTCATAGCAACCATCGCTATTCCTTCAGAAATCACGATACCGTCACCAGAAGCATCAAACGTCCGGCAGCGTCCACGTGGAGAAAGAGCTTGGGTTTTACTAAAGCAGAGGTAGCCAAAAGGCCCCTGAACCGTATCTACACCACCTGCCAGCACCATATTACTGCGCCCAGCAGAAAGCTCAGAAATACCTTGATAGATAGCCGTTAGAGAGGATGCACAGGCGGCATCAGTCGTAAAATTAACACCGCCGAAGTTTAACCTATTGGCAATACGTCCAGCCATTACGTTAATCAAAATGCCAGCAAATGAGTCTTCCGTCCATTCCGGCAAAATATCCGCTATATGATCAGGTAGATCACCTTTAAAACGCGGCATTTCTGCACGCAAGCCATATTGCATACCTACATCACCCGCACCACCACTGGCACCGATGATTACAGAAGCATTTTCACGATCAAAATCACGTTTATCATAGCCCGCATCAGCTAAAGTTCTTGATGCCACCTCCAATGCCATCAGTTGCATTGGATCTACAGCTTCTACCGACTTAGGCGGCATCCCATATTTCGTTGGATCAAATACCAAATCATCAATAAAGCCACCCCAACGGGAGTAAATTTTATCTTTGGAGTAACGATCCTCATCAAAATACAACCTCCAGTCCCACCGATGGGATGGAATTTCAGTAATCGCATCAACTTTATCTAATATATTTGACCAATACTCTTCAGTTGAATTCGCTTGAGGGAATAGACCTGATATACCAACAATAGCTATATCAACAGGTGCGGAATCAGCTTCATCCTCCTGAGCTAAATCCATCGAATTCGCAATTAATAAAGCATGGCTATCTTCAGTTACTTGAGCATGCAGAGTCTCAACATCAATAAGCTCAGTACGCAAAGTAGCAACTTGACCTAACATATACATACCATCAGCATGCTGTGTTGCTTCATCTAGCGCCGTTAATTTTGCATTTTCACCTAGTCGTGCACACCCTTTGGAAGCAATGCGAAGCCGCCCCATAATAAGGTCATCCAAGGTAGCCCGAGCTTCATCAACAGGTACCCCCTGCTCTATCATCTCTCGACGTTTATTAAAAAACATCTTCGCAAATGGCGTATAAGCGCAACGACTCGCATGACCTGGGCCGGACTCCAGGCTAACCGTATGTTCACATTCAACCACTTCTTTCTGAAATGCTGGAACAATAGCCCCTGATTCAACTATCTCCTTGGTGAAGAGGTAACTACTCCCCATCAACGCGCCGACTTGAACGCCTTTATCCAATAGAGGCGCAGCCAACACCTGAACCATAGCTGCAGATGCAGCATCATGTATCCCACCAGCGAATAATAACTGTATACCTTCGCCTTTAGTTTTTCCTGATTCCAACTCTTCCAGAAGCCGATCAACCATTGAGCTCCATAAAACGAAACTACTCAAAGGCCCTATATGACCACCGCACTCACGCCCTTCAAAAATAAAACGACGCGCACCCTCTTGCAGAAAAAGCGGAATCAAGTTGGCGGATGGAACATGCAAGAAAGACTTAATACCCTCTTGCTCTAATTTAACGGCCTGATCTGGTCGTCCACCAGCAATAATCGCATAAGGCGGTTTATACTTTTGAGCCAGTGCAATCTGTTCATCCAACAGTGACTGCGGCGCAAAGCCCAACAAACCAATCCCCCAAGGTTTATCACCAAGGCGTTCATCTGTATCAGCAAGCAATTTATCTAACGCGGCGCCTTTCAATAAAGCAAAAGCCAGCATAGGTAGCGCACCACCATCAGCCACTGCTCCAGCGAACTCAGCACTGTCAGAAACACGACTCATCGGACCTTGGACCAATGGAAAACGCACACCTAGCGCTTTAGCCAATGGAGCATTTTCAGCTAGAGGTTTATGTTGAATAGCAGCTTGAATCGAGTCATGGATAGTTTGATCAATGGCTGAAAAAACATCAGAAAGGTAACCATATTTTTCACGCCAAGCTTTGGCAAAACAAACATCCTGCCCTAAAGGCAACAATCCTTTTTGCGGCGAATCCCAATCTATCTTACCTAAGACATCTTCAGGCTTAACCAACTGGCCCGACACTTTAGAATTAAATGCTTGAGCTTCTCTGTAACCCGGGCGAACCAATACCCTAAAATAAGAACCCAGTTCTTCATCACCAACAGCTACAGTTTCATTACCTGACAAGTTTCCTACAAATGAGAATAAACTCTCCGATAAAGGTGAGTCTTTTAACAATAAAACTTGGCTTTCAAGCACACCACCTTTTGCGCCAACAGCATGACAGGCAGCAGCAACATGAGGAGTAATACCACCTCGAACAAAAATAGGTAGATTTGTTTTTGAAGACCACTTTTGTAACAAAATAAAGCTACTGCCTTCACCAACAAAACCACCGGCTTCATGACCTTTAATCATAAAACCATCGATCTGTTTTTCAAGCGCCGCTGCATCGGTATGTGCATCCGTCACTTCAACTAGGACTGTGACCCCTAGCTTACGCATTTTTTTGATATCTGCCGCTAGCGTAGCCAGCAACAATTCATCAACTATAAGATAACTAAAACCTTGATCAACTTTAGTGGCCGCAAATGCAATAAGCTCTGACTGAGGAGTATCAACTTTGATACCGTATGAGTTTTTAGCATGTACAGACAGTAGTGCGAACTGTTCAAGTAATTTGTCAGCATCTGAACTCAATTCAGCATTTAATATCCCTATACCTCCAGCCCTGCAAGCAGCTATAGCCAACGAAGCATCATTATATCCCGCTGGAGTGTATACAAATTTCTTGAATTCGTTCATGCAATCTTCCCTGCCTCAAATTTAAGCTAGCAATCTAAACCAAACAGCAAAATCAATGCCATCAAAGCACTACAATTAATCCATTCATCAATAGAGGTTTTATCTATAAGATAGTGCATTCCCACAAACAAACACATCTACCTTAAATTTTATTAAAATTTTATCGAAATTTCACTAACGCTGTTTTTTTTATAATCAATCAAGATAAAAATCAATAAAAACAAGGCAAAATATACAACAAAAAATTATAGCTCTCTGCAGTTTAATAAAAACAACAAACATACACAACAAGCCTTTTGCAGCGCAGCAAAAAAATATTAACGGTAAAGTATGACATTCAAGAGACAGAACAATAGTTCAAATATCGCACTAAAAAAGAGCAGAAAATTAATCTCACGCAATATAACAGCCCTTAAAGTTAAAAAACTTTAGCTGACTCGATTAAAAATTAAAGAGATTAAATAACGCTCTCCAAAGGAAACGTTAGATAAAAAAGAAGAGATGATATAGAGGTTTTAGCTATAAAAAGCCAAACAAGGGAAGGTAAAACAAAGAATCGCGCAATATGGAACAGAAAGGCATTTAACAAAGGGCTTATCAAACACGGATAACAGCTTCTAAACATTTTCCTCTCAACAAAAAATAAAAAACACTCGACATTGTCATCGAGTGTTTCAATAAGCAATACCTAGCTTCTAGGTTTCGGAATTGGCCAGATTATCTAAACCCCGCTCAACCATAGCCACGGCACTAAAGATAGCCCGCCCCTTATTCATTGTTTCTTTCCACTCTAGTCGCGGAACTGAATCAGCCACAATTCCAGCACCTGCCTGAATATGCAATACATTATCTTTAATAACAGCAGTTCTGATCGCTATAGCCGTATCCATATTGCCATTCCAAGATAGATACCCTACCGCACCACCATAAACACCGCGCTTAACCGATTCCATCTCATCAATAATTTCCATAGCCCGTACTTTAGGCGCGCCACTCAACGTACCTGCAGGCAACGTTGCACGCAAAACATCCATCGCTGACACATCAGGTTTCAACTTTGCATTCACATTGGAGACTATATGCATAACATGGGAGTAACGTTCAATCACCATCTTATCGGTAAGCTCTACCGCACCGATCTCAGCAACTCGACCTACATCATTGCGCCCTAAATCGATTAACATTAGATGTTCAGCAATCTCTTTAGGATCGGCAAGCAGCTCCTTCTCCATAGCAAGATCTTCTTCCGGAGTCGCTCCTCTCTTACGCGTTCCAGCAATAGGACGCACACTTACCTGCCCTTCTTCAACTCGAGCAAGAATTTCTGGTGACGACCCCACAACATGAAAATCATCCAGATTAAGAACATACATATACGGTGAAGGATTTAAACACCGCAATGCTCGATATAGATCCAACGGTTTACTACTAAAAGGAATGGACATACGTTGGGAAATGACACACTGCATAATGTCACCATCCAAAACGTATTCTTTAATTTTATCCACAGCTTCGATAAATGCCTGCTCTCCGAAACTAGATTTAAATTCGGATTCATTGACAATTCGTTGCTGCCCAGACGACTTATCACCATAAGGTGTTGCGGACCTTAGCTGGAGTACAAGCTCATCAAGGCGACTCTGCGCTTTCTCATATGCATTAGCTTCTGCAGGATCAGCATGACAAATCAGCACTAATTTCCCAGCAAGATTATCAAATACAACCAACTCATCTGAAAGCATTAAAAGAATATCAGGCGTACCTAAAACATCCTCAGGACAACTATCTTTTAAACGTTTTTCCACATACCGAACACAGTCATAACCAAAATATCCAACTAGACCACCGTTAAAGCGAGGTAAACCCTCTATTTCAGGAACGCGATAACGTGCCTGAAAACTTTCTACAAAATCGAGCGGATCATCTACTTGATGGCTCTCGATTAGCTCATCTTCCTCAAAAATAGAAACATTCTCACCGAATATCTTTAAAACTGTTCGACTAGGCAGACCAATAATAGAATAACGCCCCCACGTCTCACCGCCCTCAACAGACTCCAGCAAATAGCTATAAGGTGCATTCGCTAACTTTTTGTAAGTAGAAAGAGGGGTATCTAAGTCCGCCAATACCTCACGCGTAACAGGGATACGATTAAAATTCTGCGCGGACAGTTCCGCGAACTGTTCTGGTGTCATGATAGGTCTCTCACAATGCCGATAAACTGTATTTTAAGACGTACTGAGCAGCACAATATAGAGGTAGGTACAGTAATAAAACTGGGATATGAAATCCACAACTCTGTTTGATATATAAAGTTGAGATTAAAGGATATCAAGCCTGCCTAAACTAACGTCTGCTTATGTAAAAACTTCAGACACGCCATCGCCATGACTCTCGAAGAGCAGCGAAATAAACACGTACCGTAATTTTCATTAGCATAGCTGTAGTAAGTAACATTACGTCAGGCTTAGATTTAAGTTAAAGAGAGATAAACCATATAGCAGCAACTAATTTGAATCAACCACCATCAGCAGGAAATATAACTAAATCAGTTTTTCTATACCAGCAGCCGCGAGAATCACCAGCAAGGTTATTAAGGAAGTAGCAAAAAAAAGCCTCGGATAACCGAGGCATAAATAAGTGCTGTGATAAAATCTAGCCTTGTTTCTAACTTAGGTCTCGAACAATAAAAAACTAAAACTCCAAGCCAAAAAACCGCCTACAGCTTGAAAGTACGCCTATGCTACCCAATCAAAAAACAACAAAAAAGTCGACTTTAATATCAAGAACAATCACTTTTTACGAAACGCTTCCACAACACACTCACAAAAGCAGATCTAACCTATCCACAATCAAATCCGGCTTAGCGAGAGATATAGCTTCGCCATGGTTATAACCATAAGGCACGCATACAACAGGACAACCTGCAGCTCTTGCTGCGCTAACATCATTAATAGAATCGCCCACCATTAATGAATTTTCAGCTGTGACATCACATCGACGCATAGCATCCAACAACGGCAAAGGATCTGGCTTTTTCTTAGCCAAGCTATCGCCCCCTAATACGACACTAAAAAACCGCTCCAACCCAAATCCAGTTAACATTGAGTGGGTAAAGTCTATCGGCTTATTCGTTACAAGGCCTAGCTTAATATCTTGCTCCACTAAGCCTTCTAAACATTCCAGAGCACCGGGATAGAGCTGACTTTGGTCCGCAGTAGCTTCACCGTAAAAACGCAAAAATAAAGCATACGCCTGTTCAAATAAGCTTTCATCAACCATCGCAGCATGAGAAGCATGAGAAGCATCCAGCAAAGCACGTCGTACTAGAGCCGCGGCACCTTTACCTACCCAACCAATCACTTTATCCACACCGGCTTCAGGCAAACCTAGAGCAAGTAGCATTTTATCAATAGCACAAGCGAGATCGGGAACACTATCAACTAGCGTCCCATCCAAATCAAACATAACAAGATCCGGATACTGCCCACCAAAAAGCTGACGCACAATCAACGACCTACCAATGCTAATTGTTCACGCATTTGCTGAATCGTTGCCGCATAATCATCCGTATTAAAGATGGCAGACCCTGCCACAAAAGTGTCTGCGCCTGCTTCAGCAATCTCTCTGATGTTACCCACACCAACGCCCCCATCAACCTCTAAACGAATATCTAAACCACTTTTATCAATAATTTCACGTGCCTGACGAAGCTTATCCAGTGTTCTTGGAATAAACTTTTGTCCACCAAAACCTGGATTAACCGACATCAGCAACACCATATCAACCTTATCCAGAACATACTCTAAATGACTCAACGGCGTCGCAGGGTTAAATACAAGGCCCGACTTACAGCCCGCATCTTTAATCATCTGCAGAGAACGATCCACATGCTCTGAACCTTCAGGATGAAAAGTGATATAACTCGCGCCTGCTTCAATAAAGTCACCAATAAGACGATCAACAGGCTTTACCATCAAATGCACATCTATAGGCGCTTTAATACCGTGTTTACGTAATGCGCTACACACCATTGGCCCAATTGTAAGATTAGGTACGTAGTGATTATCCATAACATCAAAATGAACAATATCCGCCCCCGCAGTTAATACATTCTCAACCTCTTCACCTAAACGCGCGAAATCAGCAGACAATATCGAAGGGGCGATCTTAAAATCAGGCATATTTTTGATCCAAAAAGTATAGAGTTAACCCATTTTAACGGAGCAAGCATCTTGCTGTCAGCCTACATCTTACTCATAATCAGAAATATGAAACTTATACTGCCTATTTTAGCCTCTCTATTTACATTCACCTCACTCAGTTACGCGGCTGACAATGAGGATTCGACCGCTGCCCCACCGGAGGCCACAGCACCGCTATCCCCAGCGGCTCAAAAATCTCGAATCGAACCTAGTTTAGATGAAAATAGAATTCAAGAATTAGTAAAGAACACACCTGAAGAAACAGAACTACTTCAATTAGATACAGGCAAAGCCGACGAAAAACTTATTGGTTTTTACCGCACGGAAGGTAGCGGTATCACTCAAGGCGGTATTATTATATTTCCTGACCAGAACACTCATATGGCATGGCCAGACAACCTAAAATACCTAAGTGAAGGATTATCTGAATTTGGATGGTATACATTAGCTATCTATCTACCGCAACCAGCAAGACTACCCATTCCAGAAAGAACACTACCTACATTATCCAACCTCACCCCAACAAACCCTTCGAGGGAAAGTGAAGACTCGGAACCAGCCAATAATGCACCTTCAGCCAAAGAGATAACCTCCACCCCGACGACAGACACCCCAAAAGACGAAGCTACCGATACTCCGAAAGAGCCCTACGAAGAGACTATTTTCCGCCTAGGTAAAACAGCTATTAGCTACATGGAAAGCCGCGAGAATTTAGACCGATTCATCATTATTGGCGTAGGAACCGGAGCCACTTGGGCCGCACAGTACGTTAATAAATTTCAAGAGGAGCAAGATCTTAGACTTCTAATGGTTGACGCTAAGTCTCCAGCAGACAACTCGCTACCCAGCCTCTCTACCATACTTCCGGAGATCAAAGATACAATTATTGACCTGCACCACAGCTCACCCAGATCATCCGCGATAAACCTAACACAAAACGCCCCGAACAGCCGATTACGGCTAGCTCGCCATAATAAAATGAATAATTTCCATCAGAGCAGAATGCCTGCTATGACTGATAACTGGAAGCGAAATAACTCTTGGCTGCTAAAGCATGTACGCGGCACAATAAATACTTATGTAATAAAAGCTGAAGAAGCCGAGCGCGCTATAAAGCTCAACAACAAAATACCCAACAACGAACAAGCGCCTGGGCAATAATTCCTTTAAACCTCAATTAACATAACAAGAGATCAAGCGTTACGAATCACGTGCATTTTTAATCCGCTCATAAGCTGCCTGAATCTCTTGGCACTTTTCTTTAGCTATCTCAATCATCTCTTCAGGTAAGCCCTTAGAAACTAGCTTATCTGGGTGATGCTGACTCATATGACGGCGATAAGCCTTCTTCACTTCCGCATCACTTGCATCACTACGAACACCCAAAACAGCGTAAGCATCTTCAAGCATCACACCACTATCGACACCATCATGCCCATGACGATAGAAATCACGTTCTGCTTTAACCCGTGATATTACTTCTTCTACGGAATCAACACCAAAATCCAACAACTGACACACAGCATCAATTACCTTAAGCTCAGCTTCACTCACTTCACCATCAGCCATAGCAGCTTGCAGCTGAATCTCTACGAACATGAGTTTTACGGTGGGCCTAGATCTCAGCATAATAGATAGAGGTTTAAGGACTTTACTTAAATCGAACTCAGGATCTTTCCCTTCTGAAAAGAAAGACATCGCCTGCAATTTACGAGACTCATCCAAACGCATCTGGACCATTACATTTCGTGCGTACTGAATTTCATCTTCAGTCACTCGACCATCTGCCTTCGCTATCCTCCCCATTACGATAAAGGTTGCTTTAAAAAAAGCCTCCTGAGGGTTCACTGCAGCCGCTGCACCTTTAAGGGCTCTACCAACCAAAAAGCCTACAAAACCGCCAAAAACTATCCCCCACAATCCGCCGGTAAACAAACCAACCGCCGCCCCCAACAGGATTGACGTAGAATACTTTTTAAAGACTGAGCCCAGCTCTGCGCCTTTTTGCTGTGGATCAAAAGCCATCTATTTTTTGCTCCTGTACTAAATAATCAATCTGTCGCAAGCGCTCCGGAGTGCCGACATCGGCCCAAAAACCGTCATACACAGCCCCACGAGCCTCGCCTTTGACAATAGCTTCTCGCAGAATAGGTCCCAACGCAGTAACCTCCCCCTCCACCAAATCGGCAAACATCTCTAGTGGCAATACACTAACACCACTAAAAGTGTATTTCTCCCCACGATCCGCATACAACCGCCCTTCATTCAAACAAAAATCCCCTTCTGGATTATGGGCCGGATTAGGCACTAGCACCAAATAAGGTGATTTATCAGCCAACTGATTGAGCGAAGAGTAAGGAAAGTCCGTAAAAACATCACCATTAACTAAGATAAATGAGGTTTCATCTTTAGATTCAAGCAGCGGCAACGCTTTTCTAATACCACCCGCAGTTTCTAATGGCTCCGCTTCTCGAGAGAAGACGATATTAGCACCAAACCGTCTGCCATCACCTAGATAAGCTTCAATCTGATCACCTAACCAGGCGTGATTAACGACAATATCACTAAAGCCTGCAGCCACTAAACGCCGAACATGATATTCAATCAAAGGAACGCCAGCTATTTCCAAAAGAGGCTTAGGGGTTATCAGCGTAAGCGGTCTCATCCGTTTCCCCATACCAGCAGCCAAAATCATTGCTTTCATTCAACAACCCAATTATTCAATACATCAGCATCAAAATACTGACTTTTCTGCATACGAGGCACCACTTTTTGCACTAACCAGCCAGCAATGGGCTTCAGTTCTTCTGTTTTTGCTGCCACTGCAATCAAATAGTTCATAGTACGAGGAATATCAGACAAATAACCTGATTTACCATCACGGATATTTAATCGAGCAAAAATCCCAATGGCTTTTAAATGACGCTGAGCACCCATAAGATCAAACCAGCGAACAAAATGAGCCTGATCTGGCATCATCTGCCCGTTCTCAATCAAACTTAGGCGATACTGTTCTACCCAACGATACACCTGATCATCAGGCCAGCTGATATAGCAATCACGCAATATAGAAGCAAGATCGTAAGTGACCGGCCCCTCAACCGCATCTTGAAAATCAATTACACCGGGTGCTTTACCCTCTCGGCACATTAAGTTCCTAGAATGGAAATCTCTATGCACAAACACTAATGGCTGCTCTAGCGCAGAATCGATCACATAGTTAAATAGAAACCTAAGCATCTGCTGTTCATCGACATCTAATTCAATCCCTAAAAGCTTCTGTAAAAACCACTCTCGGAACAACTCCACCTCTCTATCCAGAAGGGTGCGGTCATAAAGAGGTAGTACCGCAGGCTTGCAGCTTTGTATAATCAATAAACTATCTAATGCATCAGCATAAAGCTGCTCAACAGAAGACTTATTTAATTTATTTAAATAAAGATCATCGCCAAAATCCTCCAACAGCATAAAGCCTTGCTGCAAATCATATCTATGCACGTGAGGTACTGAAACAGCTATTTTTTCCAACTCAGCAGCAATTGAGACAAAAGGGCGGCTATCTTCTTTTTCCGGTGGTGCATCCACAGCGATCCAACTCGCACCATTAGATTTTGCACGAAAATAACGTCGAAAACTCGCATCTCCAGAGACAGGTAGTAGTTGCCATTCACTAACATCAAACAGATTGAACGCCAATAGCTCACGCCCTAACCATTGCTTCAACTGCGTATATCGCTGATCCATTAAACTGTTTCGCCCTATATCTTAAGCTTATTTTTCGCCTATTATTACACTCCACCCCCTTAAATGGGTACAACATCACTCGATATAAGTATAAAGAACCGAACAATCCACATAAAAAACAAGCGAATGCTACACTCGCCGCGGAGAATGATTTATCATTCTCCGCTTTATACTTTGTTTAACAGAGGTTCGGGCAATTACCGGATTCTCCGGAAACTGCTGAAACGGATTTAGTTAATAGATGCCCTTCGCCAAACGTTCAACATATACGCTAACAATTGCTATCAGTGCTGCATTACTTTCTAGCTATGCAGCTGCGGAAGCGACGACTCCAGACCAAGAGATGGCCTGGAGCTGTAATATGACTAAAGATGGTGAATGGGATTGCTCCGCTGACGAAGAAGCCGTCAACACTGTTGAAGAAGCAGAGCCGGTACAAAGTAGATCTGAAACAACATCAAATACAGCCCAAGACACTAGCAAAGCAGCAGATTCGGTTGACATTCAGCCGGCACCAACAGCCATTGCTGCACCCATTACAACAGTCCGTCCCGAGAAACCTCAACAAACAAACTCGCAGAAGAAGCGCGAACCAATGACAAAACCACCTGCTGTTGCGGTCAAGCCAACATCAAATGGTGTTTGGGATTGCGTAGCGAACCAAGCAGGTGAGTGGGTATGTAATGGAGAGGAAGGAAGCACTCAAGCGATCGCATCCCAACCAGCAATTAAAAACGCCCAACCAAAACCAGTACAAACCGCACCAGCTGCGGTAAACACACAACCAATAACAACGGCTGAAGTTATCGGAAATGAGTGGCAATGCAGTACATCTGCCAGTGGCGATTGGGATTGTAGCAAAGTAAATATCCACGCTCTTTCAGTCCCTAGCGGATATAAAAATAAAGGTCCATCAACTCCAACTTATATCACAGAAAACCCATACTCTCACTTAGATTGGGCCTATTACAGAAACCCTGTTGGGCAACAGTGTGCAGGACGTTATCTAGAACCAAAATATCCAATCACAGGTGATGAAAAGCTTGATAATCCACCGTTATATTTTGAAGCTGATACATCCTCCACCATTATAGGTGGACTAAGCCAACTATCAGGCGGCGTTCAAATGCGGCAGGGCCAGCGACGCTTAAATTCAAGTAATGCTGAACTCGATCAAGTAACCAACAAAGCCCGCTTTGATGGCAACGTACAATATAGAGAGCCAGGCTTACTACTACTCAGCGACAATGCTCAAGTTGATACAGTCACTTCTGAAGCTATCTTCAGTAATACTCACTATGTTATGCATGAGGAAGGACTAAGAGGTAGGGCAGATCGGATTATCCGTTTAGAAGATGAGCGCTTGCGTATGGAAAATGGCGATTACACCTACTGCCCTCCTTACAGCGAAGCGTGGCAACTCCATGCCGATAGCATAGTTATTAACAAACAAGAGGGATACGGTGAAGCAGAGGATGCTGTACTACGCGTCGCTGGTGTCCCTATATTTTACACCCCCTACTTTACCTTCCCTATTGATGATCGTCGCAAATCAGGTTTCTTATCGCCCAGCCTAGGCTATAGCGGCGACAGTGGTTTCGATGTTTCTGTACCTTATTATTTCAACATTGCACCAAATCTAGATGACACATTAACGACTAGGCTAATAACGGATCGCGGGCTTATGCTAGAAAACGAGCTCCGGTATATGAATAGTTGGTCAAAAAACACCATCAATACAGCTTACATTAATAACGACGATGTTATCGATGACAACCGCTGGCTACTAGGTATAGAGCACACTGGCCACTTTGCTGATAACTGGCACACAAATGTAGATTACACCGCAGTAAGTGATGACGATTACTTCGATGACCTAGATACCAATTTAGAAATATCTCGCCAGAACCATTTAGATAAACGGGCTGATCTCTCCTATATTAAAGAAAACTGGCAATTTAGAGCCAGAGTTCATGATTTCCAAACAATCGACACCAGCAGTGATGCACCTTATAAACGCCTGCCTCAGTTAAGACTAACCGGCGCTGAAAACTTCGGCGCAGGCGGGGAATTTAAGTACTTAACTGAATACACCCAGTTTGATCGTAATTTAACGGGGCTCACTGGAAGTGATCGGATAATAGGTGAACGACGATTTATACAACCTACGTTAAATTATAGATGGCAAAACCCTTGGGGATACCTAAAACCTCAACTAGGGCTTTGGAGCTCTTCATATTCACTGGAAAATCAAGTTTCAGGATATGACTCAGACCCAAGTATTAACGTTCCGATCCTCAGCGTAGATAGTGGACTCTTTTTTGAACGCCCTATGTCTAATGGCGGCATCCAAACCTTAGAACCAAGGTTCTTCGCTTTATATGTACCTGAAGAAGACCAAGACAGCATACCCAACTTCGACACCTCTGAGCTAACATTTGATTACAGCTCACTGTTCCGCACTAATCGTTTCAGTGGTTCGGATAGAATCGGAGATGCCGAACAACTATCGTTAGGTATTAGTACTAGGATTTACACAGAAAGCGGCTTTGAACAAGCAAGTTTCAGCATAGGCCAGGCCTACTATTTTGCTGACAGAAAAATCCAACTCGATAACACCGACCCCGACGAAACTAGCGGTCAAAGCGATATAGCAACACAAGCCGCCTGGAACTTATCTCCCAATTTTAGGGTCAGCTTAGATACCATTTTAGATAACAGCGATTACAAAGTTTCAGAATCTAGCGCCAGATTACGTTATAACAGCGACTCCAATCATCGATTCAACTTTAGTTATCGCTTCAAAGATACAACAAGGGAACAAACTGATTTATCATTCATCTGGCCACTTGCCAATAACTGGACAGGTATGGGACGTTGGTTATATGACATCCAAGACAGCGACAGTCTTGAAACAGCCCTGGGTGTCGAGTATGAAAGCTGCTGTTGGAAAGTTAGCTTTGCAGGGCGCCGCTGGCTTGATGACACAGATGAATTTGATACAGGCATTTTCCTTAAATTTACCCTTAAAGGACTCGGCTCATTCGGAAGCGGCGATAGCAGCTTCATGGATGACATAATCGGCTATGAAGAGCGTGAAGAGCAAAATGAAGACTAAGCTCAGAAAAATATTTTCAATCACAGCATTAACTCTGCTAATCCCCACTCACTCAGCACTGGCGGACGCAGTTCCGCTCGACCGAGTGGCCGCCGTGGTTAATGACGGCATTGTTATGCAAAGCGAGCTTGATCAACGCGTTGCGATAACTCGTGAACAACTATCCGCCCGCAACACAAAGTTACCTCCCGATAATATCTTCCGCAAGCAGGTTCTAGATCGATTAATATTGGAAAGCATTCAAAAACAGCTTGCTCTACAGCAAGGGATTCGTATCTCTGATAGCCAGCTCAACAACACCTTAAACGGCATCGCCTCACAAAACGGCTTATCATTAGAGCAGTTCCGCGAAGCATTGATCGCCGAAGGACGGAACTACGCCCAAGTCAGAGAGCAAATTCGCGGCGAATTACTACTTAACAGTGTCCAGCAAAATATGGTCAACCGACGTATTCGCGTATCAGAACAAGAGCTCGACAACTTTTTGAAATCCGAAACAGGCCAAAGCCAGCTGTCTGCAGAATATTCCTTAGGGCATATTTTGATTGCTACCCCCTCTCAAGCATCACCAGAGATGATTCAACGAGCAGAAAGAATTGCTAAAGATATTCACACTAAACTCGAAAATGGAGAGGACTTCTCCAAGCTCGCCGTGGAATTTTCCAACGCACCTAACGCACTTAATGGTGGCGACCTAGGCTGGAGAAAGGCCGCAGAATTACCTGAAACTTTAGGGAATGCAGCGCGCCAACTTTCCCCCTCAGAATTCAGCAAACCTATACGCTCATCAAGCGGCTTCCATATCATTCTAATGAAGGATAAACGCGGCGGTTCAGTACAATTAGTAGAGCAACGCCTTGTAAGCCACATATTACTTAAACCAAGTGAAATTAGAACGTCCGCTCAGGCGCAACAACAAATAATGGATATCAAAAAACGAATCGATAACGGCGAATCATTTGCATCATTAGCAAAAGAGTTTAGTGATGATCCTGCGAGCGGTTCAGAAGGCGGGTCTCTCGGCTGGACTCAAGATGGACAGATGGTCCCTGAATTTGAAGAGGTGATGAACAATACACCTACAGGGCAAGTATCAGCACCTTTTGAATCACGCTTTGGCTGGCATATCCTAACCGTCCTAGATAAACGCACCCAAGATCTAGGCGAAGAGATGCAAGAAAACCGTGCACGAGCCGTTATCCAAAAACGTAAGTTCAATGAAGAACTAACTAATTGGTTACGCGAGATACGTTCACAAGCTTATGTAGACATCAAGGAGTAATCAGCTTGGGGACGAACCGCCTTGTCATTACACCAGGTGAACCTTCGGGAATTGGCCCTGACTTGTGCATTCAAATTGCACAGTTAGGGCACATTGATGAGTTAGTTGTCATTGCTGACCCAGAGCTTCTTCGTCAACGGGCGAAGCAATTGCAACTTCCGCTCAACATTGAGCAATTCGACCCCACTCAACCCGCATCACCAACACCAGCCAGAACATTAAAAGTAATTCCCGTTCCGCTGAAAGCAGACGCCATCCCCGGAAAGCTCAATACCGCAAATGCGGAATATGTTTTAGCTACATTATCCCTAGCAGCTAACGGCTGCTTAGATGGTACTTTCTCTGCACTTATTACAGCACCGGTTCATAAAGGTGTAATCAATGACGCCGGCATACCCTTCAGTGGCCACACAGAATTTCTCGAAGCATTAACAAAGACAAGTAAAGTGGTCATGATGTTAGCAACCGAAGGGCTACGTGTTGCTTTAGCCACCACCCATTTACCACTTCGAGAAATAGCCGATGCGATCACACCCGCCTTACTGACCGAAGTGATTGAAGTCCTCAATCAGGATCTAAAATCCAGTTTTGGAATTAAGTCGCCTAAAATATTGGTCACAGCTCTTAATCCCCATGCAGGCGAAGGCGGCCATTTAGGTATGGAAGAGATTGAAGTTATTGAACCTACTCTGGGAAAATTAAAAGCTAAAGGGATTAATCTAATCGGCCCCCTCCCCGCCGATACCTTATTTACCGAGAAATACCTACAAACCGCTGATGCCGTATTAGCTATGTACCACGACCAAGGCCTTCCCGTGCTAAAATACAAAGGTTTCGGCAAAGCAGTAAATATTACCTTAGGCATGCCCATTATCCGTACGTCGGTCGATCATGGCACAGCACTCGATTTAGCAGGCACAGGAACTGCAGATCTAGGAAGCCTATTAACAGCAATAGATTATGCTGGCGAAATGTCTCGCCATCGTAGCCAACTCGCGAACTAATTCATGAGCAAAAAACCAATAGCACATAAAGCCCGAAAACGTTTTGGGCAAAACTTCCTGCATGATCACGGCGTTATTCGCCGTATTATCCGTGCAATTTCACCTCATGAATCAGACCAAATTGTTGAAATTGGGCCCGGGTTAGGTGCCTTAACTGAAGAACTGTTATCTGAAGCAGGTGAGTTAGATGCAGTAGAGCTCGATAGAGACCTTCCACCCATCTTACGTACTAAGTTTTTTATGTATGGGGACAAATTTCGTATTCATGAAGCGGATGCAATGAAATTTGATTTCTCACAACTTCGCAAAAACGAAAAGCGCCTACGTATAGTCGGAAACCTACCTTATAACATATCAACCCAATTAATCTTCCACCTACTTAGCCATTCAGACAATGTGGAAGACATGCACTTTATGCTACAAAAAGAGGTGGTTGATAGAATGGCCGCTGGGCCTGGTGAAAATAACTACGGTCGACTGGGAATTATGGCGCAATATTACTGTAATGTGGAATCGCTATTTAAAGTACCACCCGGTGCTTTTAACCCTGCCCCAAAAGTAGATTCAGCGATCATACGCTTAACGCCATATCATGAATTACCCTATACCGCCGAAGATATCGAGCAATTCCAAGTGGTCGTAAGAACTGCATTCAATATGCGCCGCAAAACTTTACGTAACAATCTAAAGCCATTACTCAGTGCCGAAGCACTCGAGAGCATTGGAATTGATCCAACACTACGTCCAGAACGATTATCAGTTGCTGATTTTGTCACTATAAGCAACTACCTTACTCAACACAAAGGCAAAGAAAAAATTAATGGATAATATGTCGCTTGGGGATAAAATAACTATAGAAGTCAACACAGCCTATCTGGATAAGCAATCTGACCCCGATAGCAAGCGTTACGTGTTTTCTTACCAAATTACAATTACCAATCACAATCCCATTCCAGTACAGCTTCTAAATAGATATTGGTTAATTACCGATGGAAATCAACACATTCAAGAAGTCCAAGGGGAAGGTGTCGTAGGTGAACAGCCTGTTATAAAGCCCAACTCAAGCTACACTTATACTAGTGGTTCAGTGCTCACCACTAGCGTAGGAAGCATGCAAGGGCATTATGAAATGAGCACCGATGAAGGCGAACTGTTTAAAGCGCCCATCACCCCATTTACTTTAGCCAGTCCAAACGCATTACACTAATTAACACGATCAGAGTCGCACTTTATGGCTATATATGCGGTTGGGGATATCCAGGGCTGTTATCAAGAGCTCAGACTTCTCTTACAACAAGTTCAATTCTCCGAGAGTGACCAACTATGGGTCGCAGGCGACTTAGTTAATCGCGGCCCCCAGTCTTTAGAAACCTTAAGGTTTATCAAAGCCTTAGGGCCTAGAGCCACCTGCGTACTGGGCAATCACGATCTACACCTTTTAGCCGTGTATTTTGGTGCAACCCGTCATAAACGCAGCGACACACTGACACCCATTCTTCAAGCGCCCGATAAACACGAATTGCTCACATGGCTACGTAAACAAAAACTCATGGTTTACGATCAACATGCAAAGGTCGCTATGGTCCATGCCGGCATCCCCCCATGCTGGAGCATTAGCAAAGCACAAAAACGCGCAAAGGAAGTCGAAAAAGTACTCGACAGCACGCTTGCAGGTGAATTTTTTAACCACATGTATGGTAACCAACCCAATACCTGGTCACCCCATCATCAAGGCTGGAACCGCTTAAGACTCATTACTAATTACTTTACACGCATGCGTTTCTGTACAGTAGAGGGTAAATTAGACTTTTCAGCAAAAGGTGATTTAGCTTCGCAGCCTCACGGTCATAAACCTTGGTTTCAATTTCCGCGCAAAGATCCAAATGAGCAAGATATACGTATTCTTTTTGGTCACTGGGCTGCATTAGAAGGGGAGGCAAAAGCCGAGAATGTCTTTGCCTTAGATACAGGGTGCGTGTGGGGCGGAAAACTCACAGCATTACGTTTAGATGATATGCAATTATTTAGTACACCGTCCATCACGGCAAAACCACCTTCACCTGAAACCAATAACGATACAAAGGTAACCGAATGAGTGAATTCCAATGTATAGACTCCACCCAAGCAGTTGCTCTGCTAGAAGACGGCGCAGAAGTCGTTGATATACGTGACCCTCAAAGCTTTACACAAGGCCACATTTCAGGCTCGTTCAACCTTAGCAATGAAAACATGCACCAATTCATGCATGATGCCGACATGGATAAACCCTTATTAGTCTGTTGCTACCATGGTATTAGTAGCCAATCCGCTGCCCAGTTCTTAGCTGAACAAGGATTTGACCGCGTTTACAGCATCAACGGCGGTTATGAAGCATGGCGTGCAGAACAGCCAACGCTATGTGAGCAAAGCTAATGCAAATTTATCTGGTAGGTGGTGCGGTTAGAGATCACCTCTTAGGTTACCCTGCATTTGATAAAGACTGGGTTGTTGTCGGTGCTACGGCAGAAGAGATGCTATCTCAGGGCTATCAGCCTGTAGGCCAAGATTTTCCTGTCTTTATCCACCCAACAACAGGCGAAGAATACGCACTTGCCAGAACAGAACGTAAGTCTGGCAAAGGTTATACCGGCTTCAACTATCATGCCGATCCCTCTGTGACACTAGAAGAGGATCTACTCAGGCGAGATTTAACAATTAATGCAATGGCATTAGGCCCAGATAAGCAACTGATTGACCCCTACAATGGCCAAGAAGATCTACAAAAAAAGTTACTACGCCATGTATCACCTGCATTTTCAGAAGATCCATTAAGAGTACTACGCGTAGCCCGCTTCGCCGCACGGTACGCCCACTTAGGCTTCAGTGTCGCAGATGAAACTCTGACACTTATGCACCAGTTGTCACAAACGGATGAATTAGAACATCTGACCGCAGAACGAGTCTGGAAGGAATTTGAGCGTGCATTAACTGAACGATCACCGGAAATTTTTTTGCAGGTGCTGCATCAAGCGGGCGCCATCACAAAAGTACTGCCTGAGTTCACAGACACCCTTAATGACCCTGATTTTTGCAAGAACTTTGCCACGCTCTGCCATAAAAATGAGAGCGCTATTATTCGTTTCGCCGGCCTACTGTCCTTAGCAAAAAACATCAACACCCTAAGTTTTTGTGATCGTTTACGCGCACCTAACAGTTACAAAGACCTTGCTCTGCAATGCAAAAAACACCACCAGCAGCTCGCCCAATTCGATCACCTAGATGCACAAACAAAGCTAAACACTTTGCTGCAATTAGATCTGATTCGACGCCCACAGCGTCTGCCGCAATTACGTCTGTGCTTAGATACGCTCCACGATACCGTACAGCTCGATAGCCTGCCCCCTATTCTAGAGCAGATAGCCCTAATTCAACCTAAGCAACTTATGGCTGAAGGATTTACGGGGCCCGCATTGGGAGAAGCGATCAACAACCGCCGCCTATCTATCTGCCAACAATTCAATCAGGAGACATAATGAATAAAGTAGCCTTAATTACAGGTGCAGCCAAAAGAGTTGGCTCAACTATCGCCGCACACCTTCACGCCCAAGGCTACTCAGTTATAATTCATTACAACGCATCCCTTAATGAAGCAGAGGCTCTTGCAAACAAGCTCAATAATATCCGCCCAGGTAGCGCTGACATACTTCAAGCTGACCTAAATATAATGCACGAGGTCGAGCAACTAGCAAATAGCAGTCTTAATAAATGGGGACGCATTAATCTACTAATCAACAACGCATCAGCCTTCTATCCCACACCTCTAAACACAAGTACACAAGAGCAGTGGGATAATCTAGTAAACTCCAATTTACGCGCACCCTACTTTCTAAGCGCCGCATTAAGCCAAACCCTTCGTCAAAACAACGGCTGCATTATCAATATGATTGATATACACGCACAACGAGGGCTACCAGGTCATCCTATTTATTCGATTGCCAAAGCAGGACTAGAGATGATGACTAAAAGCCTTGCCAAAGAACTGGGGCCAGAAGTTCGCGTTAACGGCGTATCACCCGGGGCTATTTTATGGCCCGATGTAGGCTTATCTCAGGCACAACAAACGGCTATTTTAGATAAAACATTACTAGGAAAAACAGGTGATGCAGAAGATCTAGCAGAAGCCGTCTACTTTTTAGCCAATGCAGACTATATTACCGGCCAAATACTCGCAGTAGACGGTGGAAAATCACTTTATAGCCATTAATTCTGAGTTTAAGTACGACAAGGAAGCTGATGCCCTGCCCACTCAAACTCAACCGTCCAAAGCTTCTGCTGGTTTTGAGAAGAACCCCACAACTCAGCATAGGTCATATCTAATTCAGGGTGTTTTATATCGGGTGCAATCTCTGCTAACGGCTGCAACACAAATGCATTTTTTGTCACTTCGTCTCTAGGTAACTGAACACCCGAAAACACTCCAACATATTGATCATAAGTTAAAATATCAATATCTAAAGTACGACCACTAAACTTCGGCCCTTTTCGGCAGCGCCCATTATCATCTTCAATACGCTTCAATCGCTTAGATAATTCAGAAACGGAGAGCTCCGTTTCAAATTCAGCGACAAGATTAAGAAAGTTATCCCCCTCAAAACCAACCGCTTCACTTTCATAAACAGAGGAGATCAACAATGATCCAAAATGCTGTTGAAGCGCATCCAGCGCAGAACGGGTGTAACGCTCTCTATCAGTATTACTACCAACACTCACAAAAACCTGAGCCATTAAAACCGCTCTCCACGCTCAATAATTACACCTACATCAGCAGCTTTCGGTACAGCTCCCGGCTTACCTAAGCGCAAACGCAACCATTTAACAGAAAATTCATTGATCACAATGTCTGCAATCTGTTCTGCCATAGTTTCAACCAGCAAAAATTCACTTTGCTCAATAAACTCAATTAAACGATCAGAAACCGATTTATAGTTAAGCGTATTCTCTACATCCTCGGTATTCGCTGCTTGACGGATATCCGTGCCCATCTCCAAATCGAGATTAACTCGCTGACGAATTTCGCGCTCCCAGTCATAAATACCTATAACTGTTTCCACTTCTAACTCTCGAATGTACACTAAATCCATAACTCTACTCTTGGACTGATAATGACCGATACTGGCTTAATCACCATTGGACTAGTTTTTTTAGCCTATCTTTGGGGCTCTATCCCCACAGCCGTACTTGTTTGTCACGCATTAAATATTTCCGACCCTCGAAAACAGGGCTCAGGCAATCCTGGAACAACCAATGTACTCCGTATAGGCTCACGTAAAGGGGCACTCGCCACTCTTGCAGGCGACGTAGGCAAAGGCATCTTAGCACTTTTACCTTGCTCCATTTTACAACTACCTAGCACTGAACAATCATTATGTGCCCTAGCCGCTGTAATAGGGCACCTATTCCCTTTGTTTTCTTCATTTCGGGGAGGCAAAGGCATAGCCACAGCACTTGGGGTATGCGTAAGCCTATTTTGGCCAATCGCCATACTGCAAACATTTGTGTGGTGCCTCATTTTCGCTCTAAGCCGAACAGCCTCAATGGGGTCAATTGCTACCGTCCTAGTCACCCCTATACTCGTTTGGCTGGCCGCACCAGCCTACCTTCCCGTGATATTAGTGATCTCAGTCTTACTTTTACTCAGTCACCGAAGAAATATAAGAAACTTGCTACAAGGTAAAGAACCTCGTTTTTAGGTGCAAGCTAAGATCCTACCTATAACGCAGCAAGCGTATCTAATGGCCAACGGGGTTTGGTAATTATTTCCAAGCCACTCTGCTGTCCTGCCATTAATCGTTGACAACCTGCATAAGCGATCATTGCACCATTATCAGTACAAAACTCAGGACGCGCATAAAATAATTCAGCTCGTTCTTTCAGCACCATCTCTTCCAGTCGTTCACGCAATCGCTGATTAGCACTAACACCACCCGCAATAATCAGTTGTTTAAAGCCCGTATGCTGCAGAGCCCGTTTACATTTAATCGCTAACGTATCGACCACTGCCTCTTCAAAAGCTGATGCAATATCACAGATAGTTTGTTCGTCAATATATCCATTCTCATCGCGATGATCATTACTGGTATTCAACGTATACGTTTTAAGTCCTGAAAAACTCATATCCATACCGGGGCGATCAACCATTGGTCGGGGAAAACGAAAACGCGTGCGGTCACCCCGCAAGGCATGCTTGGCAACCAAAGGGCCACCAGGATAATCAAGTCCAAGCATTTTAGCTGCCTTATCAAAAGCCTCACCGGCAGCATCATCTAAAGACTCTCCAAGCAGGGAGTATTGACCTATACCATCCACTTGAACTAGTTGGGTATGGCCTCCTGACACGAGCAAAGCTACAAAAGGAAAAGATGGTGGCGTTTCTTCAAGCATAGGCGCCAACAGGTGCCCTTCCATATGATGTACACCTATAGCAGGTATACCCCAAGCCAACGCCAAAGCTCGTCCTGTTGATGCCCCTACCATCAGTGCTCCGATCAGCCCAGGACCTGATGTATAAGCAATTGCATCAACATCGCCTTTTTTTACGCCCGCTTTTTGAAACACTTCATCAAGTAGAGGTAACAGCTTACGCACATGATCCCGGGACGCCAATTCAGGTACTACACCACCATACTCAGCATGCATTTTTACTTGGCTATATAAGACATCTCCTAACAACCCTTGTTCACTATCATAAATAGCAACACCCGTTTCATCACAAGATGTTTCAATTCCCAATACGCGCATTCTGGACTCACTCACCTTAAGACCAATAGAGGTTTGCGCGCATTATACCCTTGCCATCCACGACCTGCACATAAAATAGCGCAAAGCGGCATTAACTGCTTTACTTAACTTAGCGAAAGGAATAGAATTTTGCGCCTTGCCATAAAACCGTCTGTTTTATGGCAATTTTTATTGCATTTAACTCAACAATTTATAGGGTTTGTTAAAACATGCCAGCTGTAAAAGTTAAAGAAAACGAGCCATTTGATGTAGCTCTACGTCGCTTCAAACGTTCTTGCGAAAAAGCAGGTGTATTAGCTGAAGTTCGTCGTCGTGAATTCTACGAGAAGCCAACATCTGTACGTAAACGTAAAGCAGCAGCAGCTGTTAAACGTCACGCTAAAAAAGTATCTCGCGAAAACGCACGTCGCGTACGCTTGTACTAATACACGAGATATACATTAGATCCCATTCAGGTAATTAGAGGTGAGTCATGTCAGAGCTTAAGCAGCAAATCACTACCGAGATGAAAGCTGCAATGCGTGCCAAAGATAAGGAACGCTTAAGCACTATTCGCATGATGTTAGCCGAACTCAAACGCATCGAAATTGATGAACGCATTGAGCTGGATGATACCCGAGTTCTTACGGTGCTAGACAAAATGTCTAAACAGCGCCGCGACTCTATCTCGCAATTTGAAGAAGCGGCACGCATGGATCTTGTAGATGCTGAGCGACGGGAGTTGGAGGTGATTAAAACTTTCCTGCCGCAACCGCTTACCGAAGAAGAAGTAGCAGCTATTGTCAAAAAAGCTGCGGAAGAATCTGGCGCACAATCCATGCAAGACATGGGTAAAGTAATGGGGCTCATCAAGCCTCAGGTACAAGGTCGCGCCGATATGGGAATTATCTCCAAGCTCGTCAAATCGCAATTATCCAGCTAAACTGCCGCTGAATATATTCAGCAGCTAATAATATGGCCGGACGCATTCCACAAAGTTTTATTGATGACCTTTTAGCACGCGTTAACATCATTGACGTGTTAGATGGACGTGTCCAAAAGCTAAAACGAGCTGGAAAAAACTACTCAGGACTTTGTCCATTCCATAAAGAAAAAACCCCCTCCTTTTCAGCCAATCAAGAAAAACAGTTTTACTACTGTTTTGGCTGTGGCGCAGGCGGCAACGCCCTTGGGTTTCTTATGGATTACGAGAACATCAGTTTCCCAGAAGCGGTTGAAGAACTCGCAAAAACCGCCGGAATGGAAGTACCCCGCGACGACTCGCCTCACCAACGCGAAAAAGACCAGCAACTAAAAACGCTATACACACTTCTTGACGCTGCTACCACCTATTATGAAGAACAACTCCGCAACAACGACACCCGCACAGATGCAGTAAACTACCTCAAATCTCGCGGACTGAGCGGACAAGCAGCCAAAGCCTTTTCTATCGGCTTCGCACCTTCCGGTTGGGATAATCTACTTACCCACCTAACCGATGGCGATTTAGAGAAAGCAAAGCAACTAGAAGAAGCCGGCATGCTTATCCACAATGAGGAGAGAGATAGCCGCTACGATCGATTCCGCAATCGCATTATGTTCCCAATTAGAGATCAACGGGGCAGAACAATCGGTTTTGGTGGACGCGTACTCGGAGATGATAAACCTAAATACCTTAACTCACCCGAGACACCAACCTTCCATAAAAGCCGAGAGCTTTACGGTCTTTATGAAGCTCGAAAACATAACAGCAAACTAGATAGACTGATCATTGTTGAAGGTTACATGGATGTTGTCGGCTTAGCACAATATGGGATCCACTATGCCGTAGCGACTCTAGGCACAGCAACAACGGATCAACACCTAGAGCGACTCTTTAAAATTGTCCCCGAAATCATCTTTTGCTTTGATGGGGATAACGCAGGGCGTGAAGCTGCAGTACGCGCACTTAAAACAACTATGCCCGTAATCGAAGATGGTAAAGAGGCTCGTTTTCTCTTCTTACCTGAAGGTGAAGACCCTGATAGCTTAGTCAGGCAGGAAGGTGAAGTTGCATTTAGCGAGAGACTCTCAAAAGCACAACCTTTGTCGGAATTCTTTTTTAAAAGCTACTCAGAAAATGCGGATTTAGATAGCATGGATGGGCGCGCGCGATTTAGCACAGAAGTATTACCGACCATAAACTCAATGCGACCTAGTCTACTGCAACAGATGATGCTGGATCGAATATGCGAGTTGACCAACCTATCCCTCGAACAATTACAAACCACCGTCAACTTCCATGAAGCCATCACACCCAGCACCCCTCAAACAAGCCCGTCAGTTCAGACTGAAAGCACATACAGTGAATATGATTATCAGCCAAACGATCATGCACACTACGCCGATAGCGAAAGGCATGATTACGATACAGTAAATACTTACTCACCCCATAACAGGGATGAATTCAACAGCAATAACGTTAAAAAAAGCTTAAGGCCATATCAACAACGTCCAAGTAACACCGAGCTATCTTTTGCTGCTAAATTAATTGCTCTACTGCTACATTACCCACAACTTGCCAGCGCTCACCAGTTCCCCGAAGGGTTAAAACTATCTGAAGAACAAGATATAAAACTACTGATTCAGCTTATCGACTACTACTCTTCCAACCCAAACGCCACACTTGGGCAATTAGCCGTGGACTGGCGAGAAGATGAGAAGCTCTCACAAACCATCATCAACCTTTACGAGATATCTACCTCTTTAGAAATACATTCAGAAAACGATGCACGTCTATACTTAAAGGACTCTCAACACGGATTAGAGCTAAAGGCACTGGAACTTGAGATCTCAGCCATCCAGAAAAAACACCAGCTTAGCAAAGAAGAAAAACTACTACTCGCGCAGAAGCTGCAAAAGACTCATCAGTTGAAAAATATCGTAAAAGATTAACCCCACCGCCCTTGAAAAAACCTCTCACCGGCACCATATTAGTTAACGAATTACAGGATTTTTACAGCAAGTTGCTGAATATAGTCTATTTTTAACAGGTAATTCAATAAAACAAGCATGGCCTTTCCCCTAGCAAATTAGATACTTCATCGTTATAATGGCCTGCTCAAATTTTCATCCATTTTTTCAAGTCACAGGGTCTTATGTCCGATACTTCTCAGCAACAGCAGTCTCGCCTCAAGGAATTGATCGCGCGTGGTAAGGAACAAGGCTACCTTACCTACTCTGAAGTCAATGACCACCTACCTCAGGACATTGCCGATCCGGATCAAGTAGAAGATATCATCCGTATGATTAATGACATGGGTATCTCCGTGTCAGAAGAAGCTCCGGATGCAGAAACACTTCTAATGACCGAGGGCGATTCAGCCGAGGTAGAAGCCGATGAAGAAGCCGTTGCAGCATTAGCAGCCGTAGAATCAGACGCTGGCCGCACAACAGATCCCGTCCGCATGTACATGCGTGAAATGGGTACTGTTGAGCTGCTGACCCGAGAAGGCGAGATCAGCATTGCAAAACGCATCGAGGAAGGCCTGCGCGAAGTTATGTCTGCTGTAGCATGCTTCCCCGGCACCGTTGATGCAATTATCGAAGCCTATGACTTAACTATTGCCGAAGAAGGTCGCCTAAGCGATATCTTTAGTGGCTATATAGATGCTGATGACGATGATGTTATACCTCCACCAGGCCCTGTTGCATCAAGTGAAGACGATGACGACGATGAGGAAGAGAAAGAAAAAGGCCCAGATCCAGAAGAAGCCGCACGTCGCTTTAGTTTGGTTCGTGAACACCTTATCGCCTTAAAAGATGTAGTAGAAAAACATGGTCGTGGCACTAAAGAGTACCGTAAAGCGCAAGACGCATTAGGTGAAGTCTTTTCACCTATCAAGCTATCGCCTCGATACTATGAAGCCCTTGTTGATAGAGTACGCTCCACAATAGAAAATGTACGCCGACAAGAACGCATCATTATGCGCATCTGTACACAGCGCGCAAAAATGCCGCGTAAAATGTTTATAAAAGAATTCCCAGGTAACGAAACGAACCCTGAATGGTTCACCTCTGTTATTGAGTCATCAAATGACTATGCTCGCGCAATCAAAACAAACTTGATTGAGCTTAAACGCGCGCAACGCAAACTGATTCAAACTGAAAACGAGACAGGTATTAGTTTAACTGAGATCAAAGAGATCAACCGCGCCATGTCAATTGGCGAAGCACGTGCTCGCCGCGCGAAAAAAGAGATGGTTGAAGCTAACCTACGTCTTGTAATCTCCATCGCCAAAAAATACACCAACCGTGGCTTACAGTTCTTGGATCTCATTCAAGAAGGTAACATCGGTCTTATGAAAGCAGTTGATAAATTTGAATATCGCCGCGGTTATAAGTTCTCGACTTATGCTACTTGGTGGATTCGTCAGGCGATTACGCGATCAATTGCCGACCAAGCGCGTACTATTCGTATTCCAGTTCATATGATCGAAACGATCAACAAGCTGAACCGCATATCCCGCCAGATGCTACAAGAGATGGGTCGTGAAGCGACACCGGAAGAGCTAGCTGAACGCATGGAGATGCCTGAAGATAAAGTACGTAAAGTATTGAAGATTGCTAAAGAGCCAATCTCAATGGAAACACCGATCGGTGACGACGAAGACTCAAGCCTAGGCGATTTCATTGAAGATATCACCATCTCTTCACCTGTAGACTCTGCAACCGGCGAAGGCCTACGCGAAGCAACACGTGAAGTACTAGCAGGGCTGACAGTGCGCGAATCTAAAGTACTGCGCATGCGTTTCGGCATTGAGATGAATACCGATCACACCCTTGAAGAGGTTGGTAAACAGTTTGATGTAACCCGTGAACGTATTCGTCAGATCGAAGCCAAAGCACTTCGCAAGCTTCGTCACCCAAGCCGCTCAGAACATCTACGCGGCTTTATTGACGAGTAGTAAATTCTTTTAAATCAAACTATTGCGCCAATGATTCTGACTAGGTATTATTGGCGCCCTCTCCTTTTAGGAGAACCTCAAACCAAATGATATTAACTCAGTTTTGATAAGTATTATTTTGGTGTCGCAAGAGAATTCTTGCTTCTGGGGGCCTATAGCTCAGTTGGTTAGAGCGCTCGACTCATAATCGATCGGTCGCAGGTTCGAGTCCTGCTAGGCCCACCATTTTATTTAATTAAATCAATTTCTTACCAGTTAAGCAGCGATCTAAAATAACTCGGCTGCGTTCTGCTTAATCTATCTATTCAGAACCTCCTCTTTTTCATTTAGACACATAACTAATACTTAATAGTTAATACAGCTTCCTTAGATATAGAAAAATATTCTTTTTCCATCCGCTTAATCGCCGAAAAAGGATCTCATCAGAAAACAACTTGGCTTAGCTACCCATCCAATGGATCAGTTAATAAACATCTTCACGGTAGCGCCCCTGAGCTTTCAGTGTCGCCACATCGATCCCCAGCGGGGCAATTACCTTGTCCAGTGCCGCCGCTACGCTACTCGCCATGTTACGACCGCCACATATTAAAAACTGCGCCCCCTCCTCGATCAATTGACGCAGCACCACGTCATCTTCAGTAATCTTATTCTGCACATATGCGCCTTGGCTGATACGGGAGAAAACCGGATTTAATTTAGTTAACCGCTGATCTTTTAAGTAGCGCTTAAGCTCTGTCTCATAGAGAAAATCAGACTGTGGAGAGCGACCGCCCCAATAAAGGTGTATCGGGTGATGTGCTTTATTGTTACGGATAAAACCGACTAACGGCCCAATGCCGGTGCCCGCGCCGATCAGTATTATCGGTGCTTTGCCCGATGCTGGGCGAAAGCTCGGATTAAGCTTAATGAAAGCCTCAATGGTGTCACCAACGGATAATCCATGAAGAAAACCTGAGCATAAACCGTCTGGATGATGACGAACGCAGATCTCGAGCACGCCATTCTTCGATGCGGATGCTAACGAATAAAACCGCGGCACACTGCTGCCTGGGGCTAAGATACCCACAAGATCACCTGCATCAAAATGCGGTAAACCGGTGCGTCTCAGTAAACGATTTAACAGACCGTTATTACGCTCTACCGATGACTTGAAGCGTAATACCGCCGTTGGTGCTTGCACCGCTGCACCGTAATCGACGCGTTCGACAAGCGTTAACGTCGTGCTAGCGGGATGAACCGGGATATGCTCGAGTGTTAATTCCCTATTGATGACGCTATCCACAGCATGGCCCCAGCGGGCAAACTCCTGTGACGATTGTCGATGAATAGTGTCGAGTGGTAGTAGTTGCGGCCAGCCCTTGGTGATGAGCGCGGCCTCAACCTCTTTGGCAAACTGGCAGAACTCAGGGAACTGTCGATCACCAAAACCTAATACGGCAACAGGAACATCGGGTGTCTTCGACATTTTCGCCAGTCGTGTCAGAAAATGATTCGCCGATGCCGGAGCGTCACCATCCCCATAGGTGGCGGTCAGCATAAACATCCGTTTTGCCTGTGGATAATGGTTGCCAACCTGATTCATGGATGCGGTGTGAACCTGAAATCCTAAGCGATAAAGGGCGTCATGCAGGGTTTTGGCAAAGCCCCAAGTACTGTTACTTTCACTGCCAACCAGAATGATGGTATCGGCAACGCGAGCAGCGCTATTATGGTTAATGGTTGTGGCGGATTGTTTACGCTTCCACCAGATCTGGATGCCGGTCCATGCCATCAATGGCACAGTGAGCGCACTTAGACCAAGCAGTAGTCCAAGCCACCATAACCCTTCGCCGGTGTGTAGCATGTAGATAAACTCATAGAGTTTTTGTGGGTTACCGTAAGCTTGATAAGAGAGCCACTCACCGGTTGCTTGATCAACAAAGCCGCTTCCTTGATCGGTGGTAATTGAGTAAACGCCCATTAGGTCGTTTGGATAGGGATAAACCAGCTCTCTGAACTCGGTAATCGGGATCGCTTTTAATGCCGAAAGGGTATCAATGGGTGCAGGCACACCGCCATCGACATGGGTTGGAAAATCGGGCTCAGTCGATGAGTAGTCGGGTATCAACTCAAAAGTCATGGCTGACATATACAGGCCGGTAGAAGCTGATAATATCAGGCCCAGTACCGCCACTCGACCGACTTCGGTATGTAGTCGTTGCTTAAAGGGCCCTTGAATCGGTCGAAAAATATGGCGCCAACCGCCGAGGCGATTGATCAACATGGAGGCACCGGAAAAGGTTAACAGCAGCATAAAGAAAGCGGCAACCCCAGCCACCACTCGTCCAGGAGTCCCCAACAGATAAGAACGGTGCAAGTTTTTTATCCATACCATAATGGGTGAGCTGGAATAGGCGCCAATCGTTGCCCCCGTTAGCGGGTTGATTAGATCCGCACCTGTTTGGTCGCCGTCAGTAAAGTAAACAATGATACTGCCTGACGGATGTCGTTGTATTTGCTCGGTGCCAGGGTAGCGAGTGATAAGCTTACCCGCTAGCTCCGCCACGCTGATTGATGATGTGCCCGCTATTTTAGCCTGTGAGCGCTCTAAAATCGGATCAAGCGAGAGCACAGCACCGGAAATGGTGAGCAATACAACGAACAGTGTTGCTATCAAGCCAGACAGGGAGTGAAACTGACGTAACATGACGGGATTCCTAGGCAGTTATTTAAAACGAGTAGGTGAACGTTTTGACATAACCGCGGCCATTATTGGGTTTATCGACCCCTTCACTGGTTAATGGCACGACAACATCATTACGGTTGTCTCGCATATCTTCGACAGCGGTATCAATGTGGAGCTGAAATCCTGCATCAATATAGGTGTCGGCTAGATCAAGGGTGACCGTTAATGTCTTACCCTCTGTAACGCTGGCACCGGACAGTCCATCGTATTCACTTTTACGTTGACCACTCCCCCGTGCCCAACCGCTCAAGTGTTTGTAATATTTTGACTTCTTGCCTGCCACCCATAAGGTTTTTTGATACTGACCTCCAACATTGGTTAAATAAATAGCGAGATAGGCACCATCACCGCCATAATTTTTTAACTCGGTGGTGAGGGTGATGTCACGTGCATAGGATTGCGAGGATAGTAAAGCTGCAGCCATCAAACACAGGGTTATTGCGAAACGTTTCATGGTTTTATCTCCCTTATTCGATTGTGACTTTAGGTTTGTTTGTTGGCGTGTTACTACCGGAGTTTAAGTCGCTAGTTGATGATGGTTGGGCTTGATTACCTAAGTTCAGGTAGTCGGATGCGTCATCTGAATCATCAAATTTTATTTCAAGTTCGATAATCCTTAGTGAAGCGGGTGAGAATTTCGCTTCAACTCGATGACCTTTGCGATCTCTTCCTTTGAGCTCATAACAGCCATCGTCTACTTTGATGCGCTTTACCTTCCAGCCATGGTCTATCATCATTTGGCGAAGGCGCTCCTTTGGCTGCCAGTCGACGGTAGGGTCGGTGCAATCATCGCTGGCTAGCGCGGCACCACTGATCAAACAGGTGCTTAAAAAGGCAGTAATTAGTGTATTTTTCATGTTGTACCTCCTAATGACTTCATTGTTTATCCTAAACCGCTTTCCTGACATTCAGCTGAAGGCGGTCAGTGTTATAGGTTTAGCGCAGTTCAAATGCTTCCTGTCGGAACGACAGAGACCCTTGTAAATTTTCCCGTAGCTCTTTTTCTAAGGTATTGGCCCAGCTTGAGGGACCACAAAACCAGACCTCCATCGCCTTTTCCTTCGGATGCAGCGTGAGGAGCTGCTCCGCTGTAAGTTTGTGGCCCTGACTGCTGTCATGTATCTGCAGCTGGATGCCGCTTAAACCGTTACAGGCTGCCTTTAGTCGCTTAACAAAAGGATCTGTCGCGCCATCATGGGTGGAATAATGCAGTTCAGCTTCGAGAGAGTCTTCCCGCTGATTTTGCAGTACTTCAAGCCATGCTAAAAAAGGGGTGATGCCAATTCCGCCAGCGATCCAAACTTGTGTTGCATTGTGCTTCCGCTGTTTGAAGTTAAATTCACCATAAGGCCCTTCAACGGTAATGGGGTGGCCGATTGCTAACCGATAACCCAACTGCCGCGTATAGTCGCCCAGCCCTTTAATGTGAAAGGTGATCTGACCATTACCATGATCCGCACTGGCAATGGTAAAAGGGTGGGCACCCTCGCTAGGCTCAAAGGTCACAAACGCAAACTGGCCGGCACGGTGACCTTGCCATGGGCGTTCCAACTGACACTTCACTTCGGTGATACCCATGGCTGAAGTTACGATGGAAGTGATGGTGCCCTGCACCTGGCGTGATTTTCCTATCTGCCCTTTGATCGATAACAGGCTAGCGACACTTCCGCCTGTGAGTAATACTCCCATCAGCCAACCGATCGGTTGTTGCCACCAAACCAAAGGCGCTAGCCAGACCGCATGGAAAACGAGTGCTAGATAAATAAACGGCATAGCACGGTGTATAGAGTGCCAGAGATTGTAAGGAAAGCGTTTCCAGAGCGTCAGTATCAGCATGGCAAATACCAGATAGACACCCCATTCGCCAATTCCTTCTGCCGCTTCTCTCATCATATGGGTAAAACCTGAAAAGTCTTGCTCAGGCAAACGTCCTGCTCGGCCAAAGAGCGCTTTAACGAGATCATCACCCATCTCAATTAACCAGTGAGATAGGGCAAAAACAACCGCTAGAATACCGGCCCATTTATGCAGGCGATAAATTTGATCGAGACCATTAAAGGGTGTTTCTAACCAAGCTGGACGAGTAGCCAGCATCATCGTCACTGACATGAATGCGATGGATAACAAACCGCTCAGATAGAGGCCGTTGTCATAAATTTCCCAAGCGAGTGACGCCTTTACTGTCGTGCTCATCTGATAGCTCCAGCCCCAGATAATAAGAGTGACGGTGGTGATCAGTGCTAGGGTAATGCTGAGTTTTTTAGGTTTCATCTTAACTATCCAGTGCTGCATTTAGCCCATATGTTATTGTCTAATTCTGACAATCAGCTGAAAGCCTGATTAATCAATAGGCGCGATAAATCAGGAAGGCGTAAGCTGTAAGCGAGTTTATGTGTTGATATCATTCATCACGGGGGCTTTCAGTTTATTGTCAGGTTTTTTGGTTATGATTAGTCAGGCTGCGAAGATCTAAGGATGAGAGATGCGATTATTACTGGTAGAGGATGCGGCGGGGTTAGGCGAAGTCATACGGGATCAGATTAGCGATGAAGGTCATGCGGTCGATTGGGTTAAAAACCTTTCATATGCGGATGCTAGCTTACAGGTCACTCAATATGATTTGATTCTACTTGATCTAATGCTGCCGGATGGCAACGGTATTGACCTGTTAAAAAAGATACGCGAATCAGGCGATACGACCCCCGTTATTATTTTAACCGCCCGAGATCAGCTATCTGATCGCATCGAAGGATTAAATGCCGGCGCAGATGATTATCTGGTAAAACCCTTTGATCTATCCGAGCTTTCCGCGCGTATCGCGGCAGTGTCTCGGCGTTACAGTGGCAACCCGAATCCTATCATTAAGGTTGGCACATTAGACGTCGATCTCAACAAGCACTTTATTTCTCGTGAGGGTGTGGCCATCAATTTAACGGCCCGTGAGTGGGCGTTGTTTGAGGCCTTTATTCAACATCCTGGCAACGTCCTCTCGAAGTCACAACTGGAAGACCACCTTTATGCTTTTGGCGCCGAGATCGAAAGTAATACCATTGAAGTTTATGTCAGTCGGCTACGGAAAAAACTGGATAAAGGTCAGTTAGAAACGGTGCGCGGACTAGGCTATCGCATGAGGTCCTCATGAGATCAACGCAGATAAAGGCACCAAAAAGCCTCCAAAAAACCTTAGGTATTGGCTTAACCGTGGGTGTGACTTTACTCTGGTTATTGGCGCTATTGAGCACCGTTTATGTATCACAGAATAAACTGAATACCCTCTTCGATAGCGCATTGGCCGAAACCGCTCAACGTATTATGCCCCTTGCGGTAGTTGAGATAACCAACCGAGAGGAGCCAGGGCAATTACAACAAATCATGTCATTCGAAACCCACGATGAACCGCTGGTATACCTTGTACGTGATGCGTCAGGCACGATTTTATTGCAATCCCATAATGCGGATCCGCTGATGTTCAATAAAACGTTATTAAAAGGTTTTAGTTCATCGGAAAATCACCGATTCTATGGGGCGTGGGCAGTACAAAATACATTACACATCGAGGTTGCCGAGCCTCTAACTCAAAGGCGAAAAGCCATCTTTGCAATGGCCGCTAGCTTACTCTGGCCACTCCTCTTGTTGATCCCGCTCTGCTTTATCGGGACCTGGGCCTTTGTGCGTTACAGTTTGCGTCACCTACTGGTTTATAGAAAAGCCATTGAATCCCGTGGTAGTGGTGATCTTTCACCGATCGAAACCAAAGACCTGCCAACCGAGCTTCACACAATCGCTACCTCGGTAAATGACTTATTGGAACGCTTACGCCGAGCTTTAGAATCGGAACGATCCTTTACCGCCAATAGTGCCCACGAGTTACGTACGCCCATTGCAACGGCGCTGGCCCAGATTCAATATCTACAACAGGACGTCACGGCAGGCCCCCTTAAAGATAAAGTGCAGAAAGTGGAAACAACCATAAAAGGTTTATCCAGCTTGTCAGAAAAACTGATGCAGTTAGCTAAGGCGGAAGGGGGCGGTCTGTTATCAACGCAGCAGACTGATCTCATAAATCTATTGCAGCTGATTATTGATGACAGCCAGCGATCGAATCCCCCGGCAACTATTAGGGTAACTCTACCGCCCAGCGAATTTAAATCGACTATAGATCCCGATGCCTTTGCTATTTTGGTGCGCAATTTAATCGACAATGCCATAAAACATGGGAACCCAAACCAACTGATCGAGGTTAATTTTTCTGCCAACGGGGTATTAAATATTGTTAATGATACCCAGGTGATTCCTGCCGAAACGCTTGCACGACTGCAGCAGCGTTTTGTTAGATCAGAGACCAAGGCGCAAGGCTTAGGGCTTGGCTTAGCCATTGTCGATGCCATCGTTACGGGCGTGGGCGCAACGATGACATTTAACTCCCCCGCGACGGGACGAGAAGATGGCTTTGAAGTCAGCGTTGATTTTTCGATCATCAGCAGTAAATTATAAAACCAAGGTCGTCGTATAAATTAGGCTAATTAAGGAGACTGCGGAATAGAGGCCTGCTCTGCGCAGTATCAACCCAACAAAACCTAATGCTTACACCGCGTTTGCATTATACAACAGATCACGAATTTCATGCTGCGGATTATAGCCATTCACATTCTGCAATAAAATCTCACGTATGGCATCATAATCAAATGACTCTAATGCAATTTGCAAATTATCTAATACAAGTTCTAGCTGATCCCAAGGAAGCATCACCTCTTGAGCACGCATAATCATAGGGTGATCCGTTTTTAAAACATCATCCCCAATTAGTAACTCTTCATATAACTTTTCACCATTTCTCAACCCAGTGAAATTAATCTCAATATCACCTGATGGGTTTTGAGCATTTCTAACAGACAATCCTGTAAGATTAATCATCTGTTTTGCTAAATCGAAAATTTTGACTGGTTCACCCATATCTAGCACAAAAACATCCCCTGAAGCGCCCATAGAACCTGCTTGTATCACCAAAGAGGCCGCCTCAGGAATCGTCATAAAATAGCGCGTAATCTCAGGATCGGTAACGGTTACAGGTCCTCCCTGACTAATTTGTTCCTTAAACAAAGGAATAACCGAGCCCGAAGAGCCCAACACATTACCAAAACGAACAATTGCAAAACGGATATCAGAACAATGTTCCTCCCTCTTGCTAAGCCCTTGAAGCACTAATTCAGCAAAACGCTTGCTCGCCCCCATCACATTAGTGGGTCGCACCGCTTTGTCTGTCGAGATTAAAACAAAATTTCTCACACCAGCAGAAATAGCAGCTTCGGCACATTGCCAAGTACCCAAAATATTATTTTGTAAGCCAGCTATATTATTGGACTCAACTATAGGTACATGCTTATAAGCCGCCGCATGATATACAGTATCCACTTGATAAGATTGCAGTATTTTTTCTAGATGAGCCTTATCTGTCACACTGCCTAAAACTGGAATAATTACTGTCTGTCCAGCCCCCAAGGCTAACAACTCTTTTTCTATGCTATAAAGCAAAAACTCTGACAACTCGAAAAGAACCAACACATTAGGTTGCTGCTTAAGAATCTGCCGACACAACTCAGAACCGATTGATCCTCCCGCGCCAGTGACTATTACGGACTGATCTCTGATACAAGAGCCTAATAGCTCTTTATTCGGTGCAACTTCATCACGCCCCAATAAGTCCGCAATATCTACCTCTCTAACGTCACTAATACTGACTTTACCATCAGCCAGATCCGATAAGCCTGGTAGCGTCATAACCTTTAATTCATGGATCGATAGCTCGTCAATGATTTCCTTTTTACGCTGAGTCGGTGCCGACGGAATAGCCAACAAGATGGAATCAACATCAAACCGTTCAATTAACTCATCAATTTTATTAGCACCATAAACACGCGTACCATTGATATCCAAACCTTGAAGGCGTAAATCATCATCAACATAAGCAACCGGGCTAAATTCGATAGAGTGATATAACGCATCAGCTAGTTGCCGACCAGAAGAGCCTGCTCCATATATGATAACCCGACGCGCTTCCGCTTTTGCCTTCTGTTCCCCACCGGGAAACTGGTGCAACACAACCCAGCGCGCAATCATGCGGCTCCCGCCAACAGCGAACACTGCAATAAACCAAAAAATAAAGATAACTGAGCGCGGTGTACTTTGCTCAAGGCCCAATAAATATGTACATAATACCCAAATCAACAAGGTAAAAGAGACCGCTTTAATAACAGTCCATTGAGCTTTGTAGCCAATATATCGAATAACAGCCCTATACAATCCAAGCTTAATAAATATCGGAATAGCAACAGCAGGAGCTAAAAGGTATGCAGGCCAATGTGCAAAGTTTTTTGCTGTGAAATCCTCATAACGAAGGGCAAAGCTCAACCAACAGCATAAAGGCAACACAATCGCGTCAAAAACTAGAAAGAATATTTTCTTCGACCGACGAGATGAACCTATTAACAGATTAAGCAATTACAAAGCCCCTTGAAGTATAGTTGAACAACAGTTATCCCACACGATCGCCAGCGCCTTTGCCCAAACCAGTTAAAATAAGATACCTAAAGTATTTTCCAAGTGACATTGTCCGGATCATTTCTCGATCATATTCAGCCAAGAGCACTGGAGTAGACATATCAATTGCATTAATTTGCGCAAGACCAGTTATGCCAGGAAGAACATCAAACACACCTTTAGCCTGACGCTCTTTAATCAACTCTTCCTGATTAAAGAGACAAGGTCTAGGCCCTACCAAGCTCATATCCCCTTTAAGCACATTAATTAGTTGAGGTAGTTCATCTATTTTAGATTTACGAAGAAATCGCCCAAAGCACGTAATGGAAGACGAGCTAGCTAAATGAGAAGCCACTGACTTGGTATCAACTGACATCGTTCTAAATTTAATTAATACAAATTTCTTTTGATTTTTACCTACCCTTTCCTGCATAAAAACTGGCGCCCCAGTATCAAACAGCCCTATCCCAATAACAATCAGCATTAAAGGCCATAAACAACATAAAGCTATACAAGAGATAACTAGATCTAACAATCTATACATAATTAAATCACTTACAAAAATTTGAAGAATCCAACTTAGCCATAGCTTGGCTCATCGTCTCTAACGGCTGCCAGCCCAATAACGTTTTTGCTTTTGAACAGTCGACCTGAAGGTCTCCTAATACTTGTTCCGCTAACTTATCTTTGCGTAACAGCCTAGCAACTAAGCGCATAAGTGAATGAGGAATAGGTAGCTGTATCAAGCTTTTACCTAACCCCCTAGCAATCTCGTTTGTAAACTGCTTTATTGAAATATCTTCACCATCAGAAATCACAAAGTCCTGATTGGCTGCTAAGGGATGCACCGCACAAAGCAACAGGAAATCAGCCAGATTATCTACAGAAATAAAGCTACGAAGGTTATGGCAGAGTCCAAAAGGCAACATAGGAGTTTTATCAACGAGCTTAGTCAACTTGCCAAAACTTCCAGGGGCACCCAGACCATATACCAAAACAGGTCTAATAATAACTAAATCAAAACACAGATCCCGAGCAAGCTGCCTTAACCCTACTTCAGCATCAATTTTTGATTGGGCATACTTGGAATGAGGAGATAGGCTACTTTCTTCTGATAAAGGCGCTGTACTATTTCTACCATAAACACCAATAGAACTGACAAATACGAATCGACTTACTCCGTATTCAGCTGCCTGCTTCGCTAAATTTAATGTACCAGCAACATTCACATCATTGAAAGGGTCAATAGAGTCAGGCGAAGGCTGTTCCTGTTCCTGTTCCTGCTCATGAGCATGCGCAACGCCCGCGACATGAAGGATACAATCAATGCCATCAAAAAAACCACTCCAGTCAGTCAAACCATTTATATTATCTAACTTCTTGAAAAGAACTTTATCACTAATTTTCAGTTTCTTTCTTCTAGTAATAGCGGTGGTAGAAAAGCGTTCATCATTCGCTAATTGATTCAGTAAAGAAGAGCCAACAAAACCAGTAGCACCGGTAACAAGAATATTCTTAACAGTCTTAGTCATAATAACCAACGATAGCCCATAGCCCAAAAAACTAAGGTATAAAATCTAACACTCTAGTAGCTTTTTAAAAATTGGATGTTAACACACCACCAACGGCATAGCAGGCTAAAATAACCCATAGACAACTGGAGGGAAGTAACTTGATACAGAACCCAAGTATAGGCTGCACTGCTAGGCTTATTCCACGAAACAGGATGTTAACTGACATGATAGAAAACCAGAAGGCTCTGGAGACTGTCTACGCAGATTCGACTGTCTTCAGTAATTTAAGACATAATCGAGACCCTTGTATTTTTCTAATCAATGGCACTCCCACTTTATCTAAAAGATCAGCTCAAGTTCTGCTGCCTGCATCCGATAACATTGACCTTAATTTAGTTGGGAGTAATTAACAGCCTCCGGAACAATTATATTTCTCATAAATTACGCGAAAATCACTTAAATATTATGACAAAGCCTGTTCAAGTTTTTTAGCGAGCTTTGCATAGTCATGATGTTCGAGTGCATAAGCTCTACCATTTTTGCCCATCTGTTCGCGCTCACCCGGTGTAAGGCTTTTAATACTCAAAATTGCGTCTGCAATAGCTTGCGGATCTTCAGCGGCCACTTCAATTCCTGCACCAGCATCATCAACAGGATGATATTCACCCGATTCAATTGCATATAATAAAGGCTTACCTGAATAAAAATAATCAAATAACTTATTAGGAGACACACCAAATCGAAATAATGGATCTTTAGTCAGACCAATAAAACAAACATCAAACACAGCAAGCATCGACTGTATTTGCTTCTTAGGTATTGGGTTAACAAAGAAAACATTCTGCAATCGAAGCTCAGCTGTCAATTTCTCTAACGCCTCCCTCTCCTGCCCACCGCCAACAATAACAAAAGCTACATCAGCATGATCAGAAAGCATATCAGCTGCCTGAATAATATTACTTAATGCATTTGCTACACCAATACTCCCCGTGTAACCAATTATAAATTTACCGTCAGGTAGTTTACTTTTTACAGCTGCATTCAATGCTTCTTTGTTTTCAGCCTCAGAAATAGCAAAACCATTTGGAACCCAAACAAACTTCTGACGTCGCATTCCATGCTCAACCATATGCTCTACAGAATTCTTCAGGTTTGAAACAACCTTATCAGCAGAGCCATAGGCAAAATATTCAATCCATTGCATCAATAGAATAAAAGGATGCTTCTTAGAAAAACCGCCAAGTTCAACCAAAGATAAAGGCCAAATATCGCGCACTTCAAAAGCCAGTTTAGCTTTAAACTTTTTAGCCAAACGCTGAGCCCCAAGAAAGGGAATTAAAGCAGGAGAGCTATATAAAATAGCATCCGGTTTATCGGCAATCACTTTGGGAAGTGTAAGCAACTTCCACGCGAACCTTATCCAATTTAAAACCCGTTTTTTATCATGGGCACCTGAATACTCAGGCACTTTAATCCAAACAAAATTAAAACCTTCTGCAATAGGCTCCACAGTAAACTCTTCTACCAGCCTTGGTGGTTGACGTAACAAATGTGTAAAGCCTGCACCAATCAAATAAACGCGATGTCCTTGCTTTGCTAGCTCCTTAGCTAAATAGTAATGCCTTCCCCCCATGCCACTTTCCGGGGTAGACGCATATTGATTAATTAACCAATACGTTTTTTTCGAGTTTTCGTCAGCCATTAAGCAACACCTTGACAATTCGCTTACTCGCTTTACCACCACCGTACAAATCTTCACTATGTGTTTCGACCACAGAAGAACTTTTCGTATTATGGTAAGCGTCTAGGATTCTCTTTTTATCTGCACCTACTAGCACATTTGCGCCAGCCTCAACCAGCTCCACCCACTCAGTCTCATCTCGCATAGTGATACAGGGTACCCCAAAGAAATAGGCTTCTTTTTGTAGTCCCCCGCTATCAGTCATTACAAGACTGCAATTATCAATCAACCAGACCATATTTAAATAACCTACTGGATCAATAATGGAGAGATTAGATGTATCGTACTCGCCCATTTCCAGAAGCTTCTTCGTCCGTGGGTGCAACGGCAAAATCACTTGCTGAGTTTGCGCTATTTCATTCAATGCAGAAATAATTTGTTTTAGACGCTGCGGATCATCGGTATTTTCAGCACGATGAATAGTGCACAACACACAATCACCTGCAATATTCAGGTTAGATGGTTTTTGTGCTAAGCCTTTATAAAACAATGCACCATCTTGCATTACATCACCCGATAACACCACGCTGGTATCCGTTTGCCAACTATCCACTCCTTCCTTCGTTAAGTTGTCCACTGCAGCTTGAGTGGGGCAAAAAAGTACCGAACTAATGCGATCAGTTAATATGCGATTCACTTCTTCCGGCATACGCATATTAAACGAGCGTAAACCTGCTTCCACATGTGCTATTTTTATATGCAGTTTAGACGCTGCAATCGCCCCCGCCAAGGTAGAATTGGTATCACCATAGACCATCACCCAATCCGGCTCTTCTTTCACCAAAATACTTTCGATCTTTTCAATCATTTGCCCCGTCATAGCACCGTGCGTTTTACCACCAATGCCAAGAAAGTAATCAGGCTTAGGGATTTGCATTTCTTCAAAAAACACATCGCTCATATTCGCATCATAATGCTGACCCGTATGGACAATTACCTCTTGAATATCACAACCCGCTTCTCGTTGACGGATAATTTCACGGCTGACCGAACCCGCTTTAATAAATTGCGGGCGGGCGCCTAAAATAGTAATTATTTTCATGATAAACTCTTATAATCATCCAAGGATTCCGCTAACCAGCACTACCAAGTTGCACTATATATGCTAGCGCATGGACATTGTTTGCCGGTAAGCCTCAACCATCAAGTCTAAAGACTTTTCCCAAGTATAATGCTCTAAAACATGTTGACGACCGGCGTCGCCCATTTTTTTTCTAAGCTGCTCGTTTTCAATCAATTGAATCATTGCCTCAGCAGAAGCAACCACATCCTCTTTAGGCACAACTAAACCTGTTTTCCCATCCAAAGTCACTTCAGCTGGGCCATCAGCATCTGACACTATGACCGGTTTTCCACAAGCACTCGCCTCCAATATAGCCACACCAAAGCTTTCAATTCGGCTAAAAGCACAGTATATATCTAACCGATTTAATATATTAGGAACATCAGCATGATCAACCTGTCCATGAAAAACAACTTGCTTATCAACACCTAAAGATTTGGCTAGCTGTTGTAAAACATTCAAATCTGGCCCACCTCCTGAAATTTCTAAAAATAGATCCCTATTTTTATCAAGCTCATACCAGGTTTTTGCAAACGCTTTAATTAAAATATCAATCCCGTACTTTGTTTTAAGAGTCTTCACAGTACCAAGAACAATTTTATTAGAGCCTCTACCCTCTAGTGCAGGTAAAGGTTTAAACAACGACTCTTCGATTCCAAAAGGCGTGATAAATACTTTACTATGCTTAAACGTTTCTCTAGTCTTGCTGGACATACAATGGCTAGTCGACGCAATAGAGGTGGCCGATTTTAAATTGCCTTTTAACAACAAGCGATGTACAACAGACTTTTCAGGAAAGTCGTAAACATCACTTCCCCACACCGAAAGTAAAACGGGTTTAAACGCGACTAAACGCGCTAACAAGCCATAACCCGTCGCATAATGTGCGTTCACTAAATCAGGCTGAATTTCTTTTAATAATTTCCGTACTTCAAACACCGCCGAAAAATAACCAAGCGGCGCTTTATTTTTAAGCTTGTACAGATATACCTTAGAATCAAGCACATGGGCATTCTCATGCAGCGAAATAAGATGCACCTCAACACCACGCGACACAAGACCATTAGCCCAACGTGCTGTATGAATCGAAAATGCAGCGGATAAAAGAACAACTTTCACTGATAATCCTTATCAAAAAAGCCATCTAAAACTGACTTAATCAAGATGCTTCTACGAATTTCTGGAATTTTTGCACATTTATTAAAAGAAACATCTAAGCAAGCATCAAAATAGTTTGTAAAATTATTAGGCTCATCGAAGTAATTAACAATAGGTAAACCTAAAGCAATATAGTCATACACTTTTGTACCTAATTCATAGTCTGGATCACGTATAATAGATAACCCATAATCAGCATTAAACATAGTAATATAAAGTTCTTTCTTATGCATCCGTGGAATAATTTTCACTTCTCCATTACCTGAGGTCAACTGACTAAAAAACTCTTCTACCCAACTATTAGAATCTTCATTACTTCCAATCAGCAAAATAACTAGTTTTTTATATTGGTATCTAGAAGCAATAATTCGAAGCAATTTTTTAACTTTATCTTGCCCATACTCAGAAAACTGACCTGCGCAACAGAAAACAACTTGATCACTATCTTTATATTTTTTTTTATGACTTTTTACTTGGTTAATTAAATCCAAGTCATCATCATTAATACCATTAGGAATTAAAATCAACTCACTACCTGAAACTCGAGATAGGTATTGCTGTAATCCAGGCGTACAAGTAATAGCAAGAAAAGAGCGCCGAATAGCGAACTTCTCAATTAAACGTGATATTTTTGCTTTGAAGGTCTTTTTTCTTTTGATATCCCCATAACCCGTTTCCTGTGCAATAGACCATCCATCACGAATATCTAGAACAATATTCAAGCCAGGTATAAAAAATAACCAAAACTTTCGAAAGGGAGGCATAGATATCAAAAGGTAATTAGTATTATCTAGTAAAATAGTTTTGAATGAAAAATCAATTCCGAACCCTTTAGATAAAAAATAGTCACTAAAAGATTTAATTCTTGAATAAATAGGTTGACCCTTTTCAAGATTAGAATTCACAAAAACAATAAACTTCATATAAAATCCTAGGCATATTAATAAAACATATAACAATCTAACATAGGCAAATAAAGCCAAAAATACTAATTTCTCATCTTGATGGTTTCGGCTTTATTCTTGCCTACATAAACACCATATTTCTCAGTATCATCAACAATCAACGAAACAAACAAACCATGTCTTACAAGCGAAACGCATTCTTTCAAAAAAATACGAGTATCATAGCGAGGATGCGCAGAAGTAAGATGGGCCACTTTATATTTAAATGGCATTGCAAACCTCTTTAATAAATTTTTCCTTTTCTATCAGCAGCATTTTTTTGCATTAAAAATCACTATTTAAAATCCTGCACAATCTAAAATAATAAAAAAGTTATAATTAAATATATTATTATAAAACCATTTATTTATTAAAAAACAAAATCAAACATATAGTGTTTTTTTAACCAACCAAACTTTAAATATCGCATTACAACAATAGGCAATACTTGTAGCCCACGCAGCACCAATAATACCATGCTCGGGTATTAACAAAATATTACCTATTATATTAATAGAAACCACTACACACGCAACATACATATTCCATTCGGGTTTTCCAGCTGCAGCAATACAATTTGAATAAATCCGAGCACCCGCACCAGCAATAACACCAGGCAAAAGCCAAATATATACTAACCAAGAATTTACATAAGCATCACCGAAAATAGGTTCAAGTAACCAATATAATCCAATAGTTACCAACCCACTCAAGCCTGCTGTCATCAAAGAAACAACAATAAATGCCTTATTAGTTAAGGCCATGCGCGCTTTCGGGGTAGCCTGCATGGCGGATAACCTGGGTAACAAAACCGTACTAGCCGCTTGAGAAACCATCCAAATTCGTTCAGCTATTTGGACAGCAATTACATATACCCCTGTTGCAGCCGGATTCAAAAAAATATTAACAAAAAAAATATCAGCGCGATAATTAATAAATGCCAAAACATTGGAAAGGTGCATTTTACACCCATAACTTAATGACCCCCTAATATAAAGAGATAAAAGTAATTTGTTTTTTATTATTTTAATTAAAGACCCATCACGACACAAAAAAACAAATACTATAACCAAGCCTGCCAACTGGGATAAAAAGTAGGATAAAATTGCACCAGAAAGACTAAAATCAAATACATATATTGCAAAAGAAATAAAGAACAAATTTAAACAAGGAGGAATTAAAACAACACAATTAAAAACCTTAAAATTTTCCTGACCTTGAAAAACAGCATTTAAATAAGACAGCAATAAAGTAAGAGGAAAGCTAAACAAACCTATATAGAGTAAAGTTATTGGGACACTAGGAAAAACACGCCCCCCCCAAAACCATAAAATAGGTAACATGACAATAATACCTAAAAGCGAAATAACCAGCGCGATCCGTAAATTACCAACCACTACATAAGCCGAATCAAAATCCTTACGACTTACATAAAAAACTGTTGCTGGCGCAACACCTAAATTAAGTAAAGACACCAGCATTGAAGGTAATAAAATTACTAAAGCATAAATACCGTTGCCTACCGGCCCCAGCTCTCTTGCTATTATTATTATTATCAAAAACTGAACCAGTGCCCCTAGCATTTGACGACCAAAAGTCGTGCTGATATTACGCCTTAAACGTGAGCCAGCTGAAAAACGCTCCAATTTTTTAAGCATTTACTGTACTCTGGTTGAATCTAATTATTAATATGATCGCTTAACACCTCCTGATATACCTTAGTTAACTGCTCAGCAACGGCCTTCCCAGAAAACCTCTCTTTAGCAAATTTTGAGATTCTAGCAGAATTATAAGCATTAATATTTTGACTAAGTCGAATCATAGCAAGACTAAGCTCTTGAGGTTTTTTTACAGCAACTAATATCCCATCCTTTTCAGTCACTATACATTCAGGACCACCACACCGCGTTGCAATAACCGGCACTCCAACCATTAACGCTTCGGCCGCAACAACGCCAAAGGTTTCATAATGGCTAGGCACAACCAATACATCAACCTCTTCTAACAATTTAGGAACATTATCCGGCTCAACCATACCAAGAAAACGAACGTGTTTTGAAACCCCTAAATCCAATACACTCTGCTCAAGTGTTGAACGCATCACCCCATCACCTCCAAACCAAAGTTCGGCTTGAAGCCCTTGCTCAACTCCTAGTTTAAATGCTCGCAACAAGTCTAGCTGGCCTTTTTTTTCTGTCATTAGCGCAAGATTTAAAAAACGAACAGGTTTATTTTTTTTATTGTGGACAACAGTAGTTTGAAATCGCTCCGCAACCACATTTGGTACCCATGTCCATTGAACACCAACGCTCGCTATCTGATTATCCAGTAATTTACCCAGCTCCGGACTAACAGCAATACACGTACTTGCTTGAGTAAAAGCTCTTTTAGCTAATTTCATTTGCCAAGGTGCGTACAATTTTCGTGCAAAACCTGTGCTATGCTCTGTAATGACAAAAGGAATTTGTAACTCGTCTGATAATTCAGCAGCAACAGCACCGGCAAAAATAGCTGAATGGGCGTGAATAATCTCCGGACACCCTTGCTCAACGATATATTTGTTAATCAGTTTTTTCGCCAACCGTTTAAATAACCAATAGTTTCCATAAGGCAGCTTTGGAAAATAGGCATAGCTCGACTTGCGATATGTTGGGACGTTTTCATCTAGTTCAAATATTGGTGAAGCGTTACTTTTTAACTTACCGGCTAATGTTCGAAATGATTTCAACTCTGGTGCAACCACACCCACTTTATGACCATAATTAGAAAGGGCTAAAGCCTGATCCCTAAAGAAAACCCCCGATACATCCCTAGAATTTTGGGGGTACCAAGATGGTAAAATGAGAACATGTACCTTATTGCTATCTAGCCTGCGATTCATAATGAAGAGTACCCTCTTTTTTGAGGAAGCTTCCCTAATACCTTGCGGGCACTCTTTAAATCACCCTCTTTAATAGTTACTCTACCTTTGCCTATGGAACCAGTCGACGGTGCATTTTTGACATTACTATGATGAGAACGGGATAACACATCACCAAGACTAGATAGCTCAAAACCTTTCCCTCTATCCCGCTCAGGTAACAAGAACTGCTTCCCTATTTCCTCTAAAACGGAATCATGATTAGTGACAAGCCGTTCATACTGCAGCTCAATTAAATCACTTTTATGTTTTATTTTTTTAAATCTCAACCAAGCCGTTAAAGACCTCTGCCACCTCAACGATGCATCTATTGCATTATCATAAATACCAGATGCAAGATAAGACTGAATTACATCTACAGGATCTCGCTCAAGAAAAATAAATTTTGCATTGGGGAAAGCCTTATTCAATAGTCCTAAATTTAACGTATTTAAGGGGGTTTTATCCCCAACCCACAAAGAATCACAGTTATTATTGATAGCTAACCACTGATATAAACCTACAATAAGATTTAAATAGGTTTGTTCGCTACTCTTCCATTCTTTAGCTTCTTTTTTAAAACCGCGTAATGACTTAACACCAAACGTATTAAATTCAGGATGGTTTTCAATAAAACTCAAAATAACATCAACTTTCTCTACCCATTTAAGGTGACCACTCACTAAATACTGGTTAATCTGCCGAGGAAGAACGTAACTTTCTGGCGGTATGTAAATATCAAACCTTTCCATTAATAAACGTCTAAGTAATGTATTACCTGACCTTCCGCATCCTACAATAAAAAGGAACCTTTTTGATTGCTCGGTATTTTCACAAAAACAATCTTCACTAAAAGCAACCTGAATAAGGTAACGAGTTTTATACAGTAAAGGCTGCAGCCTGGGGTTTAACAACAACCACAATTTAAATTGTTTAAAAATTCCTTTATTAATCAACTTCATTTCTTCTAATTAACCGTGCAGGTACTCCTGCAATAATTGACCGTTCAGGGAAACTTTTTGTCACGACCGCACCTGCCGCTATCACGCTATCACTTCCAATATTGACACCAGGAAGAACAATTACGCCACTGCCTATCCAAACGCGATCACCCACTTTAACCGATTTCTTTTTAACGCCCCATTTTTCTTTTTCTGACCAGCTCAAGTTATGATTTACTGTCTCAATTGAGACTCTGGGACCAATAGCGCAATTTTCACCAATTTCGACTATTACCCCATTAGGAACACCACACCTAAAACCCGTATTAACAAATGTTCCTCTACCAATTTTAATGTTTTTAAGACAACCAAAAGGTCTAATATCAATAGGAGCCCAAATATGAGAATTTTCTATCCCTGCTCCTCCTGCTTTCAATATTTTCCAACGAATACGATTAAAAAATCCAATTCGTGGAAAATAATTACTTAAACATAGTGCTATCGCATTTTGTATCTGCTTAATCAAAACAACAGCTCCTTTTACACAATTTGTACAATTTTTAATGCCACTACAGGCGTTAAATATAACGTCCTATCACTCAGATTTACTACTGTAAAAATTTTGATCGATAAACTATCTAATTATGCATTAACGTTATTATCTAGATTAAAATTATTTAATTCCCACAGGATATTATTATTTTATGAATATCTTAATATTTAAACTAAATATCATTTGTCAACATTGTTTAAAAGGTATTGCGACTACATGGTAATTACACTATGCACGCATCTCTGATTTTTCATGCCTTAGGTAAGGATACATAGGTAAACTAAACACACTCTTTGCTAATTTCTCCGCTATAGAAAAATCACCTGTTTTATAGTTCAAGCCTTTAAAAACCGTTTGCTGATGCATACAAGTCGCATAATAAATCATGGTTGGGACACCTTGCTCTTTATACTTTTTCATTTCAGCATCACGACTATCTGAAACCAATGTATATTGTGCCCAAGAGCTAATATAACCTTCCGGTACTTGAGGTGTTTTATACTGACTTGACAGAGTTTTTTCGTAGTTTGCTGCTACTTTATTACGATTTATTAACTCTTGTGGAAATTCTGCTAGTTTTTCTAATAAAATCGCAGCCTGGATCGTGTCTAGGCGACTATTCATCCCAATACGAACATTGTCATATTTGTCACTGCCTTTACCATGCACCCTTAATGATTTTAATAACTCTGCGTATTCGTCATTGTTAGTAAAAACAGCACCACCGTCGCCATAGCAACCTAATGGCTTAGCAGGAAAGAAACTGGTTGTGGCGATATCACCAAAGCTACCAGCAAACCTTTTAGTACCTTGCTGGTTGGTAATTGAACCACCAAAGCCTTGGGCTGCATCTTCAATCAGCTTTAGGTTATATTTTTCCGCTATCCGCTCTAATTCCGGGTAGTTAGCTGGCAAGCCAAATAGATCTACGGCAACAATCGCTTTTGGATTCAGCTTCCCCTCTGCAATCGTTTGCCTTATGCGTTTTTCTAGGTCAATAGAACAGATATTAAATGTCGCTTCGTCTGAATCTACAAATACTGGCGTTGCTTTTTGAAAGGCTATGGTTTCTGCTGTCGCAAAAAAGGTGAAGGTTGGACAAAAAACAGCGTCGCCTTCTTTAATGTCTAAAACCATCATCGCGAGAGTCAATGCATCTGTGCCATTTGCACAAGTAATTGCATGCTTAACGCCCACGTATTCTGCCAACTTCTCTTCTAGCTCTTGCACTTCCGGCCCCATAATATATTGGCCATGGTCTAAAACAGTTTGAATACGCTTATCAATACGTGTTTTTAAATGCTGATACTGAGTCGCAAGATCAATAAATTGCATTAGTTAACATCTCTCTGAAGGACGGAGCCTTGTAAACGATATTTATCACCCGTTTGAGCACAAACTGCTTCTCCTTGCCCTACCACCGGCAACTCAAGCTGCTCTCCAAATTCACTCATCCAGCCAACCTGCTTCGCTGGTACGCCAACCATGAGCGCATAAGCAGGTACGCTTTTATTCACTACTGCACCGGCACCTATAAACGCAAATTCACCAATCGTTACTCCACAAATAATGGTGCAATTAGCACCTAAGGTTGCCCCTTTTTTAACCAGAGTCTTTCGATATTCATCTTTACGATCAATCAACGAACGTGGGTTGTACACATTAGTAAACACCATGCTTGGTCCACAAAACACCCCTTCTTCAAGGTGTACATTATCGTAGACCGATACGTTATTCTGGATTTTACAGCCATTGCCAATGCTGACTTTATTGCCAATAAAAACATTTTGTCCTAACGAGCAGCCTTGGCCAATTTTTGCGCCGGCGCAAACATGTGTAAAGTGCCATATACGAGATTCATCACCTATTTGAGCACCATCATCGACAATAGCGCTGTCATGCTGATAAAAGCTCATATCACTTAACCTTTGATAATAAAGGGTGCGGTGTTGTAGGGTTTTCGACTATTGGGGATTTACGCATAACATCGACAGTTTGAATAGCTGCGCGGTTGTCTTCAACTCCATAACCTTTGCCCGATAAAATCCGCTCATAGCTTTGTGTATGAAGATCGGTAAAGCCTCCAGAAAACTCTAGCTCTTCACCTTCTATATCTATACTGCGATACGTTAGTTTTTCACCCTGCACAGCATTTTCCGGTAGATGATTGGCATCTATTGATAAAAACCAACGCACATTTGCACGTTCATACTGCAAAAAACCTGATGATGTTTTTTCATCACGGTAATGCACTTCATTATGTTTAATCTCCCCAAAAATAAAGTGCAGCATGTCATAAAAATGCACACCTATATTGGTTGCTACACCGCCTGATTTTTCATTAAAACCTTTCCATGATTTAAGGTACCATTTTCCCCGCGAGGTTAGGTAGGTTAAATCAACGTCAAATACTTTGTCTGCTGGCGCGGATTCCACTTTATGCTTCAACGCGATAATAGAGGGATGTAACCTAAGCTGAAGTATGGAATTTACTTTGGCTCCATATGCCTTTTCATACTTATGAAGTTCATGTAAATCTGAAGTATTGAGCACTAATGGCTTTTCACAAATCACATCTATACCATTTTGTAATGCAAACTTCATATGGGGTAGATGCAGGTAGTTAGGAGAACAAACCGCGATGTAATCTAAACCCTCTCCTTGTAGTTTTAAATCTTCAACAAAACCAGAAAACTGTTCAAACTCAGTAAAAAACTCGGCATTTGGAAAATGGCTATCCATTATGCCAACTGAATCGTTCACATCCATTGCAACAACAAGGTTGTGACCAGTTTCTTTAATCGCCTTAAGGTGGCGGGGGGCGATGTAACCTGCCGCACCAATTAATCCGAATCTTTTCATCTTTACCTCTCAATAGATAACAATTACAGACGTAAATCTGAACAGCCCATTGGTAATACGTATTTCACATCGTACAGTAGATGATTTTTCTTACCCAGTGCACGAATTCTATCTTCACCCCAACGTTTAAACTCTCGATGATCAACGGCAAGTACTATGGCATCATAAGCACCCTGCTCTAACGTTTCAGTTAGCTCTACACCGTATTCATGCTTTACTTCTTCTGCATCGGCCCAATTATCATATACATCAACTTGCATATTAAAACTTTGTAGCTCTTTGATCATGTCGATAATTTTTGTGTTGCGCACATCAGGGCAATCGCCTTTAAATGTAAAGCCAAGTACAAGTACTCTTGCTTCATTAATATGGATTCTTTTTTTACTTACAGCTTTAACCAATTCAGTAGCAACATAAGCCCCCATACCGTCATTAATTCTACGTCCAGCTAGAATCACTTCAGGTTGATAACCCACTTCTTTCGCTTTATAGGTTAAATAATAAGGATCAACACTTATACAGTGGCCTCCCACCAATCCTGGCTTGAAAGGTAAAAAGTTCCATTTAGTGCCAGCAGCGTTTAGCACCTCTTGAGTATCAATATCCAAGCGATTAAATATTTTCGCAAACTCGTTAATAATCGCTATATTTAGATCACGCTGAGTATTTTCGATGACTTTAGCCGCTTCAGCCACTTTAATAGAGCTCGCTTTATGTGTACCCGCGGTAATGATACTGGCATAGAGCTCATCAACCACTTCAGCAATTTCCGGTGTAGAACCGGAGGTGATTTTTAAAATTTTAGTCAGCGTATTAACTTTATCACCAGGATTTATACGCTCTGGGCTATAACCAACAAAAAAACCGTGGTTAAAAACTAATCCTGAGCTTCTCTCAATAATAGGGACGCAAATTTCCTCTGTTGCACCGGGGTAAACCGTAGATTCAAAGATCACGAGATCACCTTGCTTGATCACAGCGCCTAACATTTCTGAGGCTTTTTCTAGAGGAGACAAATCAGGTGCGTTAGCATCATCGATTGGCGTTGGAACAGTAACTATATAGGTATTACACTCTTTAAGCGCGGGCACATCCGATGAATAAGAAAGACGACTTGCTAACCTAAGCATTTCATCCTCTACTTCTAATGTAGAATCATGTCCATTTTCTAACTCTGTAACTCTTGCTTTATTAATATCAAAACCAACAACATCTAGATATTTACCGAACTCTACAGCTAAAGGCAATCCGACATAGCCCAGCCCAATAACCGCCAATTTGATATCTTTAAGCTCTTTCATTATCGACCTACAGTAAGAAGAATTATTTTTGAATTTTGCAATTCGATCTTAAAACGGAAAGAATTCAATCGCAGTCTATTTGGTAAGTAACGAGATAATTAACCAATAAAATAAATTATCTCAATCCCATAAAACACACTGTAACTATCCGGGAGCAAATTGTAGCTTATAACCCTACTAACCTCTAGACTTACAGTATAAATACGGCATATTCAGCCACCCAAACCTAATAACTACCTATAGCCTAAACTTACGATTGTGATTACTTGCGCTGACATCTTTTGGAAAAACGACACCCCTTATTCAACAGGTTTTGATGATTTCTACTTCAATTCAGAACAAAGTTTTGAAGATAGCTTGTATGTTTATATAAAAGCTAACAACCTACCTTCACGACTCAACGCTGTACCAAAACGATTGACCATCGCTGAAACAGGGTTTGGAACGGGGTTAAACTTTCTACTTACTGCGCAGCAATGGTTGAATAGAAGCTCTAATAGACAACAACTCCATTTTATCTCCGTGGAAAAGCAACCACTAAGCCATAAGGATTTAAAACGCGCCCTTCATCAATGGAAAGACTTTGAACCTTTATCATCAAAGCTATTAAACCAATACCCCTTAGCATGCCAAGGCTTCCATCGACTTTCCTTTCCTGATGAACGAATCACATTAACTCTGATTTTTGGAGATGCTTTAGATAGCTATAAACAACTCGAAGCCTCTATTGATGCCTGGTATTTAGATGGGTTTTCACCATCAAAAAACCCTGATATGTGGAGCCCCGAACTTTTTCGAGAAATTGCACGTTTAAGCAAACCCGGCACAACCTTCTCAACCTTCACCTCCGCCGGCATTGTCAGAAGAGGATTAAAAGCGGTAGGTTTTGAGGTTAGAAAGCAGCCAGGGTTTGGTAAAAAGCGTGAGATGTGTTTAGGCACTTTTATCAAAAATAACGTTCCTCAAGTCGATACAAAACCTTGGTTTTCAATCCCAAAATCGGAACAGCCTACTGAAGTTACTATTATTGGCGGGGGGCTTTCTGGCTGCTCCACGGCCTACTCTCTTGCACAGAGAGGGATTAAGGTAAGACTCATTGAGAAAGAGCAGCATTTAGCAACAGCAGGATCGGGTAATCGGCAAGGGGCGCTTTATGCCAAGCTACCTGTCAGCCCTACGAAACAAGGCGAACTGCATCTAACCGGTTTTTTACATACGGTTAATCTACTTAAACGGAAAGACCCCGAGCAATCCTTTTGGTCTCAGTGTGGCGTAGCGCAACTAGCGACTAAAGAAAACGAAAATAAACGACAACAGGAATTAATTGATAACGGCCATTATCCTGATTCCCTAGTACAACATAAATCAGACATCGAATTATCGGAGATTAGTGGTTCTGTTGTATCCAGTAGCGGTTTATTTTTTCCTACAGCAGGCTGGGTGTCACCTGTAGACTTCTGTCATCTATTAGCCGCCCACCCTAATATCTCTATTGAGCAACACGATATAACAAATATCGAACAGGTCGATCACTTATGGAATCTAACCACCAACAATAGTAAGCACTTACATTGCTCTCACTTAATTATCTGCAATGCGGAATTAGCTAATCAATTTAAACAAACTGAACATCTGCCGTTAAAAGCTATTCGCGGACAAGTATCAATTACTGAAGATAGTGCAGATTTACCGCAACTAAGGACGGTTGTTTGTGGCGAAGGCTATATCTCTCCAGCACAGGGAGGAAAATATTGCTTTGGCGCTACATTCGATCTGAAGGGCAAACAACGTGACGTTACTCAATACGACCATAATAGGAATCTAGAAAAACTGAAGGATGCTCTACCAGAATTTCATAACGCGCTTATCGGTAAAAATGAGCTGCTCACAGGAAGAACAGCCTTTCGCTGTAGCACACCAGACTACATGCCCGTTGTTGGTCCAGCGCCAATCTATAGCGATTTTGTTGAAACCTTCGGTCGTCTGAGAAAAGATAAAAATTGGCGTTTTGACGGCTGCACTGCTAACCATCACCCTAATCTATACTTAAATACCGGCCATGGCTCAAAAGGGCTAATTACTTGTCCGATCTCAGCTGAACTATTAGCGTCTATGATCTGTAATGAACCTTTACCTCTCCCCAAGACTCTAATAGATGCAGTGAACCCAGCGCGGTTTATTATCAAGAACTTGATAAGACGGGCGATATAAGTAAAGAGCATGTATGTTAAGCTAAAAAGCACAGATCGGTTAGTATTTGAACAAACACAGATGTGGAGCGGTTATGACACTTTATGTATACGACCACGGCTATCGCATACAAACACCAAAGGAAGCCCTCTTTCCTAAACAAGGTGTCGACTCTCTATCGAAAAGCCGCCATATACATCGAACTGCAGACAAGGAAGATCGGCTACACTCCGATGGTGAAAAGTTTATTATCCCCGGCCCCGGAAAACCCAATCAAAACAAAGATCCAGCCACCCTTGCATATACAGCTAATGCTGAAGAAGCTGAACCCCAGAACGAAAGTGCTCAGCTTACCGTATCAACAATTATGGTATCCCCAGTACATACAATATCTCCCAATGTAACCGTCAGTACCGCATGGAAAAGGATGATCAGCTTAGAGATTAGCCACTTAGTCGTTGCCGAAGAGGATAAACGGCCATTAGGCTTAATATCGAAGACAGATTTAATCGAGGCGGGAACCGATTCGCTCACTCTTATTAGTGACATTTATTCTAAACAACTGATCGCTGCAACACCTGAAACCTTAGTTCAAAGTGTTGCCATTAACTTTATCGACAACGAAATAAACTCTATTCCTGTTGTAAATAATAACGATGAGATAGTGGGCATTGTTTGCCGCACAGATTTATTAAGGCTCCTGGTCAGCGGAGCTCATTTGGAGCGCTGGGTTTAGTCGGAAAGGACGTTAAAGGCGGTTGCTCCTTATCTTTACCACCGCCAAACAACCCTGCTATAAAGCGGAATACTTTTTTGATACCTCGCCAAAGTTTTGGCAACAACCAAATCAATAAGATGACAAATACGACCAACCCTAACAAGAACAAAATAGGATGATTAAGTGCTGCCCATAAACCACCCAGCACTAATAAATCTTCACTTATAGACGCAGTCCAATTAGTTACAGGTTCGGGAGAGGTATTTATCAAAACACGACTTCCCGCCTTAGCGGCATGGCTTCCCGCCGCTAACGTCCCACCGACAAGGGCTGCTGCTAATTCGACAGGTACAGACATATCACCTACAGCACCCGCTGCTAGTACAGCCCCCGCAGGTATTCGGATAAAGGTATGTAGCCCATCCCAACCCGTATCAACGCCAGGAATCTTATCGGCAAAAAACTCGACAAAATACATAAAACCCGCAGCCATTAAAACTAACGGATCAGAAACAACTTGTAGCTCTTCAGGCAATGCGATATGCCCCATATTATTGAGCATGCCCAACATAAATATGGTTGCATAAAGATTAATACCACTTGCCCAGCCAACCCCCATTGTCAGTGCAATAAGGCTAATAGTTTGCTCAAGCTGATCCATTTGACGACCTCTTTTTGATTAGGCTCAGCAGAAAAAACTATTACAGGCCGGCCCAGTTCATAACATATCTTTATGAACTATATTACAAAGGCCTTTACTCTCGCTGAACAAAATCACGGCATCACCTGAACGCAACTTACCTCTAACTTGCTCCACTTTAGCTGACAGGGATATCTCATTATCACCATAATCAGTGCCATCACGGCTAACAAACTCTTCAATTAAAGCATTGAGCGTATCGGGTTCAAGCTGCTCATAAGGAATGATCATTAAGGACTTATCCACAGTTACCAAAGTTTTAACTTGTTAAACCAGCTTTCACCTTGCCACTGCCCTTTACATGCTTGTAACTCATTTGACCAACGTTGCGCCCTTAGCTGAATACCTATAGCTTGCTGTGCGAGCTCTGGATATTTATCGGCTTCAAAACGATGATAACCACCATGCCCTAACCTTAATGCAAGATAATGCTCACCAGCATCTTGCCAGCCAATATGGTTTCGTTTGACACTTTGCTGAGTGAACCAACCGATAAAATCAACTGCATCATCAGGGATCTGTGGCGAAGCATCCCAGTGCTCACTCCGTATACGATACTCTTCCCAATCAGCACTGCGTGGCCTTACATGTTTTTTATCCAGATCAGACAAAGGCAATTCGAGCAGCGCCAAGGAGAGAGAAATAGGCGTGCCATATTTCTGCTCAGCCAGTACAGCAGGCTCGACCCACTCATCATTATCATCCAGCTCATCACAAATCATTAGTACAGGTTGAGTCGAAGCACCAAAGCAACCACTCAATAGAAACACTAAAATAGGCAGAGTCAATAATGCCTTCTTAGAGATCATCATACTTCAACCACTCCATGTTGCTTGAGAAAGGCGACAAACTGCTCTTCATCCATTGTTTCAATACCCAATTCAGATGCTTTCTTTAATTTAGAACCAGCCCCAGGACCCGCAACAACACAATCCGTTTTAGCAGAAACACTGCCCGCCACTTTTGCGCCTAATGCCAGTAGATATTTTTTAGCATCACTGCGTCCCATCTGTTCAAGCTTACCAGTTAATACCCATGTTTTACCCGCTAAAGGTAGCGCTTCCAGTTCCATCGGCTCAATAGGATCCCAATGAACCCCCGCTTTTTCTTTATCCAGTAGATCTGCGATCACCTCTCGATTATGAGGTTCAGCAAAAAAGCCGATAATATGTTTCGCAACAATAGGGCCTACATCAGACACTTCCAATAGCGCCTCTTCAGTTGCAGCCATCAAAGGATCTAAATCACCAAAATGCATTGCTAATGCTCTAGCGGTAGCCTCGCCAACTTCACGAATACCTAGCGAATAAAGAAAACGGGAAAACTCTGTATCTTTACTCGCACTTATGGCTTTTACTAAATTCTCAGCTGACTTTGGTCCCATCCGCTCAAGTGTTGATAACTGCTCCACCTTCAGTTGATATAGCCCTGCGGGATTATGGAGCAGATCTAAATCGACTAACATCTCAATCAATTTATCACCTAAGCCATCTATATCCATCGCTTTACGGGAGGCAAAATGCTTCAACGCTTCCTTCCGCTGAGCAGCGCAATACAGCCCACCGGTACAGCGTGCTACTGCTTCACCTTCGAGACGTTCAACATCAGAGCCACAAACAGGGCAAGCCTCTGGAGCAGCAACAGGCACTGTGTCATCAGGCCGTCTTTCCTCGATCACACGAACCACCTGAGGAATCACATCACCGGCACGACGAATAATAACACTATCGCCTACACGCACATCTAAGCGCTCAACTTCATCCATATTGTGCAAGGTAGCATTAGAAACTGTAACACCACCCACAAAAACGGGCTGAAGGCGAGCAACAGGTGTCACAGCACCTGTACGACCGACCTGAAACTCAATTGCTCGAACAACCGTCAACTCTTCTTGGGCAGGAAACTTATGCGCGATCGCCCAACGAGGCGCGCGAGAAACAAAACCTAAGGTTTTCTGTAATGCCAAATCATTGACTTTAAAAACAACGCCATCGATCTCATAAGGAAGCGAGTCTCGCAACGCCGCTACTCGAGTGTAGTAATCTAGACATCCCTGAACGCCTTTAACTTCTTCAAGCAGCGGATTTAACTTAAACCCCCAAGTTTTTAGCTGACGTAGGATAGCTGCATGGCCATCTGCAAGCTCACCCCCTTCAACAACCCCTACGCTATAACTGCACATCTCTAAAGGGCGTGATGCGGTTATTCTCGGATTTAACTGACGTAAACTGCCAGCGGCTGCATTACGGGGGTTAACAAAAGGCTTCTCCCCTCGCTGCTCTGCACGGGTATTTAAAGCGTTAAAACCCGCCTTTGGCATGTAGATTTCTCCACGTACTTCTAGTCGCTGAGGATAATCAGATCCTGAGAGTTTAAGAGGAATTGTAGGTATAGTCCGCACATTGAGAGTGATATCTTCTCCCGTTGAGCCGTCTCCACGCGTCAAACCTCTAATAAGCAAACCGTTTTCATAGAGCAAACTAATGGCGATTCCATCTAACTTAGGCTCACAGGCATAGCCAATCTCTGTATCAGCGGGGTAATTTAATCGCTCAACAATTCGACGGTTAAATTCCTCCATATCTTCAGCATTAAACGCATTATCTAAAGACAGCATAGGTAACTCATGCTTAACTTGATTAAATGCAGCCAAAGGCGCACCCCCTACTCTTTGAGTAGGGGATTCAGGAGTAATTAAATTAGGATTTTCAGCTTCTAATGATTTGAGCTGTTGAAACAAGCGATCATATTCCGCATCAGGAACTTCTGGATCATCTAGCACATAATAGCGATAGTTATGATTATTTAGCTGCTCTCGCAACTGCTTTATCTGCTGCTCAATAGACACGATGAAAACTCGACTCAAGAAAGAAGAAACGCGGCTTATCGGCCGCGTTTTTTAAGATTTTTCATTTCAAAATCACGTACACGCTGGCGATAATGTTCCATAGTTTGGGTCCGCAAGACCGATCGATTTTCATCGAGCATCTCCCCTCCTAAATGCTTAGCGACTGTCTCTGCTGTTGCCAACATGCACTCAAAAGCATCCATGACATCTCGGGGTTCTTCCATAGACATAAAGAACATCACGGCCTTAGTACTTAAACTCTGCGCATCATCAGGATCAAAGGTACCTGGCGGTAAAGCATTAGCCATACTAAACTGAACCGCACTTAGCCCTTCCTCATCTTCAAAACGATGATAGATAGACATCTCACCGAAACTCATTCCACAAGCATCGATGATCTTTTGTAATACAACACCATCAAACTGATCTATCGATTTAGCAATAACCGATATGATTAATACATTTTCGGGATCCGGCTCTTTTTCTAATACTTTGCGTCTAGAAGGCGCCTCTTTAACTGGCTGACCAACTATAGGAGTCGACTCCCAAGGCCCTTCTTTTTCAGGTAGATCTACTGACGCAAGATCCTTATCAAGTTGGGATTCTTCAGCACTGCTCTTTTCAATGGGCTCTGCTTTCTCGCGTTGAGATTCCGTTTGAGGCGCATCAGTAACAGACGGCTCATTCTTAACAGAAGTACCCTTATCCTCAGTCACTGAAGGCTCTGTTAAACCATCATCTAAAGCAGAACCTAAGGTTAAACCCGCAAACGGATCAGTTCGCGCTTCAGGTGCCTCTTCGGGAAATTCAAATGTCAGTGTTGCTTGTTCGCCAGCATCGCTCTCTACTGGCGTTGTATCCTCAACACCGGCTAAATCGAGCTCTGGAAAAGCATCCGGTTCCTGATGCTCATCTTTGTGATCCAAATTAGTTTCATCTCCTATCTCTGTCATAAGGACAGTGATAGGTTTTTCAAAATCAATCTCTTCTTCCGCTACTTCAGGGATAAGCGTAGGTTGCCATTCGGTTTTCTTCAGTTCTGGCTCTGGCTCTGGCTCTGGCTCTGGCTCTGGCTCTGGCTCTGGCTCTGGCTCTGGCTCTGGCTCTGGCTCTGGCTCTGGCTCTGGCTCTGGCTCTGGCTCTGGCTCTGGCTCTGGCTCTGGCTCTGGCTCTGGCTCTGGCTCTGGCTCTGGCTCTGGCTCTGGCTTAACAGTTTTAATGCCTTCCACCAATTGGTCAATAACATCAAAAAGTTCAGGCTTTTGCTCTAATTTTTCAACATCAAAAGCCTCGACAGCATTTGCGTCTGTGTATTCATCTTCAGATACGACCTCTGCATAATCAGAAGGTTCTCTATCTACCACTAATAACGGTGGTTCTGGTTCTGGTTCTGGTTCTGGTTCTGGTTCTGGTTCTGGTTCTGGTTCTGGTTCTGGTTCTGGTTCTGGTTCTGGTTCTGGTTCTGGTTCTGGTTCTGGTTCTGGTTCTGGTTCTGGTTCTGGTTCTGGTTCTGGTTCAATAGAGGGTGCAGGTACCACTCGTGCAGGGCCTAAAATTCCATCATCAGAAGCACCAAAGTCTGACGACTCCTTTTCAACAGTAGAGACGCCCTCCTCCATAAAATCATTTGGAAGACTGATATCATCAACCGGCTCTGATTCTACTTTTCTTGCAGGGCTAACAATCCCTTCATCTAAAGATAAGCTATCATCCCAGGGATCATTTTTATCGAGCGGTGAATTATTTTCGGTATGTGCAGAAAATGCACCATCCTTATCAGGTGCAAGTTCAGGCCGGTGATCAGAAAAAAGAGGATCGCTGTCTAATGAAACCCGACGAGCCCCACCACCAGGCAACTCCGGATTAAACGACTGCGGTTCAACAGGAGGAGCATCAACAAAGTTTTTATCGATGTTCATTTTTAGACGATTACGCCCGCTTTGCATGCGTCGCCATCCGTCTATAATTATCAGCAGGATTAATATTACTCCGCCAACAATCAGCCATTCACGCAGACCGATTTCCATGTGCCTAGTCGCGCCCCTTTCTTTTGTAATTATCGATAATCATACAACTATAAAAGAGCTGGTTTTATTCGACAACCTTATCGATAACCAACATCAATGGTAGTTCCCCCCCTCTCACCTCTACAGGCGAGATAATACCGTACAAATCACCCTTTTGAGCTTGCGGCTGACCTGATAAAGAAATTCTGGCCGACACTTCAACTTCAGCAACCGATGATAAAGTTACTTGAGGATTCATTGCCATTGTATCATCTAATACTACCTGAGTAGGTAGATCAGACACCATTAGCTTAACCGCTGCCAATGGTATTCGCCCACCAATCTCTTTCGCAAACACAAAAATCGTTTGCTCTGGTGTTACTTGCTCTTTGAACTCTGGGCTTAGATCAACCTGTAAGGTCACAGATGCAATTTGCAGCTCCGGAATATCGGGGACGTTTTTACCTTGAGCAATCAATTCATCCCGAGCCTTACGAACACCAGAACGAAGAGATTCCGCTGTAGCGCCTTCAGCGTTTCGTAGGGCCGTCAACCAATACTCCATGGCCGCTTCGAAATCTTGTTTTTCGTAGGCTTCGATACCCAAAAGCCCCAAAGCCGTTATTTCCAATGGTTCAATAGCTAATGTTTTATCAATTTGCGCTCTAACTTCATCTGTTATTTTACTATCAGCAGCAAAAAACAATGCTTGTGCATATTGACCATTAACGCTGGAATACTGGGGCGCATCAGACGGTAGAAGCTCTAATATCTTTTTAAAACCTTCCGCTCCTTCTGCGTATCGCCCTTGGTTCATATAGGTAGTCGATAGTAAAAACCACCCTTCAGGATTATCAGGATTTTGCTGCAACTCTCTCTCTAATTGAGCAACGGCTTGCTCAAGAGTAGGTTTTTCCCCATTGAAAGGATCGTTAGGTTGATGCAAAGCTATATCTAAATCCGCTGAACGACCATAGACAGAGTACAAACCGAGGCCAGCCACCGGAATCAACATAGCGAGCAGTGTAACCGTCACTAATGTTTGAGTTGTCAGCTGTAACTTACCGGCTCTTGAACCTGCGTCTTCCACATCAGACAACAAATTTCTCTCTAATTCCGTTTTTAAAGTAACAAAATCAGTTTCATCTAGATTGCCAGCAGACTTTTCATTTTCCAGCTCAGATAAGCGCTCACGAAATATTTCTATATTCTGTTGACCGCGATTCTCTGCCGATTCAACCTCTACAACGCGCTTAGCACGAATAAAAGGAAGAAAAACGAATGCGACCGCAATTACCGTTAAAACCGCAATTCCACCCCATAACTCGATCATTTTTGCTCACCTTTACCTAGAATATCGTTCAACCTTTCTGCCTCGTCATTATTAAGGTGAGTTTCTGAGTCATCCTTTTGATCACTACGCTTACGCTTTCTCGAAACAGCGATTAAAACAATAATACCGATGACGACTAAGCCAAATGGGCCATACCACAAAATGTAAGTTGTCTCATTTACAGGAGGGTTATAAAGAACAAACTCCCCATAACGGGCAACTAAGAAATCTTTGATTTCATTATTACCTTTACCATCCTGAACCATTTTATAAACTTCATTTCTAAGGTCGGCAGCAATCGGCGAGTTAGAATCTTGAAGGTTTTGGTTCTGACACTTAGGGCAACGCAGTTCAAAGGTTAACTCATTAAAACGATCTCGGGTTGCATCATCTTTAAACTCAAATGTATCTATAGCCGCAAACACACTTAGAGGAATAAAAATAACGATCAGCGCTACTATATATCTCATTGTGACAATACCTGCTTATCGCTTTTAAGCTGATCCATAATGGCTTTTAAAGTCCCCCAGACCTGCTGATCTACAACACCCACATGCTTATATCGAATGATGCCATTAGCATCTATAACATAAGTTTCGGGTGCACCATAAACCCCCAAATCTAAGCCTAAGCTACCTTTATCATCAAAAATGTTTAGGGCATATGGATTAAGGTATTTCTTTAACCAAGTATCCGCTTTTTCACGCTCATCCTTATAATTGATACCAATAACTTTATAACCTTCTGCCTTAATACGATTCAATTGCGCATGCTCCGCCTTACATGAAGGACACCAAGTCGCCCACACATTCACCAAAGCAACTTCGCCTTTCAGGTCAGCTTCTGTAACTTTGCGCTCCGGATCTAAAAGCGAAGGCAATTCAAAGACAGGCAGTGGCTTATCAAGCAACGCCGACGGCAATTCAGTAGGATCTAGCTGAAGTCCCTTCCATAAAAACAGCCCCATACCAACAAAAATGGCAAGCGGAATAAATAAAATAAATCGACGCACAATGAATCTCCAAACAGCGCAGGTATAAAAACCCTAACCAACGATTAAACAGTTTTAACTTTACGTTTAGCTTGTTTACGATATCGAGGATCTGTAGCTGCCAACAAACCACCGGCTGTCATCAACAACCCACCTAACCATAACCAACGGACAAAAGGTTTATGCTGAATTCGGACAGCCCAAGCTCCACCATCTAAAGGCTCACCCAATGCGACATAGAGATCTCTAGTTAAACCTGGATCTATATCTGCTTCAGTCATGACATTGCCACGCGCTTTATAAAAACGCTTCTCAGGGTGTAAAGCACCATAAGGTTCGCCATTTTTAAGTACACGAATCTGCGCTTGATCGGCCTGATAGTTAGGCCCTTGAACAACCTGAGCACCATCAAAGATAAACTCATACTGTTTAAAGGTTAAAGTATCACCAGGTGCCATTCTTAAATCACGTTCCTCGTTATAAACCGTCACCAAGGTCATCCCGACAATAGCTACAGCCACACCAATGTGTGCCAGAACCATCGCATAATAACTTCTTGAAAGATTTCTTAACCCCTTGAAAGGGTTAGCCTTATGAGACACCTTATTCCAAATATCTTTGACGGAAACACAAACAACCCAGAAGGAAAGCACCATTCCCAGCGTCACACTCCAATCAAACTGATCACCATAGACAACAGAAAAACTGGCACCTAAGACAACACTAACCAGCATAGGGATCAGTAATTGCTTGGCAATATAGCTGCCTTTAGTTTGTCTCCAGCGAGACACTATACCTGCGCCCATTAACACCACTAAAGCAGACATTAACGGAACAAATAAAGCATTAAAGTAAGGAGGTCCTACGGATATTTTCCCCTTGCCTAATGCATCAATCAACAAAGGATAAAGCGTGCCCAGCAACACCATCAAAGCCACAATAACCAATAGGATATTATTGCCTAACAACAATGTTTCTCGGGAAATCAGCTCAAAACGTGATTCACTTTTTACATGGGCAGCTTTAATTGCATAAAGTAAAAGAGACCCACCAATAGTGATCGCCAATAACGCTAAGATAAAGTAACCGCGTTCAGGATCTGTCGCAAAAGCATGAACCGACGTCAAAACCCCCGAACGAACCAAAAACGTGCCTAATAAACTGAGCGAAAAAGCAAAAATAGCTAATAACACCGTCCAGCTTTTAAACACACCACGCTTTTCTGTTACAGCCAAGCTATGAATAAGCGCAGTGCCCACTAACCAAGGCATAAATGATGCATTCTCAACAGGATCCCAGAACCACCAGCCGCCCCAACCAAGCTCGTAATATGCCCACCAGCTACCTAACGCGATACCTAAAGTTAAAAAAGCCCAAGCCACAACAGTCCAAGGTCGGGACCAACGTGCCCAAGCAGCATCTAAACGACCACTTAATAGCGCAGCTATAGCGAAAGCAAAAGCAACAGAGAATCCCACATAACCCATATAAAGCATAGGCGGATGAATAATCAGACCAATATCTTGTAATAGAGGGTTAAGATCACCACCTTCCACAGGGTAGTCTGGCAAATAACGTTCAAATGGACTAGAGGTCATCAAGGTAAAGAGGATAAAACCAACCCCAATAATACCCATTATACCTAACACTCGAGCTACGATATCCTGAGGCAAATTATCACTTTTCAGTGCAACCGCCCAAGTCCAACCGCCAAGAATAAAGACCCAAAGTAGAAGAGACCCTTCGTGCCCCCCCCAGATCGCGCTCACTTTATAATAAATCGGCAATGCCGTATTTGAATTGGTAGCAACATAAACGACCGAAAAGTCATCGGTTACAAAAGCATAACCTAAGCAAATCAAGCTCACTAATAAGAACGCAAACATCCCTGTAGCAAGCGGCCGAGCGTAGCCCATCCATAACGCATTATTACTATAGGTTCCTAGAATAGGGACAACCGCCAGTAACGCTGACATACATAAAGCAAGAATAAGTGCATATTGACCTAATTCAGGAATCATTTGTTATAAACCTCGGCTTCAGGCTTAGGCATATTGCCACTTTTCTCTAATGCTTCAGCCACTTCAGGAGGCATATAGTTTTCATCATGCTTAGCTAACACTTCTGATGCCTGCAATACGTTATTAGAATCAAGTTCACCTTGTGCAACAATGCCCTGACCTTCACGAAAAAGATCAGGCAAAATGCCGTTATAATGAACAGTCACTGTTTGATCATAATCAGTAATATCAAACGTGACATTCAGGCTCTGCTGATCTCTATTGACGCTACCATCGACCACCATACCACCGGCGCGAATACGAGTATTATGAGGCGCTTCCCCTGCCGCAATCTGGGTAGGTGAATAAAACAAGTTAATATTTTGGCTGAGAGCAAACATAGTTAACCCCACAGCAATACCAACACCAAATACAATAAACAAAACAATGATCAAACGTTGTTTGCGTTTAGGGTTCATAAAGATTTGTTCTCCCTGCGCAGGCGACGTACAAGATTAGAAACAATTTTCTTCTTCTGTAGTGCCGGATTAACAATATTAATTACAACTACAACTAATGCGATGGCATAACTCAGCCAAACATAAAAACCGTGCCCTCCCATCGCAATGAAATCCGAAAAGCTATCAAAACTCACTTAATTTTCCTCACTGCTTTTCAACTAATTCTTTTACCCAACTTGCACGACGTTCACGTACAAGAATTTCGTTCCGCGTTCTCATCATCAACGAAACAGCAAAAAAACAGTAAAAACCGATTACCATTACCAATAAAGGCAGCCACATCTCTGGGGCCATTGCTGGGCGTTCTGTTAATTTAAACGTGGCAGGCTGATGGAGTGTATTCCACCAGTCCACTGAATATTTAATAATAGGGATATTCACCAATCCAACTAACGCTAACACCGCCGCAGATTTTGCAGCCATGGCCTCATTCTCAATAGCTGAATAAAGAGCAATAACACCTAAATAAAGAAAAAGAAGAATCAACATAGAGGTTAAACGTGCATCCCAAACCCACCAAGATCCCCAGGTAGGCTTACCCCAAATAGCCCCTGTTGCTAGTGCTAACACAGCCATAGTGGCACCTATAGGAGCACAAGATTTGGCCACCATATCAGCCACTTTCATTTTCCAAATCAAACCAATGGCGCCCGCAATCGCCATCATCATATAGCACGATTGGGCCAAAAGAGCGGAAGGTACATGAATATAAATTATGCGAAAACTATTGCCTTGCTGATAATCGGATGGTGCAAACAGCAACGCCCAAACGGTTCCTGCAATAAGAAGCAGGAATGCGGCTATCGCAAATCCAGGTAATAGCTTACCCATGATTTCATAAGACCAACGTGGTGATGCAAGTTGATAGAACCAACGAGGCATCCAATTCTTTTTCTCACTCATAAGAACCTTAACTTATCCACTCACGGAAATTCGTAATGCTGCGCTAATAGCTAAAGGTGCCAAAACCAAACCTAGTGCTAATATAGCCCCCAACAAAGCAAAGAAACCTGCCAATGGCAATCCGGTAACCGCTGCTTGAACCGCGCTCGTACCAAAAATCAGTACAGGAATATAAAGCGGTAAAACCAACAACGAGATCAACACCCCACCTTTACGTAACCCTACCGTTAACGCAGCACCAATAGCGCCCACTAAGCTCAACGTGGGCGTACCTATCAAGAGACTTAACATCAAGCCCGACATACCCTCTGCAGGCAAAAACAACATTACTGCCAATAACGGTGCTAATAATGTTAATGGTAAGCCACTCATCATCCAATGGGCTAACACTTTAGCTAATACAATAACAAATAAAGGCTGAGGGCTTAAAAGCGTTTGCTCTAATGTCCCATCCTCAAAATCCGACTTAAACACGCTCTCCATAGAGAGTAACGTCGCTAATAATGCGGCGACCCATACAACGCCAGGAGCAATCTGAGCAAGAAAGTCTGGCTCAGGACTTACACCGAGAGGGAATAAAGTCGCCACCATTAGAAAAAATATCAATGGGTTAAACAAATCGCTTTTCTTGCGATAGGCCAACATTAAATCCCGCTTTAAAACCGCCCCAAAAAGACTCAAGACAGAACTACCCTCAGAATTAGCGCTTTCATTTGTCACAATTATTCCCATTAAGTTCCCGCTAATTCATCAAGATTAAAACGACGAACCTTTTCGCTAATCGCTAATTCATGGTGGGTTGTTAAAATAACAGATCCACCATTAGCTGCATGGTCCAAGATCAATTGTTCTTTCTGTGCGACACCTTTTTTATCAATTGCAGTAAAAGGCTCATCTAAAATCCACAATTTTGCAGAGGTCAGATACAACCGAGCTAAACTGACCCGTCTATTTTGCCCTGCAGACAATGTATGACAAGGCGAGTCTTCAAACCCTCTTAAGCCTACTTGCTCCAATGCCATAGCAATCTTTTTACCATCAATAGATGGATGCATTGCCGCATACCAATGAAGATTTTCTTCTGGCGTTAGAACGGCCTTAACACCTGGGTGATGTCCAAAATATAGGAGCTCGCGTCTAAAATCGTCTTGTACTGTTGAGAGTAAAGCGCCTTTCCAAAAAATATCACCTTCATAATGATTAGAAAGACCACTTAAAATTCTTAAAAGAGTCGTTTTCCCACTACCATTTTGCCCTTCGACCTGGATCACTTCGCCCGCATTAATTGAAAAGCTAAGATCCTCAAATAGAATACGGTCATCGCGCTCGCAATAAAGTTTGTCTACATGTAACAGCGCTGTACTCAAACCGTTCTCCAAAATAATAAACAACCTACAGCCAAACTTCAGAGCAAATTTTCACCTTAAACTATACTTTTACTGAAATCGGCCGATTAATAAGCGAGTGATTATATACGATTATCAGACAGCTCTGCACTGTTGTATTGCTTTCTAAAAGTTGGAAACACTTCCTCATTTAGATGTACTCTGATACCTAACGCTCATCATGTGACGGCCCATTACTTAGATAGGTTATAATTTGCTTCCTCAATTGTCAGGTATTCCGCTACAAACAACCGAAGCTAGTTCAGATTCATCCCGTAATCTGAATACGCTTTTGCCAGTCGGCCGGAATGTCAGCGCAACTGTTGTTGCAGTAAGTAAAGATCAAACTCAACCTGAGATTTTTCGTTTAAAGTTAGAGGTCAACAACCGATTAATTCAGATGGGAGTATTTCAAGCACTGCCTATCGGCCAGAAAATTAATGTAAATCGCCAAAGCGATGGCCAAATTCAGATAACACTGCCCAATCAACCAAACACCACAAGCAAGCAAGATCAAGCAAACATAAATTCAACCAACTCAAACACCCAACAAAAAGGCTTAAACGAGCAACTCCTTAAGCTAAATATACAAACACCAGAGAACAGCGCAAAACTGCCTATAGATATAAAAACCCTTGCTGCGGTGATTAGTAGCCGTCCTATTTACACCGATAACGGGCAAAACACTCAAACAACGACAGCCAATAGCGTACCTAAACCAACAACCGGCGGGCCCCTCTTAACACCAACCTTATCGGCGAACACCCAAACCGTAGAGATAGCAGGACAAAAAAGTGTAGCGACAAATACAACACAAAACGCCTCTACATCAACTCTCGTCAATACTGCCACAACAAATACTACCCCAACGAATACACCCCCAACGAGCCCTAAACAAGTTATTCAAGGAAACACTGCAACTCAAACAGCCCCACCGGTAGGTGTTACATCTGGTAAAATTGAACCACAAGTAACACCACTGCCTATAGATAACAAAAGCACAAACCCAAATTCGCCTAAAGAGGTACAAACAGCGGTTGCTCCTTCTGATGCCAAATCTGCCAATAATGCTAATAACATCACCCGCTCAGCCGGATCTGTATCACACCACATATTAACTCTCGCCCTGCCAGACGGTACTAAGATGGAATTAACTTCCCCCCGTCCATTACCACAAGGCACGCAACTTCAATTATTTAAGACTTCAAATAATGAAGCTCAAGTATTGCAGATAAGAGAACCACAAAACACACCCGCTTCCGCTTTAGAAAAACCAGCAATACAAGAGACTTTACGCAATGCTCTACCTGCTCAAATAGCCACAGCGGATGCTTTTAGCCAGTTATCTCAAGTCGCTGCCCAAGCACAGGGAAGCCAAGCCACACAGATCAGCAGCGTGGTTCAATCGATGCTACAGCTATTTGGTGTTCGACCTGGAAGCCAAGAAGCGCCATATCAAATCAGACAAAACATTGAGTTAGGTGGGTTATCCACAGAGCACAATTTAAGCAAAGGCTTAGCACCGCAACCTCAAGATATGAAAAGCCAACTGCAACAGCTTCAAAAGCTAGCGGACTCTTTACCTGCCGAGCAAAAAGAACGTTTAGAACAGTTACTCCAGGGTGTACATTCACGTGTAACCAGCCAACAACTCCACTCCCTACAGCAGTGGCGAGAGATGCCGGATGGTGGGTTTGAACGTGTACTACAACTGGACCTACCGATCAAAAATGGGGAGCAGTGGGATAATTTAGAGTTGCGTTTAAGTAGAGAAGGAGGCACCAACGCAGCTGGAGAGATGATATCCGTATGGCGCGTACGCTTACATTTCGATTTAGAGGAGCAAGGTGGAGTGGATGCAGAGATACGGCTAACTGATGGCCATGAAATCAGCACCCTATTTTGGTGTGAGTTAAAAGAAACTGCTGACAAATTACGCGAACGCTCAGAAGAATTCTCTACACGCCTACGCCAATGTGGTTTTGATAATACAGAGGTAACCTGGCACGAAGGAACAGCGCCAGAACAAAAACAGACTATCCACAAACAGCTTGTGGACCTACACACATGAAATTTTCTAAGTCCGATCAATACTCCGAAACAAACCGTAAGAAGGCCATCGCTCTAAAGTATGACCAAAGTGCGGGAAAGGCCCCTCTCATCGTTGCCAAAGGGATGGGAGATATTGCCGAACAAATTATAAAATTAGCCGAAGAAAACGACATTCATATTCACGAAAGCCCAGAGCTAGTTGAAGTTCTTATTAGGCTAGAACTAGGAGATGAAATTCCTGAATCACTGTATCGCGCCATAGCTGAAGTCATTGCATTTGCCTACAGCCTAAAACATGGCAACCAAGAGATGATAAACAAAGCAATTCAACAGAACATTAAATAAACCTAGGACCTAATCATCACGCCCTAGAGATTGATGGGGAGTGTGTAGCTCTTTATGTAAAAGAGCCATTAACTCAGCCTCTGGACGTCCAATACCACAATTCTGCACGAGATCATCGACATCAGCCCCCATCTCCATCAAACGGGTAGCTTGATTATAAGCTAAAGCGGTTGGATCCCGATTCTCTAATTCTAGCTGTTTATCCGCTGTAAGATTAAGCTTCTGCTCGACACCAATTAAGCGGCGACCCATACCAATCGAGCTGTTTGTCATCGCTTGTATCTCATTTCTGAGCACATTAATAAGGGCTTGATGCCGACGTTCATGCTGCTGCAAACGGCGAAATAAAACGAAACAGGCAGCAGAAGCTCCCATAGCAACAATCAATGACGCTATACTCAACCAAGACACTTTAATTGCTTCCCTAACATTGTTTTAACTATCAATTCAAAAGGATTGATCAAACTGTTTCATAAGCTCTGGAATATCAAGAATAGCGCAACGCTCTTCCATATATGTTCCCCATAACCAAGCGCGTGGATTATCACTACTTGCCCAAGACACTTTATCTGCAGGTATACGAACCGACTTCACCAGTTCATCACATGCTAGCGCCCAATGGCGTCCTCGTAAAATAATCAGCTCACTGTATTTTGCCATTTCCGGCTTGTAGCGCTCCGGAATTAGCCACAATGCAGTATCTATAACATTAGTTTCAACAGATAAGCCACCACCAAAACGTCCTAAACACCAATCATGAGTACCATCTAAAGTCAGCGCTACTGAACTTAAATGCACCGCACCTTCTATATGATCAAAAGGTATTGCCAAATTAAGCCCATGCATTTTCACCAAGACACAGTTGATCTCTCTGCTAGTCGCACCCGATAGACCTGCATGTTCCGGTGCTCGTGCTGCGGCTTGTGGCTCTGGCTCTGGCTCTGGCTCTGGCTCTGGCTCTGGCTCTGGCTCTGGCTCTGGCTCTGGCTCTGGCTCTGGCTCTGGCTCTGGCTCTGGCTCTGGCTCTGGCTCTGGCTCTGGCTCTGGCTCTGGCTCTGGCTCTGGCTCTGGCTCTGGCTCTGGCTCTGGCTCTGGCTCTGGCTCTGGCTCTGGCTCTGGCTCTGGCTCTGGCTCTGGCTCTGGCTCTGGCTCTGGCTCTGGCTCTGGCTCTGGCTCTGGCTCTGGCTCTGGCTCTGGCTCTGGCTCTGGCTCTGGCTCTGGCTCTGGCTCTGGCTCTGGCTCTGGCTCTGGCTCTGGCTCTGGCTCTGGCTCTGGCTCTGGCTCTGGCTCTGGCTCTGGCTCTGGCTCTGGCTCTGGCTCTGGCTCTGGCTCTGGCTCTGGCTCTGGCTCTGGCTCTGGCTCTGGCTCTGGCTCTGGCTCTGGCTCTGGCTCTGGCTCTGGCTCTGGCTCTGGCTCTGGCTCTGGCTCTGGCTCTGGCTCTGGCTCTGGCTCTGGCTCTGGCTCTGGCTCTGGCTCTGGCTCTGGCTCTGGCTCTGGCTCTGGCTCTGGCTCTACAGTATTGTCCTTAGCTGCCATTTCGATCACAACATCTGTTTCTTCGATACTCTCAGAAACTTGATTCTTTTCTTTTTCTTCGGCCGCCATCTGTCTATTTATGGCCGCAATCTCTGCTTCAGTATCTATACCTGCATCGGGATCCGACAGAAGAGATTCTAAATAATCAAAAACTAATTTCTGAACACCTTGAACTTCATCCAACGTTTCTAGGTTCTTTTTGGACTTACTCATAGAACCTCCTGCTTTTGACGCTCAAGCAACGAACGCAATAATCGTGCATATGAATGAACCCCTCGGCTGCTTGAATCCATAACAGAGGGAACAAGTCCTCGGATACTGGCATTACGGAACTTGGTATCTACTGGTATGACTGCGTTGGATATTTCATTCGGGTATTTATTATGTAATTCACGCAAACTACTAACAGAGGCTTGGGTACGGCGATCATAAAAAGTTGGAATAATCGTAAATGATAGTTTCTTATTTTTACTGCGGGCCCTATTAATCATACTAATAGTACGCACCATACGTTCTAAGCCTTTTAACGCTAAAAATTCTGTCTGCACGGGAACTAATAAATGCTGACAGGCAGCCAAAGCATTAACCATCAATACACCTAAAACAGGTGGGCTATCAATCAGTACATAATCATAACTATCACGAACTTGAGCCAACGCTTTTGCCACCTGCAGCCCCATACCTTGCTCGCCTATTGCTTTCCTTTCTAAAGTCGCCATAGCAGTGGACGCAGGAATCAGATCAATACGCTCATGGCTACTTTTCAACAATAAACGCTTAACCCCTTCACGATTAATTTTATTCTTGGTCGCAAACAGATCATAAACACTATGCTCCAACTCATCTGGGTCATAGCCGAAATAACTTGTTAAAGAACCATGGGGGTCTAGATCAACTAATAAAACGCGATAACCGACCTCGGCCAGTAGCCCAGCTACTGTCACAACCGTCGTCGTTTTACCGACCCCACCTTTTTGATTGGCTACAGACCATACATGCATTTATCTTTCTTCCTGCTGTGAAGAATCAGGCTCTGCTCGTCGGAACAAGACCTCGCCATCACCGGTTTCAATTTGCTCGATAACTGGGAGCTCTTTTTTATCTGGATTAGCGAAAACAGTTGATACAGCATCAGCACTTACTTGCTGACTACCAAATGAAGAGACTGTTCTCCGCACTTTTTCATCTCGAGATACAACAATCAGCACTCGGCGATTTAATCTTTGCCCTTCCGCTGTTCTGTTGCTGTAAGCCGGCTGAAATTCACCATAACCTACAGCGGCCATACGTTCAGGTTCTACACCAAAATACGCAAGCAACCGGACGACAGCGGCTGCACGTGCAGCAGAGAGTTCCCAATTTGACGGAAATGCGTCTGTAGATATTTTTTGGTTATCCGTAAATCCTTCCACATGGATAGGATTTTCCCTGCCCTTTAGTATTTTCGCTATCTTATCTAGTAATTCATCTGCTGCAGCATTAGGTAATGCGCCACCAGAGGGAAATAAGTAATTTGACCTCAATTCAATTGAAAGCCAAAGATCATTACCTGTAATTTTAATCTGTCCATCGTCGACCAATGAGGAGAAATCGACTTCCATCTCCTCTTGTAAAGCCTTTAAAGCATTCGTTTCTTTTTGATCCGGTACTGAAATCGTTACCTCAGGCGCATCCACATCTGTTTTTCCACCCGTAAAAACACCAAATCCACTATTACTACTCCCTTCGGGCGTGGTTTTATTGGCCTCTTCACCCTGATTCAGACCAACAAACACACCAGAAAGCGCTTCTGTTAAGTGTTTATACTTTTCTTCATTGACTGAAGAGATAGCGTACATAACAACAAAAAAAGCAAACAGCAGGGTAATAAAGTCCGCATAAGAAATAACCCATCGGTCATTTCTTGGGCCGCTGTCTATTTTTTGTCGACGAGGCATCTAACCTAAATACCCTTGTAAACGCTGTTGAATTGCCTTTGGGTTCTGCCCTTCTGCTATAGACATCAACCCATCCAAAATCATCTCTTGATGCTGGTAACGCATTAACACCAAACTTTTAATTTTATTGGCAACAGGGATCAAAAATAAGTTCGCAATACCAATACCGTATATTGTAGCAACAAACGCAGTAGCTATACCGGCGCCTAACGCAGCTGGATCTGAGAGGTTACTCATCACATGAATCAACCCCAACACAGCGCCAATAATACCTAATGTCGGTGCATACCCGCCCATGCTTTCAATCACTTTTACCCCCTGAAGATCTCGTTGTTCTAAAGTGACAAGTTCAACCTCTAAGGTACTACGGAGAATGTCGGGGCCTTTACCATCAGCAAGCAAAAGCAAACCTACTTTTATAAAAGAATCTTTTTCTTTATCGGCTTCAGTCTCTAAAGCTAACAAACCTTTTCGTCTAGCAATAACACACCAGTTAACAATTTTATCAACATTCTGACTTAGATCTTGTTTGTTACGCCCAAACGCCCAACCGACAAGCCTGAATGCTCTGGCAACATCTTGACTAGGTGACTGGATAATGGCTGCAGCTAACGTACCCCCGACAACAATCACTGCCGCTGGCACGTTCAATAATTCCTGTAACTGCCCTCCCTCAAGAAGATTACCCCCAAGTACCGCAGCTAGAGCGATTAAAACACCAAGTATTGCAGTTAAGTCCATAGATTAAGACCTTTTACTACTGAGAATAGAAACTAGTTCGGTTAGATCAAGAACAGCATCTGCCAGTCCCGCATTAACAACCGCCTGAGGCATTCCATAGATAGTGCAACTCTCTTTGTTTTGAGCCCAAATTGTTGCCCCCTGTTGCTTTAACATTCTTGCGCCATCACAACCATCTGCCCCCATGCCTGTTAATATGATTGCTAACACTTTTTTACCAAAGCTCTTTGCTACAGACGCATAAGTAACATCCACACTTGGCTTATAGGTCAGTCTATCATCACCAAGCATGATCTTAATTTTATCAGTACCGCGCGGATCAATAATCATTTGACACCCGCCTGGTGCAAGCAGCGCTCTACCCGGCTTCAGCAAATCACCATCTTCCGCTTCTTTTACTGCAATAGCACACTGTTGATCTAAGCGCGTAGCAAACACTGATGTAAACGCTTTCGGCATATGCTGAACCAGTAAAATAGGATGGGGAAAGTTAGCCGGAATCTGTGTCAAAATTTGCTGTAGCGCAGCGGGTCCTCCAGTAGATGAGCCTATAACAACGACTCTACAATCAGGCACGACCTTTTTACCATGAGAGCTTTGAGATAGACGAGAGGCTGTCTTCGCGGGCTCTTTTGTCAGTCCAGATTGAGCACTATTAGATGAAAAGCGATTACTGGAGGTTGGTGATCTAGGTGACTTGGATGCTAATAGCGGCTCGGACTTAAACACTCTAGATGAGCTAGCACTTGGATCAGAAAAACGGCTCCGCAAGCCTGCATGCCGAGAGCGCCCTAGCTCTACAACCTTGTCTCGTAGTTGCTTTTCTAAAGAATCGGAATGCGCCATCCATGCACGCATATCCTTAGAAAGGTAATCAAGTGCTCCAGCTTCAAGCGCTTGTATAGTTACTCGAGCCCCCTCAGATGTTAATGATGATAGCATCAATATATTTGTAGGGCATTCACGCATTATGATTCGAACGGCTTCAATACCATTCATTTGCGGCATTTCAACATCCATAGTAATAAGGTTAGGGCGCAAGCTCTTAGCTTGCTCTATAGCCTCTTTACCATTTTTTGCGGTGCCTACAACCTCTATCCGGCTATCCCCAGAAAGCAGATCGCTGATACGATGTCTAAAAAAGCCCGAATCATCAACAATCAGCACCTTAACTGGCATAAATCACGCTCCTATCGAAATTATTAAGAAGCGTAATGTTTAAGCAAGTTGGGAATATCAATAATCAGTGCAATCCGCCCATCGCCAGTAATTGTCGCACCAGAAAGTCCAGGAGTGCCATGTAGAATAGTACCTAATGGTTTTATCACTACCTCTTCTTGACCAACCAGCTGATCGACAATAAAACCCACTCGTTGCGTACCTACAGTTACAATAACCACATGTCCTTGCTCAGGAAGCTCTGCACTGTGCAGACCATCGATCAACCAACGTTTTAGATGGAAAAGCGGTAACGCTTGATCACGCACGATAATTACTTGCTGTCCATCAACTACGTTTGTTTTTGTTAAATCTAGATTGAATATTTCATTTACATTTACAAGAGGCAGAGCAAAGGCTTGCTCCTCCAAAATAACCATTAAGGTTGGCATAATAGCTAATGTTAAAGGAACCTGAATCGCTATACGTGAACCTTGACCGATCACTGAATCAATACTCAATGTACCATTCAGCTGGGTAATCTTAGTTTTAACTACATCCATGCCGACACCACGGCCAGACACATCAGAAATCTCTTTCTTAGTTGAGAAGCCTGCCGCAAAAATCAAGTTAAAACATTCTTGCTCAGTCAGTCTGCGAGCAGCTTCAGCATCCATCATACCGCGCTCAATAGCGAGCTCTCGTAGCTTTTCTGCATCCATTCCGGCACCATCATCCTGTATTGTTAGCAGAATGTGATCGCCTTCCTGCTCTGCAGACAAAAGTACATGACCTTCACGCTCTTTACCCGCAGCCTCCCTAATATCAGGCGTTTCGATACCATGGTCAACCGCATTACGTACTAAGTGAATAAGCGGATCTGCCAAAGCTTCAACCAAATTTTTATCTAAATCTGTCTCTTCACCCCGTAGTTCAAGGCGAATCTCTTTCTTTAAATTTCGAGATAAATCTCGAATTAAACGCGGAAAACGGCCAAATACTTTTTTCACCGGCTGCATTCGCGTTTTCATCACCGACATTTGTAGATCAGCGGTTACCATATCTAAAGTGCCGAGAGCTTTTGCCATCTCTTCATCTTCGCGGGTAACACCTAAACGGACCAACCGATTCCTAACTAGTACTAGCTCACCCACCATATTCATAATTTTATCAAGTAAGCGCGTATCTACACGTACATTACTTTCTGGCTGTGGCTTGGCTTGTGGATGATCCGCTTTAACAACGGCGGAAACGGCGTTATCTTTCTTCTCAGCCACTGGCGTTGGAGTAGGCGCTACAGCAGCAACAGGGGCGGGTGTTACAACAGCGGCTGGCGCTGGAGCAGGGACGGGTTCATGTACTGTTTCAACAATAGGCGCTTCCACAAAAGCGCCTTTACCTTGTGCTTGTAGCTCATCTAATAAAGCTTCAAATTCATCGTCTGTAATTAGCTCTGGATCGGCAGAATCATCAACAGCTGGCGGCTCTTTAGTAGCTACCGCTGCATCAGGTCCTTTACCTGGACCATGCAATTCATCCAACAAGGCATCAAATTCATCATCGGTAATAAGGCTATCATCTACAGGCGCTTCATTAACTTCCGCAGCGACCTCGGGCAAGTCACCAAGATCATCCAGCAGCATATCAAATTCATCAATTGTAGGATCCTGTGTATTAGGCGCACTAGATGTCTGTGCAGGAACAGGGTCTGGAGTTGGGACAGTTTTAGCGGCAGCAGGTTTAGGAGCTTCACCCTTAGTAAAGGCGACCAACGCTTGGATCAGTTGTGGATTGGCTGGTTCGAGCTCCTCTCCATTGCGCACAGCTTCAAACATAACATTGACACTATCTAAAGCTTGGAGCACTACATCCATGAGTTCCGAGGTAACTTTAATATCGCCATTACGCAGCATATCAAACAGATTTTCAGCATTGTGGCAGCAATCAACCATAGGCTCTAATTGCAAAAAACCAGCACCGCCTTTAACTGTATGAAAACCTCGGAAAATAGCATTGAGCAGATCACTATCGTCAGGACGTTGTTCCAGATCGACTAACTGTTCGGATAATTGCTCAAGGATCTCTCCTGCCTCAACAAGAAAATCTTCAAGAATTTCCTGATCCACTTCCAAACTCATATGGCGCTCCTCTTAAAAACCCAGACTGGATAACAAATCATCAACTTCATCTTGATCACTGACTACATCAGCGCTATCTTTCTTGATTTGTGGTCCTTCAGCCTGAATAGGATTCTTATTATTAGTCTGTTCATTTTCAGACTCTGTGGACATGTCGACGCCCGATATTTTTTCCACCTGTGCCGCCATTCCCATCAATGCAACAAGATGGCTTTCAACATTAGTGACGAGATTGATCACACGTCTAATCAACTGGCCAGTAATATCTTGGTAACTCTGAGAGACAACAATATCCGTTAATTCTTCACGTAATGTGCTGATTGTTTGTTCTGATTCTTCTTTGACTGCACAGGTTCTATCGTAAACGCCATTAAGCGATTTATGCTCTTTTTCCAACTGCCCAACTAATAACAATAAGTCTTTAAACCGCTCGCTTTGCTTATCTAATTTATCAACCAGAACAAGCGCTTTATCAACTCGGTCCATGGTCTCGTGGGCATTTTTTTCAGTCACTTCGATAACATAGTTCAAGTGATCAGCTGCATCAGTATCAGGCTGAGCAGTGCCATCAATTTCTAGGCTACGCCCAAGTTCACTTGAAAACGATTTAATTGCTTCATGAAGTCCACGTGTCAAATGCCCTACTTCACTAAAAAACGTTTGGTGACGAAACTCATGAAGTTCGCGAATAATCTCCATCGCATCAGGTAATTTACCTTCGTTGAGAACAGAAACAAGTTCCTGCGCCTTCAACTGCAATTCCATTTCAAAGTGACTTAAGCCATTGCCTGTTTCTGAAATCATTTAAAACTGACCTTTTATTATTTAACTCAGGCGCTCAAAGATTTTATCAATCTTTGCTTTAAGTACCGCAGCAGTAAACGGTTTAACAACATAACCATTCACCCCAGCCTGAGCGGCAGCAATGATTTGCTCTTTTTTAGCTTCAGCAGTAACCATTAATACTGGCATTGCGGCCAAGTTAGGATCAGAACGAACCTCTTTCAAGAGATCGATCCCTGTCATTCCTGGCATATTCCAGTCAGTCACTAAGAAATCAATACCGCCTTGTTTCAGAATTGGCAAAGCAGTCTGCCCATCATCCGCTTCAAGAACATTTGTCATGCCCAAGTCACGTAGTAAATTTTTTATAATTCGTCTCATTGTGGAGAAATCATCCACTACAAGAATCTTCATGTCTTTATTCAAGACCAGCCTCCAATTAACTCTGCACAACCCAGTGAGTCTACACTAAATTACCGCAATTACGTTGAGCCTTAGCAACTTATTATTGCCATTCACTTAATCGCGATCGCAATCTTAATGCTGCCTGACTATGAATCTGGCTTACCCTAGATTCACTAACCCCTAAAACCTGACCAATCTCTTTTAAATTAAGCTCTTCATCATAATAGAGCGCTAATACTAATTTTTCCCGTTCCGGCAAATTACTTATAGCGCCACTTAGTGCTTTTAAAAACGATTCTCGCTCAAAATGCTGATTTGGCCCGGGATCATCATTAGCAAATGTCTCTCCTGGCCCTTCGTGCTGAGGATTAATCATCTCTTCAAAGCTAAACAAACGACTATCAAGAGTATCTTTTAACAAATTGTGGTATTCATCCACAGAGATCCCCAACTCTTTTGCTACTGAAGCATCACTAGCATCTCGGCCTGTCCGCGATTCTATCTGCTGAATTGCCTCAGTCACTCGCCGACTATTTCGGTGTACTGACCGCGGAGTCCAATCTCCTCGGCGCACCTCATCAATAATAGAGCCACGAATGCGGATCCCTGCATAAGTTTCAAAGCTAGCACCTTTTGCAGCATCGTATCGCTTAGCCGCTTCAAGCAGGCCAATCATACCCGCTTGAATTAAGTCATCGAGCAACACTGTGGCTGGCAATCGAGCCAGTAAGTGATGGGCGATACGTTTAACTAGCGGCGCATACTGCTGAATTAACTCATCACTCGATTGTAATTGCAGCTGGTTGTACATACTGCCTCTTTATCAATCCGATGGGCGAGCTCCTTGTACAAGCCGCTCAACAAAAAACTCTAAATGACCTCGGGGCACAGCTTGAACTGGCCACCCATTTACTTTATTCGCTAATTGACGATATGCCAAGGATACTTTGCTCTTTGGAAAAGCTTTTAAAACAGCGACTTGGCGTTGCACCGCTTTACGAACATTTTCATCATAAGGGATTGAACCCACATATTGAAGCGTGACGTCAAGAAACCGATCAGTAACCGTTAATAACTTACCAAACATATTTCTACCTTCATTGTCCGTTCTTACCATATTGGCAAGGACACGAAAGCGCGTCATTTTATAATCCCGATTTAACAGTTTAATTAAAGCGTAAGCATCTGTAATCGACGTAGGCTCATCACATACAACAACTAGCACTTCCTGAGCAGCTTTCACAAAACTAACCACAGAATCCGAAATACCTGCCGCGGTGTCAATGATTAACGCATCAATATCATCAGAAACCTCATTAAAAGCATGGATTAGCTCCGCATGCTCATGAGGGGAAAGCGCTGTCATCTCCTGCGTACCGGAGCAAGCGGGTACAATTTTTAAATTTTCACAGACATCCAGCATGACCTCTTTTAGCCCACACTCACCACTTAAAACATCTGCAATATTTTTTTTCGGGCGCAAACCAAGCAACACATCAACATTAGCCAAGCCCAAGTCGGCATCCATTAGCACTGTACGATGTCCCATGTCGCTTAACGCCATAGCTAAGTTCACAGAGACATTTGTTTTACCAACCCCGCCTTTCCCACCTGTCACAGCAATTACTTTAACGGGCTTATGTTGATCAATCATTATTTCACCACTAACCCATTTTATACGCTGAGTCTAACGCGACCGCATTTTTTTCAGCTTCAATTGCTCTTTGCGCCGTAATCACAGCCCTACTTACAAGCTCATGTTTTTGAGCAATATCGATATCATCAGGTATTCGCTGCCCATCAGTGACATAAGTCACGGGTAAGCGTTTTTCCACAATTAGCGAGATCGCCTCGCCCAAACTACCTGACTCATCCATTTTGCTTAAGACACAACCATTCAACCCAAGGTTTTTATAAACATTAAAAGCTTGTTCAACGACTCGGCGCTGACTACTACAAGAAACGACTAATAGTTTTTTTAATCGCAAAGTGACACTTTCAAGCATTTCCAGCTGCGCCTCGCTATGCGGCTCTTGCGCATTCAATCCCGCCGTATCAATCAGCACGAGGCGTTTATTCTTAAGAGAGTGTAGAACATCATCTAAGCTATTTGCTGCATCAACGACCCTGACGGGGACATCCAAGATACGCCCAAATGTACGCAACTGTTCATGGGCTGCTATACGGAAGGTATCAGTTGTCACTAAGGCTAAGCTAGAACTGCCATATTTCAATACATAGCGCGCCGCTAGCTTACCTATAGTGGTTGTTTTACCTACACCTGTAGGCCCTACAAATGCAACCATACCACCACGTTCAATAAAATCCTCGCCTAGTACAGGAATAGAATCCGATAAGCGAGACAACGCATTTTTCCATGCTTTATTAGGCGGCAGCCCCACCTCCATTGAACCTAAAAGATGGGCTGATAATTTTTCACTAACACCTAACATTTCCAACTTTCGCTGTAATGGGGGTTTTGAAAAACCAGAATTAACATTTGATCCTGATAAAGCCTGCTGACTTAATAGATTTTTGAGCTGCTCAATTTCATTCTGCATTGATCTAATTAAGCTACCTCCCCTCTCCTCTTCAGGCTGAGGGATTGATAGTTCTTCACGCAGATCAAGACCAAGATCAGCATCATCAAGCACCGAACCTGTCATGAAGTTTCGGTGAGCGGCATCCGCTTTCTTCTTCTGCCTCTCTTTAAGTGAGGCTAAGATTGCGCGCAGCTCATCATCATCATTATCAAGCTGCCGGTTAACTTTGCCAGATGTGTCATAATTTTGACCACTCCCCATCTCAGCTTCAGCGATCTGCATTCGGGCCTTTTGCAATTCACTTGCCAGATCCCCTTTTTGACCATGAGTTAAGACGTCAATTTGGCTTTGCCGTTTTTGCTCTACTTTCTTCTTACGAGAAAACTCGTGTTGTGCCGCCTCATAATCATTTTCATGGGCAGCAACAACCTCAACACCACCCGCAACGCGATGGTTCGATACAATGACGGCATCAGGACCTATTTCATCCCGGACCCTACGCATGGCCTGGCGCATATCTGGTGCGAAGTAACGTTTTACTTTCATATCAATTCCTTATCGGCCAAATAAGGCTCAGCTAAAATATACTTAACCATTAACTTCACCTCCCACCGTTGCAACGATAGTGACCTTTTTATTTTCAGGAATTTCCTGATAGGAGAGCACATGGATCTGATGCTCGCCATAACGAACAAACTTGGACATTAACGGTCGAACAGGCGCTGCGACCAATAGCACTGAAGGACGCCCCATCATCTCTTGCTGTGTAGCTGTTTCAGACAAAGACGTTTGTAATCGCTCCGCCATACCCGGCTCCAAAACTAAACCGTTATCTTGCCCCTGCTGCACAGAATTCAACAATAGTTGCTCCAGCTGTGGAGCCAAAGTAATAACAGGCAGCTCAGGTTCTGAACCATTAATATTCTGAACAATTAAACGAGCTAAGGAGATTCGGACTGCCGCTGTTAATCCGAGGGGATCTTGAGTACGGCTCACGGCATCAGCAAGAGATTCCGCAATCGTTCGAAAATCTTTTAAAGGGACCTGTTCCATTAGCAAGTTCTGCAATACCTTCAGCAACACACTGAAAGAGAGCTTTCCTGGGACCAATTCTTCCACTAACTTAGGTGAGGTTTTGGTCAACATATCCAGCAGCTGTTGCACCTCTTCATGCCCCAACAACTCATGCGCATGCACTTGAAGCAATTGATTTAAATGTGTAGCTACGACCGTGGATGCATCAACTACCGTGTAACCTAGAGATTGCGCCTGCTCTTTTTGTGACTGTTCAATCCAGATCGCGTCGAGACCAAAAGCAGGATCTTTTACTTCAACCCCCTGCAACTTACCAAAGACCTGACCGGGGTTTATCGCAAGTTCTCTATCTGGATAAACTTCAGATTCCCCCACTACAACACCCATTAAGGTAATGCGATACGCACCGGGCAAAAGATCAAGATTATCTCGAATATGGACCGACGGGACTAAAAAACCAAGATCTTGCGATAGCTTTTTACGAACACCCTTGATTCGGCTTAATAACTGACCTCCCTGCATCTTATCGACCATAGGAATTAAACGGTATCCCACCTCAAGGCCGATCATATCCACAGGCATCACATCATCCCAATCAAGGTCTTTCTTCTCTGCCTCATCCTCTTGCGGTAACTCTGCTTGTTCTTTTACCTGCTGCGCTTCCGCTAAAGCTTTCTTTTTCTCTTGCTGTATAACCCACCATGCTCCCCCGCCTGAAGCTGCAGCCAGTGACAAAAACGCCACATGGGGCATACCGGGGATTATCCCCATAATGGTCATAATCCCCGCAGAAACTGCAAGTGCCTTAGGCGAAGCAAACATCTGCGAGATAACCTGTTTACCCATATCATGGGAAACATTTTGTCGAGTTACCATGATCGCTGCCGCAGTAGACAATAACAGTGACGGGATCTGTGCAACCAAGCCATCACCAATGGTCAGCAGTGAATAGAAACGCATAGCCGTTTCAAAATCAAGGTCATGCTGAAGCATCCCTATACCCAAACCGCCCAGCAAGTTGATCACTAGAATCAAAATACCCGCAACAGCATCGCCTCGAACAAACTTTGAGGCACCATCCATTGATCCGTAAAAATCTGCTTCTTGGGTCACATCTTGACGACGTGCGCGCGCTTCCTCTTGACCTATAAGACCTGCATTCAAATCAGCATCGATCGCCATCTGCTTGCCGGGCATCGCATCCAATGTAAATCTCGCACTTACTTCTGATATACGCCCCGCACCTTTAGTCACTACAACAAAGTTAATAATAATCAGAATAAGGAAGACAACAAAACCAACCACATAGTTACCGCCAACAACTACCTCACCAAAGGCTTCGATGACCTTACCGGCAGCATCACCACCCTCATGGCCAGCCAAGAGAACCACACGGGTTGACGCGACATTCAAAGAGAGGCGCATCAATGTTGCAATCAGAATAATGGTCGGAAAAATAGCAAAATCGAGGGGGCGATCGGAGTAGACACAAACCAGCAGAACAACAATAGAAAGAGCAATATTAAACGTAAACAATACATCTAACAAAAAAGGCGGAACGGGCAGTGTCACCATCGCCAAGATAACAAGCAGCAGCAAAGGCACACCTATATTGCCTTTACTTAATCCGCGAACATTATCGAGAATTACCGCTTTATCCACCCAAACCCCAAACCGTCAAAAAAACATCATTTAAAAGTATCATTCGACCAACACAGCACATACTTACACAGACAAACAAAAAATACGCTGTTTTTTTGACGAACAATCACACAATGGCAAGAAAATGCAATTTTCGAGCCATTTATAGATCATCTTTAAACTCATCAGGAATAGGCAACTCATCTACCTTAACCTCTGTAGGTCGCTCAGCTTGTCGACTTTTAAAACGCTTAAGCTGAAACACATAAGCCAGCACTTGAGCCACAGCCATATATAGCCCAGAAGGGATCTCATCATTAATTTCAGTAGAGTTATAAATAGCACGCGCCAAGGGCGGAGCAGAGAGTATAGGTACATCATTGGCTTCAGCTATCTCCCTGATTTTGAGAGCAACAAAATCTACGCCTTTAGCCACCATAATCGGCGCATTACGATCATCGCCTTCATATTTAAGAGCGACGGCATAGTGGGTCGGGTTGGTAATGACAACATCAGCCTCAGGCACAGCACTCATCATCTGCCTTTGCGCTATTTCACGCTGCAACTGCCGAATACGCCCTTTAACTTCAGGCTTACCTTCCGTATTTTTTAACTCATCTTTAACTTCTTGAAGGGTCATTTTCATTTTTTCTGTGTATTCATAGAGCTGATAAGGCACATCAACCATAGCCACCAAGATCAACACCGCGCTCAATGCCATAAAGACCCAGATAATGATCTCTAAGGCAGAGTCTATTGCCGGCCTAGGCTCGAACGTAGCCAAAGCCAAAAGATCTCCCCTTATATTCCACAGAATAAGAATGGCAAACCCACCCACCAAAGAGAATTTCGCTATAGCTTTGAACAACTCGACTAAAGACTTCAGGGAAAACATGCGCTTAATACCCGCCAACGGGTCAATGCGACTACCTTTTGGCGCAATAGAATCAGCACTAAAGTTCCACCCGCCTAAAGCGATAGGGCCAACAATAGAGGCGATAAGAAGAGAGAAGAAGACACCGGCTAAACCCAGCAATGCATCCCATACCGACAGATCAAAGTGGGCGAGCATTTTATTCGGATCAAAAACAGCCTGTCTATCAAGCACAAAATTACTCTCCATCATACCAAGCATATGCTCAGCAAGTTGAGAGCCAAAAATAATGACTGAGAAAACAGCGGCCATCAAAACCAAGGTTGTCGCAAGTTCCTTAGATCGCGGAACATCGCCTTTTTCTCGGGCTTCACGTATTCGCTTGGGGGTGGGGTCTTCGGTTTTCTCTTGACCAGAATCTTCTGCCATTAAACACCCTTAAATAAACAGTTGCTCAATATAATCTAATACAAAACTAGAGATTCTCATATATTGATCAAGAAACCCTCCCAAATTCACCCAGTTAATAAATAACCCCAACACCATAGTAAAAGGGAAGCCAACCGCCAAGATATTCAACTGAGGTGCAGCCCTAGACATAATACCAAACGCCATATTAACCACTAATAATGCAGTTACTGCCGGGAGCGCCATAAGCATTGCAGCAGAAAACATCCAGCTACCCGCCATAGCGACCCTCCAATAAGCATCACGATCTAAAGCTGAAAGGCTAACCGGTACAACATCAAAGCTTCGCACAATAATCTCAATCATCACCAAATGACCATTGAGCGATATAAATATCATCATAATCAACGTTAGGTAAAATTGCCCCAACATAACCACAGATATACCGTTAGAGGGATCCGTCATAGATGCGAAACCTAAACCCATCTGCATAGCGATAATCTGCCCGCCCAGCACAAAAACCTGGTAAAAAACCTGAAACAGAAATCCCAGCATTGCACCAACTAAAATCTGCTGACCGATAACAAGGTAGGTGTTAACACTCAAGCTATCAAGTGGAGGCATATCCGGCAACAAAGGCGCAACAACAATAGAGACAGCCAGAGCAAGCATTAACCGAACGCGGGCATTAATTAACTGACTACCCAGCAAAGGCACAGCCATAAAAAATGATGCGATACGAAAAAAGGGCATAAGGAAAGCAGAGATCCACTGTTCAACCTGTAGAACACTAAGCTCGAACAAAGGGCTAACCTATAAGATATGGAATATTTTTGATCAATCCTGAAAAATGCTCCATCAAGGTATTCAGGATCCAAGGCCCCGCCCACATAATGACAAGAATCGTCATCAATAAGCGAGGAAGAAAACTCAAGGTCTGCTCGTTAATTTGTGTAGCAGCCTGAAAAGTGGAAACAATTAAACCAACAATCAAACTCGGCACAATAATCACCGAGACTAAAAGAACAATTAGCCAAAAAGCCTCACCAAATATACTAAGTACAACCTCTGGAGTCATAGACGACGTCCCGATTCTACACTTTTAAATTCCAAAACTCGCCGCCAAAGTACCAATGACCAGCGCCCAACCATCTATAAGAACAAATAACATTATCTTGAAAGGAAGGGAAATAATGACTGGCGACAACATCATCATACCCATCGCCATTAAGACACTCGCCACTACAAGATCTATAACCAGAAAAGGAATAAACAACATAAACCCTATCTGAAAAGCCGTTTTCAACTCACTCGTAACAAACGCAGGCACCAGAACAGTAAATGGAATCTCGTCCGCACTAGCAACCTCAGGGGTTGCTGATATCTTCATAAAAAGACCCAGATCACTCTCTCGTGTTTGCAGCATCATAAAGTCACGAAAAGGAACACTCGCTTTCTGAAACGCTTCTAACATTGGCAGCTCCTCATTTGCATAAGGCTGCACCGCCTCAACATACACTTTATCCAGAACAGGCGTCATAATGAAAAGCGTAAGAAACATCGCCATACCTACCATAATTTGGTTCGATGGCGTTTGCTGCAACCCTAACGCTTGACGCAAGATGGAAAACACAATAATGATTCGCGCAAATGAAGTCATCATGATGAACATAGCTGGCAAGAACGTCAGCATAGTCATCAACGCAAGCACTTGTAGTGTTACGCTATAGTTTGTTTCGCCGCCTTCACCTGTCGTCAATGTGAGTGCAGGTATACCAACATCTGCAGCCTCTACTGCAAATGCAGTCGATCCCAAAGCAACAAAGAGAAGTACTGAAAACAGTTTATTCATCTCCACCTCCGCTCTTCTCTTCAGAAACTCCGCGCTGCTTCACAACCTCAGCTAAACGATTGGAAAAACTATCTGTTTTCTTACTACTCGCGTTCTCGATCTCACCTTGATCAAATGCATGCAGACGGGACACTCGCCCAGGCGCAACACCTAACAATAAATGTTGCTGACCTACCTTAACTAAAACTGCTTTTTCACGTGCACTCAATGGCAAAACACCGACGACACGCATATCTTTTGTCATAGAAGATATGCCAGAGAAACGCTTTAATACCCAAGACAAGATAAATATGATTGCAACGACAACACACAAGCCTACTACAAGCTGAATCAAAGCCTCTCCAGAAAAAGGCTCCTTAAACACAGGAGGTATAGAACTGGGCATAGAAGTATTTGCTGAGGATGCAGCATCCCCTGAAAAAACAGAGCTTGGCAGCATCAGGAGCGCTAAGAAAAGTATTGGCCGCATATCCCGTTATTTCAGCCGTTTAATACGTTCTTGCGGACTAATAACATCTGTAAGCCTGATACCATAGCGATCATTCACTACGACAACCTCACCATGTGCAATTAGAGTCCCGTTAACCATCACATCTAATGGCTCACCAGCAACCCGATCAAGCTCGATAACAGAGCCCTGATTTAACTGCAATAAATTACTAATAGGTATATCTGTCTGACCTACTTCCATTGATAAAGTCACAGGTATATCAAGGATGACATCTAATTTAGGATCAGATACGGGTGTCCCTTCATCCTGTAACTCATCAAGCTCAACCGATGTTCCAACAGCACCCGTTGCAGCTAACAACTCATCAGGATCAACCGCGCCGTCACCCTCATCAGTGACCTGTTCTTCCATTGCTGCCGCCCATTCATCAGCCAGTGCTTGCTGATCTTCAGTTTCATCACTCATCTATTTTGCTCTCTAATAATCTTATCTGCCGTTTATTTAGGGCGTACTATCTGATCAACAATTTTTACAGCCAAGTTACCCCGAGCAACCCCCATAGTACAACGATATACAGGCACTTTGTTAGCCTTTAACTCAAACGAAGATGGCAACTCTATAGGTATTACATCACCCGCCTCTAACTCCAGCACATCACGCAATGTCATATCCTGCTGCGCCACCACCATATCGAGCGGAAGCTGCGCCATCAAAATATCTCTCTGTAACGCGATTTGCCAACGTTCATCTTTTTCATCTTCGTTATTCTGGAATCCAGATACGAGCAGATCTCTAATCGGCTCAAGCATAGAGTAAGGCATTGCCACATGAAACTCACCGGCCCCACCTTCAAGATCGACCTGAAAAGTACTTACAACCACCACCTCAGTAGGATTGATAACATTAGCCATTGCAGGGTTCATCTCATGGCCTAAATGCTCAAAACTTAGCTCTTTAACGGGATGCCATGCCTCTTCCAGATCCAAAAAGAACTGCTCCAATGCTTTATGAATAAGGCGGGTTTCTGTGGGCGTAAACTCTCGCCCTTCTATTTTTGCGTGACGCCCATCTCCACCAAAAAAGTTATCTACCAGCTTAAAAACTAGCTTAGCATCCATAATAAAGAGGGCGGTACCACGAAGAGGGGAAACCCGTACAAGGTTCATACTGGTAGGAACATATAGCGTGTGAATATAATCGCCATATTTCATAACCTGTACACCACCAACAGTCACATCAGCAGAACGGCGCAGCAGGTTAAAAAGACTTAGTCGAGTATAACGCGCAAAACGCTCGTTAACCATTTCAAGCGTCGGCATTCTGCCGCGAACAATACGTTCATGACTGGCTAGATCATAAGGACGGACTTCTCCGTCCTCAACTTCTATCTCTTCAGAAGTTTCAACATCACCATCGTCCACTCCATGTAAAAGAGCATCGATTTCATCTTGGGAAAGCAGGTCTTTGACTGACATCTAGCAAGATTCCTCAACTAAATACAATCGCATTACTGCATAACCATATTAGTAAAGAGAATAGTTTCAACACCGGGATTACCTATTTTTTCTTGCATAATCTCACGCACTAATTCAGTGGCATCATTTTGTAAAGATCGCTTACCTTCCAATGACTGTAAAACTCGGAAATTCTGTGCACTAAATAAGTTATTTAGCCTAGAAACAATCAAGGGCATATGAAGGGTTAACGCATCAGCAACTTTTTGATCACGAGTTTTCGCCTCTACATAAAGCTGCATATAATGCGAACGCTGATCGTCTGACTGGAGAGTAACTACAAACATCGGTTTACCCCCCATCGTTCTCACCTTAGTATAAATCGCTTCAGCCTTAACCGGCTCCGCTGGCGCAGTCTCTTCTGCGGAATCATCTCCACCAATAAAAAGGAATGCCGCAGTAGCTCCACCACCACCGATAATGAGGGCAAGTACAACGATAATAATTAATTTTAACTTAGACGATTTTTTTGGATCGCTTTCTTCTGTACTCGGTCCCTGTTCTTCAGCCATGTATAGATCCTCAGCAACATCACGGCAAGTGCTTTACGATAGCCGCATTGTAAAAATAGAATTAAGCCTAATATAACACACTGATTTTAAGTCAGGATTAAGTTTTTAATCTATCATTATATCTCAATGACTTACAACGCATACCACTTATTAAAAACTACCTAAAGCAACCCTAATATGGCTATTAACGGTACAAAGATGGTACAAATTTTGAACATCTACGCTCTCAGTGAGATCGTGCATAAAAACAAGGCTGATAGAAGACCTATAACTTATCCGAATAGATACATCATTGGCTAGATTAGCCATCTAGGCTTCTTAATCCCATAAGCGGACATTCAAGTTTATATTTATTAATATATTTATCCAGCATATCGGTTCAACAACCCAAACAAATACTCTATAAACTAAAATAACAACGAATGCACCTCTAACTCCGCCCTAGCCAATAAACCCAGAGTTGAAACAACCACATCCGACTTTTTAATTATGCACACGAACTCTTTCTCTTTAAGAATTTTATTTAAAGCAAGAACCTTTGGATTTGGTGCATCACGAGATATAACACCTAACTCTCTTAACATTCCCCAGTTCGAGAATTTTTCTGCAACTTGATCTTAAAGATGAATTGTGGGAACTATGACTAAAGTTCTCTCAGCCTTATCCACTATTGATGTAGCAAGCATTGTTTCCGTTTTCCCTGTACCGGTAGGAGGAACTATCGTTACCACACTACTTAACAAGGACCAATACGACATTAAGGATGGATTACACCCAATTGAGCCGGCCGCAGCTTCCAGCCATTAGCTCCTACGCGATTAACATTAACGTTATCAAAAAAAAGATAATTCATCCCCATCTACATGCTCAACACAGCCTTTGACTTCATACATCCCTTTCTTCTTTCCCTTCCCCCCCTTAATTCTGCTAAAAAACACACTCTAATTTATTAGCAACTTTACATATATGCTCTTTCACATGAGAGGTTCTGAATGTCCAACCCCCCTCTCCTAAAGCCAAATGAGACAAAACACCCACGTTAGTATTTTATTTAAATAATAGAAAGGCCTCGGCAATCCCTCCGCAAGAATAATGTCTGATACGCCAGTAACACTTCTTCAGCCAACTTCCCTTTCAATTTTTTGATGCATTAACACCCTTGGCGTGATGTTCATAAAATGAGGAAATATGTGTGTGGAAAGAGAGAGGGGGGGATCGATTCATCGACGAAACACCGTAGCGCAGCGAAGTATATTGAGAACCCCTTAGTTATCTTCGTTACTTTTAGCCCATTTTTTTGTTGTGAAAAGACAGCTATTCAAATATGTCACCTATACGCTTATAGCAGTCTATTTTATGCCCATCTGATGAAACCTGCTTAAGACAACTAACCTCAACGTTACAGGTTTTATTGAGAGCAATATAGGTACTCTATCTATTTTTATAGATGACTTAATTTATAAGGGTACGTCACCATTAATAGTATCAACCATCTTCTCGAAGTGACCACCCTACACTCTGTAATGGCAAAGCAACATATGTGGATATGCTAATTGCTTCTATCTTGCATGACACCAAGATTACAGCCAATGACATTTCAGAGCAGTATAGTCAGCAAGTATTGCATTACGTTGAAGCAGTGACAGACAACAAAACATTGTCTTTAGAAGAGCGACGGGATAAGCAAGTCAATACAATCAACACATATAATAATCCCGTCAAATACATTAAGTTAGATGATCACTGTAGCAACATTACAAGCTTACCACCTTCACGACCCCACGAAAGGCTAGGCAAGCTATCTGGCATGGTCACATCAAATAGCAGAGCAATGCTTTAGCGTATCTGAACCCTTGAAAAACACTTATCGCCGACACTACGAGACCACCTTAAACCAGATAAAAACCAACAAACCTCGCTAATATCTAGTACACTTTTTATTCAAGGAATAAGATAATTGGCTTTATTTAGGCGTTAGCTAAAAACTCTGTTGGCGATATAAAACGTTCTTTATTCAATTAATCAATAATAATGAACTTGTATTGTCATTATTAAAGCCTGATTTCTTACTCTATTGTCATCTAGTTAAAGGTTTAATGATAAATCTTTAACTTGTCATTCACTTATTGGTAACGATGTAATCATTCTTTTAGGTAAAGTAACAACGGCTATGGTTCCAACTCCTAAAGAACTCTCATACGATAATTTACCGCCATGTAGTTGTATTATCTGGTTGCTGATAGAGACACCAAGGCCGGTTCCTGGTATATTGCCAGATTTATCTGCTCGGAAGAACTTCTCACCTAAACGATCAAGTTCTTCTTCTGACATCCCTACTCCTTGATCACGAATCGTAATTATCTGCTCGTCAGAAGGTCCCTGATTGCAATGTACTTCAATTAATGTGTCTTTATCTGAGTACTTGACAGCATTGGAGAGAAGGTTAACTAGAGCTCTGCGTATTTTCTCCGAATCAAAATATGCCTCAATCTCATCGGGATAGAAACACTGTATTTGGATATTTTTCCATCTTGCAATTATCCTTGCTTGTTCACAAGCTTGATCCAGCGTATCTACTAAATTTGCTTGCCGCCTATCAATAAAGTGTTCATTCGCTGATTCAATTTTTGCAAGATCAAGCAAGTCATCAATTATTGATGTTAACAATTTTGATTGGTCATGAATTATACTCAGAAATTGATTCGACTTTTCTGGTTTATAATCAAAGTTAATCAATAACTCGCTGTAACCATAGATACCAGCAAGAGGGGTTCTAAGCTCATGAGCTGCTGTATTTAAAAATTCACTCTTTAAATGTTCGATTTTCTTTTCGTGTGTAATGTCCACAAAATAATAAACTTTCGAATAACCTTCACCATCTTGATGTTGGTAAAGTTTAACATGACACCTAAAAGTAGTATGTCGCTTATCATTTAAAACAAGTACAGCCTCTTCAAAATCTTTATTAAGACCGTCAACAGTTGATTCTGCTAAGTTCAACTCCCTTCGTAATATTAAATTAAAACCACTTAAAGATAGATAAGCTCTTAAAGACGAATCAAGTGATAATAACTGAGATAATTTTGTGTTGATATAAGTTATTCTCTCAACATTATTCACTATCAAGATACCATCTGGTGACATATCCATTGCGACATATTTTTCTCTAAGTTGCCACAACATTGAATTAAACGTTAAGGCCATCTGAGAGAACTCATCTCGGCCTTGAATCTGTATAGCCTCAGGGATGTGATTCGTAGTTATAGATCTTGTTGCAGCCTCAAATAAACTTAATTTCTTTTTTATACTCACTAACAAAAGAATAATCGCTATAATAATAAGTAAGGCGGCAATAGCATTCGCAAATAACAAGGCATAGAGTGTGTCTTTAAAGCGTAAATCTCTTTCTTTTAAGTAGAGATTCGCCTTAAGCTGACCCACAGTCATGCCTAAAATTTCAAACGATGTAACAAGGGGGAATACTTTCGATTCTAATTCTTTAGATGACACTAACCGATTTTTATCACGTTCAAAAATAACATCATCAAATGTCTGAACCTTCATACTTTCGATTATATCTAGGCTCATCAAAGAGTTTAAAATATGATTAATTGACTTTCTATCATTCGCAACGATAAGCGGTAAGAGTATATCTTGCAGATATGCCTCAAAATTTTTTGAATAATTTTCATACTCAGTATTAAGAGTCTGTTGCATCATTAATGAAGTGTAATAATACAATGTGGACATGACCACTACTGAGGTCAAAATTGAAAACATAGCTACTTTGTGTATAAAAGATTTTTTATACACGTCAAATTTAAGCCACACAGGAAAAACTCAAGGACGTAATTCTATAGACATGTTATATGCAAGAAATTTCCCGGAAATAACATCTGAATGACTAATGCCATGGACGCTAGTCCAATGTGTTTTTTTTTCAATACTTACAAGAACATTACGTAAACGATTCAATAAATTTTGACTAAGCTCGGGCTTAGCACTCAGGTAGAATGTTTCATTTTCATCATTTAAGCCATACATCTTGAAACCGTCCCACTCAGTAGCAGCATATATTTTCTCATCATAATTTACGATGCCATAATCCTGTAAGCCTTCTTGGACCGCTTCAATAACTTGACTATCATTTTCAAAAGCCACCAAAATGAATTGTTGATGCAGTTTATCAAAGTGATCCAAAATAGAACTCAAATCATTATGCTGATTATCTTTACTGATACCAACTATTACTCGTTGATGATTGTTTTTTGAGAGTTGCTGATTATTTCCAATAAGGACCAAGGCTTCATTATTACCTTTCAGCTTGAGTTTTCCGACCTCCTCTAGGTGGTATTTTGCAGTAAATATTGTGTTTAAGTAAAATGAACTGATAATAAGATCATACTCACCATCACTTAATGAACGATTAAAGCTGAGAACATCAGGCGCTGTTTTAAAGCGAAGGGCTACACCCATTAAATCAGATAAATCCTGCAGGATTGGAATCCACTTTTCAGCTACTAGGACGGCATCATTTTTAGGCTCAATACCAACGTTTAAGTAATTTTCATCTGCCTTAACATTTGCTGAATGCAACGCCAGCAACAATGCAATACTAAAATACTTTCGAAACATCCTATATCCCTTTAACAACTCCTTGTAGAAAGCGAAGTTTACCTCTTCACTTGTCTTAAGCAAACGTTTTTTGATCATAATTGCCATTGCACCCTAAGGTTCACAACCCCACTCCGACGGTTCGAATCTATCGGCAGATCTCCAGTTGGAACAGAATATTCCATACTCAACCCATAGTAACGATTATCAGTAAAAGCGATACCGACAGAAGAAGAAGATAATGATGACCGATTTCCATTTGATAGAAGGTGGGTACGAGCAGCATCGACAATAAAATAAGGCTCGATCTGCTTAATGAATGTTGTATTTAGTGGGTGTATATATCGAAGTTCGACTTCGCCAGCATATCCTCTATCACCTTGCGCCTGACCTTCAGGATAGCCTCTTGCAAAAAGAATATTACCGTATCGATCTTGCTCTGCTGAAGGTAGAATATCATCAGTCCACTGCCCATGTAGCCTAGTTTGTATCTGCCACTTCTTAGCGACTCGTGAGCGCCAAAACAACTCTGTAGTCAGATATGTAAAATAAAGGTTTTCAGCACCAGATACTGTTACACTGCTGTCCCCAAGCTCATTCTGGTTAGCACCTAAATCTACACCTTGCTTAAGTGCAACACTGGCTTGACGGACACTCTTGCTAGTATTGATTAGCAAACTGGTATACGCCTCAACAGCAGAGTATTTCAAATCTTTATTAATTTGAGCAAAAGAGCTCTGTGACCTTAACTTAAAAACTGACGCTTCATCAAAATGATGAATTTTACTACCAACCCACCAAGCATGAGTTTGACTCAGTTCTAGCGGGTAACTTAACCCTATACTATATTCTTCACGAGTTTTACTCTCGAAGTAATCCATCGGTATATCTACAACGGAAAAGCGATCCGTCTCGTCCGATTTATAATACCTTGCGCCTAACTGAACTGTTAAACCATCATCATTAATGAATTGCGAATAGGTTGCTGAATAAAACTTGTCTACATCATTAGAAAAAAGACCTGCGATAGTCAATTGATCAGCATATGAAGTACTTGAATTCACACCGACAGAAGCCAGTATTCTATTGGAATCAGAGTTATCTAAAGCTAAACTAGGCTGTATTAATTCTTTCTCAACTTGTTCAACTCGAATGGTCGTAGCGCCAGTTGCAGACATTGGCTTAGGAACATTGATGTGGAATTTATATCCTGGTGTAGCCTCAATTAATGAGACGTAGCGTTCAAATGTTTTCTTTGATAAAGGTCTTTCCTGCATCATACGAGTAACGTATCGTTCTATGCGATCTTCTATACGCTTACTGTCCACTTCCACCTCCGATCTAGCAACATACCCCTCCACCAGGCGAATTATTATTTTTCCTGATGATAAATCTTGTCCTGAAGGAATTGAGGCATACGAGAGAGGAAAACCAGACTTAGAGTACGCGGTTGTAATATTGTTAAGAACTTCAATTAACAACTCACGCTTAGCTTCTTTCCCTATAATTGGCTGAAGCCAGTCAGACACTTGCTCTAAACTAAAGACTGTTCCACCTTGTATCTCAATATTTTTTATTACTATAGACGAACCGCTACTCAACGATTCCGTACGTGTTTGTAAATCAGGAAGCTCTGTAGACTGTTGTTGAATTTGAGGTTTTCTCTCGAAGACTGTGTCAACTATAACTGGAGGTTCACTTGCATACAGCACTTCGATTTGAAAAAAAAAAACAACTTGAACAACTGTAACTACCCAGAAATTTTTAAAACCTCTTATCATTGCGTCCATACATCCCAAATCATTGAAAATATAATACCCAGCAATTTCAATATAAAATTGCTGGGTCCGATCTACGTCCTTTCCTTTAACGATTTATTAAATCGCCAAGAGCACCACCTACAAGTCCTGTATCTTCAGATCCTGCCAGACCTCCAACAACTCCTCCGACTGTATTAAGTACACCGCCTACAAGTCCGTCACCTTCAGAGCCTGTCAGACCACCGCCAGTAACACCGCCGACCGTATTAAGTAGGCCGCCTACAAGCCCATCACCTTCAGAGCCTGTCAGACCACCGTCAGTAACGCCGCCGACTTTGTTAAGCACACCGCCTACAAGTCCATCACCCTCAGAGCCTGTCAGACCACCAGCAACACCTCCGACTGTATTAAGTACACCGCCTACAAGTCCGTCATCTTCAGAGCCTGTCAGACTTCCAGTAACGCCGCCGACTGTGTTAAGCAGTCCACCACCGTTAGATCCTAAAAGACCCAATGAACCTCCAGTCAACCCATCTAATACTTGAGTCAAACTAGCAAGGAGCGGCTGATCTTGATTAATAAGTTCTGCGAGCAAACTAGTTTCACCAAGTAATAAACCGTTACCTAACAACTGGTTGAGTAAGTCACCTGAATCGTTATCAGCAAGTAAACCTGTAAGAGCAAAAGCGTTTAAGCCAACCGCATCTGATTCCTCAGCATCTATGGCAAGGTTACCATCTACCTGTACAAGTAGCTGCCCAACACCTTTCACTACACCTCCAGCGCTAGCTAGGACAATATTATCTTGCTTGTCAAAGCTCTCACCAAGAACAACTACGCCTGCACCAACATTTTCTATTAAACCTGTTACAGCAGGCGTAATAACGATAGCCTGACCAACATTTTTAATAACACCATCGACATTTATAATTAACGGACGTACAACTGCAGTTAGATTCTGCGTCAAAGAACTAGCAGCACCACCTTCTCCAACAAAGGCTAATGTTAGATAATCACCAATGCTGGTTACTTTTAGGCTTAGGCTATCCAACGTTCCACCAACTGTTGTCAAAACTCCGCTCGCCTCATCAAGCTGTGCTAATACGGGTAACGTTTCGAGCGAAGCCACTATTGTCCCTGTCTCACTTACAACGTTTCCTGTTTTAGATACTAGCCCTGTGGCTCCGGCAATTGTTGTTCCTAATGCATTATCATTTTCCGAAATATTACCTACACCATTATCGAGGCCATTAGACAGATCAGTGACGCCTTCACCTATAGATGAAACTACATTTCCAGCGCCATCAGTAACGGTTCCTAATACAGGGAGCTCAGTCTGGCTTATAGTTGCACCAAGAACCTCAATGGTCTTCCCTGCTTCGCCCGTCACATCACTTGAGTCTTCAACCGTTTTTTCAACAAAAGTACTTGAAGTCATCTCTTTAGGGGGGTCAGGTTCATTGCCATCTGGACCTGAGGACGAACTTCTAATATTTTTTCCGCCACTCCCAGAACAAGCGCTCACAAGCGATACGAGCAAGCTAACAGTCAATAGTTTGTATTTAACATCCATTTTTGGCCTCTTTATTCGAAAATCCGGAAACTATTTCTTATAAATTCTCTTTATTTTTAATTACATATCGGAAATTGTCAACACAAAACTCAATCAAAACTTGACCAAAAAAACATTAAAAACATAATAAAAAATTATTAATCATTTAAAATCAACAAGATAACAGCTTTCCTGGTGCTATTAATAGAAAATTACGAAATTATCACTTTTATTCCATTTTTTCTATTTTATAATATAGTTACTATCCGCTGCGTTATCAATCAGGAACAATATAATTAAGGTGATTTATGAGTCTTACAAAAGTTTTTGATGCCCTAGCAGATGCAATACTGATCATCAATCAAGTAGGTAAAGTAAATTATTTCAATCAACCTGCATCCGAGCTGATAAAGGGAACTCATGTTGACACGATAGGTATAGGCCAACTTGGCGACATGTTATCGCTTGTTATAAATGAGCAAATTCTTACACCTTACAGTTTCAACATTCAAACATCGTCTAACGCTAAATATCTGATAACCGTCAGTAAACTTTATTCACTTTATATTGTGGCCATGTGTATTCAGCCATCTGAAATTGATAACGATCAATTTCAATTCAATAAGAACCCCAAAAACTTTAACTCTATAAGTAATCAACTTCACGATTTATTCAATGATGAAGTTGATCTTTTTTCGACTTTTTTCATCTCAAAAATTCCCGACTCAGATTACCAATTACTGAATGAAGCTCATAACCTCAAAAAAAAGCTAAACCTGATGATGAATGCAATCTTCTTATCGGAACCAAAAAAACCAGAGTTACTAGTAGAAGTGCTAGGTTCTGTAGATTGTCAGTCCGAGCTTCCTCTTTTATCAAAAAATGTAGAACTAAATGTTTATGGCGTATCTAAAATTGATTCTCTACTTATTTCTTGTCACCCTGACTGGTTTAAAATAATTCTAAGTGACTGTTTAAATCATCTGATTTTTAATAAAGACTCTACATTTAATATAGCCGTTACTGTAGACCAAAGTTGTCATTACATCTCTTTACATATCACTGCTAGAAATAGTTCGATAGCCCACCTCCATCAGAATTTCACGATGAAGAAAATATTTAAGGGCTTAACACAAAACACTCACAAACAAACCAATGATAGGAAATCACACAACATTCCACTTGCGAGGTACCTTATTAAACGGCTACATGGGTATCTTGCAGTCCTAAACCAGGATCTTTCTCCCGGCATTATTATCAAGCTCCCTACATACCCTCCCAAACAAGATGAAAAAGATATGATGCATGAGCAGAGTAGGGTGTTTGCCCATGAGATTGGGCTGTTAAAACTAAAAATGGAAAAGGAAACTAACCAATGAGCACCGATAAAAGTATATTAATTGTCGATGATAATTGGCAACTACGTGAACTAGTTAAAATGACCTTAACTTTTAGTCACTATAAGCTTCATGAGGCTGAGAATGGACAGGAAGCTCTTCAACTCATAAAAGCAATTAAGCCGGGAATTGTTTTGCTGGATATTATGATGCCAGGTGAATTAAGCGGACTTGATGTTTGTAGAGAAATAAAATCCGATCCTAACTTATCTCATATAAGAGTAATCATTCTCTCAGCAAAAGGGCAAAAAGTTGACTTAGAAGCCGGTGGACAAGCTGGGGCTGATGCCTATTTTGTAAAACCATTCAGTCCTCTTAGCCTCCTCAATAGCATCCAATCGGTTACCGTATCATAATGAATAACCAGCATATGCCCACTAATTCAAGAGAATATAGCAAGTAAGATCCTCAATTTTTATTGTATGTGAAAGATTTCAATACACTGTTAAAAGAGCGCGATCAGACATACAAGGATCTATATAATGCTCACCTCAATACGTTAACTAGGCTAGCTAGAGCTGCTGAGTTTAAGGATGATGACACGGGCATTCATCTTACTCGAATGTCCAAGTTCTCTGAAATGCTTGCAAGAGCATTTGGTATGCCTAACGAATTCTGCGAATTAATTCGTATCGCAAGCCCTATGCATGATATAGGCAAAATGGGCATTCCAGATTCAATTCTGAAAAAGAAAGGGAAATTAGACGCTTCTGAATGGGAAATCATGCGTAAACATCCAGAGTTCGGCGCTGATATTTTAGGTGATTCAGATGTTCCAGTAGTTAAACTTGCCGCCGAAATAGCACTAAGTCATCACGAAAAATATAATGGCACAGGCTATCCTTATGGATTAAAAGGAAAGGAGATTCCACTTAGTGCGAGAATAGTCTCTATAGCAGATTTTTATGATGCATTAACTATGGAGCGATGTTATAAGCCAGCCTACTCTGATACTGAGGCCTTCAACTTAATAAAAAATGAAAAAAGCCAACATTTTGACCCTGAACTAGCTGAATGTTTTATCAGTATTCAGAAAGACATTATCTTAATGAAGAATAAAATAAACCAAACCAATTAATAGTAGATGTCAATCAATCAAAATATCAAAAGTATTGTATATAATGGTCGGAGATATAACTAACCTTAGGTATCACTAATGACAGCTACTGAGTACACAACAAAAGACATCGCTAAAATATTAGGCGTTACACAAAGGACGGTTCAATTATGGAGCGAGTCAGGAAAAATAGAATTTAGAAAAACAGCTGGCGGACATAGACGGTTCACTCAAGATACTGTTAATAAACTACTTGCAAACCAAAAAGATCTGGAAAATGAACAGTTCGATCCAAGTGAAGCTGCTAGTAGCTGTAAAGTTATGGTTATTGAAGATAATTCAATGCTTTTAAACCTATATAACATAAACATCACAAGCTGGGGATTACCAATTAACCTTGAGTTATGTCAGGATGGCTATGATGGCCTAATCAAAATTGGCTCATTCAAACCTGATGTTTTAATTCTTGACTTATCTCTACCTAGTGTCGATGGATTTCAAATTATTGCCACACTCTTAAAAAACAAACTGTTATCTAAGATGAAGGTAATCGTAGTCTCAGGGCTATCAGAAAATGAAATTACAGAAAACATACATCACATTAATCATATTTGCGTTCTGAGAAAACCTATTGATTTTAAGAGAATAAGAACTGAAATAGAGACACAGATAGCTGCTAACAACTCAAACATTGTCTAGCCGTATTAAATAACATTTTTGTTTTCTGTTTAATTACCTTTTTATACAGAAACCTATACAAGCTTTCTTCCCGCGGAATCTAGCGTAGGTGTAAGAGTCTTTGTCGTCGTTACTCCATTCAACTCCACCAGATACATACACTGCTTTTAGTTATGGCCGGAATTGAAAATTTTCGTTGGAATGATTTACGCCATACGTGGACATCTCAGCATGTCCAAAATGTAACCCATCTCTATGTACTTAAAGATCTAGGTGGCTGGAAGACCCTAGCAATGGTTGAAAAATATGCTCATATTGCACCTAAACATTTGGGGCAATATGTGGAGAATGCACGGGTAAAGGAAAATGGTTACGGTACAAGCGGTTTAGAGAAAAAAGGCACTTACTTACGTAAACGCCCGTTTTATATGATACCTAGGGTCGGATTCGAACCTGCACGACCGTGAAGTCAAAGGTTTTTAAGGCTGAAGATCAAGAACCACAAAAACTACTGTTTTTATAGTAAACGTCGAACAAGAAGCCGAAGTGCCATTACAAGAAAAACGAAAATAAGCAGGTATATCAATCACCCAAAACCGATCAGATGATAAACAACAAGCTAGTAGCCTAGTTTCAAAAAGCATTCTACGATAATTTACAGGTCGCCTAGCTATTCAATAATCATCAACGAAAGCGATCTAAGCATAGTAATCAACCAACGACATCGGCTTAGACTCCACTTGAGCAAGCGGCTCTTCACTACCCGCTTCTCCTGATTCCATATATGAGCTTCCTGAATTACCTGTTTCACCCTGCTCAGCAAACTGCTCTCTATGTTGCTGATCCGCAGACTGATCGGCCACAGATGAATCTTGCAAAGACAAACCTTGCTCAGCAAACATCTCGCGGAGCCTTGGCAAGCTCTGTTCAACAGCATCACGAACATGCGCATGAGGCGAGGTAAAATTAAGACTGACTTGCTGATCTTGATTCATGTGCACTCTGACACTTAAAGAGCCTAGCTCTGGAGGATCTAGCTGAATATTAGCTACATTTAGATTCTGCGTCGAAACCATAATAGCGCGTTCACCCAATGCGTTTTTCCATGCGGGTGTATTGATCTGAACTTGCTGCGGCATCATAAGGTTTTGACCATCAGACACCACCTTTTGAGCCTGTGTCGGCTGAATAACACCGGCTGTCGGCTGGGTCTGCGCCTGTACTAATGTTTCCATCCGTTGACTAAAGTTATTATCAACAGCCTTTTCATTCGCTGTCACCTTCTGCAATAACTGTTTTGACAACTCTAAAGCTGATTCAAATTTTTCAGGCAATACTCCTCCCGACACAGTTTTTGTCGACAACTCAGGCTTGACAGCCAATTCCGCAGCTACCTCTTTTTGCGCGTTTAAGCTCATTAAATCAACTTTATCTGAACTGCGCCCTACGATAGAATTATCCCTTTTCACACCAGAATGCAACATCGTATCAAGCCCATCATCGATCGACAAAGAAGCCTCAGCGCTAGGTACTCTTTCATTGGTTGATTTTGAGGGGAACGGCGAAGCGATTATAGCAGGGTTAACTTTAGCAGCGCCCTCAGTTACACGTATCTGTGCGGATAAGCCTACCTCAGGCGAACTCATCCTCGCATTTTGCGCTTCCAATACTGCTGTTTTTTCATCCCTAGTTAAACTTGCGAGCATAGCTACAGTTAGAGCATCTATAGCTTTCGCCTCTTCCGCATTGGACCCACGCTCTAATGCTAGAACATCCTCTGCATTACCCATTAACTTGGTAAGCACACCATTTTGCAGCACTGTCACATCAACGTCATCGGATAAAGCAACTTTATCGCTAGCCACCATAACCTTATCAAAGACAGCTTTAAGGGATTCAGAAAGCGCACCATTACGAATGCTTTCTTCAAGATCAGATAAAAGTATTGGGGGACCGACAACGGTCGCGGTAGCTAAGCCCTCATCCACATCGATCGGCGCGATATCAGAATCTGTGGTTGTAGCTTTCTCATCTATCTTTGAACGCTGCTCAGCAAACTGTTTCAATGCACTGGCAAGCTCTTCAGCAACTTCAGTCGGAAGCTCAGTCGGAAGTTCAGCACCTTCACCGTATTGTTGCTCTAACATCTGAGCAATGTAGAGCATCTTCTGCTCCAGTGAAATTTCAGGAAGCAAACCATTATCACTAACTTGCGGCAAGCTACCACCCGATTGCGGCAAGAAAGCGCCGCTAGCAAGTCCAGCTTCTTGCCCTGGCAATTGACTCAACACTGAACCAAAACCACTAAACAAAGCACCACCAGGAGCTAGCGAAGAGCCACTTTGTGACGATACTGATAGATTTAAAGTTAATAGCCCACTACCTGTGGACATTGATATTTGCTCGCTCATTCTAGGCTCCTATGAATTTGCCTAGTACAACAAAAGCAAAAAAGGGGCCAAGATTATAGGAAGGAGTTTTTCATTACTTGAGCACGCTCATCTATCTGCTTTTGCAAAGCTTTTTCCTCTGCTTGCATTTCAGCCTTGAGCGCTTTATCCGTCAGTTTTTGCATGCCCTTCATACGTGCATATGAAGTTTTCCAATGTTGCTCAACCGCCTCAAGCTCTTTTAGATTCTGAGCCATGGCATTGGTCTGAGCATCTTTGGCATCTTGTATCTTCTGCATAAAAGCTTGCTGTGCATGCAATTGTGCACCGGTACAGCCTTCCGCATTGACCCCCAGATAATTTTGATGGTATTCAGCTAAATATTGATCCAACTGCCCCATAGTTTTCTTATCTTGTTCAACTCGCTGACGACTAGCCGCAAGAAACTGATCCGCCTGTTTCTTTTTTCTCTCGGCAAGATCAAGAACTAACTGCAACCGCTTTGAACGTTTACTCATTTCTGCAAGCCATTATTTGCTGGACGACGTATTTGCTGGTTTAACTCCGCTTGTGGTGGTGTAGAGATAACCATAATCATCTGCTGCATAGATTCTTTTAGCGCAAAGGACTCATCCATACTCTGACACAGATAAGCGCTAATTGAAGGTAAATTTTCTATAACAAAATCAGTATCAGGATCACTTCCCTTAACATAAGCCCCTACATTAATAAGATCCTCGTTTTGATGATACTTAGAGTATAGCTGTTTAAATCGCATTGCCATTTTCAGATGATCCACCTCAACAATCTGTGGCATCGCACGACTAATTGAGGCCTCAATATCAATTGCGGGATAATGCCCCTGCTCAGCCAAACGACGCGATAGAACAATATGCCCATCCAAAATCGCACGTGCCGAATCAGCTACAGGGTCTTGCTGATCATCCCCTTCAGTCAATACCGTATAAAACGCGGTAATAGAACCACTACCCTCTTCACCATTACCCGCTCGTTCAACCAATTTAGGGATCTTAGCAAATACAGATGGTGGATAACCTTTAGTTGCAGGTGGTTCACCAACAGCCAGGGCTATTTCACGTTGAGCTTGAGCATAACGGGTTAGAGAATCCATCAGCAAAAGTACATTTTTCCCTTGATCGCGAAAATACTCAGCTATACGTGTCGATAATTGCGAAGCCCGAAGTCTCATAAGAGGTGAATCATCAGCAGGCGAAGCCACCACAACCGAGCGTTTCAGGCCTTCTTCACCTAAGCTATGCTCAATAAACTCTTTAACTTCCCTTCCTCGCTCACCGATCAGACCTACAACAATAATGTCTGCCTCAGTAAAACGCGTCATCATCCCTAGCAATACGGATTTACCGACACCACTACCAGCAAACAGACCCATTCGCTGGCCACGTCCGACCGTCAACAAGCCATTAATTGTTCGGATACCTACATCAAGAGGTTGCTTTATTGGCTCTCGCAAAAGGGGATTAATAATCTCGCCAGCTAAATCCGTTTCAGCTTCCGGCTGCAAAGACCCTTTACCATCGATGGGCTTACCCACACCGTTTAATATTCGACCAAGAAGATTCATCCCAACAGGGACTTTTCCAGATTCAGAAGACGCTATAACCCGTGTTCCAGACTGTAATCCATCGATTGGATATAAAGGCATCAAATAAATGCGGTCTCCAGAAAACCCCACCACCTCAGCCTCAACTTTATTTGTTTTGGATAACTCAATAAAACAGCATGCCCCCACAGCACACTTAATACCGACAGCCTCGATCGTCAAGCCGATCATACGCGTGATGCGCCCCTCTACACGCGGGCAAGGAGGATCTATTCGGTATTGAGAATAACGGGATAGTTTTTCTAGAAGCTTACTCATGATCGCCAGCAGCATCATGTTTTAGATTGTTATAGAATTGCCCTACAACTTTGGCAAAACGTGTTTCAACTTCATCTTGAATCAAAGTATTTTCAGTTTCAAGGTGAAACCCACCAACCGCTATATCAGAGGAAGCCTCTACAACAATAGAGCCACCCGGCAGAAGCAGTGATTGCTCAATAAACTCAGAATCGTCTGGATTCACTTTTAGAAGCACTGTCGTTATGGGTTCAGGCAGCTGCTGTAAGCCTTCTCGGATAGAAGATAAAAGCAAATCCTTTCTTGATAGCAGTTCAGCACCTACTGTTTTTTCAGCTAATAAAACAACAAGTTTCACTAGCTCTTCTTCGATAGCTGCGGTCGATTCATCCAGTGGAGTTTGTAATTCAGACAACAGACCTTTTAGCAGTGCTTGAAGCCTTTCAACTTCTGACTCTCCCTGCTGAAAACCCTCTTTGTAACCAATTTCTCGTCCCGCAACTAAACCTGCTGTATGTCCTTCCTCTTGACCTTGACTACGCCCCTCTTCTAAACCCGCCGCGAGACCTTCAATACGCGCAGTTTCCCGGATAGCTTCAAGCTCAGCAACAGTAATTTTTTCTGCAGCAATAACTTCATCAACAACGGTAACTTCGGCAATTGTTTTATGCTGAAGCGCAGTAGCGGCCGCAGAAGACTTTCCCATTTGAGGTAAAGTCCAGCTTTGAGCATCACGCACATCTTCAGCCCTAATACGTTTATACGCCTTAGTTTCGTTAGACATATATCAATTACACCATCGCCTCGCCACCACCGCCAAGGATAATTTCACCATCATCGGCAAGTCTGCGTGCAATGGTAAGCACCTCTTTCTGTGCGCCTTCGACCTCACTAACCCGTACAGGACCTTTCGCCTCAAGATCATCTTTAAGCAATTCAGCAGCACGCTTAGACATATTTCTGAAAATTTTATCCTGTAAGGCCACATCGGCACCTTTCAACGCAATAACTAGCACATCCGTCGACACTTCACGCAAGATAGCTTGAATACCCATATCTTCAACATCAAGCAGATTATCGAAAACAAACATGAGGTCAGAGATACTAGACGCCAGATATTCATCCGATTCTTTAATACTCTCCATCAACTCAACTTCTATATTAGAGTCAATAAAGTTCATGATATTCGCGGCTGATTTTACACCGCCCAAGGTAGCAGTGCTCGCACCGCCTGCGCCAGCAAATTGACGCTCCAATATGTCATTCAATTCCTGTAACGCTTGCGGCTGAATACGATCCAAAGCAGCAACGCGCATAAGAATATCAAGGCGTTGCTTTTCATCGAAACACCCTAAAACACCCGCCGCCACATCAGCTTCAAGATAAGCTACAACCACCGCCTGAATCTGTGGATGCTCATAACGAATAATTTCTGCGATTTGTCGAGGCTCCATCCAGCGCAACGTATCAAGGCCAGACGTATTGGTGCTCATAAGAATACGATCAAGGAGAGTTTTAGCTTTTTCTTCACCTAACGCCTGATTAAGCATAGAGCGAATATAGATATCGTTATTAATGCCTATACCGGTTTGGTCGCTAACCAATCCCATAAAGTCACCTACAACCGATTCTACTTTTGTCTGAGGAACATTATTTAACTGTGCCATCGCCTCTCCAATCATTTGAACCTCTTTAGGGCCCATATGTTTGAGAATTTCTGCAGCGTCAGTTTCACCCAAGCTAATCAGCAGGATGGCGGCCTTATCAATTTCACGCCCCCCCTGATCCGCTCCGTCACTCATTATCACCTACCCATTGTTTAACTGCCTGCGCTACTCTCGCAGGATCTTCGGCCACCATACTACGAATAGCATTTAACTGATAATCAAAACTTTCATTGGGGGTAGGTAGTAATTCATCATCACTGCCAAAGGTCACAGAATCAGACGAAAAGTCAGCGCCATCTAACCCAGCCAACTCAGCACTCACATCACCCGCAGCACCCAAACCAGCAACATTGCCAGCGGTACCTGCTGTCGCCAAGTTACGCAAAATTGGCCTTAAAATACCAAAAACCAAAACCAGAACAAAAATAACAGCCATTGCTTGCTTAGCGATATCCCAGATCCAATCTTCTTTCCAGATCGGAATATCTTCTGTCACTATAGGTTCTTCAGCGACAAAGGGAGTATTCACAACATTAACACTATCGCCACGCAAGGCAGAAAAACCTACAGCATCTTGGACAAGTATACGTAAGCGCTCCAATTCATTCTGATCCCAAGGCGCCCTGATCGCATCACCGCTTGCAGGGTCCACGCTAGACAAATCATCTACCACAACCGCTACAGTTAAACGTCTAACACGTCCTTGTTGATGCTTGGTATAACTGATCGTTCTATCCAACTCATAGTTTCGAGTCGCCTGCTTACGAGCGGAACCTGGAGATCCACCTCCCGCCGCAGCACTGTCACCCGACCCTACTTGTTCAGGAACACTACTTGGCCCTGGCGGCTGATTAGATAATGCACCAGGCACCCCAACAGGTGCACTTCCGCTAACACGAGATTCATCCATCGTTTGCTCACTACGCAACGCTGGCAGATCCGGATTATAAAGTTCATCCGTTTGCTCAACCGCTGTAAAGTCCACATCAGCAGATACTTCAGCACGGAAACGCCCCGCCCCCACAACGGGCTGCAGAATACTATTAACCCTATTGAGCAAAGTTCCTTCTAGGCTTCGTGTATATTCAAGCTGCTTCGCTGCTAAAACGACATTAACGTCTTTGTCGCGCATATTCAGCAAACGGCCCTGCTGATCAACCACTGTTACATCTTTAACATTAAGAGCAGGAATACTTGAAGCAACTAAATTAGCAATTGATGCAACTTGATCCCGTTCGAGAGCTCGACCAGAAAAAAGCTCTAAGAAAACTGAGGCTGTAGGCTTACGAGTGTCGCGAATAAACACCGTATCTTTAGGTATAGCTAAATGCACCCGAGCATTTCGAACGGCCGTCATACTAGCGATTGTGCGCGCCAGCTCACCCTCTAAGCCTCGTCTATACCTTGTCGTTTCCATAAACTGACTGGTACCGAGACTTTGCTCTTTATCCATAATCTCGAAGCCTACAGTTTTATCTGCAGTAAAACCTTCAGCCGCAAGTTTTAAACGTGCTTGATGAACATATTCATCAGGCACCAGTATAGCCCGACCATCCGCATCAAAATTATAGGGGACATTGTATAAACGAAGTTGTTCGATAATCTGATTCGCATCAGAAAAAGAGAGGTTACTAAAGAGAACTCGCTGCTCAGGCTTTTGAGACCATAGAACAACAGCAAAGCCTATAGCGACACTGGCAGCCAACCCAACCATCAAACCGAGTTGACGTACAATACCTAGCTTATTAAAACCTTGCATTGGGTTTCCACTTAACGTTTCAGAACCACCAGCCACAGCCACTCACCTTGAATTTCTATTTTTTATTAGATCGGCATTTTCATAATATCTTCATAAGCTGACACCAAGCGATTACGTACCTGGGTCATAGCTTGAAAAGATACAGACGCCTTCTCAGCCGCAATCATTACTTGCGGTAAATCGATACTCGAATCACCTTGCTCGTACGCAACCGCCAACTTTTTGGCACTTACCTGAGTATCATGCACACCATCAACGGCATTTTTTAAGATATCTCCAAACGACGTCCGCCCTACAACACCATTTTCCTTCAAACCTTCCGGCGCAATATCCGCCATATCGGAAGAAGGGGCTTGGACCTGCGCTTTAATCGTCCGCATCTGCATAAGAACGCTATTTATATCTGCTCTTTCTATCATACCAACACCAAGCGGCAATTTATTGACATTATAATCACACTTAGCACTTCATCAATAGAGGATAACAAAATAATGTCATTATTTTGTCTATTCAGACTATAAATGAGTGCACACGGTAGAGATAAAGCAAAAAACGGGCCATGAGCCCGCTAATCTTTTGACGTATTATCTATTAATAATGCGTTTCTGGTGGATCGCCGTATTTCAGACGCACATACATCAATGCTACGGTCAAAGCATCACCTATAGCAGTATGCCGCTCCAACATGGGGATATCTAACTTTTTCGATATAGTATCAAACCGCAAATCAACATTACCACCAACAGACTTCCACTTGATAATATCGTGATAGACGTGCGAAAGCTCAACCGCCTTGTTCGGTAAACCAAAGCCATATAGAGGCCTGATAAACTTATCCAACATGCGAATATCATAATTCACGTAATAGCCCAAAATAGGACGATTTCCCACAAACTCAAGCACCTGCTGCAAAGCATCTTCAATCTCGATACCTTCCGCTAAATCGCTCTCACGAATTTTATGAATTTTAATGGAATCGCCGCTCAAAGATTTGGGTGGCTTTAATTTAATATCTAGCCGCTCACTCGAAAGTACTTTGCGACCTCTAATCTTAACCGCACCTATAGATACAATTTCACCTTGCTTCACATCCAAACTTGTAGTTTCACAATCCAGCGATACAATTTCATCACCATTATAGGACTCAAAAAGATGGGCGAACGGACCCGCTTTGTGATCATATTTCTCTTTTATTCTTCTAACCGCTCTGGGTATTATCATCAACTAACCCCCGAGGTGATATCTCAGCTCAAGATGCTTCTTAAATCCTTTTACAATATGCAAAGCATCCCGTAACAGATCACGCTCCATTTTATCTAACGACTGTAATTCAATTAAGTTAGGTGTTTGGTCGTGACCAGTTTCACTACACTCTATACGTTTAATTTGCTGCCTTAACCTTAAACTAATAAATAAACTTAGCGCCTCCGCTAGCTCGCTACCATGTTTTTTCTGCAACTGTTCCTGCTCAACCAACGCTTCAATTCGCTCAAATGTATTTGTCACCTTGATACGATATTCAAGAGCAATAGTCCGAATACCATGAACTATAGGAAATATCCCACCCTTCTTAATATCTAAGTGCCCTTTATCTTTTAAATTACCAAAGAAGGTTAGCGGCGTATCGAACTCTAAAGACGCTTTTGCAAAATGGGAGAAAAAAACATCATTATTACGCAAATGACGCATAAACCAATTACGGCTCGCTTTAAATATAGCAGGGTTACCAGCCACAGGCTTAGCATCTATCGCGATAGCCAAATTCATCTGCGACTCACAGTCGCACTTTTCAGCCCACTCCCTCAACATCTGAGTCCATTCACCCAATGAACGAACCCAAGCAGGGTTTGAAACCATAATATTACCTGGGCACGGAGGAAAACCGAATCCGATCAAAGTCTCACTAAAGCGGTTTAAGGTCGCCTGCATCTCCGGCCAGACTAATCCATCTCGATAAATAACAGCATTATCTTGATCAGTTTTCATAATCTGTTCACCACGTCCTTCCGAACCCATCACCAAAAGGCAAACATGCGGCTGCATATCAGAAGGCATGATAATATTGAATAATTTGGCGATTATTCGACCATTCATGGCGGCTAAAAGATCCATAGCAAAACGCGTTTTAACGCCATGTGAAACCAAAGCCTTAATTAAATCATCTAAACCCTGCGCAGCCTCTTTTAGATCTTCAACCGTTTGCGCTCTCTCAATCCTCAAACCAATAACATGAGAATGACTCGAGAAATAGCTTAATACATCTGTGAGCTCTACAATCCCACTCATCTCAGATCCCTGCATAACCACAACACGTTCAATACGCTGCTGGGTCATAATAATTAACGCATTGAATAGATAATCGTCAGGTTCTACTGTAATTAAGCGGTAACTTGCTATCTCCGCAAGATCTGTATCCATCGGCATCTCATTCACGATGACCGCATCAAGCAAGTCAGTTCCCGTTACCATCCCATATCGGCTTCCTCGCCTAACCAACAAGCAATCCGATTTATGCTCTCGCATAATCAAGGTTGCTTCACGTATAGAGGTCCCCTCCACTATGACCAACGGTTCCCTAATCAACCCATCAGATACTTTAGCCAACATAAATTCAGCCATATCTTGGTCTTTGCCATGCTGCTGAACAATTTCAGCTTTAGCCGACAGATTTTGCTGGAAGTAATCAGCAAATAGGCTGTTAGTAGACATTAAGTCCAATAAAGTTTTTGTTGGTAAAACGTGACAAATAGTTTCCTCTTCAGCAATGAAGTTATGAATCGCTTTGCCACGAATTGATGACCAGCCACCGAAATAATCTTCATTTGTGTAATAAACAAAAATTTGCTCTCGGCTCGTTTCCCCCTCCTTAATAACTTCACTTTCTCCAACCCTTCCTTTCAAAATAATAAACACACCTTCAGGCTCCTCACCAGCAGCCATAATAACCTCACCTTTCTGGTAATAGCCTATATCTAGGCTAGAGCGCAGTGTGTTTTGCTCTTTTTCATCCAACAAACTAAACGGTAGATTTGTCATTTTGAAAGAATCAGGCATATCTAAAATCCTTATACAATATTCACAAAAAAAGGCGCTCCAACTCTACGCTGGGCGCCTCTTTAATAGGTGATTACTCGATCTTAATGATCATGAGCCTCAGCAGCGCCACGCGGAATACGCAGATCAGCTACAATCTCCTGAATTTCTTTTGGTGGTGCCGCAGTCATACTAGATACTACGAAACCAACAATAATATGCAGAACCGCACCAACAGTACCGAAGCCACCTGGAGAGATGCCTAAGAAATACTGATCAGGTGTACCACTACCAAATGCGAAGTAGTACATGTAGCACATTGTAGATACTAGACCTACCAACATACCGGCAATCGCACCTTGTGAGTTATGACGAGTCCAGAAGATACCCATAATGATTGCTGGGAATACTGAAGCACACGCCAAACCAAACGCCAAGGCTACAACTTGAGCAACAAAGCCTGGCGGGTTAATACCGAAGTAACCGGCAATACAAATCGCAACAATCGCAGCTAGACGAGCATAAAGAAGCTCCTGCTTATCGCTGATATTCGGATTGATAGTTTTCTTCATCAAGTCATGGGAGATCGCTGTTGAAATTACCAACAACAAGCCCGCTGCAGTAGATAGTGCCGCTGCAACCGCACCCGCTGCTACTAACGCAATTACCCAGTTAGGAAGCTGCGCAATATCAGGGTTAGCCAACACCATAATGTCTCGGTCGACATATACTTCGTTAGCAAATGGCTGTTTATTTGCATCAAAATCAGCACCAGTAAGAGGGTTAGTGGCTACACGCTGCCCATACTCACCCCGCTCTTCTGTGAAGGCCGGCTTGCCTTTCTTAGCGTCAAATGCAGGACCTGCAGCATACTGAACTTTACCGTCACCGTTACGGTCATTCCAACCGATAAGACCTGTATTTTCCCACTGCTGGAACCACTTAGCATCGGTTTTTAGAGCTTCATAAGAAGCACCCGAACCATCAGCGCCATTCAGTGTTTGGATAAGGTTTACACGACCAAAACCAGCAACACCAGGAATCGCAGTATAAAGAAGCGCAATGAAGATCAATGCATAACCAGCAGAGATACGAGCATCCTTAACACGAGGAACCGTGAAGAAACGTACGATTACATGTGGAAGACCTGCAGTACCGCACATTAGCGCAACGGTTAAGCAGAAGATATCAATCGTAGATTTCGTACCACTAGTATACTGACTAAAACCTAGATCAACTGAAAGTTGGTCCAAGGTCGCTAGCACGGACATTCCACTATCTAAAGTTGCACCTAAACCGATCTGAGGAAGGATGTGACCCGTAACCTGAGCAGATAGGAACAATGCAGGTACAGTAAACGCAAGAATAAGTACGCAGTACTGTGCAACCTGAGTATAAGTAATACCTTTCATACCACCGAGTACAGCGTAGAAGAATACGATCGCCATACCGATAATTACACCTGTGTTGATATCAACGTGTAGGTAACGAGAGAACACGATACCAACACCACGCATCTGACCAGCAACGTAAGTGAAAGAGATTACAATTGTACAAGCTACTGCAATTACACGCGCAGTTTGCGAGTAATAACGGTCACCGATAAAGTCAGGTACTGTGAACTTACCAAACTTACGTAGGTAAGGCGCTAACAGCAGTGCTAACAATACATAACCACCAGTCCAACCCATTAAATAAGCTGAACCATCACGACCGATAAAGGAAACCAAACCGGCTAGAGAGATAAACGAAGCTGCAGACATCCAGTCAGCGGCCGTCGCCATACCGTTTGCAATTGGTGGTACACCACCGCCTGCCACGTAGAATTCTTTGGTTGATCCTGCGCGCGCCCATATCGCAATACCGATATATAGCGCAAAGGAGCCACCTACAAAGAGAAAAGTTAAAACGTCGAGACTCATAGCAATGCCGTCCTAATTGAAATTATTATTGTTATTCGTGAACGTCATACTTCTCGTCAAGCTTGTTCATACTGAACACATAAGTCCAGATCAAGATGACGAATACGAAGATTGACCCCTGTTGGCCGAACCAAAAACCTAATGGGAAACCGAAAAACGGAATCTCGTTAAGCTGTTCAACGAACAGGATCGCGCAGCCGTAGGAAACCACGAACCAGATCGCAAGGTGAGTCATAATGATGCGCAAATTTTCGCGCCAGTAGGCTTGCGCCTGCTCATTACTAATTGACATAACACCATCCTTATTTTTGTTATTGAAAAATTGGTGAAAATTTAAGACAGGTAGAGACTATCAGACACCGCAGCCAAACAAAGCTAAACTTTAGTCGACTCGTTATATCCTTATACCTATCAATTTCCCTCTGATTAGCCATTTCCCGCAGACTCTAGGGCATAACCAAAAAACCTATTAACAACAAGCACCTATACAAAAGTATTAGTCATTTAGATACATATCTATTAGTTATTCTGCAAAAATCAGGTAAACATTGGGTTCCTGCTCAAAACAAGTAAACTAACTACCTGACAATCTCACCGAGGAATTGTGTTTATGCTTTCAGGTTGGTCGATAATTCTTATATCGCTTGCCTACCTAGGCTTGCTTTTTGCCATCGCTTACTACGGTGACAAAAATGCTCAAAAAAATCCTCGGGCAGCCAGTAGACCGATCATCTACTCACTCTCCCTTGCCGTCTACTGCTCTTCTTGGACCTTTTATGGCGCAGTAGGCAGAGCAAGCACCAACGGATGGGAGTTTTTAGCCACTTATCTCGGGCCGGTCATCGTATTTATTTTCGGCTGGCAATTAATTGAAAAAATGGTGCTGATCAGCAAACAACAAAATATAACAACCATCTCTGATTTCATCTCATCTCGTTATGGTAAAAGCCAAGCCCTAGCTGTATTAGTAACCATTATTGCCGTTACCGGCACTATGCCCTATATAGCCATGCAGCTTAAAGCGGTGGCGATTAGCTACAACGCCTTAACACCGGGAACAGAAGAGGTCATCAGTAAAGGGAGCGATACAGCGCTCTTCGTTGCCATTGTCATGGCCATATTTGCCATTCTTTTTGGTACGCGACAGATAGATGCGACCGAACACCATGAAGGTTTAGTACTCGCCGTAGCTTTCGAATCCATCGTAAAACTCGCAGCATTTATAGCCGTTGGTATTTTCGTAACCTTTGAAGTTTTTGATGGTTTTGGCAACCTTGCTTACAATATCGCCCTACAGTTAAATAACAATAACAACTACACAACCTCACTCCTTGAGGGCAGTTTTTTAACAGAGACACTTCTCGCCTGCGCGGCCGTCATCTGCTTACCGCGTCAATTTCATGTCACCATAGTAGAAAATACACATGCTGGACATTTAAAACTGGCTCGCTGGTTATTTCCTGTCTATTTGATTTTACTATCGGCTTTCGTTTTACCCATCTCTACAGCAGGTGTGCTCTATTTTGAAGGTACAAACGTTGATGCAGATACTTTTGTACTTATGCTCCCCTTAGCTGCGGATTACAAACAACTTGCGACCTTCGCGTTTATTGGGGGATTATCCGCGGCCACCAGTATGGTTATCGTAGCAAGCATTACCTTAGCCACAATGGTATGTAACGACATAATCATGCCGCTTTTATTTCGTATTTCATGGCTCAGACTCTCTGATAACAAAGATATCGGCTCCCTTTTACTTCGTGTCCGACGTATCACCATTTTATGCTTAATGATCTTGGCCTATTTCTACTATCGAATCCTAGGCGATCAATCCCCGCTAGCTTCTTTCGGCTTACTTGCATTTGTGGCAGCAGCACAATTTCTACCAGCGATTATTGGCGGAATTTACTGGAAATCTGGATCCCGCAATGGGGTTATTGCCGGCCTAATTGGCGGATTTATACTATGGCTTTATACCCTTGTGCTCCCCTCATTTAGTGAAGCAGGATTACTAGGCCCTGAGTATCTCAATAACGGGATATTTAATATCACTTGGCTTTCACCAACCAATCTATTTAACCTCGATAGCCTAGATGTTTTATCCCATGGGGTATTCTGGTCTCTATTCGTTAATACGAGTCTTTATATTCTGATCTCTCGCTACGCAACACCGCGACTTGTGGACCGCATACAAGCAAGCGCATTTGTTGACGTATACAACAAGGATCTAACCGAAAGTTCAAGACAGTACGGACAAGTCACTGTTGGTGATTTACAAATGCTAACTGAACGCTTTCTAGGGATCAGCCGCACCCAACATGCATTTACGGGCTTTGCTCTACAACGGGATGAAGAGCCACCCCTATCTGATGATAAAGCCACGCCTGAATTAATCCAATTTACCGAACGCTTACTTGCGGGCGTGATTGGTGCTTCATCTTCACGCATAGTCTTAGCGTCCACCTTGCGTGGAAAAGATATGCACATTGGCGATGTGGTAACTATCGTTGATGAAGCCTCTCAAGCACTCCGGTTTAACCGTTCACTGCTGCAATCAACTATTGAAAATATCAGCTTAGGCATTAGCGTTGTCGATCAGCAAATGAGACTTGTTGCATGGAATCGAGTTTATGTAGAGATGTTCGATTATCCGGAAGGCCTTATCTGCGTTGGACGCCCAATTGAAGAAGTATTTCGTTTTAACGCAACCAAAGGAGAGTACGGCCCCGGTAATAACGAGGAACAGGTCAAAAAGCGTTTATCTTTACTTAAATCAAGCCAACGCCACAGTTACGAGCGTTTTCGCCCCAATGGCACAGTCTTAGAAGTCCGCGGCAACCCAATGCCTAACGGCGGCTACGTTAACACCTACATGGACATCACCACTTACAAACATGTAGAAGAAGCGTTAAGGGAAAGCGAACAAAATATTCGCATCTACACGGACAATGTACCTGTACTGATTGCATACCTTGATCCAGAGCGACGCTATCTTTTTGTCAATAAGGCTTATGCAGAGACCTTCCACTTAGATCGAAACTCAATCTCAGGAAAACCCTGCTATAAAATCATGTCTGAAGCAGAATATGAGCTTAGAAGCCCTTACATTACCGAAGCACTAAAAGGTAAACAGCAGCGTTTTGAAACGACCTTACCGACTTCCGACGGAAGCAAGCGATACGCAGAAGTAAAATACATTCCACATATAGGTGATTACGGCGATGTACTAGGTTACTTCTCTTTATATCAAGATATTACAGAGCGACGTAAAGCAGAAATAGCCCTTAAAGAGACTAACGAAACCTTAGAACAGAGAGTGAGAGAGCGAACGCACGCCCTTTCTGTAGTAAACAAAGAACTACGTAAAGAAAATACAATCCGCTCACTAATGGAAGATGAACTACGTCAGGCCAAATCGGACGCTGATGATGCTAATATAGGCAAGACACGTTTCTTAGCTTCAGCAAGTCATGACCTATTACAGCCTTTAAATGCGGCACGTCTATTTACTTCCGCACTGGCCCAACAGAGCCATAGCGAGGAAACAAGTCAGCTTGTAGACAACCTAAATGGTTCTTTAACTGCGGCAGAAGAGCTAATTACCGCTTTACTCGATATATCTAAATTAGATGCCGGTGCATTAATTCCTTCAATTAGTGACTTCTGCCTAAGCGATATGTTTAACGCGCTGAATACAGAATTTACAGCCGTTGCAAAGAAAAAAGGGCTGAAATTTCGTTTCGTCCCATGTAATAAGGTTGTTCGTTCCGACCAACAACTTTTGCGCCGTGTAATTCAAAACTTCCTATCCAACGCTATCCGTTACACACAAGAGGGAAAAATTCTACTGGGTTGTCGCAGAGACAATAACATGCTGAGAATTGAAGTATGGGATACCGGTGTCGGCATAGCTGAAGATAAACTCAACGAGGTATTTGAAGAGTTCAAGCGAATAGACAACCCAAGACACTCCCAAGTACAAGGTCTAGGGCTAGGGCTAGCCATCACCGAGCGTATTGCTAACATGCTAGGACACAGCCTGAATGTTCGCTCATGGCCAACCAAAGGCACCGTGTTTAGTATTGAAATACCTTTAGGTGATCCAGCAAAAGCCATCAAACCTAAACCGGAAAAACGCGGCTGGATTCACAGCAAAGGGCTTAAAGGAATTAAAGCATTAGTGATCGATAATGAACCTAAAATTCTTGAAGGGATGTCAGCTTTACTTAATGGTTGGGAATGCGAGGTTAATACAGCACTATCAACAGAGGATGCGATAAAACAAATTAACGCGGGCTTCCAACCCGAAATAATTCTGGCAGATTATCATCTTTCAGAAACACTAACCGGCATTATGGCGCTGGAAGATATTCAACCACTGCTCAACAAAAAAGTACCGGCCATTATCATTACCGCAGACCGCACCGAAGCAGTGAAAGAGGAGATTGCGGCCAATGGTGCTCAACTACTCACTAAACCGATTAAGCCTGCTGCACTTAGGGCCATCATTAACAAAACCATCGCAACTGCACGAGCCAGCTAAAGCACATTACCTCTGTGACATAGACATGAAAAAAGGCGCATCAAGCGCCTTATTAACATTAACGAGCTACAGGTTACTCTAAATCAGTTTTAGGCGGTTCAACACCTAAACGTTGCGCTGCGATGACCGCCTGAGTACGACTATGAACGCCCAATTTACGTAAGATAGCAGTTACATGCGCTTTGATTGTTGCTTCTGAAACATTTAATTCATAAGCAATCTGCTTGTTTAACAACCCTTCAGTCAACATAGTCAACACGCGAAATTGCTGCGGCGTTAAGGCCGCTAAAGCGACTGCAAACTTCTGATCATCCTCACTTACATCAGGAAGATTATCTGCAACCTCCTGTGGCAACCATTCCTCCCCTTTTAATACTGCAACAACCGCATCCGCTATTGTTTCTAAAGAAGAAGATTTTGGAATAAAACCAGAAGCACCATAATCAATTGCACGCTTCATAATATGAGGCTGTTCACTTCCGGAAACTACAACCACAGGTATACCTGGATTTTGACCACGAAGAAAAACCAAACCTGAGAATCCATTAGTGCCTGGCATGTGAATATCAAGCAAAACAAGATCAGCATCAGAATGCTGGTCAACAGCCTCCTGAACAGCCGGTAGAGAATCTGCTTCTATCGTCTCGACGCCGGGCAGTGCCTGAGCAACCGCCTGCTTCAAAGCCGCGCGAAATAGTGGATGATCATCTGCAATAATAATTTTTTGAGCTAACTGCATGCGTTCAATTCCCCCTTAAGAAACTGTTACTCGAACGCCGACCGTAAATGGAACGGTTTTCCAGTGATTTAACTACTACTATAGAACAAAAAACTCCCGTAAGTCTCGGATATTCCGAGTCCTACGAGAGTTTTTAGACTAAATATTAAAAAATATTACTTAGCACGGTTCATTCGGTTATTGATGAGATCATCTACAACCGACGGATCAGCCAGTGTTGAGGTATCACCTAATGCATCAAAATCATCTTCAGCAATCTTACGTAAGATACGGCGCATGATTTTACCAGAACGAGTTTTCGGCATGCCTGGTGCAAATTGAATCAAGTCAGGCGAAGCAATTGGACCAATCTCAGAGCGAACATGCATACGCAGTTCTTTCAGTAGCTCATCTGATTGCTCGTAGCCGGACTGTAGCGTCACGTATACGTAGATACCCTGACCCTTAACTTCATGCGGGTAACCTACTACAGCAGCTTCAGCTACAGCAGGATGCGCAACAAGTGCTGACTCAACCTCAGCGGTACCCATACGGTGACCAGAAACGTTAATTACGTCATCTACACGACCTGTGATCCAGTAATATCCATCTTCATCACGACGCGCACCATCACCTGTAGTGTAATAGCCTTTATACGTAGAGAAGTAAGTCTGAATAAAGCGCTCATGATCACCCCAAATAGAACGACTCTGACCAGGCCATGAGTCTTTAATAACGAGGTTACCATCGGTAGCACCTTCCAGCTCATTACCATCCGCATCAAGCAATGCTGGCTGAACACCAAAGAATGGACGTGAAGCAGCGCCTGGTTTAGCAGCAGTAGCACCAGGTAGAGGCAAGATCATCATGCCACCTGTTTCTGTCTGCCACCACGTATCAACAATTGGGCAACGGCTCTGACCAATAACACGGTAATACCATTCCCACGCCTCAGGGTTAATCGGTTCACCTACTGAACCTAAGATACGTAGTGAAGATAGGTCGGAATCACCTAGAACATCTTCACCTTGCTGCATCAAGGCACGAATCGCGGTTGGCGCCGTGTAGAACTGGTTAACTTTATGCTTTTCAATAACGCGACCGAAACGGCTGTTATCTGGGTAGCTTGGAACACCTTCAAACATCAATGAGGTGCCGCCATTGGCAAGTGGTCCATAGACAATATAACTATGACCTGTAACCCAACCCACATCGGCAGTACACCAGTAGATATCACCTTCTTTATAATCGAAGGCATATTCATGAGTCATAGAAGCGTAAACCATGTAGCCGCCGGTTGTATGCTCAAGACCTTTTGGCGCACCCGTTGAACCGGATGTGTAAAGGATAAACATTGGCGCTTCAGCTTCCATCTCTTCAGGAGCACATTCTGCAGAAGCATCAGCTACTAGGTCTTCATACCAAACATCAACGCTGTCATTCCACTCAACATCTTGATCAACACGCTTAACAACGATAACGCTCTCGATGCATGCTTTCGCTGCTTCATGCTCAAGCGCTTTGTCAACATTAGCTTTCAGCGGTACAGACTTACCTGCACGTAGGGAGTAGTTTGAAGTAACAACGACTTTAGAGTTCGCGCCTTCGATACGTGCTGCAAGCGCTTCTGGTGAGAAACCACCAAATACGATTGAATGCACTGCACCAATACGTGTACATGCCAGCATCGCAACAGCAGCTTCAGGGATCATTGGCATGTAAAGAGTTACAACATCGCCTTTTTTAACGCCACGCGCTTTAAGCGCATTTGAGAACTTACAAACACGCTCATGTAGTTGACGGTAAGTAATATTTTCAGACTCACTTGGGTCATCTCCTTCCCAAATGATAGCAACCTGATCACCGCGAGTTTCTAAATGACGATCAAGACAGTTATATGACGCATTTAACGTACCATCTTCGAACCAACGGATATCAACATTATGTGGATCAAAAGATGTATTTTTAACTTTTGTATATGGTTTGAACCAATCTAGGCGTTTACCTGCTTCACCCCAGAATGAGTCTGGATCATTCACAGACTGATCGTACATTGCTAGATATTTATCATTATCAATGTGCGCCTGTGCCGCGATCTCCGGACTAACTGGATATATTTTTTCACTCATCGTGATGCCCTTAGCTTGATTGTTGTAATTATAAAATACCCTCAGATCGTCTATGTTTTTGGTATTTTTTATTATCAGACGCAAATGAGGTTAAATATCTGTCCTAGGTTTATACAGAAGGGAGAGCAATACCCTGAATTAGACCTTGGTATATCCGAACTAAGACCTTAGTCCCAGAAAACCCACAACAAGCTGATTTGTAAGTGATTTTTTATTATCCAACAATTCATCAACGACCGAGCAATTTATCCAAATCTAAGCCTAACTCACGCATTTTTGCTAATTTATAGCGCAAGGTTCGGGGACTTATCCCTAAATTTTCAGCAGCATTCTTACGACTTCCATGAGTTGCTTTCAACGCATCGATAATTAATTGGAATTCATGTTGGCGCATACCTTCGCCCAACTGACCCACCAAATCTTCATCATCTAATTCGGTCTCTACTTCCGATATTTCCGCCTGGGAAATGTCAGCAGGATTAAGCATAAGATCAGCCATTCGAATCTCAGCCCCCCCTTGCAAAATCAAAGCACGCTGAACCACATTATCCAATTCTCTAACATTCCCCGGCCAAGTATGCTCAACTAGTGCATTAACAACTTCAGAGGACAAACCAACAGGGGAACGCTGCATCTTTTGGCAATACTTGCTAAATAAAAGCTCAGCTAAAGGCACTATATCCGCTGGCCGCTCTCTCAAGGGTCGCCATTGAAGAGGAAACACATTTAAACGGTAATAAAGATCTTCTCGAAACTTACCCTCAGAAACATAAGTTTCAAGCTTGCGGTTAGTCGTAGCAATCACACGGACATTGAGCGATATCACTTTACGCCCACCTATACGCTCAACCTCTTGCTCCTGCAAAACGCGTAACAGTTTTGCCTGTAAACCTAAATCCATTTCCGACACTTCATCTAAAAGCAAAGTCCCTCCATCAGCTTGTTCAAACTTACCGGGAGAGCTGGTATATGCTCCAGTAAACGCCCCTTTTTCATGCCCAAATAGCGTAGCTTCCAACATATTTTCAGGGATAGCTGCGCAATTGATGGCAATAAACGGGTTATCCGCTCGTGAAGAGTGGTTATGAATATATTGGGCTAAAACCTCTTTACCCGTGCCTGATTCACCAGAGATAAGCACTGTTGAATCTGAAGCAGCCACTCTTTTAGCCAATTGAAGTAATTGCTTACTACTACTCTCTTCCGCAATGGGCTGTTGTGCTTCGGGCGCTACAACAGCACCCGAGGCAAAACGACGTACAGCAGAAATAAGGGCTTCAGAATCAAAAGGTTTCATTAAATAATCAACAGCACCTGCCTTAATCGCCTCAACTGCTTTACTCACTTGGCCAAATGCAGTGATCAACATAACAGGAAGCCCAGGATGTACTTTCCGAATTTCATCTAAAAGCTGATGACCATCCATGCCTGGCATATTCACATCAGTAACAACCATATCGACCTGCTGTTTGGCGAGTAACGCTAAGGCCTCTTCAGCATCAGGCGCCTCAATATAGGAGAACCCCGCTAGCTCTAGCGTATCGCAAAGCGCTTCTCGTAACTCATTGTCATCTTCAACAATCATTATCTTATTAGGCATGTTGTATATCGCTCAAGCTTAGAGTTATTTGGTTAATAGGCATGGCAGTACTATAGTTGCAACAGTACCCTCCCCCAGAGTGGAGCGTATTAAAAATTCACCATGATGCGCATGAGCAACCACCTGAGCTACAGCTAACCCCAACCCTGTACCATGAGACTTAGTTGTATAAAAAGGCTCTAGCGCACGTTTTAATTGCTCCGGCGTCATACCTTGCCCTTGGTCAATAATCTGCAGGGCTATGCGGCCCGCGTCATCCGTAAAACGTATAGTTAATTCGCACCCTTTACCACTTGCCTGGAGCGCGTTTTCAACTAGGTTGATACATACACCTAACAGTGCGTCCTTATTACACTGAAACTCGTAATTAGGGACATCATTGATACAATCACAATCTGCATCATAGCTGACGAGAGGAAGATCAAGCATATCCTCTAACTCCCGCATAAATGCGGAAGAAGAGATCTGATCATCCAACCGCATTTCTCCCCGCGCAAAAATCAGCATATCTCGGACTTGCTGCTCAAGGTTTGTTAAACGAGATTTAGCTTTACGTGCAAACTTCTGCCGCTGCTCAACTAAAAGATCTGGGCGCATTAAGTGATCAACATAGAGCAACGCTGCGGATAAAGGCGTCCTAATCTGATGCGCCAATGAGGCCATCATACGACCCATCTCAGACAACCGCTGATAATGGGAAACACGCCCTTGTAGCAACCGCGTTTCGGTTTGGTCTATCAGTAACACTAACTGGCCCGGCTCACTATCCATCGCGCGGGTCATCAAACTGACACGACGACCATCTTTTAAAGAAACCTCATGCCCATCATCTCCACGAGGTGCAAAACTGCGGTTAATAATGTCAAACCAAAACTGCCCGATTAAAGGGGTACCCAAAAAGCTTTCCGCTGCAGGGTTGGCCTCAGCCACCTTGCCTGCGCCATTAATTAGGACAACACCTGCCGGTAAAATCGATAATAGGTTTTGAAAACGGTCACTAAGCCCAACATTTTTATCTTCATTTTTTTGACGTTGAAGAGACTCGCTTATTAGGGATTCTTGCGCCTGACTTAAGGCCGTTTCTAATTCCGTAATACGGGTTTTATAGCGTTCGATATCATTCATATTACTTACGTTGCATCCCATATTTACGCATTTTTTCTACTAAGGTCGTTCGCCTAATTTTTAATAACTCAGCAGCTCTGGCAACAACACCCTCATGTACTGCCAATGATTGCTCAATTAAGCTCCGCTCAATAGCTTCTAAATGAGCCTTAAGATCCAGCCCTTCTTCAGGCAGATGATCTAAATGAGTGGCAGAAGCTATAGCGCCAGTAACAGAGGATGATTCCAACAACTCTTCCGTATTCGCATAACGCGCAGGATCAGGTTCTTCAACATGCTGAAAACGGGCCGGCAACTCAGAAACACCAACAACGCCATTAGGAAAAAGAATCGCTAGTCGTTCAGCAAGGTTGGACAGCTCTCTCACATTACCAGGCCAAGGATGAGCCTTTAAGGACTCTAGAGCGCTCATTTGAAATCTGACAGAGTCAAAACCTTGTTTTTTTAATCGGCCTAATAACTCATCCAGTAATAGAGGAATATCTTCGGTTCGCTCTCGTAATGGCGGCATCTCAATTGGGAAAACATTTAGGCGATAATAAAGATCCTCTCTAAAGCTCCCTTCTTCAATCATCTCTTCAAGGTTTTTATGCGTTGCGGCGATAACACGTATATCCGCTTCAAGTGTTTTAGTGCCACCGATACGCTCAAACTTTCGCTCTTGAAGCACACGTAATAGCTTTACCTGCATAGATAAAGGCATATCACCTACTTCATCAAGAAAAAGCGTCCCCCCTTGAGCCAGCTCAAAACGGCCTGAACGACTAGAAACCGCACCCGTAAAAGCTCCCCGTTCGTGACCAAACAACTCACTTTCAAGCAAATCTGCAGGAATAGCTCCACAGTTAATCGGCACGAATGGGCCATTTTTACGTACAGAATAATCATGTAGATTCCGAGCAACCACCTCTTTACCAGTACCCGACTCCCCTGTAATTAAGACATTAACATCACGTCCCGTGACTTGAGACATAGCCTGCCGCACCAGCCTCATAGGCCGACTACTACCGACTAAACTTGAAAAAAGCTCTGAAGAAGGATTATTCGCATCCCTTGCCCCCAGGGACGGCCGAGAATAAAGTTGAGCTTTATGTAATTGATCGAGTAACTCTTGATAACTAAAGGGCACATTTAACTGCCCTGTCACACCACTTTTCAGATCATCAGGCAGCTCAGCGACTTCAGACCATTCATCTAAAGTAACAACAGCAGCATCAGGTGTTTTTTGCTGTAAATTGCGTAGCAGCTTTTCAAGGGATATAGGTAATTCACTTTGTCCAAGCAACACTAAAGAGACTTTATCACCTTTGAGTGACTGGTCATCTGACTGCAACCAATCAACAAATCCATAGAATTCAAACGGGCGACCTAAAAAAGAAAGTGCAGCACGAATTAACTCTCTGCGACTTAGATCATCATCAATAATTAATAGTTTTGGCTGCGCAGTCATTCCTGCTTATCTCTACCTGATTTGAGTAGAACCAATAGTGGCAACCACAGCACGAAATGTCAATTATCTGACAGAACTTAAAAATAGAAAAATTAACGCCTATATTTTGACGCACATGAGAATATCCCTTTCAACAAAACCCTGATTTATAATAGTCGGTGAATCCAAAAAAAAATTAACGTTTCTACTATAACTTCAATAAGATAAAGTAATTCCCTATAAGCTCATACAGAAAGCAGGAATAAGATGAGATTCATAATTACAGGAGGAGCAGGATTTATAGGCTCTGCAGTTATCCGCCGCCTACTAAAACACACTAACGATACTGTTATAAATATAGACAAGCTAACCTATGCTGCCAATATAACTGCACATAACTCATTTTTACAAAACGAACGCTATCACTTTGAACAACAAGATATATGTGATGCTACTGCTATCAGTCATATATTCACCAAATACCAACCTGACGCAGTAATGCATCTAGCCGCAGAATCCCATGTAGATAGATCAATATCCGGACCAAACGCTTTCATTCAAACCAATATAGTCGGAACTTACACACTGCTAGAAACATGCCGTCACTATTGGGCAACACTTAATGCTAAACGTAAATCAATTTTCAGATTCCATCATGTATCAACAGATGAAGTCTTTGGTGATTTATTACCCACCGATACCCCCTTTACAGAAGAGAGCAACTACAATCCTAGCTCTCCATATTCAGCATCAAAAGCAAGCTCTGACCACTTAGTTAAAGCATGGCAGCGCACTTACGGATTACCGACTATTATATCCCATTGCTCTAATAATTATGGGCCTTTTCAGTTCCCTGAAAAACTAATTCCTTTAACCATCCTTAACGCTCTACAAGGCAAGAAAATACCTATATATGGAACAGGTGATCAAATCCGTGACTGGATCTATGTAGATGATCACGCAAAAGCCTTACTCCAAGTAATCAAACGAAGTGATATTGGAGAAACCTATAACATCGGTGGCCAAGAAGAAAAAAAGAACATAGAGGTGGTAAATACAGTCTGCGATCTACTCGAAGAGCTCTGCCCAACCAATATACCCTATCACTCCCTTATAACTTATGTCACAGATAGAGCTGGGCACGATAAAAGATACGCTATAAATTCAGATAAAGCCTATTCACAGCTAAACTGGAAACCTGACCATTCTTTTAGTGACGGTCTAAGAGAAACTGTACACTGGTACTTAAACAACAGCGATTGGTACAATAACAACAAAGCATCCACCATAAATAACAAAAATAATAATGACTAAGAGAGCCAAATTATGAAAGGTATCATTCTTGCTGGCGGCTCAGGAACTCGCTTATATCCCATCACCCGAGCCATCACCAAACAACTCCTACCCATATATGACAAGCCGATGATCTATTACCCGCTATCAGTACTCATGCTCAGCGGGATACAAGATATTTTAATCATTACGACCCCCGAAGATAACGATAGCTTTAAACGACTACTAGGGGATGGAAAAGACTTCGGCATAAGACTCAGTTACGCAATTCAGCCTAAACCTGAAGGCTTAGCACAAGCTTTTATTATTGGCGAAAACTTCATTGGTAAAGACAGCGTATGCCTAGCCCTTGGAGATAACTTTTTTTATGGTTACGGTTTCTCTCCTAAACTACGAAGCGCAGCAGCCAGAACATCAGGAGCAACAATCTTTGGCTATCAAGTCAAAGACCCAAAACCCTTTGGGGTTGTGGAGCTTGATAAAAACCGCAATGCAATCTCCATTGAAGAAAAACCCAAAAAGCCTAAATCTAACTTTATCGTCACAGGGCTCTATTTCTATGACAATGATGTTATAAATATTGCAAAAGAAGTAAAACCTTCAGAGCGAGGTGAGCTTGAGATAACATCTATTAATCAGGCCTATCTCGATAGAGGGGCATTAAAAGTTGAATTACTCGGACGAGGATTTGCTTGGCTGGACACCGGCACTCATGGCAGTTTACTAGAAGCCGCGCAATTTGTAGAAACAATAGAAAAAAGGCAAGGCTATAAAATAGCCTGCCTAGAAGAAATTGCCTATAGAAACGGTTGGTTAAACGAAGAGGACATTCGAAGAATTAGCAAGCCCCTTTGTAAAAGCCATTACGGTGAATATTTATTGAGTATGTTAGATGTCGATACCTTCAACTAGACCTTATCTTCCAAACAGACAAATATTAGATAAATATATAGATCGTATCTATGACTCCGGCTGGTTAACCAATAATGGTCCGCTTGTTAACGAGCTAACACAACGTCTAGAAGAACTCTTTGAATCGGACCATATCCTGCTGGTTGCTAACGGTACTTTAGCACTGCAGATAGCCTATCAAACGCTCATAAATTCGGTAGATGATCAAACGAGTCCCATTGAGGCGATCACTACACCGTTCACCTTTATCGCCACAAGTAACGCATTAAAGTGGGAAGGGATCACACCGATATTTACCGATATAAACCCCACCGACTGGTGTTTATCTGCCAATTCGATTGCAGAAAAAATAAATAAGAACACCCAATTTATTGTCCCTGTTCACGTTTTTGGAAATGCTTGTCCAATAGAAGAAATTAACGAAATAGCAGAGAAATACGCGTTAAAAACAATCTACGATGCATCCCATGCGTTTGGAATTAAGTACAAAGGTAGAAATATAGTTCAGTACGGCGATGCCAGCATTATAAGCTTCCACGCAACCAAGCTGTTTCATACCGTCGAAGGGGCCATGATACGCTTCAAACATAAATCTGACTTAGCCAAAGCAAAAGAGATCATAAATTTCGGATTTAACGATAATAAAGAACCTTGCAGGCTCGGTATCAATGCAAAAATGAACGAGTTCGAAGCCGCCGTAGGCCTCTCCATTTTAAATGATATTTCAGACATCATAAAAGAGAGAAATAACATAACTGCGGTTTATCAAGACGAGTTCAAAAACACCCCTTCGGTGATCAAATTAAATATAACCAATAACAGTGCATACATGCCTATTCTGCTTGATTCGGAAGCGACACTTTTATCGACTTTAAAAGCCCTAAAGTCACATAACATAGAAGCCAAACGCTACTTTCACCCCAGTTTAGATACAGTAGAACATCTCAACCCATCAAACAGATGCCCCATATCTCAAGACATCTCGACTAGAATACTGTGCCTTCCCATTTATAATGGGCTAACGACAAAAGAGATTAAACATATCTGTGAAATCATTAACCACACAATTAATACTCACTCAATAGATAACCTAGATAATAACCACTAACGAAACAGGCGAAAAATGAAGAAGCACGGCCATGTCGCCATAATGCAGCCATATATTTTTCCTTATCTAGGCTACTTTCACTTAATCGAAGCTAGTGAGCTATTCATTTTTTATGATGATGTGAGTTACATAAAAAAAGGCTGGATTAACAGAAATAGGATTCTGCTCCAGCAAGAACCTAGCCTGTTCACTCTACCCATTCAACAAGCCAGCCAGAATGTTTTAATTAAGGATACTCTGACTTGCATAGATACACGTTGGAAAAAGAAGTTTTACGCAAAATTAACTCACTCCTACCAAAAAGCCCCACACTTCACTCAAGTTATGGAGCTCATTGACGCCTCACTCAAACACACTCAAAACGAATCAATAGCCTCCGTTGCAATCAATGCAATTCAATTAATTTACCAATACCTAAATCACGATATTACATATAAAAGATCCTCAGACATCTCGCCTCATACACAAGGCATGGACAAAGCAGAACGCCTAATCAAAATAACAAAAGACCTAGGCTACACATCTTATCTAAACGCCCCTAGTGGAAAAGAGTTATACAGCAAGGGGGATTTTAAAAACCAAGGTATTGATCTTCATTTTATACGCAGTCTAGCGTGTCACTATTCTCAGTTTCATCATGATTTCATCCCTTCTCTTTCGATCATTGATGTTTTAATGTTCAATACGATAGATGAGACAAAAACACTGTTTCAGTATTTCACGGTAGAATAAGGATGACACTTTGAGCAACAATACAGATACGTTGATTACTGTTGCGATACATGGGGCTCCGAGGTCTGGCACCACGTGGATTGGGGAAATAATCAACAGCTCACCTAACACCCTATACCGCTATCAACCGCTATTTTCATACGCTCACAAAGACTTCTTAACACCTGCATCAACTCAGGGGGATATTGACAGCTTTTTCACGAGATTAAAGTCTTGCAACGATAACTTTACAGGCCAGCTAGAACAAAGACATAAGGGGATATTGCCAGTATTCAAAAAGGAGCAGATAACACATATCGCTTATAAGGAGGTTCGGTATCACAACATACTAGCCAACCTTATGGCAAAAAAGCATGATCTGAAGCTCGTCACCATCATCAGAAACCCATTATCAGTGATAAATTCATGGTTGAAGGCACCAAAAGAATTCAGGGCCGATCTTAACTGGAATATGCTTAATGAATGGCAATATGCTACGAAGAAAAATCAAAATAAGCCGGAAGAATACAATGGATTTGAAAAATGGAAAGAAGCCAGCACCTTATTCCTCGACTTAAAAAAAGCGTACCCAGACAGGGTCCATTTGATTACATATTCAGCTTATTTAGCCAACCCAACCCAAGAAACAAAATTACTATTTAACTTTCTAGACTTAAGCTACACAGATCAAACTATAAGATTTCTAAACGAAAGCACAGGCCAATACAATGTAGACCCCTACTCAGTCTACAAAGCACAACAATCTGATGATGCATGGAAGCAAGAGCTCCCCAAAGAAATATCTGAGAAAATCCAAAGTAACCTTAAAGACACACGATTAGAAAGATTTTTAACATAGCATTCAAACCAACTAAATATAGTTTATTGAAGACGCTCCATAATACAATCAAAGCAACCCCGTTATCCGTACAGGTAAGCATATGTCTTTCACATTTTTAATGTGCTCCGAACGCTCAGGTAGCAATTTAATTACCAAACTACTGAATGCTCACTCAGAGATCTGCGGCCCTTCAACTAAGCACCTAATCAACCCCGTTGCTCGGAACTTATTTAGATATGGCGATTTATCAAATCAACGCAACTGGTATGCCCTAATAGACGACATTCATATACTGCTATCTGCGGGCTTCTCGATTTGGAAAAAGGAGTTCAAAAAGTCAGAACTGAAAGGGCTAGCACCCTGTGGGGACATTGTTTCTTTACTCAAAAATATTTTCATTGAGGAAGCATCTGAAGACGGAAAAGACAACATTTTCATTAAAGAGAACCATCTATACGAATTTCTGCCTTTTCTGCTAATAAACTTCCCAGAGGCTAAATTCATTTACCAAACCAGAGACCCAAGAGACATGGCATTATCGTGGAAAAAAAATAAAAGCCATCCCGGGGGCATTATTGTTGGCGCTAAACAATGGTCCTATGACCAACAAAGATTTCTAAGTAACTACCATATACTACGTAAAGTAAATAAAGCATTTCTTATCAAATATGAAAATTTAATAGACAACCCCGAAGAAGCTTTATCTGCAACCTTGTCATTTTTAGGGCACCAATTCCAACCATCTATGCTCAAATTCAATAATGACGAAACAACCCGTCTCAATGCACAAATACAGGAAAGCTGGTCCAACCTGTCGCGCCCCATAATAACGAATAACAGTGCGAAGTATACAGACGAACTCACGCCAGATGAGATCTCACTTGTGGAGAAAATATGCTATTTCGAGATGAAAGAACTTAACTATACACCGATGAACAGCCTAGAATATTTAGACACGATTTCATCGCAAAGGATTAATATGCTTGAGCAACAAGAAAGACAAGATATTCCTGCTCAGCGCTCGGCAGGCACGTTAAAAAGCATGGATGCTAAACGAAATTTCTATCGGCATGAACATGAAAATTAATGTGGTGATGGCGACACACTACATGCGATGATCCCTCAGAGGCGAGTCATACTTTTTCAATATAACGTAACCACATATCACTAAAAGCACCTTCTAAATCTTTTGCCATTAAGGAACCATTGTATAACCGTGATTCACTAACCTGCTCCCTTAACCCTTTACGCACCTCTGATAAGGCATGAATATCTGCACAAACTTTATTGGCAATCTCAATATATTCACCTTCGTTCTCTGCAACAAACTGATCCAAGCCTGCCTTATATAAAACTGCTGCCCCCCGTCGAGAGATACGATCACTACCCTGTAAAGAGATATAAGGCACACCCATCCACAGCGATTCTAAATTAACCGTTCCCCCATTAAATGGGAAAGGGTCCAAACCTATATCAATACGCTTGTACGTATCAAAGTATAGCTCCCTTGCTTCTCCTATTTCGCAGTCAATCCTCTCCGGATCAACCCCAAGTAAAGCAAACCGATCTTTAATACTTCTCGTAGTCGCTGCATCACAAAAAGCAGTATCTTTAATCAATAACCTTGCAGAGACATTCTCCTTAAGAATTGTCGACCAGAGCGCAACAACGTCATCGTTCAGCTTGGTAACCTTATGTAAGCAGCCAAACGTTATATACCCATTTTTAAGCGCGGGCAGGTCCCCTACAGACACATCAGTATCTGGCGGAAAGAAGCAACCTGATATATTTAAGTGCCAAGGCGCCTCAACATAAAAGGGTTTAATAGAATCAGGGAAATTCCATTGATCACCAATGAAATAATCGATCTCAGCGACCCCTGTGCTTGCAAAAAAACCCATCCACGAGATTTGAATAGGTGCAGCCTTCCAAGCAAACAAAGGTAATCGGTTATGCGCAGTATGCCCTGACAAGTCAATTAGTATATTGACCCGATCATCATAAATCGTCTGTGCGATATCGCTATCTGATCGGTGAGCAATTTTACTCCACTTAGTAAAACAGGGCTTTAGCTCTTCAGTGACTTCATCTTCGTCGGAATAGTTACTATAGGCAAGTAACTCGACTTTACTGTTATCAAGTTTATCGATCCAACTCTTCAAAAAATAAGCGACCGAATGTTTCCTTAAGTCACCAGAAACAAGCCCTACTCGAATTTTCGGCTTATCTATCTTTTCTAATAACGGCCACTCTGTATAAGGTTCTGCTTTTGCGCGCGCAGCTTCACCATAAACTTGGGCTTTAATAAGGTATTCTTCTGAAGACACAGAGGGGTCGGACGCCATACACATTAATATATTACTAAAAATATCTAGGCGGGAAGGATCTAGGTCATAGGCAGCTTGATAACAGGGAATAGCTTTTAAAAGTTCTGAGCGTTTACGATAGACACTCCCCAAATTATTATGGGCCTTAATGAGTTTTTTATCGTATTTTAACGCTGTTTTGTAAGCCTTAGTCGCTTCTTCATATCGCCCCATACTCGACACAACATCCGCATAACCTAGATGCGCTACTGCTAAGGATGGTTCGAGTTTGACCGCTTCCGAAAAACAGTGGCTCGCTTTATTTGCATCACCTAGGCCTTTAAATGCCAAACCTAAGTGGTGATTAACCTCAGCATCCTTTGGCTTTAAACCTAGAGCCTTTGCTAATAAAAGCTGCGCTATTTTGTAATTCTGCTCTTGAAGAAGAATAATACCGAGAAAATGCAATGCATAGAAATTACTATCATCGAGCTGAAGTACTCTTTGAAATAAAGCTTTAGCCTGTGGAAAATTAGAGTTCTGATAACTTGAAATCCCAAGAGCGAGAGCCTTTTTTACAAGATCATTTTTCTGATTCACAGGCAACTACTACACATAATTTAACAAACTAAAAACTAATCGTTCTGAAGCTCAACCGGCATACCGGACCAACCCTGCCTAATCTCTAGCATGAGTCCCATTACATCTTGAATTTTGTCGGCGCTATTCTCGCGATTAGCCAGAATTAATTGACGTATCATGTAGTTATAAAGTTCATCAAGGTTAGCAGCTACTTCACCGCCCTTTTCCAAGTCCAAAGCACCCTTCAAGCCAACAATAATATCTGAGGCTTTATTCAAATGTTCAGTTCTTTCTTCAATCTGTTTACGTTCGATGGAGCCTTTAGCTTTGGCCAAAGAGGTCAACGCCCCTTCTAATAACATCGAAATAAGCTTATGTGGACTCGCTGTTTCTACAGTCGCCCTTAAATCTACACTTTTATACTCTTTAAGGGCATTTAAATTAACACTCATAACACATACCTACCTAATTAAATTCTAATATCCACACCTAACAATAAACACGTCGTTAGCTGCTGCTAGCGGTAAATGGTAACTGTTCCAACAAACCGTCCAACTGACTACCCGTACTTTGGAAACTACTCACTATTTGTTCCATGGCTAAAAACTGCGCGGACAAACGCGTTTCTAACTTTTCCATCTTACGGTCTAATTCAATCCGATCATCGGCAACATCCTCTAACGCTTTGTTAATATTATCTTCGCGAAGCTGAATACTACCGGAAGAAGACAGAAAGCTCGCGATTAACTTATCAAGCTCACCAGCAAAACCGCGTGAGAAATCTACTGAAACAGTACCAGCAGCAACCGCATTTTCGCCGATAGTGAAATTCAAACCATAAGGATCAGAGTCAATTTCAGGCAGAAGAACATTACCAGAGCCAAATCCAGCAACACCATCAATAGTGCCCACTACATCAACACCATTATCAGATTGTGTAACAAATCCTAGCTCTGCTATATCTGCACCAAAATCAGTGGCATCAAACGCGACATTTGAAGCGGCACCATAACTTCTAGATATAAAAGAGAACTGATCGGTCGCCTCATCATAAGCCACATCAACAGCAACGTTCGCAGCGCTGATATTACTATCGCCATTAATCAAAGATTGTAAATCTGCACGAATTTCGTCTGCAGTTGTATAGCTACCCGTCAAGGTAATTGTATCTGACTCAATACCATCGACCGTTACTTTAAAAGAAAGATCTAATAAGCTAGCATCAGCAATCGTAACTGTATCTGCAGCACTATCAAAACCAATATTACCACCATCAACCATTGCATCCGCATCCACCGATGCTTTTTCTGGGTCCGTAGTAATAACAACATCGTAATTCCCAGGAACTGTGCCAGAAGAATAACTCCCTACAGAGACAGACACCTCATCACTTGATGACGCGGTGTTAGTTGCAAACAGGGTTTCAACTAGAGCAAAATTCTCTTCCATTGCTCGACTAAAATCTTCTTCATCAATCGACAGCGTCCCATCGAGCTCTGTACGTATGCCTACATTTGTTAACGCAGTAAAACCTTCATCGATACCCGGTACTATGGAGCCTATTGTTGATCGAATCTGATTAAGCAAGGCTTTAGCTGTACCATCGGTGGACAAATCACCCTTTACGGTCTGGTTATCTTCATCCGTACTATATCCAGTTAGATTTTGTGCTGTTTCATAAAACAGATTATAAGCTTCAACAAAATCTCTTATAGCTTGCTCTGCTGTAGAAGTATCTTCACTTACCGTGAAAGTAAAACTACTACCCGGCTCCGCCTTATTTAAGGAAAAGTTAAACCCTTGAATAACATCACTAATGTCATTTGTTTCTCGAAATACAGTGAGGCCATTAACTTTTAATTCAGCATCTTGTGCTTGTTGAGTTTCTGTAACCTGTGATGATTCCGTTTCATTAAACTCAAAAACACTTAAACCGGTTGCATCGCCTTTCGTTGCATCATCACTGCTCACCCTAAGCGCATTATCCGCACCCGATGGAGCAGTTAATAACAACTGATACTGCCCATCAACCAATAAAACCGATGCTTGAACATCTGCATCTTCCTCATTAATTTTATCAGCAATATCCTGTAACGAATCAGATGCATCAACGGTAATATTTAATGCAGCACGCTCATCATTAGTCGCAAACGAGTACGGATCTTGATCCGCATCAGCATCAGCACCCGGATCAATATCTTCGTCGTAGGTCCAAGTACCAAAACTAATAGTCAGCGTACCTGCTTCATTCAAGGCTTGATCTTTATCAGAGTATGCCCCCGTCGCTAAAGACTGGGCTTGAGCAACCTCAACAACCTCTATTTGATAAGTACCAGTTTGAGCACCCGGATCGACTGAGTTAGGCGTGATAACATCGGTATCAGGAAATGAAACACTACGCGCATTAAAGGTGTCATTATCAGAAAGGGGATCAAGCACGGCAGCTAACTCAGACAAACTACTCTGTAAGGTTCCGTATGCTGATATCTGCGCTTCCAGTTTCTCCTCTGTAGCATCTAAGCGCTCCTCTCTAGGAGCCTTTTCTATTTCTACAAGCTGGGAAACAAGGCTGGAGGTATTGATACCAGAACCGGCTCCCAGTGAGCTAATAATACTATCACTCATGGCCTTTGCCTCTGGTTTTTAGGTGTGTGGAATAAAGCCTATGGAATATCAGGCTTTCTTATCAAAAAGGAATCCTATCATCCGATCCAATGATTCAGCAAACGCTAATGCTTCTTCATTTGGAATCTGACGTATTACTTTATCAGTTGTCAAATCGCGTACTTCAACAACAACTTGCTCTGACGCTTTATCAACAGAAAAACTTAAAGAGCGCTGACTACTCTCCATCATTTCATTAAGGCGATCAATAGCAGCGTCTAGCTTCTCTGCTGAAACCTCTTGGGTCTGTTGAAACTGCTCGTTTTTCTGCGGCTGTTCAACAGGCTGAGGCTTAACCTGATTTACGGTTTGTTGAGTCTGCTGTGACGGCTGAATAACATTAGCAGCAGCCCCCATCGATTCAATAGCCATAACCCAATCCTCTTCTTAACCGTTCGAGAATACCCCCATCGCCGTTACAGGCTCTGGGGGTGAATACTCTACTAAGTGCTTTATCTATATAGTATAGCTGCTATCTTACTGAAGTAGAGATAGAACTTGCTGTGGTGCAGCGTTAGCCTGAGCCAACATCGCTGTACCGGCTTGCTGTAGAACCTGCGCTCTTGATAGTGCAGCGGATTCTGAAGCAAAATCAGCATCTTCAATACGTGAACGGGCAGCCGAAACGTTTTCAGATACGTTTGACAAGTTATTCACTGTAAAGTCTAGACGGTTACTAACCGCACCCAAATCACCTCGAGTGGAGTTAATCTGCTCAAGTGCAGAATCGATGATATCTATAGCTTCCTGTGCACCATTAGCAGTTGAGATATCGATACTTGATACGCTGCCACCAGCACCTGCTGCTGCATTGGTTTCATTAAGACCAAAGATAGTCTCCATCGCAGCTTCATCACCATCCTTGTATGAGATAGAGATATCACCACCATCAACGGAGGTCAGTTTTAAAGCATCAGTTATGCCATTAGCACCATCTAGAGACGCTGTCACACCTGTTTCATCTGTGTAAGAGTTCAACCAAGCAACCAAGTCACTTTCTTCACCAGCAGTGCTGTTACCGTCATAATCAACACTTGAATCGTACTCACCAAGCGTCACACCATTTATAGTAACCTGGCCTGCATCAACATCAGCCTGCGCTTGTGCTTGATAGCCTGTTACAGTACCCGCTTCTAAGCGCGTATCTAAACCAACAACATCAGCATGAGCAGCATCATTATATTCAATGGTTACAGCATCGCCAGAATCTGCAGAGATGGTAAGCGCAGCTTCGAACGTTGCATTTGTAAATGTACCAATTGCATCATTTAACGTAGCACCAGTTGCACTAAGCGCAACATTATCAGCACCTTCCACAGATACAGTTAGGTAGCCATCATCATTGATCTCAGCCTGTATAAGGCCGTTAGATACTTCGTTAGCTTTATCCGCTAACTCTTGAAGGGAGCCCGTCTCAGATACCTGGAACGTCTGCACATCGCCGTTCGCCATTGTCACTGCAAACTGAATGTTTTCACCTGAACTCACAATACCATCGCCCGATGTTGTCGCTGTAGCTTCAGCCAATGTACCAACAGTTATACCTGCAACGTTTGAGTTAACTGTATCAATCGCATCCTGAAGCACTGTTTCACCGGACAAATCACCGATATCAATACCGTTGATAGACATTGTCTCTGTGCCGTCAAATGTCTGCAACTGAGTCAATAGGTCATTGCCCGAATCTGTTGCACCAATAATAGATGCACCCGTACCATTACCTAAAGATTGAGTATCTGTCGCACCAATGTTTAGCGCGATAGTTTCATTGGCATCAGCACCCGCTTGCAGATCAACTTGACCTAAGGTTCCATCAAGAATATTAAGGCCGTTGAATTTAGTTGTTTCAGAGATACGATCAATCTCAGCAATCAACTGCTGAACCTCGGCATCTAGGGTTGCACGGTTACCATCATCGTAAGTACCGTTGGCAGACTGGATAGACAGCTCACGCATACGCTGTAGGATGTTAGTTGTTTCGTCCAACGCACCCTCAGCCGTTTGAATTAGAGAGATGCCATCGTTTGCATTTCGTACCGCTTGATCCAAACCACGAACCTGAGAGGTCATGCGGTTAGAGATTGCCAAGCCCGCAGCATCATCTGCTGCAGAGTTAATACGCTTACCACTAGATAAACGCTCCATTGCTTGGTTCTGATCGTTCTGTGAAAGCGTTAAGTTACGCTGAGCATTCAGCGACATAATGTTTGAATTAATTACCATTGACATGAGTTTGTTCTCCTCATACTCAGCCGAATTTGACCGACCGTAATAAAAATATTTTCTATTTGAATTTCCAGCTCGCTAAAGAGGGAAATCCAAGCTTGATTAGGTTATCGACCGCTTCAAAAAACCCTTTAGGAAAAACATTCAGTTTTTTTCCTAAGCATCCTTAAGCTGTTTCAATGCCTCGTTGATTTTTGTTATCGGCACCTTCACACTGATCATTAATATTTTTTGGAGAAAAGCATGAACCCTTTAATAAAGCTCGCAGAAGAAGCGCTTGAACAATCCACCAGCATGGAGTTATTAGCGCAAGAAGGAAAATGGGACGAGTTAACCGACCTACAAAAAACACACTCAGTCACGGTAGAAAAAATAATGACCGCAGAAGCCGATGATGCCATTAAATCCCAACTACGCGCTTTATTATTAGAGATCAAAACAACCAACAACCGCACAATGGGTCTAGCTGACAACTATAAATTGAAACTCGTTAATGAGAAGAAAACCTTAGGGCAAGGTGCAAAAATGCAAAAAATGCTGGACGCACTAAAGTAGATAAAAGTCATAACTACCACTCTCACCTACTTTAATACTGCGACAAACCAACAGGCCTACCTAAGCGCCAGCACTCTATTCATTGAGTTTTTGGATGTAACAAGCGTGCAATAGCGGGTAACAATATCAACGCACCCAACATATTCCAGATAAACATAAAGGTAAGTAGAACCCCCATATCCGCTTGAAACTTAATAGGCGAGAAAGTCCAAAGCACAACCCCTATTGCCAGCGTCAATCCAGTAAATGCGACAGACTTACCCGTACTTTGTAAAGTTTCAAGATAGGCCTCAGCCAAGCTATGACCTTTCTGCAGATAGGTCTGCATTTTTGAATAAATATAGATACCATAATCCACACCTATACCAACACCTAAAGCGATCACCGGTAATGTAGCGACTTTTACGCCAATACCTAATTTAGCCATCAACGCCTGACATAGGATTGAGGTTAATATCAAGGGCGCAATGATGCAGACTACCGTACGAAGCGATCTAAAGGTCAATAAGCACAGGAAGCTCACCACAGAATAAACCCAGATCAGCATCTCATACTGGGCCATTTCAATCACTTCGTTTGTTGCGGCCTCAAAGCCTGCTTTGCCTGCCGCCATATTAAACTTGATTGTATCTGTCTCGTATTGAGCAACAAAATCATCGACAGCAAATGTCACCGCTTTTAATGTTTCTGCTTTATGATCATCAAGGAAAATAATAACCGGTAATAAAGAGCAGCTACTGTTCATCAGTCCCGCTGGAACATAAGAGAGAGAGGCATTAATCACATACTGATTACGTATTACCGAACGCCATTTCAGACTCCCCTCATTCAAACCTGCCGTTACACGTTCCGATACATCCACCAGCGAAATACTGGATTGCACCCCAGAAACATTCCGTAAGTAAAATTGGAAACGATCGACTAAAGCCAACGTTTCATAGCGACTACAATGTTCTTTTGGCGTAGAAACCATCACAACAAACACGTCACTCGAAGTAGAGTAATTAGCGGTAATAAAACTATTATCTAAGTTATAGCGAGAGTCCCCTCGCAACTCTGGGGCACCCACATCCAAATCGCCAATCTGTAACCCTTTACTCCCATAGATACCTAAAACCGCGAGACAGATAGCAATCACAACAGCGACTATAGCTCCTTTTTGAGTAGCGAAGACACTTAACAAGTGCCAATGGGAATCCTTTTTCTCTATTCCTTTTTTGGCTTTAGTTATAGCGTTACGACCCACCCCAAAATAACTCATTAACAAAGGGAGCAGCATTAAATTGGTTAAAATAATAACGGCAACACCAATAGATGCAGCTACAGCCAGGTCTTGAATAACTTGGATCTCGATTACCATCAACGTAATAAAGCCAATACCATCTGAAATCAGCGCCGTTAACCCAGGAATATAGATTGTTTTAAAGGCATGCTTTGCCGCTTGAAGCTTATCAGCCCCATTCGTAGCAGACTCTAGTGTGATTGTATTTACAATTTGAACGCCATGGCTGACCGCAATAGCAAACACCAAAAATGGCACTAACATCGAATAAGGGTCTATTCCATAACCAAGGAGATTCAATACACCTAACTGCCATATGACCGCTGCAAGAGAACAGATTAAAGGAATAATCGTACCCATTACACTGCCGGAATAGAGATAGAGCAGCACCATAGTGACCACAAAAGCGATCGCAAAAAATAGAGCCACCTCAACCGCACCATCAATCAGGTCACCAACAATTTTCGCAAATCCGGTGATATGAATACTGATATTTTCAGAACTATATTTATCTCTAACCAGCTTTTCTAACAGAGCGGAAAACTCTTTATAATCAAGTTTCTCCCCTGTCTCTGGATCTTTATCAAAAAGAGGCACCTGCACCATAGCTGAGCGAAAATCATTACCTACTAATATTCCCACCTGACCTGAGCGAAGAATATTGGTGCGTACGAGTTCTAAACTTTCTTTTGAACCATCATATTTAGCAGGTATAACTGGACCACCAACAAAACCATCTTCAGTCACTTCAGTCCAGCGTACATTAGGTGTCCAAATGGACTTTAATGCGGAACGATCAACCCCTGGGATAAAAAACAACTCATCAGTCACACTTTTGAGAGTTGACTGAAATTCAGCACTAAATATATCGCCATTTTTTGCTGCAACAACAACGCGAATACTATTACCTAAACCCGCTAAATCATCTTTATAGCGCATATAATTTTCAACAAACGGATGCTGAGCAGGGATCATTTTCACAAAACTAGCATCAGGACGAATCTGAGAGGCCTGCCAAGTAAAGAATAAAGTGGCAATCAAAAAACCGACTAAAAGCAATTTCCGATAACTAAAAAGTACGCGCTCAGCTAATTTTTCACTGGTATTAATCGGCCAAAGCAGTATTGAGGACAACCTTTTCATTAGTCAGCCCCTCCGTTCAAATCAATTCGAGAAACACCACCTTCACCGACTACAATAAGATACTGCCCTACAGACTCGACAGCACTATAACTCCTAAGACCACGTTTTAGGAAAGGCACAAAAGCCTCACCCTGCTTTTGCAATAAAGCCCCCCCTTGCCCAACAAGATAGGCAATATCATCAACCACTATTGCGTCATTAATTGTCGCAGTTGAGCCTATATCAATTTTATTCCAAACAGTGCTGCCCAATTCATCTCGAGTACGCTTAAGCACAGTACCTCTCAACCCCATTAGATAAAGACTATCTGCCTCAACTGCTGAGAAAAGGGAACCTTGGTAAGGCAACTCAACTTTATACCAGCTTCCCCCATTATCAAGGCTCTCAATCAACAGCCCAGCCTCACCTAAGATCAACAAATGCCCCGCTTGCGTTTGGATCACTCTATTCAAATGCAAACTGTCTGGATTAGGTAATTTATGCCCTTCGTAAACCCAACTTAAACCACCATCATCCGTTCTAAGAAAAAGTCCATACGCACCTACCGCATAACCCGTTAGCGAGTCTAAAAAGATAATATCAAGCAGTGGAGAACTAGGTCCCTCTTCAACAGCTATTTTTGCATCATCCAGCTGGTAACCAAGATTTTCTAATAAATCAGCATCAACAGCGCCCAAACTGTTTTGATAATTAAATTCAGTCTCAAGCGCACCCACTCTTAACTGATTAATCGCTGCACCATCAACTCTCTTTTGCCAAGAAAGTCCACCATCTTTAGTACCTAAAATGACACCATCATGACCTACAGCCCAGCCTGTTTTTTTATCAAAAAAGTTCAAGCTTGTAATTAAAGTGCTGGTAGGAACTTCCGCTTGCTTCCAAGTTAATGCACCATCCCCCGAATAGATAATAACCCCTTGCTCACCCCCAGCGACCAAGCGCTCCCCAGCACGTGAAATAGCAAGCAAAAGAGATTTTTCAGGAGCTACCTGCTGTATAGCAGGCTGAACAAGACGATCAGCTGATACACATTGAGATAATGCTAAAAAGCAACCAAAGGCCACACTGTAAAAAAACGTTATTTTGCTCATCTAAAGCCCAGTTATTATTTTTTTGTCGGGAGTTTTAATAGCTAAAAATCATCTACCTTTAACTCAAATACAGCAATAACATTCTTTCCCATTATCACTAACAATATAGGTCACTATAGCAATTTCATCCAACATCTATCATCACCATAATGCAATGGAAGGCTTATATTAACTAGCGTCATTCAAAACTAATTTATCAGCCATACCTATCAAACGAAGCGCAACAAAGCCCTAAAAACACATTGCTCTACGCCTGCTCTTCTTTTTTCACTCCTAAACTCAGACTCTAAGGCCGACCCAGCTATTTCACGGCCATGCAATATTTTCATCTATACTTAGGCATATTCGGCAATTATTGTTTCACATAGAGTTTGAGATTGATTATCATTAACAAAAAAACTTGCCGAGTTCTCTATGTCAAAACCAAAAACCTTATGTAAATTAAAAAAGGCCGATATAGAAGAGCAGTTCAAGACACTTGCAAGCTATACTCGCTCCAGCTGCTATCTATGCAAAAAGTGCGCACGCTCTGCTAACGCCAAAAAGTGGCTATGTAAACCTGAAATGATTTAAAATCCGCTAAAGATTATTTTAAAAGGATCCAATTATTATGCTAAGCCCTGCAATGCTTGAAAAACTTAACGAGCAGATAAACTTAGAGTTTTTCTCTTCAAACCTCTACCTACAGATGGGGGCATGGGCTGAATCTAAAGGCTTTGAGGGTTGTTCCGCATTTTTATACAAACATGCTGACGAAGAGATGTCACACATGAAACGTTTATTCACTTATGTGAATGAAACCGGCGCAACAGCAATGATAGGTGCTATAGATGCACCCGATGCGGAATACAATTCAATTAAAGATCTCTTTGAAAAAGTATATGAGCATGAGTGCTTCATTACTGGAAAGATCAATGAATTAGCCCACACCGCTTTTACTCACCACGATTACTCAACCTTCAGTTTCCTTCAATGGTATGTCGCAGAACAGCATGAAGAAGAGAAGCTTTTTAATGGCATTTTGGATAAAATCAAGATTATCGGCGAAGATGGCAAGGGCTTGTTCTTTATCGATAAAGAGATTGGCGAATTAGCCAAAAATGGTTCAAGTGGCAGCATTATGGATGGCGCATCAGATAAAATATAAAAACCATATTTATCAATTAATTAAAAAACAAACTCCACAAACAGCACCAAGTTTTATCAAAAACTTTCTGTTTTTTATAGATTTTATTCTAAAGGTTTTGATAGGCTGTCCGATAAATACTTTCAAAGCAGCCTCTCATGCCTAATACAGGGAAGGAGAATAAAGCGTGAATACTGATTGTGTACTTTGTTTTGAGCTAGTAAAAACAGGGAAAGAACACCCTTCATTAAAAACCATCAGTGACCTTGGTCACTCACAGATCTGTAAATGCGGCGAATGCGGCTCTCTACTAATGAGCACAGCAGGCGAATGGGAGACTGTACTTAAAGGCTCTATTTCTCGCCGCCAAAAGCAGAATAAGAAAAACGCTGCATAATAGCTATTTTTTTACTAAATAACTTGGCAGCGAGCGCCTCTACGCGTAGTTTTATCCTAACTAGTAACAGGATAAAACTGCGGTACTTATGGATTCTCTGCGCGAACTGATAGATCAAGACAATAATCACAATCTATTAGATCTACTATCGAGCTTATGCCAAGGCTCCATTGCAGTAGATGAAAATTGCAACATCCTATGGATGAGCAATGCATATAAAGAGCTTATAGATATAGCACCCGACGTTGACCCAACCGGCTGCCATGTAGAACAGCTCCTCCCTACCACCCAACTTCCTCGCGTTATAAAAAGCGGCAAACCTAGCTTTGTAGACCTGATGCAAATAAAGCATCGCTGGTGCGTTGTCACCCGTTTACCCATTAAAAACGAAAATCAACAAACTATAGGTGCGATTGGTTTTGTTTTTTATGATGACTTAGAAAGCTTACAACCTCTGTTTGATAAATTTGCCCGCTTACGCCGCAAATTTGAAGATGAAAAGATCCTAAGACCTAGTCGATACGCATTAGACGACATGCTTGGCCGCTCGCAACCGACAGCATTATTACGACGCCAAGCGCTTCGAGCCGCACAATTAGACACAACCCTCCTTCTTCTTGGCGAAACCGGTACTGGTAAGGAATTATTAGCCCAAGGCATCCATCACTCATCAACCAGAAGAAGCGCCCCTTTCGTGGGTATTAATATGGGAGCGTTACCTGAAGCCCTAGCCGAAGCGGAACTATTTGGCAGTGCTGCCGGTGCGTACACTGGCGCCAATAGCAAAGGACGTGTAGGTAAAGTTCAACTGGCTGATGGCGGCACACTTTTTCTAGATGAAATAGCCGAAATGCCATTAGCTATGCAAGCAAAACTACTCCGAGTCCTACAAGAAAGAGAAGTTGAGGCTTTAGGCTCCAACCGTTTAGAAAAAGTAGACGTCCGAATCATTGCAGCCACAGCAAAAGACCTTCGAGAACTAGTAGAAAAAGGCCAGTTCCGAGAAGACCTATACTACCGACTCAATGTACTCCCCATAAAGTTGCCACCTTTAAGGGAACGACGAGAAGATATCCCTGAACTCTCTCAACATATGCTGCAGCAGATTCAACACCAATCACAATTACCAGAACTATCCCTTTCACCAGCAGCCCATGAGTGGCTTAAAAGCTATCACTGGCCTGGAAATATTCGAGAACTAAGAAACAGAATTGAACGCGGCTGCGTGATGGCCGAAGGAGAATTTATAGAAGCCAACGACCTAGGCGCATTAGACGATTTACCCCACACTACATCAAACCAACCAAAAGCAACCGATTTAAAAAGTAAAAGATCACAAACAGAAATAGACGCCATACAACAAGCCATTCAAAACTGTAACGGAAACAAAACCGCCGCAGCGAAAATACTTGGCATATCAAGGGCAAGTTTGTACTTACATTTAAATAAAATGTCCAATAAATAAAACACTAAAAAAACAAATGTCTACAAATTAAGACACATTTGGTTTCTTTTCACTCTACAAAAAACAGTAACCCCTTGTTTAAAAACACATTTAAAACATTGGCCGCCCCTTTGCTTTACCTGTAATACTAAAAATAATAATAGACAATTAGGCCCACCATGAGTCAACGTCCAAGCAAGCTCATTACCGCATCACGAGCGGCAGAACTAATTCAATCCAATGACATGATTGTTACCGGCGGATTTATAGGCATTGGATTCGCAGAAACCTTAGCTAGCGCCATTGAAAAGCGCTTCCTAGAAGAGGGCGAACCTAATAATCTCAACTTATTCTATGCAGCAGGGCAAGGCGACACTAAACATCGTGGATTAAACCATTTTGGCCATCAAGGCATGGTAAAACGCGTTATAGGCGGACACTGGGGACTAGCTCCAACACTGGGAAAACTCGCCATAGACAATCAAATTGAAGCCTACAATTTGCCTCAAGGCGTTATCTGCCATATGTTTCGAGATATAGCTGCAGGCAAGCCTGGAACCCTCACTACAGTTGGCTTACACACTTTTGTGGACCCAAGAATTGAAGGCGGAAAAATAAATTCACGCTCCACAGAGGATCTTGTTCAACTACTCGATATAAACGACCAAGAATGCTTACTTTATAAACACTTCCCCCTAAACATTGCACTACTTCGCGGAACAACCGCAGATAGAAATGGCAATATATCAATGGAACGGGAAGCGCTCCCCCTCGATTCACTAGCCATCGCTCAAGCAGTAAAAAATTGCGGCGGAATCGTCTTAGTGCAAATAGAACAAATCACAGACGAACATCTACTCACTCCAGACCGCATCCGTATCCCTGGAGTTTTAGTAGACCACATTATTCTTTCTACACCCAAAGACCATCCGCAAACATTCGCTGAACCCTTTAACCCAGCGTATTCAGGGCAAGTACGAAGCACAGCCCAACAATCAGGAAAAACCGCTCTCGATGCCCGCAAAATCATAGCACGCCGTGCCTTAATGGAATTAAAAAAGAATTCGATTGTAAACCTAGGTATAGGCATGCCTGAGATGATCGCCACTGTTGCCGCTGAAGAAAATAAGGGTGATGATTTCACTTTAACAGTAGAGCCTGGCGGCATTGGTGGCCAACCCGCAAGTGGATTAAGCTTTGGTGCGGTCAGCAACGCCCAAGCCATTATTGATCAGCCGGCGCAATTTGATTTTTACGATGGCGGCGGATTGGATCAGGCTTTCTTAGGCCTCGCTGAGACCTGCCCAGAAGGACATGTAAACGTCAGCCGCTTTGGCACAAAACTAGCGGGCGCTGGCGGGTTTATAAACATAACGCAAAATACACAGGATGTTTATTTTTTAGGTACATTCACCTCAGGCAAGCAACAACTAGAAGTGATCAATGGCACGTTAAAAATTATTACTAACGGCACCCTAAAAAAATTCAAGAAGAACGTACAGCAGATCACATTCAATGGTAACTACGCTATAGAATGCCAACAACAAGTAACATTCATCACAGAGAGAGCAGTATTCAAACTCACAAAAAACGGCCTACTATTGACCGAAATAGCACCAGGGGCCGATCTCCAAACTGATATTTTAGATCAAATGGAATTTATCCCGCTTATCGATGACAACCTAAGCTTAATGGATGCTAGGCTTTTTCAAGACAAACCAATGCATCTTGAACACCCCGGTAGTCGCTCGATGACACAGATGCGCTCTTTAATGAAAAATGTTTTAAGCCGATCAGAATATCCACAACCTGAACAGGCAACAAAAACCACAAGTTGAGCGCGATCTACAGTCCATCCACTTAGGTGTGAATGGTTAAGTTTATCTATATAACGCGTGTGCAGCGCTATTGTGCAGAAGGTAAACAAGCCATACACACCTACAACCTGAAAACAGGGGATGATAAAGCATTGTGACAAACCTAATAGAACCTAGACAAATACATACGCTATGTTCTACCTTTAGACGAGCAAACGCTATATCCCCCTGTTTTTAGGATGGTACTAACACAACTCTTATTGCACTAGACCGCAAAATAAATATTTGATGGCTCGCATTTACACAAATATCAATTAATCTTTATACAGCCAATTCCTATTTAATCGTTGGGTACCTCAAATGAAAAAGCTCACGTTGGTGCGCCATGCAAAATCCAGCTGGAAGCATCCTGAATTAACTGATTTTGAGCGTCCACTTAATAAAAGAGGAAAGCGAGACCTCCCTGCAATGGTTGAACGCTTAGCCGATTACCAATTAACACCGGATACGCTTCTTAGTAGCGGCGCTACACGAACCCTCTCAACGGCAAAAGCGATCTGCAGCCGACTCGCTATACCACAAAACCAAATACTTGAGATTCCAGAGCTTTACGAATCATCCGCAGAAACACTCTTGCTTGTATTACAAAACATGCCCGAATCATATAAGCACATTATGCTTGTAGGCCATAACCCTGGACTCGAACACTTAGCATCGATCTTACGCCAAGAGCGCGTCACTAAATTCCCCACCGCAGCTGTTATGCATCTACACTTAAGTATCAAGAACTGGCATGAGCTAGCAGAAGGTTGCGCAAGCTTATCCCTGTTTGATTACCCGAAAAAACACATAACAAGCAATGAATAGAGGCAATGCTACGACTCTCAGATAAATAAGCATCATCTATCCCTTAGCATTAAACACCTATGCTAAAATAGCAGCACTTTTTACTCACAGGGCTACCCAAAGTGGAACTTTATCTTCACTCACTGAGCTTTACTGCCAATATAGTGGCGCCAATTTTCTTTATCGTTTTTCTTGGTTATTTACTCAAACGCTTGAAGGTGATTGATGAGGGTTTTATCCATACAGCCTCAAAACTGGTATTTGTAATCACCCTACCAACTCTCGTATTTATGTCTATCTCTCGGACTGACTTTCAAGCCGTTTTCAATCCTCAACAGCTTGGCTTTGTGCTAATTAGCACATTTATATCTTTTATCGCTCTCTGGGCGATAGGGAAATATTGGATTAAGCGACCAGAGGACTTAGGGGTATTTATTCAAGGCGCATTCCGTAGCAACTATGGAATTATCGGCCTTGCTGTAAGTTACAACCTTTTTTCTGACTCGGGGCTAGCACAAGCCTCTTTGCTATTGGCCTTAGTCATCCCTATGTATAACGTGTTATCCATTGTAGCGTTGACGATTCCTGTCCAAAGAAGCGGTGCCTCTAATATAGGAAGCACGCTTTATGAAATCATAAAGAATCCATTAATTATCGCTGTGCTGCTTGCTTTACCCTTCTCTTATTTTGGTTTCAAACTACCTGAAATTGCCCAAAACACGGGGCGGTATTTCGCTAATTTAACGCTACCACTGGCATTATTAGCTATAGGCGGGTCACTTAATCTGGCTAGTTTAAGAAACACATCATCACAAGCAACTTGGGCCACACTCAGCAAGTTAGTCCTTATCCCCTTAGTACTAACAATCGCCGCATGGATTTATGGTTTTAGAGGCCAAGATTTAGCAATGATGATGGTACTGTTCGGGTGCCCTACAGCAGCTGCCAGTTTCGTTATGGCGAAAAGTATGGGTGGTAATGCTGAACTCGCCGCTAATATTATTTTAATGACCACCTTAGGGTCCGTACTTACTCTTAGTGCGGGGATCTACCTCCTAAGAGTAACCGCTATTATTTAAAGCGACTCAACCAGAATAGACAGGGTATCTACATGCGCCATCTATTTAAAACAGATCCACTTGCTAGCGCTTACAAAGCTATTTTGGCTGATGATAGAGAAAAACTGCTCAAGCATTTAAGGAAGATAAAACCGAGCGAGATTGATAAACCATCATCAGATACAACACCCGGTTTAGTTGAAGCCTGCATTATTCAACAACGCCCCCACCTTTTGACATTAGTACTTGAGCAGGGCGCATCAGCAACAGGAAAAACCGTCAACGGTCACAGTTTCGGTATATTATCCATTAAGCAAGAAGCTAGCCTTCGCCTCCTTACCGCACTGTTAAGCGCAGGAAATGACGAAGATAGAGATCAGCTACTAGCTGCTTGTTTTGAGTATGGCCAACCTACACAACTCATGCTACATATAAGCCTCTTAATTCAGTACGGTGCAGAAATTACAGAGCCCATCGCTGTAAAAGCCTTAAAAATAGGTGAGCGCCCCTTAATACACTTTTTAATTAATTCAGGAGCAGAACTGCCTAAACAGGTGGGTACGGGTGAGATTGACGAGGAGACACTGGCATACGCTAATAAGTGCGCAGAAGATCTACAGATTAGGAAGATGTTTCTCTAATAAAATTTAAATGCAGACCAATCATTGTCCACGGTGATCATTCTCATGAGTTGCCATCGCTGCCGGAGAGCACACAGAACAATGCGGATCTTTCCGCAACTTTAGCGTTCGCCACTCCATTGATTTCGCATCCAGCAACATCAAACGGCCAGCTAAACTCTCACCTACAGAGGCAAGCACTTTCAAAGCCTCCATTGCCTGAATAGAACCAATAATCCCTACTAATGGTGATAGCACTCCAGACTCTGAACAAGTTAACGCCTCATCACTTCCTTCTGTATAAAGACATTGATAACAGGGAGATTCCAACTTGAGAGGATCATAGACAGCAACCTGCCCCTCCAGACGAATAGCCGCTCCAGAAACAAGCGGCTTTTTATGCCGAAAGCATGCACGATTAATAGCAAAACGCGTCGTAAAATTATCCGTGCAGTCGACCACTAGATCAACCGTAGCGATTAAACGCTGGAGCGCGCTTTCATCAAGACGCTCATAGATGCTCTTCACCCGAACATCAGGATTCAACGAGGCGATCGTATTACGAGCGGAATCCACTTTAGGCTGACCAATCCGTTTACTGTTATGAATAACTTGGCGCTGCAAATTAGAAAGCTCAACCTCATCATCATCAAGCAGAACCAGCTCCCCTACACCCGCGGCAGCAAGATACATAGCAACAGGACTACCCAACCCACCTAGGCCGACAATCAAAACCGTTGAATTCAACCATGTTTCCTGACCATTAATATCCACATCAGGCAACATTATTTGACGACTGTAACGTAATAGCTGCTCATCACTCAGCATTAGAGCTCTCCAACAATGCTTTTATTTATAGGTATCAGCACTTTATCCACTGCCCTAAAGTTACGCGTTCATTATTGCCATAGTCACGAAGAGTTTCCACTTTTTCATAACCTAAACCATTCAGAAGCGCTCGGCAGTTTTCCCCTTGATCATAACCATGCTCAAACAACAAAAAACCACCTTCACAAAGAAAGTCACGCGCCTGATCGCCAATCAACTCAATATCAGCCATCCCCTTTTTATCAGCAATCAGTGCTGATAAAGGCTCAAAACGCACATCACCCTGCAGTAAATGAGGGTCATTCGGATCTATATAAGGAGGATTACTAACAATTAGATCATACCTCCCTGAATGAGGCTCAAACCAACTACCTTGCAGTAAGCTCACATTATGCAGCTTAAGCTTATCCCTATTTCGTTTAGCAAGCGCCACAGCTTCCGCCACATAGTCCGATGCTACGATTTCCCACTCAGGCCGCTCCCAAGCTAAAGCCAATGCAATAGCCCCCGTTCCTGTGCCTAAATCAGCGACACGGGCAGAAGAAGGAAGATCAAGCGCCAATACCTGCTCAACTAGTACCTCAGTGTCAGGACGCGGAATTAATGTGTAGGGAGAAACCTCAAGATCAAACTCCCAAAAACCTCGCGTGCCCAAGATATGAGCAACCGGCTCGCCATTACTGCGGCGCTGAATCATTACTTCTAGTTGAGCAGCGATCGTTTGAGGAAGCTCTTTTTCTGGCCAGGTGAAAAAATAACTACGGGGCTTGCCCAACAAAGAACAGAGCATCAATTCAACATCCAACGCCGCGGATTCTGACTTACCTTCTAGTTGTGAATACAGCGCAAGCGCTTGTTGGATCTGCATAAAACCACATTTTTTAAAAAACTAAGATAAAGAAAAGGGCCGTAACGGCCCTTAACATTTAACTTTCTTCTGACAGAGCCCCGAGCTGCTCGGCTTGGTACTCTTGCAGCAAAGGTTCAACTACATGTTGTAACTCACCACCGATAATTTCTTGCAGCTTATAAAGTGTGAGATTAATGCGATGATCCGTTACTCGACCTTGTGGATAATTATAGGTACGGATACGTTCCGAACGATCTCCACTCCCCACTAGACCTTTACGCGTACTCGCCATCTCTGCCGCATTACGTTCATCTTCCGCCGCCTGTAAACGAGACGCAAGCAGTGACATAGCTTTTGCACGGTTCTTATGCTGCGAACGCTCCTCCTGACATTCAACAACTACACCCGTCGGTATATGTGTTAAACGAATAGCAGAATCCGTTTTATTGACGTGCTGGCCTCCCGAACCTGATGCGCGGAACGTATCTACACGGAGGTCACCTTTATTGATCTCTATCTCTGCAGACTCATCCATTTCAGGCATTACTGCAACAGTACAAGCGGAGGTGTGCACACGGCCTTGAGATTCAGTTTCAGGAACCCTTTGCACACGATGCGCACCTGATTCAAATTTCAATTTAGAATAAACATCGGTGCCAACAATCCGCGATATAACCTCTTTATAACCGCCATGATCGCCTTCATTAACACTGACAACTTCAGCGCGCCAACCTTGCACTTCAGCAAAACGGGAGTACATACGAAAAAGGTCACCCGCAAAGATAGCTGCCTCGTCACCACCGGTTCCCGCTCGCACTTCTAAAAACACGTTACGCGAATCGTTTGGATCTTTTGGCAGCAACAGTACTTCTAACTCAGACTCTAACTTTTCAATGCGCGCTTTAACCTCTGGGTACTCTTCCTTCCCCATCTCACGCATATCTGGGTCGCTATCATTCATCATAGCTTCCGCTTCGACCATATCTTCAACGGCTTGATTATAAGCAGCAAACCCCTGAACTACAGGCTCAAGCTCCGAATACTCTTTAGAGTAATCACGAAATTTATTTTGATCAGTAATAACTTCAGCATCTGACAGCAAAGCCGCAAGCTCTTCATAACGATCGCTGAGTTTTTCGAGCTTACTTACGATTGATTCTTTCATTATTTCTCGTTTTTAAATGGATCACCGATCTGATGCAGCTCCTGCACAAGATCCAATAGATCAGTACGACCTTCAGCACTTGCTTTACGCATCTGAATCGTCGGATGATGGAGCAACTTATTTGTTAATCCGCGCGCCAACATCTGCAATACTTCGTCAGCCGGCTTCCCGCTCGCTAGTTGCTTAAGCGCTTTTTCTAATTCCTGATCACGCACTGCTTCCGCTTGACCCCGAAAAGCAGTTAATAGATCAACAGCCTCCAAAGAGCGAAGTTGGCTCATAAACTCATGAGCACCACTTTCAACAATCTCTTCAGCTTGGCGAGCCGCATTCTCACGGCTACGCTGGTTTTCTTCAATAACCTCTTTTAAATCATCGACTGTATATAAATAGACATCGTCCAATTCCGAAACTTGAGTTTCTATATCTCGTGGAACCGCAATATCTACCATAAAAATAGGGCGATGTTTACGCCGTTTAAGGGCAGCCTCAACCGCGCCTTTCCCTAAAATAGGCAACTGACTTGCGGTTGAAGAGATAACTATATCCGCTTCAGCCAAGGCATCAGGTATATCACCAAGCAAAATTGCCTGACCTTCAAACTCTTCAGCTAAAGATAACGCCCGACTTAAGGTACGGTTAGCAACAGTAATATTTTTAACGCCCGCCTGAGAAAGGTGACGAGCCACCAGCTCAATCGTTTCTCCAGCACCGATCAATAAAGCCTTGCTATTATTTAGGTTTGCAAATATATGTTGCGCTAAGCTCACAGCAGCATAAGCAACTGAAACTGGGTTTTCACCTATCGCTGTATCGGTACGTACTTGTTTAGCAATAGAGAATGTTTGCTGGAACAAACGTCCAAGTTCCGCACCTACATGGCCATGCTCTTGAGAAAGACTATAAGCTGATTTCAGTTGGCCTAATATTTGAGGTTCACCTAGCACTAAAGAATCTAACCCACTGGCGACTCTCATCATATGCCGCGCAGCCTCTTCATCCCAGAATGCATAAGAACACTTCTGCAATTCATTAGAATCAAGGTTGTGATATTCACCTAGCCATTCTAATAAAGCACGACTTCCCTCTATACCAGCAGAGCAATACAACTCAGTGCGATTACAAGTTGAAAGAATAGCAATCTCTTTAAGACATGCAAAATCCCGAGCAGCCAGCATCGCATCCGATAATAGTTCAGGCGCAAACGCAACGCGTTCACGCACCTCAACCGGTGCTGTTTTATGATTGATGCCTAATGCTAATAAAGCCATTTTTTCCGCCACTACTACCCACAGCCATATATACAAAGTTACAACAGGCTAATGGTAACTAACCCCAATAAGCGCGCTATGATACAACGCTTTGCCCCAAAGGTTAAAACACCACTGAACATTTATAGGAAGTTATTGTCAGAAATAGCGTATTAATACTAAGGAAAACCGCTTCAAGTAGCTGACAAGCTGTTACTGATTCAACTATAGTGATCAAACAATCATAGTGATGGCCTAAACATTAAGTGCATTTTTCAATGAATAGATCTTTTATATTTATTACTGTCTCATTGCTTATTCTGCAAGGCTGCCAGAGCAATCCAGCACCGAAGCAAACATTAGCATCAGAACCCGCAATCTACGTTCCGGGGGAATTTAACCGGGAATCACTTTACGATCTTTTACTGGCCGAAATCGCAGGGCAACGACGATTATTCCCACTCGCGTTAGATAACTATTCAGTACAAGCCCAAAAAACGCGTGACCCAGCGGTGGCAGAGCGAGCAACACGCATTGCTCAGTACCTAAGAGATAGCGATGAAATTCTCAGCAGTGCGCGGCTATGGCGTGAGATTTCACCCGAAAACCCAGAGCCATACCAAATAGAAGCCTCTATGCTGTTACATAAAGGCAAATACGAAGATGCGCTCCCATTAATTCAAAAAGCATTAGACTACGACGCCCTTCGCACTTTAGCGCTCATTCGTAACCAAAGTGAAAACATAAACAGCCAAACGAGCAGCGGCTACATCTCAATGCTCGAAGCATATAAAAAGAGCCACAAACCTCGCTCTGATTTAGCACTTACTTTAGCTTTACTTTACAAAGCATCAAACCAAACAGGACAGGCCCTTGCTTCGTTTAATCAAGCACTCGATATTAATCCGGAAAATCCTGAAGCATTAATACAAAAAGCTGAACTACTGCGCTTAGAAAAAGATTTAGACGGTGCACTCACAATGATTAAGTCGGCTTTCAAGCAGCAACCCGAAAACAAACAACTTAACATTCTCTATACGCAGCTATTATTCCAGACAAACCATATCCAAGAAGCCACTCAGCAAGCAGAATCACTTTTAGATAAAAATATTAGAGATAAACAGCTTACCTATTATTTAGCGCTACTTTTACTTGAAAATGAGCAATTAACAACTGCACAAAAAGCGTTTAAACACCTTTTAATTATCGAAGAGAACGATAGCTCACCCCACTTCTATCTAGGCCATATTGCACAAGCTCAAAAGAATAACAAACAGGCAATTGAGCACTATATTTCGGTAAAAGAAGGCCCAAATATTTTACAAGCATTAACACGAGCAGTCGCGCTACTAGAAAGCGACCAAAATAAGGCACAAGTCCAACAAATTCTAAAGGATGCACGTGCTTCACTACCTAGCCAGGCAACTCAAATATTTACCATAGAAGCTGAATGGCTAAACCTCCACAACTATAGCGATGAAGCATTTACCTTAATTGAAGATGCCTTAAGCATAACGCCAGACAACACCACACTACTCTACACACGTGCGATGATGATTGAATCAACCAACTTTCCACAAGCTGAGAAAGATTTACGTCAAGTACTCACCCTAGACCCCGATAATGCGACCGCACTCAATGCGCTTGGCTATACTCTACTTTTACATACCGATCGATTTACAGAAGCACATCAATTAATCCAAGCCGCCCTTAACATAGAACCCGAAGACCCAGCTATTTTAGATTCTATGGGTTGGGTGTTACATAAGATGGGGCGTTCACAAGAAGCACTACCTTATCTGGAAAAAGCTCACGCGTTATATTCAGACCCTGAAGTATCTAGCCATCTCATTCAAGTTTACTGGGCAACCGATCAAAAAGATAAAGCAAAAACACTGCTCGAATCCGCTCATAAAGAAAACCCAGGCAACCCCTTTTTAGATGAAGCAATGCAAGCTATTGATACTCAATAATTTGCACTGCTTAACTGACAGATATCAAAACCTATATGTATAAAAACTTATTCTTTGCCTTCTGCTGCTTATATTTAGCCGGTTGTAGTTTACAAAAAACTCAACCACTCTCTCCCAACCTATCTTGGGGTGAGCATCAAACCCTTTTGAAACAATATTTAAACTGGGAACTAAGCGGCAAAGTTGGCATTCGCACAGCTAACGACAACCAAACAGCCAGCCTCAAATGGCTACAGATAGCGCAAACTTACCAAATTGATATACATGGCCCTTGGGGACAAGGAGGGGCCTCAATCGAAGGTAAACCTGGGGCTGTTACCGTTGACGTATCTGGTGACAAACAATACAGGGGAGCCAATCCAGAACAAATATTATATGAGAAACTAGGCTGGGATCTGCCCATCAGCGATATTTACTGGTGGATACGGGGCTTACCTTCACCAGAAAAACCTTATACTCATCATCTTGAAGACAACCGCCTTAAAGCACTACAGCAGGACGGATGGGAGATTCAGTATCTACGCTATAACAACCTAAATCCCGCGCTGCCAAACAAGCTAAGCCTATCCAGAAATGATCTAAAAATAACGGTCATCATTAATAGCTGGATCAAACAATAAGATCCAAAGTAAAACGATAAGGAATATTAACCTCTAAGCGCCTCTAAGGTTTGACATTAAAAAGCCAATCCTAGATAATCTGCGCCTCTTTCAATGGGAGGCCGGTCCTCCAAGAGGAAAATGTTGGGGTATCGCCAAGCGGTAAGGCACTGGTTTCTGATACCAGTATGCGGAGGTTCGAATCCTCCTACCCCAGCCAAAAAAGCCTATGAACGGTTCCCAATCTATAGATTCCGAACAAATTACAATCGAAAAGGTGCACGCCGTGTCCAAGATGATGGTCTTCACCGGCAATGCTAACCCGGAACTTGCGCGAAAAGTAGTTGATCGCCTTGATATCCCTATGGGTAAAGCAAATGTTGGTCGTTTTAGTGATGGCGAAGTAAGCGTTGAGATTCAAGAAAACGTCCGAGGTAAAGATGTTTTTATTATACAATCTACCTGCGCGCCAACGAACGACAATCTAATGGAACTGATTGTACTTGCGGATGCTCTTCGCCGGGCATCAGCTTCACGTATTACAGCGGTTGTACCTTACTTTGGTTACGCCCGCCAAGATCGTCGCCCCCGCTCTGCTCGTGTACCTATCACAGCAAAAGTGGTTGCAGACATGATGGATGCTATTGGTATCGACCGCGTTCTTACGGTTGATCTCCATGCAGACCAGATTCAGGGATTCTTTAGTGTTCCTGTGGATAACGTTTACGGTTCACCTGTACTACTGGATGATATCGTTGACCAAGAATACGACAATATAATGGTTGTTTCGCCAGACGTAGGCGGTGTAGTACGCGCCAGAGCGGTTGCTAAACAACTTGATTGTGATCTTGCCATTATCGACAAACGTCGTGAGCGTGCAAATGAATCACAAGTTATGAATATTATAGGTGATGTTGAAGGCCGTACCTGCGTACTTGTCGATGACATGTGCGATACCGCAGGCACGCTGTGTAAAGCAGCTAAAGCGCTGAAAGCAAACGGTGCAGCACGCGTAGTTGCTTACGCGACTCACGCAGTTCTTTCCGGTCCTGCTGTTAGCAATATCACCAACTCAGATTTAGATGAATTTGTTGTCACTGACACAATCCCTCTTTCTGAAGCAGCCGCTGGCTGCAGTAAAATTCGCCAGCTAACACTCGCGCCACTGCTTGCAGAAGCCGTTCGCCGTGTTTGTAACGAAGAATCTATCAGCGCAATGTTCCGCTAAGGTAACACTTACAACAATCGCTGATACAGCGCTCGCCACGAAGCGGCGAGCATATTGCCCATAAGGGCCAAATACTGCAAAACTTGGTCGCAAGGTTTTGCAGTTTGTTTATTTAAAGGTATTAAAATGTCTAACTTTGAAGTAAATGCAGTAGCACGTGAAGATGAAGGGAAAGGTGCGAGCCGCCGCCTACGTCGCACAGGTCTTGTTCCTGGTATTGTTTACGGTGGTGATAAGCGTAAAAAGCCAACAGCCATCGCAATGCCAAATAACGAGCTAATTAAGCTACTAGCAGACGATGCTTTCTACTCATCCATTGTTACACTAAAACTAGATGGCAAAGATGAGCAAGTGATCCTAAAAGATCTACAGCGTCACCCTGCTAAACCTGTTGTACTACATGCTGACTTTCAGCGTGTAACTAAATCCAGCGCGATCAAAATCACTGTTCCTGTTGAATTTATCAACTTTGAAAAATCACCTGCATCTAAAGCAGCTTGCAAATTTGCATCTGAGAAAAACACAGTTGAAATTATTTGCCTAGCAACAGATCTACCAGAAAGTTTGGTAGTTGACCTATCTGATTGCGAAACAGACAAAGTACTTCACTTATCAGACATCACTTTGCCTGCAGGTGTTGAGATCGTATCTCTTCGTCGTGGCGGTGATCATGATCAAGGTATCGGTTACATTTACGCGCCTCGCGGCAACAAGTAATTTACCGGTAACAATGCACTAGCATGAAAGACAAGATTCAGCTAATTGTTGGCCTCGGTAATCCTGGCGATAAATATGCACAAACTCGTCACAATGCTGGTGCAGAGTTTGTCGAGCAGCTTGCTGCTCGACATCTCACTCCCCTAAAGCCCGAAAAGAAATATCATGGGCTTTACGCTAAAGCTAATATTAATGGTTCAATTGTACATTTACTCGTACCTACAACCTTTATGAATTTGAGCGGCCAATCCGTTTCAGCATTAGCAAACTTTTTTAAAATCCCACCTGAATCAATTTTAGTCGCCCATGACGAACTTGACCTGCCCCCAGGCATTGCTCGCTTTAAATTAGGCGGCGGACATGGTGGACATAACGGTTTACGAGATATTATTAGTAAACTTGGCAATAATAAGAATTTCTACCGCTTACGTATTGGAATAGGCCATCCCGGCCATAGCAGCCAAGTAAGTGGGTTTGTATTAAATAAAGCTCCAGCAAAAGAACGCGATGCAACTCTAACAGCAATAGATGAAGCAGAACGTCATTTGGAGTTAGCCATTACCGGCGACTGGGCCAAAGCAATGAACCAGTTACATAGCTTTTCAGCCAGCTAGTTTCAACTAACAGGAATCAATCATGGGTTTTAAATGCGGTATTGTTGGCCTGCCTAACGTAGGCAAATCTACACTTTTTAATGCGCTAACCAAAAACGGTATTGCCGCCGAGAATTTCCCATTTTGCACTATCGAGCCAAATGCCGGTACCGTAGCAATGCCCGATCCTCGTTTAGACAAATTAGCGACAATCGTTAACCCTGAGCGTGTTCTACCAACAACTATGGAATTTGTAGATATTGCAGGGCTCGTAGCAGGTGCATCAAAAGGCGAAGGGCTAGGTAATAAGTTTTTAGCTAACATCCGTGAAACCGATGCCATTGCACATGTAGTGCGCTGCTTTGAAGACGATAATGTTATCCATGTCGCTAACCGCATCGATCCCCTCGCTGACATAGAAATTATCAACCTTGAACTCGCTTTAGCTGATTTAGACTCTGCAGAGAAACAATTACAACGTATACAAAAAGCAGCTAAAGGTGGCGATAAGGAGGCTGTCGCACAAAAAACTATTCTAGAACGCTTGATCCCGCATCTAGAAGAGGGGTTACCTGTTCGATCTTTAGGTCTAAACGATGATGAGATGGCCATCGCAAAGACTTTCCATATGCTAACCGTCAAACCAACAATGTATATTGCCAATGTTGATGAAGATGGCTTTGAAGACAACCCTCATCTAGATAAAGTTCGTGAGTTAGCCGCGACAGAACAAGCGGGTGTTGTGGTTGTCTGCAACAAACTCGAAGCTGAAATTTCAGAATTAGATGACGAAGAACGTAACGAGTTTCTTGAAGACCTTGGTATGGAAGAGCCTGGATTAGACCGTGTTATCCGAGAAGGCTACAACCTACTAGGTCTGCAAACCTACTTTACCGCAGGCGTAAAAGAGGTTCGCGCTTGGACGGTTAAAGTCGGCGCAACAGCACCTCAAGCCGCGGGGGTTATCCATACCGACTTTGAAAAAGGCTTTATCCGCGCCGAGGTTGTTAGCTATGAGCACTTTATTGAGTTCAATGGCGAAAACGGCGCAAAAGATGCTGGGAAATGGCGCTTAGAAGGTAAAGACTATATTGTTCAAGATGGTGATGTTGTCCATTTCCGTTTTAACGTCTGAACAAAAAATCACCAAAAAAAGCCGACACTCATTGTCGGCTTTTTTTATTCATTTTTTTCTGTTTTTTTCCTAGATAACCTATTGACAGATAAACCTAAAAAGCGAATAATGCGCGCCTCTGAAGCGTTGGCAATATAGCTCAGTTGGTTAGAGCATCGCATTCATAATGCGAGGGTCGCAGGTTCGAGTCCCGCTATTGCCACCATGTTTCAGATAATGCTGGGGTATAGCCAAGCGGTAAGGCAACGGGTTTTGATCTCGTCATGCGGAGGTTCGAATCCTCCTACCCCAGCCACTATTTAGGCACTAACTGTTCACGTTAATCAAAAATGGCATTAACGAATATTAGTTAAACTATGTAATTTTAGTTCTGCTTAAACCTTCGGTCAGTTTAAAACTACCATCTTCTACATGTAGACTTTTTCAGCATAAAAATCGCTTTAGTTGTTAATCTTTATAGATTGCCCCCTAAAGATAAGCTGTGAATTCTATCCTTTTTGGGGTATAGCCAAGCGGTAAGGCAACGGGTTTTGATCTCGTCATGCGGAGGTTCGAATCCTCCTACCCCAGCCATTTATTAGACTTCAATCAAAGCCATCTATAATTTCCTTCCCTATCTGCTTTAGAAACCTGACAACAACAAATAAACCGGATATATTTAACGATGCTCATATTGATGGGCTGAAGATTTTAAAGGAATTAAATTCTGGAGCTTAAGCACACATGTCTCAGGTTATTGAAGTCGATGACAGCACAACGCTGGAACAATATGGTACGAATCCGCCCCGTAAACAACGCTTGAGACGTAATGTACAACTCCTTTTCTTAGGCTTATCTGCCGAAGAAACAGCACCACTTATAACGCTGCTACGTACATCGAGAATATCTCCCCGTGGTAAACAGGTAAATAATGAAACAGAATTTCTCAGCGCTCTCAGCGAGCGATCTTGGGATCTAATTCTATGTACTATAGATCGTGGCGAATTCACTTCAAAACAAGCTATCAGCCATTTGAAACGCCTAGATAAAGATATTCCTGTTATACAGATAATTCCTAGCTCCGACAGTCAGTTACTCCTGCAAGGCTTAAAAAATCATATACAAGCAGTTGTACCTTTAGATGAAAAAGAATTGGTACTAATCAACATTAGACGTGAACTGGATAATCTTGATAACCGCCGTCGATTACGAGCTGCCGAAGCCTCATTGGCAGAAGCAGAAAAACGAGCAGAAAAACTAATGCTCAGCTCGAAAAACGCAATTGCATGCTGCGATCAAGGCACACTAGTTTGCATCAATGAAAGCTTTCTTGATCTCTTTGGCTTTGAAAGCAACGAGCAAGTAGAAGGCAAGCCTTTGACTGATTTCCTGAACTTTGAGGATCAGAAAAAATTTACCGAGCAGTTAAATAATATGAAAACCCAACATCTGAACGAAACAGAGTTACAGCTCAATGTTCAGAGAAGCGACCGGACAGAATTCATAGCAAATATAGAGCTATCCATGATAGAGCGTCACGAGAAACCTCTTCTTCGCGTCTTATTCCGAGTTGATGACCACCATGTAGGTGGTCTGCTAAACGAAGATCTCGACTACATCTCCGGGTTATTCAATAAGAGCCATCTCAACAAACAACTCGAGCAGATAACCCAAAGAGCGCAACGTGGTGGCAATGATTGCTCTTTACTCTACATAGAGCTTGATCAGCTCCAACAAATTAAAGAAAAGCGCGGCCATGAAGGAAGCGATCAGCTAATACGCGATATCTCAGCGCTTCTACACAAAAAAGTTAACAAAGCTCATTTACTAACACATCCAGAAGAAAGCGCCTTTGTAATCATCTTCAAAGACCCGCATGTAGAGAAAGCCGAAGCCTTTGCTAAAAAGCTATGCCAGTGCATAGCAAAAACCTGTGCGACTATATCGGGCATGGAGGTACAATCAACCTGCTCTATAGGCATCACTGTCATTAACGACAGCACTCCCCCTCAAGATGAATTATTAAATCGTGCGAAAATGGCAATTGCTGACCTTAGAAAAGAAAAAGGCAATGGGAATGGCGTTAAACTACATATCCCTCAAGCAGCCATTATTGAAGAGAAAGATGATGAGTACGAAAAAATTCGCTCTTTAATCGACCAACAGAAATTCAGGTTACTCTACCAACCTATAGTGAATCTCACCTCTGATGATCACAATGAGCAGTACTATGAAGTCTTGCTGCGCTTACTGGATGATGAGCAAAATATACTGACGCCTGGTGATTTTATGACCACTGTTGAAGATTCCGAAGCATCAATAAAGGTTGATCGTTGGGTAATTGAACATAGCCTCATTCAGCTTAAGAGATCACTTAATCAAAAAGTCAAAAACACACTCTTTATCAATATATCCGCACACGTATTAAGTGATACAAAATTACTTACTTGGCTATCCGGTGTACTTAGAAAAAATAATATTCCAGCAGAGCGATTGGTTTTCCAAATTAGTGAATCCGATATAGCTATTTCACCTCGCCAAGCGCAAGCTTTTACGGAGAAGCTACAAAAAATTCATTGCAGGGTCTGTATTAAGCATTTTGGCAACGCACTCAATGCCAACGACATACTCTCTATGGTGCACTCTGATTTCGTCAAACTTGATGCATCTTATACACAAGACCTCAACAATACACCGGAACTCGATGAACAGTTCTATAGCCTAATCCAGCAGTTAGGAAGCCTCGGTAAAATATCTATTGCGCCACAAGTAGAAGATACAAAAGTCATGGCATCATTATGGAAAGCCGGTGTCGATTACGTACAGGGTAATTATTTACAACCACCGAAAGAAAAAATGGATTATGATTTTTTCGCCGAACAGTAGCTCTGAAACGGAAGACTCTATATACAAAAACAGCCCAGTGAGGGCTGTTTTTTGATAGGTATACGTCTTACTCTTGCAGCGTATCTCGGTCACGGAAACCAATAAGATACAAAATACCATCTAAGCCTAAGGTAGAAATGGCTTGCTTTGCGCTCTCTCGAACTAGAGGCTTAGCACGAAAAGCTATACCTAAACCCGCGATAGAGAGCATAGGCAGGTCATTCGCTCCATCACCAACGGCAATAGTCTGCTCTAAACGAATACCTTCTTTCTGCGCAATTTCACGAAGTAGCTCAGCTTTGCGCTCGCCATTAACAATGGCGCCTTTAACTTCGCCAGTTACTTTACCCGTCTCATCAATATCAAGCTCATTCGCATAAACATAGTCAAAGCCCAGCTTATCCTGTAAACGAGATGCAAAATAGGTAAAACCGCCCGATAGGATCGCCGTTTTAAAACCTAGCACTTTTAAGTTCGAAACTAACTCTTCAGCACCTTCAGTCATAGGTAAACGTTCAGCTATAGCTTCTAACACAGATACATCAAGCCCCTTCAACAACGCCATACGGCGGCGGAAGCTTTCGTTAAAGTCAATCTCTCCACGCATTGCTGCTTCAGTAATCTCAGCAACTTGAGTACCGACACCCGCTTCTTTGGCTAACTCATCGATCACTTCTGCTTCGATCAACGTTGAATCCATATCAAACACAACTAAACGGCGGTTACGACGATAGATATTATCCTCCTGGAAGGCGATATCTACATCAAGATCACTCGCAGCGGTTAAGAACTCTGATCTTAACTTTGCCGCATCAGCTGGCGCACCTCGAACAGAAAACTCAACACAAGCTTTTGTTTGCTCACAACTATCACTTAAACTGATACGTCCAGAAAGGCGGCTTATATTATCAATATTAAGGCTATGCTGGGCCGCGATATCTGTCACCCGCGCTATTTGAACCGAACTCAGCTTACGCGACAGCAAGGTAATAATATGACGTGATTTCCCCTGCCCCTCAACCCAAGTTTCATAATGACTCTCTTCTACCGGTTGAAATCGGATATTCATATTTAGCTCATGAGCCTTAAACAGAATATCTCTTAGCAAAGGCGAGGATTCAGCGGCTTTGGGTACTTCAATCAAAATACCTAGCGACAAAGTGTCATGAATAACCGCCTGACCTATGTCTAAGATATTGATCTGAAATTGAGCAAGTATAGAAGTAATAGCAGAGGTAACCCCAGGCTTATCCTCACCCGAGATATTAAGCAGAATAATCTCTTTCATCAAAAGCGGTTCCAGTGGAATCTCATATTGGCGCTGATTATAACAAAGCCCTTATGCAGGGCCTATTACATCATTGCAACGTCGTTATCTTTTTTCTTGCTTAACCTTAAGGCCTTTTTGCTTACCTTTGAGCTTCGGCTTAGCGGCTACTTTTCTTTTTTTGGCTTTCTTACTTTTCCCTTTCTCACCACCATTAAAAGCCATTAGCTCTTGCTCGGCGGGCGACAATGCATTTTTAGCTGAAGGCTTGCTTTTATTAGTAGCAATTCGCCTTTTAGGCCCACTGTCATCAGAAGACGTATTTTTTCTACGTGACTTCGCAAGCGCTGCCCGCTGAGATCCTTTACGAGGATGGGACTTATCATCGCCACTTTTCATCGGACGATTACCCCATTCATTGCGCTGTCCAGGCAACTTCCCTTCACTGGTCTGATCCCCTATCTTCCCTTCAGCCAATAGTTCACGGGTGGTCTTTTTCTTTTCTCGTTGCTGATCAGCAAGCTCAAAATCGATCTTACGTTCATCGAGGTCAACACGTACAACTTTAACGTTTAAACGATCACCCAATTTAAAGGTTTTACGTGTCCGCTCGCCAACTAAACGCTGCTTCGCTTGATCAAACACATAATAATCACCCGGAAGAGCTGTTATATGTACAAGCCCTTCAACAAATAAATCATCTAACTCTACAAATACACCGAAACCAGTAACCGCGGCGATAACACCTTCATATTCATCCCCTACATGCTCCTGCATATATTCACACTTCAGCCATGCAACAACATCTCTGGTCGCATCATCCGAACGGCGTTCAGTCATAGAACAGTGTTCCCCTAACTCCAACAGCTGTTCCATATTATAGGAACAAACAAGCTCAGGATTTGGAACAAACCCTTCAGGTCGACGAATAGAGGTGTTTTCTCTATTCGAGTGTATCGCTGATCGAATCAATCGATGAACAAGTAGATCAGGGTAACGACGAATAGGCGAGGTAAAATGAGTATAAGCAGGATATGCCAAACCGAAATGACCTTGATTATCTGGACTATAAACCGCTTGGCGCATAGATCGCAGCATCATAGTTTGAATCAAATGGCGGTCTGGCCGCTCTTCAATCCATTCTGCCAGTTCTTGGTAATGTTTAGGTTCAGGCTTATCCCCACCTGCTAAGTTAAGCCCTAACTCGCCTAAATATGCTCTAAGATTTTCTAGTTTCTTCTCTTTAGGACCTTCATGTACACGATAGATAGCTGGGATATCTAATTTATTGAAGAAGCGAGCTGTTGCTACGTTTGCACACAACATACACTCTTCAATTAACTTATGAGCATCATTACGATGAACAGGGATAATCTCCTCTATCTTACGATTCTCACCAAAGATCATTCGGGTTTCGGTTGTTTCAAAGTCAATCGCCCCCCGAATATCACGTGCCCTACGCAAGGAAAAATAAAGGCTATAAAGATCTTCAAGGTGCGGTACAACGTTGGCATACTCTGCACGTAGTTGTTTGGACTCACCCTCATCGGGTTCCATCAACATTTTGCCTACTTTTGTATAAGTCAGCCGTGCATGAGAGCAGATAACCGCTTCATAAAATTTATAACCCGACAGAACACCTTTCTCACTAATGGTCATCTCACACACCATAGCCAAGCGGTCTACCGCAGGGTTTAATGAGCAAAGGCCGTTGGAAAGCAGTTCAGGTAACATAGGCACAACAAATTCTGGAAAATAGGTAGAATTTGCTCGTTGAAAAGCCTCTTTATCTAACTCTGTTCCTGGTCGCACGTACCAAGAGACATCAGCGATGGCGACCCATAAACGCCACCCTCCTGACGCTTTCTTCTCAGCATAAACCGCGTCATCAAAATCTTTAGCATCTTCGCCATCGATCGTCACTAAAGGAAGATCTCGCAAATCAACTCGATTTAACTTGGCATTTTCTTCCACTTCGGCTGAGAGCTCACCAATTTCTTGACGAACCTGATCAGGCCACTCATGAGGAATTTCATAGTTATGGATAGCAACTGTTATCTCCATACCTGGTGCTAAATGATCACCCAACACCTCAACAACTCGCGCTTTAGGAAGATCTCTTTTACCCGGCTGACTGATCAACTCAGCAACCACCAGCTGGCCATCTTTATAAAGAGCTGGGTTTTCTGGGTCAGGAACAATCATAATCTCTTGGGTAATACGTTGATTTTCTGGGCGCAGATAACCAAAACCCTCTTGCCCACTAAAGCGCCCAACAAGCTTACGCGTATTACGCGCCAGCACCTCAATAATTTTGCCTTCTCTTCGCCCTTTAAAGTCAACGTTTATTTCTTGAACTAGGACCTGATCCCCATCAAAGACTTGGCGCATCTGTCGAGGGCTCAACTTCAGATCATCACTGCCATCTTCAGGTTTCACAAAGCCAAAACCATCTCTATGACCAATCACGCGCCCTTTGATAAAAGACATTTTATCCATCAAGGCAAATTCATTGCGTCGATTGGTCATCAACTGCCCATCTCGACACATTGCCTTTAAACGAAAGAATACTGCATCACGACTTTCCTCATCCTTAACCCCCATCTCATCACACAGTTGAGCGTGTCCTACGGGCGCGCCCCTCTCCTGCATAAACTGCAACATAAAATCCCGACTAGGTACGGGATTATTATATTTCTCCGCTTCTAATGCGGCCTGAGGGTCATTTTTAGTCCAATCGTTACTCATAGAGTTCTCAAAGCAAATATAATCAAAAAGGCCTTAATCAGTAAAAGCATACCATGCCTTATAAAAAGCCAAAAACATGGATATAAGATAGCAGAAAAGATAAAAAAGCCGGCGTTTTTGCCGGCTTTTTGAAAGGATTAAGGACGATCATCAATCTCCTGCTCTTTCTCCTCTGGCGGCATGAGATCTTCTTTACATACATTCATAGCCATCAGCACATTAGCTGCGACATAAATAGATGAATAAGTACCCACAAATACACCAACCAGTAAGGCAACAGCAAACCCATGTATCATCTCACCACCAAACACAGCTAATGCAACAAGCACCAGCAAAGTGGTCATTGAGGTCACCACTGTACGTCCAAGCGTCTGACTCAACGATACATTCATTATCTCAACTGCACTTTCCTTACGCATCTTGCGGAAGTTTTCACGAATGCGGTCAGAGACAACAATAGTATCGTTAAGCGAATAACCGATAACCGCTAGGATCGCAGCCAGTACGGTTAAGTCAAAATCAAGTTTAAACAGGGCAAAGAAACCCAGAACAATCAATACGTCATGCGCTAATGCAGCAACAGCACCGATAGAAAACTTAAGCTGGAAACGAAAAGCCACATAAACCATGATCATAAACAAGGCCAGCAACATGCCTAAACCACCTTGTTCACGCAGCTCTTCACCTACCTGAGCGCCAACAAATTCATTACGACGTAATGTTAGCGTTTGTGTTTCGCCATCTTGCAGTGCCGCAAGTACTTTATCGCCCAGCTTAGGATCATGATCCTGCCCCAAACGAATTAGTATATCGGTAGGTGAACCAAAGGTTTGTACAACCGCATCGTTGTAACCAACTACTTTTAACTGATCACGTATTTTGTTCAGATCCGCTGGCTGCTCATAACCAATTTCAACCAAACTACCGCCGGTAAAGTCCAAGCCAAACTTAAGGCCATTTACGGCTAAAGCGCCAATAGACACAACCAGCATAGCAATGGAGAAAAACGCGGCTACTTTACGCAGCCCCATGAAGTTATATATTTTATATGTAGACATCATCAGACCCTCAAATAGACAGCTTAGTGAGCTGACGATTGCCATAAGTAAGGTTAACCAACGCACGGGTAACAAAAATGGCTGTAAACATAGAGGTTAAAATACCCACAGACAGAGTGATCGCAAAACCTTTAACTGGCCCTGTACCCATCGCAAATAAGATAACCGCAGCAAGTAGTGTGGTGATATTGGCATCCAAAATAGTCGTAAACGCTCGACCAAACCCAGAGCTAATTGCGGATTGAGGTGGTAAACCGTTCGCTAGCTCCTCTTTAATACGTGCAAAAATCAACACGTTGGCATCCACCGCCATACCGACTGTAAGCACGATACCGGCTATACCTGGTAGCGTTAGTGTTGCCGATAACATAGACATAATGGCAACCAATAAGACTAAGTTAAACGTCAAAGCGATATTAGCCAGCAAACCAAACACTCGGTAATAGATAAGCATAAAGATAAGCACAAGTGCTAAACCGATCTGAACCGACATCACACCCATCTCGATATTCTGCGCACCCAAGCTAGGCCCGACTGTACGTTCCTCTACAAAGTAGATAGGCGCAGCAAGCGCACCCGCTCGAAGTAATAAAGCTAATTCAGAAGACTCTCCAGCGCCATCAAGCCCCGTGATTCTGAACTGATTACCCAGTACAGATTGAATCGTCGCTAAAGAGATAATCCCTTTCTCTTGATAGCGAACAGTTTCAGCAACCTGCTCACCCTCAATACTTTTATAAACCGTACGCTCTTTATCCTCTACGAATAAAACAGCCATACGACGTTGAACTGCATTTTTAGTGGTGCGAGCCATAAGCTCACCACCTTTAGAATCCAGCGTAATGTTAACTTGAGGCTGACCATTTTCATCAAATGACGACTGCGCATTAGCAACATTATCACCTTTAATGATGATATCTTTTTCAAGTGTTGCTTTACGGCCAAGGTCACTTCTAAACTCATACACTTCTGTACGCGCAGAACTTGCCCCGCCTTTCGCCTCTAAACGGAATTCCAGCGTTGCTGTTTTACCAATAATTCGTTTCGCCGCTGCGGTATCCTGAATACCTGGAAGTTGAACAACAATACGGTTCCGGCCTTGACGCTGAACCAATGGTTCCGCTACGCCCAGCTCATTCACACGATTACGCAGTGTTGTTAAGTTCTGTTTAATTGCATACGTTTCAATATCACGTACAGCTTGTTCTGTCAGATTAATGACTGTGTAAAAATCACCATCACGGTCTTCACTTGAAACAACAAATTCAGAATATTCCTTACGCAATAAATCGATTGAGCTATCGCGATACTCAGCAGAGGTAAATTTAACAGCTAATCCACCATCATCTAAGCTATCCATCTTCCGATAACGCAGTTTCTCTTCACGCAAACGGCCTTTAATCTCAGACGCATAATTCTCAAGCTTTTGAGCGACAGCTTTAGGTAAATCAACTTCAAGTAAAAAGTGCACACCGCCACGAAGATCCAAGCCCAGCTTCATTGGGCCTGCTCCCATAGATGTGAGCCAATCGGGTGTTGTAGGTGCCAAATTCAAAGCGACAATATAATCATCGCCAACTGTTTTACTAATAACGTCTTTAGCCTTTAACTGATCATCGCCCGTTGCAAAACGAATCAGACCAGCATTTTTGCTAAGTTCTGAAGATTTAAAAGCAACACCTTCACTTTCAAGCGAAGCGGTAACTTTATCTAATAAAACCTGATCAACTTGGAAAACATCTCTACTACCGGTCAACTGTACTGCATAGTCATCCGGGTACAGGTTAGGCGCTGCATATAAACCGCCAAAAACCAAAACAAATAGAATAAGAAGATTTTTCCAGAGGGGGTATCGATTGAGCATGGGTGCCCTTTCCCAATTAGAAACAGAAACACCGTGACCTATTTAGGTAACGGTGTCTGTGAATTAGCTTAAATGCTCTTAAGAGTGCCTTTTGGCAGAGCCGCTGATACATGTGATTTCTGGAACGTTAATTCCGTGCCTTCACATACTTCAAGAACAACATAGTCATCATTTAAATTAACTACTTTGCCCAAGACGCCACCAGCAGTGATCACTTCATCGCCTTTGCTAATGCCGTTCAATAGCTCTTTATGCTCTTTTGCACGCTTAGCCTGTGGGCGCCACATAAAGAAGTAAAAAATAAGACCAAAGCCCACTAAAAACAAAATATTGAACATACCAGATTCCATTGGGGCACCGGCAGCACCTTCAGCAAAAGCTGGAGAGATAAAGAAGCTCATTCGTTACTCCTAAAAAGTAAAATATAAATATTATCGTTATAAACTATTAAATCTATATGGAGTCAAGCTGAGGAGTTTCAAGGCCTCGCTTACTATAAAATTCATCCACAAAGTCGCTCAATTTACCCTGTTCAATGGCTTGACGCAATCCAGCCATAAGTACCTGATAATAATGCAGGTTGTGGATAGTATTGAGTTGAGCACCTAATATTTCTTTACACTTATCTAAATGATGCAGATAAGCTCGACTAAAATTTTGGCAGGTATAGCAATCACAAGTAGGATCTAAGGGGCCTGTATCTGTTTTGTGAACTGAGTTTCTTATTTTAACTACGCCTGTATCAGTGAATAGAAAGCCATTACGCGCATTACGTGTAGGCATCACACAATCAAACATATCTACACCGCGACGCACTGCTTCAACTATATCTTCGGGCTTGCCTACCCCCATCAAATAACGGGGCTTGTTAGCCGGCATTTTATGCGCAAGATGATCAAGTACTTTAACCATCTCGCCTTTAGGCTCACCTACAGAAAGACCACCAATAGCGTAACCATCGAAATCGATCTCTTCCAACCCCTTCAGGGACTCGTCACGTAAATTCGGATACATTCCGCCTTGCACAATACCAAACAACGCGGAAGGACTATCACCATGAGCATCTTTTGAACGTTTAGCCCAACGCATAGAAAGGCGCATTGATTCTGCGGCTTCCAATTCCGTGGCAGGATAAGGCGTACACTCGTCAAATATCATAACGATATCGGAACCCAAATCACGCTGTACCTGCATGGATTCTTCCGGCCCCATAAACACTTTTGAGCCGTTTACAGGAGACTGAAAAGTAACCCCCTCTTCAGTAATTTTTCGCATTTTACCTAAACTAAAAACCTGAAAACCGCCGGAGTCAGTCAAGATAGGCCCTTTCCACTGCATAAAGTCATGCAGGTCGCCGTGCTGTTTAATAATCTCGGTGCCTGGACGAAGCATCAGATGGAAAGTATTACCTAGAATAATCTGAGCACCTGTTGCCTCTATATCTCTAGGTGTCATCCCTTTTACTGTGCCATAAGTACCCACAGGCATAAATGCAGGAGTTTCAATCGTTCCTCTAGGAAACTGCAAACGGGCGCGTCGCGCTTTTCCATCTTCAGCAATCTTTTCAAACTGCATAAAACATTGTCTAGTCATCATTACCTCTTAACTTTGCAGTTCCGATTGCGAATCTGATTGTCGTGTTAAATACATAGCGTCCCCATAACTAAAGAAACGGTAGCGCTGTTCAACCGCCTCTTGGTAAGCCTTTTTAATATGTTCATAACCAGAGAAAGCGCTCACTAACATCAATAAGGTCGATTCAGAAAGATGGAAGTTGGTGATCATTGCATCAACTGATTTGAACTCGTACCCCGGAAAGATAAAAATATCACTGTCTCCAAAAAAAGGTTCAACCTCCCCCTTTTGGCTAGCACTTTCTAAACTACGTACACTGGTTGTACCCACTGCGATAACACGCCCACCATTAGCCCTTGTTTCTCGCACTAATTCACAAACCTCTGCACTCACTTCAATATATTCAGAGTGCATAACATGCTCATCAATGTTATCTACTTTGACCGGCTGAAAAGTTCCCGCACCAACGTGCAACGTCACGAAAGCCTGCTTAACACCTTTAGCCTCCAGATCAGCCAATAGCTGATCATCAAAATGCAAACCGGCGGTAGGTGCTGCAACCGCTCCGGGCTTCCGGTTATAAACCGTTTGGTAACGTTCCCTATCTGATAGTTGATCTTCCCGTTTCATATAGGGAGGCAAAGGCATATGTCCATGCTCTTCCAACAGATCAATGAGGCTGCCATCAACCAAAAACCGAAGTTCAAACAGGTTTTCATGTCGTGCAACCATCTCGGCTTCAATACCACCATCAAGCATCAAATGAGAGCCGGGCTTAGGCGAACGGCTAGATCGAATATGAGTAAGTGCACGCTTACTATCTAAAACCCGTTCAACAAGCACCTCAACACGTCCACCTGAAGCTTTCTGGCCAAATAAGCGCGCGGGGATAACACGAGTATCATTAAAGACCATCAGATCCCCAGGTTGTATAAATTGCAGCACGTCTCGAAACTCACCGTGCTTCAGCTCGCCACTATCACCATTTAAAGATAATAACCGGCTAGCGCTGCGTTCCTTTAGCGGAAAGCTTGCAATAAGCTCTTCAGGAAGCTCAAAATAAAAATCTTTTACCTGCATGCAGAGAATTCTTCACATTAGAGTTGAAAATGTAGTCAGAGGGCGCGGATTGTAACGGAAAGAAGACTTTTTTTCAGTTTTTCATCAGTATTGATTGACGAAAGCGCTCAGATTTCTATAATACGCCTCTCTTTTGTGCCAGCGTGATGAAATTGGTAGACATGAGGGATTCAAAATCCCTTGTCCGCAAGGACGTGCCGGTTCGAGTCCGGCCGCTGGTACCATCTTACAAGAACAATGCGTACAGGAGCTCTTAGAGCCCTTGCGCTACGTACCTCATAAAGAAATCATTTTTCTCTTGTTAGCTTTGCTGTCTCTCCTTATTGTCACGAGGACAACTATTCATGCCTTCATTTCAAAAAACTCTATAGAACAATCGACACACCTCTACCGCTAACCTGACGACGTATATCATTACCGCTTTAACATCACAGGTAATGGCGCCTATCGCAGTGTTCGCTTGTCCATGTATAGTCGATGCCCATACGAAACCGGTGTTTTAGCGGTGCTTGTTACCTATAGAAATCAGAAGTGCGCCAGCGACTCACCTCCCTATTCCGTGAAACCTTCACCGGGCATAAAGAAGGAATAGACAAAGAAGGATTACTGACAGAAGCTCAAAAAGAAGCATACAGAAATACCGCTTCATTTAACCCTGAAAACACACACTTTAAAAATCACAATAGACTGGTCTGTAAGATGCTTGCATACAGCGGCGCACGCCTTAACGAAATAGCTCAACTATATTGTAATGACATACAAAGAAAAGGCGCTTTATGGTTCATCCAAACACACGATACGGTGAAAATGACACCCTATCTACCTTATACTTTCAAGAAGTTACTCTCAGATACATTATACGGTAATATGTCCTTACTACAGGCTTCAAAAAGACACTAGGTATATGGCTTGGATACTAGAAAACAATGGTTTTATCCTTGAAGCAATCATCATGGGTATAATTATTATTTATATCGGCCGAAAAATATAAAAACAAAAAATACTTAAGGTGCCATGAAACATCGAGCGCCTGAGAGCAGCGTCTATGGGACAAAAGAAAATAACAATGAATCTAATACGGGCAGTAAAAACAGCTTTATTTAGCATTCTACTACCTTCTTTGATTTTGGTAGCTGAAGCCCAAGAAAGCACTCCACTTCCTGAATTTACTGAAGAGGATATCTTCATTGATATCCCACAAGTTTTTTCTGCAACAAGGCAAACTCAAAAATTAACGGAAGCCCCGGCATCCATTACTCTATTGTCGCAAAAAGATATACGTGCGATGGGTGCGCTGAAAATTACCGATGTGCTGCGCATGGTCCCAGGTATGCAAAGCTACAATGTCAGCGCTAACCGCTCTGCTGCAACCTATCACGGCATGTCTGATGATCATCCAGGCCGTATGGAAGTGATGATCAATGGGCATTCTGTCTACCTACCGCTACTATCTACTGTTGCTTGGGAAACCATCGGTATAACCGTTCAAGATATAGATTATATTGAAGTCGTTCGCGGCTCTAATGCCCCAACTTATGGTTCTAATGCCTTTTTAGGGGCTATCAACATAGTAACTAAAAGCCCTATTGCTGACCAAAACAATCAAATTAGTACAACTCAAGGGGCGATGAATACTCAGAAATATCATTTTTCACACAGTGAAACATCCGATTCTGTCGCCTATAGGTTATCAACCCATTTTGAAGAGAACGATGGCTACAATATTTATGATGACGACTACCTTAATCGTGTAGTGAATATTTCGGGCACTTATACCCCATCCTTTTCAGATACCGTTGAATTCAACCTTGGATTTAGTAATGGCTTTATCTATTTAGGCCAAGGCGACAATATTGATAATAACTTCTCACCCCGCAAACATAACTCAAACTTTCAACATATTCGCTGGAATCGAATATTAGATGATGAAAATGAGTTAGGAATCCGCTTTACTCATAACTATTTAGACTTAGAAGAAGAATTTACCAGCGCAGCATCTGCTATTTCCCATATAGAAAAAATTGATATCCAAAGTGCGCAACAATTAATTAATTTAAACTTTAATAATTTGGGAAGTATTGCAGGGACACAGCAACCTCTAGGCTCAGAACATGGCACAATGCACCTTTATGACTTGGAGCTTGAGCATCGCTACAATCCAAATTCTAATATTTCCACTATTTGGGGCTTAGGCTACAGAAGTGAATCTGCAAAAAGTGACACACTCTTAGTCAATCAAGGTACCGTTACTGAAGATAAATGGCGTTTATTTGGTAACCTACAATGGAAACCAGCTGAAAGGTTAGCAATTAATCTTGGCGGTATGTTCGAAACAACGAGTATAACTAGCTCAGTTTTTTCACCTCGTATGGCCGTTAACTATTCCCTTACTCCAAGCTCAACCCTGCGTACATCCATTACTAAAGCCTATAGAACCCCTTCATTACTAGAAAAAAATGGCCAGTCGGCCTTTCTTAATAATAGTGGAGGGTATTACGACATAGTTAGCATGCCTAACCCAGATTTAGAACCGGAAAAATTAACCTCCTATGAACTAGGCTACTTTCATCAATGGAAAGAAACGGGCAGCTTTTTAGATATACGAGTATTCACTGAGAAGATTGATAATGCATTAACTAGCTATTACCTAAATGCATCAGTGGCTGATGATGTTGACGACGGGTACCGGACCGTAAAAAATACCATGAATTGGAAAAACTTAGGTGCAGAGTTTCAATTCAAACTTCAGCCTCACCCAAACTTCTCAGTACTAACAAACTATAGTTATATTAATACAAAAGGAGAACGTGATCGTGGTGATGGTAGGGACATAGATTCTTTAGATGATAGAACCCCGATGCATACTGCAGCACTTCTTGCAGAATGGAAAGCAACGAACACCTTATCCATTAGCGCAGCTCAATACTACATGTCTAAAGTAAATTGGCTTGAAGGTAGTCACAGAGAGCAGTATCGCCGAACTGATTTAATACTTAGTGATTCATTTAGGTTAAAAAATACCGTATTAAGCACACGCATTATTATTCAGAATCTTTTTGATGATCCTTATGAGGATTTTTACGAATTTAATATTTTTGACCGCAGAGCCTATATCCAACTTCAATTAGACTTTTAATGACTACAATGGACTGTAGATGAACCATAGACATACTCAAAGGCCCGTATTCCATCAATGGTTCACGCCACTGATAGGCTTTATTCTGTCTTGTCTTTTTTTTGTCCCTTGCTCAAATGCCGATAATTTAATTGTTCTAAGCCGGCAACTTCCCAGCTATCAAGATGTGGCGGATGCTCTAGTATCTGAGCTAAAAAGCCCATCTAAAGTAATTACAGTGAGCGAGCTTTCACTGAATAATTATGATCATAAAAACTATCAACAAGTAATCGCATTAGGCGCAAACGCCGGTGATAAGCTCTTTCAACTGGTTCCTGATAACAAGAACCTCATTATTAGCTTTATCCCAAGACAAACCTATAAATCATTACTACTCAAATATAAAAACCACCCACGGATAAAAAAGGGGAAGGTGACAGCCGTATATTTAGACCAACCCTATTCGCGGCAATTAGCCTTAGTGAAACTCATAACCCCTGATGCTAAATCTATTGCAACCGCTTTAGGCCCTCACTCAGCTAATGACTTGAATCTACTAAAAGCAGCCACTAACTTGCACAAGTTAGAACTAAAATATGAAACGCTGCAAGAAACCGATAATCCCATACACAAATTACAACCCTTAATAAAAAGCGCTGATATCTTTTTATCACTCCCTGATAAATCGGTTTTTAATAGAACAACGGCTAAATGGATTTTATATATATCCTTTAAGCAACGCGTACCCCTAATTGGCTTTTCCAAAAAATATGTCGAAGCTGGAGCCTTAGCGGCTGTTTATTCATCACCTACAAATTTAGGTAAACAAACCGCTGAGTTAGTTAATAATCATGCCAACAAAAGCACCTTGCCAAAACCCGCGTATCCTCACTATTTCCATGTATCCACCAATCCAACAGCTGCGAAGTCATTGCACTTAACGATTCCATCAGGAGAAGAACTCACCGAGCAACTAAGAGCGCTTGAGAAATGAAAAGGTATTCATTTGGTATAAGGCAACGTGTCTTAATTATCACACTTCTACCTTTAACCATGATCACCCTTTTACTAGGCGGTTACTTCATTAATACCCGTTTAGATGACGCGCAAAGTGCTTTGATTGACAAAGGCCAAACAATGGCTCAGATGATGGCAACATCTGCTGAATTTGGATTATTAGTTGGTAATACTGAAATATTACAAGGGTTAATTAGATCTGCGACTAAAACAAACGAAGTGGATGATATCGTTTTTCTTACCCCTACGTTTGAAACATTAGTTAGAGGAAATCAGCAAGGGACACAGTTAAATAAAAACGCCGGCTACCCTTTACGTAAAGACAATCAAGTCTATTTCCTCCACCCCGTTGTGGCGACAGGGGTTGATATAATTGATACACCTGATTTTCTTATTGAAGAGCAAGAACCGGAATTTATCGGCTGGGTTGTGATTATTCTTTCCGAAAAGCCGACACAAGCAAGGCAGTTAGAAATTCTAATTAAAGGAATTATTCTGGCATTTATCGGTTTATTAGTCACTGTATTTATAGCTTCTCGATTTGGGCAGCGTATAACCAATCCAATTCTCGGCCTTACTCATGTTATAGAAATGTTACAACACGGCCACCTTGAAACACGAGCAAGTTTATCCAGCACTGGGGAACTACGCTCCCTAGCAAAAGGTATAAACAGGCTTGCACAAAGAGTACAAGAATCCAATCAAACCTTAGAAAGCCGTGTTGATAAAGCAACAAAAAGGCTACGCTCGACCTTAGTACATCTTGAAAAACAAAACCAAGCACTCGATAAAGCACGAAAAAATGCAGATAGCGCAAACATTGCTAAAGATGAATTTTTAGCTCGTATGAGCCACGAGCTACGGACACCCCTCACTTCAGTATCAGGCTTTGCACGTTTGCTAGATCAGACTGAATTAAACCTAGAGCAAAAAGAATACACTCGAATTATCAACTTAACATCCAGTTTATTATTATCAATAATTGACGATATCTTGGATTACTCGAAACTGGAATCCAATGCGGTAGAACTAGAGAAAATAGCCTTTGACTTCGAAGCGTGCGTACTCGATGTATTAGAGATGCAAACAGCAGCAGCTCATGAAAAAGGGCTTGAGCTCGTCATTAATATAGCTCCAGAAACCCCCAAGCTCCTTATCGGCGACCCCGTAAGGCTCAAACAAATAATATCCAACCTTGTCAGTAACGCGGTCAAATTCACGGAAAGCGGTTATATATGTATTCATGTCGAACAACACAAGAGCAACACAAAAAAAACAGAGCTTAAAATTACAGTTGAAGATACAGGGCTAGGCATACCTAACGATTGCATTGACGGTTTATTTCACGCTTTTAGCCAAGCGGATACATCTATCACAAGACGTTTTGGTGGGTCTGGTCTTGGGTTAGTCATTTCAAAACGACTCACAGAGTTAATGAAAGGCAACATCACGCTATCCAGCCAAGAAGGCAAAGGTACAAGCATCCGGTTGAATATCCCATTCACGGTCAGCCCCCATCAAGAAGAGGCACCTACCTATCAACTAGGTAGAATTATACTTTTCGACAAAATGCCATTAGTAAGACGTGGAATTAACCAACAACTCGCTCCATTAAGTGCCGATATAACAGAAGTTACAAGTGAGGAGGAGCTTCTTAAACTACGCAGCCTATCGGACAAAGATACGATTATTTGGGGACTAAAGACAAAAGAAATATCAAAAGCGAGTCTGGATAATATCCAAACATTTCTACAGTCTTTTAATGGCAGGCTAATACTACTCTGTGGTCATCCACTCCCTCTGTCACTCTCACACAAAGTCATACAGCTTAGAAAGCCACCAAGAACCCAGTTACTATTTAATGCGCTCTTCCCAGAATCAAATAAATTACTGGAACAAGATAAAAACCAAGCACCATGCATCCAAGATGAGTGCACTATATTAGTTGCTGAAGATAATGATTTTAACCGTTTACTCGTACGTAAAATATTGGAGCAATCAAAGGTCAATGTAATTGAAGCAATAACCGGTGAACAAGCTATTCAGCAAGCAACAAAATACAATCCTGACCTCATATTAATGGATGTACACATGCCTGTTATGGATGGCATAGAAGCGACAAGACAGATACGTTTAGTCAATAACACCGTCCCTATTGTCGCGCTGACAGCAAACGTCATTACTAGCGAACACCAGAAATTAATGAATGCAGGTGTTAACCATGTACTACTCAAACCTATTAATGATCATGAACTCTGCCACACCATCGAAAAATTCCTTTCCTCTAATACTATACCGCTCCAGCCTACAAAACCTGCGGTAGAGCCCTTAGAATTAGAGAAATACAATATAGATAATGAGCTTCTAACAGAGGAACTCAACAAACAACTAGAAAGACTAGTGTCTGGATTCCAAAGCAGTAATTTGAAATTAATGAAGAGCCACTGTCATCAACTTTTAGGCCTTGCAGGGCTATATGAAATTCCAGAATTGGACGCAGCAGGCCATAGATTACATGATGCTTTGCATAAGATTAAATATAGAGATATATGGAAAGCGTTATGGCAAATTAAGCGCATTATTAAACATGAGGAGCCAAGTCATTAAAACAGTTTAGATATAGGCTCAGCTTTCACCATACCGTTCAAACGGGCTGCAATAGCCCTAAGCTCAGCCATTGTGGCTTTATTCAATAATGCTCCATTGATGCCTTCTGTTAGCTCACCCTCTCCATTAAAAACAAGTAGCAAACACTCTTTTCTTATATTTTCTAGCTCAGGGTCATGATTAATAGGTAGAGAGAGGAACATTTCCCAACGTTCAGTAGAAGCACTTTTCTCCATTACGTCCACAAGCAGGCTTAAAATTTCTTGCCGACTGGGCCTGTATGTCGGCGCTTTACCAAATGCAAGCGCCAGTGCTACACCTAATAAGACCAACAGACTAATAAAAAAAACAAGAATAAACTCTATCACAATCAGTTAACGATTAAATTAAAGTCATAATCTACAAGATACTGAACAGCCAGTAAGAGATCACTCTCATGCTCCGCTTCCACCTTAGCCATCTCTTTACTAAAACCCCAACGCTCTTGTTTTGACAGTGCTTTCCATTTGTCTTTAATCGGTATATGTTCCGTTTTACGGTGAACCTCCCTAATCACTACTAACTCAGGTTTCTCCAAAAGAGGAGGTGATAATGAAGATAACAGAGCACATAGCCGCATACATGCCTCTGTGCAGGTTAACCGCTCATCATTCCCATACGCCCTAGCAAGTATCTTTATGCTCTCAATAAGATAAGCACGCTGCTCCTCATATCGCTCAGCAACCTTTTTCTCCTGTTTTTCTACCGCAGATTGAGCTGCCTTAATCTGCTGATATTTATGTCTAATAAACACAACTAAAAACAAGCAGATAACTGATAATAAAATAATTAAAAGGTAGATATATTCTTCAGACATAAAACAGAAACCACCTAAGATAGGTAAATACAATGACCAGACTTAAACAAAAACAGGAATGCTTCAGCACCATTATTTATCAGTCACATTATAAATAAACTCACGTACAACAAGAATAACAGAAACCAAGATAACACTCCTATTAGCCATTAATAACACAACTACTAAAAGGTAGCAGTACTTCCTAAGCCCTAACGCCAAAGCCCTAGATCTAAAATCCCAGACGCAAAAAACCCCGGCTACGTAGTAACCGGGGTTTCTCTAAATAAATGCTTGGCGATGACCTACTCTCACATGAGGAAACCCCACACTACCATCGGCGATATTGCGTTTCACGTCTGAGTTCGGGATGGATTCAGGTGGTTCCACAACTCTATGGTCGCCAAGCAAAACTGTCACAATTAAGATTCAAATTCATTTTGATTTAGAAGGGAGTCTGCACTTAAGTCAGTCTCAACCTTGTACTTTCTAACACACGCTAATTCGTTACTCTCTATCGTGTTTATTCTCTACTTAATCAATCACTTGCCAAACGCCTTGGGCGTTATATGGTCAAGCCTCACGGGCAATTAGTATTGGTTAGCTCAACGCCTCACAGCGCTTCCACACCCAACCTATCAACGTCGTAGTCTTCAACGGCCCTTTAGGGGAATCAAGTTCCCAGTGAGATCTCATCTTGAAGGAGGCTTCCCGCTTAGATGCTTTCAGCGGTTATCCCGTCCGAACGTAGCTACCCGGCAATGCAATTGGCATCACAACCGGTACACCAGAGGTTCGTTCACTCCGGTCCTCTCGTACTAGGAGCAACTCTTCTCAAATCTCAAACGCCCACGGCAGATAGGGACCGAACTGTCTCACGACGTTCTAAACCCAGCTCGCGTACCACTTTAAATGGCGAACAGCCATACCCTTGGGACCGGCTTCAGCCCCAGGATGTGATGAGCCGACATCGAGGTGCCAAACACCGCCGTCGATGTGAACTCTTGGGCGGTATCAGCCTGTTATCCCCGGAGTACCTTTTATCCGTTGAGCGATGGCCCTTCCATACAGAACCACCGGATCACTAGAACCTACTTTCGTACCTGCTCGATGTGTCTATCTCGCAGTCAAGCACCCTTCTACTCTTGCGCTCATTGCATGATTTCCGACCATGCTGAGGGTACCTTCGTGCTCCTCCGTTACTCTTTGGGAGGAGACCGCCCCAGTCAAACTACCCACCACACAATGTCCCTGATCCCGCTTAGGGACCTAGGTTAGAACCTCAATATTACCAGGCTGGTATTTCAAGATTGGCTCCACTCTATCTGGCGATAAAGTTTCAAAGCCTCCCAGCTATCCTACACAAGTAATATCAAAGTCCACTGTGAAGCTGTAGTAAAGGTTCACGGGGTCTTTCCGTCTAGCCGCGGGTAAACGGCATCTTAACCGCTATTTCAATTTCACTGAGTCTCGGGTGGAGACAGTGTGGCCATCGTTACGCCATTCGTGCAGGTCGGAACTTACCCGACAAGGAATTTCGCTACCTTAGGACCGTTATAGTTACGGCCGCCGTTTACCGGGGCTTCGATCAAGAGCTTCGGACGAATCCTAACCCCATCAATTAACCTTCCGGCACCGGGCAGGCGTCACACCCTATACGTCCTCTTTCGAGTTTGCAGAGTGCTATGTTTTTAATAAACAGTCGCAGCCACCTGGTATCTTCGACCGGCCTCAGCTTAGGGAGCAAGTCCCATCACTAAAACCGGCGCACCTTCTCCCGAAGTTACGGTGCCATTTTGCCTAGTTCCTTCACCCGAGTTTTCTCATACGCCTTAGTATTCTCTACCTGACCACCTGTGTCGGTTTGGGGTACGGTTAGTTATAACCTGAAGCTTAGAGGTTTTTCCTGGAAGCATGGCATCAACTACTTCGTTCCATATAGGAACTCGTCATCGGTTCTCAGCCTAACAAGGACCCGGATTTACCTAAGTCCTTAGCCTACTACCTTAAACGCGGACAACCAACGCCGCGCTAGCCTAGCCTACTCCGTCACCCCATCGCAGTTATAATCAGTACAGGAATATTAACCTGTTTCCCATCGGATACGCTCTTCAGCCTCTCCTTAGGGGCCGACTCACCCTGCCACGAAAAGCGTTGGACAGGAACCCTTGGTCTTCCGGCGGGGAGGGTTTTCACCTCCCTTATCGTTACTCATGTCAGCATTCGCACTTCTGATATGTCCACGGTGCCTTACGGCTTCCGCTTCAACCACTTACAGAACGCTCCTCTACCATGCACTAAGTGCATCCGTAGCTTCGGTGTTATGCTTAGCCCCGTTATATCTTCCGCGCGGGCCGACTCGACTAGTGAGCTATTACGCTTTCTTTAAAGGGTGGCTGCTTCTAAGCCAACCTCCTAGCTGTCTAAGCCTTCCCACATCGTTTCCCACTTAGCATAAACTTTGGGACCTTAGCTGACGGTCTGGGTTGTTTCCCTTTCCACGACGGACGTTAGCACCCGCCGTGTGTCTCCCGTGATTGAACTCATGGGTATTCGGAGTTTGCATCGGGTTGGTAAGTCGGGATGACCCCCTAGCCGAAACAGTGCTCTACCCCCCATGGTTAGACACGAGGCACTACCTAAATAGTTTTCGAGGAGAACCAGCTATCTCCGAGTTTGATTAGCCTTTCACTCCTATCCACAAGTCATCCGCTGGCTTTTCAACGACAGTCGGTTCGGTCCTCCAATGCATGTTACTGCATCTTCAACCTGCCCATGGATAGATCACTCGGTTTCGGGTCTACTCCTAGCGACTGGACGCCCTATTAAGACTCGGTTTCCCTACGGCTCCGCAATTGCTTAACCTTGCCACTAAAAGTAAGTCGCTGACCCATTATACAAAAGGTACGCAGTCACCGTCCTAAAACGGCTCCCACTGCTTGTACGTACACGGTTTCAGGATCTATTTCACTCCCCTCACAGGGGTTCTTTTCGCCTTTCCCTCACGGTACTGGTTCACTATCGGTCAGTCAGGAGTATTTAGCCTTGGAGGATGGTCCCCCCATGTTCAGACAGGATATCACGTGTCCCGTCCTACTCGATTTCACAATAAATAAGTTTTTGAATACGGGGCTATCACCCACTATGGCGGCGCTTTCCAGCGCCTTCTTCTAACTACATTATTGCTTAAGGGCTAATCCCCGTTCGCTCGCCGCTACTTAGGGAATCTCGGTTGATTTCTTTTCCTCCGGGTACTTAGATGTTTCAGTTCCCCGGGTTCGCCTCTAATACGCTATGTATTCGCGTAAAAGATACCTATAAATAGGTGGGTTTCCCCATTCGGAAATGTCCGGATCAAAGCTTGTTTACCAGCTCCCCGAACCTTATCGCAGGTTACAACGTCCTTCATCGCCTCTGACTGCCAAGGCATCCACCGTGCACGCTTAGTCACTTGACCATATAACCCGAAGGCGTCTGGAATCATAGTAACTGATTAGTACAGTAACGATAGATTTCGCCGAATTGGCGCTTGTATGAAAAATACAAGTCAATCTAAATCAATGAATCTAAATCCAAATTGTTAAAGAGCGTTTAAAGCAAAAAAGCTTTAAAAGATAAGTCACTTAGTAAACAATCTTCACTAATTGAGCTATGTTTTAAAACTCTTAATCCTTAGACTGAAGAGTTATGGTGGAGCTATGCGGGATCGAACCGCAGACCTCCTGCGTGCAAAGCAGGCGCTCTCCCAGCTGAGCTATAGCCCCTTACTTGTCCTTTTCACTTTATACGGCGTTGCACTCGTCGCTCGCTCAGTTATTACCCATTGAGGGTAACGTCTTCGCTCGCTCCAGCGTGCGCCTTGTCTAAAGCAAAAATGACTGCGTAAGTATTCTGCCTAGCAGGTTGTAGAGTGATGCAATATGGATCGGCCTGAGTGGACTTGAATCACTGACCTCACCCCCCTTTCTTTTATAAAGAGTGGGGTGCGCTCTAACCAGCTGAGCGTCTTTACTCTCAGTTCTAACTGACCACTTACTTAAGATTTTGCCAGTAAAAGTGGTAGGCCTGAGTGGACTTGAACCACCGACCTCACCCTTATCAGGGGTGCGCTCTAACCAGCTGAGCTACAAGCCTTCAATCGGTTAGAACTAATTCGCTCTCTTCACTTTCTGATCAGATAATTCGTGTGAACGCTTGCCAAGATTCGGCTTTCGTTTAAGGAGGTGATCCAGCCCCAGGTTCCCCTAGGGCTACCTTGTTACGACTTCACCCCAGTCATGAACCACACCGTGGTAACCGCCCTCCCGAAGGTTAAGCTAGCTACTTCTGGTGCAATCCACTCCCATGGTGTGACGGGCGGTGTGTACAAGGCCCGGGAACGTATTCACCGTGGCATTCTGATCCACGATTACTAGCGATTCCGACTTCATGGAGTCGAGTTGCAGACTCCAATCCGGACTACGACCGGTTTTATGAGATTAGCTTACCTTCGCAGGTTCGCAGCCCTCTGTACCGGCCATTGTAGCACGTGTGTAGCCCAACTCGTAAGGGCCATGATGACTTGACGTCGTCCCCACCTTCCTCCGGTTTGTCACCGGCAGTCTCCTTAGAGTTCCCACCATTATGTGCTGGCAAATAAGGACAAGGGTTGCGCTCGTTACGGGACTTAACCCAACATTTCACAACACGAGCTGACGACAGCCATGCAGCACCTGTCTCAGAGTTCCCGAAGGCACGAAACTATCTCTAGTAACTTCTCTGGATGTCAAGAGTTGGTAAGGTTCTTCGCGTTGCGTCGAATTAAACCACATGCTCCACCGCTTGTGCGGGCCCCCGTCAATTCATTTGAGTTTTAACCTTGCGGCCGTACTCCCCAGGCGGTCTACTTATCGCGTTAGCTTCGCCACTAAAAGATCAAGTCTTCCAACGGCTAGTAGACATCGTTTACGGCGTGGACTACCAGGGTATCTAATCCTGTTTGCTCCCCACGCTTTCGCACCTCAGTGTCAATATCGGTCCAGGTAGTCGCCTTCGCCACTGGTGTTCCTTCCTATATCTACGCATTTCACCGCTACACAGGAAATTCCACTACCCTCTACCGTATTCTAGACTGGCAGTATCAGGTGCAGTTCCAAGGTTGAGCCCTGGGCTTTCACATCTGACTGACCAATCCACCTACGCGCGCTTTACGCCCAGTAATTCCGATTAACGCTCGGACCCTCCGTATTACCGCGGCTGCTGGCACGGAGTTAGCCGGTCCTTCTTCTGTCGCTAACGTCACAGTATGCACGTATTAAGTACACACCTTTCCTCACGACTGAAAGTGCTTTACAACCCTAGGGCCTTCTTCACACACGCGGCATGGCTGCATCAGGGTTTCCCCCATTGTGCAATATTCCCCACTGCTGCCTCCCGTAGGAGTCTGGACCGTGTCTCAGTTCCAGTGTGGCTGATCATCCTCTCAGACCAGCTAGAGATCGTCGCCTTGGTGAGCTCTTACCTCACCAACTAGCTAATCTCACGCAGGCTCATCCAATAGTGCAAGGTCCGAAGAGCCCCTGCTTTCCCCCTAAGGGCGTATGCGGTATTAGACCAAATTTCTCTGGCTTATCCCCCGCTACTGGGTAGATTCCTACGCGTTACTCACCCGTCCGCCGCTCGTCAGCATCTAGCAAGCTAGATCTGTTACCGCTCGACTTGCATGTGTTAGGCCTGCCGCCAGCGTTCAATCTGAGCCATGATCAAACTCTTCAGTTTAAATCATATAGTGTCACCAGGAATGTGGTGACGGCTCTAGTACTAAACAACCGGATTGCATTCGAAAATACAAAACCTATTGTAAATCGTTTTAAATGAATTCACTTGGTTGCTTGTCTAGAAAATAAAGCTATTTGCTTCATCTCAACAAGCGCCCACACGAATTATCTGATCAAATTGTTAAAGAGCGTTGCTTGGAACCAACCTAACGCTGCGAAGCGTTTCGTCTCAAGCGAGGCGCATATTCTACTTTGCGCCGCCTTAAAGTCAACCGTTATTTTGTGTTTTTCTGAATTAATTCTCAATCAATTCCAACACAACAATCAACTCTAAAACTTTCAAATCAAAACCAACAAAACCAAAGGTTTTCAAGGAGTTAATTCAACCTTTACTTAGGTCATTCAGCGCTGTTTTGCAGGCCTCCCTTAGCAAGGACGGCGAATTATAGACTCTTCCCAAACAACGTCAACAGGCAAAACTAAAAAACTGTAAAATAAAGGCAAAAAAGTGGGATTAAGCAGAAATCGGGGCGAAATTGATTATTTAGCGATCAAAATAGAGCGCTACTCATCCCCAGACACAAAAAAGCCGCTCTATATTGAGCGGCTTTTCCTTATAATCTTAACAATCAGGGCTTAACGCTTACACCAATTCGAATAGATGATGCTTTTTCTTACCTAACTTCACCAAAAAGTATTTACCAAAAAGCGCCTTTTCAGCAGCAAACATACCTGCAGCATTCATATTATCTTCCATGCCATGAGCTATTCCATTAACAACAACCGCATTTCGCTGCAAAGCATCTTTTACCTGCTTACCTGAAGGCGCCATTCCCGCATCGGCCAAAATAGCCGTTACTGGCTGATCGGAAACTGCTGCCACATCCAAGGCAGATGAAGGAAGACCGTCTTGAGCCAACTGGGCATAATCCTGCTCACTTAAAGTAGATGTATCGCCTGAAAACAGAGCTTCAGTTATACGTTTAGCTGCGACAAGCCCCTCTTCGCTATGAACTAGACGTGTTACTTCTTCAGCTAAGACTCTCTGCCCATCTGGGCGACCCTCGCGCGCTTCGTCCTCTTTTTCTATCTGTTCAATTTGACCGACAGACAAAAAAGTAAAATAGCGGAGGAAACGGTATACATCAGCGTCTGCCGTTTGCAACCAAAATTGGTAAAACGCATAAGGTGATGTTTTAGAAGAATCCAACCAGATCGTACCAGACTCTGTCTTACCAAACTTCGTGCCATCTGATTTGGTAATTAAAGGTAATGTTAAACCAAAAACTTGATTACCGTTCATGCGACGTGTCAATTCAGTACCGCCGGTGATATTACCCCACTGATCCGACCCACCAATCTGCAAGCTACAACCACGGGACTGGTTAAGCTGCTGGAAATCATAGGACTGAAGAATCATATAAGTAAACTCGGTAAACGAGATACCCTCACCTTCACGATCAATACGCTGCTTAACTGATTCTTTTGCAATCATCTGATTGACAGAAAAATGCTTACCTATATCACGCAGAAAGGTAAGGATATCGATGTTTTGCGTCCAATCTAAGTTGTTAACAACCTCAGCACTATTACTACCTGAATCAAAATCGATAAACGCACTCACTTGCGCTCTGATCTTTTCAACCCAGTTCGCCACGGTTGAATCATCATTTAACTTCCGCTCTTGTGCCTTAAAGCTTGGATCACCAATAAGGCCTGTCGCCCCACCCACAAGCGCTAACGGTTTATGTCCATACTCTTGAAAACGCTTGAGCGTTAATAGAGGTACCAAACTACCTATATGCAAGCTATCAGCAGTCGGATCAAAACCACAATAAAGCGTCACACTACCCTCAGATAGATGTTTTTCCAGCTCATCTTCGCTGGTCATCTGCGCAACCAAACCGCGCGCCTTTAGATCTTGTAATAGTGTTTCACTCATTGTTTTTGCTTAACCTTAAAGGTGGATATTAGAAAATAAGGAGGCTATTTTAACGGCAGCGAGCAAGCAAACAAATAGCTATAGACAATTATTTTTACTGGTTTAATTCAGCTAGGCTTAAGTTTTGACCGAAAAAGCCGACATTCTGTAATGAGAATGGCATAATACAGCGTTTATCTAATCAGACACCAACTAAAGGGGACTAGGGTGCCATATCGTTTGAAACAGTTACAAAAACAACTTCCTACGGTTCACCTAGTTGCGGTTAGTGCCTGTGTTTTTATTCTAGGCCTGACATTAATGTTACTTCCTTCGGAAAATGTTGAAGCTACGCGTGGCAGTATTCCGGCAACACCACAAAGCATTGAAACAGTAGCACCTAGTGCAACTCAACTTGCTAATACAAATAACGCCCCAAACGATGCAGAAACAATCGAATCGCCAGTGATGCCCCTCCCCATTGAGGAAAACTGGGTTGATTACACGATTGGCAGTGGTGACAATCTTACTTCGATGTTCAAAAAGGCAGGCTTAACTGCTCGTGACGTATATAACGTCGCCTCTGCAGCAAAAGGCTCTAAATCATTCACTCGCTTATTCCCTGGTCAAACCTTATCTTTTGTTATAAAGGAAGGTGAACTACATAAACTTCGCCACCGGGAATCAGAGCTTAAGCACACACTTGTCACGAAAACACCTACAGGGTTCAATATTGATATTATTGAACGTAAACCCGATATTGAGCACAAATATACTGCCGGTACTATTCAGGACTCTTTATTTCTAGCAGGCGAGGAAGCAGGGCTTTCCGGCAAAAAGATTATGGAGCTTGCCAGCATCTTCGGCTGGGATGTAGATTTTGTACTTGATATCCGAAAAGGTGATAGCTTTAGCTTAATTTACGAAGAGAAGTTTTTAGACGGAAAGAAAATAGGCGAAGGCCCCATTATTGCCGCTCAATTTATAAACAGAGGCAGCAAGTTCACTGCGCTACGCTATACCAATTCAGAAGGCGACAGTAGTTATTTTACGCCAGAAGGCTACAGCATGCGCAAAGCATTTCTTAGAGCCCCCGTCGGCTTTGCTCGCATTAGCTCTAAATTCAGCTTAAACAGAAAACACCCTGTACTTAATCGCATAAGAGCCCACAAAGGTGTTGATTATGCTGCACGCACAGGAACACCTATAAAAGCTGCAGGCGATGGAAAAATAATATTCCGAGGGAAAAAAGGCGGTTTCGGTAATGTTGTTATCGTTCAACATGGCAGCAATATAACCACACTTTATGCACATATGAGTAAATTTAAGGGTGGACAAAAAACAGGAACTCGCATCAAACAAGGACAGGTTATCGGTTTCGTTGGCAAAACTGGATTAGCAAGTGGCCCCCACCTTCACTACGAATTCCGCGTTAATGGTGTCCATAAGAACCCATTAACCGTTAAGCTACCGCAAGCACTCCCAATAGCCGAGAACGAACGCACGACCTTTAAATCAACAGCTAGCGCCTTGCTTGCCCAGCTTGAAACTTATCAGGCAACAACATTGGCAGCCCTTGATATGCAAAAACAGTAACGGTTATGGGTACTCCTGATATCTATATTGGCCTTATGTCAGGAACGAGCCTAGACGGCATTGATGTTGCTGCGGTTAGCTTCGATCCTAGATTAAAATTTATTGCGACTCATTCAGAAGCAATCCCTGAGCAACTTAAACAAAATATCTTACAGCTAACCCAACCCGGCGATAATGAAATCGATCTTATGGGCCTAGTTGATATTGAATTGGGCCAACTATTCGCCAAAGCTGCCAACTCACTTATCCGCAACCAAGGCTTAGAAAAAAAGCAGATCCGCGCAATAGGTAGTCACGGCCAAACTATCAGACACCGTCCTGAATTTAGCTACACACTACAGATAGGTGATGCAAATATCATCGCTGAAAATACAGGCATAACCACCGTCAGTGATTTCAGGCGCAGAGATTTAGCCGCTGGCGGCCAAGGTGCTCCCTTAGTTCCAGCTTTTCATGACCAGATTTTCCGAACAACTAATCGCGACCGAATCCTGCTTAACATTGGCGGAATGGCAAATTTAACTTATCTACCAGCAATAGCCACAGAAGATGTACTCGGCTTTGATACAGGCCCTGGCAATGTACTAATGGATGCTTGGATCACACAAGCTAAGGACTGCCCTTACGATAAGAATGGCGCATGGGCGCAGACTGGAAACTGTGATGAAAAATTGCTCAACGACCTGTTACAGCTACCTTATTTTCACGAAAAGCCACCCAAAAGCACAGGACGAGAGCAGTTTCATCTAAGCTGGCTAAGTCGCAAATTGAAACCTTACTCAACAGCAGCCGCAGATGTACAAGCCACTCTCTTAGATCTGACGGCAAGAACAGTAACGGATTCGATCAACAAGTATATTCCCAGCAAAACATTTGAATTATTAGTCTGTGGCGGCGGAAGCAGAAACAAAGCCCTTATGAATCGCTTACAAGAATTACTCCCCCACAACAAAGTCTGCACGACGGATGATGCAGGAATCGATGCTGATTGGATGGAAGCGGCAGCTTTTGCTTGGCTTGCCAAGCAATGTATAGAAAGCAGTCCAGGAAATAAGCCCAGCGTAACCGGCGCAAAAGGAGAGCGAATTTTAGGTGCAATCTATCAAACTTAGCTCGACCAACTAAAAATAGATGTATCCTTCGCGACGAAGCCGCTCTTTTTCTGCAGGACCTAATGGCACGGTATCAACAAAATCTGGAAGCTCCGAACGATCCACATTATTCATTCGCATCCAACTTTCGCAAACACGAATATCAATAACATGCTTCTTCTCAAGCCGCTCAGCTAAATCTAGTAACTCTTTATATTGCTCCATATTACGATTTCGGAACGCGTGAGCCTCATCACCATGCAAGACAAAAACAATAGGCTCATATGCATTCAAATTATCGACATCATCCGCAAGCATACTTGCCCGCTGAAAAAGCATCTCAACTTCACTTGGGGAGTTTGTTTTTATTAGCGCTAGATAATGTGGATTCGCAACCTCAGGAGCCACAGGAGATTGCGGCAGAGTATCAGCCGAACAAAAACTAGAGAACAGAAAAACAAAACTCGCAAATAAAAGACGCATACGCGCTCCTTAAAGAGATACTTATCTTTTATATCAGAGCAGAGAAGATATGAATAGGCTATGAATCAATCATCCATAGCCCTAATGATCAGGATCAAATAGAGAAGGAAGAACCGCAACCACAAGTTGTTGTTGCATTTGGGTTATTAATAACGAACTGTGATCCCTGCAAACCCTCTTTAAAATCGACTTCGGAGCCCGCTAAGTATTGAAAACTCATAGGATCGACAACCATGGTAACACCATTACGCTCAATCACCGTGTCATCTTCCGCAGCCTGCTCATCAAAGGTAAAACCGTAAGAAAAACCAGCACAACCACCACCTGTGATAAACACACGTAGTTTCAAGTTATCGTTTTCCTCTTCATCAATTAGAGATTGTACTTTTGCAGCCGCAGCCTCAGTAAACAACATAGGAGACTCTAGGCTTGGATCGACAGTTTCTATCATAGATACTTCTTCTAGGTACTTTTTAGGTACTTTTAGGTACTTAGTATATGAGCACAGGGACTATTTCGGTATTTGATTCAGCACATATACCGATCTTTTAATATACACCCTACCCACAGGTAGAGTGTAATTATCACCTTAACCAACCAATTTAGTCAAGTATTAAGGCATTAAGCCGACAACATTTAGTCCTGAAGCCTCATTAATACCGAACATAATATTCATATTCTGAATCGCCTGACCTGCAGCACCTTTTACTAAGTTATCGATAACCGAAAGCACGACCACAGTATCGTCATTCTGTGGGCGATGAATACTAATACGACACATATTGCCGCCTTTAACACTCCGCGTTTGGGGATGACTACCAGCAGGCATCACATCAACAAACGGCTCATCGGCGTAACGCTCTTCAAACAAACGCTGTAGATCATGCTCAACCGGATCTTTTAAAACTCCGTAGCACGTAGAGTGAATACCCCGAATCATCGGTGTTAAATGGGGGACAAAGGTCAGATTCACCGGTCTTTCAGCCACCAGCGCCAAGCCTTGCTTAATTTCAGGTAGATGACGGTGCCCATGAACACCATAGGCCATCATACTTTCACTAGCTTCACACATAAGCATGCCGACTTTGGCTCCGCGCCCGCCACCGCTCACACCGGATTTACAATCAGCAATAAGACGACGATGATCAATAAGCTTATTCTCCAGTAGCGGCAGAAAAGCAAGCTGCGTTGCTGTCGGATAACAGCCTGGACAGGCTATTAATTTAGCCTCTTTGATTTGCTCCCGATTCACTTCAGGTAAACCATAAACAGCCAGCTCAGCCATATCTGGAGACGTATGCTCCATACCATACCATTGAGACCAAACATCAAGATCTTTAATACGGAAATCTGCACCTAAATCGATAACTTTGACACCATTATCTATAAGCTCTGCTGCCATCTTCATGGCAACCCCGTGAGGAGTAGCAAAAAACACGACATCACATGCACTTAGCGTTTTAACATCAGGCACTGAAAACTTAAGGTCATAAATACCTCGGAGATTAGGATACATGTCAGCTATGCTAATTCCCTCTTCAGATCGAGAAGTGATTACCTCAACCACAGCTTCGGGATGATTTGCCAACAACCGTAGTAATTCTACGCCTGTATACCCTGTGCCACCGACAATACCTACCTTAATCACAATAACCTCTCATCGAGTTTAAAAAACGATTATATATATTACTACAAAGCTATAATTCAATAACTACTAAATCGATAATTTGAAATAGATTCCCGCAGAAATACTTACATAAACAAAGATTACCGATGAAATACGCACCAAATCAAATGAAGCAACATTATTTTTTATATATGCCAAATTGAATCTAACCAGAATCTAAAAAATTATCTTTACAGAGAATAACTTAAGGGAAAAAGATGGGGAACGAGTATCGTCTAACAAACACAGGAGAGAAAAATTCAACAGCTATACACCTTACAATCAAGGAGCTTTCAGCCCGCTCAGCTCACAAGCAGCAACGGAATCAGCTCATTTTTATTTGCCGTTAAATCCTCCAACGTATATTTCCGCATGGTATCCGTAAAAGCCTTCATTCCTTCAACTAACGCTTTTTTCAACTCGCAACAGGGAAGCAGCTGACAGTCAGTTGACAGGCAGTCCACACCATCTAGGTGGTTTTCCAGCTGCTCTATAACCTCGCCAATATTAATCATCTCTGGAGAAGCCCCTAATCGGATTCCACCATTTTTACCACGAATAGTTTGCACATAACCTAGCTTTGCCAACTGCCCGATCACTTTAACCATATGACTCTGAGATACCTGATAAACAGCGGATACTTCCGCCACACTGCTTAATCGCTTCTCCTCTAGGCTGGCAAGATAAATCAAGGTTCGCAAACCAAAGTCGGTAAAAGCGCTTAATCTCATAGACACTCCTGAAACGATTAATATCTCTAATAAATAAAACGGGATATAGGCAACTATACCCCGTTTAATTGTCACGCAATAGCAGAAGTGCTCATAATATCCATATCAAAAAATCGCTGTAGGTTTTAACGCCTCTCAATCTTTATCTATGAAATTAGTTAAGACTTTCACTTGGCCCGAACACCTCATAATGAAGTCGATTATCATCGATTTTCTGCGCCTTTAATTGACGATAAATTACTTTCATAAAGGGCAGAGGCCCACAAAAGTAATACTCAGCATCAATCGGACAACAACGCTCAAGCCAATCGGACGTAATATAACCCTGACTATCGTAATCAACCCCCTCTTGGGCCCCCGCAACATCCTCATAAAAAGTGAGTGCCGTTAATCCAGGAACGTCCCGTTTCAATTTCGCTATATGCTGCCCAAACGCATGGGTATGACGATTACGGGTTCCATGAAGCCAGACAATGTCGCGCGTATCCTGACTCTTCACCAGCTCATTTAACATACTCAGCATCGGCGTAATACCAACACCACCACTAATCAATACAACAGGCCGGCTATTGTCTTTCAAAAACAGATCACCCCCTGGCATATGAATAGCTAAATGGCTACCTATCTCAAGCTGCGTATGCAGGTAGTTAGACACCCGCCCTTCTGGTATCTCAGCCGTCGGCGCTGGTTCCCGCTTAACGGATATACGATATTCATCAGGGGAGTAGCTGTCAGAAAGACTATATTGACGAATCTCTTCATGCTCCCACTCTGAGTTAACTATCTTAACGCTGAGAAATTGCCCAGCACGATAAGAAGGAGGCGGTTCACCATCTACCGGTTTCAGGTAGATTGAACGAATCTCGTCACTTTCCTCAACTATATTACTCACACTAAATGCCTTAAACCCAATCCAGCCTTCAGCTTCAGCATTTGCATAAAGTTGCTGCTCCCGCCCGATCAAAATCTTCGCTAACTGCTGATAAGCCTCCTCCCAAGCCTTTAATACACTCTCAGTAGCCACTTCTTTACCAAGCACATCTCGAATCGCTTTAAGCAAATTTCGTCCGACGATCTCATATTGAGCAGGGGAAATATCAAGACTAAAATGTTTAGTCGCAATTTTTTCGACCGTCCCGCCTAATGCCCCAAGATTATCAATATTCGCAGCATAGCCTAATATAGCCGCCGCTAAGGTTGATTGCTGACGCCCACTAGCCTGACTGGCCATATTAAAAACATGCTGCAGTTCTGGATTTTCTGCAAATAGCAGCTCATAAAAATGCTTTGTGATAGCTTCACCTGATGCCTGAATAACAGGCACAGTCGATTTTACAATGGTCATTGTTTCAGTTTGCATAATCACCCTTACTGATCTATAAAATTTGAGGTTTTATTTCATTTAGATAGAAATAGAGGAGCACTAAAATTAAATGTTAACCCTCTCTATTTCGACATAGTCTGGCGTAATGAACGCTTTCCAAACACGGAAACAGTTCCCGTTCTTCAAAACGTATATGATCAGTCAGCAGCATCGCAAAGATCCTCAGCTGCTTAACATTATCGGCGTGCATCAGTGTTCGTAATTGTCGATGTTCATTATAAAAACGGGCCAACAATGGCTCATTAACATCCTGAACTAAGCACTCTTCCTCTTCGAAGTGACGATTAAGATCAGCAAGCACGACTGTTTTCACTTCGCACCAATAATCCAGCATCGCTTTAGCCTCTTGATCAGAAAACGCTAACAGCCGTTTTGCATGAACCAATGCCATATGATGCTCTCGACTTAAAGGCTTAAGAATTTCTGATCTTTTCACAACCTAGCTCCACCCAAAAACACAAAAACCATAACATTCATTTGAAATACATGTTATTTGGATATAATATTCATGTCAAATGAATATTATTAGGAAGTACACTATGGTCATCTGGTCTACAGGGGAAATTTTTGTCTTTTTTGCAGTAATAGGAATGATTGTTTTTAAACTTTGGAGCGTATGGCACGTATCACTTAAGGCAGGAGCGAATAGAGAAGGACGCGTTATTTTTTTAGGCTTAATAACGGGCCTAACACTTTTCGGTATAACAGCAAAAATCTATATTTCCCATGTATTGAGTTAAATCCATAAGGTAGGCACTACAATAAAAAATACCTTATATTTTTTATCTATCAGTTGAGGTATACAAAAATCTTAGAATAAGCTGCCCTAATTACAGGCGATTTTTACACCTCAACCCCCTCCTTATTTAACATAGACATACTATTTTGATGGCTATAATAGTTCCACATCAAAAAAACCACATCACAAGCACTTAGCGTTGATGTACTGTTAACGTATACTAAGATCTAGCCGCCAAGCCAAGGCCTCTCAATTAAGTAATAAATATAATGTTTCGAAACACATTTTCCATGAAGCAGTTTCGCCATCGTCTAGCATACGGTGAAGCGCTCCCACAAATGGTAATATTAGGTATCCTATGCGGTCTCATTTGCGGCTTAGTGTTAGGCTCATTCCGAACACTACTTGAAACACCGTTAGAGCACCTATTACCTAATCAAGACAGTGAAAACTTTGAAGGCCTACCCACTTGGCTTCATTTTCTTCTGCCCATTATCGGCAGCCTAGTACTGATCGCTATTCTATCGAGGGTCACCCCCCTCAATCGAAAGGTTGGTATTACTCACCTCCTTGAACGCATGGCTTACCATCAGGGCTATCTACCTATAACTAACGCAATAATACAGTTTTTTGTGGCAGCCCTCGCTTTACTATTTGGGCACTCAGTTGGTAAAGAGGGGCCAGCTATACATTTAGGTGCGGCCTGCGGAAGCCAGCTTGGCCAACGCTTGAACTTACCCAATAACACCTTAAGGATTTTAGTGGGTTGCGGTGCAGCCGCGGGGATTTCCGCGACATTTAACACCCCCCTCGCAGGGGTTGTTTTTGCTATGGAGGTGGTACTTCTCGAGTATACGGTAATCGGCTTTATGCCGGTTATGGTCTCCGCAGCGACCGGTGCATTAGTCGTGCAGTTTATGTTTGGCAATGCTTGGGCACTTACCGTACCTACTATGCAGATAGAATCGTTGCAGGAGATACCTTATGTGGCGTTTCTTGGCGGTATCATTGGTTTACTTGCTGTAATTTTTATTGCGCTAATGAAAGCAGCAATGCAATGGTCTAATCATTCTTCGTTTGGTTATAAATCTAGACTTCTGCTGGCAGGCGTACTCACAGGTAGCGTAGCTGTTTTCTATCCTCAAGTTATGGGGATGGGGTATGACACTGTAACCTCCGCACTACAGGGGGAGATAGGACTGGGTTTACTCTTTGGTATACTTATAGCTAAGTGTTTATTAACTCCTATCGTCTTGGGACTTGGCATGCCGGCAGGCTTAATCGGCCCCACCTTTTTTATTGGAGCTATAGCCGGTGGTTTATTAGGCATTTTAGGCAGCAGTGCAGTTAATCAAACCGTTGCGCATCCTGGTTTTTATGCCCTTCTAGGCATGGGGAGCATGATGGGAGCCGTCGCTAACGCGCCTATGGCCGCATTAGTCGCTATTTTAGAATTAACCGGCAATCCAAACATTATCTTTCCAGCGATGATATCAATTGTTGTCTCCAACCTTATTGCTAGATATGTATTCAGGATGCCCTCCATTTTTGTCATCAGTATGCATCTCCAAGGAATGGATTATCGCTACCGGCCTCTCACCCAAATGCTGAATTCTTCATCAGCACAAAGCTTGATGAATCGTAATTTTATTAATAGCGATCCAACCATCTCCACTCAAGGCGCGAGTAAAATACTCGAAAGCTCTCCAAGCTGGCTGCTAATAATAGAAGAGAGTAAGTACATACTACTCTCTCCTGGCGATTTACATACGGCAGTACAACAAGCACTATCACCAGAAGAGCAGATTGATTTACTTAGAATTCCTGCCCTCAGACTTGATACGAGTATGATTGACAGCAAAGCAACACTACAGCAAGCACTAGAGCAGATGGCTAGAGATGGGGTCGAAGCTTTATGCATTGTGACAGATCGCAACGAGATTCTTGGCCTTCTTACTCGCGATCAAATTGAAGCGTTTTACCGCGAAAACTAATTTTACCGGCAATATTACATATGCGAACAACCTTATCCGGATTATACGGCATTACAGACTCTGTACTTATGCCTACACTTGATCAAATGTTGATCCAAGTTGAACTTAGTATTTTAGGTGGCGCCCGCCTCATTCAGTATAGAGACAAATCCTCTGACTCTGTAAAAAGACAGAATGAAGCAAGCGCTCTGAATAACCTATGCCAAAGCTATAACGTCGCACTTATCATTAATGATGATATTGAGCTGGCATTAAGCACTGGCGCAGCGGGGGTTCATTTAGGACAAAGTGATGGCGAGCTAAAAGAGGCCAGAGACAAGCTAGGTAATGACGCAATTATAGGTATAACCTGTCACGACTCACTCACTCTTGCAGAAAAAGCAGAACAGCAAGGCGCTGATTATGTAGCCTTCGGCGCTTTTTTTCAGTCCAAGACAAAACCCCACGCAAAACCGGCTCCCTTTGAGCTAATCCACTTAGCCAAAGAAAAACTTAACTTACCAGTAGTGGCGATTGGAGGCATTAGCGTGGATAATGCAAGCAAAATTATCGCTGCCGGTGCGGATATGGTTGCTGTGATTCACGCGCTTTATGCCCAAAACGACATAAAAGCAGCCGCCCAACAATTCCACCAGCAATTTAATAACTGAATTTTAGAGAGTATAGACAGATGTCCCGTTCCGAAGAACTCTTTCAAGCCGCACAAATCCATATCCCTGGCGGAGTAAACTCTCCTGTACGCGCATTTAAAGGCGTCGGCGGCACACCTATTTTCTTCAACCGCGGTAAAGGTGCCTACCTGTTTGACGAAGATGACAATAAATATATAGATTATGTCGGTTCATGGGGCCCTATGATCTTAGGCCACTGCAATACAGCCGTGATCGACGCAGTCAAAAACTCTTTAGATAACGGCCTTGGTTTCGGCGCACCAACACAGATCGAAATCGAGATGGCTGATAAAGTTTGCGACATCATGCCTTCTATGGATATGGTTCGCATGGTCAGCTCCGGAACAGAAGCAACGATGAGTGCGATTAGACTAGCGCGAGGATTCACCAAACGCGATAAAATCGTCAAATTCGAAGGCTGCTACCATGGCCATTCAGATTCGCTATTGGTAAAAGCAGGCTCAGGCATGCTGACCTTAGGCGAACCAAGCTCTCCCGGTGTACCAGCCTCACTAGCCGAGCACACAATCACCCTAACTTATAACGACGTCGACAATGTACGCAAAGCCTTTGCCGACTGCGGTGATCAGATCGCTTGCATTATCGTTGAACCTGTTGCCGGTAACATGAACTGCATCCCTCCTTCTCCTGGATTTTTAGAAGGGTTGCGTGAAGTTTGTGATGAATATGGCACTGTACTTATTTTTGATGAAGTCATGACCGGTTTCCGTGTTGCCTTGGGCGGTGCTCAAGCGGTTTATAGCATCAAACCTGATCTAACGACTTTAGGCAAAGTCATTGGCGGTGGTTTACCGGTCGGTGCCTTTGGTGGCAAAAAAGAGATCATGTCCCATATCGCACCTTTAGGCCCCGTTTACCAAGCGGGTACACTTTCAGGTAACCCGCTCGCCATGGCTGCAGGCCTCACTATGTTGAATGCTATTTCAGAGCCTGGCTTTTACGAACAGTTAAGCGCAAAGGTGGAACTTTTAACCGAAGGATTAGAAGCCGTAGCGATGGCCAATGGTGTTCCATTCACAACGAGTCGCGTAGGTGGGATGTTTGGTCTATTCTTTACCGATCAAAAGCAAGTGACAAGCTTCTCAGAAACAATGCTTTGTGATGCTGATAAGTTCTCTGCATTTTTCCATGGTATGTTGGAACAAGGGATTTACTTAGCTCCATCGGCATTTGAAGCAGGCTTTATTTCAGCGGCTCATACCCAAGAAGATATTGAGGCAACTATTGCTGCCGCAGATAAAGTATTTGCGACGCTCTAATGACTATTTTCTTCTTACTTATTGACCTATTTTTATTTGTAGGCGCCCTGCTTTTGGCACGGCGCAGCTATAATCTTAGTGAACAAAAAGATCAGCGCGCTTGCATGGTTATTAGCCTAGCATCGGTGTTTATTGCTTGTTCTGCTGCTGGTTCACTGCTCATATATCTGCCAGCACAAGAGGTACAGACACTAAAACTGATGCTAGACAATCTTGCTTTTTTCGCCGGCATTCCCTTCATTGCCAGCGCATTTGTCGACCTGGCGTGGAATTTAAAGTGGTCAAAACCTGCGTGGGGACGCTGGCTTCTAGCATTATTCGCCCTATTCGAAGTCACTCGACGGGCTGATTTCGGAGCTCAATATAGTCAAATAATGGCGGTGTTAACAGTAATAGCCCTCGTTGTTAGTCTGTTAAAAACCCCATCTCCATTAGCCCGCATACCCGGTATAACTGCCGCTATTTTTTTTGCTGTGAGCTTATTAGTGTTCAGCCAAGGCTCTCTGATACCTTCTCTACAAAACAGTATCGGTAGTCATTTTTTCTTAGGCATCTCTTTATTTATGCTCTCCGCAACACTGCGCAAAAGTAGAATTTAATAGTAGATAACCTCCGCTATAACAACCATAAAAAAGGGACGCTAATACGTCCCTTTTTATATGAGATCCAGCTTTATGACTTAGTAACTGTACGCTTTATTTTTCGCTTGTTTCGCGCCTGCACTATCACCCACAGCCGATCGAATGTCCGCAATCAATAACCATAACCGACGTAACATAATTACATCCCCTATCGCCATATTCGTGCCTTTAAGCGCTAATTGTTCTGCTTGGGACCACTGCCCTTCAAGCCGTCGAATATCGGCCCACTGATAATAAATCTCTGGATCTCTTGGCGCGATCCGTTGAGCCCGCTCTAGACTACTTTCCGCTGCTTGCATCGAGCCGCTTCGTTTCTGCTGATCTGCACTTTTCAATAAAGCAATCACAGCAGGGTTCTGCGGCCTTGATGTCATTTGAGTCGGTACAGGCACAGATACTTGCTGCTCTGTTCGACTCTCACTAACAACCGCAGGTTTTACAATAACACCTGTTGACCCTGACTCTACTGGCTGAATAACACCGCCTTGCTCAGTTCTATCCTCAACCGGCGGGCGATAGCCTCCTGTTCCACTTACACATCCAGCCAACCCTAATATAGCGAAGCTGACACACCCCGCTTTAACAGCCGTACTCATACGTGATTTTTTTGTCTTAACTGCTGTCTGCAACATTGCTACCTGAACCATCTTTTAAACCAATCCAAAGATTCATTCTTTTGATTATCAGCACACACAGCATACTCTTGCGGAGCTGTACCTTTTATGAACGGTAATTGTCTCACACCTTCACACTGTTCGGCAGACAATAACCCTGTACTTTCTTCAATCCAATGATACTCAATACCTTCAGGTTGTACTGACATAAAAGAATGCGGTTGCTCTTTAACCATTAATTCGGTCCATACTTTTAAAGCACCACCGGAGCCCGTAAAAGGTAACTTACCGTTATTATCTAATCCCAACCACACCACTGCCATGCGATCACCGGCAAAACCAGCAAACCAACTATCACGTTGATCATTACTCGTCCCAGTTTTACCGGCCACATTTAAAGCCGCAGGTAGGCGGTTGTACACAGCCCGTCCGGTCCCTTCCCTCGTTACGGCTTGCAAGGCATATTGGATCAAGTGCATATTCTCTGCTGAAACCACTTGTTTTACATCAAAGGGATAACGTGACAACTCCACGCCTTCTGAATCCGTCACTAAACGTATCGCTCTCATTGGCGCTCTAAAGCCATTAGCTGCAATGGTTTGGTAGACCGTTGCAATTTCAAATGGACTCATTGATTCTGCACCTAACAGCAGCGAAGGGTAAGGTTTCGGTTTGCGACTAATGCCTAAACGCTGCAACATATCGATAACACGGTCTAAACCTATCGCCATCCCTAATTGTGCTGTACTTTGATTGTAGGACTTTGCTAATGCGCGAAAATAAGGGACCTTGCCATGACTCACATGGTCAAAGTTCTGGGGCACCCAACTTTTACCATTGGGCAACGGCACACTAACCGGTTGATCATCAAGTAAGGTTGCAAGCGTATAGCCCTCCTCTAGCCCCGCCAAATAAACCGCAGGCTTAACTAATGACCCGATTGAACGCTGCGCATCAAGCGCCCGATTAAATCCCTGATAGCGAGCATTACGCCCTCCCACCAGCGCGAGTACTTCCCCAGTTTGAGGATCAGTCACAACCATGCCACCTTGAAGCTCTTTAACCGGCTTACCGTAACGTTTCTGCAACGCTGTCACGGTTGTTGCTAATGCAGATTCACTATGTGCTTGTACAGTTGGGTTAAGACTTGTGAAAACTCTCAATCCTTCTGAGTTGAGAACCTCTTCAGGGTATTCTTCTCTCAACTGACGTTTAACCAGATCTAAATATGCAGGGTATGCCCCTTTATGTAAGCTGCGCTGTTTGACTATACCTAATGGACGTTTCTCTGCATCCAAGCGTTCTTTCATGCTAATAACGTCCTGCTCTTGCAAGACCTTTAACACGAGATCCCGACGTGCTTTAGCTCTTTCTGGATGTCGTCTCGGATCATAATAAGAAGGCCCTTTGACAAGACCGGCCAATAGAGCAACTTGATGAAGTTTAAGTTCATCAATAGGCTGCGCAAAATAGTACTGGCTCGCTAATCCAAAGCCATGAACCGCACGAGAACCCGCCTGACCTAAATAGACCTCATTAAGATATGCCTCAAGAATCTCATCTTTGCTGTAGTGCAGATCCAGTAACACAGCCATAGGAAGCTCCATCAACTTCCTTGCCAGCGTACGATCAGAGGTTAGATAGAAATTTTTAATCAACTGCTGGGTTAAGGTACTGCCACCTTGAATAAATCGACCTGCTTTGACATTCACCACCATAGCCCTAGCTATGCCTTTGAGTGAGATACCAAAATGGTTGTAATAATCCCTATCCTCTATTTGAATAAGAGCAGAGAGCAAGGCCTCAGGCGCTTGATCTAACCGAATCAGATCACGATCTTCGTTATCTTTTGGATAAATACCGCCAATAAGAATCGGTTCTAACCGGCTTAGGGAAATGTTTTTACCTCGGTCATCTCTAATCGAATTTAACTGCTTCCCGCTGAAGTTAAGCATCATCCTTCTAGCAGGTTCATCACTATCAGGAAAACTAAAACCTCGCGTATAAACCCGTGCCCGACTGGACGCCCACTCAACCATGCCCGGACGGTCTGCTCGGTTCACAAAACGATAGCCCAGACCTTTTAGTTCCTGTTTTAACGCTGCACGATCCAATACTTGTCCTGCGTACAGTTCTAACGGTCGCGCATAGACTTTTGCCGGTAACGCCCAACGCTTTCCTTCAAATTTATTTTTTACCTGGACGTCCAGATAAATCAATCCAATACCGCCTAGAACAAAGCCTAGCAGCGAAAGTTTTAACAATAAAAACAGTGTCTTTTTTAAGAAACTGCGAGGTTTTTTTGATGCTCTACCTCGACTTGATGATTTTGGTGCTCTCTTTTTTGCCATTCGCTAAGTATAATGCCTGTCCTTGGGGCTAGCGAAAAAGCAGCTAACCCGACCTAATAAATTAATTAGAACCTTTATGACGCTGTTAGATTCTCTACAAAAAGCAGACTTCTATCCTCATCCGGTTGATAAGATCGAGTTGATAGAAACCCATATCTCCTGGCTAATCTTAACGGGTAAGTATGCCTATAAGATTAAAAAGCCAGTAAACTTTGGTTTTCTGGATTTTACCACGCTCCTTAAGCGACAGCACTTTTGTGAAGAAGAACTACGTCTTAACCAGCGCCTAGCACCTGACATCTATCAACGGGTCATCGCTATTGGCGGCACTGAAGAGCAGCCGATCTTTGATATTGAAGACAACGACTCAGCTATCGAATACGCAGTACAGATGCATCAATTCGATACAGAACAACGCCTTGACCTACTTTTAGCAAACCAACGCTTTGAAGCCAGCTGGATTGACACACTGGCTGAACAAGTTGCCGAATTCCATAGTGTAGTCCCTATTGTTGCTCAAGACAGTCCCTGGGGGGAGCCCGATACTATTTGGGACGTTGTAGCAGACAACTTCACACATATACTCGACACTTTAGAGCACACAACAAACTTAGATGATTGCGATAAAGTTCAACAGCTATCAATGTACATTGCTCAGCGTTTTCGCAAATTAACGCCTCTCATGCAACAGCGAAAACTTGAAGGTCATGTACGAGAGTGTCATGGCGATCTTCACCTTTCCAACATCACGCTTTATAACAACGAGCTGCGTCTATTTGACTGCATAGAGTTTAATTTACAGTTCCGTTGGATAGATACAATCAGTGATATTGCTTTTCTACTGATGGACTTAGAAGCAAATGGAGAATTCCGCTGGGCTAACCGTTGCCTCAATAGATATTTAGAGATTAGTGGTGACTACCAAGCCCTACCGCTTTTGAATTTCTACAAAGCCTACCGTTCAATGGTGCGCGCTAAGGTTTCCGTATTAGGTGATATGCATGATATGAACAGCCTGCGGCGATACCTCCGCCTCACCGATTATTATGTACATAAACCTAAACCCACCCTGTTTTTAATGCATGGTGTATCAGGTAGCGGAAAAAGTCATTTAAGTCAGCAGCTTGTTGATACTACAGACACTATTAGGATTCGATCCGATGTTGAGCGTAAACGTCTCTTTAGGGAACTGAGTCTAAAAGGCGAAAAACTTGAGCTTTATAGCCCTAAGATGAACGCTCATACTTTCAATTTACTGTTTGATACAAGCTCCAATCTACTGCATAACGGCTATTCCGTTATTGTTGATGCCACCTTTATTCGCCAGCGCACCCGACAGAGCTATATTGATCTCGCTAAAAAACGCGGCATCCCGATCAGAATCATTAGCTGTCAATGCGAACAAAAACTAATAGAAGCTCGCCTAAAACGCCGAGAAAGTGAAGGAAGTGATGCCTCAGACGCTGACATTTCGGTAATGCAAGAGCAAAAACAGCATGAGCAGCCATTAACACCTGAAGAAGAGAAGATCACCGTTATCGTTGAAACCGATGATGATGATGCAATCAACCGATTATTAGAGCAACTTAGAATCCAGGAAGTTATTTTTTAATGATCAAATTATGCTCCTATTCAGATATTCCCGAAGGGGATGCTAAAGGATTTGAGATCCAAGGCAAAAAGCTAGTCGCTTTAAATTATCGAAATGAGATCTACATATACGAAAACAGCTGCCCCCACCGCAGCATTCCACTGGAATGGCAGCCCGATCAGTTTTTAGATTATGAAAAAACCTTTATTCAATGTGCAACGCACGGGGCCTTATTTAAAATCGATACAGGCGAATGTATCGCAGGGCCTTGCGTGGAAGATCAACTTAATAAAATTGCATTTATCCGCCAAGGCGATGACATACTGATTGATCTTTAAAAGGATATTTAAAGCACGACCGGTAATTCACGTACAAGACTAATCTGTGTTTCACTGATATCAGCACCATAGGCAATCACCTCAACTCCCGCCGCTTTAGCTTCTCGGAGCAAACGCCCATATTCAGGGTCTATATGATCTGCAGGTCTGACACGCTCAATACCTGTATGGGGCACACAAAATAACATAACTGCACGGTCCCCCTGCCCGACCATCGCCATCAGCTCACGTAGATGTTTCGCACCCCGCACCGTAACAGCATCAGGAAAACTACCTAGATTATCCTCTTCGAGCAGCGTGACATTCTTAACTTCAACCCAGACTCGTCCTTTTTCCTGATCTTCTAGCAATAGATCGATACGACTATTTTCCCCATACTTAACCTCTTGTCGTATGGACTCATAGCCTTGCAAGGTTTTAATCGTACCGTTCTCTATCGCCTCTTTAACCAGCTTATTCGCCCGTCCGGTATTGATACAGGCAAGGTATTGACCTTCAACCTCAACAAGCTCCCAACCAAGGGGATACTTTCGCTTTTCATTTTGGCTATCAAGCACCCAAACCTGACTACCTTCATCCGCGCAATTTTTCATTGAACCTGTGTTAGGGCAGTGAGCGGTAACCTCAGCCCCATTATCAAGGATTATATCTGCAAGAAACCGCTTATAACGTTTAACCAGTCGGCCTTGAATTAAATTATCTAGCTTCATAAACCTTTAATCCTTTTCTCTAAACGCTCAAGTGCCAGCTCTATTCGGTCCAAGCCCGTAGTGTACGAAAAACGTATATATTCATTACAGCGATGGCGGCCAAAATCTAATCCAGGGGTGGCAGCAATATGATTCTCTTCTAATAACGACCAACAGTAATCAAAGGTATTATCGGTTAGATGTTGCGCCCCCGCATAAACATAAAAGGCTCCTTCTGGCATAACAGGTATAGAAAAACCTAATTCCCTCAACCCTTTAACAAGCAGATTTCGACGTAACCTAAACTGATCTTTACGTTCTTCAAAAAGAGCAATAGTGTCAGGTTCAAATGCAGCTAATGCCGCATATTGGGAGATCGTATGAGGAGAGATCATTAAGTTTTGTGCGAGTTTTTCTAATTCTGGCGCTACCTCAGCAGGAGCTACCAGCCAACCTAACCGCCAGCCGGTCATACCAAAATATTTAGAGAAACTATTAATAACAAAAGCATCGGGATCAATTGCTAATACCGAAGGCGTATCCGCCTCGTAGGTCAAACCGTGATAAAGCTCATCCACTACAAGCGAACCATGTTGCCGCTTAACCTCGGCAGCAATAGCAACTAGCTCGTCATAAGGTACAACAGCCCCCGTTGGGTTCGCAGGAGAGGCGAGTAACACACCTGCGGTTTCTGTTCGCCAATACTGTTTAACTAATTCGGCATTCAGTTGGAAATTCTGTTCCGCATCTACAGGTACAAGCTGAGACTTAGCTTCTAAGAAGCGTAAAAGTTGACGATTACAGGGATAACCTGGATCAGCCATGATAAAACTATCGCCCGCATCGGTAAGCAATGAAAAAATCATTAACAATGCGCTAGACGCACCCGTTGTAACAATAATTCGCTCCGCTGACATATCTAGATTATATTTATGCTGATACCACTGACTGATCGCTTCACGTAACTCAGGAATACCCGCCGCAGGTGTATATTGGGTAAAGCCTTTATCGATCGCTGCTTTTGCGGCTTCAGCTATCGCAGGAGCGGCAGCGAAATCAGGTTCGCCGGCCTCCATATGCACTACATCAAATCCAGCCGCATCTAATTGCTTAGCTCTCTTTAAGAGGTCCATTACTTTAAAGGTTTCGATCTCAGCAACACGCTTAGAAGGCTGAAAACTCATATTGATTCCTGATTCCACAACAAATAAGTTAAGTATACCTAGATTCAACACAGTAATAATCAAAACAACGCCGCAAGCCTCTACTTTCAAGGGCTAAAGCAAAAATCAAGCCTGATTTATTACTCTTAGGTGTCTATTGAACAAATTTAGGGCTAGCACAACGGCAGCGCATCTGGTAATTTGCCTGCCTTTCATGCTAAATGCATTTCTTGCATTAATAACACGGGCAAGTGAAGTCATCCTAATGATGGCTTACGCAAAAGAGTGAGGCAGCGCTTATGCCAAACAAGAGCGAATCTTTCACACATTTTGATCCTTACCAGATTACTGAAGGTGAGGAGTACATGAATGAAAAGCACAAAGAGCACTTCCGCAATATTCTTGGGGCTTGGAAACAAGAACTAATGGAAGAGGTGGACAGCACTATTCACCATTTACGGGAAGAGCCATCCAACTTTGCAGACCCAAGTGACCGAGCCAGTCAGGAAGAGGAATTTAGCCTCGAACTTCGAACTCGTGACCGTGAACGCAAGTTGATTAAAAAAATCAATGAATCATTGGATCTTATCGATGAGGATGAATATGGGTACTGCGATGCTTGTGGCATTGAAATAGGTGTCCGCCGTCTTGAAGCTCGTCCAACAGCGTCACTTTGCATCGATTGCAAAACGTTGGCTGAGATTAAAGAAAAACAACTCGGTCGCTAATCCGATATAGAGCCAGCCCAAGGCTGGCTCTATAGGATAAACCTTGTGACCTATATCGGTCGATTTGCCCCATCCCCAACAGGGCCTCTTCATTTTGGCTCGCTAATCGCCGCGTTTGCCAGCTTCCTTGACGCTCGAGCTAACGACGGCAAATGGCTGCTTCGTATTGAAGATCTTGACCCGCCCCGCGAACAAACGGGTGCAAAAGAGCAATTCCCAAAAATTCTCGATGCTTTTGGCCTCTATTGGGATGAAGAAATAAGCTTTCAAAGTCAGCGCCACAACTACTACCAAGATGTTCTAGATACCCTATTATCAGAACACTATGCCTACCGCTGCGATTGTTCACGAAAAGAGATTTTAGCGCGCAGTAACAGCACAGTTTATGACCGTCACTGCTTGTTAAATCCCCCTAACAGCGACGCACAATGTGCCATTCGTATTAAATGTAAAAACATCTCGATCAGTTTCAATGACCAAATCCAAGGCCCATACCTTAGCTCCCTAAGTCAGAGCGGTGATTTCGTTGTTTATCGGCGTGATAATCTATACGCTTATCTACTCGCAGTCGTTGTTGATGACTATCTACAAGGAGTGACTCACGTGGTTAGAGGCTCAGATCTACTCAATGAAACTCCGCGACAGATCCACCTACAACAACTACTCGATTATCCAACACCAGCCTATGCCCATATCCCTGTCGCGAGTAACACACAGGGCCAAAAGCTCAGTAAACAAACATTTGCACCCGCGCTGAAGTTAGATAATCTCGTTCCCTCCCTATTCAACGTGCTTGTATTTCTAGACCAACAACCACCGAGCGAATTACTCGATGCAAGTAGAGATGAAATTATTCGTTGGGGAATTGAAAACTGGGATCTAGAAAAGATTAGCCAAACGCTAGCCAAACCGGTCGATAGGAGCGAATAATTTATGTATTTTCATCGCTTACTTATCCTGTTAGTAATTATGCTTTATTTAGTGGTTCCTCTTGTTATTGATAGCTGGCAAAGCATGGATACACCTTGGTTTTTACCTTATATCATTTGGCTGGCGGTTATTGCCATCGCCTTCCTAATTGATAGGAAACGCTCCGATGTTTAGTTTGCCCTCCCTAATATTAATTGGCGTTGCCTACCTATTATTCCTCTTTGGGACCGCTTACCTAACTGAACGAGGAGCTCTACCCAAACAGATCGTCCGCCACCCTTTAACCCATGTGCTTTCTATTGGTGTTTATGCCAGTGTTTGGACCTTCTATGGTGCCTTCAGCCTAGCCAAGGAATCTGGCTATAACTTTTTTGGATCCTATTTTGGCCCAGTACTCACATTCCTATTAGCTCCAGCATTACTTATCCCGATCTTACGCATAACCCGTACTTATCAACTAAGCTCCCTACCCGACCTATTTGCTTTTAGGTTTAGAAGCGGGGCAATAGGTACTTTAACTGCACTCATATCCGTATTCGCCACGCTGCCCATGCTATCGATTCAGATACAGGCAGTTTCCGATACGCTTTATATACTGAACGATCAATTTAGCGCGAATCAGATCAGTATAGGGTTCTGTTTTATTATTGCGCTATTTTCGATTCTATTTGGGGCGAGACACGCCTCATTAAGAACCAATCACCACGGTTTGATGGTCGCGATGGCAGTGGAATCCGTCATTAAGTTAAGTGCGTTATTGGTCATAGCAGGCTTCGCCATTTTTGGCATATTAGGCGGTATAGGTGGTACCGAGAGTTTCATCACAAACCACCCTGAGGTACTAGAACAATTAAAAACCCCCGTTAACAGCGAATCTTGGCGTACGCTTATATTAGCCTTTTTCACCGCCACGATTGTAATGCCCCACACTTTTCACATGCTGTTTACCGAAAACGCCTCGGATGAAACACTCTACAAAGCCACTTGGGCCATGCCCCTTTTCCTACTTTTACTCGCTTGTTCAGTTCCCCCTATCATTTGGGCCGGACAATCCTTAAACGTCGGAGGTGATCCACAATTTATTATCCTAAATATAGGACTACTATTAGATTCTTCATGGTTAACCGTTTTAGCTTTTATCGGTGGGCTATCAGCAGCCAGTGGTATTATGATCGTTGCCACGGTAGCACTTGCCTCCATGCTACAAAACCATGTGATCTTACCCCTTATACCAAAACCTAAAACATCTCGTTTTTACGCACGTCTACTTTGGCTTAGACGTATACTAATCATGGCGATGATATTAGGTAGTTATCTGTTCTACCGTTTAATAGGTAACCACTTCGACCTCCATCAAATGGGAATTGTCGCTATAGTTGCCTTTCTGCAATTTCTACCGGGGTTACTTGTTACCCTTTTTTGGCAACACGCTAATCGCTGGGGATTACTACTAGGCTTGCTATCAGGTATGGGAATCTGGCTATTCAGCATGCTTATCCCCGTATTGAGTGCATCACCTACAGAAACACTACCCTTCAATATTAACGATAGTAATTGGGATCATATTGCGATCCTTTCACTGTTGGTGAACACAGCGGTTATGAGTATTGTTTCGCTTTTTACTCATCAATCGACGGAGGAATCCCAAGCCGCTCAAGCGTGTTTAATGAATGCACTCCAAAAAACAAACACAACCAACTTACGAGCCTCCCGTATCAGCGATTTTACGGAGATGCTAGCCTCTAGGCTGGGGCGAAAAGCAGCGGAAAGAGAAGTTCAGCAAGCCTTAGAGAGTATGAATATCCACCCAGACAGTATTCGTCCGGTTGATCTACTTCGACTACGGGCCATGCTAGAAAACAACCTTTCTGGATTATTAGGCCCAGTAGAAGCCGCCGCTTTACTCGAACCTATTGACCGTCCAGCTGACCCCATGGGAATCGGTTTCAAAGCCAGTAATGTGCACTTAATTGAAAACCAATTAGAAGACTATCAATTACAACTAACCGGCCTTGCCGCTGAACTTGACGAAATGCGACGCTACCACCGTCTAACCCTACAAAAACTACCTATAGGCGTATGCACTTTAGATACAGAAGGTCAGGTACTGTTTTGGAATCATGAGATGGAGCGTTTAACTCATATACGCAACGAAGAGGTGATCGGCAGCGCCCTAAGCAGTAACAGCAATCCTTGGAGCCAAGTGCTAGAACAGTTCGTAGATGCGCCCATTGCCCACCAGCTAGGGCAAAAACTTATTATTGACGGACACACACACTGGTTTAGCCTGCATAAGTCGATTCTTAAGGAACGTAGAGATATCGGCATGGTTATCCTATTAGAAAATGATACAGATACAAAAACCATGCAGGACAAACTGGCACACAATGAGCGTTTAGCCTCCATTGGTCGCTTTGCAGCAGGGGTTGCTCACGAAATAGGTAATCCAGTGACTGGCATCGCCTGTTTAGCACAAAACCTTAAACTTGAAACAGAAAACCCTTACATCCTTGAAACCGGCGATCAAATCGTTGATCAAACCAAACGTATTAGTCGGATAGTACAATCATTAGTCCGATTTGCTCATGCCGGAAGACCGGAAGCTGATCGTGAACAATTGCCCGTCTCTCTCGCTCAATGCGCAGAAGAAGCAATACATCTCCTATCATTAGATAGCCACGGCAAACATTTAAAATATATTAATCATATCCCGAATAATTTAAGGGTCATGGGTGATCCACAACAGATGCATCAGGTGTTTGTGAACTTATTACAAAACGCCAGCGATGCCTCAAAAAACCAAGACACTATATGGCTCGAAGCAGAAGAAACAAACGAAGTTGTAATTTTGCGTGTAACCGATGAAGGCAGCGGTATAACAGCAGAATCTCAAGACCGGCTCTTTGAACCCTTCTTTACAACAAAAGATCCAGGTCAAGGTACCGGCTTAGGACTATCATTAGTCTATAACATAATCGAAGAGCATTATGGTAGTATTGAGATACTAAGCCCGGCCAACAAAAAACAGAAGAAAGGCACTCAAGTGGCAATAACGCTCCCGCGTCTGAGATGGACAGAAGATCCTGACCGCGCGAGATAGTGGGATGTAAGGTAGAGAGCCTATGAGCCGTATTCTGATTGTAGAAGATGAAACAATTATTCGAGCTGCGTTACGCAGGTTACTCGAAAAGAACGATTTTAATGTTGATGATGCCGCATCAGTTGATGAAGCAACCAGTCGTTTCAAATTAGACGATTTCAATCTAATCATCAGCGACCTGCGCCTGCCAGGCGCTCCCGGCACAGACCTTATCTCTTTAGCTAAGTCCGTTCCCGTACTCATTATGACCAGCTACGCTAGCCTTCGCTCAGCAGTTGATGCTATGAAACTCGGCGCAGTAGATTACATTGCAAAGCCATTTGATCATGATGAAATGCTGCACTCTGTAAGAAAAATAATTGAAAACAATATAGCTAACGAATCTCAAGCCCCTTTAGTAGAAAGCGATTATGGTTCTACAGATCAAACTCAGATTTTTGGTTCTTGCCCACCTATGCAAGAACTTGCAAAACGCATCACAAAAGTGGCTCGCACCAATGCAACGGTCCTTATTCAAGGGGAATCGGGAACAGGTAAAGAGCTAGCCGCTCGCTCTATTCATGAACAAAGCACACGTGCCCATATACCAATGGTATCGGTTAACTGTGCCGCTATACCTGAAAGCTTAATAGAATCAGAACTTTTTGGTCATGAAAAAGGCGCGTTTACCGGTGCAAATACAGGTCGCAGTGGACTTTTAGAAGCGGCTGATGGCGGCACATTATTCCTAGATGAGATTGGAGAACTCCCCCTCGAAGCTCAAGCAAGGCTCCTGCGCTTTTTACAAGAGGGTGAAATTCGCCGCGTCGGCTCAGTCCACTCAAAGAAAGTAGATGTGCGACTTATAGCAGCAACTCATCGAAATTTAAAAGAGCTCGCCAAGCAAAATAATTTCCGCGAAGATCTCTATTACCGGCTTTATGTAATGGAGTTACGTATCCCACCGTTAAGAGAACGCGGTTCAGATATCCTTGAAATTGCAGATAAAATGCTTACCAATGCTTGCCAACGAATGAACTCAGCTGAGTCACATTTTTCTCATGAAGCAAGACAAGCTATGCGCACCTATCGTTGGCCAGGTAATGTCCGAGAACTAGAAAATGCAATTGAACGTGCTGTAATTCTTGCAGAAGGCACTGTAATTAGTTTAGAAGACTTAGGTCTGGACATACCTAAAACCTCTTTGGATGAGCTAGAAACTCAGTTTTCAGCAAGAACACAACCCGACCTTTCCTTAAGTACTAAAGAACAATCCAACTTATCCCTTGATGATTACTTCCAACGTTTTGTTATAGAAAACCAAGATAAATTGAGTGAAACAGAGCTAGCAAAAAAACTAGGGGTGAGTCGAAAGTGTTTATGGGAACGCCGCCAAAAATTAGGTATTCCTCGTAAAGCACGAAAATAAACAAATACATTATAATTCAATTAGATAAAGGTATGACACCTCACCCGCAACGGTAACAAAGCAGGTGTTACCTTACTACCCACGCAGCACAACTTAGCGTAACAACTAGTAACAAAATAAGTACCAAAGTAGATGACGCAATAACAACAAAATAATAACACCATGTTTTAAAAGGACTTTTAAAAGCTGGCATATGTCATGCATTCTATTAGTTCGAAAACAAAAAGAAGCACGCTTTAAAATCTAGACCACCAATAAAAATAAAAACTGGAATTAGAATTTAAAAGCACCCGCCTCGAATAAAAATAATAATGAGGTTTAGTAAAGCTGATCGTAGCGAAGTTGTAACGATCTAGAAGGCTCTTAGAAAAAATAACAACAAGCTAAGAAACATATATAGCAGTTGTTACCTGAGATGCGGTCAGCTATTCCATCCCCCTCTTTCCGAATAATAATTGAAACCAGCTAGCACTCCCATTACACCCTCTATCAATGGTATGATTGCGCACCCGATTTTTTATAAGGGAACGGCTAAAAGGATCATTACCACTTAAAATCCTTCTAAGACACCTAGCCTACAAACCCTCATACTAGATATTAAATTTGTATTAAATAGGCACTAAATTGCTTAAAACCATTAGCAAAGCGCTGGGTAAAGTATTCCGCGGCAACCCAAAAACAAAAAATGATGATGGCTCAATGCCGACTTCTGCAATAATAACCGAAGCTAAAAAGCACCGGATAACAGAAGAAGAGCATAAAATTCCCCGTCGACTTTTAGATGACAACGCTCTTAAAGTAGCCTATCGCCTGCAGGATGCAGGCTATGACGGTTTACTAGTCGGGGGCTGTATTCGTGATTTATTACTGAATAAAAAACCTAAAGACTTCGACGTTACAACTAACGCTCACCCAGAAGAAGCGGCTGAGCTATTCCGCCGCGGTCGCCTAATTGGCCGTCGTTTTAAACTTGTTCATGTCCGTTTTGGTCGTGACTTAATAGAAGTTGCAACCTTTAGAGCGAGCCATGATAGCCAGCCAGAAGATGGCTCCGGTGAACAATGCGATAGCGGAATGATCCTGCGTGATAATGTTTATGGCACTATAGAAGATGATGCCCTACGCAGAGATTTTACAGTTAACGCGTTATATTACTGTCCGAAAGACCATTGCGTATACGATTTCACCAACGGCTTCGAAGATTTACAAAAAGGCGTGCTGCGCATGATCGGCGATCCAGAAGATCGCTATAAAGAAGACCCTGTTCGCATGCTAAGGGCTGCTCGCTTTGCTGCTAAACTTGATTTCACGATTGATCCCGCATCGGAAAGCCCTATTCGACCTTTAGCGCCCATGCTAAAGCATATAGCTCCGGCTCGTTTATTTGATGAGACATTAAAGTTATTTCAGTCTGGGCATGCACTTAAATCCTACCAGCAACTTCGACGTCTTGAGCTATTTGAACCTCTTTTCTCTCAAGTCCAAGTCTTACTGGACGATCCTCAATTAGATGTCCCTATGGAAAGGCTTATTGAGAATGCATTAAAAAATACAGACCGACGCTTAGCACAAAGAAAAAGTGTAACCCCTGCTTTTCTGTTCGCAGCAATCCTCTGGTATCCCACACAGAAACGTATGCAAAAGTTAATGCGTGAGAAAAAAATGCCTCCACTGCCCGCTTTGCATGAAGCAGCAAATCAGGTCATTGCGGAACAGGTGCGTTCTACAGCCATTCCTCGCCGCTTTTCGACTCCAATCCGAGAGATCTGGGAGATGCAGTTGCGCTTGCCTCGCCGTCAAGGTCATCGCGCTCATCGTCTAATGGAAATGCCAAGATTCAGAGCCGCTTACGACCTACTTCTCCTGCGGGAAAATAGTGGGGAACAACTTGATGGGTTAAGTCAATGGTGGACAGATTTCCAAAATGTGAATAGCGAAGCACAAGCCGAAATGCTGAATGGCTTAGATAAAATAGATAAGCCTCGCCGTACACGCCGAAAAAAAACATATAAACCAAAAAAAGAACGCTCAGGCAATGAAAGCTAAGTTCCGTTGTTTTATTGGTTTAGGTAGTAATTTAGACGATCCAATACAGCAAGTATCAAGTGCGTTAAACGAGCTAGCATTACTAGACAAGTGCGAACTAATTAACGCATCGTCTTTATACGCCTCAGCACCCGTCGGCCCACAAGACCAGCCAGACTTTATTAATGCAGTAGCAGAGATAGAAACAGAGCTCTCCCCTGAAGCTTTACTAGATCAGCTACAGCTTTTAGAGCAAAAGCACCAACGCATCAGGGAAAGGCATTGGGGCCCAAGAACACTCGATCTTGATATCTTGCTCTACGGTCATCAGATCATAGAAACCGAGCGCCTTATTATTCCCCATCCCTATATGTATGAACGTAGCTTTGTTCTATACCCCTTAGCGGAAATTAATCCGAACCTTTCTATGCCAAAAGGCTTACCTTTATCTGAACTATTAACAGCATGTCCTATGGGCAGCCTGCTAAAGATATAGGTATAATCGCGCCAACGCGTAATATTAGGAAGCTAATTCCATGAGCAAAATAACTCTGCACACGTTGTCATCAATGAAAAAAGCAGGCGAGAAGTTCGCAGTTCTAACTGCCTACGATGCTTGTTTCTCTCACCTGATCAGTTCTGCTGGTACCGAAGTTATTCTGGTAGGCGACTCTTTAGGTATGGTACTTCAGGGAAACGACAGCACACTCCCTGTGACCGTTGAAGAGATGGCTTATCACACCCAGTCGGTTGCCCGAGGCAATCAGGGTAGTTTAATCATGGCTGACCTCCCGTTTATGAGCTATTCAACACCTGAACAGGCGATGGACAGTTCCGCGGCACTTATGCAAGCCGGTGCAAACATGGTGAAGCTAGAAGGTGGCGCATGGCTTTCTGATACAGTATCTATGCTGGCAGAACGCGGTATTCCCGTCTGCGCTCATTTAGGCCTAACACCACAAACCGTAAACAAGCTCGGCGGCTATCGCGTTCAAGGGCGCGATACAGAAAGCGCCAAGCAGATGCTGAATGATGCCGTCTTATTACAAGATGCAGGCGCAAGCATTATCTTATTAGAGTGCGTACCTTCACTTTTAGCAGAAGAGATCACTTTAGCGCTCGATATTCCTGTTATTGGTATCGGTGCTGGGTCAGATACCGATGCACAGGTATTGGTTATGCACGATATGCTAGGCCTCACACCCGGCCGAAGCCCTAAGTTTGTTAAAAACTTTATGCAAAATGCCGACAGTATTGAAGCTGCTATATCCCTCTATATTAAAGAGGTTAAAGATGGCACTTTCCCCGCACAGGAACACGGATTCGAATAAGCATGCAAACTATACACTCGATTGCCGAATTACGAGCTGCTCTCAAACAGGAGCGTTTGCAAGGTCGGCGCATAGGTTTTGTTCCTACTATGGGCAACCTACATGAAGGTCATCTACAACTAATAGACCAAGCAAAGTCCACTAGCGATATTGTTGTCTCCTCTATTTTCGTTAATCCGCTACAATTTGGCGCAGGTGAAGATTTAGACAGCTATCCTAGGACACTTAAGCAGGATCAGGAAAAGCTATCCTCCCGAGGTTGTGATTACCTATTTGCGCCTACAGATGCAGAGGTCTACCCCCACGGTCGAGAAGCCCAGACACAAGTTGAAGTGCCCGTTATCTCAGATATGTACTGTGGTACAACACGCCCAGGGCATTTCCGTGGAGTCGCTACCGTTGTTTGTAAGCTTTTCGGTATGGTACAACCTGATGTTGCTATCTTTGGCGAAAAAGATTTTCAGCAATTGATGGTCATTCGTCGAATGACCGAAGATCTTAGTCTGCCTGTTGAGATCCAAGGTGCCCCCATTGCTCGTAATGATAAGGGACTCGCTTTAAGTTCCCGTAACGGCTATCTAACACCATCAGAACTTGAGATTGCCCCTCTACTTAACCAAACACTGCAAACAGCTAAGACAGCGATTGTGAGTGGCAATAAAGCCTTTAACGAAATAGAAGAGCAATCTCAAGCTACTCTAGAAGCTGCTGGTTTTAAAAGAGATTATTATAAGATCTGCCGCCGAAGTGATTTACAACCAGCAACCGACACAGATCATCAAATTATTATTTTAGCTGCAGCTTATATAGGGGCAGCTCGTCTTATTGATAACCTTCAAATCGATCTATAAATCACATCCCGAGCGAGGAAGCCTCGCTCGGGACCTGCTGAATTAGCTTAGTTTTCATATTTCTTAACTCTACCCTCCTCGCTTTTATTTTGCAGCGCAAAATATCTAATCATCAACGTAAGTCTTATAAGCCCCCTGCTTTCGTGGCTTGACAAGCAGGGCTCTGGTCGCGCAGACTGCAAGAACGATGAGTTCCTGCAATGCAATAAAAACTATATGAATAATATTGCTGCACAGAAAAACGGTTTTTAAACCAGTCATGCAAGATGGAATGACATATAAAGGTTTTTGTATAAATGCCGCTTTTCACCTGAAACAATCAAGTCATCTATATGGCTTATGATCATCGTGAATGAATTTTGTACATAGCTAAGCTAAGAGGCATTTCGAATGCGTGACGTTGTAATTGTTGCTGCGGGCCGTACCGCAGTTGGTACGTTTGGTGGTTCCCTTTCTAAAATCGCTGCATCTGATCTAGGTGCGACAGTAATCAAAGGCTTAATCGAGAAGGTTAACTTAAACCCTAATCAAGTAGACGAAGTTATTTTAGGTCAAGTTTTAACAGCAGGTTGCGGTCAAAATCCAGCACGCCAAGCAACTCTAAATGCGGGGCTACCTAACTCAGTATCCGCGCTAACGATCAATAAAGTATGCGGCTCAGGTCTAAAAGCCATTCAAATGGCAACACAAGCGATTCGCTGTGGTGATGCAGACATTATCATTGCGGGCGGTCAAGAAAACATGAGTGCGTCACCACACGTTGTACCTAATTCACGTAATGGTGCACGCATGGGCGACTGGAAAATGGTCGACTCCATGATTAAGGATGGCCTATGGGATGCTTTCAACGATTACCATATGGGTATCACGACTGAAAACATCGTAGATAAATATGGCTTTACTCGCGAAGAGCAAGATGCCTTCGCATCAGCATCTCAAAACAAAGCAGAAGCTGCAGTAACAGCTGGTCGTTTTAAGGATGAGATCATCCCTGTAACGATCCCACAACGTAAAGGCGACCCTATCGTATTTGATACGGATGAACAACCACGTTTTGGCTGCACACCCGAAGCACTGGCTAAACTACGCCCTGCCTTCAAAAAAGATGGCTCGGTAACTGCTGGTAACTCATCAACTATCAATGACGGCGCTGCGGCCGTGATCGTTTGTTCTGCTGAGAAAGCAGCTGAATTGGGCCTTCCAGTTCTTGTGACAATCAAAGCTTACGCTTCTGCAGGGATTGATCCAGCCATCATGGGTACAGGCCCTATCTGCGCAACTCAAAAAGCACTAGAAAAGGCAGGATGGAATGTTGATGACCTTGATCTAATCGAGGCTAACGAAGCCTTTGCTGCTCAAGCAATGTCAGTCAACAAAGATCTAGGCTGGGATACTGACAAGGTCAACGTTAACGGCGGCGCCATTGCTCTTGGCCACCCAATTGGTGCTTCAGGCTGTCGCATCTTTGTAAGTCTTCTACATGAGATGGCTCGACGCGATGCTAAGAAAGGCCTAGCGACACTCTGTATTGGTGGCGGTATGGGTACAGCATTAGCCGTTGAACGTAGCTAATAGCGATAAGAGGGGTTAATTAACGCCCCTCCCTTACATAAAAAAACCGCAGTTCTCTGCGGTTTTTTATTTAATTCACACTGATAGGCAATAGCTACGCCTCTGCGATTGCTCCCTTACCAACCCCTTCATACGCTTTAACCATCACCCGGTCATTGGGGTAACTTAACTTGATCTGCTTCGCCAAATGGGAGGCAATCAATTCCACCGTAGAATCCGTATCGATTATGTAACAAACCCGAGCAGGCAAACTAATTTCAAACCGGCCCTGCGGGGCTTGGTAAGCATAGTTATGCTCATCATCACTCTGGGATGTTACATGGGACTCTGAGCCTATGTATATATCCTTAAACCGCTCCGCCCATTCCGCTTCTAAAGATCTATCCCGCTGTCCATTGATGAACAACTCAATTTTAGAACGATGGCCATGAGCGATGCGCTGACAATTACCATCATGCTTCTGCAAGCCATGACTGTAATGATAAAAAGCCCCATCAATTTTTTCCGGTACAAAGCGAATGGTTAAACCCTTAACTTCGCCGGGAAACAACTCAAGCAATTTTCCCTGACACCAATCAGCCAGTGTAGCTTCGTTAATCTCAGCCATATCCACTAAACAGATAGCCGCTTCAGGCGAGCAACAAGAAAAGCGTTCGCCATTAGGATAAGCCCACTCAACCGCTGTATAACCGGCATCAACCCTATACGCCAACTCTGGCAACCCCGTTGGCACAACCAACGCATGATCAATCCAAAGATCAAACCACTTTTTAACTTCTTTTTTAACAATACCAAAATCACAAATCATCCCTTGATCATTCAAGCTGCCATCAAGCTCCAGCTGGACAAGCCACGACTCTCCCAATAACCCTCTTTGAGGGTGCAAATAGGAAAAATCTACATTGGTAAGGTTATCTACAAACAATTTCACAAGCGGGCTCCACGGTTAAGGCGCGTATATTAGCCTAAAATGCGCAGCTAAAAAACGCCGCAGGCTGTAGGGGATAAGCTCCTTCAGATATAATAGCTGCTTTATTCCATACTTCACTCACCGAGTTACTAAAAAGTACTTACATGCGCCTAGATAAATACCTTTCCCAGTCTTCTGGTTTTTCTCGTAAAGAGGTTCGCCGTTTTCTTAAAATAGGCGAAGTCACACTCAATGGCGAAGAGGTATCCAATCCAGCCTTACATATAGATGAGATTGAAGATGAGGTCTACCTCAGTGGCTATCCACTAGAAGCCCCAGGGGAAAAATACCTGATGTTGAATAAACCTATAGGCTGCGTCTGCTCCAATGATGACGGAACACACCCTAGTGTTTTAAGTTTTATCGATCTACCTAGAGCTAACGAGCTTACGATATGCGGCCGATTAGATGTAGACACCACGGGGCTTGTGCTTATTACAACCGATGGCCAATGGGCACATAGAATCACCTCACCAAAACATAAAACCGGCAAGCTCTATCAAGTCATCACTGCTGACCCTATCCCTGAAGATGCGATAGAAAAGTTTGCGAAAGGGCTGACTCTTATCAATGACAAAGTTCGCACTAAACCAGCAGAATTAACCATTGTTAGTAGCCACGAAGCCGAAGTCATTTTAACTGAGGGGCGCTATCATCAAGTTAAGCGCATGTTTGCTGCTATTGGTAACAAAGTAGAAGAGCTACATAGAGCTAAAATAGGCCAAATTGAACTTGATGAAGAACTAGAGCTTGGTGAATATCGCTTTTTAACTGACGAAGAGATCAACAGCATCCGATGAGTGATTCAGCTTTTCCTCTACTCGCTCCCTATATTAAGAGCGCAAAAACAAAAAGTCTGTGGCTAGCGGATGAAAATTTACTTGCCGCCAACCTTCAGCCTAACGATGCTGTCACCTGCATTACTAATCGTTTAGACCTTCAAGCTCAATTACAACGACAAGGGTGGACAACATTTTTCTCCGACTATGACCTCTCCATTATTGAAGATAATAGCTTGGAGCGTGTCATTTATAGAGTATCTAAAGAGAAACTAGTTGCCCACCATCTGATTAATGAAGCCTATCGCTGCCTAAAAGTTGGTGGCGAACTAATTCTTGCCGGTAATAAAAACGAAGGCATAAAAACCTATTTCACAAAAGCTAAAAAGCTTTTTGGTATGGGGGAAAGCAGTAAAAAAGACAAAGACACATGGCTCGCCCAACTCATAAAAACCAACGAACACAGCGACGACATCCTAGATGATAAAAACTATCACCAACTGCGCACAGGTTGTACCGATGATAAATTTGAGTACCAGAGCAAACCGGGGATCTTTGGCTGGGATAAAATAGATAAAGGCAGCGCTTACCTAATAGAACATTTAGATAGCTTTTTGATGACCCTACCTGAACCTCCTAAAAGTGCGCTAGATCTCGGCTGCGGTTATGGTTACTTATCCCTCAATCTTACACACTTAGACATCCCCGTAACGGCCACAGACAACAACGCTGCAGCTATTATTGCTTGTGAATGTAACTTTGCCCGCTACCCCATCAATGCGAAGGTCATCGCCGCTAACTGTGCACAAGGCATTAGTGAAAAGTTTGATCTAATTGTCTGCAATCCGCCCTTCCATGCAGGCTTTGCTGTAGATGGCGACTTGACCGATCGCTTCCTTAAAGCTGCCCATGATCACCTCAATGAACAAGGGATTGCTTGTTTTGTTACAAACATGCATATCCCATTAGAACGCAAAGCCCTCAAATACTTCCATCAAGCTGAATGTATTATGTCTAATGGTAACTTCAAGCTGATCCGTCTAACTCACAAGATGTAAGCTATCCACAGGCTAGCAAACACTAGCCTGTTTTAATCTATACCCTACGCTTAACCGTCAGATAGACACCCGCTACAGTAACGCCTATACCGCATAGCGCATAAATATTCAGTGTTTCATCAAAAAGAAGCCAAGCTTCCAGTGCAGTCAATGGCGGCACTAAATAAAAGTAACTAACAACCTTACTCGCTTCCCCCTCACGGATCATGACAAGAAACAGTAAAATAGCTGTCACAGATAAAGCTAACACCATCCATAAAACAGCACCTAATAAGGGCCAACTCCAAGTCACCTCACCCGAATCAAACTGCCAAGCCAGCAATGCCATCACAATAGCTGTCACTAAATATTGATAGAAAGCGCCAACCATCAAGTCTACACCGCCGCCAAAACGTTTCTGATAGAGCGTACCAATAGAGATCGCCAACAAAGCAACAATCGCCGCGGTCCATGCATCCCAACCGGCAGCATCAGAATTTTGAGCACCGTTCTGACTCACCACGAGCAATACACCCAAAAAGCCAAGCACCAGACCTAACCACTGAGCTTTGTGTAAGCGCTCACTTATCCACAACCAACCGATTAACGCAGTCAATAGAGGCTGAACCCCCATAATTAATGAAGTAATACCCGCCGGTAGCGCCCAATCAATAGCAACAAAAACGCCACCTAAATAACAGGCATGTACCAACAACCCAACCACCATCTGGTGACCCGCTTGCTTAGGAGAACACCATTGAGGCTTGCGCCAAAACATAAGAGCAGCAAAGACGATCAAGGTGAGAAACATACGCAAAAATAAAACACTAAACGGCTCCATATAAGGCACAGCATACTTAGCACCAATAAAACCTGTGCTCCAAATACCGACAAAAGCCCAAGGTACTAATGTTAATTTTTGCTGCCGACTCAGCATTAGCTTAATCCCCACATATCTATTACAAAAAAGCACACTGTAGAGGCTAGAGTCCAAGCAGAAAAGGGACACAAAACATCGAACTTTTGGGATACAGAGAAGCTATATATGAATTTATCAATAAATTAAAGTAAGCTGTACCCATGAAAAAATATGAACACTTAGTGCAGAAACTTCAATTACGTATAGAACAAGGTGATCTTCCACCAGGCTCCCGCCTACCCTCAATAAGAGCACTCAGCCAGCAATATCAACTAAGTAAAAACACCATCATTCGAGCACTAACTGAGCTGGAAAATCTAAAACAACTCCAAGTAAAAGATAGACAGGGCTTTTTTGTTTCGGCACAACTAAAAAACAGCCCTCCCCTGAAACCAAGAAAAGTCACTATGGGTGCAACCGCCTTTAGTGTATTAGGCTCAGCCAACCAACCTGGAAACCTAGCCCTTGGTTCTGCTTATCCTGATTCACGCTGGCCAACAGTTAGCTGGTATTATCAACAACTTGCTAAAACCGCTCGTCGATGGGCACTAGAGAGCAGCCGACGCAGAAGTCATTACAGCACACCCCCCGGTGACCCAAGGCTCCGAAAAACTCTAGCTGGCCACCTTAACTCCACTTCTATCGCCTGCAATAGTGAAGATATTGTCATCACCCAAGGGGGACAGGAAGCGGTCTCACTCTGCCTACGTGCTGTTGCCGAAGTAGGGGATACCATTGCCGTCGAGTCTCCTTGCTACTACGGGACACTGCAATGCATAGAGGCGTTAGGCTTAAAGGTGATTGAACTTCCCTCCGACCCAATACTAGGAACTAACTTAGATGCTTTAGAAAGTGCACTAGAACGCTGGCCGATTAAAGCCGTGCTCACTAATCCAAGTTTTAATAATCCACTCGGTTTCAACTTAGATCTATCGACCAGAAAACGGCTTATAGGTCTAGCTAATCGCTGGGATATAGCCTTAATTGAAGATGATGTTTTTGCAGAACTCAGCTATAACCAGCAACGCCCAACCCCATTAAAAGCTTTAGATACGGAGCAAAGAGTGCTCCACTGCGGCTCTTTTTCAAAAACCATGGATGTAGACATACGACTCGGCTGGGTGCTTCCTGGACGCTATTATGACAAAATTAATTACTATAAATTTGTCACAAATATCGCGTGTCCGGCCATTACACAGCAAGCTGTTAGCGAACTACTCATTGGCCGTCGTTACCGTCGCCACCTAGCGCAAGTGAGCCGAATCTATAGTGAACGTGTTGATATGCTAACAGAAGATGTAAGGCGCTTTTGGCCCAAAGAAACCATGTTTATAAAACCGCAAGGGGGTATTTTACAGTGGTTTAATCTACCTGAGCGAGTCGCCAGTGATCAGTTATTTCAACAAGCGTTAACCGCAGGAATCGGTATATCCCCAGGCAATCTTTTTTGTGCAGATAACCGCTTCAATCACCATATCCGACTCTGCTATGCCCATTACACGCAAAGTAATGAACAGATCACAGCAATCGCAACATTAGGCGAAATGATGGATAGATTTTAAGCGTTTTCCACCGCTGATAAAAATACAACCAATTCTCCGCACCCTTTACTATTAGTGGCTCCCAGCGATCAGCACTCAGACTACTAACGAAGTTATCCACAGATTTATGGGATAAGTTATCAACCCCTAAAACCTATAATAAACAAACCTGCTTTGACTTATCCTCTGTTTGTAAAAAAACAGCACAAAAAAACCGCCATTGTTACCAAAGGCGGTTTTTTAATCCATCTTAGCCGAAGCTAAGTGTTATGCAGCAATGCTTAGCTTACTTCATTGTCAGCAATTAGATCTTTCATAGATAGTTTAATACGGCCGCGCTGGTCTACGTCCAGAACTTTAACCTTAACCATCTGATCCATCTGGATGTAATCAGTTACTTTCTCAACACGTTTGTTATCGATCTGAGAAATATGAACTAGACCATCTTTGCCTGGTAAGATATTAACGAAAGCACCGAAGTCTTCAATACGAACAACTTTACCTTCGTAAACTTTGCCGATCTCAGCTTCTGCAGTGATCTCTAGGATCTTATCAGTAGCGGCTTTTGCTGCTGCTTTATCAGCGGCATAAACACGGACCGTACCGTCATCTTCGATATCAATAGATGCGCCAGTCTCTTCAGTCAGTGCACGGATAGTTGCACCACCTTTACCGATAACATCACGGATCTTCTCAGGGTTGATCTTAAGCTGAGTCAACGCTGGTGCATTATCTGGAAGCTCTGGACGAGCGTAACCGATAACTTTAGCCATCTCTTTAAGGATATGAACACGTGCTTCATATGCCTGTTCAAGCGCTATATCCATGATCTCTTCAGTGATACCTGTAATTTTGATATCCATCTGAAGTGCAGTAATACCGGTTTCAGTACCTGCCACTTTAAAGTCCATGTCACCTAAATGATCTTCATCACCTAGAATATCAGTTAGGACAGCAAAGCCGTTCTCTTCTTTAACAAGACCCATTGCGATACCCGCAACTGGTGCCTTAAGAGGAACACCCGCATCCATCATAGATAGAGATGCACCACATACCGATGCCATAGAGCTTGAACCGTTTGATTCAGTGATCTCAGATACGATACGGATTGTGTATGGGAACTCTTCTTGTGTTGGTAGAACCGCAGCAACACCACGACGGGCTAGACGACCATGACCGATTTCACGACGACCAGCACCCATCATACGACCACATTCACCTACAGAGTATGGAGGGAAATTGTAGTGCAACATGAACGGGTCTTTACGTTCGCCTTCGATAGCATCAATGATCTGCTGATCACGCGCAGTACCTAATGTACAAGTAGCGATCGCCTGCGTTTCACCACGTGTAAACAGTGCAGAACCGTGAGTACCTTGTAGCACATCCACTTGCACATCAATACCACGAACTGTTTTATTATCACGGCCATCGATACGTGGTTCACCACTTACGATACGACCACGTACAATCTCTTTCTCTAGTGAACTGACGATACCAGACACGTCGCTAGCAGAAGGCAGGCCTTCTTCTTCACCACAAAGCGCTTCCACTGCTTTAGCACGCAGTTCAGCCAATGCGTTTTGACGCTGTAATTTGTCAGCAACTTGGTAAGCTGCAGCAATACCTTCAGCGACTTCAGCACGAACTTTAGCAATAAGATCTTCATCTTTTGCTTTAGGCGTCCAAACCCAAGCTTCTTTACCTGCTTCTGCCGCTAACGCGTTCACTGCAGTAATAATAACTTGCATCTCTTGGTGCGCGAAAAGAACAGCACCTAGCATTTCATCTTCAGATAGTTCTTGTGCTTCAGACTCAACCATCAATACCGCATCAGCAGTACCAGCAACAACCATGTCTAGCTCAGACGTTGCTAACTGCTCGTAGCTTGGGTTAAGAATATAGCCATCCTGTTCAGTGAAACCTACACGTGCAGCACCGATTGGACCTTGGAATGGAATACCAGAGATCGCAAGCGCAGCGGATGTACCGATCATTGCAGCGATATCCGGATCATTCTTTTTATCCGCAGACATAACCGTACAAACAACCTGTACTTCGTTCATGTAGCCTTTCGGAAACAATGGACGAATTGGACGGTCGATTAGACGCGATGTCAGAGTCTCTTTCTCAGATGGGCGCGCTTCACGCTTAAAGAAGCCACCTGGGATACGACCAACAGAGTAATATTTCTCTTGGTAATGAACCGATAGCGGGAAGAAACCTTGACCTGGTTTTTCCTCTTTTGCACCAACAACCGTACAAAGTACTTCGTTACCGCCCATTTTGACCAGAACAGCACCTGTCGCCTGGCGCGCAACGCGACCAGTTTCGATAGTTACTTCCTGACCACCAAACTGAAATGTTTTAGTAGTTACTTGAAACACAATAATTTCCTTAAAATTGGATGAGGCCGCAACGAGTTAACATCCATACCTAAGTAGTGCCAGTACTTCAATAAACTCTTCATGTTCACAACAAAAATTTATTGAAGTACAGGCGGGATGAAATTGTTAACTATTTTACTGCCTCAGATAAAATCAGGGCCATACATTGTATGGCCCTGAGGAATTCACACTAACTTAGCGACGTAGACCAAGACGTTTGATCAAGTCTAGGTAACGATCTGCATCTTTACCTTTTAAGTAATCCAGCAATTTACGACGCTGGTTTACCATGCGGATTAGACCACGACGTGAGTGATGGTCATGTTTGTTCACTTTGAAGTGACCCTGTAAACCTTCGATATTAGCAGTTAGCAAAGCTACCTGAACTTCTGGGGAACCAGTATCGCCTTCAGCGCGAGCGAAATCTGCAACGATTGCCGCTTTATTTTCAGCAGTTAATGCCATTTTCATTCTCCTAAAAAAATATGCACACGACTATTATTAGTCGCTGGATTTGAAAGAAACGATGCACCGAGCATATTTTCAGTACAACGCCACATTATTTAGGCCTCTTTAGACACCTAAAAAATTCTATTTAATCAGTACTATTGATCGTTTGCAGTGCAGATAAGCCGCTTAGGCTTAAAGGCCCCTTCTTCATTCACTTCTGCAACACCTAAAAATCGTTCGGGAGTTGCGTCACTTACCGCTGCAAACAATCTAACCAAGCAGCCTACTTCATATTCCTGTGCGTCATTAAATGACACATTATGTCCATGAAGAACAAGTTTCGTCTGCGTTTGATCTAGCTGAACAGCTGGTAAATCAGCCACTGCTGCCCACGCTGGCAATAATAGCTTATCTAGCTCAAATTGTATGCCCTTTAGGGCCTCTTCATCTGCATTTTCCGGTACATTTTGACGCAGCTCATCCAATGTCATCATCTGGTCCGCTGTAAATGCGCCGACATCTTTTCGATGCAGCATTTTCACATGGGCTCCACAGCCTATAAGGTGGCCTAGATCTTCGACAATTGAACGGATGTAAGTCCCTTTTGAGCAGTAAACCTCAAGATCAATTTCATCACCGCGAAAAGCCGTCATTTTTATCTCGTGGATAATGACTTTTCGTGGTTTAACCTCTACCTTGATCCCTTGACGTGCCAGTTTATATAAAGGCTGACCTTGATGCTTTAGCGCAGAAAACATGGACGGCACTTGTTCAATCTCGCCGCTAAAATTCTCAACGAGAAACTGTTCAATCTGTGCTTCGGTTAGATTTTCTGGTACTGGCTTTTCTTCAACAACCACACCATCAGCGTCACTAGAGTCCGTTCTAACACCTAGCTTTGCGGTGGTTATGTAGCGTTTATCAGAATCTAACAGATGCTGTGAAAACTTTGTCGCTTCACCTAAGCAGATAGGCAACATGCCGGTTGCCAAAGGATCTAGAGCGCCTGTATGTCCGCCTTTAGCTGCACCATAAAGACGACGCACTTGTTGAAGAGCAAAATTAGAAGAGATACCTGGCGGTTTATTTAACAGAAATACACCATCGACCGCCCGGCCTCGGTTTCTACGACGACCCACGCATTACTCTCCGTCGGTGTCGTTATTTGAATTCTGATTTTCTTGGCGCACTGCGGCCTCAATCAGATGATGCAGGTGACGACCACGCTCGATAGTTTCATCGAAATGGAAACGCAACTGCGGCATCACTCGTAACTTAACTTGTTTAGCCAGCGCCCCTCTTAGGAAACCGGCTGCATTATTAAGCACTTTTAGTGAATCAACTATTGCTTCATCTTCATCTTTACCATTAAGCGGTAAAACAGTGATGTAAACATCAGCGTAGCCAAGATCTTTACTCACTTTGGCATAGCTTACTGTCACCATACCAAGACGAGGATCTTTAATTTCTAACTGGATAAGCTGGGCCAGCTCACGTTGGAGCTGGTCCGCAATCCTTGATGTACGACTATAATCGCGTGCCATAAAGGTTATCTATTACCTTAAAGTGTACGTTGAACTTCGACTGTGTCGAAGACCTCAATCTGGTCTCCTACTTTAACGTCGTTATAGTTCTTAACGCCGATACCACATTCCATACCCTGACGAACTTCGTTTACGTTATCTTTAAAGCGACGTAGAGATTCTAATTCGCCCTCATAGATAACCACGTTGTCACGCAGTACACGGATACGCTTGTTACGGAAAACTGTACCTTCAGTAACCATACAACCAGCCACAAGACCAATCTTAGGTGCTTTAAATACATCACGTACTTCAGCAATACCAACGATCTCTTCACGGTATTCAGGAGAAAGAAGACCACCCATCGCCTGCTTAACGTCATCGATAATATCGTAGATTACGCTGTAGTAACGAAGTTCGATGCCTTCACGTTCCATTACCTGACGAGCCTGCTGATCAGCACGGACGTTGAAACCAACCATCAATGCAGATGCTGTAACCGCAAGGTTAGCATCAGTCTCAGCAATACCACCAACACCGCCAGAAACAATATTCACTTTTACTTCATCGGTAGATAGATCTTCCAATGCGTGAGTTAGTGCTTCCAATGAACCACGTACGTCTGTTTTAAGGACAATATTGAAGGTTTTAACATCACCGGCTTGCATGTTAGCAAACAAGTTTTCTAGTTTAGATTTCTGCTGACGGGCCAATTTCACATCACGGTATTTACCTTGACGGAACAAAGCAATTTCTCGTGCTTTTTTCTCGCTACTAACAACAGTGAATTCATCACCGGCATTAGGCGTACCATCTAGGCCTTGAATCTCAACCGGGATAGCAGGACCTGCACCCTGAATAGGCTTACCATTTTCATCCAGCATCGCACGAATACGACCATAATGTAGACCGGCAAGAACGATATCACCTTTTTCCAAGGTTCCGTTTTGAATCAGTACAGTTGCAACAGGGCCACGGCCTTTATCAAGACGAGATTCAACAACTACACCTTGTGCTGGTGCCTTAGGCACTGCAGTTAGCTCAAGAATTTCAGATTGCAGCAATACTGCATCTAATAATTCATCAATGCCTTGGCCTGTTTTAGCCGATACACTTACAAACTGATTTTCACCACCCCACTCTTCAGGGATAACATCTAGTGCTGCAAGTTCATTTTTAACACGATCAGGATCAGCTTGCTCTTTATCAATCTTGTTGACCGCAACAACGAGAGGTACACCCGCAGCTTTAGCATGCTGTACCGCTTCTTCAGTCTGAGGCATTACACCATCATCAGCGGCAACAACAAGTATAACGATATCAGTTACAGAAGCACCGCGCGCACGCATCGCTGTAAAAGCAGCATGCCCAGGTGTATCCAAGAAAGTAACCATGCCATTATCTGTTTCTACGTGATAAGCACCAATGTGCTGCGTAATACCACCGGACTCACCGGAAGCTACGCGTGATGAACGTATATAGTCCAACAATGATGTTTTACCATGGTCAACATGACCCATAACAGTAACAACCGGTGCGCGACTTTCCTGCTCACCCTGCATTGCTTGAATACTTTCCATCAACGCTTCTTCAACCGCATTCTCTTGAAGTGCGATTGGCGTATGACCCATCTCTTCTACAACAAGCATGCCTGTTTCTTGATCAATCACTTGGTTAATAGTCGCCATAGCGCCCATACCAAACATAACCTTGATCACTTCTGCTGCTTTAACGTTCATTTTCTTCGCTAATTCTGCAACAGTAATACTTTCAGGAATAGTTACATCAATTACTTGCTGGGTTGTTGGCTCTTTAAAGCCATGTTCGTTTGGCTTATTAGAAAGAGGACGACCATTTTTGCCGCGATTACGGCTAATCTTGCCACCACGACGGTTATCATTACGATTATCACCGCGGTTATTTTTACCTTTACCTCGACGATTATTATCTTTTGACGCTGGCTCTTTTTTCTTAGCTTGTTCTTGCGCTTTAAAACGTGCTTCAGATTCCGCTTCAGCCTTACGGCGACGAGCTTCTTCTTCCTCTTCACGTTTCAAACGAGCCGCTTCTTCAGCTTCTTTCTGCTTGCGCTGAACATCAACTTCTTCTTGCTCTCGGCTCTGTTCTTGCTTAGCTTCACGTTCTTTAGCTGCTTCTGCTTCAGCCGCTTCGCGAGCAGCTTGCTCTTTCGCTTCCTGCTGCTTACGCTCTTCTTCTAAACGCAACTCTTCAGCTTTCTGAGCTTCTAATGCCGCTTCGTCAACTGTTTCAGTTGGTTCATCACCACCTTCAACTTCTGAACGTTTAACATAGGTACGCTTTTTACGCACTTCTACATTAACGGTTTTCTTCTTACCCGATGAACCTGACACTTTAAGCTGAGATGTAGTTTTACGCTTTAAAGTAATTTTCTTTGGTTCACCATCTGCTGCATCTTCACCGTGACTACGCTTAAGATGATTCAGCAATGTTTGGCGCTCTGATTCAGAGACTTCAGCGCCATCATTCTTACCAGATATACCTGCTTCCTTCATTTGCTCGAGCAAACGATCAACGGAAACACCAACCATTTCGGCGAGTTGTTTTACTGTTACTTCGGCCATTATCAAGGGGCTCCTCTTCCGTTAACCTTACTCTTCTTCTGCAAACCATGGAGCACGAGCAGTCATGATTAACGATGCGGCTCGTTCTTCGTCCAGGTCTTCTATATCTATCAAATCATCAATAGATTGTTCCGCCAAATCTTCCATCGTAATGATGCCTTGAGCAGCAAGAATGAAAGCCAAATGCTTATCCATCCCCTCCATCTCAAGGAGATCTGCAGCGGGTTCTGCTTTATCCAGTTGCTCTTCATTGGCTATCGCCAAGTTAAGCAGCGCGTCTTTAGCTCGTTTGCGCAGCTCATTGACGATATCTTCATCGAATCCATCAATTTCAAGCATCTCATCAACTGGAACATAAGCAACTTCTTCCAGTGTAGTGAACCCTTCGCCAACTAATACTTCTGCAACGTCTTCGTCCACATCAAGATGATCAACAAACTGACCGATAACTGAACCAACTTCAGTTTGATGCTTATTCTGTGCATCTTCTTCAGTCATCACGTTAAGTTCCCAGCCTGTCAGCTCGGAGGCTAAACGCACATTTTGTCCATTACGACCGATCGCCATTGCAAGATTTTCACTAGCAACCGCAACATCCATCGAGTGAGTTTCCTCATCTAAAACGATCGATGCAACTTCAGCCGGTGCCATTGCATTAATAACAAGCTGTGCTGGGTTGTCATCCCACAATACAATATCAACACGCTCACCGTTCAACTCATTTGATACAGCCTGTACACGAGAACCTCGCATACCTACACAAGCACCAACGGGGTCGATACGACCATCATTCGTTTTTACCGCGATTTTCGCGCGGGAACCTAAATCACGGGACGCAGCTCGAATCTCGATAACCTCTTCCGAAATTTCAGGTACTTCTATACGGAACAGCTCGATCAGCATTTCATTACAAGCACGGCTCATAATTAGCTGAGGTCCGCGACCTTCAGAACGAACTTCAAGCAGAACAGCACGAACACGATCGCCCATACGGAACGTTTCACGCTGAATCAATTGGTCACGAGGCAGCAACGCTTCAGCGTTGTTACCTAAGTCCACTATAATATTATCGCGTGTAACTTTTTTGACACTGCCCGAGATTAATTCACCTTGGCGATCACGATAGAGTTCAACCACTTTTGCTCTTTCAGCTTCACGTACTTTCTGTACGATAACTTGTTTAGCTGTCTGTGCCGCAATACGACCAAACTTAACCGATTCAACCTGTTCTTCGTGGATATCATCTGGCTGCAGCGCTGTATCAATCTCTTCAGCTTCCTGCATTGTTAACTCTGTACCTAGTGCAGGTACAACCTCGTTGGTTACCACTAACCAACGACGGAATGTTTCGTAATCGCCTGTTGCGCGATCAATTACTACGCGAATATCAGCTTCTTCGTCATAACGTTTTTTTGTCGCCGTTGCCAATGCAACTTCGATAGCTTCGAAAATAACTTCTTTCGGAACTTCTTTTTCGTTAGAAACTGCTTCTGCTACCAACAGAATCTCTTTATTCATGCCTCTGCCTCACCCAAGACCCCAATTCTATATTTAGAACTGAGGGATAATGTTTGCCCGATCGATATACTCAATCGGCAGCATATATTCTTCATCATCAACAACGACAAGTATGTCATCGCCTTCAATACCATTTAAAATACCTTTGAACTTACGACGCCCTTCATATGCTATGCGCAAGCGCAATTGGATATGAGAACCGGCATAGGCCGCAAATTGTTCTAAAGTAAATAACGGACGATCCACACCAGGAGACGATACCTCTAAGGTATAATTCCCTGCTATCGGATCTTCAACATCCATAATTCCACTGATCTGATGACTTACCTTTGCGCAATCATCTACGCTAATGCCATTTTCAGAATCAATGTACACCCTTAAGGTGCTGTGTTTTCCCTGTGAGAGAAACTCAATACCCCAGAGTTCAACCCCCAATGCAATTACTGACGGTTCAATTAACTCTTGCAACAGTTTCATTTTCGCTGACACGAATAACCCACCTGTACTAGCACTTAAACGCCTATTTCTTATATTTCAATAAGTTAGCTAAAGCATTTACAAATTTCACAAACAAAAAATGGGTCTAATGACCCATTCCCGACCTACAGTATAGATATTCATATACTGTAATTCACTGACGAAAAAGCCCCTAAAAAGGGGCCTTACGTTAAATAAGGTTGGTAGCGGGGGCTGGATTTGAACCAACGACCTTCGGGTTATGAGCCCGACGAGCTACCAAGCTGCTCCACCCCGCATCAAAACTGGTGCAAATTGTATATGTACCAGCGACCTTAATCAAGATTAATGGTGCCCAAGGCCGGACTTGAACCGGCACGGCCTGACGGCCACTACCCCCTCAAGATAGCGTGTCTACCAATTCCACCACTTGGGCATCAAACCTTTACTACCCTTTAGTCAGCTTTTGGAATATCTGACTCAACAGGCGCGACAACCTTTCCTTCCTCTTCCAAAGCAGGAAGCTGAGGCTCAACAGGTAACGCAGGGGCTTGACTCTCAACAGCAGTAGCTGCTGGGATTCCCGCGTCACCAATAGATTCTGCCTTCTCTTTAGCATAAACAGCTAAGATGAAGCTCGTTACAAAAATACCGGCAGCGACAATGCCTGTCATGCGGGACAGAAAGTTACCACTCCCTGTACTACCGAAAACAGTCTGGGAAGCACCTGCACCGAAAGAGGCACCTGCTTCAGCGCCTTTGCCCTGTTGCAGCAAAATCAGACCAATTACAGCCGCTGCTAACAACACATGAATAATCAGAACTACTGTTTCCATTGTTTAACCGTCTATTTATGCATCTGCCGCGTGGCAGATGGCAATAAAATCATTTGCTTTAAGAGAGGCTCCACCTACTAGCCCTCCATCAACGTCATCGTTTGCGAACAACTCTGCAGCATTTCTCGCATTGACACTACCACCGTATAGTATACGAGTAGCTAATGCAGTTTTTGCATCATACTCTGCGATCATTGCGCGAATTGCAGCATGTACATCTTGCGCTTGTTCAGATGTCGCGGTTTTACCTGTACCTATTGCCCATACAGGCTCATAGGCAATAACAGCATCCGCAAACTTATCAATTCCAGCAGCATCAATTACTGCCTTTAACTGACGTCCAACAACATCAAGTGTCTTACCTTGCTCTCGTTCTTCAAGAGTTTCACCTACACAAAGAATAGGTTTTAACCCTGCAGCCACTGTTGCGATAAACTTATCAGCAACCACTAAATCAGTTTCTGCATAAAGACTGCGACGTTCTGAATGTCCTAGGATTACATACTCACATCCTAAATCTCTCAACATCGGCAGTGAAATCTCGCCCGTGAATGCCCCGTCTGGGTTTTCGCTTACATTCTGTGCACCCACAGCAATGAACGAACCTGACATCGACTTCACTTGGGATAGGTATATCGCAGGCGGACACACTAGCACATCAACGGCTGAAGCTTGAATACCAGAAACTAACTCATTCATTAATTCATTAATGAAGTCAGTTCGACCATTCATCTTCCAATTTCCGGCAACTAAAGCTCTGCGCATTAATACCCCCTATTTCAAGAGGCGCAAATATTAACTGGCTTACACTTAAGTTTCAAGCTCCATCAAGGCTTTTTCAACATCGGTTGCAAGCTGCTGACAAAGATTAGCCACTTCATCGGCATCTTCGCCCTCAACCATAACTCGAACCAAAGGCTCCGTCCCAGAAGGCCGCAATAAAACACGCCCCCGTTTGCCGAGCTGTTTCTCTGTATTGACAACAGCCTGTTGAATACTGTCAATCTCATTAATATTCACTTTCTGAGCTACACGCACGTTAATCATCACTTGCGGCATTTTAGTCATACCATGACGCAGCTCAGCCAGAGTATTACCGGTTTCAACAATTGCTTTTAATACTTGTAGCGCAGCAACCGTTCCATCTCCAGTCGTTGTCAGGTGACGGCACACAATATGTCCAGAGCTTTCCCCACCTAAAATCCAGTCATTCAGGTACAACTGCTCCATGACATAACGATCGCCTACACTTGCTCTGATAAATGGAATATTCTCACGCGCGAACGCCTGCTCGAGCCCAAAATTACTCATCAATGTCCCGACAACGCCACCGGTGAATACACCTTCGCGACGCATCTGGGCAGCGATAATAAATAACAGTTCATCGCCATCAACCTCCTGCCCATTCTGATCCACCATGATGACGCGATCACCATCGCCATCCAATGCTATGCCTAAATCTGCTTTTTCAGCTAATACAACGGTACGCAAACGTTCCGTTTCTGTAGCACCGCAGTTTTCATTTATATTCAAGCCATCGGGAGAGGATGCGATCTCAATAACCTTTGCACCTAATTCAGTAAATACTGAAGGGGCCACATGATAAGTTGCGCCATTTGCACAGTCTAAAATGATTTTCAATCCTTTTAGCGAGATACCTCCCGCTGTAGCTTTACAAAATTCAATATAGCGTCCAGCGGCATCAACAATCCTTTTCGCTTTACCCAACTCAGACGAATCCACTGTCGTCATCGCTATATCCATTTGCGCTTCTATCGCTTGCTCAACATCATCGGGTAGCTTTGTCCCTTCAGAGGAGAAGAATTTAATGCCGTTATCATAAAAAGGATTATGAGACGCACTAATCACAATCCCCGCATCCGCACGAAAGGTTCTAGCTAAGTAAGCGACGGCCGGTGTCGGCATTGGGCCTGTTAGCAGCACATCCACACCCGCCGCAGACAAACCTGCCTCTAAAGCAGATTCAAACATATAACCGGAAATACGCGTATCTTTACCGATCAAAATTTTACTATAACCCTCTCGAGCAAAGACCTTACCTGCCGCCCAACCCAACTTCAGAACAAAGTCTGGCGTCACTGGAAACTGCCCAACCCTACCGCGAATACCGTCAGTCCCAAAATAGCGCTTTGTCATCTTCTTCCCTCTATTTAATAACCGCTTCAGCCATAACGGCGCGGGTCATTTTTACTGCATCCGCAGTTTCTTTAACATCATGCACTCGAACAATGGCGGCACCTTGCATCACCGACATAACTACAGTCGCCAAACCACCGGCCAAACGTTGATCTACTTCTCGATTTAACACTGCACCCAGCATTGATTTGCGCGAAGTACCGATCAACAAAGGCAACCCAAATGCATGCAATTGAGATATATTATTCATCAGCCTTAGATTATGCTCCACGGTTTTACCAAAACCAAAGCCTGGATCAAGAATAAGACGTTCTTTAGCTATACCTGAAGCTTCACAGGCCAAAACACGCTTGGCAAAGAAATCGCTGACATCATCCAAAACATCATCATACTCTGGACGATCCTGCATAGTTGCAGGACTTCCCAACATATGCATTAAGCAAACAGGCAGCCCTGTACTAGAGGCCGCCTCTAACGCACCCTCTCGACCTAAAGCACGAACATCGTTAAGCAGCCCTACACCTAATTTGGCCGCCTCTGTAATGAGCTCAGGAGCGCTAGTATCAATGGAGATAACCACATCAAACTCCTGAGCTATCTTCTCGATGACCGGTAATACACGCTCCTTTTCCTCCTGAAGCGATACAGGTACAGCACCAGGCCTTGTTGATTCACCACCAATATCTAAAATAGTGGCGCCATCACCAATCATTTTCTCAGCTTGAATTAGAATTTTATCTAACTGAGCTGAGCCGCCGTTATGTAACATACCACCATCGGAAAACGAATCAGGTGTGACATTAAGAATACCCATCACATGCGTGTATGATAAATCTAAGGTACGCGTGCCAAACTGAAATTCACGCATAGTATCTGCCTTATTCTGATTGTTTAACATATTAAAAAAGGCCAGCTTCGTTACAAAGCTAGCCTTTTATCTTTCAATCCACCTGATAATTAGTGGATATTTTTATCTGAAGAATCAGGCACATCTGGATCAACGCCCTCATCACCTTCATTCATATCCACTTCATCGTTGGACGTGTTAGTCGATTCATCGACCGATGCAGAAGGCGTATCATCTTCACTATCATCACCCCAACCTTCAGGCGAAGAAACAGGCTTACGTTCCATCAACTCATCGATCTGACTGCTATCAATAGTCTCATACTTCATAAGTGCAGCACACATAGACTCAAGAATATCTCGATTATCTACGAGGATAGTTTCAGCACGCTTGTAGCATTCATCGATAATTTTACGGGTTTCCATATCGATTTTACGTTGAGTTTCCTCAGCAAGCGGTTTAGCGCCTTGACCATAGCCACGGTTAAACGGATCAGATTCCTCCTCATCATATAGCAGAGGCCCCATCTCATCAGTTAAACCCCACTTCGCAACCATACTCCGAGCAAAAGAGGTCGCTCTCTGTATATCGTTAGATGCGCCTGTAGTCACACCATCTTTACCTAAAGTCATCTCTTCAGCGATTCGACCACCGTATAACGAACAGATGTTGGACAGAATCGACTGGCGGCTATGACTATAGCGATCTTCCAAAGGGAGAAACATGGTCACACCTAACGCGCGACCACGAGGAATAATGGAAACTTTATATACAGGGTCATGCTCAGGCATTAAACGACCAACAATCGCGTGCCCTGCTTCATGATACGCTGTATTCAAGCGTTCCTTCTCGGACATCACCATCGACTTACGCTCAGCGCCCATCATGATTTTGTCTTTTGCTTTTTCAAACTGTTCCATTCTAACGGTACGTTTACCACTTCGTGCGGCAAAAAGAGCAGCTTCGTTGACCAAATTAGCCAAATCAGCACCAGAGAAACCAGGCGTACCACGCGCAATCAACTCCGGCTTTACATCATCTCCTAAAGGCACTTTTCTCATATGCACTTTAAGAATTTTCTCTCTACCACGTATATCTGGAAGGCCAACATGTACCTGTCTATCAAAACGCCCTGGACGTAGTAATGCTGGATCCAACACATCAGGTCGGTTAGTTGCCGCGATAACAATAATGCCCTCATTACCTTCAAAGCCATCCATTTCAACCAACAACTGGTTTAATGTTTGCTCTCGCTCATCATTACCACCACCCATGCCGACACCACGATGACGGCCTACCGCATCGATCTCATCGATAAAGATAATACAAGGCGCGTTCTTTTTAGCTTGTTCAAACATATCACGAACACGGGATGCACCTACACCTACAAACATCTCAACAAAATCAGAACCTGAGATGGTAAAGAAAGGTACTTTCGCTTCACCGGCAATTGCTTTCGCCAATAACGTCTTACCTGTACCAGGACTACCCGACATCAATACGCCGCGAGGGATATGCCCACCAAGGCGCTGAAATTTACCAGGATCACGAAGAAAATCCACCAATTCTCGGACATCTTCTTTCGCTTCTTCAACACCCGCCACATCATCAAATGTAGTCTGAATCTGATCTTCCCCCATCATGCGTGCTTTGGATTTACCAAAGGACATTGGGCCGCCTTTGCCTCCTCCACCTTGCATCTGGCGCATGAAGAACATAAATACAGCGATAATGACTAATATAGGAAAAGAGGCAACTAGCAGTTGAGTCCAAATACTCTGCTGTTCAGGCTGCTTACCTTCAATAATTACATTATTCGCAAACAGGTCATCAACAAGTTTAGGATCCTGCAACGCAGGACGCGTTGTTTCAAAAGTCTCACCATTACGACGGTGGCCTTGGATTGTATAACCGTCAATAATGACTTTATCTACACTGCCATCTTTTACTTCTGAAACAAATTCAGAATAGCTAAGGCGTTTAGATTCTGCACTTTCATTAAAGTTATTAAATACTGTCAGCAATACCGCTGCGATCACTAGCCACAAAACCAGATTTTTCGCCATATCATTCAATGGAATACCCTCAATTTGCTGATTAAGCTTGGCGCTCTACTTGGAGACGCTAAACACTATACTATGCGGCCACACTTGACCACTAAAACACAGCCTACCCTTTAAAACCTTTACCTAACAAATACACTTCTCGTGACCGAGCACGAGAAGAATCAGGTTTACGGGTGACCACTTTATTAAAACTTGTACGCATATCTTGCAAATACTGATCAAAACCTTCGCCTTGAAATACTTTAGCGACAAAATTTCCGCCGGGCTTAAGTACCTCTCGCGCCATATCTAAGGCTAACTCCACCAAATACATAGCCGCAGGCTGATCAACTGCTGACATACCACTCATATTGGGGGCCATATCTGAAATTACAAGGTCTGCAGGTTCATCTCCTAGGGCAGAGAGTATCTGTCGCAAAACAGCTTCCTCTGTAAAATCACCCTGAACAAACTCAACCCCCGACATTCCATCCATAGGCAATATATCAGATGCAACCACTCGCCCCCGATCACCAACACGCTCTGCCGCCACTTGAGACCAACCACCTGGGGCTGCACCTAAATCCACGACAGTCATACCGGGTTTGAATAATTTGTCTTTTGTATCAAGCTCAATAAGCTTGAAACTCGCACGGGAGCGATAACCATGCTCTTTCGCTTGTTTCACATAGTGATCATCAAAATGCTCTTTTAGCCAACGTTCACTGCTTGCTGATTTCGCCACTAACCACTTGCTCTCTGATTTAAGCGTTGTACGCTACTAAGCTGCGAACAACTGTTGTAAAATTGTTATATTATCTTTTCTGAGCTCTAAGCTCATCAAAACACTTTAAGGCAGCGTATTTTAATATGAGCTTGAATCCTGAGCAAAAGAAGCATTATCGCACTCTTGGTCACAAACTAAACCCTGTTGTTACTGTAGCAGGTAAAGGATTAACTGAAGCAGTTCAACTTGAGGTCGATCGCGCTCTAGAAGATCACGAATTAATTAAAGTAAAGTTTGCTGTTGGTGATCGAGATACAAAGAAACTCATTATACGCGAACTTTGCTCAATCGTTGAAGCAGAACTAATACAAGAAATTGGACATATAGCGCTCATCTACAGAAAAGCGTTAGAACCTAATCCTAAACTATCTAATCTTCTTCGTTAAGAATTATCTATATACAAAAAAGGGGCGCCAACTGGCACCCCTTTTTATTTATTGCTTTAGATGTGAGCAACTTCGTCAATTTCAAATTCATTCGCACCACCTGGCGTCTGAATATTAACGACATCACCCTCTTCCTTACCAACTAAACCTCGTGCTATCGGGGAATTTACAGAGATTTTACCCGCCTTGATATCAGCTTCATCATCCCCAACAATCTGATAAGTTTTAGACTCGTCAGTATCGAGATTAATGATCGTCACTGTTGTACCAAAAATAACCTTTCCGCTCGGCGGTATTGTGGCAATATCGATGACTTGGCAGTTTGATAATTTAGATTCTAATTCCTGAATCCGCCCCTCAATAAAACCCTGTTGTTCACGCGCAGCGTGATATTCAGCATTTTCTTTTAGATCTCCGTGCTCCCGCGCTTCTGCAATATCAGCAATAACACGTGGGCGATCAACTGTTTTTAGCTGCTCAAGCTCAGCACGAAGCGCTTTCTCGCCAGCGGCCGTCATCGGTACTCTAATCATATTAGGCTCCTATGTCTTGGACACGACGAACTTCTTTCTCTTCGCCATATTGCAATGCCATGGTAATCGCTTCAGCACCCGCCAAGGTCGTTGTATAAGGAACTTTATGCTGAAGTGCACTACGACGAATATCAGCAGAGTCTTCAATTGCCTTACGACCTTCTGTCGTATTTATAATATAAGCAATTTCGTCATTTTTGATCATATCCACTATATTTGGACGACCTTCCATGACTTTATTGACAATTTTCGCCTCTAAACCATGTTTTTCTATTAATGCTGCAGTACCTCGTGTAGCTACAAGCGAAAAGCCAAGCTCAACAAGGTCTTTGGCAACCTGCATAGATGCTTCTTTATCGACTTCACGTACAGAGATAAATGCCTGACCCGCTTGCGGCATAGTTTCACCGGCACCAATCTGAGCCTTCATGAAAGCCTCACCAAAGGTACCACCTACACCCATCACTTCACCCGTAGACTTCATCTCTGGAGATAAAATGGGGTCAACGCCCTGGAATTTATTGAAGGGAAAAACAGCTTCCTTGACATTAAATAGTTTAGGCACGATCTCTTCAGTAAAACCAAGCTCTTTCAGCGGTTTACCGGTCATCACTTGTGCGCCAATTTTAGCTAACGATACACCAATACATTTAGACACAAATGGCACAGTCCGCGATGCACGAGGGTTAACCTCAATCACATAAATTTCGCCATCTTGGTAAGCTAACTGCGCATTCATCAAGCCAACAACACCCAGTTCTAATGCCATCTTGCGCATCATCTCACGCATCTCATCCTGCACATCAGCCGGAAGACTGTATGGAGGGAAAGAACATGCAGAATCCCCTGAGTGAACACCCGCTTGCTCTATATGCTGCATGATAGCGCCAATAACGACAGTTTCACCATCACATACAGCATCAATATCAATTTCGATAGCCGCATTAAGGAAATGATCCAATAGTACAGGCGCGTCATTAGAAACCTGAACCGCAGTTGTCATATAACGGCGCAGCTCTTCCTCTTTGTATACTATTTCCATTGCACGACCACCTAAAACATAAGATGGACGAACAACCAGAGGATAACCTAGTTTACCCGCTTCGATAATGGCTTCTTCTAAAGAGCGAACTGTCGCGTTTTCAGGCTGTTTAAGCCCCAAACGCTTAAGCATCTGTTGGAACTGTTCACGGTCTTCTGCACGGTCAATCGCTTCTGGTGACGTACCAATAACTGGCACACCAGCCTGCTCAAGAGCAACAGCGAGTTTCAATGGTGTTTGACCGCCATACTGAACAATTACACCTTTAGGTTTCTCAACGTGCACAATTTCCAAAACATCTTCAAGTGTGATTGGCTCAAAGAACAGGCGATCAGATGTATCATAATCCGTTGAAACAGTCTCAGGGTTACAATTAACCATAATTGTTTCAAAGCCATCATCACGAGCAGCAAGCGCAGCGTGAACACAGCAGTAATCGAACTCGATACCTTGACCTATACGGTTAGGGCCGCCACCGATAACCATGATTTTCTCACGATCTGTCGGGTTAGCTTCGCACTCTTCCTCATATGAGGAATACATATAGGCAGTATCGGATGCAAACTCAGCAGCACAAGTATCTACACGTTTATAAACAGGACGCACATCTAGATTATGACGATGTTTACGGAACTGCTTTTCTGATACGCCAAGCAGCTTAGCCAAACGCTCATCAGAGAAACCTTTACGCTTCAGTTTAAAGACCGCATCTTTATCTAGATCAGTCATCGCGATTTCAGATACACGTAGCTCATCTTTGATAATATCTTCGACTTGAACTAGGAACCACGGATCAATACCGCTAATTTCATACAATTCTTCGACGGTCATCCCTGAGCGGAAAGCATCGCCTAGATACCAAATACGCTCAGCGCCGGGCTCTTTCATCTCACGCACAATTGCAGCGCGAGCATCATCGCCTTCAATATCAATAATAGAGTCGAAACCAGTCGCACCAACCTCTAAGCCACGCAACGCTTTCTGCAGTGATTCCTGCAGTGTACGGCCAATCGCCATAACTTCACCTACCGACTTCATTTGAGTCGTTAGGCGATCATTAGCTTGTGGGAATTTTTCAAAGGTAAAACGCGGTATCTTAGTAACAACATAATCAATCGAAGGTTCGAAAGATGCAGGTGTACGACCACCGGTAATATCATTCTGTAGTTCATCCAATGTGTAACCAATAGCCAGCTTCGCGGCCACTTTTGCAATTGGGAAGCCGGTTGCTTTAGACGCTAAAGCTGATGAACGAGAAACACGCGGATTCATCTCTATAACGACCATACGGCCATCAACTGGGTTTACCCCGAACTGAACGTTAGAACCACCCGTCTCAACACCAATTTCACGCAATACCGCCAAAGAAGCGTTACGCATGATTTGGTATTCTTTATCCGTCAATGTTTGTGCTGGCGCAACGGTGATAGAGTCACCTGTATGTACACCCATTGCATCGAAGTTTTCAATTGCACAAACAATAATGCAGTTGTCGTTTTTATCACGAACAACTTCCATCTCATATTCTTTCCAACCAATCAGAGACTCATCGATCAATAGCTCTGTTGTTGGAGATAGATCTAAGCCTCGCTCACAGATTTCAATAAACTCTTCTTTATTATAAGCGATACCGCCACCGGTACCCCCCATCGTAAAGAAGGTCGAATAATACATGGAAAACCAAGCTGGGCCTGAACCTGAAGCGCTTCTTCCATGCTATGAGCAATAGCTGCACGAGGACACTCAAGACCTATAGCTTTCATCGCTTTATCAAAGCGGTTGCGGTCTTCAGCTTTATCGATAGTATCTGCATTAGCGCCGATCATCTCAACGCCATATTTTTCCAATACCCCTTCACGCTCAAGATCAAGCGCACAGTTCAGAGCCGTCTGCCCACCCATTGTAGGCAACAGTGCTTCAGGGCGTTCTTTCGCTATGATTTTTTCAACTGTTTTCCAATTGATAGGCTCGATATAAGTAGAATCAGCCATCGCAGGGTCAGTCATAATAGTAGCGGGATTAGAGTTAACAAGAATAACTCGATAACCCTCTTCACGTAGCGCTTTACACGCTTGCGCGCCAGAATAATCAAATTCACATGCTTGCCCAATTACAATCGGACCTGCACCAAGAATCAAAATACTTTTTATATCAGTACGTTTTGGCATCGGTATTAAACCAGTCGTATCAGTTAGAAGCTGAGGAAGGTGGACAATTCACACCCTCCCTGTATCGTTTCAAACAACCTAATTTTTAGGTTATAGATGACTTACGCTTTAGCTGCTTTCATATCAGCAATGAAGCGATCAAACAGAGGTGCTACATCATGCGGACCTGGGCTCGCCTCAGGGTGCCCCTGAAAACTAAAAGCTGCACGGTCAGTACGTTCAATACCTTGCAATGAGCCATCAAACAGTGACTTATGCGTTGCACGTAACGTCGCAGGTAGAGCATCCTCATCAACCGCAAAACCATGATTCTGAGAAGTGATCATTACCTGCTTACCATCCAAATCTTGGACTGGATGGTTAGCGCCATGATGACCAAATTTCATTTTCACCGTTTTAGCGCCAGATGCCAACGCTAGCAGCTGATGACCTAAGCAGATCCCAAAAACAGGTAGGTCTGTTTTGCAGATCTCGGAAATTGCAGCAATAGCGTAGTCACATGGCTCTGGATCGCCCGGACCATTTGACAAAAAAACACCATCAGGTTTCATCGCTAAGACATCAGCAGCTGGAGTTTTTGCTGGCACTACGGTTAAACGACAACCACGCTCGACCAACATACGCAAAATATTACGTTTGACCCCGTAATCATAAGCAACAACATGAAAAGGCTGAGACTTTGGATCAAGATCAGCATGACCAGAACCTAGCTTCCAAGTTGACGAGTTCCACTCATAAGCTTTTTCAGTCGTAACAGCCTGAGCAAGATCCATCCCCTTTAAGCCAGGAAAAGATTTAGCATCAGAAAGCGCCTTAGCTTCATCAATATCACCTGCCATAATACAACCACTTAACGAACCTTTCTCACGAAGTATTCGAGTTAAGCGACGCGTATCAATGTCTGCAATACCTACAATATTGTTATCTTTCAGATAATCATCTAGGTTTTTTTCGTTACGAAAGTTACTCGCAACCAAAGGGATATCGCGGATAACTAAACCCGCAGCCCAAGTACGAGACGACTCTTCATCCTCAGTATTGGTACCAGTGTTACCTATGTGAGGATAAGTAAGGGTTACTATCTGACGACAATAAGAAGGGTCTGTCAGAATTTCCTGATAACCCGTCATAGAGGTATTAAATACAACCTCGCCGCTAGACTGCCCGTCTGCGCCAATGGCTACGCCCTTGAATATACTTCCGTCTTCAAGAGCAAGAATGGCTGGTCTCGCCAATTGAACCTCCTCGCAAAATGTGCACAACAAAATCAGAAACGATACGTGCAAAAAAGCGAGGCAAACCGAAATTCAGCCTCGCTTCCTTGTTAAGAAACTTGTACAAAAGGTTTGCTACAGGCAAACCGGCTGTATTTTATGCTATAAAGGCGCTTTCTGTCTATTCCGCAATTGCGAAAAGACTATAATTAAACAAAATTAATCCAAAAAGATACGCCAACTTTCAAAACCTTCAGATAACGCCTGATCCATAAAACCCTCAGCTTGCATATCGGCTATCACCACAGCCAAGCGATTTCTCAGGGCAAGCGTATTACATTTTGATTTTTTGGATACGGCTAAATAAAGACCCTCGGTACTAAGTGACGGATCCAGAATATCAAAGCGCCCCTTATAACCGAGCAACTCGGCATAAGCTAGACCGGGGTTCTTCTCATAAAGAACATAATCAGCGCGACCTCGATCAAGCATTAAAAATGCCTGCGCTAAAGAGGGGACATAAGTTAGGTCAAGCTTCTCTTTAGCATATTCATCAAAATCCTGGCCAAAACTATTGTTGATGACAGTCACACCATGCAAACCAATCAAATCATCACGAGAATCATAGGAGCCTTGTGTATTCGATTTCCGCCAAACCACACTGGCTGTCTTAAAGAAAGCAGGAGAAATATAATTCATATATATAGCCCGAGACTCTGTATAGAAAATACCCGCCATCAGATCCACCCTCCCGCGCTTCAGCATCTCCTGCGCACGCGCCCAAGACCCAACATCTAATACCTGAATAGTAATATCTAAGCGTCTAGCTATTTCATCCATCACCAGACGATTAGCGCCAACAACTTCTTCGCTAGGTTCGTGTTGGCGCCATAAATAAGGAGAATACTCCACATTACCTGCTGCGGTTAAAACAGTGCATTCATTCGCCCTTAGAGCAGACAAAGGCAACAATAAAAGACAAAGAGATAAAAGCACAAAACAGCGACTCAAACTGATAACCTCAAAACTAAGCAATTTATAATTGAGTATAAGCAGCAACAGCAAACACTCACAACTACTAAAAGGTAGCAGTACTTCCTAAGCCCTAACCAAAGCCCCACAAAGTCGTCCCAAGCCCCAGACGCAAAAAACCCCGGCTACATAGTAACCGGGGTTTCTCTAAATAAATGCTTGGCGATGACCTACTCTCACATGAGGAAACCCCACACTACCATCGGCGATATTGCGTTTCACGTCTGAGTTCGGGATGGATTCAGGTGGTTCCACAACTCTATGGTCGCCAAGCAAAACTGTCACAATTAAGATTCAAATTCATTTTGATTTAGAAGGGAGTCTGTTGTCTCAACCTTGTACTTTCTACACACGCTAATTCGTTACTCTCTATCGTGTTTATTCTCTACTTAATCAATCACTTGCCAAACGCCTTAGGCGTTATATGGTCAAGCCTCACGGGCAATTAGTATTGGTTAGCTCAACGCCTCACAGCGCTTCCACACCCAACCTATCAACGTCGTAGTCTTCAACGGCCCTTTAGGGGAATCAAGTTCCCAGTGAGATCTCATCTTGAAGGAGGCTTCCCGCTTAGATGCTTTCAGCGGTTATCCCGTCCGAACGTAGCTACCCGGCAATGCAATTGGCATCACAACCGGTACACCAGAGGTTCGTTCACTCCGGTCCTCTCGTACTAGGAGCAACTCTTCTCAAATCTCAAACGCCCACGGCAGATAGGGACCGAACTGTCTCACGACGTTCTAAACCCAGCTCGCGTACCACTTTAAATGGCGAACAGCCATACCCTTGGGACCGGCTTCAGCCCCAGGATGTGATGAGCCGACATCGAGGTGCCAAACACCGCCGTCGATGTGAACTCTTGGGCGGTATCAGCCTGTTATCCCCGGAGTACCTTTTATCCGTTGAGCGATGGCCCTTCCATACAGAACCACCGGATCACTAGAACCTACTTTCGTACCTGCTCGATGTGTCTATCTCGCAGTCAAGCACCCTTCTACTCTTGCGCTCATTGCATGATTTCCGACCATGCTGAGGGTACCTTCGTGCTCCTCCGTTACTCTTTGGGAGGAGACCGCCCCAGTCAAACTACCCACCACACAATGTCCCTGATCCCGCTTAGGGACCTAGGTTAGAACCTCAATATTACCAGGCTGGTATTTCAAGATTGGCTCCACTCTATCTGGCGATAAAGTTTCAAAGCCTCCCAGCTATCCTACACAAGTAATATCAAAGTCCACTGTGAAGCTGTAGTAAAGGTTCACGGGGTCTTTCCGTCTAGCCGCGGGTAAACGGCATCTTAACCGCTATTTCAATTTCACTGAGTCTCGGGTGGAGACAGTGTGGCCATCGTTACGCCATTCGTGCAGGTCGGAACTTACCCGACAAGGAATTTCGCTACCTTAGGACCGTTATAGTTACGGCCGCCGTTTACCGGGGCTTCGATCAAGAGCTTCGGACGAATCCTAACCCCATCAATTAACCTTCCGGCACCGGGCAGGCGTCACACCCTATACGTCCTCTTTCGAGTTTGCAGAGTGCTATGTTTTTAATAAACAGTCGCAGCCACCTGGTATCTTCGACCGGCCTCAGCTTAGGGAGCAAGTCCCATCACTAAAACCGGCGCACCTTCTCCCGAAGTTACGGTGCCATTTTGCCTAGTTCCTTCACCCGAGTTTTCTCATACGCCTTAGTATTCTCTACCTGACCACCTGTGTCGGTTTGGGGTACGGTTAGTTATAACCTGAAGCTTAGAGGTTTTTCCTGGAAGCATGGCATCAACTACTTCGTTCCATATAGGAACTCGTCATCGGTTCTCAGCCTAACAAGGACCCGGATTTACCTAAGTCCTTAGCCTACTACCTTAAACGCGGACAACCAACGCCGCGCTAGCCTAGCCTACTCCGTCACCCCATCGCAGTTATAATCAGTACAGGAATATTAACCTGTTTCCCATCGGATACGCTCTTCAGCCTCTCCTTAGGGGCCGACTCACCCTGCCACGAAAAGCGTTGGACAGGAACCCTTGGTCTTCCGGCGGGGAGGGTTTTCACCTCCCTTATCGTTACTCATGTCAGCATTCGCACTTCTGATATGTCCACGGTGCCTTACGGCTTCCGCTTCAACCACTTACAGAACGCTCCTCTACCATGCACTAAGTGCATCCGTAGCTTCGGTGTTATGCTTAGCCCCGTTATATCTTCCGCGCGGGCCGACTCGACTAGTGAGCTATTACGCTTTCTTTAAAGGGTGGCTGCTTCTAAGCCAACCTCCTAGCTGTCTAAGCCTTCCCACATCGTTTCCCACTTAGCATAAACTTTGGGACCTTAGCTGACGGTCTGGGTTGTTTCCCTTTCCACGACGGACGTTAGCACCCGCCGTGTGTCTCCCGTGATTGAACTCATGGGTATTCGGAGTTTGCATCGGGTTGGTAAGTCGGGATGACCCCCTAGCCGAAACAGTGCTCTACCCCCCATGGTTAGACACGAGGCACTACCTAAATAGTTTTCGAGGAGAACCAGCTATCTCCGAGTTTGATTAGCCTTTCACTCCTATCCACAAGTCATCCGCTGGCTTTTCAACGACAGTCGGTTCGGTCCTCCAATGCATGTTACTGCATCTTCAACCTGCCCATGGATAGATCACTCGGTTTCGGGTCTACTCCTAGCGACTGGACGCCCTATTAAGACTCGGTTTCCCTACGGCTCCGCAATTGCTTAACCTTGCCACTAAAAGTAAGTCGCTGACCCATTATACAAAAGGTACGCAGTCACCGTCCTAAAACGGCTCCCACTGCTTGTACGTACACGGTTTCAGGATCTATTTCACTCCCCTCACAGGGGTTCTTTTCGCCTTTCCCTCACGGTACTGGTTCACTATCGGTCAGTCAGGAGTATTTAGCCTTGGAGGATGGTCCCCCCATGTTCAGACAGGATATCACGTGTCCCGTCCTACTCGATTTCACAATAAATAAGTTTTTGAATACGGGGCTATCACCCACTATGGCGGCGCTTTCCAGCGCCTTCTTCTAACTACATTATTGCTTAAGGGCTAATCCCCGTTCGCTCGCCGCTACTTAGGGAATCTCGGTTGATTTCTTTTCCTCCGGGTACTTAGATGTTTCAGTTCCCCGGGTTCGCCTCTAATACGCTATGTATTCGCGTAAAAGATACCTATAAATAGGTGGGTTTCCCCATTCGGAAATGTCCGGATCAAAGCTTGTTTACCAGCTCCCCGAACCTTATCGCAGGTTACAACGTCCTTCATCGCCTCTGACTGCCAAGGCATCCACCGTGCACGCTTAGTCACTTGACCATATAACCCGAAGGCGTCTGGAATCATAGTAACTGATTAGTACAGTAACGATAGATTTCGCCGAATTGGCGCTTGTATGAAAAATACAAGTCAATCTAAATCAATGAATCTAAATCCAAATTGTTAAAGAGCGTTTAAAGCAAAAAAGCTTTAAAAGATAAGTCACTTAGTAAACAATCTTCACTAATTGAGCTATGTTTTAAAACTCTTAATCCTTAGACTGAAGAGTTATGGTGGAGCTATGCGGGATCGAACCGCAGACCTCCTGCGTGCAAAGCAGGCGCTCTCCCAGCTGAGCTATAGCCCCTTACTTGTCCTTTTCACTTTATACGGCGTTGCACTCGTCGCTCGCTCAGTTATTACCCATTGAGGGTAACGTCTTCGCTCGCTCCAGCGTGCGCCTTGTCTAAAGCAAAAATGACTGCGTAAGTATTCTGCCTAGCAGGTTGTAGAGTGATGCAATATGGATCGGCCTGAGTGGACTTGAATCACTGACCTCACCCCCCTTTCTTTTATAAAGAGTGGGGTGCGCTCTAACCAGCTGAGCGTCTTTACTCTCAGTTCTAACTGACCACTTACTTAAGATTTTGCCAGTAAAAGTGGTAGGCCTGAGTGGACTTGAACCACCGACCTCACCCTTATCAGGGGTGCGCTCTAACCAGCTGAGCTACAAGCCTTCAATCGGTTAGAACTAATTCGCTCTCTTCACTTTCTGATCAGATAATTCGTGTGAACGCTTGCCAAGATTCGGCTTTCGTTTAAGGAGGTGATCCAGCCCCAGGTTCCCCTAGGGCTACCTTGTTACGACTTCACCCCAGTCATGAACCACACCGTGGTAACCGCCCTCCCGAAGGTTAAGCTAGCTACTTCTGGTGCAATCCACTCCCATGGTGTGACGGGCGGTGTGTACAAGGCCCGGGAACGTATTCACCGTGGCATTCTGATCCACGATTACTAGCGATTCCGACTTCATGGAGTCGAGTTGCAGACTCCAATCCGGACTACGACCGGTTTTATGAGATTAGCTTACCTTCGCAGGTTCGCAGCCCTCTGTACCGGCCATTGTAGCACGTGTGTAGCCCAACTCGTAAGGGCCATGATGACTTGACGTCGTCCCCACCTTCCTCCGGTTTGTCACCGGCAGTCTCCTTAGAGTTCCCACCATTATGTGCTGGCAAATAAGGACAAGGGTTGCGCTCGTTACGGGACTTAACCCAACATTTCACAACACGAGCTGACGACAGCCATGCAGCACCTGTCTCAGAGTTCCCGAAGGCACGAAACTATCTCTAGTAACTTCTCTGGATGTCAAGAGTTGGTAAGGTTCTTCGCGTTGCGTCGAATTAAACCACATGCTCCACCGCTTGTGCGGGCCCCCGTCAATTCATTTGAGTTTTAACCTTGCGGCCGTACTCCCCAGGCGGTCTACTTATCGCGTTAGCTTCGCCACTAAAAGATCAAGTCTTCCAACGGCTAGTAGACATCGTTTACGGCGTGGACTACCAGGGTATCTAATCCTGTTTGCTCCCCACGCTTTCGCACCTCAGTGTCAATATCGGTCCAGGTAGTCGCCTTCGCCACTGGTGTTCCTTCCTATATCTACGCATTTCACCGCTACACAGGAAATTCCACTACCCTCTACCGTATTCTAGACTGGCAGTATCAGGTGCAGTTCCAAGGTTGAGCCCTGGGCTTTCACATCTGACTGACCAATCCACCTACGCGCGCTTTACGCCCAGTAATTCCGATTAACGCTCGGACCCTCCGTATTACCGCGGCTGCTGGCACGGAGTTAGCCGGTCCTTCTTCTGTCGCTAACGTCACAGTATGCACGTATTAAGTACACACCTTTCCTCACGACTGAAAGTGCTTTACAACCCTAGGGCCTTCTTCACACACGCGGCATGGCTGCATCAGGGTTTCCCCCATTGTGCAATATTCCCCACTGCTGCCTCCCGTAGGAGTCTGGACCGTGTCTCAGTTCCAGTGTGGCTGATCATCCTCTCAGACCAGCTAGAGATCGTCGCCTTGGTGAGCTCTTACCTCACCAACTAGCTAATCTCACGCAGGCTCATCCAATAGTGCAAGGTCCGAAGAGCCCCTGCTTTCCCCCGAAGGGCGTATGCGGTATTAGACCAAATTTCTCTGGCTTATCCCCCGCTACTGGGTAGATTCCTACGCGTTACTCACCCGTCCGCCGCTCGTCAGCATCTAGCAAGCTAGATCTGTTACCGCTCGACTTGCATGTGTTAGGCCTGCCGCCAGCGTTCAATCTGAGCCATGATCAAACTCTTCAGTTTAAATCATATAGTGTCACCAGGAATGTGGTGACGGCTCTAGCACTAAACAACCGGATTGCATTCGAAAATGCAAAACCTATTGTAAATCGTTTTAAATGAATTCACTTGGTTGCTTGTCTAGAAAATAAAGCTATTTGCTTCATCTCAACAAGCGCCCACACGAATTATCTGATCAAATTGTTAAAGAGCGTTGCTTGGAACCAACCTAACGCTGCGAAGCGTTTCGTCTCAAGCGAGGCGCATATTCTACCTTGCGCCGCCTTAAAGTCAACCGTTATTTTGTGTTTTTCTGAATTAATTCTCAATCAATTCCAACACAACAACCAACCTTGAAACTTTCAAACCAAACCCAACAAAACCAAAGGTTTTCAAGGAGTTAATTTAACCTTTACTTAGGTCATTCAGCGCTGCTTTGCAGGCCTCCCTTAGCAAGGACGGCGAATTATAGACACTTCCCAAACAACGTCAACAGGCAAAACTAAAAAACTGTGAAATAAAGGCAAAAAAGTGAGATTAAGCGGAAATCGGGGCGAAACTGGTTGTTTTACGATCAAACCAAACCCTCTCCCTTATTAAACAGAGATAAACCCCTAGTAATACACATATATGTTTTATTAACTAAAATAAGACTAGTACTCATTAGGTTATTATTTGTAAATAGAAAGTAACGAACGGATACAAAAGCGGCCTTCATAATAGAAGGCCGCTTAAACTTACATACTAGATTTGTGTTTACTCTTTCGCCAAGCCCAGAGCAATGGCCCAGAGATCGCATACGCCAAAAAGAGTATCCACAGAAATATTGCAGGACTAATAGATATTACACCTACAGCCAACACAATGCCTGCAAGGATAAGAAAGGGCACCTTCTCTTTTAGGTTTACATCTTTAAAGCTGTAATAAAGAACATTACTCACCATCAAAACACCTACGATAGCAACATAAGCAGCGATAAGATAAACATAAGGACCACCGTCTATATCATATTCAGTCGCAGCCCAGACAAGACCTGCTACGGCCGCGGCGGCGGCTGGGCTAGGCAAACCGATAAAATAGCGTTTATCTGTAGAACCTATCTGGGTATTAAAACGTGCAAGTCTTAATGCCGCACCAGCCACATACACAAACGCAGCAAACCAGCCCAACTTACCTATATCATCCAAGACCCAATTAAATACCACTAAAGATGGCGCAACCCCAAAAGAAACCATATCTGCCAATGAATCATATTCTGCACCAAATGCACTGGAGGTATTGGTCATACGAGCAACCCGCCCATCCAAACCATCAAGTACCATAGCAACAAAGATAGCAACTGCAGCATTTTCAAAATGCCCGTTCATACTAGCAACTACGGCATAAAACCCCGAAAAAAGCGCACCCGTTGTAAAGAGATTTGGTAAAAGGTAAATACCTCGACTACGCGGCTTAACTGATTCCGGTTTATCTTCATTCTGAAAGTCTGTCATTGCTCTTCAAATCACCTAATTAAGCATGCAAAAACACATTCTACTGCGCTAGAGGTTAGGAAGCCATGTTATCAAATAAATCAATTTTTCCATTGTTGTTGATCGACAAAAAAACCTTCTACAAATCACTCTACTCTCAGACCTGCTGGTAAGTTCACGCTAATTGCTGACAACCAACCTCTATCAAAAACTCTTATTATAAAAATAGAGGTTCTAGATCACAGCTAGGTTTATTACCAATCTTGTCCCAGTTTTCTACAATCCATCGATCTGCGGTTAAACGCCCTTTTTCTTTTAACTCCTGTAGAAATGTCTGCCGAGTATCGTACTTACTCGCTTGCTCTAAAGATGAGAAAACCTCTCCTGATTCAATTAAATGAAAGCGTAGATTCCTAAAACGACGCTCCAATCCATTAAGACTAAAATAGCAACCTTTTGCTTGCTGCAAGGTATAACTGATCGCACGCATCTCTCGTAAAAAAGTGCTCTGAAAACCAAGCTCTGTTACTCTTTGATTAATTGCTTGCGACGTAGTGGGCACCTCCCCGCCCTGAAGGGGCTGTAACAAAACCAGCAATATGTCATCTTCTTTACAATCAAATATCAATGGATATACCGCAGGGTTACCTGAGAAGCCTCCGTCCCAATAGTAGCTCCCATCAATTTCGATTGCTTTATGCAATGTTGGCAAACAAGCCGATGCTAGAGCATGCTCTACCGTCAACTCATTTTCTCTAAACAGCTTGATCTTCCCGCTACTGACGTCCGTAGCAGCAATAAACAGCTTAATTGGCGACGCTTCTTTCAATTTTTCAAAATCAACAAGATCCTCTAGTAAATATCGCAAAGGATTAATATCTAGCGGATTAAGATCGTATGGGGAAATATAACGCAACAGATCCATCACCCAACCCGCCATGGACGTCATTTGCGTATCATGTAATTGAGAACCTAAAAGCTCCCCTGGAGAATTCAACGAAACCTGTGTCCAAAACTTATCTAATAAGGCTCTTGCACCTTGAGCTTTACCTTCCTGCCAACCATGCGCAAGCAATATGGCATTCATAGCCCCCGCACTCGTACCCGTTACAGCCTTTGGCTTAAAATCCTCCTCTAACAAGCGATCAAGAACCCCCCAAGCAAAAGCACCATGCGCTCCGCCACCCTGTAAGGCCAGATTCAATATCTTTGTCATAATGAGCCTCCGGTTTTATTGTGCACCGCACAATAGTAGCATAAATATTAAACACTACCGAAAGCAAATAAGCCTAAAAACTAAGATCACTAGTTCCAAATCCCACTAAATAGCATAAACTAATGGCAAATATTTCAATATTTGCAACAAAGTACATATGGATATAAAACAGCTACGACAATTTATTCACTTAGCAGACAGCCTACATTTTGGCCGCGCGAGTGAAGCATCTCACATTAGCCCTTCTGCCTTGAGTAGAAGCATAAAACAACTCGAAGACGAAGTCGGTGTGTCCCTTTTTGATCGGGATAATAGAAGTGTTGCTTTAACCGCAGAAGGAAATATATTTCTTAGCTATGCTCGGGAGTCCCTAACCCAGTGGAATACCCTAAAAACTCAACTAATGGAACGTACAGGAGAATTACAGGGCCAAATCAGTATGTACTGCTCCGTTACCGCTAGCTATAGTTTTTTATTTGCCATCCTCAGCGAATTTAGAAGTAACTACCCTAAAATTGAAATAAAACTACACACCGGCGATCCTGAACATGCCATCAATCAAGTTCTTTCAGGTAATGAAGATTTTGCTATCACAGCCAAGCCTGACTCTCTACCGACCGGTCTAGCATTTAAACCGATTGCGCTATCTCCCTTATTATTCATTGCCCCCAAACAAGGGATTGAAGGCAAACCTAGATCAATTAATAAACTCGATGAAACAGTACCTATGATACTGTCTGAGGAAGGCATTGCCCGAAAGCGCATAGATCGCTGGCTAAAAGAACAAACAATAAAACCACTTATTTATGCCCAAGTTGCGGGTAATGAAGCGATTGTCAGCATGGTAAGCCTAGGCTTTGGCGTTGGGGTTGTTCCGCAAATAGTGCTAGACAATAGCCCTCTAGCTAATACTGTCGATATTCTAGACATCTCCCCAAAACTGAAAGCTTACGAAGTAGGGATCATCACTTTAGAAAAAAAGCTCAAAAATCCTTTAGTTAGCGCATTCTGGGCGCAACTAAAATCTAGCCTCTAAAGAGCTCATTAACGGCGAAACGGAAGCGAAATCATTCCTTTAAGAGAGCATACCAAGCTCGGTTCTTTAAGTTCAGATAAACCTATATCCATACCTAAATGACCTTTTTGTGGCTGCGCCGTGTAAGTTGAAAACAAGCGATCCCAGCAAGAAAGAGAGAATCCATAATTACTATCCGTTTCTTGTTGAATCTGCGAGTGATGCACTCGATGCATATCCGGCGTTACCAAAAACATCCTTACGAACTTATCCACAGTACGAGGAAGTTGAATATTACTATGATTGAACATGGCCGATGCATTCAAAAGGATTTCAAAAACAAGTACCGCAACAGCAGGTGCTCCCAACAAAACAATAGCCGCCATTTTGACTAACATTGATAACAAAATCTCTAGTGGATGGAACCTCGCACCGGTAGTGACATCATAGTCAAGATCAGCATGATGCACTTTATGTAAAGCCCATAACATCGGTATTTTATGAAATAAAACATGCTGCCAGTAGATCAGCATATCTAAAGTCACAACCGCTATAAACGTACTTAAAAATAGCGGTACCCCCAGTAAATTCAGTAACCCGTATCCCTTCTGCTCAACTAGAAGCGCAACCCCAACGGCAGCAACTGGAAACAATATCCTAAGTATCAAACTATTCAGAAAAACCAATGCAAGGTTATTGCTCCACCTATACCATCGAGTAAAATTAAGTGGACGACAAGGCCTAACTCTCTCCCACAGAGCCATAATCAAAAACACCCCAAAAAAGGCGCCTAGACGCAGATACAGTTCATTAGTTAACAACCAGCTTTCCATCACTCCGCCAGCTCGATTAAAGCTTCTATTTCTGGCAATACACAAGGCCTACCACGTTGATTTAACGCAACGCCGATAACAAGAGCCTCAAGCACGATGGCTCCATCCGAACAAATAACCTGCTGACGAAACCCAAACTTTACTTTACTAATGCGCTCCACATTCACACGCACCTCAAAACAATCACCACTGGTCAGCGAGCGTTTGTAATCCATTTCAGAACGAACAACAACCAAGTGTATTTTTTGGGCCGTTAACGCTGCAAAGTTAATCCCTTTAGCAAGTAAAAATTCATGTCGAGCATGTTCTAAATAATTAAAATAAACACCATTATTTACAATACCTTGCAGATCACACTCATAATCTCGAACTTTAAACGCTAAGCAAAATGACATGAATTCTCCTTTTATATTTTTTCACAAAAAATAACCAAGATACTAAACAATACGCAAAACCCATAAAGCACAAGCCACACTCTTGAATAAAACGACTAAGGACTTAGGATTAATGCATAGTTTTAAATAAGGTTATACAACGATAGTTAACGCGCTCGGCTTAGACACTACAAGCAACAACAAGTTGCCATGTACTTCCAATACTACAAAAAAATTGTCGTTGAAATTAAATAATTAAACGATGGTAACCCACAAAGAGAGCCAACCATTTAACGCCACAATCTCTGCGCCTAAACAGTAAAGAGGATATGTATACCTACCGAGCACTATAAGTGAAGTTACCTATGTGGTCAGGTTCACTATGAGATAACACCACCTTACTCAACCTTCCAATATTGCTATTACTCCCGTTGCCGCCAAGCTACAGGCAGCGACCATGCAAGTAATATCATTATTCCGCCAGCGTAATTTAATGAACTCAATGTAAACCTAACAACCCATATAACCATACTAGATTTTGACTTCAGCTATCGGCTGGGGAAAACGAAGGGAAAACACTTGCCCATGAATTGCTTAGGTTACATAAACAAGAACAAAAAAACAGTTGAAGTAGCAGGTTTCTATACCTTAGCTTTCCCAAAATAGGCATTAGTTATTTAGATATCAGAACACTCAGCGACCTATATTAAGTCGTGACTGACAGGTTGGCAGGCCCTAAAAGAAAAAAGGCGGCTCTTTGGAAGAGCCGCCTATAAAATCCCTAACAGGGTTTATTACATAGCTAATTTACTCATCTCCACCCAAAAAACCTAAAAGGTGTAACAAACTAGTGAACAAATTGTATATTGAAAGGTACAAAGAAACGGTCGCCATAATGTAGTTTGTCTCACCGCCATGAAGGATATTACTTGTTTCATAGAGAATAAAACCGGACATTAACAACACGAACATGGCGGAAACTGCTAAAGATAAAGCAGGCATCTGGAAAAAGAAGGCCGCTAAGCTCGCAACGACACCTAAAATCATCCCGACCATCAAGAAACCACCCATGAAGCTAAAATTCTTCTTGGTAGTTAAGACATAAGCCGACAAAGCCAAAAATATAATCCCCGTCATCCCCATAGCATTCATAACTATAGCGCCGCCACCAGGCATAGAAAGATAGTGCCCAACGATAGGCCCTAAGGTATATCCCATGAACCCCGTCAGCGCAAAAACGGAGGGAAGCCCCCAAATACTATTGCTTAATTTAGCGGTTAAGAAAAACAACCCTAAAAAGCCTACTAAAGAGATAATGATGCCGGGGTGGGGAAGTTGCAGCAATAAAGAACCACCCGCCATAATCGCACTAAATAGCAGCGTAAGGGACAACAATGCATATGTATTGCGCAGTACCTTATTCGTCTCAATCGCAGATGATTGCGAATAAGTCGCGGAAGAACTCATAGATGTTTTCATAACACCCCTCCTAAAAAAAATTAACCAAAAGCCTATAAAGGCCTTCCGGCACCAACCTTAACAAACTAAACGGCTTCCAAATTCAACTAAAGTCGATTATTCTTAAATAAATAATCGTTTTTTACGAGTACTTATGATTAATTACAAACATCTTCACTATTTTTGGATGGTGGCTAAAGAGGGAAGCATAGTTGCAGCAGCTGAGCGCCTGAACGTCACACCACATACCATTAGCGCGCAACTAGGCTTATTAGATGATTATTTAGGCTGCTCCCTATTTACCAAAGTTGGCCGACAATTAGAGCTCACAGAAACAGGTCATATGGTACTAAGTTATGCCACTGATATATTTTCATTAGGTGGTGAACTAGAAGAGCGCGTACGCAATTTAGATAAAAATCGCCCACTGGTCTTTAAAGTTGGTGTCGTTGATGTCGTTCCGAAGTCTATTGCCTACCTTCTGCTTTCTCCAGCTATAGATGATATAAAAAATATACGCATGATCTGCCACGAAGGCGATGCTAACGAACTGCTCGCACAACTCGCACTCCATCGCCTCGATCTTGTTATTTCCGAATCTCCGATCCCTACCGACGTTAGTATTAACGGCTTTAGCCACAGTTTGGGGCGATGCGGTAGCAGTTTTATGGCACATCCAGACGTAGCAGCTCAACTTAGCGATGACTTTCCAAACAACCTGAATGGTAGTCCTATGCTGCTTCCAGGAGAAACCACTATTGTACGCAGTCAGCTTTTACAATGGTTCAGCAAAAACCGAATCCACCCGAGAGTCATCGGCGAATTTGACGATAGCGCTCTCATTAAAGCATTCGCAAATGCTGGCAAGGGTATTATGGTCGTACCTACACCGATCAAAGACGAGGTCACTGCTCAACTGGGATTAATCAGCCTAGGAGAGACAGATGAAATTGTGAATAACTTTTATGCCATTTCGATCGAACGAAAAATATCTCATACCGCCGTCGAGAAGATCACCACCTCAGCAAGAGACTGGTTAGACTAGCCTCCCAGCTACATACTATACACAAACAAAAAAACCGCTATTATTAGCGGTTTTTTATCAACCAATAACGACAACTAAACGATCTTTGGATTTAACACGCCAGCCTCATATTGCTCAGCCATATCTTCTAGAGAGATCGCAGTCATTTTAGATGCATTACCCGCCGTACCAAACGCTTCATAACGCGCAATACAAATATCAGTCATCGCATCCATTGTCTTCTTCAAATATTTACGCGGATCAAACTCAGTTGGATTTTCCGCCATAAATTTACGGATTGCGCCAGTAGATGCCAAGCGCAAATCAGTATCTATATTGACTTTACGCACGCCATATTTGATACCCTCAACAATCTGCTCAACGGGCACACCATAGGTTTCAGGAATCTCTCCACCGAACTCATTAATGACAGCCAACCATTCTTGAGGAACAGAAGATGAACCATGCATAACAAGATGAGTACCAGGGATACGATCGTGAATCGCTTTAATGCGGTCAATAGCTAAAATATCGCCAGTAGGTGGGCGAGTGAATTTATAAGCGCCATGGGAAGTGCCGCAAGCAATTGCCAATGCATCTACGCCTGTTTTATTCACAAAATCAGCAGCTTCATCAGGATCAGTCAACATCTGCTCTTGCGAAAGCGTACCTTCAGCACCAACACCATCTTCTTCACCCGCTTGTCCTGTCTCTAGTGACCCTAGGCAACCTAGTTCCCCCTCGACAGAAACACCACACGCATGTGCCATCTCAACCGTACGGCGAGTAACATCAACATTATACTCATAGCTTGATGGCGTTTTACCATCAGACATAAGAGAACCATCCATCATTACGGATGAGAAACCCATTGCTATTGAACGTTGGCAGATAGCAGGCGACGTACCGTGATCTTGGTGCATACATACAGGGATATGAGGAAACTCAGCGATAGCTGCTTCAATCATATGACGCAAGAAATTGGAGCCTGCATATTTACGCGCACCGGCTGATGCCTGAACAATCACTGGAGAATTTGTTTTATTTGCGGCTTCCATAATCGCGCGCATCTGTTCCAGGTTGTTCACGTTAAATGCTGGAATGCCATAGTTGTACTCAGCAGCATGATCCAGCAGCTGACGCATGGAAATTAAAGCCATTTTGTCACCCTTTTATGTCCGTTAATATTGCCGTCAGGCAATAAGATAGGCGCAGTGTAACACCCATCACTTATTAAAATTATGAATTCTTCGTTTCTAAGGCTGCCACAGCAGGCAATATTTTCCCTTCTACGAACTCAAGGAACGCACCACCACCTGTAGAGATATAAGATACTTTATCAGCGATATCATACTTATCAACAGCCGCAAGGGTGTCACCACCACCCGCAATGGAAAAACCTTGGTTTTCAGCAATTGCTAAAGATAAAGCTTTGGTACCTTCACCAAACTGATCAAACTCAAAAACGCCCACAGGGCCATTCCAAATAATCGTACCTGCAGTTTTTAATAGCTCAGCTAACTGCTTAGCCGATTGTGGACCTATATCTAAGATCATGTCATCTTCGGCCACATCATCAACCAGCTTAACCGTTGCTTCAGCTGTTTCAGAAAAATCTTTAGCAACCACGACATCGACCGGCAGAGGAATATTTGTCTTTTCCATGAGTGCTTGCGCAACCGGAATTAAATCATGCTCACACAAAGATTTACCTACGGGCTTACCTGCAGCGGCAAGGAAAGTATTCGCAATACCCCCACCGACAATCAGCTGATCTACATTAGCCGACAGCGCATTTAAGACTTCTAATTTGGTTGAAACTTTAGAACCACCAACTATTGCTGCAAGCGGAGGCGTCGGTTTGTCTAGCGCTTTACCTAAAGCCTCAAGCTCTCCTGCCAGTAAAGGTCCAGCACACGCAACTTGTGCAAACTGAGCCACACCATGAGTAGAAGCCTGTGCACGATGAGCCGTACCAAATGCATCCATCACATATACATCGCACAAGGCTGCCATCTTTTTAGCTAGCAACTCATCGTCTTTCTTTTCGCCAACATTAAAACGCACATTTTCAAGAAGGGCTAAGCCACCCTCTTTAACGTCAAAACCACCATCTAACCAATCTTTAATTAATGGAACATCACGCCCCAATAATTTAGCTAAATGGTTAGCAACGGGTTGCAGAGAGAACGCTTCGTTATATTCGCCTTCCGTTGGACGACCTAGGTGAGACATGATCATCACCTTAGCACCTGCTTCTAGCGCCAGCTCAATTGTAGGAAGCGCTGCACGAATACGTGCATCTGATGTTACTTCACCATTTTTTACTGGAACATTTAGGTCTTCACGGATCAAAACGCGCTTGCCGTTTAGATCCAGTTCACTCATTTTTAGTACGCTCATGACGTGCCCTAATTATATTTAAAAATTAAGATTGAAAAATTGTCGCTACTCGAACCTGTAGATCTTATCTATCAGGCTCAATTGAAATTTTACTTTCTACAATCAAGCCAATTGTAACCAATGTTTAGCTACATCTAGCATTCGATTGGCAAAGCCCCATTCATTATCAAACCAACAAACCACTTTAACTAAATGCCCTTCAGATACTTTAGTTTGAGTACCATCCACAACAGCAGATCGAGCATCACGATTGAAGTCTACCGATGCATGGGGCTCTTCGGTATAGCCCAATAGTCCTTTTAAAGCACCCTGCATCGACGCTTGAAGTAATATCTGATTAACCACCTCAACTGAGGTCTCTTTATCAACATTAATCGACATATCCATCATCGATACATTAATCGTAGGAACACGAATATGCAGGCATTGAAACTTACCTTCTAAATGCGGCAGCAAACGATCAATACCTTTATCTAAACCTGTATCAACCGGCACTATAGAATGCATTGCACTACGGGTTAATCGCAGATCGGTTTGATGATAACTATCGATTACCGGCTGATCATTCATCGCTGAGTGAATCGTTGTCGTCACGCCATTCTGAATACCTAGTTCTCTATCTAGCAGATCCAAAACAGGGATAATACAGTTAGTGGTACAAGATGCAGCAGAGACAATCTGATGCTCAGCTCTTAACTCTTGTTCATTCAAACCATAAACAATTGTTGCATCCACATCTGTCGTAGCGGGCTGCGAAAAAAGCAACCTTTTTGCGCCCTGCTTCAGGTGTTCATCTGCAGCCTCTCTAGATTTAAAAGACCCAGAACATTCAAAAATAAGATCTATATCTAGCTCAGACCAAGGCAGGTTTTTAACCTCAGATTCATTAATAACATCAATTTTATCGCCATTGATGATTAATTTCTTACCATCATGCTCCACTGAGGCGGGAAAGCGTCCATGGGTCGTATCATAACGCGTTAAATAAGTTACCGTTTCTATATCGGAAAGCTCGTTGATAACAACGACCTTAAAAATATTTTGTAGGCCATTCTCATAGATTGCTCGCAGTACACATTGACCGATTCGACCATAGCCATTTATTGCAACGCGATAGTTCAATCTATTTACCTATATAGTAGATTAAAATAGAACAGAAAAGGCCCAGTCTAGACTGGGCCTTAAGTTTCAATAGGTGATTAAAGTACTGATTTAACGGTATCTACAACATTTTCTATTGTAAAACCAAAGTACTTAAATAAGTCACCCGCCGGAGCCGACTCACCAAAGGTACGCATACCCACAATCGCTCCATCCAATCCTACATACTTGTACCAGAAATCAGCTTGCGCAGCCTCAACAGCAACACGTGCTGTGATTGCTGAAGGCAGAACCGATTCGCGATATTCCGCACTTTGTTTATCAAACAAGTTAGTTTCAGGCATTGAAACTACACGAACCTTAGTTCCTTCCGCTGCTAAAGCGTCTGCAGCATCCATAGCTAAACCGATTTCTGAACCTGTCGCTATAAGAATAGCATCAGGCTGACCATCAGTATCACGAAGGATATAACCACCTTTCCTAATATTCTCTATCTGTTCCGCTGTACGCAGTTGATGGGGTAAATTCTGACGTGAGAACACCATCGCTGTAGGGCCATCAACGCGCTCTAATGCAGCTTTCCAAGCAACCGCAGACTCAACTGCATCGCATGGACGCCAGCAGCTCATATTTGGAGTATGACGAAGGTTTGAGATCTGTTCAATCGGCTGATGGGTCGGGCCATCTTCGCCCAGACCTATAGAATCATGGGTATACACATGTATTGCACGCAGCTTCATCAATGCCGCCATACGTAAAGCATTACGTGCATATTCCATAAAGACTAAGAACGTCGCGCCGTAAGGAATAAAGCCACCATGAAGAGCAATACCATTCATGATTGCGGACATACCAAATTCACGAACACCGTAGAAAAGGTAATTACCATTAGGATCATCTTTAGTCACACCTTTACAGCCAGACCAAAGGGTCAAGTTAGAACCCGCAAGGTCAGCAGAACCACCTAAAAGTTCAGGCAATAATGGGCCATAGGCATTCAGTGCGTTCTGAGACGCTTTACGAGAAGCAATCGTTTCGCCTTTCTCATTAATTTCGTTGATCCAAGCATCCGCTTTATCAGAGAAATCGGCTGGAAGATCGCCTGAAATACGACGTAGAAGTTCAGCGGCCTCTTCAGGGTATTCTGCACGATAAGCAGCAAAACGATCATTCCACTCATTCTCTGCATGAACACCCGCTTCTTTTGCATCCCAATCCGCCGCTATATCTTCAGGAATTTCAAAAGCAGGATGTGTCCAACCTAAACGTTCACGAGTCAACGCGATTTCATCGTCGCCTAAAGGAGCGCCGTGGCAATCTTCTTTGCCTTCTTTATTAGGTGAACCAAAACCGATCACTGTTTTACAACAAATCAAAGTCGGCTGTTCTGTATTTTCTTGGGCTTGGGTAATCGCAGCACGGATCTGGTCAGCATCGTGTCCATCAACCGCAGGAATTACCTGCCAGCCATATGCTTCAAAACGTTTAATGTTATCATCCGTATACCAACCTTCAACTTCACCATCGATAGAGATGCCGTTGTCATCCCAAAAAGCGATCAACTTACCAAGACCTAAGGTTCCCGCAAGAGAACAAGCTTCATGGGAGATCCCTTCCATCATGCAACCATCGCCCATAAATACATAGGTATTATGATCAACGATCTGATGACCTTCACGGTTAAACTGCGCCGCTAAGGTTTTTTCAGCAATGGCAAAACCAACTGCATTAGTCACACCCTGGCCTAAAGGACCGGTCGTTGTCTCAACGCCGGGGCAGTAACCATATTCAGGATGTCCTGCGGTTTTAGCATGTAATTGGCGAAAATTCTTAAGATCTTCAATGGAGACATCATAGCCCGTTAAATGTAACAGACTGTAAATCAGCATAGAGCCATGTCCGTTAGACAAAATAAAACGGTCACGATCAAACCATTGAGGGTTAGCTGGGTTATGTGTCATGAAATCGTTCCATAACACTTCGGCGATATCAGCCATACCCATAGGGGCACCCGGGTGACCAGATTTTGCTTTCTGTACGGCATCCATGCTCAGCGCGCGGATCGCGTTGGCAAGTTCTCTACGAGAAGACATTAACTAAGCTCCTGGGCAGATAGCCCAATTTGAAGATTCAGGATAATTTGCGCGCAATTTTCTCGCAGATAGCGACTCGCATCAAATAAGATTTAGCATTTATTGACAAAAATGAGTGTTTTTCATGCAAAAAGTTAAAATTCTCACCATAAGAGCCTCTTAATAATATGCATTTGGCTAATCTCACGAGTAGAATACGTCCTTAATTTTTAGGCAGGCTCATACGGCCAGACTGTATTTCTTCTTTAAACTCTCTTTTGAGTATGAAATTGAGCCGACCTTGACCACTTGTTCACAAAGGTATTTTAACGATGAGCGAATACAGCTTATTTACATCAGAATCTGTTTCCGAAGGCCATCCGGACAAGATTGCCGACCAGATCTCTGATGCCGTACTTGATGCAATCATTGCTGAAGACAAATATGCCCGTGTAGCCTGCGAAACCATGGTAAAAACAGGTGTAGCTGTAGTATCAGGCGAAATAAGCACATCCGCTTGGGTAGATCTTGAAGACCTTGTCCGTAACGTTATCTGCGACATCGGATACACGTCATCCGATGTTGGTTATGACGGTGAAACCTGCGGCGTTATCAATATTATTGGTAAACAATCTATCGATATTGCCCAAGGTGTTGACCGCTCAAGACCAGAAGATCAAGGCGCGGGCGACCAAGGCCTTATGTTCGGTTACGCATCAAACGAAACGGATGTATTGATGCCTGCACCTATTACCTATGCGCACCGTCTGGTCGAGCGCCAAGCAGAAGCGCGTAAATCCGGCTTACTGCCTTGGTTACGCCCAGATGCAAAATCACAGTTAACGTTCCGCTATGAGAATGGTAAGCCGGTTGCAGTCGATGCTTTAGTGCTTTCTACACAGCACAATCCTGAAGTATCTCAAGCTGATTTACGCGAAGCGGTAATGGAACTTATAGTAAAACATGTAATCCCTCCGGAATGGATCACCAAAGACACAAAATTCCATATAAACCCAACCGGTAACTTTGTTATTGGCGGCCCTGTTGGTGATTGTGGCTTAACCGGTCGTAAGATCATTGTTGATACTTATGGGGGTATGGCGCGTCATGGTGGTGGTGCTTTCTCCGGCAAAGACCCTTCAAAAGTGGACCGTTCTGCTGCCTATGCAGGCAGATACGTTGCTAAAAATATTGTTGCGGCAGGTCTTGCCGATCGTTGTGAAATCCAAATTTCATACGCTATAGGCGTTGCTCAACCAACATCCGTCGCAATTAATACATTTGGAACTGGAAAAATATCTGATGAGAAGATTATCCAACTCATCAATGAACACTTTGACCTACGCCCTTATGCTATTACCACTATGCTGGATCTACTACATCCAATGTATCAGGCAACAGCAGCTTACGGTCACTTCGGTCGTAACCCATTTGAGATGGAATATAAAGGCGAGTCCTTTACCACGTTTACATGGGAGCGCACGGATAAGGCTGATGCACTACGTCAGGCTGCAAACCTATAAAAAAGTGCGAATACATAGATTTAATTAATTAAAAGCACCTTTCAGGTCACTGCTGTCCCACAATTTTTTAATCATAAAGGGATCCTCATCTGAGGGTCCCTTTTTTGTCGCTCTGGCGGTGACGGGTTTAGCAACTCTTTCAGAGCTTTTCGTTCAAATAAGCTTAGTTGAAGAATCCGCATTACTCTCTGTACGGTCCACCCCTTTTTCGCACAGTGCCGCGCATACGCTAACAAGAGATAGCTGATCATTGCGATCCAGATCTGCGTCATGACTGCATTTTGGGAACTACCTAAAAATGCTTTAATTTTCAGGTTTTGCTTAATCGCTTTGAAGAACAATTCCACCTGCCAACGGTCTTTATAAATAGCCGCAATTGTGCTGGCAGCTAATTTGAAGTTATTAGTTATAAAACGATACTGTCGCTTGGTTTCAGGGCAGGTAAATCCCACTAGGCGCAACTTGGGCGCGCCTTGTTTTTGGGCGTGCTGACTGGTTAGCCTAATACTCTGGTCATAATCAACACCTGCGCTTTGATGGTGTTCGATAACCTCATAGACCGCATTGGGTCTTAAGCGAGTCACGAAGCTAACTTCTTGTTTTGACAGTAATCCATACCAGCTGTAGTCGTTATACCCCTTATCAAATGCAACAATACTGCCTTTCGGAAAACGGAACTGACGGCCTTTGATTAGCTCGCTTTCCAGCCCGTGACTGAGGGCAGTAAACTCAGGAATGAGTGAGGCGTTATTCAACCCGACATGTAGTTTCATAGCCGCTTTAGTTTGGTGGCACTGTGCCCATGGAAAGAGCTTGAGAGACAGGTCGATCACGCTGGCATCTAATGAATAGAGAGGGTTTTTAAAGCGGAACTTATGGTTATTATCCCTTAATGAACAGCGCTGTAGTAGTTTATAAAATACAGCTTCATAAAGTTCAGCGGGTTGTTTTTCGTTCAGGCGAGCTAATGTTGTTCTGGCGATGGGTTTGGCGCCCAGATGATAAAGCTTGTGCTGCTGGCTGCGTAGACTGGATTCAATATCACGCAGGCTTTGACGGCCAGAAAGTTGTGACATGGACATCCCAATGAACTGATCCCAGCGAGATGCTGAACGTAATTTTTGCCCCTGATGATGTTGTTTTGCAAGCGCCTCAAATTCATGTCTCGGCAGAGGTTGCAGCAACTGATGAAAAGCGGTGTTATGATGTGACAAAGCCTGAGTCCTTTGGTTTAACTGGTGTGTGGTAACAACAGTTTACCAGTGGATCTCAGGCTTTTTCATTTACCATCCAAAACTATGGGACAGCAATGCCTTTCAGGTGCTTTTTTATTGCCTACATATTTTTATATGTCAATAATGGTAGCTTAATGCTTAATAGACAACTTGCTGTAAGTGATGACGCTAAGTAACTTTACAATAAGACAAAAATTAATAGGCCTCGTACTAATCCTTGCTTTAGGAATAGTCACGACCTCGTGCTTAGCCTTTTACTTTTCATACCAAGACACCCGATCTGGAAAACAAGAACAGATCCGAAGCATCGTTCAATCCGCTACAAGTCAGATCATATTACTTAATCAACGAAAACGATCACTTGAAATAAGCGCAGAAGAATTTGATACACGTCTACATGATCTAATTTACAGTACAGCCTACGGTCAACATGGCTACCTATACTTGCTAAAAAATGAGACTCAAATATATCTACACCCTAAGCGTAGTGATCTTGAAGGGCAGTATATAGGACAGCTGGATAGCCCAGTTGATAGCACATTGATGCTTGATGGGTTAAAACAACTCAAGGAAAAGACTGACAAATCCCATAGCTGGCTTGTCTATTGGCCAAAACCTAACAGCCAAGTCCCAGTTGCTAAACTCATCTACGCACAGCATATACCTGATACCGACTTTATACTCGGCACGGGTGTATATATAGATGACCTCTTACCTCTCTATATAAAACGCGCGTTAAGCTACTTAATCATTACCCTTACTGTATTACTCGCATCCATTGCCGTAGCCCTACTTATCTCACGGAACATTGTTCGTCCAATCATTAATTTATCATCTCAAATGGAAAAACTATCGGAAGGAGATACCGATCAAACCGTCAGATTCACTAACCACCGTGATGAAATTGGGCAGATGGCACGAACTCTTGAACGATTCAGAGAATATTTAATTGAAAACAAACGCCTCAGATATGCCCAAGAGCATGTTCAATTTCTAGAGAACTTCGACCCTGTAACACGTTTGTATAACCGTCGAGCTATGGGCGAATCATTAGAACGTGAAATCATTCGAAATTCCGAGACACAAGGACAAATCTACTTTCTTTTCATCCGTTTAGATCTACTCAGAAATTTAACAATAGAGTTAGGCGATGAACAAAGAGACCAGATCTTAATTGAAACAGCAAACCGACTTAAAGGGATCCTATCTATAAACCATCGTTTAGCTAGACTTTCAGAAGGTTGTTTTGGCTTGATGCTCATAAACAAACCAGAAGAAACAAAAGTTGATGATTTAATAGAAACGATACTCCAAGCCATAGAGTGCCCGATTAAACTGCAAAACCTTCATATTCAGATAGTCGCTCGTATAGGGGTCACCTCTTATCCTGAAGATGGTGATCAGCAATTTGAGCTTATTGGCCGCTCTGAAATCGCAGCTAAAACTGCCCGTAAACAAGAACAAAGCTGGTTGTATTTCAGCCAAATAAAGGGACAGCAGGTCGAGACAAAAATGGAACTATGGCAGGACCTATCAACCGCTATAGATGAAGACCAGTTATATCTAGTTTTTCAACCATTGTTTGATCTGAATAACAATGCAGCCCTCTCTGCAGAAACGTTATTACGCTGGAACCATCCCGATTTAGGGCCCATATCTCCAGCTGTATTTGTTCCCCTTGCTGAACAAAGTGGACTCATCTCCCGTTTAGATGACTGGGTACTTGATGCCGTTGCCAAGCAATGCAGAAAATGGCTAAATACCGACTTAGTCTTTCCAAAAATTGCTATCAACCTATCAGGCATTAGTTTCTTACGCAGTAATTTTGAGAATAAGCTCCACAATATATTCAAGCAATATAACGTACCTCTTCAACATATAGAGCTAGAGCTTACTGAAGGCGTCTTAATTGAAGATCTTGCTCGTATCCAAGACAAACTCCATCGGGTAAGAGAAACTGGCGCTAGCATCTCAATTGATGATTTTGGTACTGGTTATTCATCCCTAAGCCGTATTAAGAATCTACCTATAGATCATATTAAAATTGATAAGTCTTTTATTGATGATCTGGATGTAGATACTCAAGATCTGAAAATAGTTCAGGCCATCATACTGATGGCTCAAGGGCTACAACTTAAAGTAGTTGCAGAAGGCGTAGAAACTGAACTACAACTATCTATTTTACGTGAAGCGAAATGCGATATAGTTCAAGGCTATCTACTCAGCCGCCCCCTTTCGGTTTCTGACTTTGAAGCATTGATCGATGAAGACCTTATTATTGAAGGCGACTGAATAAAAAAGACCGGCCGGACAATACACCTCTATGAGAATACCTAGATTTTACGACCCTCAACCACTCTCAGAGGGCGATGACATTGAATTAAGTGACGACGTAGTTCAACACGTCTCCAGAGCACTGCGCATGAAACCGGGCGAATACATCATTCTATTTAATGGTGACGGATTCGAATATAAAACTAAGCTCACCCATGTTGAAAAACGTACAGTTCATGCCCATATACAATCATTAATAACCGTCCATACTGAAAGCCCGCTACAAATAAGCATTGGACAATGCATATCCCGTGGCGAACGCATGGACTATGCCGTTCAAAAAAGTACAGAGATGGGAGCACAGGCAATTTCACCTCTGTTTTCAGAGCGCTGTGAAGTCAAATTACCAAAAGAGCGGCAAGCTAAACGTATTAGCCATTGGACCCAAATTGCAGTTAGCGCGTGCGAACAGTCTGGTCGCGTATCGCCTCCGGAAATTACAGCACCTAAGCAATTAAAAGAATGGTTACTCCTGCAAGATGCAGAACTTAAACTTGTTCTACATCACCATAGTGAACAACCTTTGCAGGAGATGGAAAGACCTAATTCGGTAGCCCTGCTAATAGGCCCTGAAGGCGGATTAACTGAAGAAGAAGTTGAACTAGCCGTCCGTCATGGGTTCAAACCGCTGACATTAGGCCCGAGAGTGATGCGCACAGAAACGGCACCGGTCGCTGCGCTAACCCTACTAAATTATCTATGGGGCGATTTAAGTTAACTTCCTCGCCTCAGCCTTACCTGCTTGAAGCTAGGTAATCAAATAGGACTTATAACAAATGGCAATTAAACTTGGCATAGTGATGGACCCGATTGATGACATCACTTTCAAAAAAGACAGTTCATTAGCAATGCTCTGGGCAGCTCAACAAAAAGGTTGGGAGCTGTGGTATATGGAACAACACCATCTATTTTCTCTTAATGGCAAAGCCCAAGCCAAAATGGCCCCCCTTTCCGTCGCCATGAATGAAGATGACTGGTTCACCCGCCAAGAGTACCAAACACGGGATCTATCGGATCTAGATGTTATCTTAATGCGCAAAGACCCTCCGTTTGATAATGAATTTATCTACACCACCTATCTACTTGAACAGGCAGAGAAAGAAGGCACATTAATTGTTAATAAGCCTCAAAGCTTACGTGACTATAATGAAAAGCTATTTGCCACACATTTTCCAGAGTGCTGTCCACCGGTATTAGTTAGCAAACACGATGAGCTATTACGTGCGTTCCATAAAGAGCACGGTGATGTCATATTCAAACCACTCGATGGTATGGGCGGCTCTCAGATCTATCGCATCAAAGAGGATGGATTGAATTTAGGGGTAATCATAGAGGCACTTACTGATCATGGCAAACAAACGATCATGGCTCAAAGGTATATCCCTGAAATTGTAGACGGCGATAAACGCATTCTGATGATAGATGGCGAACCCATCCCTTATGGGCTTGCACGTATCCCAACCAATGGTGAAACACGGGGCAACTTAGCTGCGGGAGGCCGCGGAGAAGGACGAGCGCTGACTGAACGGGAATATTGGATCTGCAAGCAAATAGCTCCAACTTTAAAAGAAAAGGGATTATTATTTGTAGGCTTAGATGTGATCGGTGATTATTTAACAGAGATAAATGTCACCAGCCCTACATGTATTCGAGAGATCGACAACCAATATGGTCTTGATATTGGGATGCAGTTAATGGATGCCATCGAAGCAAAATTAAGCTAAATACTAATCGGACAAAAAAGGCTATATAAAGAGTGAATACCGCTGCGACACAGACCGCTTCAGTTACTGAACGTTTCGGTTTCATTCTTTTCTTTGCCACTGCCCTTCACGCTATTGCTATCATTGGCATCACCTTTTCTGCGGACAACTACACACCTCCTCAAAAAACCATTGAGATAACCTTAGCTCAACACCAGCAAAAAGAAGCACCTAAGGAAGTTGATTTTATTGCCCAAGCCAATCAAACCGGCAGCGGTCAAAGCCTCAATAAACATCTTCCCACTAGCAATCAACAAGCAGACTTTCAAGATTTAAAAATCAATCCGCAAGCTGCTCAGCAAACTGCAATTTCGCCCGCTAAGGCGGAAATACAATCCGCCCCGATTGAGAAAAAGACTGTATCTAAAGAACAAAAGAAACCTCTACATACAAGTCAGGTGAAGAAAAAAGTCGTTACCACAACTCAACCGAGTCAGAAGAAAATTGCAAAAAAATCACAAAAACCACAAACGCAACAACCGGCACCAGCAACACCGGTAGGCTCAACCTCACTACTCGCTCGGAGCTTAGAGATAGCGAGCTTACAAGCCGAGATAGATAATCATCGTCAACTCATGGCTAAGCAGCCCAAAATTAGACGACTGACCTCCGCCTCTACAAAGAAAAGAGAAGACGCCCTCTATTTAGAAAATTGGCGTAAGAAGATAGAAAGCATTGGTAATTTACACTACCCAGAAGAGGCACGGCGTAACAAAATGTATGGTAGTTTGCGCCTATTAGTAGCGATAAAGCCTGATGGTGCAGTTAAAAGCATTGAGGTACTCGAATCCTCCGGCCAACCCATTCTTGATGATGCAGCCATTCGCATCGTGCGGCTGGCGGCTCCCTTCCAGCCCTTCCCTGTAGAAATGAGAAAAAGCACCGATCTTCTTGAGATAATTCGTACGTGGAAATTTGAGAAAAAAGCATACGTATACTAAGCCTTAATACAGTGCATTTAATATGAGCCTCACCTATGACCTCTTCATGCTACTGTTTACGTAATCATTTTTTAATTTCAATGCCCCATTTAAATGACCTTAACTTCTCACAAACCGTCACTTATATTTGCGACCATAGTGAGTATGGCGCTCTTGGCTTAGTTGTTAATCGCCCTATTGGTTTAACCCTGATTGAACTATGCAAACACCTCAACCTACCCTACTCCTCACTGCCTGACCAACAAACAGAGATTTATAGCGGCGGCCCTCTCCACAGTGATCGAGGCTATGTATTACATAAAGCAAACTCTCCTTTAGAGTGGACATCAAGCCATCTTATTGCCGACGATATCTGTCTCAGCACATCAACAGAATCAATAGAAGCGGCGGCAAAAGGCCACTTCAATCATCATTACTTAATCGCTTTAGGCTGCGCGAGTTGGGGGCCGAATCAATTGGAAGAAGAGATGATTGATAATGTATGGTTAAGCTGCCCTGCAAATTCAGATATACTATTCGATATGCCTGCAAGTAAACGGCTGCAGGCAGCAGCATCCATTTTAGGCGTAGATCTTGACCTACTGTCAACACATTCGGGGCACGCTTAAGACTGATCATTATAACGCAACTTAGTTGAGCCACTGTTTTAAGGTTTTAAGCATAAATGAGCAATTCTGTTAAACAGGCATTGGCCTTTGACTTCGGCACTTTACGTATAGGTATAGCAACGGGCCAATCCATTACTGGCACCGCGACCCCACTTGAACCTATAGCAGCTAGAGACGGCATCCCCAACTGGGAGCAATTAGCCAAAATAATCTCAGATTGGGCTCCTGATGCTCTGATCGTAGGTATCCCTCTCAACTATGACGGGACAATCAGCGATATGGCCTACCGTGCCCGTAAGTTTGCAAACCGCCTAAATGAACGCTACAAAATTCCATGCTTCTTGATGGATGAGCGTCTATCAACCGCCGAAGCCAAAGAGATACATTTCGCCGCAGGCGGTAGCGACAATTTCAAAAAAGAATCCGTCGATGGAATTGCTGCTCAACTTATTCTAGAAAGCTGGTTTAATTGCGATATTCACATTCCTAGCCATACTCGTTTGGAAGAAGTATATGATCTCAAGCACCCTTAACACCTCAGCACTGCTAGATAAAATGAAGCAGGAACTTACCGATCTGCTAGCCAAAAACAACAAAACTGACCCTCTGATGATCGGTATACATACAGGAGGCGCATGGCTAGCTCAAAAGCTGCATCAAGACTTAGGCATCAAGAGCCCCCTTGGCACTTTAGATATATCATTTCACCGTGATGACTTTGATCAAGCGGGTTTAAACCCCAAAGTTCAACCATCTAACCTTCCCTGCACAACAGAAGGCCGACACATTTTACTCGTCGACGATGTTATTATGAGCGGTAGGACAATCCGAGCAGCGCTAAACGAACTATTCGATTACGGACGCCCAGCCTCCGTTACCCTTATTACACTGCTTGATCTGCAACAACGCGAACTTCCTATACAAGCCGATATCATCGGCGGGAACTTAGTGATAAATCCAGATCAAATAGTAAAACTTACCGGTCCAGAGCCTCTTGCCCTGGAAATCCGTAACAGATCAAAAGACTGAGTGAACATCATGCTTGAACACACGGATCCTAGTCAGGTTCAACTCACTAAAGATGGCGAGTTAAAACACTTCATTACAACGGAACACCTCTCTCGAGAGGTGTTAACTGAAATTCTAGATACCGCCGACTCTTTTGTAGATCTGGGTGCCAAACAGGTAAAAAAGGTTCCTCTGTTACGCGGAAAAACCGTCGTAAACCTATTTTTTGAGGCCAGTACCCGCACGCTATCAACTTTTGAACTCGCGGCTAAACGACTCTCTGCCGATGTACTTAATCTCAATATAAGCACCTCATCCACATCAAAAGGGGAAACATTAAAGGACACCTTAATGACCCTCCATGCGATGCACTCGGATATGTTTGTTGTACGCCATTCAAGCAGCGGAGCGGCCCATTTTATCGCGGAGCATGTTACCCCAGACGTTGCCGTAATTAATGCAGGGGATGGTCGCCACGCTCATCCAACCCAAGCAATGTTAGATATGCTTACCATTCGCCAAGCAAAAGGTGCATTTGAGCCGCTATCTGTTGCTATTGTCGGCGACATTCTGCACTCACGGGTTGCTCGCTCACAAATTCACGCTCTCCGCACATTAGGCGTGGAGGACATTCGCGTCATTGCACCGAATACTTTACTCCCTCACCATATAGAAAGTCTTGGCGTAAAGGTCTACACCAACATGCAACAAGGCATTAAAGATGTAGATGTAGTAATGATGCTTAGACTACAAAAAGAACGTATGAATAGCGCGCTATTACCAAGCGAAAGTGAATTTTACAAACTGTACGGTTTAACTATGGATAAATTAGCTCTAGCTAAGCCAGATGCGGTTGTAATGCACCCCGGCCCCATTAATCGCGGTGTCGAAATTGCCTCATCAGTGGCCGATTGTGATCGATCATTGATTCTCGACCAAGTAACCAATGGCATTGCCGTTAGAATGGCTGTGATGTCTATGGCTGTAAGCGGACAAACAAAGAGCCGTTCCAATAATAATGGGACGGAGGTATAAGATTCATGAATATCCTTATTAAAAACGGACGACTCATCGATCCAGCCAATAAGATCGACAGCATTACTGATCTCTATATTTCTAATGGTCATATTGCCAGCATAAACACAGCGCCTGAAGGCTTTGTAGCTGATGAGTTAATCGATGCCAGTGATAAAATTGTCTGCCCCGGTTTAATTGATATATGCGCCCACGCTCGTGAGCCAGGCCCATCTCAGAAAGGTTCTATAAAAACAGAATCAATGGCAGCGGTTGCCGGTGGGATCACTACGATGATCACCCCACCCACAACCAATCCAATTATCGACACACCCGCCGTTGCCAAGCTCATTAAAGATCGCTGCACAGAGGCTGGAAAACTTACGATTCATCCCATGGGTGCTTTAACAAAAGCACTTGAGGGTGAGCAACTCTCACCTATGCATGCACTTGCCTCCTCAGGCTGCATAGCTTTTACAAACAGCCGCAACGCTATTGCTAACTCCCTTGTGCTTACCCGCTGTTTAGAGTACGCAGCAACTCATGACTTCTTAGTCGTATTTCAAGCTCAAGATGCAGCGTTAGCACAGGGTGGTTGTATGCATGATGACAGTACTTGTACTCGTCTGGGCCTCAATGGTATCCCTGAGTCTGCAGAAACCGTCGAAGTCGCTCGCTGCTTGCTGTTAACAGAGCAAACCGGCGTAAGAGCACACTTTGGACAGCTTTCCTGTGAACGCTCCGTACGCATGATCGCAGAAGCGCAAGAGAGAGGACTTCCAGTCACTGCCGATGTATCTATTCAAAATTTATTGTTAACTGATGAAAACGTTAATGGCTTCAATAATAATTTCCACCTAATACCTCCGCTTCGCAGTCAATTGGACAGAGCCGGTTTGATCCAAGGTTTAATAAGCGGCACAATTCAAGCAATCTGTTCCGACCATCAGCCCCACGAGCGAGCTGCAAAAGAAGCGCCCTTTGCTGATACAGAGCCAGGTATGATTGGGCTTGAAACTTTACTATCTTTATCTTTATGGCTTGTAGAGCAAGAGATGTTAGACCTGCCACAACTGATTGAGAAACTAACACTAGCGCCAGCGGCTATATTAGGTTTAGACGCAGGTAATTTAGCCATTGGACGTAAAGCAGACATATGTATTTTCGATCCTAAAGCGGAATGGATGCTGACACCTGAAACAAGCTACTCCCGAGGCAAAAACACCCCGTTTATGGACCATCCTCTAAAAGGGAAAGTAACTAATACGCTTCATAATGGCCAAGTTGTCTATTCAGCCAATTAGACCTGTAAGTTATATAAGTGACACACAAAAAAGCCGGAGTGATTACGCCGGCTTTTTACAACATACAACCTATTAAAAGCTACATCCCGCTGACGTTAGCATCACCTTCATTATGAAGATAATCTTCCTCTTCCTGAAGATGGAAAGACTGCCCATCATCCACACCTAAACCCGGATTTGTATCTGAATTGAGTTTAATCATCAAGCGAAGATCATTAGGTGAGTCTGCATGGGCCAAAGCTACGTCATAAGTAATTTCACCATCTTTATAGAGCGCAAAAAGAGCCTGATCAAACGTCTGCATCCCCAAGTTTGTAGATTTTTTCACCACCTCTTTTATCTCATGGACTTCACCTTTACGGATAAGGTCTTGAATCAAAGGTGTGTTAATCAAGACCTCAATCGCGGCTCGACGTCCCTTACCATCCTTAGTCGGTAGGAGTTGCTGAGCTATAATCGCTTTCAGGTTCAATGATAGATCCATCCACAACTGATCATGGTGTTCTGCTGGAAAGAAACTAATCACTCGATCTAACGCTTGGTTGGCATTATTCGCATGTAGCGTGGCCAACGTAAGATGACCTGTTTCAGCAAATACAATACCATGCTGCATCGTTTCTCGCGTACGAATTTCCCCCATCAAAATGACATCAGGAGCCTGACGCAGCGTATTTTTCAACGCAGTATCAAAAGATTCTGTATCTATACCCACTTCACGCTGAGTAATAATACTTTGCTTATGCTCATGGATATATTCAATCGGGTCTTCGATCGTAATGATATGTCCGCGATGATTGGTATTACGGTAATCAATCATTGAAGCTAGGGAAGTAGATTTACCGGTTGAGGTCCCCCCCACAAACAGAATCAAACCGCGCTTTGTCATGGAAAGATCACGGAGAATAGGAGGGAGATTTAGCTCTTCTAAAGAGGGGATATGATTATTAATCTTCCTAAGGACCATACCGGCAGAGTTTCGCTGAAAAAAGGCTGACACACGGAAACGACCTAAACCCGGTGCACTGATCGCAAAGTTACACTCATGCGAACCTTCAAACTCGGCCAGCTGTTTGTCGTTCATCGTACTATAGACTAACGCCCGTGCCTGAGACGGCTTTAACGTATCTTTAGTTAACGGCTTTAACGTACCATCGACCTTTATCGTCGGACGCGCACCCGCAGTCACGAAGAGATCCGAAGCATCCCTTTCTACCATTACTTTCAGTAATTGCGTAAAATCCACGCTCTTCTCCTAAACTCCAGATAAGCCACGTACTTAAAACTGCTGCGGATTTGCTGCACGTTCTCGGGCCGTTTCTCGGGATATCATACCTTTTTGAACCAATTCTTGCAGAGATTGATCCAATGTCTTCATACCAAACGAAGCACCCGTTTGTATCGCTGAATACATCTGCGCAACTTTAGCCTCACGAATTAAGTTACGAATGGCAGGCGTACCAATCATAATTTCATGGGCAGCAACACGCCCCCCTTTAGGTTTTTTCAATAGCGTTTGGGAGATAACGCCCATCAGCGACTCAGATAACATTGAGCGGACCATATCTTTCTCTGCTGCTGGGAAAACATCGATCACACGGTCAATTGTTTTAGCCGCCGAGGTGGTATGTAGTGTTCCAAAGACGAGATGCCCCGTTTCTGCCGCAGTTAAAGCAAGACGAATAGTTTCTAAATCTCGCATCTCACCGACAAGAATAATATCCGGATCTTCACGTAACGCTGAGCGCAATGCATTTGCGAAACTATGGGTATCTCGATGCACTTCTCGCTGGTTGACTAAACATTTCTTACTTTCGTGCACAAACTCGATGGGATCTTCAATAGTAAGAATATGATCGGCGCGGGTGTCGTTCACATAATCAATCATTGCCGCTAAGGTTGTACTCTTACCCGAACCTGTGGGCCCAGTCACAAGTACAAGTCCCCTTGGAAGCTCAGATAGGTCTCTGAAAACTTTCCCCATATCGAGGTCATCTAGCGTCAATACTTTACTCGGGATTGTACGAAAAACAGCGCCCGCACCACGGTTTTGGTTAAACGCATTAACACGAAAACGTGCAAGACCTGGCACCTCAAACGAGAAATCAGTTTCAAGCGTATCTTCATACTCTTTACGCTGTTTATCGTTCATAATGTCATAAATCAGCGTATGCACCTGTTTATGATCTAAAGAGGGAAGTTTAATACGACGAACCTCGCCATCAACACGAATAATGGGAGGCATACCAGCAGAAATATGTAGGTCAGACGCGCCTTGCTGTACGGTAAATGATAAAAGTTCGGTAATATCCATAACGTTCCTGTAAACCGGAGCTGCTTTTATTTATGTTAGTTCTAGCAGAAAGCCGCGCGCAATCCAATCGCTTAGGTCACAAATATATGTCAAGAATAGCAGAGAACCTGATTCAAGTTCGCCAACAATTGGAAATAAACGCTCAAAACGCCCACAGAACAGCCAGTGAAATAACCCTGCTCGCAGTCAGTAAAACACGCCCATCAGGAGATCTGAGAGAAGCTTATCAACAGGGACAGCGAAATTTTGGTGAGAATTATCTACAAGAGAGCCTCGATAAAATTGCAGAATTAACTGACCTCGATATCTGTTGGCATTTCATTGGTCCTATCCAATCCAATAAAACCAAAGCGATTGCAGAAAATTTCACCTGGGTGCATACAATAGAACGCTTAAAAATAGCACAGCGCCTTTCAGCGCAACGTCCAACAGCACTTCCACCACTGAATATCTGCATACAAGTTAATATTAGCGAGGAAGAGAGTAAATCCGGCTGTTTACCTGAGGAGTTACCCACTCTAGCCGCTGATATTCACAGATTACCTAACCTCTGTTTACGAGGTTTAATGGCTATTCCGAAAGCAACCGATAATATTAATGAGCAAAAAGCAGCCTTTGCTAAAATGAAATCCTTACAGCTTGAATTACAAGCGGTTTACCCTCACCTTGATACATTATCTATGGGTATGTCTGGCGATATGGATACAGCCATTGCAGAAGGTGCAACCATCGTTAGAATAGGCACTGCCATTTTTGGTCAACGGCCAAAAAACTAGTAAAAGTAAGCTCTGTATTTGAGATGAATACCCCATTAAATTTATAAGTAAGGAATTAACTGTGAACTCACAACCCATTCTTGCATTTATCGGTGTTGGCAATATGGCTCGTGCTATTATTGGCGGCTTACTTAGTAATGGCTACCCAGCAGATAAGATATGGGCAAGTGAGCCAGATATCACAGGCTTAGCCGATCTTGCCAAGCAGGGCTTACACACGACATCAGATAATAATGCAGCTGTAGCCGCCGCTGATTTAGTTGTCTTAGCCGTTAAACCTCAAGTATTAAAGACAGTTGCACAGGGTATTGCAGCAACAGTTCAGACACAGAAACCGTTAATCGTTTCTATTGCTGCCGGCATTCTTGCTCCAAGTATTGATAAATGGCTAGGCAGTGACATTGCCATTGTACGTTGCATGCCAAATACACCCGCCTTGGTAAAAACAGGTGCGAGTGCTCTATACGCCAACCATCAAGTTTCCCCAGAACAACGCTTACAAGCAGAAACCGTGCTGCAAGCTATAGGCATCGCAATTTGGGTTGAACAGGAATCACAACTGGATGCCGTCACCGCAGTATCAGGCTCTGGCCCTGCTTACTACTTCCTAGTGATGGAATCGATGATTGCTGCGGGTAAAAACTTAGGCTTATCCGATGAGACAGCGACTCAACTTACACTACAAACTGCACTCGGCGCTGCAAAAATGGCCTTAAATAGTGATGTAGATCCAGCTGAACTCCGTCGTCGTGTCACATCACCTAAAGGTACCACTGAGCAAGCTATATTACGTTTTATAGAGGGCGGCTTACCGGACCTGTTTGATACGGCAATGAAAGCCTGTAATGATCGCTCAGTTGAACTGGCTGAAGAACTGGGCAAAGATTAACATACGAAACCTAATATAAATTTCAACTCGATGAGACAAGCTTCTATACTCTTATACTTTTATACTGTTGCAAAACAGGGGCTTGTTCTCTTTAACTTAATTTAGTCATATAGGAATTATCATGGCACAGGATCCAATCATTTTGATTATCCGAACACTAGGCGAGATGTACGCATTTATCGTTGTCCTTCGCTTTTTGTTACAGGTATCCCATGCTGACTACTACAATCCGATTTCACAAGCGATTGCCAAATTAACCAATGTTCCTATTATCGCGATAGGTCGCATCATTCCACGGATAGGTAAAATTGATCCCTCGGCCCTGCTTTATGCTGTCGCCGTGAAGATGGCCGTAGTTTCTCTGCTTGTTCTTGTATCAGGCTTAGCTATGCCTAATATCCTACAATTATCAATGTATTCTGTTGTAGGTGTCATCGATGCTATCTTAAATATCTACTTTTGGGCTGTACTAGCCTCTGTAGTTATCAGTTGGATTGCTCCAGGAAGCTACCATCCGGGTCCTCAGTTGATTCAACAGTTAACAGAACCCGTCTTCTCTTTAGCCCGAAAAGTGATCCCACCTATTGGTGGTTTAGATTTATCGCCTATTCTAATCTTTATCGTCATCCAAATTTTACAGTCTCAATTAGGCAGGTTGCTCTATTAATATGAACTGGTACCAATGGCAGTCAGATAACCTTTTACTGAACTGCCATTTACAACCTAAAGCAAGTAAAGATGAGTTCTACGGTTTACATGGCGATAGCCTAAAAATTCGCATTACCGCTCCCCCAGTGGATGGCAAAGCAAACGCTCATCTTATTAAATTCCTTGCTAAACAGTTTGGCGTAGCTAAGAATGCAGTAAGTGTTATCAAGGGTGAGCTTGCACGTCAAAAACGCGTTAAAATAGCTCAACCAAAGAAAATTCCTGAACAACTGAATATCGAGATTCAATAACGTGGCTGCATTATCTTACATCCCTCTCAATCACCTGCTCATCTTTTATGAGATGTGACGCTCGCCTAAAGAAAATGGATAAGCTTAAGGTCATTACATGGCCTGTTGATAGATAGTATTTAAAGAGTCGAGTTGAGAAATGCCAGCTGTTATTCCAGAAGATTCTGTTGGAATCGTCCAACCTCAAAAAATTGATTTTAATGAACCCTTACAACTCAGTTGCGGCCGAGTACTTGATAGCTACCACCTTATGGTCGAAACCTATGGCGAGCTAAACGCAGACTGTTCCAACGCTATTTTGATCTGCCACGCACTCTCTGGAAACCATCATGTTGCTGGATACCACAGTCACGAAGATAAAAAACCCGGCTGGTGGGATTCTGCTATAGGTCCAGGCAAAGCGATAGATACAAATAAGTTTTTCGTTATCGGCCTTAACAACCTTGGTGGTTGTCATGGTTCCAGTGGCCCAAATCAACCCAATCCTGAAACTGGTCAGCCTTACGGCCCGGATTTCCCAATCATCACCGTTGATGATTGGGTAGAGAGCCAAGCCCGTTTAGCTGACCATTTTGGGATCGAACAATTTGCAGCCGTTATCGGCGGAAGTTTAGGCGGCATGCAAGCGTTACAATGGTCGATCAATTACCCAGACCGTCTTCGCCATTGTATGGTCATCGCCGCTGCAGCCAAGCTCTCTGCACAAAATATCGCCTTTAACGAAGTGGCAAGACAAGCAATCAGTAAAGACCCACAGTTTCATGATGGCCATTACTATGCTCAAGATGAAGTGCCGAAAGTTGGCTTAATGCTCGCTCGCATGCTGGGGCATATTACCTACCTTTCTGATGATGGTATGCGGAGTAAATTTGGTCGAGAACTTCGATCAGGTCAAATTAGTTATGATTTCACCCCTCAATTTGAGGTGGAATCTTACCTTCGCTATCAAGGAGAGCGCTTCTCTACTGAATTTGATGCCAATACTTATCTGCTTATGACAAAAGCATTGGATTACTTTGATCCAACCGCTACAGAGGGCAAGCCCTTGTCTGAGGTGCTGGCAAAAGCAAAAGCGAAATTTATGGTGATCTCTTTTACCACTGATTGGCGCTTCTCTCCTGAACGCTCACGAGAGATTGTGGACGCCTTAGTTGATGCCGATAAACAGGTTAGTTATGCGGAAATCGAAGCGGCGCAAGGCCATGATGCTTTCTTAATCCCGATTCCTCGCTACCTTGATGTCTTTAACGCCTATATGCAACGGGTAGAAGCTGATACTAGCAGCCTGACCAGCAAGGAGCCCTCATAATGCGCGCAGATTTAGACTTAATTAAAGACTGGGTAGAGCCCGGAAAGCGAGTTCTCGACCTCTGCTGTGGTGATGGTGAGCTTCTGCACTATTTACATAGCGAGAAAAAAGCATCAGGTTACGGCTTAGAAATAGGCCCAGAGAACATTACCGAATGTATAGGCAAAGGCGTTAACGTTATTGAAAAAGATATCGAGGAAGGCCTAGCCTCAATCAAAGATAATACTTTTGACACCGTCATCATGACCCAAGCGATTCAAATCATGATGCGTCCCGATGAAATCATTGATGAAATGCTGCGCATAGGCAAAGAATGTATCGTCACTTTTCCAAATTTCGGCCATTGGCGAGCACGAGGCTACCTTGCATTCCGCGGAAAAATGCCTGTTTCTAAGTTCCTACCCTATACTTGGTATAACACACCCAATACCCACTTCTGTACATTTAAAGACTTTGAGCGACTATGTGTAGAACGCAATATATATATCATGGAACGAACAGTTGTAGATAATGAACACCAGCATCGTTGGTGGATTCATCTATGGCCAAATATGCTGGGTGAAATTGCTATTTATAGAATCACAAAATAAATGGGGAAATTATGAATCAACTAGCTAAATGGGCAGTTACGACACTACTAGCAGTGGTCACTTTAATCAGCCAACCGCTATTTGCAGATCAATATGTATCCCATGGAAACTATGAGATACATTACAACGCCTTTAATAGCACCTTTATACAACCTGATGTTGCTAAAAACATTGGCATATCACGAAGCAAACGCAGAGCATTAATCAACGTCTCAGTTCTTAAAGTTGACGGCAATCAAAAAATACCTGTACAAGCAGTTGTCACCGGAACAGCCACTAACCTGGCGGATCAACCTCAGAAACTAGCGTTTAAAAAAATAGATGAAGGTAGCGCAATCTACTATTTAGCTCATTTTGGATTCACCAACAGCCAAGTCTTTCGTTTGGCTCTAGATGTACAGCCCGATCCAAATCAACCCGCCTTCACGGTTAAGTTTGAACAACGTTTTTACGAAGACTAAACTTCACTAAAGGTCATGAAAAAGTGTGCATATCATGCACACTTTTTTTGTATACCCCCACTTAATTAAAAGCGCTACATAAGAAAAAGGCAGCAAACATGGTCCAGAAGATTGTTTTAGCTAGTGGAAATAAAGGGAAACTAAATGAGTTCAACCACGCACTAAGTGAACTCAATGTAGAAGTCATTCCACAAGCCCAATTTGATGTCCCCGATGCCGACGAAACAGGTCAAAGCTTTGTTGAAAATGCAATTTTAAAAGCCCGTCATGCCGCAAAAATTACCGGTTTACCTGCACTAGCAGATGATTCAGGTCTTGAAGTCGATGCCCTCAATGGAGCCCCGGGAATCTATTCTGCCCGTTTCTCAGGTTTAGATGCCAACGATGCAAAAAATAATGCATTGCTATTAGAAAAACTAACTGGTTTAGGGGCAGAGCAACGCAGCGCACGTTTTCGCTGTGTACTTGCCTTTATGCGCCATGCAACCGATCCCACCCCTTTAATTTGCCAAGGAACCTGGGACGGCATCATTCTTGAAAAAGAATGCGGAGAACAAGGCTTTGGTTATGATCCGCTGTTTTGGGTGCCTGAATTAAATAGCGCATCAGCTCAACTAAGCCCAACACAGAAAAACAAAGTCAGTCACCGTGGGCAAGCTGTAGCACTGCTCAAAAAGACGATAGCTCCTTATTTAGCATCGATTAAAACATCGAACTGAGCGATTAATATCTCCTATGAGCCTTCTACTCCCACCACTCTCACTTTATATACACGTACCATGGTGTGTGCAGAAATGCCCCTATTGTGACTTTAATTCCCATGCTCAGCGTGAGGCTTTACCCGAAGCCGGTTATATTAAAACACTGCTTGATGACTTAAATGACGAGCGCCAATTTGCCCAAGGCCGTGAGATACAGAGTATCTTTATTGGTGGAGGAACCCCCAGCTTATTCAGTGCCGATAGCTATAAACACTTACTACAGAAAATCCACACTATCATTCCTATCCGCACCGACGCAGAAATTACTCTGGAGGCAAATCCAGGTACTTTTGAGAGAAATAAATTTATTGGCTACAGAGAAGCAGGCATCAATCGCCTGTCTATCGGCATCCAAAGCTTTAATGATTCACAGCTAACAGCCCTAGGACGTATTCATTGTGCAGACGAAGCGATAAAAGCAGCAGCCTTAGCGCGTGAGCTCTTCCCTAAGCTGAATTTAGATCTTATGCACGGTTTACCCAACCAAACAGAAGATGATGCCTTAGCCGATCTACAGCAAGCTATTGATCTTCAACCCGATCACCTTTCGTGGTATCAGCTCACTATCGAGCCAAATACAGAGTTTCATGCCAAACCACCTCAACTTCCGGTGGATGAAACACTATGGTCCATTCAAGAAAAAGGGCTCCAGCACATCCAACAAGCAGGATTCGAACAATATGAAATATCCGCTTACACTAAAGGGAATACTCCATCACAACATAACTTAAACTATTGGACCTTCGGTGATTACATAGGCATAGGGGCAGGTGCCCACGGCAAAATCACTTTATTAGAAGAACAACAAATTATTCGTCGTTGGAAACAGAAACAACCTAAAGCTTATATGCAACCTAGTAGCCGACTGGTAGGTCATGAGCTTATAGAACAAGGTGATCGTGCTTTTGAGTTTATGTTGAACGCCCTGCGCTTACATAAAGGAGTACCTAAACAGTTATTTTCTGAACGTACAGGTATCCCACTACCCACACTATCACCACTGCTCGATAGCGCAATAAAGAGAGGGCTACTAAGCGCATCCCATAATCGCTTAGTACCGACTCAACAAGGCCGCTTATTCTTAAATGATCTGCTAGAGATATTTCTTTAAGCTAGATAGCAAAGGCAATAATGACCTTAGCTTGTCGATTAAAAATCAAGTCACCATCAGTCCAGATAAGCCCCCATAACAGCCTACGTTGACCTACATTTGCAGCGACATAAACTGTTACACATAAAAAAAGCGTGGCATACTGAAGTGACCCCATAAAGTTGGACACTTTTTTATTAGGCTGTTAATAAGGCCTGCTTGCGGTATTCAACCGGAGTCAGGCCTTTTAGTTTTACTTTAATACGTTTTGTATTGTAATACTCGATGTACTCGTCGATCTGATTTATCAGGTCGTCTGCATTCTTAAACTCTTGTTGATGATACATCTCTGTTTTGAGTACGGCGAAAAAGCTTTCGGCGGCCGCATTATCCAAACAGTTCCCTTTTCTTGACATACTCTGTGTAAGACCTCTCTCAGAAAGAATTTTCTGAGTCAGTGGATTTCGATACTGCCAACCCTGATCGCTGTGAAATATCGGACACTCACACTCTTTAAGCCCCTCAACGGCCTCCTCAAGCATATCTGTAACTAACGGTAAACGTGCAGACTTTGCTGTCCTATACGTCACTACTTCCCGATTAAACAGATCAATGATTGGAGACAGATAAATCTTTTGGCCTTTAACATTAAATTCTGTGACATCCGTTACCCATTTCTCATTAGGCTTCTGCGCATCAAAATTACGCTGCAGTACATGTGGTGCTCCTTTTCCTATATCGCCTTTATAGGACTGATAGCGCTTAGGACGAACGATCGACTTTAATTTCAGCGCCGTCATCAGACGCAGTACCGTCTTATGATTTAACCATATATCGAAAGCCCGTAATGCCAATAGAATCCGTCGGTAGCCATAACGTCCCTTGTGTTCATCAAAAATTTGACGAATCACTACTTTCTCTCGAGCGTAATTATCAGGCTTCTGCAGCGCCTGACACTGATAGTAAAAGACACTGCGTGATAACTCACACGCTTTCAAAAGAAGCGTCAGCTTAAATGTCGCCTTGAGTTCCTGAACGATTAACGCTTTCTCTTGGTTTGAGATTGTTTTTTCAGGTACAAGGCATCTAACTTTTTTAGAACAGCGTTCTCCGCTCTAAGGTATTCAAGCTCTTTTTGCATTTCCTCGGGCGTCATCTCACTAATTTTTGAGGACTGAGGGGGTGACGACTGTTGTGTCATAAACGTTTTTCCGCGTTTACTGGGTTCTAATCCCTTTATGCCTGAAGACCTATAGCGGCGCTGCCAAACATAGAGAGTACCAGGGGATACGAGATTGTAGTATGCGCTTGTATAACCTAAAGACCATTGTTCTGCCCACATTTTATTAAGCATGCGAAGTTTATCTTGTGCGCAATAAGGGGAGATGGGAGGTTGAAAAGCGGTCTCACCATGAAACCGGTAAATCTGAGTCCAGTAACGAATCAGAGAAGCGGGAACGTTTAGTTCAGCTCCCAATGATAGGGAAGATGTACCGTTAAGGTATTGTTTAGCTGCAGCAATTTTAAATGCTCTGCTGTACTTTGCCATAAAAACCCCCAGAGTTGGTTGTCCAACTATTGGGGGTCACTTCATACCACGCTTTTTTTATGCCCATCTGCTGAGTCTTTGTTAAACCTTATCCGCTCGTCTTTTGCTAATTACTTGCCACAAAAGTTCCACTGCTGCGATAACCAGCAACGAATAACCCATTAACTCTGTACCTTCTTCCGCTATATTTTTTACCACTCGCACATAACCATCACCCATGACAGCTTCCCAAAACGAACCTCGGCCAAACAATCTTGAGAAGGCCAAAACAACCAGAATCCCGCTCAGAAAAATACCAGCACTGGCAGAACGGGAAAATTCAATCAAGGACTCCTTGATGGGATAAGACTGCTTAAACAAGTAAAATGCCGACGCTGCGATAGAACTGTAAACTAATACCTGCCAAGCCCCATCAAAAAAGTTATCGTCCAGAAATGCGTCAAATTCTCGGATCAGCATTAAACCAACTAATGTCGCCACCACTACAAGTGCAGGCCTGAGCGACTGGCTTAATTTTGCCGCTATAAAAAACACCACACAGCTAATAAATGCAAACGCGTCATGCATATATTCAGTGGTCGAATGCTCACCATAATCACTGTTCCTCAATTGGGAGTAGCCTTCCATTGAAAAAACGTGCACTACACCCACAATAAATAATAAATAAAACAGAGAGCGTAGCATTAGCATTGCAAATGACTGCATTACAATAATCCATTTAATTCAAATAGCTAGAAAGAATACACCATACCCCGAGTCTGAAGTTAGCAACGTACCGCTGCCTTTGGTGCACTAAAGTGGAGCTCATTTTATAGGAAACTGCACTTAAGACAAAAGAATTAATAAATTGTTCACAGTAAAGTAAGAAAACTGACATTAAAAAAGGATAGGACAACAGGTTGTACTTTATAATCCATTTGGAATGGATACTTACAAAACCACCTTATTAACAGCCTCCTCACTAATTTCTTCAACTTTTACCACTATTTCACTCAAGCAATTTACTTCTTTGCTGGCATTTGGGATATGAGCGTCTTGCTTCAGGTTAACCCAGATTGTCCACAAACCTGCGGCTTCAGCTCCCACAATATCATGCTCTGGGTTGTCACCTACATGTACAACTTGCTCGGGACGCAAGTTTGTATACGCTAACATCTGCTCAAACATGAGCGGGTGGGGCTTCATCGCACCTACATCATCGGCTTTGAACTGAAAATCCATAAGATCTGACAAACCCACTTTATGTATATCTGCATTCCCATTACTTAACGCACCCAGTAAATAACCTTGTTCCTTTAACGCCGACAACATCTCGCGGGCATGTTCAAAAAAACTAATTTGCTGGCGCGCATGTAAAAAAACATCAAAGGCTTGCTCTGTTAATAACTCAACATCTTGCGCCGAATAGCCCGCCTTCTCTAAACCAAAGCGTAATTGAGCCATTCTAATTTGAGTCACACTATGGGCAATATCAGGCTGTTCCGACAAAACAATCGTTCTTAATAGGGCTAAATCCTTTAACTGATAGCAGCGAGTAAACGCAGGCGCATATTGAGCCAACCAATCAAACATTGTCTGATTGGCCTGTTTTATAACGGGATCAACAGCCCATAAAGTGTCATCAAGATCAAAGGTAATACATTTAATCATTTCTTTGCCTTTTTATGTGCCCTAGGATGCGCACCTTCATAAACCTGCATTAAATGCTGAAAATCTAAGTGAGTATAGATCTGGGTCGTGGAGATATCTTCATGCCCCAAAAGTTCTTGCACAGCACGTAGATCTCCACTGGATTCCAACATGTGACTCGCAAAACTATGTCTCAAGCGATGAGGGTGAACTTTGCCTTGCAGCCCTAACCGTTTACCCCAGTAATCCATACGCTGCTGCACGGCCCTAACCGAGATACGACTACCCCGTTTGCTAACAAAAAGCGCACTCTCGCTATAATCGGCCAGCTCATGCCGATAATCCAACCAGCGATCAATCGCCGCAATCGCTTTACCGCCAATAGGCAACATACGCATTTTACTGCCTTTACCGGTAACTCTTAAGCTATGGTCCGCTAAATCGATACTATGCATATCTAAGCTAACAAGTTCAGAGATACGCAAACCCGATGAATAGATCAACTCCATAATTGCAGTATCTCTAGCAGATACTGCATCAATAATAGGAATATCTAATAACTGGACCATCTGATCTGCATCCAGTGTACTAGGAAGTTTACGTGATGATTTTGGCGCCTGAACCGCAAGCGCAGGGTTTTGCTCGACTAGGCGCTCTCGGGCAAGAAAACGATAAAAACTACGCGTAGCAGACAGCGCCCGTTGAATACTAGCGCCAGATAGCCCCTGCCGATGAATTTTAGCCACAAACTGGCGAACGTGTTTGGCTTCTACATCAGCCCACTGAGATAGGTCCTGCTCATCAATGAAGTCACTAAACTTTGCAAGATCACGTGCATAGTTATCCAGCGTATGATGAGACAGTTGCTTTTCAGTAGAGAGATAGTGCAAAAACTGCTCAAGCTGAGCTTCCTTCAAACTATCTTCTCCATCTTGTTGTGTGAAAATTTAATATTCCTGTTGGCGCATAATCCGATAAGCAACACGACTTAACACTTCACCAACGTAACTAAGCAAAACAGTTCCTTGGCTACTTGTGAAATAATTAGGATCAAAACTACCGACAGCCAATAAACCTAAAGCCTCTCCCTGAACTAAAGGCACTACCGCCGCAGATTGCACTTTGATCGCGTCAGCCGCAAAAATAAACTCGTTTTCAGCCTTACTTAATTGTCCACAGCTCGGAAGATTGGTACTCATCAACCCACTGATAACACTAGCGCTATCTTGATCCATCAGACGCAAATTATTGACATCCAAAGGTTTATGGGTAAATAAAATCAATGAGGTTGTATCACTCGCAAAATCCTGACAAAGACTTTCATCAATAGCGACAGCTATATCATCTAATGTTTCAGATTCGAGCAAGGCAAGTACCATGCGTTTAGTTTTTTCAAACTGAACATCATTATGACGAGCAATATCGATCAGATCTGAAAGATGTGACGTAAGATTCTGATTTTTCTCGCGCAATACAGTCGTCTGGCGCTCGACTAACGAAACAGCTCGACCTGTATCATGAGGTACATATAACTTTTCTAGCAACTTAGCATTACGAGTAAAAAAGTCCGGATTCTGCTGTAAAAAATCAGCAACCTTTGCCTCTGTCAGCTGTTCTAATTGATCACTCATATAAAAACCTGTCCTTCAAAAACTGTTGTTGCAGGCCCAGTCATAATAACGGGCTGTTCCTCACCATGCCATTCAATTTGCAAATCACCACCAGGTAGATGAACAGTAACTGGCATATCAAGCTTACCACGCAATGCCCCTGCAACAACGGCTGCACAGGCACCTGTGCCACAGGCTTGGGTCTCCCCTACGCCACGCTCAAATACACGTAGATTAACTTCATTACGATTAAGTACCTGCATAAAGCCAATATTAGCTTTGGCTGGGAACCGTGGGTGAGCCTCCAAAAGCGGCCCCAAGACTTCTACCGGGGCTTCATCTGTACTATTAACCAACAAAACAGCATGAGGGTTACCCATAGAAACAGCACTCAGCTCAACAGTCTGTGTCTCACCTTTCACATCCAGATCAACGGAATAGGTAATTGCCTGCTGATTAGCTACAAATGGAATAGCCTCCGGTTGAAGAATAGGCGCCCCCATATCCACTTCAACCTTTTTATCGGGATGAACCTTCAGTTGTGCACGTCCATTGGCCGTCTGCACAGTAATAGTCGTTTTACCTGTAAGCCGTTTATCACGCACAAACTTAGCAAAACAGCGAGCGCCATTACCGCAGTTTTCAACCTCCGAGCCATCTTGGTTAAAAATCCGATAACGAAAATCAACATCGGGCTCTGTCGGCGGCTCAACAATGAGTAGCTGATCAAAACCAACACCTAAGTGCCGGTCACTGAGCTTTTTTACAAGTTTAGGTGTCACTTTAATACGCTGAGTAACAAGATCCAGCACCATAAAGTCATTACCTAACCCATGCATTTTAGTGAAACGAACTAACATAGATAAAGCTCCTAACGATCTTTAGGTAAAAGTTGCTCACCTCTAACAAGATCCGTCAAAGTTTCACGTTTCCGAATAAGATAGTGCTGACTATCATCAACCATCACTTCAGCTGGGCGACCACGGCTGTTGTAATTAGATGCCATCACAAAACCATAAGCACCGGCAGAGCAAACCGCCAACAGGTCACCTGGCTCTAAATTTAGAGCGCGATCTTTACCTAAAAAGTCACCCGTTTCACAAACCGGGCCCACTAGATCCCAAGATTTAGTTTCTCCACCCTCCCGCAAAAGGGCTGGAATAATATCTTGATAAGCACTGTATAGCGCAGGGCGTATAAGGTCATTCATTGCGCCATCAATTATGGCGAAGTTTTTCTCATCCGTGCACTTCAAAAACTCAACTCGCGTTAGCATCACGCCAGCATTTGCAGCAATCGAACGGCCCGGCTCAAAAATCAACCCTAACTCACGATCACCTAATTTCTCTAAAACAGCAGCGATATACTCTTGCGGAGTAGGCGGTTCTTCGTCGGTATAACAAACACCAAGTCCCCCACCTAAATCTAAATGTTTAACCTTAATGCCTTCTTCAGCCAACTTATCAACTAAAACCAAAACACGATCAAGAGCATCCAAGAATGGCGCAACTTCAGTCAACTGACTACCGATATGGCAATCCATACCAACAATATCAACATTGCTCATCTCTGCTGCACGCTTATAAATCCGTACAGCTTCATTAATATCAATACCAAATTTATTATCTTTTAACCCTGTAGATATATAAGGGTGTGTACCCGCATCAACATCAGGATTTACACGAAATGATATAGCGGCAATTTTATCTTCAGCAGCAGCCACATCATTAACACGAACTAATTCAGCTTCTGACTCAATATTAAAACAGCGGATCCCCGCATTAAGCGCTTGAATAATCTCGTAAGGCTGTTTGCCTACCCCTGAAAAAACGACTTTAGAAGCATCGCCACCCGCTCTTAAAACCCGTTCAAGCTCACCTGCAGAAACAATATCAAAACCAGCGCCTAAACGAGCTAATACATTCAATACTGCAATATTAGAATTCGCTTTTACTGCATAGCATACGAGAGCATCTCGCCCTTCTAAAGCTTCTGCATAAGCAAGATAAGCGCGTTCTAGTGCATCTCTTGAATAAACATAGGTTGGGGTGCCAAACTCTTCAGCAATTTGCGTCAAAGCCACTTCTTCACAGCAAAGCTGTTCGTTTCTATACTCAAATGTATCCATTAAAAATCTCTTAACATTCTATTTCTGCTGTGAATTTTTATCTGCTTCTTCACTAGGCAGATACAAAGGGCCTTTTTGACCACAACCACCCAAGATAAGTAAGCTTAACAACATGACCAACCCAATACATTTCGTCTGTGCTTTCACAGCAGCTTTCCCCAAATAAACGGCATAATCTATCGATTATACCTATAACCAGAAATATTCATAAAACCGTTTTCAAATTTAGTTAAAAAAACCTTATTTAAAGACAAATAAAATAACCTTTTTTAGCTAAATGCAGGCAGAAACACGACGGTATAATGAGAATCATTCTTCGGATTTTCAGTTTAGCTTGATATACTCCTATGCCATAGCCCATGTTTGAAGGCTTTAACTAGCCGGAGTGAGAAATGACTGAGAGTGAATTTAACGATCGTGTTGACGCAACCTTAGAACAAATTGAAGAGATTCTAGATGAAGCTGAAACAGATATAGATGTACTACAAGGTGGTGGCATACTGACCATTATCTGCGAAAACAAAACTCAGCTTATTTTCACCCGACAAGCTCCTGTTAAACAGCTCTGGCTTGCCACTAAAAGCGGCGGTTACCATTTTGACTATGATGCGGAACAAGCCAGCTGGGTATTAGACAGTAATGGAGAGCAACTCAGTCCCTTCCTGACCCGCGCATTTAGTGAACAAGCGGGCGAGACCCTTGAATTTGATTTGGCAGGGGCATAAACATGTCATTTGATAATGCATTGCAGCGCCACTTCGATACCTTTAACAAACTACAAACAATCAAAGCTGAAACCGAGCAACTGGTAGAGCAGATCGATCTTTGCCTTCAAAAAGGCGGTAAACTTATTTTTATGGGCAATGGCGGTAGCGCAGCTGACAGCCAACATTTAGCCGCCGAATTTGTTGTTCGTTACAAAGCCGAAAGAAAGCCTTTATCAGCCATCGCCCTGACGGTAGACACATCAATACTGACCGCCCATAGTAATGATTACAGCTTTGACACTGTTTTTACCCGCCAAATTCAAGCATTAGCTAAACCAGAAGATCTCATCATTGGTATATCTACATCAGGTAATAGCGCAAATATTATTGATGCCATCAAAGCAGCATCTGAAATAGGTTGCAAAACCTGGGCTTGGACGGGTTCTCATGGCGGCCAACTCAATGAGATTGCTGATCAGCTCATCCGTATACCATCCGATGAAACCGCACGCATCCAAGAAGCTCATATTTTTATCGGCCACTGGTTATGTGAAGAGATGGATCGCCGAACGTCAGAAAACGCTTAATCCTTTAAGCAGTATTCATCCGTCAGGGCGTATAGTTTCTCTAATGCGCCCTGATTTTGCATAACAAATTGATACCCTCCCTGCCCCTGGCTGCTCAACCGCTCCGTATCGTCTAACAGACGCCTTAGCTCGCCAGCAAGTCCATCGGCATCACTCACAACCGTTAAGCCACCAGCTTGCTGAAGAGAGTCGCAGATCAACTGAAAGTTAAAATAGTGTGGTCCCATAATAACGGGCTTTTTTAACACCGCAGGTTCCAGTGGGTTATGTCCGCCACGCTCAACCAAACTGCCGCCAACAAAAGCGATATCTGCAGCAGCCAATAGTTTCATTAACTCTCCCATAGTATCGCCCAGATAAACTTGGGTGCGACTCTCCGGCTGCTGCCCTAAACTACGCCTCGCTAATTTCAGACCCGCTTGCTTAATTAGCTCTGCTACCCGATCAAAACGTTCAGGATGACGCGGCACAACCACTAATAAAAGATCGGGGTAATCGGATAGTAGTTGCTGATAAACCGCAATCAATTCTGATTCCTCTCCCTCATGGGTGCTCGCACCAATGAGGACTTTCCGTGATTCGCCCCACATCTGGCGCAATGCGTAGGCCAAACGTTCACTTCCTTCTGGCGCTTTAACATCAAATTTGATTGACCCAGTGACCGACATAGAGCGAGAAGGCAGACCTAAATCTAAAAACCGTTGGCCATCAATCTCATTTTGTACGGCTATCATATTGATCTGTTCTAACATCTGCCGCGCCAATGTACTAAATCGCATATAACCTCTAGCTGAGCGTTCAGACAACCGTGCATTCGCAACCAGTAAAGGAATACCACTGTGTGCGCAACTATTAACAAGATTCGGCCATAGCTCAGTTTCTACAATTACGCAGGCCCGAGGATTTAGCTTTTTAATAAAACGTTTGAGAGCACAAGGAAGATCATATGGACAGTAGTAGTGGGTCACAGTATCAGCAAAATTTACCTTTACTCGTTCAGCCCCTGTCGGCGTCATAGTTGTCATCACAATAGGTATATCTGGATAACGCGCCTGAATCAGCTTAACCAGAGGCACTATAGCTAGAACCTCACCGACAGAAACAGCATGAATCCAGAGCGGCTGCTTGCCCATCTTGTTTTTAGGTTTAAACAAACCCAACCGTTCTAGCCAGCGCTCTCTATAAGCGGGTGCCTTCAAACCTCGCCACCATAACCGGCCTAAAATAAAAGGCAGCGCGAGATAAAATAAAAAGGTATAGAGCAGACGATTCATTACAGTTTTTCAGCCACAAACAAAAGACAGCAATTATATCATGCTTACATGGTTTCTATACCTTAAGTCATTTTTCTCATCAATCCTGATAACCTAGCCAGCGCCCCCTGCACTTGCCTATAATGACCCACTAAACTTTTGCAACGAAGCCTTTTATGAACACCCTAAAGCTTGACCTAATTATTATAGGTGGCGGTATCGCGGGCCTATGGACATTAAATCGTGCAGTTAACGCAGGTTTTAATGCTATTTTGCTGGAAAAAAGCACCTTAGGTGGAGGGCAATCAATACGCTCTCAAGGCATTATTCATGGCGGCACCAAATACGCACTGAGCGGTGTTCTGACACAGGCCTCAAATACAATTAAAGAGATGCCTCAACGCTGGCGTGACTGCTTAGATGGCCAAGGTGAGATCAACCTAAACGGTGTAAATATCCTTTCAGATGCCCACTATATGTGGTCAAAAGGCTCTCTTGGCTCTCGCATGACAACATTCTTTGCGACCAAAGCTTTTAGAGGGAGGGTTGAAGAAGTTTCCGCTAATGAGCGCCCACAGGTATTCAAAAACAAACAGTTCAAAGGTTCGCTATATCGTCTAAATGAGCTGGTTTTAGACATCCCTAGTGTCATCAACAAGCTACGCCAACCAGTAGAAAATAGAATCTATCAGGCCGATATCACTAACGCTCAGATTAAGAGCGACGGTAAAACCATCAAAGGAATTTTCTTTCCTACCCAAAATCTCCACTTAGAAGCTAATAATTTAGTACTCACTTCAGGTGAAGGTTTTGAAGCACTAGCTAAAACACTAGATATCCGCCAACCCGAAATGCAGCGTCGCCCTTTGCATATGGTAATGGTCAAACACCAATACGACCTACCAACCTATGCCCACTGTATTGGCACCGGCAGTAAACCAGTCGCAACCATCACAACGCACCCCTGTAAAGATGGTAAACATATATGGTATTTAGGGGGTAACGTCGCAGAAACAGGCATGGACCGTACAGAGCAAGAACAGATAGCCTTCGCGAAAGAGGAGCTTGCCACACTGCTGCCTTGGGTTGATCTATCTAAAGCAGAATGGGCCGCTTTCCATATTAACCGTGCAGAACCTAAACAATCAGCACTGGTAAGGCCAGATTCCGCTTATGCAGAAAAAGTAGGTAACTGTATTGTGGCTTGGCCCACTAAACTAGCGCTCTCTCCCGACCTTGCCGATCAAGTATTATCTTTATGTGATCAACCTAGCCAAACAGTAGAAAGTAATAGCTTACAGCCCCTACAAATACTGCCAAAACCTGAAACCGCAGAGCCTGTTTGGGAGACTCTATTTTGCTAAAACGTCAGTTGGCTAATACGGGTTTAAATATCTCCCCCCTTGGCTTGGGAACCGTCAAGCTCGGCAGAAATCAGGGCGTAAAATATCCTACACATTTTGTATTGCCTAGCGATAAGGAAGCCAGCGATCTTATTGCTCTAGCTAAAAAGTTAGGGATTAATTTAATCGATACAGCGCCCGCTTATGGAAATAGTGAAGAGCGTTTAGGTAAGTTACTCAAAGGACAGCGGCAAGACTGGATTATCTGTTCAAAAGCAGGCGAAGAGTTTGATAACTCAACAGGTCAATCCAGCTATATTTTCACCCCTGAACATCTGCAATTTAGTGTAGAACGTAGCTTAAAACGCCTTGATACCGATTATATTGATATGTTGCTAATCCATTCCGACGGTAATGATGTAGAAATCATAGAGCGCTACGGCACACTTCAAGCGTTAAATGAGTTAAAAGCTCAAGGAAAGATACGCGCAAGCGGGATGTCGACCAAAACTATCGAGGGTGGACTTTTAGCGCTGCAACAATCAGATTGTGCAATGGTCACGTATAACTTAGATCACACAGAGGAGGAACCTGTGCTTGATTATGCTGCACAAAATAACAAAGGTATTTTACTAAAAAAGGCACTCGCATCAGGGCATATTTGTGCGGCTTCAAACGGAGACCCTGTACAAGCCAGTTTTGACTATATCTTTGCTCATCCAGGCGTAACATCCGCGATTATTGGCACCATCAACCCTGACCATTTACGCAAGAACATAGCTGCAGCAGAGAACGCTATCAACCGAAGATAGCGTTCCTACCCTTTACGGTTTATGCGTCGCTATCTTGCTGAATTTTTTCTACTATTGCCGTTGTCGAGCAATCATCAAGAAATGACAGTACTTTGACTTCACCGCCATAGCCACGCACAAATTCCCCACCTACAACGCCTTCAATACCGTAATCACCGCCTTTAACAAGTACATCAGGACGAACCCGTTCTAATAAGCGTTCAGGTGTGTCTTCATCAAAATAAAGCACCCAATCCACCGCCTCTAAACCGGAGAGAACGGCCATTCGCCGTTCGACAGGGTTAATAGGCCGACCTGGGCCTTTGAGACGACTCACTGACTCATCGCTATTTATCGCTAATACAAGACGATCACCTTGAGCACGGGCTTGCGCCAAATAACCTACATGGCCAGCATGAAGAATATCGAAGCAACCATTAGTGAAAACGATGGACTCCCCTGCCGCTCGAGCATCAGCTAAGGCTATAAGTAGCTGCTCTTCAGTCACGACCCCTTTCTCTGCACCTTGCTCCTTGCTAACCTCTCGACGAAGTTCTGGCGCACTAATCGCCGCTGTACCCAGCTTACCAACAACAATACTGGCAGCAATATTAGATAGCGCAACGGCATTAGGGAGATCTTCACCTGAAGCCAATGCAGCCGCTAACGTTGAGATGACGGTATCCCCCGCACCTGTCACATCAAACACTTCTCGAGCACGTGCAGGAAAATGTAACTCTTCTTTATTAGCACGAATGAGTGTCATGCCCTGTTCACTGCGAGTAATCAGTAACGCTTCAAGGTCCAACTCTTTAACGAGTGCCTGACCTCGTGTGACCAACTCCTCTTCTGTTTTACAAACACCAACAATCGCCTCAAATTCAGAAAGATTGGGCGTTAGCAGTGTGGCTCCTTTATAGCGACTAAAATCACACCCTTTAGGATCCACCAATATAGTTACATTATTACTTTTAGCGTCACGAATCAGGCTCTGACAATCAGATAACGTCCCTTTCCCATAATCAGACAGCACCAAAACACCAACATTCTCTAAAAGAGACGAAGTAGCATTGGCTAGCTGCTCACTATAGTCATGGGAAAAAGGTTCTTCAAAATCCAACCTAATCAATTGCTGATGGCGACTAATCACGCGTAGCTTAGTAATTGTCGGCTCATTCTCCGCCTTAGAAAAAGCACAGTGTACACGGGCCGATTGCAACTGTTTTTCAAGCGCTACCCCCGCCTCATCATCACCTACCAACCCTACCAGTGAAACACCGGCACCTAGTGCTGTGACATTAAGGGCGACGTTTGCTGCCCCACCGGGACGATCTTCATGCTGTTCCACTTTTACAATAGGTACAGGCGCTTCAGGAGAGATGCGTGAAGTCGGCCCCTGCCAATAACGATCAAGCATCAGGTCACCAACCACAAGTACCTGAGCTTTATCAAAACGTGGCATATGGATTTTCATTCAATATCTCCAGTACTTTCTTTTGAGGACCCTGCAGTTTCACTAAACTGTTTTTTATATAAACCGGCATAGGTACGTCCCATGGCCAATAACTCCTTATGAGTCCCTTGCTCAATGATCTGACCTTGTTCCATCACCACAATCTGGTCTGCTGACTCTATGGTCGATAACCGATGTGCTATAACCAAAGTGGTTCGTCCTTGCATCACATTTTCCAATGCCGCTTGAATATGCCGCTCCGACTCAGTATCTAAAGCCGATGTTGCCTCATCAAGAATAAGCACTGGAGCATTTTTAAGAATAGCCCGCGCTATAGCAATACGTTGACGTTGCCCACCGGACAATTTAGTGCCTTTCTCACCCACTTCCGTGTCCAAGCCGTCACTCATTCTGGCCACAAATTCCATTACATGAGCGGCTTCCGCGGCGGCAAGAATATCTTCCTCACTCACATTAGGCATGGCACCATAAGCAATATTGTCTCGAATTGTGCCATCAAAGAGAACTACACTCTGCGTCACTAATGCAATCTGGCTTCGTAATGAGGCTAAGTCATACTCGGCAAGGGATTGACCATCCAGCAAGATATCACCTGAAGTTGGCTCATAAAATCGAGGCAACAAATTTGCTAAGGTAGACTTACCACTGCCCGATTTACCGACAAAAGCCACTGTTTGTCCAGGAGCGATCGACAGATTAAGGTTGGTCAATACCGGTTTATTGGGCAGGTAAGAGAAACTTAAATTCTGCAGTTGCAAGCGACCTTCACCTCGCTCACTCACTAACGAACCACTATTTTTCTCTGTTTCCTCGTCAATGAGTTCAAAGATACTCTGCGCAGCAGCAATACCTCGCTGAATTGCGCCATTAACTTCAGTTAGCGAGCGCAAGGGTTTAGCGATCAAACCGGCGGCGGTAATAAAGGCAATAAACTGCCCCGCACTCATACCGGTGCTCATTAGCGGGTGTAACGCGAGAAATATCAGGAGCGCTAAAGCACTCGAAACAATGAGCTGTACAATGGGTGTGCTCAGCGCTTCAGTGGTTGCCATCTTCAAGCTCTGACGCAAGTTTTGCCCACTTGCTTGCTCAAAACGGTGGCGCTCTTTATCGCTGCCACCAAAGATACGCACTACCTGCACACCCTGTACGTTTTCAGACGCTACATGGGTTACTTCTCCCATGGAATCTTGAATACGGTGACCTAAACGGCGAAAACGTTTAGAGGCAACAGCCACGACGAGCGCAATAAATGGGGACACGGCGGCAAACACTAAAGTTAATTGCCAATTGAGATACAACAGGTACACAAGCAAACCGATCACAGTCATGCCTTCCCTGACACTAATTTTTAACGACTCCGTTGCAGCATTAGTGACTTGCTCAACGTTATAAGATATTTTCGAAAGAATATGACCTGATGCATTATTGTGATAATAATCTAAAGGGATAACGAGCAGCTTATCAAACATCACTACGCGTAGTTGATGGACAATATTCCTCGCTACATAAGCGGTAAAATAGTTACCCATAAACGTCCCTAAACCGCGAGCAAAAGCGATCCCTATTAATGCAAGCGGCCCATATATATAGGCATCCTCTTTCTGCTCACCTATAGCATCAACAAGATATTCCATAAGGGCAGCAAACCCAGTTTGCGTCGCGGCATAAATAATAAAACCGATAATACCTAGGGAAAAAGGCAGCCAGTATGGCCGTACGTATGCAAGGAGACGAAGGTATATCTTCATCCCTGTTCCTGATGCTGGAACCTGATCAGTCATATAGATCTATCTTATATTACAAATAATTAGTCGTATTGTACCTTGCTAGCCTCTGTTGCCCAACCTTCCATCTAGCTGAGTATTGCTGACATAGGTATAATCCCCTACTGATTCTAGAGACATACATAAATCGTGAATACATCAACTTCTTTCTTTGCACCCAAATACTGGCCAACATGGCTAGGCATTCTAGTATTAAGGCTACTTGCCTTGCTGCCCTATAGGCTAGGCTTGGGCTTTGGCCGATTAATCGGTATTACACTGTATTATCTACTACCTAAACGACGTCATGTTACCGACGTTAACTGTAAACTATGCTTCCCCGAATTAACGCCCCAAGAACGTGAGCAGTTCGTAAAAGATGTATTCAAAAATAACGGTATAGGTATCGTTGAAACCGCATGGGCCTATTGGGGTAACAAAAAAAGGCTCATCGCGCGTACCGAATACAGAGGTTTCGAACTCCTCGATGACGCCCTTAGCCTTGGCCGCGGTGCGATTTTACTCGGGGGACATTACTCACAACTCGACTTGGGCGGTCTATTGTTTTCAGTTTACAAAACCCCAATAGCGACCACTTATAGGGAGCATAACAATCCTCTTATGGATACAATGATCACTAAAGGGCGTTCCTCTTTTAGCATCCCTGTCGAACGAAAAAAAATACGCGAGATAATCAGAAAGCTAAAACAGAACCTCATTATCTGGTACGCCCCTGATCAGGACCTTGGGCGAAAAAACTCTGTATTTGTGCCCTTTTTTGGCCAAACAGCCGCAACAATCACAGCCACCACTAATATGGTTAGGTTTAACAATTCGCCGATTGTTTGTTTGCATCTACGCAGAAAAGAGGATGATTCAGGCTATATTATGGAGATTGTTCCTGTTCCAGACTTTCCCAGTGGCGATGAAGTTGAAGACGCGCGTTTAATGAATTTAGCGATAGAAGCGGGAGTAAGGAAAGCACCCACCCAGTACATGTGGGTACATAAACGTTTCAAAACACAGCCCGACGGCGACCAAAAACTATATAACACGAAAGAACGCTAATTTTAGGAGACGCGTGTGAAAGTCAGCGGTTTTACTTTTTTAAAAAACGGTTCGACACTAGGCTACCCTTTTGTAGAGAGTATTCGCTCAGCCCTACCTTTATGTGATGAGTTTATTATTGCATTAGGGGACTGCGATGATGATACAGAAGCGCTCCTAAATAAAATTGACGATCCGAAAATCCGCATTATCCATACAACATGGAATGATAAAATGCAGGACCGCGGCTACGTCTATGGCCAGCAAAAAATGATTGCCCACTTCAACTGTACAGGAGACTGGGCCCTGTATATTGAAGGCGATGAAGTCTTACACGAAAACGAGATCAAAACGATTCGTGGCAATATGGAAAAATATCTCGATGATCCAGAAACTGAAGCATTCTACTTTGATTTCTACCACTTTTATGGACGACCGGATCAAGTAGGTATTTCAGGATACCGTCGAGCGCCCCGTATTATTAGAAACTCAATTCGTAGCTATGCGCCAGATGGTTTGTTCTTTGTTGTACTCGATAAAAACAAACGTGGCCGCTATCCAAAAGCCCGCCATGCAGGCGGTAATGTCTACCATTACGGTCATGTAAGAAACGTTGCAAAGATGCAAGAAAAGATCAACCAAGTTTCCCAATACTGGAATGAAAAGCCTGCACCTTTTCCTGGATATGGTGATATAGACCCTGCGGTTCTGCGACCTTTTAAGGGTACTCATCCAGCGGTCGTAGAAGATTGGCTAAAAACCGATGCCGAATGGGATTTCAAACCTAACCCAGATTACACACTAACCAAACGTGACAAGAAAGTTCGTTTAAAGCTAAAAATTGAAGATATGTTTGGTCTTGAGATCAGCAAAAAACACTATACCGATCTGGATAAGTAACCCTTGAATATACAAACATCTTCAATCCACATTGTTCGTCGATATGGCCCTGTTGGCGGTATGGAACGCTATGTGTGGGAGCTTACCCATGCATTAGCCAAGCAGGGACAAAGGGTAAAAATCATTTGTGAGCGCGCTTATGAACAATGCGACAATAATATAGACGTTATAGAACTCGGCGAGGTAAAACCAAAACCTCGTTGGCTTGCTATGATCAAGTTTTCTAATCGTGTTTCTAAATATCTTAACAGCATAGATACAGATAAATGGGTGATCCACAGCCATGAACGTTGCGCAGAACACCACGTGACTACGTTCCATGGCCCCTCTATCTTAATGCGGAAGAAAAGGTTTTTAGATTTTATTTCCCCCCGTATTGCAACTTGGGAATATTTAGAAAAGCGTGAGCTGTTTGGTAAAAATGTTTATACTGTACTGCCTAACTCACTGCTCGTTTCAGATCAGCTAGCTAAATTATATCCCGCAGCAGCACATAAACTTGGCTTTCCCGCCTACCCAGGCGTGTCAGAACAATTTACTCAACTCTCACGCAAATCCAACGGTCATACCATTGGTTTTATTGGTAAAGAGTGGCAACGAAAAGGACTAGAATTTGCAGTCAAGGTGGTTAAATCCTTAATCGACCAAAACCCTCAAATAACATTTATTGTGACTGGGCCTGAACCAGAAGAGATAGAACATCTATTTACCGATTGGCCTAAGGACAACTACCAGCTAAAAGGCTGGCAACGCTCAGAAGATATATTACCGTACATAGACCTCCTCATTCATCCTGCAGAGGTAGAACCCTTTGGAATGGTTGTAGCAGAAGCAAATGCGGCGGGCTTACCTGTGGTAATATCAGACTGCTGCGGTATTGCAGAATTGATCAAAAATGATATAGGGGAAGTTTTACCCTTAACAGCTAACACTAATACGTGGGCTTCCGCTATAAAGGAAAAATTAAACGACAGTAAAGCTGATAATCTAAATTTACACTGGTCTGCTCTTGCCCAAAAACATCAAACCATATACAAGTTCTGTCAAAGGGGTTAATAAAATGAACAACACCCCTCAAAACACCCTTATAGGTTTTAACACTGAAAGGGCTAGCGATTTTATAATAACAGCATGTTTATTTATTTTTTTGATCTTATCTGTTTCATTCCACGGAAGTTACAAATTTTCTGGGATCCTAATTCTTTTTTCGTATATATTATTTACTTTACCTACAATCCGAAAAAGCCTCTATCTAAATAGAAGTCACATTATATTCATAGTCGGCTGCATGCTATATATTGCCAGTATGTTATCAGAACTACTTATTCACAAGGAAGAATTCAGGGAGTTCGATCCTGCAAGCAAAGTGTTTTTATTTGCGCCATTCCTTTTTCTATTATGCAGATTAGAATCAAAACAATTAATTATTCCTATCGGCTTTGCTATAGGTTCAATAGTACTTTTCTTAATAGCCTTTTATGAAAGAAATATAATGGATATTCCTCGTTCAGGAGGAGGTATAAATCCAATTCAATTTGGAAACACCGCAAGCGTTATGGGCCTTATTTCTTTTTTCCTTATCAAATCTTTAACAAACGAGAAGAAAAAAGCACTTATCTTTCTGCTTATTATTGGCGGAATTTCTGGCTTATCCGCTTCGTTTCTTTCCCTTAGCCGAGGGGGGTGGATAATAATACCTATAGGAATTTTTTTACTCGGATTTCAATACAAAGATAGCATTATAAAATATCCAAAAAAAACACTGATAGCTTTAATAATTACCTTTATAACTGTCACGACAATTATTTCACAAACAAATATAACGCCTCGAATTGAGATGATATCTACAGATATTCATAAATTCTCACAAGGAGACAACTCAACTTCTACAGGCCAACGCCTTGCCATGTGGAAAGTCGCATTTGAAATTTTCATTTCCAGCCCTATAGTTGGTGTTGGGAAAAGTGTTTATTTACATACTCAGCAACAAAAAGCTGACAACGGAGAGATCGCAATACAATTAAAAAAGTACAACCATGCACATAACGCTTATTTTGATACTGCCGCTCGCCGCGGAATAATAGGCCTAGTAGGTTTGCTAAGTTTACTATTCACTCCTTTTCTCATAGCATGGAGAAATTTAAATAGTACAAATACAAGAATAAAAGCTTACGCATACTCTTTAGTTATTTTAAGTTTAAGCTTTTCTTCATATAACTTAACTCAAAGCATGTTTAACCATAATAGTGGAATAATAATGTTTACAATGTTTATGATCATTTTAATATCGGGCCTAAATGCAGAAAAAAGTGTTTCATGCTCTCAGTCATAATCATTACAAAAAACGAAGCCCATAATATCCAAGACTGTCTCGACTCAGTTTCATGGGCAGATGAGATCATTGTTGTAGACTCAGGCAGTGAAGATGGCACCCAAGAGATCTGCCATAAAACAGCTAACTGTACCTTAGTAGAAACAGATTGGCCGGGGTTTGGTGAACAGAAAAATAGGGCCTTAGCACTGGCAAACAATGAATGGGTGTTATCTATAGACGCTGATGAAAGAATTGATAATGCCTTAAAGGATGAGATATTAAACGCCATCGAACAAACCCAATACGATGGTTTTAAGATCCCCCGCCATTCGCAATATTGTGGCCGTTTTATTGATCATTCCGGCTGGACGCCTGATTATGTACTTCGTTTATTCAAACGAGAAAAAGCTGTGTTTTCTGATGACAAAGTCCATGAACGGGTAATTTTAAACGGAAAAACTCATAAACTTTCTAACCCGATGCAGCACTATTCGTACGAAAACTTAGAACAAGTTTTACGTAAAGTTGATCAATACTCAACCTTAGGCGCTGAGCAATTATACGCCCGCGGGAAACGATGCGGACTAGGCACTGCACTGTACAAGTCCTTCTGGGCTTTTATACGAACTTATCTTCTTCGTCGAGGCTTTCTTGATGGAAAACACGGTGTAATGTTGGCTATTTCTAATGCAGAATCAACCTATTACAAATATGCCAAGCTCGCATTAATGTCAGAGAAAGCCCAATAATGACACTCAACTTAGTCTGATTATTGAACTTATTTTCCAATATAAGTGACTAATTGATCAATAACTTTCTTTGAGAACACTGTTGATGAAAAAATTACCTCTTATATTGACGATTGCGTTAGCCATCACGGCCTTTTTCTTTTTTGACATAGACCAATACTTAAATTTAGACTTTCTCAAAGCGAATCAAACTAAATTTGACCAGCAATACGCAGAAAACCCTCTAGCCACCGCAGCAATTTTCTTTGGGCTTTATATACTCGTGACGGGCTTATCCCTCCCTGGTGCAGCAATAATGACACTTGCGGCGGGCGCCCTATTTGACTTAACAACGGGGTTACTTCTTGTATCCTTTGCCAGCTCAATTGGGGCAACGCTCGCTTTTCTTTTCTCCCGTTTTATCTTGCGCGACAGCATCCAAAATCGCTTTGCTAGTCAATTATCCGCTATTAATAAAGGCATCGAGAAAGAAGGCGCATTTTATCTATTCACACTTCGCTTGGTTCCTCTATTTCCTTTTTTCGTTATCAACTTAGTCATGGGAGTTACTCCCATAAAAACATGGACATTTTATTGGGTGAGCCAGCTAGGAATGTTAGCGGGAACAATTGTCTTCGTTAATGCAGGCACTCAGCTAGGCCAACTAGAAAGCCTATCCGGAATATTATCCCCCAGTATGCTGGCATCCTTTACCCTCCTTGGCGTTTTCCCATTGATTGCAAAGAAAATAATCGAGCTGCTACAAAGCAAAAAAGTTTACGCAGGCATCAAAAAACCAACAAAATTCGATACGAATATCGTTGTTATTGGCGCAGGTTCAGCAGGCTTAGTAACGTCGTATATTGCGGCGGCGATAAAAGCAAAAGTCAGCTTAGTCGAGAAAAACCTGATGGGAGGCGACTGTTTGAATACTGGTTGCGTACCGTCAAAAGCACTCATTCGCTCAGCCCGATTTGTATCAGACAATAAACGCTGTAAGGAATACGGTATAGAAAAGAGCGAAGTCAGCTTCAATTTCGCAGACGTGATGGAACGAGTTCAAGAGGTTATTAAAACAGTAGAACCCCACGATTCAATTGAACGTTACACAGGTCTAGGTGTGGATTGCATTCAAGGTACTGCAACTATATTGAATCCCTATGAAGTCGTGGTGAATGGCGAAATTATTACAACCCGCAATATTGTTATCGCGACAGGTGCTCGCCCACGTATGCCCGCCGTAAAAAACATAGAAGCGATGAATCCTCTTACATCAGATAACTTATGGAAAATTCGTGAACTGCCTAAACGCTTATTAGTGATCGGTGGTGGTCCGATTGGCTGTGAATTAAGCCAGTGTTTTGCTCGCTTTGGTTCTGAAGTCAGTATCTTACTGCCCGATGGGCGGATCATGTCGAGAGAAGATGAAGATGTTTCAGCCCTAGTAACTGAACGCTTCAGCGCAGAAGGTATTAATATCTTAAATGATAGAAAGATGCGTGAATTTATAGAACGCGATGGCGAAAAGATTTTGATCAGCGAATATAAAGGGCAAATCGAAGAAATCCCGTTCGACCAACTTCTCGTGGCGATAGGAAGACAAGCCAATATTGAAGGTTTCGGCCTAGAAAATCTTAATATAGATATCACAGGCAACGGTACAATTGATGTAAATGAATACCTACAAACAAGATTCCCTAATGTTTATGCCTGTGGAGATGTCGCTGGTCCCTTCCAATTTACTCATGCCGCAGCACATCAAGCGTGGTACGCAGCGGTCAACGCATTGTTTGGCAAATTTAAGAAATTCAAAGTCGATTATTCCGTTATACCTGCAGCAACCTTTACGGACCCTGAGGTCGCGCGCGTCGGTCTAAACGAGCAAGAAGCAAAAGCACAAAATATAGCTTATGAAGTCACTCGCTTTGATTTAGCGGAGCTTGATCGCGCTATTGCAGATAATGATGCCCACGGTATGGTAAAAATACTCACAGTGCCCGGCAAAGATAAAATCTTAGGTGCAACTATTGTTGGACCACACTCCGGTGAGTTAATCACTGAGTTCGTCACTGCGATAAAACATGGCTTAGGTCTTAACAAGTTACTAGGGACGATCCATATTTATCCAACCTTAAGTGAAGCGAACAAATATGCAGCGGGAGAGTGGAAGCGAGCTCATGCGCCTCAGAAAGTTTTACAGTGGTTAGAAAAGTTTCATCGCTGGCAGCGTGCTGAGAAATAGCGCTGCTTTAACAGCTTAAGTAATTCAGGAATTGCCTGCCTTATCCATAAATATTGATAACGGCAGGTAAGATACCACCAGCCTTTGTCTCTGTATTTTCTAGCACTCGTTTGCAGATATTGAGTACAACATTTTAACTTTATTCCCCGCTGCCTTGCGTACCACACAAACAGATGGTCTTCCCCATAAGATGCATCTTCAGGATAGCCTCCCACTTGTGCGAAAAGCGTTTTACTAATCGCAAAGCCTTGATCTCCAAACGGTATGCCTAATAGCCGAGAGCGCAGATTAGCGCCCCAACCATTTAACGCCATACCATTAGAACCATCCGCCAAAAACTGTAATAAACAGTAATGCAGTTTATCCGGTGCCCTCGATAAATTAACCCATAAGCTTTCGACTAACTCAACGCTAAAGCGACTATCGACATGCAGAAACCAAATGAACTCACCTTGCGCCGCTTGGGCACCATAATTCATCTGCACTGCCCGCCCTTGACCTGATTCAAGCCAACTTACCTGAAAAGGCGCCAAGGTTGCCACAATATCTTGCTTATATTGGTCATCGAATCGTTGATGACAGACAACAAAGATAATTTCACTTGCAGAAGGGATTGCTCGAAGGTCCTCGATCAACCCCACAGGAATAATGGACTCCGCAGGCCCGATGGGAATAACAATAGAAACAGATAGAGAGTGCTCCATACTTAGGAACTTAACACCTCGAGTAAAGAGCGTTGCTCGGCGTTTAACGCGTCTTTAGGGGTCAACACTGCAGCCGCTAAACTGGTTCGGCAAGTGCAAGTATATTCCACTTCATCTTGATCAATAAAAGCAGTCAGTAAGGTTTTAGCTTTTTCTAAACTTGCTCCATAACGGGCAATAACCTGCTCTACTGATACATGCTGATCAGGATCATCCAACCAGCAATCATAATCGGTAGCTATAGCGATAGTGCAATAGCAAAGTTGTGCTTCACGCGCTAAAAAGACCTCAGGCACATTGGTCATTCCAACCAAATCACAACCTGCGGCCCCTCTCAGAAAGAAACTCTCTGCTCGTGTACCTAAACGCGGCCCATCGACACAACCATAGGTTTTATCAGTATGAAGTTTTATATCAACGCTTTCACCTGCAGCAACTAAACTTTCTGACAAACAATGGCATGTAGGTTCTGCTGTTGAAACATGTGCAGCCAAACCTTTACCAAAAAAAGTTTTCTCTCGATTCCCTTTTACAAAATCAAAATACTGACTAGGGAGTGACAGATCTCCCGGCGCAATCTCTTCTTGCAAACTACCCACTGCAGAAAGACCAACAACCTGAGTCACACCTAAAGACTTTAACGCCCAAATATTAGCGCGATAATTTACCTCAGAAGGAAGAAGCTGATGTTGGCGACCGTGTCGAGGTAAAAAGAACAAGGTTCTGCTTCCCCTTTTACCCTCAATAATCGGTGCTGACGGTTTCCCAAAAGGCGTATCAACATCGTGCTCGCTAACAACTTCTAAACCCTCTAATTGATAGATCCCTGTACCACCAATAATTCCTAACACTTATGTCCCCTTATTTAAATGAATCATCATTAACATCTCAAATAGCTACGCCTCGCTACATGAGGAGCCATAAGCAAAACAACTATAGCAACGATGATGTTTCATGCTAATTCTTTCACTTAAACTTTCAGTTAAACTAAACCCTTGATCATACTCTTCATCATCATCCACCAGCGTACAAGCATACACTTTCATCTGCCCCTGCTTTTTCACAACCATTTTGCTAAAAGCACACATAAAGTCCTTCCGGCTCTTTTCGGTCTGATAAGTAGTCATACAACTTGTCGTCACTTGAGGGACATGAGGTAAGCTTCCAGGGGTAGCAAAGTCAGGGAAAGCAACAATATGCAGATCTTCCGGTAAACCGTAAGCAATAAACAGGTCACGGTAAGACGCCTCAACCTCTTCACGCTGTTCCTCTTTTTCCATATGTCGTGCAACAGAAACGGAGAACCCTAAATCGTATAATGCTTTAAGGCCTTCCATCGCTTTATCAAAATTACCCTCTCCTCGTCCAGCATCATGCTGTTTCGCAGCAGCGTAATCTATACTAATACGAAAACTAACAGGGTGTTCAGCATCTTGCAGTGAACGCACTTCATCCATTCTTTGCTGAAGGGCATCGGTACCATTAGTGAGCACAAGGCAAGGTTTAAACTTAGCCGCGTAAGCTAAAATTTGTACAAGTTGCTTTGCGAGAAAAGGCTCTCCGCCGGTAAAAGAAAATTGCTCTACATCTAAGGTTAATGCTTCATCAATCAGCGGTTTAACATCCGCAAACTTGACTAAATCTAATCGGGTGTCACCAGGCCCTGAACCTTCCAAACAAAAAGAACATTGTAAGTTACACGCAGTGCCGGTATGAAACCAAAGTTCTCGTAGCGCATGAGGCTCTATATAACCTCTAGGTTTTCCATCAGGCGTGATAAACCAGTTATCTGTATGAATACGTTGCATTTTTTAATCGCCTAACTGGGGTTAACTTGTCACTTTAATAGTGTCGTTATGAGTAATAGATTGAACAAGCCTTAACAAGGCTTGCCGTGATGGTCTTACATCACCAGCTAAATCTACTATTAACTTGTGCAGGTCTTTCTCGTAATCAATATCATAACTTGGTGGAGCATAGGCAACTGAACGTTTAGCATCGATGCAAACATGATAAAGAGCCTCACCTAAACGATCGGTACTCCAAGGAAGGTCAGCAATTTCAGGCCAATGGCTATTGCTTCCCATTAAAGTGACCCCCCCATCTTCGGCGGCACTAAAAGTAACATCTTGGGTTTTTAAGGCATCCAAAGCACAGCTAAAAATCCTCTCATTTAAGATAGGAGCATCAGTACCTATAATAATTATTTTTTTATGGCCTTGATCACGTAACTGCTGATCAACTGCCATGATCCGTTGCCCTAAACTACCCTGCGGCTGGGCAAGTACCTCAGCGCCTGTTAAGAGACCTTGCGCCCACTCAACCTCTTCTGGGCCTGCTGGCGATAGCACTACAGGACCTCTCCACTTAGTGGCGTCTTCCAATGCACAATTCAACAAAGCAGATGCCAGATTAAACGCTGTCTCAGCTCCCAGTGTGGCAGCTATTCGTTGCTTCCCCTGATTGAGTCTCGGTTGTTTACAAAATACGAGCAGGGTGGCGCCTTCCTGTTGATACTTATTATTCACTAATTATATTTCCACGCAAAACAGTTAAGCTATTGACCTAAGCATAAACGGATAGTTCAAAATGGGAGAAAGAATGACCCAATGCAACACTGCTTAGCTATAAGGCTTCTTCTAGCTATAACCCTATGTTACAAATAGCACTTTAAAAGTTTTATTCACTACAATCTTTTTAATATTCTATGGGCAATTATGAATACAGTTATCGAGCTACTTAACTCCCATCGCTCTATCAGAAAATTTAAAGATCAAAAGATCGAGCAATCATTAATCAATAACGTTATTCAAGCAGGACAAGCCGCAGCAACCTCCAGTTTCATTCAGGCTTGCACCGTTATTCAAGTAAATGACGATGGGAATAGAGCAAATATTGCGGAGTGGGCAGGCAATCAAACTTACGTTAACGACGCTCCAACCTTTCTCATTTTTTGTGCCGATATGAATCGTCATAAAATAAGCTGTGATATGCATGATGCAGAGATGTTATCGGGCTTCACCGAACAGTTTATTACCGCTACTGTTGATTGCGCGCTCTTCGCCCAAAACGTTGCAATCGCTGCCGAATCAGAGGGATTAGGTATCGTCTATATTGGCGGGATTCGTAACAAGATAGATTTAGTTTCTGAAACCTTAAATTTGCCCGAGCTCGTTTATCCAGTTTTTGGTATGTGTTTAGGCTATCCTGACCAAAACCCTGAAGTTAAACCCCGATTACCCTTAGATATGGTATTAAAACAAGATACCTATAATAGCACTCAAGACAAAGAACTCATCAGCGAATATGACCATAAAGTCCGTGAATATTATTTAAATAGGACCGGTGGTCAAAAAGATATGACATGGAGTGAACAGATCTCTAGCATGTTACAAAAAGAAGCAAGACCGCATATGCTCGCATTTCTACAAAATCGTGGTTTTTTACAGAAATAAGCATAAACAAAGATATAATTATTAATATACGTATACAGCTAAGGAACCGAGAATGACAGATAGTATTGATGCAGATGAACCAATGGATCTCCTATTAGCCCGTCAGCCTGTATTTAATAAAAGTCAGGACGTTGTTGCGTATTTGCTACTTTATCGTAATGACGATAACTCTGTAACAATTAATGATCATCTGGCTACTTCCTCAGTAATCCTTAATACCTATACGAGCATCTGCCAACATGGTCAAGTTCGCTCATTACCCTGTTATCTGAAATTAACCGACACAACCTTAATGGCGGAAAATTTCCCTGAATTACCCAAAGAAAATTTCATTCTTGAAATATTAGGTCATTCAGAAATCACCCCGGAACTTGTTGAGCGCGTAAAAGAATTAGGCGAGCAGGGCTACCGTTTAGCACTATCAGATTATAAGCCAGAACCTAAATTTGAGCCTCTTCTTAACCTCGTTCATATTCTTAAACTTGATCTACGATCCATAGGCTTAGATGCTTTACCTGCTGTTGTTAAACATCTTCGTCCGTATAACCTAGAATTACTAGCAGACAAAGTCGAGACAAAAGAAGAGTTTCGTCAGTGCTATGAACTCGGCTTTGCGCTTTTTCAAGGGTATTTTTTAAGTAAGCCAGAACCTGTCAAAGGCAAAAAACTAGGCAGCAGCAAGGTTCTACTCTTACAGATGATGGTGGAGCTACAAAGCCCTCAAGCAACAGCTCAATCGGTTGAACAGATCGTTATTAATGATCCTTTACTCACCTATCGAATCTTACGCGTGGTCAACTCTGCGGCATTCAATTTTCCAAGAGAGATCGAATCTTTATCTCATGCGATTAGCTTATTGGGATTTGATCAAATTCGTAAATGGGTCAGCCTCTTCTTAGTCACCGATACCCAAGAAAAACCGGAAGAATTAACTCGCTCTATGCTAGTAAGAGGACGTATGTGCGAGCTGCTTGCCGAAATGCTTGGCAGAGAGCAACCTATTAATAACTTTATTGCAGGGTTATTTTCCAAACTTGATGCACTACTCGATATGGAGATGCCTGACCTGCTAACACAAGTCTCTCTTCAGAACGATGTTAAAGCTGCACTGCTAAACCACGAAGGTCAATTAGGGCAGATCTTAGAGCAAGTTTGCCAATATGAAAGTGGTGAATTTGATAAAATGACCTTTCTACTAGATAAAGCCTACTATGAGACCGCTTATCGACATAGTTTAAACTGGTCTCAGCAAGTTATGACATCACTTAGTGATAAATAACACCTTTTCGAACTCTAATGCACTTATTAGATAATATTGAGTTATCCCTACTCCTAATCCTATCTTCTGCAGTAACTTCATTTATAACTGCAGCGATGGGAATAGGCGGAGGTGTGCTTCTCTTAGCTATTCTAGCCTCAGTTCTCCCGCCAGCGGCCCTTATACCTGTCCACGGCCTCGTCCAGCTTGGTTCAAATGGAAACAGGGCTTGGATGACCAAACAGCATACCGACTGGACTATGGTTAAATTCTTCTCCATCGGCGCGTTGCTAGGTGCCCTTTGCGCCTCATTTATTGTGATTCAGCTTCCACTTGTTTTGATTCAATTGAGCGTAGCGTTCTTCATTTTATATCTAATTTGGGGACCAAAACCAAAACAGCAACAGATGGGTAATAAAGGTTATCTATTGGCTGGGGTAGGGACAACACTGATCTCAATGTTTGTTGGCGCAACCGGCCCCCTTGTTGCAGGTTTTGTGCATCGCCAAAGCTACGATAAATTTACCACGACCAGCACTTTTGCAACCTGTATGAGTCTGCAACATCTTTTAAAAATACTTGTATTTACATTTGTTGGCTTTGCATTTTGGGAGTGGCTACCTTTAGCCATATTGATGATTTTAGGTGGCATCTTCGGCACTTGGCTAGGGCTGAAAATGTTACATAAAATACCCACTAAGTACTTTTCCAATATTTTTAGAGTCGTGATTACCTTGCTCGCCATACGCTTACTGTGGCAAGCGGTTGAGAGCTTACTCTGATAAAAAAATCATAAACTAAAGACAAAAAAGGGCCGATGGAATATCCACCAGCCCTTATTAGATTGTGCAAAAACCTTAATCGAGCAGGCTTAAATCGCGGACTGCACCCGTGTCAGCAGAAGTAACCAACTTAGCGTAAGCCTTCAATGCCGCCGAGACTTTACGCGGCCGCGCTTCTGCAGGCTTCCAACCCAGCTTATCTTGCTCAACACGACGGGCTGCTAACTCTTCATCAGACAGCAAAACATCAATTGTTCGGTTAGGTATATCAATACGAATTATATCCCCATTACGCACCAAACCAATGGCGCCACCCGCTGCCGCCTCAGGTGATGCATGACCGATCGATAAACCAGAAGTACCACCAGAGAAACGACCGTCAGTTAGCAGTGCGCATGCTTTGCCTAAGCCTTTAGACTTAATGTACGACGTTGGATACAACATCTCCTGCATGCCAGGCCCTCCTTTAGGACCTTCATAACGGACAATGACAACATCTCCGGCTTTTACTTTATCATCCAGAATATTAGCAACCGCTTCATCCTGAGATTCCGTAATATGTGCAGGACCTTCGAACACAAGAATTGATTCATCCACACCCGCAGACTTAACCACACAGCCATCCAAAGCAATGTTACCGTGCAATACAGCTAAACCACCTTCTAAAGAAAAAGCATGCTCTATAGAACGGATACAACCGTGCTCACGATCACCATCCAATGTAGGCCAACGAGTTGCTTGACTAAACGCAGTCTGTGTCGGAATACCCGCAGGACCTGCTTTATAAAACTCCATCACGTCAGGTGTTGGGTTTCGCATAATATCCCACTCATCCAGCGCATCTTTAAGCGTTGGCGCATGTACGGTTGGTACATCAGTATGCAGTTTACCGGCTCGATCAAGCTCACCCAAAATACCCATAATACCGCCCGCACGGTGTACATCTTCAATATGATATTCCGGCGTATTAGGTGCGACTTTACATAACTGCGGTACTACTCGTGACATACGATCAATATCTTTCATCGTAAAATCAATCTCAGCTTCCTGAGCAATCGCCAGTAAATGCAAGATGGTGTTAGTAGAGCCTCCCATGGCAATATCAAGCGTTATACAGTTTTCAAACGCTTTTAAACCAACAGAGCGTGGTAATACGCTTTCATCATCCTGTTCATAATAACGCTTTGCTAGATCAACAATCGTGCGACCAGCTTTAAGGAAAAGCTTTTCCCTATCAGCATGGGTAGCGACTACAGTACCGTTACCCGGTAAAGCCAGACCGAGGGCTTCTGCAAGGCAATTCATTGAATTCGCCGTGAACATACCGGAGCAAGAACCACAAGTAGGGCAAGCTGAACGCTCTACCGCATCCACCTCTTCATCTGACGCTTTAGGATCGGCAGCCAACACCATCGCATCAACCAGATCCAGCTTATGCTCTGCGAGTTTAGTTTTACCCGCTTCCATTGGGCCGCCGGTTACAAAAATAACAGGGATATTCAGGCGCATCGATGCCATGAGCATTCCCGGTGTTATTTTATCGCAATTAGAGATGCACACGAGCGCATCGGCACAATGGGCATTCGCCATATACTCAACAGAGTCGGCAATAATATCTCGGGACGGCAAAGAATAAAGCATGCCGTCATGACCCATTGCGATACCATCATCCACCGCAATCGTATTAAATTCTTTTGCTACGCCACCCGCCTTTTCAATTTCGCGTGCAACAAGCTGTCCCATGTCTTTAAGATGTACGTGACCTGGAACAAATTGAGTAAACGAGTTAGCCACAGCAATAATAGGCTTGTGGAAATCCTCATCCTTCATACCGGTCGCACGCCATAGCGCACGCGCACCCGCCATATTACGACCCGCAGTCGATGTCTTAGAGCGATATTGAGGCATTAGATTGACCTTTGAAGTTATAAAGTTTTATTTAGCTAATTGCCGATTATAGCAGAATGCGCCGTTAAGCAACCTGCCTATACATTGTTTTCTATGCAACAGAACATGCCAATAATTGATTTACCCATTCTTTGTCTAAACTGTAAATAAAGAAACAAAAGGAAGGTAATATTATGCGTATTGGCATTCCTAAAGAAATTAAAGTCCATGAGTATCGCGTTGGACTCACCCCATCCGGTGTAAAATCACTCACCCAAGAAGGGCATACTCTTTTTATCGAAACAAACGCGGGTGAACAAATAGGCTTTAGTGATCAGCAATACCAACAAGCTGGCGCAACGATCTGTCACCAAGCAGAGGAGATATGGAAGCATGCTGAGCTTATCGTTAAGGTAAAAGAACCACTTAGTTCCGAAATACCCTTTTTACGCCCAGATCATGTTTTATTTACCTATCTACACTTAGCCGCCAACCAGCCTCTTACCGATGGCCTTTTAATCTCCGGATGTACAGCTATCGCCTATGAAACAATCACGGATAAAAACAACCGATTACCTTTACTAGCCCCCATGAGCGAAGTCGCCGGTCGAATGTCCATCCAAGCCGGCGCCCACTGTTTAGAAATATCTCAACAAGGTCGGGGCGTTTTGCTCGGAGGCGTTCCTGGGGTTGCAGCAGGAAAAGTTGCAATTCTAGGTGGTGGTATGGTGGGAACGAACGCTGCGATGATGGCCTTAGGCTTAGGCGCAGATACTACTATTTTCGATAATTCACCAGATAGACTGCGTGAACTCGATACACTCTTCCACGGCAGATTAAAAACCCAATACGCAACGAGTGATAGCATATATAAAGCCGTTACCCACAGCGATCTAATTATCGGCGCGGTCCTTATTCCTGGCGCAGCCGCCCCTAAGCTAGTGTTAAATGATCATCTAAAAGATATGCAAAAGGGAACAGTGTTAGTTGATGTTGCTATAGACCAAGGAGGATGTTTTGAAAGTAGCCATGCCACAACCCATACAGAACCCACATTCACAAAAGAAGGCATAGTGCATTATTGCGTCGCTAACATGCCAGGAGCCGTCGCACGCACATCTACAATGGCACTCACCAACGCAACTTTGCCCTATATTATTCAATTGGCAAATAATAGCTGGGAAAGCGTTCTCAAAAGAGATGAAAACTTTGCAAAAGGACTCAATATTGCTAAGGGCAAACTGTTTTGCAAAGGTGTCGCAACCGCCTTTAATCTACCGCTCCATGCTACAACTGAACTATAAATTATTGATAACCTCTTGATCACTGGATGACTGCACTCTACCCTGTAAAACATCTAAAAGTTTGAGGTTAAGCATGTCAAGTATCGATAAAAAAGAGATTCGTTCAGATAAATGGATGAACTTACTAATAAAAACCGGACTCCCTATTGCCCTTATTAGCATTATTTCATTATGGGTGGGTTGGTATTTTAAAATTCCAGAACTAGGTAACTTGTTCATCATCACAGCAGCCACCGCACTCACATTGGGTATGATCTACAATGTTCGGTTTGTCATTCTCTCGGTACGTCAAATCAAAGCGAAGCAGGCAAAAGAGAAATAAACCTCCGGTAACTTTCCACTTAAGATATAGATCGACTATAGTATTATCAGTGTTATCTAATATAGGTAAAGTATAATGGATAGAAATATTGGTAATGTTGATAAAGCAATACGCATCACCATCGGATTGGTGCTGATTGCTTTGGTCTTTGTTGGACCACAAAGCCCCTGGGGTTGGATAGGTGTACCTGTCATTCTCATCGCAGTGTTTGGCTGGTGCCCTCTCTACAAAATACTGGGTATTAGTACCTGTAAACGCTGCAAAGAATAGCGAGTAATCAACATCGTTTTATGGGATGAGTTAACCGACTCATCCCATTTATTTCCCTGTAGGCAATCAATACCCTCTTCACTATTCACTATTCACTCCCTATACAGTTTATACGCATTAGACTTACCTCTATACTTCCAACACGCACCGTTAAGTTAAATAAACATTTCTATTTACTACTTGATAGCGGATACGGGATACTATTCCCATCAATAAAGTATGAGGTTCTACAATGCTCAACCAGCATTTACGTGTTGCTGTGTTATTTACATCTCTCCTTATAGGTTTTAGTCATAATGCATTTGCAAATGGACAAGAGAATGTTTTATCGCCAAAACAAGCGATGGAAATTGCTACTAAACATGCAGAAGGGAATGTAATCAAAACAGAAGCATCTGAGCATAATGGCAGAGCCGTATACGTAATCCGTATTGTAAACGAAGGCCGTGTTAAGGATATCTTGGTAGATAGCCTCAACGGTAAAATAGTCAAGCCTGAAAAGGACTAAATCAGACATGAAATTACTCGTTGTTGAAGATGATCCAGATCTACGCCGCCAACTCGTAACGGCATTGGGCAGTAATAATTACACTGTAGAAGAAAGTGCTGACGGTGAAGAAGCACTTTATATGGGTGAAGAGTATCCCTACGATCTGGCCATTGTCGACTTAGGACTACCTAAGTTATCAGGCATTGAAGTAATCAAAGGCTGGCGTGCGGCAGGCAAAGAGTTTCCTATTATCATTCTCACTGCACGTGGGGACTGGCAGGACAAAGTAGAAGGTTTAGAGGCCGGTGCAGATGACTATCTAGTTAAACCTTTCCATATGGAAGAGCTGACCGCCCGCCTTAATGCTTTGTTACGACGTGCAGCGGGGCATTCAAAACCGATTCTCGAATTTGGTCCCATTAAAATTGATACCACAGGACGTGTTGTTTATCGTAACGATGAAGCGGTAAAGCTCACAAGTTATGAATATCGTACCTTTGAATACTTAGTCTTAAATGCGGGAAAAACCATTTCAAAAAGCGAATTAACCGAGCATCTTTACCATCAAGATTTTGACCGTGATAGTAATGTTTTAGAAGTCTTTGTTCGTCGCCTACGTCAAAAATTAGACCCCGATCAAAACCTAGACCCAATTACAACGGTTCGCGGGCTAGGTTATCGCTTTGCGTTAAATACATCTAAGGATAACGAGTGAATGTAAAATCCCCCCTGCACTCATTGCAGGGGCGCTTACTTATTGCCTCAGCTGTCATATTACCAATTGTGCTTCTCATTGCTGGTATTGCCTTAAGTAAAGCTTATAACTACAGTTTAGAAAATGCAGTTAAGGACCGTCTCCAACTGCAAGTTTATCTACTTTTAGGTGCTGTAGAGCTAAAAGAAGACCATATAATCTTCCCTGAGCGCCTTCAGGAACCACGCTATGAACAAGTCAATTCAGGTCTATACGCTGCGATTCATGACAATAATGGTAAGCTTCTTTGGCGCTCTTTATCCTCCATTCTATTGGATGATCCAAAACTATCTGAAGTTATCAGTTTAGGGGGGATTAATACCGGCGAGCCACTTTTCGAGCATAAACACGACGCAGGAATTTTCAGTTTCCAATTACGTGTTATTTGGGAAACTGAAGGAAAAGAGCACTCATTCCTCTTTACTGTGATGGAGTCCGACGAATTAGTTACACGCGACATCACCGCCTATGAGCAGCAATTAATTGTCTGGCTAGGGATTATTTTTCTTGTCGCGCTGCTCGCACAAACACTGATTTTAAGCTGGGGCTTAACGCCGCTAAGACGATTAGCGAAAGATCTAAAAGCGATTAAATCAGGCAACGCCGATAAATTAGGTGGGCACTATCCTGATGAAGTTCAACCGGTCACAGAAAACCTAAATGAACTGATCGAAAGCGAAAGGAAGCAACGGGAACGATATCGCAATACCTTAGGAGATCTTGCCCATAGTTTAAAAACGCCACTCGCTGTAATGAGAGGAGCAGAGCTCGAAGAACATGAACTGCACACTTACCAAACATTAGTCGCTGAGCAGGTGGAACGAATGGATCAGATCGTTCAATATCAGCTCACTCGTGCAGTAAAAAGCCATCAAAAACCTCTAGGGAAATCGGTACAAGTGACACCGATTATTGAACGAATGCTTGCAGCCCTAGGTAAGGTATATAGACATAAGGCGGTACGCACAGACGTGCAACTTGCTGATAATCTGCTCTTTTACGGTGATGAACGAGATTTAATGGAAGTGCTCGGCAATATTATGGAAAATGCGTTTAAATATGGTCACAGTCAAGTCTGCGTATCCGGCACTCATCTTAATAACGAATTACAGCTCTCTATCTGTGATGATGGACCGGGCGTTACCCCAGATATGCGTCAGGTTATCCTACAACGCGGGGAGCGCTTAGATACTTCGATTCAAGGCCAAGGGATAGGTCTGTCAGTAGCCACCGATATTATCAGTAGCTACCAGGGAGAGATTGAAGTGCAAAACTCACCTTTAGGTGGCGCCTGTTTTATTATCCGTTTTCCTGACTAACCTTATACAAAAAAGTTAGCCCAAGTCCCGTATAAAAACTTTAGAGTTCCGTTGTAAGTTAAAAAGCGCCTTCTTCTCTTTAGGGAGTTGATCAACATTGCTTTCAACAAAACCACGCTCAATAAACCAATGAGCTGTTTTTGTCGTCAGAACAAACAACTTTTCTAAACCTTGTCCTCTAGCTTGTTTCTCCACCGCGCGTAATAGCTCATCGCCCCTTGCCCCGCCTTTATATTCAGAGGCAACAACAACACAGGCCAGCTCGCCAACTTTCTCATCTGCAAACGGATATAGAGCAGCACAGCCAATAACAACGCCGTCACGCTCAATTAAGGTAAAACGCTCTATCTCGTTCTCCAAGACCTCACGGGAACGGCGTACCAAAGTCCCATTCTCTTCTAAAGGACGGATCAACTCTAATACAGCACCTACATCCTCTATACTTGCTTTCTTTAGCTGTTCATAAGATTCAGAGAGGATCATCGTTCCAGAGCCATCACGGGTAAACAGCTCCGCTAATAAGGCACCATCCTCTTTGAAACTAATGAGGTGGCACCGTTTAACCCCTTTACGACATGCATCAACGGCCGCTTCTAAATGACGTGAAAGTTCAGTATGCGGTTGATCTGTATCCTCTAATGAAGACAAGTAATGACTCACCAACCGTTCAGCTTTACGTGTTAAGAGTTCGCTGCGTAGCACCCCTGCACTATCAAACACCCCATTATCAGCACCAAAAATAATTAATTTATCCGCATTCAATGCTGTTGCTGCACAAGTAGCAACATCTTCGACTGATAAATTGAACAACTCACCTGTAGGTGAGTAACCTAAATGGGATAAAAGAACGATATTGCCATCATCCAATTGCTGGACAATTGCTTCATGATCTATACGGCGAACTTCACCCGTATGGGCCATATCAATACCATCTAAAACACCAACGGGCTTGGCCGTTACAAAATTGCCAGAAATGACCTTTATACGAGAGCCTGCCATAGGTGTATTCGGCAGCCCTAGTGACAAACGTGCTTCAATCTCAGCACGCACAATGGCTGATGCTTCAATTACACAGGTCATCGTCTCTTGGTCCGTCACCCGCAGATGATGGTGCAACTGTGATGGAATCGACTTCTGTTGTAGCCGTTCACTAATTTGTGGGCGTGATCCATGCACTAAAATCAACCTCACTCCAAGGCTGTTCAGCAGCGCAATATCATGCACAATGTTAGCAAAGTTAGGCTCGGCAACCGACTCCCCACTCAACATCAATACAAAGGTGTTTCCACGATGAGCATTAATATATGGAGAGGAGTGGCGGAACCAATTAACGTATTGTTTAGTTTCGTCGTTCACGGCAGTCTACAAACAGTATTGAGTGATCATTTTCTCTAGTATGGCTACTGTAGGCTTTATCTGATCAAAAGCCAAATACTCATCCGGTTGATGCGCCTGATCAATCGACCCTGGCCCCATCACAATCGTATCCATGCCTAAATTTTGTAAAAACGGCGCTTCTGTTCCAAACGCAACCGATTCCGCTTGGAAGCCAGTTAACTTTTCAGCGGTTCGCACCAGCTCCGAATCCCGTTGGTTTGCAAAAGAGGGAATGCCAGGAAACAGTGATGTTGTCGTTATCGCAACACCGAATTGATCTGCAAAGGGAGCCAAACGCCGACTGACATCTTCTCGTAAATTATCTAAGCTCATTCCGGGTAGAGGGCGAAGATCATATTCCAACTCACAATGTCCACAGATACGATTCGGATTATCACCGCCATGAATACATCCCAAATTAAGCGTTGGTTCTGCAATTTTAAAAGCACTATTCTGATGATCACGCTTCATTTCATTCCGAAAAGAGATCAGCTCTGACAACACAGAATGCATCGCATCTAATGCATTGGCCCCCAGTGAGGGGTCTGACGAGTGGCCGGCTTTCCCCTCAATTTTAACTGATTCCATCATCATGCCTTTATGCATATAGATTGGCTTCATCCCTGTAGGTTCACCAATCACAGCGTAACGGGCTTTAGGCTTGCCTGTTGAGGCTAAGGCACGAGCACCGCTCATAGAACTCTCTTCGTCTGCAGTCGCCAATATAATAAGCGGCTGCTTTAACGGCTGATCCAGAAACGTCTTCGCGGCCTCAATTGCTATTGGAAAAAAACCTTTCATATCACAAGTGCCTAAGCCATAAAAACGGTTATCTTTTTCCGTCAACGTCAATGGATCACTTTGCCAACGTTCAGCATTAAAAGGGACTGTATCCGTATGGCCAGACAGCACTAATCCACCAGGGCCTTTTCCTAAAGTCGCTATAAGGTTGGCTTTACCTGGGTGTCCTTCAACAGGAATCACTTCAGTATCAAAACCCAAATGAGATAACCAGCCTTCCAACAGTTCAATAACAGGCAGGTTGCTTTGATCCCAATCAGCTTGAGTACAACTGACCGAGGGACTTGCGATCAACTGCGACAACATAGCGACCAGATCAGGGCATTTCTTCGACATCAGCAACTCCAAACAAAGATAGATTTAACGCCTTTAATATAATTATCATGGCGGATAAGGTCTAAAAACCATTTTAAGCCTAGCGGTTCAGTTTAGATAGGGTTTTCCCGCTGCAGCTGAGGTAAACTGCACCATATTAGACCGCCCGCATTAATATTAATCTAATGCCGAAGTCTGAACTTAAATAATAAGAAAAATAAAAAATTCCCTGACTCCAGAGTATAGAGAATAAAACGATGGCACTTGAAGTAGAACTCAAACTAACCTTAAGCCCACACCATATTGAATCCCTAAAGCGTCAACCGCTGTTTAGGTCTCAACAAATTCGAGAGCTAAAAACGGAGCAATTGGGCAACACCTACTATGACACCCCTGACCAGCTGCTCACACAGCATAAGGTTGCCTTACGTATTCGTAAAAAAGGAGAGCAACTGATTCAAACGCTAAAAAGTAGCGGCACTTCTGAAGCGGGCTTGCACAGCAGGAATGAGTGGGAGTGGCTGCTCAATTCACCGGAATTAGATTTCCAATTACTCGCTTCTGCTGAATGGCCAAAAGCGCTCGATAGTAAAACCCTACAGAGTAATATAGCGCCGGTATTTACAACTGACTTCCAACGTACGACTTGGATCTTAGATAGCTTAGATAGCCAAGGAGAGGTATTAAAAGCAGAGATAGCATTAGATCAAGGCACTGTAACTGCGGCTGGTAAAGAAGACACAATCTGTGAATTAGAGCTCGAATTACTAGAAGGTAATGGATCAGAGTTAGTAAAATTCGCTCTTAAGTTAGCTAAACATGTTCCGCTCTATATTAGTGATGTAAGCAAAGCAGAGCGCGGCTACCGCTTATTGCAACCAGAAAACTATGAGGTCTATCGCACGGCAGCACAACTTGATGCTACCACCAACCTTGAACAGGGCTTTATTCAACTGCTAAAAAATGAACTTAGCTTGTGGCCTCGCTACTTTGAAGCTTGGCACTTTACCAATAACTGGAAATTCATACCTCTTGCCCTCGAGTCATTGAGAAATGTAAGTGCGTGCTATGAAAGTTTTAGCACTATTATTCCTACAGAACCCGATGGGGTAATAGATAAACTACTCACAAAATTAATACGTCAACTTAGAGATATAGACGCATGGCGTAGAACAGCGTTACTCTCAGGACATAAAGATAATCGCTGGTTCAAACAGCAGGCCGAACAAGCTACAGCCAGAATCAATGTTCTATTACAAACAGCAGAGCCTGGTGTGCTTGCTCTATTAATTTCAGAGCAGCTAATCGAGAAAACCTGGCGCAACCGCTGGAATGACAACCATAAACAGCTCGCGAAGCAAACGCTATTTGATAAATAAGTATTTAATCATCGCCCAGTGCCTGACCACAATCAGGAACTGGGCAAACGAGCACTGATACGATTAAGGAATTCTTCTCAGGAGCCATATTACTCATGCTGAAACCGCAGCTGGAACAACTACCCAAAGCGCTTCACCCCCTCTTACAACAAAACTGGGATCAAGTTGCGCCTGTCTTAGAGCAGATTAAGTCATCCCCTACATCCTTTGCCGATGACTTAACCCGAGCATTAACGGGTAGCACATTTGTTGCTGAACAGCTGAGTCGTAACCCTGAAATGCTTCCTGAACTACTCACCAGTGGCGATCTATATTCCACTTATGAGTATGACCACTATCAAAACAGTTTAAAATCACTCTTTGCGCCATTAGAAACTGAAGAACAGCTACATAAAACCGTACGCTGTTTTAGGCAACGCGAACAAGTACGCTTAATCTGGCGAGATTTAAACCGTTTCAGCGATATGCGCACAACCACCCGCGAACTCTCCTGGTTAGCCGACGCCTGTGTCGAGCAAACGATGAACTGGCTCTATCAACAAGCCAGTGAACGCTGGGGAAAACCTATAGGCCGCGAGAGCAAAAAGCCACAACGCATGGTGGTACTGGGTATGGGCAAACTCGGCGCAAACGAACTGAATTTATCCTCTGATATAGATCTCATCTTTGTCTATCCTGAAAACGGCGAGACCGACGGCAGTAAAAAATGCCTAGATAACCAAGATTTCTTTATTCGCTTAGGCAAAAAGCTCATTCAAGCTCTCGATAACACAACCATTGATGGCTTTGTTTTTCGTGTCGATATGCGGTTACGCCCCTTCGGGTCAGCGGGACCTTTAGCTATTAGCTTTGATGCGATGGAAGGATATTATCAAGAGCATGGCCGTGAGTGGGAACGCTACGCCATGATTAAAGCTCGCGTCATGGCTGGCGACAAAGATGCAGGCTATGAACTTATGGGGATTCTTCGTCCCTTTGTCTATCGCAAATATATAGACTTCAGCGCCTTTGATTCCCTAAGGGAAATGAAGGATATGATCAATCGTGAAGTCCGTCGCAAAGGGTTAAACAATAACGTTAAACTCGGTTCTGGCGGCATACGGGAAGTTGAATTTATCGCACAAGTATTCCAACTTTTACGTGGCGGCAGAGACTCAAGGCTACAACAAAGGGAGTTATGTAACATTCTCCCTCTCCTTCCTGAAGCCGTCGGTATGCCTCAAGTAGCTTCCGATGAACTAATGCAAGCTTATGAGTTTTTACGTAATACAGAGCATGCTATTCAAGCGGTTGCTGACAAACAAACTCAGAGCTTCCTACAACAGAAATAGAACAACTCAGGCTTGCATTTAGCATGGGATTTAACAGATGGGACGACTTTTCAAACAGCCTCGAAGAACAGCGAAAAAATGTGCGTAAGCACTTTGCTGATCTGATCGCTCCTTGCGAAGAGGAAGACCCAGAGCAAACGTTAACCGATCAACAATTATGGCTATCACTCTGGAATGACGAGTTAGAAAACACTCAAGCAGAAGCTATTTTAAAAGAACAAGGTTTTGATACCCCAGAAAAGGCATGGGCACTTATTGATAGCCTACGCCAATCAAAGACAGTACAAATGCTCCAGAAAATAGCACAAGACCGTTTACTCTTAGTGCTGCCAGTTCTTTTTCAGGAAGTGACTAAAACTAACAATCCAACTGAAACATTAAGCCGTGTTTTTGAGTTAATTCAAGCCATATTACGTCGTTCCGCTTACTTAGTACTTTTAGCTGAAAACCCCAACGCTCTACAGCAACTCGTTAAGCTTTGCTCAGCCTCAAGCTGGTTTTCAGAGAAGCTAAAAACACACCCAATATTGCTGGATGAGCTGATCGATCAAAACACACTTTACGCTCCACCTGACAAGCAACAGTTAGATAGTGAGCTACGCCAGCAGCTATTACGTATACCCGAAGAAGATACCGAACAACTCATGGATGCGTTACGTTACTTCAAAAATGCCCACGTCTTAAAAGTTGCGGCATCAGAGATAACCGGTGCTCTTCCTCTAATGAAAGTAAGTGATTACTTAACTTGGACGGCTGAAGTTATACTCGAAGCGGTTGTTGATATCGCTTGGAGACTCATGACCGAAAAGCACGGTTTACCACAAAAAACAGCTGGCGTTCCCTGCAGCCCTGATTTTATCGTTTTGGGCTACGGTAAAATGGGTGGTATAGAGCTCTCCTATGGATCCGATTTGGACCTTGTCTTTATCCATGATGCAGACCCAAATCTCTTTACTGATGGAGAGAAACAGATCGCCAATGCCGTTTTTTATACCCGCTTAGGGCAAAAAATAATCCATATACTCAACACCTTTACTACCTCAGGCCAGTTATATGAAGTGGATATGCGACTCCGTCCTTCCGGTAACTCAGGTTTGTTAGTCAGCTCATTAAAAGCCTTTGCTGAATACCAACAGAAAGAAGCATGGACATGGGAACATCAAGCGTTAGTGCGTGCGCGGGTCGTCGCTGGTGATAAAGCACTACAAACACGTTTTGAACGGGTTCGCGGCGAGATCCTCAGCAAAAAACGTAATACCGAGCAGTTGATAGATGATGTCACTGAGATGCGTGAAAAAATGCGTCAGCATTTAGGCAGCAAAGAGAGCGAAAGCAATCAAGTTTTTCATTTAAAACATGATCGAGGCGGCATTGTAGATATTGAGTTTCTAGTACAATACCTCGTACTCAATTACTCAAATCAATACCCCGAACTGTACCAGTTTACCGATAATATTCGAATTTTGGATGCCGTTGAGAATGTAGGCCTACTGGAAAAGCAAGAGGCTGAAATACTACGAGAAGCCTATAAAGCTTATCGTGCCGTAGGCCATACACAATCAATGCAAGACCTAACAAATACAATATCAGCTTCAGAGATGAAGGACCTAAGGGAAGCGGTCGCCACGGTTTGGCAAAAAGCGATCAACAAATAATAAAAAAGGCGGACTTTAAAAAGTCCGCCTTTGCAAAACACAAGGTGTTTAAATTAAACGTCAGTCAGCCAACCATGCTTATCTTCAGCTTTTCCCCACTGAATATCATTCAAAGCAGTACGTAGTTTAACGGTAGTCTCACCAATACCACCGTTACCTACTTTGTATTCTTTATCTTGGTAAACCATAGTACCAACAGGTGCTAGAACAGCAGCAGTGCCTGACAAAGCAGCTTCACAACCCGGCTTTTTAATGCGTTCAAGCATCTCATCAACGGTAATTGTACGCTCCGAAACTTTCATACCTAAATCGCGAGCAATCGTTAAAACGCTGTCACGAGTAACGCCGTGCAAGAAACTATCATCAAGGGAGCGGGTGATCACTTCATCACCATCAATTAATAGGAAGTTTGCCGCGCCGGTTTCCTGAACATCCCCATTTGGACAGAATAAAACCTGATCGACCTTATGCTCCGCTTTAGCTTTCATGGTGGGTAAAAGCGCACTCGCGTAGTTGCCACCACTTTTGATCATGCCATTATGAGGTGCACAGCGCAGACCTTGATCTTCTACCAAAATACGTAACGCACGATCACCACCCGCAAAATAATCCCCTACCGGCGATAACAACACGTAAAAACAAGCGGTTTCAGAAGGTGCGGCGGCTTTACCTACAGCGGGCTCAGTACCAAACAACGTAGGACGAATATACATTGAACCCGGAGGCTGTGGCACATCAGACGCAAAACGTTTAACCGTGTTCAAAATCATATCAGTCACAAATTTTTCATCTAATTCAGGTAGTGCCAATAAACGTGCACTTTGTGCCAAACGAGCTACATTGCGATCAATACGGAATACTTTAACTGAGCCATCGTCATGTCGAAATGCCTTAAGCCCCTCAAAACAGGTGCTGGCATAATGTAAAACATGGGCACCAGGGTGTAGCTGAATACTATTACTCGGGACCATTTCGACCGCACTCCAGCTTGAACCGTCAAACCAAGTGATTGACATTTCCGGCATAAAAACGGAGCCAAATGCAGTAGCCATGATACCTTCCTTTAAGTAATTACCTGCTGTGCCTATGAATCCCCTTACACGGGGCAAAGCGACAGAGATGAAAAAATGATGAGTGTAAATAGGGCTGACATTCTAATCCTCAATAGAACAAATTGGAATTATCTCAGTCGCTAACTTGCCCTCTTCTATAAAAAAAACGCTCTAGCCCTATTTTTGCATAGAAATTGGGTGTTTTTTGCTAATTATTGTATGATTCTCAACTTTAAATAATCGATTCTTTGGCCCAATTTACCAAACAAGGCCACCATCAGCGTGAGCCAAGACCTTATTTTACTCGGTTGCTTTTAGATAAATAAAAACAACCTTTAATCGAGAAACAATGGAACAATTATTCATTAAGCTAGTAAACCTAGGAAGATCTGCACCCAAACGTGCATTCCTAGTTATTTTTCTTTGTCTCGCGCTATGTGATCTATTGTTAGTTCGCGATATAAACTGGCTCATAGAAAATTGGGAGGGAAAACGGTTTTGGGTTAATTATAGCTTCAGCCTAATCTCATTATTGCTCCTTATGCTGATCATCTCGCCAAGTAAAAACGGCCCGGTTCGATCTATATTTCTATTTTTTATCTTGGGCACCCAAATCGCCCAACAATCTTACTTTTCCATTTATCGAAATTTTGTCACGGTCTTTGATCTACGATTTGTCGCTGCCGATCCCTTACTGACCTTAGAGTTATGGCTTGATAACGCCATTATATTCAAACCGATCTTATTACTTGCGATAGAGCTCCCGCTCTTAATGTTACTTTTCCGCTTAAACCTCAAACCTAAATGGTGGGTTAGAGGCGGTAGCTTTATTGTTGCATCACTGTTCTTTTTACTTGTCTCATTTAGCTGGTATGGCATTAGCAAATATCAATTTAGTTCAGTCGCCTACGCTGGCGTGTTTCCTAACCTTATCGAAAGAAATGCCTTTGAAGGCAAGTTAGCTGACAAACCAGTGTTAACCGCTCAAGAACCCGCCAGTAACGCACCCAATATAGTTTTTGTAGTTGGTGAATCCCTTACCCTAGATCACACAGGTATTGCCGGATATGAACGGCAAACAACACCAAGATTACAAGGGATGATGGAACGTGGCGAGATGCTGTTGTATCGCAATGCAGTCAGTATAGGCACACGTACACTTAGCTCAGTGCCTTATATGCTCACAGGCTTACAAGGAATCGATCCTCACGGCCTCGTCTATAGTAGCCCCACTATTTTCAATTACGCCAAAGCGGCGGGATACAGAACGGCGTTAATAACGGCTCAAGACTTTCAGTGGCGAAATGTAGATCAAATATTTGTTGATCAAGACTTAGATTTCTACAAACCAGGTACAGACTTCAGCGTCTCAGTTTCCGTCTCAGAAGGGGCGGATGATATGAAAGTACTTAAAGAAGGTATTATTCCCTTCCTTGACTCATCATTAGGTGATCATCAAAAAGCACCTATGCTTTTAGTGGCGCAGATGAACGGTAGTCATTACCCCTATAGCAACCACTCGCCTGAGTCGATCAAAAAATTCCTTCCAGAAGAGAAGCCTAACGGTATTAATGCCTACGACAACACTGTGTTATACACAGACCTATACCTTGAGACATTGGTCAAAAATATCAGGCAGCGAGACCCAAATGCCTGGGTATTCTATTCTTCCGATCATGGCCAAGATATCTCGCAAAACAAAACATCATTCAACTCAGGCTATGGGTCCGGCGTTATACACAACCCGCTAATGGTATTCCCACCGGCAGAATTCTTGGAAACACTGAGAATCAATGAAACGGCGCCGGTTAGCCAAGCGGACATTTTTGCAACTATTATTAATTTGATGCAGATTGAACCTGTATCAGAAATCAACGGCATCGATTTGAGAACGGCTATCGCCCCAACAAGGCTACGTGTTGTATCCGCTTATATGAAAACGCTCCACAATGAGCCAAATGCAGTTCTTATTATGCCGAACCTCAGCTATATCTATATCGATTTTGATCGACAAAGCGCTACGCTGGCTGATGGAAAAACCATCATTCCCTATAAAGAGATGGCCGCAGAATATCGAGCTATTTTTGATCATCGCCTAAAACCAACAAACCACAATGAGCCTTAGATTATGTTTGCTAATGCTGCGTTTACTTATCAAATGCTAGGTCGCTTCAAATGAAAATACTGATTATCGGACCTTCATGGGTTGGCGATATGCTGATGAGTCAATCACTCTACAAGCATCTAAAGCAACAAAACCCTGCACGAGAAATCGATGTATTAGCGCCTAACTGGTGCCGTCCTGTTTTAGCTAGAATGCCCGAGATCAATCAAGCAATTGAGATGCCGGTAGGCCATGCTAGTTTACAATGGTCACTGAGGAAAAAAATTGGCAAACAACTCGCCCAAACAGGCTATGAGCAAGCATTTATACTGCCCAACTCCTTAAAGTCCGCATTAATCCCTTGGTTTGCGAAGATCCCAACACGCACAGGATGGCGTGGGGAGATGCGCTACGGATTGCTAAATGATCTACGCGTATTAGATAAAGACGCATTTCCCTTGATGGTCCAACGTTATGTCGCTTTATCACAACCATCAGAAACATCAGCCTTAGCATTAGATAACATACTCTATCCACGCCTTACCGTAGACGATAAACAGCGTATAAAAGCTTTAGAGCAGTTCAGCCTTACAACCGATCAAGCCATTGCTTTCTGCCCAGGTGCAGAATTTGGCCCGGCTAAACGTTGGCCCGATTACCATTATGCGTCACTCGCGAAAAAACTAATTGCCGACGGCTATCAGATTTGGTTATTTGGCTCAGCAAAAGACCATGATACCTGCCAACAAATACAGAACCAGCTAACAAGCAACGAACAAGCAAGCTGCCATAATCTAGCCGGAGAGACCAGCTTGCCCCAAGCGATCGACCTCATTTCGCAGTGTAAAGCAGCTGTCAGTAACGATTCAGGTCTAATGCATATTGCAGCAGCCGTTAATACACCGCTAGTAGCCCTTTATGGGCCCACCAGCCCAGACTTCACCCCGCCGCTATCTCAACAAGCAGAAATAATCCGCTTGATTGATGGTTTTCACAAAATAAGAAAAGGCGATGCAGACCAAGGCTACCATCAAAGCCTCATCGATATCCGCCCAGATATGGCTTATACAGCACTGCAACAGTGGTTAAAATAATGAAAGTACTGATCGTAAAAACTTCCTCTATGGGCGATGTCATCCATACACTTCCTGCATTAACTGATGCCGCTGCTGCCTATCCTGATATTCGCTTTGATTGGGTAGTGGAGGAGGGGTTTCAAGAGATCCCCCATTGGCATCCCCAAGTGGACAACGTCATTCCTGTTGCGATTAGACGGTGGCGCAAAAGCATTATTCAAACCTTAAAAAAGGGTGAATGGTCAGCTTATAAAGCTCAATTACAGGCACAAAATTACGATTTTGTTATTGATGCTCAAGGACTATTAAAAAGCGCGCTTCTAGTTTCTAAACTTGCCCACGGCCCCAGCTATGGCCTAGATAAAGAGTCTGCTAAAGAACCGTTGGCTGCCCGCTTTTACGACAACCCCATTTATGTAGATAAAAACCTACATGCAGTCGAGCGTATACGTCAATTATTTGCCAAAGCTCTAAATTACCCCCTACCTAAGCAGCTAGGTGATTTTTCCATTCGCCCACATTTTGTACCAACATCACCGACAGAGCCCTATCTAGTATTCCAACACAGTACAACTCGATTTGATAAGCATTGGCCTGAAGAGTATTGGATCTCACTCATCGAAAAAGCCAGTGATTGGAAGATTAAACTCCCTTGGGGTAGTGAAGCAGAGAAAGAGCGTGCCGAGCGCTTAGCGCACAACCAACCACACGTAGAAGTTCTCCCTAAACTATCGCTGTCAGAAGTAGCAACTGTGCTTGTTAGTGCCACAGGGTGCGTTTCAGTAGATACAGGCTTATCTCACCTCGCTGCCGCGCTTGATACACCCAACTTAATACTTTTTGGCCCAACCGACCCCGGTTTAGTGGGTGGTTACGGCAAAAATCAGCAATGCTTAGAAGCTAAAAATTATCCTCTCAACACACACAAAGCTGAACCTGCCGTTTTTGCTCCGTTAACGCCGGACATAGTTTGGGCCACTTTCCAAAAAATGATTTAACCCTTACTGATCTCAATCACATTATCACACGGATATATTGGCGGCCTCATTCATACCAACTAGCATTAGAGTAGGGTATGTTTTAATAAAAAACAGAGCGAAAACCAAATGTTCGCATCATTACTAGAGCGCCGTGATCAAGCAGATGTTGAACGGCTATCTAATGAGATCAAAACAGCCTTGGCCGATCGATCATCATCGCTGGATGCATAAAATCAGCCTAGCCATGATGATATCAAAAACTCTATAAAGCGAGCGGATGTCGCGCTATATACCGCAAAAAATAGCGACCGAAATAAAACCATTAGCTTAGATGCTGCAGAAGCCGGAGCGATTAATCAAAACAGTGCAGATAGTGAACTTAATCAAGTAGACGCCTAAACAACTGGTAATCTAAACATATATATAGTTTAAGGACGTAATAAAGTGATTGAAGAGCTTTCCTAGAACAAGGAAAAAATGGTGCCGGCACGAGGAGTCGAACCCCGGACCTACTGATTACAAGTCAGTTGCTCTACCAACTGAGCTATACCGGCACACTGAGGACGCGAATCTTAGGGATTTTTTATCTGCGAATCAAGCCCCTTTTTTAAAAAAATAACTTTTCTTTAACATTATTCCCTTCTGATAGATCTACCTAGTATTTTTATAACCCATCCGACCTTCGACATATTTCTTGACAATGAAATTGAACGAACGTTAAATTTGGTCGATTAAGGTTCTATAAAAGAGCATTGCAAAAACCTACTTTAGAACAAGCTCTTAGATAAATAGAACCAATTCTTAGACAAAGAGTTGCGGCATACGCTTTACCATGTAAGCCTAATTACTCACCTTGTTCGGAGAACAAAATAATGCGCGCTTATCAAGTAACAACTGCTGATAGCATCAATGCGCTCCAACAAGTAGTAATAGATATTCCTACCCCAGCTGCTGATGAAATTTTGGTAAAAATGAAAGCCTGTCCACTCAACTATCGCGACATACTGATCACCATGGGTGGATATGTAAGGAATGACATACGCCCAATCATCCCTCTATTTTGATGGTACAGGCGAAGATGTTAGCGTGGGTAAGTCTGTCACCAACTTTCAAATAGGTGATCGCGTTATTGGCAACTTTTTCCAAGCCTGGAAAGAGGGGAAAATTGATGATGCAGGACTTAATTCTGCAATGGGCGGCAGTATAAATGGTGTGCTTGCCGACTACTTTATCCTTAAAGCCGATTGTAGTGTCAAAATTCCTGATTATCTCGCATATGCTGAAGCTGCAACACTACCTTGCGCAGCAACAACTGCATGGCATTCACTTGTCTCTGTTGGTGAGTTAAAGCCTAACCATGCAGTTCTACTCTTGGGTACTGGCGTTTCTATCTTTGGATTGCAAATTGCCAAGGCCCTTGGTGCCAAGACGATTATCACCTCTTCCAGCGATGAACAGCTTGCGTACACTTGGCGCAGATCACACAATCAATTATAAAACTCATCCAAATTGGGAAGAAGAAGTACTAAAAGTCACTAACGGAGAAGGTGTAGATAACGTACTTGAAGTTGGTGGTGCAGGTACATTTGAAAAATCTTCAGCCTGCGTAAAACCCAATGGAACGGTCTCCCTAATAGGCATGCTTACCGGTCTTGAAAGCCCTTCTATTAGTTTGATGACTATTTTCAACCTATTACGGATTCAAGGTATTTTTGTTGGCAGCACAGAGATGCTTACACAGCTTATCTCAGCTATGGAAACCCATAAGATTCATCCTCAAATTGATAAAAAGTTCCCATTCTCTCAGGCACTCGATGCTTATGAATGGATGGCGCAAGCTAAACATTTCGGCAAAGTTGTGATCGAAAGCGAAGACTAAGATAGATTTGTGGGGAAGCTAAAAAAGCGCATCACCCCCCACATTTTTATTACAACGGTGTTTGTGTTTCTAGCGGTAATGGTTTTAACCGGAAAGAATGGAAAATATGATACATAATAGGCACGAGCACTAGGCTCACTAACATAGAAAAGCTTAGTCCCCACACAACGCTCACAGCCAAGGGCTGTAACATTTCAGCACCATCACCCCAACCTAAGGCCAAAGGCAACATGCCGACAACCGTACTTAATGTCGTCATTAAAATCGGCCTTAAACGCAATCGTGCAGCCGTAACAATCGATTCAGATAACTCTGCACCTCGCGCACGTTCCAACTCGATATACTCGACCATTAAGATAGCATTATTCACTACAATACCAACTAACATGATCATACCGAGCCAAACGGGCATAGACAGCGGCAGAGCCAATGCATAAATACCTAACGCCACCCCCACAGAAGCAAATGGCACACTCAAAATAATAATTAATGGGTTCACTAGTGACTCATACTGAATAGCCATCACGACAAACACTAAAAAGAGCGCCAAAAGTAATAAAATATCTGTTAGTTCTTGCTGTTCAGCTAACGCTTGTTTAGAACCACCATCATACAAAGTATATCCAGCTGGTATTTCAATCTGCTCTCTTAATTGATCTAAGGCTTGAACCGCCTCCCCTAAGGTAGCATTACCAGTCAACGATGCAGTTACCTCGACAATACGCATCTGGTTATCACGTTTAATTGTAGCGGGTGTTTCTAACAATTCGATGGACGCAACCGTACCAAGGTAAACTGGTGGTGATTCATCCGATGCTGGAAAAAGAATAATAGACTCTAAATCCTGTGGAGAAATTATCTCTGTTTGCGCTAAGCGGAGGCGGATATCGTAGGATCGATCCCCCTCAAGAAAATCACTCACAACAGTACCTTGCAAAGCAATTTGTGTGGCTTGAGTAAGATCCTGTAGATTTAAACCTAATTGTGCGGCCCGCTTTCGATCCAAAGTAATGGCAATTTCAAACTGCTCATCCTCGGCGGAATGGGCAATATTACTCAAACCTGGGATATTAGCCATTTTCGCGCTGATCTCATCAGCAATCAGCTTAAGTTGTTCATTATCACTACCTTGTATTCTCAAACTGAGGTCATCATCGCCTCTATTTGTTCTGATGCCTCGAATACCTCGTTGAGACATATTAATCTTAAAACCTGCCAACTGAAGGTTATTTATCTGCTTGTTCATACGCTCCATCCACTCATGACTACTCACTGAGCGCTCAGATAAAGGTTTAAGCTGGGCAATGATGGTGGTACGGCTAGGCGTTTCCCTCTGCGTTCGACCAACGACGGAACCACCCACTAAAGTAAAAACAGTATCGATTTCTGGTTGTTTAGCAAACAAACTTTCAATGATATGCGCTTTCTCATCCATCTCGGCCAATGAAATACCAATATCAGCAGAGACAATCACTCGAATACGTCCATCATCCAGCTGTGGTAAAAATATCTGTTTACCACTCATAAAAATAGGAATACTGGCCGCTAAACCAAGGACAAATAAAATCACCGTAAGCCAACGCACTTGAAGTATTTTAGATATGATAACCGCGTAAAACTCCTGCAAGTGGTTAACCCCCTTATCCACCTGTTTACGCAGCCAGTTTGTATTCAAGCTAGTCACTTTTGCGGCATAGGCTGGCACTAGCGTTAACGCAATAATCATTGAGGCAAAAATGGCCGCAGAGATAGTGAAAATCAGCTCCCGAAACAACAAGCCCGTCAGCCCACCAATAAATAGAAAAGGTAATACCGCAGACAAGTTAGTAGAAGTGGAGGCGATGATAGCCCCATTTACCTCTGTAGCCGCATCAGAGGCCGCATCCGCAGGCTTTTCGTGCTCACATTGATGTCGATATATGTTTTCCAACATCACAATCGTATTGTCTACCAACATCCCTACGCCTAACGCTAAACCACCTAAGGTCATCACGTTTAAAGTTAGTCCACCGAGCCCCATCAAGACACAGGTAAACATAATGGCAATAGGAATAGCGCTACCAATAATCAGCGTGCGACGTAAATTGCCTAGGAAGATATACACAACCGACATCGCCAACAAAGCACCACTAATAGCCGCTAAACTAGCATTTTGTAAAGATTGATAAATATAAACAGACTGATCAGATACAGTAGTTACCCTGACATCTTCAGGTAAAATTTTCTGCTCTTTGAGCCAACGCAATCGCTCTTGAACTACATTAACTACTGACGTGGTGTTAGCTGTAGGCTGCTTCTGGATAGATAATTTGATGCCACCAATACCATTAGCACGAACTTTAATACGCTCATCCTCATGGGTATCAAGCACCTCAGCAACATCACTAAGATAGACGGTGTTCCCAGCATGCTGGGCCACTGGAAGTTGCCTGATCCCCTCCACACTTTTAAGGCGACCACTAATACGGCCCGTAATTTCATGGGCGGGCATCTGCAATCGCCCTATGGGCTCATCGCTATTAGATTTTTCCAAAGTATTAATAACATCTTGATAACTCAGCCCTAAGCCCACTAAGCGACTTTGGTCAGGAATAATCTGAATTTCTCTCTCGAGTCCACCACCCACCTCAGCAGCAGCAACACCCGGCAAATTCAAAAACCATTTAGCAAATACATCATCGACCCAACGGCGAAGCTCAACCCCGTTTCTGAATTGAGAACTAATAACAAACTCCATAACGGGAATTTGAGACGGATCGAGCTTATAAATAATAGGAGGATCAATGCTATCAGGAAGAAATCTTTTTGCGCGGTCTAATCGTGTACTGGCATCACGTAGGGCAATATCAATATCTTTTCCGTAATCAAACGCCAAATCAACCGTTGCAAGCCCGCGTGTTGTATTAGATTGAACACTAATTGCATCTTCTGTAATTGCTAATTGCTCTTCAAGCTGACGAGTTACTTTATCCTCCATCACAGAGACAGGTACACCGCTATCGATAATGCGCACACGCACTTCTGGATAAATAATATTAGGTAAAAGATCGATAGCTAAACGGCTAAGTGTAAATAATCCCAAGACAATCACAGCTGCAGCAATCATACTCACCCCAACAGGATGCCGAATGGACCAACTGGCAATGCTTTTACGATGGTTATTCATTAGGAGAGTCTATGCGAAGGTTGTTATTAAGTTCTGCGGGCACTGTATTCGATGCAATAACTTTGACCTGCGTACCATTGCGTAAATTCGTATAGCCCCGAGTTACTATTCTTTCACCCTCTTCAAGGCCTCTTAAAATCTCTATTTGTTCGCCTATTTTCAATCCACTCACAACCGGTCGAATCTCCGCCCGATTATCATCACCAATAATGTAGACATATTCCCCCTGCGAAGAACGTCTAAGCGCAGCGAAAGGAATCAACAGACGAATAGCTTCCTGAGTTTTTAATTTAACCCGTGCCAACTGTCCAGGCAGAGCGCCTTTAGGTACAGGGGACAATGCAATTTCTACGATTCCGGTACGCGTAACCGGATTAAGTGTTGGATAGATACGGGTTATTTTTCCTTTAACAAAAGGTTCTGCTAAATCTTGGCCACCAGCAAGTGCATCGATAGTCATAGAAACCGCATCACCTAAATGCAGTTTATTAATCAACAAGGCCGATACATTTAACTCAGTAATCAATGAGCTTTGATCGGAGATCGTTAACAAATGGCTATAGCTTTCAACTATGTTTCCTTGCTCGGTTAAACGCTCACTAATGACCCCATCAATCGGTGCTCTTATTTGTGTGTAATCTAACCGAGTCGCTAAAAGCTGCTCGTCTGCTTGAGCAACTGCCAATTCAGTTTCAACCCGAGTTAATTCTATTTCCGCCGCTAATTTACGCTTCGCTAAGCCACGGATACGCTTTAAATCCTTTTCCGCTTTACTGCGTAAGGCTTGTGCGCGTTTGAACTGTGCTTTTAACAAACGATCATCAAGACGTGCAACCATATCCCCGGCCTTTACCCGATCACCTTCATAAAAAGGTAAAAACGTAATACTGCCCTCTTCTTGGCTATAAATGTGTATATCTTGGTGGGCTCGTAATGTACCTGTTCGTTCTCTCTCTATAGAGGTACTAACTTTTGATGCAGCAACGATTTGGACCAGATGCTCTTTTTTCTTCTTCGCTTGATTAGCTTCAGGCTTAGAACAGCTACTTAATACTATGCAAAAAAAGAGAGAACCAATTATTAGAAAAAAATTACGCAACATCACAATATACCTATAAATAAAACGACACTGCGCCCACTTATCTAGCTAAAAAGAAAAGAGTCACGCGATTTGTACTTTTTTTCATCCTAGAAGCTAAAAAAATTCAGGTCTATATCTATGTTTTACTACTCTGATATTACAAATAATAGAGTACTCAAACTTACCCTACTTCATATAAATTAAAACGAAGCTCCCCAAAAAAAACTAACCGATTCTATCGTCGTAATATTGGTATGGTTTTACCTTCATACGCAAAGCCGTTTACTAAAATTCAAACGCTTTGTTCTATACAAAAAGAACGACAACAGAAGATATATCTAATTTAAAAACACCTAATGTATATAATATAAAAACCGCTCTAGTTAAGCCTAAAAAGAATACTAAAATGGCCTAAACAAGCAAAATATACTACATAAGTAGCAATTAACTAGATATAAGCTTGCACAAAAACAAATAAGGACTATGGTGTTACAAAATACTACTTAAGAGTTGATTTCATATGATTAGCTACAGTAATAAGTTACGTAAAACTGAGCAGCTACAATCCGAGCCTTCTCTAGTATCACCCCCAAAAAACAGAACTAACTTTCGCTGCTTTCAGAACTTAAAAGACGCATTAAAACGTTCTGAAGAGCTACTTCATAAAGCGGAAGAATTACAAAAAGAGTTTGGCAAAAAAGTATGAGATCTTAACCACATCTTAACCACACATACCGTGTCTAAAGTTCCACAAACACGGCTATAAAAACCACTAGCCAAAATTTATCTAACCGCCTTAGCATATTAATCATGCTCGAAGCCTTAAATAACCAATAACAGATAAGCTTCCCCACAGCACCTCTAACAAAAACACAGGCCAATTTTCATCTAAATAGAGTTGAGGCAACAGAATAAAGGCAGCATAAGCACTAAATAGAAAATAACCTTTTTGTGGTAATTGCCGACTAGAAAAACGCCAATAAGATAGGCAAAAAGCAATCACCGAACTCCACGCCAAAATATATAAGCCAGCCATTTGATTAACTAACCAAAACCAGATACAACCAATACAAAAAACAATAGAAACAAGAAAAGTGAGATAGCGGTTAGTCAGAAAAAGTGCCGGCAACTTATACCGATATAGCGCAGCAAGACTGATCAATGCCCAAAAAGCGTTAATCAATACCGGCTGCCATGATGAGAGAATCATAGAGGAGACAACGACAAGTACAGCAGCGCAAAAATTGATTACATAGTAACCCCTATCTGAACTACGTTTTAAAATCGATATCCATCCATGTGCAAGTATATATAAGGCGGTCCCCGCCCAACCTAAGGTTAATTCAAGCACTAATTAATCAACCTCTAAATGCATATTTCGCACATAGAGTTCTCGCCCCGCGTGGGGGCCATCTACAATCCGTACTTTTGAGTAATTCATCATGCCGTCGAAAATTTTCTCGGTGGCATGAGGTTTTAATACAACCTGATCCCAGCTCAACACTACGGCTCGACTGCCTTGAGGAACCACATAAAAAAGCTTGTCAGGCTCCTCAGAAGTTAGCTCAAAACCGGTGACAACAGGAAAGCCCTCCGTTGGGACAAGCCTAACATAACCGCTACCTCCACCTAATTTAGGCGCACTTAAAATTTGGTCAATCATCCCTTTCTGCTTTAGAGTCGCCAACGCCTTATTAAAGTTAGTGATAAACGCAGCACCTTCCTCAGTTTTAGGCGCGATTAGGTGAATAGCATCTTTTGAACTGTACCCTGCTAATAATTTAAATTCGTGAATACGATGGGGGTAGTACTCTTGTATCAAATTACGTGCAACTTCGACACTGATAGGTAACAGGTCTATTTCGCCCTTTACCAGGGCTGTAATCGCCATTACCTCTCCACTAAAGACCGTCGCATCATTAAGTAAAAATGCTAACTTTTCGCCATAACTATAGCCAGCAACTCGGCCTACTTTTAAGTGACTAATATTAGTCAGATCGGGCTCAACTAAATTGCTTTGCGTTGAGTAAAAAACACCATTCTCAACCTTCATCAACGGTGCAGAGAACAACACCTCATCCGCTCGCTGCTGTGTCCAGAAATAGGGAAAACTAGCCTTAACACCGCTCTTCGCCACCTGTTGATAACTAAAGTAATAATCCAGCTCTTGCCAAGAGGGGGACAACTCCATCTGATAATAAACCATCTGCACTATGCTTGCTGCGGTACCTAATTCCATACCGGGCTTATTCACATAAGGGGGCCAGTGAGCGGTATAGACCTCTGATGGCGCAAATGGCTGGGCCTTAAGGGGTAAGCAGAAAAATAAAAAACTTACTAACCCAGCACGTAATAAATTAGCGGCTTTTGGCATACCAATAGCCTCCTAATAATGAAAGGATCATAACGCAACTTAACATCAGCAAGTTATCCGTTTCCCAACTCGCTATTTCAGTCAAAAAGCCGGACGGTTCCACATCCCTATAACCTAGCGTTGCATTTGATGTGTATGCGCGGCTATATTGAGAAAGCGATACAGCAAGATCAAATAAGCTAATAAAACCTATACCCACTAAAATCAGGTCAGTATAAAAGGTACTTTTTTCTGAACGTGATGTGTGAATATCTTTAAGACGACTCGAGCAGGTATCCAATAAACGCTGAGAGTTTTCAGTTATTTTATTGAAATCCCACCCACTAAGAATCTGCTCGACAAGCTGCTTCTTATCCCGCTGTAGATATTTTAAACTTTCCTGGTAAGCACAAGTATGCATTCTTGTAATTGCACGAATACCATCTAAGGTTTGCTCTGCATTATGGGTATTATTTTCTAAATATGCATCAGAGATCGCACGGTATAAATGCGTATTGCATACATCCTGCACCGCATATACATACTGAGATAAGCACATAGCTTCGAGCATGTAATCTAGTTCACCCTTCTGTTTTTCCACTACAACATAGTGAAGCCAAGAAAGAGCATGATTTTTTTCGCCGCGTATTATTTTATTTGCATCTTCAGGGCAGGGCGTATCTCGTAGCCAAGCAACTATAGTCTGTTTATTCTCTGCTACTTCGGCATCACCAAGGCGCATTAAACTCGAGCTCCACAGCTGCTCCACCTCAGAGCAATCAGTGAAGGGCATATTAATATCCGTGAAGCCCGTGAACTGACCCACGGTTTCCAAATAAGATGGCTGCACAGACTGGGGAAGGCTTTTAAGCAATGGGAAAAGAATCTCTCGATAAAAACAGTCAATTAACTCGGTTGTTTTCTCCTGTAAATACGCTTCCAACTCACTCCCATATGCCGTATCTTCAAGATCGAAACAGATCGAAACAATGCTCATACAGTTACTATAAACCTGAACATCTAACTGAGCCTGTAGCTCAGGGTAATCTTGTTTCAGTCGGAATAAGCAAAGTGTATTTCGGTCATCCACATTTATCTTTTCGTAGGCTTTTTCATTACGAAATTGCTGCACTCGGATAGAGGGGGCAGCTTGTGACAGGCTATCAAGGAACGTCTTATACCCCTGACTTTGTTCATTAACACCCACCTTCAAATTCAGGTGGCTTCGAATCGGGGTAAGGGTAATCAGCTGCATCGGATGTCCTTAGGATTTTTTCGAATATTTTAGAGAAAATTTTCTTTTAGAAACAGACAAAAGGAGCATAAAAGCCTATCAGATAAAAATTAGGTCAAACAGCGAGGAGGTAGAAAAACCTTACAGGTGTAACGACTCATAAGCGGTCAGTACCCGAACCGCCATTCCCTTTTTGGGCAATGCATCTATCCGATGAGAAAAAACTAATATTATTTCTACCTAAGCGTTTAGAAGCATACATAGCTATATCTGCATTATTGATTAAATCTATAGAAGAATCTCCATCATCAGGGAACATAGCAATACCAACAGATGCCCCTATATTCAGCACATCACTGCACACCGTTATAGGTTCATTAATAGATTCAACAACACGCTTAGCCACATACTCAACCTCATCTTTGCCCTCAGGGTTATTGAGGATAAACATAAATTCATCACCACCCACACGCGCAACGGTATCCGACTCCCGCACTAACGCAAGTAAGCGCTTGGCAACCTCTTTTAATAACTCATCGCCAACATTATGACCAAATCGGTCATTAACAGCTTTAAAGCCATCAAGATCTAAAAACATCACGGCAAGGCTAAACTGCTCACGATTAGAATTGATAAGTTTTTGGTTGATACGATCCATCAATAGTGTGCGATTAGGCAGATCAGTCAAAGCATCATGAAAAGCCAAATGTTTAAGATGCTCATCTTTACGTCTAAGAGCAGTAATATCATTGAATACCGACACATAACGAACAGGTTCACCGTTTTCATCACGTACCATACTGATGGTCATACTTTCTAAATAAAGATCCCCATCTTTACGACGGTTCCATATTTCGCCACTCCAACGACTATTCGTTTGAATCTCTTCCCACATGGACACATAAAACTCTTCATCATGCCGGTTAGACTGCAGGATACGAGGGTTTTTTCCAATTACATCGTCTTCGCTATAACCTGTAATATCAGTAAAAGCAGGATTAACTGATAAAATAGCGCCATTTGTATCGGTAATAAGAACACCATCCAACGTGTTATCAAAAACACAGGCTGCGAGTTCAAGCTCTTCCGCGGTTTCTTTAAAAACAGTCACTTCATTAGCTAAAATCGAAAACCCTTTGACGCTGCCCTCATCATCGAAATCTGGAATATAATGCCCGATGATATGCCCATCACTGCCATCAACTTTATTAAGAGTCCGCTCAAAACGTTGTGGCTCACCGGCAAGTGCTCGACTAATATGAGGCTCATTTAAAGCAAACAGTTCCTCATCAACCAAATCTTGGAATGCGATCCCTACAATTTCTTCAGGCTTTTTCTCAAACCACTCTTGGTAAGCATTATTAGCATACAAACAGCGAAGATCTTTACCCCAGTAACCAATCATACTCGGCGAAGCGTCAATAATAGAGTTAATAAACTTCTCACGCTCAACAGATTCTTGTAACGCCTGCTCAGCCTTTCTGAGCCTTTGACGAAGAGTGCAGAAATGACTAACAAAATACGCCATAGCACCTGATATGATGGCAAACATGGCCATATCAATAAAATCAAACATAGACTCTACTAAAAGATGTGAAAACAATAATGGCCACAAGAATGTGACTACCAAACATGAAAATAACGTTGTTAATAAACCTGCGTAAAATCCCGCATAAATCGTAACCCCGATCACAGCAGGATAAAATGTTAGCCAAGTAAGTTCCGACTCCAGCCCTTGTAAAGGCCATGCTCTTATACCAGCGGCTAAACTAACAATGAAAAATGCCGTGATAAACGCCTTAATGACCCTAGATCCTTTTTCCGTAATGACATTCATGTATTACCGTTGGCCATATGTAGCTGCTGTTTCCAGTTCCAACGGAGCATCAGTAAAGAGAGAAATCAAAATGCTAATTTACGCGGTTTACGGAGGTTATAGAATCGTTCGAGGCCTATTCATTATTGTTTCGCTTATTAGGCGTACTCCAAGACTCTAACGTCCAAACTCCCACATCAAGCATTCCACACCTGAATAAGCCTAGCAGACTTCAACAGAAATGAAATTACAGTGCAAACTAAAACGACAATCCCAGCAGCACTTTATACTAATGCGCTTACTTAGCATGATATATGTGAAGGCCTATGTAGCCCCTTTACATAAATTATTTGCAACCCTAAAGAAAAAGTAGAAACCCTAATTCAGTTACTCCCTGCCAAAACAGGCATCAAGCAACCTTATTAAATATGATAAGGGCTAATTAGACAGTAGATCATGCCGCACACTCCGGCGCATTTACTTGCTGCCATAGAGAATTCATAGCATTCCAATACCAATTATTAAGGGAGATAATCTCCTCTATAGACTCACAAGTCGATAGAATTTCATGATGTGTTTCAGTGAGCGAATGGGTCCGCTCTATTAGTTCGTTCAAACTCATAGAAGTAGGTATGCTCATGTTTTAAGCTCCTCACAGCTGAACTGTGAAAGTTTATTAAGTAAAACCTTTGCTGCTGCTCATATCTCCAGCGATTCTCGTCTTCAAAAGCGCAATCCTGTATAGATATAAACAACTAACTACTCTTCTATGTTTTTATCTTTATCAAATTTACTATCTAGCTCTTATTATAAGGACTTAGCGGCAGGCAACCAGAGATCAATCTCTCTGTTTGTACTGACGTAATACTCTCTAACCCCTAACAGCCTGTATATAAAGCAACCAACTAACAACGAAAAGTCATCATATTTTTGTGCAATGCAGCATAACAATTAATATGGCCAAAGGGATTGAATTCAAGGGCGCCTATGCAAATAGATGTAAAAATCACAAAAAACAATAACTGCACCGCACAAAATATCTATTTTCAGAATAATATTTAAGATCGTTTGGGTAATGAACAATATTAGAGCACCATTAAAACGATGAAGAACCTAAAGTGCGATATGATATGAGCGCATAAACAGGATTCAAGGATGTATCTCAGTATGAGCAAAACACTTTCAACATCGGCACTTGCCAAAAACAGAGCCATCTCAGGTAAAGAACTATTTGCACAATTAGAGGCATGCGGCTTCATTCAACGTAAAGACAACGAATGGAAGCTACTCCCTGCCGGAGAGAATGCAGGCGGCCAATATATTAATCACCCAAAGTACGGCAAGTACATTACTTGGCCCGAAGATCTATCACTCGAAAGCTCATCTTCAGACCCAACAAATTCAAGTTCAGAAAAGCTTGTTACGGCTACGGTGATCGGTAAAACCTTCAACCTGTCAGCAAATCGAATGAATTCAATCCTGTCAGAACTGGGCTGGATAGATAAAGCACTCAAAGGCTGGACCATCACCTCTTCCGGCAAAGCCTCTGGTGGTGAACAAAAAGAGGATTTCCGTTCCGGTATCCCTTATGTTGTTTGGCCTAATTCCATCACTGAAAACAAAGCGTTAAAAACCACCATCAGCGAAGTCCAAGGTGAAGCGGCATCCGAAGAAGCAAAACAAGAAACGAGTGATGACTCAAACTTCCGTGACAAATTTGAAGCAAAACTTCGTACTACCGATGGACATTACGTTCGCTCCAAAGCAGAAATGCTAATAGATAATTGGTTATACATGGCTGAAATAGTTCATGCCTATGAGCGAAAACTACCTATTGAAGAGGAGGTCTACTGCGACTTCTACATCCCTACAGGCAAGGTCTACATCGAGTACTGGGGCTACGAAAACGATTCAAAATATCTACACAGAAAAGCACAGAAGCAGGAAATTTATAAACAATACGGCTTTAAGTTAATCGAACTTGAAGATAAGGACGTTCAGAACTTAGATGATGTTCTGCCTCGTATGCTATTGAAGCATGGGGTGCAGTCATATTAATTGCTTGGTATTTGACGTTGTGGCCAAAGCATAGGAGATTATCTAAAAGCAGATAAAACAAAGGGGAACTGTATGGTTACCACTTCCCCTTGTCGTTTTGGATATAGGTGAGAATGAGGGCGGTATCTATTTCTCGGATACTAAGAACAAAAAGACCGATACTTAGTTGATGTTTTCACCTCCACCCTTAAGCCTCACTAAAGGCTTAAAGTAATCCAGCGCTGTAACTATTTCCACATAACGTCTGATTTGTCCTTCGCAGCAGCAGTAAGAAGCTCAATTAGCGGAAGTGCACGATTGGTGATACTCACCTCTGCCTCCTCAGTATCCTCGTCCATCACGGGCGACTGGTTTTTATCCGCATCAATTGCAGCGGATAACTTGCTCAGTGCTTCAGGCACATCTTCGGCCAGAATTGCGCCAGGTACGGTAGCGCTATGTCCCATCATTTTCAGCATGGAAAGACCTACATCACCAAACATCGTAATACTGCTATATGCATCGGTTGAAAATGTTATCAGCATAGGGAGTTCCTTGAGTTCATTAACCTCGAATACTGAGTGAAATATAGCAGATAGAACAGACATCTACATTGTTACAAATATCTGTGGACCAACAGGTTGTTCGCTGCTCGACAAATATGGGGGAATAGAAAAAACTATGCACGAAAGAAGCTCTCGATACATGGCTAGCAGGAATTAGCTCACGCACCACCCATTGAGGCCAACTTTGCACTGATATTGTGGCCACACCTATTGGAAAACTAATCATACGATTAAACAAACAAAGGGGAACCAGCATGATTACTGGTTCCCCTTCTTTATTATTCATTAGACTAAGCAATGGGCTCGCAACCCGTTCTTCGGCAGGTGGAACATAGGTTTCAAAACTACCCTCTCTGCATCAATTCCTGTACATCAACTTCAAACTTTTCTCTAACTTCATTGATAAATTCACTAGAAATATCTTCTACTTCGAGAAGGACTCCCGGCCCTAAGAACTGACTTACAAAATCTTGTTTTGCTTTTGATACCACTCCAGCGCCGTTAATGATGATAGAAACGATTGTATCCAGCTTATCATTCGGAACATCGCTTCTATCATTAATCGCCCCTTTAATCTTATCAAATACTAGAAGCAAACAAATTTCCTCAACCAACTCTGTAGATATAGCCGCATTCATCATGTCGTACACAAAGACAACATGTTCCGTATAGTCCGGATAGCGGTACATATAATCTATATCATTATGAATAATCGCTTGATTATCGTTATCTGCATCCAATTCATAATCCAACATGGACATAATAGGTCGAGAAATAGTCTCGAGAACTCGATCATACTCAATCGAGTTTTTAAGAATTGCAGCTGAAATCGGAATAATAAACTCATGTCTTAGCTCCCTCTGCTTCATTACATCATGAATAAGGTACCTGTGAGTCCTTCCGTTACCGTCCACTAATGGATGGATATACACCTCTCCAAACGAAATTACTGTCGCATGCATTAACGAAGGCAGGCTAGCGTCTAACATTAGTTTTTCATGCGTAGCAAACAAGCCATCCATCATACTAGATACATGTTTAGCCAACGGTCCGATGTAATGTACATCTTCATCTAATCCACCTAAACGCTGGATAGTTGCACCGGCATAAATTTCATTCTGCCTATAGTCATCAGACTTTTTACTCTCTTCAACTATCTGGTTTTGAATATCAATCAACTTTTCTTTAGTTAACTCGAATAAGCCAGCATTTTTTATTGTATTTAAGAAACGCTTCATTTTCTGCTTAGTTGGCGTTTCTTTTTCAATTTCAGTAGATGACTTAGATTCTTTTGTATACAGGTAATTGATGGATCGTCCAATGACATCTGCCTTTAAGTCAGCTCCTATATTCTGCATTTCTGCATACGCTGTTTCATAAACATTCGTCTGTTCAATCTCAAGAATACGAGAAGTTTTCCTTATAGTCGGGCAAAACTCTCTTGTACCTAGGGCATTATTTATAACTCGTGTTCGTTTATCTTTTTCTCCATCTTGTAAAGTGTAGTAATAACGATCATCAAAGAGCTGAATATAATTCCCTGATCTAACATCATCAATGTCTAGTAGCTCACCTGTAAGCCACTCATACAAATACCAGATAACACGATTATAGATAGATGTAGGTTTACTTTTTATAAACAGTGCAAGTTCTGCTGTATTTACATGTTTAAATACAGCAGCAAAGTAATGTAAGCGGATTCCTTGGTGCTTTATTGCCAAAACCATATGCTCATATGGAGAATCGACAACCTTCCATGTGCCTGGAATTATTTTACGAACAGAGGCTCCGTACTGCTTGATACATTCCTTATCTGCTTTCAGGTCTTGATAGACCTCAGCCCCTAATTTTGGAAGTACTAGTTTGTAGTACAGATTGAGGTAGCTGTATCCTACTGCCTTCATTGAACTAATGACCTTTTGACATATCCATTTAAGTACTTATACTGTAGAACTCTTGTTACCCTTCCACTCTTTTACTAAAAAGCTTGAGCTAAAGGTACCGTTTACTAAGTCGATAGAGTCTATAGTCAGTCGGCTTATGCAGAATAGAATACTTCAAGCCGCTTTATAAATCTCTAAAAAGACTTAGAAATCCCAAGAAAGACTTAGAAATCCCAAGAAAGACTTAGAAATCCCAAGAAAGACTTAGAAATCCCAAGAAAGACTTAGAAATCCCAAGAAAGACTTAGAAATCCCAAGAAAGACTTAGAAATCCCAAGAAAGACTTAGAAATTCTAAGAAAGACTTAATATAATCAAGCACACTAAACTTGAATAGCTCTTTAAAAGCCATAGAATCAGAACAGTTTTTAAAACTACCTAAACACAAACCTCTATCACACTTGTCGCCCTTCGCCACTGAGAAGGGATCTAAAGACTCCCACACCGGCACTGTGACCAATACACAATTACGCCCAAAAAAACGGTTCTTGAGTGCGCCTTTGGCTCGGATGGATAACCAATAACTCAACAAAAACACACATAAAGAAAAAAGAGGGATTATTCGCTGCGCTCACCCTGCGGGCCGTCGCAAGCTCCGTTGTCTCGCTTCGCTCGGCTCGAACCCATCGGGGGTTCTCACCCTCCAGTTTGGTGCACTGAATTTCGGTGAGGAGGAAACTGAAAGATGTGGAGACATATAAAAAAGTGGCGCGCCTGGAGGGATTATTCGCTGCGCTCACCCTGCGGGCCGTCGCAAGCTCCGTTGTCTCGCTTCGCTCGGCTCGAACCCATCGGGGATTCTCGCCCTCCAGTTTGGTGCACTGAATTTCGGTGAGGAGGAAACATCAAAGATGTGAAGACATATAAAAAAAGTGGCGCGCCTGGAGGGATTATTCGCTGCGCTCACCCTTCGGGCCGTCGCAAGCTCCGTTGTCTCGCTTCGCTCGGCTCGAACCCATCGGGGGTTCTCACCCTCCAGTTTGGTGCACTGAATTTCGGTGAGGAGGAAACTGAAAGATGTGGAGACATATAAAAAAGTGGCGCGCCTGGAGAAAGTCAAACCAATATCCTTAACTATCCAAAATCGACCTACAAACCCCTATATTACAGCACATTCAATCTTCTTCAGTCCAATAGAAACCTAACAAATCCAGATCAATTTAGGGTATTATTTAGGGTATCAGACTCTACAGGACACACCCATGCAAAGAAAGCTGACAGATGCCAAGGTCAAACACTTAAAACCTAAAGATAGAGGCTATAAGACAGCAGACGGCGGTGGTCTTTACGTGTTCACTAACACCAAAGGAACCAAGTCTTTTCGTTACGACTTCAAGCATCAAGACAAGTACGCCACTATCACACTTGGGCAGTACCCCAACTTATCTCTCTCAGAGGCCCGTAAGCTTCACGAGAAGGCATACAACGAAGTCCTAAACAACATAGACCCAAGAGCACAAAAAGACGCTGAGAAACTCTTAGAGAAGCCCTTCAGCTTCTATGCACAAGAGATGATGTCAACACAGGATCTTAGACCTACAACGGCAAAAAAGAAGTTAGCTAAAATGGAACGGCACTTATTCAAACCACTTGATACCAAGCCAGTTCACCTGATAACGGCCGTTGATTTACTTAACTTATTAAAGCCCATTGCTGATAAAGGAAAACGAGAAACCACCAAAGATTTAGCTACGTACTGCCGCCAAACATTCAACTACCTATTAAGCCTCCAACTAATAGAGAACAACCCTGCTGCCACAATTGCTGAACTACTACCCAAACCAAAGAAATCAGCCAACTTCGCACACATAACAAACCCAAAAGAACTTGCTAAGTTACTACGTGGCATAGACACCTATGAAGGTGACATATCAATCAAACAGGCTCTGCAATTAATGCCCCTTGTCATGCTACGTCCCTATAACATACGCTTTATGAAATGGGAGTACGTAGATATAGAAAACAGGCTTATAACAATCCCTGCTGACGAGATGAAGATGGAGAGAGAACATAAAATTCCACTATCAAACCAAGCGATAGATATATTGAATCAAGCCAGTTATCTTTCAAAAAAAAATGAATATGTTTTTCTCTCCGCTTATGGTTTGAGAACCGGTAAACCAATGAGTGAAAACACTCTTAACCAAGCCGTTATCCGCATTAAAGATGAGCAAACAGGCGAGCCTATCGGCAGAGGAATAATGACCTCTCATGGCTTTAGGCATACCGCCTCAACCATGCTTAATGAGTTAGGTTACAATTCTGATGCCATAGAGCTACAACTTGCACACGCATCTAAGGACCGTATTAGAGCCACTTACAACAAAGCCGAACTCTTGCCAGAGAGAACTACAATGATGCAAGAATGGGCTGACTATTTGGATGAGCTGAAAGGACAAACATGAAACTTAGGGACCTGATAAAAATAAATGACGCAACGATCAAGCATGGCGTTGCTATCAACGATATTCTCTTTGATGCGCTAGACGGAAATCTGACCTTGTTAACTGTATCAAAAAAGGAATACCGAGAGTGCCTAATCCCTTGTATTGATAAAGGCACCCATGAGGCCAACGGTTCTTATATCCATCAATTCGAGCCTCTATTCGACCACAAAGAGCTTATCGATATACAGATAGGTCAAATTCTTGCCATCCCTGAAAAACAGATAAAAGAGCTAACGGTAAATCAACAATTCTCAGAGGTTGAGCTATACAAACCTCTCGCTACCGCACGAGAAGATCTTGTAATGGACTTCTGGAAAAGTGAGCGTGAAGTTTTTGACTTCCAAAAAGGCTTTCCACGATACCCTGAGATCACATTAGACGATGTTTATGTTTTGGATAGGGAGCTTCTCCTACAAGTTGAAAAGACAGAAGTCACTGATGTAACGCCGAGCAATACTGAAACAGCATCCAGAACTTCGCTAAAAGTAATTGGTCTCTTAATGCACCATCTAGCAAAGAGCCCAAGATACGCTTCAGGAACATCCCCTAATAAAAGCCAGATAAAAGAACTGCTCATAGATCTAGCAGAAGAGCTAGACGTTAACAATTACGGTTTAAGCAAGGTAGATGAGCGCCTTCTAGCAGATGCCATGAACTACTTGGAAGACCAAAAGAACTAGCTGCACAAATCCCCACCTGGGGAATCCTCTTCCCCCACCTGTGAGGGAGGGAAAGTCGAAAAACCTTGTAATCAGCACTCACCCCGGAAACGGGAAATAAAATGATTACAAGGTATTTAAAGATGACACACAAACTTATCAAATTAAAAGATGTGCTAGCCATTACAGGGCTATCCAGATCTCACATCTACGCCCTTGCTCAGCAGGAACGCTTCCCTAAACCAGTCAAGCTAACAGAGCGTTCTAGCGCCTGGGTCGAGTCTGAAGTCCAGGAGTGGATAGACACTCGTATTGCTCAACGTGATATAGGGGCATCTGTATGACTCTTTTCAGAACGAACTGGGTGCGTAGCTTATCTTCTAAACGGTACACCCAAGCTGAACTAGTACTAGCAATACTTCAAATAAAAGGCCCGACAACTACAGATCAGTTTCGCTCTCTAGGGGTTAAGTCACCTAGCGCAGTAATCTACCGGCTAAGAAAGTTAGGGTACCGCATTGGAAGTAGATATGTTGAAAGAAGAAGCCTAGAGGACCCGAACCGGGTTAAACAAGCTGAATATAAGCTGTCCTATACCGGCACAGCAAGTAATTCACTTCCATTTTTTTATCAACGGTAATCAGGAAAACAAACTATGAATAAATTTACTGATTACAACTTAATAAAATTAGACGAGTTATACAGCCAACCATTAGAGATTGATTGGCTGGTAGAAGACTACATACCTTCAGATTCGATAGGAATGTTATTTGGTGCTTCTGGGTCGGGAAAGTCTCATATCGCTTTAAGTCTAGCAGTCTCTATAGCTAACGGGACTAAGTGGTTTGATCAAAGAACTAAAGAAGGCGACGTATTAATACTTGCAGGTGAAGGCAATAACGGCCTTCAGAGAAGACTCAAAGCTATTGAGGCAGAGCATGAAACAACCATTAACCCGGAAAGGATTTTCTTTTCAGAGAGACCTATAGGACTGGATACTGATGAAGGCTTTGATGATGCCGTTACCGCCATAGACAACTTGGGCAGAGATCTTGATCTGATAGTTATTGATACATTGTCACGCCACTTGTTAAAGAGTGCTGAGAACAGCAATGACGACATGGCTCAGTTTATCAATAGACTTGAACAACTTAGGCATAGGTATGAATGCACTGTTTTGGTTGTTCACCATACCGGAAAGTCTAGCCAGCAAGGAGCCAGAGGGGCTTCAGCCTTAAAAGCTAATATCGACTTTAGCTTTGCAGTACAAAAGGGCGACAACAAAATATGCAGGTTGACCTGTGATAAACAAAAAGATGCTGATGACGACCTACCAGCTAAACACTTTCTAATTAAAGGAGTTGAACTAGGGGAAACAGATACCAATGGGAACGCTATTACGGGAGCTTGTATAGTTGAAGCTAATGACATGCCCAGTATTAGTATGACCAAAGGTATCGATTACGAGCAATTAGCAATTGATACTTTTAATCCAGAAAAGCCCTTATGGCAGGAAGCATTTGTTGAGGCCTGTGAAGACAAGTCAAAGGCTGACTCGAAAAAGAAGCGCTTTAGAGGAGTTATTGATGGGCTACTTGGAGCCGGCAAGATATCAGTCACTGATGATGAGTGTTATGTAATTGACTCAGATTCATAGATGCCAAGACGGACAGACGGATACCCCCTAGGGAAAATCCGTCCGCTGAGAAATAGGCATTCGAACGGTGATAAACGGTCAAATATCGGTAAATAGCACCGCCAATACGGCTGGATCAGCAAAACTGCTCAGAAGAAGGGACTAAATCGTAGGTTCCTTGGCGACTACATCCTAGGTAATATCGAAGCAACAGCTGCTTTTAACGACGCTGTTGATGAAATTAATGAGCCAGTCTGAAAATTTTGGTTTTAGACAAAAACGCTTCAAAGTAACATTTCTCAATTGAAGTATTTTTTTAATAAAAGGTAAATAATGAAGAAATTAATTTTATTAATAGCAGTTTCAGCAACTTCAGCAGTTTCAGCAACAGAATTCCAATGTTCTGCTAGATACTCTTGGCCAATTGGAAGAGGTGAGGATAATACGGTCTATTTAGATAGCGCAGGTAAACCGTATTATTATAGAGATGAGAAAAAAACTCCATTAATACATATGGTGAAAACAAAATACGGCAAAATAAAACATCATTATTTTGAGGATGAAATAAATGGCATTACAATAAAAGCTTGCAATGAAGTTAAATATTAACCCGACCTACAAATGTTTTAAGTCTAACGCCTGAAAGCACAGCTATAGATAGCCGTCTACATCTAGGAAACTAGGACGTTGCTACTTTGCCGTAATAGCCATTCCAATATAAATGCCATGGAGCTCTTAGGGTAAATCCGTCCGCATATCGTGGAGAGGGGTGGATTTGCCCATAAAACACCTTTTGTAAAGCTATTCTCTATCGCCGAGAGGTGCCTAGTAAGCCAGGAGCGATTCAGTTAACATTGAATTTTTATCAACTGGAAAAGGATAATCCATGTTTGGTTTTGGAAAGAACAAGCAAAAACAAAAAGATGATAAATTCCTACGTGAATTAGCTGAACTCACCTCTAGTTTCGCCTATAACGCCGATTTTCTCGATGACCAACAAGTACGCGAAATTATGGAAACAGTTACTGCAGTTTACCTTGAAAGAGATCCAGAAGAAGCAAATTATCAAACAGCTGATTTCTTCTTTAATTCCTTGATCGGTAATATCGCGAGCAATACGATTAACGACCAACTCGATCCACACTTGTCATTACAAATGTGGAGACGGACTGATAAATATTTACTGACATTTCCCTCTAAAAATACGGATATAGCTCAGATCGGCATGCAAAATTGGAAAGGAATTTTAATAAATAGGGGAATCGACCCAATGAACTTTGAGGTTCTTTTCTAGTTTAGGCCAAGACTGGAAGTTTCCAGTTTGTCTGGATAGCCCGTCAAATCAGATCTGTTAACAATAGAAAAAACAGAACTATTTTTTATAGTATTTCAAGGCGATGGCTCTGCGCTAGTTATGCTTTCCACTACTGACGTAGTGTCATCATCTATCACGCTTTGCCTTTTTAACTCATTGCGTTACAGCAGTCACTGCGTTCCTCCTTCACTTATGGTTAACGGCACACGTGAAAGATGACCGCGATGGTGAGGAAATTGGGTGTAGTGGAGTGCTAATAGTTAAATTGAGAGGATTCGAGGACTCTACCGAATTGCAAATTGTTGGAGTTGTATAAAGTCATGATTGTCTTCATGTTATAATCACCATTAATATGGATTGTACGTTACTCTAGCTACTACTGCTTTAAATAAGGAAGTTTACAATGAAATTTAAGTTATTAAGTAGTCTCTCAGTTTTTCTACTAGCAGGGTGCGCTGGGAAGGCGATGACATATCAGCATTATTTCGAAATTGGCAAATATGCCAATTACATGGATGAGTGCTCTAAGAAGGGGTATATTGATCACCAGGTGTATGCAAAGTCTCAAAATGCTTTGGGTGATTTATTAAGTAGAAGAAATGTCGATTACGAAAAATTAAATAGAGTGGCAAACGCATCATTATCAAGCATTGTTGCAACTGAATCTACCTGTTTGGACGTACAACTAGAGAGCTACAAGCTAATTACTAAAGCTGAAACACTTAGAGAAAATCAGCAAAGCTCAAGAGAAGCTGTAGCTAGAGCAACGAGAAATTTAAACTCATTGAATAATTCGCTGAATAGCTATTCACGAAGTATGATGGATAGTGCAAACTCTATTAACAATCAAAGCTATAACTACAATACAGATCCGTATGGGCGTAGTAGTTCCAGCAGAAACAATAGTAATAGAAGCAGTTCAGGTCTCTATAATTACTACAACATCAATGGAAATACAGTTACAGGCGATGATGGGACAAACTGCTTTGTAGTGGGTGAATTAGCTCAGACTAGATCTGACACATCATCTTGAAAAAGAGAGAGTTACCCGTTTTGATAAAGGTGTCGAATCTTAAATCAAAACAAAAGGTAACTCTCATGATCCATACTAACAATCCAATCATTAAACACAAAGCTGGCTTGCTGAATTTGGCAGAAGAGCTTGGGAATGTGTCCAAAGCATGCAAAGTCATGGGCGTATCACGAGATACGTTTTATCGTTATCAGGAACTTGTTGAAGAAGGTGGTATCGATAGCCTGATCAACAAAAGCCGTAGAGCACCGAATCCCAAGAACAGAGTGGATGAAGCAACAGAACAAGCTGTCGTTGCTTATGCCATTGAACAACCCGCTCATGGTCAGCACCGTACCAGTAATGAACTACGTAAGTCGGGTGTCTTTGTATCAGGTAGTGGCGTCCGTTCAATTTGGGTTCGACATAATCTTGAGAACTTTAAAAAGAGACTGAAAGCTTTAGAAGATAAAGTTGCTAACGACGGCATCATCCTGAGCGATGCTCAGGTTGCAGCGCTTGAGAAAAAGAAATCTGATGATGAAGCATGCGGTGAAATTGAGACGATACACCCAGGTTATCTGGGGTCTCAGGACACCTTTTACGTAGGTAACCTGAAAGGCGTTGGCCGTATATACCAACAGACCTTTGTGGATACTTACAGCAAAATCGCTTTCTGTAAGCTCTATACCACTAAAACACCGATTACTGCTGCAGATACACTCAACGATAAGGTATTACCGTTCTTTGAAGAACAGGAGCTTCCTATGCTGCGTATTCTTACAGACCGAGGAACTGAATACTGTGGTCGGGTCGATCAGCATGATTACCAGCTTTATCTTGCTATAAACGATATTGATCACACCAAAACTAAAGCGATGTCCCCACAAACAAATGGTATATGTGAACGCTTTCATAAAACGATCTTGAATGAGTTCTATCAAGTAACTTTCCGTAAAAAGCTCTACGAATCACTTGAGGAACTACAAAAAGATCTGGACGGCTGGATGGAATACTACAACAATGAACGAACTCATCAGGGCAAGGTATGTTGCGGTAGAACGCCAATGGAAACGTTGCTTGATGGTAAACGGGTCTGGGCCGAGAAGAATTTAGCCCAGATCTAAACTGACAGACACCAGATAAAAAACGGGTAACTGTCAGATCAAGTCTGAGCTACTACAAGTGGGTAATGTAGTTAACTGTCAGTAGTGAATTTTTCTTAAGTGGGTGCCCTCTCATACAAAAGCAATAACGTACATGGCTATACAGTCCAAGTTCGCGTTACGTTTTTGTTTTTTGGTATGAGAGTAGTACTCATATTGCTGATAACAATGTTATAAACAAGCCCCCCCCGAGTGCTTGTTATGTCACTCTGCTAGCAAATCTACTGACGCCCTTCGGTTGTCGGATACCTTCACAAACACAGTTTTCAACTGCGCTTATAAAGGCATCTCAAAAGGCAGCGGAACCTATACTCTAGATGTTGATAAATAGCTTGCGTTACGTACAAAGACATACATGTTTATCCTTGGCTACATAAAAGGAATTTAGCCTTTAGAGGGTTTCTAATTGTTCCCTAGTTTTATCATCAAGGTTCGGCAACACAAATACCCCTTCCGGCAAACAGGTGAATCTATTACCTTTTAAGCTAAGCGTTACCAAATTCTGCAATCTATGAATCTCACTTGGTAGGGTTTTCAAATTATTTTTTATTAAATCCAGCCACATCAAACTCTCTAATTCACCAACACTAGTAGATAAACTAGTTAACCGATTAGACCCCAACAATAAAAAATTAAGGCCACTTAACTCAAAAATCACCTCTGGAATCTCTGTTAACTTATTATTTCTTAGATCAAGCCATATTAGGTTCTTCAGCTGCCCTATCTCTTCTGGTATGTGTCTGAGTCCACATCCAGCAACCCTAAGCTCTGCAAGCCCTTTTAACTTAAAAATCTGATTAGGAATTTCCGCAAACCTATTACCTGAGAGTTCTAACTTTTTTAGGTTAGTTAGCTGACATAGCTCATCTGGCAAGCTGGTAAGCTCACCTCCTATCAAACAGAGGGTATCAAGTTGCTTTAACTGACCTATCTCGCTAGGCAAAGAGGCTAGCGACTTGGAGAATACATGAAGTTCTTTTAGAGATGTTAAACAACCTATTTCAGGGGGTAAGCATGTAAGGTTCTCACATTTTATTCTAAGAGAGTCTAGACTTCTTAACTTGTCGTAATCTCTTGGCAAACCACTCCAATATCCCTCATTAGTTGATACCAAGTCAGGTATCTCATTGTCGATGGCCCAACTAATAATGCGCTGCAACTCACTATTTAGCTTTTTATCCCCTTCTTGGTAACACATCGTAACTCCATTCACGACAACCCGCAGAAGTAATCTAGGCACTCTGATTACTAATATAGGAATCTTATTTTTCGCTTACACTGGCATCTGTAGTGCCATTCATTCTATTTCTCATCAATACAACTGATACCGTCTCCCCATTAACTTTCATATCAAAATGAGCTGCATCATCGTATATGCGCACACCTCGGTCTCTTGCAAATTTTTCTGCTGCTTCCCAATAAATTGGCGTACTAATCCATTCCCTGCCTAGCTGAGCATTAGCAACATATGCCCTATGAATGGCATCTTTAACCATTGCTTCTCTTCGAGGCTTCCCCGTTAAAAGCCTCCATACAACCCATACAACAATAACCCCGATAATCCATTCCATAATTTATTTTCCCTTCTTATCAGAACGCTCGTAGTTAGAAAAACAAGTATCTTTAAATTAATAGGATTGACTGGCGTCAATTATTGCTCGGTTTCCAAGAGGTTCACGATTCACTCTAACCTCATACTCCACACTCTTTATACAGGCCATAAACGTCACCATCTCACCTTGGATGTTTATAATCTTGTCGATTCCTTGCGCATAAGCGATTACTTCACTGTATGGAATTTCAACGCAATAGCCTCCAGAGTTGAGGTTGGCAATTTGAGCAATAGCCCCCTCTATTTTTGAATGTTTTGTATAGAATTTTATGAATAAATAAATTCCAAGGCCTACCAAAGACAGCCCTGAAGTAGGAATCAGAAAAATTAGAGAAAGGATAATTACTATAGCTGTAAACATTGGAGATCCATTATGCCTAATGTAAACAATGACAGTAGGGCTCTCTATAGAAGCCCTCTCGTTACTTAAAATTTTAACTCATAAGAAGGGTGCTTAGACGGGTCATAATTCCCAGACTCCATATCTCTAACGATACTCCTATGCACTTCTGCGTTTTCTACAGAGATGACTGTTGTACCATTTCTGGGATTTCTCAAGAATCTAACATGCACTTCCTCGGAATCAAGGTGAGTAAAAAAATCCACATCAATATCGTTATCTTCATAAAACTCAGAAAACTGACTACGACTTTTCGCAAATTTAAACGCACTATTCCAAGCTATTTGAGTTTTATTAAAGCCTTTTACGCTATAAGATTTTTTTATGGCTGCTTCTATATCGCCGGAACTATCGCCAAATAGTTTACTGAACAATCCCATATTTTTGCTCCTAAATCCTTTTGCTGTCCTGATCAGTTAACCATAAAATGAAGGGATAGCACACTAGGTTGAAAAAATTAATTCGATACAAGCGACAGAAGGGATGCTGTAAAAAATGCTTTAACCCTTCGTGATAAGATATTGAATGTTGATGTAAATTGGAAACTATCTTCATCATTCAAAGACAGGGAGTAGTCATATGAGCAAAATTAAATACATTCGTAATCCTGAAGTCTTCATGCTGGAACAGGGTGAATGTGAACAGCTTAAGGCTCTGGATCTCGCTGCGTGTGAACTAGAGGCTATCCCGAACAAGATTAAAGACTTTAAGAATATTAGAGACATCAATATCTCTAACAATCTGCTTTCTGATTTACCCTTCAACAACATGCCAACAGAAAAGCTTCTTAAGCTTACAGCTACTAACAATAGGCTTAAGAATCTATCTTCAGGAATCAGTAGGTTAAAAAAGCTCAGGTTCCTATACCTTGGAAAAAATATGCTTGAAGAGTTCCCGGTAGAAATAACAGAGCTACCAAACCTTCGTAAACTTTTCTTTCACGACAATTTTATTACAAGACTGCCTAGTGAGATTGGTAACTTAAAACAACTCAGAGTGCTGGTTTTGTGCGATAACAAGCCCCTAGTTGAACTGCCTGAAGAAATAGTAAAACTAAACAAGCTTCAAGTATTGGACCTAAGAGATACCAAAATATCAAAGCTCCCTGAAGGGCTTTCTGAGTTGACGGGGCTAAAGACATTAAAGCTATCCAGTAGGTACTTTGAACCATCTGAGCTGGAAGAAATTAAAAGCTGGTTTCCTGAAGGCGTAGTGACTGTAGATCAATATGTTCAGTTAGATAAGCTGCCTAACCACTCTCAAAAGTTCCTTGATGCCCTCGATGATGATGACGAGTTTAAAGTAACGATGCAAAGACTGCTTGACTGGTCCTCTGAGCCTTCAAAAAAAGGATATAGCAGAGATCTATGAGCTTGGGTGGAACAAACCTGACGAAGCTAGACAGCAAGCTACACAGAGCAAGATTGAGCCCAAACTAATATTAAAGCCAACATACCCAACAAGGAAGCTTCTAAACTTTGAGCACCTATTTTAGACTAGGGTATATTTTAGGGTATTTTAAAATTAAAATTTGAAATTTATTATTAAAAATCAATAAGATAAACAATAAAAAGTGGCGCGCCTGGAGGGATTCGAACCCCCGACCAACAGGATCGGAACCTGCTACTCTATCCAGCTGAGCTACAGGCGCACTCAAGAAGTATTTGCGGGGCGTATTCTACCGATGCGCTGCTTATTCGCCAAGGTTTTTTCAGTTCAATTTGCTTGTGCTTTGTTAGAGGAGCGACAATATAGGCTTTTTAGTTCTTCTTCGAGGTCCCCTTGCATAATGACCTCCCATTGTTTTTTGTCTTCTTTATACGCTAAAAACGCGTGGCAATTACAACATCTGTAGATTTTTTGATTAGGGATAGAGCTTAAAAGTGTTAGCTTGGCTGTTTGACTTGGTTCACCTTCCAACGTTCGGCAAACACAATTTTCATACATTCCGTTGCTGGTCATTCATCACACCGCTATTTATTTCTAGACCTTAGTATTAAAGTACTTGTACTCCTTTAGTTTAATAAAATCTATTTTTTTATCAATTCAGCCTTAAATTTCTGGTTTATTGCTTTTTAACTATAAAAAATTGCCCTAAATCAGCAGATTGCTGTGCTCTCCTGCCAAAGCCCCATTTCAGTTGTGTTTATTTATCGTTATAATCCGCAGCCGGTGAAACTTTGAGCAGTCGAGTCTGAATTCCCGCCCCAGAGCAACATTTGTTGCGGCTAGGCATCCTGACAGATCGCGCTGCCCATATTAATTTGTGATTTATTGAGAGGTCGTGACTGTGAAAAAAATCACTTCAGCATTGGTTGCTCTAGGTTTGGGGGTTGCATTAAGCACATCCGTACAAGCAACATCTAACAGCGATGAAGCTGTAGCAGAACGCATTAAAGCTGTCGGTTCTGTTTGTATAGAGGGCGATGATAGTTGTGGCGGCGCTGCAGCTGTAGCAGCACCTGTTGCTGCACGTAGTGGTGAAAAAGTGTACGCAACTAAGTGTGCAGCTTGCCATGATGCGGGCGTTGCAGGTGCACCGAAATTTGGAACTTCTGAGTGGGCAGACCGTGGTGCTAAAGGTATTGACGCTCTACTTGCTTCAGCGATTAATGGCTTAAATGCTATGCCACCACGTGGCTTGTGTGCTGATTGTTCTGATGATGAGCTAAAAGGTGCGATTCAGCATATGATGGATAGCGCTCAGTAATTAAGCGCCGTTCTGATATAAAAAAAGCCGCATAAGCGGCTTTTTTTATCTTTGTCTTATAACAAATCTAGTCAAACATATTTTTTAAACTATTCAGCGTAGCTTGGCCCCGTTTCTGATTTTGCACGGGGCACTTCTCTCCCGCTCCCTCTATCTCTAAATCTTCAGGCGGTAGTTCATCTAAAAAGCGACTTGGTAGGCAGTCCAACACTTCACCATATTGCTTACGTTGCTTCGCTAAGGTAATGGTCAAACAGCGTTTCGCCCGCGTAATACCTACGTAGGCTAAGCGTCGCTCCTCTTCGATATTATCGGTTTCTATACTGTTCCTATGGGGAAGTAGCTCCTCTTCCATACCCATAAGAAATACATGAGGAAATTCGAGTCCTTTAGACGCGTGCAGGGTCATTAACTGGACACGATTTGAATCATCTTCCTCCTCTTGCCGATCCAGCATGTCGATCAATATTAAGCGGTTAATCGCCTCCTGAATGCCCGCGTCAGGTTCATCTTCCTGCAATCGTTCCATTGTTGACTTAAGTGAGTCCATTAAGAAATGTACATTCTGCATTCGCTTTTCGGCCATGGCATCACTTGAGCTGTTTTGTGCAATCCAGCCTTCGTAATCAATATCGCGCATCATTTCATAGATCGCGGCAATAGGGTCACCCTGATGGCATTGACGGTAGATATGTTGCATCCAGCTACAGAAACGGCGCAAGCGCTCTAAAGCATTGGCAGGCATCACTTGCTCTAAACCAAGCTCTTCGCAGGCGTTAAACATGCTGATTTGGCGTTCAACCGAGTACTGCCCTAGCTTTTGTAGCGTGCTCGGACCAATCTCTCGGCGCGGCAGATTGATAATACGTAGAAAAGCGTTGTCATCATCAGGATTAACCAGCACCTTTAGGTAGCTCATTAGATCTTTAATTTCTGCACGAGCAAAAAATGAGGTCCCCCCGTTGAGTTTGTAGGGCACTTGATAATGCTGCAGCTTCATCTCCAATAACCGCGCTTGGAAATTACCGCGATAGAGAATAGCCATATCCTTAAACTGGATATTATTCCGCAGGTGCAGATCTAAGGTTTCTGTAGCGATTCGATCGCATTCCGCATCTTCATTTCGGGTGTGTATCACCCTTATAGGATCTCCCATACCCATATCACTCCACAGTGTTTTTTCATACACGTGAGGGTTATTGGCGATCAATGTATTAGCGGCTTTAAGAATACGGCTAGTGGAACGGTAGTTTTGTTCAAGTTTAACGACTTTTAAACTTGGGTAATCTTTCTCAAGCTGCACTAAGTTCTCAGGCCGCGCGCCACGCCAAGCATAGATAGATTGGTCATCATCCCCTACAACCGTTAACGCTCCTCGATGCCCAACTAAGAGTTTTACTAAGCGATATTGAGAAAGGTTAGTATCTTGGTACTCATCCACCAGCAAATAACGTAACCGGTTTTGCCAACGTTCTAGGACTTTCGGGTGCTCTTCAAACAGGCGAACAGGAACAAGAATTAGATCATCAAAGTCTACTGCGTTATAAGCGCGCAAGTGTTGCTCGTATTGCTCATAGGCACGGGCACATAAAATATCTTGCGGTAATTGTGCTGATGCCAAGGCTTGAGCTGGCGTTAGCATCTCGTTCTTCCAACTGGATATCTGATTTCGGACTATATCAACCTGATCACTTTCTTCGTTGTTCTGTAGCATCAGATCTTTTAACAGGGCTTTTGTATCTTGATCATCAAAAATAGAGAAGCCCGACTTAAAACCAAGGTGCTTGTGCTCACGTTTAATAATCGTAAGACCTAAGTTATGAAAGGTAGCAACGGTTAATCCTTTACCTGCGGGATTCCCCTCTAATAATGCGTTAACACGCTCTTTCATCTCCCGTGATGCTTTATTAGTAAATGTAACTGCGGCAATATTTCGCCCAGCAATACCACAAGCATTGATCAAATAGGCGATCTTACGTGTGATTACACTGGTTTTACCGGAACCAGCACCTGCAAGTACCAATAATGGACCGCCAATATAGTCCACTGCTTCTTTCTGTCGTGGATTTAAACGAGACATTCTTTAAAAAACCTTCAAAAACAGCTAAAGCTTAAGAACACTCAGCCGAAACACAAAGGATGCGACTGGGGTAACACCAACTATAAAATTCAGATAACCCTTTGATATATAAAAATAAAACAAGTGTTTGAATAATTCTTGTAGAGTGTTAATCTGAGTAAAGTAATACTTAATGGTAATTATGACACGAAAATTTTACAGGGAGACATCTCTTTATAAAATTTGTGTCTTAAATAAAGTGTCACACTGGGAAGTTGGCGATGTGCTCAGCGCTACAGCAGTTACCCGATAAACATAAACAGATTTTACTGATCGATAGTCATCAGGAGAATCAAAGCAGGCTTAAGTCGATACTGGAGCAGCATCCACTGTATCAACTAACGCGCTGCAACGACCATGTGGAAGCGTTACTGATTCTGCAGCAGTCTTCTATTGATTTTATTTTACTCAGCTGTAACAACTCGCCCCTCCCTTGCACAACTATAATTGCAGACCTGCATAAATTTCGTCCGAACACACCAATTATTGCTCTCAGCCCTCATATTACCGAAGAACAGGGGCAGAAACTCTTAACAGCTAATGCCACCGATTTTTTATCTTATGAGACGCTAAATACAGAGATACTTTTAAGAACATTACGCCACGCAGAGCTCACCATCAAACAAAGCACAGAGATACAGCTTTTACGTCACTCAGATACTTTAGCGCCTGTTGGTAACCGCCAATTCTTCTATTTAACCCTGTTATACAAACTCAACTCCCTAATACAACAAGGCCGCCAACTTGCCCTAATCACTGTTGATCTTGACCATTTCCGTAAATTTAATACCCGTTATGGTTTTTCAGCAGGTGATGAAGTTGTTTTAGAGTTAGGCAAACGTATACAAAGTAGCGTTAGTAACGATGCAATGGTCGCAAGAATAGGCAACGATGAATTCGCTATTATTTTAGACCTACCCGGTACAGCACCACTATTAGACACCGTAAAATCCCTACTGGGTAAGCTTATCAACACACTAAAGTCCTCCTATACTCACAGTCAGTCTCAGACCCAAATAGACTGTAGCATTGGCGCGGTATTGGCGCCTGAACATGGCAGTGAAGTTGATCTACTTACCAAGCGAGCCAGCATGGCTCGTATGCAAGCAAAACAGATTCATGGCTGTAGTTATTCAATCTATCGCCCTGGTATGGAATTAACGTCTGATAAAACCGTAGGTCTTGAATCGGAAATAATGACCGCCTTAAGAGCAGAACAGTTTGTGCTCTTTTACCAACCTCGTGTCGATCTCCATTCTGGCAAGATTGTCGGGGCTGAAGCGCTCATTCGCTGGCAACATCCAACCCGTGGAATGATAATGCCTAGCGATTTTATCCCTCTATGTGAGCAGAATGGTTTGATTGTCCCTATAGGGTACTGGACCATTAGGCAGGCAGGCTTACACCTTAAAGAATTAAAAGAAGCAGGCATCCATATTGATCGTCTGGGGGTCAACTTATCCTTCCGGCAGTTTAAGGATGATATGTTAGTCGATACCATCAAACGTATTATCAAACAGGAAGATATAGATACATCGGTTCTCGAATTTGAGTTAACAGAGTCAGCCATTTTTAATGATGAGAACCATGTTAGAGAGTGCCTCGATTCCTTGGCAGAAGAGGGGATTACTTTTTCATTAGATGATTTTGGAACCGGTTATTCCTCATTTTCATTACTGCATAAACTCCCCATCAATGCGTTAAAAATCGATCGCTCATTTGTAAGTCACCTCAATGAGTCTTCAGAAGCCGAGGAGATTGTGCGTTCTATTATTAGCCTTGCCCATAATATGAAATTAACAGTTGTCGCTGAGGGCGTTGAAACAAGGGAGCAGTTAGACTTTTTGATTCAAGATAACTGCGACCAGATCCAAGGCTACTTCTACAGCCCTCCCGTTAGCTTCAGTGATTTTAAGCGAATGCTTCCTAAACCTGAGTAGCAACAAAAAACCTCTTCGAGCTAATACAATATTACCGCTGCGCTATCAGCTTTATCTTAATAAAGCCCTAGCAGATACTCGATAGCTCAACGCTTCCAGTAGATGCTTACTCTCCACCTTTTCCGCACCAGCAAGATCCGCAATGGTTCGCGCCACCCTTAAAACACGATGATACGCACGAGCTGACAACTGTAGTTTCTCCAACGCCTTAGCCAACATATCTTTGTCTAAATCACTAATACAACAGATCTGTTCAAGCTGTTTACCCTCCAACATCTGGTTTGGGTAGCCTTGGCGTTCCATCTGTTCTGATCTTGCAAGAATAACGCGTTCTCTTACCTGCTCACTTGTTTCTTCAGAATCAGGGTAGGCCATGAGCTCTTTCTGTGACAAGGCTTGAACACTTAGCTGCAAGTCAATACGATCCAACAATGGGCCCGATACTCGGGACTGATAACGTCGTACTTGATCAGGACTACAACGGCAACGCTCAGTACCATCATTGTAGTAACCACATGGACAAGGATTCATTGCGGTAACTAATTGAAATCGAGCTGGGAATACAGATTGACGGGCAGCGCGAGAAATTAAGATCTCACCCGATTCAATAGGCTCACGCAGCACCTCTAAAACCTTACGACTAAACTCAGGCAGCTCATCTAAGAACAAAACCCCTTGGTGAGCGAGAGAGATCTCACCCGGCTTCGGATTTCCACCCCCACCCACCAAAGCAACAGAGGATGCGGTGTGATGTGGCGCACGAAAAGGCCGCTGACAGATAAGTCCTTCACCGCCACTACGTTGAACAATCGAGTGTATTGAAGCCACCTGTAAACGTTCAGACTCTGTCATTTCCGGAAGTAAACCCGGTAAACGATTCGCTAACATACTCTTACCACTACCAGGAGGTCCCACTAACAAAAGGTTATGCGAACCCGCCGCTGCAATCTCTAGAGCCCTTTTCGCTTGAAGCTGCCCCTTAACATCATTCAGGTCGGGATAGACTGCACTATATGTATGCGTTCTGGGATTAGCGACCGCACAGTTAATCAATTGCTCTGCTTTTAAATGAGCGCAAACATCCAACAGATGAGAAGCAGGATAAACACTCAACCCTGAGGCAAGCGTTGCATCATCTCCATTGGACAAAGGAAGAAACAAACCCCGACCAACCTCACGACAAGCAAGTGCTACAGGCAATACACCCGCAACAGGTCTGAGCTCACCAGAAAGAGCAAGTTCACCAATCAGCTCTAGGGATTTCAGGGGCTCCACCGGTAATTGGCCACTCGCAGCTAAAATACCAATGGCGACAGCAAGATCATAACGCCCACCCTCCTTAGGAAGATCTGCAGGCGCGAGATTTACTGTAATTCTACGTTGAGGAAAATCATATCCAGAATTTATTAAAGCACTGCGGACCCGTTCTCGACTCTCTTTCACCGCCGTTTCAGGCAGGCCCACTATTGAAAAACTAGGTAGCCCACCCGATAGGTGGACCTCAACGGTCACAAGTGGAGCATCAATCCCCACCTGCGCACGGGTATAAACAATCGCTAATGACATAAGCTTCCATCCTTGGAAGAATATTGAAGAATAAACTAAAGATAACCGCTAAACAGAAACTTGAAAAGGGCCCTTCTTATCCATGATTATTGGAGGGCCGATTAATGCTCAACCGCCAAATGTTCAAGAAGCTGCTGCAAAGTTAGTGGCATACCAAAATAACGCCCCTGCATTAGCATACAACCTTGCTCTGATAACTGTCCTCGTTGACCCTCAGTGCTAACACCATCGGCCAACACTTCAAGATCCAGCTTATCCGCAATTTTTAAAACGTTATCAATAATTTTATGGCGCCCCTCATCACTATTCATCATAGTGACTAGGCCTGCGTCGAGTTTAATAAAATCAGGATCTATATCACGTATTTTCTCCAGAACTGGCGCCTCACAAACAAACCCGCTTATGGATAAAAGAGCTTCACTAGTCAACAGATCAAACAGGGCGCCCTCTTTTTCCAGCGCGGTTTGAATATCCACGTCAATCATTACCCGCCCTATTTGCTGATATTGACTTAACTGATTAACCCAACGCTGAATGCTTTCTTTACTCGATAGCTGCTGAGATTCAATACGAAAAGAGATAAAACGAAGGCTAGGGAAACGTTGCCAAACCACATCTAAAGAGCGTAGTTCTGAATCGATCCAATGTTCAAATTGCTCGATGGAATCGGAATGCTCTAAAAGTGCTGAAAATTCAGAAAATGGCACTAAGCCTAACTCAGGATGAATCCAACTAGGCCTTGCATGTACAGCCACAACCCGATGACTATAAATACTGTAAATAGGCAGATAGGTCATCTGGATTTCATGGCTGACAAGCGCAGTCACCAGATCCTCCTCTCGGAGAATCTGAGGGCCTTTGCTTCTCTCCATCAATGCACTATAGGCTCTAAACGTGTTCCGCCCACCCTGCTTAGCTGCATACATCGCAACATCTGCTTTTTTAACCAGATCTTTACCCCGCTCTGCATGTTCGGGATAGAGTGATATACCTACACTACCACTAATAAAAATCTCTCGATGGTCAACAAACACACCATGGGATAGCTGCTCAACAACCCTTTGTGCCACTTTAACAGCCGCATCCATACCATCAACAGCCGGTAGCATCATCACGAACTCATCACTACTTAAGCGTGCTAATGCATCTTCATCACGCACCACTGAGCCTAATCTACGTGCGACCTCCTGCAACAAATTGTCGCCAACATCGCGCCCTAAATTATCGTTAATCCATTTAAAACGGTCCAAATCAACCAGCATTACAGCCAGCTGTTCATTATCTGCTTTAGATTTTTCCAGTCGCTTATCCAGTATGCTTTGAAACATCTCCCAATTAAGTAGACGTGTAAGCTCATCATATTGAGGAATTTGTGACGGCGCTTCAGCGCTAGTTTTTAGCTGACTCATGTTAAAAAATTGAGCAATATAACCAACAAACTCATTGTCGTTATTGGTTATCTTTATCACATTAAACCAAGCGGGATAAACAGAACCATTTTTATGCCTATTGAACAGTTCACCCTGCCATACATGAGTATCATTAAGATCAAGCCAAGCTTGCTCATAGTCAGTAGCTGATAGATTACCAGCACCTAAGACGCTCGGTTTCTGACCCACAACCTCATCAAAGCTATAACCGGAAATTTGTTGGAAGGCCGGGTTCACCCGAATAATATTATTATCCCTATCAGTCACAATCACAGCCTGAGGAGAACATAGAAACAACTGCTGCTCAAAATCTTTCATTATAAAAAACCAACCCCGTCTGGGTTAAATGTAAATGAGATAACATGTAAAACGGCTTAACTTTTCTATTTAAGACTACGGCTTTTTCTGTAAGGTTTCGTCTAACGCCTTTAACTGCAATTCTAATGCTTCAACTTTTTCTCTCGTTCGCAACAAAACCGCTTTTTGCGCATCAAACTCTTCTCTACTGACAATATCCAATCGATCAAACGTACCTTGTAGTAGGGATTTCACCTGCGCCTTAACGTTTTCTTGGTCTAGCACTTTCGCTTCACCAGAGAATAACTGAGAAAACTGTTCTGCTAAGCCTTCAATTAAATGTGGCTTGATCATTTTGTACCTCTAAAATCAGATAAAACACGACTCCAACTATAGCAATAAACCCATAACAAACCAGCCTTTCAAATATAGGCACCACCATGGTGCAGACCTGAAGGCAGCACTCAAACAACCGCCCTAAAATATTGCACAAAAACTAACCAAAGACAAAATAAACCAGTTAATCCATTGATATTAAAGAGATTTAAAAACATGGCACACCCTTCGCTTTAGTCAGAGCAAGAATCGGTAATTAACCATTTACTTAGCGATTTAAGTATTTGTATTGAATTTAGTATCTATGGGGGATAACAAAATGAAGATGGTCTCCGCTGTCATCAAACCATTCAAATTGGATGATGTCCGTGAAGCGCTTTCTGAAATCGGTGTTCAAGGTATCACCGTTACAGAAGTAAAAGGCTTTGGACGTCAAAAAGGTCACACTGAGCTATACCGTGGCGCCGAATACGTAGTCGATTTTCTACCGAAAGTACGTGTAGATGCCGCTGTATCTAGCGATATTGTAGATCAGGTCGTAGAAGCGATCAGTTCAGCCGCTCAAACCGGCAAAATAGGTGACGGTAAGATTTTCGTTACTTCTATTGAACAAGTAGTGCGTATCCGTACCGGCGAAACCGGCACTGAAGCGCTTTAAACATAGATTAGTGATTGCTTCTGGAGGAACCAACCAATGGAAGAACTATTAAATACAACAGCTGCTGATGTTACTCAGCTGAAATATGCCCTCGATACTTTCTACTTTTTAGTATGTGGCGCATTAGTAATGTGGATGGCGGCTGGCTTTGCCATGCTTGAGTCTGGCTTAGTTCGCGCTAAGAACACCACAGAAATTCTAACTAAAAACGTCGCGTTATACGCGGTGTCATGCATCATGTACTTAGTTTGCGGTTACGCAATCATGTACGGTGGTGACTACCTACTTTCTGGCATTACTGGTGATGGATTCACTGGTGCTGAAGAACCTGCTACTTATGCTCCATCAGCCGATTTCTTCTTCCAGGTAGTATTCGTAGCAACTGCAATGTCTATCGTTTCGGGTGCCGTTGCTGAGCGTATGAAGCTTTGGGCTTTCCTTACTTTCGCTATCGTAATGACTGGTTTCATCTATCCAATGGAAGGTTCTTGGACTTGGGGCGGCAATGCAGTGTTCGGCATGTACACGCTTGGCGATCTAGGTTTCTCTGACTTCGCAGGTTCTGGTATCGTTCACATGGCTGGTGCTGCTGCAGCTCTTGCTGGTGTTCTGGTTCTTGGTGCTCGTAAAGGCAAATACACTAAAGAAGGTGGCGTTAACGCTATCCCTGGTGCAAATCTTCCTCTGGCTACACTAGGTACATTTATCTTGTGGTTGGGTTGGTTCGGTTTCAACGGTGGTTCTGTACTTGCTACATCCGACGTTGAAAACTCAAACGCTGTTGCTGTTGTTTTCATGAACACTAACGCGGCGGCTGCCGGTGGTGTTGTTGCTGCGCTAATTGTTGCTCGCCTACTGTTTGGTAAAGCGGATCTAACAATGGCACTTAACGGTGCGCTAGCAGGCCTAGTTGCTATCACTGCTGAACCATCAACCCCTTCTGCACTACAAGCTACATTGTTTGGTGCGATAGGTGGTATATTAGTAGTCTTCAGTATCCTAACACTTGATAAAATGAAGATTGATGACCCAGTCGGTGCGATCTCTGTACACGGTGTTGTAGGTCTTCTTGGTCTTCTACTAGTACCACTAACTAACGATGGCGCTGCATTCTCTGGCCAGATCATTGGTGCACTAACTATCTTCGGTTGGGTATTCGGAACAAGCTTGATTGCATGGTTTGTAATCAAAGCAGTGATCGGTGTACGTGTAAGCGAAGAAGAAGAGTACGAGGGTGTTGATATCTCTGAATGTGGTATGGAAGCATACCCAGAGTTCACATCTGCTAAATAATCTCACGTAGATTTAAAAAGGGTGCTTCGGCACCCTTTTTTTGTATTATTAACAAACGCTTTTGAGCCCCCTCCTGTAAATCTGATATACCACTCTGCATTTTTCTAGGTATACTTATCCTCATAGTTCACTGTAGTTAAAACTGCTAAGTGTTGAGCTAAACACTTAACGCAGGTACAAACTGAGGAATCGCATAATGAAACTGGTCACGGCGGTGATTAAACCATTTAAACTTGATGATGTACGTGAAGCTCTTTCTGATATTGGTATTCAAGGCGTTACCGTTACAGAAGTTAAAGGCTTTGGCCGTCAGAAAGGCCACACTGAACTCTATCGTGGCGCAGAGTACGTAGTAGACTTCTTACCAAAAGTTAAAATCGAAATTGCTGTTGATACAGATATGGTTGAACAAGTGATCGAATCTATTGCAAAAACAGCTAATACTGGAAAGATCGGGGACGGGAAAATATTTGTTGCCCCCCTTGAACAAGTGATACGAATACGTACAGGCGAAAGCGGGCCTGACGCCCTTTAAAAACAAAAAGCGCCTAACGGCGCTTTTTTTTACTAAAAGACAAAACGCTGAGCCAAATCAAACTATTTAAATGAAATAAAGCTCATTATCTAGTGATCTTCAGTAAATAATTAAAACAAAAATAATATAATGTCGAAACTATTGCTGTCTAAAAATAACATCAAAATGCTGATCGATTGGTTTAGCCAATCCAGTATCGGTATTTTGTTACTTGATCACTCACTGCAACCGGTGGCGAGTAATCCCTACGCGCTCGAACTCATTTGGGGATCCGCACAAACAGCCGAGTCAAAAAGTGAATTGCCTCAATTATTTAAACAAAAGATCAAGGCTCACTTAGACCACCTGAAAAATACTGATATTCAACATCACTCCGATTATCAGCTTATAGAGCAACCTAATTCATCCTCTATTCTACTCAAGATCGAATGCTCTCTAGTCGAAATAGACCAAACAGAACAAGGCTTTTTCATTACCCTTCGTAATGCGAGTAAAAATGCTCATCTAGCAAGAGAGCTCAAACTGTTTAGGAATGCTGTAGAAAACACAGGAAGCGCTGTAGTTATTACGAATGCTCAAGGTGAAATAGAGTACGCCAACACTCGTTTCAGCGATATTACCGGTTATAGCTTTCCTGAGATACAGGGTAAAAAAACCAGTATTTTACGCTCAGACACAACATCAAAGGGAGCCCATGACAACCTATGGGAAACCATTAGTCGTCACAAAAAGTGGCATGGAACACTTCTAAATAAACGGAAGGACGGCACTACATATTGGTCTTTACAAAATATATCGCCAATACATGATGAGCGAGGAAATATAACGAACTTTGTCTCAGTCAGTGAAGATATCTCTAAAATAAAAGAGCATGATCAGCAACTGGAAAAAATGGCTTATTTTGACCCGCTCACCAATTTAGGCAATCGTCGAAACTTCAGACGAACCCTTGATCAATATCTGCAAAGCCCAACCAATGAGGGTGCCCATGCACTTCTACTTCTGGATTTAGATCACTTTAAGCAGATAAACGACACTATGGGGCATGAAGCAGGCGACGCTTTACTCAACACCATCGCTAATAGGCTCTGCTATTGCGTGCCAGATCAGGCCTCTGTCTTTAGATTAGGCGGCGATGAATTTACCATCATATTCCATGCGCTGAATGATCCTGACTTAATTATCCATAATGTAAATGAGATTCTGAGACTCCTCTCACAGCCAGTACAAATAGGCTTCCATGATGTGAGAATCACCGTCAGCATAGGGATAACCTTAATTGGTGCTGATAGCCAAGATCCGAGCGACCTGTTGAGAAATGCAGATTTGGCTATGTATCATGCTAAGCAACTCGGACGAAACACCTTTGCTTTTTATGAAACACATATGGATGAAAAAGCTCAACGAATACTAAGTATCGAGCACGATTTAAGAAACGCTCTCACAGGCAAGCAATTATCCTTGGCCTACCAACCTCAAGTTAATGGAAAGGATGGGCGAATTTCTGCAATAGAAGCCCTTTTACGCTGGGAACATCCGACCAGAGGGACGATTCCACCCGATGAGTTTATTCCCCATGCAGAAGAAACAGGGGCGATTATTCCTATTGGCCGCTGGGTATTACTAGAAGCTTGCAAAGCAGCCCAACAGTTGCAAGATGAAGGCTTGCCGCCTTTAAAGGTCTGTGTAAATTTATCCGCCCGACAGTTCGATGATCCCGATCTAATTGAACATATTGAGGAAGCTATTTCTAAATCCGGCTTGGCCTCGGAATGGCTAGAATTAGAGATCACCGAAAGTATGCTAATGCGTGATATGCAGCATGCTATAGAGACACTTAAAAAAATAAAGATGATGGGTATCAGCTTAGCTATAGATGATTTTGGAACAGGCTATTCATCATTAAGTCATTTAAAGAAAATGCCCGTAGACCTATTAAAAGTAGACCGCTCTTTCCTACAAGATATCCCTGCCGATAAAGACAATATTGCTATTACATCAACCATTATCGCCATGGCAAAACAACTGGGCTTAAGTGTAGTAGCAGAAGGCGTAGAAACTAAAGAGCAGATGCTCTTTCTTCAAAAGATAGACTGCATGATGATGCAAGGATTCCTATTTAGCCGCCCCATCAGTTTTGAAGCATTCAAAACACTGTACCAGACCTGTCAGTTTCATTGCGGGGTATGTAAAGAATATGAAATATGCGCATTAAAACAGGATGCCGAAAAAGGTGCGTCTTTTCTCAATTAAAAACGACTAACCGGAAAGCAAAGCCCGGCCCTATTAGAATAAGAATCAACACTGTTCTCTGTCTATATATCGCGAGCATATATCCTATAAAAGTTCGTTTAATATTAGGCCACCATCCAACACTCTCTAAGTAGTGGTCTACAATGTTAAATAATATTAATAAATATAAAGAATTTTGAGCGTTTTATGGCTAAATTAGTTTTAGGGTATATATGGCTATTGCTCGCCTTCCCAGCACAGTCGCACACTGCACCACTTGAGTTTAAAACAACTCATTTACCTCCCTTTATGTTCATTAAAGATGGAAATGTAGAGGACCTGGCAAAGAGATTATTGCAGAAGCATGCAAAGCTGAGCAGTTAGAATGTCACTTTGAGATACTCCCATGGCGACGTGCCCAGCAAGCAGTCAAGAGAGGTACGGCTGACGGTTTATTCCTAGTAGGTAAAAATCGCGATAGAGCAAAATGGTTGTACTTCAGTCCACCTATTTTAGAAACAGGTTACGGTTTTTTCTCCCATAGCAGTCTGAATGTCAACTACACCCGCTTAGAGAGCTTAACGGGTTTATGTGTCGCCGTAAATTCACCCTCTAACATGCAGAATCGTTTAAACGACATCAGAGAGGAGATGGTGTCTAGTAACATAGAACCGATTAAAATCATCACTACAACCAACTTCCCTACCGCCATCAAGATGGTCAATGGTGCCCGATGTGATTTGGTTTTCGGTAACGTAGATGTAGTAAAAGCAATTATCAAAGAACTACAGCTTGCATCTATACGCCCTGCAGGTTTCTATAAGCATGTTTTCTATTACGTAGGGCTATCGAAAAGCAGATTTTCTAAAGATCTAGTTGGTAGGTTCAATCAGCAATTGATACAACTCTATCGACAAGGGAAAATCCAAACGATCTTAAGGCGTTATGATTTAACGCCTGCAGATCTTACGGACACCGATTGGGATTAGTGAGAATCCGATAATTGTCTATAACAGTGTCCCGTTAAAAGTACCTAGTCTTAGGTAAATTATCTTTTACTGATTACGTGCACAAGGCAAGCGGATTATAGCTTCTAACCCCCCTTCAGGATGATTTTGCAAAACGAGCGTTCCGCCTAAGCGCTCTATCGCGCGCTGCGCAATACTTAAGCCTAAGCCATACCCTTCTGTTTGACTCTGCCCTCTATAGAAGGGGTTACATAACTGTGTCAATTGCGCTTCAGTAACACCCGGACCATGATCTCGAATACAAACAACACACTGATCTGCTTTATCCACCGTTAAATCAATTTGAGTGCCTTCAGGTGTGTGTTTACAAGCATTACCAAGAATATTATTGATCGCTCTCTCGAGTAATTTTACATTCACACCTACTTCACAATCCGATTTCATATTAAGGTGAAAGCTTCGCTTAGGATAAGCAAAATGTGCATCATCCACCCATTCCTGTAACAAAGGATAGAGCCATACATTTTCACCAAGCCCTTCCATCTGCTCAAGGCGAGACAAAGATAGAATTTCCCCGATCAATTGATCTAAACGCTGACATTCACGAATAATTCGCTGTACCGCTTTATCATCTTCTCCCATGCGCTGTTCAGCTATACCCGCAGCTGCCTGCAAACGGGCTAAAGGAGCACGAAGCTCATGGGAAACATCCTGCATTAAACGCTGATGCGATGTAATTGTCTGTTGTACATAATCAGCCATGCGATCAAAATCACGGGCTAGCTCACCTAATTCATCCCCTCTTTTACGCAGCTTTTTATCAGTACGACGCTCTAATTCTCCACGATAAATCGCCTGACTATGCTCTCGCAGCAAATTTAATGGCCGTGTGATGATCATCGAAACGAGCAACGCGCCGGCAGAAGCAATCAGAAGAATAAGTACCATTTGTACAGAGATAATCGTCGCGAAAACGTGGGTAAATGGCGAAGCTTCCCAATTTAGATCAACTTCAACTTGATAAGCATTTCCACTATCCGAATTCATATTAAAAATATAAGTCGAGTCGCTGCCCCGCCGAAAGTGATTAAAACCGATTACTTTTTTCTTTTGCTTTAGATCAGTAATAAAAACGCGTTCGGAAATGTTTAACCAAACAGAACGTCGGAAATCATCCCGTTTTTCTTTCTTATGCTTATCATGCTCATACCTCCCCCTACTATCATCCGGCTTCGGTGGACGAGGTGGGCGAGGCAACAAGGTTTGAAACCCTTTTCGCTCATACTTCTCAACCATGACCTCTGCATATCCCTGTGCTTTAGCTGTCACGACCTCCTTAAACCGATCTTGCTCAGCAACAGCACCGACAAAGAAAATTGTTGCCAGCAGCACGATAAAGCTTACCGCCCAAATAGAGGCAAAAACTTTCCAGAATAAACGCTTATACCACTTCATTTCTCACCTTTAACAAATTGGTAACCCACGCCACGCACAGTCTTGATAAGCTCTTTACCTGATAGATGCTCTGCTAACTTTTGCCTAACCCTACTTACATGAACATCAATAGCTCTATCATAAGCAGCGAGTTTCCGATGAAGCACCAGTTCAGTAAGCTGCTCTTTCTCTAAAACAACGCCCGCATTAGCAATAAGATAAGCTAGTACATTAAATTCGGTGCCTGTAAGCTCAATTTCATTTCCATTCACTTTCACTTCACGGATACCTGGATCTAGACTAACACCGCTAACCGTGATCAAACCTTCAGGGAAGAGCGTTGCTCGCTGTTGTGGCTCAACGCGTCTAAGCACAGCTTTAATACGTGCAAGCAACTCACGGGGGTTACAGGGCTTACTCAGGTAATCATCTGCCCCCATTTCTAACCCAAGAATACGATCTATATCCTCACCCCGACCCGTTAACATAATGACGGGAAGCTGAACCTTAGGACGAATCTGCTGTAACAGCTCTAAGCCACTTTTACCCGGCATCATCACATCCAAAATCATCAGATCATAGCGATCGGCACGGGCCAACTGCTCACAGGCTTCATCAGCATTATGGGCGTATTCCATCAGATAGCCCTCATGTTCGAGGTAGTCACCTATCAACTCACATAGCTCTCTATCGTCATCGACCATCAGTAGTCGTTGTTTGTCACCCATGCTTATACTTCCCAACTATTAGTTATCAATACTGCCATTAAATAATAGAGCTTTTAACTTTAAAAAACCTTGCAAGTCTTCCGCATTTACCAAACTTTACAACGCCTATACCCAACTTTGCAGTGACATCACCCAAACTTCACTACATCGAAACAGACAACACCGGAGAGAAAAAAATGCGTAAACAACTTATTGTAGGTATCTCTGCAGCGATCATCACTTTATCTAGCGCTGGTTTTACATTAGCCCATGCCGACGATGAAGAGCGTATGCAAAAACGTCACGAACACCGTATAGAGCATCGCATTGAGCACTTAACAAAAAAACTAAGCCTAACCACAGAACAGCAAGTTCAGCTAAAAGAGCAGATGTTAAGCCAACAGGACAAACGTAAAGATAAACAGAAATCCCGCAGAGATATCTTTAAACAGCTAGTACAACTGGACCCAAGCACAAACGATTATCAGGCCCAGCTAAATAGTCTAGTTTTACAAGCCCAAGATCAGACTAAATCTATAATTTTGGAAAAAGCGGAACAGAAAGAGAAACTGTTTGAGATCCTAACACCCGAACAGGAGAAACAGTTTATCGAATTAAAAAGTGAAATGGATAATAAAAAATCCAAACATCGTCCAGACCACAAAGATGGTCGTCACGGTGAAAAGAAATGCCGTTAATCGCATGTTCCTGTAAAGGGAATTAGCACTAACTTGAATTAGCTCAGACTAGATCTGACACATCATCTTGAAAAAGAGAGAGTTACCCGTTTTGATAAAGGTGTCGAATCTTAAATCAAAACAAAAGGTAACTCTCATGATCCATACTAACAATCCAATCATTAAACACAAAGCTGGCTTGCTGAATTTGGCAGAAGAGCTTGGGAATGTGTCCAAAGCATGCAAAGTCATGGGCGTATCACGAGATACGTTTTATCGTTATCAGGAACTTGTTGAAGAAGGTGGTATCGATAGCCTGATCAACAAAAGCCGTAGAGCACCGAATCCCAAGAACAGAGTGGATGAAGCAACAGAACAAGCTGTCGTTGCTTATGCCATTGAACAACCCGCTCATGGTCAGCACCGTACCAGTAATGAACTACGTAAGTCGGGTGTCTTTGTATCAGGTAGTGGCGTCCGTTCAATTTGGGTTCGACATAATCTTGAGAACTTTAAAAAGAGACTGAAAGCTTTAGAAGATAAAGTTGCTAACGACGGCATCATCCTGAGCGATGCTCAGGTTGCAGCGCTTGAGAAAAAGAAATCTGATGATGAAGCATGCGGTGAAATTGAGACGATACACCCAGGTTATCTGGGGTCTCAGGACACCTTTTACGTAGGTAACCTGAAAGGCGTTGGCCGTATATACCAACAGACCTTTGTGGATACTTACAGCAAAATCGCTTTCTGTAAGCTCTATACCACTAAAACACCGATTACTGCTGCAGATACACTCAACGATAAGGTATTACCGTTCTTTGAAGAACAGGAGCTTCCTATGCTGCGTATTCTTACAGACCGAGGAACTGAATACTGTGGTCGGGTCGATCAGCATGATTACCAGCTTTATCTTGCTATAAACGATATTGATCACACCAAAACTAAAGCGATGTCCCCACAAACAAATGGTATATGTGAACGCTTTCATAAAACGATCTTGAATGAGTTCTATCAAGTAACTTTCCGTAAAAAGCTCTACGAATCACTTGAGGAACTACAAAAAGATCTGGACGGCTGGATGGAATACTACAACAATGAACGAACTCATCAGGGCAAGGTATGTTGCGGTAGAACGCCAATGGAAACGTTGCTTGATGGTAAACGGGTCTGGGCCGAGAAGAATTTAGCCCAGATCTAAACTGACAGACACCAGATAAAAAACGGGTAACTGTCAGATCAAGTCTGAGCTACTACAAATTAGCACTAACTTATTGTCATAAGCTCCTCTAGTCAGACTTTTGCCCGCCCCCCAAGCGGGCCTTTTTTTGCCCGACACTATCAACTTAGAAGGCATACCCATCATAACAACAGCAGTCGATTAATTCTTAGCAATTTAGAAGCGGCTTATCGATAGGTTCTAGTCTTTTTTCTCGATCGTTACTTCAAGGGTTTTACTCTCGCCGGCAAACCATTTCTGAACATAAAGAGAACCAACAATCGGGGCTGTCCCTTCGTCAGGTACTTCCTTATAACGCACACTATTCTTAGTTTCTTTCTCGTACTCAAAAGTAACAACTTTTTTCGACATAGCTCTGTACCTAGCAAACGATTGATCGGCGTGATATTTTCTTAAAGAGGTGGAAAAAGCGAGACCTGCCCCTGTTGTGTTCTAATCGCCAAAAACACCCCTAAAAAACTCCCAACGTTACAAGCCTCTCTTCAATACCATGTTAAAGTGTTATTTCCACTTATACCTAGTTCTATGATGATGTTGTAAATGGCTTAGGTATTTATCGTGCTGAAGCCTGCCTGTGACTATACCCGGATGTATACCTATAGACTCAGCAAATATAGCTATGGAAGCCGGACCAAAATCAAACTTAGATACAAATTCATCATAAGAAAGTTTCGGAATTAATATTTCTTGAGCGAAATAGTCAGCATCCTCTTCCTGAACCTTGTAATCTTGACTGCTATTATTACCCCCTTCAATAAAAGTAATTCTCTTATTATGAAGTAATATATGACCCAGCTCGTGCATTAAACTAAACCAAAATATATCACTCCAACTTCCCCGCATAGACATCATTACCACCGGCTTATTCTTTCCATACCAAAACGTAGCACCAGTAACGTAAGTTCGGGGATAATGCGGAATAACAACCAATGCGACACCACAAACAGCCAATAGAGATTTCAAAGAACTCAGCATTTTCTTAGGGTCTGACTCTAAACTTAAAGCTCTTATATTTGCTATGTTATTTTTGAGAGTGTTCCTATCAAAATCAGCAACATCTTGCCAAGACGCCAATAAGTGCCCTGTTCTCAACCAAGCCGCAATTGCCTCTCTACTAATTGTTTCGTTCTCCCATAACCTAAAGGCGGGAGAATACTCTTTGACATTTTCAATATTAAATAAAGAAGATACCCCAAAAAATTTTTGGAGTTCTTTTACCTTTTCAATAGCATTACGAGTTTTCTTTACCAAGCCAAGCTTGCTCATTTCAAGATATGGGAATTTAGAAACAACCTCGATTTCTTGTTGAGCTTTAAGCATTTCTTGTTCTTTTGCGAGAACTAAACGATATCCAGATTCTAAATTATTCCAAAATTCAGCAGGCACATCTACAACTTGCTCTAGTTGAATAGCTGTCTCAGGCGTAATTGCTTTTTCACCCTTAATAATCTCATTAATAGCCTGTGGAGGTCTTCCCATTCTACGAGCTAGCTCAGCCTGACTAAGCTCTAGATCATCAAGTACCTCCTCCAAGTATTCACCTGGAGGAATGGCTAAATCAGACATATAACTTTGATCAGTCATCATAATGTTTACTCACATCTTCAATCATTGCGATATTTAGCTTATCGCCTTCTACCGTAAATATTAGCCGATAAAAACCTGTAAGGTTTACTGCGTATTGACCTTTCCGGTCACCTTTTAAAGGATGACAACGCAAACCAGGCAGTTTCATCACTGCATTTAGGTCTTTAGCCGCTTTAATCAAGTTAATACGTTGAATGTACTTACGGCCAACCTGGACACCGAACTCTTTATTCGCTTGGCCACTATTTCTGAAGCATTTTTCAAGTTTATTTGTTCTAAAATCTATTTCCAAAATAGGATACCTTTTGGGCAACCCTCCCAATGGCATTCACCCTTAGGGTGAATTTTACACTCAAAACAACCAGGGGTCGAGCAGGTTGCGCTTTAACATTTGCACATAAGAGGACCGTATCTCCCCAGTGTAAGCAAAAACGGGTGGCGATTAAAAAAGGAAGGAAAAACTAAAGAGTTGAATCCCTATCTTCCGTGACAAAATAAGCATAGGTATTAGAAGTTGATATACACCTCAATAATAAAGGCTCTGTATATTTCCCTATGCCAGACATCCACCTGTCTGATCTGCTTACCTTTGTAACGCAGTCGAGATCGCAAAACAAGTACACGGCCTAGGGCGTTAAAGACAACACAAAGAGACAGCCCAGACCTCTTCGGCAATAAAAAAAGGCTGATGCACTGCATCAGCCTTTTTATTTTTATCTGCGACGAAACGAAAATAATTTAGCTTGTTTTCTCAAACATTAAATCCCAAACCCCATGGCCTAAACGCTCTCCGCGCTTCTGGAATTTGGTCACCGGACGCCACTCTGGTTGAGGCGAGTACTGGCCCTCGCCAGCGGCATTAGCATAGCCGTCAGCGGCGCTCATCACCTCCATCATATGTTCCGCATAGTTTTCCCAGTCGGTCGCCATATGGAAGACTCCGCCTACTTTTAGCTTCTGGCGTAGGGTTTGTGCAAATTCAGGTTGTACGATACGGCGCTTATGATGACGCTTTTTATGCCAGGGGTCAGCAAAGAACAGTTGTATGCAGTCTAGGCTATCATCTGGGATACATTGGGCTAGGACTTCAATGGCATCCTCACAGAAGACACGGATATTGGTTAGGCCTTCCTTTTCCGCATTGCTGAGTAAACGGCCTACACCCGGACGGTGAACTTCAACGCCTATATAGTTTTTTTCAGGCTGATCTTTGGCCATTTCAACCAATGAGTCGCCCATACCAAAACCGATCTCTAAAACCACAGGCGCTTCGCGGCCAAACACTTTGTTAAAGTCCAGTAGACCATTTTTCAGCTCTAGCCCCATGGTTGGCCAGACATCATCCATCGCCTTCTGCTGCCCTTCAGTCATACGGCCCGCGCGTAGAACAAAGCTTTTGACTGTGCGCATGTGTTGTTCTTCAGCAGAATTACTTTCCTGCTGCTGTTCGATCTTATTCTTTTCTGACATCAACCTGACCTAAAAAGCAAAGCCTGATCTTGCGATCAGGCTAAAAAATATTCCGTAATTGAGCGTAATGCTGTAGTTACTGCGGTAATGACAGCAGCCTAGCCAATAATAGTGCCATCCATTGGTGAAGATGCACTGGCATAGCGTTTACGTGGCATACGACCCGCAAGAAATGCTTCACGGCCCGCTTCAATGGCTTTGCGCATAGCTGACGCCATTAAAACAGGGTTACGGGCACCGGCAATAGCTGAGTTCATCAACACCGCATCACAACCCATCTCCATTGCCACAGCCGCTTCAGAAGCCGTACCTACACCAGCATCCACTAATACAGGCACTTTCGCGTCTTCCATAATGACGTTGATGTTATGCGGATTCAAAATGCCTAAGCCAGAACCAATCATAGAACCCAATGGCATGATAGCTACACAGCCAAGGCTCTCTAGCTCTTGCGCCACGATGGGATCATCACTGGTATAAACCATGACTTTAAAACCATCTTGGACCAGCTTATCAGCTGCCTTAATGGTATCAACCACATTTGGGTAAAGCGTTTTCTGGTCACCTAAAACTTCAAGTTTTACTAGATCGTGACCATTCATTAACTCACGCGCTAATTTACAGGTACGCACTGCGTCTTCGGCGTTAAAGCAGCCTGCTGTGTTAGGCAAAATTGTGTATTTATCAGGTGTGATGATATCCAATAAATTTGGCTCATCTGGGTTTTGCCCGATATTGGTACGCCTAACGGCTACAGTCACAATCTCGGCACCACTTGCCTCAATAGCGATACGGGTTTCTTCTAAATCTTTGTATTTACCAGTACCAATTAACAAACGTGAGTTGTAACTCTGCCCTGCGATAATCAATGGGTCATTCTGATGAGACATGATCTATATCCAAAAAAGTTGTAGTAATTATGAGTCGATTTTAGGCCTAAAACGATCGACCTCAACCTCCACCAATCGCATGGACAATTTCAACGCGATCCGCTTCTTTCAATACTGTTTCTGCATGTTCACTACGGGGAATGATTTCTAAATTAAGCTCAATAGCAATGCGTTTATCACCAAGCTCAAGCTGTGAAATCAGGCCAGTAAGGGTGATCTCATCCTGCACTTGCAGCATCTCACCATTTACCTGAATCTGCATTGATTTATCTCCTGTTCGAAATAATTGCTGTATAGCCGACGAGCGCCCACCCACATAAGAAAGCCACGCCACCTAATGGGGTTATCGCCCCAAGCACCTTAATGCCCGTCAACGCTAACAGATAAAGACTGCCGGAAAAAAGTAGGATCCCTAATGTAAATGCGATACCCGCCCATCCTAAATACTTACTGGATAAGTTCGCCGGAGCTGACGCAATAAATAGCAGTGCAAAAGTGTGATAAAACTGATATTCCACACCGGTTTGATAGACTGCATATAAGCTTGGCTCAAGCAGATCTTTTAAGCCATGCGCACCGAACGCTCCGCAGGCAACGGCAAAGAAACCGCTCATTGCCGAGATCATTAATATAAGTTTTTTTGACATTAGGAACCCAGATATATTAAAGATTATACCGAAATAGTTCATCCATGTAGCTAGGAGATCTGCACCAAACACTTAGATTGCAGGCACAAAAAAGCCGCTTTGCGCGGCTTTTTCTAAAATAGTCCTGGCTACGCTTCCATAGAGATGCGGATCTTCTTCATCGCATTCTTTTCTAACTGGCGGATACGTTCGGCTGAAACCTCATATTCCGCAGCTAACTCATGCAAAGTCGCCTTATCATCAGACAACCAACGACGCGCTAGAATATCTTTACTGCGCTCATCCAAATCAGACATGGCGCTCATCAAACGTCGCTGAGAGTCCTGCTCCCAGTTGCTATCTTCTACTTGCTGCGATGGATCTGCACTTTTATCTTCAAGGAAGTGCGCAGGCGCCCAAGCAGCCTGTTCATCATCAGCGCCTTCAGGCGCATCAAATGCCGTATCAACGGATGCCATGCGACCTTCCATTTGACGTACAACCTTAGCATCTACACCTAAATCTTCTGCGATAGAATTAACTTCATCCGTAGTCATCCAGCCTAAGCCTTTTTTCTTTGAACGAAGGTTAAAGAATAACTTACGCTGAGCTTTAGTGGTGGCCACTTTAACAATGCGCCAGTTACGCAGGATAAACTCATGCATTTCGGCTTTAACCCAATGCACAGCAAAAGAGACCAAACGCACGCCCATGGTAGGATCAAAGCGCTTAACGGCTTTCATCAATCCGACATTACCTTCCTGAATTAGATCCCCTAAAGGTAAACCATAACCAGAATAGGTTTTAGCAACGTGAACAACAAAGCGTAGGTGAGACATAACTAAACGGCGGGCCGCTTCTACGTCACCATCAAAATGCAAACGCTCACCCAAAGAACGCTCCTCTTCGGCGCTTAATACTGGTATAGCAGTCACAGACTGCATATATGCATCCAGATTACGTCCCGGAGAAAGTGTATCAATAACTTGTAAGCTAGTGCTCATTAATGACCTCGCATCATTTTTGCATCTTCTAAAGTTCGCAAATATGACTCAATTTATAGTACAAAAGTTCAATCTAATTTCCGTTACTAAGTATAACGGACCGGAAAATATAGCGAGGAAAAGGATAAAACGCAAATGTTACCGCTCGATGAAATCGATTTACTGGGGTTCTATCTCTCTCAAATGACGGCCAACCGCTAATCGCGCCCCAAACAAACCAAGCAGAACTCCAACACCAATCAAGGATAGACTATCCATAAAGCCTAAGCGTTGTAATTCAAAGTCTGTTTGATATAGCTCAATAAGTTGCCCTACTGGGGCACTAATCAAAAGAAAGCTAATCTCCACAAATATCCAAGCGATAAATGAGCCGATCAGCCCAAACCAAAAGCCTGTATAGATAAATGGCCGCTTAACCCAAGCATCTGTAGCGCCTACTAATTTAGCCACTTGAATTTCATCTTTACGACTTTCTATAGACAACCGAATTGTATTACCCACCACCAGCAAAACGGAAAGTGCTAATAAGGCGCCTAAGACCAATACTAAACGATTTGCCAAACGAACAAAGGAAGCTAAACGTTCAACCCACACCATATCAAGTACTGCGTCCTCCACCTCTGGAAGTGCGATAAGTTCTTGCTGAAGCGCGGCTAGGACAGACTTTTTGTTATCCAATGGCTGTACAACAACAACCGCTGGCAACGGATTTTTATCGAGGAACTCCAGCACATCCGAAAAGCCTGATATGCGCTGAAATTCATGCAGACCTTGTTCTTTAGTGACTAACTCAACCGCCGCTAAATCCGTTCGTAGTAACATTTTCTGACTAAAGCGTTCCGCTTCTTCTGCAGGCAGAGTCTTTTGTAAATAGAGAGATATGCGCGGATCGCCTTTCCATTCACCACTTAGCTGATTTATATTTTTTAGGCCAACAAACATTAAACCAGGAAGCGCCAAAGCGATAGCAAGCACCGCCAATGTCATAAAACTAGGCAGAGGAGTTAACCACAAGCGCTGCAATGATTGCTTTGCCGTACTTTTGTTATGACGAACCCAGCTTTTAAACTCTGCGACAAAATCAACCTTGTGCTTTGCTGCCCCTTTATGTGTAGGAGCAACAGTTCCGTCAACTGCGGGTTTTTCTGGTGGCCTCTGACGTTCCGCCCCTCGTTTAATCGGCTCACGGTTAGACATTAATCAATCTCCCTTGATCAAGGGTCAGCGTCCGATAGGCCATACGTGATACTAGAGCCAAATCATGGGTTGCGATTAAAACCGTAGTACCGTGGAGATTAAATTCCATAAACAGACGCATAATCTCTTCAGACAACGCAGGGTCTAAGTTACCTGTCGGCTCATCCGCTAATAGAACTTGAGGTTTATGCACAATCGCACGGGCAATACCTATACGCTGCTGCTCACCTGTGGATAAAGTAATAGGGTTGAGCTTTTCTTTATACAATAAGCCCACTTTATCTAGTGCAGCCCTTACACGCTTTCCAATATCAGCATCTTCATACCCAGAAATATGTAGCGGCAAAGCGATATTTTCAAATACGCTCCGATCAAAAAGAAGTTGATGATTTTGAAAAACAACACCTATACGACGTCGATGATAGGGAATATCGTCATGGCTAAATTGAGCCAGATCTTGGCCGGCGACAGAAACATGCCCTCGACTAGCCCGCTCCATCAGCATAATTAACTTCAGTAACGTACTTTTCCCTGCACCCGAATGTCCGGTCAGAAAAGCCATCTCCCCTCGATTGAGACTAAAGCTAACATCACGAAGGGCATCATGCCCTTCAGGGTAGCGTTTGCAGACCTTATCAAACTTAATCATCGCTTACGGTTATGCCCAATCACGTGTATAAAAGTTAGCTAAACAGGGTTAATCAAACAAAGCGTCAACAAACTCTTGGGAGTTGAAGGGACGCAAATCATCAATCTGCTCACCAACACCGATAAAGCGAATCGGCAGATCCATCTGCTTAGCTATAGCAAAGATTACCCCACCTTTAGCTGTACCATCTAACTTGGTCAGTGAGATACCTGTGACGCCAACGCTCTCTTTAAAAATCTTAGCTTGGCTCAGTGCGTTTTGGCCTGTACCGGCATCAAGTACTAACATAACTTCATGGGGCGCTTTCGGCGATAGCTTTTGCGTTACTCGCACAACCTTTTCAAGCTCTTGCATCAGGTTATCTTTGTTCTGTAGACGACCTGCCGTATCAGCGATCAAAATATCGATATTCTTCGCTTGTGCCGATTGTACAGCGTCATAGATAACCGAGGCAGAATCGGCTCCTGTATGTTGAGCTACGACGGGAACCTCATTACGTTCGCCCCACACCTGTAGCTGTTCTACCGCAGCAGCACGGAAAGTATCACCCGCAGCCAACATGACCGACTTACCTTCACTCTGGAACTTCTTAGCCAACTTACCGATGGTCGTCGTTTTACCGACACCGTTAACACCTACCATCAAAATAACATAAGGCTTTTGACTGCAATCAATCTGCAATGGTTGTTCTGATTGATGTAAAAGAGTTGATAACTCCTCTTTTAAGGCCGCTTGCAATGCTTGTGGATCGCCCAACTGCTTACGGGCAACCTTTTCTGTCAAACGACCAATAATATCGGAGGTTGCTTCAACCCCAACATCGGCCATTAACAGTAGGGTTTCAATCTCTTCAAGTAGATCATCATCGATCTCCTTAGCGCCTAAAAAGATGTTACCTAGCTGCTCAGTTAAGCTTGCTTTAGTTTTACTTAAACCCTTTTTGATTCGCGCAAAGAAGCCTTTTTTCTCCTCCACCTGATCTTCGCTTTTCAGGTCGACCTCTGCTTCTTTAGGTTCAGGTATTTCATCTATGATCGCATCAACTATCTCTTCTCTTTCAGCCGGCTCCTCAGAGAGCGTAGGCGTCTCTTCAAAAACCTCGGCGGCAATAGTTTCAGGAACGGTTTCCGGCTCAACGGTTTCTATTTCTGGTTCAACATTTTCCGTAGCAACAGAATCTTGCTCATCTATAGCTTTTGCAACCGCTGGCTGCTCTGCTTGATTCTCTTTTAGCTCAGCGATCGGCTGCTGGCTCTCTTCAACTTTCTCAACTGAGTTATTTTCTACTTCACTATGTTCAACGGTTTCTTCAGCTGAAGAGCCTCCGAACATGGATTTCAGTTTTTTAAACATTTAACGTCCTCATGCTAAGGCGTTAGACAACCCCAACCTCAGCTTAAAAAATTCGATTATTGCCAATAGCAAATCAATCGGATGAATTGTCATCACGAAGATAACGATAGATACCCGCCAACACGACAACTGTAATAAAGGCACCGGCATAAGCGATGTAACTGGTATCCCAACCTTTATCAACAAACATCTCTTGTAAACTTAACATCCGCTATCCACTCTCAATTACCTTATAACAACTGAAAAATCAGCAGTTCATCGACAAAGTCTGGTATCTTATCACAGTAAATCGGCAGCATAACCCAGATCAGAGACCCAAGCGGTTCTATCTTTATGCTTAGGCCAAATTGGTTTAAGCCAAAGCGCCGTTATATGAACATTTAGTGCCTGAGAATCTTCAAGATGACAAACGAGTACCGCCCCATTTTCAATCGCAAATATCTTGTAGGCTTAGTATGGTTCAGCCTCATTGCCATTCTTATTCTTTCATCGATGGGACCCGGTGCGGTTAAGTATCACAGCATCGAAAACAACGACAGTAAAACCATCTATTGGATGGAACTGGACGACCAACCGATGCAGCTGGTTTTTCTTTTAGCTACTCAGCCAGCGCTCAATAATACTCAACAACAACTTCAGCAATTAAAAAGCTTAATTTTACAGCAACGTTTACGGTCTTTAGCCAGCCCCACCTATAGTTATAACGTCAATCCTAAGCAAGACCGTATCGAAGTTACTTTATCTTGGGCTAGCGGCCAACCATTACCAGAGCTCAACACTATATGGCAAACCCTAAATAAGCCGGTTGATAGTGTTCGCTGGAAGGAGCCGTTTACAAAAATTCAGGCACGTTACTATTTGGCTGATCAATCAGAAGAACAAAAATTGATTAACTATTTCTATCAACAACTCCAACCCAGTAATAATACTGCCGTACTCAGTCTGCTTAACGACGCCTATCTTGGGTTATTTGACGCACCTATATTTGCTATCAGTGGAGAGGATGCGGAGGATTATGTTGAGGTTATTGAGGAGCAACTGCCACACTCGCTACAATCACACCAAACCCAAAAAGCTCAAATTAATAGCGCCGCGCTGGTTCGCGAACAAAGCCTAGGCGATAGATTCCGTTTACTGCTTGGGCAATCTCTTCCTCCGCGAGCATCACAGGACTTTGTTACGCACCGCATTACCGCTCAAGTCGTGCAAGATCTACTGACCGAATACAAAGAACAACACAAACTAAACTTCCGCATTCTCTGGGCTTCCCTCAAGGATATAGGTTTTCAGGCGCTTATTTTTGAAGGCGAGCAGAACCCCGAGCCTATTCTGCCTCAACTACAGCAACAGATTAATGAGGATTTAGTTGAGCAGAGTAAAAACCGACTCGCAGCAAACTGGCAAGAACGTATGCGTGACAATATGAACCAAGTCACCGCTTTGAGCTTAATCGCTTTTTATCAGCTGCCAACTGATACAATGGAAATCTATATTGATCAGATTCTAGATCAAGACGCGGATGATATTATTAAGCAGACACAGCAAGCACTGGATAGATCGCAACCTATTAGCCTTTTCCAATCACCAGTGCTTTAAGGACCATAAATGAGCCATAAAAACCCACCTCGTCGCAAACAAGGCAAACCATCTGCACCAAGCTCTCAGCTACGTATTATTGGTGGTGAATGGAGAGGACGTAAACTTGAGTTTTTAGCCATAGAAGGCTTACGCCCTACACCTGATCGTGTCAGAGAAACACTATTTAATTGGATACAAACGATTGTACCCGGCGCTCAATCTTTAGATCTGTTTAGCGGTAGTGGTGCTCTGGGCTTGGAGGCTCTCTCTCGAGGAGCGGAACGTACCACCTTTATAGAGAAAGATACGGCAGCCGCTCGTCAATTAAATAACAATCTACAGCGTTTAAAAGCTCAAAATGGAGAGGTTATTCAAGCTGATGTACTAGAATGGCTGGAGTCTCGACTACAAGATCAGGAAAGTCAGTATGACCTAATCTTTATGGACCCACCCTTTAGGAAAAACCTAATAGCTCCCTGCTGTGAACTACTGGAAAAGAGAAATTTGCTCCGCGACAACGCTTATATCTACATTGAAACCGAAGCAGAACTTATAGACCCCAACGTTCCAGCCCATTGGCATGAGCATCGTAAAAAAACGGCGGGGCAGGTTACTTACCGCCTATATCAACGAATCTCAGAATCTGAGATATAAGCATTTATTATTCTGCTTATATCTCCAAACCATATAAAAAGTGCTGAGTAAGATATTTAATTTGCTGCTTACTATCGACCAATCCAGATCCCGTATTACGAATACTTGTTGTAATACCCATAATCAAACCTAAAGCTGCGGCCGGTATAGGATCGCCTCCCCGTGAAGGCTTCTGAGCAATCCGCTTCTGCTTACGTGCTTTTTTAACAATTTTTGCTAATAGATGTAACCACTCTCGGTGTTCATCCCGAATCTTATCCGAGATTGCTTGTAGCTCAACTGTGTGAGCAACACCTTGATGGAAAACCTGCCAGATACGTGCAGGGCGCCCTTCGGCTAATATGAGCGCGCTCCACTGCGTGATAAATTCACCCAATGACTCTAACGCATCTTGTCGTGCCGATTGCAGCTGATCGATAAATATATCGTCTATAGGAAAACGACATTCATCATACAGCGCCTCAACAAGGTTGGTACGGTTTTTAAAATGCCAATAAAGCGCACCGTGAGTCAGCCCCGCCGCTGACGCAACATCCTTCAAGCTAGTATTAGAGATACCTCTCTCAGCAAATAAAGTTAATGCTGTATCCAAAAGCAACTGGCGTGTTTGTTCTGCTTCTTCTTTGGTCCTTCGTGACATATACCTTTAACTACCGTCCACTAAATCAGATACGCATTATATAGTAGTCACTACACTCAATAAGTTACAGAAAGATTAAGTCTCTTATAAAAACACTTATATAAAGTAAAATTAACGTGCAGCTTGCACATCGTCTAAATATAACTTGGCGCTGTATTTTTTAAGGTCATCAACATTAAGCGAGTTTGGCAGTGAAAACTTCGCTGTAAAAACTTGTCCTGGTTTTATATACCCGTTCACATGGGAAACATAACGCTCTATTTTTCCATTACGTTTTAGATACAACCCCATCACAACATTAGTTAAAGTAGGTCCATTAGCAGCATAGCGCCAACGGGTATCTAAAAGATGAGACCCCGCCTTACGCGTTGACTCAACCTTGAGAACAGACTCCACCGACTTAACAAAATTCGCTTGCTGAAGCTGACGTAACTCTTCACCTTTAGCTTGCTGATGCTGAACATATGCGCCTAGAGCAGTCGATAACAATGCTGTAACCCCACCCCCTTCACCTGCAGCAACTTCATTATTATTTTTTTGCCACAGCACATTATTATCTAGCAGGGCAGCAGCGCGTGGATTAATTTGATTCTTTTTGTAATAGGGCAGTACCTTTGTACCTACAGCTTTTGCTTCTTGATAACGTTCGGCATTCACAGGGTGATCATGGTGAAACAGCGCACGAGCATTCCCCTCCTGCGTATATTTACGCTGCCAAATACGGCTTGCAGCGAGAGGGTCATAACCCGCCAGCGCTGTATACAAAATACCAATACGGTCCGCTTCTCGCTCACTTTCATGGGTAAATGCAGCTTGATATCCACTACGGCCCGCAGAATTAGAACCAACCAAGGCACTAACCTGTGCATGTGTTTGACGCTCATAAACATGATTAGCCACAGTATGTGCTATCTCATGCCCCAGTACAGCGGCAAGCTCGGCATCATCTTTCAAATCCGTCATCAACTGCGAGTGAACAACAATATAAGTGCCACCTGTAGTAAATGCGTTAAATGAATTACGCTTAATTAGCAGCGGCTGCCAACGCTCTTGCTTCAGATGAGAGACTTGGTGAATACGGTCAAAGACACGAACAAGGCGCTGATATTGCGTCCGGCTAATTGCTGCATTGATCGGACGTTTATTTTTTTGCTCTTGTGCGATGATCTTTTCAACATAGGCATTTCCCTGCTCGATCTGCGCACTACGATTAGCCATACTCAAACTACGCCGCCCAGTAATGCGATCACGCTCACTAACAGACTCCGCCACTTGATATAAACCCTGATCAACTTTTTGCAAAGCTTGGCACCCTGATAAAGCGACCAATATCAGAGCAACAAAACCTATTCTCCATGACCGAATCACACTAATACCCCTAAAATACTTATAGTTATTTGTAATAATAAATTGTTTTTTTATAACCGATAGAGATCAACACATTCCATTATAGTATTTGTACAGCCCGAACAATTCGGATAATATGCCGCAATCGCAAACTTGCTATGTCACTAGAACTTGATTAGCGAGTTTTAAGTAGACAATAACTCCTGTGAACCATATATGAATATTGCTGTTTATCCAGGAACTTTTGACCCAATAACGAATGGCCATGCTGATATTATTCAACGTGCAGCCAAACTTTTCGATAAAGTCGTTGTCTCAGTTGCTGAAAGCCCCAAAAAACAACCCATGCTATCCTTAGAAACACGTGTAGCATTGGTTCGTGAAGTGACTGAACACCTTGATAACATCGTCATTGTAGGTTTTGATTGTCTATTAGCAGAACTACTTGAGCAACAGAACGCTAATATTATTTTGCGTGGGTTACGTGCAGTATCGGATTTTGAGTACGAGTTTCAACTTGCTGCGATGAACCGACATTTGACACCCAATGTAGAAAGTATTTTTTTAACACCGGCGGAACACTTATCTTTTGTTTCCTCCACGCTGATCCGTGAGATCTCAAGCTTGGGTGGAGATGTAAGTAAGTTTGTACACCCTTCGGTGGCAAAGGTCCTGAGTGAGCACCTGGACCATTAATTTATAGAGTGATAGTGAGGTAGCCACCATGGCATTGATCATTACTGACGAATGCATCAACTGTGATGTATGTGAGCCGGAATGCCCTAACGAGGCAATCTCTCCAGGTGATGAAATTTATGAGATTGAGCCTTCAAAATGTACTGAGTGTGTAGGTCATTACGACACACCACAGTGTGTTGAAGTTTGCCCAGTCGACTGTATCCCTAAAGATCCGGATCATGTTGAAACTGAAGCACAGCTAATGGAAAAGTACACTAAGCTTACCGGCTAATTGTATTTCCCTTGGTACAATAAAAAAGCAGGCCTAGTGAAGTGACCCCATAAAGTTGGACACTTTTTTATTAGGCTGTTAATAAGGCCTGCTTGCGGTATTCAACCGGAGTCAGGCCTTTTAGTTTTACTTTAATACGTTTTGTATTGTAATACTCGATGTACTCGTCGATCTGATTTATCAGGTCGTCTGCATTCTTAAACTCTTGTTGATGATACATCTCTGTTTTGAGTACGGCGAAAAAGCTTTCGGCGGCCGCATTATCCAAACAGTTCCCTTTTCTTGACATACTCTGTGTAAGACCTCTCTCAGAAAGAATTTTCTGAGTCAGTGGATTTCGATACTGCCAACCCTGATCGCTGTGAAATATCGGACACTCACACTCTTTAAGCCCCTCAACGGCCTCCTCAAGCATATCTGTAACTAACGGTAAACGTGCAGACTTTGCTGTCCTATACGTCACTACTTCCCGATTAAACAGATCAATGATTGGAGACAGATAAATCTTTTGGCCTTTAACATTAAATTCTGTGACATCCGTTACCCATTTCTCATTAGGCTTCTGCGCATCAAAATTACGCTGCAGTACATGTGGTGCTCCTTTTCCTATATCGCCTTTATAGGACTGATAGCGCTTAGGACGAACGATCGACTTTAATTTCAGCGCCGTCATCAGACGCAGTACCGTCTTATGATTTAACCATATATCGAAAGCCCGTAATGCCAATAGAATCCGTCGGTAGCCATAACGTCCCTTGTGTTCATCAAAAATTTGACGAATCACTACTTTCTCTCGAGCGTAATTATCAGGCTTCTGCAGCGCCTGACACTGATAGTAAAAGACACTGCGTGATAACTCACACGCTTTCAAAAGAAGCGTCAGCTTAAATGTCGCCTTGAGTTCCTGAACGATTAACGCTTTCTCTTGGTTTGAGATTGTTTTTTCAGGTACAAGGCATCTAACTTTTTTAGAACAGCGTTCTCCGCTCTAAGGTATTCAAGCTCTTTTTGCATTTCCTCGGGCGTCATCTCACTAATTTTTGAGGACTGAGGGGGTGACGACTGTTGTGTCATAAACGTTTTTCCGCGTTTACTGGGTTCTAATCCCTTTATGCCTGAAGACCTATAGCGGCGCTGCCAAACATAGAGAGTACCAGGGGATACGAGATTGTAGTATGCGCTTGTATAACCTAAAGACCATTGTTCTGCCCACATTTTATTAAGCATGCGAAGTTTATCTTGTGCGCAATAAGGGGAGATGGGAGGTTGAAAAGCGGTCTCACCATGAAACCGGTAAACCTGAGTCCAGTAACGAATCAGAGAAGCGGGAACGTTTAGTTCAGCTCCCAATGATAGGGAAGATGTACCGTTAAGGTATTGTTTAGCTGCAGCAATTTTAAATGCTCTGCTGTACTTTGCCATAAAAACCCCCAGAGTTGGTTGTCCAACTATTGGGGGTCACTTCACCTAGCCTGCTTTTTTATTGTCTAAAGACCACCCAAGCTTACTGGTAACGCTCCTGCCAGAAGATCATACGATCACTGCCGCGTGCACGTCCAAACGTCACTATTGCATCCGGAAGGTTAGCATCATCGCCACTACCATCTTGATTCCAATCATAGCGTAACCAAGCATCAAGATTGACCACTGCGACAGGGAAAGATCCTGTATTATCATCGCCTCCAGTTCCAACGCCCGGCGCACTAAAGCCTAAATTAAATTCACCCGCGGTTGCCGCAGCATTAACACCTGTAATATTTAACGAGCCTATCGTACTACCATCGCCAACAGACACTGTTCGCTCGGCATCAGTCACTCCACTTAGAGTACTATCGAAAGCAATTGAGCTTAAAGGTATTACCGTACAACTGTCGTCAAGGCTAGTTACAAAAGCGCTACCATCCCAATATTGCACAGAGAAAGGTACCTCAAGATCTTCACTCTCAGGCCCATGAACTGATTGAATTTGCAGGCGGCCATAACGCAGAATTTGCTCTCCACCTATAGCGGCCGCTGAACAGTTACCATCGACAACGCAATCGTTATTATCTGCAGCATTCATTGTAAGTTCGCTCGTAGAGAACCCTCTAGTATCTCGCTCACTTGAAATACTTAGGCCTAGCTGAAGTTTATTAAACGGGCCATCTTCTAGCCCCGCCGCATCTGGATTTCGGCTAAAGAAGGTGCTTGTGCTATCAAAGGTATATTCACCCAATTGCCAATTATCACTATTAGAATAACCTCCCAGCCTCCCGCCTAAATCTATACCTAAATTATCATTTTCAGCTTCTGCTTGAATAGTTGCAGTCCCGCTGTATTCGTTATAATCATAATTTTGAGTAATCCGACGCTCATCACTCGCCGTACTATCAGTTACCCCTGCTGGCCGAGCCTCTATAGTGTACTTAAACTCAGCAAAAGGTTGCTGCATATAAGTAAATGAAGATGAGCAACTTGCCACAATACTATCACTAACAATCGCAAAGTGGTCGGGGTAGAAACGCCCAATCTTGACTGGCACACTGGTAACATCCCCGGCGATACTACCCAGATAATTAGCAAGGGATGCTTTTATATTGATACTACCCACTTCATCATATTGAAGGGTTCCGGTGACTGCCGTGCCACCTCGGGTTAAATATGACTCAAACGTTAGAGGAGTCTCACCTGTTAAATTACCTTCTATACCACTCGCCGGTGTAAAAGAATCAACACTTAACTCAACATCGCCAGCGAAATTAGGCGTCACGTCATTACCTACAGTGACATCCACACCTGCATCAGGCACACCATTTTGATCTGTGTCGTAAGCCGTTTGGTAAAGATAGGCATTAACAGTGACATCGAAATCGCTTCCAGCAGAGGTAAAGCCAGAACCTGAAGTCTCATCACCTTGTGGATTATCTACTGAACCGGCCTGAATAGAAGAAAACCCAAAGGCAAAAGGTCTAACGATAAACGAGTTACTACTGCCCGCAATTGTCGCTGTACCGCTCCCTCCGGTCACCTCTACCTCGGCTTGCGCAAACAGCTGAATTTGCCCAGCATCTCTATAATCAAAAACGATTTCACCCTCACCGGCAGCATTGAAATCAACAGCAGAAGTAACATAAGTTGGAGTTCCTGCTAGATCAACACCAGGCGCAGGAGTCCCATTACCGTTCACAAACAAGGCATCATCAGCAGCGCACGTATTGGGCGATATGCATTGGTAACCAAATCCAACATTAATGCCCGATCCGGGCTTCAATGCCGTGCATCTACCCGTGTCAGGGTCAGTCTGAATCGCTTTAATTGTTACAACTTGGGCGTTCGGCGCGATATTATTCAGCTTACCGGCAATCTGAATATCGATCCCATCCAACACTCCATCGGCATAAAACTTAAATGCGGCGTCAGCATACTCAATATCGGGATCAGTAATATCTCCGTCACGATCCGTTGCCGAGCCATCATCCACATCGATATCAAGCACTCCAACGGAGGTACGTATCAACTGAACCGTGGTCGCCATGGATGTGCCATCAAAGGTGTAGGTTGCTGGGCTAAAGGTATTGGCTACATTAGCACCAGAAACTAATTCACTCGATAAGCTAATCGTGGTGCCACTTTCAGGCGCAATACTTTGTCCTGTTTCATCTTTAGCTGTAATGGTTACAGTCGCCGCTTCACAGGTAAGAGCAGGTGAGCTATGGCTGATCTCGTAGTAGGAGACTGCCGAAGCGCACTCTTCTCGAAGAGTACCATTCCAGTTTTTACCCGCAACTTGATTGGCATAGATATCGCTGACATCACTATCGGCTAATACATCTTCAAAAATAATAACTTCATCCAACTGACCTTCGAAGTAAACGGGCGTCCCTTGGGTATTCTCCATACGTCCGATGGATGAAAAGCCATTACCAATATCACCCGTAGAGCTTGTTCCGCTTTTATCCAACGCTCCGTCGATGTAAATTTTATATTCACCCGACACTGCCTCTCGTGTTAAAACCACATGGTGCCAATCATCATCATTGATCACTGCATTAGACTTGGTCGTCCCGTAATCATCTCCCACGGTCAACCCTATATGCCCTGATGCATCGATCCACCCCCAAAAGATATCATCAGCACCACCGTTTTCCTCTATACCTGCCACTCCCGGTGCTCGCCAAGCTACATTATTTCCAACTTGAGTGGTTTTAATCCAAAAGCTCAAACTCGCAGTCGTCTGTAACTGCGACAGATCAGTAGCCGATAAATAATCCGCAATACCATCGAAATCACCCGCCCGACAAATAGCTCCAGAGGAAATTGTATCAGCATTTTGAGCCACTCCGTGGTTATCATTACTACTATCTTCAACTTCGTCAGCGGTTCCATTCCAACCACTTTCATCAAAATGCCAATCGGCTAACGCAACACAACCGGACCGCAAAGAACCATCATAGTTTTTGCCTGCATTTTGATTAGTGTAGATAGTAGATATATCTGCGTTGCTTAATACAGAATCAAAGATAAGTATTTCATCCACATCACCATGTGCAGAATTGGCACCTGCACCCGCAATATAACTACCACGATTATCACCTACATAAAGCGACAGCAGTTCACCAATATCCTGATTTGATGGAATACTGCTGTTTATCTCCTGTACCCCATTTACAAATAGCTGCATTTGCTGGTTGTTCATATCCCATGTTACAACAAGGTGCACCCAATCAGATGAACCATAGCTAAATGTATTTGAGGAGAAGAAGCGATAATCAGCGTCCGAGGCATTTTCCAAACCAAACCTTAAACGGCTATTTGTCTCTTCTGTTAAGAAAAAATACTTATTGTTTGGATTCGCTGTTGCAGCACTAAGTAATACTTTACGACCATCTGAACCCCATGTGGTAGAAGACCGGTACCAAAAGCTGATCGTCCCTGTATTACCTACCTGGTCATCAATGTCGATTGTGGTATCAATCGCATACTGTTCAGCGGTTGATGTATTTTGGCCGATAGCCCCTGCTCGGCAGATCTTACCGTCAAAAATACTGCTGACATTTCCGCTACCAGTATCAACAATAGAGCCGTTATTACTGCCCATATTATCTAATATTTCACCACTGGCACCGCTCCAACTCCCTTCATCTAAACGATATTCTGCTAATGGCGTCGGTAATACACTAATGCAGGTTACTGGTTCGCGGGCACTGCCGTCGGCATTTAAACCATTACCTTCGTTCATATAGATTTGGCTAGCATGAGAGGCATCTAACTCAGCAGCATAAATTTTAAATTCATCCATATAACCATCAAAAGCTTGGCTGCTACTGAAACTCCCGCCAAAGGCGTCTTGCTCTTGTCCTATCACAACCGCCGAAGCATTATTGATCGAAATCTGTCCTGCACTACCTGAGGTGTGGCAACCCGCGAGCCCGCCATCGACATAGAGGCACATCCCATTGCCGCTACGGGTTACGAGTAAATGATGCCAACTGTCATCGGTCAGTGTAGTGCCCGCGTTGATTGTCGTACCGCTATCTCCTACGTTCAGCCTCACTTGAGTACTATTAACGAGATAGATCTCAATCTCATCATCACTGGTAGAACTTCCTAAGGCATGAAAAATCTCTTGCTGAGATTTAGAAACGGCGGTTTTAATCCAAACAGAGAAACTAAAGTCATTTAACCCGTTTACTGCGCTTTGCGGCACAGTAATCCAATCAAGCGCGCCGGTTTCGCTAAGATCTAAACTTCGATTAATCTGCGCCACACTATCTGTGCTATCGGCACTATTTGCCGTACCATCATAAAAACTTGCGCTATCGGTTACACCCGTTGCCAGTGAACAGTCATCAAACTGATACTCTAAACGCGGGCTAGGCAGAGCTATTGACGTGGTTTCTAACTCAATTTTCACATAATCGGTATAGTGTGTAGCGCTTTGATTATTATTCTGTTTCCGCCCACGGTTAACCGATAATATTTCAATTTCTCCATTATCGATGTAATTAGAGATATTAGAAGAGACCGATCCAGTCAACGTATCAAGACTTGAGCTTCTGCTACTATCAAGCTGCTCAAAACTACCATTAAAATTACGGATATAGAGTCGAGCGCCCCGCTGACCATTACTCGAATGATCACCCAGCCCGACCCATGTAGCGGCAATGGAATTAATATCGGCTGCATCTTCATTGATCGAAAATCGATACAACATTTTCGGATAATGGCGGCGAGTAGAGGCGCTATAACTGGCACTTGAACCGTTCTGAGTATTTATATTGGAGTCAGTAAAGCTGCTTAGATCACTAGTCGCAGTAAGCGTTGTATTACTACCTCGTAAAGAGGTGTGATTACCAGAACTAAAATCATAAGTAACCGTAGCCGCGTTAAGATGCAGTGATAAACCAAAGAGTACTAAAAAACACCCACACATGCTGCGCATAGTCCGGCTAAGCATTTAAAACTCCTGTGTAATTAACGACAACGGCCCCTTGAGTATAAACAAGAAGTTAGCAACTTTCCGTAGATAAGATTTCTACTGGTCATTTAACGTGTTACTTTTAGGGAGGCAAGATCAAAGCGCTGATCTAATATTCGTCCAATCACGGAGCCTTCAGCCAGATGATAGGCATACTGCATATGCAGGCAGCGGATTTTATCCCACTGGGAGATACCGCCGATCCCATACTGTTGATAGAGATGAGTAAAACCTAAATGATCAATTCGTAATTTTTGATCATCAGTTACGGTGGACCAGCGCAGATCCACATAACGTTGCTGATCGGCAAGGTGCTCAGAAAGAAGAGCTTCATCTTCCAGCAACTCCTGCTCCAACTGCTTTACAGTTCCTGAAGTCTCAATCTCCGCTATCGCTTGGTAGATATCTTTACTCGATAACCAAAATAGAGTCGGAAACGGCTTATCATCAACTAAAGCCTCCATCTGTAAAACGAGGGGAACACCCTGCTCATTCTGTACGGCAATTCCTGCTAAACCTCGTGGTGTACGCCCTAGTTGCTGGCATATAAGTTCTAATTGCTGTTCTGTCGGTTTAATCAAAGCACTTCTCATTATCAATGGAATATCACAACTATCTATCAGCAAAAGCTTATTGATATTTGGGATAATTATACGTTGCCATAATCCTCACCCCGACCCAACCAGCGCTGGACCAGAGATTCAGAACTGTCAGGCCAATCTTGCATTTGAGAGGCTAAGGCTTTGACCCGCACTAACAGGTCAGAATCCCGTTGTAGATCCGCCATTTTAAACTGCATTACGCCTGTCTGTCTTGTTCCTAAAACTTCACCGGGGCCACGCAATTCAAGGTCTTTCTCGGCAATACGAAAACCGTCGGTAGTTTCCCGCATCACACTTAACCGCTCACGCCCCTGATTAGAAAGTGGCGCATGGTACATCAACACACAATGGCTCTCTACCGAGCCTCGCCCTACACGTCCTCGTAGCTGATGGAGCTGAGCTAAACCAAGCCGCTCGGGGTTTTCAATAATCATCACGCTAGCATTAGGTACATCCACACCCACTTCAATCACCGTAGTGGCCACCAGCAAATCTAACTCAGCCGCTTTAAACTGACGCATAATTTCTGCTTTTTCTGCCGGCTTCATACGACCATGCACTAAGCCCACTCTTAGTTCGGATAAAGTTTCTTTTAACGTTTCAGCTGTGACCTCTGCTGCTTGACATTGTAAAGCTTCAGATTCTTCGATCAGCGTACACACCCAATAAACCTGACGCTTTTCTTTGCAGGCATTCCTCACCCGCTGAATAACCTCTTCGCGGCGGTTATCAGCAATTACCACTGTATTAACAGGTGTTCGACCGGGTGGTAATTCATCAATAATTGAGCAATCTAAATCGGCGTAAGCGCTCATTGTTAAGGTTCGCGGAATAGGTGTCGCCGTCATAATTAACTGATGAGGCGCCAATTCACCATTGCGCCCCTTCTCCCGCAAAGATAAGCGTTGATGCACGCCAAAACGATGCTGTTCATCAATCACGATCAATCCTAAGTCAGAAAACACCACCTCTTCCTGAAAGAGCGCATGGGTACCTACAACCACCCGTGCCTCACCGCTACGGATTAACTCAAGCTGTTCTTTCCGCCCTTTACCTTTGAGCTTTCCCGCTAACCAAGCGACCTTAACCCCTAAAGGTTCTAGCCATTGGCTAAAATTCAAAAAATGCTGTTCCGCAAGGATCTCAGTTGGAGCCATGACCGCAGCTTGAAGCCCACTCTCGACGGACTGAATAGCCGCGAGAGCCGCCACAACCGTTTTACCTGAACCTACATCCCCTTGAACCAAACGCAGCATAGGGAAGGCTTGAGAGAGGTCAGCAGCGACTTCGTCACTCACTCGAGCTTGAGCCCCCGTCAGCGGAAAAGGTAACTGGTGTAGAAACTTATCTTTCAGCTCACCACTGCCCGGTAACTCTGGTGCGCCTTTTTGACGAGTTTTTTGACGTAGCTTCAACAGCGATAGGTGGTGGGCTAGCAGCTCCTCAAACGCCAAACGTCTCTGCGCTGGATGCATACCTTCTAATAAAAGTTGTTTTTCTGCATCAACCGGAGGTCGATGTAGAAAGGCAACGGCGCTATCCAACCCCGGAAACTGCCAACCTTGCCTTAACGATTCGGGGACAAGTTCTTGTAAAGCGCCCTGTTCAAGATAGCCTAACGCCTGTTCAGTTAAGGCTCTTAAACGTCCTTGATGAAGTCCTTCAGTCGTGGGATAGACCGGCGTAAGGTGTTCTTCCACTGGCACAAGGTCAGCAGGATCAACCTTTTTATATTCAGGGTGAACAATCTCTAAACCATTCGCACCAGTACGTGCCTCACCAAAACAGCGGATCCGTACCCCCGGTTTAAGGTTATTCTTCTGTGCCGCAGAGAAATGAAAAAAGCGTAGGGTCAGCATACCTGTCCCATCTTGAATCCGACAAAGCAAACTACGGCGGCGCCCTTTGCTCACATCAGCCAGCTTTACCTCACCCTCAATAACACATTCATCTCCCGGCCTTAAAGCACCTATAGGCACAATATGCGTTCGATCTTGGTATCGTAAAGGCAGGTGAAAAAGGAGATCCTGCAAGGTACGAATACCTAAGTTATGGAGCTTAATTTCTAGTGCAACTCCTACACCTTTAAGCTCGCTAACCGGTATATCGGCTAGAGATGTCGTCATCGTTTACTCGCAGGGTTAAAACTACCAATCGCCTCAATCAATACATCGATTGCTTGTGGCCGAGGGTAGCTCGCACGCCATGCTACCCCAACAGTTCGCTGCGGCACGGGATCTTTAAAGGGACGCGTAACAACAAGATCAGAAGTAGCGGGGCCATAAACAGCTGACTGGGGTAATACTGAACACCCCAACCCTGACCCCACCATCATACGTATTGTCTCAAGTGAACTTCCCTCGGTGATGGTATGTTGATCATGCATGGTTTGCGAAAGCGTTGGGCAGGATTCCAATACTTGATCGCGAAAACAGTGTCCTTCACCCAGCAATAACAAAGGTGTTTGTGGCAGCTCTTCACTATTAATCGTTTTATATTGAGCCCAAGGGTGGGTCTTTGGCATCAACATTTCAAAATCTTCATCATATAAAGGGCGTGTAAGGATATCCGGCTCACTAAAAGGCAAAGCAACAATAATCGCATCTAGCTCACCATTACGAATCTTCAAACGCAGGCTTTCTGTGAAGTTTTCTTCGATATACAGCGGCATATTCGGTGCTAACTTCTGCACTTCTGATACAAGATGTGGAAATAGATAAGGTCCAATCGTATAAATTGCTCCGACCCTTAACGGGCTTTTTAATTGATCTTTTCCTTCCAGCGCCAAGTCTTTGATTGTATCAGCCTGCTCTAGAACACGTTGCGCCTGCTGGACAACTTTCTCACCTACTGGCGTCAAACGGACTGAGTTTTTACTCCGTTCAAATAGAGGGACACCGAGTTCCTCTTCTAATTTTTTGACCGCGATAGATAAGGTGGGCTGGCTGACAAAGCATTTTTCTGCAGCGTGGCCAAAATGCTGTTCTCGGGCCAACGTCACAATATATCGCAGTTCTGTTAGAGTCATTCAGCGTTATCCTTTGCTATGATGCCATTTGGTTAATTGGAGGCCTTATGCAACTGAATACACAACAACACACTATTCTGATCGCAGGTTGTGGCGATGTAGGTTCAACCTTAGGTCAGTTATTAACTACTCAAGGAAAAAAAGTCATTGGCCTGAGACGTAATATAAACCAGCTTCCGCAAGGCATCCAAGGAATAAGCGCAGATCTATCACAATTTGATGATCTGAAAGCAAAGTTACAAGATATTCATTGCGATATTGTCGTTTATGCGGCCTCTGCACCTAGCTTTACCCCTGAAGATTATCAACAAACTTATGTAGATGGCCTAAAAAAAATTATTAACAGCCTAGACGCTCCACCTAAACATCTATTTTTTACCTCTAGCTCAGGTGTCTACCACCAAAATGATCACAGCTGGGTTGATGAACAAAGTCCTTGTTTACCTTCTACGTTTAGTGGGCAGATAATGTTAGAAGCGGAAGAAACAGCGTTAAGTACAGAATACCCAGCGACGGTGGTACGCTTTACTGGAATTTATGGACCGGGGCGTAATCACTTATTAAACAGGGTAAGCTGGGGAGATGCGGCTCCAAATTCCCCTATACAATTTACAAATAGAATTCATCGTGATGACTGTGCTGGCGTGCTTGCACACTTAATCACAAAAGCCTTAGCTGGCGAACCCTTGGAGACTATTTATCTCGCCACCGATGACACTCCGGCCACAATGTATGATGTAACCCATTGGATGGCTCAGCGACTCAATACCAAGATAACCTCTGAGTCTGCAACCCGACGAGCCGGTAGTAAACGTTGCAGCAACCGACGTTTAAAAGAGAGTGGCTACATCTTTAAATACCCCAACTATAAAGAAGGTTACACCGCTTTATTAAAATAGGGATAATTAAGATCACTTAAATCTGGTAAGAATAAAAAAGCCCAACACTTAGGTTGGGCTTGTTATTACTCTAAAACTACAGCTCTCTTTATCGAGCAAACTCTTCCAATAATGTCTGCTGTGCAGAGAAAACCTCTTCATTCTCACCTGGCTGATTTTGCAGATAACTACCATCTGCCTGCAATTCCCAGCTTTGACAGTTATCTTTCATATAGTAATCAAGTTCGCGTTTTAAGCGTTCTGCATGCTTGCCAAATACTTGGAAGCCGGTTTCCACACGATTAAGCATGTTACGCTCCATCCAATCGGCACTTGCACAGAATACTTCTGGTTTACCGTTATTACCAAAATAATAGACCCGAGTATGTTCAAGGAATCGTCCAATAATGGAACGTACATGAATATTATCGGATAAGCCTTCGATGCCCGGACGTAAGCGACACATACCACGAATAATTAGATCAACTTTAACACCCGCAGCCGAGGCTTCATAAAGCGCTCGAATCATTTTAGGCTCAGTTAAGCCGTTAACTTTAACCATAATATGACCTGGCTTTCCTGATTTAGCTAAACGGGCTTCATTACGAATCAGCTCGATCATTTTTGCATGCAATGTAAAGGGTGCGTTATACAGTTTTTTAAGCTTCTGTATCTTACCCATACCCGTTAGCTGCTGAAAGACTTTATGTACGTCTTCACCCACCTCTTGATCGGCAGTTAAATAACTATAATCGGTATAAAGGCGAGCTGTTCCCGAGTGATAATTACCTGTACCTAAATGGGAGTAACGTACTAGCTTTTGTCCCTCTTCACGGATAATAAGCACCGCTTTCGCATGGCACTTGTAACCCACTACACCGTACACAACGAGACAGCCGGCTTCTTGCAGGCGTGCCGCTAAATGCAGATTACTCTCCTCATCAAAGCGAGCTCTCAACTCGATTACAACTGTCACCTCTTTACCTGACCGAGCAGCTTCAACTAGAGCATTAACAATATCGGATTTAACACCCGTACGGTAAAGCGTTTGTTTGATAGCAACAACATCTGAATCTTTAGCCGCTTGACGTAGTAAATCGACCACTGGCGTAAACGATTGGAATGGGTGCATTAACAGTTGGTCGCCAGATTTCAATGCATCAAAAACATTATCACCTTTAAGTTTACCAGGCACACCCGGTGAGAATGGCTTCCAACGAAGGTCATTACGCTCAACTAAATCTCGAACAGCCATTAGACGCGTCAGGTTCACCGGGCCATTAACACGGTAGGTCTGAGACTCATCAAGCTTGTATTCTTTTTGCAGAAACTCAATTAATTTTTCTGGTGTACGCTGATCAACCTCTAGTCGTACAGCATCACCATATTTACGCGAATGAAGTTCACCACGTAAGGTGTTTGCTAGATCTTCCACCTCTTCTATATCAAATGACATATCAGCATTTCGGGTGATACGGAACTGAAAACAGCCTTCGACTTTCATACCAGGAAACAGCTCATCTGCGAATTCATGGATAATAGAAGACAGGAAGATCAGGTTATCCCCACCATCACACAACTCATCAGGCAGGCGAATTAAGCGCGGCAGGGAACGAGGCGCAGGAATAATAGCCATGCCCGTTTCACGACCAAAGGCATCTTTTCCATCAAGCTCAACGATAAAGTTTAGGCTTTTATTAACAAGACGAGGAAATGGGTGTGATGGATCAAGTCCTACGGGACTAATCACCGGTACCACTTTCTCTTGGAAATAGGCTTCAACCCAAGCCCGTTGCTCTTTTGTCCATAGGTGACGACGGATAAAATGGATATTCTCCTTTTCCATCTCCAAAAAGAGCATATCGTTTAAAATTCGATATTGACGATCAACAACCAAATGACAGATATCACTAATACGATCTAACACTGTATTAGGGTGCATCGCATCAGGCCCTACTGCTTCTCGGCCATATTTCAGCTGTTTCATCTGCTCAGCAACACGAATCTCAAAAAATTCATCAAGGTTGCTAGAGAAGATTAACAGAAACATCAAACGTTCAAGCAGAGGGTGCTGTTCATCCAGCGCCTGTTCGAGCACTCGAATATTAAATTGAAGATGGCTAAGTTCGCGGTTGATATATAGTTCTGGCGCTTTTAGGTCTACCGGTGTTTCCTCAACCTCTTGCTCTGTAATCGCTACATTTTCACGGCTTTCAAGCAGTGCGGCCGCAGCTTCACTGTGCTCAAACGCAGCAGCAACCTCACTTTGTGTTAGCGCAGCTTCTGCTTTTTTTTGTCCAACTGTATCAACCATACAAACTCAGCCTATTTCCTAGATCAGTGCGCCCCAAGATATATTGGGACAACTATTCATTTAATAACTGCGCGACACGCTTAGCAAAATATGTCAACACACCATCAGCCCCAGCCCGCTTAAATGCGACCAGCGACTCCAACATCACACTACGCTCATCCAACCAACCATTTTGAAAGGCCGCCATATGCATAGCGTATTCACCACTGACCTGATAAGCATAGGTAGGGGCTTTTAATTCATCTTTTACGCGACGGACAATATCTAAATATGGCATCCCTGGTTTAACCATGACCATATCTGCGCCTTCAGCTAAATCCAATGCAACTTCATGCAAAGCTTCGTCACTGTTCGCGGGGTCCATTTGATAACTAAACTTATTACCTTTACCAATATTTCCAGCAGAACCAACTGCATCGCGGAAAGGGCCATAGTAAGTACTCGCATACTTAGCAGAATAGGCCATAATAAGGGTATTAACAAAACCCTCACTTTCTAGCTCATCACGAATCGCACCTATACGACCATCCATCATATCGCTAGGAGCAATAACATCAGCCCCCGCTTCTGCATGGGAAGCTGCTTGTTTAATGAGTGTATCAACGGTACGGTCATTTAAAACATAACCGGTTTCATCGATAATGCCGTCCTGTCCATGGGTGGTAAATGGATCTAATGCCACATCCGTCATAATGCCCATTTCAGGGCAAGCATCCTTAATCGCTTTAACCGCTCGCTGCGCAAGCCCATCGGGATTGTAAGCTTCTTCGGCGAACTCAGTTTTTACATCTAAAGGCGTTACCGGAAATAACGCCATCGCAGGCACACCGAGCGACTCAAGCGCTTTAGCTTCTTTTACCAACAAATCAATACTCATGCGTTCCACGCCCGGCATTGAAGCCACTTGCTCTGTTTCGTTCTCCCCCTCAATCACAAAAACGGGATAGATAAGGTCATCTGGAGTCAAAACATTTTCACGCATAAGGCGACGCGAAAAATTACTCGCACGCATACGACGCATACGGGTTTCTGGAAAAAAACGTTGGCTGTTATTAAAGGACACGACAACTCCCTTCTAATATGTATAGGTGAATTGGACATAAAAAAGATGACAAGCATATGACATCAGGACTTAAAACTGAGTTTAAACCTATTTTTCGGTCATTCTTTATCATAATAGTAATAAAATAGATCTTATCTTAATCTCTACCCAAAAGGGTATGACCGAACTCATATGATGCAAAGTTAAAGGACTTAAAGTTATGAAAAAAATCGCTGTGATTTTATCAGGCTGTGGTGTTTACGATGGTTCTGAAATTTATGAATCAGTACTCACTCTATTAGAAGTTGCAAAAAATGGGGCTGAATATCAATGTATGGCTCCTAATATTGATCAGTTACATACTATCAACCACATGACAGGTGAAGTGACCGAAGGTGACACGCGCAACGTTTTAATAGAGGCCGCGCGTTTAGCTCGCGGAGACATTATCGACTTAGCGATGGCCAAAGCTGCAGATTATGATGCTTTAATCATCCCAGGTGGATTTGGTGCAGCTAAAAACTTATCAGATTTCGCCATCAACGGTTCTAATTGCCAAGTGAATAGCGACGTTGCCGCATTCACTCAGGCAATGCATAAAGCAGGCAAGCCGGTAGGTTTAATCTGTATAACGCCAGCGATTAGCCCACTGCTATTCGGAAATACCGTTAAATTCACCCTAGGGAATGATATAGACACAATTAATGCTGCAGAAACGATGGGAGGCACTCATATCAACTGCGCAGTTGACGATATTGTGGTCGATGAAGCCCTAAACGTCGTAACAACCCCCGCTTATATGCTTGCAGGCTCAATTACAGAAGCAGCGACAGGTATCGAAAAGCTGGTGAAGAAAGTTCTTCTACTTGCCTAACGACGTAAGGACATAAAAACCCTTCCCTCTGTCTCGGGAAGGGAAAGAACGCTATTATTTAGGTGTTTTTTGGCAGGGAAATTCTGATTTAAGGCCGGTAAAAATAGAATTTTTAAGTGCTATCGCATCATCATCTCTATCAGAAAGATAAGGTGCTAATTGCTCAATCACATCCGCCCTAGCTTTTGAACTCGGCACACAAAAATGAAGGTAGCTATCATCCGAACCTCGATCACCCAATCGCGTACGTAATGCCCGCTCCATAAAGCCACTTTTTTCCGCCTGTTTTAGTTCGTCAGCGTTGTTCTTATCTGTAATTAACGCACCATCTAAAAACCCGCTGATATAGGTCGCACAAGCAAGCGCTTCTGCTGAAGCTGAATTTTTATGTAACAGATGACAAGAATTTAACAGTTCGCCTTCATGCATCTGAAGTAAAGCAGCAGAAGCTGAAAAGGAGGTAAGACCAATAGCGATCGCTAAACAAAGCTGAGCCTTAGCGCGACTATAAAGACGTTTATTGTTTTTAGTGTTCATGCCGGACCTCTATGAAAATAACATGTCATAGTACTTTAGCCTCTATCAACAAGTATCATCAATAAAACAATCGTATATTATTAATAATAAGAATTGATTTAGTTCAACAGTTACATAAATCATAACGAATAAGCCCCAGATCCTGAGTAAAGCTGAATCAGGAAATGGCCAATCACCCTTACCGCAGACAATAAAAAAGCCCCTTTCGGAGCTTTACTTATCAAGTAGCCTAGGAAAACATTTTTAAAGGCGAACCTCTATACCATTTTTACGCATATGCTCTTTTGCTTGAGGAATAGAGTACTCATTAAAATGAAAAATTGAAGCCGCTAAAACGGCATCCGCTTTTCCTTCAATACAGCCTTCAACAAGATGATCTAAATTACCAACACCACCAGAAGCAATAATCGGCACATTTACCGCTTCACTGATTGCACGCGTGACCTCAAGATCATAGCCATTTTTCACCCCATCCTGATCCATAGAGGTTAGCAATATCTCGCCAGCACCTAAATCAACCATTTTTTGCGCCCATTCGACCGCATCAATGCCTGTAGGTTTTCGCCCACCATGGGTAAAAATCTCCCAACGGTTCTCTTCACCCTCGTTAGAAACTTTCTTGGCATCAATTGCGACCACAATACACTGAGAACCAAAGCGGTCGGCGGCTTCTTTTACAAATTCAGGATTAAATACTGCAGCAGAGTTAATCGAGACTTTATCTGCTCCTGCATTAAGCATAGTGCGTATATCATCGCAGGTACGAATACCGCCGCCAACAGTCAGCGGGATAAACACTTGAGAAGCCATACGTTCCACCGTATGAACCATAGTGTCACGACCTTCGTGAGTTGCAGTGATATCAAGAAAAGTGATCTCATCAGCCCCCTGTTCATCATAGCGTTTAGCTACTTCCACAGGATCCCCTGCATCACGAATATCGACAAACTGAACACCCTTAACAACGCGACCGTTTTCTACGTCTAAGCAGGGAATAATGCGTTTTGCTAATGCCATTAGATTTTACCGTCCCAGTTAAGGAAGTTCTTCAACAATTGCAGCCCCGCTTTTGAGCTTTTTTCTGGGTGGAACTGCACGGCAAAAGCATTACCCCTCGCCAACGCCACATCAAACTGCTTACCATAATGACAAACACCCGCCACAAGATCGCGGCGCTTTGCTTCCACATAATAGCTGTGGACAAAATAGAAGCGGCTGCCATCAGCTATATCAGCCCACAACGGATGGTCACCTAACTGAGAAACCTCATTCCAGCCCATATGTGGTACTTTTAGGCGCTGGCCATTTTCTTCTAAGTTATCACCAAAGTATTTCACATTTCCGTCGAACTGCGACAAGCATTCAACACCACCATTCTCTTCGGAATGCTTCATCAGCGCCTGCATACCGACACAAATACCTAAAAACGGTTTACCCGATTCAATAGCCTCTGTGACTTCTTTATCAACCCCAAGACGCAACATCTCAGCAACGCAATCACGAATAGCACCCACTCCGGGTAAAATAACTCGATCAGCACTAGCCACCAGCGCTGGATCCGCCGTTACTCGAACCTCAACACCCGGCTCAACAGACTCCAACGCTTTGGCAACTGAGTGTAAGTTGCCCATTCCATAGTCGATTACAGCTACGCTCGACATAGTTTATAAGCACCCTTTTGTAGAAGGCATGACATTAGCCGCACGCGCATCTATCTCTAATGCATAACGTAGCGCACGACCGAAAGCTTTGAAAATCGTTTCTGCTTGATGATGAGCATTAAAACCTTTCAAGTTATCCACATGCAGCGTAACACCCGCATGATTTACAAAACCTTGGAAGAACTCCCAGAACAGCTGAGTATCAAAACGCCCTATATTTCCACGGGTAAAATCAACCTTCATCTCTAAACCTGGACGGCCGGAAAAGTCGATAACGACACGCGACAAGGCCTCATCCAGCGGGCAATAAGCATGGCCATAACGCATAATGCCTTTACGATCACCTACCGCTTCTTTAAACGCTTGACCTAAGGTAATCCCTATATCTTCTACGGTGTGGTGATCATCAATGTGGTTATCACCCTTCGCCTGGATATCCAGATCAATCAGGCCATGACGGGAGATCTGCTCCATCATATGCTCTAAAAAAGGCACACCGGTATCTGCCTTAAATTGGCCAGTACCATCAATATTTACGGACACAGTAATTTGTGTCTCTAAAGTGTTTCGGCTTACCTTGGCTGTGCGTTCCGCCATGGTTATCTCCCGCTAGTATTATCAGAGCAGCAATTATACAACCATAGTCATCTCCATGCACCGTTACATCAGCATTCGTTTCAAGCAAAAGTTGCATAGATGAACTATCTTGAAAGGAGAGCAAATAAGCTAGGCACATAATTCAGATGGATGATACAAAGCTACATCAACTTTTGCGGGACAATAATAAAGCGCTACTCTTAGTGATAGACGCTTTACCTTTTCCTATCTATTACAAAGATATTCATGGCAGATACCTTGGTTGCAATAAAGCCTATACCGAATATGCTGGGGTCGAAAGGGAAGTTATTATTGGCAAAACCGCTTATCAACTGTTTGCCCCAGAGGTTGCAGATGTTTTTACCATCTTAGATAAACAGTTGATCAATGAACCGGGTGTTCAGATTAATGAAACACCTATTCATCGTTCCGATAAAGATAGCAGCTATGTCAAACTGCACAAGGCAACCTTTTGTGATGAGACGGGAGCTGTTGCCGGCTTAATTGGTGCAATTATTGATATTACTGAACAGAAGAACCTAGAAAACAAGTTCCAACGCTTAGCTTCCTATGACGATCTAACCAGTATCTATAATCGCAGAGAAGGGACCAAACAGTTAATAAACCTTTGCACAGATGCGATACGAAAAAAGCGACCACTATCCCTTATCATATTAGACCTAGACAACTTCAAGAGTATTAATGACACTTATGGTCACGGTTCAGGTGATGTGGTTTTAAAAATGGCTGCTCAAACGCTTGAACACAATTCACGAACCAGCGATATCATCTGCCGTTATGGCGGTGAAGAGTTTTTAATCATACTTCCAGAAACTACAGCAGCTGGAGCTATTAATATCGCCGAGCGCTATAGATTGCTACTTGAACAATTAAACGTCCAAATCACCAGCAGTGATAGCTTAACCATTACAGCAAGTATGGGTATCGGCGAGTTGGATTTAAACTTCCCAGATCAAGAGCTAATGCTAAAACAAGCCGACAAAGCTCTCTATAAAGCTAAGGAAAATGGCAAAAACCAAGTCTGCTATTAAAATTTATTCATCCCCTCTTAAGCGTAAAAGATTGAAACTTCACTAATACTGTTTATCCTCACAGATCAAACCCCTAGCCAAGGAGAGAATAATGAAAGGTTTGCTGAAACTTGTTGCCGGATTAGGCGTACTGGTGGTTGTATTGATTGTCGCCGGTGGTGCTATTCTCGGCGCGTTTTTCGACCCAAATGAATATAAGCCTGAAATTGAAAAAGCAGCGTTAAAAGAAGGCGGCATTGAGCTTAAGATCAATGGCGATATAGGCTGGTCAGTTTTTCCTTGGCTTGGGCTAGAAGTTAATAAAATTGATGTTAAGTTTCCAGGTAAAAACGATCTGGCTAGCTTAAACAAGGCACAGTTAGCGGTTCGTATTCCCGCACTGATCTCAGGTAAGGTTGAGATGAAGAGCATCGTTGTCGATGGACTTCAGCTAAACCTTGTTAAAGAGAAAGATGGTTCAACAAACTGGCTCGCAGAGGTTAGCAGTACAGTCTCTAGTGAAGGTGAGACAAGTACAAAAACTGAAGTCAGCACGGAAAAGTCATCATCTCCAGCGATTGCTCTTAATATAGAGAGTATCCAAATAAGCAACGGTAATATTAACTATTTAGATAAAAGCACAGAGACTCAAGCACTGCTAAGTGATTTTAATATGAGTTCTGGCCAAGTCGTTACTAATGCCTTTTTCCCTGCAGAGTTACGTTTCAATGCAACGCAACTAGTCAAAGGTGAAGAACAGGTAAAAGCTGCGGCTAATCTATCTGCTGAGTTTTTCTTAGATCTTGATAACCAGCTTTACAAAATTAAAGGCCTAGATAGTAAGTTTACTTTATCGGGCAAACCTTTAGCGGGTAAAAGCTTAGAGATCACAAGCACAGCAAACATAGAAGCTAATTTAGCAACACAACAGCTAACCCTAGCTGACCTAACCCTTTCCTTAGCAAATCTAAAGGCTACAGGTAATTTAGCGGTAAGTAGCTTCGCGGCACCGATTATCACAGGTAAACTATCTGTAGCATCCTTTGATCTCAATAAATTATTGACCGCTATAGGACAAGCCGAGATTGAAACTACAGATTCTGATGCTCTCTCAGCAATTAGCTTCAATACAGAGCTGGCAGGTCCCGCCAACACTGTAACAGCTAAAACATTGAACCTGACCTTGGATGACACTAAGTTCAGTGGTTCAGCAGCTTTTAACTTAGCGAACAGCAACATCAGCCTGAATATTCAAGGAGACAAACTAGATGCTGATCGCTACATGCCACCAGCAACAGATAAAAAAGCATCAGACGCCTCTACAGCGGAAAAAAGTGCTTCAACAACGGCTAATACCGGCTATTCAAAAGATGAAATATTACCCATCGATACTCTCCGCTCATTAGCTCTCGACCTTAGCGTTGGCTTAAAATCATTGCATGTCGCAAACCTCGATGTAAGTAATATTTTAGTAAAAGTAAGTGCTCATAATGGGTTAATAAAAGCGAGCAAAATTGATGCGGATCTGTACAAAGGTAGCGTTAGAAATAATGTGACTCTTGATGTGCGCAACAACACTCCGGTCATTACTTCACAGAAATCTATCTCAGGTATCCAGATCGGTGAGATGCTCAAAGCACTAGCGGATGTAGATCAGCTTACCGGTTCATTAAATTCTAAATCCAATTTAACCTTACGCGGTAACTCTGTATTTGATTTTGTTAACAGCGTTACAGGTACAGCAGACGTCAACATGAAAGATGGCGAACTGCACGGTATCGATATGGCCCAAACGGTTTGTCAGGGCCTTAACAATATAAGCTCTCTCGGCGTAAACACTCAGGAAGTGGATAAATCCACTCCGTTTGCCAATATGGGTGCATCCGCCAATATTAAAAATGGTGTCATTAATAACCAAGACTTAAAAGCCGCTCTGGATGCGATGAGCTTAAGCGGCAAAGGCACAGTAAACCTACCTAAACAGCTTCTTGATTACCGTTTAGGCTTTATGGTCGAAAAGAATCTATTTAAGGAAACCTGCTCCTTCCCTGACAAACTTGAAGGCGTAGAGATTCCAGTCGATTGTAAAGGTAGCTTTGATAGCGATCCGGTAAAACTGTGTAAACCTGATTTCAGCTTTATTAGCGATGCGCTAAAAAATCAGGTAAAGGAAAAAGTTGAGGCTCAAAAAGCAGAAGTGAAAGAAAAAGTTGATGCCAAAAAGGAAGAAGCCAAAGAGAAACTTAAAGATAAGCTTGATAGCAAACTTAAAGGGCTCTTCTAAATATAATGCTCTCTGAGAACTTCTCAAGCGCCGTGCTGGACTGGTTTGACCAGCACGGCCGCCATGACCTTCCATGGCAGCAAAACAAAGACGCTTACCACACTTGGATCTCGGAGATAATGCTTCAACAGACCCAAGTCACTACAGTTATTCCATACTACCAGCGCTTTATTAAACGCTTTCCTACTGTAGGCTCTTTAGCTAAAGCTGAGCAAGATAAAGTACTCCACTTATGGACAGGCTTAGGCTATTACGCCCGTGCCCGCAATCTTCATAAAACGGCCCAAATAGTCGCCAATGAACTCAACGGACAGTTCCCCGAAACCGTTCTTGAACTAGAAGCACTACCTGGAATAGGCCGCTCTACTGCTGGTGCTATATTATCGATCAGCACGGGCAAGTGGGCCCCCATTCTTGATGGCAATGTTAAAAGAGTACTCGCGCGTTTCTATGCAATAGAAGGCTGGCCAGGTACAACCGCAAACCAGAAAACCTTGTGGCAATATGCAGAACAAAATACGCCTCAAGAACGAGTAGCAGACTACACCCAAGCGATGATGGACTTAGGTGCCACCCTTTGTACTCGAAGCAAACCTAGCTGCTTACTCTGCCCACTACAACAAGGGTGCAAAGCATGGGAGCTAGGTAAAACCGATCAATTGCCTACACCTAAGCCGAAAAAGACCCTGCCAATTAAACAAACTTATATGTTGATCCTGCAACAACATAAAGAAGATGAAGTACTACTTTATCAGCGCCCACCTAGTGGTTTATGGGGCGGCTTATGGAGTTTTCCACAAGTGGCTGATCTTAGAGATACTTTCAATGAAACAGGCTTAGAGCTAGACCAGGCGTCGATTCAAACCTTAGCTCCAATCCGCCATACTTTTAGTCACTTCCATTTAGATATCACACCGGTACAAGCACAAATAAATACCCCTACAGACTGTGTCATGGAAGGAAAACCTATGCTCTGGTATAACATACAGCAACCAGACAATGTTGGCTTAGCTGCACCAGTTAAAAAACTACTGGAATCACTCGCCAACTCACCCAGAATTGAACGCTTTCGGAGTTACAAATGAGCCGTACTGTTTTATGTCGAAAATACAAAGAGGAACTTGAGGGGCTAGACCGTCCTCCTTATCCTGGTTCGAAAGGCCAAGATATTTATGACAACGTATCCAAAAAAGCATGGAAAGAGTGGACCGACCACCAAACCATGATTATTAACGAAAAACATTTGAGCTTAATGGACCCGTCAACCCGTGAATATCTACAATCCGAGATGGAAAAATTCATGACGGGCGGTGACTACGAGAAGGCCGAAGGCTATGTGCCTCCTTCGAAATAGTTTTTTTCTAACAAGTGGTTGACAGTTTTACGTGAAGACGGTTTAATACGCGCCACTTGAGTAGCCCAGATAGCTCAGTCGGTAGAGCAGAGGATTGAAAATCCTCGTGTCGGCGGTTCGATTCCGTCTCTGGGCACCACTTACATAGAAGGCTTGCATATTAAATCGCAGGCCTTTTTTGTCTCTGGATCGACTCATCATGCCCAGATAGCTCAGTCGGTAGAGCAGAGGATTGAAAATCCTCGTGTCGGCGGTTCGATTCCGTCTCTGGGCACCACTTCTTAAATTCCCTTACAACTCATTTCTAGCTCACTCACCTTTTCTGCATCTCTAAAAAATCTGCATCTCTAAAAAACGTGCTATCCAGCTCACTTAATACATACCCTTCTTTAACTACCAAATATGACTAGATCCTACTAAAGCACCTATAAATACGTTTTAAATCTTATGCATAAATCGAGTATGTAGTCTATTCGCCAATACAGAAGATCACTTCACGCACAGCATATTTCTCTATATGGGCTGTATTACTTGATCTTAAATTAAATTGATTTTGAACAACCATTTAAAAGAGGTTAGGCTACCAAAAAAACAACCGCTCAAAAAAATGCAGCGAAATTAACGCCACTACAGGTGCTTGATAAGCAACTAAAAAATGCTGAGTTTATCGTGGACAATAGCTACACCATTGTTGATATGGCTGCGCGGGGCTGGATCGATAAATTTATCCCTATACTCGGTGACGATGCCTTAAAGCAATACCCCAACCTTAATCGCTGGTTTTATGCCATTAATAGTCGACCCTCCGTGACACAGGCAAGAGAAATCCACACGAATTCAGAGTTTAAATCAGTATTAGATGATGAAGCACGGAAAGCACGGAAAGCACTTTATCCACAAAATTACGATGCATAAAACTCCAACCTAAAAGACATAGAAAGGGGTTTGTCCGCAAGCGCCTTTCAACCTGCTCACACCACAAAAAAACTTTAAATACACATAGTTATTTTAAAATCCAATTCCCCAAACAGTTACCTAACCTCTGATTTACCTTTGGTTAAACTATCTTTTCACCTTTAAATCGGCCACCGCCGTATAAAAAAGCAATCCGATTGGTAATATGCAAAAAACAAATCGAAATTAATGACAAATGCAGATAAAAAATATTTGCCATCAAGTATTTTCATCACAAGCTGTGGAGTATAGATTTACCCTTAAGAGAGCAATAAGTAACTCTCTATTTTTGAAGAAGAATTATCAAAAGTAGTCTAAACTGATCTGCATAATTTATTAAGCACTTCAGACTTTAATCTGTACAGCTTAGTTTAGCTTTTTCATTTGTATTTATTTATCCAAGAACACAGTATCTTAAACAAGAGTTCGCTATGTAGATCTGTAGTTATAAATAGAAATTACAGTATTATGAGTGTTATACGACTTGAATATTAACCCTATCAACGAACAATAACGTTGAAGGGCTTAATATCAAAATGGTTATTAAGCGGGAGAGTAAGATGAAGCAGAAACGTCGACTTTTGGGAAAGGAATATATTGCACCTTGGGAACGTGCTTTTGATAAGGTTTTATCCCCATTAGAAGAGTTCATCCATCGACAAACAACCAGTGGTGTCTTATTGATGCTCTGTGCGGTAATTGCTTTGATTATTGCCAATAGCCAGTTTGGAGATATGTACCACCATTTATTCACAACCCATTTAATCATTGGCCTAGAAAATTTCCAACTTTCTAAGTCATTGCATCATTGGATTAATGATGGCTTGATGGCCATCTTTTTTCTTATTGTAGGCTTAGAATTAAAACGGGAACTACTGGTTGGCGAATTAGCCAATGTAAAACAGGCTCTACTCCCTATTATTGCGGCAGTAGGAGGCATGTTAGTACCTGCATTAATCTACGTTATTATTAATCCAACAGGGCACGTTAGTGATGGTTGGGGCATTCCAATGGCAACTGATATTGCTTTCGCATTAGGAGCATTAGCCTTACTTGGAAACCGCGTTCCCCAAAGTCTACTTATGTTCTTGGTTGCCTTGGCAATCGTAGATGACTTAGGTGCCGTTATCGTCATCGCTCTTTTCTATACCGACACCTTGAATATGATGGCGCTAGCACTCGTAGGATTCTTTATATTCACACTTATCGCTTTAAACTTAGCGGGAGTACGCAGGCTATCGCCCTACCTATTGATAGGTGTACTCCTTTGGATTGCCATGCTAAAGAGCGGAATTCATGCAACACTTGCCGGTGTTATTCTCGCGTTTATCATCCCAATGAAACCCAAATACGACCCCAAGCGCTTTTTATCGCTTATAAATGGTGGCGTGCAAAAAATTAAAGATGCTTACAAGCAAGATGAGAACATCATTGTCAACGATGCGCTTCGCTCAAGAGTTCGCGCGTTAGGAGATGGTGTCAACTTAGTGCAAGCACCTGCTCAAATTCTAGAAAACAAACTGCACCTATTAACCGCTTATATAGTGATCCCTATCTTCGCGTTAGCTAATGCTGGAGTTCCGATTGATTGGTCAAATATTGGCGGAATCATTGTCCATCCCGTTGCAATGGGTATTGGTGCTGGCTTAGTTGCAGGTAAATTAATCGGTATAGCCGGTTTCACATGGGTTGCAGTCAAGCTCGGCGTCTGCAACCTTCCTAAAGGCCTCAATATGCATCACATTATTGGTGTCGCATTTATGGGGGGGATCGGCTTCACAATGTCGATATTTATTGCAGAATTAGGTTTTGCCGACTACCCGGAAGATTTATTAATGGCCAAAACAGGCATTTTATTCGCCTCTCTTTCTGCGGGTGTAACGGGGTTTATTTGGTTGTACCTGACAACGAAGAAAACAGCCCCGACAGAAGAGCACACTCCAACTTCAGCCGCCTAACAACAGTTTAGCTACCTGATAAGTTAGCCCCGAAGGTCACAACCTAATCTTCGGGGCTTATTTTTTTGCGTCGCACAAACGATCTGTTTTAGCAGTATAAAAGCTATAGCTAAAGAACAAAGCGGTGCTAAAAAAAGCGACAGGAATCGGGATCGCAGAAGAAGTAAAAAAGATTGTAAAGCAAGATGGATTGAGTCTAATAGACTCAACCCTAAGTAACAGAGTGCAGACTTAGTTAGTTCATTCCTCTATCAAGCTGACCTATACCAAGCACAGGTGCAGCATCAAGATGTTGCGCATCAAGCATAAAAGCAACTCGCTCTAAAGCAGCCACAACCATTGATTGTTCCCACTGTTGCATATCATCAAAACGGCGGGAAAAAATATCTTGTTGAGTGGTTGGCGCACCCTTCATTAAATCCAACCCTTGCTCGGTTAAATTAATCCAAACTTTGCGTTTATCCTCCACCCCCCTCTCACGGGAGACAAGGCCCCTTTTCTCTAAACGATCCAAGATACTTGTAACCGTTGCTTGGGTAAGGGAGATCTCCTTGGCTAATTCACCTGTAGTGATAGGCGACATCTGACGCAGGGTTTGCATTACCATCAATTGCGGAAGAGTCAACCCCGTACTACGGCTAATCTCTTTTTCCTGCATATCGGTTACTCTAATAATTTGGCGCAACAAAACTAACGCCTCTTGACTCTTTTCCATCTATCAAAAGCACTCATCAAATTTTGCAAAAATAGTACAGTCAAAAGTATATACGAGACAATTTACTTCGTAAAACTAAATATATAAATCATAGAAACTCGCCAAAAAACACATAAAATCAGTAATATTCTGGGATATTAGTGAATAATTCTTGAAAAAATGCTTTAAAATGTTTAGTATTACTAAACATTAGCAAGGCTAATCGATATGAATACTATGGATAAAATCACATACAGAAAACCCCAAATAGCTGATGGACAGGATGTACATCAACTTATAAAGCGCTGCCCTCCTCTAGATCAAAATTCCCTTTATTGTAATTTGATCCAGTGCAGGGACTTTTCAAATACTTCTATTATTGCTGAAACATCTAGCAATAAGATTGTCGGATTTATTTCTGGATACATTCCCCAAAATCGCCCAGAAACCTTATTCATCTGGCAGGTCGCATTAGATAAAGAGTTCAGAGGCAAAGGCATTGCACAAAAAATGCTCGCCCAATTATTTAGTCGCAATCCTGGCATTCGTTACCTTGAGACCACAATCTCACCAAGTAACTCTGCTTCTAAACAGCTATTTGAACGCTTCTTTAACGACCATCTAATGGACGTTGACAGTAAGACCTTATTCAAAAGCGGTGTGCACTTAGATAAAGATCATGAAGATGAAGTACTTTATCTAGCAGGCCCCGCTAAATCATTTGATCCTCTTACCGCTTAGAAAATAGCGTTAAAGAGTGTTACAAAAAGTTAATTAAGAGATTTACATAATGAAAATTTTCGATGAGATCGAATCAGAAGTTCAGTCCTATGCCCGTTCATTTCCGCGTGTTTTTAACCGCGCTAAAGGCGAGTACCTTTATTCAGAAGACGGCACAGAGTATCTCGACTTCTTAGCAGGTGCAGGTACGTTAAATTATGGGCACAACAACGACCTATTTAAAGAAAAACTCCTCGAATACATTCAAAGCGATGGCATTACGCATGGCTTGGATCTACATACTACAGCCAAAGGACAATTCCTAGAGGCATTCAACGAAAAAATCCTTAAACCTAGGGATCTCGACTATGTTGTTCAGTTTACTGGGCCAACAGGCACCAATGCGGTTGAAGCTGCATTAAAATTAGCACGCAACATTACTGGTAGAGAAAACATTATTGCCTTCACTAATGGATTTCACGGTGTAAGCTTAGGCGCACTGGCTGCAACAGGTAACTCCCACCACCGTGGTGCTGCAGGCGTAAGTTTAAATGGCGTTAGCCGTGTTCCTTATGACGGCTACCTTGGTGAAAACATTGACACAACAGCTTATCTAGAAAAACTACTCATGGACTCAAGTAGTGGTATTGATACGCCCGCCGCTGTCATCGTAGAAACAGTTCAAGGTGAAGGTGGCATTAATGCCGCAAGCTTCGAATGGCTACGTAATTTAGAAGCCGTATGTAAAAAGCACAAAATCCTTCTGATCGTAGATGACATCCAAGCAGGCTGTGGACGAACAGGTAGCTACTTCAGCTTTGAAGAAGCTGGTATAAAACCTGATATCATCACGCTATCAAAATCACTTGGTGGATACGGTTTACCCTTTGCTGTGGTACTGATTAGCCCAGAGCTCGATCAATGGAAACCCGGTGAACATAACGGTACATTCCGTGGTAATAACTTTGCCTTCGTCACTGCTAAAGCGGCCATCGATCATTATTGGTCGGACAACACATTCGCAGACAGCGTTAAACGTAAAGGCAACTATATTTCACAACGTCTAAACAGCATTGTTGCAGAATATGGTGAAGGGAACTTCAGTACCCGTGGTCGCGGTATGTTCCAAGGAATCAACTGCGTAAATGGTGAACTGGCTAGTAAAATTACACGTATCGCATTCCAACAGGGTGTAATGATTGAAACCAGCGGTGCCGATGACCAGGTCATTAAGTTTCTTTGCCCATTAACTATCAGTGACGAAAATCTCAAACGAGGCATAGATATCGTTGAGAATGCAGTTAAAGCAGTTTGTGCCATTGAATCAAAAATGCCAGAAGATAATTGTTACTTTGACGACGTTTATCACGAAATCGGCTAATTAAGGATACCAAGAATGATTGTTAGAACACTGAAAGAAGCTGAACAGAGCGCACGACGCGTAGTATCCCCAGACAAACATTGGGAAAGCACTCGACTACTGCTTAAAGAAGATAATATGGGTTTTTCCTTCCATATCACCACTATCTACGCGGGTACAGAGACCCATATTTGGTATCAAAACCATTTGGAATCTGTTTACTGTATTAGTGGAGAAGGTGAAGTAGAGACGCTAGAAGACGCAGCGATTCATTCTATTAAACCTGGCACTATTTATATTCTAGACAAAAATGATGAACACATGCTGCGGGCACATACAGAATTGAAACTCGCTTGCGTATTTAACCCGCCTTTAACAGGGCTGGAAGTTCATGATGAGAATGGCGTTTATCCAATAGACGAAAGCTAATCTTAAGCAGAGCAAAATAGAATCACCACGCCCACAACTAAGCACGACATGACTCATCTAAATGAATTACATTGTAAATTTGTAATTCATTTAGATAAGTAACATACCTGATAGGGCTCTTCATTAGGTGGTTTTCAAACCCTCTTGAATAGAGGCAGTCTTTGCTAAAGAAAGTATTTACTGTTCTTTTCTGTCTAAAAAACACAGGCGACCGCCACCCCCAAAGATTCAGTAAACGGGTAAATCGCAACTCTTAACCGCACGATGTTAGATCCGATTTTCAGTGAAAAACCATAGGCGAAGGTTTTCCTAAACAGATCATCTAACAAAAGAAAGAAGGATCAACACCTTAGGGAAACACAATGACACATACAGTAGAAAAGATTGGCGGCACCTCAATGAGCCGTTTTACAGAAGTATTAAATAATATTTTGTTACGCAAAAAAAATGGCAGCCTATTTAACCGCATATTTGTTGTCTCCGCTTATAGCGGCGTTACAGACCTGTTACTCGAACATAAAAAGACAGGTGATGCCGGGGTATATAGCTGCTTTGCTGAAGCCGAAGAAGAAGATGCATGGATCGATCAGCTTGCTAAAGTAAAAACAAAGCTGTTAGAAATCAATGAGCTTATGTTTACCGGAGATGATCTCAGCGCTGCTAACACCTTTATTTCTGCGCGCATAGCCGATACTGAACGCTGTATGAAAAATCTACATAACTTGTGTTCCTATGGTCATTTTCAACTGGAAGAACACTTATCCACGATACGTGAGATGCTTGCCTCTATTGGCGAAGCGCACAGTGCTTACAATACAGTCAAACTACTCCAACAGAATGAGCTCCCTGCGCGGTTTGTCGATCTAACTGGCTGGAAGCAAGAGCAGTCCCTACCTGTCGATGAAATGATAAAACATCACCTGCTGCCATTAGACCCAAGTAAAGAGCTATTAATTGTAACCGGCTATACTCATTGCGAAGAACAGCTGATGCGAACCTTTGATCGCGGTTATAGTGAGATGACCTTCGCAAAAATTGCGGCTTTAACAAATGCCCGCGAAGCAGTTATTCATAAAGAGTTTCACTTAAGCAGCGCAGACCCTAAATTAGTAGGCGAAGAGAATGTCGTCACTATAGGTATGACTAATTTTGACGTTGCTGATCAACTCTCCAATTTAGGTATGGAAGCAATCCACCCTAGAGCCGCACGAGAGATTCGTAAGTCGGGCATTCCCATTCGTATTAAAAATACTTTCGAGCCTGAACACTTAGGTACTGTTATTGATAACAATTACTGTAACCCTCGGCCTTGCGTAGAGATTATTACAGGACGTAACGACGCAGTCGGCATCGAAATTTTTGACCAAGAAATGCTGGGCAGCCCAGACTACGATATTTATATCTCAAAACTGATGAAAGAGTTAAAAATATCCATCGTCAATAAAGATGCCGATGCCAACAGCATTACGTTTTATGCGGTTAGTACACGGAAAAAAATTAACCGTGTGATGAGATTAATTGAACAGCAGTATCCCTCTGCAGAAGTAAGCATGCATAAGATCGCTATAATCTCTGCAGTTGGCTCAGATATAAAAGTAAAAGGTATTCTGGCAAAAACTATCTCGGCGTTATCAAACGCTGATATCAACATTCTCGCCCTCCATCAATCCGTTAGACAAGTAGAGATGCAGTGTATAGTGGAACAAAGCGACTATGAGAAGGGGATAAAAGCACTTCATGTCGCGCTAATTGAAGAGGAAAACCACGGCGATGTTATCCGCAAAATAGCTGTTTAACCGCTAAAAAGAGCAGTAAAGTGATCAGCAGCGTAGACGCTGGGGTATCTCTATGTCAGTGTGGCTAAGAGCGACGCTCGAACAGGTACCCCAGCCTAACTACCAATGCAAAAGCATCACCTTTTCTGCATATAGGGTGGAACATCGGCATATGACTAAAAACCAACTCAAGGCTTAAACACTGTGTTCAGAAGAATATCTATCCTACTCATCTCATTCATTATTTTAAGCCTTAATGCCGTCTGGGCAGAAACTTCATCTACTGAGACAGTTAAAAACACTGTATCTGAAGACAAAATCAATACACTAGAACAACCTTTATATAACCCATTTATAGAGCGCTACATTATTGATGAGCTCAAACAGCTTAGGATTGAACAGCAAAATCTTAGGGTTGAATACACCAAAGAGATCACAGACCGGCAGCTTCATGTAGCGGAAATTGCAGCCACTTATGCCACAGATACTGTCACTTACTTCTTCTATCTTATTGCTGCGACAAGCTCTGCTTTGCTACTCGTCGGCTGGAACTCTTTGCGTGATATACGCAACAACATTCAAGGCCATGCTGAAACCAAAATTAGTCAGCTCATTATCGACTATGAATCTCGACTAGATGAACTTGAAAGAGGCTTGATCTCTAAATCCGCCGTCATCAAGGAAAATCAGCAAGAAATTGAAACAACCAACGAAGTGCAAGCCTACTGGTTAAAAGCAGGACAAGAAGCATCCTGGGAGCAGAAAATAAAGCTCTATGACCAAATTCTTGAATTAAGACCCGACAGTGCAGAAGCACTAACGTACAAAGCTGACGCAGCACTTGAACTAGACAACCCACAGTGGGCGATCGCTTTATGTAACAAAGCATTGGAGCTAGAGGCCGATAATGGCCACGCTTTCTTCCAATTAGCTTGCGCATTTTCTGATCTACAAGCAGATCATATAGCGTATGAATATTTACTTCGGGCAATTGACGTATCAGAAGAGTATCTCCGCCAAGCAAAAGAAGAAGAGCGTTTCGAAAAGAACCCAGAAATTATGCAACTGGTAATGGAGCTAGATGCGCACAAACCACTTATTGAATAGAGGGGAGCTGTATGAAGTTTATTACCACCGACAGCAAAGTAAAATGTATTCGCGAAATAGCAGGGCAAGAGAAGCTGATCGTCGATTTTGATATTAATGTAAACCAAGTAGCCCCTCATGTAGCAGCGCTCTTATCCACATATGAGATTAATGAGCTCGAAGCCTGGCTTACTGCGAGAGACACTCTTCAAGAGCATTTAGAAGAGATGCCTAATGAAAAAAATATTATCGATATTTTGCCTGAGCTAATGCATGAAGCGACACAAGCACTAAAGGAGCTAGGTTATATTGATAAACAGGTTAAAAAAGAGCTCAAACTGCGCTCCAGGGAACTTTCCACCTTATTAAAAAGCATAAATACCGTAGATGAAAGCCGCCCGAAAAAAGCAAATACAGTCGGAAAAATTGAAATCCTCAAAGAGAAGCTTGATGCCGTTAAAAAGCAACTTTGATCACTGCTGAGCCGCCAAACGTTGATTTTTCAGGCCAACCGCGGCCATCGCATAACCTCCATCCGAACCATCAATAAAGTGCAAATGCTCGCCGTCGGCAATACTCTCAACATGACAAGTCATTTGAGCGGCATCAGATGCACTGACCCCAAAAAAGATCTGCTGCTGCTCATATTCTGATTCCAAATAAGCAACCAGCGCTCTATGCTCCCGTTCCGAGCAATTAATCACCATTCTTAAGGTGTCATCGTATTTATGAAAATCGCAATGAGTAGAGATCTTTTCCATATAGTTTTTTAGTTGAGGAAAATATTTATACAGCCCCAAACGGAATAATGGGATCGAAATAAACACTTCACCCATTGCTGCGAAAAAGGCTTTGCTCGGTTTGATCTCGGAAATACTTAGTTGGCGTTTAAAGTTCTTAAAAAACGACTCATAACTCGCCTGCTGCATATTGATTGGATTCAGGCAGGATAAAGAGGTCCCTAGCAGGCTCTCAAACTTTGCAATTGCCCTTTTAACGGCTTGTTCATCATCGAGCTGCATAGGCTGAACTAAAATCGACAAAGTCACCCCTGTCGACGATGGGATTGGCTTCCAGCGACAAGACAAGACAAGCCAGCAAATATTTTTTCTTTAGAAAAACAGCATTTTGGAGCCACTCGATACTCAGGGGAGGACTTCACTAAAGACTCAGCTAAACTAACCCCGCCGCCCTTAAACATAGCTTGCGGAGGACTCTCACCTGATAAATATTTAGCAACCTTTACATCTCGACCCATTGCACGAACAGCACTAACAGGCACAAGCCCTGCATGCAGGTCAAAGTCAAAACTCTCTTTAGCGTAAAAGCTCAAAGATTGAAGTACTTCCTGCGCAACTCCATACATACTTTTTTTAATTAAAATCGTTGCCCCGTCACCACCAAACATAAATGGCAGATCACGGCTAATAAGGTTCAAATGGGAGGTAATAGCCGCCGCGCCAACAAAATTAACATCCCTATAGCGCCCTGCCTTAATAGCTTCAGTCGAAGCTCGCACATCAATAACAGAGATAAACCAATCATCAGGTATAGATTGATAGTGACGATTGTCAACAATCTGAACCGTATTAGAAAAACCTTCTAGCTCGTGGTAAAAATTATCCATAAATACTCTTATTGCAACCCATTATCGACACTCAAAAACGTTAGAGAATAATAGGTTTGGTTTTTACCCAAGCTCTTAGCCTGATACATAGCCGCATCAGCAACCTTCAAGGCAGATTCTAAATCTATCTTTTTCTCAATTAAACAAGCACCTATAGACACAGTTACCGGACCATGTAAATCAGTCCAAGAATTAATATCTAAACCGCGAATTGTTGAGTTGATTTTATTACAAACCTCTTCAACCCCTTGTTTCGAAGTATCGGTAATGAGAACACAAAACTCCTCCCCACCAAACCGACAAACTAAATCGAATTCTCGTAAAACGGCAGACAGGGTATTTGAAACAGCAATCAGTACTTGATCCCCTACATCATGGCCAGCAGTATCATTAATGATTTTGAAATCATCTATATCAATCATCAATACAGCTACAGCACTACCCGAACGATGCGCTCTTCTCAACTCCTTCATGCCCAAATAAAAAAACTGACGGCGATTATACAAACCGGTCAAAGGATCTGTAATAGCGGCTAAAATTAACTTTTCAGTCACTTCCCGTCGAGCGGCGTCAATTTTTTCTTGAACATAAGCTGAGATGCCAACCATTAACACAAGAAACCATGTCACAAATATAACAAACATCGCTATATAAGAAGAATTCAGCTCATTAGATAATGAGACAAAAAACAAACCAACAGAGAACGGTAGTAACATCCCACTGATTGATTGATAGCGAGCGATACTCCCACCTAAATAAGGACTTAAAATCGCTTTTAAACCACCATAGTTTGAGGTTCTCGCTAACACAGCCCACCCCAATAGAAAGCCAATTATCGCCGTATATAAAGACATATGGCTATAGAATGTTTCCAGCCCATAAGCATATCCAATAAAGGAAATACATGGGATAGAGATTGCCAAGTAAGCTATTAGCTGCTGAACATTCTGTCTCCCATATATATCAGCCAGCACCGCGCTGCTGATCATCAAGAGCATAATTGCAGTATTAACACTTAAGTAATTAACAAAAACAGAGCCATTAGAATCAAACACCTCTTGCTTAAAAATAATATTAGGCGGCATAAGGTCTGTATTAAAGACATAGTCAATAATGACCATAAGGACGATAATTCCACAGACTATTACAACTACTTTTTTAGTGGAATTAATAATGGGTTGATGATTCGGCAAGAAAATGGAGATACCAAGAGATAAAGATAATAACGCGGTGACGGGGTGCGTAGCGGGCTCCTGCATTATAGGTCGATATAAAAACTCAACATCCATCCAATAGCCATATAAAACAACTACAGAGAGAATAGCCGCAAGGGCCGAAAGCTGGAAGGAGATCAGATAAAATGTAGTAGCTCAGACTTGATCTGACAGTTACCCGTTTTTTATCTGGTGTCTGTCAGTTTAGATCTGGGCTAAATTCTTCTCGGCCCAGACCCGTTTACCATCAAGCAACGTTTCCATTGGCGTTCTACCGCAACATACCTTGCCCTGATGAGTTCGTTCATTGTTGTAGTATTCCATCCAGCCGTCCAGATCTTTTTGTAGTTCCTCAAGTGATTCGTAGAGCTTTTTACGGAAAGTTACTTGATAGAACTCATTCAAGATCGTTTTATGAAAGCGTTCACATATACCATTTGTTTGTGGGGACATCGCTTTAGTTTTGGTGTGATCAATATCGTTTATAGCAAGATAAAGCTGGTAATCATGCTGATCGACCCGACCACAGTATTCAGTTCCTCGGTCTGTAAGAATACGCAGCATAGGAAGCTCCTGTTCTTCAAAGAACGGTAATACCTTATCGTTGAGTGTATCTGCAGCAGTAATCGGTGTTTTAGTGGTATAGAGCTTACAGAAAGCGATTTTGCTGTAAGTATCCACAAAGGTCTGTTGGTATATACGGCCAACGCCTTTCAGGTTACCTACGTAAAAGGTGTCCTGAGACCCCAGATAACCTGGGTGTATCGTCTCAATTTCACCGCATGCTTCATCATCAGATTTCTTTTTCTCAAGCGCTGCAACCTGAGCATCGCTCAGGATGATGCCGTCGTTAGCAACTTTATCTTCTAAAGCTTTCAGTCTCTTTTTAAAGTTCTCAAGATTATGTCGAACCCAAATTGAACGGACGCCACTACCTGATACAAAGACACCCGACTTACGTAGTTCATTACTGGTACGGTGCTGACCATGAGCGGGTTGTTCAATGGCATAAGCAACGACAGCTTGTTCTGTTGCTTCATCCACTCTGTTCTTGGGATTCGGTGCTCTACGGCTTTTGTTGATCAGGCTATCGATACCACCTTCTTCAACAAGTTCCTGATAACGATAAAACGTATCTCGTGATACGCCCATGACTTTGCATGCTTTGGACACATTCCCAAGCTCTTCTGCCAAATTCAGCAAGCCAGCTTTGTGTTTAATGATTGGATTGTTAGTATGGATCATGAGAGTTACCTTTTGTTTTGATTTAAGATTCGACACCTTTATCAAAACGGGTAACTCTCTCTTTTTCAAGATGATGTGTCAGATCTAGTCTGAGCTAATTCAGATAAAAGACGCTAGGTAAGCTCCAAACTTTAGACGTTAAGTCTTCTTGTTCAATACTGTCTGTTAACTTTTCAAGCTCATAAGCTATATTAGGTACATTCTTTTTCGCCACCGATTTAATCCATTAAGTGAGTGAAGATGGATTGCTGTCTTATAATTTTTTGAGCACTTGCACAATAAAACCTAGTTCAACTTAAGGTATTCCTCAAGCATTCAACCTGAAATATTGCTCCGCACAATGTAATCCCTACCAACAAAACATTCTTGAATCTGAAGAGAAATCAAAAATAGTCCATAAATTCAACCAGCTTTGAGCGAGAGAGCTCTTCCCTCACCAGTAACCGTAGCCAAAAAATATAATTATTAATATGCCTCTCCTACAGAAAAGAAGAGCTTACTCACTATAGATAATCAGAAACAGAAACGACTCTTGCCTGTAATGCCGCATGCATTAATTCAAGATCTGTTTTCACCTCAAGCTTACTTTTAATAATGTAATAAGCGTTTGAAACTGTTTTAACGCTAATAGATAAGGTTTCGGCAATATCTGCCTTGGTTTTCCCTTCGGCTAACATACGAAGAATCTCGTACTCTCGAGTGGACAGCTTATTCACTATCGCTGACTTGCCATGCAAACTATCCATCGCTATAGCTCTTGCTATATCTTCGCTAATAGCTAACCTTCCGTTTACAACATCCATTACCGCTTGAACCAGTTCTGCCGGCGCACTACTTTTCGTAATATACCCTTTAGCCCCCGCCTCAATGACTTTTTTCGCCATAGAAGGATTCTGATGCATACTAAACACCAATACTTTAGCTTTAGGATCTAACTGACGAATTTGAATCAAAGTTGCTAACCCCCCTTTCCCTGGCAGGGATAGGTCAAGGATTAACAGATCTGGCTTATGCTGACGGTAAAGCACATAAGCATCTTCACCACTTTCAGCTTCTGCAATAATATTTAAGCTCGGCTGTTTATTTAATAAAGATCGATAACCTTCACGCACAATTGCATGGTCATCGACCAATAAAATATTAATGAGTCCCATCGGCCACCTCATATCCGAGCACAGGTATAATCGCCTCAACCTTCAAGCCACCAAGAGCAGAACGCGCAAAGTTAACCTCACCATTTAACGCATTAACACGCTCTTTGACACCTAATAAACCATTACCCGGTTTCAACAATGTTTCGGCGCGGGTTAAATTCCCATTGTCCTCGATCTGCAATAATAACTGCTCCCTCCCTGAATAAGGGCAACAGAGAAATACCTCAACACGTGACGCTGACGCATGCTTTACCACATTTGTCAGACTTTCCTGTACGATTCTCAATAAATTGACCGCTATAGCCGCAGGTATTTCATCACACCGCCCCTCGGTCACCACATGACAATCCACCTCTTGATGCTTAGTGTTCCACTCATCAATCATAGAGCTGAGATTTTCCATCAATCCCAGTTCATCCAAATCCGCAGGGCGTAATTTAAACAGCAAGGTCTTAACCAATCCCATCATCTGTTGGGCAATCTCTGTGATTTGAGACACTTTAGGTAGAAGTGAGGGACAATGATCCTTAGCCTCGCCCTCCATGTAATAAGCGATGGCTCTTAAACCAGTTAAGGACTGACCTAATTCATCATGTAACTCTCGGCAAAGATGCCGCCGCTCCTCCTCTTGCAGATGCAGTAACTTCATCGATAATTGCTTTCGTTCCTCAAAAGTTTCCTGCAATGTGGATGCCATCGCATTAATACTTTGAGCCGTGTCCTGCCACTCTTTAACCCTTAAATCTGGTAACCGAACCGAGAGATCCCCCGCCTGTATTTTACCTAAAGCAGCGGTCGTCAAATGTACAGGCTTCAGTACCCACCCTAATGTAATATAAAGCAAGATACATAAGGTCATAACCGTAATAACGGACATCTCCATTAAGTTGCTCATATCTCGCCACGCTCGGTGCAGCATTACTAAAAAGCTGGGTGTAACATTAATCCGACCTTTAACTTCCTCGTTAAACACTACATCACGTTGGCTGCCCTGCTCAGTCCCAAACTGATAGAGATAAAGAGTTTTAAACCACGCAGGCCAAATCTCTTCTGAAACATCCCCTTTGCATAAACTGCGTTCAAGCCGTCCCTCTAACGTTTCATACTGAATGCAAAAACCTGAAATACTACTATTACTATTCTGCCAAAGAAAAAAATCGGGAAAGTCGGTAGGACGTTGCATTAGGTTATGTGCTTTTAAAAGTTGCCACTCTAACTGCTGTTTAACCGAGTTAGCAATTTGGGCGGCCTGATCTTGCGCCTCTTTGTTCGATTGGTACAAGGCTACAACCGCCGATACACTCATCGCCACTGAACCGGTGAAGATAACGAGTAACATCAACAATGTATTAAGCTTGATCAGTCGCATAGTAAGCACTTTATAAGTTATTAAGAATTCATTCTAAAAAAACCATCGACTTAATGTATCGGGCTATATACCCGCCCCTCTTAGTCAATTTGGCTGTGACATGACAACAAGATCCAAGCTAACGTACCACCACTGCCCCCATGACAATGCTAAAGCTGAAGTCGTGGTTAACTATAATAAGAGGATAAGTCATGAGCCCGCAATACATTGAAGATGTTGTTGAATGGAACCAATTTGGTGATTTAGAGCACTTTCGTTACTCAATTCTCCACATCGACGAAGAACAGCAGCGCGCAGAAATCCTATTTAAATTTGAACCCCATAAGCCGATCATTCTTCATCGTCATAATTCACTGAATAAATTGTTAGTCCTTAAAGGAGAACATCACATCTATGATGCTGATGGTACGCTGTCGGAGGTACGAGCAACAGGAAGCTACACTGTTGCACAACCATCCGATGCTCCTCATGCTGAATGTGGTGGTGACGGAGGCACTATTATCTTGTTCAGTATTTTTGATAACACCTCCGGCGGCACTCTATACGACCTAATGGATCCAGAACAAAATATAGTAGGCACTCTATCTATGTCTGACTTAGTTGCCATTTATACCGCCTAACTCTCCCTTTAAAGTAAGGTTTTTGGTATTGGGCGAAAAGGGGGTGGCCCAAAAACGGTCACCTCTTCTCTCTTACTACCGACCAAAAGCCAGCTAATAACAGACGCGCTCTCCCTATCACTTTTGATCATCTTATATATCCGCTACCATATAACCAAAACCACCACTCATTATTAAATTCACTTATAAGTAAATAGTGAATTACGGAGAAAATCGATGCGATCTATCTCGATTATCTGCCTTCTTGTACTTAGTTTGTTACTTCCCACCGCTAAGGCGGAAGAGATTAGCGTCGCAGTAGCCTCTAACTTTACAGCACCGATGAAAGAGATAGCCTCTTTATTTGAGCAATCCACCGGCCATAAAGTACGCTTATCTTTTGGATCCTCCGGTAAGTTTTATGCGCAAATAAAACATGGTGCCCCATTCCAAGTCTTTTTTTCCGCCGATCAAAAAAAACCTGAACAACTTGAACGGGATAGGCTTATAGCACCCTCTAGCCGTTTTACTTACGCAAGAGGTCGCCTTGCGCTTTGGTCATCGCAGAAAGGCTTTGTTAAAGGAAATGCGGAACGGTTGAAACAGCTCCAATTTAACAAACTGGCACTCGCAAACCCGAAACTGGCTCCTTACGGAGTAGCAGCCATAGAAGTGCTAGAACGGCTCTCATTAATTGAAGCAACTCAAAATAAATGGGTACAAGGTGAGAACATTGCCCAGACATATCAATTTGTCAGCACTGGAAATGCTGAACTAGGCTTTGTAGCCCTCTCTCAAATATTAAAAGATGGAAAATTAAAAACCGGGTCTAGTTGGGTTATTCCTGAAAATTTATATAATCCAATCAAACAGGATGTAGTGTTATTATTACGCGGAGAAAATAGTCCTGCTGCCCAAGCACTCCTCAGTTTCATCAAAGAGCCGCAAGTAAAACAGATCATGACATCTTATGGTTATAAACCTTTAGCAGCTAATCCATGAGTTTTTCGGAAGCGGACTTAGCGGCCATTTGGCTAACATTGCGTCTAGCGACAACGGTTACCTTGTTACTGTTAATAATAGGCACGCCTATCGCTTGGTGGCTAGCTCGAACAAGTTCGGTCTGGAAAGCACCTATAGCAGCTATAGTTGCCCTACCTCTGATACTGCCGCCCACTGTACTTGGTTTCTACCTTCTCATAGCGATGGGCCCTCATGGTTTCTTTGGCCAATTTACTCAGAGCCTAGGCTTAGGTACGCTGCCCTTTACTTTCTGGGGACTTGTCATCGCCTCTGTATTTTATTCTATGCCTTTTGTTGTACAGCCGATCCAGAACGCGATGGAAGCTATAGGAGAACGTCCTTTAGAGGTTGCTGCCACGCTGAGAGCAGGCCCTTTTGATCGCTTTTTTACCGTTGTTCTACCGCTAGCAAAGCCTGGGTTTATAACCGCATCGATTCTTGGTTTCGCACATACAGTGGGAGAGTTTGGCATTATATTAATGATAGGTGGCAATATTCCGGGAGAGACCCGCGTCATATCTGTACAGATATATGATCATGTCGAGGCACTGGAGTTTATGCAGGCACATGCCCTGTCTGGCGCTATGCTTATTTTCTCTTTCTCGGTACTTTTAGCGCTGTATTGGCTCCAGCGTAAACAAAAAGTTTCGCTTTTAAACTAGATGAGGCCTCTTATCTATGCAATCTGATATCAGTAACAACCATATACAGGCCTCATTCCAGTTAAAGCACCCTGAAGCTCACGATAACAGCTTTATTCTGGATATAGATCTGACTTTGCCTAGTCAGGGGGTAACAGTGATCTTTGGCCCATCAGGTTCAGGCAAAACCACACTACTACGCTGTATTGCAGGCTTAGAGGAACCAGATAAGGGGCAGCTCAGCATTAATGGAGAGATATGGCAAAATGCTTCACTATCTATGCCGACCCACAAACGCCCTTTAGGATATGTCTTTCAGGAATCAAGCCTCTTCCCGCATCTAACCGCACTCGGCAATCTCAACTATGCTCGCAAGCGAGCAGGCAAAAAAGTCTCTAATCAATTGTATGATCACGCCATTGATATTATGGGGATCCACGATATTTTACACCGTTACCCACAACAACTATCTGGCGGTGAACGGCAGCGTGTCGCTATCGCCCGAGCCTTGCTAATCAACCCTCTATTACTGCTGATGGATGAGCCGCTTGCCTCTTTAGATAAACAGCGCAAACAAGAGATTATCCCCTATTTGGAACGTCTAGGCTCTAGCTTAGAGATCCCTATTATTTACGTCAGCCATTCTATGGATGAGGTCTCTCGTTTAGCAGACCATGTTGTGGTTCTAAAGCAAGGTAAGGTCAGCGCACAAGGGGGGCTCACCGAAGTTTTTTCACAAATCGATCTACCTTTAGATTATGGTGATGATACTGGTGTAGTTCTTCAAGGCCATGTAATTGAACGTGACCGGAAATGGCACTTGGCTCGTATTGCATTTTCCGATGGTGAGCTTTGGGTAAGAGACCGAGGAGATGAACTCAATCAAGCAGTAAGAGTTCGGGTACTCGCACGGGATGTTAGTCTAACCTTAACACCCGATAATGACTCAAGCATCCTTAATCGATTAGCCGTTACTGTAGATGAAATAGCAGCCGACACTGATGAGGCAATGGCATTAATACGCTTAAAAACAGGGAGCGAGTACCTTATAGCGCGTTTAACCTGTAAATCCATTGACCGCCTCCAATTGGAGCCGGGCAAAAAGCTATGGACACAAATAAAATCTGTCGCACTAATCAGTTAGCCAAAAAAAAGGCTTAGTAATGAGTACTAAGCCTTTTCGAGAGAGTTTGCAGCGTTTTTATAAATTAGCGATAAACATCACTGACACATAACCTAATGTGTACGCCAGCAGCAGCCAATGAATAAAACGTAGGTAAGTAATGAAAGAGACCTCTTCCAGTTTACTCAGCGCGATAACACCGGCGGCGGAGCCAATAATCAAGATAGAGCCACCAACACCTACAGCATAAGTGAGCCCCAGCCATTCAGCAGTGCTCATGCTAATACCTGATTTCAAAATAGCCGCAGTTAATGGAACGTTATCCACTAACGCCGACAATATACCAACAACAAAGTTAGCCAAATAAGTGGGTAAAATATCGTAAAGCTGTAACAAAAACTCCAAGACAGAAAGCTCTTTAAGCATCCCCACCAGCAGCAATACCCCTAAGAAAAACAGCAAGGTATCAAACTCGATCTCTCGCACAGACTCTAAGATATCAGGTGATTTCTCACTACGATGGAACAAACGATGAGAGATAAACATCACCGATAATCCGAACAGGAAGGTCAATACTGGCGGTACAGAAAACGCAACACTCATAAAGAGAGTGCTAAAAATAGTCAAAAGGAATAGAACCGCGATTAACTTATCAACTGTTGCAATTGGGCGCTTAAACTTCGGTAATGTAACCTCTTCGTTTGTCCCCCACATAAGTAACAAAGCTAAAGAGATAACACCCGCACAAGCTGGACCAATTAAAAGGAATAGGTCAGTGATATCGACCTTCCCTGCCAAGAAGATCATTAAGGTAGTTACATCCCCCGTAATCAAGGAAACACCTCCGGAGTTCACCGCGAAGACAATCAGCGTGGCAAACTTAAGTGTTTGTTTCTTATCCAACTTAAGTGAGGTTAATAACGAGAGCATGATCAAAGATGCAGTGATGTTATCCGCTAAAGAGGAGAACATAAGCCCCATTAGGGCCATTAAGATCATCAACGTTCGCAGCGTCAATTTAGTGGGGAGTAACCGATAAACTAACTGAGTAATCAACCCCTGCTGGTTCAAGTACGCAACAAATGTCATTGCCGCCATTAAAAACAGCCACAATGTCGCTATATCTAAGAGGTTTTCATTTAACCCCTCTTTGATATGTGCAACGCTATGCTCTGGGAAAACAAAGGCTAATATCCAAACCAACGTGCCAATAAACAGAGTCGATTTAGCTTTATTTAGGTGAATAAGGTCTTCAATAATAATTAAGACGAAAGCGAGACCAATAAGGCTCAGAAGTAAAACGTGCATCTTTAGTTCCCGATTTGAACTTAAGTGGAAAAAAGGTACACAATTATCCCTGCATTCCTACCATAAATAAATTGATAGTTGGAGCTGACCCAAAAGAAGCATAAAAAAAACCTACTTAATATGGAAATTAAATAGGTTTACTTAAAAGTTAACTCATTATCTATAGTGCTTGAACAAAAGGCTTCCGCTTAAAAGAAGACCAAAGGTAAAACAGAAAAAACCATACCCGACATCTCTAGATTACCGCTAGGCATGACCTTTAGTTATAAATTCGGCAGTCTGACCCTTCCCCTTTTTCCACCCTGCGTAACCGCCGTGGATATGTAGCACATCCGTCAATCCCATCTCTATAATCGCCTTTCCAGCCAATGCAGAGCGTAAACCCCCACCACAAAAGAGGACAAAGGTCAGTTCTTGCTGAAATATTTCTTTAGCATAAGGACTTTCCGGATCAACCCAAAACTCCAACATACCCCTTGGGCAATGATAAGCCCCAGGAATAACCCCTTCACGTTCTAATTCACGAATATCGCGAAGATCAACAAACTGCACACCCTCCTTCCCATACAGAGCGATCGCTTCAGATACCGAAATCTCTCGCACCACTTGGTTTGCCTCTTTAACCAACTGGTAAATCCCTTTTTTAATTACCGATCCCATTGATGATTCCCTTAATTATTATATTTTTTGTTTGATGCGACTACATCTCAGCCAATGGGTTTTTCTGCCAAGGCGAGAGGAAAAACTTATCCACATAAGTGTTATCCACATCCGCTAACGTTTTAAAGCGCCACTGAGGGTCAGCATCTTTATCCACAAGCAAAGCACGAACCCCTTCAGGAAACTCCTTATGCTGGCAGCATTGCACCGATAAGATAAGCTCTGCACAAAACACCTCTTTCAAGGACATATGCTTAGTCACTTCGAGCTGCTTCTTTATTAAATTAATCGCCAACGGGCTGCCATGATGAATGGCCTTTTGGGCTCGCTTTATCCATTTATCATCACTTTCAACACTTAATAAACTATCGACAAAACCCGCCACAGAATCATGGTCAGTAATCTGTTGAATAAAATCATAATGGTGCCTTACCGGTGACTCTGAACTAAAACAGGCTTGAGATTCTTGCTCTAAACTACGCAACACTCGATTAACAGCAGCATTAGCATCACCCCATAACTCTGCCTGAAGGCGCTCTAACATAAGCTCCCGCAACTCTGTCGCCACAAACCGGTCAGCTAATCCCAAAAACAGGGCATCCGCGGCATTCATGGGGTTTCCGGTTAAACCTAAAAAGAGCCCCGTTCGGCCCGGCATATGATTTAGGAACCAACTCCCTCCAACATCAGGATAAAGACCAATGGTTACTTCAGGCATAGCTAAATGGGAAGTTTCAGTCACTATACGATGGCTACAACCATTCATAAGTCCCATACCCCCACCCATTACAATACCGCTGCCCCAGCAGATAATAGGCTTGCTATAGGTATGTATAGTGTAATCAAGGGTATATTCACGGGTAAAAAAAGCTTTAGGATACTTGGCATTAGAGTCTTCACTAATCGCTTTATAAATACTGACAACATCACCACCAGCACAAAAAGCCTTAGAACCTGCGCTATCTAAAATAACAGCGACAACCCTGTCGTCGTCTTGCCACTGATCGAGCTTAGGCTGGATCAGGTCGATCATATCCAGTGTTAGAGCATTTAAAGAGCGTTCCGCATTTAAACAGATCTCAACTATTCGCTTACCATCTTGGGTAGGATATTCGTTAAACAACACACAACTCATTCAAACATTCCTATCGTTAAAAATTATAGGCGGAACAATCAATCAGAATCGCCTTAACTTATTTCGATCTCTATTACTGTAAAAGTTTATATATTAATTAAACCATTAGACCGTAAACAGATTGCCTAGAATAAAAGCTAAATCCAATAGGAAATTAGCCTTATACCAGCCTTAAAAGGGAAACTTAAGGTTCATCAGCAAATATAGAACAGTCGATATTGTCCTATGCTCACCGAAATTGTAGGGAGAGTTTAAATATTAAGGGTAAGCGGATTAAATGGTTGATCTTACCTTTGCATGAGAGTGAGACAGACCGGCATCTCATCGGATTATCTGGTTGATGCTTCACCTACTGCTGGTGCATGTTTCCTTCGCTAATTCCAGCAAGAACCCCACACGCCTCAACTTCCCGGTCATCGTTGCAACTCGCTCTCAGTGAAACGAGTTGTTTCTCAAGCGCTTGCAGAGCGGTTATCTGCGACCGCACATGAGAGATGTGATCATCGAGCAAGGTGTTGACGGCGGTACAAGGCTGATGAGGGTCGTCCTGATAGCTCTGTAGTTCGTGAATCTCAGCCAGTGACAGGCCCAGGATTCTGCAGCGACGGATGAAGGCCAGCCCCTCACCATGCTTCTCGGTATAGACACGGTAACCGTTGTCCTGCCGATCAGGCGGCGGCAACAAGCCCTGCTGTTCATAGAAGCGGATCGTCTGTGTTTCGACCCCTACCAACTGCGCCAACTGACCAATGCGCATCAGCCTCCTCCCCAACGGATTCTTTACTCTATTGACCTTATAGTAGCTTTATAGTTTAAAATGGTACCACAACATTGTTCAAGTGGAGTCGTATCATGAGCAAATCCTGTGGTGGCGCCTGTGGCGGTGATGCAACGTCCGCAGCGGATACCGATATACAGGCCTCCTCCGAGGCGCCAGGGAGATGGGTCAGTGTTTATGCCGTGCCGAAGATGGACTGTCCATCAGAAGAACGAATGATTCGCCTAGCCCTGAACGGCTTTGAGGAGATTCGGGCGCTGTCCTTCGACTTGTCGAACCGCCGGCTGAAGGTCGTGCATGACGGCGAGGTCGAGCCCGTCACCTCGAAACTGAAGACCTTGGGGCTAGGCGCCTCGCTTCAGGAAACCGTCGCTGCAAATCCGGAGACCATCAAGGCCGCTGAGTTTTCGGCAGCTTCTGCTAAGCAAGAATCCGGGACCCTGCGCTGGTTGCTCGGCATCAATGCACTTCTGTTCGTGGTGGAAATGACTGCCGGTCTGATCGCCCGGTCCACCGGCCTGATTGGAGAATCCCTGGACAATTTTGCCGATGCGGCGGTGTACGGGCTTGCCCTTTATGCAGTTGGACATAGCGTGAAAATGCAGGTACGTGCCGCGCATCTTGCTGGTGTACTGCAACTGATCTTGGCTGTGGGCGTGCTCGTAGAGGTGGTGAGACGCTTTGTATTCGGTAGTGAGCCTGAATCGCTGGTGATGATGGCTATCGCATTCGTCGCATTGATTGCCAATACCAGTTGTCTGCTGCTCATATCCAAACATCGGGAAGGCGGGGCGCACATGAAGGCAAGCTGGATATTCTCGGCCAACGACGTGGTGATCAACCTGGGGGTCATCACCGCCGGCGCCCTGGTCGCGTGGACCGGTTCCAATTATCCGGATCTGATTATCGGCACCATCGCGGGGGGCATTGTACTTAACGGTGCCAGACGCATTTTGGCGTTGAAGGGTTAAATAATGCTCATTATTGGCAAAAAGCTCTCGCCGTATGCCCTATTGTCCATATCGGGCCTGCTGGCAGCGTCTGATCAGGCTGTAAAGTGGCTGGTGCAGCAATCAATGGCCTATGGCGAGTATGTTTCGGTGACCCCGTTCTTTAACTGGGTGCACCTATGGAACACCGGTGCCGCATTCAGTCTTTTTGCGAATGGTGGAGGCTGGCAGCGCTACTTTTTTATCGGAATCGCGGTAGTGGTCTCGATTTTTCTGATCAAGCTGATCCTTAAAAATCGTCATAAAGGAGAAGCCATCGCTTACAGTCTTATCCTCGGTGGCGCCATGGGCAACCTGATTGACCGGGTCTTTCGCGGCTATGTTGTGGATTCCTTTGATTTCTATTGGCGAGACTGGCATTGGCCGGCCTTCAACCTGGCTGATATTGCAATTGTCCTCGGTGCCTTACTTTTCGTTTCCAGCAGCTTGTTGGGTAAAAAAGCAAACACCAATGCCGAGTCGGATGGATCTGACTGACACCTACGCCTATACAACACCATGACCGAACTTCCCGACAACATCCTTCACCTGCCGCAATACCAAGTACTGGGCTGCAAATCAACCGACGACGAAATGCACTTCCAGGTGGACGTGCCCGATCCCATCGCCTGCGAGGAATGCGGCGTGCAGGGTGAGTTCGTACGGTTCGGCAAGCGTGACGTTCCCTATCGTGATCTGCCCATCCACGGCAAGCGGGTCACTCTCTGGGTGGTCCGCCGCCGATACACCTGCCGGGCCTGCAAGACAACATTCAGGCCCCAGCTACCGGAGATGGTGGACGGATTCCGTATGACACTGCGGCTGCATGAGTACGTGGAGAAGGAATCCTTCAACCACCCCTACACCTTTGTGGCGGCACAGACCGGCCTGGACGAGAAGACGGTGCGCGACATCTTCAACGCCCGCGCCGAGTTCCTGGGGCGCTGGCACCGCTTCGAGACGCCCCGCATCCTGGGCATTGACGAGCTATACCTGAACAAGCGCTACCGCTGCATTCTGACCAACATTGAGGAGCGAACCCTGCTCGACCTGCTGGCCACCCGCCGCCAGGACGTGGTGACCAACTACCTGATGAAGCTGAAAGACCGGCAGAAGGTCGAGATCGTCAGCATGGACATGTGGAACCCCTACCGGGCAGCGGTCAAGGCTGTGCTGCCCCAGGCCCGTATCGTGGTCGATAAGTTCCATGTGGTGCGCATGGCCAACGATGCCCTAGAGAGAGTGCGCAAGGGCCTCAGAAAGGAGCTGAAACCGTCCCAGAGCCGGACTCTCAAGGGAGACCGGAAAATCCTGCTGAAACGCGCTCACGAAGTCTCAGACCGGGAGCGCCTCATCATGGAGACCTGGACAGGCGCGTTCCCGTAACTGCTGGCCGCCTACGAGCACAAGGAGCGCTTCTACGGCATCTGGGACGCCACCACACGGCTCCAGGCAGAAGCCGCCCTGGACGAGTGGATAGCCACCATCCCGAAGGGCCAAAAGGAAGTCTGGAGCGATCTGGTCAGGGCAGTGGGAAACTGGCGCGAAGAGACCATGACCTACTTCGAGACGGACATGCCCGTCACCAACGCTTACACGGAGTCCATCAACCGACTGGCCAAGGACAAGAACCGTGAAGGGCGCGGTTACTCCTTCGAGGTGATGCGGGCACGAATGCTCTACACCACGAAGCACAAGAAGAAGGCACCGACTGCGAAGGTCTCTCCTTTCTACAAGAAAACCATCGGTTACGGACTGCCGGACTTCGCAGAGGAACTCAACTACGGAGTCGATCTATCAACCATCTGAGGGTGGTATCAGATTGATGGGGTGAAGGTGCCCCATCAACCATTAAATCCGTATACCCAATATTAAAACGGATAGAGCGTAGAGAGGTCTACGCTCTACACTCTGCCGATGCATAGGTCGCAGGAATTAACTAGATGCAATTATATTATCGTTATCTTGGCGCGTTTTGAGTTTACGCCCTTTTCTCTTTTCAACAATCAGCGGTACACAAAGATCATCACTCTCGTAGATCTCAACGCAATCTAAACATTGAAAGCACTCATCGTAATCAATCTTGCCTGTTTGCTCGATCGACTGATATTCACAGCGGTGTTTACAAAGCTGACATGGCTGGCCACACTCATTACGACGTGGAAGCCAGTTGAATATTCTCAGCTTACCAAAAATAGCTAAACCTGCACCTAAGGGGCAGATATAACGGCAGTAACCTTTGTAGACAAACAAACTTAGCACTAACAGCACTAAGGCCCAAAGAACAAATGGCCATGACCGGTCAAAGATTAATGTAATACTCGTTTTAAAGGGCTCAATCTCAACCACACTACCTGTTAGGGGAATAGAAACAACAGCCACAACCAATATGCCCGCAAGAACAATATATTTAATCCACTTCAAGCGTGAATCTAACAGAGGTGATACTTTGATTTGTGGTAGTTTAAGAAAGGCCAATAGCTTACCGATCAACTCTTGTAATGCACCAAAAGGACATAACCAACCACAGAAAGTACCACGCCCCCAGACAAAGAAAGTGATACCAATATAGGCCCAAAGTAATACCGTCATCGGGTCATATAGGAAGAACTCTAAACTTCGTCCTGCGACTAAAGCCTGTAATACACCCGTGATATTAACAATCGACAGCTGCCCTTGGGCATACCAACCAATAAATACTAAGGTAAACAGTAAATATAAAGGACGGAACCAACGTAAGCGGTGCTTAGACCCTGTCAGTATACGGTGCTTCACTAACACAACAGTTAAGATCAACAAGCCGGTAAGTAGAATTATTATATCCGTCTTACGACCGGCCCATAAGCTATGCCATGTTTTGTTATCACTCTCCGCAGCAAGAATATATTGCTCAGGAATAGGTAATTTAAAATCGAGCCCTTCGGTCACACTTTCAGGGTATAACCAACCTTTTTGCCGTACGACATTCAGCTTAAATTCGGCAGGATACGCCGGATCTAGGCCTGCCTGACCAATCACATGAAAGAGCTTCCATTCGAAACCCTCCAGCTCCTCAGGCAAGTTAAGTTTATACTCAAGATCAAAAAGATTTAAACGATCATCTAGGTCAAAGTCACGCATCTCTATGGGCAACTCAGCTTGGTGCAAACTGATACGCTCAGGCACTTTACCGCGCACAAAATTTTCTCCGGTAAATGAATATCGGCCCTGACTTAGAATAAGTAGCAACTGATCATTATTGGCGACATTCTCTTTTACATAGTCCCATGCGGTAGGTAGTAATAGGTTTCGACCAACCGTCGGTATGGTCAAATTTGCAGCATAAATCTCAACAAAGGTTTCATCCGGTGCCTCAAGCCCTTCAGGGTCTTCGCCTTCCCCAATTGTTCCCACAAACCGCGCTTCCACCTCTTTATTGCTGAAGGCGTATTTAACAATCAGCCCCTCATCTAGCAATTCCTGCCAAGACATCGACTCAAATAAATCAGGTTTAATACGTGCAATAAGGTCAGGATCACGTCCTTTGGCATAACCTAATTTCTCACGGGCCACCTTTAACGAAGAAGCAAGCAAAGATTGGTTGAAAATACGAACTGAAGCGGTGGCTTTAGTCACGCCATCAATATAAACATTGGCGCTATTGTTAGCGCCGCCCAAACCCGGTTTCGCATCAATCTTGATGTTTTGCATCAACGAAACATCTTTGTACTGTTTAGAAAAGTCGATCAATGGTTTTTCGCCAAGTCCCTCTAAAAAGACTGGTTCATGATGGGATAAAACGCGAACATCTATAAAACGACCATCAGGATCAATAGCAACCAATAGATTAAAAGGGATACCGGCAAAACCTGGGATTGCTGCAAGATCAATCGATTCAAAGGCGTAACCAACAAGCGGGGTGTCTGTAGATATTTGCTGATAAAGCGGCCAAATAGGTAAGGCCTCATCTTTATCACCAACCACATAGGGAGAAGGGAATGCTTTCTCCATCGCTGCCTTATCCATCACCCCTGCTTGAGCAAGGTTACAAAAGATAAGGAAGGCGAAGCCAAGGAGAGTCATTAACGTTTTTAAGGAGGATAGGAGTATCCGCAAACGTTCAAAGAAAGAAAACAGAACCGCAGTAATATAGTTCATCGCAACAACAACTTCTTATTATATTATGTCTCCATATTAGCCACTACTAATCAACAATAAAAATATCTTTTATGATCGTTCAATAACACCTTTAGTGCAACGCCTTTAGTGCAACGCCTAAAGAAGGTGAAAATTTTCTTGAACTAACAACGATGCGTAATCTAAGCGTTAAATACTGCGTGTTTGCAGATGAAGTTTCACGCCGGTCTGTGCAGATTCCGGCGCTGGCAATATATCCACACTCGGCCAAAGGCCCGTCACTAAAGCTTTAGCATAAGCCTGAGACAGGGACGCTTGTTTCATGCTTTCTGCGGCACCGCTGGCATCATAGGCCAAACGATGCCAACTCACCTCTATTTGATCATCGACCGGTTGCAGTAGCATATACCAACCATCCGTTGTGCCATCATTAGCCGGCATCCCAATCACGCCCGCATTTAACCAATAACCATCCGTTAACTCAGACCCAAAAGGCAAACCACAATGGCCTCCAATAAGCAGATCGCTACCCGCTAAGTTTAGCTGTTTATTTTTAACAACCTTATCTCCACTAGCAAAGACAAACTCATTTATCCGCTCATAGCTACCATGGATAACCGTAGCAGTCCGACCATTCAAGCTAAATCGAATCTCTCGCGGCAAAGCTGCCATCCAGTGCTTATCATCTTGAGACAAGCGCTGATTGCTGAAGTTATACCATTCAACCGCCAATAGGGAGCATGCACTCCCTTGATCAAAACCACATCCACAATCGGGGGCATTTTGAGCTAAAGACTCTTCACAATTTCCCATCACGACAGGAATACCCCAATCACGAATCAATTGAACAGTGGCTTCAGGCTCGGCGCAATAAGCCACCAAATCACCGGTACAAATAACCTGCTTCGCTGAAATACCAAGACGGGACGCTTCAGCTTGCATCGCGCGAGTTGCCGCTAAATTGCTATACGGTCCACCAAAAATCAGCACAGGGCCAGACAACTTACCAAGATCCATAATCGCTCTTCTATTCCTATTAATGATTAGCAAGAGGTTGTAGTTGTTTTTGGCTTGCGCCACCGATCATAAAAAGAGCGCACCCGCCAACCATCACAGCAATACAGATCCACAACAATTTAGTGTATTTATGCACCTCACCTAAAAACATGGTGTAAGAGGAGGACTCAGTGAAATACAGGAGTGAACCACTGATAGCTAAGAAGAAACTGCCGATATAACTCCACACAGGGATATCACGCCGATCCCCCCAGAGACTAAAGAAGATAACAGGTACAAGGTACATTGAGGCCGTTCCGCTAACGGCAACAGCGCTGAAGATATCTTTATTCCCAACAAACACTAATAACAAACCCAGTAACATAAAGATGGCCATAACCATCCGCCCATTTCTAAGACTTACAGACATAAGGCGCATATCAAGCACAATCATTTTTGCCGAGCTAGTCAAAGTACTGTCTAGCGTAGACATGGCAGAGATAACCAGAGATGCGCTAAATAGGAACATAGGGAATTCACCCAATAGTCGGCTCAAAACCTGATTCATATCTTCGCCTTCCAAACCATTAGCGCCAGCGATTACACCTAAAGAACCAAACGCAAGAATACTGACACTACTGATCCAGCCCGCATGCAGAAAACTACGTTTTGTCGTCTCTCTATCGGCAAGAAAACCTCGATCCATCATAACGGGGTCATGCATTGGATAGCTCCAGACCTGTAGCAATGCCACCAGCAGCAAAATTGGCCCAGGCTGACTAATATCGAACGGTTTAAATGTCAGCAGCTCAGTCGTAAAGTGGCCTCCACTAATCACGATGCCTAGCAAAATACTAAGCACGACTAAAAACACCCACATCTGCATAACATCAGTACGTAGCGAAGCGTATAAACCGCCAAGCACTGAATAAAGGAGCGTTACGGCGGCTAACCCTATAACGGCTAAAGTGTATGACTGAGAACCTGCCGCACCAAATAAAATGCCAATGACTAATAAATTGGCAAAGACCTCACTGACCAACCGTATCCCCACCACAAAGTTATAACAGCGTCCGCCCCAAGCACCGAAACGATCACTTAAAAACCCTTGTACGCTGTCATAGCCTTGCTCAAAACGGAGATGGTCAATAATCCGGCCACCAGTAAGAAAAGAAAGATAGTAGGCTGCGTAGGCTAAAGCCCCCCAAATACCGTAATAGAACCCCAAAATAGCAGCATTGAGTAAAGAGCGAGCAAATATCCAAGTGGTCACTTGCGAGAAGGTTAAAGCAAGCAGTGTAGGCGCTCTACCATCTGCCGATTCACCTCTAAAAAAACCACCTTCTTGAGTCGCTTTTCTAGACAGGAAAATAGATACCAGCGCCAAGCCAGACACTAGAAAGATTAACCACATGCTCATTTAACGCCCCACCAATTATCAGTCACTATGGCTCTGACACTTAAGGTGAAGCACAGTTCCAACCGAGCAAAATAATTAATCTCGGTATCTATCAGCGATGGGCTGCAAGATGTGCACTAATAATCTTCCATGCGGGCTGACCTTTCGCTAATAGATCCGCCTCAATCTCAGGAGAGAAATCAGCAATAACTGACGTCAGGTAGGAATCTCGCCCTCGGCAACGCTCAAACCAAGCAGCGACCCGAGGACAATCTTTATACATATCACTCCAACCAAACTGATAAATCGTTTGAAAATAAGGCGCTAAACACACATCAGCAAGACTAAAGTTATCACTTACTATCCATTGATGTTCAGATAAAGCAGCCTCCATATCGAGAATAGTTTTACGATAAAGATTAATCCCATCAATCACATCTGGCGCATCAAGACCATACTTAACTAAACGCTTTTGCCGCTCACGACGAGGCTTTTCAGGTATTTTCTCCAACAACTTATCACGCTCACTCTGACTTTTTTCCATTAAGGCAGGACGCATGACTATAGGCCATTGGAGCGCACCACATGAAGGATGAAGCTTAGTATCCACATGCTTCATCCAAAGACGCATTTGAGCAACCTGATAAGAGGAGGATGGCTTTAAGCTGTGGGCAGAAAAAGTATCATCTAAATATTCACAAATGATGCTGGATTCAATTATGGGACGCCCCTTATCAACAAGCGTTGGTACAACACCGAGAGGGTTTAGTGCCAAATATTCTGGCCGCAAGTTCTCTTTTTGGGACAGCTCAACGGTGTGTTTAGTCCAATCTAATCCCTTTTCTGCTAAGACAATACGAACTTTCTGAGCGCATGGAGACATTGGGTGGGTATATAGCTCAAGCATGACAGTACCTTTCTCATTAGATGGAATAAGTTGGGTTCACCTAAAACCCAGAATTATTGTTAGATCTCAGTTTATCCCTAGGGCTTATTTTTGATAAATATCAAAACTGTCATAAAATATGTGAATATAATTCAATAATAGGAGTCATACTTGGCTAAGTGGACTGAGATGCAGGTTTTTGTCGAATCAGTTAGGCAGGGCAGTTTTTCCGCTGCTGGTCGGCAATTAGATCTATCACCTTCAGCAGTCAGCAAGCTTTTAACAAGGCTAGAAACCCGCTTGGGCGTCCGACTTCTCAACCGTACTACCCGCATGTTGAGCCTGACAGAAGGGGGCCAGATATACTTCAACCACTGCGTTGATATTTTGGCCGAAATAGGCGATGTAGAAGACGCGTTAACAGGCTTAGTACAGGAGCCAGCGGGAACGCTTCGCATCAACAGTACCCACGGGTTTGCAAAACATCAGCTTTTGCCAATAATGCCGATGTTTCAAGCACGCTACCCTAAGATAAAATTGGAGTTCCAGCTTAGCGGCCAAGCGGTCGACCTTATTGCAGAAGGGGTTGATCTAGCGATCCGGTTAGGAGAACTAAAAGACACCAGCTTAGTTGCTCGGAAACTAGGAGAGAGTGAACGCTTAGTCTGTGCAAGCCCACACTATATTGACTCCAAAGGCATACCACAAAAACCCTCTGACCTTTTAGAGCACAACTGTTTACGCCTATCCACTAATGAGATATTTAATCACTGGCAGTTTACCAGCCATCAATCAGGCGAAACTAAGGTGGAAACCTTCAATGTAACAGGCAGTTTTGTAACCGATAATGTCGATGGTTTACATGAATATGCCCTGCTAGGCGGAGGCATTGCACGGCTATCCAGTTTTATGATTAATAAAGATATAGAGGCGGGTCGTCTTATTCCTTTATTGACGAATTATGGCATTCCCCAGCAAAAAATTAATGCCGTGTACCCCCATCGCAAACACCTATCGGCTAAAGTGCGAGTCTTTTTGGATTACCTAACTGAACAGTTCGCTGCCAAGCCTCCTTGGAGCTAAGATTTTCACTTAGAGACAGACCGTATGAAATCTAAGTTGGGTTAATCCATATATTCAAGCTTTGACCTTTCTTGCAAGAGCTGATGCTCTAAATGCTGCAACTGGTAATACGAAGTCCGCTGCTCACGCTCAAACTCTCTTAACTTAAATAAAAGATCTTCTCGCTCTGCACTTGAAAGTCCACGACTGATTAAACGTTTCTCTGTCCGTTGAGCTTGTAATTCCACTTCATGCAGCTCTTTTTCTTGTCGTTCAAGCTCTTTTTCTAATTCTCGAACCTGCTGCTCTTGTTGATAAACCTGACGACCACTCTGGTAGGTTTCTAAAAAAGCAGGTTCTAAATCTTCAGGGCAAACATAATGATACTTAGCGCCACTTCGCCCCAATCTATAGCCGTTATCTTGATGGCAATAACGCTTCAAGCCCTCTTCACGCCCCATCAAATAAGGCTTAACATCAAAAGCAATTGTATATTCTGCACATGCCTCTTGGTGATTAGAAAGAAAGGTCTCTGAACGGCCCTGTAAGCCGTCACTATAACCTATGCCATACCAATCACCGGTTACACACTCCTCTTCACTTAAACTTGCGCAGCCTGATAACAGAGCAACTAAGGAAATTAAAACAACACTTTTACTCGATCTCTTTGCTTCCACTAAGCGAGACTCCTATCCACCTATAAAACTCAGCATAGCTCTGTAAAGCTGAATACAAAGAGAATGAATCAACGAATAATTAGATCAGGCAACCAACGTTGATTTCTATCAATTTCATCCCGCTCGCCTATACCTATCGGAGGGGTATTAAGGTCATCAGGAGGGGAAGCCAAGACATTAAGATCGATGGCTTGTGCTTCACCTCGAATTGATTCGCCATCAATTCTCATATCATAGTAAATACCATTCCAAAAGTTGGCGCCGAAGTCTTTCTTCTTTTTAAACATAAACAACAGATCATGAGACAACCAACTCATATCCCCAGAGGATACCTTATGAGGCTGCTGATATGGATAAGCAAGATGACACCACAACTCAGGGCCCTCAAGGCACTTCATCTCCTTCATAGAAAGAAAAAAATCCTTAAATTTGTCATGATTCATATGTAACTTGTATCGACTATGCTCTCCTTCCGGAGAAAAAGTGATATCGCCAACCAAAACCTCTTGGCCTTTTTTATCCACAAGCAAAACCTGCTTTTTGCCAATTAAAGCATCCGCAAAACTATTAAATGAGATACATGTAAGCAATAAGGTCATTAATATAGGTTGTAATCTATAGAGCCCAGCCATAATTTTTTCTCACAAAAACAAACGGTGTAATTAAGTGTAGGAGGATATAAAACATCCACCATGCTACTTGGGTACAATATCCGTCTATAATGGATCTAAAAAGGATTCGCTAAACATCTTAAAACTGCGGTGTATATATGGGCTCATGCTGTAACAACAATAACCACTTCGATGGAGCATCAACAGAATATAAACGCGCCTTATGGTGGGTTATCGCAATTAATGCCCTCATGTTTTTTATTGAAATGGGCGCTAGTATCCAAGCTAACTCACAAGCATTGCAAGCGGATGCCTTAGACTTTTTAGGCGACACAGCAACTTATTCTCTATCTTTGCTCGTCATTGGAAAATCTTTACAGGTCCGTAATCGGGCCGCTTTATTTAAAGCTACCAGCTTGATGATTATGGGCATAGGGGTATTCGGCATAACACTTTATAAAGTGATATATATGCAAACCCCCAAAGCAGTAACTATGGGATCTGTTGGCGCACTCGCTTTCACTGCCAACTTAATTAGTGTCATGATCCTACTGCGTTTTAGAAATGGGGATGCCAACGTTCGCTCCGTTTGGTTGTGCAGCCGTAACGATGCTATTGGTAATATTGCAGTTATGGTCGCAGCACTTGGCGTTTGGCAAAGCGCTTCCGCATGGCCAGACCTTATTGTTGCTTCAATTATGGCAGGATTATTTAGCTGGTCGGCCATACAGATTTTTCAGCAAGTCAGTAAGAGTAATGCAACAGCCGAGCCTTAATTAAACAGCATACAACTCGTTTTTAACACTCTATAAAAACTGCCACTTTAGACACAAAAATAATCTATACGTCATAATTGACATGACAAATATAGGATTCCCCTATATAAACACAACAAAAAACCCCGAATAACAAAGGGTTATATAACTGGCACTATCTCTGCTTAGTCCTAGTAACTTATTAACATATCTAGGAGCTTAGCCATGAGCCATGTTGAAGAAAATGTTGAAGTCATCGGAATCGCTCCATCAGTTTTGATGGTTCTCGGAGGCTTAGTTGTTGCGATTTTACCTGCCATAGTGCAAATAGTATTACTCGCTAACTAACCCCAAGTAGCTTGCAAACAGCGCCCACATGTAAGAAAAAAAGATCAATCAGATACTGTCCCTCAACAGTATCTGATCTTTTCCTAATCGGCCTCGCACTTAATACGCATTATTTATACAAGAAAGAGAAAGTTCTCCTATAATCCATAAAGCAAAAGCTTTATTCGTGCTTTAGCCACGCTCTATAAGATTAACTGGCACAGCACTCAACCACTCATCTATTTTTCAGATAATAGAGACACCATGGATGGAACTTTGAAAATTAGCCTGCCCCTTTGTATCGCTGTGTTAGCCCTTTTTAGTTCGATTATTCACGGGGGGCAACACTTGAGCCCACTTCCTAAAATAAAGATCGCAGTATCAACAACCCCCCTTTCCGCACCTGTATATATTGCAAAAGTTAAAGGTTATTTTATTAATGCAGGTCTTGATGTTTCTATCTTAGAAATCGATGGTGGGGATCAATGTTTTACAGCATTACAAACAGGAAAAGCTGACATGGCCACTGTATCTAACTCTGTGATCATGTTTAATAGCTTTAAGCACTCAAACTTTGAAGTAATTTCTAGCTTCGCAAAATCAGATAACGACTTAAAAATCGTTTCTTTTAAACAAAAGAATATTCGTACAGCCCATGATTTAAGAGGAAGAACTGTCGGCCTTGTAAAAGGCAGTGCAAGCGAATATTTCTTTCATCTTTGGCTAAGCGAGTCAGAAATAGATATTGCGGAGGTAGATGTAAAATCTTATTTTGCCAACGAACTACCCACTGTACTTGAGCAAGGTAAAGTTGATGCGATTTCGGTATGGGAACCTTTTGCCTACCAAATAAACAAGTCTAATAATGATATAGAGATCATGAACACTAAAGGACTCTACAACTTATCCTTTAACCTTATTGGCTTGCGAGACAAACCTTTGCTCACATCCACGCAAACCTTAGGCAATCAAAAACAGACCAAACAAAAAATCACAGAAGCATTGAATAAAGCAGTCCGCTTTATCGCTATTAATCCAGAAAGATCCCAACTGATTCTGCGCCGTCACTTAAAGCTTAGTCAGCACTTTATCGACTGGGTCTGGCAAGACTATACCTTTAAGCTATTATTGAATGAGCCTTTGCTCAGCTCGGTAAAGAATCAAGCTCAATGGGCGATTGATAGAGAATTAGTTCCACAAGAAAATACGCCCGATTTCAGTAAAATCATCCTCTTAGACTAGTCATAAGCGATACAACGAGAGAGCGGGAGAAAGCAAATACCGCTACCACAGCTCAAGAACGATGTGATAACGGTATTTATTCAAAGATTGGCCTTATTTCAAACAGCTTTCGATACTATTCGCAAGGTCTTTAAGGTAGCCAGCATACCCCTGAGAAAGCGACATATCAGTAGCCAATGGATCCAAACGTCCTAAATTAACAGGCAGGTCGGCAACAATTCGCTCTACAATAGGTGCTTCGAACTGAGGCTCAACAAATACACAACGAACAGCTGGCTCGTTTAATATTTTTTCAATTCTTGCTAGTTTTTTAGCGCCCGGTGATCGAGCTGGATCAACTGTAAAAAACGCTCTCTGATTTAGCCCATAGTGTTCAACAAAAAGAGAAAACGCATCGTGAAAAACAACAAAACCACTCTTTTGGTAAGGCGCCAACTGCTGCTGAATCTGCTTATCCGCTTGCAATAGATCACGCTTAAAGGCTTGATAGTTCTGTTCTAATTTCTCCGACAATTCCGGCGACTGCTGTTGCAACATATCTTTAATCTGCTCAGCGGCCTCCAACATATAAATAGGATCCATCCAGATATGCGGGTCAACGTCACCATGATGGTGATGTTCGTCGTGCTCTTCATGTTCGTCGTGTTCGTTGTGCTCTTCGTGTTCGTGTTCCTTATGGGACGCAGCTTGGTGTTCATGTTCATGATGATCACCATCATCCTCTTCAGTTTTTAAGAGCTGAAGAACAGGTCGATCGGAGCGCAACAGCGTCTTTTCCAGAAACTGTTCCATTTCTGGCCCTACCCATATCACAAGATCGGCCTTTTGCAGTGTACGAATATTAGATGGCTTTAAGGAATAATGATGAGGCGAAGCGCCCGGTGGAATTAGTAGATCAACCTCCCCTAAATCTGCCACAATAGCATGCGCAACTAACTGAAGTGGTTTTACACTCGCCACCAACTGCAAACGCTCTTGGGCAATTAGCATTGGAGATAATAAAAAGATGGCTGTAACAAAGGCTAGCTTTTTCATTGATATAATACATCTCAGATAATTTTCAGTTATAATATAACATAAAACAATAAATGATAACTTTTATGCCAAAATCTCAACTTGCTTTTCGATCTGAACATGACCACAGTGACTGTATAGAGCATGCATTATCTGAGGCTCGTGAGCTATGCGCCGAACGGAAACTACGTTTTACACCTATCCGTGAACTTGTCCTTAAAACGATTTGGCAAAGTCATAAACCACTAGGTGCTTATGAACTACTTCCCACCTTAGCAGAGGCGGGATTTAACTCAGCACCACCGACTGTGTACCGCGCTCTTGATTTTTTACAGGAGCAGGGATTTGTCCATCGAATCGCACTGCTCAATGCTTTTATTGGCTGCCCTCACCCACAGAAAGCTCACGAAAGCTCCTTTTTAATCTGTAGCCAATGCAATAATGCCGTTGAGATTGAAACCTCAGGGATAAGCAAAGAGGTCAATAAACAAGCTGGGCTATTGGGATTTATCCCAGAACAGCAATCTATCGAAGTTTTAGGCATCTGCCCTGAATGTCAGCGAGTAAGCCCATAATGAATCAGCCACATCGCCATGAACCTCTAATTAAGCTGGACATGGTTAACCTTCATTTTGGCCAGAATCATGTTTTGCAAAATATCAGCACCGAACTCCATAAAGGCTGTATAACAACGATCATCGGCCCCAACGGTGCGGGGAAAACCACCTTAGTTAGGGTTATTCTTGGCTTATTAAAACCCGATAGCGGTACTATATGGAAAGAAAGCAATCTTCGTATTGGCTATATGCCACAAAAATTGCAAGTCGATAAAACCTTTCCTTTAACGGTCGAACGTTTCTTAAAAACAGCCCAAAACTGCAATCAGGAGCAGATGCAGTCCGCACTAAATGATGTAGGCGCATCTCTATTACTCAAACAATCTATCCACCATTTATCAGGCGGAGAGATGCAGCGAATTTTACTAGCCCGCGCTTTATTGCGTGATCCCCACTTACTCGTTTTAGATGAACCTGTACAAGGGGTGGATATTAACGGGCAGCTAGAACTTTATAACCTTATCTCTCGTATACGAGATGAGCGCGGCTGTGGCGTATTAATGATCAGTCATGACCTCCACTTAGTCATGGCATCAACAGATCATGTAGTTTGCATAAACCATCACGTTTGCTGCTCAGGTCACCCAGAGCACGTTACCAATGACCCATCCTTTACTGAGCTATTTGGCATTAAAGGAAGCGAACAACTAGCCGTCTACAGTCACCACCATAATCATCGGCATGATGAGCACGGAAATATCATTCCAGAAAATGAGCGCACGAGCAGCTCGAGTCACAAGGATTGCTGCTAATGCCTGATTTTCTTATTTACGCGCTACTCGGCGGCTTAGGTGTAGCAATAGTCGCAGGGCCTCTAGGCTCATTTGTAGTTTGGCGTCGTATGGCTTATTTTGGTGATACCCTCGCCCACTCAGCGTCACTAGGGGTCTCCATTGGCTTTTTACTCGACATTAATCTCAACTTATCCGTTATTATTTGCTGCGTAGGCTTGGCGCTTGTACTTGTTGCCTTGCAACGTCAACGTATGGTCGCTACAGACACTTTATTGGGCATAATGGCCCACAGTGCGCTTTCCCTTGGTTTGGTTGCTGTCGCGTTGCTGGAAATCCGTGTTGACTTAATGTCATATCTTTTTGGTGACCTGTTGGCGGTCAGTCCGCAAGACCTCTTCTGGATATACGGTGGTGGCGTTGCAGTTTTACTACTCCTAAAATTACTCTGGCAGCCCCTACTTGCGATCACGATCAATGAAGAGCTAGCTCATGTGGAGGGCGTCAACGTACCGCTTATCCGTTTGATTTTGATGCTGTTAATTGCAGTAGTCATTGCTATAGCAATGAAAATAGTGGGTTTACTGCTCATTACCTCTCTTTTGATAATTCCAGCTGCCGCGGCTCGGCGCTTAGCTCGCACACCTGAACAGATGGCTATTGGTGCCGGCGTTATAGGGTGCCTATCAATCTTGGGCGGGATAAGCCTATCTTGGTACTTTGATACACCGGCAGGCCCTTCAGTGGTAGTCGTATCTTTAGCGCTCTTCATTGCACTCTACAGCCTACCAACTAAACAACAAGCATGATCGCATCGCTGTATAAATATTGGCCCGACAAGCAGCGTCACAGACAAGTATGGGCATTAGCTTGGCCTCTAATGCTATCCAATATCACTGTACCTCTATTAGGCTTGGTCGATACCGCTGTTATTGGTCATCTGCCAGAAAGTCATCATTTAGGGGCGGTAGCTGTCGGCAGTATGATTTTTACCGTTCTCTACTGGGCCTTTGGGTTTCTACGCATGGGAACTACGGGCATGACAGCCCAAGCTTTAGGTGATAATAATGGCGCCTTAAACCGCCAACTCCTCGCGCAATCGATCATATTGGCAACGGCGATAGGGTTGCTTATTTTATTATTTCGCACGCCTATTATCAGTTTAGCTCTGTCACTAATGGGGGCTGAGCCTTTAGTAACCACAGAAGCGGAAAAATATAGTGAGATCCGCATTTTAGGCGCCCCAGCAGTGCTATGTAACTACGCATTGCTGGGCTGGTTTGTCGGCAACCAAAATACACGTATCCCCCTCCTCATATTATTGGTCACCAACATCATCAATATGTTGTTAGATATACTCGCAGTCTATGGCTTAGGTATGCATGCAGATGGGGTTGCGGCGGCCACCGTTTTTTCTGAATATTTCGCGCTTTTTCTCGGCCTCTACCTCGCGAAGAAACATCTGAAAAATGTTTCATCTCAACTTGAGATAGCCTGCCTAAAACGGCTCAGTGATTATATAAATTTGATTGCGGTAAACCGTTATCTTTTTATTCGTACACTGTGTATTTTAGGCTCCATTGCCTTTTTTACTGCCCAAGGAGCCAAACAAGGCACGGATATTCTCTCTGCTAATGCGGTTCTACTTAACTTTTTATTATTAATCTCTAACTGGCTCGATGGGTTTGCACATGCAACCGAAGCTCTATCAGGTAAGTATATCGGGGCGAAAAAGCTAACCACATTTTATCAATCATTGGTCAGCGCTTTAAGCTGGTCTGTAGGTACAGCAGCCCTACTTTCGCTGGCATTTTGGTTAGCTGGCGATCTTATTATTAATCTACTCACCGGCATTGAAAGCGTACGTATCATTGCTAAAGCCTACTTGCCCTGGATTATCGTCTTACCCTTAATTGGTGTCTGGAGTTTTCTGCTCGACGGTATTTTTGTTGGCGCAACCCAATTTAAAGCGATGCAAAATACGATGCTGTTCTCTGTTTTCATCGTTTTTCTACCTTTATGGTGGTTGACTCAAAGCTATGGAAATCAAGGTTTGTGGTTCTCATTTCTTGCTCTTTTTGTGGCAAGAGCGCTCTCTGGCGGCTATGTTTACTGGACGAACTGCAAACATAAGCGTTGGATAAATTGATGATTACGTCACTTAGCATACTGATCTCTTTTTCTGGAGTAAGTGAGTTACCACTAGAAACATTAACCCTCCCGCCTTCATATAAGATCGAGGTTGTGGCAAAAGCACCGAATGTTCGCCAACTTGCTCTAGCAGAGGACGGGACTCTATTTGCGGGAAGCCGTCGAGCGGGAAACCTATACGGGTTTATCGATCAAGATAAAGATGGGATCTACGAAAAAACGGTTATTTTAGCTAAAAACCTTAATATGCCCAGTGGTATCGCGGTAAAAGGGAACGACCTCTATGTGGCGGAGGTATCTCGCATTCTCAGATATAAAGAGATTTTACCGCTAAAATCTTCTATTAAACTCTCTCCTGAAACTTACTACGACAAGCTCCCTGACAAGACACACCATGGTTGGAAATATCTTAAGTTTGGCCCAGACGGAACCTTGTATTTCAACATTGGCGCTCCCTGTAATATCTGCTTGCCTGAACAGCCCTTTGCAACCATTATGAAGCTGGATAGCCACAAGAACACCACACTTATCGCCCAAGGCGTGCGCAACAGTGTCGGCTTTGCTTGGAACCCTCAAAACCAGCAACTATGGTTTACGGAGAATGGGCGAGATCACTTAGGGGATGATCAGCCTTCCGATGAGCTCAACCATGTAACAGATAACGGCGAGCATTTTGGCTACCCTTTTTTTCACGCTCAAGGATTAGCTGATCCCAAATACGGTAAAGATCAGTATACCGACCAACAGCCGCTCAGCTATACTCCTGCCGCCTATAAACTCGGTGCGCATGTTGCGCCTCTAGGTATGACATTCTCCGTCAACGCCTCAACAGAAGCTCAACAAACGCTATATATTGCTGAGCACGGATCATGGAATAGAAGTCAAAAAGTAGGCTATCGCGTTGTAGAACTGCAGATAAAAAATAATAAAGTGATTAGTCACAAACCCTTTATTAGCGGATGGCTAAAAAATGAGGAATATTGGGGAAGACCTAATGACATCATTGAGACACCCGAAGGTAGTCTCTTGATATCAGATGATCATGCAGGCGTCATTTATCGCCTTTCCAAGAAAGAAAGGTAGCCGATAATAAATAATACCGCCTTAGTCGTGCGGTATTATTTATCTAATACTAATGATCTTTTCGTGCGCTACCTAGATTCTCTGTGAACAGTAAGGGTTGTGCACCCTCTTCAATTTGAGGCCCAGTATTGCGGTTTACTCGCGTTTCTAACTCTTCAATATCCGGTGTTCCATCTAATCGCATGGAGTCTTCATAATCACAGCGGACGCACTCTTTATACTCCCGCTCATCATCTCGAAAGGTCCGGATACAATCCATCTCACCACACCGGGGACAAACAGCACCAGCAATAAATCGTTTTACAATACTCATAATTTTATCTCTAACTCACCTTGTCGGTGCAGGTAAGCGGCCTGAAAGGTCCCTTACCTTTTTAGGGTTTAAGCTGCGGTTTGGATACCGCAATGACGAAGCAGTGCATCCACTTGTGGCTCACGCCCACGGAAGGCAACAAACAGCTCCATTGGCTCACGAGACCCACCCATCTCTAAAATATGTTGACGGAAGTCATTACCCGCTTCTTTACTAAATACGCCATCCTCTTCAAAGCGGGAAAAGGCATCAGCAGACAAGACTTCAGCCCATTTGTAACTGTAATACCCTGCGGCATAGCCACCAGCAAAAATATGACTAAAGCTATGCTGGAAACGATTGAAATCAGGTGGTGTAATCACCGCCACACGACTACGGATATCGTTTAAATAGCTCTGCACATCTGTGACACCGGGCTCATAGTCTCGATGTAAGCAAAAATCGAATAGCGAAAACTCAAGCTGACGCACCATCATCATACCGGATTGAAAATTACGCGCCGCCAACATTTTGTCTAATAAGGCACGAGGTAAGGTTTCACCCGTCTGATAGTGACCAGAAATAAGCGCTAAAGCTTCCGGCTCATAACACCAGTTTTCTAAGAACTGACTAGGCAACTCAACCGCATCCCAAGCAACACCATTAATACCACTGACATCAGCCGATTCGATCTGAGTCAGCATATGGTGTAACCCGTGGCCAAACTCATGGAACATGGTGGTCACTTCATTATGGGTCAATAAAGCGGGATCATCCCCCACCGGCGAACTAAAATTACACACTAAATACGCAACGGGAAGCTGAAGCGTACCGTCCGCTAATCGGCGACGCACACGGCAGTCATCCATCCAAGCGCCGCCCCGTTTCTTTTCACGGGCATAAAGGTCTAAGAAGAAGCGTGCAATCACCTCGCCTTTACGCCGAATTTCAAACAACCGTGCATCTTTATGCCAACGGTCGAACTCATCCACTTCACTGATCTCAATATCAAACAGTTTTCCTGCCACAGTAAACAAACCGTTCAACACTTTAGGTAGCGGGAAGTAAGGGCGAATCTGCTCTTCAGAAATAGCGTATTTAGCCTGTTTTAGTTTTTCACTAAAGTAAGCAAGATCCCACGCTTGCAGATCCTCAACCCCATATTCCTCTTTAGCGAAATCACACAGCTGCTGATAATCTTGCTTAGCTACAGGCAAGCTTTTCTCGGCTAAATCATTTAGGAACTGTACAACCTGATCGGTTGTTTCTGCCATTTTAGTAGCAAGGGAGTATTCAGCGTAGTTATCAAAACCTAATAGCTTCGCCAACTCTAAACGGAGCTCAAGAATCTGCGTCATTACAGACGAATTATCCCATTTCCCCTCACCAGGCCCCTGATCTGATGCCCGTGTCGCAAAGGCGGTATAAACTTCTTTGCGTAATTCACGATTATCCGCATAAGTGATCGTTGGCAGGTATGAGGGGAAATCTAAAGTGACTAACCACCCATCTAAACCTTTTGCTTCAGCCATCTGTTTTGCCGCAGCCAAAGCCATCGGCGGCAAACCTGCCAGCTCGCTTTCGTCGCTAAGTAGTTTATTCCATGCGTTACTGGCATCTAATACATTCTCGGAGAACTTCGTCGTTAGCTCTGAGAGCTTCTGCTGCAGCTCTGCATAACGTTTTTGATCATCACCATTTAATGCAATACCGGATAAACGAAAATCCCTTAGGGTGTTAGTAACGACTTTCTGTTGAGCTTCATCTAACTGTTTGAAATTTTCACTCTCAGCAAAATCATTGAACGCTTGGTAAAGCGCTTGATTCTGTCCCATCTCAGTCCAGTATTGGGACAATTTAGGCAGGCAGGCGTTATAGGCGTCTCTCAACTCATCCGTATTAACCACCGCATTCATATGCGACACCGGTGACCAAGCTTTTGCCAAGCGATCATTCATCTCCTCCAACGGAGCCACAAGATTATCCCATGTAGGCGATGTCATTGAGCCTAAGATTGTCTCAACTTCTGCTCGGCCATCCGCCAATAACTGATCGATCGCTGCTTCAATATGATTAGGTTTAATCGAACTAAAAGCAGGTAATAATTGCGGCTCAAGCATTGGGTTGCTCATCTAATATGCTCCTAAAGAAGAGGGGTGATATCTCTTTAATGGGATCAAAAATGAATTTTTCAATTATAATTCTATTTAAACTTCCTCTTATAAATTTGCGATAATGCTTTCCTTTAAATCATATTCGAGTAATAAAGTATGAAAATCCGTACCTATCAAGGCATGACCCCTAAACTAGGAGAACGTGTATTTGTCGATCCAACGGCGGTCGTGCTTGGTGATGTGACTTTAGGAAACGATGTATCAGTTTGGCCTCTCACGGTCATTCGTGGCGATATGCACCGTATCAGCATAGGCGATCGTACAAGCGTACAAGATGGTTCCGTGCTACATATTACTCATGCAGGCCCTTACAATCCTGACGGCTATCCGCTTATCATCGGCTCTGATGTCACTATCGGCCACCAAGCGATGTTACACGGCTGCACTATTGGCAATAAAGTTCTTGTCGGTATGGGCGCTATGATTATGGATGGCGTCATCGTTGAAGATGAAGTGGTTATAGGCGCAGGCTCTTTAATTCCCCCTGGAAAAAGACTAGAAAGCGGTTATCTATACGTGGGGCGCCCAGCCAAACAACAACGTCCATTAACTGAAAAAGAACGCGCCTTTTTCAGTTACAGCGCATCTAATTATGTGAACCTAAAGGATAAGCACCTTGAAGAAACATACGCTAATTTATAGCGCCCTCGCTGTTCTTATCGGTTGCAGCGGCTGTAGTTATAACACCCAAAGTACGCCCGATTCTTGGCTAAAAACACATGGTTTATCAACACCTACAGACTTAGGAGAGATGACCTTATGCCAAAACTTTGGTTGCACTAAATCCAAATCTATACAGTTATCAACCGATGAACTTAAACCCGTTCAATTACTGTTCACCCCATTACCTACTAACGCTGCGGCAGAACGAGAAAGGATCGCTCAAGCGATCGGACTATTAGAAAAGATAACAGGCCCCAGAATAGGCACGGAAAACGATTTAGCTAAAAATGCTTTTGGCTTTAGCTTTGAAAGCAATCAACTCGACTGTGTTGCCGAATCAAACAACACAAGTACTTATTTACTCCTTCTACAGAGCTTAGAACTGCTTAAATACCACCGAGTTGGCGGTAATATGCACCGCGGCTTGTTCACTCTTCACGCTCCCCACAATAGTGCCGCAGTGATTGAGAACGATACAGACCATGCTTATGCAGTAGATTCTTGGTTTCGCCCTAATGGAGAAGCCGCATGGATTATCGAATCAGAGCACTGGCTTTCAGGCGCAACGCCATAAATAGATTATATTAGCCTTTTCGCTATTGATATTTATTCTCATTACGATTATCCTTCGAGGAAACTTATTATTACTGTAAATAAATAGGATTTGATTTATGAATTTTCGCCAGTCATTCGTAGCGGCAGCTATATCGGCTATCGTATGCGGTCCAGCTCTTGCTTCAACGCCCGCCCAGTCCGATATACTCGACAATTACGCTAACATTGCACAAGCGACTTATGAAGATTCGCTACTAACGGCTCAAGAGCTCAATAAAGTTCTTAATCTTTTCCTTGCCAAACCTACCGAAGAGAATCTAAAAAAAGCTCGTGAAGCGTGGATTGCAGCACGCGTACCTTACCAGCAATCGGAAGCTTTCCGCTTTGGTAACCCTATAGTTGATGATTGGGAAGGCAAAGTTAATGCTTGGCCACTAGATGAAGGACTAATCGATTACGTAGCAGCAGGTTATGGTGCGGAATCAGATGAAAATCCATTCTATACAGCAAATATTGTTGCCAACAGTAAACTTAAAGTAGGTGGCGTTGAGATTGACGCATCTAAAATAGATAAGAAGCTACTCGCAGAAACGCTACATGAGATAGACGAAGTAGAAGCCAATGTAGCGACGGGTTATCATGCCATTGAGTTCCTTTTATGGGGCCAAGATCTAAATGGCAACAACCCAGGTGCTGGTAATCGCCCAGCGACTGATTTTGACCTTGAAAATTGCACACATGGTAACTGTGATCGTCGTCGCGACTATTTAATGGCTGCGACAGAGCTTCTGATCGATGATCTGCAAGAGATGACAAACAATTGGGCTCCCCAAGGACCTGCGCGTACTGAACTATTATCCAAGGCACCTGCAGAAGGTATAGCAACAATTCTAACAGGCATGGGTAGCTTAGCGTACGGTGAACTGGCGGGAGAACGCACTAAGCTAGGCTTAATGCTGCATGATCCTGAAGAGGAACATGATTGTTTCTCCGATAATACACATAATTCCCATTTCTACGATGCGAAAGGGATTAAAAATGTCTATTTAGGCGAATATACCCGCGTTGATGGCTCCACAGTTTCTGGTGCTAGCCTTGCGGAACTGATCAAACACCAAGCCCCTACTGTTGATAAGGATCTTAGAAACAATCTAGACAAAACCGAAAGCGCTGCTCAAGTAATGGTTGATGAGGCAGCAAAAGGCAATACTTTTGACGTACTTATCGGTGCGAACAACAAAGAAGGCAATCAAGTAGTTCAGACTTTTGTCGATGCGCTCGTCGCTGAAGCTGAATCTATTGAAGACGCAATCGCGGCGTTGAAACTTGAAGGCATTGAGCTAGAAGGTTCAGATAGTTTAGATAACCCAGCATCAATTAGTGCTGAGTAACCAAGCTGAAGGCTAATCATAAAATCCGGGGCCTAAGCCTCGGATTTTTCTTTTCATAGACGATTAAAAAAACTGTGCACAAATTATTTCCACTCCTATATCTACTTTTTTCCTTCCAGCTCTTCGCATCAGAGAGTTCAACGGTAGGTTTTACAACAGAAGAGATCGAGCAGGGTGGTGCAACAACTCATCATAATGGAAATAATAGACACAGCTTCAGCCACCCAGCCGCTAATCTCGCATTTAAAAAAGAGTTAGATTTTAAGCTAGGGAATAGCATATTCAAAAAGTTGTGGGTACCTGCGCCATCCTCAACCACCGCTAGTGATGGCTTAGGCCCCCTCTATAATGCTCGCTCCTGCATGCAATGTCATATAAGAGACGGCCGAGGGCATACGCCGGAAAGCAACTGGCCAGAAGATAACGCAGTTTCACTTTTCTTACGTTTAAGTATCCCACCTCAAAATCAACAGCAAGAGCAAGCCTTAGCTACAGGGGAGGTCGGTGTTATCCCTGAACCGACTTACGGTACTCAGTTGCAAGACTTTGCGGTAGCAGGATTAAATGCCGAAGGACACATACAAATAAGCTATAGCGAGACAGAGATCACCTTAGCGGACGGAGAATCCGTTTCCTTACGTCGCCCCAAATACTCAATCAGCGATCTCGGATATGGCCCTCTACATCCAGAGACTTTATTATCACCTCGTATCGCCCCCGCGATGATTGGTTTAGGTCTCTTAGAAAGTATTCCTGAGGCCAGCATTTTAGCCCTAAGCGATCCTAATGATCTTAATAACGATGGTATTTCAGGCAGGGCAAACTGGGTTTGGAACCAACAAACCCAGTCAACAGCACTCGGGCGATTTGACTGGAAGGCCGGCACACCAACTCTAAACCAACAGAACAATACCGCTTTTAATGGAGATATAGGCATATCCACTCCCTATGCAACAAGTCCTTATGGCGAGTGCACACAACAGCAAGAAAGCTGCTTAAACATGCCCAATGGAAATAGTGCTCATCTTGACGGCGTTGAGGCATCCGCAAGCATGATAGAGCTATTACTCTTCTATACACGTCATATTGCCGTTCCCGCTCGCAGAAATGCTGACGATCCAGAGGTTTTAGCGGGCAAAGAAATTTTCTATAACAGCGGTTGCGCTAACTGCCACCAGCCAAGATTTACAACAGCAAACATACCCGAGCTACCTGAATTAAGTAATCAATTAATCTGGCCTTATACAGATCTTCTATTACATGACATGGGGGAAGATTTAGCCGATAATCGCGCCGAGTATTTAGCTAACGGTCTTGAGTGGCGAACACCTCCGTTATGGGGCATTGGTCTAACGGACGTTGTGAGTGGAAAAACCCACTACTTACATGATGGTCGTGCACGCACTTTACTTGAGGCAATCCTCTGGCACGGAGGAGAAGCGGAACAAGCAAAACTGTCCGTGACAAATATGTCAAAAGCTGATCGAAATAACCTTATTAAATTCCTGGAGTCTCTATAAATGAGCCTGCTATCTATTACCCGATACAGCGCACTCAGCCTAGTATTTTTACTGAATGCGCCAATTACAGCAGCAGAAATCAGCCAAGAGCGTTGGTTAAAACTCAATCAAGCCGCTGTAAATGAGCACATACTTCCAAGCTACAATGCTTTAGCGGAAAAAAGCAAAACCTTAGCGATGGCTAGCGCCTCACTGTGTGCAGCGCCATCCGAAGAAAATTTGAGGAATGCTGAAGCCCACTTTATTGACACACTGAATGCATGGCAGGGTATACAGCATGTGCAGTTTGGCCCTATTGAACTATTAATGCGTAATTTTACGATTCAATTTTGGCCAGACAAGAAAAACCTCACTTCAAAACAACTGAATATTATTCTTAAAAATCAAGATCCAGCATCACTGGAGCCTGAATTTTTCAGAACAGCAAGTATTGCAGTGAAAGGCTTACCTGCCATGGAGCGAATTCTCTTTGCTGATGACGCGTTAAAACAGATAGAAGAGAATCCATATCGTTGCCAATTCCTACAATCGGTGAGTGATTATCTAGTCATTCAAACGGACAATACTAATAAGGAATGGCAAGAGTACAAGCAGGAATTTAGTACACTCATTTCCGAAGAAGGTATCTACGAAAATGCTCAAGAAGCGAGCATTGATATTATGAAAGCTCAAGTCGAACCACTGGAAGTGATTCGCGATCTAAAAATACTTAGACCACTAGGTAATAAAGGTAAAGCAAAGGCTCGTCGCTTAGAAAGCTGGCGTAGTAAAAATGCACTTCAAAATATACAGATGAATATCCAATCACTCCATCACCTCTACAGCGGCCTTAAAGATTACAATCTTTTCCAGTTGCTGAAAGAGGAAGGTGCGAACGATTTAGCAGACAGTATTGAACAGCAATTCATCACTATAGAAACCACCTTAGGAAAGATACCTACGCCACTATCGCTGCACCTTAAAGAGCCAAAGGTGAAAGAACAGCTATTACTTATCGCTCAAGAGCTTAAACAACTACACGAAAGCCTTGATAAAACCATGCCTGCACTAGGTCTTCAGCTAGGATTTAACAGTCGTGACGGGGATTAGTCGTAGAGAATTTAGCCTGCTGTTAGGTTGCTCTTTACTAAGCTCTTCACTGCTTGCAAATGGGAAACAGTCTTTATTTGCTTCCGCTGCAAAAGCATCCAATGGTGCATATGAATTACTGGTGATCGATCAGGCAGGGCGTCTGCACTTACGTCATGAGTTACCAGCACGAGCGCATCACATTGCGGCCCATCCTCATAAACCGCTATTAGCCGCTGTAGGTCGTCGCCCAGAAATATTTATTGATGTGGTCAACTACAAAACAAAGCAGCTAGAAACTCGCATTAGAAGCGCTCAAGGACAGCACTTTTACGGCCATGCAATTTATTCTGCAGATGGTCGCTGGCTGATCTCAACTGAAAACGAGATTGCAACAGGGCAGGGACTAATTGTTATTCGTGATGCTCTACATAACTATGCTGTTGTACAACAATTTAGCTCTGCGGGCATTGGCCCCCATGAACTAAAAATGATGGCCGACGGGAATACTTTAGTTGTTGCTAATGGGGGAATTCTTACCCATCCTGACCAAGGCAGGGCAAAACTCAATATAGATGTTATGCGCCCATCACTAGCCTATATAGACATCAAGACAGGTCAATTGAAAGAACAGGTCTTTATGCCAGAAGAGTACCACCAGCTGAGCATTCGCCACTTTGATATTAATCAAACAGGCAGGGTTGTCATAGGACTGCAATACCAAGGAGACAAAACAGACGATGTCCCTTTAGTTGCGTTCCATACCCAAGGACAACCTCTAGCATTAGTTCGCGCACCGATTAGCACCAATATGGCAATGAAACAGTATTGCGGTAGTGCTCGTTTTGATAAAAGCGGAAAAGTTGCAGCGATATCAGCCCCTCGTGGCAACTTAATTACCTTTTGGCATGCAGACACCCAGCAATTTATTACATCAACCACAAGCAGAGATGGTTGCGGTTTAGCGCAAACAGAGAAACCTGAAGAGTTCTTAATCAGTACGGGCAGGGGATACTGCTATCGCTATAACTGTCAAACCCAAAGCAAACACAAGATAAAGCTCAATATCCCTGTACAGACTGCTTGGGATAACCACATGTCAAAAATTTTAGCCTAGGCGACCGCAATCTAAGCCTAGGTTCATTATTTTTAGCGGCCTCAGCGATACACATATATGTTAACAAAATATTACAATATAACTTACTACTATTACATAAAGATGAAGGGAAAAACCATGAAAAAACAGCCATCGCCACATGTGTTGCAGCGGCTCTAGCAATATCATCTCCTGCATTTGCGGACGTTGCAGAAGAATTAGCAGCAATGAAAGCACGCATTGCACAGCTTGAATCTCAACTAGCCACTCAGCAAGAAACGCTAGCTAAGCAAAAAAACGTTTCTAACACTAGCTCTGGTGGTTTTGCTGATAATGTAAGCGTTTCTGGAGCAATGGAAATTCTTGCTACTCACTCTGAAGAAGACGGCGGCAATAGCACAAATGATGTCGTTCTTGACACATTTGAATTAGGCATTGAAGCTAAAATTAATGAAAACGTAACGCTTTCTTCTTTAATTGAGTATGAAGACGACAAACTAGACGTAACTGAAGCTTATGCTGTAATTGGTGCTCCAGATAGCAACCTAGCCCTTACTGTAGGTAAAGCACCTGTTCCATTCGCTGTTATTAACAGCAACTCATGGACTGATCCACTAACTGACGATGCTTTCGATATCAAAGAAGGTATGGCGATGGTTAGCTGGGGTAACGATAGCCTAACACTAGACGCTTATACTTTTAATGGCGCAGAAGATGGCGATACCCTTGATACTGTAGGCCTAGGCGCAGATTTCGCTGTAACTGAAGGCTTGTCTTTTGGTGCAGGTTATCTAAGCGATGTTGCTGATCTAAACGGCCTTCCTGCAGGTGATGCATGGCGTTTAAACGGCCTATATGAAGCCGGTGCTCTAGCCCTTTCTGCAGAATATATTGATATTGATGCTGACAACACTTCTATCGATCCAACGTTCCTACACCTAAATGCAGGTTATGCAACTAACGTGTTTGGCGCTGACGGTCAAATTTTCGCAGGCTACAGCGAAACAGATGATGGCCAGAATGTTGTAGACCTAGCTGAAGAACGTATTGTTCTAGGTGTAGAGCGCTCATTCGGTGAAAATGCATCTGTTGTTGCTGAGTACGTACGTGAAGAATCATACAGCAATGAAGAAACTGATACTTTAAACCTTGTCCTTGTGACAGAGTTCTAAGTAGCTATACCTAAAGGTTTAGTGGCATAAATCTGAGCAAACCGTGGATCAACACTGTGGTTTGTTTGGAGTGTGACAGACCGGCATTGAATCCCCCTTCTATCATCAATGCCGGTCGTCACAATTTGGTATAGCCATAGTGTCAACGTTCCCGTTGCACTAATAGCGTGCATATTATCTGTAAAGCGTCAGGCATGGAACTAACTTACACCAACTTTTACACTTTTTAATCACAAGGTATAAGGTTTAGTCCGCTTTAGCACTAGATATTTCGCGTAAGCGTTTAACCACTTGGGCATTAATACTTCGCTGGGTAAATGTACCATCCTCTTTCCGCTTACCGGCTTTACGCCCCATCAAGACTTCTAGGCATTGATCCACGTGGGAAACTGCATAAACAGAAAACTCACCTTGTCTAACCGCTTCAACCACTTCAGCCTTTAACATTAAATTACGAATATTTGCCTTAGGAATAACCACTCCCTGTTCGCCATTCAAGCCTCGTGCCTTACATAGATTAAAGAAACCTTCTATCTTCTCGTTAACACCACCAATGGCCTGTACTTCACCATACTGATTGATTGAACCCGTGGTTGCATAATTCTGACTGATTGGGATATGGGTAAGCGCAGAAATTAAAGTACAAACCTCTGCTAATGAAGCACTATCACCATCAACATAACCGTAAGATTGCTCTAGAGCTATACTCGCAGACATCGCCATAGGGAAATCTTTAGCGTACTGATTGCCCAGGAAACCACTGAGGATAAGTACCCCTTTCGAGTGAATAGGCTGACCTAAAGTCACCTCCCGCTCAATATCCACAATACCGCGATTACCGGGATATACCGTCGCAGTAATGCGTGCAGGTGTACCAAATGCCACATCACCTACTTGAAGTACAGTTAAACCATTAGCTTTACCTATAGCTTCACCTTCAGTATCGATCAGTACTGTTTCTTCTACGATACCTTCTTCAATTTTCTCCGCCATCCGTGCTGTACGACGCTCTTTCGCATTCAATGCCATCTCCACATGATCAGCATTGATTAGCTCATCTTCCTCTTTGATCCGTTTAAAATCCGCTTCACAGAGCAGATCAACGAGTTCACCAATATGGGCGGAGAGCAACTCTTGGTTTTGAGCCTGCCGAGAACTATGTTCCACCAACCGAGCGACTGCACGGCGTGTTAGCGGGGCCAAACCCTCTTCATCAGCTAAAGTTTTCATTAGCCGTGCATAACTGCGTACCATCTGAGGTGTACGTTTTACATCCTCATCAAAGTCGACCACCACTCTGAACATCTTTTCAAAGTCATGGTCGAGCTCTTGTAATAAGTAATAAATATCACGAGAACCGACTAGCACAATCTTTACTGTCAAAGGCACCGCTTGCGGCAACAGGGTGATAGTACTGATCCCTGTATATTCACTGGCAGGACTTTCGATACTAATCTCGTGGGATTTCAGTGCTCGTTTCAATGCACCATAGACAAAAGGCTGCTCCAATAATTTTTCCGCTTCCATAACCAAATAACCGCCATTAGCCTGATGTAATGCACCAGGACGAATAAGCTTATAGTTGGTCGATAGCGCACCCATCTCCGTATTATATTCAACGCGGCCAAATAGATTCTCATAACTCGGATGAGCCTCGTAAACAACGGGAGCGCCTTTGGTTTTAACATTATCAACTAGCAGATTAACCCCGTAATTGCTTTCCATATAGTTACGTCGGGCAGCATCAGTTACAGGTTCTAAAACTTTGTCATCACCGACAATTTCACTACAGTTTTTGACCAACGAGTTTTCCATCTCAGCCAAATAGTCCATGGCTGCAGAGAGATTGGCATATTTCTCTTTAATCGGTTGGAATAGGGGGGAGATCGCTTCTCTAGTTGTGTCTCGATCAAGGTTTTTTAACTTTTCCGCCGCTTCACGACGCCATTGAGGCAAGCCAGTTAGTGCTTCATTTAGCTGATCTTCTAACTCAGAAATAGCTCGAGTAAATCCAGCTCGTGCCTCTTCAGTTAGCTGAGAAAAAGCTGCCTCATCCATTGCCTGCCCATCAGCAACGGGAGTAAACCCTATAGTCCCAGCATCTCTATAGACAGCAATACTGTGTTCACGCGCTTCGCGCTCAACGGCATCAATCGCATGATCATAATAACGATTAAAATCGCGCTCGATTTTACTTTTCATGCGCTGATAAGTTGGGCTTTCAAACGCCGCGGGCATCTCAGTTAAAGCGCCTTCAATAATATGTTTAATATCACGCTTAAACTGCTGTGCCTTCCCGGCGGGAAAACTGATGGCCAAAGGGTGGCGATTATCTTTTAAATTATTAAGGTAGATCCAATCGGTCGGTTTCTTCTCTTTTTTGGCAACCGCTTTTAGGTTTTCCATAGCAAAAGAAAAGCGTCCAGTATGAGGCGTTCCCATAACAAACAGGTTATAACCTGGACGGCGCATACCAATACCAAACTCCATCGCCTCAAGCGCCCGATCCTGCCCAAAAAAGCCGGTAAAAGGTTCAAGTGTTGATGTGGTTTTAAAAGGTAGTAGTTCAGGATCACAGCTACAATAGAGCTGCTCAGTGGATAGTCGGGTTTCCGTTACCATATGGCGCTCCCGCTGATGACTGGGGTCATTAAGAAATCACAATTTTTACCTGTGTTTCTTGAAGTTATACCCCCCAGAAGCGCCGCTTGCAAGCTCTGATGGAAAAACAAGGAAAGATAACAGTTGTATTAAAATCAATCAGTTAATAGATTACGAAGCTGTTTAATTACCGACTGAGAATCAGGTTCAATTCCGCGCCATATTTGAAAGGATTGTGCGGCTTGCTCAACGAGCATACCTAATCCATCAATTGATTTTTCTGCGCCTTTATCTGAAGCCCACTGACAAAAAGCAGTAGGGGAGGCGGAATACATCATGTCATAGCACCAAGCATGATCAGCTAAAACAGAATCAGGAATGGGAGGCACTTCTCCCTGAAGGCTTGCAGCGGTCCCATTGATAATCAAATCAAAACATTGTCCACCCAATGTATCATATCCAGATCCGGAAACATTACCTAAATGAGCAACCAGTTCGGCCAATTCAACCGCTTTTGAAACAGTTCGGTTTGCAATCACTAATCGCTGTGGCTTCTGCTCTAAAACAGGCTGCAACACGCCCCTCACCGCACCACCAGCACCCAGAATAAGAACCCGCTTACCTTCAATCTTGCCGCCATGGTTACGCACAATATCTTGCACCATACCTACACCATCAGTGTTATCACCACAGAGCTGCCCCTGCTCATCGCGATAGAGTGTATTCACTGCTCCGGCAAGTTCTGCACGAGGAGATCGCACGGTAGCTAACGCCCAAGCTTCCTGCTTGAAGGGTATAGTGATATTCAACCCCTGCCCATCACCGGATAAAAATGATTCAACAGTTTCAGCAAATTTATCTTCCGCTACAGCAATCGCCTCATAGATCAAATCTTGACCTGTATTTTCAGCAAAAGCCGTATGAATCTGCGGTGACTTTGAATGCGATATAGGGTTACCAAAAACGGCATAACGATCTGTCATATATCTGGACTCTTTACATTGCTTGCGTAATGTTAAACATTCAACCAATCTGTAGGTTTTAAATAACGCTCATATAGAACAGATTCTTCAGTGCCTGCTTCGGGTTTCCAATCATAGCCCCAACGCACTTCGGGAGGCAGTGACATTAAAATTGACTCTGTGCGCCCGCCAGACTGAAGACCAAAAAGCGTTCCGCGATCATACACAAGATTAAATTCAACATAACGTCCACGACGATGTAGTTGGAAATCCCGTTGACGCTCGCCGTACTCCTTACCTTTATTACGCTCAATAATTGGGATGTAAGCTTTACTATAAGCGTTACCAATAGATTGCATCAAAGCAAAGCTTTTTTCGAAACCATACTCATTTAGATCATCAAAAAATAACCCGCCTATTCCTCTTGGCTCATCACGATGCTTCAGATGAAAATACTCATCGCACCATTTTTTAAAGTGTGGATAGATATCCTCGCCAAACGGGTCACATGCGTCTTTAGCGGTTTGATGCCAAAATTTACAGTCTTCATCATTGCCATAGTAAGGCGTTAAATCAAAACCACCACCAAACCACCAAACAGGATCTTCCCCTTCTTTTTCTGCAATAAAGAAGCGTACGTTAGCATGCGAAGTAGGGATGTAAGGGTTTCTTGGATGGATAACTAAGGAAACACCCATCGCCTGAAAGTTACGCCCGGCCAACTCAGGTCGATGTGCAGTAGCAGAGCCCGGTAACTTATCACCAAAAACATGGGAGAAGTTAACCCCGCCTTTTTCAATGATGGCTCCATCCGCTAATACTCGAGTTCGCCCACCGCCGCCTGTTTCACGCTGCCATTCGTCCTCAAAGAATTCACCACCGCCATCAACCTTTTCAAGGGCATCACAAATAGCGTCCTGAAGGCCTAACAGATATTCTTTTACAGCTTCGATATTTGGGGCGGACATAGTACTCACTCACTTATATATTCAGACCCTAACGATACGGTCCGATTTTAAATCTTTAATTTGGGTTGGCTGAGACAATCCGCCTAAGCAACCAGGCAAAACATAATCAAGCTCACTGCCGAAGTAAGTATTTACTCTCAATATATCTTTGGCCGGACAATGAGCTGAAGGATTAGCAGAAGTGGAAACAATGAAAGATCCGTAAGCTTCAGTTAAGCTTTTAACAAGTAAGTGATCACTCACTCTTACAGCAACTGAGCTATGTTTCCCTTTAATCCATCTGGGGATTATATCTTTTTTGTCCGGTAAAACCCACGTATAAGGCCCCGGCCAACTAGCCGTTACTTTATCGTATTCTTCCGCACTGAGGTCATCTAACAGAAATTGTATTTGAGACAGGTTTCCCGCAACCAAAACAAGCCCTTTATCGACAGGGCGTCGTTTAATTTTGAGCAGGTGGGAGACTGCGTCTTGGTTAAAAGGGTCACACCCTAATCCCCAAACCGCTTCGGTAGGATAGGCGATAACACCTCCATGTTCTATCGCCCGAACAGACTGGTGAATATGCCACCAGCCTAAATTCTTATTACAGTTCACCGTTCTGGAGCTTTTCCTGCAGTGCTGCATCTTTTGCAACAATAGAATCAGTATTAGCTTGTCGCTCTTGCTTTAAACGTTCCGCAAGATCAGCATCCGCTACAGCCATAATCTGTGCACCCAGGTAGGCAGCATTTTTAGCGCCAGCTTTGCCTATAGCAACTGTAGCAACAGGAATGCCGCCCGGCATCTGAACAGTAGAAAGCAATGCATCTAAACCATCAAGCGATGAATTAATTGGCACACCAATAACAGGTTTAGTTGTATTCGCAGCTACGGCTCCTGCTAAATGAGCAGCCATGCCGGCAGCACAAATAAAAGCTACAGCACCACGAGCATCGGCATCTTTAACATAATCATGCGTCTGAACCGGAGTACGGTGTGCAGAGCTAACTTTAATTTCGAACGCAACGTCCAATGAGCGCAATACGTCAACCGCAGCGGTCATTACAGGTAGGTCAGAATCCGACCCCATTAGAATAGCAAGGAATGGTTTGCTCATGTCTCTCTCGGATAGTTAAGTTAGGATGCTGAACACTAAATGTTCAAAGCCTGCTTTGCAACAACTGTTCGGTCATAGATATAGACGAAAAATATATAGAAAAATCGACTGATATTCCTTTTTATTTCATGTTAGGCGATCCAAGCTCTTTTAGCACTTAATATAACCACCCTCTCTTTGCTCTATAACGCCTTTCAATTCCATAGAGACAAGTAGCTGGCTCAACTCAGCAATGCTTAAACCACTTTGAACACTTAGCTCATCTATGCAACAAACCTCATAGCCTATCTGTTCTAAAACGCGGCTCTCGGCACCACTCAATTCAACCAGTAAATTACTCTGGGCACTATTGTCTGGGCTTCCTCTATTTTGATCAAACTCCTCATTTAGATAATAACCTAATAAGGGCGCAAGTTGATCAATCATCTCTTGCGCTGTTTCTACCAATACTGCCCCCTCTTTAATTAGCAAATGGCAACCTCGACTTAAAGGATTATTTAATGGGCCCGGTAGGGCAAAAACCTCTCGACCATGCTCCATCGCCATTCTAGCTGTAATTAAAGATCCGCTTTTCGGAGCAGCCTCAACAACCAGCACACCTACACTCATACCACTAATTAAGCGATTTCTTTTTGGAAAATGGGGCGCTATAGGAGGGGAGCCTAAGAAAAATTCACTTACCCAAGCACCTCCGTTTCTTAAAATATCTACAGCTAACGATCGATTTCGGGCTGGATAGATCCGATCAATGCCGGTACCAAAAACAGCGACAGTAGGCTTCTCAATATCAATACACGCCTTATGGGCCGCGGCATCAACCCCCAAAGCCAATCCCGAATTAACAACAACGCCATTTTTAGCGAATTCTAAGGCAAACCCATAAGCTTGCTTTAAACCACTTACAGACGCGTTCCTACTACCGACAATCGCTATCTGGGGTAGATTAAGTGCTTGAACATTCCCACGAACAAACAGAATAGGAGGAGGATCATAAATTTCACGAAGTAATTGGGGATAATCAGAGTCGGTGATAGGTAGGATATATGCGTCATCAAAAGATGCTTGCCACTGCAACGCAGTATCTATAGCTTGATGAACAAGCCCTTGAGAGGAGCTCTGATATTCACACAGCGCATCTATAGTTTTCTGTTTAAGACCTAACCGCTGCCATTCGATTAAAGGCGCGTTAAGAAGCTTTTCTGGCGTCCAGCCTTTCTCCCATAACGTTTTAATCGAAGCCGGCCCAAGGCTGGGCAGGGCGGCAACGGCGATCCAGTCCCTTGGATCTGCCGTCATTTTTATTTCCTTAAATTATGGTTGGCGCAAAGTATCGCCAATAGAAACGACATCTGTGCTTTGCATAACTAAACCATAGCTTACTTTTTCGAATACTTTAAACACCATCAATTCGCCCGAGCGTTCACTAGGCAAAGTGACGAACTCTTTAGTCACAGGATCCTTAAGACGCTCACCTTTACGGTAAATAGCAAAAACATGCCCAGGCTCTAAACCTTCACGGACACCGCGGTTAATGGCAACAACATTGAACTGTCCACCATCTCTAACACCACCAAGCACTTTAAGAATTTTACCTTCAATTCCATCAGGAGAGGGTTGAGGATAAAAGATAGACTGTATACGAACCTCTTCGGTCGGTACCACTCGATCCAATACTCGAATCTCTTTTTTAGATTTCACAACATCAAGGGTAATAACATCCTCTGTGTGAGTTTTCACATCAGCATCCGCTACTTTAGTTAGCTCGAAACCTAAAACCTCTTCCGTATCAGGATCTACGTATTCGCCATCTGCACGATAGATGCCTTGTCGACGCTGCTCTTCTAACAAACTACCTCGAGCATAAATACGATCACCCGCACCGGCGATGATGCGTGCACTCTTACCACCTAATACATAAGGTGCATCCTTGAGAATATCTTCCTCTAGCACACGGTTATCATTCAAAAAGCTGATAATATCGCGTAGGGGTATCGCAGGGATAGCCTGATCTAGCGGAGAGGTTCGCGCACGAGGATAGATTCCACTATCTCGACGAACACCAAGGCGAGGCTTACCATCCACCCAAGTTAAATAGATAACATCACCAGGGTAAATAAGGTGCGGATTATCAACTTGTGGGTTTACGCCCCAAACTTCAGGCCACTTCCAAGGGCTTTGCAGAAAGCGCCCCGATATGTGCCATAAAGTATCGCCTTTAACAACAACATATTCTTGTGGATAGTCATCACGAAGAAGCAAACTATCCTCGCGTGTTTCAGCACTAACATGCGTAATAGAAAGCACCACAAAGGCAAGTAATCCACATAACAATTTTTTCATGTCCAGTTCCCTTATTACCCCAAGCCATAAAACTATCAAGCTAATGAGGTAACGACAATGCATTGAGCGTTCTAATCAGTATAATAGGCAGAATAATATTTTTCGCTATCGATCTCGACATATTATTTCGGCCAATCTGCTGAAAAATCGAGCAATTTAATTAGAAACAAAGTTACTTTCTTTCTAACGTTAGCATGTATCAATGAGAGATACCTGCTAGATAGCCTCACACAACTGTAGAATAGACATTAAACCATGGCAATATTAACCATTCTAGAATACCCAGATCCTCGCCTGCGTACTATCGCAGAACCTGTAGAAACGGTTGATGATGCCGTACGTGCTCAAATTGATGACATGCTCGAAACTATGTATGCCGCCCCCGGCATAGGTTTAGCAGCAACGCAGGTAAATATTCATAAGCGTATTGTTACTATCGATATTTCAGAAGAACAAAACGAGCCTTTAATTCTGATTAACCCTGAATTTGAAATACTTGAAGAAGAGTTACACAAATATCAGGAAGGCTGCTTATCTGTTCCTGGCTTCTATGAAGATGTACAGCGCCCACAAAAAGTTAAGTTAACGGCGCTCGATTACAATGGTGAGCCATACGAACTTATTGCTGACGACCTTTTAGCGGTTTGTATTCAACATGAATTAGACCATTTAAATGGCAAACTCTTTGTAGATTACCTCTCCATGCTTAAGCGCAATCGCATTAAGAGTAAGCTTGAAAAGCAGCACAAAATGGCAAAGCACGCATAAGCGCAATCGACTACACTCTATTCTCAGGCTTGCGCTTAACACCGCAGGCCTGTTTTATTTGATTTGGATAACTTTTTATGGCTAATACCCCACTTCGTATCGTCTTTGCAGGAACGCCAGACTTTGCCGCGTACAATTTACAGGCGCTGCTTGATAGCGAACACCAAGTAATAGCGGTATATACCCAGCCTGATAAAAAAGGGAAACGCAAAAATCAGATCGCCCCAAGGCCCGTAAAAGACCTTGCCGAAGCCCACAATATCCCTGTTTTCCAGCCCACCAGCTTAAAAACCGAGGAGGAACAGCAAGTACTTGCTAACCTTGAAGCCGACATTATGGTTATTGTTGCTTATGGAATGCTCTTACCACCCTCTATTTTAGAAACTCCCCGTTTAGGCTGTATTAATGTGCATGGCTCACTTCTGCCACGCTGGAGAGGTGCCGCCCCTGTAGAACGCTCTATGTTAGCCGGTGATGCAGAAACCGGCGTCACCATCATGCAGATGGATGAAGGTTTAGATACCGGCAACATGCTTTTAAAAGCCGCAACACCTATAAATGAAACAGATACAGCAGCGTCCCTTTTTGATCGTTTAAGTGGCATAGGTGCAACCGCCTTAATTGAAACATTAAACGGCCTATGTGAAGGAAACATTGCTGCTGAAATGCAAGATAATGAGTTAGCAACTTATGCCCACAAGCTCAGCAAAGAAGAGGGCGTGATCGACTGGAACCAATCAGCAGAAGCTATTGATCTAAAGATTCGCGCATTGAGCCCACGTATAGCGGTTACTTTCCAGCTAGAAGGTGAAACAGTTAAGTTGCTTGAATGCGAACGACTAGATCAACAAGGTGCTGCAGGACAAATTCTTCCCTCTGATAAAAAAAGCATCGTTGTTGGCTGCGGGGAAGGGGCTATCAAAATAAAGAGGCTGCAACTCCCCGGTAAAAAACCTATGGATGCAGCTTCAGTACTCAACTCTAAACGTGAACAGTTTAGTGCTGGCGTACAACTAGGATAACTATAATGACATCCAATGTCCGTGTCTTAGCCGCTCAAGTGTTGACTCCTTTATTACAAAACAAAGGTTCACTCAACACCCAGCTTCCCGCCATTGAGCGACGTTGCCCAGAGAAAGATCGCGCCTTACTTCGCGAACTCTGCTATGGCACTATGCGTCACCACCCGCAGTTAAATTGCATAATAAAACTGCTTCAAAATCGCGCTTTCAAATTCCGCGATATAGATATTAAAGCGATTGTGTTACTAGGTTTATACCAACTTCAATATACACGCATTCCCGCCCATGCAGCCATTAGTGAAAGTGTTGAGGCTTGCAGGGATTTAGATAAGGAGTGGGCAGGTAAAGTTGTTAATGCCATTTTACGTCGCTTTCAACGGGAACAAGAGGAGTTGATCGACTCATTATCAGACAACGAATCTTACCAATTTAACCACCCCGAGTGGATGATCGCTAAATTAAAAAACAACTGGCCGGATCATTGGCAACAGATCCTAAAAGCCAACAATGAACAAGCCCCTCTAACGTTAAGAATCAACGCACTCAAAACAGATAGAGAACGCTATTTAACTCAGCTTGAACCCATCGTTGATGCAGAGAAAACCGAATTTAGTCCCACAGGAATTCGCCTATCCACCTCATTAAATATTGAATCACTGCCCGGTTATGAGGAAGGCGCCTTTAGTGTGCAAGATGAGGCGGCCCAACTATCGGCCCAACTACTAGATTTGCAGGCAGGTCAAACCGTTCTCGATGCTTGCGCGGCCCCAGGTGGAAAACTATGCCACCTATTGGAAAGCGAACCCGCTCTAGCCTCCGTTGATGCCGTTGAACTAGAAGAGAGAAGAGCAGGGCGAATCGAGGAAAACCTAGAGCGCTTAGATTTAGATGCCAATGTAATTATTGCTGACGCTTCACATCAAGAGTGGTGGGACGGAACACTCTACGATCGAATTCTATTAGATGCACCCTGTTCAGCCACCGGCGTTATTAGACGCAATCCAGATATTAAATATTTACGCCAAGGTGAAGATATTCATGAAACATCTAAACTACAATTATCTATCTTAGAAAACTGCTGGTCGATGCTCAAACCCGGCGGAAAATTACTCTATGCAACTTGCTCCATTTTCCCGCAAGAGAATGAGCGACAGATAAAGCGCTTTATTGCACAAACAGACAATGTAACAGAGATAAAAATTGATGCACCTTGGGGAATTGCCCGCGAGCATGGACGTCAATTATTTCCACAAATCAATCGCCATGATGGTTTCTATTATGCACTGCTGGAAAAACAGAGTAAGCTCACTAAAACGGCGACTCTACCGCCTCTAGCAGCAGTAAAAGGCTGATAATGAAGATTATTATTCTAGGTGCCGGGCAAGTTGGTGGCACACTGGCTGAGAATTTAGCCCGAGAAGATAACGACATCACTGTCGTCGACACTGATACGAATCGACTGCGAGAGCTTCAAGACAGACTCGATATTCGTACCATCGAAGGCAAAGCCTCATATCCAACGGTACTAGAACAAGCCGGTGCGGTAGATGCTGATATGTTGATTGCAGTTACCAATTCTGACGAAGTTAATATGCTCGCCTGTCAGATTGCACAAACACTGTTCAACACACCAACAAAAATCGCCCGTGTTCGCGAGCATGACTATCTCAATAAAAACCAGAAAATTTTTGGTGAAACAGGCATTCCAATTGATGTGCGAATCAGCCCTGAATTTTTAGTTACCAAACATATCAAACGCCTTATTCAAAACCCAGGCGCCTTACAGGTTCTCGATTTTGCCGATGGAAAAGCACAACTTGTAGCAGTAAAAGCCTATTATGGCGGCCCACTGGTAGGACGCGAAATATCTTATCTACGTGCACATATGCCCGCCGTTGATACCCGCGTTGCAGCTATTTTCCGTAGTGGCAGCCCCATTATCCCCAAAGGGGATACAGTGATTGAAGCAGACGATGAAGTCTTCTTTATCGCTGCACGGAAAGATATTTTGGCAGTAATGAGCGAGCTACGCCGCCTCGACAATCCCTACAAACGAATCATCATCGCCGGTGGCGGTAATATAGGTGCCCGCTTAGCGGAATCTATAGAAGATCGCTACCAAGTAAAGATTATTGAACGGAACCTCGAACGCTGTAACAAACTGGCCCGCACCTTAGATAAAACCATTGTACTTCAAGGAAGCGCCTCCGATAGAGAGCTTCTAATCGAAGAGAATATCGAAGATACCGATGTATTTTGCGCTCTGACTAACGATGATGAGGCCAACATCATGGCCTCAATGCTCGCAAAGCGCCAAGGTGTTCGCACAGTAATGACCCTTATCAATAACCCCGCTTATGTAGATCTAGTACAAGGCGGCGCCATAGATATTGCCATATCCCCCCAACAAACAACTATTGGCGCACTGCTAACCCATGTGCGACGAGGTGATGTTGTTGCAGTACATGCTTTACGACGAGGCGCAGCAGAAGCCTTAGAGGCGGTTGCCCATGGCGATAGCTCATCATCAAAGGTAGTAGGTAAAGCTATCGAAGAGATCAAGCTACCTGAAGGCACAACCATTGGAGCTATTGTTCGTAACGATCAAGTACTAATCGCTCACGATGATGTTGTCGTGGAAAGTGGCGACCATGTGATCTTATTCCTTGTAGACAAACGACGAATTAAAGAGGTTGAGCGACTTTTCCAAGTTGGCTTAACTTTCTTCTAAGCGGTAATTGATCAAATGCATTACAAAGTAATTCTGCGCATTCTTGGTATTTTGCTGATGATATTCAGCTTTTCCATGTTGCCGCCTTTAGCTATCTCATATATTTACGCGGACGGCGCTGAATTCGCATTTATCGCTGGTTTTTTTATCACACTAATAACCGGGTTTATTATCTGGATTCCGGTTTACCGTGTTAGACAAGATCTTCGCACGCGAGATGGTTTTTTAATCACAGTATTATTCTGGGCAGTGTTAGGTTTTTTTGGGGCTTTCCCCTTTATGATCACGGAGGATCCCCACCTCTCTTTCGTCGATGCTGTGTTTGAATCTATGTCTGGTTTAACCACCACCGGAGCAACCGTTATAACCGGTATTGATTATCTCCCTAAATCGATTCTTTTCTATCGTCAACAACTCCAATGGTTAGGCGGTATGGGTATCATCGTATTAGCTGTGGCGATTCTGCCAATGCTGGGTATCGGGGGCATGCAGCTATACAGGGCAGAGATACCTGGGCCGGTAAAAGATTCTAAACTTACGCCGCGTATTACTGAAACTGCCAAAGCCCTTTGGTATATCTATCTATCCCTAACAATCGTTTGTGGTGTAGGTTATTGGCTAGCAGGCATGGACGTATTTGACGCGGTGAGTCATAGCTTCTCCACCGTCGCGATTGGTGGATTTTCAACCCACGATGCCAGTATTGGTCACTTCAATTCAGTCACTATAGAGCTGATTTGCGTGTTCTTTATGATTGTCTCGACCGCTAACTTCGGTTTACACTTCTTTGCTTGGCGCCAACGCTCTATCAGCCATTATTTTAAAGACCCCGAATTTAAATTTTACCTTTCAACATTGGTCGGCATCACAATAATTGCCCTTATAGCCTTAATCGTCACTAATACTTATGAGCCTGCAGAGTCTCTTCGTAAAGCTCTCTTCATGGTAGTCTCTATCGCCACAACAACCGGATTCGCGACTGCTGACTTTGCCCACTGGCCAGTCATGCTGCCATTTCTTCTCTTCGTCGCCACCTTTGCCGGCGGCTGTGCAGGCTCAACCGGCGGCGGTATGAAAGTGATACGTGTTTTACTTATACTCAAACAGGGTTATCGTGAGATTCAACGTCTCGTTCACCCTAACGCGATTATTCCCGTTAAACTGGGTAAAAAGCCCGTATCCGATCGCGTATTAGAAGCGGTCTGGGGATTTTTCTCGGTTTATATGATCGTATTCGTTGTCATGCTACTTGCATTACTCGCTACCGGTTTAGATCAAGTAACAGCTTGGTCAGCCGTAGGTGCAACCTTGAACAATTTAGGTCCTGGCCTTGGTGGGGTTTCAACCCATTACGGTGACTTAAATCAGCCAGCAAAATGGGTGCTTTGTTTTGCAATGCTGCTAGGACGATTAGAAGTATTTACACTGCTTGTATTATTTACACCTATATTCTGGAAACGATAAATAACCTGTAAAATAGATTTTAAGTTATTAAAAAGTTGAGACCTAAACCATGCGTTATACCGTATACCTTTCTGGCGAAATTCATTCCGACTGGCGCGACCAGATCAAAAAAGCTATTAATCAAAACGGCCTACCGATCGACGTCTTAACACCCAACACAGACCATGAATCAAGTGATGGTTGCGCTACCGAAATTTTAGGCCCTGAAGAGTCCAAATTCTGGACCGATCACAAATCAGCAAAAATGAATACTATGCGCCACATGACCGCTATCAAACGCGCAGATATAGTGATTGTTCGTTTTGGCAATAAATACCGCCAATGGAATGCAGCTTTTGATGCGGGCTTTGCTATTGCTAATGGAAAATCGCTTATTGTGGAACACGCACCAGAACTAACCCATCCACTCAAAGAGATCGATGCCTGTGCTCATGCCGTTGCAGAAAACACCGAACAGGTTATTGAGACCCTTAAATACCTCTGTTTAGATTACTAATTTTCCACCTTGAGATTGGGCAGACTATAGTTCTGCTCAATCTTTTCACTAAAACACCCTTTTTATACCATCTTCTCTGCATTCCTAAGACCGATTGATCATTTTTTGTTGTATAATTGCCGGCTAATTTTTCGGCCAATTTTACAATGGTGAACTCTGTGACTGATAAGGCAACCCCAGACGTAAGCACATTTCAGGGGCTGATCCTTGCTCTCCAGGAATACTGGGCAGAGCAGGGTTGTGTGATCGTACAACCGCTTGATATGGAGGTTGGTGCTGGCACCTTCCATCCATCTACTTTTCTTCGTGCCATCGGACCAGAAACTTGGCGCGCGGCTTATGTTCAGCCAAGCCGCCGACCAACCGATGGCCGTTATGGTGAAAACCCTAACCGTCTTCAGCATTACTACCAATTCCAAGTTGTACTGAAACCATCCCCAGATAACATTCAGGAGCTTTACCTTGGCTCTCTCCGACACATGGGTGTAGATCTAGGTATCCATGATGTTCGTTTCGTAGAGGACAACTGGGAATCACCAACTCTGGGCGCTTGGGGCCTTGGCTGGGAAGTATGGCTTAACGGCATGGAAGTGACTCAGTTCACCTACTTCCAACAAGCCGGTGGGCTTGAATGCTACCCTGTTACTGGTGAGATCACCTACGGTTTAGAACGTATTGCTATGTATCTACAAAATGTTGATAGCGTATACGATCTTATTTGGGCTAAAAACTCAGATGGCACAGTCGTTACTTATGGCGATGTATTCCACCAAAACGAAGTTGAGCAATCTACTTACAACTTCGAACATGCCGATGTACCTAAACTATTTGAACTATTCGATCATTGCGAAGCTGAGTGTAACAAGCTACTTCAACTTGAAAAGCCGTTACCTCTACCCGCTTACGAACAGGTTCTAAAGGCATCTCATACCTTCAATTTATTAGATGCTCGCCATGCGATCTCAGTAACTGAACGCCAACGTTTTATTCTACGTGTACGTACTTTGGCACGTGAAGTTGCAAACGCATATTTCAATACGCGTAAAGAACTTGGATTCCCGCTAGCACCTGAAGCAATTCGTCAGGAAGTACTGGCTAACTGCGAGGAGAGCAAATAATGTCACATCAGGATTTTCTCGTAGAACTAGGTACCGAAGAGCTACCACCTAAAGCACTTAAAACGCTGTCTAACGCGTTTACCCAAGGCATTACCTCGGGTCTAAAAGAAGCGGGTGTAGGTTTTGGCGACGTTAAAAGCTACGCTTCACCACGCAGACTTGCTGTACTGATTAGCGCACTAGATGAGAAACAGGCCGACCGAGATATTGAGCGTCGCGGCCCATCAGTGAAAGCACCAGAAAAGGCTGTCGAAGGCTTTGCCCGTTCTTGCGGTGTTAGCGCCGATCAGTTAGAAACCATCTCAACGGATAAAGGTGATTACTTCAACTTCCGCAATACAGAAGAGGGGAAAGCAACAGCACTTCTTCTTCCAACCTTAGTTGAAAACTCACTAAACAAACTACCTATCCCTAAACGTATGCGTTGGGGTTCTTCACGGGTTGAGTTTGTCCGTCCGGTTCACTGGCTAGTGATGCTATTAGGCGATGACGTTATTGATTGTGAAATTCTAGGGCTTAAATCAGGGCGCAAAACCCGTGGTCACCGATTCCATTACAACAACGATATTGAGTTAATCACACCATCTGAATATGCGGCAACGCTAAAAACACCCGGCATGGTCATTGCGGATTACGAAGAACGTCTTGAACTAATTCGCCAGCAAGTCATTGCTGAGGGTGAAAAAATCAGCGCCACTGCTCAAATAGATGAGGATCTACTGGATGAAGTAACCGCACTGAATGAGTGGCCCGTTGCTCTAACCGGTCGTTTTGAAGAGCGCTTTTTAGATGTACCTGCGGAAGCACTGATCTCTTCAATGAAAGAGCATCAGAAATATTTCCATCATTTAGACAGCGAAGGCAAGTTGCTGCCGAACTTCACAACCATCTGCAATATCGTTTCAAACGATCCGCAGCAGGTTATAGAAGGGAATGAAAAAGTTATTCGCCCACGTCTATCCGACGCGGCATTCTTTTTTGAGACCGACAAGAAGAACACACTTGAGTCCCGCGTTGAAAAATTAAAAAGCATTGTCTTCCAGAAAGACCTCGGCACTCTGCATGATAAAGCGTCACGTATCAGCACCCTTGCTGGTAAAGTGGCTTCCGTACTCGGTGAAGATCAAGCCAAAGCAGAACGGGCAGGGCTTTTAGCAAAAACCGATCTAATGACAGATATGGTTTATGAGTTCACCGACCTGCAAGGCCTAATGGGTTACCACTACGCGCTAAACGATGGCGAAGATAAAGAGGTGGCGCTTGCCCAAAACGAACAATACATGCCACGTTTTTCTGGTGATGAACTACCAGAAACAGCACCTGGTATCGCTGTAGCCATTGCGGATCGCTTGGACACTCTAACAGGGCTTTTCGGTATCAATCAGCCACCGACAGGGTCTAAAGATCCTTTTGCTTTACGTCGTGCGGCTTTAGGTGTTCTACGTATTATTGTAGATCGCAACCTTGATTTAGATCTTCGCGAACTATTAACTATCGCTGCCAACAACCACACAAGCTTACCGGCTCGTGATGGCTTGGAAGATAAAGTTCTCGACTTTATGCTTGAGCGATTCCGCGCATGGTATGAAGATGTAAAGATCAATGCCGAAGTGTTCTTGGCTGTACTGGCAATCAAACCTACTCGTCCGTTAGATTTTGATCGTCGCGTCAAAGCCGTGAATCATTTCCGCAGTCTAACAGAAGCCAACGCATTGGCAGCAGCCAACAAGCGTGTATCCAACATCCTTTCCAAACAGGGTGTAACTGGCATATCTGATGTTAATCCAGCTCTTCTATCTGAAGCAGCAGAGAAGTCGTTAGCAAGCGCAATTGATGCACAGAAAGCAGTTCTAGCGCCACTATTTGCCGAAGGTAAATATCAAGAAGCCCTAGAATCACTAGCAGGCCTTCGCGCGCCTGTTGATGCATTCTTCGAAGACGTAATGGTTATGGCTGATGACGAGGCGGTTAAAAATAATCGTCTAGCACTGCTTAGTCAGCTTCGCGCTCTATTCTTGGGTGTAGCAGACATCTCCGTTCTCGGATAAGACTCCGCACTCAGTTATAATAAAAGCCGGCCATTACGCCGGCTTTTTTATTGACGTTTCACGTGAAACACAGACCAACTTAACAATGGCAAAAACTATGGCACTTATCGATCCAAACAAACTTATTATTCTTGACCGTGATGGTGTCATCAACGAAGACTCAGACCAGTATGTAAAATCACTAGAGGAATGGCTTCCAATCAAAGGAAGTATCGAAGCGATCGCTGACCTATCAAAAGGCGGTTACACCCTTTGTGTGGCAACCAACCAATCAGGACTAGCCAGAAATTATTTTGATGAAAGCACGCTACATGCAATGCATAAGAAGCTAACGAATCTAGTCAGTAAAAAGGGCGGAATCATACACACAATAGAATACTGCCCTCACGGCCCTGACGATAATTGCGAATGCCGCAAACCACTTCCTGGCATGTTTAAAAAAATTGCAGAGACCTTTGAGCTTTCAGATCTGTCAGGCTCATACACCATTGGTGACAGTGCCCGCGATCTTGTCGCAGGATGCGAACTCAATAGCCAGCCGGTTTTGGTAAAAACAGGTAAAGGACTGAAAACAATCTCGGCAAAAAACCATCCAGAAAACACATTAATCTTTGATGATCTTAACGCCTTCGCAAAGCATTTACTCTCCAGTCACTCACTCAAAAACTAAGACAAAGAATGCCGAGATAATTTTCCTGCTAGTCGGTCTTATAAAAAACCGCAAAGCAAGGAAGGGGGCTTACACGGAATTATTGTTAGCAAAGCTTAAAAAGCGTAGCTCACTGACAACTTAAGACTGTCAAAATCAACTTCGTTAGGATTCAATTTACCCGGCACAGCAACCTCAGGTAGAGGATCGAAACTTAGATCATTGATCTGAATATACTCACCCTTAACTGACCACTGCTTATCCACTTGATATTCAAAGCCCGCCCCCAAAGACAGGCCAACTTCTGACGTATCACCACTTCGCATAGGCGGGGCAAATGGATAACTATTGTGGATATCAAAATCTAAGACTGTCGCGCCCGCAATTCCGTAAACAGAAAACTTACTTGTTACATCAACCCCAGCTTTAAAGTTAATACCATAAGAGCTATTAAGCTCTAACTGAGTTTGCAGCATATTATTGATGTTAGTTGTCTCAGCATTTTCATCATTATAAAACGCTTCCGCCACAACGAATGCATCATCCGTTAAATGCAATTTATAACCAAGATGTACACCAACAGCCACATCCGTTTCTTCTGCAAAACTAGTAATGCTTGGGCTAGTAGCGCTACCCGTATTACGTTCGATGCTGTGACCAAACGTAGAGCTCTGCAACTGGCCACCCACGTAAAAACCATCAGCAGCCATAGCGCCCGCACTCATCACCGACGACAAAACAACAGCAGAAACAACCGCACTTAATTTAGCTTTAGAACTGTTCATTAAATCTCTCCGTCTAAACGACCAAACAGAGGCCGCCATATAATTTCAGATCGGAACTAGTTTAAAAAAGAGGACGGGAGAAGGTATCAAGGGCATTTAACAATTAGGTGTTAATTCTATCCAGAGTTATCACAGAAAAACCAAATAACCCATATTTCGTGATACTCCTGTGAGAACTGATCGATAGAATTAAATCACCAATTAGCTGTCATACCAACTAAGCACAACAAGAAAAAATAGATTCTCACCTACGAGCTGATACCAATGGAAAACAAAAAAAATACTAATTGTAGAGGACCAAAAAGATATAGCCGACCTGTTGAATCTTCATCTCGGTGATTTAGGCGCGATGGTGACACTTTCTAGCGAAGGTAATGATGGGCTACAAAAAGCACTAACCGAAAGCTGGGATTTAATCATTCTCGACATACAACTTCCTGGACCTTCAGGGTTAGAAATTTGCCGCCGCGTTAGGCGAGAGCAAATCTATATACCTGTGTTATTACTCACATCAAGATCAAGCGAATTGGATAGGGTGCTTGGCCTAGATCTAGGTGCCGATGATTACATCACAAAACCCTTCAGTGTAATGGAGCTTATCGCCCGTGTCCGAGCAGTATTTCGCCGTGAAGCAGCCATGCATAAAACAACCAACAGCAACAAGCGAATAATAAAAGCAGGAGAGCTAACAATAAATGAAGATCAGCGCAGTGTATTTTTAGGCAAGGAAGAGATCGATCTAACGGCACGCGAGTTCGATCTACTCAAACATTTCGCCTCACACCCAGGGCGAGTTTTTAGGCGTTCAGAACTCTTAGATCAAGTTTGGGGCTATGGTCATGACGGCTACGAACATACCGTCAATACTCATATAAATCGACTTAGAGCGAAAATAGAGCAGGACGCGAACAATCCAAAACAGATCGTCACCATTTGGGGTGTAGGTTATAAATTGGAAACCTTAGGCACTAACCTATGAGCCAACCTATGCTTATCCGATCCCCTTTAAGTGCAGGCATAACTCGCACACTCAGCAGCAAGCTATCCATTGCACTTATACTCATCCTCATATCATCCAGTGTCGCTATGTTCTTTGCTGGCCAATTTTGGATGAAACGCTACAACGAAGAGATAACCCAGAAGATAAATGCCAGTATCGCAATGTACGTTACGGACGCCTACGAACTGATCGACAAAGATGACGAAAAGCCTAATCTCGATGTGATAAAAAAACTTTCTCGCCAAGCGATGATCATCAACCCCATAGCCGAAGTTTATCTACTGGACAGTACGGGCAGGATCATCGCCCACGCATTACCGGAAACCAGTATTCAGCAAAGAACAATCCCTTTAGGGCCAATTAAAACCTTTATTAATGGCGATGCTGAATTTCCACTCCATGGCATTGACCCTCGCGATCCCACACAGACTAAAATATTTTCCGCCGCCCAAGTGCTTAACAATGGAACGCCTCAGGGCTACCTGTACGTGGTATTAGGCAGCAAGATACACCAAGAAATGGGTAAAGATATAAAGTCCAGCCACAGCCGCTCTATGGCGGTTATGACCCTTTCTATGATCAGTCTAGCTGCCGTCACAGCAGGTCTCTTAATCTTTAGCTTACTGATAAATCCCCTCAGCAAGCCAAGCAAAAGGATAGGTCAATTTTCCGAACAGCAACTAGGGAAGACACTAGAGAGCAAACATAGATCTCTAAGCAAACCCTCAAAGCCGCAACCTGCTAAAGATGAGATCGACCAACTACAACAAACCTTTGCTCAGATGGCAGCACAGATTGAGCAACAGTTTGATCAACTAAAGGACGCCGACAATTCACGCCGTGAACTGATTGCCAATGTATCCCATGACCTAAGAACCCCTTTAGCATCGACCCAAGGCTACTTAGAAACTTTATTCATCAAAGACAAACAGCTTACCGACAAGGAGCGCTTACACTATCTAAAAACAGCGATCAGCAGCACAAGTCGTTTAGGCCAGTTAATCGGGGATCTATTTGAACTATCAAAACTAGAGGCCTTTAACGTAGCCCCAAAATTTGAAACCTTCTCCTTAGCAGAGCTCGTTTACGATACCTTACAAGAGTTGGAGCTGGAGCTAAAAGATAAGGGAATTCACTACCAAGTTATCATCCCCAATCACAGCCTTAATGTGCATGCAGATATCAGCCTTATTCAGCGGGTCTTTGAAAACCTAATTCGTAATGCTATCGCTTACACCCCTCAAAACGGGAATATTGTTTTCCAACTAGAACCCCAAGCGACCTTCACAACAAAGGCAATTAAAATCAGCATTAGCGATAATGGCGCAGGCATAAGTCAGGATGATCTACCCCATATATTCGAGCGCTTTTACACCAACCCAGATAAAAGCAGAGAAGCGCATAATTCAACAGGGCTAGGTTTAGCTATAGTGAAGCGGATTTTAGAACTACATAACAGTCCCATCAAAGTACGCAGCACCCTCAACCAGGGCACCTGTTTTGAGTTTTCATTACCATTCGCAACCTGAGCATCAATACAAAAAAGCAGCCCAATATAGGCCCCTATAAACAATCCAAACATAACCTAAAAAGGCCGCCACTCACTTACAAAGTTAATGGCATATCACTCACCTTTGTCATAAGGCTAGAAACCAATACTGCAATTTTGGTAAATTAAGGACAGAGGAGGGAGCTATGAAACCTGATACCACAGAAGCCATGCAAACACTCATCAAACAGATCAGAGAGACAACTCCATTCGACATGCCCGTTGCATTAATGTGTAACGGCCCTTGTACCGGCTGTGCTAAAAAGCTCTTAGATTATTTAGATATGGAACTGCTCGATAAAGAGAAAAATTTAAAGGAGGGCGAAATACCCAACCTTGGGGATATAGACAAACTGGACAAAACAGCCAAGAGAATCTTCGATCACTGCAAAAGAACGGACTTGTGGATTAACTAAAGGGAAGGCAAAAACAACAATTCGCAGGAAGTAACAACAAGGTTTCACGTGAAACACATAAAGTATTTTACTGATGCTGACTAATGAGCGTGCCTTAAATCTCCGGCCGTTATAAACAGAACCACAGATGAAAAACCTATTTCCGTTTAAACACCTCAGTAAAAACCGACCGCCCTAACCCAGCACTAATCCCTTTTCATCTGACTAATTTCAACGCTTAAAACCTAGACTGCCCGCTGTTGATCCAAAGCATTTCAGGTGCTCATAATCTCATTTATTCAAACTTAAGATATATGCTCTAAACCCGAAAATATGCTTCGAGTTTAGAGCTCAACTAAATAACTCAGGAAAGGTATTTAATCAAAGGGCTGAGGCTTAGGAGTTGTCTCTGTAGATGGTGGCAAGATCGGCAACTGAAAAGTAGGCTGATCGCCTGTTAGTGTTCTTAAAAAAGCGACAATCTGCGCATTTTCGTCATCACTAAACTTTCGCCCTAACTGTAGCCGACCCATAATATCTACCGCCTCAGTCATTGTTTCCGCTTCGCCATCATGGAAGTAGGGGTAGGTCATTTCCACATTGCGTAATGTGGGCACCTTGAACTTAAAACGATCCGCATCCTTTCCTGTAACAGCAGCTAACCCTTCAGCAGCACTCGTTGCCTCATAGGGCTCAACCAACCCCATTTTCTGAAAGGAGTTACCACCAACAGCCTCGCCATTATGACAAGCGATACAACCGCTGCTTTTAAATAGGTTATAACCCGCTAATTCATTATCGGTGATCGCATCCTTATCTCCCAACAACCATTGGTCGAATCGAGAATTAGGTGTAACTAGTGTTTTTTCAAATTCGGCAATAGCTTGAGTCACCTGATCAATATCAATTTTGTCTTTACCAAAGACCTCTTTAAACTCATTAACGTAAGCAGGGATTGACTCCAAAACATCAATTGCTAAGGTGTGGGTCGATGCCATTTCACCAGGATTAGCGATAGGACCACTCGCCTGAGCTTTTAGATCTTTAGCACGGCCATCCCAAAATTGCGCAATATTTAAGCTGGAATTTAATACAGTCGGTGAGTTAATTGGACCTTGCTGCCAATTATGCCCAATAGAAGTCTTTAGGTTATCTGTACCTCCCATACTCAGGTTGTGACACGAGTTACAAGAAATGAAGCCTGATTTTGACAACCGAGGATCAAAATAGAGTTTTTTCCCAAGTTCAACTTCAGCTAAGTTAATCTCCTTAACTGTAGAAATAGGCTGAATAGGCTCCTGTGCCTGTGCAATATTTCCGCTCACTAAAAATCCTAGCGAGGCAGCTAAAATAGAGAGAGTTTGAATATTCATAGGTTTACTCTTATTGGAATTTACAGCAAAAATAAAAGCGTTGCTGCTTCGCCTAATACTGACTAAACGGACCCAGCCATCCCGCGTCCATTTCCTCTACCCATTAACTAACAACCACAAACAGCTAGTTCATTAGAACAAGTAGCACACAGATTTTGAGTCAACATTTGACTTGAAAAAAGGATTTCTCAAGGAGCAAACAACACCATTACCAAGCCAACATATCAGCAATATACATCACGCTAATTCCTCTTCTATTGACGCCCGACAACTAAATCGTGTCTATTAATTAACTGATACGTTTCACGTGAAACAAGCGTTATTCGAAAGAGAGAAGGGCAGATACAAGGCGGTATGGGAACAACTTTACAAGGACAGAAAGATTAGAAAACGAAGAGTTAATTCTTTAAAAAGTAAGCTTAGTTTAAGCCCGCCGGATAGCTTTATAGACTAACGGCACAACAACTAACGAACTCAACACCAGCAAGGCACAAGATTGAAAATAGATATAACGATAGGGGTGAGACCAACCACCACTAAACTGATTTCCCATAAACAATGTGCTTAACAATAGAAATACAAGAAAACTTAAGCTTAATGCAACAACACAGGAAGAGGTCCTCTTACGTAAAAGCAGCATATATATAAGCGCAGACGGCAACATAAAAAATGAGGCTACGAACACAGCAATGCCCCAGCCAACACCCCCTCGTTGAGGGTAGCCAAGATCTGATGCGATCCCACTGCCTAACCAATATAAAAGATATAAGGCAACGGTAGCGAGCAGACTGATTCCTATAGCTAAGATTATTCTCATAATAGCGTTAGCACTTTTACCGAGCCCCGCACATTTAGCCGGTTGAATTTATTAAAAGCAGATCTGTGTTTTGCGTAAAACAATCATAAAGTAAAAATTCCATTTCCACTTCCTACACAGGCTTTCTGCAAGCAGGCATAGATATACAATCTTATCGCTGAAGGATTCTATACCCACTCATAAAATACTTACCATTTAGTTTATTCACTTTTTTAACTCCGTAGCCAAAGACGAGTAGGGCAATGCCGCTATGCCTTTTAATTGCCGCGAGTGCAACAGTACAACGACAGCACGACAGCACGACAGCACGACAGCACGACAGCAACAGTACAACTTACCACAAAGCGTTTACCTCCTAAGTTAACACCACAGATAATACCCTGACCTTGTTGCGCCTAATCGACGTTATTGTAAAAAATAGTGGAAATTTCGGCTTTATATAATCGTTTTTGAAGGGTTTTAAAGAAGCCCTTAGCTGATTGCATAACCAAATAAAATGACCGATAGAGGGCCTTATAGAGCCAAAAGCAAGCTAAGTTTACGCCTGTAACGCAAAAAGCAGCCCGAAGGCCACTGCTGTCCCATAGTTTTGGATGGTAAATGAAAAAGCCTGAGATCCACTGGTAAACTGTTGTTACCACACACCAGTTAAACCAAAGGACTCAGGCTTTGTCACATCATAACACCGCTTTTCATCAGTTGCTGCAACCTCTGCCGAGACATGAATTCGAGGCGCTTGCAAAACAACATCACCAGGGGCAAAAATTACGTTCAGCATCTCGCTGGGATCAGTTCATTGGGATGTCCATGTCACAACTTTCTGGCCGTCAAAGTCTGCGTGATATTGAATCCAGTCTACGCAGCCAGCAGCACAAGCTTTATCATCTGGGCGCCAAACCCATCGCCAGAACAACATTATCTCGCCTGAACGAGAAACAACCCGCTGAACTTTATGAAGCTGTCTTTTATAAACTACTACAGCGCTGTTCATTAAGGGATAATAACCATAAGTTCCGCTTTAAAAAACCTCTCTATTCATTAGATGCCAGCGTGATCGACCTGTCTCTCAAGCTCTTTCCATGGGCACAGTGCCACCAAACTAAAGCGACTATGTAACTACATGTCGGGTTGAATAACGCCTCACTCATTCCTGAGTTTACTGCCCTCAGCCACGGGCTGGAAAGCGAGCTAATCAAAGGCCGTCAGTTCCGTTTTCCGAAAGGCAGTATTGTTGCATTTGATAAGGGGTATAACGACTACAGCTGGTATGGATTACTGTCAAAACAAGAAGTTAGCTTCGTGACTCGCTTAAGACCCAATGCGGTCTATGAGGTTATCGAACACCATCAAAGCGCAGGTGTTGATTATGACCAGAGTATTAGGCTAACCAGTCAGCACGCCCAAAAACAAGGCGCGCCCAAGTTGCGCCTAGTGGGATTTACCTGCCCTGAAACCAAGCGACAGTATCGTTTTATAACTAATAACTTCAAATTAGCTGCCAGCACAATTGCGGCTATTTATAAAGACCGTTGGCAGGTGGAATTGTTCTTCAAAGCGATTAAGCAAAACCTGAAAATTAAAGCATTTTTAGGTAGTTCCCAAAATGCAGTCATGACGCAGATCTGGATCGCAATGATCAGCTATCTCTTGTTAGCGTATGCGCGGCACTGTGCGAAAAAGGGGTGGACCGTACAGAGAGTAATGCGGATTCTTCAACTAAGCTTATTTGAACGAAAAGCTCTGAAAGAGTTGCTAAACCCGTCACCGCCAGAGCGACAAAAAAGGGACCCTCAGATGAGGATCCCTTTATGATTAAAAAATTGTGGGACAGCAGTGGCCCGGAGGCTGCTTTTTAAGGTCCATCGGATATTATTCACCCTATAGGGGAGCGAGAGAAATAATCAAACGCTCATATAGTATTAAATCGACCTAGCAGGTCGGTAGTCAGCCAAAGCAGTCCATCGGATAGAGATACCCTGACTCATTTATACTGACCCCCATTATTACAATCTGCATAGTGTTATTAAGGCATGTATAACGCATCATAAAACCCACTTACGGTTAGGTGTATTGTGACGGGTTCGGTACCCTTGTTTTTCCAATACCAGCCATGAGTGCCATCAAAAGGGGCGCTGAAGGACCCCTTAGAACTAGATGCATTACGACCCAACCAATAACTGGTAAACCGATCCCCATCATTGATTTTTTCACCGTGCATATCGAAGTTCACAACCCCACCTTCAACCTCCCAGTTGAAAGAAAAGTTCTCACCCGCTTTCATTTTAGATTTAAGTTCTGAGCCCTGATTTGGCTGTAAGGTTACCGTTAAGCTATCCGCACGGTATTGCATATCACTTTTCCAGACAGGGTTTAAGCCTGTACTTAAACTCCCAGTATCAGGAGTAACAGCAACCTCATCTTCTTCAATTGCACTCGCAGTATTTAGTACTGTCAAGCCAATACGCTCGCCTATACCTGTAGGATCAATACCGTATTCAGCAGGTAATATGGCCGTAAAAAGCAGTGTGATCGCTGCCACAACTGCAAACGCGGTAGCTTTAATAAGGCTTTTACTCGAAGGAAGCCCTTCATTATTTACATTGGATATTTTTTGCATACTGATGTCCTCAAGAAATACTCAGGTAACCCGTTAGCTGGTAGCCCATTAAGGTAAAACCAGCCAACATCAAAATGACGTTGGCGGCAAAAGCCTGTCGAGAGAATGATTGGGTTCGACGCCAAAAGCTCATCACGATCAGAATCGCGCTAAGCGCGAGTAATTGGCCAAGCTCTACACCAACATTAAACGCTAAGATATTCTCAACTAAGCCGTCTTCAGAGAGCGTAAAATCTTGAAGCTTGGTAGCAAGGCCGAACCCATGAAAGAAACCAAAGATCAAAACAGCAGCTTTAGTATTCGGCTGAAAACCAAACCACGTCCGGAATGCATCAAGGTTATCCAGCGCCTTATAAGCAACGGACAGCCCTATGATGGCGTCAATGATATAGGGGTTAACATGGGTTCCACTCAGCACACCATAGAGCAAGGTCATGCTGTGTCCCATCGCAAATAAAGTCACATAAATACTTACGTCTTTCATACGGTAGAGGAAGAAAATCACTCCCACTAGAAACAGTAAGTGGTCATACCCCGTCACCATATGCTTTGCGCCAAGGTAGATATAGGGTATTAACTGTGTGCCACTTGCCTGCTCGATAAAAAGAGCATCGCCTTCTGCAACACCATGAGGGAACGCCATGGGCACGACGCCCACCATTAACAGTATGAGTACAAACACGCACAGGCATATACGTTGTGCAGACAGGGCGAAGCCCCATCGAAAATATGATGATTTCAGATACACTCTGTAATCTCCGTTATAAGATCACGAACACCGCGAATTCTGCGCCATACAACGCACAAATTCACAATTAAGAAGAATGGAGTGGACTAGGTTATTGGAGGGCGAAACAGATTTGAGAGCGGGGGCTCTAATGGCATGTTTGGAGAGTACGAAATTTTTGATGATCTAACAGACGTTGGAGCGGGTATAAAAAACTGCACAGCTATTTGGTTTTCGATCACACCCATTGCATGAAGTAAAAGATGGCTGGCGTCAGATATTTTAGCGTCTTCAGAATGGAAGTGATCTAACACGGGTTCATGGTAGTGCCCGTGTTCAATCAGCTGCATAGCAGGAGGAATACTTTGAACGACTGAATGCGCTCTCTGTTCTACAACCAAAAGCCCACGACAAAAAAGCACCACTATCAATGATAGAGCGATAGCAGCCAACCTGTGATTAGGCGAAAGGAAGGAACGATTAAACATAAGAAGGATTCTAACATAAGAGCTTTGATTGCAAAATAACCGCGAGAAATGGGACTATAAATGCGAACCTGCGAGCGGCCCAATTGAGGCGTTTGTTATATGTTGACTCTAAGACAGCGTAAAAACTTTTCGTCGTCTAACGGTCCGCTAAAACACAAACTCCCTTCAGCCTCACTCGGCGTTTCGTTTCCATAGTAAGGGTTTTCCATACGATCAAGCGTAAGCTTAAAGTGATGCACTTGGTTAAACAGCGCTAACTTCGCCTCGAAGTCTTGGAAACTAGCAACATACTCAGCATATTGAGGAGACGAAACCGCAATCAAAATACTGCCTACATAATTTCTTAGTTTTGACGTAGAAGGGGAGTTGCTATGACTTAGGTCGATTTGTTTTGCAAAATCAGCCGGCGATAATAGAGCTAACCGCTCTAGATTTAAGTATGTGGGCGCTACCGAATTAATGGTCATATTCGGCTTGTAGAACATTCGGGTTATCCATCCTGGAAAGTTACTTCCACTTTCAAAAAACTCGGGATGTTTATCTAAACTTTTGAACGTGTAGTAAGACATGCCGAACTCTCTCGATGCGATCATGGAGAAACTCTTTTCCGATGGACTTAAAGCAGGAATCCGTTTAATAAAAGCTTCATCATTAGTCAGAATGATGCTCATAACATCGATAATTTCTGAGAGTTTCATGAGAAACACCAGTTTCCCAATCAAGTTATCCTGCAACGCCATTGCTCGTCTTAGTTGGGAAAATTGAAGCGATAACGCATCAATCGCCTCCGTCTCGTTCCCACCGTTATAAACCGATATGGCTTCAAGTACCTTTATACGTTCGGCTGCAGCAATGTATTGGTAAGGCGGGAATAGCTCATGAATTGTCGGCTTCGAAAGGGTTGTGTACTCATCAAACTCAATGAATTTATTTGATCGAGCAACCAGTAAACGGTGCTCGCTTAATAGATTTTCAATATTAAATGGTAATGAAAAAAGGGACGCCAGACAGCCACGCTCCGAAGCGTTACAAAACGCATCTCCCGTTGGTAAGGGTATTTTTTCGGCATCGGGATAGTCTGCAACAGCATAAGACGCGTCGATATCTAATTTTCGATACTCTTCTAAAAGCTGACTACCGACCTTGAGCGGGTCGTCCGCTTCACTGGCAAAGATCCCATAGAGATAAGGAAAGGACTCACTCGCCCCCTCGCTATCAAGGCGATCAATCAGCCTAATCGATTCCTCACTTAGGTCGTCATCAACTTGCGCAATCAATACAACAACAGCGAAGAGGGGAATTAGGATAGCGAGTAGTTTTTTCATAATAAAATATAACGCCGTATTCAGCGACTTGTCCGCTGCAATGCCTTGTTAACCCTTGGTATATAAATACTTGCTACTGGGTAATGTACAATATCTTCTTCTCTAGCCACTAACTTATAACGTTCTACAAAATAGGGAATTTCTCTATCCTGTGGCCAGTAATCTTCTTTAATTGATGTGGCAAAAAATCCAGCATCCTCTTCACTCAATGAACTACATATGTTTCGTACTGATGTTCTTATCTTAGATAATTCTTTATCTAGTTCAGATTTTGATAATTCTTGTTTCGACTCAAGTCGATCAATTGCAAGCAATACACGACGTATCCTGTCAGGATCACAGTGCATTTTCTTACTCTCAATTATGTCTGCCTCATTCATTCCGTTTTTAACTATTTCACTAGTAACCAAGCTATTCAATGATTTGGCATCTTTGATCATATAATCGATACCAGAACGGAAGGAACCATATTGGCCGATACCAATATACAAAACGCCAACAACAGCTAAAGTGACCTTGAGACTTCCTTCTTCAAGTCGAACATAAATCTTTGTTTGTTGACCATAAATAAGGTTCGCATACTTTGATGTTAACTCCTCAAGATAGACCTCCGCTTCCTGAAGGGGAATCTCGTTAAAGTCCAGATCAAAATGAAAATCTAATCCCGCGAGTAATGCCACAATCTCTCCTAGAGGGTTAACATTTGTATACACGGGGGTCCGTATATCTACCCACAGCGTTATTCGTTAAAAACAGATGGTGTGATTTGAAAAGGAAGGAGAAACTAAAGAATTGAATCGTACTCTTCCATGACAAAACGAGCATGTGTATTAACAATTGATAGACATTGAACCAGCTAAAAGCAGCTCAGTATATCGACCCATGCCAGACATCCACCTGTCTGATTGATCACTATTTTTAACCTAAGCGGGCAGGCAATACAATTATCATTTTGGACTGCTAAGGCTGTAAATCCATAGGAAAAGAGCCTATGTGAAAATAGACTGCCTGCCTAAACAACAATAGCAAAGGAAAAATCTTGAGCGAGGCTTGCTCAGCATTCGCTCAGGGGCTGAGCTCCTTGTATGTTTAACCTCAACGATTATTTATCATTGGTAATCGTTTCTGGGGAAGCCGCCCGCTCCTTGAAGCAGGTTAATTCTGACTTTGTATGTAGAGGGGCTCCCCACCTCTTTACTAGTTCGAAGAGTATCATGAAGCTAGTACTAGACTTCGCATCACAAGGTTGAGCCAGTATAAAGTGCGAGGTTGGGGAACCAGAAGCCATTCTAGCAATTCAACGTTATGGAGTCAGCTTGTGAGTACGTTTTCCGGTATTGATATCAGTGCAAGATCATTCGATCTAGTCATTAAAAGTGGAAACTCTATTGGTAAAGCACAAGCTTTCAAGCAACACCCTGATGACTTCGAGCGCGCTGCTAAAATTTTAAAGAAAAACAAGGTAATACTTGTTGTGATGGAAGCAACAGGAATCTATCACTTAGATTTAGCTGTCCATCTTGTAAGTGCAGGTATCACTGTTGCTGTGATTAATCCGCTGAGTAGCAAGCGCTTTGCTGAGTTGAAATTATCACAAACCAAAACCGACGCAGCTGATGCGGCCTTGTTAGCAGAATATGCGGCGGTTATGAAACCAGAACCTTGGGCCCCACCAAAATCAGAGTATATGGCGCTCAAAGATATTGGACGCCAGATTAACCGTATAACAAAAGATAAGGTAAAAGCGAAGAATCGACTGCATGCGCTTCAGTCCAAAAACAGTCCCGCTATTCTGATTGAAGACTTGGAAGAGAGTGTTTCTTTTTATGAGAGCCGCATTGACCGCCTATCTATAGCGGCGCTCAACATCATTCAAAAAGATGAGAAATTGGCTCTTGTCTTTGAATGCATGATTGCGGCCAAAGGGGTCGGTCAAAGCAGCGCTATCGCCATTCTTGCAGAATTTGTTGTACTGCCAAAAAACATGAAAGCTAAGCAGGTTACCCGTTACTGCGGCCTGGATATAAGAACTCATCAATCGGGAACCAGTGTTCGAGGTGCTGCACGAATAAGTAAAGCAGGGAACGCATACTTAAGATCGGCACTCTATATGCCTGCACTGTCAGCGTCTCGTTACGATGATAATGTTCATGAATTTAGAGAGCAGCTAGTTTCTCGGGGAAAAACAAAGATGCAGGCAATTGTAGCTATCATGCGTAAGTACGTAACGGGATTATGGACTGTTTACCGTCAATGCGAAGCTTTTGATTCTGATAAATTATTCAATTTCAGTGAAAAAAAGCTTGAGCATTAACAGAGTATCTACGGGGTTTTGACCACGTTGTTTCTTTCTATCTTTGTATGCCTGTTTAGCACACATTATTGACAATTTAGGATTGTATGCCATAATAGCACACAGTATTGATCTGTATGATTAACCTTAGTGAGTGACCGCATTCGCTATCTATGGCGAAAAACTAAGACTAAAAATTTGGAGAGAACAATGACCGTTGTAGCACCAAAGGACGCAAGGCTCGTTGCACGTGTTCCGCAGGATGTTCAGGAATTTGTAAAAAATGCTGCGGATCTATCGGGTTCAACGCTATCTCAATTTATCGTAGAGGCCGTAACAACCAAGGCCCGATCGGTTTATGAAAGCGAGCAAAGCATTCGCCTCTCAATGCAAGGGGCAGAAGCTGTTTTTGCCGCTCTAGACAATCCGCCGCCGATCAATAACAAACTTTTGACTGCTGCCAAAACGTTTAACGAAGAAGGTGGATTTAAGTATGCTGGAGACAGTTCAACTTGATAAGAAGCAACACGACCGTAAAGGTTTTGATTGCGGTGTTGATGTTTTAAACGACTATCTAGCAAAGTATGCAAGCAGTTCAGATCAACGTTCATTGACTAAAACGTTTGTGCTCGTTGATTCTGAACAGCCCAAGAAAATCATCGGTTTTTATACACTGGCCTATGCAACTGTATCTGTGCCAGATGGTTTTCCTCGGCTCGCAAACTATCCTTACCCCGCACCAGCCCTGACGTTAGCTCGTATGGCTATAGATAAAAGCTTCAAGAAGCATCGCTTCGGTGAACAGCTACTACTTGAATGTATTAGAAAAACAGCATTGGCTGCTCAACCTGAGAACCCTGCCGCAGTAATAGGGCTCTTTGTTGATGCAAAAGAAGATGCTGTTGGTTTTTATAAACAATATGGCTTTATCGAAGTTAGCTGCGAAAATACACGCAAGCTTTACCTCCCCATAACGACTTGCAAGAAGGTCGCTTTAGCCATGGAAAACGGTTAAACGTGAAAATGGATCAGAGTTATGATCCCTCTAATCAACTTTTACTTTTACTTTTACTTTTACTTTTACTTTTACTTTTACCAAACAATGGAATTAGGTCTTTTTTTGTAGAACAACCCATGTTTCTTTCTTCGCGAACACCTTCTTTCTATAAACGCGCACCGGCGCTTAGCATTAACTTAGCAGAGGAAAAATCTCTGCCCGAGGCTTGGTCAGATATTTGCTCAGTCATTCGCTCAGGGACTGAGCTCCTATCTTACTAAGTGAGCGCATATTTTTAGAACAGAGCGCGTTTATATCTTTACGTTAGCGACTGATAAAAAAAAGCCCCAACATTGCTGTCAGGGCTTTTTAGAGTAAGTAAATGCTTACAAACTACACATCCAAGTTAGCAACTTGTAGTGCGTTGGCTTCGATAAAGTTACGACGCGGTTCAACTTCGTCACCCATTAGGGTGGTGAATAGCTGATCGGCGGTAATCGCATCTTCGATCGTTACTTGCAGCATACGGCGTGACTCTGGGTCCATGGTGGTTTCCCAAAGTTGTTCTGGGTTCATCTCACCTAGACCTTTGTAGCGCTGGATGTAGTGGCCACGGCGGGATAGATCCAGTAGCCAGTTTAGGCCTTCTTCAAAGTCGGTGATCTCACGGGTGCGTTCGCCCCGTTGTAGGTAAGCGCCGTCTTCAAGTAAGCCAGCCAGTGTACCGGCCATTTTAATAATGGAGCTGTATTCACGGGAGGCGAAGAACTCTTCATTAAGAATGTAATCATGGGAGACGCCGTGTTGCAGCATCATAACTTTAGGAACAAAGTTGCTGTGTTCTTTGTCTTCTACCACGACACATTGGTAGCTGACTGCTTTATCGGAGAAGCCCGCCAATGCGTCATCAAACACGTCACACCATTCAGCAACCGCTGATTGGTCTGTCATTGTTTCACGTGGGAAAGGTGCTGCTACATTAAGCAACGATTTAAGCAACGCAAAAGGATAAACACGAGACATACGGTTTATTGTGCGAATAACTGCACGGTATTCGTATATAAGCGTCTCTAGCTCTTGGCCGCCGATACCTGGTGCATTTGCGTTAACGTGTAGTGTTGTACCGTCTAATGCGCCTTGTAGTAAGTAGGAATCCAACGCTTCATCATCTTTAAGGTACTGCTCTTGCTTACCTTTTTTGATTTTGTATAGCGGTGGCTGAGCGATGTAGATGTAACCACGTTCAATTAGTTCCGGCATCTGACGGAAGAAGAAGGTCAGAAGTAGGGTACGGATATGGGATCCATCTACGTCGGCATCGGTCATGATAATGATGTGGTGATAACGTAGTTTGTCTGGGTTGTACTCTTCGCGCCCAATACCACAGCCTAGCGCCGTGATTAGGGTGCCAACTTCTGCTGAACTTAGCATCTTGTCGAAACGTGCTTTTTCTACGTTAAGGATTTTACCTTTAAGCGGTAGAATCGCCTGCGTTTTACGTGAACGGCCTTGTTTTGCCGATCCACCCGCAGAATCACCCTCCACTAGGTAGATTTCGGACAGTGCAGGATCTTTTTCCTGGCAGTCAGCAAGCTTACCGGGTAAGCCAGCGATATCTAGTGCGCCTTTACGTCGAGTCATCTCTCGGGCTTTACGCGCAGCTTCACGGGCACGGGCTGCGTCGATCATTTTAGATACGACCGCTTTAGCTTCCTGTGGGTTTTCACGAAGGTAATCAGCTAACAGTTCACCCATGGTTTGCTCAACCGCAGATTTAACTTCAGATGACACTAACTTATCTTTGGTTTGTGATGAGAACTTAGGATCAGGCACTTTAACTGAAATAATCGCGGTTAGACCTTCACGGCTATCATCACCTGTTGTGCTAACTTTACCGCCTTTGTTAAGGCCTTCGCTTTCAATATAAGTATTTAAAGAGCGAGTCAGCGCGGCACGGAAACCTGAAAGGTGGGTACCACCATCGCGCTGTGGAATGTTGTTAGTAAAACAGTGAATACTTTCTTGGTAAGAGTCATTCCACTGCATCGCTACTTCAACTGCGACGCCGCTTTCGTGATCAGCGGTAAAGTGGAACACTTTGTTGACGGTGGTTTTATTAGTGTTTAGGTAATCAACAAATGAGCTTAAACCACCTTCATATTCAAACACTTCTTCAGTGGCTGAACGCTCATCTTTAAGAACAATACGCACGCCTGAATTCAAGAATGATAACTCTCGTAGCCGTTTGGCCAACACTTCAAACTTAAACGTAATGTGATTAGTAAAGGTATCTTCTGAAGGCCAAAAACGTACCATAGTCCCGCTGGTATCAGTTTCTCCAACAACCGTTAAAGGCGACTGTGGTTCACCATGTGAGTACACTTGTTCATGCACTTTGCCGTTACGACGGATGGTCATTTTTAATTTGGAGGAGAGGGCGTTTACAACAGAGACACCTACACCATGCAAACCACCGGATACTTTATAGGAGTTATCATCAAACTTACCGCCGGCATGGAGTACCGTCATAATAACTTCGGCAGCTGAGATCCCTTCCTCTTCATGAATATCGGTTGGGATACCACGACCGTTATCGGAAACCGTAACACTTTCGTCAGGGTGGATGACGACTTTGATCTCATCACAATGACCCGCTAAGGCTTCATCGATCGAGTTATCAACAACCTCAAATACCATGTGGTGCAGACCTGTACCGTCGTCTGTATCACCAATATACATGCCTGGGCGTTTCCTTACTGCATCTAGGCCTTTTAATACCTTGATACTTGAGGAATCATAATCTTGATTATTTTCGCCGCTCATTCAAGTCTCCTAACGCTTCCGTACAGTGAGTTAGCAAAGGCTACCTTCTGCTATACGAAAAGTGGCTATTTCCGTTTGTGGACTCCAGTAGGCCTTTAGGGCGCTGTCATCGACACAAGTTATAAAACACTGGTTAGAGCTTTGCTCTAACACTTTACAGAACAGTTCTCCATGTACCTGATCTAACTCTGAAGGTAGATCATCGATCAGATAGATACAGGGGCGGCTGTTCATCCGCTGAAACAGTGCGCCTTGAGCTAACTTAAGGGCACTGACCACTAATTTTTTTTGGCCTCGGGATAGACGCTCAGCCGCATTATGGCCATCTACTTTTAAACGCAGATCGGCACGTTGAGGCCCGCTGCCGGTAAAGCCTTGACGAAGGTCGCGTTCAAAGTTGCTTGCTAACACTTCATCTAACTGTCGTTTTTTATCCCAACCATAGCTAAAACCCAACTCGATTTTGATACCCTCAAGTAGCTGTGAAACTACCGAATCAAACTCCGGTTTTAGCAAGCTGAGGTACTCTTTTCTCAAGCGAGTTAGCTGGTCTGAAAAGGCGATAAATTCACTATCCCAAACCTGACGTAACTGATTGTCAATCTTACCACATTTAAGCAGTGTGTTCCGCTGTTTTAATACTCTTCTGAAGCCTCTCCAGAGCTGAATAAAGGCTTTATCCGCATGAAAAACGCCCCAGTCTAAAAACTGTCGCCGAATAGCAGGCGATCCTTCTAATAATAGGAATGTATCGGAGTTAATAACTTGCAGTGGAATGAGCTCTGCAAGGGTAGAAAGACCGATATCTGAGCCTTCAAAACGAATTCTTGCTTCACCTTCACTCGGGCGCTCAACACCAAGGGATTGTTTTAAACCTTGCATCATCGGATCGATAGAACCAAACACAACAGAAGCGCGCTGATCATTTTGCACTACATGGTGGGCTTTATTAGTGCGGAAGGAGCGGGTAAGACCCAAAATATTGACCGATTCGAGAATACTGGTTTTACCGCTACCGTTTTCACCACAAATGATGTTGATAGCAGGGGATGGCTCAAGATTAATTGAGCTGATATTACGCACAGATTTAATCTGGAGCTTAGAAATGGACATCAGGAGGGAGTATAGTATGGGAGCTGGTCACAGCTCCCAAGGATAAAAATATCACTATGTAATTCAGTACTTATCACAAGATATACTGTTAATTACATACGCATTGGCATAACAACGTATAGGTTTCCTTCCTCATCAAACCCTTCAACCAGCGCACTGGAGTTAGAATCCGATAAAGTTAAACGCACAACGTCAGAGTTAAGAATAGATAAGCAATCCAGTAGATAGTTAACGTTAAAGCCAACCTCTAAACTATCGCCATCATAATCAACCGCCAATGTTTCTTCCGCTTCTTCCTGCTCTGGGTTATTAGCCATAACCTGTAGATAACCGGGAGAAAGGGCAAGACGCACACCACGATACTTCTCATTGGAAAGAATCGCGATACGGCTTAGAACTTGACGTAGTTCCATACGATCACTTAACAGAATCTTGTCGCCATTTTTCGGGATAACGCGCTCATAATCCGGGAATTTGCCATCAACAAGTTTAGATGTGAAGGTAAAGTCACCCACATGGGCACGAATATGACTGGCACCAATGACTAAACGTAACTCATCCTCACCACTTTGCAGTAGACGGGCAAGCTCAAGAATACCTTTACGCGGCACAATGATCTGATGCTGAAGACCTTCTTGCGCTTCAACATTGGTCACACTGGTTGCTAAACGGTGTCCATCTGTAGATACGGCGCGAAGCTGACCATCGGCGATCTCTAACAACATACCGTTAAGGTAGTATCGCACATCCTGTTGAGCCATTGAGAAACCCGTCTTATCGATCAGGTTACGCAACTGCTGCTGCACCATAGATAGCTCTAGGGTTTCTGGACTATCTTCAACGTTTGGAAATTCTGCTGCAGGCAGAGTTGATAGACTAAAGCGACTACGACCCGCTTTAATCACCATTTTCTGACCGGTAAGCGTCAGCTCGATTCTTGCAGAATCAGGCAAGGATTTACAGATATCCATCAGCTTACGTGCTGGCACTGTCACTGAACCTGCTTCAGCAGGCTCGTCCAGTGTCACACGTCCAACCAGTTCGACCTCTAGGTCTGTACCGGTCATGGACAGCTGATCTCCTTCAGCCACCAACAAAATATTGGATAGCACTGGCAATGTCTGTCGGCGCTCAACCACTCCTGCAACTAGTTGCAGAGGCTTAATCAGCGCTTCACGTGAGATGACAAATTTCATCGTTTACCCACCTACCTTTATATATGGCCGGATTAAGACCGGTATATTTACGCCGTTAGATGGCGCAGTAAATTCTTATAATCTTCTCTGATATCCGCATCACTCTCGCGCAACTCCTTTATCTTACGACAAGCGTGGAGCACAGTAGTGTGATCACGACCACCAAAAGCGTCACCAATTTCTGGCAAACTATGGTTAGTCAGCTCTTTTGATAGACTCATCGCTACTTGGCGTGGTCTAGCAACAGAACGGCTGCGTCTTTTCGACAACAGATCAGAAACCTTAATTTTATAATAATCAGCTACAACTCGTTGAATATTATCAATACTAACCTGTTTATCCTGCAATGCCAGTAGGTCTTTTAGAGATTCTTTAATAAAAGGTGTTGTTATTGCACTACCTGTGAAATGAGCATTGGCAATTACACGCTTTAAAGCACCCTCTAATTCACGGACATTGGACCTGATTTTTTGAGCAAGGAAGAAAGCGGCATCATCCGGTAAGCGGACACGGGCTTCGTCAGCTTTCTTCATTAATATAGCAACGCGCGTTTCTAATTCGGGTGGTTCAATGGCAACGGTTAAACCCCAACCAAATCGGGATTTAAGACGCTCTTCAACACCGTTAATCTCTTTTGGATAGCGGTCACTGGTCAGAATCATCTGTTGACCACCCTCTAACAGGGCATTAAATGTGTGGAAAAACTCTTCCTGTGAACGCTCTTTACCGGCAAAGAACTGAATATCATCAATCAATAACGCGTCAACAGATCGATAGTAACGCTTAAAATCATTGATCGCGTTGAGCTGTAGGGCTTTAACCATGTCTGCAACAAAACGTTCAGAGTGAAGATAAACGATCTTCGCATTTGGGTTGCGCTTCAACATCTCGTTACCCACCGCATGCATCAAGTGGGTTTTACCTAAACCAACACCACCGTAAATAAAGAGTGGGTTATAAGAAACACCAGGATTATCGCCGACCTGTCGTGCAGCGGCTAAAGCTAGCTGGTTAGATTTACCTTGAACAAAACTTTCAAAGGTAAAAGACTGGTTTAATTTAGATTGTGGATGCTTAAGTCCGCCTTCAACATTAACCATACGCTCAGCCATCGGCTGTTGTTGTGGTGGAGGCGTTGGCATATGCATCGGCATTTGAATCTGAGATGGCTCAGGCTCCAGACCCGGCTGAAATATATTTTCTCTAGGAGATTCAGCAGGAGGAGAGGTAGTAGCAGCTTCAAAACTGTTATGTTGTTCTGGATTAAAAATTGTTTCAGCAGGGCGTGCAGGTGGAGCAGGGCGACGTGCAGCTATAGCAGCAGTCCGTGGCCGAGGAGCAGCAACGCCGCGATTGTTAGCAACGTCTAGTGCAACTTCTGTGGATATATCACCGCTAACATCACACACCACTTGGCGGATGCGCGAAAGGAACTTGTCATTCACCCAATCACGTACAAAACGGTTGGGGGCTACCAGAACTAACCGATCAGCACTTTCAGGCGCGACTTTTAAAGGTCGAATCCATGTATTGTATTGCTGAGTCGGAAACTCATCCTGAAGGCTATGTAAACAACGCGCCCATAGTTCCGTCGACATAAGGGAGAGGCCCTTCTCTATCCTGTAATTATGATTATTAGTATTTTACTCTGGCAAGCAGATGTACTGCATATGTATAGAGATACACCAAAGTATAGAAGGATTCTAACTACTTCTGCTTCACTTATCCACAAAGCAGGGGCCTTTTTTGTAATTCTTTTTATATTTTTTCCATTTCTCAAAAGCCCTATAAATAGGGACGTTGGTGATTGTTTATTAAAAGAAATTCATGCTTATAATCACAACTAACCCACTTTTAATCCCCAAAGTTATACAGTAAACAAGGGGTATATTTTTCAAGCGCTCGCAGGAGTTATCCACACAACTAACAGAGTTAGTAACAAAAACAATCAAATACTAAATTTACCGTCTTTAAAAGGGCCGAATATAGTGTTTATCGCTTACATATAAATTTAAAAGCCAACAGTAAAATTTAAAGACCGATAGCTAAAGTTAGCGAGTATTAAAAATTTCAAAAACCTCTATTTAAAGATTTTGCTCCTATCTCTAGCTCAGATAAAGCCTTAAAATGGCAATAAATGGCTCTGTTTGTTAAAAAACAGTGATTATTAGTAAAAATAGATTGAACCCTCCCGACAAATTCACTAGAATTCCGCCTCTATTTTTTCGCGTAGTCAATTTGGCTGCGTATTTCATTCATCAAATGCGTTGGCAGGATTGACCGATGAAAAGAACATTTCAACCAAGCGTACTAAAACGTAAACGCACTCACGGATTTCGTTCACGTATGGCTACTAAAGCTGGACGTGCGGTTATTAACCGCCGCCGTGCTAAAGGCCGTAAACGCCTGTCAGCTTAATGGCTGACAAAAAGGTCTGGTTTATTTGAATGACCGAATTCAGTTACCCACGCCGGTTACGTTTGTTGACCGGCCGGGACTTTCAAAGTGTGTTTGACGACGTACAGTTGAAGGTACCAGACCAGCCTCTCCTCATACTTTCTCGCCCCAATAATCTTGACCAAGCTCGAATTGGTTTCGTTATTTCTAAAAAAAATGTTCGTCTAGCGGTGAAACGTAACCGTGTTCGGCGTATCATTCGCGAATCATTTCGTCTGAATCAACATAATTTGCCTGCTGTGGACATCATTATCCTTGCTCGAAAGGGCCTAGGAGAGATGGAAAATCAAGACGTCCACAAGCTGATGAAGAAATGCTGGTCCCGATTAAATAATAAATCGAGAAAGTTAAAGAAAACCTGATTTGGTCCCTAACCCATGGATGTACAGCGCATTATTCTTATTGGAGCACTTTGCCTGATCAGCTACATGCTGGTGCTACAATGGAACCAAGATTACGGTCAGCAACCTCAAGCTGAGCAAGTAACAACCTCTGTTTCTGCTTATGAAACACAACCCGCAGTGTCTGATCTGCCGGCGGCAGTAGAGGCAACAGCTCAAGCTGGTGATCTACCAGCAACAGCAGCTCAAGCTCAGAAAGCATCTCTAGTTGAGGTGAAAACTGACGTATTGAATGTAACTATAGATACTAAAGGCGGCGATATTATTCAGGTATCTTTACCTGAATATAAAGCGGTACTAGGTTCTGAGCTTCCATTCGTATTACTTGAGCAAACAGCAGAACGTACTTACGTTTCTCAGAGTGGTCTAGTTGGTAAAAATGGTCCAGATGCCAGTGCAAATGGTCGCCCAACTTACGCTATATCTCAGAGTGAATTTATCTTAGACGATCAAGATTCTCTCTCTGTTGATTTAACTTACGTTACTGAGAATGCTGTTCAGATCACTAAGCGTTATACCTTTAATAAAGGTTCTTACGAAATCGGCCTTGAATTCATCGTTAACAACCAGTCTGAAGAAAGCTGGTCAGCTAACCTGTTTGGTCAGATTAAACGTGATAATAGTGCAGACCCTACATCAACAACTGATATGGGTATGCAATCTTATTTAGGTCCGGTTTTCTCTACACAAGAGAACAACTACACTAAATATGACTTTGATGATATCGACGAAAAGCAGTTTAAAGAGAAAAGCCTAGATGGCTGGGTAGCTATGTCCCAGCACTATTTCTTAAGTGCTTGGATTCCAGAGAAAGGTGCCGAATATAACTACCAAACTCGTAAGTTGAACGGTAATTATATTGCAGGTTTCCTATCTCCTGATTTTACTGTAACTGCAGGCGATAGCAAAACAGTAAGTGCTAACTTCTACGCAGGTCCTAAAGATCAGGACATTATGGAAATGGCCGATGAAAACCTTAAGCTAACGGTAGATTACGGTGTGCTTTGGTGGATCGCTTCTCCTCTATATATGTTGCTAAAATGGATCCACGGTATAGTTGGTAACTGGGGTCTTGCGATCATCGGTATCACTATTATTGTGAAAGCTGCTTTATTCCAACTAAACGCAAAAGCCTTCAAGTCTATGGCTAAAATGCGTAAATTTGGCCCTGAGATGACTCGTCTTAAAGAACTTTATGGTGATGATCGCCAGAAGATGTCTTCCGAGATGATGAAGCTTTACCAAAAGGAAAAGATCAATCCTTTAGGTGGTTGTTTACCTATTGTTGCTCAGATGCCGATCTTCATTGCGCTATACTGGGTATTGATGGAATCCGTTGACCTTAGACATGCAGAGTTCCTATACCTAGCGGATCTATCGGTTAAAGATCCATACTTCATCCTACCGATTATTATGGGTGCAAGTATGTTTATCCAGCAGATGTTGAACCCAACACCTCCAGATCCAATGCAGGCGAAGATCATGAAGATGCTACCCATTATGTTCACCTTCTTCTTCCTTTGGTTCCCAGCAGGTCTAACCCTTTACTGGGTGGTGAACAACATACTGTCTATAGCTCAGCAATATGTGATCAATAAACAGATTGAAGCGGGAACCGATAAGTAGATATTACTTAGATAAATCCGCTCATAAAAAGCCGCTAACAATTAGCGGCTTTTTTGTGCCTGATCGTTCTATCTTAAAGTGATAGACTGCGCACACTTAGGATTGATTAGAAATAATCTGTAGAGAGACACTATGACACTTACCGCCAAAGATACGATTACCGCTCAAGCTACCCCTCCCGGTCGTGGTGGTGTTGGTATCGTCCGAATTTCAGGCCCTTTGGCCAAAGAGATTGCGACACAGGTTCTTAAAACAGAACTTAAGCCCCGATATGCCTATTATGGCCCTTTTTTTGATGACAACGGGTTAGAGATAGACCAGGGGATCGCCCTCTATTTTCCAGGTCCTAATTCATTTACCGGTGAAGATATATTAGAGCTACAAGGTCACGGCGGCCCAGTGATAGTCGATTTAATCTTAAGACGTGCGATAGAATTGGGTGCGCGTTTAGCTAAACCAGGTGAATTTTCAGAACGAGCTTTCCTAAACGATAAGTTAGATCTTGCTCAGGCAGAGGCGATAGCTGACCTGATAGATAGCTCATCTGAACAAGCCGCTCGCTGCGCTATCCGCTCCCTACAAGGTGAATTTTCAAACCGAATACATGATTTGGTAGAAGCTTTAATCCAGTTGCGCATCTATGTAGAAGCCGCTATTGATTTCCCCGAAGAGGAGATCGACTTTCTGGCCGATGGCAAAGTGCTCAAAGACCTTAATACCATCCTAGAGAAAATTGCCGACGTTCAAGTCGAGGCAAAACAGGGGAGTTTACTACGTGAGGGAATGAACGTAGTGATTGCCGGTAGACCGAATGCGGGTAAATCTAGCCTACTTAATGCCTTAGCCGGACGGGAAACCGCTATAGTCACAGATATCGCGGGGACAACTCGAGATGTACTAAGGGAGCATATTCATATTGATGGTATGCCACTTCATATTATTGATACAGCAGGCCTACGCGATGCACCTGATGAAGTTGAACGTATAGGTATCGACCGCGCATGGCAGGAGATAAAAAAGGCCGATCTTGTATTATTGATGGTTGATAGCCAATCAACAGAAACAGATAATCCAGAAAAAATATGGCCTGAATTTGTTCACCAATTACCGGATTCAAGCAAAATTACCGTCATCAGAAATAAAGCTGATCTTAGCGGTGAAACAATCGGTATTATCGAAGCACAAGATCATACAACCATCACCTTATCCGCTAAATCTCAAATCGGTGTAGATCTACTGCGTGAGCACTTAAAACAGTGCATGGGCTTTAGTGCAACGACGGAAGGCGGTTTTATGGCAAGACGACGCCATCTTGATGCACTAGAACGGGCCCATGCATTACTACGTATTGGACAAACACAGTTAGAAGTCAATGGAGCAGGGGAGCTGCTTGCTGAAGATCTCCGTCAAGCTCAACACACTTTAAACGAAATTACCGGCGCCTTTTCATCTGATGATTTACTAGGTCGAATATTTAGCTCTTTCTGTATCGGGAAGTGATTAATTACTTACACTATATAACCTATAGATATGTATGAAAAATAGTTTAACAAATAACCAATTCAATAAAAAAGGCCGCTAATAGCGGCCTTTTTAGTAGCTAACTAACGTTATTTAATAAAATAATTAAGTGATTTTTTATATGTTTTAAAATTAGCAACAACGGATTCTAATTGCTCTATATCTGTATGCACATTACCGTCGCAATTTTCCAATTCGGAACTAGAAATTACGCATTACTCGCTTCAAAATAAATCTAACCGCTCAACAGATCAGCAACCATTGCTATCTACTGATTCATATCGATAATTTGCACATAATAAGTCAGCAGCAGGTTGGCAACAACTAACACTCTCTCTAGCAGGTTGTTTATCATATTTAATTGTATTCAAAATGATAACCAATCCCTCTTTGCAAACTCTATATTTTACTTTGGACATATTTAGTTGCTGTTTCTGTACCAAAAGCCAACTTAAGCGATGAAAGCATGAACAAAACCCAGATCGCTCCACATTAGAGAAGAATTAAAGCCAATATTTAAGTAAAAACTTATTTTTTGCAGATTTAGAGTAAAAAAACTTATTATCTTATTCTTAACAGGTAAATAAAAAGTTATTACCATATTATCCACAAAAAAATAGACATCAAATTTATAAACATCACATCTAATTAAGTGTATCACTCTGCTAATAAGTATAATTTATTTATATATATCAATAGTTTATAATTAATAATTGCTTGGCCACTAAATATACAGTGGTGTTGATAAGTTTTTTTAAATTTTTATATACAGAAGCTGTGCACAAACTGTATGAGGATAGTTAAGTAACATAGGGATAAAGATGTGGATAATTACCCCTGTGGGTAAGCAGCCTATATATCCACAACTTACACTAAGCCTTTACAGACAATGTATCCATCTTTAGATACCTTTTATCATTTCTGTAATACTTTGAAATATAAAGAAAATATAAAGTTATCACCAGAAAAGTGCCTACTTAATAGTAATCATTAAAATAAGAAAACATATATATAATCTTTAAATAATATAATTCTTTATATAAAAAAGAGCTCTCTATGAGTTGTATAAAAAACGTTCATTCCTAATAGGGAGAAGTGCAGGTATAATCAGCGTCCATTTCAAAACCCGTTTACAACACAAGTGCTTAAAAAGTCTTAATCAGATCTAACAGCATTCTTTTTTAGAGGTAATACAACAGTGGATTTTCCAACCCACTTTGATGTCATTGTTATTGGTGGTGGCCATGCAGGAACTGAAGCTGCATTAGCATCAGCACGTACTGGTGCAAAAACATTACTGTTAACCCATAACATTGAAACCTTAGGTCAAATGTCCTGTAACCCTGCGATTGGGGGTATTGGCAAAAGTCATTTGGTTAAGGAGATTGATGCGTTAGATGGAGCTATGGCCTGTGCTACAGACAAAGGTGGTATTCAATTTAGAACATTGAATTCACGTAAAGGACCCGCTGTTCGAGCAACAAGAGCCCAAGCTGATCGTGTACTTTACAAAGCGGCAGTAAGACAAATACTTGAAAACCAACCGAATTTAGATATTTTTCAGCAGTCTGCTGATGATTTAATTATTGAAGGTGAATCGGTAAGAGGGGTTGTTACTCAAACAGGTATACGTTTTAAAGCTAAATCTGTAGTGCTTACTGCTGGGACTTTCCTTGGCGGTGTGATTCATATAGGTTTAGAAAATCATTCAGGTGGACGGGCAGGGGATCCTCCTTCCATCGCTTTAGCTCAACGTTTACGTGAATTACCTTTTCGAGTGGATCGTTTAAAAACAGGGACACCTCCAAGAATTGATGCGCGAAGTGTAGATTTCTCGGTTATGCAAGAACAGCCAGGTGATACACCTACACCGGTTATGTCTTATATGGGTAAATTAAGTGATCATCCAGAGCAAATTAGTTGCTATATCACTTATACCAATGAGCGAACCCATGAAATTTTACGTAACGGTTTAAATCGATCACCTATGTACACCGGTGTGATCGAAGGTGTCGGACCGCGCTACTGCCCATCAATTGAAGATAAAATAATGCGTTTTGCTGATAAAGATCAGCATCAAGTTTTTGTTGAACCTGAAGGTTTAACAACTAATGAGCTTTATCCGAATGGTATTTCAACGAGCTTACCATTTGATATTCAGTTAGCCGCTGTTCAATCGATTCGTGGCTTTGAAAATGCTCATATCGTTCGTCCGGGTTATGCTATTGAATATGATTTTTTCAATCCTCAGGATTTAAAGCATACCCTTGAAACCAAATATATGGATGGTTTGTACTTTGCTGGCCAAATCAATGGCACAACAGGTTATGAAGAAGCCGGAGCACAAGGGCTATTAGCTGGAGCAAACGCAGCGCTAAGAGCTCTAGATAAAGATCAATGGTATCCCCGTAGGGATGAAGCTTATATTGGTGTATTAGTAGATGATCTGATCACTTTAGGTACTTCTGAACCTTATCGAATGTTTACCAGCCGTGCTGAGTACCGTCTCATTTTAAGAGAAGATAATGCAGATCTTCGTTTAACTGAAAAAGGTAGAGAGCTTGGTTTAGTTGGTGATGAACGTTGGCAGGCCTTTTGTGAAAAACGTGAATCAATTGAACGTGAGCAACAACGCTTAAAAGAGACTTGGGTTCAACCAGGATCAGCTGAAGCTGATCAATTAGCGCCTAAGCTTAAGTCGCCATTATCGCGAGAATATAACCTTTCAGATCTGCTAAAGCGTCCAGAACTTAGCTATGCAGATATTGCTAATTTGAAAGGTGAAGGTGTAAACAATAACCAAGTATCTGAACAGGTTGAAATTCATAATAAATACGCTGGCTATATTGATCGTCAGAAAGATGAGATCGAGCAGATGCGTCGCCAGGAAAATACATTATTACCTGAAGGTTTTGATTATGATCAGGTCGGTGGATTATCCAATGAACTTAAAGCTAAATTAAAAGATGTTCGTCCTGAAACCATTTCACAAGCTTCTCGAATTCAAGGGATGACCCCTGCAGCTATATCGTTGTTATTGGTTTATTTGAAAAAGCATCAATTGAGCAAAAAGCAAACAACGGGTAAATCAGATCAGGTTGCTAGTTAATGAATCAGTACGCACAAGGTGATTTAGAATCTGCCCTTAAAAAGGGCATTAAAACCTTAGATTTAGATATTAGTGAGCAGCAAATAGACCTATTGATTAATTATTTACACCTACTTATAAAGTGGAATAAAGCGTATAACTTAACAGCGGTCAGAAAGCCGTTGGATATGGTTAACCGGCACTTATTGGATAGCTTAAGTATAGTGCCCTATATCCAAGGTAAACGAATTATCGATGTAGGTAGTGGCCCTGGACTTCCCGGCATACCTCTTGCTATATGTTATCCGGAGTTATCAGTGACTACTTTGGATAGTAATGGCAAAAAAACACGCTTTCAGCAGCAGGTTAAAACTGAGTTAGCGCTTGAAAATTTGACGATTATTAATGATCGTGTTGAAAATTGTCAGTTTGAGCCTTTCGATCAGGTTATATCTAGGGCTTTTGCATCAATCGAAGATATGATCAACTGGACTCATCAGCTTTGTAAGAAAGAGGGTGTTTTTCTTGCAATGAAAGGACTGTATCCTGAAGACGAACTATCAGCATTACCTGATGGTTTTGAATTAAAAACCTGTCACCGCTTACAAGTACCAGAAACAGAAGGTGAAAGGCATTTGCTAGTTTTAGGGAGACACTAGGCGTGGCAAAGATCTTAACGATCACAAACCAGAAAGGAGGGGTGGGTAAAACGACCACCTGCGTAAATCTGGCTGCTTCATTAGCTGCTACCAAAAAGCGGGTACTTTTGGTGGACTTAGATCCTCAAGGTAATGCGAGTATGGGGAGCGGAGTCGATAAACATACATTGGAAAATACAGTGTATGAAGTATTGACGGATAAAGTTCATATTCGTGAAGCAATTGTTAAGGATACTGTTGGTGGTTACGATCTTATTGGTTCCAATGGTGATCTAACCGCAGCAGAAGTTGAGCTGCTTCAAATTCCACGTCGTGAATTTCGTCTGAAAATGGCCTTGATCGATGTCGATGATGAGTATGATTTTGTATTGATAGACAACCCTCCATCTCTAAATTTACTGACGGTAAATGCCTTGGCATCCTCTGCGGGTGTCATTATTCCCATGCAGTGTGAATATTATGCATTGGAAGGTATATCAGCACTCATTGGTACTATTGATAAAATTAATAAACGTTTAAATCCTGTTCTAAAAATAGAGGGGATTTTACGTACTATGTTTGACCCTCGGATGAGTCTGACAAAAGATGTGTCATCTCACCTAGTTGAATATTTTGGTGATAAAGTTTATCGCACTGTTATACCAAGAAATATTAGGTTAGCTGAGGCACCAAGTCATGGTTTACCGGCTCTTTTGTATGATAAAAACTCCCGCGGTGCCGTTGCATATTTAGCATTGGCTGGTGAACTTATTCGCCGTACCAAATTGGAAGAAAAAGAACAATCACAGGAAGCATAGTTAATGGCTAAAAAGCGTGGTCTAGGAAAAGGTCTGGATGCTCTTTTATCGAGTGTCAGTGATGTTGAAGATAATGTTTCAACTCAAGGTGCAGAATCATTAGATGGTTATCGTTTACTAGCTGTTGATCTGATTCAGCGTGGACGTTATCAGCCTAGACGCGATATTGAACCCCAAGCGCTTGAAGAGTTAGCTAATTCAATTAAAGCGCAAGGGGTTATGCAACCTATTGTTGTTCGTCCGATCGATTCTGATCGTTATGAAATTATTGCAGGTGAACGCCGCTGGCGTGCAACACAGATGGCTGGATTAGTTGAAATTCCTGCTATTGTGAAAGATGTTCCTGATGAAGCAGCGATCGCAATGGCGCTGATCGAGAATATTCAGCGTGAGAATCTAAACCCCATTGAAGAAGCGATATCTCTTCAACGTTTAAAAGATGAATTTGAATTAACTCAACAAGAAGTTGCTGATGCGGTTGGTAAATCTCGTTCAGCAGTTACAAACCTTCTTCGCTTAATGAAATTAGGTGATGAAGTTAAGAAAATGCTTGAATATGGCGACCTTGAAATGGGTCACGCACGTGCCTTACTCGCTCTTGATGGCGATCTACAATTACAGGCTGCTCAGGAAATTTCTGGTCAAGGTATGTCTGTACGTCAAACTGAAGCTTTGGTTAAGAAAATTCAACAAGGCGGCGAACCTAGTCCTGAGAAAATTAAGCCAGAGCCAAATCCCCGTTTAAGTGAATTAGCCGGTGAATTATCTATACGTTTTGCTACTAATGTTGCGGTTAGTGAAAATGCTAAAGGTAAAGGCAAAATCACTATCAATTATGATGATGCTGAAACCTTAGAAACTATACTGTCTTTATTAAAATAAGAGCATAAATACTACTTTCGCACTTAATAAAACTGACTTATGGCATTATCTGTTAAGACATTAGTGCAAATGCTCAAACTGACTGTTGTCTCTTAAGCCTTAAGCCCATATAATCGGCACGCATTTTGGGCTATATGTGCGCCAAGATAGAGCGTATTAAAAAAGCGATAAAAATAGTTTTAAAGGTTTTAATCAATGACAACGGACAAAGCTAATCGAAAGCAAGGTGTCCATAGTCGTAAAACCCGAGAGAAAATTTTTAGAGTTTTCTTAGTACAAGCAGTTTTATGTGTGATTTTATCAGCAATATTATTGCTAGATAGCTTAGTAAGCGCATGGTCTGCTTTGTTAGGTGGAGGCTTATACCTGATACCTAATATTTATTTTGCGCATCGTGCTCTGAGATTCCGCGATAAACAAAGCGCGGGAAGAGCATTAGCAGAAATGTATGTGAGCCAAATATGGAAAATGGGAATAAGCATTCTGGGGTTTTCAGCAGTGTTTATTTTGATTCAACCTTTGAATCCATTTTCCCTATTTGGCACATTCATCCTGATGCAGATATCAGCATGGTTTGCACAGATGAAATTAAATAACAGATTCCTAAAACTTTGAACGAGAGAAACTGAGAATGGCTAGTGAAGGCGGAACTCTCACCTCCTCAGAATATATATCCCACCACTTAACCAATTTAACATTTGGTAAGTTGTCAGAAGGCACTACGCGTTATGACGGCTCAGTGGTAGGTGAGGGTGGTACTTGGACATTTGCACACGGTACTGAAGCAGCAGATATGGGCTTCTGGGCAATCAACGTAGATACAATGGGCTGGTCAATAGTACTTGGCGTATTGTTTCTTTGGTTGTTTAGTAAAGTTGCTAAAACTGCGACATCTGGCGTGCCAGGCAGTACACAAAATTTTGTCGAAACGATCATCGAATTTGTTGATGAAAACGTTAAAGGCATCTTCCACCATAAAAATCCAATGATTGCGCCGCTATCATTAACGATTTTTGTATGGATTTTCCTCATGAATACAATGGATTTAATCCCAGTTGATTGGATTCCATTTATTGCATCGGAAATGGGCATTTCTTACATGAAAGTGGTACCAACGACTGACGTAAATGCGACAGCGGGTATGGCACTGAGTGTATTTGCCCTGATTATTTATTACAGCATTAAACAGAAAGGTTTGGGTGGTTTCTTAGCTGAACTATCATTCCAGCCTTTAGGCAAATGGATGCTTCCATTTAACCTGTTTTTAGAACTTGTCGGATTGTTAGCTAAGCCTATATCTTTGGCATTGCGACTGTTCGGTAATATGTACGCTGGTGAAATGATCTTCATCCTGATCGCTTTACTACCGTTCTGGGCGCAGTGGGTACTATCTGTACCTTGGGCAATTTTCCATATCCTGGTAATTACCCTGCAGGCGTTCATCTTCATGGTCCTAACAATTGTTTATATGGCTATGGCGTATGATCACCACTAAGGTGGTTATCGATAAAGAAAAGTAGTAAAAAACCGAATTTTAGAATTTTTTTTAAATTTAAAACTTAAAGTGGAGATAAAACTGATGGAAATGGCATTGCTGTACATCGCTGGTGCGCTGATGTTGGGTCTAGGCAGCGTGGGTGCTGCGGTTGGTATCGGTATCCTAGGTGGTAAATTCCTAGAAGGTGCTGCTCGTCAACCTGAGCTGATCCCTCTTCTACGTACGCAGTTCTTCATCGTAATGGGTCTAGTAGATGCTGTACCTATGATCGGTGTTGGTCTTGGTCTGTACGTACTGTTCGCTGTTGCGTAAGTAACTACAAGTCGTAAGACTGACTTGTCGATTAACTTAATCAACCGCGAGAGGTAATGGCGTGAATATCAATCTAACCATCATTGGTCAGGCCATCGCTTTCTTTATTTTTGTTGTTTTCTGCATGAAATATGTATGGCCTCCAATTACGGCCGCACTAGCAGAGCGCAAAAAGAAGATTGCAGAAGGTCTGGACGCTGCTGATCGTGCTGAGCGTGATTTACAGTTGGCTCAAGAAAAAGCAACTGAAAATATGCGTAAAGGCAAAGAAGAAGCAGCCGCCATCATTGAACAGGCCAACAAGCGGGCTAACCAGATCGTCGAAGAAGCTAAAGAGAAAGCTGTTGAAGAAGCAGGTCGTGTTAAAGCGGCAGCAACAGCAGAACTAGAACAAGAAGTTAACCAAGCACGTGAAGCATTACGTGGTCAGGTTGCTACTCTAGCCCTATCAGGCGCAGAGAAGATTCTAGAAGCATCTATTGATGAAAAGGCACATGCACAGCTTGTTGAAAAACTGGCCGCTGAGCTTTAAAGCGAGGTTTAACGATGGCTGAAGTCAACACTGTCGCTCGGCCTTATACCAAAGCTGCTTTTGAGTATGCAATGGATAAGGGTAACCTTGATCAGTGGTCCGCTACACTTTCCCTAGCTGCAGCTGCAGCTAATGATGAAAAGGTAGCGAGTGTACTGAGTAATCCTGCTCTTACAAACACACAAAAAGCTGACGTTATGGTTAGCATTTGTGAAGATGCAGATGAGGCGGGTAAGAATTTCCTTAAGCTTCTAGCTGGGAACAAACGTTTGGCATTATTGCCTGAGATTTCTGCACAGTTTAATAAACTGAAAGCGAATCAAGAAAAGTCACTAGATATTGAAGTGACAACAGCGTTTGAACTGCTAGATGAACAGCAGGAAAAACTTGCACAGGCACTGAAAACCAAACTAGGTCGTGATGTGAAACTAACTTCTCAAATAGATAAAGCTATTTTGGGTGGTGTAGTAGTTCGTACAGACGATTTAGTGATCGACGGCTCCGTTCGTGCTCGACTTGCGAAATTGGCCGAAGCGATGAATTCCTGAGGGGAATAAAGCATGCAGCAACTGAATCCTTCTGAGATCAGTGAGATTCTCAAGAAGCGCATTGAAAACATCGATGTGACTTCAGAAGCCCGTAATGAGGGCACTGTAGTTAGCGTTTCCGATGGTATCATTACGATCCACGGACTTGCTGACGTAATGTACGGGGAAATGATCGAATTTCCTGGCGGTATCTATGGTATGGCTCTTAACCTTGAGCGCGATTCCGTAGGTGCTGTTGTATTGGGCGACTACCAAAACCTAGTAGAGGGTGCGACTGCACGTTGTACTGGTCGTATTTTGGAAGTGCCTATTGGTCCGGAACTGCAGGGTCGCGTAGTCGACGCTCTGGGTAACCCGATCGATGGTAAAGGTCCAATCGAAACTAAATTAACTGACGCTGTAGAAAAGGTTGCACCTGGTGTAATCGAACGTCAGGGTGTTGATCAGCCAGTACAGACTGGTCTGAAAGCAATCGATTCCATGGTTCCAGTAGGCCGTGGTCAGCGTGAGTTGATCATCGGTGACCGCCAAATTGGTAAATCTGCGATTGCTATCGACGCTATCATCAACCAGAAAAATACCGGCGTTAAATGTATTTACGTAGCCGTAGGCCAGAAACAGTCTACTATCGCTAACGTTGTACGTAAGCTTGAAGAGCACGGCGCAATGGATCACACCATTGTTGTTGCTGCCGGTGCCGCTGATCCTGCAGCAATGCAGTTCTTGGCTCCTTATGCTGGTTGTACAATGGGTGAATACTTCCGTGACCGTGGTGAAGACGCTCTGATCGTATACGATGACCTGACTAAACAGGCATGGGCTTACCGTCAGATCTCTCTATTGTTACGTCGTCCACCAGGACGTGAAGCATACCCAGGTGACGTATTCTACTTGCATTCTCGTCTACTAGAGCGTGCTTCGCGTGTTAACGCTGACTACGTTGAGAAATTCACCAATGGTGAAGTTAAAGGCCAAACAGGTTCTTTAACATCTCTACCTGTAATCGAAACACAGGGCGGTGACGTTTCTGCGTTCGTACCAACAAACGTAATCTCCATCACTGATGGTCAGATCTTCCTAGAATCTGATCTATTCAACTCAGGTGTACGTCCAGCAATCAACGCTGGTCTATCGGTATCTCGAGTAGGTGGTGCAGCTCAGACTAAAATCATCAAGAAGCTAGGTGGCGGTGTTCGTCTAGCATTGGCTCAGTACCGTGAGCTAGCAGCGTTCGCACAGTTCGCTTCTGATCTTGATGATGCGACTCGTGCTCAGCTTGAGCATGGTCAGGCTGTAACTGAGCTTATGAAGCAGAAGCAGTACTCACCAATGTCAATTGCTGACATGGGTTTGAGTTTGTTCGCTGCTAACGAAGGTTACCTATCTGGTGTGGAATTGAACAAGATTCTAGACTTTGAAGCTGCATTGATCTCTTTCTTCAACAGCGAATACGCTGATCTGATGGCTGATATCAATAAGTCTGGCGGATACTCTGATGAGATCGCTGCACAGTTCAAAGCTGGCATTGAAAAGTTCAAGTCTACTCAAACTTGGTAAGAGCTCGTTACGAGTGAGTGATCTGCATGAGTTTATTCATGCAGATCTAACACTAAGTCAAGGTTAATAGGCGGAACTATGGCAGTCGGAAAAGAGATTAAGACAAAGATTGCGAGTGTGCAGAGCACGAGGAAGATTACCAGCGCTATGGAAATGGTTGCTGCTTCTAAGATGCGTAAAGCGCAGGATCGCATGGAGTCATCTCGGCCGTACGCCCGGAGTATCCGTGGTGTAATTCAGCACCTAGCCGGGTCTAATCCTGAGTACAAACATCTGTACATGCAGGAGAGAGAGACTAAACGCGTTGGTTTCATTGTTGTTGCAACCGACCGTGGCTTGTGTGGTGGTTTGAACGTGAATGCGTTCAAAGCAGCTGTTAAAAGCATGAAAGAGTTCCATGACCAAAATATCGAAATCGATATTTGTTCACTAGGCAGCAAATCTGCAACGTTCTTTAAGAACTATGGCGGGAATGTAGTTGCTGCTAAATCACACCTAGGTGACGCACCGGAAGTTGCTGATCTAATTGGTGCGGTGAAGGTCATGCTTGATGCTTACGATGAAGGAAAACTGGATAAAGTGTTTGTTGTATCTAACGAATTCGTTAATACAATGACCCAGTCACCGGCTATCGAACAGGTGCTTCCACTTAAGGCAGAAGATGACGATGAACGTCTCAATCATCATTGGGATTACCTTTACGAACCTGATGCTAGAGAGCTTCTAAATGGCTTACTAGTACGTTACGTAGAGTCCTTGGTCTATCAGGCCGTGGTTGAGAACAATGCCTGTGAACAGGCAGCACGAATGCTAGCAATGAAAAATGCAACAGATAATGCTGGCGATATGATAAACGAGCTTGAAATGATTTATAACAAGGCTCGTCAAGCGGCGATTACTCAGGAAATATCTGAGATCGTTAGTGGTGCTGCGGCTGTTTAATGCAGTAAACAGGTTCAATTTTAAGAGGATCCGAACATGAGTAGCGGAACTATTGTTCAGATTATCGGCGCTGTAGTAGACGTGGAATTCCCACGTGACTCAGTACCGAAGATTTATGACGCGTTGACAGTCGGTAAAACTGGCTTGACACTAGAAGTTCAGCAGCAGCTGGGTGACGGTGTTGTACGCGCGATTGCAATGGGCCAAACCGAAGGCGTAAGCCGCGGCTGGGAAGTAGCGAACACTAATGCGCCAATTTCTGTACCTGTAGGTACGGCAACATTGGGTCGTATTATGGACGTACTTGGTAACCCAATTGATGAATGTGGCGATATTGGTGAAGAGGCACGTATGCCTATCCACCGTAAAGCCCCTTCTTATGAAGAACAGTCAGCGTCTAACGACCTACTGGAAACTGGTATCAAGGTAATTGACTTGGTTTGCCCGTTTGCTAAAGGTGGTAAAGTTGGTCTGTTTGGTGGTGCCGGTGTAGGTAAAACAGTAAACATGATGGAGCTGATCCGTAATATCGCGATCGAGCACTCAGGTTTCTCTGTATTTGCTGGTGTAGGTGAGCGTACTCGTGAGGGTAACGACTTCTACTATGAGATGAAAGAATCCAACGTATTGGATAAAGTATCTCTAGTATACGGCCAGATGAATGAGCCTCCAGGTAACCGTCTTCGCGTAGCGTTGACTGGTCTTACTATGGCGGAAGCTTTCCGTGACGAAGGTCGTGACGTATTGTTGTTCGTTGACAACATCTACCGTTACACTCTTGCGGGAACCGAGGTATCTGCACTGTTAGGCCGTATGCCTTCAGCGGTAGGTTACCAGCCAACACTAGCGGAAGAGATGGGTGTTCTTCAGGAACGTATCACTTCTACTAAAACTGGTTCTATCACATCTATCCAGGCGGTATACGTACCAGCGGATGACTTGACTGACCCGTCTCCAGCAACAACCTTCTCACATCTTGATGCGACAGTAGTATTGTCTCGTCAGATCGCAGAATTGGGTATCTACCCAGCGGTTGACCCACTGGATTCAACATCACGTCAGCTTGATCCATTGGTTATCGGCCAAGAGCATTATGATATTGCTCGTCAGGTGCAGGGTGTTCTTCAGCGTTATAAAGAGCTGAAAGATATCATCGCTATCTTGGGTATGGATGAGTTGTCTGAAGAAGACAAGCAAGTGGTAACACGTGCTCGTAAGATTCAGCGTTTCCTATCTCAGCCATTCTTCGTTGCTGAAGTATTCACTGGTTCTCCAGGTAAATACGTATCTCTTAAAGATACAATCAGTGGCTTTAAAGGTATCCTTGAAGGACAGTACGACGACCTACCAGAACAAGCGTTCTACATGGTTGGCGGTATGGACGAAGCGATCGAAAAAGCTAAAAGCATGTAAATGCTTTTAGCTAACCTTTACGAGGTATAAATATGGCTATGACTGTTCATTGCGACATCGTTAGTGCTGAGAATGAAATTTTCTCTGGCCTGATTGAATTCGTATCCGTAACAGGTAGCCTGGGTGACTTGGGTGTTTACCCAGGTCACGCTCCGCTTCTGACGGAACTGAAACCAGGACCTGTCGAATTACGTAAACAGGGTGGCGAACAGGATATTTTTTATGTATCCGGTGGCTTCTTTGAGGTTCAACCTCATAAGGTAACTATTCTTGCAGACACAGCTTTGCATGCAGCAGACCTTAATGAAGCAGCAGCGCAAGAAGCTCAGAAAGATGCTGAGCAAGCTATAGCGAATAAAACTTCCGAGTTTGAATACTCGAAAGCAGCTACACAGCTTGCAGAAGCAGCAGCTCAGCTTCGTACTCTACAGGAGATTCGTAAAAAGTTGGGTCGTTAAGATCTCTTTTTACAATCTACAAGTCAAAAGGCAACCCTCGGGTTGCCTTTTTCGTTTGTGGGAGACCTGTCCCCCTGGAGCGATTATACCTAAGGTTGCATTAGCACAGAGTAGGCCTTCTAGAGTAATCGCCATAAGGTATCAAAGATGATTTTTTGTGCAGTCGCTACTTCCGCTGAATTAATCACTACAGCGGTCGGGTAGTTGTCTGAAGCAAGTGAGATAATTGCACATTTAGGTGGGTAGATAGCTATATAGGCAGCATCAACTTTCCCTTCAGTTTTTATCCATTTACGTTCTGATAACTCCGCATCCTCCCCACCATCCCCTATAGCTATCACTTGTACGCTAATACCACGTTGTATGCGTTGATTTGTGAAGTTTGGGAAGGGGCGATAAAGATGCTTCCTAATCGGTTTAGAGGAGAAGACTGAGTAACTATCTCGCTCTGAGTTGGTTACTGAGCTAAGAATATCTTTTAAAACATGCTCAATGCCTGCATCCCCTTCATAAAATTGAACATTAGCTGTATTAAAATCGGGTTTTAGGTGCTGAAGTTCGGGAATTATACTTTGCTTAAGTGTGTCTATTGCGCTTTCAATTCCAGAACGTCTTTCTTCAGCTAATTGTAGTAGGTAATCGGGATCAACAGGAGAGAATAGACGCCTTTTCCCCTTTGGTTGATAAGTAACAATGCCTTTTCGTTGCATCTCTTTCAGGCTTTCATAGGTACTACCGCGATTAATGCCAGATTTATAGGCAATCGATCGAATAGAACTCGCTCCGAGTGATAGTAGTGCTTTATAAATCACTATTTCACGTGGGGTTAGGCCAAGTAGTTCAAAAATTTCATTATTCATAATTGTCATAAAATTTGTGACAAAAGGGATTGTGTGAAACTATTATTACTTTAAAGTTAGGCGATAATAAAGTAGTAATTATCAATCAGGCATTTGCCACAAGGAAAGTTAGACACTATGTCAGTTGACGTTGTCATTTTAGCTGCAGGTCAGGGCAGCCGTATGAAATCAAACCTGCCGAAAGTACTCCATAAAGTAGGCGGTAAAGCGATGGTGCAGCATGTGATTGATGCTGCATCAAAAATGAAAGATGTGATCACCCATGTGGTCATCGGCCATGGGGCAGAGCTGCTACGGGAATCCTTGGCAGGACAAACCCTTAATTTTGCATTACAAACTGAACAGAAAGGTACAGGCCATGCGGTTGCTCAGGCAATGCCTTCTGTTGCTGAAGATAGCGTAGTTCTTGTTCTTTATGGCGATGTTCCCTTAACTCAACCGGAAACGATGAATCAGATGGTTGAGTTAGCTAAACAGGATAATTTCGCATTACTTACGGTTAATCTTAATGATCCTACAGGCTACGGACGTATTGTCCGCAATGGAGAGGGGTCGGTTACCGCTATTGTTGAGCATAAAGACGCAACAGTGGAACAACATCTAATAAAAGAAGTGAATACCGGTATTTTAGCGGTTAAAAGTCACTATCTTCGAGAATGGTTGCCGAAATTATCATCAGAAAATGCTCAAGGCGAATATTATCTAACGGATATTATTGCTATGGCTGCTGAGCAAGGTTTAGTTATTAAAACTATTCAGCCGGATGCAGAAGAGGAAGTTCAAGGAGTCAATAACCGTATCCAGTTGGCTGAGTTAGAACGCTGGTATCAGCTACAGCAAGCTGAGCAGTTGATGTTATCGGGTGCTACATTAGCCGATCCTAAACGTATAGATGTGAGGGGCAATGTTAATTGTGGCCAAGATATCATTTTGGATATCAATATTGTTTTTGAAGGGGAAGTAAAACTGGGTGATAACGTTGTTATAGAACCTAATTGTTATTTGAAAAACTGCAGTATAGGTGCAGGTTCCTATATAAAAGCTAATTCGGTAATCGACGATACGGTTGTTGGTGAATCTTGTGATATAGGGCCATTCGCGCGCCTACGTCCCGGCACGCTGTTAGCTAATAAAGCTAAAGTAGGTAATTTTGTTGAAACAAAGAAAGCAATCGTCGGCGAAGGTTCTAAGATTAACCATCTCTCTTACATTGGTGATGCAATCTTAGGTGATAACGTCAATATTGGTGCTGGTACGATTACTTGTAATTATGATGGCGTCAACAAATCGACGACAGAGATTGCTGATAATGCGTTTATCGGATCTAACACCGCATTAGTCGCACCAGTTAAGATCGGCAAAATGTCTACTATCGGTGCAGGTTCGACAATTAGTAAGAATGTTGATGACGCTGAATTAGCTTTAACACGCGCGAAGCAGGTATCTTTCAATAACTGGAAGCGTCCTACTAAATTGACTAAAGAGAATTAGATTATGTGTGGAATAGTAGGCGCAGTTGCTGCACGGCCGGTCCAAAATATTTTAATTGAAGGGTTACGTCGTCTTGAATACCGTGGATATGATTCTGCGGGTATCGCGTTACATATGGACGATGAAATTAAACGTTGCCGTCGCAATGGTAAAGTACAGTCTTTGGCAGATGCACTAGCTGAGAACCCATTGATTGGAACAACAGGTATCGCACATACCCGTTGGGCGACTCACGGAGTACCTCATGAGCGTAATGCGCATCCGCATATGTCAGCTAATATTTTAGCGGTTGTACATAATGGCATTATCGAGAACTTTGAAGCACTTAAAGAGGAGTTACAGGAAAAAGGCTATACCTTTACCTCTGACACCGATACAGAAGTAATTGCTCACTTACTTGCTGAGTATTTAAAAACAGAATCCTGCTTACAACGTGCCGTCGCTCATATTATTACAAAATTAGAGGGCGCATATGCATTAGGTGTCATTCATAAAGATGAACCTGATCAGCTTGTTACCGCCCGTAAAGGTAGCCCTTTAGTGATTGGTGTCGGTATAGGTGAAAACTTTATCGCATCAGATCAACTGGCATTGTTGCCGGTAACTGACCGTTTTATGTTTTTGGAAGATGGTGATGTCGCTGTTTTAACCGCGTCTGATATCGAGGTATACGACTCTAGTAATAAGATTGTTACGCGTGAAGTATGTCAGTTTGAGCATGGGATTAGTGCGGCAGATAAAGGTGAATTTAAGCATTACATGCTTAAAGAGATCTATGAGCAACCCTCTGTTATCAAAGCCTGTATGGAAGGTCGTATTAGCGGTGATAGGTTATTAGAACAATGTTTCGGTGCTAAAGCGGCGACTATATTTGATCAAGTAAAACAGGTTCAAATCATTGCCTGTGGTACTAGTTTTCATGCTGGCATTATTGCTAAGTATTGGATCGAAGAGTTTGTTGGTATTCCCTGCATGATCGAAGTGGCCAGTGAATATCGTTATCGCTCGGTTGTTATTCCGCCTGGAACCTTATTTTTAACGATCTCTCAATCAGGAGAAACCGCAGATACACTAGCAGCATTAAGAGAAGTTCAATCACGTGTATTAGCCTCTTTAGTTATCTGTAATGTTCCCGGAAGTTCTTTAGTACGCGAATCAGATCTATGCTTAATGACCAATGCGGGCCCTGAAATTGGGGTAGCATCAACTAAAGCGTTTACGACTCAGTTAGTAGCGTTAATGCTGACCACTATAGCCTTAGGCCGTCGTAATGATCTTACTGCTGAAGTGGAAGCTAAAATTATTCGTGCTTTAAAAACGTTACCTGAACAGGTTGAACAAGCGCTTGCGATGGATAAAGATATTGAAGCGATGGCGCAATCTTTTGCTGAGAAGCACCATGCTCTGTTTTTAGGTCGAGGTACTTTATATCCAATTGCAAAGGAAGGGGCGCTTAAACTTAAAGAGATCTCCTATATCCATGCAGAATCATACCCAGCAGGTGAGCTTAAACATGGGCCTCTCGCGTTGGTAGATAAAGATATGCCTGTCGTTGCAGTGGCTCCTCAAAACGACATGCTTGATAAGCTAAAAGCAAATTTACAGGAAGTTAAGGCGCGAGGTGGTCAATTATTTGTTTTTGCTGGTTCTGATCGAGTGCAGGCAGAAGATGCTACTCATGTGCTTACAATGCCTGATTGTGATGAGATTATGCAACCTGTGTTATATACCATTCCTCTTCAACTGCTTTCCTACCATGTCGCAGTATTGAAAGGTACAGACGTCGACCAACCGCGCAACTTGGCTAAGTCCGTTACAGTTGAATAACAGGTTAATTTAATTACGCCGTTAACTAGTGAGTTAGTGGCGTTTTTATATTTATTATCACTCTGCTGCTAATAAAAACAGGAAAAAGCCATAACATCACTTAGTTGTACTGAGTTGCTACACTTAATTTAGCCTAAGCTTTTAAATTAAAAAAAATGATTATTGATAAATCATTTTTACTAGCAAGTTTACGTTTGCGATCAGCATCAAGGTTAATTGTTACTTTTAATAGATCAAATTCATCTGTTGTTTAAACTTACCTTGTCAAAATACTGAACCTGATTGATATAAAAGCTATTAAGATATTTAAGTAAATACTATTGAGTTAAGTGGGAATTATGTTTTTTAAAAATGCTAAATTATTGTCCCGAATTGAAGAGCTAGAAGCAGAACTTAAAGCGTTTAAAGCAGTTGAAAGTGACCTTGAAGAAGAGATGATTAGTTTCTCAATGGATGCAGAAGGGAGACTCGTTAGTGCCAATAATAATTTCTATTTAGCCACGGGCTATGCGGCGCATGATATTTCCGGCATTTTATTGGAAGATTTATTGGCTCCAAGTTCTAAAAGCAAGCTTCATTGTCAGCGTATGCTTGATGCTGTTAAGCAAGGCAAGCACTGGCATGGCGCTTTACAGATGATTAAAAAGAATAGTGATGAAACTTGGCTGCGCGGTATTATTCAACCGAAAAGAAGTAAAGACGCCCAGCTATTGGGATTTATTATTTATTCAACAGAGCTTACTCGGACGATTACTTTGTCTAGAGAGAAAGAGGATATGCTACTTGCCTTAAATCGCTCCTCGGCTGTTATCGAATTCACATTAGATGGCATTGTTTTAGATGCTAACGATAACTTTTTGCAAGGAGTTGGTTATAGCAAGGGAGAAATCGTAGGTAAGCATCATAGAATTTTTTGTACGCCAGAAGATGCAGAGTCTAAAGAATATGCAGAATTCTGGAGAAAACTTGGAAACGGTGAATATGTATCTGATCGTTTTAAGCGAATTGATCGTGATAAAAATATTGTTTGGTTAGAAGCTAGCTATAACCCTGTTCATGATGAGACAGGGAAACTTTATAAAGTTGTTAAATTTGCTACCGTTATAACTGAGCAGATGGAACGGGAAATCGCAATTTCGGAAACGTCCGATATTGCTTATGATATTTAAAGAAAAACAGATTCCGATGCCGAAAATGGAATTACAGTTATTAACTCTACTATAGAGACGGTGGCAGGCCTTTCTCAGCAGATGGGTTGTGCCAGCAAAGGTATATGCGAACTTGATGTGCAATCTGCGAAAGTAGCAGAACTGGTAGATAGTATAAAGGGCATAGCGGATCAAACTAATCTATTAGCTTTAAATGCAGCGATTGAAGCAGCTAGAGCTGGGGAGCAAGGTCGAGGGTTTGCCGTTGTGGCTGATGAGGTGCGTCAATTAGCCTCTAGAACGAGTATTGCAACCGAACAAATTATTGATGTTGTTTCTGAAAATAAGCAACTCACTGAGGCTGCAGTTTCAGTCATCGAATCAAGTTTAGAAGAGGCGCAACGTGCTTTACAGCTTTCTAATGATGCTGGATCAGTCATGAATGATATTCAATCAGGCGCGAAACAGGTTGTTGATGCCGTAAGAAAATTTAGAAGATCTCTTTAAGTCGTAGAGCGCTAAGTCATGTATTAGCAGCCTAATTTTTCAGAGGTTTTTAAGCTTTGATTAAATATAGATATTCAACTTGATTTGAGGGCTGCCGATTAAGATTGTGGGAGGAGTATCAAGAAGGCCCTAAAATAGGGTGCATCTATATAGCGTTCGATTATATTGGATGAAGTTAGAATAGGTTGTAGAGGATTGTACTTGATTAGATAAATAATAATCATTAGCATTATCTTTTATTTTTAATTTGGTTTATCCCATGCCGGATCTTTCTAGTCATTGCTTAGCAGAAAAGTTATTCTCTAAGCATAATACATGGCTTCGTAACTGGTTGTTTTCGCGTTTAGGCTGTACTGATCAGGCTGATGATTTTGTACAAGATACCTTTATGCGGGTCATTAGAAGGCGGGAAAAGCTTAGAAAAGAACCCTTAAAAGAGCCTAGAGCTTATTTAATAACTATTGCGCGCGGTTTATTAACGGATCACTGGCGCAGAAAAGAGGTAGAACAGGCATGGCACTATACATTGTCTCAACTTCCAATGGAGGAAGTGCCATCTCCTGAGATAAGTTTAACCTTATTGGAAACGCTTGTTGAAATTGATGAAATTCTTGAAACATTACCTCCACCTGTACGTAAGGCTTTTTTATGGTCGCAACTAGAAGGTTACAGTTGTCGTCAGATTGCTTGCGAATTGGAAGTATCCCTCTCTACGGCTGAGCGCTACGTGGCTAAGGCTTTACGTCGGTGTTACGATTTGCGATATAGTGTATGAGTATTGAGCAAGTAGAGCTGCCTGATGAGATAATTGATGAAGCCATTAATTGGTTAATTCAGTTGGATATAAATGATAGCTCTAAAACGAAAAGAGTAGCGTTTGATCACTGGTTACAGCAATCACCCACACACGTGTGCGCTTGGGAGCGGGTTAAAAGTCTGCACAACCATTATACTGCGTTGCCTTCTATAGCTTTAGCAGACACATTAGAAACCTTAGAAAGGAAAAAATCTCAATCTCGCCTTAGTCGTCGCCAGGCTATAAAAATGTTATCCATTTCAAGTGTTGTCTTGAGTGGTATTTGGCTAGGTAAAGAACATGCACCTTGGCAGCGGCTATTAGCTGATTATAGTACGGGAATTGGTGAGCAGGGTAGATTTATACTTGCAGATAAAAGCCAAGTAATATTGAATACGGATAGTGCATTATCTGTCGATTTTTTAAGTAAGCGTCGAAAGCTAAGGCTACGTCGTGGAGAGATGTACCTAACTGCAGGTCCAGATAGCGATTATTATCCCAAACGTCCATTATTAATTCAGACACCATTTGGGCGTATTTCGGCTTTGAATACACGTTTGACTGTGCGTATTCAAAAATCTCGTACAAAGGTTAGTGTCCAAGCCGGGCAGGTAGAGCTGCTCAACCGAGCAGGGATTCAAGTGAGTGCAAATAATGGCGAGAGTTTTTGGCTTTCGAACGATAAAATAGTCTCTGCTGATCGTTCGAGCATTAAGTCTGATGCATGGATTTCGGGGGCTATCGCAGGAACGAATATTCGCTTAGGTGAGTTGTTAGATGAACTTAGTCGCTACCGGGTTGGTATTATTGATTACTCTCCAGATTTAAAGGATAGGCTTGTTTCTGGGATCTTTCAGCTGAAAAACGTCGATACAACTTTACAATTTATTGCCAAAGTTCAATCTGTTTCTGTCGAGTTTAGAACACCTTATTGGGTAGTTGTACGACCTGCATAATTTATTTTTCAGTAAAGTGAGGGTTTTTTCGTTTTCATACGGCTTAGTTAGTAAGAGCGTCATAATGGCGATAATTTACTGATGTAGGGGCACGAATGAATTACTCTCATATTTCAATAACAATAGGATTTAAAAGTAAAAAATTAATCCTATTACCTTTCAAAATTGTAGTAATGAGTGCTGCGATTAATCTCTTAGTTCCATCACTTGTCGTTGCAGGCGAAGTTATTCAGCCTGCGCAAGTTCAATTGTTTAAAATTCCAGAAGGGCATTTGGAAAGTGTATTAATACAATTTGCACGTGATTCAGGCGTAAATTTAAATTACAAACCAAAACAGTTACAAGGCCTGCATAGTAATGGTTTAAAAGGACGTTATAACAGCCATAAAGCGCTTGATATATTGCTTCAAGGTACTGGGTTAAGTATGACGCCGAGTCTGGGCGGCTTTGACATAAACTTGGCTCTCACTGACGTATATCAATTACCCGCAATTAATGTCTACGGCCGCCAACGTAATGATACTTTCCATAACATCCCACAGACAGTGTCACTGCTTGATAGAGAACATTTTGAATATAGTTCTGCTGAAAGTGTAGGAGATGTTATTAAACTTGTGCCTAGTGCGAGTCGTAGTGGTTCTTCATTAGATATGTTTTCGGATGATTATCTTATTCGGGGTTTTAATGCTGAATTATCGACCAATGGTTTAGGTTTTAAACGAACTGATCACCCTACGGACCTTGCTAATGTGGAGCGCATAGAGGTTTTAAAAGGACCTGCATCAGTACTGTTTGGGCAGATGGAACCGGGGGGAACGATTAACATCGTGACGAAACAACCACTTGATGAGTATCAAACAAATGCCGTTGTTGAATATGGTACTTATGATAGCGTAAGAACTACTTTAGATGTAACGGGGCCGCTAAATGAAAGTGTTAGGGCGCGTCTTAACCTATCTTATCAAGATGGGGATACATCGGTAGATAATTTACATTATCAACGTGTATTTATCGCGCCAAATATCAATATAGATTTGACAGATACGACATCTTTAACCGTTGAAGGTAACTTTTCTAATAATAAATGGGAAGGGATGCATGGTGGTGCGCCATTGGAAGGATCAATAAAATATAATCCAAACGGTCAATATTCAACGGCTTTTAATCCGGCAGGGGATGATAGTAGTACTGAGCGTGATTCAAAGTCGATTAATATTCGTCTAACTGAAGCGCTTACAGAAAATATTGATGCGAGACTGAGCTATACCTACACGCGTAATGATGCTGATTGGAATGAATATGTACCGTTTGGCCTTGATGAGGTCGATAATAGAACCTTAGAACGTATCGTATTTGTTGGTGAAGGTACGTACAAAAAAGACCATGAAATAATTGCTGATGTGAGCGGTGAAATAGAGTTTGGGAGGTTGACGCATACCTTTATTCTTGGGGCAAACTATTTTAATTCTAAAGGGTTTAGGCCAACTAAGTTATATTCTGCCGAGGCTATTGATTTATATAATCCTCAGTACAGCCCTATGAATCTTAATACGGCTACGGTTATTCGGGATAGAGGTTTTATTGATGATACGACGACTAGCTTAGATGTTAATCAGAGGTTTGGACAAAGTTGGCTCTATATTGATGCTTATAATGGTGACTTTAAAGGGGCATATTTTCCATCGGGAGTAGCGGCAGGTAATACTTTTACAACATGGATAACGACACTTCATATCGCTGCTATTTGGGGACTTCCTTACCGTATATTAGTTAGTTTTACTGGGCTATTTGTTGTATTACTATGTATTACTGGTTGTATCTTATGGTGGCGAAAGCATCACGCGAAAAAACGTGTTTTTACAGAAAGAAGGTAAGCAATAAATAGCATATATTTGTTTTTTTTCAAAAGCCTCCTAGTCCTACAAGGCTCATATAAATATCGTTAATAATTTTATTTTTATTGATTTTAATTACGGTGTATTGGAGTAACTACTTATTTTATTTAAAACCTCTCTGTACATACAGATGAATAGAGGGAATATTTAATCATGTATTTTGTCGATAGAGCATTAATTGAGCAGTGGATAGATAGTGATCCTTTGTTTAAGCGTTTAATCGCGACTCAGCCAAGCTTCTGGCTTAATGATCAATTGATCCCTTTCTTTAAAGCAAAATCCAATCTGCCTTTAACGGTAGCAGATATTGATGATGCGGCTAGCAGGCTTACTCGTTTTGCTCCGTTTATAGCCCTGTGTTTTCCTGAAACAGAGGAGAATGAAGGGTTGATTGAGTCGCCGCTGCGTAAAATTTCTCAATTTCAAGGTCGACTAGAGCAAGAGTATGGCTTACCTATTTTAGGTCAGCTTTTTTTAAAATGTGATAGTGAGTTACCTATATCCGGATCGATAAAAGCGCGAGGAGGTATCTATGAGGTGCTTAAGTATGCCGAAAGAGTTGCATTAACCTCAGGCTTTTTAAAACAGAGTGATTGTTACAGCAAATTAGCCTCCCCAGAATTGATAGCCTTATTCAACCAATATCAAATAGTGGTTGGTTCTACCGGCAATTTAGGGTTAAGCATAGGGATTATGGGCGCGGCTTTAGGTTTTAAGGTGAGCGTTCATATGTCGGCTGACGCTCGACAGTGGAAAAAGGATTTACTGCGACGTAAAGGTGTTGAGGTTATTGAATATGAAGAGGATTACAGTAAAGCAGTAGAGGAGGGACGTAAGCAGGCGCTGCAAACTGAGAACTGTCATTTTGTCGATGATGAAAATTCGAAGGATCTTTTTCTTGGTTATAGTGTTGCTGCTGAACGGCTTAAAATACAGTTAGACGAACAGAATATTCAGGTGGATGTTGAGCATCCTCTGTTTGTTTATCTACCTTGTGGTGTGGGTGGAGGGCCTGGAGGTGTAGCTTTCGGTTTAAAGCAGCAGTTCGGTGATAATGTGCACTGTTTCTTTGCTGAACCTACCCATTCACCTTGCATGCTCTTAGGGATGTATACAGGTTTACAGGATAAAATTAGTGTTCAAGACATAGGTATTGATAACAAAACTTGCGCCGATGGCTTGGCGGTTGGCAGAGCATCAGGGTTTGTCGGCAAATTTATGTCACCGTTATTGAGCGGTATTTATACGGTTGAAGATCGCGAGCTTTATCGATTGTTAGCGTTGCTAAAGGATGAAGAAGCTATAGGTCTGGAGCCCTCAGCGTTAGCGGGAGCGCCTGGCGTTGTGCGTTTATTCAAGCAGCACAGTTACCTTGAGCAGCATCAGTTAGTGGGTAAGATGAAGCAAGCAACTCATATAATATGGGCTACGGGTGGGAGTATGGTTCCGGAAGAGGAGCTGCAGGAATATTATCGTCTAGGTAAAGATGTATAGCCCTGACAAAAAAGGCTGCCATTGGCAGCCTTTTTAATTTAAGAAAAGGTTAAGTGTAATTTGCAGGGCTGTAACCACCCTCGACACCTTTAGAGGCTAAAGCAACTGCATCATGGGCGTGTAAGCTTTCGAAATGTTCCACTTTTAGCCAGAAATCGGAGTACTGTGTCTGACTGTTAAGTGCTTGCTTAAGACGGCGAGCAGAATCTTCACAGAACATCAGGTTATGTCCATTTAAACGGGCAAACTCTTGTTCATCGGCACGTTTAACAGCTGTCTGTACAGGTGTTTTTAGTGCTCCTTCAACTAGATCAATAAGATCTGTTAATGGGAAAGCGCCCATCTCTTTATTTAGTTTAACCCAAGCGGTTGCTTGGCTGCGCTGACTATGAGGTGTAGCAAAGGAACCTTTCTCTGAGAGTAGCCATTTTTCTACATCTTCAATATTCAGAGCGCCTTTATCTGAAAAATCAGCGGTAAAGGCCTGTTGTAGCAACTGCCGAGATAGGGCAGCAGAACATGGGCAGGTTGAGGAGTATGGTACTCGAGTTGCAAGTTCTAATACTACATCATTGCCTGTAAGTGTTGCTCTTAGCGTTGTTGAGTAGTTTTTCCAACCGCTGTTATCGCTTTTTAGTGCATCTCTTTTAATTAAGAAATCAAACTCAAAGTTTAGAAACACTTGAGTGCTGATATCGTGGTGGCTATCGAGTAGGTGCGATAAAAACTCAGTTAAGGCAGGTACATTCAGCGTTTGGTTCTCAAAAAAGTTGCTTAACGCTAAGTAGAGACGTGACATATGAATACCTTTAACTTTGGGATTAACCAAGTTAACGTAAGTATTTACACGTGCTTCAATGTTATTGACGCCAAGTTTATTGTCTTCGAACTGCAATGGGACGGTAATCCCATTCATGCCCACCCAGTCTAGAGAACCATGGATCTCTGGATTTTGATTACTGGTTATATCAGGCAAATTGGTCATGAATCGGATCTTCCACTTTTTGGTTGCAACAATCAGAGCTTATATATTGAATTTATTAATTCGGCTAAATAAAACCAATTTAGGTAGGTCTAAGTTGGTTTGTTCTGCGTTTTATCTGTTATAGATAATTACATGAGGGCACTTTCCTGAGAAAACAAGTATCTCTAGGGAAAATACAGAAAGCAGAACTTTATTTATTAAGGATCTTGAATTTAATATTTTCGTACAACTCTAGCCTTAAAGTATTAATAAATACGAAGAGCGACGTACCATACATCTACCCTAAGGGGTTTTGCAAATATCAGGAGAGAAAATCAATGAATTAAGCGCTTTATCGCTGAAAAAGGAAGAACTTGAAGGTTTTTGGTAATAATTTACTACATTTTGAAGGGGTATTACTTGATTCATAAAGCGGACTTCTACATTGTATAGCGATAAATTCTTAGCTGAACTATTTACTCTGAAGTTGTAACCTCATAAAAACATATAATAATGCCCATTAAGGGCTCACTGCTGTGTCTATAGGAGGCCTATAGCATGAATGACCCTATTACTAACTTTGCAATCAACTTTATTGCATTTGTTGGTATTGCCTTTTTGTCTATCTTTGTAATTCTTGCGGTTGCTGCTTTTGTGCTTTATCAGATTGATAAACACCAAACGAAACAAACTATCCGTAGGAATTATCCATTGATTGGCCGGTTCCGATATCTCTTTGAACATATAGGGGAGTTTTTCCGCCAATACTTCTTTGCGATGGACCGTGAGGAGATGCCATTCAATAGAGCGCAGCGATCGTGGGTGTATAGAGCAGCGAAAAATGTCGATAGTACTATCGCGTTTGGTTCGACTCGTGATTTAAGAATCCCAGGTACTTATTACTTTCTGAACTGTGCTTTCCCTATGCTTCAGGAAGATGCTGTTCAGACCGAAAGCCTGCGAATAGGGCCTTATTGCGATAAACCTTATGATGCCCCTTCTTTCTTTAATATCTCGGGTATGAGCTACGGGGCTATGTCAAAACCCGCTGTGCAGGCATTGGCGCAGGGGGCGAAAAAGGCGGGTTGTTGGATGAATACCGGAGAGGGGGGGTTATCCTCCTTTCACTTAGATTCAGGCTGTGACATTGTTTATCAGGTGGGCACTGCTAAATATGGTCTACGTGACAGCAATGGCAAACTTTCAGAAGAGAAGTTGAAAGAAAAAGCGGAGCTTCCGCAAGTTAAAATGTTTGAAATTAAGCTCAGTCAGGGAGCTAAACCGGGTAAGGGTGGAATTCTTCCTGCTGAGAAGGTAACTGCTGAGATTGCTGCTGTTCGTGGGATCCCTGTTGGTGAGGACTCACTTAGCCCTAATCGTCATCCAGACGTAGCGTCTGTTTCAGACCTTTTGGATATGATTGAACGTATTCGTTCTGTGACGGGTAAGCCATGTGGCTTTAAAATGGTCTTAGGTAATACTGAGTGGTTGGATGAGTTTTGTGAAGCCATATTAGAGAGAGGCTTAGAATCTGCACCGGATTTTATTACTTTAGACAGTGCTGATGGGGGTACTGGGGCGGCGCCTATGCCTTTAATGGATAGCGTAGGTTTACCCTTACGGGAAAGTTTACCTATATTGGTGAATAAGTTGATGGCCCATGATTTGCGGGATCGTGTCCGTGTTATTGCTTCAGGTAAATTAATCAACCCAACGGATGTGGCTGCTGCTTTATGTATGGGGGCTGATTTTGTGGTGACAGGGCGTGGTTTTATGTTTGCCTTAGGTTGTATACAAGCGTTGCAGTGTAATAAAAATACTTGTCCTACAGGTATTACAACTCATGATCCAGACTTACAACGAGGCTTAGTGCCCGAAGTGAAAGCGGACCGTGTAGCTAATTATCACAATCATCTTGTGCACGAAGTAGAGATAATCGCGCACTCATGTGGTGTAACTGAACCACGCAAGCTTAAGCGTAAGCATTGTGCGATTGTTGTTGAAGGCAGCCGATCTATACCCCTGAATATTCTCTATCCAGAGTATTAAGTAGCTAGAGGTAAGCGAAGCGTTAACGAAATACGCCAGTTCAAAGAACTGGCGTATTAAATTCTATTAACTTCCAAACCAACACTCATTAATATGTGCAGCAAGCTCTTTCTCTTCAAAACGTTGTTCAATCGCTCTGCGTGCTTTTAAAGCTCGCCTTGATGCTAGTTTTTTACGAGATAACTTTTCCTCTTCTTCAAAACCTACTAAAAGGTCGAAGACTTCGGTTTGTACTTCATTTAGGTTTTCGGTATTTCTCAACATAATAGCTCCTGATCTTATCCTAACGGTCAGAAGGCCCATCGGTCGGTATTATTTACGTACCGCAATGAGGGGCACTAGTGATTGAGCATGAGATATTAATGGATCTCAAACCCTGTTTAAAAACAACCTTGAACTAGTTTTATTATAGCTGACGCTAAATTTCAAATAGTTTTAGGTTGAATGGCACATCTAAAGAGACGGCTCATAATAAAAATAGGTTGTTTCAGGGAGATGAAGGAAAGATGTAAGAAAGGTGAAAAAATGGGATAAAAGTAAGGTTATATCCCATGGATTAGTGTTATTCAGTCATTACCTCTCGCTTTCCGGAAAGTTTGATGGTTTCCGTAGAAGAGGGCGTTTGTCATTTTGGCGTAAAGAGCGCAGGCTGCGTTTAATCGTTTTTAGGTGATCAATTAAACCGGGGCCTAACTTCATGGCTACACCTACAGCTAAAACATCAATGACAACCAAATGTAATACCCGTGATGACATTAAGGTACTTAGGTCTTTATCTTCTTCTAAATCAATATGGATAGATATGGTTGATGCCTCTGCAAGCGGAGTATTACTTGGGCAAAGGGATATAACCGTCGTTCCTGTATCTTTGACTAAGTTGACGGTATGTAGCAGGTCTTTTGTTCGCCCCGTTTGTGAAATTGCGACCACTACATCTCGTTCATCAAGAGAGACGGCAGAGATTGCTTGCATATGAGGGTCGGAATAAGAAGTGCTAGATACCTTTAAACGGTGAAACTTGTGAGCAGCATCTGTACATACAGGTGCTGATGCCCCAAAACCGTAAAACTCAACTCGGCGTGCTTTTGTTAGGCTATTTATTGCAGCTTCTACCGTTTCTGTATCGAGCTGCTCTTTAATATTAAGGAGGTTTCCGATCATGGAATCAAAGATTTTTTCTTTGAACTCCATCACTGTATCTTTGGTATTCAGTGAAAACTGCTCGTAATTGGTATTACTCGCTAAGCCTTGAGCTAAAGTTAGCTTGAAATCCTGAAAACCGTCGTAGTTGAGTGCACGGCAAAAACGGACAACAGTAGGTTCACTGACATTCGCTTCTGAAGCCAAATCAACAATACGCATATGGATAACCTCATTCGGGTTGCCCAGTACAAAGTCTGCGACTTTCTGCTCAGATTTTCTTAAGCTTCCATGCGCTTCCGCAATCGACTTAAGTAGATTAAACGAACTCAACTAAACACCTCACTGTCTATCAAGATAAAACCCCTTTCTAAAGTATAACAAGCTTATACATAACAGATCATCTTTTACTGATAATTGTCTCATTTATAAGGTTAAGTCATTTTTTTGTTTATAAATAATAATTTGAATATGAGCACGGTTTTCGGTGGATTTTATAGCTACAGAATTTGTCTCTTTTTACTTAGTCTAACTAAGTGGAGAATAGAATTATTAGTAGGGTCATATTACGCTGCAAATAATCATAAAATCGGTACAATACACACTTTCCCATAGATCTGGTGATTTACATGTCCGAACCGCGTGTTGATAAAGAGTTTTACGATCTTAAAGATTGGCAACTAGCTGCTTATTGTGCCGCGATGTCTGAGCGTATGTTTCCTAACTTTGCATTGTTTGCTCGTTTGATGGAGTTTGGTGAGTTAGCCAAAATGCGTCAGATTCTTGATGGGGTGTGGGATCACCTCAACAATAGCGGTGCGAAAATGAACTTTGACGTTCAGTTGGATAATGTTGAAGCCAACATGCCCGATCTTGATAAATTCGATATGTATGGGGCATCACCAGCACTTGACGCTATCGTGGCGTTATTTTCCACATTAAATACAGTGCTTTCTGCTGATGCTGGAGAAGTATTAAATGTCTCCAATATGTCTCGTGAGTCCGTAGCAACATTTATAGAGATGAATGCGGATGATCAAATCTCAGATGAAGAGCTGGTACGTTATATCAATACCCATGATCTTATGATCCAAGAAGATGACTTTCATGCGGATATTATCGAGATCCTACAGGACGACCTTCCTCGCAGAGAAGCACTTGCAGAACTAAGAGAGCTGGCACATAACGGCGGATATAGTAATTTGGGTATATGCGATAGCGAGTAGTAGATGTTAAAAATAGGTCTAGTATTTCTTGTGCTCCCCGCACTTATTCTGATGACAGTATTTTTTATAGATCAGTCCACCGTTGATGCCTGTATTAAGCAAGGGGGATCATATAATTACCAAATTAGTGAATGTGATCTTCAGGAAAAACATCCATTTATTCCCTTAATGGCTCGTTACCCTTTGCTTGTCAATGGCATGATGTTGTTATCAATTATTGGCTTGCTTTTATGTATGAAAGGCCTTTTATGGCGCCCTCAAAAAGGATTTAAAAAATGATTAAAAAGTTAGTTTGGGGCATTATATTATTGATTGTTCTAGGCATATTTGGTGCATGGTTAACACAGGATTATTGGTTGCCTGAGTGGAATAAAGAACTAGCGGAAGAAACGCAGTTGTTTCAAGAGCAGGGGGGCGCTTTTGGTAAAGAGAATGATCAACAAGCGTGTTTAGAGCAAACATTGAGTAGTTTTGATCACTGTTCTGGCTTTGCTTGTACTGTTAAGCACGGGAAATTTTTAAATGCCTGTTTAAAGCATGCGGCACCGAGTCCAGATTTTTGTAAAGATGTACCCGCATACAATGAAAAACGTTCAGACGATGACAAGACGTGGGCAAGAGAAAGTTGTTGGGGGAGAGATATTCGAGGGGAAGGTTGTCGATTATTAATGAGGCAGCAGCAATTCTTTTGCTCAACGCAACCACAATAAACATATAAAGCGAACCATTGGGTTCGCTTTTTTTTGGCTTATTAATTTACAAAGTTTCTTTTCTCTATTAAGTTAAATAGCTGTTTAGAAATGCTTTATTTGCTTGTCTGTCTAAAAGCTGTACAGTGTAGTAAGGGCGCATAAGACGTCATTAAAAATAATAAAGAGATAATGGATGGGGCTGGCAGAAGCATAGCCGCTCGGGCGAAACAACGTTGTACTATTGGTATTGCGTACTTATGGTAGTAGAAAATTTCAATATTAGTGCATCGGATGCACTAAGTTATAATTCTGCAGTCTTAATTAAGCCATCTCAGCATAAATTTAATGTTGGGCTTACCTATAATAGTGCCTGCGGTTTTACCTATACCATTTCAGCCTATCGAGCTATTCACTATGATGTGAACCGACCCTCTATTACTATTAGGGTAGGGGGCTAGAATGCAGATTGGTTCCATAGGTTTTCCTGAAGACCAGCGAATAAAGCTGGAAAAAATATTCAAACTTTCCAAACAAACACGCTATATCCTTGTTGATCCTGATTTTAATAACCTACCTGATTTAATGCTGGTATTCGGCTTTAATCTAAATGACCATCCTGAGCTTTTAAACCTTCCTTCTAGCTATCACTCACGATTAATTTTAGTCGGTCGGGGTCGACCCGCCGATAAAAGTTATGCATACCTTGGTTATCCACTTGTCTCTTCACGTGTTCTACGAACACTAGATAAAATGACAAGTGAAAATGAGGATATGGAATGTCCCGTTGCCGAAACGGTTGAAGAGAATAAATTCAGCAAGTATGAAAATGTGGAGACCGAAGCTGAAGAGCTTTCTTCCACTCGTAATGGCTTTCAAGTGTTGGTTGTTGATGACAATGAAATTATGCAGCAAGCGTTAGACTCAGAACTGCAACAGCTTTCTTTGCCAGTTAATGTCCACTTTGCAGCAACAGGTGAAGAGGCTTTAGAAAAAGTCGCGAATAATTCTTATGATTTTATCTTTCTGGATGTAGTAATGCCGGGTATTGATGGTTTTGAAACCTGTGCAGAAATGAGAAAACATTCAGAATTAAAGAAAACCCCAATCATTATGCTGACGTCTAAAACCTCACCTATGGATGAGGTTAAAGGAATCATGTCCGGTTGTTCCACCTATTTAACCAAGCCGATAGAGCATGACGAGTTCCAAAGGGTTATCAGCAGGGTATCTAATTGGGTTGATGAGTTTCAAAAAGCTTAATGATATTGGAGACAGTCAGTGAAAAAAGTTCTTGTAGTTGAAGATGATCCTGTTCAACAGAAGCATATATGTACAGTGTTGGCAGGTTGTGGTGTTGAGGTCATTGTTGCCAGTGATGGTAAGCAGGGCTTAGATAAGGCAAAGAATGAAAAACCAGATTTGATCTTTATGGATATAGTAATGCCTGAGATGGATGGTTTCTCTGCTTGTCGGCAGATCACTACAGATGAGGCCACTAAGAATATTCCTGTTGTGCTTGTTTCGAGTAAAAAAGAGGAAGCCGATAAGGTTTGGGCTCAACTTCAAGGTGCTTCAGCAATGGTCTCTAAACCATTTTCGGATGAAGACCTGCTTGCGCAGATTAATGCACTGACTTAACAGAGTGGAATGATGGATACTCAGCAAACAAGTATTGATCAAGAAAGTAGTTCCGAGTTTCATCAAATCAGGCATGGGTTTGAAGTGGGTAGTTGCCCACTTTTAATATCTGAACAGACACGAGCTGAGGTTGTAAAATCTCCAGCGATTTGTGCTGTACCGTCAACGCCAGATTGGTTTTCAGGCTTTATTAATCATCGCGGAGAAACGGTGCCAGTGTATGACCTGAATAAATATTTACGGGTATTAGATGAAGAGGAAGATGCTCAAGATTGGGTTTTGTTGATAGATGACCATCCCAACACGGTAGGGATCCTTTTAAAGTCTCCGCCGCAAAGTGTTGTCGACCCTGAACGGCTAGATGAGGTGGCCATAGGGCTACCTGAAATTATAGAAAACACTGTATGTCATGTTTACAGCGATAAAAAAAATAAATGGTTTGAAGTCGATCATCGGCTTCTATTTCTAGCCTTAAAGAAACAGTTCTAAAAAGTACGGAGAGTTAGATCTATGCAATCGTTTTGGGAGTTTAAGAACGTACGGATACCGATTAAGTTTGCCATTGCGTTGGCATTACTGTGCGCGGGCTTGATCTTTATGGGTGCTTCTTACTATCAGACAATCGTTCTGCAAGAAAAAGCACAGGCACGTTCACAGCAGTTGAATGACTTCCTACTTTTAGTTGGTCGTATTCAAACTAATGTTTCTGAAGCGCGCTATCAGGAAAAAAGTTTCCAAGCTGAAAAAGAGATGAACCAGCTAACCATGTATAACGACATCATGGGAACGGTTGATGCAGATATTCTCAGTTTAAAATCTTACTTACGTACAGATGAAGATAAAGCCCTTGTTGAGCAATTCCAGACCATTATAGATCAGTACCAAGATACTTTTTACGACGCATCTGAAGCCAGCATGCAAGTGGGGCTAGGACAAGATGAAGGAGGTTTGGCCCAAGAATTACGTGCCCTTGTGTGGGAAACCGCGCCCTTAGTGGATGTATTAAACGCGGATATGCGCGAGCAATTTAATAAAGTAAGAGTAATGATTGATGAATATATAGCAACTAATGGCAATGTTGTTGTGATTGATCAAGTTAATCAAACAATACAGACCCTAACAGCCGAACTTAACGAACTTCCTTTTAATACCCGACGTAATACCATAATAAAGAACATCGATACCATTGCGAGTTTGTTTGATGAGTTAAGTAAAGCGACAGAAATCGGACATGCTAAATTTGTAGAACTTCGTATCATTATTTCTCAACTCGCACCAAAAATTGATGAAGTAACCGAGTTAGCTGCTGAATATAAAGTTCAGAATGACAACTTGCAGCTAGATGATACGAAAGAGATGGCAACATACTTCTTCGTCTCAATGGGTTTGATGATCACAGCATTAGCGGTATCAATGTCGATCGTAAAATATGGTGTAATTGATCCACTGCGTAAAATACAGAATGCGATTGACCGTGTACGTAAAGGCGAAGTCGATGCACGAAGTAAACTAGATAGTAAAGATGAGCTTGGTCAGCTATCTGTTGTATTGGATAGCATGCTTGAAGAGAAAGAGAATGCGCTACAAGTTAAAGAGGCGGAAAATAAACGCCTAAACGCCTCAATTATCTCTTTGATCCAAAACGTATTCCAAATTTCTCAACGAGATCTAACCGTGCGAGTACCTGTAGCTGAAGATGTGACGGGTGCGATATCTGACTCCGTTAACCAACTAGTTGAGTCGATTGAATCAGTACTGCTCGAAGTTAATGTGGTTTCCGGCCGTGTAAACACTGCATCTGTACAGGTTAAGTCACAGTCAGAAACAGTCCTTAGTTATGCCGAACGAGAGAAAGAGGAGATCGGTGAAACGCTGGATGGTCTTGATTCTGCCATTAAAGCGATGGAGTTAATCTCTAAGCTAGCGGTGATCTCAAATAACGCCTCTCAGAAAGCGATTAAAACATCAGAAACCGCCATGGATTCTGTATCTCAAACAATTGATAGTATCAATAAAATACGGCAGACCATCCATGAGGCGGAAAAACGTATCAAACGCCTAGGTGAACGTTCGCAAGAGATCGGCGGTATCGTAAACCTGATCAACAACATCTCAGAACGTACCCATGTGCTGTCACTTAATGCGAGTATGCACGCGGCATCGGCTGGTGAAGCAGGTCGAGGCTTGATGGTGGTGGTAGATGAGGTACAGCGTTTATCTGAGAACTCCCGTGAAGCAACCTCTGAAATTGAATCCCTAGTAAACAACATTCAGTTAGAGACTGCGGACACTATCAATGTAATCAACAATGTAATCAGTGATGTTGTTGAAGGTACACGTCTTGCAGAGGAAGCGGGTGAGCGTATGGGTGAAACACGATCCACTACACAAACCTTGGTTGACTCTGTTGTGCGTATTGCACACAGCTCAGTTAAACAGGCGAAAGTGGCAGAGGAGCTTCGTGAACGTGCGACAAGCATTAATGAAACGACCCAAGCGACGAATGCTGAGATGCGCCAGCAGGCTGAACTGTCTGATGAATTGGTAGATGCGGCCCAAGAACTGCAGAAATCAATCAGTGTATTTAAATTGGCCACGACTGAACACTAATAGGATAGAGATCAATGTTTGATCCTAAACTAGCCATCGAGTGGCTGAATGCAAAACAAAAACTCTGTCTAAAGATGGAGTTGCCGCTGACTGAGTTGATCGTCGAGTTGTATGAATATGTCGACCAGTTCAGTGAGCACGATCTGCCAGGATTAGCCGATTTCTTAGCACTTTATGCTGAGTTGTTAGAATCCCTGCCGGAGGAGCATATTAAACAGGTAGACCCTGTAATTCACCGTTTAGCGGAACAGTTGAATGGGGTCTTTGATGGTAACCCATCGATAGTGGCACAAGGTTTAGTGAGCTGTTTACGGGATGTTGCTTGGGCTGAACCTCTACCAGAAGAGGACAGTGGATTTTTGCTAGAGCTGCTGGAACTCGATTGTCGGCAGTTAAATAGTGTCGATGAGCTGGATCACTCGGAGCGTGCCGATGCTGAGTTATTGGATACGCCTATCCCGCCATCGGTTGATCTAGACCTTGATATGACGCCGGATCAAACTGTTGAACAGCCATCATCCGAGTCTTCTCTTGCTCCTTCACCAGTGGTTGAAAGTGCTTTCCCTGGCCTTTTTGCTCTATTAACGGATATGGCGGCAGCGCTTCCTTACTTTAGTGAGGAACATACTGAAAAGTTTTATGAGCAGATCGATATCCATTCTGAGCATGATTGGTCAGGATTCTCAGATCTTCTGGCGCTTTATGGGGAGTTATTAGCCCAATTAAGCGATACGGATTCAGCACCTTGTGCAACCGCGCTCAATCAAGCGATTTTAGGATTATTGTCACAGCCTACAGCTGACATGATTGCACCTATACTCGCCCTTATGACCGATCAGGATTGGCCTGAGCCCGTTGCTAGTGAAGATACTGAGTTTTTAAGTGAACTCTTAGAACAAGATTTAGAACGTTTGAACTCAGGCACCTTCGTTGCGAATGAGATGGATGAGGGCGAAAGTGTTGAACCACTAGCGTTAATTAAAGAGGTGATTGAGCCGCTAGAATCTCAAAATTTAGATGGAGGGGTCGAGTCAGATCTTCCATTAGAAGCTAGCCAGCCTTTACCTGAACCTCCTAGCTTTTGTTCGATTGATTTTACGCTGTTGCAGGAAGAAGGGCCGAAAATTGAGCCGGCAGTGATTGATATGCTCTCTCAATCAGTAACCGGTTTAGCTGAGCAATGGCAAGAGAACTCACTCAACTCCAAATTGCTCGATGAGTCCCGCGATCTGTTAGCTACGGTTATTCGTGCACTAGATACGATCAACCTTATTGGTGCGAAAGTGCTGGTGGAGGGGTTAATACTCAACTTAGATTACTTGATTGAAAATACTATCCCGCTCACTGTCGAGTCGAGTGAATCTATACATGCGTGTTTGACCGGTCTACAAGAGTATTTTGTTGATATTAGTGTATATGAACGTCAACAAACCTTACTCGATCAATATGTTGATACTCAGTTACCTTGTCGACCTACAGTGGAGCAAGCTTCTTTTATCATGGGGCTTTTAGCTTTAGCCTCATTGCAAAGTAGTGGAGATATAGAGCAAGAAACAGCGGGTGTAGATGATATAGAGTTGCAGGAATCAGAAGATATAGATCCTCAGCTCCTTGATATGCTTCATCATGAGCTTCCAACTTTATCGGATGACTTCTTAAATAATATACAGAAAACCTTTGCCGATTCAGATAAAGAGGCTCTACGCAGTGCCCAACGTGCCGTACATACCCTAAAAGGTTTGGCAAATATGGCGGGTATTAAAGGCGTGGCAAACTTAGCGCATCGGCTTGAAGATGTAATGGAGTACCTGACAGGGGCTGATCAGTTACCCTCAGGTTCCCTAAAAAATGATCTTTTTGAAGCGGCTGACTGTCTGGCGGCAATGTCAGAAAGTGTTATAGAGGGAACGGCTGTACCGGATAATGCTTTGCAGGTTTTACAGTTAATAATGGATTGGGATTATCGACTCAAAACAGAAGGCTTGCCGGCCCTAGAGCAAGACAGCTCATCCATCATTGAGGGTGCCTCTATTGTTGCTGAGCAAAGACTGACGGATCAACCTCAACCCTCTGACGATAAAGCCGCAAATGAAAATGCGCTAGATGAATCGCCAGTTTTCCGTGTTCCTCGATCTATTTTGGATAACCTGTTTCGTCTGGCGGGTGAATCCAGCACTTTGAATACACAGCTTGATGAAGAGGTTACTCAACTTCGAGGATTTACACGAACTAACCGCGAGCGTCACCGTATATTACAGCGTGTACTTTTTGAGCTTGAGCAGCAGTTTCAGGAGCAGATTAATACGCAATCGGAGCTTGATGAAAGCTCTGACGATTTTGATCCATTAGAGATGGATCGCTATAACGAAATCCATACCACCATCTCCCGTGTGCAAGAAGCGGTTGCCGATGTACGTGAGATTCAACAAGAGATGGAAGGGCGTATACAGAGTTTGAGTTCATTGCATATAGCCCAATCAGGTCTGCAGAAAGAAACCCTCGATAATGTTTTAAGTACTCGATTAGTTCCAGTTAAAACGATTGCCTCCCGTTTGCAACGAATATTACGTCAGGCGTGCCGTGCAACTGATAAAAAAGCCAACCTCATAATCCAAGGTGAAGATACACTGGTTGATAGTTTTATCTTGAACCAGTTAGCTGACCCATTACTACATATCATTCGTAATGCTGTTGATCATGGTATTGAAACCCCTCGTTTACGGGCCCAAAGAGGGAAGCCTGAAGAGGGTTGTATTACGCTCACATTCTCACTCCAAGATGCCATGATTGATGTGAAGTGTAGGGATGATGGTGATGGGATTAATACGCAGCGCGTGTTAGCGGTTGCTGAAGAGAAAGAGTTGATTGAGGCGGGCTTAGAGCTCACCGATGATGAGATTAATCGTTTGATTTTGATTCCCGGTTTTTCTACCCGTGGAGAGATTAGCCAGTTGTCGGGCCGTGGTATTGGCATGGATGTGGTCTATCAGCAGATCCTACGTTTACAAGGCACCTTAGATATTTCTTCTCATAGCCGAGAAGGTACAGAGCTTCATTTAGCTATGCCTGCCAGCTCTTTGATGATCCGTACATTATTGGTTCGTTGCGGTAAGCAGGTTTTTGCCCTTGCTGGTCATGGGATTGAGCAGAGCTTGATCTCACTAGATGGTCAATTCAATCATCAGGGTGATGAGCTAATGTTTCAGTATGAAGGGGATGATTATCCCGTTTATATGCTTGAGCATCTTCTTGATGAACGCGCTTATAACTACCTAGAAGCTGAGGCTATTCATCCTGTTTTGATTGTGAATCTGGCGCAAGGTGAACGGGTTGCTGTTTTAGTGAAAGAAGTGATTGCACATCGTGAGCTCGCGTTTAAACAGATGAGTGACTACCTCCCTGATCTACCTGGTTTACCCGGATTAACGATCTTGGCAAATGGACAGGCGGCTCCGATTGTCGATCTACCCGGCCGTATTCGTTATAAACGCTCAGCGTTCCATGAGCAGCCATTAATGGTTGAGATTGAGGCTGAATTAGAGCTACCAAGAATCTTAATAGTGGATGACTCCCTAAGTGCGCGTAAGACAATTGAGACACTATTAAAAGATACTGGTTATGAGGTTATGACCGCGATCGATGGCCTAGATGCATTGAACCAGATGCGTAAACGTCAGCCGGATATGGTTATCACTGATATGGAGATGCCGAGAATGGGTGGGGTTGAGTTAGCAACAGTGATTCGAAACCGTAATGAAACTACGCATATGCCGGTGATAATGATTACTTCTCGTTCTACTGAAAAGCATAGAAAGGAAGCAGTTGAAGCTGGTGTCTCTGCATATTTAACAAAACCTTGGTCTGAAAACCAGTTATTGGATCAGATCGATGACCTATTGGCCGAAGTTTGTACCTGATAAGGGGATTGCTTTTATGAAGGGATTTCAATATTTAATATTGAGTTTGTTATTTATGAGCACAGTGGTTTCTGCTGAAATAACATCTGTTGAAGCACTTATTAACTCATCCTCAAATCAAAATAGACTTAGCCAAGAGATGCTCAAAAACTATATTTTAGTGGGTATGTCTGTGCGTGCGAGAAAGGCCGAGCAGGATCTTAACGCAGCAATCGTTGAGTACGAGGCCGCAGAAACAGAGATACTTAAATATGTTAATAAGCATGCTTCTGAACAATCGCTTTCTTACAGTACACCAGATACGGTCGGTGACGCATTTAGAAAAGCGGCGGAACATTGGGACGTTGTAAAGCCTTTGTACGAAAAAGAACCAACAAAGGAGAACGTTGAGAATGTACGTGTGCAAACGGAACTGCTTTTGAAAGAGTGGATGTTAGTTACTGCTGAGATTAATGCTAAAACTGAGAGTGCATATGGAAACCTTATCAGTACAGCTGGGTTTGTACGTATGTTATCTCAGCGGGTTAGTAGTCATTATGCATTGCGTGCTTGGGGTTTCAACGACCGTTACTCAGAGCCCTTTATTGAGTCCTTACAGTTGTTTGAACAAAATAGGGATGTATTAGAGAGTAGTAAATTAAACAGTGATCAGATAAAAAATGAGCTCAACAAAATTCAGAAAGACTTTAAGCGTTTTAAAGATCTTTCTGATATGGATTTTAATAAAGCTTTATTACCGCTGATTATGCGCTCTGCGGAAAAAATCACACAAAGCATGGATAAAGTAACATCAATGTATCAGGGACTAAGTGTTAGCCCCTAAGTTGGTTATCTACCTTGATTAGATTGGATTAGATCGTTAAGACGATTTTCCCTTTTACTTGACCTGTCCGGCTTTCATCAAAGGCTTTTCCTACGTTTTCTAATGGGTAGGTGTTTGCTAACTGCAATTCCAGCTTTTTATCTACATACAAGCCTGCCAGTTTATCGAGTTGTTCGCTGTTAGGCTCGACACGTATTGGTTCCACCTTAACTCCAGCGGCGTTGCCAGCAGCGATAACTTCATCTTTGGTTACTGAAGGCAATGTAACTAAAGTACCGCCAGTTTTTACGCAAGCCAAGGCTTCAATACCCACGTCGCCGCCCATGCAGTCAATCACTAGATCAGCATTTTCCACATGATCAGTAATTTTCTGCGTGTGATAATCGATAACTAAATCGGCGCCTAGGGATTTCAGGAAATCGTGATTTGTACTTGAGGCGGTTGTAATGACTTTTGCGCCAGCCCAGTGGGCTAACTGAATGGCTAAATGACCTACACCTCCAGCACCGGCTAAGATAACAACTTGTTGTGATGCTTGTAGATTCCCTTTATCAAACAGAGCTTGCCAAGCAGTTAAACCGGCTAAACCTAAACCCGCCGCCGCGTGAACAGGAAGTTCTTTGGGTCGTAAGCTAATTTGATCAGTAGGTGCTGCAATATATTCAGCAAAGCAGCCAGCACGCTCAGGAAAACGAATAAACCCAAAAACGGCGTCACCTACAGAAAATGTTGTTACATCACTGGCGACTTTCTCAACTATGCCAGCAAACTCCCAGCCTGGGATAAAAGGTAGATCACCAATAAACGGCGCAGCACCGCCGCCGCCACAAGTTTTCCAATCAATCGGATTAACGCCCGCTGCCTGGTTTTTTATTAAAACTTCTCCAGAGTTAAGTTTTGGTTCTGTTAATTCTGTGTAGGATAAGGCTTCATTAGATCCAAACTGACTGATCTGTATTGCTTTCATTTACAACTCCAGCGGCTGAATAAGTAACCCCTACCAAAAAGTAAGTTTTATAACCTATACAGGGCAGCCGAGAACACTGTTTTTTGGTAGGCTAGCTTTCTTAAGGGACTGATAAAATAATAACGAGTTCCTCTTTGATAGCAACAAATAAAGGCGAGAGTAATGTATCTGGCAATAATAGAGCAGTTTTTGTTTTTGGGTGGGTTGTTGGTTTATCTTGTTTCTTTAGCAATGTATGCCGGTAGAACCAAAGATTACAAATCACTGATCGAGTTTTGGAAGCCAACTATAAATATGACTAAGCGCGAATTTAATGTGAATCGCGCTGGTTTGACTATGATGGTCGCGGCAGTGGCTATCCGTATAATTAATTTTCTAATTTAATAAAGGCGATTATGAAAGGAAATCCTATTAGAGGTGCTGGGTATCTGCTGCGAGGATTGCAGATGCTACCTGATCCGCAAATTCGGCCCTTTGTGCTAGTTCCCCTATTAACGAATGTCGTGCTATTTATCGGTGCAATTTGGTTGTTATTTAGCCAGTTTAGTGGTTGGGTCGATAAAATGATTTCAGCTTTTCTCCCCGATTGGGAGTGGCTATCGTTTCTGCACTATCTTCTTTGGCCGATCATGGCTTTATTAGTCTTTGTTATGGTTTATTACAGCTTTACTATAGTTGCGAATATCATTGCGGCTCCTTTCAATGGTTTCTTGTCTGAGAAGGTTGAGAAGCGTTTAAGAGGTAATGTGATTACTGATGAGGGCTGGAAAGCGGTGGTAGCACTTATTCCGCGATCTATTGCACGTGAGTTATCTAAACTGGCTTATTACCTTCCTCGGGTATTGTTTTTGGTAGTGCTGTCGTTTATCCCTGTGATTAATATTATTGCACCATTTTTGTGGTTGCTGTTTGGTGCTTGGATGATGGCGATTCAATACTGCGATTATCCAATGGATAACAATAAGGTCAGCTTTAAAAATATGAAGTTGATGCTGAAATCGGATCGACTTACGTCTATTGGTTTTGGTGGCTTAATTCAACTGGGGATGATGATCCCGATCTTAAATCTGATCTTGATGCCTGCGGCGGTTGTTGGAGCAACGATTTACTGGGTTGAAGCTCATGCTGGGGTTGAGATCGATCTAGATCAGAAAAAGTTAGAGTCTTAAGCAATTATCAGGCTATACCCAATGATGACGATTTAGGGAGTAGTCTGATTATCCTTAGAGTCTTCGACTTGCTGGAATCCCATCAATTTTTGCTCTTCGTAGGTGTTTTCTCCTGGCTCGGGGCGAACACCGACATTTTCAGCTGGGAAATGGCAAGCAAATGTACTTCCTTTACCTACTTTACTCTTAATGGTTAGCTGGCCATGGTGGCGAGCCAACACATGCTTCACAATTGCTAGGCCTAAACCGGTTCCGCCACTGGCGGATGAGCGGCTTTCATCAACACGGTAGAAGCGTTCGGTTAGTCGAGGAAGATGAATAGATTCTATCCCAGGGCCATTGTCTTTTACTGAAAAGTGCCCACCTTGTTCATCCACCCACCAGCTTACTTTAATATTTCCACCAGCGGGGGTGTAACGTACGGCGTTATAAACCAGATTAGAGAATGCGCTATGCAATTCGATCTCTTGACCGGAAAGATCATGTATTGGATCAATATTTAAGCTAAATTTGTGGCCTTTTTCCTGAGCTAGCTGCTCAGCCCCTTCCATAATGTGCTGAATAACATTCTGAATTTGAATAGGTTGCTCATCTGAGACCTGATGACTGGCTTCGAGTCTGGATAGCAGTAGTAGATCAGACACGAGGTTTTCCATTCTGCGTGCTTGCTGCTGCATGGAGCCTAAACCGCGAATTAGAGGTCGAGGGAGGTCTTGGTCTAAGAAGGTTTCTAAATAGCCTCGGATGACCGTTAGAGGAGTACGTAGTTCATGGGAAGCGTTTGCTACAAAGTCCTGACGGGTTTGTTCTAGGCGAATAATTCGCGAAATATCCCGTGCAACCAGTAGCCGATCAGCGTCCCCAAAGCGCGTTATCTGATATTGAATTTTAAGATCGTTATGTGCAGGGGAGGGTAAAGTAATTGGATCATTATATTGCCCACGTTTGTAATAGCGGACAAAACGGGGATCACGGAGTAGATTCATTATAGGCTTGCCTTGGTCCGTTTTATCGTCCAGACCAAGTAAGCGATTTGCTGATTTATTCCACCATTCAAGATTATTATTTTTATCAATAATAATGATAGCGTCTTGTAAAGCGGAGGTTGAATCTTGGAAGCGCTTAATTATGTTACCTAAGCGTGTTTCTCTCGTATGTTGGCGACGTTGTACGCGAGATAACTCATCAAACAACTCCCCCCAATGACCCGTGGTTTCCGGTAGTTCGATCTGGTCATCATTTTTATGAAACCAATCCATTAATTTATTGAATCGGTTTATTTGCAAGAGAGACCAGCCAATAAGCCCTAAGCTGGTGGCCCAGCCTGGATAGCCTAGTATTAGTCCTATAGTCAAAGAGGCACCACTCACTACCATTAAATTGGACAACATTGAGTGACGGTTCTTTTGCATATTACATCCTATAAAAGCTATCGGAAAAGTCGTTAGGCTACATTGGCAGAGAATCGGTAACCGGTACCGCGCACTGTTTGTACCAGATAATCATGTCGAGCGCCAAGGGCTTTACGTAGACGACGGATATGCACATCCACCGTACGCTCTTCGACATATACATTGCCTCCCCAGACCATATCTAACAGCTGGCTACGGGAGTATGCGCGATCTTGGTGTGTCATAAAAAATTGTAATAGACGAAACTCTGTAGGCCCTAGATCAATAGGATCTTGTTCTGAGGTTACGCGATGGGAGATAGGATCAAGTGTCAGGCCATCGACGCTTACCGGTTCTTCAATCCCTTTAGGTGTTGTACGACGAAGTACCGCTTTTAAACGCGCTACTAATTCGCGAGGAGAGAATGGCTTTGTGATGTAATCATCTACACCTGCTTCCAGCCCTTTGATCTTGTAATCCTCATCACCTTTAGCGGTTAGCATGATAATGGGGAGATCAGCGGTTGTTTCATCTTTGCGTAAACGACGAGCGAATTCAATGCCGCTAGTGCCGGGCATCATCCAATCCAATAAGACCATATCCGGTTTATCGTCTACGATCAGGCTGTGCGCCTCATTAGCGTTCTCCGCTTCTAAACAGTTGTATCCAGCCATTTCTAGTGCAACTGCGATCATTTCGCGAATAGGCGCCTCATCATCTACGATAAGTACGCTTTTAGAATCAGACATGGTGTTATTGCCCTTTATATTTCAATTTATCGACGGGGCTATTAGAAGACAATACTGTTACACAAATATTACAGACTGCATTGAATTACTAAGTTATAGCTTAAAAAGATCCGATTGTGCTAAGAAATAATGGCTTGCGACACCAATAAAAATCACTAAACCTGCATAATGATTATTTAAAAACGCTTTGAAGCATAGATCACGTTCGCGATTACGGATAAGGAACTGTTGATAAATAAAGAAGCCTGCAGCGCAGATTAAACCGAGATAGTAAGGCCAATCCAAGTGAATCTGTTGACCAACTAAGGCAAGAGTAATCAGTGTTGTTAGTTGGAGAATCCCTATAATAACTTTATCTGCATCGCCAAATAGTATGGCAGTTGATTTAACACCTATACGTAGATCATCATCTTTATCGACCATGGCATACATAGTGTCATAGGTGATAGTCCATAAAACATTGGCTATATAAATTAACCACGCATAAATAGGTACACTTTCAGTCACTGCGGTAAAAGCCATAGGAATAGCCCAAGAAAACGCAGCGCCCAAAACTACTTGTGGTAGGTGAGTGTAGCGCTTCATAAAAGGGTAGCAGACAGCTAATGCTAAACCTCCTAAAGATAAAATAATGGTTTCTATATTGGTAAAGAGTACCAGTACAAATGCGGCCAACATTAAGATGGTAAAGAGAATTAAGGCTTCCCTTGGACTAACCAGGCCGGAAGGGATAGGTCGCATGGCGGTACGTTTAACATGACCATCTATCTTGCGATCTGCGTAATCATTAATTACGCAGCCTGCTGAGCGAGTAAGAAAAACCCCAAGCGTGAAGATAATGAGGATGTCGTATGCAGGCATACCTTCCGCTGCCATCCATAGGGCCCAGTAAGCTGGCCACAGAAGGAGATAGCTGCCTATGGGCTTATTTATACGCATTATTTGTACAAATGCTCGCAGTTTAGCTGCGCTGAAAGGGGCGTTTTTTTGTGTTCCAGAGGCCATAAAGTTGTCTGCGATTTAATCCGTTAATTAGACGTGCGTTTACTAAAATACTAATTAGGTTTAGTTTACCTGCAGAAGTTGCGGCAGGAAAACCTCTGAAACCAAAAGAGGCTTTTTCGATAGAAAAAATACAGATCGGCGCGCCCATACTTTTTCCGTACTATTAAGCGATAAACGACATATTTGTAAGCGTCCACGCCGCATAGTTGGATCGCTGAATAGCAAACTACCTAATGACCGATTGCCTAATACTCTGAGCTGACGTTCCGCACCGCTGAGTGTTTGTGCTGGAATAATTGATCGAGCGAAGACCCAAGGTTGGCCATTGCCGATGAGTTGAACTTCTCGAATGAGTGCAACTTGGCGGTAATCCATTTTTAGCGCTTTAGCTTCTGAGCGCGTGGGTCTAAACCAACCTTGTTGTACCACTTCAACTCGAAAGTCGCCTTTACTTAGTTTTATCAAACGTTGTGTCAGAGAGCCGTGGTCAGTAAACCAAGTGCGCAATTGTTGGGGGGCGACCTGTTGATAGGGACGACGGAGTGATTTCCAACGAGTATCAAAACTTTGTCGAGTAAGGGCAGCTTTTATGGGCACAGATCAGTTGTCCTGAGATTTCATCAAAACCAATATCTTAACATGTATGAGTATCTCCAGCCGATAGGCTGAGGTAGTATCCCTTTTTATGAATATACAAAAATTTTCTTTTCCTGCAGAAGAGGCCGCGACTTTAACTCAGCAGTGGGTTGAATCTATAGTCGTGGGCCTTAATTTATGTCCCTTTGCGGCCCCTGAGGTGCGTAAACGAGCAATCCGATTTAGTGTGTCACATGCGACTGAGCTGGATGTTGCAATCCAAGATTTTCTAAACGAATTACAGCATATTCAGAACTGTAAAGAATCTGAGCTATCCACTAGCTTAATCAGTTTTACTGAGACTGCCATCGACTTTTATAGCTTTCTTGATCTATTGGATATGTGCCAAGATGCGTTAGAAGATGCCGGTCTTGATGGGGTTTTTCAGTTGGCTAGTTTTCATCCTCAATACTGCTTTGCTGGCGTTGATGCCGATCATATTAGTAACTGGACCAATCGTGCGCCGTTCCCCACTATTCATATTATCCGTGAAGGGCAGATGAGTCGTGTTTTAATGCACTATAAAACGCCAGAGGAGATCCCTGAGCGGAACATAGCGCTAATGGAAACTTTGGGACGTGAAGGTCTTATTGAACGTTTTCCACCTCTGGAAAAATACTTTGAGAAGTGACTATCGCGGGATAAACCTTTAGCTTTGGATTAAAGATAAGCGTGTTTTTAATCTAGGGGCTGCCCATTCAATAAAGTACCGACTCCTTGATGAAAGTAAGCGTGAGTGAGGGTAAACCAAATTCACTGGTACAGGATCGGGTTCAAAGCTCTCAAGTACTGGTGTTAGCTCTCCTGAAGCAATTCTCTGGTCGACTTGATAACTTAAAAACTGGCAATAGCCTAACCCTTGGGCGCAAGCATCTAGCGCTGTTTCAATATGATTCGTTTTAAAAGGGCCCGATACGTTTATTTTGTGTACTTTTCCGGTCTCTTTAAATGCCCATTCAGAGTGCGATTTTAGTCCTGTAAGCCGTATACATTGGTACTCGGATAGTTCAGTGGGGGCGCTAGGTATACCTACTTTTTGAATGTATGCAGGACTAGCACAGACCTTATAACGGATATGACCAATCTGTTTAGCAATTAAAGTTGAATTGGGGAGTTGGCCTATGCGCAAGGCTATATCCATACCTTCTTCAATAAGATCTACAACACGATCGAGGAGTAGAAGCTCAACCTCGGTTTCAGGAAAGGTGGTTAAAAAGTCATTAATAATAGGTGCTAGGTGTAGACGCCCGAAGGTCATGGGGGCGGTAATACGTATTTTTCCACTCGGTTTAATTTGCCGTTGAGTCAGTGCATTTTCTGCGTCTTCCACCTCAAGCAGTATTTGTCGGCAGCGCTGACAGTAATCACGCCCCTCTTCAGTGAGAGTCAGGCGTCTAGTGGTTCTATAGAGAAGTTGAACGCCTAAGGTATTTTCTAAAGCAGCAAGGGCTCTTACTACGGATGATTGTGACATCGATAGTTTATCCGCTGCGCCATTTAAACTACCGCTTTCAACAATTTTTACAAAAATAGCCATCGCTTTAAGTTTATTCATATGTTTATATTAATGCGAAAATCGCATTAGTTAAAGTCGTTTATTTTTATTTATTGCTATAAATGAATGAACAATAATGACTTTAACCTAATAAAGTAAACGAGAGATCGATGGCCCACCGTTTTAGTGAATTAACATTCACCCCCGCCGTAGAATCAATACAGCAGCATTTTGGCAGTTTTGAAAAAATGCAGCAGATGCGTGGGCGTATGCCAGACTTTGATCGTTTAAGGGAACGGGAGTGTGCTTTTATAGCGCAGCGGGATAGTTTTTATATGGCAACGGTTTCTGAAAATGATTGGCCATATATTCAACATCGAGGCGGCCCTCTCGGCTTTTTACAAATCATTAACGATCAATGCTTAGCCTTTGCTAATTATCGAGGTAATTCTCAATATCAAACGCTTGGTAATAGCACCCATAACAATAAGGTGGCGTTGTTCTTAGTAGACTACGCTAATAAGCGCCGGTTAAAAATTTTAGGCCGAATGCGTATTCATTTTCTTGATGACCTATCCGAGCGGTTAAAGCCGGTTATGGACTATTGCAGTGAAAAGGAGCGAGTCGAATCTGTCATCGAGATTGAGTTGGAAGCTTTTGATTGGAACTGTTCACAATATTTGACACCTCGTTTTAGTGAGGAACAGCTGCTAGAACTCGGGGTAATAAAACAAGGAGATTTAACATGAAGCTTTATGATCTTGAGTTATCGGGTAACTGTTACAAAGCCCGTTTATTTGCTGCATTAGCGGGTATTAAACTAGAGTTAGTTCCCGTCGATTTTATGGCCGGTGAGCATAAACAATCACCAGTGATTGACTTAAACCCATTAGGGGAGCTTCCTGTTTTAACTGATGGGGAGGTTGTGATAAGAGATTCCCAAGCTATTTTGGTTTATCTTGCTGGGAAATATGCTGATGAAAGTTGGTACCCTAAAACGCCTGCTGAGCAAGCTGAAGTTATACAGTGGCTGTCGACGGCGGCGAATGAGGTACAGAATGGCCCAGGTGCTGCACGGCTTGTGGATAAGTTTGGATTCGATCTGCATAAAGAAAGTGCATTAGCCGTTGCGGCTAAAATTTTACCTATTCTTGAGGTTCAACTGACTGAGCATGAATGGTTAGCTTTAGATCGCCCAACAATTGCTGACTGTGCTGTGATGCCTTATGTAGGCTTATCCCATGAAGGGGGTGTTTCCCTAGAAAGTTACCCACATATTCGGGCATGGATAAACCGCATTAAAGCCTTACCTGGCTTTATTTCTATGCCGGAACTCTAGTATTAGGTGTTGAGGATAACTCTATTCCGGCCCAGTTCTTTAGCTTTATAGAGTGCTCTATCTGCCTGTTCGATTAAGTCGTTCGGGCAGATATCTTCAGAGGGTTTACAGCTCGCAATACCAATACTAACTGTCACAATATTTTTGTCGCCAGCGTTTAGATGTTTGATCTGTAAGGCTTCAATATTTGCACGAACCTTTTCAGCAAGGATATCTGCTCCTTCCAGAGTGCTTTCTGGGAGTATAACTGCAAACTCTTCACCACCATATCTATAAACAGAATCTTCAGCCCGTTTAATGGTTTTTTTTATCGCCTGCGCAATAGTTCTTAAGCAGCCGTCACCGGCTAAGTGTCCATATTGATCATTAAAGGATTTGAAGTGGTCTACATCGAGCATAAGAAGCACTAAGTTGCGTTTAGAGCGTTGTGCCCTGCGCCATTCAGCGTCAATGCTACGGTCAAATTCGCGACGATTATTCACTTGAGTAAGGCCATCTATACGCGCTGAACGGGCTAGCTTATCTTGGGACTGCTTCATCTGCATTAGAATCTGTATGCGGGATTGTAAAACAGCGGCTGGGCGGGTCAGGTACATAAAATCAGATGCGCCAGCATTATAAGCTTCTAGCTCACGCTGATCATCGTTTTCTTGATTGATGAACGCGACAGGGATAGATAAATCGTCTTGGTTACTTGTGACGTCCCTGCATAGTGAAAACATGCTATCCCATTGATTTTCTGTACTTAGCATTAATAATGCAGGGTGATCTTTATGTAGCAGCTGGTTCAATTCTGAACGGTTTGAGGGTAAAAGAATATTGTAGTCGTTACGTAAAGAGGCGATTAAAGGCCAAATGTTTTCTATATTATGGTCACAGTAGATTGCGATGGTTTGCTGTAGAGGTTTCGTTTTAACTTCGCCACGAATCTCTAGTGTACTGATCTCTTCGCCTTTAAAGAACGCTTTCAAATCATCAGTGCTAGGTAAACCAAGAGAGGTTCGGCCATCTGAACTACAGATCACTGGAATTCTTAAGTTGAAGTTGCCATCTTCCCAACTTTGTTGCCATTGGGCTAAAAGGTTTTCTTGTGCTTCTTCTATTGTCACTTCTGCAGGTAACCCTGCTGCGATGAGACAGTCATAGATAACAGGTATCTCGGCTATATCTAAACCGTCGATCCAGAGCGCGCGATAGAGTAAATGACGTAATTTAATAGATTTTTCTAGGTCATGTTCTGCTGCTTGGATGACGCAGAGGTTAGCAAAATGGCTATCACTTCTTCTTTGCGGTAGGGCAACGTCTATATAAGGAACGCGACTGCGAACGACAAATACATCGCTCGCTAATTCTGCTTGGTTTTCAGCGGTTTTATTGTAGATAGCAATATCGGGAGCATGCTCAACTAAACGCCAATCGACCTGGGGTAATAGGCCGAATTCATGTAACTGTTCATGCAAGGCATAACAGAAAGGACAATTTAGATCAGCGTAGACAGTGTATTGCAGCATAAAGGCCCTAAATCCGAGAACAGCTAAGCATCTACACGTCTTTCTAAGCCTTGATGTTTAAGCTGGTATATTACGTTGTGATCATTATATCGACCAATCGCTTCAGAACTTTGAGATTAACCAAAAAAAACAGCCCGGAGGCCACTGCTGTCCCATAGTTTTGGATGGTAAATGAAAAAGCCTGAGATCCACTGGTAAACTGTTGTTACCACACACCAGTTAAACCAAAGGACTCAGGCTTTGTCACATCATAACACCGCTTTTCATCAGTTGCTGCAACCTCTGCCGAGACATGAATTCGAGGCGCTTGCAAAACAACATCACCAGGGGCAAAAATTACGTTCAGCATCTCGCTGGGATCAGTTCATTGGGATGTCCATGTCACAACTTTCTGGCCGTCAAAGCCTGCGTGATATTGAATCCAGTCTACGCAGCCAGCAGCACAAGCTTTATCATCTGGGCGCCAAACCCATCGCCAGAACAACATTAGCTCGCCTGAACGAAAAACAACCCGCTGAACTTTATGAAGCTGTATTTTATAAACTACTACAGCGCTGTTCATTAAGGGATAATAACCATAAGTTCCGCTTTAAAAACCCTCTCTATTCATTAGATGCCAGCGTGATCGACCTGTCTCTCAAGCTCTTTCCATAGGCACAGTGCCACCAAACTAAAGCGACTATGTAACTACATGTCGGGTTGAATAACGCCTCACTCATTCCTGAGTTTACTGCCCTCAGCCACGGGCTGGAAAGCGAGCTAATCAAAGGCCGTCAGTTCCGTTTTCCGAAAGGCCGTATTGTTGCATTTGATAAGGGGTATAACGACTACAGCTGGTATGGATTACTATCAAAACAAGAAGTTAGCTTCGTGACTCGCTTAAGACCCAATGCGGTCTATGAGGTTATCGAACACCATCAAAGCGCAGGTGTTGATTATGACCAGAGTATTAGGCTAACCAGTCAGCACGCCCAAAAAAAAGGCGCGCCCAAGTTGCGCCTAGTGGGATTTACCTGCCCTGAAACTAAGCGACAGTATCGTTTTATAACTAATAACTTCAAATTAGCTGCCAGCACAATTGCGGCTATTTATAAAGACCGTTGGCAGGTGGAACTGTTCTTCAAAGCGATTAAGCAAAACCTGAAAATTAAAGCATTTTTAGGTAGTTCCCAAAATGCAGTCATGACGCAGATCTGGATCGCAATGATCAGCTATCTCTTGTTAGCGTATGCGCGGCACTGTGCGAAAAAGGGGAGGACCGTACAGAGAGTAATGCGGATTACTTCAACTAAGCTTATTTGAACGAAAAGCTCTGAAAGAGTTGCTAAACCCGTCACCGCCAGAGCGACAAAAAAGGACCCTCAGATGAGGATCCCTTTATGATTAAAAAATTGTGGGATAGCAGTGGCCCGAAGGCTGTTTTTCATCGCATGAGTTAAGCTATTTATTCATTACCATCTGAGTCAGATGTAACGGCGCGCTTAATTTGTTTAAGGCTTCCGTGACGCACATCAGTACCGCTAACAAGGTAAATCAAGTGGGTTGCCATCGCTCGGGCATGTTCAGATATACGCTCTAGGCTACGTAGTACCCAGATTACATTCATAACGCTAGAGATTGAGCGTGGATCTTCCATCATAAACGTTGCAAGAGAACGCATAGCCGAGCGGTATTCCTGATCGACAGATTTATCCATTTTTGCCACACGGTAAGCGAGCTCCGCATCATTACGAGCAAATGCAGTTAATACATCTTTAACCATTTCACGGACTAAATTGCCAATATGGCGAACCTCTTGGTAGCCGCGAGGAGAGCTGCCTTCTTCAACCAACTCAATGGCATGGCGGCAGATACGACTTGCTTCATCGCCCATGCCTTCTAAGTCTGAAACCGCTTTTGATACAGCAATAATTAAACGTAGATCGCTTGCAGCCGGTTGACGGCGAGCAATAATCATTGTGCATTGCTCGTCTATAAGAACTTCCATCTCATTCGTTTGTTTATCAACTCGACGAGATTGTTCAGCGAGTTCCGCATCACCATTTAGTAGCGCATCAATACAATCGTGAACTTGGCGTTCGACCACGCCGCCCATGGTAAGGAGCTGAGTACGAATTTGTTCCAGCTCTTCATTGAATTGCTGGGAGATATGCGTGGAATAATCTTCTGTTTTAAGTTCCATGATTTTTATCCTTCCCCAAATTAACCGTAGCGGCCAGTGATGTAGTCTTCAGTTTGTTTCTTTTCAGGGTTAGTGAAAAGCGTATCAGTTACACCAAATTCAATCAGATCACCCATATACATGAAAGCCGTGTAATCAGATACACGGGCTGCCTGCTGCATGTTGTGAGTTACGATCACTATAGTGAAGTCTTTCTTCAGTTCGTGGATCAACTCTTCAATTTTTAGTGTAGAGATTGGGTCTAATGCTGAAGCGGGCTCATCCAATAGCAATACTTCAGGTTTTACCGCAATGGTACGTGCAATAACGAGACGCTGTTGCTGACCACCGGACATACCTAATGCACTTTCATGTAGACGATCTTTTACTTCGTCCCATAACGCCGCAGATTTTAGTGCCCATTCAACGGTTTCATCGATAACGCGTTTTTTAGTGACGCCTTGAATACGCAGGCCGTAAGCCACGTTTTCGTAGATCGATTTAGGGAACGGATTTGGTTTCTGGAACACCATCCCTACGCGACGGCGCAGTTCAGCAATATCGACACTACGATCATAGATATTATCTTCATCAAGTAGAATCTGGCCTGTGATATGGCAATCATCAACCAAATCATTCATGCGGTTGAAGCAACGTAATAATGTTGATTTACCGCAACCGGATGGACCGATAAACGCTGTTACACGATTTTTCGGGATTAGCATATCAATACCGTGTAGGGCTTCGTTATCGCCATAACGCAATTTTAAATCTTTCACCTCAAGCGCCAAGTTTTCTTCCTTGAGGTTTAATGTTTGGTGGTCACGCTGCAAAGAAGAGATATCAATTGCGTGTGTTTTAGCTTCGCTAGTCATTTTAGCAACCTTTTAAAAAATTAAGTCCGACTTCTAGTTACATTTCAAGCGCTTTGAATTTTTCACGCAGGTGATTTCGAATCTGAATTGCTGTCAAATTTAGCAATGCGATTACGATCACTAGCAGAAGCGCCGTTGCGTATACCAGCGGACGAGCCGCTTCAACGTTGGGGCTTTGGAAACCTACATCGTAGATGTGGAAGCCCAAGTGCATAAATTTCTGATCTAAATGTAGGTATGGGTAGTTCAAATCCAATGGTAGGCTTGGTGCCAGTTTGACCACACCAACCAACATTAATGGCGCTACCTCACCGGCAGCTCGCGCAATAGCCAGTATGACACCGGTCATTATGGCGGGGCTTGCCATTGGAATAACGATTTTCATCAGGGTTTCGAACTTCGTTGCACCGAGTGCTAAAGATCCTTCACGAACTGCGCGAGGGATACGTGTTAAGCCCTCTTCAGTCGCAACGATAACCACTGGAACGGTTAACAGTGCCAATGTAATAGAAGCCCACATAAGGCCGGGTGTTCCGAATGTCGGAGCTGGCTTTGCTTCTGGGAAGAAGGCGTCATCTATATGACCACCTAAAAAGTAAACAAAGAAACCAAGACCAAATACACCGTAAACGATCGAAGGTACACCCGCTAAGTTGTTTACCGCGATACGGATAAGGCGGGTAACAAATCCTTGTCTTGCATATTCACGTAAATATACAGCAGCAACCACACCAAATGGCGTAACGATAACAGACATGATGAGAACCATCATTACTGTACCGAAGATTGCAGGGAAGATCCCCCCTTCAGTATTAGCTTCACGTGGATCTGTTGAGACGAACTCCCAAAGTTTTTGGAAGTAGTGCACAAGTTTGCCACCAAGGCCCATATCATTCGGCAGGAAAGCACGGACAATTGAGGCTATTTTAAATTCAACAACTTGTCCATTAGCGATCTCAGCGGTAATGCTGTCACGATTAATTGCTTTGTATAGTGCGAGTAGTTCACTCTGAAGACTCTCGTATTCAGCATCTAATTCTAGACGGCGATCCGTAATTGCTTGGTAGGGTGCAGTCTCTACGACCTCTTTTAGCTGTAATGAGCGTTCTTTCAAACGAAGACGTTCAAGCTCATAGTTGATTGAGCTAATTTCGCCCTTCTCAATATGATCAATCTTCTCTTGAATCGACGTTACCCGCTCAATACGGTTTTGTAAGGCATCCCATAAAATCTGGTATTCAGGGTTGCTTTCGTAACCGTCATGGCTAGCAACTAATTTCCCTTCTTCCTTAATGCCGCGAAGGTAACCGTAAAAATTACCCCATTCACGACGTTCTGCCGTAAATAGCATTTCCGGTTTTTCTTGGTTTCCAAGAAAATCATCGATAATCCAAATGAAATCGGTACCACCGTGATCACGGTTACCTACTTTCATAAGGGAGCGATGCATCTCTTCAACATTTTCAGCAACGGTGACACCGCTTCCTCGCAGCTGTTCTGCAGGAACGATCTCTGTTTGTACGCGTTCACCAATTAGACGAACACTGTGATCATTTTCGACATAGGTACCTTGAACTACATCGGCAGGCCAGAAATGTCCCAAACCACGAACGGCAATTAGGGAAAGTAACCCAATTACCATGATTAGACAGATCGCTACGGCACCGGCATTAAGCCATACCCAAGGTGCGCCGGATTTTGTCCATTCTGAAAAAGACTGTCGCATTAGAATTATCCTCTATTACGCACGGGTTAAAGTGAGCCGTATTTCTTACGCAAGCGCTGACGAACCAGCTCCGCTAGCGTATTCACCATAAAGGTGAATAAGAACAATACGAACGCGGCCAAGAACAAGATACGGAAGTGGGTGCTACCTACTTCAGACTCTGGCATCTCAACAGCTATATTGGCTGCCAAGGTACGCATGCCTTCAAAGATATTCACATCCATGATCGGCGTATTACCTGTCGCCATTAATACAATCATTGTTTCACCTACCGCACGACCCATACCTATCATGACCGCAGAAAAAATACCTGGGCTTGCGGTCGGCATAACAACACGCACTAAGGTTTGCCATGGCGTTGCTCCTAGAGCTAATGAGCCATAGGACAAGTGTTTTGGCACAGCAAATATCGCATCTTCTGTAATTGAGAAGATGGTCGGGATAATTGCAAAGCCCATGGCCACACCTACAACAAGCGCGTTACGTTGGTCGTAAGGAATACCTAACTCACTGGTTACCCAGTAGCGCATCTCTGTACCGAATAGCATCTGCTCTAAATAAGGCGCTATAGCAAAGCTAAAGTAGGTTGCTAGGATAATGACGGGTACTAACAGAGCGGCATCCCAGCCATCAGGTATAAGATACCTAATTGATTTTGGTGCCCCAGACCAAGCAAAAGCGAAGGCGATAATCGCCGCAGGTAGGACAAGGAGTGTGACGAATATTCCGGCGAGGTTGACCTCCATAAAAGGCGCTAACCATAAGCCTGCTAAGAAACCTAAGATAACGGTTGGTAAAGCCTCCATTAACTCAATGAAAGGTTTTACCTTGCGGCGCATCGCTGGAACCATGAAATAAGCGGTATAAATAGCCCCGCAAATCGCAAGCGGTGTGCCAAATAGCATGGCATAGAATGCCGCTTTAAGAGTACCAAACGCTAGAGGCATCAAGCTGTATTTAGGTTCAAAGTCATTTGTAGAAGCAGAGGACTGCCAAGTGTACTCAGGCTCTTCATAGCCTTCGTACCAAACTTTTTCCCAAATAGCGCTCCACGAAATTTCAGGATGTTCGTTATGAATCGCCCATAAGGTTAGCATATTGTCCTGTTCTACTAGCAGTGCGTTAGAACGCGGCGCTAGTGCAATCATATCGGCATTGCCTTCAGTGATTGCTGCACTTAATGAGGTACGATGTGCCGTTGTGCTGAAGAACGACAGTTGTCCTTCTTCAGAAATAGTGACAAAACCTTTACGGCGGTGTTCAATTGAGATTGAGCTCACCGCAGTATTACCATTTTCGAAGCTACGAACCTTAGTCATCACCCATTGGTTTTTATCATTACGTACTAAAAACCACTGGCTGGTTACACCTAGATCATCAGAGATAAGCAGTGAGTTACCCCCTAGTAGCATTTCGAATGAAGTAATATTGCCGGTAGTCGCGTCAATAAGCTGAGTAATAGCGGGGCCGCCTTCAGCCTTCATATTAACAATACCCAGCTTGCCACCATCACTAGCGATCATCATCCAGTTGCGATCAGGCATCAATAAAAGCTTTTTCGCTGAGATGTTCATGTTAGGTAGCGCAAAGGAGTTGGTTTCTGCAGACACTTCATCGGTGATGATATTGAGTGAAAGAGTCACCTCTGTAGCTGTCAGCTTAGATTTCTGACCCCCGACGATTGTCCATTCGTCTTCACCACCATTTAAGGCGAGAACGTCCACTGGACCTTCACTTATAGTGATTGGCTCAGCGCCAAGAGGGTAAACGACCTCAGGCGAAATGACGCGAATACCATCAGGGTATGTGGATTTGTAGGATTGTTTAAATACTAGCGCTTCACCGTTGCTGAAGCCTAAGGCAAAAATACCACTGTATTCTGACGCAATTGCAAAGCTAGTAACGGTTGCACCGGCAGGAACATTAATAGTCTCCTGCTTGATTACATCACCGTTAAGCGTATTGAAGAACACAAGTTGGCCTAGATCTGTGATCCGTAAACCTATTTCCGCTTGTTCCTCCATTGTAAGGTAAAGTGTCTTACCTTCGCCTGGGACGGAATAGGGTGCAACCTGTTGATTATTCTCCTGCCACCTTTCTATATCTGCTGATTCAAATAGAGGCGCTACTTCATAGAGTAGATAGAAGAAGATCAGCAGAATGGCTACGATTACACTGATTCCACCGAAGGCGATGCCTGCCGCTGCAAACTTATCTTTCAGTGCGCGTATGCTTCTGTTTCGCTTAGCGGCTGGCGTATTAAAATCCAACTCGGCTGAAGCTATATTGTCTTTACTCATGGCGCGTTGGTCCTGAGGTTAACTGAATTTACGGCGCGTACAATATTAAAAGTTTGTTACACCAATGTTACAGAGGGTGCTTTAAGCGAAATAAGGGGGCCTAAAGGCCCCCTTATTGATGTCAAACGTGTTCGAGGCGTATTACATGCCTAGAGCAGCCATCTGTTTTTTAACTACAGCAGAAGGTAGAGGGATGTAGCCATCTTTAACTACAACTTCTTGACCTACTTTAGACATAACCATTTTCAGGAACTCTTTCTCAAGTGGTGCTAGAGGCTGACCTGGCTTTTTGTTCACGTATACGTAAAGTGAACGAGCAAGTGGGTAAGTGCCGTTAAGTGCATTTTCTGGTGTAGCTTCAACGAATGCAGTGCCTTCTTTCTTTGTCAAAGGAAGTGCGCGGACAGAGGCTGTTTTGTAGCCGATACCGGAGTAACCGATGCTGTTCAAAGAAGTAGATACAGATTGAACTACAGAAGCAGAACCTGGCTGTTCGTTAACGTTGTTTTTGAAATCACCTTTACAAAGTGCTTTCTTTTTGAAGTAACCGTACGTACCTGATACAGAGTTACGGCCGAAGATCTGAACTGTTTTATCAGCTAAAGAGCCTGTTACGCCGGCATCACCCCAAGTAGAAATGTCGTTTGCAGCGCCACATTTACGAGTAGAAGAGAAGATCGCATCAACTTGCGCGATAGTTAGGCCTTTAACTGGGTTATCTTTATGAGCGAATACCGCTAAGGCATCGATAGCAACAGCTACAGGTGTTGGTTTATAGCCGAATTTTTTCTCAAAGGCTTCTAGCTCTTTGTCTTTCATTTTACGAGACATAGGGCCAATGTTAGATGTGCCTTCAGTTAGTGCTGGTGGAGCAGTAGAAGAACCGGCAGCCTGAATTTGGATGTTAACGTTAGGGTAGTTGCGTTTGAACTCTTCAGCCCACAATGTCATTAGGTTAGCAAGTGTGTCAGAACCTACTGAGGAAAGGTTACCAGAAACACCGGAAGCCTTAGTATAAACAGGAAGGTTGTTATCTAGAAGGTCAGATGCATTTGCAGCTACGCAGGTTGCAGAGATAGCAACAGCAGCAAATAACTTTTTCATAGGTTTCATGTAAAGCTCCAGAGAGTCTTAATATTTGTGTGAAAGTTAATATGCGAAGAACTATAAGGGGCTTTAATGACAAAAATGTGACAACACAAAACATTTTTTAAAAAGTGAACGTTTTTTCAATATGGGGTTTGAATGATTAATACTTTTGTATAGTCTTCGACTAATATTGATAAATAGCCCAGCGAGCTTTGTAAGCTTGATGGCATACGCTACCAAGTGAAGTTGGTTAAATAGCGTTAGTACGCTCCTGTCGAGGTGACTTAATAATGATATTAAATGATGATGAAAGCCTACAGCCAGAAGGTGAGCTGAGTTTACAGCTACCAGCGGCTTGTGATGCCACAAATATGTTTGGTGACGTTTATGGAGGTTGGGTGTCTGCGAAGATGGTACAAGCATCAGAGATATTTTCTGCTCGTCTATCTAAAGGTCGCATCTCTACTGTATCTATTGGTCAGATGGCATTTATGTCCCCGGTTCGTGTGGGCACTATTATGTCGTTCTATACTCAATTGGTAGAGACAGGTCATACCTCTATGCGTATCAAAGTAGAAGCTTGGGGTTGCTGCCCTGATGGTACGGAGTTGCGTAAAGTGACCGAGGCTGAGTGTGTGCAGGTTGCGATTGACGGTCATGGGCATATTCGTGGTTTGGATGCCTTCTAATCTTGTTGATAGCGCAACGTTATAAGTTTGTTAGATCAAGCATTAACCAAAAAACCAATAACCGACACTGATCGCGGCAATAATACCGGCTAAATCAGCCGTTAACCCGCAGGCTATTGCATGACGGGTATGGCGTATTCCCACTGAACCAAAGTAAACGGCCAGCACATAGAAGGTTGTTTCGGTTGAGCCTTGAATAATCGATGCGAGATAAGCAGGGAAGGAATCGACACCATGGGTGTTCATTGTTTCTAACATCATCGCCCGAGCACCGGAGCCGGATAATGGTTTCATGATTGCGGTTGGGAGGGCGTCAGCAAAGCGCGTATCGAACCCTAAAGCACCTAAGCCTTCACGCAGAAGCCAGATAAACCCCTCTAAAGCTCCACTCTCCCTCAGTACGCCTATAGCTACCAGCATCGCAAGTAGATAGGGGATGATCTTAATCGCTACCTCAAACCCCTCTTTTGCACCCTCAATAAATGTCTCATAGACGTTGACCTTCTTTATATGCGAAATCAATAGAAAGCCGATAACGGCGGTGAAAATTGTAAAGTTCCCAACAAGGGAGGATTGGCGCTGTAATTGATCCACCGTGAGGGTGGAGAAATAACCGATAAAGGCGAGTAAAAAGGCAATAAACCCACCGATGTAGAGCAGTGTTACACGTTCCCATAGCGGTATTTTCTGTACAAAGCTTACTGCCAATAATCCTGCTAATGTAGAGCAACATGTAGCAATTAGAATAGGGATAAATACAGAGGTTGGGTCACTAGCACCTTGTTGAGCTCGGTAGAGAAAGACGGTGATTGGGAAGAGGGTAACTGAAGATGTATTTAGGACTAAAAATAGAATTTGTGCATTACTGGCTGTATCTTTTTGCGGATTTAGCGCCTGTAAATCACGCATCGCTTTAAGTCCTAAGGGGGTTGCTGCATTGTCGAGCCCAAGGATATTAGCCGAGAGGTTCATAGTCATAGAGCCTAAGGCTGGATGGCCTTTAGGAACGTCTGGCATTAAGCGAGTAAACAAGGGACTTATTCCGCGGGCGAACTTATCCACAAGCCCAGAGCTTTCAGCTAACTTCATCATCCCTAGCCAAAACGCTAACGTGCCAATTAAGCCAATGGATAACTCGACAGAGAGTTTTGACATATCAAATGTAGATTGAACAAGGCGTTGAAACACACCGGAATCATCTAGCCAAAGCCACTGATACAAGGCAGCACTAAAGGCGATAAGAAAAAAGCTGAGCCATATGCGTTGTAGCATTAGATTCCCTGCTAATAGTCGGGGTCAACGGTCGATTTGAGTATAACGAAACGCGACATCAATGATATGGGCTAGGTTTCTATTTAGCAAAACAGCGGATGATGATATGAGCGATGTTACCGCTATATATCCATTCTGTTTTGAAGGTGTTCAAACTGCTGTTCAATTGTATCTAAGTTTGTGTGCATATAGTCCATAAAGGCTTTCATGGCTGGGGTCGGATATTTTGATTCTGGGTAAACCACAGACCAAGAACGATTTAATGGGAAACCGTTCAATGAGATAGCGTGAAGATTTTTAAGTCTCAGTTCCGCTAGCAAGCTGAGCTTAGGCAGAACCGCGACCCCTAAACCTGCGATAACCGCATGTTTAATGGCTGCATTTGAGCCTAATTCCATCACCCCCTTCAGTTTTAAGCCGTTTTTGAAACAATGATTTTCCAAGGCTAAGCGAGAACCTGAGCCTGCTTCACGTAGTAATAGCTGACTATTAAGAAACTGCTGCGGAGAAATGTTTTTTTGCGTTATAAATGGATGATTTGCAGGTACAACTGGAACTAGCTCATTGTTTAAAAAAGGTAAAACTTTCAGTGGCCTGTTTTCTGGTACAAGGCCCATAATTGTTAAATCATCTCTATTTTCTTCCATACGTTGTAAGGCTGTGGCGCGGTTAACAACGGAAACGGTGATATGAACATTAGGATGTAAAATTGAAAAATCTTTGATCAGATAAGGCACTACATATTGTGCAGTACTAACCGCCACGAGTCGGAGATCGCCTGCGACTTTACCTTGTTGTTCGCTCAGATCGATTTGTAGTTTTTCGAGTTCTCTAAAAATAGATTCAGTGTGTACCGCCAGGGCTTCACCTGCACCTGTAATGTATAAGCGCCTACCAACATATTCAAATAAAGGTGAGCCAAGGGCCTGCTCTAATTGCCGGATTTGCCCACTCACAGCCGGTTGGGTTAAGCCTAATTTCTCACCGGCTTTACTGTAATTTAGTGAAGAATAAACCGCATGAAATACCTGAAGTTGTCGGAATGTTAAGCGATTAGCGATGCGAGGTACTGTGTATTGCATAAGCTATATTTCATTCTATGTATAAGGTAGACCTTATAGTAAAACAAAAAAATAACGATTTCTTCTTTTAGTGATAGCCAATTACGCTGTGATTCTCGCTGTTGAGGAAAAGGTTATGTTGAAAAAAGTTTTGATTGCTAATCGAGGGGAGATCGCCGTACGTATTGTACGAGCCTGTGCGGAGATGAGTATCCGGTCGGTAGCGATCTACACGGAGCCGGATCGTTATGGGCTGCATGTTAAGCGTGCTGATGAGGCTTATTCGTTAGGTGATGATCCATTAGCCGGTTACTTAGATCCTTTGCGGATTGTAAATCTAGCCTTAGAGACCGGTTGTGATGCGATTCATCCAGGCTACGGGTTTTTATCTGAAAATCCTGAACTTGCTCGGTTATGCGAAAAGAACGGTGTGATTTTCATCGGTCCTAAATCGAGTGTCATACATGGCATGGGTGATAAAACTCAAGCTCGTGACAGTATGCGAGCAGCCAATGTACCAGTAACGCCGGGTTCAGAAAGCAATCTGAGTGGGCTAGACGAGGCGTTGGCGCTTGCTAAAGAGATTGGCTATCCCGTCATGGTCAAAGCAACCTCCGGTGGGGGTGGGCGAGGAATCCGTCGTTGCGATAGTGATGAAGAACTGATCACCCAATTTCCCCGTGTCATTTCTGAGGCAACGAAAGCGTTTGGGTCTGCTGAAGTGTTTATGGAGAAATGTATTGTTGATCCTTTGCACATCGAAGTCCAAATTTTAGCGGATAGCCATGGCAATGTAATCCACCTATTTGAGCGTGACTGTTCTATACAACGCCGAAATCAGAAACTGATTGAGATTGCACCAAGCCCTCAGTTATCCCAAGAGAAACGGGAATATATCGGTGATTTAGCGGTACGCGCGGCAAAAGCAGTTGGTTATGAGAACGCGGGAACAGTGGAGTTTTTGATCTCGGGTGATGATGTCTATTTCATGGAGATGAATACGCGTGTTCAGGTTGAGCATACTATTAGTGAGCAAATTACTGGGGTTGATATTGTTCAAGAACAGCTGCGAGTGGCAGCGGGTTTACCGTTAAGCTACAAACAAGATGATATTCAATTTCGTGGTTATGCATTGCAGTTCCGAATTAACGCGGAAGATCCGAAAAATGACTTCTTACCTAGTTTTGGCCGAGTGAGTCATTACTACGCGCCTGGGGGCCCAGGTGTGCGAGTCGATACGGCTATTTATACCGGTTATGAGATACCGCCTTATTACGATTCGATGTGTCTTAAATTGGTTGTTTGGGCCCTATCTTGGGATCAGGTGATCGCCCGTGGTCAGCGTGCATTAGATGACATGCGTCTACACGGTATTAAAACGACCGCGGATTATTATCAGCAGATCCTACGCCATCCAGATTTTAAGGATGCCAATTTTAATACGAGTTTTGTGCCGAATCATCCAGAACTGCTGGATTACTCCGTGAAACGTCACCCAAGTGAAATAGCTTTAGCTATTGCGAGCGCTATCGCCGCCCATGCTGGTTGGTAAGAGAAATAGGATTAAGTTATGACTACGAAAAAGATAGAAATTACCGATGTTGTTCTGCGAGATGCGCATCAGTCTCTTATCGCTACCCGTATGCGAACAGAGGACATGCTACCTATTTGTGAAAAATTAGATAAAGTGGGATATTGGTCGTTGGAAGCATGGGGTGGAGCAACCTTTGATGCCTGCATTCGCTTCCTTAAAGAAGATCCTTGGGAGCGTTTGCGTCAACTTCGTAAAGCCTTACCTAATACCCGCCTTCAGATGTTGCTACGAGGTCAGAACTTACTAGGCTATCGCCATTATGCGGATGATGTTGTCGACCGTTTTGTGCAGAAAGCTGCGGACAATGGTATTGATGTGTTTCGTGTCTTTGATGCATTGAATGATCTTCGCAACATTGAGCGTGCGATGAAAGCCGTTAAAAAAGCAGGCAAACATGCGCAGGGAACTATCTGTTATACCACTAGCCCTGTGCACACTAATGAACTCTTTGTACAGCAAGCTATTGATCTGAAAAATATGGGGGCTGACTCGATTGCCATAAAAGATATGGCAGGTCTGCTTAGCCCTTATGATACTTATGCTTTGGTTAAAGCGATAAAACAGGCCGTTGATCTACCTTTAGTGGTACATAGCCATTCTACATCAGGACTTGCACCGCTCTGTCAAATGAAGGCTATTGAAGCCGGTGCTGATGTAATTGATACCGCGATCTCCTCATTTGCTGGTGGTACAAGCCATCCTGCGACTGAATCCCAAGTGGCTGCGTTGAAGGGCAGTAAGTTTGATACAGGATTAGATCTTGAGTTGTTATCGGAGATAGCAGATTATTTCCGAGAAGTACGTAAAAAATATCATCAGTTCGAAAGTGAGTTTACACGCGAGGATATATCAGTACAGATCAATCAAGTTCCAGGCGGCATGATGTCTAACTTAGCAAATCAGCTAAAAGAGCAAAACGCATTGGATTCTATTCGTGATGTGTTTGCTGAAATCCCCCGTGTAAGGAAAGACCTCGGTTATCCACCATTAGTTACGCCAACCTCTCAAATTGTTGGAACCCAAGCAGTCTATAATGTATTGGCGGGGCAGCGGTATAAAACAATTACTAATGAAGTTAAGCGCTATTTACTCGGTGGATATGGCCGCCCACCTGCGCCTGTAAATGCTGAGCTACAACAGCAGGCCATAGGCGCAGAAGTCAGCAATGAAGGACGTCCAGCGGATTTATTAGTACCTGAGTTCCAAAAATTAAGTGATGAGATTGGCTCGCTGGCTAAAAATGAGGAAGATGTACTGACCTACGCTATGTTCCCTGATTTAGGCAAGGAATATCTACAGCAGCGTGAAGCGGGAACCTTAGAGCCTGAGGTTCTGACTGCTCTTAATAGTTCGCCAGCTCCCGTTGCAGCGTCTGAATTTTTAATCGATGTTCACGGCGAGAGCTATGAAGTGGCTATTACAGGTGTGGGTGATGCGGGTACTGGAAAGCGTAAGCTTTATATATCACTTGATGGTATGCCTGAAGAGGTTGTGTTCGAAGCCTTAAATGAGTTTGTTGCTGATGATACCAAAGGGCGAAAACGTGCAACGGACCCAGGTCATGTTAGTGCGGCAATGCCGGGTAATGTAGTTGAGGTATTAGCGCAAGAGGGTGACACAGTGACCGCAGGTCAAGGGGTTATGGTGATTGAAGCGATGAAAATGGAGATGGAGGTTCACGCGAACGTGGATGGAACGGTTAAGGCGGTTTATGTTCAAAAAGGGGACCGTGTTACCCCTGGCGAGATTCTGATTGATATTGGTTGAAAACCCCATTAGTCTGCGGATCGAGTTATTGATTTCGCAGACTTTTTTTAGATACGAGTGAGTTATTATGGAAAAAATCATTAAGGGTGTGCTGGATTTTAAACTCAATGTTTACCCAAAGCGGAAAGATCTTTTTGGTGAGCTTGCTGATCAAGGGCAGAGCCCAGAAATACTTTTCATTACCTGTTCCGATTCACGGATTGATCCTAATCTAGTTACAGGGTCCCATCCTGGGGATCTCTTTATTTGCCGTAATGCAGGTAATATTATTCCGCCTCATAATAATGAAACCGGTGGTATGACCGCTTCGATCGAATATGCGGTAGCTGTACTAGGAGTGCGGCATATTATTATCTGTGGTCATACCGACTGCGGTGCGATTAAAGGCGCATTGGATATTGAGGCGTTAAATGGGTTGCCTCATGTTAAAGAGTGGCTTGGGCATTGCCGTTCAGCGATGGAGATTGTTCGTGAGCGTAATGAAATTCCTTGGAACCAAGGAGTTGATTCTTGTCATTTAAATGAAGCGATTGAAGAAAATGTACTGCAACAAGTTCAACATCTTCGCACCCATCCTGTTGTTGCCGCTAAATTAGCGACGGGAAAAATTGAGATTCATGGTTGGGTTTACGATATTAAGTCAGGTTCCATACGCTGCTGTCGCCATAACGATAATGAATTTAGCGACTTTCACGAGCTTTATGCGGAGCTTATTTCTAGTCTTTCGGAATAGGAATCATCTTTTATAGGTTTCCGCTGCGTATGGCTCGTACTAGAGCTACTAGCTGAGTGATGCGGGCATTACTCAGTTGTCGATAGTCTAAATAAGGACATAGAATCAAAGGTTGTTGAGTACTGACTGCAAAATGCTCATCTAACCACGTTAGGTGAGCAAGCTTTAATTGTTTAGCGTAGGCCTTTCCTGCCACTATATGGATGGTATCTGCCTGTTCGAAAGAGGGTGGAGAGAACAGCAAAGCTTCTCTGCTTTCTGCTTGAAATAGAAAGGTGTCGCGGTAATCCTGCCAAGTGAATGTTGCATCAAATTGTTTATTTTCTTGGTAAAGCTCAAATAGAAACTTAGCACTTACATTAAATATTTTACGCCAATGGTTACCCGTTGCTTGCCCTATGTAGTGTGCTTCCTCGGGCCGAAGTGCTTTGATGGTTGATAAGTTTTGGTAATCATCAAGGGGTGGCCTATTAGCAATATAGATAGCAAGGTTAAAATCTTTAGCGCCAAAGCCGACCATACAAAATGTTCCGATGTTAATGAGGAGCGTTATCGTTATTTCAGGTCAAGTAGAGTAGCCTAATGTCGCTGCTCTATCTCATTCATTAAGATTGAATCTGCATCAAGTGTATTAATGGAAACCTCGCCATCAACTGGAATATCCCCAGTCAACTGTAAAGCGATATAGCGCATACAACAGACTCTTAGAAAGGATGTAAAGTTGCCTAAGTCATGCCCTGCATCGATTGATTCATGATAAAGACGGGTAAGCATCTGGGGAATATTCATCTGATCCCGCTGAGCGATATTTTCTAGAGTACTCCAGAAATAATTTTCCAGACGAACGCTAGTAACCATACCGTCTATACGAAGAGAGCGAGTGCTGCTTTTCCATAACTCAGGATTCGCGTTGATAAATAATTTACACATGAAGAGCGGCTACCTGATCTAAAGGATAGGTGTTTTATTATAGAGGTTTTTTAAAGAGCGACTACCTTAAGGGGTAATCGCTCTTAGTCTTACTTATTTAGTAAAGCGATAAACTGAGATAGCCATGCTGGATGAGCAGGCCAAGCAGGGGCTGTTACTAAATTCCCATCAGTAATAGCGGCGTCGATCGCTATCTCTGCATAAATCCCACCGGACTGGTTTATTTCAGGCATACAAGCGGGATAGGCGGAGCAGTTTTTCCCTTTTAATACGTCAGCGGCTGAGAGTATTTGTGCGCCATGACAAACCGCAGCGACTGGTTTGTTCGTTTCAAAGAAATGCTTCACCATTTTTAGAACATTAGGATTAAGGCGTAAATATTCAGGCGCCCGTCCACCTGGAATAACTAAAGCATCGTAATCGTCTGGCTGAATATCGGCAAAAGAGGCATTCAGGGTGAACTTATGGCCAGGCTTTTCGGTATAAGTTTGATCTCCTTCAAAGTCGTGAATTGCTGTTGCGACAGTGTCTCCCGAAACTTTATTTGGGCAGACCGCATCGACGCTGTGACCGACGGCTAAAAGTGTTTGAAAGGGCACCATTGTTTCGTAGTCTTCAGTGAAATCACCGGTGATCATCAGAATTTTTTTATTGTTCATGGTTTGCTCCGTATGAATTTAGGTTTATCTCTTCGCACAAAATAACAGGCATCAGATCAGAGGAGGTATTAGAGGGTTACTACGTGGTTTTATGGTGTAAGGGTAAGTACGGGGACGATATACGGTGAATCGATGTCGTTTAATTATTAATAACTACGTTAGTATAAAAAAACTGTAGTTACTTATTAAACGATCGTTTTAATGTAACAAATAGGCTTTATTTATCAGATAATTAGTGGTTTTTACTTTTCTACAAAGATTAGATCTTGAAAAGAGTAACTAAATGCGAGAGTCTATGGCAGGGCTGATTTACTATAATAATAGGTAGTGTATGGATAATCAGATTAGGCAGACAGATCTCAAACAAAACCTTTTTATGCTAAAAGGTTTCACTAGGGTGTTCTCTCTTCAGACTCATCGTTCCTTGAGATCTAACCAGAATAGCTGTGAGCAATATGACGGGTAATCTTCAGCTATTACTGGTTAATGGTGATCTTGAACAATCGGAGACACTATCTACTTATTTAACAGAAAATACTGGCTTTAATGTTATTGTGGCACGCTCAGGTACTGCTGCGGTTGGAATGTTAAAGCAGTTACGAATTCATTGTGTTGTTAGTGATATTTATTTAGAGGGACTAGATGGTTGGCGATTAGCCCGTATGGTTCGTTCAGGCATATTTAATTGTAGTGCCGATATTCCTTTTATTATTGTTTCCTCTACCTGGTGTAAGCGCATTGCTGAAAAAACAGCTCGTGAGTTCGACATCGACCATCTTTTACCTTTCGAACAGTACCCCCGCCTTAAAGAATTATTGGAACAGCCAGCTGCTCTTCATCGGGAATTACGTAAAGATAGGATTTTAGCTATAGAGGATACGGCTGAGACTGCACACCTTGTACAGAGAATATTACAACAACGTTTTGAAGTTGATATAGCCTCAGATGGTATCAGTGGTTTAGCACAATGGCGTGAGAAAAAGCATCCAATTGTTCTACTTGATGTGATGTTGCCGGGCATGTCGGGCCCTGAAGTTATGGAGCAGATATTAGCTGAAAACCCTGCGCAAACTATTGTAATAATGACGGCTCATGGCACTATGGATTTGGCCGAGAGTTTAGTGCTACAAGGTGCCGCTGACTTTATTAGCAAACCGTTCCAAGCTAATCAATTACGTAAAGTGTGTGAGATCGCGGCACATAGAGAAGATTTTCTTATCAGTAATGAGCAGTTTGCAGAGACGGTTGCTCATCTGGAAGAAAGTAAAGAGGCACTGGAGAGTTTAGCGCAAGAGCACAGGAATATTCTTGATAACCTGACTACCGGTGTTTTAGAACTTGATAGCCAAGGGCGTATTGTTTTTGTGAACAAAGCTTGGTTACAAATGATAGGTGAAACTGAATTTAGCGCTTTGGGTAGTGACTTTATTGATGTTGTGTATATAGACCCATTAAGTTCGACACATGAGATTAAGCATGCGCTTACCCGTATTATTGCCAAGCCGAGTGAACGTTTTCGACTCGAATTTAAAATTAAAGATAAGTTTAACGAGGCGATTTGGGTTGAGGCTCGTTTCAATGGAATGCAGCGTAAAGGGCAAGCGCTGTCAGTTTTTGTAGCGGTTGATGATATATCGGCTAGACGAAGAGCTGAACAGCGCCTAGAACATTTAGCGATGCATGATAGTTTGACGGGGCTACATAACCGTTACTTCTTTGATAATGAGTTAATGCGCGTGGCAGCTTTTGCTCGTTATAGCCAGATCCAGTATGCATTGCTGTATATAGATTTAAATCATTTCAAAGCGATCAATGATACCCAGGGGCATCAGAAAGGCGATATTGTTCTTAAAGATGTCGCCGAGAAATTACAGCAGCGTATGACAGAAACAGAAAGCTTGTTTCGTATCGGAGGTGATGAATTTATTCTCCTTTTAAGTGATACCGATTCACAACAGGCTTATGATATTGCTATACATATTTGCAAGCTGATTGAGGAGGAGCAATATCAGTTTGATGATCAGGTTTTTAAAGTTAGCTGTTGTGTAGGTATCAGCTTGATCGATGGCAGTCTTGAGAAGCCACAAGATTATTTACAGCGAGCGGACATCGCCTTATATGTAGCTAAACGTTATGGCCCAGGTGGTGTTCATTTACATACTGAACAGGATCAAGAGGGCGATGATGTACGCTTGAGTATGCACTGGTTGTATACCGTAAGGCACTCCATTGAACGGGATGATATCGTCCTTTATTATCAACCGGTTTATCACATCCCCACTGGTACTATTGCTTATTATGAGGCGCTTGTACGTTTAGTGATTGACGATAAACTTGTGTATCCGGGCGAGTTTATTTCGGCTCTTGAGCGTTTTCAGGAAGCGTCGTTATTGGATAAGCATGTTATATCGAAAGCGATAAAAACCTTAGCGGATTATCCGAGACTGCCTAAGCTTGCAATAAATTTATCGGCTCAAGCCTTCCATAATGAGCAACTCGTACCCTTAATAGAGCAAAAGTTAGCTGAGTATAATGTTGATCCGGCGCGGGTTATTTTTGAGCTGACAGAGAGTGCGAGTTTAACCAATTTGAGTGCGACCCAAGCTATGGTGAAAACTTTAACTGAAATGGGTTGTGCTTTTTCTATCGATGACTTTGGCACCGGCTTTAGTACCTTCTCTTATCTAAAATCATTCCCTGCGGAGACAGTAAAGATAGATGGTTCTTTTGTTAAAGAGCTGAAGAATAGTGATATTGATCGTGCCTTAGTCCGCTCTATTAGAGACGTGGCATGGACGCTTGGAAAAATGACAGTGGCTGAATTTGTTGAAGATCAAGAAACGCTCGACCTATTGAAAGAGTTTAAGGTTGAATATGCCCAAGGTTATTTTCTTGGTAAACCCGCCCCCATAGAAGCTTTAGGTATCTAGTATCTAAGGGGTTTGCCGGAGTCGCAAAATGTTGGAGATCGAACTCCCTATTGATATTAATCATAACTCTCTAGATCAGAATTCGCGGGAGAGTAATCAAGCGACCTCTCTCGGTGAAGGCGCTTGTTATAGTGATTTACTGGTAGAGTATCTCAATCAAATTAATGTCAAAAAGGTCTTTGGTGTCCCTGGGGGGGCGATTGAACCCTTTTTTGATGCCGTAGCTAGACAGTCGCATGCAAGACAGATAGATATGGTTATCGCTCGGCATGAAGCTGGAGCGGCATTTATGGCTGATGGCTATGCGCGAGAAGTTCACTCTCTCGGTGTGTGTTGTGCCACGACAGGGCCAGGGGCGACAAACCTTATCACCGGCGTAGCAAGTGCCTATGCGGATAATATCCCAATGCTGGTTATTACTGCTCAAACAGCACTTCCAAAGTTTGGAAAACAAGCTTTGCAGGATAGCTCTAGCACCGCAATTGATACTGTAGGTATGTTTCGTTATTGCACTAAATTTAATACCTTGATCTCTCATCCCGATCAATTTGAGCATGTGCTTATCTCCGCTATTATGGCGGCGAATACAGCACCAAAAGGCCCTGCTCATCTGAGCGTGCCTTCTGATATTTTTAATACCCCCCTTGTTGAGAAGCATATAGTTCGCTCCCATGCCTTACGTCAGCATTTGGTGACTAATGATCCAGCTAGCCAAGACAGACTGCGACAAGAGCTCTTAGCGGCCAGTAGAATTGTAATACTGCTGGGTGACAACTGTTATCGGGCGGGCAAACAGATTATTCAATTTGCTGAAACCTTTAACATTCCTGTGATTAGTGGGCCTATGGGGAAGCGTTGGATCGATGAGCGACATCCGTTGTATTGTGGTGTCTTTGGTTTTTCTGGCCATGATCAGGCTAGAAAGCTTGTTATGGATCAGCAGTATGATTTGTTGTTAGCGGTAGGTACCCGATTAAGTGAACTAGGAACTAATGGTTGGACGCCCTCCATACTTAATAACAAGCTGATTCATATTGATAGTATCTCGCAGTATTTCAATCAGTCGAGTATGGCCCGACTTCATGTGTTGGGCCCTCTGCCGCAATTATTTGCGAAATTAACGACTCAACTTCAGGGTAAGGAACGCGTTGACCGCTGGTGGGAGTGTGATACTCGTACAGAGACAGGGCTTTTAAACCAAGCAGAAATGGATCTTGCGCGTAGCTCCGATCTACCCTTAAAGCCGCAACGCCTATTTCATTATTTAGGTGAAACACTTCCTGAGCAAACAAGAATTTTTATTGATGCAGGTAATGCTTGGGCTTGGGCGACTCATTATATGTTGCGCAGTGATGATCAAGGTTATTACCGTATCGCTATGGGTTATGGTTCTATGGGCTGGGCTATAGGCTCCTCTGTAGGATCTGCCATCGCCAACCCTAATGCGCCCCATCTATGTATTACTGGAGATGGTAGCTATCTTATGAGTGGTCAAGAAATTACGGTGGCTCAGCAGCAAGGTGTGCCTTTAGTGATGATTATCTTAAATGATAGTGCGCTAGGAATGGTCAAGCATGGCCAACGTTTAGGAGGGGCTGAGCCTATAGGTTTCGCGCTTCCGGTCATCGATTATGCCGCGATGGCCTCTTCAATGGGTATCCAGAGTATAGGTATAGATTCGTTTGACGCGCTAGATAAGCTTGATTTTTCCGCGCTATTTTCTCGTTCGGGTCCCACATTAATTGATGTAAAAATCGACCCTGAAGAGGAGCCGCCCATGGGCGAGCGGATTAAAGGATTAGCCTCGAGTAAGTAAGCCGCTGTTTAAGTTAAGGGCTTGGCAAATCACGAGGCGCTACACCTGTGTAGATAATATCTTGGCACTGTAAAGGCAAATAACTTCCCGCTGTATTATCTGCCGCTTCGGCATAACAGGCGTGGACTCCAGCACTTACCCAAAGCGCCATAATGCGGCTTAGATCTGGATCAGAAAAACCTTGGTCGGCAAGAAAGGCTGCCATATATCCCCCAAAGTTAATCGACTCACCTTCTTGAATCGTTAAATATTCACTGATCTCTAGTGCTAGGCTCTCATGGGGGCCTATCTCGAAACCTAGTTCTCTGCTTAAGCGATACATTGCTGTAACACGCTCATCCCCTTTAGCTATAGGGCGGGCAAAGCCAGGGAGACTGTGATTATTCCCTTGTCTGTTTTGAATAAGTTCAAATAGCGTTTGCCCTTGATTTTTATCTTCTCGGGCTTGTTGAATGAATTTTAGACAAGGGGTGATAACGCCTGGGCCATAAAGTAATGCATCTGATGCTTGGATTCCTGCACTAATCGCTGCGACAGGGCGTGTTTTTACCGATCCGGCTAATGCCGCTATTTGATTGCACCATATACGTGAATCGGGCCAGCTCAAACAGCTAAAACAGTTTTCCAACCAAGTGGCTAAGTTTTTATCAGGCAGACGCCCCGTGGTATTTAAAACCAGCAGTTGGAACCAAGATATTTGACCGATTAGGTCGTCCATCATCGAGTATCCGTGGTTATAGACTGCATCGCCGATCTTCCAGCCCCCTTTATTGCTGGTGATTTTATTTCGATGTTGATCCCAATGCTTCCAGCAGGGATCCGTCTTATTTGATGACATAGTTTTCCTCGGCTAGGAAGGGCATTTCAGTAATCGGGCTATTCGATTTTTCTGCTGCTTGTGCTGCAATACCTGGTGCACAGGCTATTTGGAAAATAAGTTCCCCTGTATAGGGAGTAAAACCTAAGTCGAGCAGACATGCGCCAGCTAGGCCTGCGATTCTCCAGCTTAACGTTAGCTCTTCATCTATACCGTCCAGCATCGCGTGCGCCCAACGTAAGTGAGGGCCCGGAGAACAGTGATTAAAAACGTTATCGGCGATTTTTTGTGTATAGCTATCAATGCTGCCATAGAAGGTACCAAACCCTGGCGCTGGAATAATGTCTCCTTCATCGGTTTGAGCTACGAGTATTTTGGCTGCTTGGGTTAATGCTTGTGCGCCCATTCGAGGTGTGACTTGCTGATTATTTTGTAGGTATTTCATCGCTTGGAACACCTCATGGCTACCTCCTTGTTCACCACTGAGTACGTTTAGTGACAAAGGAAGAATGTGGCTAACATGAGTTTTACTTACAGCGGCATTCATTGCAGCTCGACAGGCATTATGCCGAGGTCCGGGATGAATAAGGCTTGTTAATAAATGTTCAAATAGCTGATGCTGCTCGGGAGTAGGTAGTTCACCCTGAAACATAAGGAAGAGCACTTCGGTATAGCTGCGATTATTAATTAAAGCGAGGTGTTCGTAACCGTGGCAGCGTGCCTCACTTACAGTGTATGGATTGGTTGTTGAGGGTGTTTCCTGCCAGATGGATGTGCTAGTTTTTTCACAGAAGGCATCGTTACGGCTATGTTCATCTACTTTTTTTACCATGGTTACTCTAAATCTCTATAGGTAAATTTTAGAAGCGATACTCTATTTCAGCCCAAATACTTCTGCCTTCGAGTGGGTAATCATCAGGAATGGAGCTGCTTGAAGGTTCGCTTGCATAAGTATCAAACAGATTTTTTACGATCAATGCGAGTCGTACCTGTTTTTTTAACATGTCGTGTGTGACCTTCGCATTGACCCAATGGTAATCGCTGACCTTAGCTCTATTGTCCCCTTCCTCTCTTTCTCTAGAGCCTATCCAATAATGTTGGAGAGAGCCTGACCAGTTAGGTGACAGTGTGTAATTTAAGTCTATATAAGTGCTATGTTGAGGTACGTTAGCAACAGGCATATTGGTATCTGCATTTGTTGCATGTTGGTAGGCATAGTTGGCGTTGAGGCTGAGCTGTGGATTAATTTTCCAATCCCACTCAAGTTCAGCGCCGTAACCATCTTGATTACCTATATTTTGATATTGGATCATACTCCCGGTGGTTACCGTATCAATAAGGTCTGTGGCGGTATAACTGTATAGACTGAGTCTTAGGTTGGTATCGAAATGAGGGCGATAATCAAAGGCTAATTCATAGGTCTCGATCTCTTCCGGTTTTAAGTCAGGATTACCCAAAGCCGCTGGATTATTAATTAGATGTTGTTCACTGAAAGAGGGTGCACGGAACGCTGTGCCGTAAAGTAGGCGGGTTGTTAAGTTGTGTTGAGTAAGCCACACCAAGGCCAGTCGAGGGTTGAGGGTGTTACCAAAATCTGAATAGTTATCCCAGCGTAAGCCGGCCGTAAATGACCAGTCATTATTTAACTGCCACTGATCCTGGGCTGACAGAAAGTATGCAGTTCTTCGTTGGGGTTGCAGATAGATATCGGCACTACCGCTTACGTTAGTCAGTGTTCCGTCTACTGTACCTTCTGAGCCATCGATAACACCGGGGCCAAAGTTTTTATACTCTTCAGTGCGGATCTTGTCTTGGCTCCAGCCTGATGCAATCCTTATAGTGTGATTATCGTAGCCTGAATAGATACCGGCGAGCTCTAAACGTGTAGTTTCAGCTAGGGAGTAGGGGTTGCCTATATACCCATCAGTAAAGGTGACAAGGCCGGAAAAGGGGTCAGAAAAGGCGTTTCCATCACTCCCAATCGGTAAGGCACTACCTTCTGGGAAAAGTAAGAAGTAAGAGTCACTAACCGTTCTCAGGTAAGATAAATCAGCTTTGAAATTGAAATGATTTGTTAGATCTTTGTCATAGTTAAGATGAGTTAGAAACTGTTCTGCATTTTGATAACCGGTGGAGTCTATTGCGAGAGATCCCCCTTGGCCGACCCCTGCGCTATCCTGCTTCCAATACCAGTTTTTCCAAGACCAATTACCTAGTGATAGATCAAGTTGTAGATTCGTGACGTCATAGCCCGTTTGTAAGGCGTTAGGGGCTTCGGATGCACTGGTTCCGTAGAGGTCATCGAAGGTTGATTGTAGGTCTGTATTTACAATGCGGCCACTATCTCCATCACTGGTTTGATTGTCGAGTGAAAATGAGACGGAGAAGTCATCCTCAACAAATCCTTTTCGTAGCCAAGTGTCTCTACTGTCAAAACTGCCAACACGTATACCCGCTGCACCTTGTTGGTTTTCTGCTGCCGTGCGGGTAATGATATTGATCACGCCGCTAAAAGCGTCAGCGCCATAGACCGCTGACCCTGGGCCTCGAATAACCTCTATACGGCTGACATTGCTTACCGGCATGCGAAAGGTAAAAGCAAGGCCACCGTTGTAGTTATGTTTTAGCTCAATACCGTTAAGTAAGATTAATATCTGTGGGTTGAAGCCTGTTTGTATTCCTCGGACTGAAAGTACGGGGTCTAGGCGGCTTAAATCGGATGGCATTAAGTGTAGGCCGGGTATACGCTCTAAGACTTCGAACAGGTGGGTTACACCCATAGATGAAATCGTTTCTGCGTTAATAACACTGGCTACTGAGGGCGCTTTGCTGATCGGTGTATGTGTTCCTGTAGCAATACTAACTAAGGCCTCCTCGCCAAAGAAATCTGCAAATTCGCTTCCTGGGGCGAAGTTGTTCTCTTCAGCCGCAGTAACCTGGGCAAAGAGAGATGTTAGCAGTGTGAGTATGCTTAGCCTTTTTTTCATAACGCCTACTTTAAATAACCCCAAGTTATTGTAGTGGCTGGTGAGTGAATTACCAGCTTAATACTTTTCTTCATTGGGTATAGTTATCCAGAATGTAAAAACACTACCCTTATTGGGTTTGCTTGATACAGTGACGGAACCTCCCATCATTTCGGCATAGTGTTTTGCTATAGCCAGTCCTAGCCCGGTGCCTCCATACTTGCGTTTTACACTTCCGTCGACCTGTTTGAACTTATTAAATACTTGAGCAAGCTGTTCTTTAGGAATACCTATTCCTGTATCGGCGACTTCCCAATAAATTTTATTTTGCTCCAGATAGCACTTAAGAGAGATCTCTCCCTGCTCTGTGAATTTGCAGGCATTTGATAATAGGTTGAGTAATATTTGCTGAATCTTTTCTTTGTCTACATTTAAGTAAAGATCCCCAGAAGGGTGGTCGATGGTGAAACGATTTTTATTTTTTGCGGCCAGTGGACGTATAGTATTTTCAGTCTCTTTGATTAGATCGGTGAGTGAGCATTGCTGTGCGCTCAGATCCATTTTACCGGCTTCACATTTAGCTAAATCTAAGATGGCGTTAATTAGGTTTAAAAGCCGCTGTGAAGAATGTAAGGCTGAATTAAGGTCCTCAACTTGAGTGTCAAATTCAGGATGTATTTCAAGCTCTTCTGTAACCAATTCAATATAACTAGTTACAGCTTGTAGAGGAGTGCGTAGTTCGTGACTGATATTGGCGAGGAACTCCGATTGAGTCCTCATGGCAACTAATGCTGTATCACGCGCGGCGACTAGTTCATGAGTACGGACTTCAACTTCAGATTCAAGGCCTGTGTTTAATTCTATGAGCTTGTTTTCTTGCTGCTCTAAGGAGTTCATCATGGCATTGAAGCTTCTCGCCATTTGTTGAACTTCTCTAGGCCCTTCGATTTCTGCAACTAGATGATCGCCTGAGGTTTGTGCCTCATTCATCGTTTCAGATAGTTGGGAAAGGGGGCTTGTTAGATGACGAAGTCCTCTATTTAAGAGCCAGATTAACAGTATGGATATGATTAACGTGACGAGCAGATTGTAGATGATGAGGTTATTAATCAGCTTAACAAGGGACTCTTTGGACACTTTAATCATAACGTAACCAAGTAGCGATTTTGTATTGTTCTCTAAACTGAATTCTTGAGCACCGCTATCGTTGCTTAATGGATCGGTATTTTCCAAGTAGACGGGGGCGGCAATAAACCAAGCGCTTCCTGTATTTTTGACTGTCGTGGCGGCGTTAATCGGGAACCAAAGATCTAAGTCGGAATTTTTCCAATCGACATCCCCTTGCTTAAGCAATAGATCTAGGCTGTCTGAGAAAATAGCGACACCAGTAACATCGTTGAAGCCTAGTACCTGGGATAGAGCGTCATGTGCATTTTCTTTGCTTGCAGTGATCAAGGAGAGCACGCTGAGATGGGCTAAGTTATCAGCTATGCGTAATGAATTTTGCTGCAGAACTTGTCGGGATTGATTATACGAGACCCATACCGCGGTGACTGAGCTGGTAATAGAGAGTAGGCAGATAGATACAATCAGAAACAAGAGCAGTTGCTGCCAAATACTTTTATGTCTGTGTCGACCAAAAAATATCATCTATATGCCCTAAAATCCGGATTGAGGAAAAGTCTGATAAAAAGAGTTTTTCATTGTTGCGTTATATTCTAAGCCTAAGTGGGAGGCGGTTCTCAAGTTCACACCCACTTGTCGAGTTAGGGATAGTTCTACACCAGGACCTTTCTCTCCCTTCTTCATATTTGCCACCATACGGGCCAAACGGGAACCATCCTGCATATTGTCGGGGAAAAGGGTAAAAAGGAAACCACGACGGACATGGCCTGGTTTACTCGAGAAAACGACAAAGTTTCTATCCCATGATTCGCGCAGTAATAGGGGCAATATGACGTTTTGGTTAGCAGTAGTTGTATCTAACGGCAACCAAATAGCGTCGGTAAGGCTGTTTGCTTCTTGGAAAATTTTTTGATAGCGCTCAATGGCTTCACTTAAATCAGCAACTTTTGCGGTGATCAGCTTTAGCTTCTTTTTGGCGGCTGCTCGTTGTGCTTTTTCAATTAGCCATTGACTTTGGTCTGTGTATACCACGTGAATTTGGCGAGTGTTTGGCGATAGTATTTTTAATTGATCAAACAGGTTTGCAGGATCGGCGATTAAGCTGACACCAGATATATCGTTGGGTTTTATGGGTAGAGCCCCTGTAACAAAAGGGTATTTTCCTCGGAGGATCTTGTTGTATGCATAGCCCCTACGCCCTAATGTGATGACTCGGTCAATACCATCTGTTTCCATTTTTTTAGTAGGGCATCGGGCGCTAGCGGTTTATCTATAGAGTATTTAATTACTTTCCCTGCATGCTGAGCCTCAACCCCTTCAAGTATTTGCTCAAAAACCTGTTGGTAGGGTGGTGGCAGATCGGGGTATATAACCGCGAGCGTTGCAGCCGCTAATGGATAGCTGAAAAAGGTTAAGCATAAGGCTATACAGGACAAGAGCCATCGACAGATGAGTTGTTTAGGTCTATAAAAAATCCGTTTAATTCTCGCCATAAGCAGTGATTGGTCTGTATCTATTTTGTATAAGATTTAGAGGGAGGAAGGTAAAATTTAGATGGTCTTAATTGCTTCCTATGGAGCTAACGAGCACTTTTTACCAAGTATAACCTGAATTGATATTGATCTCGATAGGTAGGTTTAACTGTGCAGATAAACCAAGGTAAGGGAGCTTTATGCTGGAAAAAATTGTGTCTATTTTTGCATGGTAAGATCAGGCTATGGTTGAGATAAATGAGGATGATCTATCTACAGGCCTTGTCTGCTTTATTAGGTTATATGGTGTAAGAGACCCTCTGCGACACTGAAAATCAGAGGGTCTTTTGGTGACTATTTATAAGCCGATGATTATAAGCTAATCAGGTTTAAAATTTACCGTTGTTGTTTTTCCATGTGTCTTTGGTTGGTATTGCTTCGATGGTGTCCCAATGCTCGGCGATCTTTCCGTTTTCTACCCGAAAAAGGTCATAAAAGGATGTGTGCTGCTCTGCGAAACTGCCTTCGCTCACCACTAAAACAAAGTTTCCTTCTCCCAAAACGTGGTGGACTTTTTCATACTTCATCTGAATACCTTGTTTTGTAAGGGCTTCCAATGCCGCCCCTAATCCAGATAAACCATCGGCAATACTAGGGTTGTGTTGAATATAGTGATCACCATTAAAGTAACTTTGTAGTTTGCTCATTTCGCCATTGAGTAAAATATCAGTCACAAAGTTTGTAACGAGCGTTTTGTTGGCTTCACTTTTGTTATGGTCTGTTATCTCTAGAGCACCGTCGATCATAGTGCGACCACTCGGGTTTGTAGTTTTCGGAGTCTCTTGCAGGTTATCCCAATGTTCAACAATTAAGTCATCTTCAAAACGGAAAATATCAAAACCTATTTTAGGTCCAAAGAAATTATACTCCGTATGGGTGAAAACATAGTTACCGTCTTGGAATGCGCGGACTGTATTTACCTCCGCTGAGTTTGCCGGTAGGGCAGCTAAGACCGCACCGAAACCGCTTAAACCATCGGCAACTGCTAAGTTGTGTTGTGTGTATTGGTTAGGGTTTATATAGGAGACAGGCTTTGATTCATTTGTCTCTATGCTTTTAAGCAAGTCGACCACTTTTTGTTTATAACTCATTTGCGTTTCTCCTGTTTCTGCCATTGTGTTGGATACACATGTAGTGGCGAGTAATCCGGCGATTGCCGTGCAGCGTATGGTTTTGATCATTATTGTTTTACTATTTTTTAGGTTCATGTGGGTTATGTCCAAATAAGATAGAAACCGCTATTAGCTCGTGGTGTATTTATGTCTAGTTCTCTTTTTCTTTAGCTATCTTCTTAGAAATAGTGCCTTATGGAGAGGTAGCTATATTGTTTATAATGATCAAAATCGAGCGTTTATTAAAAATATGTGATTTGGGAAAGTGATGGAGCCGATTAAACAGACCTCATTTGAAAATAAAGAACTAACCGCTTTAGGTATTGAGCCTATTCGGCTGGAAGATATGCGTGATAAGTTGCCAGCGGTTGCCGAGCGGCTTGAGTTTTACATATTGATATTAGTGACAGCAGGTAGCGGCAAGCATAGTGTGGATTTTGTTGAGTATGGGTTATCGACGGGCTCATTGCTGTTTGTGCGCCCAGGTCAGGTTCAGGAGTGGAGTGATTATGCTGAGTTAGATGCTGAAGTGGTGTTGATTAATCCTAAGTCGTTACCTTATGGCGATAATATGTATGCAGCGGATAGCAGCTTACTGGCACTTGATCGTTGGCAGAATTGCACCTTATTACCTAGCTCGCTTTATGATGACTTATTGGCTGCATTGTTAAGACTAAGGCGGGATTTTACTGCTTTTAATGGCTCCCAGTTGGATATTGCGTTGGTGAGGCATGAAGTATTAAGTATTTTGCTTCGTTTAGCCCGTTGGCAGGATCAGCTCTCATCAATGGTTAGCCTGCCTAGTCGATCACAAAAGACATACCAGCTTTTTATTCAGTTGTTAGAGCAACAATATACTGCGCAGCATAGTCTGAATTATTATGCGCAGCGTCTAGGTTATGCACAAAGTACTTTAAGTCGCGCCTGTCTAAAATATGAAGGGGTCTCTGCAAAAGTAGTTATAGATCGTCGTATTGCTTTGGAGGCACAGCGAATTTTAGCGCATAGTCGTGCATCGGTGGCTGAAGTGGGGTTTTATCTAGGTTTTAGTGAGACGACGAACTTTATCAAATTCTTTAAACGTGTACTTGGCACAACCCCAAGCGTTTTTCAGCGAAATGCTCGGGGAAATCATAACCCTAATCCTATATAGAATAGGGCTGTTTTTTTATATAGTTTGTAGATTTGCAAACCCAACCACTAACCATTTACTCCCTTCATAGTCGAAATTCACTTGCACTCGAGCTTTAGCACCAGACCCTTCAAAGTTTAGCACTGTACCTTCACCAAACTTACTGTGGTTAACACGTTGCCCTAGCGCCAGATTTGTTTCGGGAATTTCACTGCTACTGAGTGAGTTACTACCAAATAGACTACTGCCAGAATCATTGTAGCGGCTAGTCATTGGCCGACTAACGCTAGCGTTGAGGCGCACCTCCTCAATCAGTTCATTTGGAATCTCTTTAATGAAACGAGAGGGGCGGTTGTAATTATCTTGGCCATGTAAACGGCGTGATTCCGCATAAGTGATGTAGAGCTTTTGCATAGCGCGGGTAATCCCGACGTAACAGAGGCGGCGCTCCTCTTCGAGGCGGCCAGGTTCCTCGATAGACATCTTGTGTGGAAAGAGACCTTCCTCAACCCCCGCTAAGAAGACTTGAGGGAATTCTAAGCCTTTGGCTGAATGTAAGGTCATTAACTGGACACTATCTTGGAAATCATCAGCTTGGGTGTCGCCGGAGTCTAAGGCTGCTTGATCTAAGAATGCGGCGAGTGGAGAGTTAAACTCCTCATCCAAAAACTCATCCCACTGACTGTTAAACTGCTTGGCAGCGGTGACGAGTTCCTCTAAGTTTTCGATTCGGGACTGGGCTTTTTCGCCTTTCTCTTTTTTATGGTGTTCAACCAAACCTGCATGTTGAATCACATGTTCTGTTTGTTCATGGAGCAGGGTGTCTTCGGTGTCTTGTGCCATTTGGTTAATTAAATCGATAAATGACTGTAGAGCATTGGTGGCGCGAGCGGGCAAGCGTTTTAGCTCTACAATCTCATTTGATGCGCGCCACATCGAGATCGATTGGCTACGGGCATGTTCACGAATGATTTCCACCGTACGTGTACCTATACCGCGTGTAGGCACATTAATAACACGCTCCATGGAGGTATCATCATCTCTATTGTTAAGTAAACGTAAGTAAGAGAGGGCGTTTTTAATTTCTAAGCGTTCATAAAAGCGTTGGCCGCCATATATACGATAGGGAACACCACTGCGAATCAGTGCTTCTTCAAGTACCCGGGATTGAGCATTAGAGCGATAGAGAATGGCACATTCTCTACGCACATTGCCGTCTTGCACCCATTTGCTAATCTGATCGACGATAAAGCGTGCTTCATCTTGCTCATTAAATGCAGAGTAGAGCGAGATAGCTTCGCCTTCGCCTGCATCGGTATGGAGTTCTTTCCCTAGACGGCCTTGGTTATTACGGATGACTTCATTGGCTGCACGTAGAATTGTTTCAGTCGAGCGATAATTTTGTTCAAGTTTAATGGTTTCTGTGCCGGGGAAATGGATAGAAAGATTTTGAATATTTTCTATCTTTGCGCCACGCCAGCCATAGATGGATTGGTCATCATCGCCTACTGCCATTAGTTTACGTTGCCCACCGCATAGCATCTGTAACCATGCATATTGGATGCTATTCGTGTCTTGAAACTCATCTACTAAAATGTAACGAAAACGCTCCTGATAGTGAGCGAGTAGCGCAGGGTTTTTATCTCTTAGTAGTTCCAGTGAGCGTAGTAATAGCTCGCCAAAATCTATCATACCGCCTCGTTCACAAGCGGCTTCATAGGCTTGATACATGGAAAGCATATTTCGATCAGTTGGATCGTTACGGGGCTCTATATGTTTTGAGCGTAAGCCTTCATCTTTTTTATCGTTGATGTACCACTGGAATTGGCGCGCTGGCCAGCGCTTATCATCCAAGTTCATCTCTTTTGCTAGACGCTTGATGACACGAAGCTGGTCATCGCTATCCATAATTTGGAAGTTTTCTTGTAACCCTGCATCTTGCCAGTGAGCACGTAATAAACGATGGGCTAAACCATGGAACGTGCCAACCCACATGCCTTGTGGATTAATGCCGAGCAACTCTTCTATACGGCCACGCATCTCTTTGGCGGCTTTGTTGGTAAAGGTAACAGCCATAATCGAGTAGGGTGACATCTTTTCGATCTGAATAAGCCATGCAATACGATGGACCAGTACGCGAGTTTTACCAGAACCTGCGCCAGCAAGGACAAGGAGGTTCTGTACGGGCGCTGTTACGGCGCTACGCTGGGCATCATTTAGCGAATCGATTATATGGGTTACGTCCATTGCTACTCTTCAGTCACTGTATAAATAATCAGTGAAGGATTATAACAGTTGCTATGGAGTTTAATAGTAACTAAGGGGGATGGATGAGATGAATTACCTTAATGCATAGAAGGTTAAAGCCCCTGTAAGATGAAAAGATCTATATACAGGGGGGGCTGGCGTAAATTAGTCGGGCAATTGGCTGGGGTGTTGGCGCCTGAATAGTAAAATTCGTTTGAGCTCATCAGGATCTTTTAGTTTTTGTTCACTATTTTGATCTAACCAAGGAATGAGTCGCGAGAGCCAAAAGCGCATGGCGGCGGTACAGCTCAGCACTGCCCAAGCTTCTCGGTCTCCTTCAGTGAATGGGCGAGCTTCATTGTAAGCCTTGAGTAGAGCCTCCTCCCGTTGGTGGTCAATTGAACCGTCGGGGTTGCTACACCAATCATTAGCAACAATCGCTAGATCGAATAACAGAAAGCCGGTAGCTGCGTTGTATAGATCTAATACAGCGCTGACATCGGTTCCCTGAAAAAGCACATTGTCATGGAATAGGTCACCGTGAATTGTGCCTACTTTTATATCACTCGGGTTATCTCTAAGTTGATCAAAGCGTTGTACTTCCTCTTTTAATAACTTTTGGTCACCCGTCGATAGCTTAGGTGCAATCAGCTCACTTTCTCGACGCCACCAGAAAACACCGCGGTGTGCTTGCCGTTTTAAATAGAAGTCGGCGGCGGCAACGTGGAACTCGCCTAAAACTTTACCAATAGCCGCACAGTGTTCCGCTGTTAACTCTGATTGACCAACATGTTCGCCGTAGAAGCGAGGTTGGATGGCTGCTGGACGGTTTTTTAATTTTTTAAGGCCGATACCATTACGATCATGTATCGCAAAAGGCACATCTATATCTCTATCGGATAACCATTGGCAAAGCTCGACAAAGTAGGGAAGCTCTTCATAATCGAGCTCTTCAAAAAGAGTAAGCACATACTCCTTTTGTATGCCTTGCTTTTCCAGGGATAGGAAATAATTGGTATTTTCAATACCGCCTTCAATACCCTTAAAGTTGACCAAAAAACCAAGATCAAAATCGCGTAGAAATTGGTTCAGATCATCTTCATGTAGTTGTGTATAAACAGCCAAAAGTGTTACTCAAATAGTGGTTAGTGATTGCTGTAATTACCAGCGGAATAGCACCCATTTAGGGATTAACATTTGCGACGCTTCTTGGCGGATAAAATTGCCTTCACCCGGTGCAGGCACTAGGTAATATTCTTTGCCCTGTTTTGGAACCACTTTAATCTCTTTTAATTCACCGTTTATGCGGTACTCGTAGTAGGTTTTATCTGAATCATTGTAGATAGTGATCTGTGGCTCATTTTCATCTACAAGGGGAGGTACTTCCGCTTGTGCGAGAGGTGTAATTAATAGTAAAGCAGCTAATAGTAGCTTTTTCATAACGCTTCCTTCTTTAAATATATGAAGACTTCTTCTTTAGGCGATTTAATTTATCGACTATGATCAGTCCCTGATGATAACTAACTCGGGTTTACAGATGAGCGAACAGCGCCAAATATCCAACTCTCCTCTTATTCTAGTCGACGGCTCCTCGTATTTATACCGCGCTTTTTTTGCTTCTCAGCAAGCAGACTTAAGAAATTCAGCTGGTGTGCCTACTGGAGCGATCCGAGTGGTCACTTCTATGCTAAAAAGCCTGATTAAGCAGTATCCAGATAGCCCTATAGCTGTCATCTTTGACGCAAAAGGAAAAACCTTTCGTGATGATATTTATAGCGACTATAAAGCGCAACGCCCGCCGATGCCAGATGATCTTCGCAGTCAAGTAGAACCAATTCACCAGATAGTGAAGGCGATGGGTATGCCTCTGATTGTAGAAGATGGAGTTGAAGCGGATGATGTTATTGGAACGCTTGCCCATCAAGCAAGCCAACAAGGCGTTGATACGATTATTTCTACGGGCGATAAAGATATGGCGCAGCTCGTAAATAAGCATGTCACGCTCATTAATACCATGACCGATACATTAATGGATGTTGATGGTGTCAATGAAAAATTTGGTATTCCACCTGAACTCATCATCGACTTTCTCGCATTAATGGGGGATAAGGTGGATAACATACCAGGGGTGGCTGGTGTTGGTGAAAAAACGGCACTGGCGCTCTTGCAGGGTATTGGTGGCATTAAAGACTTATATGAAAACCTCGATAAAGTTGCTGATTTAGGTTTCCGTGGTGCAAAGACCATGGCTAAAAAACTAGAAGAGAATAAAGATAAAGCGGAACTCTCCTATCTATTGGCAACGATTAAGCTTGATGTTGAGTTACATGAAACTATATCGGACTTTAAAAAGCCTGAACCTGACACTGAGGCTTTAATAAAACTCTTCGAAGAGTTCGAGTTCCGTTCCTGGCTTGTAGATCTTCAATCCGGAGGTGGAGCTTCTGCTGAGTTAGTTGCGGAAAACAGTGCGATGCCAGTAGCGCCTGAAAAAGTTGAATATGAAGTTATCTTTGAAGAATCGGAATTAGATCGTTGGATTGAAAAGTTATCCACAGCTGAATTGTTTGCTTTTGATACAGAAACCACCAGTTTGAACTATATGGAAGCTGAGTTGGTAGGCGTTTCTTTTGCGGTTGAAGCGGGCTACGCGGCTTATGTTCCTGTTGCACATGATTATATGGGAGCGCCTGAACAGATTAGTCGTGAGCGCTTGTTAGAAAAATTAAAACCTTTATTGGAAAGCAGTGAGCATAAGAAAGTAGGTCAGCACATTAAATACGACATGAATGTATTGGCTAATTACGGCATTGAGATGCAAGGTATTGCCTTTGATACAATGCTGGAATCTTATGTGCTCAACTCGACCGCATCGCGCCATGATATGGACAGTTTAGCCGATCGTTATTTAGGTATTAAAACGGTTAAGTTTGAAGATATTGCCGGCAAAGGTAAAAAACAGCTGACATTTAATCAGATTGAACTGGAACAAGCGGGCCCTTACGCCGCTGAAGATGCGGATGTTACCCTGAGATTACATCAAGCAATTGCTGCGCAACTTAGCAAAGATGAAAAGTTATCTAAGGTCTTTTCTGAGATTGAAAAACCATTAATTTCTGTGCTTTCTCATATAGAGCGTAACGGCGCTTTAGTAGACCCTAATGTGCTAGGGGAACAAAGTATTGAACTGGCTGCTCGCATGATTGAATTGGAGCGGGAAGCCTACGAGATTGCAGGTAAAGAATTTAATTTAGCCTCGCCCAAGCAGCTTCAGCAGATATTGTTTGAAGAACAAGAAATCCCTGTCATTAAAAAGACGCCAAAAGGGGCGCCGTCTACAGCGGAAGAGGTGTTGCAAGAGCTAGCACTTGAATACCCGCTCCCTAAATTGATCTTGGAGCATCGTAGTCTAAGCAAATTGAAATCGACCTATACCGACAAGCTGCCGTTGATGATCAATCCACGTACTCAACGTATCCATACCTCCTATCACCAAGCGGTGACTGCGACAGGACGGTTATCTTCAACGGACCCGAATCTACAGAATATTCCTGTTCGTACACAAGAAGGGCGCCGAATTCGTCATGCTTTTATCGCGCCTGAAGGGTATAAAATTGTTGCTGCGGATTACTCGCAAATTGAGCTGCGGATTATGGCGCATCTATCGCAGGATAAAGGGTTGTTAGAAGCCTTCTCTAAAGGAGCCGATATTCATAGTGCGACGGCAGCGGAGGTATTTAAGGTTGAACTCAGCGAGGTAAGCAGTGATCAGCGACGTAGTGCTAAAGCGATCAACTTTGGCTTAATCTATGGGATGTCGGCTTTTGGTTTAGCTAAGCAGCTCGGCATTAGTCGCAAAGAGGCAGGACTATATATAGAGCATTATTTTGCTACCTATCCTGATGTGCAGAACTATATGGATGATGTGCGTGTTAAGGCGCAGGAGCAGGGTTATGTAGAAACCTTATTTGGCCGTCGGTTATATCTTCCTGAGATCAAAGCTAAAAATGCGATACGTCGACAAGCGGCAGAGCGAACCGCGATCAATGCACCTATGCAGGGAACAGCTGCCGATATTATCAAACGGGCAATGGTATCTGTGGATAATTGGTTAGCGAGAGCTGATTATGATGTTCGTATGATTATGCAGGTGCATGATGAGTTGGTCTTCGAGGTACGTGAAGATCAGGTTGATGATTTTGTGGGCGAGGTAAAGCGGCAGATGACGGGAGCTGCTGATTTGGATGTACCACTCTTAGTTGAAGCCGGCGTAGGTGATAATTGGGAACAGGCTCATTAAATTTATATTTAGATTGAACTATTGCTATAAACAAGCGTCACAGATTTAGAGCTATATTTTTTACATTTATTCTAGCTGTAGCTCTTTCCAGCGAGTATGTATTAAAGCCCTGCGGTATCAGTCGTTACTCTTTTAACGATTCCCAGGGCTCTTTTTTGCCTTCTAAATCTCAGCTATTCCATTTCAGGTTGATCATTCTCAGGTAGAAGCCAGCTATCTAACCGCTGACGAAGTTGATCAACATTTTGCTTTTTCAGTGCGGAGAATGTTTGCACTGTCACAAGGTCACCTAATACTTCACTAAGTTCCTTGCGGATTTTTAGCAGTGTTGATTGAGCGGGCCCTTTCTTTAACTTGTCAGCTTTGGTCAATAATACATGTAATGGCATATGGGAGGATTGGCACCAGCCGATCATCATGTGATCGAACTCTTTCATCGGATGACGTATATCCATAACTAATACGACTCCTTGCAAGCATTGACGCTTTTGCAGATATTCATCAAGATGTTGCTGCCAATGCTGTTTCATCTCAATGGGGACTTTAGCGTATCCGTAACCTGGTAGGTCGACGATACGTAAATCTTCAATATTGAGATCGAAAAAGTTTATTAACTGGGTTCGGCCAGGTGTTTTTGATGTGCGGGCTAATTTCCCGTTGTTTGTAAGTGTGTTAATCGCGCTAGATTTGCCCGCATTTGAGCGGCCAGCAAACGCAACTTCGGCGCCTACATCTTCCGGACACTGATGTAATTTTGCCGCGCTTTTATTAAATCGTGCGCTGTTATAGTGAACGGTTAATTGATCTGATGACATATTTTGGGCCGCTTTTTTGGTAATCGCTACTAAAGGAACAGAGATTGTCGTTCCAGTTTGTGTGGATATTGGTTTATAATTGCGCCAATTTTACCTGCGATCAGGATTTAGCTCTAGTCTGCAGGGAAGTGAGGATAACATTGGTCAACGTAAAACTATTAGTGTTTTACATAGATCAAACATAATTTTAATCAAGAGTCTGGGTTCGTCGATGAATAAACTACTGATTAGCTTGCTTGTGACCATAGGTCTTACTGGTGTAGCTCATGCGGCAGGTGATGCCGCTGCAGGAAAAGGCAAAACGGCTGTGTGTGGAGCTTGTCACGGTGCTGACGGTAACAGCGCTATAGCAAACTTCCCTAAATTAGCAGGTCAGAATGAAGCTTATCTGATCAAACAGCTTAATGAAATTAAAGCAGGCACTCGCCCAATTGTGGAAATGACAGGCCTACTTGATGCGTTAAGTGATCAAGATATAGCTGATATCGCTGCTTACTTTGCAAAACAGCAAGGTACAGTAGGACACGCTGCCAAAGATTTAGTTGAGCAAGGCGAGAAGATCTACCGTTCCGGTATTGCTGCTAAAGGTGTTGCTGCTTGTACAGCATGCCACGCTCCAACAGGTCAAGGTAACGACCAAGCTGGTTTCCCTGCTATTGGTGGACAGCACGCTGCATATACAGAAAAACAGTTACATGCTTTCCGTACAGGTGAACGTGCTAACGATCCTCAAGGTATGATGCGTGATACCGCTGGTAAACTAAGCGATGCAGAAATTAAAGCAGTTGCTAGTTATATCCAAGGACTGAGTAAATAAATTCAGTTCGAGTTAAAAAAAGGCAGCGTAATGAAGTGACCCCCAATAGTTGGACAACCAACTCTGGGGGTTTTTATGGCAAAGTACAGCAGAGCATTTAAAATTGCTGCAGCTAAACAATACCTTAACGGTACATCTTCCCTATCATTGGGAGCTGAACTAAACGTTCCCGCTTCTCTGATTCGTTACTGGACTCAGATTTACCGGTTTCATGGTGAGACCGCTTTTCAACCTCCCATCTCCCCTTATTGCGCACAAGATAAACTTCGCATGCTTAATAAAATGTGGGCAGAACAATGGTCTTTAGGTTATACAAGCGCATACTACAATCTCGTATCCCCTGGTACTCTCTATGTTTGGCAGCGCCGCTATAGGTCTTCAGGCATAAAGGGATTAGAACCCAGTAAACGCGGAAAAACGTTTATGACACAACAGTCGTCACCCCCTCAGTCCTCAAAAATTAGTGAGATGACGCCCGAGGAAATGCAAAAAGAGCTTGAATACCTTAGAGCGGAGAACGCTGTTCTAAAAAAGTTAGATGCCTTGTACCTGAAAAAACAATCTCAAACCAAGAGAAAGCGTTAATCGTTCAGGAACTCAAGGCGACATTTAAGCTGACGCTTCTTTTGAAAGCGTGTGAGTTATCACGCAGTGTCTTTTACTATCAGTGTCAGGCGCTGCAGAAGCCTGATAATTACGCTCGAGAGAAAGTAGTGATTCGTCAAATTTTTGATGAACACAAGGGACGTTATGGCTACCGACGGATTCTATTGGCATTACGGGCTTTCGATATATGGTTAAATCATAAGACGGTACTGCGTCTGATGACGGCGCTGAAATTAAAGTCGATCGTTCGTCCTAAGCGCTATCAGTCCTATAAAGGCGATATAGGAAAAGGAGCACCACATGTACTGCAGCGTAATTTTGATGCGCAGAAGCCTAATGAGAAATGGGTAACGGATGTCACAGAATTTAATGTTAAAGGCCAAAAGATTTATCTGTCTCCAATCATTGATCTGTTTAATCGGGAAGTAGTGACGTATAGGACAGCAAAGTCTGCACGTTTACCGTTAGTTACAGATATGCTTGAGGAGGCCGTTGAGGGGCTTAAAGAGTGTGAGTGTCCGATATTTCACAGCGATCAGGGTTGGCAGTATCGAAATCCACTGACTCAGAAAATTCTTTCTGAGAGAGGTCTTACACAGAGTATGTCAAGAAAAGGGAACTGTTTGGATAATGCGGCCGCCGAAAGCTTTTTCGCCGTACTCAAAACAGAGATGTATCATCAACAAGAGTTTAAGAATGCAGACGACCTGATAAATCAGATCGACGAGTACATCGAGTATTACAATACAAAACGTATTAAAGTAAAACTAAAAGGCCTGACTCCGGTTGAATACCGCAAGCAGGCCTTATTAACAGCCTAATAAAAAAGTGTCCAACTTTATGGGGTCACTTCAGTAAGCTGCCTTTTTTTGTAGATGTTTTTCTGACAAGATGGAACTTTATCGTCTGCTGTTATGTCTATTCTTAATTCAGTTGATTGTTCGGAGCATAAAATAGAATGAAAAAAATTGGCTTTATATTGATCGCTTTGTTTTTGCCGTTACTTGTTCAAGCAGAAGATTACCGTGAGGGTGTGCACTACGTTAAGTTAACAACGCCTGTACGCACGATTGATCAGAGTAAGGTAGAAGTGGTTGAGATGTTTGGTTATCCATGTCCCCACTGTAATAGCTTCGAGCCTTACATTAAAAACTGGAACAGTAATCAAGCGGATGATGTGAACTTTGTTCGTATCCCTGTAGTTTTTGGGCGTAGCTGGGAGCCGATGGCACGTGCTTTTTATGCATCAGAGCTTATGAAAACGTTAGATAAAACGCATGAAGCTACTTTTCATGCGATTCATGTTGAGCGTCGTCGCTTTTCTGGTATGAATGACTTTTCTGAGTTTTACGCAAATTTAGGCCTTGATCGTGGCCAGTTTGATAAAATGTATAACTCCTTTGCGGTTAACATGAAGCTAAAGCAAGGCGACTCTAAGCTGCGTGGTTACGGTGTTGAAGGTGTACCGGCAATGATTGTTAATGGCAAGTATCGCATTAGTGCTCAGATGGCGGGTGGTCAGCAAGAGATGTTAAAAGTAGTGAATTTCCTAATTGAGAAGGAACGCTCCGCAGCCGAGTAAACCTAAAGATTTAAAAAAACGCCCTTCATGGGCGTTTTTTATATCTGTTTGCTATAAGCCCTAGTGCGAATTAGTTAGTTAGACTAACATAAGTTCAGACTGGATTTTTGGTTTCGATGTCCTGGGGATTTAGAGTGGCAGAAGAAAAAGTTGATTGGAAAAAGAAATATAGGGAATTGACTCAAGAGTTGGAACAACAAGAGCGCAAAAGTGCCGATGTTGAGAGTCAGCTGCGTCAACTTGCTAGCTATTTGACGGTTGCCCTAGAAGGGGAAAGTCCGCAGTTTGATACTGAATTATCCCAGTTGAAGCCTCTACTGCAGAAAGCGTGTATGGAAAACCTATCTGCTTTGAGGCAAACGACCAAACGTGTTGAAAAGCAAGTTAAAAGTAGAGTTGAGGTTAAGGATAAGCAAGCGCAAGAGGTTGTTGCTGCACTGTTAAAGTGGGTACGCATGTTACGTACCCAAGTACAAAGTAGCGGTGCCCAGAATGTTCTTGATTCGCTTGAAACTCGAAGTCATGACATCAATGATAAAATTTATGGGCTGCCGGGTTTACTTGATGACTTGATTGAGTTGCAAAGTCATGTTGAGAGCGGCAGTGAGGGTGATACGGCTTTTGAAAAGAGTCATTTCTCTTTAGACAACACCGCCTCTACCGATGCGCTCGGTGACGAAGTTCGCATACTGTTAAAACATATAGGGACCGAGCTTCTTGAGCTTATAAGTGGGCTTAGCGTTCCGAAAGAAGATGCGCCTGATGCACGAGAGTTAGTTCAACGTATTGAAAAAGGTTTTGAGCTGCCCCATTTACCTGAGATAGTTCACCTTATTGTTCAATTGGTTATCAAGTCGACTAGTAATACTAGCGATGATTTTGAAAATTATTTAGTAGAATTAAGCTCTAGATTGACCGAAGTTCAGACCTTTGTTGTGGATAGCCGTCAAGAGCAGCAAGAGATTGGTCAGAATCAGCGAGAGCTTGACCAGCAAGTGCGCCAAGATGTTAAGCAACTGAACCATACGGTTAAAAATACGAATGATTTAAAGGATCTCAAAAACGCGGTCTCGTTTCAGTTAACCGGTTTGATGCGAGCAATGGACAGCTTTAAAAAGAAAGAGGAGGAGCGTGAAAGTCGGTTGCAAGGTCGATATGAGGATCTAATCTCAAAAGTTGATGAGATGGAGCAAGAAACCCGCAAGGTGAAAGCTCATATGGAAGAGGAGCGTCTGCGCGCAAGGACTGATCCGTTGACTGGCTTACCAAACCGTGCCGCGTATGATGAATATATTGTCCAAGAATATGAGCGTTGGTCGCGCTACCGTACGGCGTTTACTGTTGTTGTTGCGGACCTAGATCTTTTCAAAAGTGTAAATGATAACTTTGGACATCTTGCCGGTGATAAGGTTTTACGTTTAGTTGCTAAGGTTATTACCAAAAGTATTAGAGTGACTGACTTTGTTGCTCGTTATGGAGGTGAAGAGTTTGTTATTATCCTTCCCTCAACATCGGTCACTGAAGCCGTGCAGGCGATGAATAAACTAAGGCTTTCATTGGCGAAAAGCCCATTTAATTTTCATGGTAAGCCTGTTGGGATTACAATGTCTTTCGGGGTGACTGAGATTAAAGAAGGTGATTCTTTAGAGGAAGCTTTTAACCGCGCTGATGCGGCGCTGTATCAAGCTAAGGACGATGGTCGTAATTTAGTCCGAGCTAACTAGCGTCTGTCTTTGTTGTATTAATATAATTTTTAATTAAGGTTCCTCTGCTGTGAAGCGTCTTTCACGTATTCTAAGAATAGTCCAAGTGTTTGCTCGTTATCGTCTTGATACGATATTTTTAGGTTTGTCTTTACCTTGGTACGTTCGTATTTTATTTTGGTTATTACCTTGGCGTTTGTTTATTCGCGCATCTAAGCCGGAAGCGGTTCGTATCCGATTGGCTTTAGAGGACTTAGGACCTGTTTTTGTTAAATTTGGTCAAATGCTTTCCACTCGCAGAGATCTTCTTTCTGATGAGCTCGCGGCAGAATTGAAAAAGTTACAAGACCGAGTACCTCCTTTTTCCGGCCCACAAGCCCAGAGTTTAATTGAAACGGCATTGGGGCAGCCGGTATCGGAGCTGTTTAGCTCGTTTGAGGTTGAACCATTGGCGTCGGCATCCGTTGCGCAAGTTCATGAAGCGACTATGTTTGATGGGCGGGATGTGGTTGTTAAAGTTATCCGTCCGGGAATTAGCAAAACGATTAGAAAAGATGTAGATCTCTTATTTACCTTAGCTCGCCTTGTACATGGCGTTTGGGCTGAGGGACGGCGTCTTCGCCCTGTAGAGGTTGTAGCTGAATATGAGCAAACTATCTTTGATGAGTTAGACCTGCGTAAAGAAGCTGCGAATGGTTCACAGCTACGACGTAACTTTGATAATAGTGATATTCTCTATATTCCCGAAATTTACTGGGATTTCACCCGTTCAAATGTGCTCGTTATGGAGCGTATCCACGGTATTCCAGTGGCCGACCTTGAACAATTAGCGGCTCAACATACAGATATGAAGTTGCTTGCAGAGCGGGGCGTAGAGATATTTTTCACTCAAGTGTTTAGAGATAGCTTCTTTCATGCCGATATGCACCCAGGCAATATTTTCGTTTCTCGCAACAACCCTTCGAAGCCCCAATATATAGCGGTGGATTTTGGGATTATTGGTTCGTTGACACCGGAAGATCAAAGTTACCTTGCACGAAACTTTTTAGCTTTCTTTAAAAGAGATTACCGTTTAGTTGCTCAACTTCATGTGGATTCAGGTTGGGTGCCTGCAGATACTAATGTTGATGCATTTGAAACAGCGATTAGAAGTGTCTGTGAGCCTATATTTGAAAAGCCATTAAAAGAGATATCTTTTGGGCAGGTTTTACTTGGACTGTTTCAGACTGCACGGCGTTTTAATATGGAAGTGCAGCCACAGTTGGTATTGCTCCAAAAAACATTGTTAAATATCGAAGGGCTAGGCCGACAGCTTTACCCCGACCTTGATCTATGGAAAACCGCAAAGCCTTTCCTGGAAAACTGGATGAAAGAGCGTATGGGGCCGAAAGGCGTTTACCGCACTATTAAGCAGCAAGCCCCCGATTGGTTAGAAAAACTTCCTCATATGCCGCAACTTGTCTTTGATGCTTTAAATCAGGTGCGTAATTTAGATAATATTAGACTAAGGGATCTGCGTGCTTATCAACAAGCGAAAGATGAGTTAGAGGCTAAGAGTAAGCATCGTACCTATCTAGCGATACTTTTTATTGGCGGTAGTGTTATTACAGCGAGTCCAGAACTACAGGTTTGGTTGTGTGAGTTACCTGTAAGTAGTTGGCTTTTGGCTATTTTGGGTGGTGCACTTTTATTTAAACGAGATTAGGCTATCCCTCTGGGTATGGTGGAAGTAATATTGTTCGGGTATGCTTCCGCAACAAAAATTAGCATAGATAAAAGAGCGATATGAGATGAGTGATGTATTAACTCAGCTGGGCAAGGTATTAGAAGAGCGGAAATCTGCATCTCCAGATAGTTCATATGTCTCAAGCTTACATGCGAAAGGTTTGAATAAAATTCTTGAAAAAGTGGGCGAAGAGGCGACCGAAACTATACTGGCTGCAAAAGATGCGCAGGTTAGTGGTGATAACAAAGATGTTATTTATGAAACAGCCGACCTTTGGTTTCATAGTCTAGTTGTGTTGTCACATTTAGGTGAGAATCCTCAGGTAGTATTAGATGAATTGGCGCGACGCTTTGACCTTTCTGGCTTAGAAGAAAAAGCATCGAGAGTAAAAGGCTAAGGTCTATTTGATAAATTAAGGTGATCTTATCGCCTCTGATTTCACGACGGAGAATAACAATGGGTTTAGGCGGTATTAGTATTTGGCAGCTTCTGATTGTTCTTGCCATTATTGTTTTGATTTTTGGTACTAAAAAATTCAAAAATATTGGCAGTGACTTAGGTGGTGCAGTCAAAGGCTTCAAAAAAGCGATGAGTGATGAAGAAAAAGCTCAGGAAGAAGCTGATAATAAACAGTTAAAGCAGGATGATGCCGATTTTACTGATGCGAATAAAGCAGATGTAAAAGAAGAACAGAAAACTGATAAATAGTTGGCCACGATAAATGTTTGATATCGGTTTCGCCGAAATATTGATTGTTGCGGTCGTCGCATTGGTTGTTCTGGGTCCAGAAAAGCTGCCGTCTGCTGTACGGACACTCGGCCTCTGGGTGAGTCGTATTCGGCGTACCGTCGGTGCTATTCAATCAGAGATAAGTGAAGAGCTTAGAATTGATGAGGTAAGAAGGGCGACATCGATTAAAAAAGATGAACTAGAAAAAGAGTTGAACGATATGCGCCAGCCGTTTGGTGTATTGGATGATGATTCACCTATTGCGGCAAAAACGACATCGCCTGAAGAGTTGAAGGAGTCAGAAGGGACGTTAGCAAAGACTGATACGGTAGCCGGTGACGAAATGGGCAAGGTTGATAAGTAATGAGTAATCAGCAGAAAGCCTCAGAGAAAGATCAAGAGTTGCCTTTAATTAGTCACCTTGTTGAGCTGCGCCAGCGATTAATGTACGTATTATTAATCATCTTTGGTGTTTTTTTAGGGTTGTTCTATTTTGCCAATGACCTTTATACCTATCTATCTACACCCCTGACTGCATTGCTGCCGGAAGGCACTAGCATGATAGCAACCGATGTGACTTCGCCATTTTTTGCGCCATTCAAGTTGACGCTTGTTGCGGCAATTTTTGTAGCAATGCCTTTTATATTGCATCAAATCTGGGGATTTATTGCGCCGGGCCTCTATCAGCACGAAAAGAAATTTGCTGTCCCTTTGCTGGCTTCTAGTATTTTTCTGTTTTATGCAGGCATTGCCTTTGCTTATTTTGTTGTATTTCCACTGATCTTTGGTTTCTTTACCAGTGTTGGGCCGGAAAATGTGGCAGTGATGACGGATATCAGCAGTTATTTAAATTTTGTTCTAAAGTTATTCTTTGCATTTGGTATTGTTTTTGAAATACCTATAGCCACCTTATTGTTGATCTGGTCAGGTGCGGCCACCGTTAAAGGGTTACGGAATAAGCGTGCCTATGTGATTGTTGGCTGTTTTGTTTTAGGTATGTTGTTGACGCCGCCAGATGTGATTTCGCAAAGTTTATTAGCATTGCCTATGTGGTTGCTCTTCGAAGCTGGAATTATCTTAGGTGTTATTTTTGTGAAACCTACTAAAGATGAAGAAGATGGCGACGCTGACGATAGCGAAGAAAAAAGCGATGATGATGAAGACGATGATGACTATACGTACGAAGAAGATTTTGAACGGGCAGTGAGAGATATGAAAGATTAAGAACCCCTCTGTTTAATTCAAGAGAATACTCGGGTGCCGCTTATGTAACTAAGCGGCATTTTTGTATCTACAACAGAGTTTTTAATTAAACTGATCACGGGCTAATCAGTTTTCTGATTATTGCCTGTTTATTTAATCTTTTTGCCTTTATTTCACAGTTTTTTAGTTTTGCCTGTTGACGTTGTTTGGGAAGTGTCTATAATTCGCCGTCCTTGCTAAGGGAGGCCTGCAAAGCAGCGCTGAATGACCTAAGTAAAGGTTGAATTAACTCCTTGAAAACCTTTGGTTTTGTTGGATTTGGTTTGAAGGTTTTAGAGTTGATTGTTGTGTCGGAATTGATTGCGAATTAATTCAGAAAAACACAAAATAACGGTTGACTTTGAAGCGGCGCAAAGTAGAATATGCGCCTCGCTTGAGACGAAACGCTTCGCAGCGTTAGGTTGGTTCCAAGCAACGCTCTTTAACAATTTGATCAGATAATTCGTGTGGGCGCTTGTTGAGATGAAGCAAATAGCTTTATTTTCTAGACAAGCAACCAAGTGAATTCATTTAAAACGATTTACAATAGGTTTTGCATTTTCGAATGCAATCCGGTTGTTTAGTACTAGAGCCGTCACCATATTCCTGGTGACACTATATGATTTAAACTGAAGAGTTTGATCATGGCTCAGATTGAACGCTGGCGGCAGGCCTAACACATGCAAGTCGAGCGGTAACAGATCTAGCTTGCTAGATGCTGACGAGCGGCGGACGGGTGAGTAACGCGTAGGAATCTACCCAGTAGCGGGGGATAAGCCAGAGAAATTTGGTCTAATACCGCATACGCCCTTCGGGGGAAAGCAGGGGCTCTTCGGACCTTGCACTATTGGATGAGCCTGCGTGAGATTAGCTAGTTGGTGAGGTAAGAGCTCACCAAGGCGACGATCTCTAGCTGGTCTGAGAGGATGATCAGCCACACTGGAACTGAGACACGGTCCAGACTCCTACGGGAGGCAGCAGTGGGGAATATTGCACAATGGGGGAAACCCTGATGCAGCCATGCCGCGTGTGTGAAGAAGGCCCTAGGGTTGTAAAGCACTTTCAGTCGTGAGGAAAGGTGTGTACTTAATACGTGCATACTGTGACGTTAGCGACAGAAGAAGGACCGGCTAACTCCGTGCCAGCAGCCGCGGTAATACGGAGGGTCCGAGCGTTAATCGGAATTACTGGGCGTAAAGCGCGCGTAGGTGGATTGGTCAGTCAGATGTGAAAGCCCAGGGCTCAACCTTGGAACTGCACCTGATACTACCAGTCTAGAATACGGTAGAGGGTAGTGGAATTTCCTGTGTAGCGGTGAAATGCGTAGATATAGGAAGGAACACCAGTGGCGAAGGCGACTACCTGGACCGATATTGACACTGAGGTGCGAAAGCGTGGGGAGCAAACAGGATTAGATACCCTGGTAGTCCACGCCGTAAACGATGTCTACTAGCCGTTGGAAGACTTGATCTTTTAGTGGCGAAGCTAACGCGATAAGTAGACCGCCTGGGGAGTACGGCCGCAAGGTTAAAACTCAAATGAATTGACGGGGGCCCGCACAAGCGGTGGAGCATGTGGTTTAATTCGACGCAACGCGAAGAACCTTACCAACTCTTGACATCCAGAGAAGTTACTAGAGATAGTTTCGTGCCTTCGGGAACTCTGAGACAGGTGCTGCATGGCTGTCGTCAGCTCGTGTTGTGAAATGTTGGGTTAAGTCCCGTAACGAGCGCAACCCTTGTCCTTATTTGCCAGCACATAATGGTGGGAACTCTAAGGAGACTGCCGGTGACAAACCGGAGGAAGGTGGGGACGACGTCAAGTCATCATGGCCCTTACGAGTTGGGCTACACACGTGCTACAATGGCCGGTACAGAGGGCTGCGAACCTGCGAAGGTAAGCTAATCTCATAAAACCGGTCGTAGTCCGGATTGGAGTCTGCAACTCGACTCCATGAAGTCGGAATCGCTAGTAATCGTGGATCAGAATGCCACGGTGAATACGTTCCCGGGCCTTGTACACACCGCCCGTCACACCATGGGAGTGGATTGCACCAGAAGTAGCTAGCTTAACCTTCGGGAGGGCGGTTACCACGGTGTGGTTCATGACTGGGGTGAAGTCGTAACAAGGTAGCCCTAGGGGAACCTGGGGCTGGATCACCTCCTTAAACGAAAGCCGAATCTTGGCAAGCGTTCACACGAATTATCTGATCAGAAAGTGAAGAGAGCGAATTAGTTCTAACCGATTGAAGGCTTGTAGCTCAGCTGGTTAGAGCGCACCCCTGATAAGGGTGAGGTCGGTGGTTCAAGTCCACTCAGGCCTACCACTTTTACTGGCAAAATCTTAAGTAAGTGGTCAGTTAGAACTGAGAGTAAAGACGCTCAGCTGGTTAGAGCGCACCCCACTCTTTATAAAAGAAAGGGGGGTGAGGTCAGTGATTCAAGTCCACTCAGGCCGATCCATATTGCATCACTCTACAACCTGCTAGGCAGAATACTTACGCAGTCATTTTTGCTTTAGACAAGGCGCACGCTGGAGCGAGCGAAGACGTTACCCTCAATGGGTAATAACTGAGCGAGCGACGAGTGCAACGCCGTATAAAGTGAAAAGGACAAGTAAGGGGCTATAGCTCAGCTGGGAGAGCGCCTGCTTTGCACGCAGGAGGTCTGCGGTTCGATCCCGCATAGCTCCACCATAACTCTTCAGTCTAAGGATTAAGAGTTTTAAAACATAGCTCAATTAGTGAAGATTGTTTACTAAGTGACTTATCTTTTAAAGCTTTTTTGCTTTAACGCTCTTTAACAATTTGGATTTAGATTCATTGATTTAGATTGACTTGTATTTTTCATACAAGCGCCAATTCGGCGAAATCTATCGTTACTGTACTAATCAGTTACTATGATTCCAGACGCCTTCGGGTTATATGGTCAAGTGACTAAGCGTGCACGGTGGATGCCTTGGCAGTCAGAGGCGATGAAGGACGTTGTAACCTGCGATAAGGTTCGGGGAGCTGGTAAACAAGCTTTGATCCGGACATTTCCGAATGGGGAAACCCACCTATTTATAGGTATCTTTTACGTGAATACATAGCGTATTAGAGGCGAACCCGGGGAACTGAAACATCTAAGTACCCGGAGGAAAAGAAATCAACCGAGATTCCCTAAGTAGCGGCGAGCGAACGGGGATTAGCCCTTAAGCAATAATGTAGTTAGAAGAAGGCGCTGGAAAGCGCCGCCATAGTGGGTGATAGCCCCGTATTCAAAAACTTATTTATTGTGAAATCGAGTAGGACGGGACACGTGATATCCTGTCTGAACATGGGGGGACCATCCTCCAAGGCTAAATACTCCTGACTGACCGATAGTGAACCAGTACCGTGAGGGAAAGGCGAAAAGAACCCCTGTGAGGGGAGTGAAATAGATCCTGAAACCGTGTACGTACAAGCAGTGGGAGCCGTTTTAGGACGGTGACTGCGTACCTTTTGTATAATGGGTCAGCGACTTACTTTTAGTGGCAAGGTTAAGCAATTGCGGAGCCGTAGGGAAACCGAGTCTTAATAGGGCGTCCAGTCGCTAGGAGTAGACCCGAAACCGAGTGATCTATCCATGGGCAGGTTGAAGATGCAGTAACATGCATTGGAGGACCGAACCGACTGTCGTTGAAAAGCCAGCGGATGACTTGTGGATAGGAGTGAAAGGCTAATCAAACTCGGAGATAGCTGGTTCTCCTCGAAAACTATTTAGGTAGTGCCTCGTGTCTAACCATGGGGGGTAGAGCACTGTTTCGGCTAGGGGGTCATCCCGACTTACCAACCCGATGCAAACTCCGAATACCCATGAGTTCAATCACGGGAGACACACGGCGGGTGCTAACGTCCGTCGTGGAAAGGGAAACAACCCAGACCGTCAGCTAAGGTCCCAAAGTTTATGCTAAGTGGGAAACGATGTGGGAAGGCTTAGACAGCTAGGAGGTTGGCTTAGAAGCAGCCACCCTTTAAAGAAAGCGTAATAGCTCACTAGTCGAGTCGGCCCGCGCGGAAGATATAACGGGGCTAAGCATAACACCGAAGCTACGGATGCACTTAGTGCATGGTAGAGGAGCGTTCTGTAAGTGGTTGAAGCGGAAGCCGTAAGGCACCGTGGACATATCAGAAGTGCGAATGCTGACATGAGTAACGATAAGGGAGGTGAAAACCCTCCCCGCCGGAAGACCAAGGGTTCCTGTCCAACGCTTTTCGTGGCAGGGTGAGTCGGCCCCTAAGGAGAGGCTGAAGAGCGTATCCGATGGGAAACAGGTTAATATTCCTGTACTGATTATAACTGCGATGGGGTGACGGAGTAGGCTAGGCTAGCGCGGCGTTGGTTGTCCGCGTTTAAGGTAGTAGGCTAAGGACTTAGGTAAATCCGGGTCCTTGTTAGGCTGAGAACCGATGACGAGTTCCTATATGGAACGAAGTAGTTGATGCCATGCTTCCAGGAAAAACCTCTAAGCTTCAGGTTATAACTAACCGTACCCCAAACCGACACAGGTGGTCAGGTAGAGAATACTAAGGCGTATGAGAAAACTCGGGTGAAGGAACTAGGCAAAATGGCACCGTAACTTCGGGAGAAGGTGCGCCGGTTTTAGTGATGGGACTTGCTCCCTAAGCTGAGGCCGGTCGAAGATACCAGGTGGCTGCGACTGTTTATTAAAAACATAGCACTCTGCAAACTCGAAAGAGGACGTATAGGGTGTGACGCCTGCCCGGTGCCGGAAGGTTAATTGATGGGGTTAGGATTCGTCCGAAGCTCTTGATCGAAGCCCCGGTAAACGGCGGCCGTAACTATAACGGTCCTAAGGTAGCGAAATTCCTTGTCGGGTAAGTTCCGACCTGCACGAATGGCGTAACGATGGCCACACTGTCTCCACCCGAGACTCAGTGAAATTGAAATAGCGGTTAAGATGCCGTTTACCCGCGGCTAGACGGAAAGACCCCGTGAACCTTTACTACAGCTTCACAGTGGACTTTGATATTACTTGTGTAGGATAGCTGGGAGGCTTTGAAACTTTATCGCCAGATAGAGTGGAGCCAATCTTGAAATACCAGCCTGGTAATATTGAGGTTCTAACCTAGGTCCCTAAGCGGGATCAGGGACATTGTGTGGTGGGTAGTTTGACTGGGGCGGTCTCCTCCCAAAGAGTAACGGAGGAGCACGAAGGTACCCTCAGCATGGTCGGAAATCATGCAATGAGCGCAAGAGTAGAAGGGTGCTTGACTGCGAGATAGACACATCGAGCAGGTACGAAAGTAGGTTCTAGTGATCCGGTGGTTCTGTATGGAAGGGCCATCGCTCAACGGATAAAAGGTACTCCGGGGATAACAGGCTGATACCGCCCAAGAGTTCACATCGACGGCGGTGTTTGGCACCTCGATGTCGGCTCATCACATCCTGGGGCTGAAGCCGGTCCCAAGGGTATGGCTGTTCGCCATTTAAAGTGGTACGCGAGCTGGGTTTAGAACGTCGTGAGACAGTTCGGTCCCTATCTGCCGTGGGCGTTTGAGATTTGAGAAGAGTTGCTCCTAGTACGAGAGGACCGGAGTGAACGAACCTCTGGTGTACCGGTTGTGATGCCAATTGCATTGCCGGGTAGCTACGTTCGGACGGGATAACCGCTGAAAGCATCTAAGCGGGAAGCCTCCTTCAAGATGAGATCTCACTGGGAACTTGATTCCCCTAAAGGGCCGTTGAAGACTACGACGTTGATAGGTTGGGTGTGGAAGCGCTGTGAGGCGTTGAGCTAACCAATACTAATTGCCCGTGAGGCTTGACCATATAACGCCTAAGGCGTTTGGCAAGTGATTGATTAAGTAGAGAATAAACACGATAGAGAGTAACGAATTAGCGTGTGTAGAAAGTACAAGGTTGAGACAACAGACTCCCTTCTAAATCAAAATGAATTTGAATCTTAATTGTGACAGTTTTGCTTGGCGACCATAGAGTTGTGGAACCACCTGAATCCATCCCGAACTCAGACGTGAAACGCAATATCGCCGATGGTAGTGTGGGGTTTCCTCATGTGAGAGTAGGTCATCGCCAAGCATTTATTTAGAGAAACCCCGGTTACTATGTAGCCGGGGTTTTTTGCGTCAGGGGCTTGTTGTGGGGCTTTGGTGTTAGGGCCTTTGGATTTAAGGTTTAGGTAAGTAAATTCTGATTAAGTTTGTTTTTCTTGTTTTATATCCAATTGTCATTTCTCTGTATTGTGCATGTGCGGTAATAGCCGTTAGTATTAACCTATTTAGCAGAGAGTTTTTATGTCTGACTTACTGATGGCGGGAAAAAAAGTGCTTATTGTTGGTATTGCCAATGATAAGAGTATTGCTTACGGCTGTGCGAAAAAGCTTAAAGAACATGGTGCGGAACTTGCGATAACATACTTGAATGACAAAGCTAAACGCTTTGTAGAACCTCTTGCAGATGAACTCGAGGCAAGTATCTTTATGCCCCTAGATGTGACAGTACCTGGGGATATGTCTGCTGTATTTTCAGAAATTGAGCAGCGATGGGGTTCTTTAGATGGGGTTATCCATTCGTTGGCGTTTTGTCCTTTAGAGGATCTGCATGCCCCAATCTCTGAATGCTCAAGAGACGGCTTTTTGCAGGCGATGGATGTTTCCTGTTACTCATTTATTGAGATGGCAGGCATGGCCAAAGGGCTGATGTCGGAAGGGGGCTCTTTAATTAACTTCTCCTACTTAGGAAGCGCGTTAGCTACCGGTGATTATAATATCATGGGTTGTGCAAAGGCCTCCCTTGAGGCGGCTACTCGCTATCTTGCGCGTGATTTAGGGCCGCAGCATATTCGAGTTAATTGCATCTCCCCAGGAACTATAGCTACTCGTGCGGCTGGCGGGATAAAAGATTTTGATGCAATGCTAGAATATAACCGACACAAAGCGGTTGATCATCTGTTACCTACAACTGAAGAGGTTGGGGGGGCTGCGCTGTATTACTTAAGTGATCTCTCTCGTGGCGTGACAGGAACTACACATTATGTTGATCATGGTGTTTGTATTGTAGGTTAAGTTCTTTTTACTCCGTTATTTTCATTAAATATTAACCCAGAGATTCTCTGGGTTTTTTATTTTTGTGCCAAAACAATATGATAGCTAAGAATATTCACCCTTTTTCTTTTAAGTTATTCCTATATCGGCCGATTATTACATTCAAATGAGTTCTTTCTTGTTAATCTTCAATTAAGTGATTGTATCGGCAGTTTAAGACCGGTAAATTTGTAGGTCTATATTTGAGTAAAACACTTCAGGAGTGAAAAGATTGCTTTCACTGTTTAAAAAGAAGGTGAAATCTGGCGGAATAACCTCAGTTGTGTTTACTGGGAAAGGTGTTTCTTTCGCCCATGTAAAGCAAACAGCTTCTCATCCAGAACTATCTTTCTGTGAGCATGTTTTTTCTTCTAATCCTTTGAATGAGTCGGCCCGTTTTTCTGAATTAATTAAAGATAAAGGGCTCAACGGTAATAGTGCACTTATCGTTATGCCTGAATCGAGCTATCAAATTCATCTAGTTGAACGTCCATCCGTTCCTGATGAAGAGCTTAGAGATGCACTGCGTTGGAAAATTAAAGATTTAGTTAGCTTTGATATTGAAAAAGCGGTGATCGATTATATAGAGCTGCCTGATGATGCCTATCGTGGCCGATCACGTATGTTGTATGCCGTTGCTGCCCAACAGGATGAAATTGATCGTCGTGTTGAATGGTGTGAAAGCATCGGCCTAGAACCGATTGTTGTGGATGTTCCTGAATTAGCGTTGTTGAACCTTACTGAAGATCTTGCTGATACTGAAGCAGGATTAGCTGCATTCTTTTTAGGCGATGAAAGTAGCTCGATAAATCTGCTGTCGGATGCCTCGCTCTATTTTACGCGTCATTTACAATATAGCCGAACGGACGGTGCTGCTGATGCAGGTGCCGCTGTATTAGAGTTACAGCGCTCACTCGATTATTACGAAAGCCAAGTTGGTAAGCCGCCTTGTGTTCGTTTGTTAGTGTTGCCATTTCAGTCAGATGATACACCACTGATGAGTGAACTACGTCAAAACTTACATCTTGATATTCATTCATTAAATCTTAACAACCTTATCTCAAGTTCAGTTGAATTATCCGATGATCTGCAACAATGGACAACGATCGCGGTTGCTGCAGCATTAAGAAGTGAAAGCTTAGGGGTGGACAGGGTTCTATGAAACAACGAGTTAATCTCTACAACTCTAATAAATCTAAACAGAAGTTCGATCCTCTGAGCTATAGTGGTAGCTTAACTCTAGTTGGGACGATCGTTGTCCTATTTTTAGTTGTAGGTCTAGGATTGACGGTTTATACAAATTACCAACAAGGCCAGCTAGAAGCTTTAATCAGCGATCAGAAAAAACTGAAAGCAGCGGTTAACACGGAACAGGCCCGTTTTTCGCTGAAAGAAGCGAATGCGGAACTGATTGTTGAGAAACAACGTATACAAAGTCAAATTGCATCAAGGCAGCAACTTAAAAACTTGCTATATCGTATTCAGCCTAGTCACGGAACTAGCTTTTCATCTTACCTTTACGCTTTAGCTGAGTCATCACAGCCTGATAGTTGGCTAATTGAATTTCAATTAGATAATACGCAACATCGCTTTAGCGCATATGGCGGTGCGGTTGAGGCTCCAGCGGTACCTGTTTTGTTAGAAGCAGTATCTCGCACTGAAGTATTTCAAGGCCTGAGTATTGGTGAACTTGATTTAGAATCGGGTGAATCGGGTGTTCTATTTAAAGCGACTGCGGAGTTACGTGCCTATGAATAAGGCTGCTCAAAAGTGGGATGCACTGAGTTCGCGAGAGCGATGGTTAGTAATTATTTCTGCGGTGGTTATTCCTGTTGTGCTTATTTACATTGCGCTAATTGAGCCGAGCATTATAAGTCTTCAGCATCAGCATGCAAAGTCTACAGATCTGAAAATTGAGATGGCGAGTAAAAAGCAGGTATTGGATCTTTTAAGGGCTAAAGAGCCTGTAGATCCTAATATTGCTGTGCGTGAAGAGCTAAAGCGATTACGTCTAGAGCTTACAAATGCGAATGCTGATATTAGACGAGCGGCGACCAATTTAGTCTCTCCTGATCAAATGTTAAGTATGCTGAAAGATGTTTTAAAGAATGAGCAAGGCGTTTCTTTGCTCAGTGCTAAAAGTTTAGCTGTAGAGACTCTAGAGTTAGGCGGGAACAATACGAATACAAAATCCGGATCGTCTACCCCTTCCGCTGTCATTTATGCGCACCCTTTTGAGATTGAGTTACAAGGTAACTATCAGGGTATATATGATTATCTACAAAAGATTGAGCAATTAGATGGCGTTTTCTTTTGGGATACTCTGAACTATGCCGTAGATGAATACCCTGCAGCAAAAGTAAAAATAAGAGTGCATACCTTAAGCTCTGAAGCGAGGTGGTTAGGTGCATAAGTTGGTTATCGGTTTGTCTTTCTGTATCTGCTCCTCTTCAGTTTTAGCTGAGCGCTTACCTGCTGACCCGACTCGTCCGGCAACGGGCATGTATCATCTGTCGCCAGCTAAGCGGGTAGCCTCTGTTTATAAAGTGAGCTCTCTAGTGACAGGTAAGAAAAAAAATACGGCTGTTGTTAATGGTCAACGTGTAGAAGTGGGAGATTTAATTGATAGCGCTACGGTTTTATCAATTAGTCGTGAAGGTGTCATGCTTGATATTGGAAATAAGCAACAATTGATCTCTTTATCTGATCGGAAAGGATTCAGTAAAGTAAAGAGTGGGAAATAGGTCTATTAGTTATGAAATACATTTTCAATATCCACGTCCTTGTTTGTTTACTGTTTGTGAGTGGCTGTCAGGGGGTCTCGCCCATTGCTGGTTCAACAACTCAGCAGGACGGTGTTGCTGCTATTGAAGAAGCCATTGCGGTTAATGAGCAGCAGCGGGAAATACCTGCGCCTCCATCGGCTCCGATTGCTTTGTTGCCCCCGCTAAATCTAGGTGCAGCGGCTTCATCTTCGGAAGAACGGTTTGATATTACTGCCGAGGCGCTACCCGCAAGAGAATTTTTTATGGGCTTAGTCCAAGGGACACCTTATAACATGATTGTTCATCAAGATGTCGGAGGCGCTATTTCTGTAGAATTAAAAGATGTTTCCGTAGATGAAGTGATGAACGCTATTCAACGGGTATATGGTTATGAATACACACGTAGTGGTAATTTATATCAGGTGATGCCTGCTTCACTTCAAACCCAGATCTTTCAGATAAACTACCTTGATATAGATCGTCAAGGAAGTTCGGATACACAAGTCAGTGCAGGTTCTGTGAGCTCGTCGGGCGATAATTCGAGTACGGATGAGGTTATAGGAACACGAATTAGTACGAAGACATCGACTAACTTCTGGGGGACTTTACAAAGTACCTTAAATACGATTATTTCTGGAGAAGGTCGTAAAGTGGTTGTCACGCCTCAAACGGGGGTTGTTGTTGTTCGTGCTTTGCCAAGCGAATTAGCAACAGTAAGAGATTACCTTACACAAGCTGAACTTATTTTGCATCGCCAAGTTGTTATTGAGGCAAAAATATTAGAAGTAACCTTAAATAATGGCTTCCAAGCGGGTGTTAACTGGACCGCGCTGGCTGAACCCGGTACAGGAAAAACGGCTTTGCTTAGTTTGTCGTCAGAAACACTGACTAATAACGATGATATAGGTGGAATATTTAAAGCTGATTTAAGCTTAGGTGATTTCACTTCAGTGATTGAGCTTTTAGGAAGCCAAGGTGATGTTCAGGTGCTGTCTAGTCCCCGAGTTTCAACGGTGAATAACCAAAAAGCAGTTATTAAAGTAGGTACAGATGAGTTTTTCGTAACGGATGTTGAAAATACAACAACAACAGGTACCAGTACGACTTCTTCACCCAGTATAGAGTTGACGCCCTTTTTCTCAGGTATTGCTTTAGATGTAACACCTCAGATCAGTGAGAAGGGAGATATTGTTTTACATATCCACCCAACGGTTTCAGAAGTTATCGACCAACAAAAACAGATCAGTGTTGGTTCAGATGACTTTAATATCCCCCTTGCTTTAAGTTCTATTCGAGAATCAGATAGCATCGTAAGAGCTGAAAGTGGTCAAGTGATTGTGATCGGCGGATTAATGAAATCAACCGATAGTGATACAGAGGCTAATGCACCGGGTTTGAGCGATTTGCCCGGTATTGGACGTTTATTTAAACAAAAGCGCCAAGCGGGAAGTAAAACCGAGTTAGTTATTATGTTGCGTCCTGTACTAGCTAATCATGATAATTTACAAGATGAATTAAAACGTAGTCTTCGGTCGTTTAAAAATTTGCAGCCTACTCCTGCACAGTAGCTGAGGCTAATGGATGTACACGGAACACTTTGGTTTAAGCGAATTACCTTTTACGCTGACACCTAATACGCATTTCTTTTTGAATATGCCGACCCATCATGAAGCGCTGAATTTAATGTTGGTGGCTCTGGCCGGTGGGGATGGCTTTGTTAAAGTCGTAGGTGAAGTTGGTACAGGTAAAACGCTGTTGTGCCGCAAACTGCTTAATGCATTAGACAATGATGAATATGTTACAGCCTACATACCTAATCCTTACTTAAGTCCTTACGAATTTCGTAAAAGCTTTGCTCAAGAGATAGGGCTCGATGTTAATGGACTTGAAGACTTTGATCTTCTTAATGCGATTAATCAGCGCCTTGTAGAATTGGCGCAGAGTAAACGTAAAGTCGTGCTACTCGTTGATGAAGCACAGGCTATCCCTGAAGAAACAATAGAGGCTTTAAGGCTGTTAACCAATCTTGAAACAGAAACGACTAAGTTGTTTCAAGTGGTGTTGTTCGGGCAGCCAGAACTGGATGAATTACTGAGCCAAGCGTCTTTAAGGCAGTTATTACAGCGAATTACCTTTAGTTATGAATTGAGTCATCTGGAGAGTGAGGCTGTAGAGCACTATATTGAACAGCGGGTACAAAAAGCCGGTTTTACTGGGCTTTCTCTTTTTAAGAAAGAGGCGTCACGTAAAATAGCGAAAGCTTCGGCTGGTACGCCTCGACTTATCAATATTCTAGCGCATAAAGCGTTGATGGTTGCGTATGGCAAGGGCGCTTTAAACGTAGAAAGCTCTCATGTGGTACGTGCTATCGAGGATACACAAGGTATTGTAAAGACAAAGGATAGTCGACCTCTTTTATGGGGCGCTATTAGCTGTTTACTCTTAGTCACGCTTTATCTTGTGTATATAGGGGTTAATCAATGAGTTTGGTTAATGACATGCTAAGGGACTTAGAGCAGCGTAATGAAAGCGCTAAGCAGGTTCCTGGGCTGCAGTCAGCTGTTAAAGCCGCTCAATATGTTGAAGAAGAGGCCGGTAGTAAAGCACCTCGAATTACGTTGTGGCTGATCGGTCTAGTTGCAGTATTTACAACCTGCTGGTTGTTGTGGCATCAGATACAAAAAACTCAAACCTATACTGACACTAAGGGCTTATCTACCGCATCTCTGAATGCTGCAGACAGCGAGGAACAACAAGGCTCAGAACTTAGCGAATTAAGTGCTGAAAAGCGCTTACAGGGCTCCTCGGCAATAGAGAAGCCACTTTCTGTCACCCCAGCTCCGAAAAATACAGGCCTCGTTTCTATTAATGATATTAAATGGGCGGGGGCTGATTTTGGTGGTGATTTAGTTGTGAGGCTTGATGGCGATGCTGATATCCAAGTTTTAAATCAGAAAGATAATAGTATCGTGATTGCTATTGATGATGCTGTTTTAAGAACGACGCTTCCTTCGATAACAAGTAATTATATTAAGCGCTTAGATATTGAGGCTGAACCGGATAGAAACCGAACCTTGTTAACATTAACGACCAATCGAAAAAGCCAGTTTTCTTTTCGTGTTCAAACCTCACCGACAACCCTTATTCTTGGTGTAATACCTGATGAAGCTGCTCTCGTTATTAATGATCCATCTGATGTTGAGACGGTCGAGATTACTGATATTGGCGTATCAACTATACAGACGCCCTTAACCGTTATCAGTGTAGGCAGTGAAAAGGACAGTATTCGATCTTCTGCTGAGCTACAGGTTAATCTTACCGAAGCGTTGCAGGCTACGAAGCCTGTTGTTTCAAAGCCGGTCACTAAGTCGTCCAATGCATTAACAGATAGTCAGTTTGCTAAGCGTGCACGGCGGATGATTAATGAAGGCAAATTGGATGAGGCTGAGAGTTTATTAACTAAGGCGATAGCTCAAGAACCATCTAAAACTGAACAATCTAGAGTTCTGCTAGCAACTTTATTGTTGTCTAAAGGTGAAACCGCTGCAGCTCAAAAGTCGATAGAGAAAAGTCGCGACCTGCATCCATATAATAGTGATTTAAAGAAATTACAGGCACGTATATGGATGGCTGAGAATAAAGCGTCTCAATCAGTCGATCTGCTTAGTGCTGATTTCCCGTTGCTAGAAACTGATCAAGAGTACCATGAGTTGTTAGCAAGTGCTTATCAGCAAGGCGGTAATTCGGAAGATGCTGCGCGAATTTATTTCCAATTGTTGCAATCGAATAACAGCATTCCACGATGGTGGATTGGAATGGGTTATGCGCTGGAACAAGTAAAGCGTTATGCTGATGCTCGTAATGCATATCAGAGCGCTTTACAGATCCCGACAATTGATAGTCGGTTGAAAAGTTATGCTCGCCAGCGTATTGAAACGCTGGTGGGTCGTTAGGAGGAAGGGGCCGAATGGGCGCACCCAAAATGAAAATCCGTATTGGTGACTTACTGGTTCAGAACGGTGTTTTGTCTGAAGCTCAGCTAATGGAAGCGCTAGATAAGCAGAAACAGACGCGTCAGAAATTGGGTAAGACACTGGTATCTATGGGGTATGTAAAGGAGCAGCAGTTTCTTGATTTTCTATCCCAGCAGCTGAACATTCCTCTGGTTGAGTTGACTCATTACTCATTTAATCAGGAAGATGTTTTACGTTTACCTGAAACTCAGGCTCGGCGCTTTAGGGCGCTAGTATTAAAGGAAGATGCTGATCATTTTCTAGTTGGGATGTCTGACCCAATGGATATCTTTGCGTTTGATGAATTGCAAAGAGTGTTACCTAAACCTATCGAAATTGCAGTCGTATCTGAAGCTCAGTTGCTGCAATCTATGGATCTACTTTATCGCAAGACCAGTGATATTGAAGATTTAGCTGATCAGTTAAATGAAGAAATTGCAGATGATGCATTTGATTTGGCCGCCCTAACAGCTACAGATGAAGTAGATGTTCCGGTCGTCAAACTGCTGAAAAGCTTGTTTGAAGATGCGGTTCAAGTTGGTGCCTCAGATATACACATTGAACCGGATGAAACGGTGTTACGTATTCGGCAGCGTATTGATGGTGTGCTCCATGAGCATGTTATGAAAGAGAAACGTATAGCTTCAGCGCTTGTACTACGCTTAAAGCTAATGGCCTCATTAAATATATCAGAGAAGCGTTTGCCTCAAGATGGTCGTTTCAATATTAGTGTAAAAGGGCATAGTGTTGATGTACGTATCTCGACCTTACCTATTCAGTTTGGTGAATCAGTTGTAATGCGTTTGCTTGATCAGTCCGGTGGAATTATAGGACTAGAAAAAGCTGGTTTGCCTAATGATATGTTACATAGGCTCCGTAGAATGATTCACGAGCCCCATGGGCTTTTATTGGTGACGGGTCCTACAGGTAGTGGTAAGACTACAACTTTATATGGTGCGCTTAATGAGCTAAATAGCCATCAGAAGAAGATTATTACTGTAGAAGACCCAGTGGAATATCGTTTACCTCGAGTAAACCAAGTACAGGTTCACCCCAATATAGGTTTAGATTTTTCCACAGTACTGCGTGCTACCTTGCGTCAGGATCCGGATATTCTTTTAGTCGGGGAGATTCGAGATAAAGAGACCGCTGATATTGCCTTGCGTGCAGCGATGACAGGACACTTTGTCTTGTCCACGTTACATACTAATGATGCTGTATCGAGCGCTATGCGTTTAATTGATATTGGTATCGAAGGCTATTTGGTTGCGTCTGCATTGAATGGGATTTTGGCACAGCGTTTAGTGCGCAAAATCTGTGAAAACTGCACTCAAGATTATCAGCCTACTGATTCAGAAAGGCTATGGCTGGATACGCGCCAAGAGGAGCTAGGATTAGATAATATCAGCCTACAAAAAGGGCGCGGCTGTACTTATTGTAATAATACGGGCTACAAAGGGCGTACCGGTATATTTGAGTTATTAGAAATAAACGAAAATATGGCTGATGCTCTTCGCCGCAATGATAGCGCAGGTTTTACCATTGCTGCTAAAACAGATTCACATTATAAACCGTTAGCTTATAGCGCTTTGGAATTAGCTATCGCTGGAGTAACTTCATTAGATGAAGTGTTCCGTGTAACAGAGCAGTTGGACGAATCTATTTATCTCGACGCACCTGATGCCTCAATTGAGCTTGGCTCAATGGATGTCGGTGGTTTAGAACTTGAATGACTGGGTAAAGAATTAGATGGCAACTTATAGTTATCGAGGCAGAAACAGAGAAGGTGAAGAAGTCTCCGGCAATATAGAGGCAGGCACGGCGGCTGTGGCCGCATCACAGCTATCTGTTGATGGCATTATCCCGATAACCATCCATGAAGCCGTCGCAGAGAAGAAACAATCATCAACGGGCAGTAAAGAACTAAACTTTCAGTTATTCCAAAAGATTAGTATTGATGAGTTAATCATGTTTAGCCGTCAAATGTTTAGCCTGACCAAAGCTGGTGTTCCCATTACGCGTGCGATGAGAGGGTTAGCTAATACAGTTAACAATCCACTTTTAGAGGAAACTCTGGCGGGCTTGGCAGATGAGTTGGAGAGGGGTAACGCACTTTCTTCTGCTTTGGCTAAGTATCCGAAAATATTTAGTGAATTGTATATAAGTATGATCCACGTAGGTGAGAATACTGGGCAGTTGGATGAGTCCTTTAGGCAAATGGCTGCGTATCTAGAGTTAGAACGTCAAACGGTTCAAAACGTAAAACAGGCGACGCGCTACCCTATTTTTGTACTGGTGGCGATCTCTATTGCTATAGGGATTATAAATGTGTTTGTTATCCCTGCCTTTAAATCTGTTTTTATGAGTTTTGGTGGTGATATGCCTTGGCAAACGCAGGCATTAATTACAGTGTCTGACTTTACTGTTGATTGGTGGTGGGCAATCGTTGGCGGCGGCGTTCTGCATTATATCGCTTTCTACCGTTGGCGAAAAACAGAATCTGGTCATATGACGTGGGATAGGAAAAAGCTGAAGTTTCCCATTGTTGGGTCGATATTCTATAGAGTTATTTTGGGACGCTTCTCTCGTACTTTTAGTATTGTTTTGAAAGCCGGTGTGCCAATAGAACAAGGTTTATCTATTGTCTCTAAAGCTGTTGGTAATCGTTATATAGGTCAAAAAGTTTCCGGAATGCGCCAAGGGATTGAACGAGGTGAGTCGTTTACTCAAACTGCACATCAAACTGGCATGTTTAGCCCGTTAGTCATGCAGATGCTGGCGGTAGGTGAAGAAACAGGTCGAGTTGATGAGATGCTTGAAGAGGCTGCGGGCTTCTATGAGCAGGAAGTGGAGTATGATCTTAAAAACCTTACCAGTGCGATCGAACCTATTTTGATTGTGGCTATTGGTGGAATGGTTTTAGTGCTAGCCCTTGGTGTTTTCTTACCGTTATGGGAGTTGAGTACAACAATAAATGGCTAATCGTATTGCTTCGTTGAGGTCTTTTCAGAAAGGTTTTTCGCTACTTGAATTAGTGGTCTCAATTTTAGTGGTCGCGGTTTTAATGGCCGTCGCTTATATCAAGCTAGAGCGTCTAGCTGAAGATGTTGAGCGTGTCTCTTTTGAAGGGGTTCGGAACAATATTCAGGCACAAGTCACATTAAAAGTGGCATACTGGTTTGCAGAACAGCAACGTGTTTCAAAAGAGATGTTGGAAAAAAAGAACCCTATTGATCTTGTGAAACATAAACCTACAAATTATGGCGGTGAGCTAGATTATAATGAATTACTAATTGCGCCGAGTGAGCGTTGGTATTTTGTTTCTGATAAGCGATGGCTCGTGTATAAAGTTAAAAGAAGTACACAGTTAATCAATGAGTTTGAGCAAACAGAGATTTTACCATTTCAGCTCACTGTGAGGTTTCAGCATAAACATAAGGGCCAAGGGATAGCGACCGAGATAAATTTACAATCGTTGTATTATTTTTCTTGGCAGGAAGATAACGGGGATTAAGCTATACAAGCTAGCCTTAATTTGTTAAAAATCAATTGATTACTATTTATAGCTAGGGGCAGAGGGTTCCATGAAAAAGCAAACGGGTTTTACAATTATTGAGTTGGTAGTCGTCATTGCCCTGTTAGGCATTTTGGCAGCGGTTGCACTACCTCGTTTTATTAATGTAACTGACGATGCACATAATGCAGCGGTTAAAGGCGCTGCGGGTGGTTTTGCCGCAGGTATAGCTTTAGCTAAAGCTAAAGCTGTGGTTGAAAATGCAGGTTCCGGGGCTAATGTTCAATTAGATGGTTTGGCTGCTGTAACAGTAAATAACTCAGGTTATCCGGTGGGGGCATCTGGCGCAAATTCTTCAATTGATAGCAATATTGAATGCGTTGAGGTTTGGAATAACGTGTTGCAAGGTAGCAGGCCGGTGGCTTCTGATGCTGATCCTTCGTTAGTGCCAGGGGTTGATTATCAGGCAACTTTTGATAGCGCTACTCAGTGTACATTCACGTACCGTCAAGATGCACCTTCAGGCGATCCTCGTGAGATTGTTTACGATGCAGAATCGGGTAACGTAACCGTTAACGGTGCTGACGAGTAATTGCTAACTCAGATGTGACGCAAATGAGCGGTGAACATTTATCTTCTTCAGTTAAATATAGCTGCTCTCAATCTCGCCAGCGTGGTTTCACGCTGGTTGAGATTATTGTTGTAATTATTCTATTGGGCGTTCTTTCAGCCGTTGCCATTCCGCGTATTGGTAATGTATCTAGTTACCAAGAGTCCTCCCTTCGTAGCTCCATTCTTGGAGCCTTAAGATTGGCTCAAAAAACAGCCTTAGCTCAGCATGCATCATCGGTATATTGGGTTTTAGAACGTCCCTCCCTTGATGAATGGCAGATTAGCTTAGTGATTGATGCCGATACTAATGACGGCATTCCTCCTGTAGATATATCGCCGCCGCAGCTTCAAACGTCAATTCCTGGTGATATTAGCCTGTCCTATTCTGTGTCACTAGATGCGGGTGGAAGCTTAGCAGGTTCACTCTCTACGGGTGATAATCTAGTGATTTTGTATAATCAGTTAGGCGATATGATCAGTGTTAAAAATGGTGTTGCCTTAACTAGCGAAAGTTCTTTCCCTAATGTTGCGAACTCAGTGGATAGTAGTTTGCAGTTTAGTGATCGCAGTGGCGATTTTTGTCTCTCTTTGACGGGTTATAATTATGCATCGACCTGTCGCTGAAAAAGGTTTCTCTCTGGTTGAGGTCGTTATCACCATTGTTATTATTGGTGTTGCTTTAACGGCTGCGATAGCTGGATGGGGTAATATCGCACGACATAGTTCTGATGTGATGTGGCAGACCAGAGTATCGTATCTTGGACAAGCCTATTTAGAAGAAATTTTATCCCGCCGTTATGACGAATTAACGCCTGCAGGCGGGAGCCCTCTTTGTGATCCCTGTACGGCTGAGGGCAGTTTTGGTCCAGATGGTAGTGAAACACGGGAAACATTTGATGATGTTGACGACTATCATGGTTTAACAGAAAACGCTGTTGGTTTATTTAACTCTCTGGTTACAGCCGGAGGCATTCAATCTTATAACGGCTATCAAGTCAGCGTGCAGGTGCAGTATGCTGGCGATAGTTATTTTTCAGCGAGTAATCATGAGCTGGTGAAGCAGATTGTGGTGACGGTGACTCCCCCCAAAAACACAGGCCAAAACCCTGTGCAGTTTAGTGCGTTACGGGGGAATTATTAATGGGGCTTCGTAGTAATACACAACAAGGCTTTACGTTGATTGAGCTGATCGTTGTTATTACATTATTAGGTATTATCTCCCTTGTTACGGTGGGCTTTATCACATCAACGATGCAAGGTTATGCGGATCTCACACGGCGTGATCAGTTGTCATCAGCCGTAAGGGTTGCAGTTGAGCGTATGGCAAGAGAGATCAGAAATGCATTGCCCAATAGTATTCGGGTCAATAATGAGGGGAGTTGTATTGAGTTTATTCCTTCGCTTGCGGCCTCACGTTATATATCTATACCTCTATCGGCCTCTGCAGCGATGAACAGCTTTGTTTCTGTTCCGTTTGCATTGGAGCCTAGTCAAGGACGCATTGCGGTGTACCCTATAGATACAAATAATGGGGATGAGCCGACTCGTACATCAAACCCTATTTACGATTTAGATAGCTGGTCTATTATCTCACCGCCGATGAGTGCCAGTAGTGCTTTAGAATCTGCATCTGGTACGGTTGATGTCCTCTTAACCTCTAACCATGCGTTTCCAACCGATTCTCCCTCTAAACGTTATTTTATAGTGGATGAACCGGTTAGTTTTTGTGTTGTTGGAACTGACCTATATCGTTTTCAGGGAGTAGCGGCAAGCAACTATACTTATGCGATTAATCAGCCTGATGGCGCTACGTTATTCGCAGACCTCGCTGAGCCACAAAGAGGATTATTGGCAAGCGATGTAATTGCACCGTCGGGAAGTACTCCGTTTAAATACAGTGAAGCAACGTTACTGCGTAATGGCATCGTATTATTTGACCTTTTTGTTGAAAACCAACAGTTATCCGTTGCAGACAACAGACAAGAAAGTATCCGTATCCAATTTGAGGTGCAGGTGAAAAATGTACCTTAATACGAAGCAAAGCGGCTGGAAGGCGAACGTATCTCGGCAGTCCCAAAAGGGATTAGGGCTCATCTCTGCAATTTTTGTTATTACCATCTTAGCGGTCATTATCGCCGGTATGACACGGTTTTTTTCTATAGGTCAGAATGTTACTGCACAGGAGTTTTTGGGCGCTAGAGCTATTACAGCCGCTCAGACAGGGATAGAGTTAGAGTTAACCTGTTTAGAACATGGGGTATCAGGTTGTACTGCTTCTGCTGCTGTTGGGAGCATGCCCACAAGCTGGGATTATTGGCCAGGGCCAACGTCCAACTCACGTTTTTCTGTCACGGGTCTTAAAGATTGCTACGCTGAAGTTTATTACTATACGGTGAGCTCATCTGTCGGGCAGTTCTGGACTATCGATAGTACGGGGTTTTGTGGAGGGGATGGCTTAGATGGTGCATCTAGGCGTGTAGTCATTAGAGCGGCTCAATAAACGCCGCTCTAACTCAGGTCATTACTCTTTAAGCCTCTATACCATATTCGTCACGATATTTACGGATCGACGCAAGCTCTTCCGCTTTATCACCTTTTTCCGTTAAGTAATCGATAAGATCACCTAAACTCACGATACTGATAACAGGCATATTGTAATCTCGTTCGACCTCTTGGATCGCGGACAATTCGCCTTTACCTTTTTCCTGACGGTTAAGTGCGATAACAACCCCCGCCGGTGTTGCGCCTGCTTGATCAATAATCGTCATTACTTCACGAATAGCTGTTCCAGCAGTGATCACATCATCAATGATCATGACGCCGCCTTCGAGTGCTGCTCCAACTAAACTGCCGCCTTCACCATGGGTTTTAGCTTCTTTACGATTAAATACATAAGGAACATCATCGCCGTGGTGATCGGCCAACGCGACGGCGGTAGTTGCTGCCAGCGGAATCCCTTTGTACGCAGGGCCTAATAAAACATCAAATGAAACCCCCGAGTTTTTAATCGCTTGGGCATAAAAACGGCCCAATTTGGCTAGCGCACTTCCTGTGTTGAATAGGCCTGCATTAAAGAAGTAGGGGCTTGTACGGCCGGATTTAAGCGTGAATTCGCCAAAGCGTAGCACGTTCTGTTCAATAGCAAATTCAATAAACTCACGCTGATAATCCTGCATAGCAATCTCCGCTGGTTAATAAGGTTAAAATAGGGGGTAAATAGGCAGAGGCTATTCTACCAGTGAGCGGCCTTCGGCTCCATTGTTCTGATATGCAGCAAAAAATTTCATTTTTGTTCACTTCGCTATACAATTCGACCCTCAGAGTAAAAATAATACTAATTTGCTATTGGTCTGCTTTCAGACAGGAACACACTCTATGCGCGTCATCACCTTCAATACTCAAGGTATTGAACAGGCTGCAGAAAACGGCTTCTTCGATTGGATGGTCCAACAGGATGCTGATGTTATTTGCTTACAGGATTTACGAGCAAAAGAATATCAGCTCGATGATGAACGCTACCATCCGGAAGGCTATCACTCCTATTTTTTTGATGCTTGGGAAGATGGTTATAGCGGCGTTGCGATCTACACTCGTGAGATACCTAAAGCGATCATGACCGGTTTAGGCTTTGAGTTATGTGACCAGCATGGCCGTTTTATACAGGCGGACTTTGAGCATGTAAGTGTTTCTTCCTTTTTTATCCCCTCAGGTTTGAAGAGCGAAGAAGCCCAGCAAGAAAAAGAAGCTTTTATGGCCGAATTTTTAGGGCATTTAAGTAAAACCTTACGTAAACGCCGCGAATTTATCTTCTGTGGTACTACAAATATTGCCCATAAAACCGTAGATCTAAGTAACTGGTATGCCAACCAAACTGTTTCCGGCTTTTTACAAGTTGAGCGTGATTGGATGGCTGATATATTTGATGAGATGGGCTATGTGGATGCATTCCGCCAGATTAACAAGGCGGAACGTCAATTTAGCTGGTGGCCGGCTTACAATCGTGCTCGTAAGCTTAATGAAGGTGCGCGTTTAGATTATCAGATTACTACGGCTAATCTGCGTAAGACAGTTAAAAACGCACGGATCTATCGAGATCAATCATTTAGCGAACACGCGCCGATTATTATTGATTATGATATTGGCTAACGGCGTAGCACAATTAAAAAAAGGAGCTTAATCGCTCCTTTTTTTGTGCGCTAACGAAAGGCTATTCAGCCAATGCTATCTTTTGCGCTTCGACTAACTCATTAATCCCTTTACGGGCGAGATCAAGCATTGCATTCAACTCTTCCTGAGAATAAGGCGCGCCCTCGGCGGTTCCCTGAACCTCAATAAAGCCGCCTTTGCTTGTCATCACAACATTCATATCGGTTTCTGCTTTACTATCCTCAGCGTAATCTAAATCCAGCACCGCCTCACCGTCATAGATGCCTACAGACACAGCAGCAATCGCCTGAACAACGGGGTCGCCCTTCATCGCGCCATGCTTATCTTTTTTCAACACATTAATCGCATCCTGTAAGGCTACAAAAGCACCCGTGATCGATGCCGTACGTGTGCCACCGTCTGCCTGTAATACATCACAATCGATTGTAATTGTGTTTTCGCCCATCTTCTTAAGGTTCAGTGCCGCACGTAAAGAACGACCAATCAGACGTTGAATCTCAACCGTACGGCCACTCTGCTTACCGCGAGCCGCTTCGCGGCCTGTACGGCTGGTGGTCGCGCGAGGCAGCATACCGTATTCGGCCGTCACCCAGCCTTGGCCAGAACCACGTAAAAAGCGCGGTACACCACGCTCAACCGTTGCTGTACAAAGGACCTTGGTATTGCCGAACTCAACTAATACAGAGCCTTCCGCATGCATAGTGAAGTTACGTGTGATCTTAACCTCACGCATCTGATCGTTTTCACGTCCACTTGGACGATGCTTGCTGATACCAAGATTTTGCAGTTGTTCTGAGATAGATGAAGTCATGCCGGTCCTTTAATCAATTTTCTAGTCAGTCATGGCGTGGCAGAGCGGTGCCAGACTGTTACAATTGTATTCAATAACGCATTTTAATCGAGAATGGATCATATGACACGCAGCATGACAGCTTTTGCTCGACAGGAAGCCGAGCATGAATGGGGTTCCCTTAGTTGGGAGATCAGATCAGTTAACCATCGTTACCTAGAACCTCACTTGCGTTTGCCAGATAACTTGAAAGAATTAGAAGGCTTCTTACGCGAAACGCTGCGAAAAACACTGAGTCGCGGCAAAGTTGAATGCACACTGCGATTTAATCCAGAAGCCACAGAGCAACAACTTGTGGTTAATAAACCTTATGCTAAAGAAGTTATTCAGGCCGCTGAGTCGTTACAAGCGATGGTTGAGAATCACCAACCCTTAGACGCTTTAGAGTTATTACGTTGGCCTGGCGTTCTACAAGACACCAAGTTAGATATGGATCTCGTTAAAAACTCAGCAAAAGCACTTTTTACTAAAGCGCTGGACGACATGCTGGAAGGGCGAGGGCGTGAAGGTGTCGAGCTCGCGACATTAATCAATCAACGTCTAGACTCTATCAGCGCTATAGTGGCAGAAGTGCGCGAAAGCATGCCTAAAATCCTGCAAAATCAGCGAGAAAACTTAGCTCAGCGCCTTGCTGAACTAAAAGCTGACCTAGATGAAGGTAGGTTAGAGCAAGAGATTGCATTACTGGCGCAAAAAGCTGACGTAGACGAAGAGATGGATCGTTTAGACACCCATGTTCAAGAAGTGCGCCGTGTTTTAAAACAGAAGGGGCCCGTCGGCCGCCGTTTAGACTTCCTTATGCAGGAGCTTAACCGGGAAGCGAACACACTCTCTTCAAAATCAATTGTCGCCAGCACTACCCAATGCGCAGTTGAACTTAAAGTGCTGATTGAGCAGGTGCGAGAGCAGATCCAAAACATCGAATAGTTTTTTCACCCATCCAAGAATGTCTTAAAAGCCCTGTTATTTGCTTGTAAATACAGGGCTTTTTTATTTTCCCCGTCCAAATCGGTTTGCAGATGTCCGTTACCAACTACCTGTTTAGTGGTGGGCAGAATGGTGGGCAGTCCCCTCATTTTTGCTCAATAAGCATTTTGCGGTGAGCAAATTGGTGGGCAGTAAGTTACCCAATTTTCGCATTTAACTCGCCACCACAACAGGTTAGCTGCTGATTCAATAAGCAAATCGGTGGTGGGCAGCCATTATTGCCCCCTCCATTATTTCAGCAACTATGGAGTAAACATGGGAAAACTCACAGGAAAACAGGTTATTGCATACAGCAAAGCCGACCCAAAAAAATATTCAGATGGTGAAGGGTTATACTTTTGCGTCCGCAAACAAGGCTCGCCTTACTGGATGATCCGCTACACCACAGCCAAAGGAAGACGAGAAGCAACCTTGGGGCAATTTCCTTTAATGTCGTTGGCAGACGCCAGAATTGCCGGCGCATACTTTCGAAAGGAAGTACGTGACGGCATAGATCCTCTTCTGGAAAAACAGAAAATCGAGTTACCTGACATTGAAACCGTGGATCAACTGTTTCATGACTGGTATCGAACCGATCTGAGTAGACGACCTAAGCATCCCAAGATTCCGTATCGGGTTTACACCAAAGACATAAGCCCAGTCATTGGCATAAAGTGTATTGCTGAGGTGACCGCACGTGACGTACGCGAAGTATTAGAGCGCATTCGAGAAAGTAACCGTCCTACCATTGCCAACGATACCTTGATGTACATGAAGCAGCTGTTTCGACATGCGATAAAGCTCGACTTAACGCTGAACAACCCCGCCGCAGCCTTTACCGTGGACGATGCCGGTGGCGTGGAGTCCAGTAAAGACAGAATGCTCAGCAAAGAGGAAATTCACTACGCCTTTAGCGTATTTCATACCCATATCAATAGCTTTGGCCGCGACAACTACCTCGCTTGCTGCCTGTTCTTGGTATTGGGCGTGCGCAAAAGCGAATTGTGCGAAGCCATGTGGCGTGAAATGGATTTAACCACAGGCGTATGGGACCTACCCAAAGAACGCAGTAAAACTGGCGTGCCAATTAGCATCCCTTTACCGCGCCAAGCCATTGCTTGGTTTAACGAGCTGCAAATCCGCGCTTGTGGCTCGCCTTATGTTTTTCCAGCCAGACGAGCAAGCCACCGTCCGCATATGGGGCCAGATACGCTGAACCGTGCCATTTCTAAACTCTTTGGTCGAGAACCAGGCCGGAAAAAGCAACCACCCAATAAAATGGGCAAGCTTGAACACTTCACCGTACACGATTTACGCCGCACCTTTCGCAGCCTTGCCGCCTCTTTAGGCATCGCAGGCAACGTGGCCGAACGCTGTCTTAACCATAAGCTAAAAGGCGTTGAGGGCATCTACGACCGCCACGACTACTTTGAAGAGCGCCGTATTGCCCATCAAACAGTGGCTGATGTGATCGAACCACTGGTGAACTTTGAGCACCCTTCACAGCACAACACAGGAGGGCGTTAACATGCAACTGATGATGCGACTCGCCCCCATTACCTTTCCAATAGCCATGCTGGCAGGCCTTGGTTGGTGTATTGGCATTGCCTTACTCGATCAACCTCATGGTATAGGCTACGCACTGACTCGATATTGCCTGATGGTATTCGTGGTACTCGCTCCTTGGCTGACGCTAAAACTTACGTTCTACGTGATTGTCAGCCTAGGACGCAAACTGGGGCTCATCCCGCCAGCACGCCCAACGCATAGCCTAGGTTATGAAGAATCACTCTATTGGTTCAGAGTATTGGCCTTTTTCGATGGCAAACGCAGTCGCATGCCGAAAAGGCCCATCAGGCGAAACTAACAAGCCCCCATTTGGTCACTTACCGTGGGCAGTTGGGACAGTGGGGCAACACTTGATACCGCAAGCTTTAGAGGGTGAATAAGAGGATATTAAACTGCCCCAAGGAATGGGGCAATCGGGGCTTGGATTAACAAAACAAGCCACCAAACATAATCTTTAAACCAATATGACCGACGCCTCTGTATCTTTGTACGCGTCGGTTCTCATTTTAGCGTAGCGGTATGCTTCGCAAATGTTTTTCAATTGCTTCAATCATTGACTTGGTGAGCGGTAAATGCGCTTTTTCTTTCGCCCAGATTTCATGAAAGCCTGCCACGGTTTGCTTGGCAGTATCTAACACCAATTTTTCTGGCAGCATGGCTTTAGCCGCCAAGTGTGACAGCTCATCCAGCGTGAAATCACTGAATTTCTTGCTACGACTCACCTTCAGCGATGCACTATCATCGGGGATATAAGGAATGGTCGAGACAAAGTCATAAGCAGGTGCAATCGATGCTGCGCGCTTGTCTTTGTAAATCACAGACCAATTCTTCAAATGCATATCCGCATTGCCAATTAGGGTATTGAACACCAATCGACGCGTAAATTCTGCAATGTCTTCGTCTTGACCTTCGATGCCGATAACCTGGGCAATATTGCGCATACTGGCTTTTTTGTATTTATCTTGAGGATAGACGCCAAACACTTGCGCAAAATCTTCAATATGTACGGCTTGATCACCTGCACGATCAAAGCGCTTGATCACAAACGCCTGAGCATTTTTAAAAGCATCGCCAAATTTACCAATACCATCTGGGATATTAGCAATCTGGTTAATCGGGAGTAGCTGCGTTTCTGGCACATCCATCCCCAACATGCGAGCCAATTCCATCATCGAATATTCATTTTCTGGCACAGCGTCAAAGCGAGACGATGGCAATTTCACAATCCAAGAGCCACCTTGACCGGTTGCTGGAATAGTCAAACCACCGTTTGCCTGTTGTACGGCTGAAAACTTCAACTGTACACCCGCTAATGAAAAACGCATTGGAACATCTATTTTCGTTTCATCGTCAATGTCTTGCTGCACATTAGGCGGCAGCGCTTCGCCATCAGCAGGTTCAACCGTGATCGCACCTGCTAAATCTTGTCCTAACACCCACAATAGAAAAAATTCTCGTGCGGGGTTCACTCCGGCACGCTCTGCCAGGTAATTTCGCATGGTTTCTTCTGGCAAAAGGTTAGAGAAAAACGGAGTTAACTTGGTTTGGGTCGGTTTAAAGTTAGTCAGCAAGCCACCTAGCGAATCTTTAAAGCCCAGCCCTAACACGGGCCGTGATTCATCATGAATGTACGAATCCATAAAGGCAAAAAGCGTTCTGTCATTGCCCACGTTGGTGATCGTTGCGATAGGTTCCCCGTAGAGCAACACGTTGAGCGTAGAAACATGATTAGTCATCGTCGTCTTCCTCTAACTGATATGCGGGCGACATTGCCTCACCTTCATCGCTAATCCCTTGGCTGCTTCGAATGATCGACTTGATGGCAGGAACTGACTTTTTAGGCGCAACCAATAGCTCTAGGTCGAGTACACGGGCAAGTGCAATCAAACTGGATATTCTTAAATCAACACCGCCAGACTCGATTTTCGAAATATGACTTTGCGGCACCCCCGAACGCGCGCTTAACTCTCTTTGGCTAAACCCCTTGCGTACCCGAGCTTCTCGAAGACTTTCTAGTATCTGCTCTGTTACATAACTCATTTCGATACGCCTTAATGCATCAATTAAGAATAATTATATACAAAAACATATCACCGCAATCCCACAAACACAAGAATGATCAGCTATTATGTATCATCTTGTACTTTTTGATATGCAATTATAGATAGATCGTAACATGCGCGCTCAATTACTGTGGGCAGTTGGGACAGTGGGGCAACACTTGATACCGCAAGCTTTAGAGGGTGAATAAGAGGAATTTGAGCCGCCCCAAAGAATGGGGCAATCGGGACTATGTAAAGTTTATAATTGGGTTAAACGCTGTTTTGCAAGCGCCCAAGGTAAGCGACGACCAGCTTTTGCCATTTTATCGTAGGCAGCTTGAGCTTCTTCAACTGACAATACACCATGGGTGACGAGCTGCTCGACAACCCATAGCGTACCTTGAACCAATATCGCTTCTTTTTCCGCTGCTTTTCTAAGTGCCATATCCCCAGTTAGCAATGGACACTGTTCTTGTTTCGCCAGTGCAAGCGCAAAGCAATCGTTCATGCTAGGGCCAGCATACTTTTGCCTCAGTTCAAATGAGTACATCATAGACTCAGCACTTAACTCACCCAGCAACAAGCCTAACCCGAGTAAATAGCCATGTTGATCGCTTAGCTCCTCGTGGAATAACACATCTGGAACTTTGAACTGGTAAGGCAAATTGAAAAAGACTTCTAATAATTGGCCTTCTTCGAGATCAATGAGAATATTGGCATCACTGATCAACAAATACATTTACACCGCCTCAGTCAACATTTGACGCTGCTTATGCAATGCCATTACTGACATCTGTAACAGCTCAGCGGCTTTGGATTCACTAACAACTCCCTCTGCCAATGCACGATAAACCAACTGCTCAAACAATAATGTCTGTTCTTGTGGATAAGGATTCCCTGGCTCCTGCTTACGCCAACCGTTTTTTGAGAACTGTATAAATATTTGGCGTTTTTTCTCTTCAGTGATCACACCAAGGTCGGCACTACGATACAAACAAGCTGCCATGCTTAAGCCATATTCGTGTTTCAGGAAATACAGCTCTTTGGGGTCTACGTTCGAACGTCGCTCTCCTAGATGCTGAAAAAGGCCTACTTCAGGCAGTAAAAACGCAGAAGCAAAGCGGTTGCAGGCCATCTCTTCGTCAATGGATTCATCTAGTAAGCCATGTAAAACAAGGTGGCCAAGTTCATGCGCCAATGTAAACCGCTGACGGCAACCAGGCCAATGAGAAGACACTACAACAATTGGCTGCCCTGATATTTTGGCTTGTAACCCATCAAATTTATCGGCTTGGGGTACGTTACTGACAATCACAAGAATACCTTTAGACTCAAGCAAGTCGATTAAGTCTGGCAATGGATTCATACCCAACTGCCAATCAGTACGGACTTTAGCAGCAACCTGTTCTACTGCGTCTAAAGTGCTTACAACAGGAACCTCGGGGTGGTAGTTAAAACTCGCTATCGGGAAGTTTGGCCATACATTTTTAAGCGATAACCAGCGCTCAGCTTGGTCAACCACATCAGACTCAATCTTCTTTAGCAACTTAGCTGAAGCTGAGGCTTTTTTACGATACTCCACCTCCCCCAAAGTCACCTGTGCTGGGCGAAAGAAGTATTCAGTACGAACCGACAAAGCCGTCGCCAATTTAAGTAAAACTCCCGACGAAGGCATGCTCTGGTCGTGCTCGTATTTCTTAACCATGTTGGCACTAATACCAACTTGCTCACCCAAGGCCTGCATCGACAGGCCAGCGGCTGCACGGGCTCGTTTTATGCGCTCTCCAATCATACAGACCTCTGGTTTATAAAAACTAAAATAATTTTAAAAATATAAACCAAGTTGGCGTTTTTGTCGATTGGTTTTACAGAGCAATCATTCACGTGTTCGCAAACACACTTCCCCATGCCTTTACCCCCATACGCCAAAACCACTATCCGTTTGGCTTTTGGATCGAAACGCCAAACAGGGAAATTAGCCCATTTACTGTTTGGCGTCTCGATTGAAGTCCAAAGCCGGCAGGCCTTGCCAGTACTGGTTCAAAGCAAGGTTTGGCACTTTTTGTACTCTAAACCAACCTCGAATCCAAAGTACAAACCGTTTGTTTTTTCTAACCCAGAATGCAAACGATCGTTTGGCGTCTCGATTTTTTTGCATGGGCTAAATGCCGTCAAACAGCGCTGTATTGGACTGTGTATATCAAACAGTTAGCCGCGCACAGGTCATCATAAAAAACCGATTTGACTGGTTAGTTTGATGGCCATTTCTTTCATCTAATTCACCACCGCGTCTGCACCCGACCACTGAAAATAGACGGCATGAAAAACCAATAAGGTGATAAGTGACGTGTTATGGGCAAGTGGTAACGATTGGGATAGAGAATGGATACAGCAGGTGGTCGCTTTACTGGTTGGGCATGGCGCGTTTACCCTCTACCCAGCATTAAGCCAGTGCGATAATGCAGCCGAACGCTTAACCCGCTGGCTGACTTTTCAGTTACCACGCGTTAAACAAGCACACCCAGGCTGCCCGATTCACCAATGGCTAAATAGCATTGGCGCACAAGTGATCGTAGAAAAATGGCAAAGCCCCGAGCAATGGCCAAACCTGTATTGGCTACCTTTACCTGAGGTTGATGGCCACGCGCAAGGCGGGTTGGTTTTGTTACCGGCACATTTGTTACCGACAAATAGGGATGGCACGATTCAAACTAGAATATTGCAAGCAAACACACCGGCCAACGCCCGTATTTTTTGGTGCATCACGCCTTTGTCTAAAACAGGAAAGCGCGCTACCTTACACCCCAAACAGCAAAACCGAGCTTTTTGCCTGCCCAGTTCGCCGGAGCAAATAGGAAAATCATGCACAGGGTTATTAGTGAGCGGTTTACGAAAAGAAAGCCAAAAACGAAACGGCAACGTGATCAGCCACCAGATTAACTTAGCGCTGCTGCACCACATTTGTGGGCCGGAGAATGATGTGTGGATTACGAACAAATGCTTTGTTAACGACGAGAAGGAAACTCAACAACAAGGCTAAATAGCTTGATATTTGTTATGAAGAAAACCACAATTTCACACAAGCTCATTGAAGCTGGTTGAGCCTTTACCTAGCGTTTTGGCTCGTGGCTGCGCCTCAGTCGCCGTTAAGACTGGGGCTTATCTCTTACAACTACTCGAAATCACAAGCACCAGAAACGAGTAACCCCTCACAGGGCGCTGATCTAACGGGTAGCGGGAGGGGTGTTGTTGACGCGATTTTAATATCAAAAGCGCCAAATAGCGCGATATTATTTGATGTCGCTTTTTAGTTACTGTTTGCTAAATTGCACAGTTGGTAAAACAACTCTTGGCAAACGCAGTCGTTCACATTGAGTACTCAAGAACTCGCGCCAATAAGGCCAAACATGGTAGCTAGCATTTTTCAGTGCAAATTCATCAATCGCTGCCTGCTCTAGTTCTGCTGCGACTTGGTATTCTGCAATAAAGTCTGCTTCAACAAAGGCTTTAATATCAGGATCGCCATTTTCCTTAGGATTCACCCAACGAGTCCCCAAACGGATATAAATGCGTACCAGATGGCCATCGCCATCAATATCGATCAATTCACTTCGAAGAACAACATGCATTTGTTGCACTAACAACGCTTCAAGTTCCGTGGATTTTGGGTCAAAGTCTTCAACACACTTAGCTTGGCACGATTTAACGTATACATCCTGTATCACTAAAGCATCAATAGCCTGTTGTAACGATTTTGATACTTTTTTAACCATAACACGCCTCTAGTTCGAGTTCGTGCGATGCAACAACTCTCGTCTTTCGAGCAGTCGATGAGAAATCCACTACAGCTACATTTTTCCAGCTTGTCTGGATATTACGCTCAACACCCGCATCCATCATCAACTTATCTAAAGCAGCTGGCACTTCCGCCGCTAAACGGAGCAGTTTATCCATTGCGTCTGATTGCATCACATCGTCTGATTCGTACTTGGAAAAAGCAACAGGGCCACCACCAAACACTTTTGCAGCATCAGCCTGTTTTAAGCCCCAGCGTTTACGCAAGACCTGGAGTTCATTACCCGTTAACAAGCCTTGCACCTGCTTTTTAAAAGCAATCATTGCACGCTTGTTAAAGCGAGCTTCAGCAGTACCAGTCTGTTCACTGCCACAGCAATCACACACTGCATACTGGCTTTCAATTTGACCTTGTTGACCTAAATGCTCAACTGTAACCCTCTCAGTATGGAGAGTTAATTGGCCCATCTCACAAATTGGACAAGTTTGACTATTCATCACATATCCTCAGCGCGACAAATGACAAGAAACCAATAATAACAATTTACCTGTCTTGCCTATCGCAAATTTCACATAGTATTCGTGGCGCATTTCTTTGTACGCATACTCCACCCATTCATCCCGAAACAAGCGGTAACCATCGCATGCAGCCCAAGGTCCAGTTGGTTTTTGTACACACCATTGCGAATTCACATACTGACCTTGAGTAATAGCTTGCCTTATAAGCTTTTGCACATCAGCTATCTCATACGACAGCTGCTGAACATGACTTTTACACTGCCTAGTCCATAAAATAGTTGCACTCTCACCTACTTCCAATAGGTTTAATACATCTTTTACCGGATATAACGGCCCGTCAGAGATATAATGTCTGTCATCCCCAACTTCGCTAGGAGGTAGGCCTTTATAGGCGCTTACATTTATCGCATTATTTACCATAATGGTAATTTAATCCAGTTAAAGTTGAACATTTAGCCTTACACCATTGCCGCTTCGTACACTTTTTCAACCTCGGTAAACTTAGTGACGCTCTCTAGGCGAGTTAAGGTGGTGAGTTTCATCGAGTTTTTCATTGGGCGATGTGGCACGTTGGTCACTGGCGTTTGCAGTGACAGTGGTTTGCCTAACTCAAATAAATAATACAAATCAGCAGAACCTGACTTCTTACCCGCTTGATCTTCAGTAATGGCGTAGCGTGGTAACACGGTGACTCGTTTAACCGGCCAAAGTTTGTCAATTTGCTTGGTTGAACTTTGAGTGTCTGAGGTAGACGCCAACGCTAAATAGCGAATTTCCTCGGCAATATGCTGCTTAAATTTCTGCAAAAACGTGCTTTGCGGCAGGTGATACCACTGCGCTGTACCTTGCTCAAATTGTTCAAAGTAGCCATTATCACGGCCACGTTGCCCACCCAATGCCACTGTCATCGTTAAATCAGGGTACAGTACTTGACGCATGCCGTAATACGGTATGCGTGCGGCTTCTTGTACATAGAGCCTTTCCGCCATGCCAGCCACGGGATACATGGCTTCATTGTTTTGCCCTGTTTGTGCATTCGGCGCAGTGCCAATTTGAGCTTGCAAGAACTCTAGCAACCACTGATGGCCGGAATATCTGCTCTTAGTCTGGGTAGGATCAGTTTGACTAGGCTCATCTTGGCTAGGTAAGAGGGCAAACGCGCCAATACCCACTTCTTCTATCGCGGCTGCGTAGGGGTTGGGTGTTGTGGCTTGATCAAAAAAGCCTGGATATAGAGCAAACGCACCAAAAACTGGGCGGCTTTTTTTAGCTGGTTGTCCTTCGATTTTACTGGATGGTGACTCAGACAAGCGCGGCTCTGACAAACGGGGCTCTGATAGGCGAATCAAGGCATCCCGATAACGGTGCATTTGGTTGATAGCATCGTCTGGTACGTAATCCTTACTTTCGATATCTTCATTACTGTCATCAAAGCGATTTTTCTCAGTTTTAATACGGTACTTGGCATCAAATAGCCAAATAAACTGCTTTTCTGCTGATGAGTCTGCTTTTGTTAAGTGAGCGCTTTTAGGCAGTGTCACTTCCAAGACAATATCCGGCTCTTGGTTCACCAAGTACGAGCGGATTGATTGACCCTTTTTGGTAAATTTCGGCTCGTGTGCCAGCCTAGCGGTCACACCATCGCTACGCTTAAAGCGAAAGGCACCGGCAAACCCATCTTTTAGTTGGTACTCAAAAAAGTCATTTTGGGCGAGCTTAGTCGCACTGTTTTCCACCAATTCAAAGCCGAGATCCTGCTCTAAAATCTGCTTCAAACACAAAAAGCACCACACTTCATAAATCTCGGCCACTGATTTCATTGAAATGCTCGACTGATTGCCAAACACATCTAAATAAAATTTCAGCTCCTGCCAAATGCGATACACCGCGCTGTAACCGGTTTTTTGCTGTAGCACTAACGACTCACGGCTTAACCCTGTGTATGCACCAACCTCTTTTAAAAAACTCTGACCTAACACTTTTTGCAGCGGTTGTTGCCAACTATGCAGCTCATTTAAAAATGAATCTGACAACCGTTGCCGTTCTGGTGCTTGGTTACTCTGCCTAAGCTTTTGTTCAAACTCCGCTAATTGCCGCTTACTTTTACTCACCGCCATTTTGATAAAACGGTTTTCTGGGGTATCGACACTCAGTTGCTTTTTTTCGACTGCATAGCGCTTATCGTACTGGCCATTCACAAAGTCTTGCTTAACTTTCTCGGCTAACTTATGTGGCAGGCGGCCTTTTAATTTGGCCGCTTTAATATTAGCTACCGTCGGTTGCAAACGGCTATGGGGTGCGGCACAAATCACTTTTAAGCCTTGCTCAAAACGCTCCCGTAACGCGGCAAAATTAGCCAACCACATGAGTGGAAAATGCCCGCGTTGTTGGCTAATTGCTGCGTCTTGTTCGGTTTTTTCTACCAAACTAAAGCGCCAAAGGGGGTAAACCTTATCAATGGCTTGATACATGGCGGGCAAGTCTTGGTGCAGTGCCATTTTGGTTGGCAACACTTCAAAGGCTATGTGCTGAGTCTGTGTTTTGCCATTGTGCTCAAAGGTAAGTGGCAAGCGTAACCAGCCCACATCATTGCCAGTATTAATGGTGCCGGTTAAACGTGCGGGCACTACGCCCCTTGCGGTTTTTACTTCGGGAGCAAAACGAAATGCCTCATTCACGTTTTGGCTTCGGTGAGTTAGCCGCGCATTAGTAACTTCACTAAAAAATACCCACTCAAACTGGTACTGAGTATTCTCAAAAAACAGCGGGGAATTTAATGTCAGCTCAGCGTGTTTCGCTAAGTCATTGGCAACAAGGTCATTTTCGGCTAAGTCACTTTCATCTAACCCACTTTGTACTAAGCCATCTGCAACTAGCCCTTGCGGTTCAATAGCATTGCTCAGCTGCGCTGCTGGCGCAAAGCGCAATTCATAGCTAGGTTGTACATCATTAGCGCTCGCCCTGTGCGCCACTGTATTCTGGTACACACGCAACCGCTGGCTAATATCATTCGCCCAGACCGAAAACTCAAAGTCGGGGGTTTGTAATCGTATTAACTCTGGCATTCCCTACCACTCCTTACACCATCACTGTACGGGTTCTGCTTATAGGTTGCATTCATTGCAAAAAGCATCAAACAGCACCGACTCATTAAGGCCAGAAACTGGTAAAGGTGGCACTGGCTAATCGCCCGCTCATCCACTGCAACTTAGCTTTTGAACGGCAAGGTATGCGAAGTACTTTTTCCTCTTCAGTAGCACCGTCGGCCACTATTTTCTCACGATACAAGTCAGGGCGTTGATTGGCTTCGTCTGTGTCAGACGCTAACCAAATGGGGGCTAACTGAGCAGCCAGCACAGTATTCAGTTCAACCAACAAAGCCTTACCATCAGATGTCGTCAGCTTGTCGGTATCGCCTTCGATACGCGGCAGAACCTTACACATCATAAAGTCGTCCCATACGGCTTTTAGGGTCAGGTCATCTTGTGGTTGGCTGCTAGCAACCGCAAGCAGCAGTTCATTGAGCGCACGGAACGCTAATTCAAACGGTGTATTTTTTAGCACGGCATTAACGGCCGATAAAAACGCAACGGTTTTGGTACCATCAACATCAAACGTATCAGCTAAATCCGCTTTGCTGGCATTTGACCAAATAGGATAGCTAAGGCGTTTATTGCAGCTGGTTGGGGTGAAAAAGTCGTTATAATCGTTAGGGAAAAACGCACCAAAATCAAAGCTCAGCGCTCGGTCAATTACCTTGCGTGAAAAGCCATGGGTGGTTTCATCCATATTCACTGTGCCTGCAACAAGCAGATTAAACGGAATACCTAAACCATATTGGCAAATATCTGCCCACAGTGCATCGTATTGCGCACCATCAAAGCCTAGCGCTTTGCGTAGTTTTTCTATATCAGCAACTTCATTAATGGTGGCGGGTTTTAATAGCGCATCACAGCTGTATGTAAAGCTATCACCTGTCCAACACCATTCGCGGGTTTCCAATACAGACAAGTAATCGGCAAAATACTGCTCAACAGGGGCAAGGTTCATTTCATCCAAACACAACCAGTAAGGTAATACCTGTTCAAGTACATTACGCTCACCTGATACCACTAGGCGCTCGCCTTGCTCTTCGCTTTCTTGAACTTCGATGGCTAAGCCACTATCAGCAATGGCACGCCACGCTTTGGCGATAAATTGCAATACATCGGTAGTGATATATTCGGCTTCGCCGTCTTTTGCTAGACGAGAAATATACCCAAGTAAATCACTCGGCTCATGCCAGTCAGGGCGCACTGAGGTTAAACAATAGGTTTCAGCAAACTGCTTTGATGTTTTTGCTTGCTCACGCACAAAGCGGGTTTTACCTGTTCCTGAGATACCTGCGAGAAGGAGGAAAGGCTTATTAACAGCACTGTATTGGCCACGATCAATTCCACTATTGATAGCTTTCTTAAACAATTTTTTTAAAGTCTTACGATCCCACTGCTTCCATCGTTGCTTCGAGCCGTTGCCTATCTTTAAAATTGCACCTGTACGCTCCATAAGTTGCAACATTAAGGTCAATCGTCTTTTAGCAGTTGATGGAATCACCTCATTTGGTAAGTCACTAAATACAAGTTGATCATTGTTTTCTGAGCGGAAACTTCTAACAACACCCCAATATACTTCATCAAGAGTTAGTGACTTATCCGTCTTAAGAAAAGCACAGCTTAGCTCTACAAATGGAAAATCAGTTCCTTCTTGGTATCTTGATAAGAACTTTATCCAAAACTCTAACTCTGAAACACTCCCTTTTAATAACTCTTGCCCTATTTCAGTAACCTTAAAAGTCGATTCGAAACTAGCAACGTTTGGTATTGTCCATGGTTTAGAAAAATCTCTAAAGTATGGCCTGAACGAATCACCTTCAAATGATCGCCAAGTTAGTTCTGGGATCTCCCTTTCTAATTCAACATATATTGGCGAATCAGCGTCATAAATTGATTCGCCTTCATGTCGACTTATTATCCTTAAAGCACTAAGCCATATATCAGCTGCCCACGCCCCCTCTGCACCATCATCTATCTTTGTCCAATGCTCATATCTCATTTATATTTTCCTTAAATAAATATTCCAAGGACAATTTTTCAATTATGTTTGCAAGCTTTTCTTTAGGCTCACCGAAAATTGAACTGGCGATTTCTCTTCCAATCATCGCAGACAGCAGAGGAGGTACTGCATTACCAACCTGTCTTATCGGGTGGCGAGATGTACCTGAGAACTCCCACCAATCTGGGAAAGTCTGCATCCTAGCAGATTCTCTCGGAGTAACTTCCCTAGGCTCATAAGGATGAACGTGCCCTTTACCACCACCCTTATCAGACCCGACGATAATGGTAAAGCTAGGTCTATTTGGATCAAGCTTATTAATTCTAGTTTTCGGGTCTCGCTCCCCAAATTTAAGTGACGCATAACGTTCAATAATTCTATCACTATGCTTTCTGCCTACATGGTTAGCTAGAACTTCTCCCATAGGAGGAATATTCCTTAACCCATCAGCAACGGTACGATATGGCATTAAAGACTCTTTGTTTTCCGATTTTGACCCTCCACATATTGGAGAGATTTCTTTAATTGATTTACCTTCTCTACTACCTATAATAAACACACGATCTCTAAATTGCGGCACACCATAATCAGCCGCGTTCAATCTAAAAATCGAAAGTGTGTAATTTAAACCATTTTTTGGTTTACTTAATTTTTCACAAAGCTCTTCAAAAACACTGCCACCATCAATAGTTAGCAGACCATAAACATTCTCAAAGAAAAAAGCTTTTGGCTCTATTTCAGAAAGTAAACGTAGATATTCATAAGCTAATAAGCCCCTTGGATCTTCCTTTCCTTTACGCTTTCCAAACACACTAAAAGCTTGGCAGGGCGGTCCACCGGCCAGAAGGTCAAGTTCGCCAACTACGAGACCTAACTGTTCTAAAATAAAATTAGAACTAAGCTCCTTAATATCTTTCTGCATAATAATTGCATCTTCTAAGATATTTTTATTTAAACTTGCACATCTTTCTTTATTGCTCTTTAAAGTGATACAGCTATGCTCATCTATATCTGTTGCAAAAATGGTGTGAAAGCCTGCAGCTTCTAAACCCAGATCGAGTCCACCTCCACCAGTAAATAGAGATACAACTTTTATGGGTTTCATGGCTTTTTTCTTCATATTTAGAGTTTACCTAATACTACAAGCCAATTATCGGCTAATACTTTAACTTGAACTGAGTTCCCATTAGGGATCATTTCTACAATACTATGCTTTTCCATAGTTTTTAGCGTACGACTTATATTGCTTAAAGCTCTTCCTGAAATAGTCGCGATTTCTGTCAATGATTGTGGCTGTTGCTCGGCGATTACTTTTAACAACTGCTGGTTTTCTTTCGACAGCACATTGGCCACCGATTTCAGCGAATCGAACCAGATATCAACGGGGAAATCGGGGTCGGGCGTTTGCCCTTTAATGCCAATCACGCAGCGCGATTGTTTGAGGTTTTTCATATTTCTCTACTGACAAAAATTGAAGATGAAACCTAAGAATGGAAATAAGCGATCAAGTCTTTAACGTCATCGGATCTAAAAATATCGTTTTTGGATGTATCGCTATAAATTTCGGGATTTTCATCATCCCCTTCATTGATGGCACAGCTTATGGCATATCTTGGTAAGTCATCACTCTCTCGATACTCAACATTTTGGTGCTCAACCCAAAGCAGATAGTACTCGCTATCCTGACGAAAGTAGAATGACGCGCAAGCATCGTTTGGCGATGTATTGTTAACCAGCGTTACTGGTATATCGTGAGAATCAAACCCAAATTTAAGCTCTTCCATTACACGGCCCTAGATAACTGTGCATTTATACATGCCCGACATCTTATCATCTACTGATTAGATCACAAGATTATTTTCCATCAATCAGCGCAATGGCGATCACCAATCACAGCAAGTACACAGCCAGTACACTAGCAGTATTGTCCGCATTGGACTTTAATCCTCGCCCTGCCCCTAGGTTGACTGGCGGTTCACTTCAAGGCGACAAGCCCACACAGGATTCATCGCCTCTTTAGTCATCCAAAATGCTGCCTTTAACACAGTACATGCGTGGGCGTGTGTTGTCGGGCAGGCTGACTTTGCGCTGTGGTCGGTTGCCATCGGGGATTAAGTAGCCTGCAGCCAAAGCCTGTTTTTGCCTTGACCTCTGGCAAGCGCAAAATCCGCTGCTGACGCGCTAGGTGTCCTGAGTTTGTGGGTGATTGTGTAGTTGGGTTCATCGTTTCTATCTTTTCCAAAATAAGCCTCACTGATCTGTTAAGTTCTCTTAGGAGTTTGCCCCGCTATTATTAAAGAGTTAAACGGACACAGTAGGCAGATAAATGCCTAGATCGTGTAGCTTTCTGAGGGTACAAGTAGCTACTTGCCCCAGTATTTACATAATACCCCAAGTCATAAATACCCTGTGGGCAGGGTTAGTGTGCGGCTAAGCTGCGTGAATTAAGGCGTTGCCCATACTGCCCCAAAAGCCCAAGGGATGCCTTACGACTTTGAAGCTTCCTTCTCAAAACTCGGTTTTGGTGAGTCGTATGGATTGAGTGTTGATATGTCGAGTGTATCGACACACAAGAAAGTCATGTCGAAAAAACAGCAAGAAATCGACATATAAAATTGATATGTCGATCTAATCGACATAAACTGGCCCAATAGTTCATTTATGTCGATATAAACGGGAAATTTAAACATGACCTGGCAAGCAGAGCAGCCTTACAACCAATTACCCACATTACCGCCAAGTCTAAATTCCATAGAAACGAAGGCCGTTCTGAAAGCCTGTATTTCTGCACGCGCCGCTGTAGCAGAGTTAAAAAAGGCAGGCGAACTCATACCTAACCAAAGCATGCTAATTAACTTATTGCCTTTGCTGGAAGCAAAAGACAGTTCAGAAATTGAAAATATTGTCACCACTACCGATAAGCTTTTTCAGTATGCGCTAGAAGATAAAGGCGCTGATCATGCAACAAAGGAAGCTTTACGTTACAGAACAGCGTTATATCAAGGTTATATACAACTTGAAAGAAAGCCGCTTTGCACAGCGACTGCCATTGAAGTATGCAGCACGTTAAAGCACTCCGAAATGGATATTCGTAAAGTACCGGGGACTTTTATAGGCAACCAGACGACTGGAGAAATTATCTATACCCCGCCTGCGGGAGAGAACGTTATCCGCGACTTGTTAACTAACTGGGAGCGATTTCTTCATGATGACGATGATATAGATCCATTAATAAAGATGGCTGTTAGCCATTATCAATTTGAAGCGATACATCCATTTTATGATGGGAATGGTCGAACAGGACGTATTTTGAACGTTTTGTACCTTATTGAATGCGGCCTTTTAACGCTACCTATTTTGTACTTAAGCCGTTTCATCGTTCATAACAAACAAGACTATTATCGCCTATTGAACCAAGTGACCAAAGATCAGAATTGGGAAGATTGGCTGTTATTTATGCTAAAAGGTGTCGAGCAAACTGCAATATGGACTAGTGATAAGATCACAGCGATTAGGGCACTTATGGAAAGTACAACCGATTACATAAAAGCACAGCTACCTAAAATATATAGCTATGAGCTAGTTCAGCTTATTTTTGAACAACCCTACTGCCGTATCAATAATCTAGTTGAACGTGACATTGCAAAACGCCAAACTGCTTCAACGTATTTAAAGCAGTTAGCGGATATTGGTGTGCTGCAAGAAATAAATTCCGGTAAGGAAAAATTATTTGTACACCCGCGATTGATGACGTTAATGACAAAAGATAGCAATAGCATCAACTCATTTTGAGCGTAAAAAATGGTAAAGCTATACTGATAGAAATCGTGCTCGATAAAGCCTTTCAAAACTGCTATTTTTAAACCCTAACAGCAGCGTAAAAACGGCACTGTTTTTCCATTGCTAACCACTAAGATTTAGTAAAAGCCATAGGCAAGTGGTGGGCAGTTTGGTGGGCAAACGGGCATTTTTGAACGGTTTCTTTTCGATAACTCATTGAGTTTATTAAGGTCTAGGCCGCTGCTCAATGAGCAGATCTAAAATATAGAATGATGTTTAAGTGATATTAAGTGAACAAGCATGAACAGCTAAGGCCCCGTTTTTCGGGGCTTTTTTGTGTTTTTAATTTATAGATATAAACCTGAATTAGGTTTGTATGAGCCTTATGTCATGTGCACTTGTACTCGATCTGTTTTTATCAATGATCGCAGTAAACTCTTTTATTGAGAGGTGTGAGTTACAATGCGTTGGATAGCTTTTAAGGGGATAAGTTGCGGAAATAGATAACCGAAGAGCGAGCTTCAAAGCGCTTATCCTTTACTTTACTTAAGTAATTTTATTCTGACCCCATGTATTTGATTATCTTTATTTATATAAATCTAATGTAGGTTAATATTGGCCTGATATAGGTTGATATGGGCTTGATGTAAGTTCATATTGGCCCAATACAGGTTTTGTTTTTGAGCCGTCATGGTGGTGAAGAGTAGATAAATGCCCAGATCGTGCAGCTTTCTGAGGGTATTGCTAACAACCTGCCCCAGAATTGACATAATGCCCAAAAAAATAAATACCGTGCGGGCAGGGTTGGTGTGTGGCTAAATGGCGTGAATTAAGGCTTTGCCCAAACTGCCCCAAAAGCCCAAGAGGTAAGTGGCGTGTTACAACACATGGAGTGTGAGGTAAAGAATGAACGTGAAACTATAACTTCATTATCCAACCAAAAATGAAATAGTGTTTCACTTACTCATTAAACGTTAAACGCCGATTCTTTCATGGCTTGCTCTGCTCGGCTGATCCCTAGCTGCTTAGCAACAGTTTGCCACTGCTTAACCGCCATTAATACTTCATCGTAAATTTGCATGGCTTGGGTTTGCGAAAGTCGGAAGAAGTCTTTTACGTCAAACGCTAATTGGTAGTCTAAAGCGTTGTCTGCATCGGTAATATTCAGATGCAGGCCATGCTTACCCACTATCGGGTTTAAATCATAAGCGGGTGATAACTTCCAGCCATTCTTTGTTAATAAAAACCCATGGTTACGCAGGTGGTCATCCGTGTTGGACACCGCAATATTAAACACGATACGTCGCCATAACTGTGCTAAATCAGCTTTGGTTTGTGCACCAGAATTGGAAATAAATTCAGCAATCTCTAAGTAGCTGGCACCTTGAGATTGTTCACCATCATACTTTTCGTTTTCAAAATAGCGAAGCTGTGTCATGGCCGATGAAAAATGCAGCCGCTTTTCACCGTCGCGGTCAAACCGTTTTGTTAAAAATGTATGATACCCAGAGGAAAACTGCCTAATCTCACTTGGAAACATGTCAACACCTGCTGCTAACGCCAATTCATAACAGACCATCTCCCACGCCCCCACGTCATGGGTATCGTTTAAATTGGGAAACTTGGCAATCCACAAGTGGCCTTGTTCATCTGTGACACAAGCCTTGGGCCTTGCACCACCTAATGATGAGCCTAGGGAAATCAGCATTTTCAACCAGCAGTAATACTCGTCACTGTCGATGTTATCGTCTTTTTCAATCTGGATTGCTGCGTACTCTAGCTCTCGCAAAGAAGCCATTGGCGGCGCAGCAAACTCAGCGTTGTCATCTAAGAACGCAGCCGAGCCTGTTCGCTTAAATCGAATACCACCCATCCGGTAAGAGTCGTGTACGCCCAGCAGGTAATCTAGCTCGTTTAATCGACTTGTTGCTCGAATACCTTTGCGCGCTTCAATGGCCGCACGCCGCTGCATTAAAATACGCCCCCATCTATCAGGCGATGAATCAAGAAATGCACGAAAGTTTTTATTGGCTTCATCGTTGTAGAGTTCACCGGAGTGGAGGGTCAGGATGGGATCAATTTGCAAACGATAGGCTGAAGTTAAAAATGCTTTATCGTAGGCAAAACTAAACACGCCACCTCGGCTTGAATCGCTGTAAGTCAGCTGTCCTATTAGCAAAGGGGGCTCAATTGGCTGCCAGTCGGCATAGACTTCGACGATTTCACGGCTCATCTTGAACCTTCCAGCAATTTTATGTTTTGCAGCTTGATACCCACTTCATCATGAGCGGCCATTTCTGCAAAGTTGCTTTCCATGCCAAGAACGGCCATCACTTTTAAGTAAGTGCCTATGGCAACGCCCGGATCACCTGCGAAGACTTTGTTCACGGTTTTATGATCAAAGCCAGTACGTTCACACAGCAGCTTTTTTGTAAAACCACGTCGTTTCATAGCCAACAGCAAGTCTTCACCAAAATGAGTCAGAATTTTGCGCTGCTTTGGAAACAGTACATTGTGCAAATCACGTTTAGCCATAACACCAACCAAAGGGACTATATTCCCATTTTACTCAATATAATTGGATTTATATCCTGTTTTTAGGTTTGGTTTGCGCGTTGGCCAAGGCGAAAATGTGAATCCCTGAATGCCAAAGGCCATCAAATTAAACTTTTATGCGCATAAAAATGTAAAATTACACACTTTTCTGCGCGTAAAAGTGTGGGATGCAAGGTAAGTAATCATCTGTGTATTTTACTGAACGGGAAAATGCAGCGGTTAGAGGTCTACACAAAGTGACTTCATAGGTAACAATTTGTGGATCTGAATGCTGCTTCAAGCTTTTAACCAATCAAAACTGAACGATATTTTTTGCTAACAACATTTGACCTGTCTATAACTTCATAGTTTATCGTCATTCGTGTTCTGGTCTGTTTGAGACAGCCACCACATCGTAAAAAATTAACGGAAAGGACGTTTTATTTGTGTATAGCATTTCTGAGTTAGCTGAAAAAGTCGGGCTGTCACGGTCAACCTTGCTCTACTACGAAAAGCTAGGTTTGTTGCAGGGTATTCGCCAAACCAACGGCTATCGTCTGTATTCAGATAAAGATGCTCAGCAGTTGCACTTGTTACAACAACTGCAAGCAGGCGGTTTGACACTTAAGGAATGTAAATCCTTTTTGGGCAGCAAGGTGCAGCGCTCTGTACTTGAAAAGCGCTTGCAGCAGCTGGACGAAGACATCGTTCAAAAGCAACAAGCTCGCGAGTTACTTGCCGCCTTGCTTGGTGGAGGTTCGCTGCGTCTTTGGCACCAACAGACCGATAAGTTAGCGCCAGACGCCCATCTGGACTGGTTAAAGCAGCAAGGCTTTAATGAACAACAAGCCCTGCATTTGAAATGGTTATCAAAAGATATGAACAAACACGAGCAATACATGGCCGATTTTATGACGGTATTCCAACGTTTAGAGCGCTGGGGACCAAGTTCTGATGCAGATACGCTAAAAGCCTTATCAACGCTGCCAACAATATCCACCAAGATCATTGATATTGGCTGCGGCAAAGGCTTTTCAACCCGGTTATTGGCAAAGCACACCCAAGCCGAGATTGTGGCGCTGGATAACGAGCAAAGTGCGCTGGATGAACTCGGTGAACGCCTCACTGAGCAGGGGTTGGATACCCGCGTTACCTTAAGCTGCGCCGGCATGACGGATCTGTCCTTTGCACCTGAAAGCTTTGATTGCATCTGGTCAGAAGGCTCAGCTTATATAATGGGTGTTGAGCAAGCGTTAACCCAGTGGCGTAAATTGCTGACTGGTAGCGGCTTCATGGTAGTCAGTGACCTAGTATGGTTAACCGATAACCCAAGCCAAGAGGCAGTCGCATTCTGGGAAGGTGAATACCCAGATATGCAAACCATCGAAAAACGCTTAAGCCAAATGCGCCAAGCAGGCTTTGATGTGATTGATCATTTCACCTTAAGGGAACAAGCATGGCACGATTACTACCAACCACTCAAAGCGCGGGTTGCGGAAGTAAAAGCAAGCATGCCTAATTCAAACGCCATCGCAGATATCGAGCGAGAAATTGCGATTTATGAACGCTACCTTGGCGAGTTTGGGTACCACATGTTTGTGCTACGCAAAGGGGCGTAAAAGCGCCCCTGCCACAAACACCGTTTAACTGAGCATTAGGATGAGCCTTAGCGATAATAAAGCGCTGCATTTTCTTGTTTGCGCTGATCCAATCTCTTAGCAATCGCAGACACTGTTGTTTTACTGATCCCTTGCTGCCGTGCAAGGTGAGTAAATTGGCTGATGGCTTCTGCAACTTCTTCAATGACTTTCCTTGCATCATGCCAACTCCCATAGCCAGCACTGGTCGCTAGTTTTTGCATCACCTTAAGCGGTGGCGCTTTGCCATAACCTCCGAACGCAGTGGCATGTTCGTTGAATGGATGTGGGCTGTAAGTAACATCGTAAAAAGGCGCAGGATCCCATTGACCGTCATCCGCTTGCAAAAACGCCCAGTTTTTACTGTGGTCGTCTTGATTAGACGACAGCAGGTTAAAAACGGCACGGCGAAATTGCAGCTGTCCAGCCGCTGGGGATTTACACAGCTGACGGCTGGCTTTAATCAAGTCAATGTAATCTAAACTTGGCGTTCGAAAGTCTGCATCCAACAGTCCGCAAGCGCTGTGCATATGCCAGCGGCCCGAACTGTGATTACTGACTAAGTCGGTATTAGCGACATAATCAAAACGCTTAAGCGCCAACCAGGCAGACGCACCGCTTGTAGTTGGTGCTTCAATGAGTTGCCATAGCGGTGGTTGGCACTTAGCTTGCTCAGCCATTTGTAAATAGACCGCCTCGCACAAACCTTCTTCATGGCCGAGCGCGAGATTTTTAGAGGTAAACTTAATCAGCCAAGCTTCATCACCTGCCTGTGCAAAGGTTCGACAATGCTGAACTTCCCCAGCAGGCATATAAATCTGCGCCTTGGGCCTTGCCCCCCCCGAACTACCTCCGGCGACTAATGCTGCCAATACCTGTTGAGTATACCCATCTAACTCATCGTGGTTGTCGTCCATATAATCTGACATTGAAGCATCGAACAGCGTTTGCGCTTCTAAGCCTAACGTCGCTAAATCAATATCCGCGTGCGTGGTGGCTGAAAACTCAGACACCGGAGAAAAAGACAATGCTCCCATGCCTTTATCACCAACAAAGGCTAGCCGGTCCATCGCCGTTAATTGATTAGGCAGGATGCCCTTTTGCCGGAAAATACGATCTTGCAACAACATACCCCAACCATCGGGTAAACAATCTCCAAATACGCCATGTACTCCTTGATGCGGCGCTTTAGGTGCGGCTTGAACTTGCGCGTTCGCTTGCAAGGTAAAAGGTGATAAATTGCCAAACTGCATCAAATAGCTGTCTGCATACTGAAAAAAAACGCCTTGCGGATTCTGCGCCAAGACCCCTACAGTAACCTGTTCACCTGAGCTTAACGTACGAGTTACAGTGAGTTTCTGAATGGGTTTAAAACTCATCTTTTAGCACCTCATCAATACTAGAGGGCATAGTGGCGCGCTCTTTGTTAGGTTGTGTGAGCTGATAAAGCCTATCCAATGAGTCGAGGGTCTGCCAAAGCAACAATAATTGGCGAAATGAAATTTGCCCAGTTAGCTCAAATTTCTTAATGGTGGCCGCAGGTACACAGCTTCGCTCAGCCAACGCAGCTCGTGATAGCTTTGCTCGTTGACGTAACTCACGTAAATAAGCCGCATAGGCCTGGCTTACATCGGTATCATCAAGTAAGGTAAAATTCATCCGCAAAGATCAAATGGATACAGTTATATCTATTATAGCGAAATAAAACAGAAAGTGGATATTATTGTATCCATTGCTGGATGGGGTGTTGAAAAAATTACTCTATAAAGCCCTTCAACACTGCTATTTTTTACCCCGAACCACAGTGTGAAAACAGCACTGTTTTTACACACTCAATAGCCAAGAAGTATCACTAACATTCAGTAAAAGCCAAGGGGAGTGGTGAGAAATAAGTGCTTTTGAGCGGTTTCTTTTCGGTAACTGATTCATTTTTTATTTCATTCCCTACCTCTTATTTATAAATTAAAGCCAGCACCCGTATAAATTTTCCCCTCAAAATATTGTTCATTTAACTGTGTATGGGCAACACCGAAAAACTTCCTCTTTGCTTGCTATGTAAAGCGTTTTAATCATTTTTGAAACTTGTGCTGTCAGCGCAAGCTTTTTAACTCATTGATTTTATTAGGCAGGAATATACAATTTTATGAGTTAAGCTCCTTGAGTGAATGGTGCGCACTTTTTGATATAATAAGTGAAAATATTCATCTTTCATTCAGGAGCTATCGGCGAACATTAAACCCCTTTTTTTAGGGGTTATTGTGAGGGTACTTATATTAATCAATCAGCCATATATCAGGTGGGTTAAATAGTGGTCTTAATATTGGACGGTACCTTCTTCCTTGGCTGAAAAAGAGACGGCCTTTCAATGTAAAGCTGTTAGTCGCACTGATGAGTAATAAGAGTATGAAATATAAAAATTAAAGCGTCTGTTTGATTTGACAGGCAATCGTTACTTTCAAATAACTATTAAAAAGTGCCGAGGATTATCATCGGTACGAAGTTAGAGCTCGTTTTACGGACTAAATATTTAGTTAAATAAGGGACTGTCGTGAATATCTCAAAGCATTTTTCTATCAATCGACTAGCCAGGTTCGCTGGCGTTCTGTTCATCTCCGTCCTATCTGTACTGCCTTCTCAGGCTGTAGCGGCTTTGGGTGCGTCGGTCACACTAAAAAGCGGTGAGCCTACGGGGATTTATCCAGGTGAAGTAACTATTATTGAAATCACTTTGGCTAACAGTAATGCTGGGGCTCAGGTAAGTAATGTTGAATTTAATACCTCATTGCCTGGTACCTTGCCGAATGGTTTAAAAATCAGTGAGTTGGCGACTTATAGCTGTTATGACCCTTCAGGACCTACAACTCTGGTGGGTAGTGGTGTTTTGACTGCGACTACTGACTCGCAAGCGATCAATTTAAGTGGCGGGGTTATTCCTGCAAGGTCAAATGGTGTTGATGGTACCTGTACCATTTTGGTCCCTGTAACGGCGGGTACATCTTCGGGTAGTAGTGCAACATACGCTTACGAAATTACTGATGGTGCTGTGACCGGTAATGATGATGGAGGAGCCGTCGCTAATACGGGTACAGTGAGTCAAAGTATTAATGTTAGCGCGTTAACAAAGCCTTCGATTGTAAAAAGCTTTTCATCATCCAATATCGTTCTCGGTGGTGATCCCGAGACCTTAACCGTTGAGCTACGCAATACTAACCCTGTTGACCTTGAAGGCTTCAGCATTACTGATACCTTCCCAATGTTAGGGGGTAATGCCATCATAAAGGTGGCAGCAGTCCCTAATGCGACGGCCAGTTGTAATAATGGCGGTGCGTCGCCAACATTTAGCCCAAATGCTGGGGATGGCAGTATAACGGTTACAGGTACGATTCCCGCCAAATCTGGTGGCAGTAATGGCCTGTGTACGATCACTGTTGATATAGAAGCTGCTACTACCGATGGCGATTACACAACCGGTGCTCAAACTAATACTATCAACCGTAGTACCGATTTTTCCAATGATATTGGTCTTCCTGCGCAATCTAATGCGACGGCAGATATTACAGTTATTTCCCCGCTTAATGTTAATAAATCATTTGCCCATAGTAGCTTATCTAACAACCAAACAGATTCTTTTACTATTACGCTGACTAACTCGGGAAACACTGATCTTACTGTCAATGAATTCGAGGATTCACCGATCGATGGGGTTGATAACGACAACACCTCCGGGTTAAGAGTCTCTAACCAGTTAACCACTTGTAGTGGCGGCGTAGTTACTGCCATTGATAACGATACAGGTATTAAGCTAACAGGTGGGGTCATCCCTGCGGGTGGATCTTGTTCTATTACGGTGGAGTTTGTGGGTACGGTCGCCAGTGCGGGTGTACCGATCACTTACACAAACCTGATCCCTGAAGGAGCGGTGGATGTTGGTGATCCTGCAATTGTCAGCCGTACCCGTTCAGCTTCAATTTTAGTGGCAGACGATTTACGGGTGTTGAAATCAGCCTCGCCAACAAAAGCGGCTCCGGGAAGTCCTGTTAAATACACCATTACTACGCAGAATTTTACTAATTCAAATATCAATAATGTCACTATTAAGGATTCCTTACCTGCGGGTATGACGTTCTTGGCGGGGACTATAGGAAGTAACAATTTTACCCCGATATTATCGGGTACCGGTTGTTCTGGACTGGCAGTTAATAGTGCTCTTGGGGACACCGACGCTGACTTTGTAATCGGGACACTTCCTACACGTATTGACGAGAATACACCGGGTCAATGTAGTGTGACTTTCTGGGCGATGACCGATAGTGCAGCGGTGGATGGTTCATCGACACAAAATACGCTTGAGGCCGGTGATGTTTGTTATAACGCAGGCGCTAATTGTAATCAGAGTAGTACGAGCTCATCAGGTTCTACTGCGGTTGAAACAACGGTTGCGTCAGCGACAAAACGTTTTGATGGAACTCAAAATCAGACCCTTTCAGAAGGTACAATTACAACCCTAACGTTCATAATATCAAATATTTCGGCTAACCCTCTCACGAACGTTTCCTTGTCCGATACTTTCCCTACGGATGGTAGCGGGCAGCTTCAAGTCGCCAGTCCAGCGAATGCTTCTAGTACCTGTGGCCCTGCTACTATCACTGCTACACCAGGTGCAACATCAGTATCTATGAATGGTGCAATCGTTCCTGCCCGAGAAGAGACAGGCACAGGCGCACCGGGTAGTTGTAGTTTGAGTGTTGATGTTATTGGCCCTGCCGGTGTTTATCCGAATACAGCACAAGTTGCAGGGACCCAAACCTTTGCTAATGGTGTAACAGATACTCTGGATCCTTTTGATACAGATACGGCAACATTAACCTATTTAAGCGCTTTGAGTGTTAATAAAGAGTTCTCGCCTAGTGCTATTAGCTCTGGTGGAACAAGCACTGTTCGCATTACTTTAAATAATACAAGCGATATTCAGCTCAATAATGCCTCGCTGGTGGATAATTTGCCGAGCGGTATGACGCTTGCAAATCCAGTTAATGCGTATACCACTTGTGCGGGTAGTTCCTCTTTTAGCTCATCAAATCCCGGCGATTCATCTATCAGTTTTACTGGTGCTAATATCGCCGGTAATGGTTCATGCGATGTTCTTTTTGATGTTGTTGCGACAGGCAGCAGCAATTGGATCAATACGCTCGCCGCGGGCGATGTTACCGCCGATGGAGGGATTCGCAATACGACCGCGGTGAATGCAACCTTAACTTTCGTGGCGGCAACTAATATTGCTGTTGCCAAAACCACTAACCCAAGTACATTGGCTTTTCCTGGTCAAGAGAGTCAATTAACGGTCACTTTAACCAATGGCACGGCGGAGGCTACGGGTCTAAAAGTGGTTGACTATTTTACTGTAGACGGTTTATCGGGGTCAGCGGCAAGCGGCATGGTTGTCGCTGCGACACCAGGGTTAACCACTGATTGTCCTAATGGTGTTTTGAGTGCAGAAAGCGGTGGAGAATCTGTCGCCATTAGTGGTGTTTCTTTACCTGCCAATGGTAGCTGTACTTTTAGTGTGAATATTACCGCGAAAACTGTGGGTGGTATTACTAATATTATTCCTGTGGGAGCTGTGGTCACGGATCAAGGGCTCACGAATAGTGGTGCCGCTACCACGAGTTTAACAACGCAAAGCAATATCGGCGTGACTAAAGAGTTTACTCCTGCCGTCATTGAGCCGGGTGAGCGTAGCCGCTTACGCATAACTCTTCACAATGCCACGCCTCTCAGTATCAACGAGGTTTCTGTTACTGATACGTTGCCTGCAAACGTTACTGTTCCTGCAAGCCCTAATCCTCAAACAAGCTGTTTAGGAGGTGTGGTGAACTACAGTAGCAATTCGGTTTCGTTGACGAGTGGTAGCCTGGCGGGAATGGTTGGGACAACAGTTTCAACCTGTTATTTGGAAATAGATGTTACTACTAATATAGGCGGAACTTACGTAAACACTATCCCTGCTGGTGCCGTTGTTGCGACGTCAGGGGGCACATCAGCAACTAACGAAGAGCCTGCATCTGCAGAACTGTTTGCCAAAGAACCTCTAGTTACTCATGTGGCGTTTAAGGACCAGACGTTGGATGCTGGCAATCCCGCTGGGTTTACAACTGATTCAGCTACTACTTTAGCTGGTACTCCCGCGACCATGACCATTTATATCGAGAACCCGAATGATGAAGCGGTTAGTGGTATGAATTTAGTGGATGCCTTACCTAGTGGTGTCTCTATAGCGCCAACTCCTAATGCATCGACAACCTGTACCGATGGTGTTGTGAATGCCACCGCTACGGGCTCCAGCGTGCAATTATCGGGAGCCACTTTGGGTGCGACCAGCAGCTGTACAGTTAGTGTTGATGTTATTAGTAACGTATCAGGCAGTTATGTAAATGATATAGGTTCTAGTGAAATTACTACGAACGAAGGGGTGAGCAATGAAGAGGGCACAGCAGCAGAGCTTATTATTGCAACGCCACCGGCGGTATTAAAAGAGTTTAACCCTGCTGTTATTCCGAGTGGGGGAGTATCAACACTTACTATTAATTTCACTAACGAAAATAGCAGCGCTATTACGTTAAGCTCCATATTTACGGATGAGTTACCAACCTCTCCAGGGGCGATGCTTGTTGCTACAACGCCTAATTTGAGTACTGACTGTACCTTAGCGTCAGTAACGGCGAATGCCGGTGCTAATTTGGTAAGTTACGCCAATGGGGCCAGTATTCCAGCAGGGGGGTGTTCAATTAGTGTTGACGTCACTGCTACTGCTGTAGGTGAGCATGTCAATAATATCCCAGCAGGGGCTTTAGAAACGTCGGCTGGTAGCAATCTGTCACCCACGAACAGCAGTCTGTTTGTTAGTGCGCTAGGTTATATCAGTGGCCGAATTTTTCAGGATCATGATGTCACACCAGACGGCATATATACCGCTACAGATACGCCGTTAGCCGGCGCTGAGGTTTCGCTGATATCAGGTGCTTCCTGTAGCGGTGCCTTGGTGGCGATTGCGGGTGTTAGTAATCCTGCGACAACCGACTCCTCGGGTAATTATCTCTTTGGCTCATTACCTGCTGGCACTTATTCAGTATGCCAAACAGAGCAGCCAACAGGTACGCAAAATGGTATTGCCAGTGCCGGTGACATTGTTGCCAATAACGGTAGCACTGGTACTGCTGGTTCCGCTGCTAACCCTACTAATATAACGAGCCAGATCACGGGTATCGTACTTAATGATGATGGTGGTTCTGCTGAAGTTAGTGGTGCTACAGGTAATAATTTCGCTGAAGTAGTGCCTTCAATCTTAAGCGGTTATGTGTTTAAAGATGAAAATAATAACGGCATTAAAAATGGCGCGGATACTGGACTGATCGGTGAAACGATCGAGTTGTTGGACAGTGGTGATAATGTTATTGCCAGTACAACTACAGATAGTGACGGTTTTTATGAGTTTACCGATTTAGCGCCCGGCACATACAGTATTCGGCAACCCAATCAGCCGGATAGTACGGCTAATGGCATCACGACGGCAGGTACGGTAAGTAATGGAGGTACGACCGGATCAGTTTCAGCTATAACGACAGTGCCAAGCCAGATTAGCACAATCGTTCTGCCGCCGAATACGACAGTTTCAGATAATAACTTTGCTGAAATTCCTGATAGTGGACGTATCTCGGGCAAGGTGTTTGTTGATTACGACAACAATGGTTCACCTAATAGTAGTGATAATGGCATCAATGGCCAAACTATCAACTTGACCGGTACTGATATTAACGGCAACTCCGTTAATGAAACTACCACGACGGATAATGAAGGTAATTTTACTTTTGATGATCTTCCAGCAGGGAGCTACACCCTGACTCAGCCGGATCAGCCAGCAGATACAACGAATGGCATTACTACCGCAGGAAGCGGAGGCGGTACGGCCACTAATACAGCAACCACACCTAGTAGTATTTCGAATATCACTATTTCTGATATGAACAAAGTATCGGGGGATAACTATTTTGCGGAGCAACCTTCGGGCGTTGTCGATTTAACAGTGGAGTTAACCCATAGTCCAGCTGATTTGGCTGCGGGTTCATCCAATGATTATTACACCGTCTCCCCATCTAATATTGGTGATGCAGATAGTAATGGCGTAGTGACTGTTGTCACTACTATTCCTGCGGGAATTACTCCTACAGGGACACGATCGAATGGTGATTGGAATTGTTCTATCGCGGGTCAAGAGGTGACTTGTACTAGTAGCACAGAGATCACGTCTGGCGGCAGTGGAGAAGATATTTTTATTGATGTCAGTGTTGGTAGTGGTTTGGAAGGCCAAGTGCTAAATGCTGAATCAGTCGTTAGTGGTGGTAATGAAGCGAGTCATTTGCAAGGTAATAATACGGATGTGGACCCTGCCGCGATTAATGCCGGTGCGAGTGTTAGTGGTCATGTTTGGCGTGACGATAACCATGACCGTATTCGTGATGTGGGGGAATCTCATTTCGAAAACTGGAAGGTTTTGTTAAAACGCAATGGTGAAACCGTGGCCACCACAACGACTGGCAGTGATGGCAGTTATAGCTTTACTAATATTTCACCGGGTAGTGGCTATGAAGTTGAATTCCAAGAGCCAAGCACAGGTAATAATTTGGGCCAGCCTGTGCCTAATGAAAGCGGTGCTGCTTTTACCCCAGGTGTTGATGACGATAACGCGAACCCTGCTGGGGCAGATAATACAGGCTTTACTTTAAGTAATATGACCTTGCTTGCAGGTGAGACGGTTGAGGAACAGAGTTTACCTATAGATCCGAGTGGTGTGGTTTATGACGCGATCAGTCGTCAACCGGTTGAAGGGGCTGTCGTTACGCTTAGCGGTCCAGCCGGCTTTGATGCGGATTCTCACCTTATTGGTGGTAGCAGTAATCTGTCGCAAACTACATCAAGTCTAGGTATGTACCAATACCTTTTAAACGCGGGCGCTCCAGCAGGGACTTATACGCTTTCAGTGGCATCACCTAGCGGTTATTTGTCTGGAGAATCGATCTTTATTCCTGCTTGTACTAATACGCCATCGGTTGGTGCAGCGCCTAATCCTGCATTAGTACAAAACAATAATGCAGCACCGGTTTCTAGTGCAGCGCTACATGATGCTAATGCTTGTCCTGCAACATCAGCAGGGTTCGCAGCAGGAGCGAATAGTACACAATACTTTTTCTCTTTTGTTTTAGATCCTGGGTTACCTTCGGGCAACGTGCTGAATAATCATATTCCCTTGGATCCGGTCTTGGGCGGTGCAATCAATATGGTTAAAACTGCCGCGAAAGACGCAGTAAGCCAAGGTGAATTGATTCCATACACTATTCAGGCCATCAATACTTATACTGTGGGGCTTGAGGATGTTGAGTTAATTGACCAAACCCCGCCCGGTTTCAAGTATGTTGCAGGCTCATCCCGTATTGATGGGGTGGCGTTAGAACCTGTGGTCGAGGGGCGTGCGCTGACGTGGAGCAATATAGATTTTAATGCGGGTGAGTCTCATACAATTACTTTGCTATTAGTACCCGGTACAGGGGTTAGCGATGGTGAATATGTCAACCAGGCCTGGGCTTCTATCGAGAATAATCGGGCCTCAAATGTAGCGACTGCTACCGTACAGTTAGTGCCGGACCCTACGTTCGAGTGTAGCGATATTATTGGCAAAGTGTTTGATGATCAAAATACTAATGGCTATCAAGATAAGGGTGAGCCGGGTCTGCCTGGGGTGCGTGTTGCCACCGTCAATGGCGAGCTTATTACAACGGATAAGCATGGTCGGTATCACATCGCTTGTGCGGCGGTGCCTGATGAATTGAAGGGTAGTAATTTCATTTTAAAATTAGACCCTCAGACCTTGCCTTCAGGGTACCGAGTTACTACCGAGAATCCCCGAGTGATTCGTCTTACTCAAGGTAAGATCAGTAAGCTTAACTTTGGTGCCAGTCTGCATCGAGTTGTGCGGTTAGATATTAATCAGCGCATGTTTGAAGGCGACGAGATCGCAGACAAACATCATGAGAAACTTGACCAATTATTGGAGATTTTACAGCAACAGCCCGCAGTCCTTCGTATAGGTTATCAACGAGGTCAGCAAGAAGATGAAAGTGACGCTTCTGCTCGTGCAAGTCAGGTTAGTAACCACATAAAAACATTGTGGGAAGAATTATGGAAAAGGCTAGATAAACCAGGATATGACCTAAATATCGAGATTGAAATGATCGAGCCTGTACTGTCAGTGGAGGCCCAGTCATGAATAAGAAAATATCTCTTTTAAGCTTCGGTTTAAGTGCAATTTGTAGTTCCTCATTGGTGTGGTCGGATAATGATAAAACGGTGTCTGCGGATCGCGGGGCGATGGATGATGATAACCAAGTTTTTATTCATGGTTACGAAAACAATCAAGAGCAGCAGTTAGTTGCTAAAACGTACACACTTTGGGGTGTGGAAGAGCAAACGGCTGAACAGCAGGGACAATCGAAAGATAATGTTCAGGTTGAGTCCAGTAACCTTCGCTTTCATTTTGCGTCGGGACTAGCTCAAGTTAACCCGACGGATCTTGGGCCATTAGAACAATTAGTTTCAACATTACGTGGACAGGATATTGTCCGTATTGAAGTTGTTGGTCATACCGATAGCCAGCGTTTATCGGCAAGGTCGAGACAATACTTTAAGGATAACTATGAGTTGGGTCTGTACCGAGCAAAAGCGGTGGCTGAATTATTGCAGCGACAGCTCGGCTTAACGGATACTCAGATTAGTGCTCAGAGCCAAGGCGATTCAGCTCCCATTGCTACTAATAAAACGGCAGAAGGTATGGCGCAAAACCGTCGAGTGACCTTTACCGTATGGTCACGTCCGGTGCAGGTTATTGAGCCTTTTATTTGTGAACGATCAGGGCAACCAACGTCAGATTTACAGATAAGTATTGATGGTCAGCCGACTGGGGGCGAAGCGGCTCAGGTCGCAGACCAGCAGCGCTGTCAGGATGTTCAATTAGCTGATAATGCGATTCAAATTCAGTATGACAGCCGTAATCTACATAAACGTTTGAACATCAGTACCCAAACAAGGCGTATAGGGCCTTCACAAACCCTCGAGTTTCAAGGTTATAGCAACTATCTTTTTTGGGTGAAGAAAGCAGAAGTTAGAATTTTGGACAAACGAGGGAAACTGGTTGCTACAGTACCCTTAAACCAACAACTGCAGGGCCAGTGGAAAAACACCCTGACTAAAACGAATAAGTTTTATTATCAGTTGAGGGTTTATGACCATCAACAGCGTTATGACGAAACGGAATTGTTACCTATCTGGGTAATGTCAGAACCGACATCGGAAGATGCTCAAAGTGTACAGTTTGCTGGTTATGGTGAAAGTCGTCTGAGGGAGGAAAAAATCCCTGTCAGTGGCGGTATGGTGACGGTAAACGTAAAAGAGTTGGATGAGCACTCCTTGTTTGTTTTTGGTTCGCCCGTTCCGGTTGATAATAAAGGTAAAGCGGTTGCTCAGCAGATCTTGCCAAAAGGTTATCATCGCGTTGAGGTGCTTACTGCTAAAGGGGACGAACAGCAGCGTTATTATCGCAACCTTGAATTGAACCAAGATGACTGGTTCATCGTCGGCTTTGCTGATTTAACCTTAGGGCAAAATAAAACCACGGGAGCCGCTGAGTTACTTAACGAAGACAATCCACATTATAAAGATGGTAAAACCTATGTGGATGGTCGTTTGGCCTTTTATGCTAAGGGACCATTAAACGAACGTTACCGATTGACCGCTAGTGCCGATACTGGTGAGGAAGAGTTGAGTCAATTGCTATCTAACTTTGATGAAAAAAATTCTCGCGCTTTATTGCGTCGCTTGGATACCTCTCGTCATTGGCCAACGTTTGGTGATGGATCGTCATTACATGAAGATGCACCGACACAAGGTAAGCTTTATGTAAAAGTGGAAGATGAACGCTCTCATATCCTCTGGGGTAATTTTAAAGAATCTCAAAAAGATACCCAGCTTAGTCAGGTGGATCGTGCGCTCTATGGTGCTCAACTGCACTATAACAGTGAAGCGCAGGTCGCTCATAACGAGAATGCCACTCAAGTTCGTGTGTTTGTAGCTGAACCCGGTACTTTGGCGGCGCGTGAGGATTATCGTGGCACAGGTGGTTCGGTCTATTTCCTTCGACATCAGGACATTACGACCGGGAGTGAACTGGTTAGTCTTGAAATTCGTGATAAAGATTCCGGTGAGGTGTTGTCAAACACTACGCTGACGGAAGGTAATGATTACGATATTGATGCAATTCAAGGTCGTATTTTATTAAGTGAGCCCTTGTCGTCCACAGCGACTAATTCAGGTTTAGTACAAGCGGGGAGCCTTGCGGGAAATCCGGTTTACTTGGTCGTTAATTATGAATATACACCGGGTACTACGGACTTATCCGATATGGCAACTTATGGTCGAGTAAGTCATTGGCTCAACGATAATGTTGAACTTGGTTTGACTGTAAGTAATCAAGACCAGAACGGTGAAAAGCAAGAGCTAAGGGGATTAGACTTCACTTATCGTCAGTCCGATAGCACGCAGTTGAATATTGAAATAGCTAATACTCATGGTAATGGCTTTAGCGAGTTTATTTCAGATGATGGCGGTTTTATTTACGCCGAGAAAATGCAAAGTGGTGGTTCTGCCAATGCGGGTCGTATTGATGGCTCCTTTTCTATGGCAGATCTTACTGGGGATGAAAATGCATCAGGGGAAGGGAGTTTTTATATTGAGTCGCGTGAGGCGGGCTTCTCAGCGCCTGGGCGTTTGACTGATACAGATACACTGAAAACTGGTGCGCGTTATGCTACTGACCTAAATGATGATTCGAAAATCGCATTTGAGTATGACGAAATTAAAACTGATGGGAACAACGATAAACAAGTCGCTGAAATTAGTCATATTGTCAGTCTTGATGAATCTTGGGATATGGGGATTGGTCTCCGACATGACTCGCAATCAGGCAGTAGTGTTGATGAAGGTAGTCGTGACGATATCGCAGTAAAACTTATTCATAGTGACGATCCGGAAACCACTAACTGGGGCTTTATTCAGGGAACGGTTCAGCGAGATCAGGAACGTGGTAAGAACAACCGCATAGGGGTTGGAACCGAACGTCAGCTGACTGAAAAGGCGACGGCAAATGGAGAAATATCTACGGGTAACCAAGGGGTTGGTGCCAAGCTAGGTGTTAACTACCAATGGTCAGATCGTACTAGTCTATACCTCAATTATTCACAAGACTCGGACGATTTGGAGAATGGTAATCGTAGTCGCAACGGGCAGCTTGTTAGTGGTGTTCGTTCTAAGATTACCCATGACACGTCGGTTTACGCAGAAGGTCGATTACAGACAGGTGATCAGCCAGGCTTAATGCAAGCTTACGGTGTCGATTATACGCCGTCGGAAAAGTGGCATTACGGTGTATCGTTAGAGCATGGTAAGTTGAATGAGGAAACTACTAGCGAAATAGAACGTGTGGCAGTAACCGGTAGCCTGAGTTACAAAGGGGATGATCATAGATACGCCGGAGCGTTGGAGTATCGTGAAGATGAAAGCTTGACCGAAGAGCGTACTACTTGGTTAATGCGTAATAACTACTCAACGGATATTAATGATGATTGGAAGGCTATCGCACAGCTAGACCTGTCTTACAGTAATTCAAGTCGAGGAGATGAGTTCGATGGCGAATACATTGAAAGTTCATGGGGTTATGCTTATCGTCCAGTAGATAATGATGAGCTGAATCTGCTATTTAAATATACCTATTTGTATGATCTTGCTGCGCCAGAGCAACTTACGCCTTCTGAAAGTGGAACGGTTGATTATGCACAGCGTAGTCAGGTGTTTGCGGTCGATGCAACCTATGATCTGACTCCTAAATGGACTGTGGGGGGTAAATACGCTTACCGTTTAGGTGAGTTACGTTATAGCCGTGATGACAGTGCTGATTGGTTCTCAAGTGAAGGTGGTTTAGTGGTAATTCGTAGTGATTTCCATGTCGTTAAAGAGTGGGATATGGCCTTAGAGTGGAGGCGTCGTACGGAGAATGCAGCGGATGACTCCCGTGATGGTTTCTTAGGTGCTATATACCGACATGTGAATGAAAATACCAAAATTGGTGTTGGTTACAATGCGACTGAGTTCACTGATGATCTTACTGACTTGGATTATGACGCCAAAGGTTGGTTTATCAATCTAGTGGGTAAATACTAAGTTGAATTAGCTCAGACTAGATCTGACACATCATCTTGAAAAAGAGAGAGTTACCCGTTTTGATAAAGGTGTCGAATCTTAAATCAAAACAAAAGGTAACTCTCATGATCCATACTAACAATCCAATCATTAAACACAAAGCTGGCTTGCTGAATTTGGCAGAAGAGCTTGGGAATGTGTCCAAAGCATGCAAAGTCATGGGCGTATCACGAGATACGTTTTATCGTTATCAGGAACTTGTTGAAGAAGGTGGTATCGATAGCCTGATCAACAAAAGCCGTAGAGCACCGAATCCCAAGAACAGAGTGGATGAAGCAACAGAACAAGCTGTCGTTGCTTATGCCATTGAACAACCCGCTCATGGTCAGCACCGTACCAGTAATGAACTACGTAAGTCGGGTGTCTTTGTATCAGGTAGTGGCGTCCGTTCAATTTGGGTTCGACATAATCTTGAGAACTTTAAAAAGAGACTGAAAGCTTTAGAAGATAAAGTTGCTAACGACGGCATCATCCTGAGCGATGCTCAGGTTGCAGCGCTTGAGAAAAAGAAATCTGATGATGAAGCATGCGGTGAAATTGAGACGATACACCCAGGTTATCTGGGGTCTCAGGACACCTTTTACGTAGGTAACCTGAAAGGCGTTGGCCGTATATACCAACAGACCTTTGTGGATACTTACAGCAAAATCGCTTTCTGTAAGCTCTATACCACTAAAACACCGATTACTGCTGCAGATACACTCAACGATAAGGTATTACCGTTCTTTGAAGAACAGGAGCTTCCTATGCTGCGTATTCTTACAGACCGAGGAACTGAATACTGTGGTCGGGTCGATCAGCATGATTACCAGCTTTATCTTGCTATAAACGATATTGATCACACCAAAACTAAAGCGATGTCCCCACAAACAAATGGTATATGTGAACGCTTTCATAAAACGATCTTGAATGAGTTCTATCAAGTAACTTTCCGTAAAAAGCTCTACGAATCACTTGAGGAACTACAAAAAGATCTGGACGGCTGGATGGAATACTACAACAATGAACGAACTCATCAGGGCAAGGTATGTTGCGGTAGAACGCCAATGGAAACGTTGCTTGATGGTAAACGGGTCTGGGCCGAGAAGAATTTAGCCCAGATCTAAACTGACAGACACCAGATAAAAAACGGGTAACTGTCAGATCAAGTCTGAGCTACTACAACTAAGTGATGGCATGCACTCAGAGTTAGTTTTAGGATATGGATAGTCTCTTGCGCGTCGCTTTAGGCGAGCGGGAGTCTATTCTCTCTTGGTTTATCACAGAATAGATTTATCTTCGCCTTAGTACAGTGCTTAATTAAGTTCTCTACAAAAAAAACGCATCCATTGTGAAGTGACCCCATAAAGTTGGACACTTTTTTATTAGGCTGTTAATAAGGCCTGCTTGCGGTATTCAACCGGAGTCAGGCCTTTTAGTTTTACTTTAATACGTTTTGTATTGTAATACTCGATGTACTCGTCGATCTGATTTATCAGGTCGTCTGCATTCTTAAACTCTTGTTGATGATACATCTCTGTTTTGAGTACGGCGAAAAAGCTTTCGGCGGCCGCATTATCCAAACAGTTCCCTTTTCTTGACATACTCTGTGTAAGACCTCTCTCAGAAAGAATTTTCTGAGTCAGTGGATTTCGATACTGCCAACCCTGATCGCTGTGAAATATCGGACACTCACACTCTTTAAGCCCCTCAACGGCCTCCTCAAGCATATCTGTAACTAACGGTAAACGTGCAGACTTTGCTGTCCTATACGTCACTACTTCCCGATTAAACAGATCAATGATTGGAGACAGATAAATCTTTTGGCCTTTAACATTAAATTCTGTGACATCCGTTACCCATTTCTCATTAGGCTTCTGCGCATCAAAATTACGCTGCAGTACATGTGGTGCTCCTTTTCCTATATCGCCTTTATAGGACTGATAGCGCTTAGGACGAACGATCGACTTTAATTTCAGCGCCGTCATCAGACGCAGTACCGTCTTATGATTTAACCATATATCGAAAGCCCGTAATGCCAATAGAATCCGTCGGTAGCCATAACGTCCCTTGTGTTCATCAAAAATTTGACGAATCACTACTTTCTCTCGAGCGTAATTATCAGGCTTCTGCAGCGCCTGACACTGATAGTAAAAGACACTGCGTGATAACTCACACGCTTTCAAAAGAAGCGTCAGCTTAAATGTCGCCTTGAGTTCCTGAACGATTAACGCTTTCTCTTGGTTTGAGATTGTTTTTTCAGGTACAAGGCATCTAACTTTTTTAGAACAGCGTTCTCCGCTCTAAGGTATTCAAGCTCTTTTTGCATTTCCTCGGGCGTCATCTCACTAATTTTTGAGGACTGAGGGGGTGACGACTGTTGTGTCATAAACGTTTTTCCGCGTTTACTGGGTTCTAATCCCTTTATGCCTGAAGACCTATAGCGGCGCTGCCAAACATAGAGAGTACCAGGGGATACGAGATTGTAGTATGCGCTTGTATAACCTAAAGACCATTGTTCTGCCCACATTTTATTAAGCATGCGAAGTTTATCTTGTGCGCAATAAGGGGAGATGGGAGGTTGAAAAGCGGTCTCACCATGAAACCGGTAAACCTGAGTCCAGTAACGAATCAGAGAAGCGGGAACGTTTAGTTCAGCTCCCAATGATAGGGAAGATGTACCGTTAAGGTATTGTTTAACTGCAGCAATTTTAAATGCTCTGCTGTACTTTGCCATAAAAACCCCCAGAGTTGGTTGTCCAACTATTGGGGGTCACTTCACATTGGATGCGTTTTTTTACGATAGATGATGCCTACTCTTTAGAAATCATATTTCGTATCAGTATAGATCTGGAACGCTTTTTCCCAAACTTCGCCCACTTCACCGTTGCCGACCGGTTTGCCGTCAAGTTTAGTTACGGGTGCGATCTCTTTCGATGAGCTAGTAATCCATAGCTCGTCTGCATTGCGCACTTCGTCCATTGTCACAACACGCTCTTCTACTTTTAGCGAGCCGTCAGCTCTTAGGCTGTCCAAAATAATACGACGGGTAATACCCGGTAGGATTTGGTTGTCCTGAATCGGTGTGATGACGACGCCATCTTTTACGATAAAGGCGTTGCATGAGCTGCCTTCTGTCAATTCACCGTCGGCGTTGTAGAGTAGGGCTTCATCGTTTCCAGAGGCGTAGCCTTCTTGGAAATGAATCACGTTACCTAGTAGCGCAGTCGATTTAATGTGACAACGCTGCCAGCGAAGATCTTCAGTGCTGATCATGCTGTATTGAGTTACTTTAGCGCGATCTACAGGCTCTGGGTCTTTGATTGGGAATGTGAAAGCAAAGACCGTCGGCTCAACATTTTCTGGGTAGGCGTGGTAACGCTTTACGTCGGTTCCGCGTGAGATATGAACATAGACGCCTAGATTAGTTGCTAAGTCGCTGTTGCGTGCAACAAGATCATCCAGAAGAGCTTTCCACTCCTCCGCTGTCTTTGTGCATTTGATCTCAATCGCGGCAAGGCCATTGATCATACGTTCGATGTGGGGCATTAAGCCTACAGATTTCCCAGCATAGTATGGGATAACTTCATAAATGCCGTCGCCGAATAAAAAGCCTCGATCGAGAGGCGAAATTCGTGCTTCTGACAGGGGCTGATATTCGCCATTCAGGTATGAAATGCTCATACTAACGTTCCTTCCACTTATATGCTTATGGGTTTTCTGCTTCTAGTCGTTTACTAAGTATAGCGTTGTATATAAAAGGGCATAGCACTAGTCGGCTTTGTTTAGTCACACACCACTGGAATGTGTTGAGCGCTGTTTAGTGAGTCTGTTGATTTTTACGTATCGACAGAACAGCAGGGCCGATCTTTAGGCTGAAGCAGCTGGATGCGAAGTTTCTAGTAAAAGTTTATTTCTTTCAATACCTCAATAAAAATAAGGAAATATTCTTTTCTGGTTTTAAGATAAAGGTTTTTTATCTGTTTTTTTATTAAATGTCAGTTTATTTAGCTAATCATTAAGGTGCGTGCTGTTGATGATTAATTTTTAAGGCGTTAGCCGGTAATGATTTCACGACTGCTGTCGGCTAATAGTTTAGGCAAAATTCGATCGTCATCTAAACGCCAGTGGCAGCTAAAACCTAAATCGGGGGGGCGTTGTCCGATGTCGAGTTTTATAAGTGATCCCTGCGCTAAGGAGTCTTTGATAACAGGCTCAGGAAGTAGAGCAACCCCAATAGCTTGTTGAGCTAAGGATAATAGATTTATAACGGAGCTACAGGTATGAAAAAGCAGTGGGTCGTCCTTGTAAGGTGCAAATAGCTGCTGCATATATTCCCATGGGCGAGTATTGCGGGGAAAACTAAGAATTGAGTAGCGAGTAAGGTCGGCGATAGTGGTTATTTTATCAATATTTGGGTGATTGGGTGAGCCAACCCAGTGCTGTGGATAACTGCATAAGGGTTCGCTTACCAGTTTTGGGTGGGGAGTAAGGTTGGAGACGGTTAGTGCTAAGTCGAGTTGATACTCCTCTAGTTGCTTAGTTAGTGTTGTAGTGACATCACTAATAAGCTCAAACGATATAAGTGGATATTGCTTTTGCCAGTGCTTAAGTAAGTCAGATAGCCACAGGTACGAGAGGGTATCGGTAATGCCGATACGTAATGTACCTCGTTGAGGGTTCTCTTCGCTGACCTGCTCCTTCATCTCTTGACTGATAGCGAGAATCTTTTCTGCATAAGGAAGTAGTTGTACGCCGCGTGGAGAGAGATGAGTGCCCCGTTGATCGCGGATAAAAAGTTGTACGCCTAATTCATCTTCGAGTGAATTGATTCGAGCAGAGATTGTGGGCTGAGTCGCATGGAGTTGTTGAGCAGCAGCATGAAAACTACCGAGTCTTGCGACTTTTACAAAGGTGTTTAGATTTCTTAGACGCATAGTGCGCATCTCATTAAAATGAAGCTACTCACTATAACTAAGTCTGTTCAGCCAATCTAGGGTCATAAAGAGCCAAGATTGGCATACGAATATAGCTTAAAATCGTCGTTCGGTTTTAGTTATAACCGATTAATCCACGTAGTTCGGCAATAATACTGTCTCCCTCGGAAACGGGTAAACCATCTTCGGTTAGCTCGTTTTCACGGGTGACGCCATCGACACTACCTAGTTTTGATAGGTATTTCAGAATCTCGATAGGCTTAATATCATTAAGTAGGTCTTTGTCGTTCCAGAGGCTTAGAAACGTGATAATTCCGTATGCGCCCCAGTTAGAGACGTCGGCAATAAGCAGTTCATCTACTTTTGTGGCGGATGCCATAATATCGAGCTCTTTCAGGGCTTCTTGAATATTGCCCATGCCGATCTCGTTACCGCCATCGCCAATGCCTATTGTTGGGCATTTTGCATTACGGACGAAGGTATCGAAGCAGGCTGTGCGATCGCTGATGCTTTCACCGCGCATATTGTAGTATTCGCCATCTTCCGCCTGTCCTGGACGTTCAATTGATAATACTGCGTCAGGGTTGTAGTTATATAAAGCTTTGAAAGCTTCTAGCGTACGCTCTTGATGCTCACCGACGCTGATCTCGTGTATACGGTAATTGTTCATTAGTGCTTGGGATACGGGAGGGCCACAAACAATAACGGGGGTAGCGCCTAAGGCTTCTAATGCTTGGTAAAGGGCGATCGCTCCTACAGGACCATCGGTTTCAAACGTATCAACAACCGGAAAGCCTGTGCCAATCAATACATGGCCTTTACATTTGTTGAGTGTGCGAGCGGCACGCAGATAGTAGCCGCTGGCTAGTGCTGGCTGTATTGTTTTCATTCCACGTAGATTACGCGCAACTAATAGATCTTCAATTTGTTTGCTTAATACTGCTTCGTTGATCGAGTTGTTCTGCATAGGTTTTGTTTCCAAAATTATGTTGACCCGCAGCTAGGCTGCGAACGCGTATTCGTCTCTTAACGTACTACTTGCCTATGTTTTCGGGTGTTGTTCGTTCAAATTTTACGTGGGCAAGGCAGTGTAAGTTATGGGCTTCATCAATACTGATCTCTTCAAATGAGACGGTAGAGCCTGGTAATTGCTGTGCTAAGCGGGCGGTATCAAGGGAGATCATTGAGCCTATTTTGGGGTAACCGCCAATAGTCTGGCGATCATTAAGCAGTACTATTGGCTGGCCATCGGCTGGAATTTGAATAGCGCCATGGCAGATCCCTTCCGATAAAATACCATCCATTGATGCTTTTATTTCCGGGCCTGAAAGGCGATAGCCCATACGGTCTGCCCGATTAGTTACTTCATATTCGCTGCTAAAAAACATACGTTTATCAAGATCGCTGAAGGCTTGTTCTTGATAGCCAGTAATAACACGTAGGCTTATATTATCGGTGTAACTTGGGCGATGATGCTCAGCTAAGCGAAACGCTTGACCTTGAGTGTCAGGTTCGCAGCGTAGATAATCACCCTGCTGTAGTTTTCCGCCATTCAGCCCGCCAATGCCTTCGCGGGAGACGGTCGAGCTACTGGAAAAACTGTGTTCTACGTTAAAGCCATTAGTGACAGCTAAATAGGCTCTAGCCCCTTGAGTAGAAAAGCCAAGCTCGATGCGGTCTCCTTGGTGTATGTGATGGGCATGCCAACGATCTTGTTCCACCCCGTTGATCTTCAGTGGCATTTCAGCGCCAGTAACGACTAAATGGGTGTCGACTTCTGATTCTAGTACGAGCCCGCCGATGCTGACTTCAAGTAGGGTGCTATTTAATGCATTTCCCAATAGACGATTAGCCCATTTGAAGGCTTGTGCATCTAAAGGGCCGCCGGTTGTTAGCCCAATACGGTGGTGGCCAAAACGCCCCGCATCTTGAATAAGTGTAAGGAGGCCGGGCTGAAGTACTTTAAAACCACTCATAGTTGGCCTCCTAACGCGATAAACTGTTCACGGTTAATAGGTTCAAATTTAACTCTATCACCCACTTGGACAGGCATTGTCGGTTCGGCTTTTGGGTCAAACATAGGCGCTGGACAAAGGCCGATTAAATTCCATCCACCCGGTGACACCGCCGGGTAGACAGCAGTTTGCTGATCGGCGATAGCAACCGCACCTTTTGGTACTTTCTGGCGAGGTGTAGATAGACGTGGTGCAGCAATACGTGGATCAACTTCTCCTAGATAAGCAAATCCTGGTGCAAAACCTATAGCATAAACTCGGTATTCCATATCGCTGTGGATCTTTATAACCTCTTCGATATTGAGTTGAGCCCGTGTTGCTAATGCCTCTAAGTCGGGGCCTGATTCTGTGCTGTAGTACGCCGGTAAAGTCACTATTTTTCCAGATATAGCGCTGCTTTCTTCTAGCTGGCCAAGGAGTTTGCGTAATTGACTACGAATCTCCAAGTGATCACAGCGGAGCATGTCATAGATCACTAAGAGTGAGGCGTATGAGGGTACCATGTCGATCAGTTTGTCAGCCAACTCGGTTTCTAAAATAGTGACCGCTTGCTGCACTTTGGCGGATGTGGCGGGGTCGGTTTTTTCATCAAAGTAGATGATGAGTGCATTTTCACCGGCAACTTTAATGTTCATGATCTAATAAGCTCGCGGATCTGCTGGATTGCATTAATACCATCCATATTGTCACCGTGGACGCAGAGTGTATCGGCTCGAAGCTTAAGTCGGCTTCCGCTGACAGTAGTGACTGTACTTGTCTCTTTTAGCTGTTTTACTTGCTCGAGCATTTTTTCTTTATTGTGGACTGCACCTTCGCGGCTGCGTGCGAGTAATTTGCCATCGTCGTCATAACAGCGGTCGGCAAAGATCTCAAACCAGAGTTTGATGTCTATAGCATCGGCTTCCTGTTGATGCTGTTCTGCCTCAGGCGTGCTTTGTAACATTAATATCAGCGGCTGGTGGTAATCTGCGATGGTTTGCATAACAATCTCACGAACCGATTTATCAGCCATCATATCGTTATACATTGCACCGTGGGGTTTAACGTATTCCAAGGTTAAGCCTACGGATTTAGCCATCCCATCCATAGCCGATATCTGATAGGTCAGCATAGCTTTTAATTCAGCGCTGCTGGCTTTAATACTGCGACGACCAAAACCGACTAAATCGGGGTAGCCAGGATGAGCCCCAACAGTGACTTTATTTTGTTTAGCTAATTCCAATGTTTTTTGCATTACTAACGGATCACCTGCGTGAAATCCGCAGGCTATGTTTGCTTGATCAATATGAGGCATGACCGCTTCATCTAAGCCCATCTTCCAAGAGCCAAAGCTTTCACCCAGATCACAATTTAAGCGTAATGACATAGACCGCTCCTTATTAAAGAATAGCTAAACGAGAATTGGGTAGATCAGTAATGATCATATGACCGGGGCTGTGTGTAATACAGAAGGGCGGTTTTGCTTGCTCTATAGCGACCTGAGGTGTCACTCCGCAGGCCCAGAAAACAGGTAGTTCGTCCTCTTTAATTGTGACAGCATCGCCAAAGTCTGGTTGGTTGATATCAGTGATACCAATCTGTGATGGATCACCTAAATGGAGTGGCGCACCATGTACAGAAGGGAAACGTGTACAGATCTGGACTGCGCGAATTGCATCGGCGGCTTTCATTGGACGCATGCTAACAACCGTTGATCCACTGAAGCGACCCGCAGGACGGCATTCAATATTGGTTCGATACATAGGCACATTGACGCCTTCTGTAATGTTTCTGATCTCTAGCCCGTCGGCTATCAGTGCTTCCTCAAAAGAAAAGGAGCAACCTAGCACAAAAGTAACAAGATCATCGCGCCAAACCTCTGATACATCATTAAGTTCTTGTGTGAGTTGGCCATTTTCATAGATACGATATTTAGGTACATCGCGGCGAATATCTAAATCTTCACCTAGATCTGGCAGCATAAAGTCACCGGGCTTGTTAGACATGCCAACAATAGGACAAGGTTTAGGGTTTAGTTGGCAAAATCTTAAAAAATCATTAGCCCAGTCTTGCGGCATAATGGCCAAGTTACCCTGTACGAAACCTTGAGCTAGACCAGAGGTATTTGCATTATGTTCACCGTGACGAATCATCTGGCGAATCTGTAAAGGCGTTTTATCTGATGTCATATCTAACCCTATATATGGTGAGCTGGAATCTATAGTTTTCAGTTATCTATCCGCGGAAGTTTGCAACGATGAACCCCTTATTAAGCGGATCGGTAGTGCGAGATTAAGGATAGATTCTTATTGCGTTCTTATCCATTGTTCGGCGGCGGCTTGGGTATGAGCAAAAAATACAATACGTGATTGGCTGCTGAGCTTGCCGTTTACGCCTATAGAGCGGCGCTGTACCCACCAACTGTTTTCATCCGCTTTCATTATTTCATCAACATGGCGGATATCCAGAAATTGATTTAGTGGTATTGTGCTATTTTTCTTATCGCTCATTTTGCTTAGGCCTTTTCCTTTTAACGCATACTTAGTAGTCATCATGGCTGAAAGGAGGGGAGGCGTCTAATCAATAATTGACCCTATTTCTGATAGGAAAAACTTATCAGTTGTTCGACTTCTCTTTTTAAGCTTGGGGCCGTCTCTCTTTTTCCTGAATAGATTCATGCTATGAATTTGTTGTCAGAGGGCTTAGTCGAGATGTCGCAGCATTTTATGGACGCATAAAATGCTGCGAGCGTTTGCCTTGATAGCTATATCAGGCGTTGCTGTCGCTTAATACGCTGGTCTCGTCATTGCCAAGAATCGGTTTTGCTTGCATTACACCTATTTTTTGTAATAGAGCAATCACATCATGTTGGATCATGATTAATGAAGGGATCAGGATAAGGGTAATGACAGTCGCAAAGAGAATGCCATAACCTAGTGAGGTGGCAGCCGGAATAATAAATTGTGCTTGAGCTGAGGTCTCACTTAATAGGGGCACTAATCCGGCAAATGTCGTGAATGAGGTCAGTAAGACCGCTCTTAAACGTCCGGTACAGGCTTCAATAATAGCGCTGCGAATATCTTCGCCTGCATTCAAACTCTCATTAATTCGAGAAACCAGCAGTAAACTATCGTTCACAACCACTCCACTTAAGGCCACGATACCGTTAAAGGAAAGGATAGTGAGTGTCATATCATTGAGCCAATGACCTAGAATAGCCCCGACTAAGCCAAAGGGGATAGCGGTCATGATAATGATAGGCTGGATATAGGATCTTAACGGCACGGCCAATAGTATATAGATTGCCAGCATCGCCATTATAAATAGCTCACTCATAGATCCCGCAGTTTCTGCTTGCTCTTCGGCTTCTCCCGCAAAGTGAATGGATAAGTCTGGATAGGCTTCCGTTATCTGAGGGACAAGGTCTCGCTGTAATTGTTGCACTAACTCATTGGATGATATGAGTTCTTTATCAACACTGGCGCTTACATAGTAGGCGGGTAGCCCGCCAATTCGAGTACGTGTGTTTTGTTGATAATCTGCTGTAACGGTGGCGACTAATGATAGAGGTACTACGGTGCCATCGTTAGTACGTACGTTGGCATTCATTACATCTTCAATCGTTTGGCGAGATTGTTCAGGGTAACGAACCCTTACTTTTATTTCGTTTTTGCCCCGTTGGTAGCGTTGTACAACTTCGCCGCCAAAGGCTTGTAATAGCTGTCGAGATAGCTCTGCAGTGGTCATGCCGAGCGTGTAGGCCTGCTCGGTTAAGGTGAATTTTAGCTGGGCTTGCCCCGAGTTGAAGTTATCATCGATCCCTTGCACCCCTGGGATGCTTTCTAGTGCTTGTCTAAATTGCTGACCGGCCAGTTTTAGGGATTGATCGTCCCAAGCTTTGAGCTCTACTTTGAAATTATCGACTTTACCAAAGCGTGATTTAATATTGAGCTTTTTCACCCCTTCTAGGCTACCTACCCGCTGTTTCCAGTGGGCAGCAAATTCGGTTAAAGAGTAGGGGGCGTCATCTGCTAACTCTATAGTAACGGAACCGTTGTAATCATCACTAGCGATGACCTCCACAGTAGTGATAGCACTGGGGGTGTGACCATTTTGCAACTCGCTATCTGTTTCTGTAGCGAGTTTTTCTAGGTAGAGCAAGTTGTCTCGCGTTAGTCCATAGCTGGCATCATCCTGCATGGTTAGGCTTGCTTCTACAGAACTGCCCGGTATTTCTGGAAAGAAGGCTAAGCGGACATTGCCGTTAAAAGGCATGCTAATAACGAGGACAAAAATGGCGATAAAAAATAGGCCTGCCGCATAGCGAAACGTGATTGCCCACTTAATAAGTGGTAGATAAAGCTTATGGTTGACCCATTTTAGCCCGCTATCACAGGCGTGTTGAACGTGCGCCCAACTATCTTTCCAGCCATTGCCGCGTTTTCGGTGGGTGTTAATATGGGCTAAGTGAGCGGGGAGGATTAGCTTTGATTCGACCAATGATAGAAGCAAACAGATTGTTACAATCACAGCAAATTGAGCATAAACATTGCCTAGGCCGCCCTCAACATTACTTAAGGCGATGAAGGTTGCGATAGTCGTCAGCATACCAAAAATAGTAGGTGTAGCGACTTTTAAGGTGCCTTTGATTGTACTTTTTAGGCTGTCACCCTCTTGGCTTCGTGTGGAGTAGATACTTTCGCCCACAACAATAGCGTCATCTACCACAATACCTAAGGCAAGAATAAAGCCGAAGGTAGTCATTTCATTGATCGACATGCCGGTAAAATTGTCGGTCATAAAAAACAGTGTGCCACTAAATATAAAAGGCAAGCCTGCGGTGACCCATAGGGCCACACGCAAGTTGAGAAAGAGAGCAAGAACAAGAAAAACTAATGCGATACCGGAGAGGGCGTTTTTCATTAGCAGAGATAAGCGGTCGCTGATCATTTCACTGCCATCATTCCATGTTTCAACGCTGATATTGGCGGGTAGTGTTGAGCGTGATTTCCACTCTTCAACCACGGTTTTGGCCACATCAACAATTTTGATTATATCGCCGGTTTGATCAACGCTGAGTTCAATGCCTATACCGTTAAGGCCATCATATCGGGATAAAATTAGGCTGCTATCCTCAAAGGTATCTTCAACTTTTGCTACATCACCTAAGCGGATAATCGCCCCTGTTTCAGTTGTAATAAGGGGAATTTGAGAGAATGCTCTTGTGTAATAGGCTTGGGTCGATGCTTTGAGTTGAATAACTTTGTTTTCATTTCTTAAGCTGGTGGATATGGGAGAAGAGGATTCGGCATTGATGGCATTGTTTATATCAGTCAGTGTAATGTCATAAGCTTCGAGCTTTTTCTCGTCTATTTCGATGGAGATAAGTCGGTCGGCTTCGCCGTTAATGGTGACATTGCTGATCGCAGATTTAGTAAGAAGGTCGGCTTTTAGCTGTTCAGCTAAGGTTTGCAGTGTGGAGCGGTCGGTATCACCAAAAATTTTAATTGAGTAGGCGTGATTTAGACGTTCCTGTTTGGCAATAACCGGATTTTCCGCATCCGCGGGGAAGTTATAGATCGCATCAACCTTGTTTTTTACATCCCTTAGAAGGATGTCTAGATCATAGTCACTCTTCTTTTCGATACTAACAGTAGAGCTACTGGCGTTGGATACTGAAGTGACACGTTTAATGCCTAATACATCAGTTAATGCCTCCTCTATTTTTACTGCGATCCCTTCTTCAGTTAATAAAGCATCACCGCTGTCATAACTTACAGATACGGAAATGGTGTCTGATTCGCGAGAGGGGAACGCCTCTTTGCGTAGATTGTCGACGGAGAGTACACCTAAAATAAGAATGCAGATCATGAGTAGATTGGCAGCTACGCTATTACCTGCAAACCAACCAATAATGCCATTGTAATTTATGCGTCTTTCGTTGGATGTACTCATTGTTGATCCCTTTTGTCAGTTTCAACAGATGTTGGTCGATTAGGTTGTTGCTGTGTTGTTTGCTTTGTTGCGTTTCTATCCACTGCGCGCATGCCTGGCAGGTAACTGCTTAAGGGGTGAATAACAATATTGGTTTCTTTTAAACCCTCGATAGGACTGACAAAAATGTAATCATTGGCAGAAAAATGAATATTGGCTTGTGCCGCTTGCAGTGTGCTGTTGGCATCCAAATACCAAATTTTATTATCTTGGGTCAGAGATGATGCAGGTATCTGCCAGAGATTACCGACTGCCTTTCCGGGGATTGACGCTTGTACAAAACTACCTGGGTAGAGAGGCGTATCTAACTTGAGGGGGGTTTCAACGGTGATAATAAGTGAGCGTTGACGGCTTGTACTATCTAGGTGCTGTTCGGCCCTAGCAACAAAGCCTGTCCAGTGTTTGTTCCCATCAGCACTTGTTAATGTGACTTCTGTTTTTCCCTGCATAGCTTCTATATTTGGCAAATTATTCCACTGCTGTGAAGAGAGTGGCACTGAAATTTGCACTAGGTCTGTATCGTATAGTTGCACCAGTTCAGTTCCTGTTTGCACATAGCTTCCAGTTTCAACTGAGCGGGATATAACCTGAGCATTGAATGGCGCTTTAACCCGGGTGTAGGCTAGGTCTGATTTGGCTTTTTCTAAGGCTTTACGTGCATATTCTACTTTTGCTTGAGCCGCTTTGACTTGGGGAATATAGAAAACTAAATCAGAGTTCGGTTGTCCTTTTAAACCTGAGCGTTTCCATTCCTCTTGGGCTTGTTTTTGATTGAGCTGTTCTTGTAGCAGTTCAACTTCTGTGGTGGCTAAATCCGACTTTGCGCTGGCAACGGCCTCTTGGTACTCCACGTCATCAATGACTAATAGTTCAGCACCTGCTTTGAAGGTTTGGCCGCTTTTAAGTTTTGGCGATAGATGGACGATCCGCCCACTGACTTCAGATGTTAGCTGTAATGATTGGTTGGGTGTGACAGAACCAAACCCTTTAACTAGTGCGGTGTAAGTACCTGTAGAAACCGGCACCGTTGTTACAACTGGATATTCAGCCTGCTTTTTAGGAGGGGTCTTTCTCTGCAAGCTTTCTAAATCGTTACTGCTAACCGCAAAGGCTAAGGCAATACTACCAGCAGCAATAAATGTGATGACTAATTGTATTTTTGAAACTTTCATGTTGAATCTCCTCAAGCGCTATAGGCTTGTCTACACACCTAAACCCAAGGCCAAGCCGAGTGTTATTCTGTTTGTTAGTCGCTGATAGGTAATCTCTGTCAGTTGAGCTTCTAAATTAAATGTTTGCTGCTGTACTTCTAATAGATCAAGAAAACTAACCAGCCCTTGACGATATTTCTCTCTATAGGTATCGCTACTGAGCTGGGCATGAGCTAGCGCTTGGGAGATATGCTGTTGTTGTTTATTCAGCGAAGCTTCCTGCCCTAAAGCGTTCTCCACTTCGTTGACGGCGGCTAGCAAAGTTTTTTGATAGGCCCAGTAAGCTTGTTCTGCTTCTAGTTTTGCGCTGCTTGCTTGCGCTCTTAATTTTCCGCCCTGAAAGATCGGCGCGGTTAGTTGACCTAATAAACTCCATGCGGCACTTTGATAAAGAGCGTCCGTTAGATTTCCGTTGCTCCCTGAAAAAGCGGCTTCTAGAGAGAAGGAGGGAAGTAAGGCTTTGTATGCCACATCGGCGTTAAATTCAGCGTTTTTGATTGTTAAGTAAGCTTCTTGTAGGTCGGGTCTGCGGCCTAAATCCTGTGCGGGTAAAGAGGCGAGCGGGATACTCGTTTTAGGGAAGCGAGCGTTTGTTTCTGGGAGCTCGTCATGGCCGCCGAGCAGGGTTTTAAGCGCTCGCCGACTTACTTGTAGTTGCTCTTTATAAGCCGTTAATGTTGCTTGTGAACTGGCAGTGGAGCTCTTTGCTGTATCAAGGTCAGAGAGATTGTCTAAACCTAGACGGTATCGCTCTTCAATAGTGGCTTCATTTGTTTCTAAAATAGCGGTACGTTGCTGTTCAATACTGATGAGTTGCTGAAGTTCCGTTTGCAGCAACCAATTGTCGATGATGCTGGCAGCGAGTAGATCGCGAGCATATTTGTCCGCAGCGATGGAGCCTGAAAGATTCGATTGTTCCGCGTTAATGCTGTCCTGCATCTGGCCCCAGATATCTACCGCCCAACTAATTTGTAAGGCTGAATTGAATACGGAGTCAGTACTTTCTGTTTTTTCTTGGTTGAGAGATAGGCTTGCTTGAGGAAGATTATTGCCCTCAACATTAGTGACAGATAGGTTGGCGATCTGCATAGCTAAGGTGGTTTGTTTGATGTCTGGGCTATTAGCTAGACCAATCTCAAGAAGATATTCAACCTCTTTTGAATCAATAAGGTCCAGTAGTTTGGCTGACGTTTGGGAGGACACCGCTGATTGTTCCCAGTGCTCTATACTGTCTAGGTCATTATGTGCTTGAGTACTGAATGTTAGGGGTTCAGTTACGGAGCAGCCTGTTAATGTCAATAACCCGACCAGTAAAGTATAGCGAGCTACATTCCTTGCACCCGATAGGTTCCTGTCCATTTTTACGTCCTCTAATTTTAATGGAGGTAAATTAACAGGGGTAAGGGTAAATAAGGGTTAAAGGAACTGTAAAGAACTGTAAAGTTTGGGCTGTGAACGAAGAGCAGGCTGCCTATCGACCTGCTCTCTCATTGTGCCAGATTACGGAGTCGGTATTAAAGTGTTGATTCCTGTTTGTTAGGGTCTTGCTTATTTAACGCTAATTGTTGCTTGTGGGCAGTTTCTATTCTCGCTAAATAATCCTTTAACTGACGCTGAAATGCAGATTTTTTCTTGCCGGTTAGGGAGACTGCAATTGGGATTTTTGCGGTCATCGCATTAACTGGGCGACCGTTCACGTGCAGCTCAAAGTGAAGATGAGCACCGGTAGATCGGCCTGTATTACCGGATTTGGCGATTCGCTCGCCACGTTTCACTCGTTGCCCTTTAACTACATAAGATTTACTTAAATGGAGGTAACGTGTTTTATAACTTTGGCCATGTTGGATCTCTATATATAAGCCGGCATATTTATGGCGAACTACGCGAGATACGATGCCATCGCCAATACTTACAACGGGAGAGCCTACGCGCATCGCGAAATCAGTACCATTATGAGGCCTAATTAAGCCTGTAATTGGGTGGCGTCGTTTGGGGTTAAAGTTAGAGGAAAGGCGGTATTTTCCATTGAATGGATAACGTTGAAAGGCTTTCTCTAAATTACGGCCTTTCTCGTCGTAATAGTTATCTTCAAACAGGAAGGCATTGATCTCATGGCGCCGATTTTTAATACGAATCGCCTCAATTTTATTATCGCCAGTCGCTTCGCCATCTACATATTGGCGCGAGAGTAGTACTTCAAATTTATCTCCACGTTGGATGTCGCGACGGAAATCAACACGTTGTTTGAGTAGTTCGGTGATGGTTTGTGCTTCCCATTGGCTTAGACCTGCTTGTTTGCCGGAGCCTGTGAAGCTATAAAGAATTTCGCCGCTTATCAGTTGCTGTTTCCAATCACCTTCCAGCTGCACTTCATTAAACTCAAAGCCGTCGCCTTCTTTACGTTGATAGACTACTTTGTGCGCAAGGCTAAATTGTAATTCTAAACGCTGCAGCAGCTGGTCTTGCTTTTCAAAGACTAAGGTATGGCCAGGTTTTAAGTTATCTAAGGCTAAGACGTTAAGGTCGGCCTCTAAAAGTTGATACATGGTTTTTTGTGGCAGCTGTAGACGCTCAAAAATACTGCTTAAGGTATCGCCTTTACGCACAATATATTGATAGCTATTACGCAGGCCTGCCGCAGGTACCAATAAGGTTTCGTTTTCGGGCACTGAGTCAAAAGCCCAAGGTGCTTTTAATTGACGGATACTGAGTGTGGGTGTTTCAAATAAAGGTGCATCAGTATCTACAAGATGATCCAGGGATAACGGCGTACTAACCGAGCTATTCGAAGAGGGAAGAAGGAGTGCTATGAGTAGCAGTACGGCTAAAAATGCCAGCGCTTTGCGGTGGATTTTAGGCAGTGCTGTAACAAAATTGGCTGAGGATGAAATCCAGCGCATTAATTTACCATCATACTAAAAATTAGAATTATATTATTTTAATCATATATTATTAATGGCTGAAAGGCCCGTATTTACTAACTGTAACTCTGCGCGTAGTCACTATTTTAGTGATAAAATAATAATTGATGTGATTTTTTAGATCTATTTAAGTGAAATAATAGGGTAGTTTATCTTGCTAACTTGCATGAATAGATATGTCGGTAATGACTAATATTCAATAATATCTGATTGATTAGGGTAGATGATCTAATGGCTAAAGGCACCTTGTATGTTGTTTCTGCCCCTTCTGGTGCGGGCAAAACTAGTTTAGTTAAAGCAATGTTGGAACAAGATAGTGAGATCGTTGTATCGGTTTCTCATACTACGCGGGATATGCGACCTGGCGAGGTCGATGGCGTTGATTATAATTTTGTATCGATGACGCAATTCAATCAGATGATTGAGGACGCTGATTTTCTTGAGTTTGCTGAAGTGTTCACTAATAAATATGGCACATCTCAGCGTTGGGTTGAGGCTCAGTTAGCACAAGGAAAAGATGTTATTTTAGAGATCGATTGGCAAGGCGCGCAACAGATCCGGCGTTTGATGCCTGATTGCTTATCTATTTTTATCCTGCCGCCTTCGCGTGAAGTTTTAGAGCAGCGTTTGAATGGGCGTGGCACGGATAGTGAGGAAGTTATTGGCTTACGTATGTCTGAAGCGGCAAGTGAGATGAGTCATTATTCCGAATATGATTATCTGGTGATTAATGACAACTTTGATACCGCTCTAATGGAGCTACACGGTATCTTTTTAGCACAACGGATGAAGATTGATCGTCAAAAAGATCATTGCCACGATTTGCTGGTTAGTCTCTTGTCATAATATAGATCAAGCGGTACACTACGCGGTCTTTAAATACACCCCAAAATTTTCGAGGTTTTACCGATGGCACGAGTTACAGTTGAAGATTGCCTGGAAAATGTAGATAACCGTTTCCAGTTAGTAATGGTTGCTGCTAAGCGCGCACGTCAGCTGGCTACTGGCGGTAAAGAAGCTAAGGTAGAGTGGGAGAATGATAAACCTACTGTTGTGGCATTACGCGAAATCGCTGAAGGCCATACTGGACGCTCTATTTTGGACGAAATCGAACGCGATTAATTACTCAGTTAAGAATTTCTTTTCAAACGCCCTGATTTATCAGGGCGTTTTCGTTATTAAAGACTTTTCCTAGTGGCGTTATTACGGCATTATTTCTGTATAACGCAGGTGGTATGGAGAGGCAATGCAAACAATAGACGCACTATCACAACGCTTAAGCGATTATCTGGATCCAATGCAGATCCAGCAGGTGCGTCGTTCCTATTTTTACGCAGAACAGGCGCACGATGGCCAAAAGCGTAAAAGTGGTGAACCATATGTAACTCACCCATTGGCAGCCGCTAATGTTTTGGCCGAGCTGCGTATGGACCATCAGAGTCTAATGGCGGCGATGTTGCATGATGTTATTGAAGATACAGATATCAGCTATGACGGTATCGAGTCTCAGTTTGGTACATCTGTGGCGGATATTGTTGATGGTGTTTCTAAACTAACTCACCTTGAATTTGAAACTAAAGCCGAAGCGCAAGCGAGTAACTTCCAAAAAATGGTTTTGGCCATGGCGGAAGATATTCGCGTTATTTTGGTTAAGTTGGCTGATCGTCTACATAATATGCGCACTTTAGGTGCGATGCCTCCTCATAAACAGCGCCGTATTGCTCGTGAAACACTCGATATTTATGCACCCATCGCTGCTCGTTTAGGGATGCGTGATGTTCAAGTTGAGCTAGAAGACTTGGCATTTCAGTCTCATTATCCGATGCGTGCTAAATATATACGTCGAGCTGTGGTTCAAGCTCGGGGGCAGCGTAAAGATGTTATTAGCTCGATTCAGGAAACAATTGAAAAACGGTTAGAAAAAGAGGGGCTAAGCGGTACTGTCACAGGACGGGAAAAGCATCTTTATAGCATCTATTCTAAGATGAAAGCGCAGCGTAAATCTTTTTCAGAAATTATGGATGTGTTTGCGTTTCGCATAGTTACTGATAACGTAGATGATTGTTATCGTGCTTTAGGCGCAGTACATAACTTATATAAGCCTGTGCACGGACGTTTTAAAGATTATATAGCGATTCCTAAAGCAAATGGTTACCAGTCTTTGCATACAGACCTGTTTGGTGCACGAGATATTACTATTGAGGTGCAAATTCGTACCCATGAAATGGATGTTGTCGCTAGTCAAGGAATTGCTGAACATAGCCATTATAAAAATGATGATGGTAGTGATGCTTCAGAAAGCGCTTTAGGTTCCTATAAGCGCGCTCGCAAGTGGGTTAAAGGATTATTGGAGATGCACCAAAGTGCGGGCAACTCCATGGAATTTATCGATAGTGTTAAGACGGACCTATTTCCCGACGAAGTTTATATCTTTACGCCTTTAGGCAAAATAATGGAATTACCGAGTGGCGCGACGGCAGTTGATTTTGCTTATGCGGTACATACTGATGTAGGAAATTCCTGTGTGTCCTGTCGTATTAATCGCCGCTTAGCGCCGTTGTCCCAACCTTTGGAAAATGGTCAAACTGTCGAGGTGATCACGACGCCTAGTGCACAGCCGAACATGGCATGGTTAAACTTTGTTGTAACAGGTAAAGCACGCACAGCGATTCGACACTATCTGAAAAACCAACAGCGGCATGAGTCTGTCGAGCTTGGCCAGCGCCTGTTAAACCAGTTTCTCGCTAATTATGGCACCTCGGTTAATGATATAGATCCGTTTAAATTACGTGATCTGCTCCATGAAGCTGAGCTTGCAAGCCTAGATGATCTGCTCGAGGATATTGGATTGGGTAACCGGATGGCCTATGTGGTAGCACGACGCCTGCGCCCCGAGCAGCCTGTGAATGGCGATGAAGTGGGAAGTGAGCGCTTACGTAATCAAAAACCAATGTCCATTAAAGGGACAGAGGGTATGGTGCTGCAATATGCGAAATGCTGTTTGCCCATTCCTGGCGATAAAATCATCGGCCATATTAGTACGGGGCGAGGGTTAGTGATCCATCAAACCGATTGCCGGAATATTGGCTACCTCCGTGATGATCCAGAAAAATGTATCTACCTTGAATGGTCCGATAAGTTAGAGGAAGAGTTTAGCGTTAACTTGAAGACTGAGGTTGAGTCTCATCGAGGTATTATTGCTGAGCTCGCAACAACCGCTGCAAGTGCGGGTGTTGATGTTGTAGCGATTGATATAGGAGATCATGAAGGGCCGCTAGCTAATGTACATATGGAGGTAACTGTGACTGACCGTATTCATCTGGCTCGTGTGATGAAAAAGTTGCGTAACTTGAAGAGTGTTAACCGGATCACGCGGGAATAGCACGTATTATACTTATTGGCCTAAGGCTAAGCCCTCTCTTCGATTATCAACACCACTTTCCCATTTACCATTATCTGTACGGCGAAATGCATGTAATCCACTGTTGAGATCACGAATTTTTATTTCATGTCCCATTTGACTCAGCGGCTCAACCAGCTGTGTGGCTGCCGTTTCTGCCTCTAATTCTGTAATGCCATTACGGTTACTGACGTGGGGTGTATTGATTGCTTGCTGCAACGGTAACTCTGTATTCAGCATCATTAATAAGCTTTCTGCAACATAACTAATAATACGGCTCCCGCCGGGTGAGCCAACAGCGGCATATAGCTTGCCCTCCGAATCAAATATCATAAAAGGAGACATAGAGCTACGTGGGCGCTTGCCCGGTTGAACTCTATTGGCAATTAAACGACCTTGTTTTTCAGGAGTAAATGAGAAATCGGTCAACTGGTTGTTGAGTAGGAAGCCCCCCGCCATGAGTGTAGATCCAAACGCCATCTCTATGCTGCTTGTCATAGAGGCCGCATTACCCCATTGATCTACAACGACAAAGTGGCTGGTGGAGGGAAGCTCCGGTGATTGGTCGTCTTGCCATGCAGTATTTACCCCTTGAGGGCGTCCCGGTGCTAAGGTGCCTATATCTTTGCTGGGATTGATTAACTGGGCACGTTGCTGAATATAGTTTTCATTTAATAGGCCGGAAACCGGCACATCAACAAAATCACTATCAGCTAAATAACGACCACGGTCAGCAAAGGCGAGACGTGATGCTTGTGTAAATAGGTGCTTCGCGGTTGAACTGTCAGGTGCGAGTGCTGAGTAGTTTGTATGCTCTAGCAACTTCAATATCTGTAAGACAGTTACGCCGCCGGATGTGGGGGGTGGAAAACCACAAACTTTATACGCTTGGTAGGGTAAGCAAATGGGGGCGCGCTCAATCGCTTTATACTGCTTTAGGTCAGCGGTACTGAGTAAGCCGGGATTATCTGTTCCGTTTTGAACCTGACTGACGATTTTAGTGCCTATAGTGCCTTGATAAAAGACTGAACTCCCTTGTTGGGCAATCAGCTCAAGGCTATCGGCCAAAGCAGGGTTTTTGCGAAGAAAACCAGTAGGTAATGGTGAGCCGTCTTTTAGATAAAAATACTCTCGTGCTTCCGGATATCTATTTAAGCCTGGGTTAATGCCGCTAGCGATTAATTTGTGCAGGCGAGGGCTTATTTTAAAGCCCTCTTTTGATCGGTTAATTGCATCATTGAATAAGGTTTTCCATGGCCGTTTACCGTACTTAGATTGTGTTAGCTCCAGCATTTTTAGTACACCAGGTGTACCCACAGAACGTCCACCCACAAGTGCATCAACCCAGCGCATAGGTTTTTTGTTACGATAGAATAGTTGTGGATTAGCCGCGAGAGGGGCTGTTTCTCTACCATCAAAGGCAACTAGCTTTTCGGTTGTTTGATCCCAATATAAGAGAAAGGCTCCGCCACCAATACCAGATGATTGTGGTTCAACTAAGGTGAGCATTGCCTGAATGGCAACAGCTGCATCCGCAGCAGTACCGCCTTGTTTGAGTATATGTAAACCGGCTTTTGTTGCGTGGGGATTGGCTGTGACAACAAGGGAGTTATATTCACTTGAAATAATGTTTTTTTGAAGCCCTGTACTATTTTCAGGTGCTAAGTCTTCCTTAACTGCATAAGTTATTGAAGGCGAAAATAGAAGAAAAAGTAGTACAATTCGATGTATGTGCGGTAAGTTCATAGTTAAAATGGTAAAAATTGCACTTATAAGTGAATAATTAATCAAGAGTTTTGCTTTCTAAAAGTGTTACTAATAATCTACTCTTAACATTAAGCTAAGACTAGCATTTGGAGAAAGGAAATTGTCAGTAGGTGTATGCGTTCAGGAAAAACGCGGTGAACTGCCGCAGTTCCGATTAGTGTTATTGCATGATGCTGAAGGAAAAGCGTTAGCTATATTACCAGCTAATTCGCTCCTTAACCTTGTTGCGATTTGGAAAAAAACCGAGCGTCAGCTTCAGCCGGTTAAAGGTGAAGATGCAAGCCGATATTTTAGCCAAGATGCATTGAATTTCCCTGATGGGCAAGCCAAACTGCTTTCATTGAAGTTGTTTATCGCTTCAGAATGCTTGCAGCATGAGCAGTTGGAGCTAATTGAACCTCATTCGGGATTAAGTTTTATTGCTATCGTTGAGCAGTTGGAAATGGGCCAGCGTTTAGAGTTGGGGCTGACTTTGGATCAGATTACAGAGCTTCAGCCGGAAGGTAGTGATACTGCTGTGATCTCTAAGGCCGTGGAGCGTTTTACGGTTTTGCGTATACAGCAGCGACTTGAAGATACGTTGGGCTTACCATCGTTGCCGCCAACGGTTAAGAAAATTATTATGTTACGCTCGGATCCCGAGGCGGGTGTTAAAGAATTAGTTCCTGTGGTGAAACTCGATCCTAGCTTGTCTGCTCAGGTTATGAGTTGGGCGGCTTCGCCTTACTATGCAGCACCTGGGGATGTGCATTCTATTGATGATGCCGTGATTCGAGTTCTTGGTTTTGATCTTGTGATCAATATGGCGTTAGGTACGGCAATGGGACAGATGTTGACTATTCCCGATGACTTACCTCGTGGTGCGACCCCCTATTGGATGCAAGCGGTCTATAATGCGAGCCTTGCAGAGAAGCTTTGTCGTATGATGGCGACGGATGATCGTCCACTGCCGGGCTTAGTGTATCTGTCTGCCTTACTACATAATTTCGGCTATTTGTTGTTAGCGCATCTTTTTCCTCCTCATTTTTCATTGCTTTCCCGTTATATTGAGGCTAATCCACACTTCGCTTTAGATGCGATAGAGAAGCAAATTTTGAGTGTTACTCGAGAGCAAATAGGGAGCTGGTTGTTGGCGAACTGGGATCTTCCAGAGCCTGTAACTGTCGCGATTAGGCAGCAAAATAATCTGGAGTACAAAGGTGAGCATGAGCAATACGCTAAACTGCTCTATCTATCCAATCGCTTACTTCGGCAGCAAGGACTTAGTGATGGGCCTGTAAATAAGATACCTGATGAGTTGTACCAAGAGCTAGGCTTAAATGAAGATGAAGTGGCTGAGACGCTGCAGGAGCTAATGCGTAATGAAAATAATATCAAAGAGTTAACTAAAATATTGGGTGATTAGGCTCTCTGGACTACAGCCACGGTGTCGCATAATGATCCCCGTGGCTGTGGGTGTTATTTTTCCAATTCGCTGAGTTCTTCTTCTAAACGTTCCAGAGCTTCTTGTTGTTCTATCCACTCAAGTTCTGTTATTTCTGCTTGTTGCTTTAAACTAGCTTGTTGCTGCAGGAGCTCTTTCAGTTTGTTTTTATTTACCGCTTCGTAGATTGAGCTTTCACTGAGCGCCGCTTCTATTGCTGTTAACTGCTCGTGTTGTTTCTCCATATCAGCGTCGAGTTTTTCAATTTGCTTCTTGATAGGTCGTAGTTGATTTCTACGTTCCGCGGCTAAGCGTTTTTGCTCTTTTCGTTCAGTTGCCGAGAGAGATTTTTTCTCGTCCGTTTTTTCCCTAGAGAAGGCGTCGGCTTCAGCCTTTTGGTCTTGGCGTTTCTGTTCTAAAAGCCAGTTTTGATAATCATCTAAATCACCTTTAAATTCTGATACTTGGCCATTAGCGACCAATAAGAACTCATCAACAGTATTCCTAAGCAGGTGGCGGTCATGGGAGACTAAAATGAGTACCCCCTCAAATGATTGCAGGGCGAGTGTGAGCGCGTGACGAACTTCAAGATCGAGATGGTTGGTCGGCTCATCCATTAATAATAGATTCGGCTTTTGCCAAGCGATCATAGAGAGGGCAACACGTGCTTTTTCACCGCCGGAGAAATTCTGTACAGGCTCTAATGCTCGATCGCCTATAAAACCAAAGGAACCCAAAAAATTGCGGATTTCTTGCTCTGAAGCATTGGGCGTTATCCGTTTGATATGGAGTAGAGGGGATGCCGCCATATCTAAAGCTTCAAGCTGATGTTGGGCAAAATAACCTATTTGTAAATTATCACTCTCCTGCCGCTCCCCATTGCAGAGCGCTAAGTCACCAACCAAGGTTTTAACTAAGGTGGATTTGCCTGCGCCATTAGGGCCAAGCAGGCCAATACGTGTTCCCGGTGTTAGAGAAAGCGAACTTTTGTTGAGTACCGTTTTTCCATCATATCCACATTCAGCATCGGATAATGTGAGCAAGGGTGAGGACATCTTATCAGAAGAGCAAAACTGAAAACTGAAAGGGCTATCAATGTGCGCAGGTGCAATCTTCTCCATGCGCTCTAGCTCTTTTATACGGCTTTGTGCTTGTTTTGCTTTTGTCGCTTTTGCACGAAAACGGCGGACAAAATCTTCTACTTCGCTAATTCGCTGCTGCTGTTTAACGAAGGCCGCTTGTTGTTGAGCTAAGCGCTCTGCTCGTTGGCGTTCAAACGCTGAGTATCCACCTTTATATAGCAGCAACTTCTTCTGTTCTACATGGGTAATATGAGTGACAACATTATCCAAAAAGTCGCGGTCATGGGAGATAAGAATAAGCATCCCAGGGTACTGTCGAAGCCACTGCTCTAGCCAGATTGTGGCATCTAGGTCTAAATGGTTGGTGGGTTCATCGAGCAACAAAAGGTCAGAGGGACACATCAGTGCCTGCGCTAGATTTAAACGGATTCTCCAACCCCCTGAAAACTCTTTTACGCCGCGGGTAATATCGGTATGGCTAAAGCCAAGTCCAGACAGTAACTGTGCTGCACGAGATTCAGCTGTATAACCATCGAGATTGTCTAGCTCGGCATGTAACTCGCCAATACGGGAATGTTGATGCTCTTGTTCCGCGAGGGCTAATTGGTTTTGGACTTTACGCAGTTCAATATCACCGTCTAACACATACTCAAGCGCTGACCTATAGGATGTAGGGACTTCTTGAGCCATATGGGACATACGTAATCCCCCTGGTAGCTCTAAATCACCACTATCGCAGTGGAGTTCACCTAAAATCAGTTTGAATAGCGAAGTTTTGCCTGCGCCATTGGCACCCACAAGCCCTACTTTCCAGCCAGGGTGTAGTGTTAAGTCGGCCTGCTCTAGCAAAATGTTATGGCCGCGTTGTAAGCTTACTTTTTGTAATTGAATCATGGCGGCGGATTTTAACATACAGATGCAATTGAAAAACGATCTATGGGACTTTGCGCTCAATTTTTATCAACAACCCGGTATTGAATCGGCTTGTTTGTTACTGCAAGATCAATTTGGTTTGAGTATCAATCGGGTTATCTATGCCGTTTGGTGTGGCTGCCAAGGTGAAAAAACGGAGGTTGGTGCAAGTGATGATGCTGATCAGTGGCAGCTTGAGGTCACAGGTGCATTGAGGGATATACGCTTTCGGGTGCGGGAGCAGAAGGCTGATTGTGGAGCATTCGCTGAATGTTATGATAAATTGAAACAAGCTGAACTTGCCTGTGAGCAGGTTGAATTGGCTATGTTATATCAGCAAAAGAAACTCTATATGCAGCCTAAAGGCTCACGCTATTTAGTACAAATTAATCTTGAGCAGTATATAGCAGAAGTGAATGTTGAATTGAGCCCGGAGCTTGAATTAGCAATTGGACCTATTTTTTCAGCACTAAATCACTACTTATGAATAAATGGGGTGGTTTACGAGTGAACTTTGCGGTTTAATCGTGGACTAAGCAACACTGAAGTGGACTGGAAAGACGTTTGCATTGGCCCTTGAATGGTTTTGGTTATTAGGAAGTTATCTATAAATACGGACTTCCAATGAATAATAAATAAGGATAAGAACAGATGAAACAAACTTTATTAGCGGTTGCTCTTAGTGCCGCGTTAATCTCTCCAGCTGTTACAGCGGTAGAACTAAAAACTGAAGAACAGAAAGTTAGCTACAGCGTTGGGTTAATGGTAGGCGAGCAACTTAAAACGATTTCTAATCTCGATTTTGATACTTTCATCACTGCTGCCAAGACGACTTATGCTGGTGAAGAGCCACAGCTGACACCCGATCAAGTTGGAGAGATTATGAAAGCTTTCCAAGAGCGTCAAGTTGCCGAACAGAAAAAGAAATTTGATGAGTTAAGCCAAAACAATCTGGAAAAAGGTAAAAAGTACCTTGCAGAAAATGGCAAAAAGAAAGCTGTCAAAACAACTAAATCAGGTCTTCAGTATGAAGAGCTAACGGCGGGTAAAGGTAAAAAGCCAACGGCTGAAGATATAGTAAAAGTTCATTACCGTGGTACGTTGATTGATGGGACTGAGTTTGATAGTTCTTATGCGCGTAAAGAGCCTGTTTCTTTCCCTCTGAATGGTGTTATTCCAGGCTGGACTGAAGGTCTACAGCTTATTAAAGAGGGTGGTAAAGCACGCTTAGTTATTCCATCTGAGCTAGCTTATGGACCTGGTGGTATGGGCGGTGCTATTGGGCCGAACGAAACACTGATCTTTGAAGTTGAGTTACTTGAAATTAATCCAAAAGCTGAAGAAGCAAAAGAAGAAACTAAATAACCTCTTCTCTTTGGATTAATAAAAAGGCCGCAACATTATTTAATAATGTTGCGGCCTTTTTTGTTATGTAGTGCGCGGTGCTTTTATCGAACTATTATTTCAGTTCGTTCATTATGCCATTAGAGGCAAGGGCATAATATTCTCCTTGGCCAAAGCCAACGGCATAGACTCCAGCTTGCACTGGGCCGTAGGTGTCTCTGCGGTGAACTCTCCAGCTTTTTAGCTCTTCCCCGGTGTTTACATCCCATAATTGCACTAAACCTGAGGCGGTGCCTGTGAGTAATTGTTGGCTGTCAGGGGAAAAACGGGCACTGAGATAACTGATTCTCTTTTGAGAAAAACTAGCGATGTTGCTCAGTGTATGAATTTCATTACCTGAATCAATATCCCAGAGAATCGCTTTATCCAAACTACCTGAACTAAAGGCCGTTTTTTTATTAGGTGAAAGAACAACGGTATCGACTACATTTCCTAAGGTTAGCTCTTGTAGTAGTTCGCCGGTTTCAACACTCCAGAGTTTGACTTTGTAAGCGTCTGATCCCGTTAAAGCTAAAGAACCATCATCGCTTAGATCGACGCTCCTTACTCTTGCATCATGGCGAAATGTCCGTTTAACCCCACCTCTTTTCACATCAAAATAAACGGCGGTATGGTTAGCTAATCCTAAAAGAGCATAATTGCCATTGGGTGATAGATCCATTTGCATGATTTCGGCTGGAGAGCTCCAGAACCCTTCTGCCTGACCTGTGCTTAGGCTCCAAAGAACAAGATTCTGTTGGTCCGCTGTGGCGGCATAACTCTCTTCAGGAGAGAAGGCGGTCGCGGCAATAATAGAAGGTGTATTTGCTCGATGATTCCAATTGTAGAGACGCTCGTGGTTGTCGAGTTCCCATAAACTTCCACCGTGATCGAATGAGCCGATCACGCTGTAGGTTCCTTCTGTGGATATGCTTGCCGTGTACGCCCCTCGGAGGGCGTACTCTTTCCATGCTGAGGGTGCATCGCCGCTGTCACACCCTGCAAGGACGAGTAAACCACTAGCGGCTAGAATAGATTTTACGACACGCGGCATGATTTAATCCTTACTCAGCCACTACAGCATCTTGATGAGAAGTATGCAGTACAGCGATCATTTTATCTTCTAACTCAAAACGTTCCTCTAATGCTTCACCGAGTTTAGATAAATTCTCAGAGAACTCTCTGATTGTCTGTACGGTCGGCTCAGATAAAGTCGAAAAATTATCATTGAAGTCTAGAGCAATGTCCGTACTTACCTGAATTTTAGGTAAGAGTTCTTGACCCTCTTCTAAACTACCGTCAGCGAAGTCACTGCCTTCAAGTAGTAGCTGTTCATAAACTTCAAAGTGTCCAGAAGAGAGGTAATCCATCATTACTTGGCAGAAGGTTTGAACACGTAGATTGAGTTCATCATCGATTGGTTGTTCAGGTAGATGGACAAATAGGCTGATCAATCGCTGCCGTCCCTCTAACCAATTATCAATAATTTCGCTGACACCGCCCCAACGTTCCTTAGCGCTCTTACATTTTTCTAACATTATGCGCTCCTTTGCTGCCTTTAATTTAGGCAGTCATATAAGAATAAGTTTGTAACAATACTTTTGCTCTTTGGTTTAACCATCATATTCCTAAGCTGTTTCAAGGCGCAACAGCCATTGTCTGAAAAACGCATTTTTATTGAGTTGCTTCATGGTTCCAGTGCTATTTTTCTGTACTTGAGTGAAAATATTCTCCAGAGCGGCTGTTGGGCATTACCTGAGCGGGTTATACTCGGAATATTGTTGGATTTTACGGGGCGATAAATGTTTAAACGACTGGCTTTATTAATGGTATTGGTTTTTTCTGTGCAGTTGGCTTGGGCTGAAGGTGATACAGAGAAAACAGTTGAAGATTATGTGAACTATATCGAATTGAAGTCATTCACAACGAACTTGGATGGTGTAGGTAAACCTCGTTTTCTTAAATGCGAAGTAACAATTCAAGTTTCGAGTGAATCGGCACATCATGCGGTTAATGCTCACATGCCGCAAATCAGAAATGATTTGGTCTTTTTGTTAAGTTCTCAAAATGATGAAACGGTTGGGACGATTGAAGCACAAAATATATTGGCTAAAAAAGCGTTGAAAGTCGTACAGGATGTTCTTATTGCAGAAGAAAGCGAGAGCTTTGTGTCTGACCTGTTTTTTACCAGCTTTGTTGTTCAGTAAGCTTATATATTGTTCGTTGGAATAAAAAATGCTGGCTAAGCCCGCATTTTTTATTCCAAGATATAACTCTTTAATTTGACATGTATTCAGCTAGATAACTATCGAAATCTTGGCTGTCAGTCGCTTCAATCTCACGCTGTTCTTGCAGAGAGTCACCTTGCATATCTCTCAGTTTAACTTCCATGTTCTGATCAATAGGGTCAGACAAGAGCGCTTGTTTATGCAGTTTGGCTTGTTGCATAACAAATTCGCTATGACTTAGGTTTTGCTCACGCATTACTTTTAGTACTTGTGCTGAAGGAGTGAGTTCTGGATTGTCTAATTTCTTTTGTTGTTCTTGTACCGATTGTACGTAGTTCGTACTTCCGTAAGCTTCATCCAATAGAGCGGCTGTTTGTTGCATCTTTAGCAATAGTTCACTACCCCATTGGTCTAGAGCGATCTCCTGATCATTTTTGAGAAGCGTTAACCCTGGTTCTCGGCCTCGGCTAACAACGCGCTGGTGGTTTTCACTAATCTGATCGCACTCTTCGGTGCTAATCTCTCTTTCTTCCATTAGAAGGCAAGTTAGCAAGAAGGTGTCTAAGAAATCAGCTTGGCATTGATCTATACCTAGAGGTAAAAATGGATTTATATCGGTATTACGTACTTCGATATATTCCACGCCGCGAGCAATCAATGCGTGTACAGGCTTTTCGCCAGATTGTGTCACACGCTTAGGACGGATATCGCTGTAATATTCATTCTCAATTTGCAGTACGTTAGCGTTTAACTGTTTGTACTGCCCATCGACCTTAACACCTAAGCTTTCATAAGGTTCGTAGGGTGTGCGGATCGCTCGGTTCAGTGAGCTAGCATAAGTATGTAAGTGGTTAAAGCAGATATTAAGGCCCGCTTGTGCTTTGTTGGAATAACCCAAATCACTCATGCGTAAAGAGGTTGCATAAGGCAGATAGAGGGTATCTCCTGATAAGCTCTCTAGTGCGTGTTTCTTCCCTTTTAGGAAAGAGCTACAAAGCGCAGGTGATGCACCAAATAAATAGATTAATAACCAAGAGTAGCGGCGAAAGTTTCTTATAAGGCTAAAATAGGAGGCTGATCTGAACTCTTGCAGGGAGCCGCTGTCGCCCATGTAGGTTTGGAGTATCGGCCAAAAGTCGGTAGGCATTGAAAAGTTATAGTGAATACCGGCAATGGTTTGCATCATCTTACCGTAGCGGTTTTCTAAACCTACGCGATAGATGTATTTCATCTTCCCAACATTGGAATCGCCGTAACGGGCAATTGGAATTATTGATTCATCTAAAAGGTGGCATGGCATACTGGCTGGCCAGATCAGCTCTTCGTCCAAATTTTGGTAGGTGTAGCGATGTAGATCCGCCAAAAATTGTAATGCATCAGATGACTGCTCAAAGACTGGGGTAATAAACTCCAGTAACGACTCAGAATAATCCGTAGTTATATATTCGTGAGTAAGAGCAGCCCCAAGGGCTACAGGATGAGAAGTTTGTGCGAGTTCTTTATCAAGATCTACACGTAAACCTTCTTTCTCTAAACCATGCTGAAGCTGAGTTAATAAATTAACGTGGCCACTTTCTTTTAACCAGCTGAGCTTCTGCTGTAGTTGGGAATAGGATGTTGTGGAAGACAAACGCTGATCCTTTAAGTCACTCATTGAAGGGGGGCATTATAATTGAGCAAACGCTAAATTGCTGCAATGAAACGAATTGTTCGCAATATTGACCGGATTTAAATGAAATAATTCATTAGAGCAGGTAAAGAAAATACCTGCTCTAATGAAAATGGCTCAGGGTACGCTTAATACCTGCATTGAGTTGGTGCCGCCATCTTTTCCTAAAGTTGCGCCACGGGTAAGGATAACAAGATCGCCGGTTTGGAGTAGATTACGTGCTTTGAGACCTGCAAGGACTTCGGTATTAAGTTTATCCTCGCTGATCTGGGTTGCATCAAAGAAGATCGGTTCAACACCTCGATAAAGTGCGGTGCGGCGCATAGTTCTTTCATTGCGAGTTAGCGCAAATATAGGTAAGCCCGAGCGGATACGTGACATCCATAATGGAGTAGACCCTGATTCTGTTAGGCAGATTATCGCTTTTACACCGATGAGATGGTTAGCCGTATACATTGCAGACCGTGCGATAGTTTCGTCAAAACGTTCCATTTTTATGGAGATATTTGTCTCCATTGGGCGTGCTATTTGATGTTTCTCCGCGCCTTGGCATATAGAGGTCATTGATTTAACGACTTCTATAGGGTGTTGACCTGCTGCGGTCTCTGCTGACAGCATGACGGCATCGGTTCCATCAAGGATAGCGTTAGCAACATCGAAAACTTCTGCACGGGTTGGCATTGGGTTTTCGATCATAGACTCCATCATCTGTGTTGCGGTAATGACAAAGCGGTTTAGTTCTCTGGAGCGTTGAATCAGATGTTTTTGTACACCGATAAGTTCCGCATCCCCAATTTCTACTCCTAGATCACCACGGGCAACCATAATACCGTCACAGGCAAGGATTATTTGATCTAGCGCTTCATTGCTGGCAACGGTTTCTGCACGTTCAATTTTAGCAATTATCTCCGCACGGCTTCCCGCTTCATCCAATAATCTACGGGCTTCGTGCAGGTCTTCTGCATTACGAGGGAACGATACGGCGATGTAGTCCATATCGATTTCGCCAGCAACTTTAATATCTCTTCTGTCTTTTTCTGTTAGGGCGGCAGCAGAAAGGCCACCGCCTTGACGGTTGATGCCTTTATTATTTGAAAGTGGGCCGCCAATCACAACTTCTGTCAGAATTCGGCTTCCATCAATGCTCAAAACTTTGAGCTGCACGCGGCCATCATCTAACAGCAAAATATCTCCAGCCGAACTGTCTTCTGGAAGCGCTTTATAATCAATTCCAACTTGCTGTTGGTTGCCATCTTGGTTGCCGAGTTGTGCATCTAATGTGAATTGATCACCTTTCTTAAGAGTAATGCGATCATCTTTGAAACGAGCAATACGAATTTTTGGACCTTGCAAATCACCAAGTATTGCGATGGATAATCCCAGTTTACGTGCTGTTTTTCTAATGTCACTGGCTCTTTTTCGGTGATCTGCTGCGCTGCCATGGGAGAAATTTAGGCGGACTGTGTTTACCCCATTACGAAGAATCTCTTCCAATACACCAGGCTGGTCAGTGGATGGGCCTAAAGTGGCAACAATTTTTGTACGTTTCAACATGAGAAAAATTTGCTCCGTATTTGAGAAACATTAGACTCTAGTATAGTGCTACTAAGTGTACGAATTAAGTATTTCTAGATACTAAGTATAAAAAGAGCTTTAATAAACGAGCAGATAACCTCACTGGCCATAAATTTATGTCTCATATTTTATCGACAACTTGGCGTCGTTACCGATTGCTATTCGTGACCTTTCTGGTTTCTACTTTTGTCGTTGTTGTTGTGCAAACAACCTTAATCAGTCGTACTCAAGGGCTGGATGAGCTACAGCATCGTTCTAGTGCTGATTTAAACCGTTATATTTTGAGCCTTCAGCAAAAGTTGGATCGCTATAAAGACCTACCTAAACTTTTATCATCTCATTCTACTTTGACCGATGCGCTTCAATGGCCGGATAATTTATCGACACAGCGGGCTAATATCTATCTGGAACAGGTTAATCAATCGATCAATGCTGCAGATGTGTATTTGATGAATAACCTCGGGCTGACTATTGCTGCAAGCAATTGGGCGAATGAGCGCTCTTTTGTAGGTAATAACTATGCGTTTAGGCCCTACTTTAAAGATGCCATGGAAGGAAAAGCAGGGCGTTATTTTGCGTTAGGCTCTGTGTCGAAAAAAAGAGGCTATTACTTTTCCTACCCAGTTTACGAGCATCATCAAATTATTGGTGTCGTGGTTGTTAAAATTGATTTAAATGAGATTGAATCGGATTGGACAGACCCTGATTTAGACATCTTAGTAACAGATGAAGATGGGGTGATTTTTATATCAACTCAGACCGACTGGAAGTTTCGAACCCTTAAACCTTTATCTCAACAAACGGTTCAGCGAATAGCAGAAAGTTTAAGGTACGGGGATCACCAATTAACAGCCCTAGATATTATTGAGAAAAAAGAGCGTGAAGAGGGCGGTACACTCGTCACACTGGTGGATGGGGATAGGATCAATAACGAAGCCTTAGACGGGGTTCAAGCGAAAGAATTTCTTCTACAAAGTAGAGACTTAGAAGATAGCGGTCTTACGGTTGTTGTCTTAGCGAGTACTAAGTCTGTCAAAGTTAAAATGTTTTATACCGCTTTGACTATAGGGTTTATCTTTATCGCCTTAGTTTTGTTGATCATGGTATTACTGACTCGACAGCGTATTACTCGGGAGCGGGCACGTTTTAAATTACTTGAAACAAAAGCACTAGAAGAGAATGAAACGAGAGTTAGGGCGATAATTGATAATACCCAAGCGGGCTTGATTACCTTAGATGCTCAAGGGCGGATTGAAAGCATGAACTCTATGGGTGAGAAGCTATTTGGGTATGATGAGGTCAATGTTAGATCTGAATATATCAGTAAACTCTTAGCCCAAGAAGATAGAGCAATCTGTTGGCAGCATCTGACCGCATCAGATGAGGATCGTCAAAGTGAGTTATTCACCGAGGCGCGGGGCTTACGTAAAAACGGTTCGGTTTTTCCAATTGAATTAATTATTGGGCATATGGATTATGGTGCGATTAAACGGTTTATTGTCACGATCCACGATATTACGCAACGTAAGCAGTATGAAGAGGAGCTGAAGCATGCTCGAGAGCTTCTTGAACACCGTGTTGAAGAGCGAACGGCTGATCTAACAGATGCGAATAGAAAGCTGTTGGAAGAGGTTGAAAAACATCAGAATACACAAGATGAGTTGATTCAGACGGCAAAACTGGCGGTATTAGGGCAGATGTCAGCTGGTATTAACCATGAGCTTAATCAACCGCTAACGGCTATTCGTACTTATGCTGATAATGCACAGGCTTTTCTTAAGCTAGGGCGTACGGATACGGCTGAAAAGAATTTGAATGAGATAAGTAAATTAACGGAAAGGATGGCTAAAATTATCCATCCATTGAAAGAGTTCTCACGAAAAACGTCAGGAAATGCTGAACCTGTCTGTCTTAAAAACGTACATGATGGGGCTATGTCGATAATGTATGGCCGCCTTAATAAGGTAAAAGCCCAGGTTAACTGGCCACATGACTTAGATCGTAGTTATGTAATGGGTGATACTGTGCGTTTAGAGCAAGTGCTAGTGAATCTGATCAGTAATGCGCTTCAGGCGATGGAAAGCGAACAGGCCCCCGTGGTTGATATCGAACTATATAACGAACCAAAGTGGACGGTTCTACTGGTGAGAGACCATGGGCTAGGGGTTCCTGAAGATGATTTAAATCGAGTTTTTGAACCGTTTTATACAACAAAAAAAGCAGGGCAAGGTTTAGGTTTAGGGCTATCAATCTCATTCCGAATTATTGAAAGTATGGGAGGGCAATTATCAGTAGAGAATCATCCCCAAGGTGGTGCTGTCTTTAAGATTTGTTTACCTATAGCTCAAGCACCTGATAATGTTATTTCTTAAAATAGATAGTTGGAATCTTATATGAGTGATCAGAGTCCCCTGCCCATTATTCTTGTTGATGATGAGAAGCATATCCGTTTGGCAGCGGGGCAGGCTTTAGAGCTTGGAGGGTATGACGTTACGGCGCTAGAAACAGCCGAACAAGCGTTGAATATTATTACATCTGATTGGCCAGGGATTTTAATTACCGATATCAATCTACCCGGTATAGATGGTTTAGATTTGATGAAGCAAGTGGTGGCTTTAGATGCCACGCTGCCCGTTATTTTGATTACTGGACATGGTGATATATCTATGGCTGTAAGCGCAATGCGTGACGGTGCTTATGACTTTATAGAAAAACCCTTTTCCTCTGAGCTGTTGCTTGATGTGGTACGTCGAGCTATAGAAAAGCGTCATCTTATTATTGAAAACCGTCGTCTAAAGCAGGAGCTTGAAGCGCAAAGTGTGCCGGGCCCTCGAATTATTGGTAAAACAGGACCTATTGCCCAAGTACGAAACTTAGTGCATACCATAGCGGATACCCCCGCTGATATTTTGATTTTAGGTGAAACCGGTACAGGGAAAGACCTACTCGCGCGTTATATTCATGAACATAGTTATCGTAGCGATAAAAATTTTGTAGCGATTAATTGTGGTGCGGTGCCTGAAAATTTAATTGAGTCAGAGCTGTTTGGGCATGAGAAAGGTGCGTTTACTGATGCTAAGGCTCGACGGATCGGAAAATTTGAATATGCCAATGAAGGTACTCTATTTCTCGATGAGATAGAGAGCATGCCGATGACTTTGCAGATTAAGTTATTGAGGGTATTGGAAGATAGGTCAATAGAGCGCTTAGGCGCGAATGAAATTATACCTCTGGATCTGCGTGTAATCGCCGCCACTAAAGTGGATTTAAAGGAAGCGGCGGAGCGAGGTGAATTTAGAGAGGATCTGTATTATCGCTTAAATGTAGTGCGGGTTGATATTCCAGCCTTACGTGAGCGTAGAGATGATGTTGGCATGTTATTTCAACATTTTGCCTTAATAGCATCTTCTCAATATGGCCGAGAGGTACCTTTATTATCCCCTGAACGGATGCATAGTTTAATGATGCATGATTGGCCTGGCAATGTGCGTGAGTTGCGTAATTTGGCTGAACGCTATGTATTACTCGGGGAGAGCTGTTCATTCGATTTTGAAAATAGGCCGATTACTGATGTTAACGCAAGCAACCATATGACCTTGCCTGATAAAGTAGACCAATTTGAACGTATGTTGATCCAAGCTGAGTTATCTCGTTGTGGAGGGTCTATCAAAGAAACATTAATCAGTTTAGGCCTACCAAGAAAAACACTGTACGACAAAATGAAGAAATATGGCTTAGATAAGAAAGATTTTAAATAGCTCGAATAAGTGAAACTAAGTTGTTTGTACTGAGTTAGATCGCTGTTATGAGATCCCATATACTAAAAAGCCCCTATAACATTCAGGTTTAGGGGCTTTTGGGTTTGTAGTATTTTTAAAGTTTGAACTTCTGCACCATAGATTCCAGCTGCCCAGCTAAAGTATTCAGTTCATGGGCCACTTGATTTAGTTTTCCAGCACGGGATGAGGTTTGTGCAGCTGTTCGAGCAATCTCTTGGACGCTTGTATCTACGCTGGAAGTCATCACTGTTTGCTCTTTTGCTGAAGATGAAACCATATGGTTCATATCGTTGATCCTACGTACCTCGTCAGAGATCTTTGTAAGAGCCACAGAGGTCTCTTGTACTTTTGTGACACCCGCCTCAGCGCTAATATGTGCTTGATCCATGACCGTTACTGCGTCTTTAGCATTTTCTTGCAGTTCTTCGATAATGGTATTGATCTCTTCCGTGGAGGAGCGCGTTTTACTGGCTAAAGTACGCACCTCATCTGCAACTACGGAGAAGCCACGGCCTTGCTCACCAGCGCGTGCTGCTTCGATTGCGGCGTTAAGTGCGAGGAGGTTGGTTTGCTCTGCTATTTTTTGAATTACCTCTAGAACAGTGCCGACACTCTGACTTTGTTGGTCAAGTTTGTTGATAACTTCGAGAGCACGATCAATGTTATTTTTTAGCTGCTCGATGGCATTCAGTGCCTGCTCGGTGATGAGGGTACCTTCTTGGCTTTGTTTTAATGCCATATCAGAAGCTGAAACTGTGTTGCTGGCATTCGTATCTACATTTTGGGTGGATATTTCCATCTGTTCCATTGCAACCGCAACCGCATCGGTTTGTACCTGTTGGCTATGAACTGCGCTATTCGCTAAGTCGGCAATATCATTAATCGAGGTGCTTGATGTACTTAGTTGGTGAACGGTGGAACTTACTTTGCTTAAACTGCCGTGGAAATCTTCCAACATGACATTTAGAGAGTTAGACATCATGCCTATCTCATCTTTGGAGTTGACCTCGATTCTGAGCTTAAGGTTAGAATCTTTATGGATGGTATTAATAGTGTTACCCATTTTGCGTACAGGGCGGATAACCAGGTGACCCAAAAGTAAACTGATAAGGATGAGTCCGCCAATGAAGAGCACTAGCTCTGTGACGGCAACGCTAATTAGATTGCTACGAATGGTGTTATCTAAATTTTCAAAAGAATAGGTTACGCGTACTGCACCTAAAACATTACCCTCTTCCGTTTGGTGGCAGAGTAAGCAGTTGGTCCCTTTGTAATCAGATAGGGCTTTCATAGGAGTAATAATCGTGAGGCGGTGTCCTTGCGTATCATTAACCTCCTCAACTATATGTTCGCCACCCATTGCTCTAAGATCAAGCTCATCTTCAATTTTTGAATCCGCGGTGCCTGGGCCGTATATGTTGGAGACTATATCCCCACGAATAATCCTTGCTTCCAACACATCGGGGTTCGCTAAAATCTTTTTTTGTAGCGCTCCACGATTCGACATTGCGCCACTGAGCATCAGTATATTTATACTGTCAAAATAGGAATCTGCTGTATCGCTGGTGTTCTTTTTTACTACTTCTGAAACTAGTCCCGATTCACTTCTATAGATGGCGGTTAGGGAGCTGACTAAGATAATAAGAAAAACAGCCGCTAATGAGAGGTTTACTTTTGTTTGAATTGAAAGGCCATCTAGTTTCACACTCTAGCTCCTGTTTTTCATAGGTTTAGGGATCATATTAGCTGTATATTTATACTAAGGTGAAGTGATATTTTCGTATACCGCTTATAGCTCAATAAGATAGATGCAGATCAAACAACTATAGGAAAAGGTTTTGCGTCCACTATTGTTCTACAAAAAAGGGGTCAGTATCCGCCTTAAATTTTTTTTGGATGTGTGGTTATCCGCCGTTTTCGGCTCAAGAATAGAGCTTTCTTTAAACCGTAGTTTATCTATTTATATCAGTAACTATGGGTTCTCCAGCTTAGCGATATACGTTTTTATCTGAGTTGGCCTTCTTTTTGCTGTATTGGGTATATAGATTCAGGCAAGTCTGCGTAAAAAAGTGGAATAGCGCTGAGTTTAAAAACAAGAACGATAAATAAAAGTCCCATAACAGGAGATTTCACATGCGTTTACTGACTGCTGCAGTCACTACCCTAGCTTTAACTTTTGGAGCGCAAGCTGTTTCCGCTGCTCCAGTAGAGATTAAATTCTCACACGTAGTTGCTGAAAACACACCTAAAGGCCAGATGGCAATTAAGTTTAAAGAGCTTGTTGATGAGCGTCTTGCTGGTAAGGTTGAAGTAAAAGTATTTCCTAACTCTCAGCTTTTTGGTGATAACAAAGTACTTGAAGCTATGCTGTTAGGTGATGTGCAGATGGCTGCGCCTTCACTGTCTAAATTCCAGAAGTACACTAAAACGCTTCAGATTTTTGACCTTCCGTTCCTATTTAAAGATATGGCAGCGGTAGAGAAATTTCAGAACGGTCCAGAAGGCCAGAAATTATTGAATGCTCTGCAGAAGAAAGGCCTTGTCGGTCTTGGTTATCTGCATAATGGTATGAAACAGCTTTCTGCTAGCAACCCGTTACAAGTACCAGGTGATGCGTCAGGTAAAAAGTTCCGCATCATGACATCTGATGTACTTCAGGCGCAGTTTGAAGCGGTTGATGCTGTACCATTGAAAAAACCATTCTCCGAAGTATTCACATTACTTCAGACTAAAGCAATTGATGGTCAAGAAAATACATGGTCTAACATCTACTCGAAAAAATTCTTCGAAGTGCAGCCGTACATCACAGAATCGAACCACGGTGTTCTTGATTACTTAGTGGTAACTTCTGCTGAATTTTGGATGGGCTTGGATAACAATCTGAAAGTTGAAGTTAAGAAAGCGCTAGATGAAGCAATTAAACATGGTAATTCTATTGCTGCTCAGAAAGCGGATTCTGATAAGCAGAAGATTATTGATTCTAAACGCTCTGAAGTGCTAACACTTTCTGACGCTGAACGCGCTCAGTGGGTTGAAGCGATGAAGCCAGTTTGGAAAAAGTTTGAAGATCAGATCGGTGCCGATCTAATCAAAGCTGCCGAAGCGTCTAACAACTAATATAAGTTGGGACTCTCACCGGGTAGGAATCTCGCTCCTTCTACCCGGTATCTATCTCTCCCACATTCAGAGGAGAGCTTCAGACAAACCAATATTATTTATTGGAGTTGTCCTGTGAATGTTGTTTCACCTAACTATTCTAATCGAACGACGTGAGTCGCTACGGGGGCCATTATGGTACGTAATCTCGTAACTAAGCTGGAAGAGGGCTTTTTATCTGCGCTTCTAGTTTCAATGACCTTGCTTGTTTTTGCTGAAGTAATTGCTCGCTTTGGTTTTAATGCAGGCATCCACTGGGCGCAGGAAGTAACGCTTCTTCTTGCGGCTTGGTTTGTCCTTTTTGGTGCCTCTTACGGCGTTAAAGTAGGTGCACACATCGGCGTTGATGTGTTCGTAAAACTATTACCTCAAAATACACACCGTTTTATTACGTTAGTGGCCGTAGCATTATGCTTGGTTTATTGCGGGCTGTTTCTTTACGGTTCTTGGATCTACCTAAGCAAGATGAAAATGATCGGAATTGAGTTGGAGGATCTACCTATACCTAAGTGGATTCCTATGAGTATTCTTGTCATCGGTTTTGTTTTACTAATTATTCGTTTCTTGCAACTAGGCTGGAAGGTTGTGACTAATCAAGCAGATGGTTTTCATTTTGCTGATGAAGCGGAAGAATCTATGGAGATCGCTAAAGAGCTAAAAGAAACAGCACTTGGTGATGAGCAGCCCCAGAAAGTATCTAAAGAAGGGGATAAATAATGACTATTGCCGTGCTATTTATCATGCTTTTTGGTTGCATGTTGATCGGTATGCCGATCGCTATTGCTCTAGGTTTATCTTCTGTAACAACGATTCTGTTGTTTTCAAATGATTCCCTTGCTTCAATCTCGTTGAAGCTATTTGAAGCGACATCAGAACACTATACATTACTCGCTATACCTTTCTTTATTTTGTCCTCATCCTTCCTATCAACGGGTGGTGTTGCTAAACGATTGATTAACTTTGCAGTTGATACTGTTGGTCATATTCGAGGCGGCTTAGCGATGGCATCGGTTATGGCTTGTATGCTGTTTGCAGCCGTATCAGGTTCATCGCCTGCCACTGTGGCGGCTATAGGTACTATCTGTATCGCAGGTATGGTGCGTTCCGGCTATCCAAAAGCATTTGCTGCGGGCGTTATTGCCAATGCGGGTACTTTAGGTATTTTGATACCGCCTTCGATTGTGATGCTTGTTTATGCTGCAGCTACAGAAGTATCTGCATCGCGCATGTTTATGGCGGGCTTTCTTCCAGGTTTGATGATGGGTCTTATTTTGATGATCGCTATCTATATTGTAGCGAGAGTTAAAGGATTGCCTTCTCAGCCTTTCCCAGGTTTTAAAGCGCTGGCTAAATCGGGTTTGATTGCTTTAGGCGGCTTAATGCTGATTATTATCGTATTAGGTTCTATATACGGTGGTGTGGCATCGCCAACTGAAGCTGCGGCGGTTGCGGCTGTTTATGGCTATTTTATTGCTGTGATGGGGTACCGAGATATAGGTCCTATGAAAGGCATTCCTTGGCAGAAATCGGGGGAGAATATCATTGCTGCAGCAGTACGTAACTCTGTGCAGATGATTATTGCTATTCCTAAGTCCATCAGTGATCCGGAAGTACGTAAAGTGTTGCTGGATGCATCTAAAGTCTCAATGATGCTGCTATTTATCATTGCCAACGCAATGCTGTTTGCCCATGTACTGACGACAGAGCGTATCCCTCATACCATTGCTGAGCAAATTATTGCTTGGGGCTTACCTGCTTGGGGCTTCCTCATCGTAGTCAATATCTTGTTATTGATTGCCGGTAACTTTATGGAGCCTTCAGCAATATTGTTGATTATGGCGCCTATCTTGTTCCCGATTGCTATGAAGCTGGGTATCGATCCTATCCATTTAGGCATCATTATGGTGGTGAATATGGAGATAGGGATGCTGACCCCGCCGGTGGGGCTCAATCTCTTTGTCACAGCCGGGATAACCGGGGAAAACATGATATGGGTTATCAAGGCGTGTCTACCTTGGTTGTGTTTGCTCTTAGGTTTCTTGATGCTGATTACTTATGTTCCTCAGATATCATTATTCCTGCCAGAATATATCGACCAATTAAATGGTTATTAATTAATCTCGTCCCTGGGAGGTTTCCCTTAAAACTTCCCATTTCTAATCTGTTGATTAGTGCATTTAACCACCGCTTGCGGTGGTTTTTTTTGTTTAGTGCTACTTTGTTATTTAGCACTATTGGGCAGTTCGTGTTGCAACAGGTATAATCCGCCGTTCAAACTATTTACGGCAGAAAAGAGATACTAGGGTGTTAGGTTATTTAGCAGCGCTGTGGGGTATTACCGGCATCAGTTTATTGTTAGGCAGTGCGATTTATCGGTTAAGTTCGATAGGTTGGCAAACCTTCACATATGAGCTGGAGTGGTATCATTGGTTGGCGATGGCCGTTTCTATTGCTTTTATGGGGTTTGCTGAAGGTTATCGTGGATTCCAAAAAGCTTGGGCTCCGCGGGTAGCTGCACGTATTTTATATCTTTCTCAGAACGCCTCCCCTTTAAGAGTGTTCTTAGCACCGTTGTTTTGTATGGGCTTTTTCTCCATTGTGCGTAAAAGGATGATAGTGACCTATTGCTTGACGTTAGGGATTGTCGGGATGGTTCTTCTTGTTCATCAGCTTGAACAGCCTTGGCGAGGGATTATCGATTTAGGCGTTGTTACCGGTTTAGTTTGGGGTGTGACATCGTTATTCTTGTTTACCTTACAAGCTTTTTTTGGACAGAGTTTTGAGCACTCGCCTGAGATGCCTTAACGGCAAATATGATTCCTGAATCTGATGAGTTTTCCTTAACCTTCAGGGTGTTTTCTGCGCAGCGTTCAGTTTTCCAGTTTTTGCGTCACCGCTTAGTTGATGCTCACGGCGCACAGTTAGCCGATCTGTCTAGTTCTCATCGTATTCTTATTGATAATCAACCGGCTTCTTTAAATCAAGCTTTAGATGCTGGGCAAAAGGTGACAGTTTTCCTGCCAGAGCATCAGGAGGAGGTTGTCGATACTCGCTGGGAACTACTATGGGAAAATACAGAGCTACTTGCTCTTTATAAGCCTCATCTTTTACCTGTAAGTCGTACCACGCGCAATCTTTACCACACACTTATCTCTTTGGTTCGGCGTGAAACCGTCTACGATCAGTGCCAATTACTACATCGCTTGGATACGGAAACAGCGGGGGTGATTCTGCTTGCTAAAGATCGGGCTGCTGATCGAAAGTGGAAGCCTAAACTTAATCAGTTGATGCTAAAAAAAGTCTATCATGCGTGGGTAAGTGGTGAGCCAAGCTGGGATGTTCATCGGTTTGAGTGTGAGTTATCAGAAAAAGAGGGTAGCTTAATTCGCAGTCAGGTATACGTTGTTGAACCAGATAGCGCTGATCTTTTTAAAAAGCCTAAATACAGTAAGACAATATTTACAGTGCTGCAGCGTAAAGCAGGCTATACGCTGATTGAGTGTGAATTATGTACTGGGCGTAAACATCAAATTAGAGCTCAATTAGCCTACTTAGGGCATCCCATTTTGGGTGATAAAATATATGCTCATCAAGGGCGGTATTATCTTCAGCGATTAACAGAGGGGCTTTCAGCATTGGATTATCAATGTCTAAGCAGTCCCTATCAGCGATTAGAAGCGGTTAAGGTTGTTCTGTCACTACCAGACGAAAAGGTGGAAATTACTACAGATGCCTATTCGCACCTGTAGTTAATTCTCCTGATTTAGCCAAGGAATAGTTTGTAAGCAGTGTTGTCCGTTTCTTCCCAGTAGTTGTAACCGATTTTAGATAGGAATTTACCCACTTGGTCGCGTTCAGCGTTGGGTACTTGCATGCCAACTAATACGCGTCCATAAGCTGCGCCATGGTTACGGTAATGGAACATGGAAATATTCCATTTACCACCTAGTTTGCTAAGGAAATTCATCAGTGCCCCAGGACGTTCCGGGAACTCAAATCGATAAATAACCTCGTCATTAAGGCTGTCAGGTGAGTGCCCTCCCACCATATAACGAACGTGGAGTTTGGCGATCTCATTATCTGTTAGGTCTTCAACTTCATAAGCTTGCTCACGGAGTTCAGTGAGGAGTTCAGTACGGTCATTGCTGTTGGGCGTTAGCTGCACTCCAGCGAAAACAATCGCATTGCTATCATCGCTATAGCGGTAGTTGAATTCGGTGATATTACGTTTACCTAAGGCTGAACAGAACTTTTTAAAACTTCCTGCTTGCTCAGGGATGCGTGCGGCGATAATTGCCTCACGTTTTTCACCTAGTTCAGAACGTTCTGCAATATGACGTAAACGATCAAAGTTAACATTCGCGCCAGAATCTATAGCGATCAGTGTTTTATCTGAACATTGCTCTCGGTTAACATATTTTTTCATACCCGCGACACCTAAGGCACCTGCCGGCTCGCAGATAGAGCGGGTATCATCATAGATATCTTTAATCGCTGCGCAAATTTCATCGGTCGATACAGTGATTACTTCATCGACATACTTTTTGGCAACCTCAAAGGTATTTTCACCAATGATGGCAACAGCAACGCCGTCAGCAAAAATGCCCACCTGATCCAGTGTAACGCGCTTACCGGCATCTAATGCAGCTTTTAGACAAGCGGAGTCTTCAGATTCGACGCCAATGATTTTTGTCTCTGGGCGAAGGTACTTAACGTAGGCAGCGATACCTGCGATTAAACCGCCCCCGCCTACAGGAACAAAAATCGCATCTATAGGGCCTGATTCTTGACGTAATATCTCCATGGCAACAGTGCCTTGGCCCGCGATAACATCAGGGTCATCAAAAGGATGCACGTAGGTCATTCCCTTCTCTTTGACGAGTTTCTGAGCATAGCTGGACGCATCGTCATATGCATCTCCGTGCAGGACCACTTTTCCACCTAAGCGACGTACATTATTTACTTTTACGTCGGGTGTGGTTTTTGGCATGACGATGGTTGCTTTAACACCGAGGTATTTAGCTGACATTGCCAAGCCTTGCGCATGGTTGCCTGCAGAGGCTGCCACAACACCGCATGCTTTTTGTTTTTCCGTGAGCTGAGCCATTTTGTTATAAGCCCCGCGAATCTTAAATGAGAAAACGGGCTGCTTATCTTCACGCTTAAGTAAAATTCGATTTTCCAGACGTTCAGACAGGCCTTTGGCTTCATCCAATGGCGTTTCTATTGCTACATCATAAACGCGGGCTTCTAAAATTTTCTTTATATAACGGTCTGGCATAGGGATAACTTCATCTGAAAAACCAAATAGGGTAGAAATGGTAAAGGCAAAGCGGTATTGCGTCTACACGATGGAGGCGATGCAGCGTATAATTTACGCAGAAATTAACATTTATTAGCAAATACGGGTGTTTTAACTGCCCGTTAAGCACAGGTGCCAATCATGACGCAGGATGAGATGAAAAAAGCAGTTGCCGATGCTGCTGTAGAATACATCAAACCTAAACTAAGCAAAGAGAGTATTGTTGGTGTAGGTACAGGCTCTACTGCAAATTTCTTTATTGATGCGTTGGCAGAGATAAAGCATATGTTTGATGGCGCTGTTGCAAGCTCAGAAGCGACTGCTGAACGCCTAAAAGGACATGGTATTGAGGTGTTTGATCTTAATTCTGTTTCTGAAATGGACGTTTATGTTGATGGGGCGGATGAATTTGACTCCGGTTTAAACCTTGTTAAAGGTGGTGGTGGCGCATTAACTCGCGAGAAGATTGTTGCTGCTGTGGCGAAAGAGTTTGTTTGTATTGTGGATGGTACTAAGAAGGTGGGAGTGCTCGGTGCTTTTCCGTTGCCGGTAGAAGTGATCCCTATGGCGCGTTCTTATGTGGCACGTGAAATCGTGAAATTAGATGGTATGCCTGAGTGGCGGGAAGGTTTTGTTACTGATAATGGCAACTTGATTTTAGATGTCCATGATATGGAAATTATGCATGCCAAAGAACTAGAGACGCAGCTAAATAACATTGTTGGCGTAGTGACCAACGGGTTGTTTGCGAATCGTGGTGCTGATGTCGTCTTGATGGGCACAGAGACGGGTGTAGAGACAATTACTCTATAACTCGCTGGCACTCTTATATCGCTCAAAGCCTCGCATCTGCGGGGCTTTTTGTTATGGATAACTTATTCTGATCGGCTTGCCTTTTTTACTCTATCGGTACAGCGCCAACCACCCATAATCGCAAGTCCTGCAAAAAGAAATAGGGTCATTGCTAGGCTGTTATTTATCAGCATCAGTTTTTCGTGATAGATGCTTGATATGCCCAAGACTAGACCCGCACTAATAACGCAGGTAATCGCTCCTATAGCAAAAGCAACGTAAATTGGTTGTTCTTTTTTTACGCACCATTTTGCCAATAGGCCAATGGTCAGCCAGTAACTCAGTAAAATGGCAATAGGGGTTATATTTTCCATGGGACTCCAAAGTATTCGGGTCAATCTATAGTTAAGGTCGAAAAACCAGTTACAGATGATATTAAGGTTTTATTACGGTGAGGTTAAATAGGACTTACTGTTAGCTGCTTTTAAGCAAACTATCCGTCTCTTTTCGTGTTGAGATACTAAGGATATGCAGATAGCTGTCGCGCATAGAGAGATGTATAAGCGGGGGCGGGAATATTAGGCTGTTTTCTTAGTGAGTTAAAAACAGCCTAATGCTTTTTTATCAGTTGCTTATAATACTTAGAACGTCATTCGGCTAATAGCTATACTTGCTGGCATAGTAATCCAAGCCATAGCTATTAAGTTAATAATGATCCAAGAGAAGCCAGAGGAGTCGCGGAAATCTTCGTTATGTTCTGCCATGATAGTCACCCCTAATTAAAGATATAACGATGCCAGCCTGTTCTGTGAAGTAAATCAATAGAGATGACTTCAACCCATGTTAAGCCTGAGCCCTTAAGAGCTTCTTTTTGGCAGGGTGTAGAGAACGGCTAAAACCGTGTTAATGTGCATAGAACTGTCTTGGTGGTCTATAGTAGATTCGCCAATTGCGCGGGATTTTAACAGGATTGTTTAAAATTTAATAGGTTATTTATATTGGTGTATTAGCACTTAATAGTGGTGCTATATCATTGCTTTTTATGTGGTTTTTTGCGTTAGCTGACAAGATCTGATCTTTTAGTGATTAATATATTGATTTTTTTATAGAACGTTAGGATCCTATTCATAAAATTCTATTATGATGAATAGACTAGCGTTAGATTAATGAGTGAAAAATAATTATGTTGCGTTTCTTTCTTATCTCCATTGTTACTCTTGCTTTACTGTTTCACAGTGTGCCTTATCTTGTTAGAGATCAGGTTGTTGTTTGGTTGTTAAATAATGGCGCAGAGCAAGCGGAATTAAAGGCAATTAAAGTTAACTGGTTTACCGGTCATATCCTTATTGATGGACTTAAAGCGTCAACGCCAGATAAACCGGCGTTAGTGGTTGATCAGCTCAGCGTTGATTTAGATTACTCGCAATTAAAAGATGAAAAGATAGTATTAACTGCTGTTGAGCTAATGGGTATTAATCTAGGTCTTCGTGAGCAGGGTGAAAGTCTGTGGTTGGGCCCTATTGATCTGAATGGATTAACGAAGAGCGATAGTCCTGCAGAGCCTGAAGAGGAAACCGATGATGAACCATCTAATTGGAGCTTTGGTTTAGCTGAATTACGCTTAACTGATATTAAATGGTCTGCTGATATAGCAGGTCAGAAACATCAGTTGCAATTAAAGACGGGCCGTGTTGCTGACTTTTATCTATGGGATCAGAATCAGCTCGTTTCTATTGATCTAGATGGTAAGTTAAACAATGCACCAATAACCCTCTCTTCTAGTTCTTTACCTTTACCTGAAGAGAAGAGCTCAGAGCTTAAAGTTAAATTAGAAAACTTCCCATTGCACAGTGTTACAGGGGGCTTTTTACCGACACTTCGTGCCCATATAGACCTTGATTTAAATATTAAAGCGCAGAGTAATATAGGCAGCCATTTAACTAATGTTGTACAGAATGGTTCTATACGTGTACGTAATCTCGCCTTTGAGCAAGACGATTTAAAGATCAATGAACAAAGTTTAGCGTGGAGCGGTAGTGTTAATCTGGCGTTACTCAAAAGCGAATTAAAGTCCTTAAATACTAAGGGAAAACTAGCACTTAAAGGGGTAAATTTAACTCAGGCTGGAAGTCAGTTGTCATTAGATGACCTGCAGTTAAATTCAGCGATTAACCTACAAGGTTTAAAGCAACTTAACGTCTCTGATTTAGCCCTTAATCTGAGTAAATTAAAGCTTTCACAAGCGGATCAGGCCGTCGATATCGATGCACTGACCCTAAATGCCAGTGCTGAAGCACAAAATTTAAAACAACTTAGAGTCTCTGATTTAGTCCTTAACCTGAGCAAATTAAAGCTTTCGCAAGCGGATCAGGCTGTCAATATCGATGCTCTAGATCTTGCTGCCAGTGCTGAAACAGCAGATATGGATGTTTGGAAAGTGTCTTTACCCAGCTTAAATTTAACGGATGTTGGTTTATCTGCGGCAGATGCTTTGATCTCGATTAAAGGTGTCGCGCTAGCATCGGCATCATTGCAGCATAAACTTGGATCTGAAGCTGCAAACTTACCTGAGTTGCAACTATCTGTACCTAAACTGGATGTAACAGATGTTGACCTATCAGTATCCGGTGACTCGCTTGTTTCAGTAAAAGGGTTAACTCTGGCGTCAGCTTCTTTACAGGGTTTAGATCAGATGACATTAGCTGAACTGAACACTGAACAGTTAAAAGTGGCTGGGGATGGAGGGGTGTTCACTCAGTGGAAGGGTATTCGTGCGAAAAAAATCCAGCTAAACCAATTACAGACCCTTAGTATTAATCAGCTCCTTTTAAATGATAGTCAAACCCGCTTACATTTAACGTCTACGCGTAGCTTGTCGGATCTAGATTGGTTGTTGGCTCATGTCCCATCAAGCAAAGGGAATTCCGAGTCTAAAAGTACAGCAGCGGGTGGCAAACCTTTCCGCGTTAAACTTAATCAAGTATTACTCTCCGGCAATAATCAGGTCAGTGTTGTCGATCAGGGTGTAAAACCCGCTTTTAAAACAAAGCTTGATATTAGCAAAATTAATCTGCGGTCTTTAGATACAGGGTCTAAAGGTGAAACGAGTTTTGAGTTAGCAGCCAAAAGCAAGTTTTCTACGATTACTGCAAAAGGGGCGATGGAGCTCTTTAGTGGCAATTACGGTGGTCATTGGGATGCGGTGATTAAAGGGCTTGAGTTACCAGAAGTTAGCCCTTATTCGTTAGAATATACCGGTTATTATTTACAAAGTGGTCAACTAACATTGACCACTAAAGGCTCAATTAAAGATCGGAAGTTAGATGGAGATTCAGATATTCGTCTAAACAAGCTTGAGGTGGAAGCACGTAACAATAAACGTAGCGGAGAGTTCGATAAAAAAGTATCTATGCCTTTAGGCACCGCCATCATGATTCTTCAAGATAATGATAATAATATTGATCTACAAATACCTTTAGATGGCTCGTTGGATGATCCTAAATTTGGTTATCAGACGGTTATTAATAAGCTGGCAGGAAAAGGGCTTAAAAATGCAGCTATGGGTTATCTAACTAAAGCACTTCAACCTTTTGGCGCGTTGATTTCTATTAGCCAGATGGTGATGGATGCTCAAGATAAAGGTTCATTTATTAAGCTGCAGCCTGTCTTTTTCTCCCCTGCGCAAACGACGCTATCATCCGAATCAAAACTTTATATGGCTAAATTGGCTGAGATGATGAATGAGCGTAAAGGGATGCGTATGAATATTTGCGGTTTAGCTGTTATTGCGGATAAGCCTGCAATATGGGAGCAGTTACAGGCTGAGAATAAAGAACGGGATAAGCCTGTAGATGAGGAGATCTTGTTACTTGAGTTAGAACCCGCTTTGCAAGCTTTAGCGCAGGAGCGTAGCGATGCGGTTAAGAGCGAGCTTTCAGATAAACAGGGGGTTGATATAGAGCGATTATTTAGCTGTTACCCTAAAGTTGATCTGCAAACTAAAGAGAAGCCACAAGTAACTTTAGGATTATAAAGCTTAGAGTAAGCGCCCCACAGTTCAAATAGTTAGGTATTTGAACTGTGGGGCTGTTATAAAAACTAACAGGTTACTGACTTAGCGGCTGATCAGAGTGTTGTAACTTTTGGCTAAGCTTTGTTGACGATGACTCAGTTTGCTAATCAGCATAAATAGTGCACAGCTCAATAGAGGTAAACTTATCCACAGGTAAGGATGCAGGACTGGATCAAGTTTTAAGAGTTGTTGATGAATTGGCCATAAGCTGACTTCGGTAATAACCACCGCTAAAAATCCACTAATTAAACCAATTAATCCCATCTCCATACGATCAAGTTGCCTACATTGCTGCTGGCTTGCACCGAGTGTTTGTAAAAGTGCATTTTCATAGCGGCGTTGTTCAAGCTCTTGGGTAAGCGTGACATACAGTAGTATGAGTCCTGCACTTGTCGTCAGTAGCATTAATAAACTTGATAGCATTGATAACCGAGTCAGCAGGTGTTGCAGTTGTTCCAGTATTTGCCGTACATCAATTAGCGTTAAGGTTGGAAAGGTTTCCATTAACTGTCGGCTAACTGAAGCGTTATCTTTGTCTAAATGAAAACTGGTTAAATAGCTGGCGGATAGATCCTCTAGCAGCCCTGGAGAGAAGATAAAATAGAAGTTGGGCTGGAATGAATCCCATTGAACTCTACGTATGCTTTGGACTTCAGCCTTACGTTCGATTCCCCCAATATTAAAACCGACAATATCACCTAATTTTAGTCCTAACTCCGAGGCGATTTTCTCCTCTATGGAAACAGAGGCTGGTTGAGTATCCTGTGTCTCAGCTGCTTTAGTCTGGGTGTCCCATTGCCCTTTTATTAAGGTGTTGTGGGCGGGCATCGTAGCGGTAGAGGTTAAATTGAGCTCGCGATTAAGTGAGGGGTGATCTTGCTGTTTTTTTGTTAGGGCTTCTGACAGCGGCAGATCATTAATACTGTTTAAACGGCCGCGATAGATAGGCCACAGCGGATTATCAATCTTATTTTGCTGTAACAATACTTGTAGGTCGTCCTTCTCCCACTCCTGAATGTTAATTAAAAAATGATTGGGGGTGTCTTCTGGCAGTTGATCCTGCCAACGACTGAGTAAATCGTTTAAAGCGATAAGGTTAATACTCAGCAGGGAGAATAATAGACAGATCACGGGGATCTGTACCCTATACCAGCGCTGCTGCTGTTGCACACGGCTAAGAAGCAAATTCCCCATAGGATGGTGAGGAGCCAATTTCTTGGTAATCTGTTTGCTGACATAAGCACCAAAGCTACCAAGGAGCCCTCCAATTAGGAGCAAGCAAAGAATTAAGCTGATCGTTAATAGAATATTGTTGAGATACCAAGTGGTCGAAATGATCAGTAGGCCAATAGCGATCAGGTAAGGCAGCTTGCTCCCCCAGCTAAGCGAGGCCGTTTGATCTTGAATAAGTTGCAGTGGATTACTTTTTTGTAGTTTAAAGAGGGAGGGCAGACCTAAGCATAGCAAGATGCTTATCCCCAGCAAGGGGCCCGATAAATAGGTAAAAGAGGACGCTGCTGGAACTGGTTGAGGAAGAACACCTTGTAAAAGGGTCAGACCTAGATTTTCTAATAGGAGTGCAAGGGAGACTCCCGCTATAGAGCATAAGGCCCAAGCGAAGATAAACTGTGTGATATACAGCAGCAGTATTTGATGGTCGCTTACGCCTAAGGTTTTTAGTAATGCGGCACGTTTGTATTGACTCTGAGTAAAGCGCCGAAGGCTGAGAAAAATGGTCATTGCCGAGATCAGCAGTGCAAAGAGAGCCCCGAGTCGTAGGTAGGAGGATGCTTTGCTTAGTGCGCTATTCTGCTGGCCCTCTTCCGATGCAATGGAGGTGAGCTTCTCGCCGGTTTTTAGATGTTGTTCTAAACTTTGTTCTAGCGCGCTAATCTGCTCAGGTGTACCCGCGAAAAGTTGGCTATATCTTAATCTAGCGCCGGGGCCAAGTAAGCCTGTTTGCTCTAATTGTTGCCGGTTAATGATTAATTGCGGGTTAAAGCTAATAAAACCTCGCCCGCGGTCGGGCGCTGATTTAATAACGGCGCTGATAGTAAAAGCAGTGCTCCCTAAAGTGACTTGATCGCCTAGTTTAAGGTTTAGCCGATCTAATGCACTTTGCTCAGCCCAAGCCTCTCCTAGATTGGGTATTTCGCTATCTAGGGGAGGGTCTAGAACGATTGTGCCACGGGGGTAAGTGCTTTGAAGTGCGCGTATAGTGACTAATAAAAAGTTTCCCCCGCTACTGGCCATAGTACCGAGTTGAACGACTTCACTTGACGTTATTCCCATTTCTTCGGCGACAAGCGCTGAGTTATCCGTAAGCCCGCGACTACTACTAAGAATGAGATCTGCGCCTAATATGTCGCTACCTTGGCGTAGTAATGTCCGTTCAATTCGTTCGCCTAAAACAGCCATTAGGCTTGCGATAGTAATGGCTAAGACTAATGCGATAATTAGGGAGCGCCATTCGCTGAGTTTAAGACAGCTTATACTTTGTTGGGCGGCTAATTTAATAGGTGTTGTTGCACTCATAGACTTATCTCAGTTAGCTCGCCATTGTGTAATCGTAAAGCCCGTTGGCAACGTTTAGCGAGGGAGGGGTCATGGGTGATTAAAATCAGCGTCGTATTTTGTTCTGTATTTAATGAGAATAGCTGTTGGATAATTTGCTCTCCAGTTTGCTCATCTAAGTTGCCTGTGGGCTCATCTGCAAATAATAGAGTCGGTTGTGTAGCAAAGCTACGGGCAATAGCAACGCGCTGTTGTTCACCCCCGGACAGCTCAGCGGGTTTGTGATGTAGACGAGCCCCTAATTCCACTTTTTCTAACCAACGGGCAGCTTCCTGTTCTGCATTTCTACTGTTGCGTATCTGTAATGGGAGCATGACATTTTGTAATGCAGTTAAATCGGGTAGTAGATGGAAGGCTTGGAAAACAAAACTAATATGTTGGTTACGAAATTCGGCGCGCTCTTTGTCGCTTAAATGTTCTAGATTTGTATCATTGAGCAGTATCGAGCCTGCGCTGGGCTGATCTAATCCCGCTAAGATAGCCAGCAAGGATGATTTTCCTGTACCTGATGGACCAATAATAGCTACCGTTTCTCCTCGCTGAATGTCGAGATTAAGATCTTTAAATAACTCTAAATTCCCTGCTTGAGTCTTAAACTGTTTTGCGAGATGCTGAGCACTGATAACTGTGTCTTTTTTGTGATTCATTAGGTGTCCCTGTGCGAATTCTACTTTCACTACTTTTCATTCTAGGTCATTTTGCTTTGACGTTACCGGCTAGTGCAGGTTCCCTTGTTGTTTTAGGGGATAGTTTATCCTCTGCACACAACATGAAACCAGAACAAGGTTGGGTGCATCTTTTAGAGCAACGTATACAGCGTGAAGGCTATGCATTAGATGTTATTAATGCCAGTGTTAGTGGAGATACTACGCAAAATGGAATAGCGCGTCTCAAATTGCTATTGCAAAAGATTGATGCAGATATTGTTATTATTGAATTGGGCGGTAATGACGGCTTAAGGGGCACCCCACCTTTTGCTATTCGTAACAATCTACTACGGCTGATCGATATGGTTGAAGATGCTGAAGCGGATGTTGTCCTGTTGGGTATTCAACTACCCGCTAATTATGGTGCTGCATATACGGAAGCGTTTAGAGAGATCTATCCTGATATTGCAGACGAGACAGGCGCTGTGTTCGTTCCCTTTTTTATGGAGCAGGTTGCGCTTGTGCCAGAACGTATGCAGGCTGATGGCATTCACCCTAATGCTAAAGGGCAGCCTTACTTGTTAGAGACTGTTTGGCCTCACCTTGAAGCTTTATTGGAAAATATAGATTAGGGCTTTCAGTGTTTAGTTATTCATAGAGCGATGAGCTACGGCAAAAAAAAGGCACCTAACTTAGGTGCCTTTTTATAGTAAAACGAAAACTTATGCGAAGTTTGCGTTTACGAAATCCCAATTAACCAGCGCCCAGAAACCTTTTAGGTAATCAGGACGAACGTTACGGTAATCGATGTAGTAAGCATGTTCCCAAAGGTCAACAGTCAGCAAAGGTGTCTGACCTGTTGTAAGTGGGCAGCCAGCATTGCTAGTGTTAACGATTTCTAGAGAACCATCAGCGTTTTTAACTAACCAAGTCCAGCTAGAGCCGAAGTTGTTAACTGCTTTGTCGTTAAGTGCTTCTTGGAACGCAGCGAAAGAACCCCATTTAGCGTTAATTGCATCTGCAATAGCGCCTGTTGGTTCGCCACCTGCATTTGGTGCTAGGCAGTTCCAGTAGAATGTGTGGTTCCAGATCTGTGCTGCGTTGTTGAATACGCCGCCAGCAGGCGCAGAAGTGATGATCTCTTCTAGCGTTTTGCCTTCAAATTCAGTACCTGGAACAAGGCCGTTTAGCTTAACAACGTATGTGTTGTGGTGCTTGCCGTGGTGGAAGTCCAGAGTTTCTGCAGAAATGTGTGGTTCCAGAGCATCCTTAGCATAAGGTAGCGGCGGAAGTTCAAAGCTCATAAGTGTCACCTTATTTTGTCAGTCTATTTTTAGACAGATTATCAGGCAGCTGCTCACCATTTTAGTACTCTCACTATGGTATGGCAGCCAGTAAAAACTAATTCGGGTGAATGATAGCACTCAATACTCTATATTTCATGGTACAAAAAGTGTGTTTACTCGTTCATTTGTTATCAAATATCTATGTTTAAGGTTGTCCTGCGACTAAAGTTTGCTGAAACTGTTGCTTATTAGCCCTAGAATGACGGCTGTTTTATTTTATATAACGATAAAAAAGTGATTATTTAACAATGTATAAAGTTCTTATTTGGATTGCGTTTGTTGCATTGGGTATTTTGGCTGTTAAAACACAGTTTTTAACCTCTGACACTTTTGAGCCTTTTAAAGAGGGCTGCATGCAAGGGGAGGGAGCAACAGAGGAGCGTTGTGATTGTTTGGCAAAATATGTTCATAAGCATTTTAGTGATAACGAAGTGAAATTGATCATGTCGAATCAGCTTAGCGATCCAGACTTCAAACTGAAGGTTGAAGAAGTGGTTAGCAGTGGCTCAAAGGCTTGTTCTGTAGAATGATTTCTAATTAAAAACTTTCTTTATTTAGCGAGGTTAAGTAACTGCCCTGCTACGAGTAAACTCCCATTGACAGGGATATGCGGATAAGTGCATATCCCTGCCCATCTCCAAGCACGATTTAGTTTATCTCTAAGATTTAGATCGACATTGTTTTATCACGTAGAGTTATCTCTTCGAGTGGGAACTGTGGGTCGCCACACACGTAGAAGAAAGGATTCTCTAATGATTCCTGCTCATTGTAGGCAAGAGGCTGCAAGTTAGTTGCATTAACTAAACGCCCGCCAGCGGCTTCAACAATTGCTTGGGCAGCGGCGGTATCCCATTCGGACGTTGGATATAACCGGGGATAAAAGTCTGCGACACCTTCAGCAATAAGGCACATCTTTAAAGAGCTTCCCATCGCATGATTGTGTACATGCCTAAAGTGCTTGTATAGCTGTTTAAGCAGACCGTCATTATTATCCTCACCATGCCTGCGGCTGGCTGCGATCACTAATTCTTGCCCAAGTGGTCTGCTACGAATGTGAATAGAATGTTGACCATTTATTTGCTTTTTAGCTTGAAGCTGTGTGCTGCCCCAGTAACAGGTTTTTGATACAGGAACATAGATGATGCCAAGCACAGGTTTATTGTTTTCGATGAGTGCAATATTGACAGTGAACTCATCGTTACCTTGGATAAATTCTTTAGTGCCGTCCAATGGATCTATACACCAGAACCTATTCCATTGCTGACGTTGTTTAAAGGAAACGGCCTTACCTTCCTCGCTCAACTGTGGGATATTGGGTGTAAGAGCAAGTAGCCCTTGCTGAATGATTTCATGCGCAGCAAGGTCTGCGGAGGTAACGGGGGATTGATCCTGCTTAGTATCAATTGCAAAGTCTTTATGTTCATAGACTTGCATGATCGCTGCGCCCGCTTGCTGACATAGAGGGATAAGCGATTTGATGAGTTGTTGATGATTCATCATTATGGCCCTTTCTTCTAATTATAAAATCAGCATAGACCTATCTCTGTATTTATATTAGTCGCCTTTTGTCGATTGTTTAGTCAAAAAATCTCTAACCATATATAAAGCAGCTATTGCGCGAGCTTCGGTAAAGTCGGGATCTTCAATTAATTGCTCTAGTTTATCTAGTGGCCAGCAGACAACTTCCATCTCCTCAGGTTCATCACCTTCTAATCTACATGGGTAGAGGTCCTGTGCTACGACAGCGGTGACTGTATGGCCCATATAGTTAGGCGCGGATGACATTACTTTTAACGTATGTAAGCGGTTACTACCAAATCCAGCTTCTTCCTTTAATTCTCGGTCAGCGGCTGTGTGCTCGTCTTCACCGGGGTCAATTAAGCCTTTAGGTAGGGTTAAGGTGTAATCCTCTATGCCAACCGCATACTCTCGAATTAGTAATACTTCGTTATTTTTTGTGATGGGGATGATCATAACCGCACCATGGCCACGATTGGCTAGACGCTCATAAATGCGTTCTGCTCCATTGGAAAAACGGAGCTCAATCTCTTCTATTTTAAATAATCGGCTGTTAGCCGTGTTCGTAATCTTTAAAATCTCAGGTTTAATCGGCATACTGAAGTCTCCTTCTACAAATGGCCTGAGTAATGTTTGATTGGCAAAATATCGATACAGTGTTGTTAGATATGGACGGCACGCTTCTTGACCTACACTTTGACACGTTTTTCTGGCTTGAGCATCTTCCTTTACGCTATGCGCAGATTCATTCCATGGAAATAGAGGAAGCTCGTCAGTGGCTCCATGAGCGTATCATAGAGGAGCAGGGCTCGCTCAATTGGTATTGCTTAGATTTTTGGACGCGAGAGCTTAATGTACCTGTTGCCGAATTAAAAAAAGAAGTGGCAGAAAAAATTGCCTTTAGACCTCATGTGCAGGACTTTCTTTTGTCTTTAAAACAGCAGGGTATCCGCACTGTTATTGTGACTAATGCGCATCAGGATAGTTTATCTCTTAAGGCTGAAACGACTAATTTAGACCAATTGGTTGATCATGTTATCTGCTCACATGATTTTGGACTTGCTAAGGAAACATTTGGTTTTTGGGATAGACTACAAGAGGTAGAGTCGTTTAATAAAGACCGAACTTTGCTGGTGGATGATAGTTTTGCGGTACTTGAAAGTGCTCGTGAATATGGAATCCGCTATCTACTCTCCATCTTTCAGCCGGATAGTCAGCAGCCAAAAAGAGAGATCGATGGTTTTTCTGCCATCGACCATTTCAATGAAATCACACCGAAATAGAACGGAACAGAATGACACAGCCTGAAGATAAGGTTCGTTTAGATAAATGGCTATGGGCTGCTAGGTTTTATAAAACCAGGGCAGTTGCTAAGCAGATGATTGATGGTGGTAAAGTCCACTATAACGGACAGCGAACTAAATGTAGTCGTCATGTTGAGGTGGGTGCCACCTTGACGATTCGCCAAGGGTTCGATGAAAAAGAGATCGTTGTTGTGGAGCTGTCTGATCGTCGGGGAGGCGCACCTGATGCGCAAAAGCTTTATAAAGAAACCGAAGCGAGTATTAAAAAGCGTGAAGAACATGCGGCCCAACGTAAAGCTATGGGAAGTGGTTTGAATCCACGTAATCGTCCTAATAAGAAAGAGCGTCGCCAGATCATATCTTTTAAAGACGAAGGGCGCGGTATTTTTGATAAGTAATACTTAGAATTGCTACGTTAGTCGTTACGTTGCCTTATGTAACGACTAACGTATTCAACATGCGTTTTAATTGGATTGTTTTAGAATAGGTAGTTGATTCACCAGTGGGATTTTTCCAAATAAACGAATCAAAGGGCTTAGTAGTTTATGTGCACCTGAGGTTAAGTAGTGCATAAGCGGCGTGCAAAAGGCCCAGCTCAATGTAATGGCCGCTGCGAATGCCCCCCCGACTAAATTATCGCTGGCCCAGTGAGCACCGCCTACTATGCGGGGTAGCATAAATAATAGGGCTAAAAGAAACGCGCCTATTGAGAGTGTACTTCTCGCATTCAATATAATATACCCAGCCCAGGTTAAGACGACCGTTGCGTGATCGCCTGGGAAACTATGGCCGGCGGAATCTTTGGCGGGAATGTCTGGCACGATCTGACTGAGCCTGAAAGCGGGCTCTAATATTAATGATGGGCTGGCTCCGCTCAAATCAATAGCGCGCGCATAGGCGTAAACTGATTCGCGAATAAGAAACATCAATACAAGTAAGAGAACAAAACCAATAAAGCCTTGTTGTAGCCGATCGCGCTTTAGCCCCATACCTGGGAAAGTAACACTGACTAAAATAATGAGGAGCGGAATAAGATCGAAAATACGGACATTGGCCCAAGCCCAGAAGCGTGTCCAACTGTTATCTTCCGATAACGTACCGTTCAATAGAAAGAATATGTTTTGATCAATACTCCGCCAGACAGCAAAACCAGTATCCGTTAGGAAAAAACCTAGCCAAAACGCGGCTAGCAGGTGGCTGATGATTAGGGCTTTGAAATTCCATTGAGTATTAAAAACGCTAATAGTTGTCATTGTTATATTTGTGTCTGTCGTTGGCTCGAATAGTAGGAAGGGTATGATAAAATAAGTTCCTTGTCTTGAATATCAATTTAGATATTCAAGTTTATTCCGAACAAGCGAATAGATTTTATTAATATGAGCAATCCTGATCAGATCCAACGCATTATGTTTGATGAGCTGGATATAAGAGGTGTCGTTTCAGGTTTAAAGAAAACCTGTAGTGACTGTTTTGAAAACCACGATTACCCTTCAGTAATTAAGCAGGTGCTAGGTGAGATGTTAGCTGCCGTTAGCTTGCTTAGTTCCAACCTGAAGTTTGAAGGCCGTTTAATCCTTCAAGCCCAAGGGCAAGGGAATGTGCGTCTTTTGATGGCTGAAACGAACCAGCATCGTGATGTCAGAGCGATTGCTCGCTTGGAAGGGGAGGTGCCGGATAATGCGACCTTGACTGAATTGTTACCTAAAGGTCAGGTAGTGTTGACGATTGAGCCAGAAAATGGACAGCGTTATCAGGGTGTAGTGCCTTTAGGTGGTGAAAATTTAGCAAAATGCCTTGAGAGCTATTTCGTCAGTTCTGAGCAGTTACCGACTTATGTGCAGTTGGCTTCCGATGGCGAGACAGCGGCAGGTTTAATGTTGCAAGTCTTACCGGCGGAAGGTTCAGGTCAAGATGATTGGGAACGCATTAGTCTGCTCGCATCTACACTCAAAAGCGATGAGCTGCTTGAATTGGATAATGAAACGCTATTATATCGTTTATTTCATGAAGAGACGTGCAGGCTTTATGAACCAGACAGCGTGCAGTTTACGTGTACTTGTTCTCGGGAGCGGAGCTTAGCTTCTTTGAAATTGGTGGGGAAGGATGATCTCTTTGAACTGCTCAAAGAGGAAGGGATGATTGATGTGAACTGCCAATTTTGCAACCGTCATTATCGATTTGATCAGACTGATGTTGAGGCGTTATTTTCCACATCAGGTGTAGCTGACCACACACAAAATATACATTAATTGATCTTCTTTAGCTTAAAATTGCATTAAGTCAACTCTTAATAGCTTTCTGTAATGGCGCTTCGTGCGATTTTTGTGCATAATACGCGTCCTTATAAATACGATATATACCTTACGCCTTATTTAGGAAACGTTATTGGCGCCTATGCCAAGGGAACCCAGTAATGACCAAAGATTCATTGAACATTGCATATCAAAATTTAAGCCCAGCTGAGCTAGTAGAAAAAGCCATTTTAAATGGTGAAGGGATATTAGCTGATTCAGGCGCCTTAGTAGTAACAACAGGTAAACGTACAGGCCGTTCTCCGATGGATCGTTACATCGTTGAAGAGCCAAGTACTTCAGATTCAATCGATTGGGGCAATATTAATCGCCCTTTCGATTCTGATAAGTTTGATGCCCTATGGACTCGTGTAGAAGAGTTTGTAGCGGATAAAGAACACTTTGTATCTAACGTACATGTCGGTTCTGATCCAAGTCACTATCTTGCTGTTAAAATGACAACTCAGACTGCGTGGCAGAATCTGTTTGGTCAAAACCTGTTCATTCGTCCTGCGGAATACAATCCAAAATCGAAAGAAGAGTGGCAAGTGCTAAACGTGGCTGGATTTGAATGCGAGCCAGAGCGCGATGGTACAAACAGTGACGGTTGTGTCATTCTTAACTTCGCTAAGCGTAAAGTGTTACTTGTAGGCATGCGTTATGCCGGCGAGATGAAGAAAGCGATGTTTTCTGTTCAGAACTTCCTACTACCAGAAAAAGATGTGCTTCCTATGCACTGTTCTGCAAACGTAGGTGAAGATAATAGTACTACCTTATTCTTTGGTCTTTCGGGTACAGGTAAAACAACCCTTTCTGCCGACCCAGATCGCTACCTTATCGGTGATGACGAGCATGGTTGGGGTAAAGGTGTTGTATTTAACCTTGAAGGTGGTTGCTACGCGAAGACGATCAATCTAAGCCAGAAAAATGAGCCAATCATTTGGGATGCGATTCGTTTTGGCGCTATCGTTGAAAACGTAACATTGAATGAGAAGCGTACAGCTGATTATGATGATACGTCACTGACTGAAAATGGTCGCTGCGCATACCCATTAGAGCATGTTGAGAAACGTACTGAGCTGAATATGGGTGATGAGCCTGATTCTATCGTATTCCTTACATGTGATTTAACCGGTGTATTACCACCTGTTTCAGTATTGACTAAAGAAGCAGCTGCGTACCACTTCCTTTCTGGTTATACAGCACTTGTAGGTTCTACTGAGATGGGTTCTGGTGGTGGTATTAAATCTACCTTCTCAACTTGCTTCGGTGCGCCTTTCTTCCCGCGTCCAGCGCATGTTTACGCTGAGTTGTTAATGAAGCGCATCGAAGAATTCGGCTCTAAAGTGTATCTTGTTAATACCGGTTGGACTGGTGGTTCTTACGGTACTGGCGAACGTTTCAGTATTCCAACTACGCGCGGTATTATTAGCGCTATACAGAATGGTGCTCTTACGGATGCTGAGACTGTTAATTTGGATGGTTTGAACCTTAACGTTCCTGTCTCTGTTCCAGGTGTAGATTCTGGGTTATTGAATCCGCGTGAAACTTGGTCTGATCAATCATCTTATGATGCTGCTGCAAAAGACCTGATAGGTCAGTTTGTTGAGAACTTTAAAAAGTTCGATGGTGTATCTGAAGATATTATTGCCGCGGGTCCTAAGCTTTAATTAGTTTTCGTCGGTAAAAGAAAAGCCCCTGTAGAAATACAGGGGCTTTTTTGTATCTGCGTTGCTTATTTGGAGCTGGTTTATTGTACGCGGAGCTTTATATCTGCACTGTTCAGATATTCAGTCTCTTGCTCTAAATCAGCAAGTGTTAGGGGATGGTGTTCTAGCCAGCCTTCAGGGAATTCTATAATCAGTTTTTTATTATCGATAGAAAAAGAGATAGCAGGAAGCCTGTCTTTTGAGCGACTCCGATGGAGTACGACCGCAATACGTAGTAGTACGCAAAGGCGGGTGTAGGGCTCCTGTAAGCGTTTTGGTAAGGCTTTAAAGTCATCTTTTGGGAATTTCCGACGGTGGCCTCGGACTAAGGTCGCTAGTTGGAGTTGTTCCTGTGTAGTAAAGCCAGGTAGATCGGCATGGGTAAGTAAATAGGCACTGTGCTTGTGGAACTGGCTATGCGCAATAGTCAGGCCTATTTCATGGGTCTTTGCGGCCCAGCTAAGCATGTCGTAGTGTTTACGTGATAGCTGCCACTCTTCTTTTACTTGAGCCCAGGCGATTAATGCGGTCTGTTCGATCCTTTCTGCTTGTTCTTGATCTACGTGGTAGCGCTGCATAATGGCATTGATGGTTCGGTCTCGAACGTCTTCATGACGCAAGCGCCCAGCCATATCATAAAGTACCCCTTCGCGGAGTGCGCCTTCTGAAAAGTGCATCTCTTCAATATCAAGCGCTTCAAATGCGGCACAAAGGATCGCAACTCCGGCTGGAAAGACTTTTCTTCGCTCAGGCTTTAGGTCTTCAATATCGATATCGTTGCTGTTGTCAAAACTTAAGATTGTATCTTTAAGTGTATGTAGCGCATCTTTGGTAATGCGGTCATCACTCCATCCGTTGCTGATGCAAGCGTTACGAACCGCTTTGATTGTACCGGATGAACCTACTGTGCTATTCCAACCATGCTCTTTATAGGAAAACTTGATTGATTGTAGCTCTTGAAGTGCGGCGGTTTGGGCGCGTTTGAAGTTTTTTGCACTAATGATGTCGTCGGGGAAGTAGCGTTGAGTGAAGCTAACGCAGCCCATATGTAGGCTTTCCATCATGTTGGGTTCAAAGCGTTCCCCAATGATAAATTCGGTGCTGCCACCACCTATATCAATGACTAAGCGAGCGCCTTTGTCATCGGCTAATGTATGGGATACGCCTAAATATATGAGGCGAGCTTCCTCTCGTCCTGCAATGATCTCAAGTGGAGTGCCAAGGATATTTTCGGCTTCTTCTATAAACTCTCGGCTATTTTTGGCTTCGCGTAACGCGTTTGTACCGACAACCCGTACAGCATCTCTTGGTAAATCTTTGATGCGTTGAGCAAAACGACTTAAGCATTCAAGACCTCGCTGTTTGGCTCCATCGGTTAAGTAGCGCTTATTGTTAATGCCGGCTGCGAGTTGAACTTTATCGGACATGACGTCTACCGTTCGTAGTTCGCCTTGGTCGAGTTGGGCTACAACAATATGAAAACTGTTGGAGCCAAGGTCTATAGCGGCGAGAAATTGCTCTTCAATGTTATCGCTAGCAGTATTCTGCTCGGTCATTACAAAAAGCCTCATAGATGATAGTAGAGAGGAATTGGAGAGTAGAGTACCAAAAGAAGGCTTTGGCTGCAGTTGCTTTTCGTTAACATAATGTGACGGCGTAATAGATGCTTGTTTTGAAACAGTTTATTCACATCAAACGCGTTTTTAAGTGAGAAAATGGTCGCTAATTGGCTACAACCCCGTTACACAATGGCCTGTTGGGTGTTATTATCGGCTGTCTGATTAAAGTGTTGGGCGCAGCGGAGAATAGTTCCCATGAGTGAAAACATTGTAAATGTTACAGATGCTTCCTTCGACGAAGATGTTCTCAAGGCTGAATGTGCAGTCTTAGTGGATTATTGGGCTGAGTGGTGTGGTCCTTGTAAAATGATTGCGCCAGTTCTTGAAGAGATTGCAAAAGAGTATGGTGATCAGCTTAAAATTTGTAAGCTGAATATTGATGAAAACAGCGAAACACCGCCAAAATTTGGTATTCGTGGTATTCCAACTCTAATGTTGTTTAAAGGTGGTAATGTCGAAGCAACTAAAGTTGGTGCTTTGTCAAAGTCACAATTAGCAGCTTTCATCGAAGCTAATTTGTAAGCTAGTAAGCTTAGTAAAGTGTGATGTTTTATAAAACATTACACTTTCTTAGCGTTTACTATAGACAGGCGGTTTTCTTCCTTCTATAGTGTCTAAAGTTTGGCCAGCCCGCTAGAATTTCATCTTTCTTTAATCTTTTTTTAGTGTTGTGTCTTAAGGCCATTTTCGTATTTCTTCCTAAATTCCATCCAAATAAAAAAATCAGCTTAGTGCTTGTTTCCTTCAAACTATGAATCTTACCGAATTAAAAACTAAAAGCGTTCCCGAGCTACTTGATATTGCCAAAGGCATGGGAATGGATAACTTGGCACGGTCCCGTAAACAGGATGTTATTTTTGCTATCCTGAAACGCCATGCTAAAGGTGGCGAAGATATTTATGGCAACGGTGTCCTTGAAATTTTGCAGGATGGCTTCGGCTTCCTACGTTCAGCTGACTCCTCATACCTAGCTGGTCCTGATGATATTTATGTATCACCAAGCCAGATCCGTCGTTTTAACCTGCGTACAGGTGATACGATCGAAGGTAAGATTCGTCCTCCTAAGGATGGTGAGCGTTATTTTGCTCTGTTGAAAGTTAATGAGATTAACTACGACAAACCAGACAACGCCAAGAACAAAATACTGTTCGAAAACCTGACGCCACTATTTGCTCAGGATCGTCTGAGAATGGAGATCGGGAATGGTAGTACAGAAGATCTGACTGCCCGTGTTATCGATCTTGTTTGCCCTATGGGTAAAGGCCAGCGTGCATTGGTGGTATCTCCACCAAAAGCGGGTAAGACCTTAATGTTGCAGAATATTGCTAACAGCATTACGCGTAACAACCCGGAAACCCATTTGATTGTTTTGCTAATTGATGAACGTCCAGAGGAAGTAACTGAGATGCAGCGCACCGTTCGTGGTGAAGTTGTTGCGTCAACGTTTGATGAGCCTCCATCACGTCACGTTCAAGTCGCTGAGATGGTTATCGAGAAAGCGAAACGCCTGACGGAGCATAAAAAAGATGTTGTGATCTTGCTGGATTCGATCACACGTTTAGCGCGTGCTTACAACACAGTTATTCCTTCATCGGGTAAAGTGTTAACAGGTGGTGTTGATGCTCATGCACTTGAACGTCCTAAGCGTTTTTTCGGTGCTGCGCGTAACATCGAAGAGGGTGGAAGTTTGACGATTATCGCTACGGCGTTGGTTGATACAGGCTCCAAAATGGACGAAGTTATTTTCGAAGAGTTTAAGGGTACAGGTAACTCTGAGGTTCACCTCGATCGTAAGATTGCTGAGAAGCGAGTGTTCCCTGCCATTAATATCCGTCGTTCAGGTACCCGTCGTGAAGACTTGCTGACGTCTGAAGAAGAGCTGCAGCGTATGTGGATCCTACGTAAGCTTCTTGACCCAATGGAAGATACTGCAGCAACAGAGTTTGTTATTGATAAGTTGAAAGACTTTAAAACAAATGATGAATTCTTCCTGTCGATGAAACGGAAATAAACCAGTTTACGTATAAAAGGGTGAGCTTATGCTTGCCCTTTTTTGTTTTTACTAGGTTCTATATATGGCGACTCCAAAATACAAAGATCTACGTGATTTCATTCATATGTTGGAAGAACGTGGCGAACTTAAGCGGATTAAACAGGAGATTGATCCTAATCTTGAAATGACAGAGATTAGTGATAGGACTCTAAAGGCTGGTGGCCCAGCGCTCCTGTTTGAAAACCCCAAAGGCTATGACTATCCCGTACTTACCAACCTTTTTGGCACACCTGAGCGTGTTGCTATGGGAATGGGTGAAGATAGTGTTGTAGCTTTGCGAGAGGTTGGAAAACTTTTAGCGCAATTGAAAGAGCCCGAACCTCCAAAAGGAATGAAGGACGCGTGGGATAAGCTACCTATATTTAAACAGGTTTTGAATATGGGCCCTAAAGTTGTGAAAACAGCGGCTTGTCAGAAACATATTATCGAAGGTGATGATGTAGATCTGAATAAATTACCTATTCAAACCTGTTGGCCTGGCGATGCAGCACCTTTAGTTACATGGCCGCTGGTTATTACTCGCGGGCCCAATAAGGAACGACAGAACTTAGGTATCTATCGGCAGCAACTAATTGCCAAAAACAAACTGATTATGCGTTGGTTAGCTCATAGGGGCGGCGCTTTAGATTTTCGTGAGTGGAAGTTGGAGCATCCCGGTGAGCCTTTTCCTATAGCTGTGGCTTTAGGTGCTGATCCAGCCACTATTCTTGGTGCAGTAACGCCTGTGCCTGATACCTTATCCGAATACGGCTTTGCCGGTTTATTGCGGGGTGGTAAAACTGAAGTGGTTAAGTGCTTAGGCAGTGACCTGCAGGTACCCGCAAGTGCAGAGTTTATTTTAGAGGGTTATATTCATCCAGATGAGATGGCTGATGAGGGCCCGTTTGGTGACCATACGGGGTATTATAATGAGGTAGATAGCTTCCCTGTTTTTACTGTTGAGCGCATTACTCATCGTAGTAATCCTATCTATCACAGTACCTATACAGGGCGGCCGCCAGATGAACCCGCCATCTTGGGGGTGGCGTTGAATGAAGTTTTTGTGCCTATTTTGCAAAAACAGTTTCCTGAGATTGTCGATTTCTATCTGCCACCAGAAGGCTGTTCGTATCGTATGGCGGTTGTGACTATCAAGAAGCAATACCCAGGGCACGCAAAGCGTATTATGTTAGGGGTTTGGTCTTTCTTACGCCAATTTATGTATACAAAATTTGTCATTGTTTGTGATGATGATGTGAATGCACGAGATTGGAATGATGTGATCTGGGCAATTACTACACGTATGGATCCCCAGCGCGATACAGTGATGATTGATAATACACCTATAGATTATCTTGATTTTGCATCGCCTGTATCGGGTTTAGGTTCGAAAATGGGTATGGATGCCACCAATAAATGGGAAGGTGAAACCACCCGTGAGTGGGGCTTGCCGATTGAAATGGATTCTGAAGTACAGAAAAAAGTCGATGACTTGTGGGATGACCTAGGCATTCTGGATTGATTGATGGCTCATAAGATAGAGATCGAAAATATTGGCCGTATACTTATGGGTCAATCCGGCGAAACTTTATTGGAGAGCCTCTGGCGGCATGGCTATCAACTTCGAGTGGGTTGTAGAAATGGCGTTTGTGAAATATGTGAAGTTAGGCTGATAAATGGCGAGATTATTCAGCATTACCCTGAAAAGCATCTGAAATTAAATAAAAAAATAAATCAGATGACAGAGGTAGTGCTTGCTTGTACATGTCGGCCTTTAAGCGACGTTAGGGTGAAAATAGAGGGGCTGAAATGCCCTGGAGAGCTACTAGTGAAAAAACTGCAATGTGATATTACAGCGATTGAAAAACTGAATTCAGACGTCTATCGGGTCCGCCTTCAGTTACCTGTTACAGCATCTATGTCTGCTGAGTTTTATGCAGGTCAATATTTAGATTTAATCTTACCTAATGGGAAACAAGCATCGTTCTCAATAGGGTCTGCACCTGATCAGGGTCGTAACTTAGAGCTTCATATTCGTCACGTACCTAGTGGTGAGATGTCTAATGATATTATTCAGTATCTACAAAGTGCTAGCACTGTTGAAGTTGAAATCCCTAAGGGTGATTGTTATTTACAGGCGCATAAGATCAGTTCTGATACACGATTAATTTTTGCGGCAGCAAGTACTGGTTTTGCGCAAGTGAAAAGTGTGGTTGAACACCTTTTGGCTAATCAGTTTAGTAACCCTATCTATATTTATTGGGGTGCTAGAGTGGAAGATGATATCTATTTAGGTAACCTTCCTTTGCAGTGGGCGGCAGAGCATACCAATGTGCATTTTGAGCGGGTTGTGAGTGAATCTGAAAATAGTCCAAATTGGACCGGACGGATTGGCCTGCTACCTGAAGCAATTTTGGATGACTTTGAAAATTTTGATAATGTAGAGATCTTTGCCAGTGGTTCGCCGGCTATGGTCTATGCCTTACTTGAAGCTTGTGAAGCGAAAGGTTTTAAGGAAGAGCATATGCACTCGGATGTTTTTGCGTACGCGCCAAGAAGTAAGTAAGAGTTCAAGGGGCTTATTATCAGCCATAAAAAAAGGGGTGCAAAGCATCCCTTTTTTATGTGTGCTATTTAATAGCTAGGCTTTTTCCTGTTTCGGCATAGGCAGTTCAGGCAGTCCCGATGCAACTAGATTAAGGTTCTGTTGTAATAGGGCTTGGGCACGTTCTCCATCACCTAAATGGCGTAGTAGACGAGCTAATTCAGCTAAAGTTTCTGAGCTAGGGTTAAGTTCTAGACTGTGTTCAAAATACTTAACTGCTTGCCCCCAATGTTGATTCCGCATAGACAGTCGTCCTAAGGTTAGTTGTAAGCTTGGACTATCATCATGGGATTTTAGCCAGCCACGTGCGGTATCTAATTGTTTCTTCGCGTTTTCACCGCTGAGGCGTCCATAAAGGTTTACTAATTGTTCATTCCAGTTACGCTTAATAAGATCTCTAAGGTTCTGCTCAGCACGTCCTTCTGCGCCAAGAGAGACAAGTAGTTCTGTGTAGCGTTGGACTAAGTCCTCATCCCGTGAAAGCTCACTGGGAAGGTCGCTCCATGCTTTCCCTAATGCTCTAAGACGATCTTCATTGCTCGTTTCAATAGGGAGCTTGCTGATGCTCTCATTTAGTAACTGGCTATAGCACTCACGGCTAAGCTGAGTGAGCTCTTCATCTTTTAATGCTTGGTGCTTGCGTAATACAGGAATGAACTTAGATAGTGCCTGCCAATCATTTAGGCGCAGATAGATATCTTTTAGAAGCTTCATTATATAAGTATTCTTCGGCGCTAAAGTACGCAAGCGTAGCAGAGTGGCTAAGCAGGGTTCTAGCTGGCCGCGTGATAGCTGTATCTCTGCTTGGGATATAGCAACAGTCACTTCGGCTTCGGGCGTTGAGTTGCGTGCTTTTTGTAGCAGCTCGTCCGTTGCCTGTTCATTATTTTGCTCATGGGCCGCACGTGCAGCAGCTAAGTAGTTAACCAGCGGAAGGTCTGACCGTTCTGCTGCTTGTGCCAACTGTTTCTGGGCTTGAGCCCAATTCCCTTCAGATAAAGAAGTTAGTCCTTTCAGGGTTTTTCGGCGGCTAATTAGGTGGTTGCGATGATCTTTCCACGCTTTTAGTTTAGTTGTAGGTAATTTTGTATGGGTTAATACATTGATTATCCAATGCAAGAGGATAAAGGTGATTAGTAGGGCTACCAGCAGCACCCATAAGCTGGTTTCTATGGTGGTCTGATTATAGGCGATCAAGACGTAACCGGAGTCCTGAATCATCAGTTCTCCGACAAAGGCGCCGGCCCCTAAAATAACTAATAGAATAAGGAACAAAATCTTCATTAGGATGCTCCCTGTTCCTTCAGTTTAGCCATCTGGGTTAAGTAGCCTTTAAGTGTGCGTAGCGAGCCTGAGATGTCAGGCATCTCTGCGGTAACTTTGACGCTTTGTAGCTCAGTAATGTTATTCAGAAGGCTTTGGGTTGTGCTGTCTTTCGCTTCAAAATAGGTAGAGATCCAATCTTGTGCTTTTGTTAAGCTCGCGTCATAAGAGGCTTGTTTGCGTTGCAGTAATGCGAGTTGTGCCTGTTCCAGCATTAGATGCAGGTTTTGTTGCAGATAGTAGGATTGCTCAGGTGAGAGTAGTGGCTCAATTGGCTCGTCCCTATGTTGAATCACAACCAACTTATCAAGTTTATCGACAGCTTTACCCCATGATGCTTCTAGGCCAGCCGTCCAAGATTCAGAAACTGAATCGGGTGTTACTTCTTCCAGTAGGTCCGGTAGCTTGCGCTGCTCGGAAATGGGAATTAAGCGTAGGTTGGGCACTTGCTGGTTAAGGGCATCTAATTTTAAAAATACCCCTTCAGTATCCAGTGCGGGTACGGCTTCTAGAGCAGCGATATCAGAGGCGAGGGCTTTGCGAACTTCATAGATCGAAACGTCATCCGTCTCCTTGAGTATTTTATCCGCAGATTTTAAAAGTTTGATAGCGCCATCAGCCGTTTGTTCCATCAAGACGCGCTGGTTCGCTAAGCGTAAAAGGTATTCCACTTCGGCAAGTAACCAATCTTTACGGGAGGTGCTTTGTGTTGCAGTAACTTGCTGGATGCTTTTCGTTAAGCGGGCTTGAAGCTCATCAATATTATTCTTGTCTGCTTGGCTCTGTGCTTGTAACTGGCCAAGTTTTTGATTCATGCTGGCAAGAGATTGATCGATTGAGCCTTGTGCAGCACTGAGTGAAGCGCTTACTTGGGCTTGAATAGCAGCGTTATTTTGTTCAACGTTGTTCGTTTGTTGAAGGGATAACCAGTAAAGATAGCCTGCGGCCCCGAGAGCAATAATCGATAGAGGAAGAGCTAATTTACCCGGCCATGTCGCTCGCTGTTTCTCTTTTTTTGTGTGCTTTTCGGCGGCTTCATTAGCTGCAGCTGTTTTGTTTGCTTCGGCACTTTTGACGGCTTCATCGATCGCCTCTTTGATTTCAGCGTCTTCAGCAGAAGGAGTCGTTTTGACTGGGTCCTTTGATTTTGCTGCTACAACCTCTTCGGTTGTATCCTTTGTTGTCTCTTTAGCCGCCTCGTCTAACATTTCAGGTGTGCTAGTTTCTGGCGCTTCAGTGCTCTCTTCCTGTGGCGTTTTCTTCTTGTCGCTCATCTGTCGATTTCCGCAAAAGTCAATTACTGCAGCAAGGTGGTGATCATTGATTGATCATCAGGGCCTGCTGCTGTGGTTATTCTTGTGAATCCTGCTGATTCAGCGTCGTGCTTAATACGTTCACTTGGCACTATAAGATGGCATTTTAATAGTGAATCAGTGCTGAATTGTTGTTGGCTTCCTTTACCTATGCTCATTAAGTTGTGTAGACCTTCTCCACTACTGATAAGAATGGCATCAAGCTCATTGTTATATAAGGCTTCAGCAACCTCGCCATCATTGTATGTTGGTTGTTCACGGCGGTAGAGTTCAGCATAGCTAACCTCGGCGCCTCGTGCACGTAGTTCTTCGGCCAATTTTTCGCGACCGCCTTCTCCACGCATGATAAGCACCTTCTCTCCGCGAATGTTGTTGAGTGCTGTAGAGGCTAGCAGTGTCTCTGAATCGTAGCCTAATGGGCTGTAATAGGCATCTATACCATAGTTGCTTAGGGCGTTAGCGCTTTGCTTGCCTATCGCTAACCATTTTATGCCGATCGGGAGCTGTGGCCAATACTGATCAATCCAATCATAGCCTTTATGTACTGCATTTGAGCTGACAAATATTAAATGCTGGAAGTGATCTAAATCCAATATTTGTTGTTTTAATGTATGGTAGTTAGTGTCAGATTCAGTGATCGGGCTAATCTTGAGCAGAGGAAAGGCAATAGGCTCCGCGCCATGGCTGCGGAGCGTTTGAATTAAATGTTGGGCCTGATGTTGTGGTCGAGTAACGAGTACTCTCAAGCCAGTTAGATGCTCTTTTTGCATAGCTTAAGTATTGGAAGCGTTATAAACGGCGTCTAGAATTTCTTTAGCGCCTGCGGTTAATAAGCGCTCGGCGACTGCGATACCCATCGCTTCAGCGTCTTCCGGTTTACCTGTTTCTTCCTCTCTGAGAATCAGAGTGCCGTCAGGCTTTGCCACTAAACCACGTAAATAAAGCTCGCTGTTATCATCATTAAGCGTGGCATAGCAGGCGATGGGCACTTGGCAACCACCCTCTAAACGACGATTCATAGCGCGCTCAGCGGTTACTCTCCATGTGGTTTCTTGATCGTGTAGAGCTTGAAGTAGCTGTATTAGCTCGGCATCATCTGTGCGGCATTCAATACCTACAGCGCCTTGCCCGCCAGCGGGGAGGCTTACGTCGACAGAAATTTCCGAGCGGATACGTTCTGGCATTTTTAAGCGCAGAAGTCCTGCGGTCGCCAGAATGATTGCATCATACTCTCCGTCATCTAACTTACGTAAGCGGGTATTCACATTACCGCGTAGCCAGTTGACCTTAAGGTCGGGACGTCTTTCCCGGATCTGTGCTTCGCGTCTAAGAGAGGAGGTGCCAACGATAGCGCCTTCAGGAAGTTCGTCAATGCTGTTGTAGTTATTAGATACAAAGGCATCGGTAGGGCGTTCGCGTGGGCAGATAACGGCCAAACCTAAGCCCTGAGGGAACTCCATAGGCACATCTTTCATGGAGTGAACAGCGATATCCGCGTCGCCTGCAAGCATAGACTCTTCTAACTCTTTAACAAAAAGGCCTTTGCCGCCTACCTTTGCTAATGGAGCATCAAGTATTTTATCGCCTTTAGAGACGATGCCGAGAATTTCAACATTGATGCTAGCATGGTGGCGTTCAAGTTCAGCTTTAACATACTCCGCCTGCCAAAGGGCAAGAGGGCTTTTTCTGGTCGCGATACGGATTGTTCTGCTCATAAAAGTTGTCTCTAGTACGACATTTGGAATATTTATGGCCAATTGTATCAGATTGCCGTGCTTGATATAGCCGCGTGAAGTCAAAGGGCGTGATATAATGTTGCGCAAATTTACAGAGTTGGCCTGAATTAGGTTGCAGCATAAACTGAGTTAGTAGAGGTTTTCCCATGAGTGATAAAACCAACCAGCAGTGGGGTGGTCGTTTTAATGAGCCAACTGATGCGTTTGTAGCACGTTTTACAGCATCGGTAGAGTTTGATCAGCGCATGTATCTGCAGGATATTCGCGGTTCTATCGCCCATGCAAAAATGCTGACCCAAGCGGGCGTGTTAACAGAGCAAGAGCGTGATGACATTATTCGCGGTTTAGGTGAAATTCGCGTTGAGATTGAGCGGGGTGAGTTTGAGTGGTCTATTGCGCTGGAAGATGTGCATATGAACATAGAAGCTGCTCTGACTGCTAAAATCGGTATTACAGGTAAAAAGCTACATACGGGCCGTTCGCGTAATGATCAGGTGGCTACAGATATTCGTCTTTATCTACGTGATGAGATCGATCTTATCTTGCTGGAGATTACGCGTTTACAGCAAGGCTTGTTGACCTTGGCTGAAGGCGAAGCTGACACCATTATGCCTGGTTTTACGCACTTGCAGACGGCTCAGCCGGTCACCTTTGGTCATCACCTGTTGGCATGGTTTGAAATGCTAAGCCGTGATTACAGTCGTTTTGTTGATTGCCGTGAGCGTGTCAATATTATGCCTTTAGGCGCTGCTGCGTTAGCGGGCACTACTTACCCTATTCAGCGTGATTTAACTTGTGAGCTACTTGGCTTTAGTGCACCGGCTGAAAACTCTTTAGATGCTGTATCCGATCGTGACTTTGCGATTGAATTTTGTGCCGCTTCTAGTGTGCTGTTGATGCATATGACACGTATGTCTGAAGAGTTAGTTTTATGGACATCGGCGCAGTTTAACTTCATTAACTTGCCGGATCGTTTCTGCACGGGTTCTTCTATTATGCCGCAGAAGAAAAATCCTGATGTACCTGAGTTAGTACGTGGTAAAAGTGGTCGAGTTTATGGCCATTTAATGAGTTTGTTAACTTTAATGAAGTCTCAGCCGCTGGCGTACAATAAAGATAATCAAGAAGATAAAGAACCTCTGTTTGATACTATAGATACAGTTAAAGGTTGTTTGCGTTCGTTTGCTGATATGGTGCCAGCATTAGAATCGAAGAAAGAAAGTATGAGGGAAGCCGCACTCCGTGGTTTTTCTACAGCCACTGATTTAGCTGACTACCTTGTTCGTAAAGGCATGCCGTTCCGTGATGCCCATGAGGTTGTGGGTAAATCTGTTGCTTATGGTATTGAGCAGAACAAAGATCTAGGTGAAATGAGCTTAGAAGAGTTAGTACAGTTCTCTGACACCATCGAGCAAGATGTTTTTGATGTGTTGAGTCTAGAAGGTTCTGTTGCAGCTCGTGACCATATTGGTGGCACGGCTCCTGACCAAGTTCGTGCGGCGGTTAAGCGTGGCCAGGCTAAGTTGGATCAGCGCAGTTAAGCTTTTGTAATATAGTTCGTGACTAAAAACGCACCTTAATTACTAGGTGCGTTTTTGGTTTAGCTTTTAGTGCTTAAGATCTTATCTGCGCTGGAGGCATTCTGTTTCTAGTTAATGCTTTATTTGTTAAAGACAATATCGACCATTAAGTCGTTAGCAATGCTTTCAATAGATGTTTGAAGCTCATCAAGATCTAAGTCTGTGCTTGCTAATAGTTCTGCTTCTGCTTTAAAGAGTAGTTCAGCAGACATTGAGCCGGATACGAGTTCGGTAGTGAGGCGTTCAACGTTGACATGGTGTTTTGCTAACACGCTGGATATATCACGTACGATACCGGGTTTATCGTGGCCGACTAATTCTAAGGTGAAGTGTTGGGTGAGAGAGTTATTCTCTGGGCTGTCAGAGCGCTCAACGGTGACTTTAAGGCCTTGAGACTCTAATGCTGATAATGCGTTGATTAATTGCTCTGCGTGCTTTTCTGGGACTTCAGTAATTAAAATGCCCGCAAATTTACCCGCCAAACGAGACATACCAGATTCTAGCCAGTTTCCGCTATTATTCGCGATGGTTTGTGCTAGCATTTCGACCAGCCCGGGCTTATCTGGGCCGATGACTGTTAATACAAGAGATGTCATCATAATTCTGCTCCACTCTATTACACCATTATTTATTTTGAAAAGTACTATACCACTATGCTTGAAATAATAAGTGCTTTATGGCCTGTATTTGCGTTGATTTTATTGGGGTATGCTGCCAAAAAGGCGCAATTTCCAGGGGAGGGCTTTTGGCGACAGGCCGAAAAAGCGACCTATTTTATTCTTTTCCCTACATTGTTAGTAACGCGGTTATCAACAACGGATATGTCGGTGGTGGACTTAGGTGCTGTTGGTCTAACTATATTATTGATGGTGTTGATCGCGAGTGCGTTGGCATTTTTAGTCAGGCTTTTTACTCAGTTTGATGCGGCTGGTTTCACTTCTCTTTATCAAGGCTCTGTCCGGTTCAATGTTTATGTAGGTTTAGCCGCCTCTGCAACACTTTATGGGAGCTTAGGTCTTGCTGTAGGTGCGGTAGTGATGGCGATTATGATTCCGTTATTGAACCTTTGTTGTGTGTTGGTTTTCTCCGCTTTTACACATAAGAGTGGCAATATCAGCTCTATTCTTCTTGCTATAATTAAGAACCCCCTAATCATCAGTAGCTTGTTAGGATTGTTGCTTAACCAGACAGGGTTAGGTTTCCCTCTTATTTTAGAACCTGTAGCTGAATTGTTGAGCCGGATGGCCTTGCCTTTAGGTTTGCTATCCGTTGGTGCTGGATTGAGTTTTAGAGTACTGGTTAAAAGCGGTAAAGAGATCGCTTGGGCGTCTATTATCAAGTTAGGCTTCATGCCCTTAATTGCATTCGCGTTGTGTTTTGTTGTGGCTTTAGAGCTGGAGAGTGCGGAAATTATTTGGTTGTACGCTGCGCTACCAACAGCGACTTCGTCTTATATTTTGGCGCGCCAGTTAGGCGGTGATGCACCGATGATGGCCGCTATTATTACTGGGCAGACGTTAATTTCGATGATTTCTATACCATTTATGTTGATTTCCTTGTCTTTTTTGCAAAAAATCATTATAAATCAGTGAGTAATTGGAACTTTCTGTCTTTTTGGATTAAAGTTAAGATGTAACTTGCCGAAACGCTAATTTAAGTGATATTTCGCGAATAGTTGCAAAATATTTGAAATGTGAAAGACTACGCGCCAGTCATAATATAAACGGGCGTTTATTTTATGCACGCTAAACATTGATAGGCAGAGTAATGAAAAAAGGTCCAGATCTCGTATTAATATTAGTTGTTGTGTTTGTGCTAGGGTCAGTTATGACCGGTGTATCACATGCTGATTTCGAGCTCGCGTCATTATTTGAGCAAGTATTTAATAGCTAATAACCCATTATGGGTAGCTGTTAGTATCTGTGATAATTGAGGACAAAGGGATATCCCAGTTTTCCGTGGGTAGCTCTTTCACTTTCTGAATTTCATGAGCCAGTCCTATTAGTTTGGGACCTGCCAGTCCTTTTCTTAATGCCTTAAAGCTAAAAGTACGGTCATAATAGCCGCCGCCCATCCCCATCCGATTACCTTTTTCATCGAACGCTACCAGCGGTAGTAGAACTAAATCTAACGCCCAGGCAGCCCGTCTATGGTGAGGGATAAGTTTTGGTTCTTTAATGCCATAAATGTTTTTGATCATGTCTGTCTTTGCCGTGTAAGGCACAAACCATAATCTGTTATGTAAGACCGGATGTAATACAGGCAGATATACGCGTTTACCTAATTTCCAGCATAAGCGAATGAGAGACTCAGGATTGATTTCGCCATCATTAGGTAAATACATGGCAATATTTTTGGCGCGACGGAAATCAGTTCTATGGCGAATATTTGTTAGCAATAGCTGTGAGGCTTGTTGCTGTTGTCGGGGGGTGAGTGATCGCCTTAAGGTGCGAATATGCTGGCGAAGTTGTTTGCGGTTATTCATCACTAAATAAAGAAGATCCCCAAGGTGCCGACGTCGGTTATGGCCCTGAACCCGAAGGTTCAAGGAGGGGGTCGCTGAGCAACATTAGGCTTTCCGATAATCGGACATGCACACCAGAAACTACGAGCAACCTCCAAAAGTGTGGTTATCGGCTCGAGGGACGTAACTAACAACCGAACACCCCAGGGCATATGTCTATTATACGCCTTCTAGTTTGACTGTCAGGTCTTGTAATAAAATTAATTTGTGCTACATGCTTTGTAACGGTATGTATTTTAAGAAAATTTGCGAAATATGAAAAAAATTCAAGCGTGGTTGTGCTTTTTAAAGAGTTTCATCTATGTTTATGGATGCACTACTTTTTTGTAGCGCTGTATCAAGTTTGTTTCCTAAATGACGAAGTCGCCGCTCAACGTTACTATTGGTTTCTTGACGAGCTTGTAGCAGTTCGTGAGCAAGGTTTAAGGCTGCCATAACGGCGATACGTTCTAAACCGAGTACTTTTCCTGATTTGCGAATGTCTCGCATCTTTTCATTGAGCAGGTCGGCGGAGGCTAAAAGCTCAGCCTCTGCATCGGGTGGACAGTTAAAGCTAAACTCTTTGTCTAATAAGCTTATGGATACGGTTTGAGAATCTGCATGACTCATCTGTTTTGCTCCAGCGCTTTAAGTCGAACAATCATGGCTTTTATCTTGCTCTGTGTTTGTTCGTTGATTTGAATAAGTTGCGCGCGCTCCTCTTTAAGCGCTTTTTCGCGTTCACGAAGTTGAGAGTTTTCTTCCTCTAGTGCTGTATAGCGCTTAAGAATCTGGTCAATTTTTTGTTCTAGCGCGTCAAAATAATGCTCGGCCATGCAGAATCGAGACTCCTAACCTTTTTTAAAACCTGCTTTTGAGTTGTTAAATACTAACTTATTAAGAAGCGCAGGTTTATTCTTCTCTGCAGGACTATAATCAGCCCTTGCCAATGGGTCAATGACGCTGCACAGGATTCGCTTAAATGCTAGGATTAGCGTCATATTAAAATTGATGGACTTTATTCATGCCTTTAGAAAATATTCCTGTAGATCTGCCGGATTTTGAGCTGGTTGCTAATATGTTTGTTGAGGAAGGGGTGCGGGTCGTATCGCCTTCGGAGTTGCATGGTTTAATATCGGGGCATTTGGCAGCAGGTGCTAGATTAAAGCCTGAAGCATTGTTGCAGACAGCATGTGAGTTACTGGATATTGAGTCGTTATCTCAAGAAAGCAGTAAACTAATGATAGTGAATTTATATGAAGCTACGGCAGATGCCTTAGCAAGTTTGGATTTAGATTTTGAAATGTTACTTCCAGACGATGAAAATGAAATATCCCAACGTGCTGATGCTTTAGGTCGTTGGTGTCAGAGTTTTCTAGGTGGATTTGGTTTGTACGGTAAGCACACAGATGCTTCATTATCCACTGAGGCTAAAGAAACGTTGAATGATTTAGGGCAGATTGCTCAAATCTCGATTGATGTTGAAGAGTTGGACGAGAATGAGTCTGATCTGATGGAAGTGCAGGAGTACGTCCGAATGGCTGTGCTTATGCTTTTCACTGAATGTAATCAAGCGGTTGAAAATAAAGAAAAAGCGTTCGCGCAAGTTCAGCCGGAAAATAACAGGTTGCATTAAATGAAAATTAGTTTGGAACAGTTTGCTAAGCGACGAGAGCAGCTGATGGATAAGATGCTACCAGGTAGCATCGCCATTATTCCTGCAGCGCAGATGAAGCAGCGAAATAGTGATGTTGAATATCCTTTTCGGCAGGATAGCCATTTTTATTACCTAACCGGTTTTAATGAGCCTGATGCCGTTTTGCTGTTAATTCCAGGGCGTGCCGCTGGTGAATCGGTCATGTTTTGTCGTGGGCGCGACAAGTTGATGGAAATTTGGAATGGTTATCGTGCTGGCCCTGAAGGGGTTGTGGCGGATTATAATATTGCTGAAGCACATACCATTGACGAGATCGACATGCTGTTGCCTGCGCTTCTTGATGGCATCTCACGTATCTATTACTCCATTGGTCGAGATGAGGATTTAGATCAGCAGGTTAGACACTGGTTAAACCTTATTCGTCGAAATGTACGTAAAGGCGCTGTAGCGCCGTCTGAATTAGTGATGATTGACCAGCTGTTAAATGAGATGCGGTTGATAAAAACTGATGCAGAGCAAGCTGTAATGCGTGAAGCGGGAGAGATCTCGGCTCAAGGGCATATTAAGGCGATGCAGATCTGTAAACCTGGGATGATGGAGTATCAGCTAGAGGCTGAAATTTTACATAGCTTCGCTATGCAAGGTTGTCGTCAGCCTGCTTACTCAACTATTGTGGGTGGCGGTATCAATGCGTGTGTGCTGCATTACATAGAGAATGATCAAGTTCTTAATGATGGCGACCTTGTTCTTATTGATGCAGGCTGCGAACTAGATTGTTATGCCGGTGATATTACGCGTACTTTTCCTGTAAATGGCTGTTTTAACGCAGAGCAAAAGGCGCTTTATCAGTTGGTTTTAGATACACAAAAAGCGTGTATAGATCTTGCGAAGCCGGGCACTCTTTGGGATGAGGTACATGAGAAATCGGTTCAGATTTTAACGCAGGGATTGATTGATCTCGGGCTATTAAAAGGTTCTTTAGAGGATGAGATAGACGGGGGCGGCTACCGAGATTTTTACATGCATCGTGTAGGGCATTGGTTAGGTATGGATGTCCATGATGTAGGGGATTACAAAGTCGATGACCAGTGGCGACTTCTGCAGCCGGGTATGGTGATGACCGTTGAGCCAGGTATCTATGTGGCGGCTGATAATGAGAAGGTTGAACCCCGTTGGCGCGGTATTGGGATGCGTATTGAGGATGATGTGCTGATTACCGAACAAGGTTGCGAAATTTTAACGGCGTCAGTACCTAAAGAAATTGATGAAATTGAAGCGTTGATGGCCTCTGCATGAAGCAGCATTACGACATAGTGATAATTGGCGGCGGGATGGTGGGTGCTAGCTTAGCTTGCTCTCTACTGTCTGTTTCAGAGGAACTGGATCTCAATATAGCTGTTGTTGAGAGTACACCTTTGCCTGCAAAAGGTTCTCTCACTTATCAGCCTAGTTATGATGCAAGGTCTACAGCTTTGGCTTATGGCAGCCGTTCAATTTATGAGGCAATGGGTGTCTGGGATCGCTTAAAAAAGCATGTGTCGCCGATAAGTGATATCCATGTTTCAGATAAAGGCCATTTGGGTATTACTCGCTTGAATGCCCAGCAAGAGGGTGTGCCTGCATTAGGTTATGTTGTTGAAAACCAGTGGCTAGGCCATGTGCTGCTTGAGCATTTGCAGCAAGCGGATCAGCCTAACATTGATTTCATTTGCCCCGCTGAAGTGACTAATGTTCGCAGTGGCGCAGAAATAATGGGGGTCACTGTACTTTATCAAGAGCAGAGTATAGAGCTGAGTTGTGAATTGGTTGTAATGGCCGATGGTGGGCGTTCTTCCTTACGCGAGTCTATGGGGGTTAGTTATACTCAAAAGGCTTATGATCAGCATGCGATCGTCACCAATATTAGCGCCGATCAGCCCCACGGAGGTGTTGCTTATGAGCGTTTCACTGATAGTGGGCCGATGGCATTGTTGCCCTTGAATAATGATGACGGGGATAACCGCAGCGCATTAGTGTGGACTGTACCGGATGATATGCTTGAAGAGTTGCTTGGGTTAGATGACCAGAGCTTCATTGAGCGGTTACATGAGCGATTTGGTTACCGAGCTGGTAATTTTATTAAAGTCGGTCAGCGATCTTCCTATCCTTTGAAGTTGACCTTAGCGGATGAACAGGTAAGGCGAGGCCTCGTAGTATTAGGTAATGCTGCCCATGCACTGCATCCTATAGCAGGGCAAGGTTATAATCTCGCATTACGGGGTGTTGCTGCTTTGGCGGATAAATTAATTCAAGCTCGAAAAGGCAAACAGAACTTGGGTGATTTAGCGCTTTTGCAAACGTTTTATGAGCAACAACGATTAGATCAGACACGTACGGTAGTTTTTAGTGACCAAACGATGAAGCTGTTCTCTAATCATAACCCGTTGTTAGCGACCGGTAGGAGTGTAGCGCTCCAGCTGTTAGATATATGCCCCGCAGCAAAAACCTTATTTGCCCGCAGTGCGATGGGGCTTGATAGACCGGCTCCAAAGCTGAAATAGGAATATGTCGATGTCAGAACAGATTCAAGTGGATGTAGTGATTGTTGGAGCGGGCATGGTCGGTTTGACCTTGGCGGCGGGGCTTGCATCGAATGATCTGAATATTCTCATCCTTGAGCAACGCATAGATAGCTTGTTAGATATCGATGCAGTACTGCATGCGCAGACACAAGGTTTCGACCCAAGAGTGAGTGCCTTGACTTGCGCATCTCAGCAGATTTTGACCGCTGTAGGTGCCTGGCAATATATGCAAGATTGTCGTATCAGCCCCTATGAATTTATGGATGTATGGGATGGAGAAGGTACTGGGCATATACATTTTTCCGCTCAAGACCTGCATGAGCCTGTACTTGGACACATTGTCGAGAACCGTGTAACACTTGCTGCGCTCCATAAGGTTATAAAGCAAGCTAATAATATAGAGCTTGAACTGGGTGTCAGTGTTGTTGAACTTTCCAATAGTGAAGATGGTTGTCGAAGTATTAGTTTGGATGATGGGCGCGTTATTAAGGCTTCGCTGGTGGTTGCTGCTGATGGAGCGCTATCCAAAACACGTCAAATGGCTGGAATTCCTATGTGGGAGTGGGATTATGGCCATGATGCAATTGTGACTACAGTCAAAACAGAAAAGCAGCATGGCGAAACGGCTTGGCAACGTTTTACTGAGGATGGGCCTTTAGCCTTCTTGCCTTTAAGTAGTGATGATCGTGAAAATTACTGCTCTATTGTTTGGTCAACATCGCCTCTTCATGCAAAAACGCTGATGGCATTAGATGATAAAGATTTTTGTGTTGAGCTTGAACGGGCCTTTGAGCAGCGTTTAGGTCAGATTCTATCTGTGGATAAACGTTTTTCTTTTCCGTTAAAGCAGCGCCATGCTAAGCGCTATGTGGAACAAAATTTTGCGGCTATTGGTGACGCTGCACATACTATACATCCGTTAGCTGGGCAGGGCGTGAATTTAGGTTTAATGGATGCTGCTCAGCTGGTGGATACGTTGCTTGAGGCGAAAAATCGAGACGAGAGTATTGGAAGTGAAAACGTTCTAAAGCGTTTTCAGCGTGCGAGACGTACAGAAAATCTTCAAATGTCAGCTGCAATGGAGGGCTTTAAACGTTTGTTTGATAACAAGCAGCCTTTATTGCGATTGGCACGAAATATGGGGATGAATCTTCTAGATCAGTTGGCTCCTATAAAAAACCATATTGTTCAGGATGTTATGGGATTATCTGGGAATTTACCTACACTGGCAAAACGGCCAATTAAAGAGTAAATGTATAGACTGTGAGATGGTTGTGAGGAGGTCTCTACTATAGTTGCAGAGATGTTTTTCGCCCAAAGATTGAACTAAAGCGTAAATCCCTATAAATTGTCATCCCTTTTTTGCTTTTTAAGCTCTGTTGATATCTATCTATGCTTAGAATGCAATAAATATCAAGAGCGGTATTGGTCATCCTTAGGTTATTAGGCGATTCGATTGATGTACCAAGCCCTTAATACAGACCCTTAATAAGAGTTATATAGAATGGGTAGTAAAACAGCGCTATATGCGAAGCATCAAGAGATGGGTGCTAAAATTGTTGATTTTGGTGGTTGGGATATGCCCATCCATTATGGTTCTCAGGTTGATGAACACCATCAGGTGAGAACAGCATCAGGTATGTTTGACGTTTCCCATATGACGGTTGTAGACGTTACCGGAACTGATGCTAAAGAATATTTGCGTTACCTACTTGCTAACGATGTTGTGAAACTACAGGAAAAAGGCAAAGCGCTATATAGCGGTATGTTAAATGATAATGGTGGTGTTATTGATGACCTTATTGTTTACCTTATGACTGAGCCGGGTGTTTCAGGTGAATGGTTCCGCATTGTTGTTAACTGTGCAACTCGAGAGAAAGATCTGCGTTGGATGGCTGATCATACAGTGGGATTCGATGATGTTGCGTTAACTGAGCAACCAGATCTTGCTATGATTGCCATTCAAGGCCCTAAAGCGATAGAGCTTAGTAAACAGACCGTAGGAGAATCGCGCGCTAAATTGATTGACCAATTGAGTGTGTTTCAGGGACTCGAATCTGAAGGCTGGTTTATCGCAAGAACCGGATACACGGGCGAAGATGGATTGGAAATCATGTTGCCAGAAGATGAAGCAGCCAAATTTTGGCAGGCGTTGTCGGATAATGGTGTAAAGCCTTGTGGTTTAGGTGCACGTGATACACTGCGTCTAGAAGCTGGCATGAATCTATATGGCTCAGATATGGATGAGACGATTTCTCCATTAGCGGCTAATATGGGTTGGACGATCGCGTGGGAACCTGAAAATCGCAAATTTATCGGTCGAGAAGCCCTCGAAGCACAAAAAGAGAGCGGCGTAACTGATAAGCTTGTTGGCTTAGTGATGGAGTCTAGAGGTGTATTGAGAGCCCATCAAAAAGTTATTGTTGATGGTGTAGGGGAAGGTGAGATTACAAGTGGTTCTTTCTCTCCGACCTTAGGTTTTTCTGTTGCTATGGCGCGAGTGCCAGCCGCAACAGGAGAACAGGCGGATGTGGAAATTCGTGGAAAACGGGTACCTGTTCGTGTGTTAAGACCATCATTTGTTCGAAACGGCAAGAAAGTTTTCGATTAAGAAATTAGATAAGAACTAAGACCTCAAGGGTAGGAAATAAACATGAGTAACATCCCATCTGAACTGAAATACGTTGCTAGTCATGAATGGATCCGCGTCGAAGGTGACGGTATCGTTACTATTGGTGTAACTGACCACGCTCAGGATTTGCTGGGTGATGTGGTTTTTGTTGAACTACCTGAGGTAGGCGCTGAGCTTGCGGGTGGTGATGAAGCGGGTGTTGTTGAGTCCGTTAAAGCGGCTTCTGATGTATATGCACCATTAAGCGGTGAAATTGTTGCTATCAATGAAGAGTTAGAAGACTCGCCAGAGCTTGTTAATTCCGATCCTTATGGTGATGGCTGGTTCTTTAAGATCAAGCTAAGCGATACTGAAGAATTAAATGATCTATTAGATGCGGAAGGTTATACTGGTCTTTGTGAATCAGAAGCCTAAGCGTATAGCCCTATAAGCCTATGGAGCCTTAGGTTCTGTACAAGTTAAATTATTGTCCCGGCTCTATGCCGGGATAATTGTTTATAAAAACTGTCCATAAATGCTGGAAAAACATGTCACTGCAAACACTAAAACTTAATAGTGGCGCTGAGCGTCGTCTTCGGGGTGGTCATCTTTGGATCTACAGTAATGAGGTAGATAATCGTGCTACACCTTTAAAAAGCTTTGCTCCAGGCGAACAGGTGATTGTTGAAACGGATAAAGGTAAGCCCTTAGGTGTGGCTTATGTTAATCCAAATACGCTGATTTGTGGCCGTATTGTTAGCCGTGATTTGAAATATAAACTGGACCGATCTTTGATCATCCATCGTTTGAAAATTGCGCTTTCCTTGCGAGAAAGTTGTTTTAGTGATAGCTGTTATCGCTTGGTTTTTGGCGACAGTGATGGCTTGTCGGGGTTAGTTATTGATCGTTTCTATGATATTTTTGTTGTGCAGATATCCACTGCAGGAATGGAAGCGGTATTAGACGAGATCATAGAGTCGCTCAATAAGGTGTTTACGCCTAAGGCTATTTTGTTGCGAAATGATGGCAAAATGCGCGATATGGAAGGTCTTGAAACCTACACTGAAATTGTACAAGGGGATATTCCTGAGTTATGCCCTCTGATGGAAAACTCGGTCTCTCTTTTAGCGCCATTACAGAAAGGCCAAAAAACAGGCTGGTTTTATGATCATCGAAACAATCGTGCGCAGATGCAGAGTCACGTTGAGGGCAAACGTGTGCTTGACCTGTTTAGTTACGTTGGAGGCTGGGGAGCGCAAGCGCTTGCTGCGGGCGCCTCTCAGGCGATTTGTGTCGATGCTTCTCATTTTGCGTTGGAAGTTGCGGCAGAAAATGCGCGTATAAATAATGCTGCGGATCGTTTTGAAGGTTTCCATGGTGATGCATTTGATATTTGTAAGTCGCTGATCGCCGATAAAGAAAAATTTGATCTGGTTGTTCTTGATCCTCCGGCGTTTATCCAGAAGAAAAAGGATATACGTAATGGTGAACGTGCTTATGCGCGAATGAATAACTTTGCGATGCGTCTGCTGAAAAAAGATGGAATCTTAGTGTCTGCATCTTGCTCTATGCATCTTGAGCGTCAGCGCTTAGTTGATATTATTCGTAGTAACAGCCGTGAACTGGATCGTAATGCGCAGATTTTTGATCAGGGTCATCAAGGGGCTGATCATCCAGTGCATCCTGCGATTCCTGAAACTGATTACCTGAAATCTTTCTTTGTTCGGGTTTTACCATCTTCATAAATCAAAGGGGTATAGGTCTTGCGTTATAACCGATTAGGAAATACGGACCTCAAAGTGAGTGCCATCTGTCTGGGTACTATGACATTTGGCAGTGATCAAAGCGAAGCTGAAGCGTTTGAGCAGATGGATTATGCCTTTGAGAAAGGCGTTAACTTTCTTGATGGTGCGGAAATGTATCCCATTCCAACGTCACCTCAATATCAGGGACGTAATGAGGAGATTATTGGCAACTGGCTGAAAGCTCGTCAAAACCGTGAACAAATGGTTGTTGCTACTAAAGTGACCGGCCCGGGTGATATGGTGAGTTATCTCCGTCCTGATATGGCGCTAGATAGCCGTAATATCCGCGAAGCAGTCACGAATAGCCTTAAACGTTTACAAACGGATTATATCGATCTTTACCAGATTCACTGGCCTGATCGAGCTGCTAATTTTTTTGGTCAGTTGAATTATAAGCATCAGCCAGAAAAAGATGGTACGCCGTTGCTCGAAACATTGGATGTGATGAGCGAATTGGTGAAAGAGGGTTTGATTCGTCATGTTGGTTTATCTAATGAAACTGCGTGGGGAACTATGAAGTTTTTGCAGTTAGCTGAACAGCATGGCCTGCCTAAGTGTGTGTCGGTACAGAACCCTTTTAATCTACTTAATCGCAGTGTTGAAATAGGTCTGACTGAGGTGCTACATCGAGAGGAGGTGTCCCTATTACCGTATTCGCCATTAGGTTTTGGTGTGTTGAGTGGTAAATATCTTGGAGACGCTCGCCCTGAAGATGCAAGGCTGACCCGTTATCCTGTGTTTGCTCGTTATTTGAATGAGCAAGGGCAGCTAGCAACACAGGCATACGTTGATTTAGCGCGCCAATATGATCTTGATCCTGCCACTATGGCTCTAGCTTGGGTAAACGGTCGCGATTTTGTATCGAGCAATATTATAGGTGCGAGTAATATAATTCAGTTACAAAATAATATTGATTCTATCGACGTTGATCTCAGTAGTGAGTTACTCACAGCTATTGAAGAAATTAATGTTCGTTTTCCTAACCCTTGTCCATAGTTGTTAAGTTATTTTAGAGCAACTCCTGTTGCTCTAATCTCTTTTTTTATTGCCATTTGTAAGTTTTTTGCCAGACTTTGTTTAGTGATAAGACAAATAAGGTGATCTTATGTTGCAAGTAAAAGATGCTATGTATCCTGTTAGTTGCCCACTTAGAACTGATATGTCGTTGGTTTATGCTGTAGAGACGATACTTGAATCGGGCTATCTAGGGTTGCCGGTGGTAGATACTGATTCGATAGTCGTGGGTTTTTTGTCTGAATTTGACTGTCTGCCTCATCTGTTAAGGGACAGCTATCATTGCGATAGTCATGTGACGGTTGAGACGTTAATGCAGAAAAATCCGCTAGTGGTGTCGCCGACTATGAGTATTGTTGATCTTGCTCAGCAGATGGCTCTAGATAAACCTAAGGTTTATGCGGTTGTGGAACAGGGTAAACTGCTAGGTGTAATAACGCGAAGTATGCTGATGAAGACGCTAAGCGAGGCTCTGAAGCAGTGTAATGCGGTAGCGTGATGTTAGTCTAGGCTGAGCATACTCCGCTAAGAAGCAGAGTATGCTTTAAATAGATCTAACGTAGATCTAATACCGGCCAAAGGTGTTCGTTGGCGTGGGCTTCTAGAGTTTCATCTGGATTAACAGCAATCGGATTAGTGACTAGTTGGAGTAAAGGTAGATCGTTATGGGAATCGCTATAAAAATAGCTATCTTCTAACGTATAGGGATTTGCTGATAGCCAGTCATTAAGTCGAGTGACTTTTCCCTCTTGGAAGCATGGGATGCCTGTTACTTTGCCCGTGTAATTGCCATCAATCATCTCAGGATCTGTCGCGATAATGGCATCAACGCCTAATCTGTTCGCAATGGGGCTAGTAACAAAATGATTTGTTGCTGTAATAATTAATAGATAATCACCGCGTTCCCTGTGGTTTTTCAGTAGTTCTAGGGCTTTTGGTAAGATAATGGGCTCTATTTTTTCTGCCATAAATTGCTGATGTAGTGTATTTAGCTTTTCTTTATGGAGTGTTGCTAGAGGACGGAGTGCAAAATCTAGGAACTCATAAATATCTAAACCGCCATTTTTATACTGGTCATAGAAATAGTCATTAGCGCGGCGGTATTCATCACTGTCGACGATTCCTTTTCCACATAAAAACTCTCCCCAAGCGTGATCACTATCACCACCCAATAAGGTGTTGTCTAAATCAAAAATAGCTAAGCTCAATGGGGTATCTCCTGCCTGTATTAGATGAATGCGATGTCAGTTCGAGAGCATAGGGAGGAACGCCAGTGAATGCAATCGCCATTGTCTAAGCTTGTAAGGGTTATATGCTTTATTATGATTTTTCCCTCAAACCAGCCTGTTCTTGTGCTTAATAGTCATATTCAGGAGTAATATATTGTCTGAGGATTTGCTGAGTATGAAAGAAGTGTGGAACAATAGCTGAAAAGAATTTAGGGATTGTACAGTGATTGATTCAGATGGGTTTAGGCCGAATGTCGGTATCATTCTGGCTAACTCGCTGGGTCAGGTCCTTTGGGCAAGACGAATAGGCCAAGATGCTTGGCAATTCCCGCAGGGTGGTATCAATGAAGATGAAACACCTGAAGATGCAATGTATAGGGAATTGCGGGAAGAAATAGGACTTAAAGTATCAGATGTCGAAATCGTCGCGGTGACGCGCGGTTGGCTCAGATATAGGTTGCCCAAACGAATGATCCGGCGCAATTCACATCCAGTATGTGTCGGCCAGAAGCAAAAATGGTTTTTGTTGAGGATGTTAAGCACCGATAGTGCAGTTGCTATCGATCACACTGATTCGCCAGAGTTTGATGGTTGGAAATGGGTGAGCTACTGGTATCCGCTTGGCCAAGTTGTGTCTTTTAAGCGAGAGGTTTACCGAAAGGCAATGCGAGAGCTATCTCCAAAGTTGTCGCGTATTAATGATAAAAAGACCTGAGTGGAGAGATTGAGTGCTGAATGTATTAAGAAAAATTGTGCAAGAGGTAAGCGTAGCTCCTGATTTAGAGACGGTGCTTAACCTTATTGTGCAGAGAATTCAGCGCTCAATGCATACGCAGGTTTGTTCTGTTTATCTGTTTGACCCGAGTGATCAGTGCTATGTGCTGATGGCGTCAGAGGGGTTAAACGAAGAGGCGATTGGTAGTGTGCGTCTGTCAATCGATGAAGGTTTGGTCGGTACGGTGGTAAAGCGTGCAGAGCCAATCAATCTTGAAAATGCCGCTGATCACCCCGCATATAAGTATGTTGAGGAGACTGGAGAGGAGCGATTAAGTTCTTTCTTAGGTGTCCCGATTATTCGTCATCGAGATGTATTGGGCGTACTTGTTGTTCAACAAAGAGAGGTGCGCCGCTTTGATGAAAGTGAAGAAGCCTTTCTTGTTACACTGTCTGCCCAGCTAGCCGGCGCTATTGCCCACGCTGAAGCAACGGGCGCCTTAGGCGCCATCGGTGCTCAGTTAACCGATGTGATTGATCTGCGGTTTGAAGGTGTTGCCGGTGTGGCCGGTGTAGCTATTGGTTCTGCTACTGTTGTATCACCGCCTGCAGATCTGAGTTCTGTGCCAGATAAGGCTGCGAAAGATATAGCTAAAGAGATCGCTAACTTTCAAGAGGCACTTAGACTTGTACGCCGTGATATAAAAGTTGTCGGCCGGAGTTTAGCGCAGCGTTTAAGGTCGGAAGAGCAAGCGTTGTTTGATGTCTATTTACGTATGTTGGATGATAACGCGCTTGCGGGTGAAGTAGTCTCACGTATTGAGCAAGGTAATTGGGCTCAAGGTGCACTACGTGAAGTTGTCAGTGAGCATGTGCATCAGTTTTCTATGATGGGTGATCCCTATTTAAGAGAGCGTGCGACGGATATAAAAGACCTTGGACGCAGAGTTTTAGCTTATTTACAGGAAGCTTCCCCTGCACTATTGGAATTTACTGATGAGACTATCCTTGTTGCAGATGAGCTTACCCCTGCGATGCTGGGTGAAGTACCTAGTGAGAAGTTAGTAGGGCTTGTTTCGGTTCATGGTTCTAGTAACTCCCATGTTGCCATTTTGGCTCGTTCAATGGGTATTCCAACCATTATGGGGGCAGTCGATCTGCCTCTTACGCGTATTGATGGGCGTCAATTGATTCTTGACGGTTATTCTGGCCGTATTTATGTACAGCCTAGTGAAAAGTTACTGACGGCATACAGCGATATTGCACGTTGTGAACAGGAGCAAGCGACTGAGTTAGAAGCCCTAAAAGATCTTCCTGCAGAAACCAGCGATGGATATATTATGCCGTTGTGGGTGAATACTGGGCTGGTGGCTGATGTAGCTCGTTCTCTAGATCGTGGCGCGGAAGGTATTGGTTTGTATCGTACCGAAGTGCCTTTTATGATTCGTGAGTTTTTTCCTAGCGAACAAGAGCAGGCTGATACGTATCGTAAGCAGCTTGAAGCCTTTTCCCCTCGCCCTGTGACTATGCGAACACTGGATATAGGTGGCGATAAAGCGCTTCCCTATTTTCCGATCAACGAAGAAAACCCGTTTCTTGGTTGGCGAGGTATCCGAGTTACTTTAGATCATCCTGAGATTTTTCTAGTTCAAGTACGCGCCATGCTGAAAGCAGGTGAAGGTTATGACAATCTTCGGATTATGCTGCCAATGGTTACTAGTGTGGGTGAGGTAGAAGAGGCAAATCGTCAAATTGATCGCGCGGTTCAGGAGCTTCAGGATGAGGGTTATGCGATTAAACGTCCGCTTGTTGGCGTGATGGTAGAGGTGCCTGCTGCAGTGTACCAAGTACGTAGGTTTGCACGACGTGTAGATTTTATCTCAGTGGGCTCTAATGATTTAACCCAGTACCTGCTGGCTGTTGATCGAAATAATCCACGCGTAGCAGGATTGTATGTAAGCTATCATCCTGCGGTACTTAAAGCATTGCAGCATATTGCTCGCGAAGCCCATAAAGAAGGGGCTCATGTATCTATTTGTGGTGAAATGGCTTCAGAGCCCGGTGGTGCTCTGCTATTGATGGCGATGGGATACGATGTGCTCTCTATGAATGCAACGAATTTGCCTAAGGTGAAGTCAGCGATTCGCTCGGTGAGTAAGCAGAATGCCGATCTGTTACTGAAAGATGTGATGGCGATGGATGATGCTGATCGCATACAAAGGTTTATGAATGAGCGCTTAGAGCAACTTGGTATAGCGCTACCTGCTCAGCCAGTATTAGTTATATAATCGTCGATTATCCAATTGGGGGAACTTGAATTAGCTGTGCTTTGCGGCTAATTTTACCATCTGTTCCGTAGCTTTGTTCTAGTATTTGGGTGGTGCCATCTTTCTCCTGTAGTAATACTGTCGTTGCTCTTGTTCCGTAGTTGCTGGTTTTTATAAAGGTTGATGAAAGTATCTTTTCCCACTCGAGGCTTACGCCTGTATCTGGCAGTTGTTCGATCGATGCTTGTGTCTGATCGCTCATAATCTCAATGAGTGACTCAATATCTAAGTTCTTATTTTTGATTAGGCGGGAAAGTTGTGCTTTTACATAACAGACCTTAGGCCAGGGAGTGTCGAGCAATGCATTGCTTAGTGCATAGATGCCTGATTCGAGCTTTTGGGTATCAGTGCTTTTGTTTGAGGCGTAGTAAAAACCGGATTGGTCACCGAGTAGTAGATTAAAATCACTAAATTCCATTTCTTTTGATGCCAATTGTTGCAGATAGTGTTGGGCAGGTATATTTGTGCAGAGAAAGTTGCGTGTTAGTTCTCCTCGTGAACGTAAACGCTTATTCGTTGTCTTATGGCCATCCCGATAGTTCGTTACGGCGGAGAAGCGCCCTGTTGTTGTAATACCTAGCCATGTTCCTGATTTTTCACGATCACGACCAGCGAGTATTTGAGGCTCATCCTGCCAAAAATTTAATAAATCACTCGGGCGCTGGTAAAACTCATCTCTGTTTGCGATTAAAATAAGCGAATATTTAGGATGGCAATTATAGGCAAAAGCGATTAGACACATAGTAAATATCCGTTAAATGGGTAAGATAGCGATCCTATTTAAAATCTAACTGTACACTGTCGATTCTAAGTGTTCAGGAATAAAAATTCACATCAGTAAAGGTTTGCGTGATGTTAGTGACTATTTTGACCTATCTTGTTCTTGGTGCCGCTGCGGGTGTTGTTGCTGGCCTATTTGGGATTGGGGGCGGTCTTTTGATTGTACCTGTGCTTATTTTTTGCTTTGAATTGCAGGGTATGTCATCGGAGGTGTTAACTCATGCTGCGGTCGCTACCTCGTTAGCTACTATTGTTGCAACTTCGGTTAGTTCTACGTTGGCTCATCATCGTAAAGGTGCTGTGCGCTGGGATATTTTTAAGCCGTTAGCGTTAGGTATATTGGTTGGGGCGGTGCTCGGTGTAAAAACGGCAGGGCAGATGAAGGGGGAATGGCTCCAGATTGCTATTGGTTGTTTTGCTATTGCGGTGGCTTTTCAGATGTCCCTGAACTTAAAACCGTCGGCTGGTGAGAAAGAGGTTTCGAAGGGATCATTCGTTATTTCTGGCGGCCTAATTGGTTGGTTGTCGAGTATTTTTGGTATTGGTGGCGGTACATTGACTGTGCCTTATCTAACTTGGGGACGAGTACAGATGCAGCAAGCGGTTGCTACCTCTGCTGCTTGTGGTTTACCTATCGCGGTGATGGGTGCATTGACTAATATTTGGGAAGGCTGGGGGCATGCTGATATGCCTGAATGGAGTGCTGGATATATCTACCTTCCTGCTTTTTTAGGAATTGTGCTTACAAGTACGTTATTTGCCAAGGTAGGAGCTAAGCTTGCGCACAGCCTGCCTGGGCCTGTATTAAAGCGAATTTTTGCAGTGTTTTTGCTGTGCGTAGGTTTGCGTTTTTTACTGACTAATTTGCTATAAGGAGATACAGATGTGGGTGCATGATATAGATCCTATTGCCGTTGCTTTAGGCCCTTTGAAAATTCATTGGTACGGTTTGATGTACTTAGTGGGTTTTGCTGCGGCTTGGTGGCTGGGCGTTAGGCGTGCGCGCAGAGCGGGTTCAGGTTGGAGCGAAGAACAGATCTCAGACATTATTTTCTGGGGGGCAATGGGTGTTGTACTTGGGGGCCGTGCGGGCTATGTCATCTTTTATAACTTTGATAAGTTTATATCTGACCCTTTATGGTTGTTTGCTGTATGGGAAGGGGGCATGTCGTTTCATGGCGGCTTGCTTGGGGTTATTGTGGTGATGTATCTGTTTGGTCGCCAGCATAAAAAAACCTTATTTCAAATGACCGACTTTATTGCACCTTTAATACCGGTCGGTTTAGGCGCTGGTCGTATTGGTAACTTTATCGGTGGTGAGCTATGGGGGCGAGTGACGGATCAGCCTTGGGGAGTTGTTTTTCCACGTGCAGGAAATTTACCGCGACATCCTTCTCAGTTATATGAGTTTGTGCTTGAGGGCGTAGTGCTGTTTGTGTTGTTGTGGTGGTTCTCGTCTAAGCCTAGGCCTCGAATGGCTGTATCAGGACTATTTCTCCTGTTGTATGGGGTTTTTCGTTCGATGGTGGAGTTCGTGCGTGAGCCTGATGAGCACATAATGTTTTTGGCGTTTGATTGGCTGACAATGGGGCAGTTGCTATCCTTGCCTATGATCATCGTGGGTGTGTTCCTTCTTCTTTGGTCAAAAAAGCAGGGGAGTGTAGAAGCTGTTGCTCGATGAATAACCATTAGACGAAATAGTTGAAAGGTATAGATTGTCGTTAATATGACTTTCTATATCCCTGCATACAGTCTTTTAGACTGAATGCAGGGCGATGGGATAGTAGAATTACACGGAAAATGGATATTGTATAGCCGGGTGATGCTCATAGCCTTTGATTTCAAAGTCATCGAGTGTGACCCATGTTTCTAGATCTTCTAGTGATTTGATATCAGGGTTGATGATCAGTTTTGGTGAGGCTAATGGCTCGCGTTGAAGCTGTACATTTTTCATTAATTCCAACTGGTCCTCATAAATGTGCGCATTGACGATTTTATGAAAAGCCTGTCCGGGCTTGTTGCCGGTAATTTGTGCCATGATGGCCAAGAAGAAATAAACCTGAACCATATTGAAATTTAACCCCAGCGGTACATCACAGCTTCTTTGGGTGCTGTTCAAGTATAACGTATCGCCGAGTAGGGAAAAATGATGGCTGTACATACAGGGACGCAAACATCCCATGTGGAACGCGCCTGGGTGATAGAAAGTGAAAATTTCGCCGCGATCATCAATGCCATTAGAAAGGTCATCGACAATCTTACGAAGTAGATCAATTTTTCCGCCATCGACTTTAGGGAAGTTGCGCCCGATCTTGCCATAGATTAATCCGCAATCATCAGTCCCTTTGCGATATGGATTGGCAAGCCAGTCTGAATTATCGTTTGCGTTAGCATCCCAAGTTTTGGTGCCGATTTTGCGAAAATCAGCCGCGTTATCGTAGCCTCGGATATAACCGATAATCTCTGCTATAGCAGATTTATAAAAGCTTTTGCGAGTTGTAACGAGAGGGAATTCTCCATCTTTTACGTTATAGGTAAGATCAGCGTCGATAATGGTTAGGCACTTCTTGCCTGTTCGCTTGTTGTCAACCCAGACACCTTGATCGACTATTCTTTGGCAAAGATCTAGATATTGCTTCATGGCTTTGTTATTAACCTGAATTCGATTTGAGACTAGTTTATGATAACGATAAAAAAGAATGCCATGTTAGCAGTTTTTTAAAATTACGGTAGAAGGAGTGGGTGTGAAGTTAGCCATCATTGTTGCTCAAGATAAAAATCGGGCAATCGGTATTAATAATAAGTTGCCTTGGCATCTACCAGAGGATCTTCGCTATTTTAAGCAGGTGACCATGGGTAAACCAATTATTATGGGGAGAAAAACATTCGAGTCTATCGGGCGGCCATTGCCAGGTAGGGTGAATATTGTTATATCGCGTCAGGAAAGTTATGCCCCAGAAGGGGTGAGAGTTGTTAATAGTTTGGATGATGCAGCTGAATTAGCTGAAAGTATCTGTCTAATTGATGGCGCCGATGAAGCAATGATTATCGGTGGTGCGCAGATATATGCTCAGGCGATTGATAGAGCTGATCGTTTATACTTAACGGAAGTCGATGCAGAGATCAATGGTGATGCATGGTTTCCAGAGTTTGATCGTTCTGCTTGGAATGAGCTTGGGCGGGAAGACTTTTTGGCTGAAGGGCCAAATCCCTATAATTATAGTTTTATCGTGTTAGATCGAATTTAATCAAAAAAGGCTAAGTAGTATGACGGTCCGTTCGTTGTTGTCTATTTTGGCTGATGGCAAGTTTCATTCAGGGCGAGAGCTGGGAGATGAGGTTGGTGTTAGTCGTAGTGCGATCTGGAAGCATGTACGTCGTTTTGAAGACGGTGGTTTAGATATTTTCAGTGTTAAAGGGCGTGGATATCGAGTCCCAGGTGGTCTTGAACTACTCGATATAGAGCGTATTCAGCAAGGGCTATTGCCTGAGGTTAAGTTGTTGATCAAGGATCCTGATTTGCGACTGAGTATCGAATCCACTAATGAGTTAGCGATGGAGGCCAGTCAGCGTGGTGATTGTCATGGTCGCTTGTTCTTGGCTGAGCAGCAATTAGCTGGCCGAGGACGTAGAGGTCGTGAGTGGGTAAGTCCGTTTGCTCGTAACCTGTATTTCTCTTTGGTTTGGCGTTTTGAGCAAGGTGTTGCTGCACTTGAAGGTTTAAGTCTTTTAGTGGGTCTTGCTATTGTGCGAGCCTTGGAAAAGATGGAGATCCAAGGTGTTGAGCTTAAATGGCCGAATGATCTTTTACATCAAGGTAAAAAACTTGCTGGAATTTTGCTCGAAGTTCATGGTGAGGCTTCCGGTCAGTGCCAGGTTGTTATTGGTGTCGGTATTAATGTTGAGATGCCGAAAGAAGTAAGTGAGGCTATAGATCAACCATGGACCGATCTGAAGACTATTACTGGTGGAGTGGTAAGCCGTAATCAATTACTAGCGGTTATCCTTAATGAGTTAGTGGTTTGTTTGGAGCGTTTTGATAAGGAGGGCTTTGTGGGGTTGGTTGATGAGTGGCAATCTCGTCACGCTATGCAAAACGAGGCGGTGATTCTGCAAATAGGTGATGAGTTTGTGGAAGGGGTATGTCGGGGTGTTGATGGCTCTGGTGCTTTGTTACTTCAGTCTGCTGCCGGTATCAAGGCTTATCATGGTGGTGAAATTAGTGTTAGACGTCCAGTATGATTCTAGAGATTGATGCAGGTAATACCTTTGTTAAGTGGCGCTTGCTTGATAACTTAGATGTAGTGAAGCGTGGGCGCTTTTTAACAGAACAGTTAAGTCGAAGCATACCTGTTGAATGGCAGGAGGCAGTTGCTGAAATTAGAGTTGCCTCCGTAGCTGGTAAAGATATTAATCTGCAAATAGAAGCTGTTCTCTCTGGCTATCACTCCATAGAGATACGGTTTGCGCAAACGACAGGTTTTTGTGCTAGCGTGAAAAATAGCTATGCGCAACCCGAGCGCATGGGAGTCGATCGTTGGTTGGCCATGTTGGCGGCCTACAATAAAGTTAAGCGAGCTTGTTGTGTTGTGGACTGTGGTAGCGCTATCACGATTGATTTTATTGATGCATTTGGAAAGCATCAAGGTGGATATATTTTGCCTGGACTTAGATTGATGAAACAGGATTTGTTGTCTAATACAGCTGAGATCCAAGTTGATCGATCTATATCTGCTTTTGATCTTGTGCCGGGCAGAGATACGTCTGCGGCAGTTGATCATGGTATTAATTACCTGTTTCTTTCTTTGGTTGAAAAGGTCGCCAGAGATATTAATAAGCCTATGGAGTCATATCAGCTATTTGTCACGGGTGGAGATGGGCAGCTGTTTGCGTCTCTTGTTGAGGGAGGGGAGTATTCTTCTGATCTTGTACTTGATGGTCTTGCTTGGGGTCTCAGCACGTAATGCTGCGTTGGATTTGTCTGTTTGCTTTATTGGCAAATGCGCTTCTTTTGTTGTGGTATTCGGTGCAAGCTCCGCGTACGGTCCCCCGCCTCGATAATCTTTCCCGCGATATTGATACATTGCGTCTTGTGGGCGAGATTAACCCTCAATCATTAGTTTGGCTGAGTGGAGACTCTGAAGTTTCATCATGTGTAGAATTTGATGGTTTTAGAAGTCGGGTAAAGGCTGGTGCTGTAAAACGATTTGTTTATGAGCAAGGGTTTTCTTCTGAAGTGGAGGAAGTTCGAGTTCAAGTTGAGCGTAATCATAAAGTGATAGTTGTTCTGCCTGATGAATTAAATGAGCGCATGAGGGTTATAGATTATTTAGAAAGCTCTGAAGGCTTAAAATCGGAAAAGATGCTTAATTTTGAGTATGCGATCGCAGCTTTTGAAGGCAGAGCGGAGGCTGAAGAGAAGCTGATGGAGCTGAAGGCCTCTAAAATAAAGGCGCGTATTGAATTTGAACGGGTAAGCGAGTTACGTTTTAGGGTGCGTGTTTTTGAGGATATTGATCGAAAATTATCCAATGAAATCAAAGAAGTAGTTATGGAAAGCTATTCTGTAGAAAAAAATGAAAAAAAAGTGTGTCAAAGGGTTGCAAGCATAAGGTCTACTGAGTAATATACGCGCCACTTCGTTGTTGAGAGGCCGGTATAGCTCAGTTGGTAGAGCAACTGACTTGTAATCAGTAGGTCCGGGGTTCGACTCCTCGTGCCGGCACCATCTCAGGCCAGGCGAAGTATTGAAATTGTTGGTGGGGTTCCCGAGTGGCCAAAGGGATCAGACTGTAAATCTGACGCGAAAGCTTCGGTGGTTCGAATCCACCCCCCACCACCATTCATTGCAAGGCGGGTATGGTATAGTGGCTATTACCTCAGCCTTCCAAGCTGAAGAGGCGGGTTCGATTCCCGCTACCCGCTCCAATGACCTATTGCTCAAGTAGCTCAGGGGTAGAGCACACCCTTGGTAAGGGTGAGGTCGGCGGTTCAATTCCGCTCTTGAGCTCCAGAATTTATTTTAGGGTAGATATAGAAATATATCTGCCCTTTGTTATATTTGGCGCTTTGTAAATTAATTGTACTGGTAGAGACCGATGGCTAAAGAACAATTTGAACGCTCAAAACCGCATGTTAACGTTGGTACAATCGGCCACGTTGATCACGGTAAAACTACACTTACTGCTGCTCTGACTCGCGTATGCGCTGAGGTTTGGGGTGGTGATGCAGTTGCATTCGATGGTATCGATAACGCTCCAGAAGAGCGTGAGCGTGGTATCACAATCGCGACTTCACATGTTGAGTATGATTCTCCAGATCGTCATTACGCACACGTTGATTGCCCAGGACACGCGGATTATGTAAAAAACATGATCACAGGTGCTGCGCAGATGGATGGCGCGATTCTAGTATGTGGCGCGACTGATGGTCCTATGCCACAGACTCGTGAGCACATCCTGCTTTCTCGTCAGGTAGGTGTACCTTACATCGTAGTATTCTTGAACAAAGCTGATCTTCTTGCAGAAGATTGTGGCGGTGCTGATTCTGAAGAATACGAAGAGATGCTTGAATTGGTTGAAATGGAGCTTCGTGAGCTTCTAGAGCAGTATGACTTCCCAGGTGATGACACACCAATTATCGCAGGTTCTGCGCTAATGGCGTTGAATGGTGAAGATGATAATGGGCTGGGTACGACAGCAGTTAAGACGCTGGTTGAGACGCTAGATTCTTATATTCCTGAGCCTGAGCGTGCAATTGATGGTGCATTCATTATGCCTATCGAGGACGTATTCTCTATCCAAGGTCGTGGTACTGTAGTAACAGGTCGTGTAGAGCGCGGTATTATTAATACAGGTTCTGAAGTTGAGATCGTTGGTATTCGTGAAACACAGACAACAACGTGTACGGGTGTTGAAATGTTCCGTAAACTGCTTGACGAAGGTCGTGCAGGTGAGAACATTGGTGCGCTTCTACGTGGTACTAAGCGTGAAGATGTTGAACGTGGTCAGGTTCTAGCTGCACCAGGTTCTATTACACCGCATACTCGTTTCGAAGGCGAAGTGTACGTGCTATCCAAAGAAGAGGGTGGTCGTCATACTCCTTTCTTCAAAGGTTACCGTCCACAGTTCTACTTCCGTACAACGGATATCACGGGTGCATGTGAGCTTCCAGACGGTGTTGAAATGGTAATGCCAGGCGATAACGTTCAGATGGATGTTACGCTAATCAACCCGATTGCGATGGAAGAAGGTCTGCGTTTTGCGATCCGTGAAGGCGGTCGTACAGTAGGTGCTGGTGTTGTATCTAAAATTATCGAGTAATATTAGATAATTAGGTATTGCCAATCGATGGGGAGGCCTATACAATACGCCTCCCTATTATGCGATAGGCCAGTGGCTCAATTGGCAGAGCAGCGGTCTCCAAAACCGCAGGTTGTGGGTTCGAGTCCCTCCTGGCCTGCCAACTCATTCGGAGTTGGTATCTTGCAAGCGAATCGTTTTTAGTAATCCTGAGGCCCTAAGCGTGAATGCGAAAGTGAATCCCGAAGGTTCAAAGTTTGATGCCCTGAAATGGGTGGTTGTAGTGGCGGTTGTCGCTGCCGGTGTTGTGGGTAACTCCATCTTTGCTGATCAGTCTTTGTTCTACCGTGTAGTAGCATTGCTGGTGTTGGCTATGGTTGCAGGTTTTATATCCCTGCAAACGGCTAAAGGTAAGGCTTTCTTCACTTTGTTTAAAGAAGCAAAGCAGGAGATTCGTAAGGTGGTGTGGCCGACACGCCAAGAAACGTTGCAGACGACAGCTATTGTTGTTGTGGTCGTTTTGGTTGTTGGTTTGATGCTGTGGGGGCTTGACTCGTTATTGAGTTGGCTTGTATCTGGGGCGATTAGTTAAGAGGCGATAAGCATGTCGATGCGTTGGTATGTAGTGCATGCGTACTCCGGGTACGAGAAGCGTGTGATGAATACGCTAAAAGAACGAGTTGAACTGCATAGTATGCAGGATCTTTTTGGTGAGATTTTAGTTCCTACCGAAGAGGTTGTAGAGATTCGCGATGGTAAAAAGCGAAAATCTGAACGTAAGTTCTATCCTGGTTATGTTTTAGTGAATATGGATATGAACGACGAAAGCTGGCATTTGGTGAAAAATACACCTCATGTTTTAGGTTTTATTGGTGGTACGGCAGGTAAGCCTGCGCCGATCACTGAAGCTGAAGCGAATGAAATTCTAAGTCGTGTGGAAAGTGGTGTTGATAAGCCGCGTCCTAAGACTGTGTTTGAGCCAGGCGAAATGGTGCGTGTTACTGATGGCCCATTTGCTGACTTTAACGGTGTTGTAGAAGAGATTAATTACGAGAAGAATAAACTGCATGTTGCAGTGTTGATTTTCGGTCGTTCTACACCGGTTGAGCTAGATTTTGGTCAGGTAGAAAAAGCCTGATAAAAAGTATGAAGGAATAACCTCAGCGAGAGCTGGGGTTTTTCTGTCTTGAGAAAATGGGGAGCTGAGAGGCGTTTGAACCCACTAGGAGTACATTGAAAAATGGCTAAGAAAATTGAAGCTTACATTAAGCTGCAAGTTCCTGCCGGTGGCGCGAATCCGTCACCTCCAGTAGGTCCTGCGTTAGGTCAACATGGTGTTAACATCATGGAATTCTGTAAAGCGTTTAATGCCCAGACACAGGGCATGGAAAGCGGTTTGCCTGTTCCTGTTGTTATTACTGTTTATGCTGATCGTAGCTTTACGTTCATCACTAAAACACCTCCTGCAGCAGTGTTGTTGTTGAAGGCTGCAGGCCTTAAGAGTGGTTCTGGTCGTCCGAATACTGAAAAAGTGGGTTCTGTTACTCGCGCTCAGTTAGAAGAGATCGCTACTGTTAAAATGCCAGACCTTACAGCTGCTGATATGGATGCGGCTTGCCGTACTATTGCTGGTACAGCGCGTAGCATGGGCTTACTTACAGAGGTGGATGAGTAATGGCTAAGTTAACTAAACGTCAAAAGTTGATTGCTGAGAAAGTAGAAGCTGGTAAAGCGTACGCTATCGAAGATGCTGTTTCTCTATTGTCTGAACTATCTACTGTAAAGTTCAAAGAAACGGTTGATATCGCTGTAAATCTAGGCGTTGATCCACGTAAATCTGATCAGGTTGTTCGTGGTTCTACTGTATTGCCAAATGGTACAGGTAATGATGTTCGCGTAGCCGTATTTGCTCAAGGTGAAAATGCTGAGAAAGCAAAAGAAGCTGGCGCAGATGTTGTTGGTTTTGAAGATCTTGCTGAGCAAATTAAAGGCGGTGATCTTGATTTTGGTGTTGTTATTGCGACGCCAGACGCTATGCGTGTTGTTGGTCAGCTAGGTCAGGTGCTTGGTCCTCGAGGCCTAATGCCTAACCCTAAAGTTGGTACAGTAACACCAGATGTTGTTACAGCAGTTAAAAATGCTAAAGCAGGTCAGGTTCGTTTCCGTACTGATAAGAACGGTATTATTCATGCTGGCGTTGGTAAAGCTGATTTTGAAGCTGCTTCTATCAAGCAAAACATTGAAGCATTGATTGCAGATTTGAAGAAGCTGAAGCCTTCTGCTGCAAAAGGTATTTATCTTAAGAAGGTAGTTCTGTCCACTACAATGGGTCCAGGTCTACTTGTTGATCAGGCTTCTTTGGAAGTTTAATCAATGAAAGGTTTTTTGAGGGTCTTCTGTGACTGTAATGCAGAGACGAAGGCCGTCAAAGACCGCAGGTGATAAAGGTAACTTTATCTTAATGGGCTGACCAGCCTGCGCAGACGGTGAGATTCTGAATTTGAATCAAACCACCGTACTCGGAATCCCCATTGATTGGGGGGTTGGTAACAAGTCGAAAGACTACTCCAGGAGTAAATCGTGGCATTAGGACTCGAAGATAAAAAAGCGATCGTCGCTGAAGTCCAAGAAGCTGCTAACAATGCTTTGTCTGCTGTTGTCGCGGATTCCCGCGGCGTTGAAGTTGGCGACATGACTGCATTGCGTAAAGAGGCACGTGAAAACGGCGTATGGCTTAAAGTTGTACGTAACACGCTTGCTCGACGCGCAGTTGAAGGCACTGATTACGCATGCTTACAGGACACGTTCAAAGGTCCAAGTATCATTGCTTTTTCTACAGAACACCCGGGCGCTGGCGCTCGTATTCTGCAGGATTTTGCAAAAGGTAATGACAACTTTGAACTGAAAGCGGCTGCATTTGAAGGTGAAGTAGTAGATATCGCAATGTTGGCAAGCTTGCCGACATACGACGAAGCTATTGCTAAGTTGATGATGTGCATGAAAGAAGCTGCTGCTGGCAAACTTGTCCGCACAATTGCAGCTGTTCGCGATCAGAAAGAAGAACAGGCTGCGTAATTTTATACGCATCCTTTTTCATACAAGTTTTAATGAGCCTGTGGGCTTACAAATATCAGGAATTAGAAAATGTCTCTGACTAACGAAGATATCCTAAACGCAATTGCTGAAATGTCTGTTAAAGACGTTGTTGTTCTTATTGAAGCAATGGAAGAAAAATTCGGTGTAACTGCAGCTGCTGCTGTTGTTGCAGGTGGCGCTGCTGGCGGTGACGCTGGTGCTGCTGAAGAGAAAACTGAATTTGACGTTATCCTAACTGCTGTTGGCGATAAGAAAGTTAACGTAATCAAAGCAGTTCGTGCTGCTACAGGTCTTGGCTTGAAAGAAGCTAAAGGCATTGTTGACGGCGCTCCTGCTGCTGTTAAAGAAGGCGTTAGCAAAGAAGAAGCTGAAGAACTACAGAAAGCACTGGAAGAAGCTGGCGCTTCTGTTGAAGTTAAGTAATTACTTCAATGCTAATTCGAGCAGTTTTCTGTTCGAGGTGCTGATGGCTGGTGGCAAAATGCCACCGGCCTTTTTCCGTTATTTATAGACAGCAAATAAATTGCGGTAACACAGTCCGAAACGGGTTTCGGTCTGCTTATAATTTGGTGCACTTGCTGGGGAACACTGATGGCTTATTCATACACTGAAAAGAAACGCATCCGTAAGGACTTCGGTAAATTGCCGCAAGTAATGGATGTGCCTTACTTGCTAGCAATACAGCTCGACTCCTATAAAAAGTTTTTGCAGACAGGAGTTGAAGCAGCAGATCGTTTGGATGCTGGTCTGCATGCAGCATTTAACTCTGTCTTCCCAATCGTGTCCTATTCTGGAAATGCATCTCTGGAATATGTGGGCTACCGTCTGGGTGAGCCTGTATTTGACGTTAAAGAGTGTCAGATACGCGGTATTACGTATGCAGCTCCACTGCGCGTGAAAGTTCGCTTGGTTATTTATGACCGCGAATCCAGCAATAAGGCTGTTAAAGATATTAAAGAACAAGAAGTCTACATGGGCGAGATGCCTTTGATGACTGATAACGGTACATTTGTTGTAAACGGTACTGAGCGAGTGATTGTTTCACAGCTTCATCGTTCACCAGGTGTATTCTTTGACCATGATAAAGGTAAAACCCATTCATCTGGGAAACTGCTTTATTCTGCGCGTATTATTCCTTACCGTGGTTCATGGTTGGATTTTGAATTTGACCCTAAAGATAGTTTATTTGTCCGTATTGACCGTCGTCGTAAATTGCCTGCAACTATTTTGTTGCGTGCTTTGGGTTACCAGACTGAAGAGATTCTTGATATTTTCTTCGAGAATACGACTTGGAGTTTAGGTAGCGAATCGATCAAAATGCATTTGATCGCTGACCGTCTGCGTGGTGAAACCCTATCTTTTGAAGTAAAAGATACTGATGGCAATGTAGTAGTTGAAGCCGGACGCCGTATTACGCCACGTCACATTCGCCAAATGGCGAAAGTAGGCATGGAGCAGCTAGAAGTGCCTATGGAGTATCTTGTAGGCAGAGCGATTGCACGAGACGTTGTTGATCCTGCAACCGGTGAGCTGATCTGTGGTAGTAATGCTGAAATTACAGAAGAATTGGTTGAGCAGTTACGCGTTGCTAATATCACAACGTTTGAAACGCTATACACAAACGAGTTGGATTGTGGTCCGTTTGTTTCTGATACATTGCGCAACGATCCAACGCGTAACCAGTTAGAAGCTCTGGTAGAAATCTACCGTATGATGCGTCCTGGTGAGCCACCAACAAAAGAATCTGCTGAAGCATTGTTTGAAAACCTGTTCTTCAGTGAAGACCGTTATGACCTTTCGGCTGTAGGTCGTATGAAATTCAACCGTCGCCTAGGTCGTGATGAGGTTGAAGGTTCTGGTGTTCTAGATAAAGAAGATATCCTTGAGGTGATGAAAACCTTAATTGATATCCGTAACGGTAAGGGTACGGTAGATGATATAGATCACCTAGGTAACCGTCGCATCCGTTCTGTTGGTGAAATGGCAGAGAATCAGTTCCGCGTTGGTCTTGTTCGTGTTGAACGTGCTGTGCGTGAACGTCTAAGTATGGCTGAATCTGATAACTTAATGCCACAGGATCTTATTAATGCTAAGCCTGTGGCTGCAGCGATTAAAGAGTTTTTTGGTTCTTCTCAGCTTTCTCAGTTTATGGACCAGAACAACCCGTTGTCTGAAGTTACCCATAAGCGTCGTGTTTCTGCTTTAGGCCCAGGTGGTTTGACGCGTGAACGTGCTGGTTTTGAAGTACGAGACGTACATCCGACACATTACGGTCGTGTATGTCCAATCGAAACGCCAGAGGGGCCAAACATTGGTTTGATTAACTCTTTGGCTACCTTTGCTCGCACAAATGATTATGGTTTCCTTGAAACACCATATCGCCGTGTTGTTGATAGCAAAGTAACTGACGAGCTGGATTACCTGTCTGCAATCGAAGAGAACACCTTCGTAATCGCACAGGCATCAGCAACAATGGACGAAGAGGGTCGCTTACTTGATGAGTTGGTTACTGTTCGTCACTTGAATGAAACAACGGTTATGCAGCCTGAAAAAGTACAGTACATGGACGTTTCACCGCGTCAGGTTGTATCTGTAGCGGCTTCATTGATTCCGTTCTTAGAGCATGATGATGCTAACCGTGCATTGATGGGTTCAAACATGCAGCGTCAGGCGGTACCAACGCTACGTGCGGATAAACCGCTTGTAGGTACAGGTATTGAACGTAACGTTGCTCAGGATTCCGGTGTATGTGTTGTTGCCCGTCGTGGTGGTGTGATTGAGTCAGTTGATGCGAGCCGTATAGTGGTTCGTGTTAGAGATGACGAAGTGACTGCCGGCGATGCAGGTGTAGATATCTATAACCTGACTAAATATACACGCTCCAACCAAAATACATGTATCAATCAGCGTTCTATCGTGAACCCAGGTGATCAGGTTAATGTTGGCGATGTTATGGCAGATGGTCCATCTGTGGATATGGGTGAACTAGCCTTAGGCCAGAACATGCGTATCGCGTTTATGCCTTGGAATGGTTATAACTTTGAGGATTCGATCCTTATCTCTGAGCGTGTCGTTCAGGAAGATCGTTTCACAACTATCCATATTCAAGAACTTACTTGTGTTGCACGTGATACTAAACTGGGTTCTGAAGAAATTACCTCTGATATTCCGAATGTAGGTGAGTCTGCTCTAGCTAAGCTAGATGAGGCTGGCATCGTGCATATAGGTGCTGAAGTAGGTCCTGGCGATATCCTTGTTGGTAAAGTGACGCCTAAAGGTGAAAGCCAGCTAACACCAGAAGAGAAGCTACTAAGAGCTATCTTTGGTGAGAAAGCATCGGATGTTAAAGATACTTCCCTGCGTGTTAAGACAGGTACGGTTGGTAAAGTTATCGATGTACAAGTATTTACACGTGACGGCGTTCAGAAAGATGAGCGTGCATTAGCAATCGAGAAGTCTGAGCTAGATTCTATTCGTAAGGATCTATATGAAGAGCTTCGTATAGTTGAACAAGCGACGTTTGAACGTTTAGGTAAAGTGCTTGTTGGTCTAAAAGCTGATGGTGGCGCAGGTCTTGGAAAAGGTGAAGAGATCACCGCTGAATTCCTAGATGGTTTGTCTAAAACCGATTGGTTCAATATTCGTATTTCTGATGAAACAGCGGCGGAACAGCTTGAGCTTGCAGAGAAGCATTTAGAAGAGCGTAAAGAATCGCTTGATAAGCGTTTCGAAGATAAAAAGAACAAGTTGCAAACAGGTGATGATCTTGCGCCTGGCGTCCTGAAAATTGTTAAGGTTTATGTGGCTACTAAGCGCCGCGTACAACCGGGTGACAAGATGGCCGGTCGTCATGGTAACAAGGGTGTTATTTCCGTAATCATGCCTGTTGAAGATATGCCTTATGATGAGCATGGTGAGCCAGTAGATATTGTGCTGAACCCGTTAGGTGTACCATCGCGAATGAACGTTGGTCAGGTTCTAGAGACTCATATGGGTATGGCCGCTAAAGGCCTTGGTCGTCGCATCAATCAGATGCTAGATCAAGAGCGTGAGCGTGCTGAAACGGTTAAAGAGATTCGTGAATTTTTGCATCAGATCTACAACGCTGATTTAGGTGCGGGTGTGAATAGCCGCACTGAAGATTTAGATGGCTTTACTGATGAAGAGATTCTTGAACTGGCTAAAAACCTTTGCGGTGGTGTTCCACTGGCAACGCCTGCATTTGATGGCGCTAAAGAGGTTGAGCTTAAGTCGTTGCTACGTTTAGCGGGCTTAAGTGATACAGGTCAGACAACATTGTTTGATGGCCGTACAGGTAATCAGTTTGATCGCCCTGTAACCGTTGGTTACATGTATATGCTGAAATTGAACCATTTGGTTGATGATAAGATGCATGCGCGTTCAACTGGCTCCTATAGCCTTGTTACTCAGCAGCCGCTGGGTGGTAAAGCTCAGTTCGGTGGTCAGCGATTCGGTGAGATGGAGGTGTGGGCACTAGAAGCTTATGGTGCTGCATATACTCTGCAAGAGATGCTCACAGTTAAGTCCGATGACGTTAATGGTCGTACCAAAATGTATAAAAACATTGTGGATGGCGATCATCGTATGGAGCCGGGTATGCCGGAATCCTTCAACGTACTTATTAAAGAGATTCGTTCTCTGGGTATCGACATCGAGCTCGAATCCGAATAAGCACAAAACTGTATACTAGGCGGGGGTCGCCCATTAGGGCGGCCTTAAGCAAGAACTCCGTTAGGAGCTTGAAAGAATGAAAGATCTGCTGAATCTGCTTAAAACACAGGGTCAATCTGAAGAGTTTGACTCGATCAAGATCACTCTGGCTTCCCCTGAGATGATCCGTTCATGGTCTTATGGTGAAGTTAAAAAGCCAGAAACCATTAACTACCGTACCTTCAAGCCTGAGCGCGAAGGTTTATTCTGTGCCAAAATTTTTGGCCCAGTAAAAGATTACGAATGCTTATGCGGCAAATACAAGCGTATGAAGCATCGTGGTGTTATCTGTGAGAAGTGTGGCGTAGAAGTTACGCTGGCTAAAGTTCGTCGTGAGCGTATGGCGCACATCGAATTAGCATCTCCAGTTGCCCACATTTGGTTCCTTAAATCACTACCGTCCCGTATTGGCTTGATGCTTGATATGACGTTGCGTGATATTGAACGTGTTCTTTACTTCGAGTCTTTCGTTGTTATCGATCCAGGTATGACTACCCTTGAGCGTGGTCAGATGTTGAACGATGAGCAATACTTTGAAGCGCTTGAAGAGTTTGGTGATGACTTTGATGCCCGTATGGGTGCTGAAGCGGTACGTGAGCTGCTTTCTTCAATTGAGTTAAAAGAAGAAGTTGACCGTTTACGTGAAGAGTTGCCACAGACTAGCTCTGAAACAAAAATTAAGAAGCTATCTAAGCGTCTTAAGTTGCTAGAAGCATTCTACAAATCAGGTAACAAACCTGAGTGGATGATTCTTGAAGTGCTGCCGGTTCTTCCGCCAGATCTTCGCCCATTGGTTCCTCTTGATGGTGGCCGTTTCGCAACGTCTGATCTTAACGATCTGTACCGTCGAGTTATCAACCGTAACAACCGTCTTAAGCGTCTGTTGGATCTTAATGCTCCGGATATCATCGTACGTAACGAAAAACGTATGTTGCAAGAATCTGTTGATGCGTTGTTAGACAACGGTCGTCGCGGTCGTGCTATTACCGGTTCTAACAAGCGCCCTCTGAAATCTTTGGCTGATATGATCAAAGGTAAGCAGGGTCGTTTCCGTCAGAACTTATTGGGTAAACGTGTAGATTACTCTGGTCGTTCTGTAATCGTGGTAGGTCCATACCTACGTTTACATCAGTGTGGTCTTCCTAAGAAGATGGCACTTGAGCTATTTAAGCCTTTTATCTTCTCTAAACTAGAGCTTCGTGGTCACGCTACTACGATTAAAGCTGCTAAGAAGATGGTTGAGCGCGAAGAAGCATTAGTATGGGATATCTTGGATGAAGTTATCCGTGAACATCCGGTACTGCTTAACCGTGCACCAACACTTCACCGTTTAGGTATCCAGGCGTTTGAGCCTGTGCTAATCGAAGGTAAGGCAATTCAACTGCACCCATTAGTATGTGCGGCATACAACGCCGACTTCGATGGTGACCAGATGGCGGTACACGTACCGTTGACTATTGAGGCGCAGCTAGAAGCACGGGCATTGATGATGTCGACCAATAACGTGTTATCTCCTGCTAACGGTGAGCCGATTATCGTTCCTTCGCAAGACGTTGTATTGGGTCTGTACTACATGACTCGTGAGCGTGTAAATGCGAAAGGTGAAGGCATGGTGTTCTCAGATATTGATGAGATCGCTCGTGCCCAAGGTGCAGGTCAGTTAGATCTTCAGGCTGGAATTAAAGTACGTATTACTGAAACGATTCGTGATATCGAAGGTAATGTTGAAGTTATCACTGAGCTGAAAGAAACAACGGCTGGTCGTGCTTTATTGTTTGCTATCGTTCCAAACGGCCTTCCTTATGAGCTGGTTAACCAGCCAATGAAGAAGAAAGCTATTTCCCGTCTATTGAATGAAGCCTATCGTCGTTGTGGTTTGAAAGATACGGTTATCTTTGCCGACCAACTGATGTATACCGGCTTCCGTCAGGCAACTATGTCTGGTGTATCGATCGGTGTGAACGATTTCGAGATTCCAGCAGAAAAAACGCTGATTATCGAAGAGGCGGAAACCGAAGTTGTAGATATCGAACGTCAGTTTGCTGATGGTTTGGTAACTCAAGGTGAGAAATACAACAAAGTTATCGATATCTGGTCTCGTGCTAATGAACTGTTAGCTAAGAAGATGATGGATAACTTGAAAACTGAACCGGTTATTACTAAAGACGGTAAAGAATCAGAGCAAGAGTCATTTAACTCTGTTTATATGATGGCCGACTCCGGTGCCCGTGGTAGTGCTGCGCAGATTCGCCAGCTTGCCGGTATGCGTGGTTTGATGGCTAAGCCAGATGGCTCAATTATCGAAACGCCGATCACTGCGAACTTCCGTGAAGGTTTGAACGTACTTCAGTACTTCATCTCAACCCATGGTGCACGTAAAGGTCTAGCGGATACAGCACTGAAAACAGCAAACTCTGGTTACTTGACGCGTCGTTTGGTTGATGTTGCTCAGGATGTTGTGATCACGGAAGCTGATTGTGGCACAGAGGAAGGTTTGTCAATGATTCCTCTAATCGAAGGCGGTGATGTTGTAGTTGCGCTGGCTGATCGAGTGTTAGGTCGTGTTGTAGCTCAGGATGTTCTTGATCCATCAGGTAAAGATGTTCTTATTGCTGCAGGTACATTAATTGATGAGGCATGGAAGCATCGTTTAGAAAACGAAGATATCTATTCATCCATTGATGAGATCATTGTGCGTAGTGCTATTACATGTCGTACTCGTCACGGTATCTGTGCAAGCTGTTATGGTCGTGATCTAGGCCGTGGTCACCTGGTTAACCCAGGTGAGGCTGTAGGTGTTATCGCCGCTCAGTCAATCGGTGAGCCGGGTACACAGCTTACCATGCGTACGTTCCATATAGGTGGTGCAGCTTCGCGAGCTGCAGCAGTGGATAGTATCCAAGTTAAGAATGGCGGTGAGATTCGTCTACATGATCTTAAGTTTGTTGAGCGTCCAGATGGTGCATTAGTTGCAACTTCGCGCTCGGGTGAACTTGGTGTGACTGATGAGCATGGTCGTGAGCGTGAACGTTATAAGCTTCCATACGGTTCTGTAATCAAAGTTAAGAATGGCAGTAAAGTTGAAGCGGGCGACATTGTTGCTAATTGGGATCCGCATACGCATCCAATTATCTCTGAAGTGGCGGGTCGCGTTGAATTATCAGGTATGGATGATGGTATTACCGTTAAGAGTCAGACTGATGAATTGACCGGTTTGTCTACAACCGAAGTACTTGATAACAAAGATCGTCCAGCGGCAGGTAAAGATATCCGCCCAATGATCAAGTTATTGGATGCTAAAGGTAATGATGTAATGCACCCAGGTACAGATTCTGCTGCGCAGTATCTATTACCTGCGAAAGCGATTATGAACTTAAGTAATGGTGCTGATGTTCAGGTGGGTGATGTACTGGCTCGTATCCCGCAGGAAGGTTCTGTGAACAAGGATATCACCGGTGGTCTACCACGTGTTGCTGACTTATTTGAAGCACGTAAGCCAAAAGAGTCCTCTATCTTAGCTGAAGTATCAGGTATCATCGGCTTCGGTAAAGAAACTAAAGGCAAAAAGCGTTTAGTTATCTCGCCAAGCGATGCTGAGCCACACGAAACAATGATCCAGAAATGGCGTAATTTAAACGTCTTCGAAGGTGAGCAAGTGAATAAAGGTGAGGTTATCTCTGATGGCCCATCTAACCCACATGACATCTTGCGTATTCTGGGTGTTGAAGAGCTGGCTAAGTACATTACCAGCGAGATTCAAGATGTATACCGCCTACAGGGTGTAGGTATCAACGATAAGCACATCGAAGTTATTGTTCGTCAGATGTTGCGTAAAGTTGAAATCGTCTCCTCAGGTGATTCAAGCTTTATTACAGGTGATCAGGTTGAATACCAAGCGGTATTGGCTGAGAACGAAGAGCTTGAAGCAGCAGGTAAGATCCCTGCTAAGTTTGACCGTGTGTTGCTGGGTATTACTAAAGCATCACTTGCAACTGAGTCCTTCATCTCTGCCGCGTCCTTCCAAGAGACAACGCGTGTATTGACTGAAGGTGCAGTAACAGGCAAGCAGGACTTCTTGCGCGGCTTGAAAGAAAATGTCGTGGTTGGTCGTCTGATCCCAGCGGGTTCAGGTCTGGCTTACCACGAAGAACGCAAACGCAAGCGTGCTCAACCTGCTGAAGGTGAAAGTGCGACTGTAAGTGCAGAAGATGTGCAACAAGCACTAACTGAAGCATTAAATGCGTCTATGCCAGACGCTGAATAACTATTTTTTCATTTTTATTGAATAAATAGTACTCAGTGTTTGATGTTGGGGCCGGAATTTATTAAAATTCCGGCCCCTTTGTGGTTGGATTGAAAAATATCCAATTTTTATGGTGTTAAATCAAAACGTGGAGTTTGCTTAAATGGCAACGATTAACCAGTTGGTACGTAAACCGCGTAAACGCAAAGTTCAACCTAGCGATGTTCGTGCATTGCAGGCTTGTCCTCAGCGTCGTGGCGTATGTACCCGTGTTTACACCACTACTCCGAAAAAACCGAACTCAGCATTACGTAAAGTATGTCGTGTTCGTTTGACCAACGGCTTCGAGGTTGCTTCCTACATTGGTGGTGAAGGTCACAACCTACAGGAGCATAGTGTTGTTCTAATTCGTGGTGGTCGTGTTAAGGACCTTCCAGGTGTTCGCTACCATACGGTACGTGGTGCACTGGACTGCTCAGGTGTTAGTGAGCGTAAGCAAGGCCGTTCTAAATACGGTGCTAAGCGTCCTAAATCTTAATCGTAGTCCCTGCGGCGCAGCTTTCTTGTAAGACTAAGAAGCTAAACCGGATACGCGGTAAGAGTAAGGCCAAGTTTACATACTTGGAAAACCTGAAGACCTTTTAATGAATTGAGGGCTTATCATGCCTAGAAGACGCGTCGCTGCAAAGCGCGAAATACTACCGGATCCTAAGTTCGGTAACATTGTTCTTGCCAAGTTTATTAACCATGTAATGGTTCACGGTAAGAAATCAGTTGCTGAGAAAATTGTTTACGGTGCTTTGGATAAAATCCAAGAGCGCTCAGACAAAGATCCATTGGAAATTTTTGAAAAAGCTCTGGAAGCGATCCAGCCAGCGGTTGAGGTTAAATCTCGCCGTGTTGGTGGTGCAACTTACCAGGTGCCTGTAGAAGTGCGTCCTGCTCGTCGTATGGCTCTTGCTATGCGTTGGGCGGTTGACTCTGCACGTGGTCGTGGTGAGAAATCCATGGCTCTACGTTTGGCAGGTGAGCTTGTTGATGCTTCTGAAGGCCGCGGTGCGGCTGTTAAGAAACGTGAAGACGTGCATCGTATGGCTGAAGCGAACAAAGCGTTCGCTCACTACCGCTTCTAAAAAGCTGAGGACTAAGTTGTGGCTCGTAAGACTCCTATATCACGTTATCGCAACATCGGTATCTGCGCACATGTGGATGCCGGTAAAACGACGACTACGGAGCGTGTTCTGTTTTACACCGGTCTTTCTCATAAGATTGGTGAAGTGCATGACGGTGCTGCAACTATGGACTGGATGGAGCAGGAGCAGGAGCGTGGTATTACTATCACGTCTGCTGCAACTACCTGCTTCTGGAAGGGCATGAGCCAACAATTCGAAGACCATCGAATTAATATTATTGATACGCCGGGGCACGTTGACTTCACCATTGAAGTAGAGCGTTCTTTGCGTGTGTTAGATGGTGCTGTTGTTGTGCTTTGTGCCTCTTCTGGTGTTCAGCCTCAGACTGAGACTGTTTGGCGTCAGGCTAATAAATATGAAGTGCCGCGCATGGTATTCGTCAATAAGATGGATCGTATGGGTGCTGATTTCTTTATGGTTGTTGATCAGCTAAAAGAGCGTCTTGGGGCAAATGCTATACCTATCAATATTCCTATTGGCACGGAAGAAGATTTTGCAGGTGTGGTTGATCTGATTCGTATGAAAGCCATTATGTGGAATGAAGCAGATCAAGGCATGACTTATGAGCTGGAAGATATTCCAGCTGATCTGCAGGAAACTGCTGAAAAATTGCGTGAGCAATTAGTTGAAGCAGCTGCAGAGGCAAATGAAGAATTAATGGATAAATACCTCGAAGAGGGTGATTTGTCTGTAGAAGAGATTAAGCAAGGCTTGCGTTCACGCACGCTTGATAACGATATTGTTCTTATGTTGGCGGGTTCCGCTTTTAAGAATAAAGGCGTTCAAGCAATGTTGGATGCGGTGATTGAGTTCATGCCATCGCCAATCGAAGTTAAAGCGATTGAGGGTATATTGGACGATAAAGATGAAACGCCTGCTGAGCGTCATGCTGATGATGATGCTCCATTCTCTGCTTTAGCATTTAAAATTGCGACAGATCCCTTTGTGGGTACGTTGACGTTTGTGCGTGTTTATTCGGGCGTTCTGAAATCTGGTGATGGGGTTTATAACTCGGTTAAAGGTAAGAAAGAGCGTGTGGGTCGTATGGTGCAAATGCATGCGAATAACCGCGAAGAGATTAAAGAAGTTCGAGCGGGCGATATAGCTGCACTTATTGGTATGAAAGATGTTACCACCGGCGATACGCTGTGTGATGGTGATAATCGAATAGTGCTAGAGCGTATGGAGTTTCCTGCGCCGGTTATCTCGGTTGCAGTTGAGCCTAGATCTCAAGCTGATCAAGAGAAGATGGGTATTGCCTTAGGTAAATTGGCGCAAGAAGACCCTTCTTTTAAGGTTGAGACAGATAAAGAAACAGGCCAGACCATTATTTCAGGTATGGGCGAGCTGCATCTTGATATTCTTGTTGATCGAATGAAACGAGAATTTAAGGTTGAGGCAAATATTGGTAAGCCACAAGTTGCCTATAGAGAAAAGATACGTAAACCGGTTAATGCGAATCACAAGTTTATTCGTCAATCGGGCGGTCGCGGGCAGTATGGTCATGTAGTGATTGAATTTACTCCTTCTGATGAAGAAGGATTGGAATTTATCAATGAGATCGTGGGCGGTGCGATCCCAAGAGAATTTATACCAGCAATAGAGAAAGGTATTGAAGAGCAGATGCATAATGGCGTCATTGCCGGATATCCTTTGATTGGGCTTAAGGCTCGTCTATATGATGGTTCGTTTCATGATGTTGACTCTAACGAGATGGCGTTTAAAATTGCGGCTTCTCAGGCATTAAAGAAATTTGCGCAAGACGCAGATCCTTGTCTGCTTGAGCCTGTCATGAAGGTAGAAGTAGTAACCCCTGAAGATTATATGGGTGATGTGATGGGCGATCTTAATCGTCGTCGTGGCCTTGTTCAGGGTATGGAAGATAGTTCTTCGGGTAAGATTGTTAATGCGCTTGTACCGTTGGGGGAGATGTTTGGTTATGCAACCGATCTTCGTTCAGCTACGCAGGGGCGTGCAACTTATTCGATGGAGTTTGACGAATACGGTGAAGCACCCAAAAAGGTTGCCGATGCTGTAATTAACTTTACTTAATTATTTATTTGCTAATGATAGCTGATAGAGGAAATAGACGTGGCTAAAGAACAATTTGAACGTTCAAAACCGCATGTTAACGTTGGTACAATCGGCCACGTTGACCACGGTAAAACTACACTTACTGCTGCTCTGACTCGCGTATGCGCTGAGGTTTGGGGTGGTGATGCAGTTGCATTCGATGGTATCGATAACGCTCCAGAAGAGCGTGAGCGTGGTATCACAATCGCGACTTCACACGTTGAGTATGATTCTCCAGATCGTCATTACGCACACGTTGATTGCCCAGGACACGCGGATTATGTAAAAAACATGATCACAGGTGCTGCGCAGATGGATGGCGCGATTCTAGTATGTGGCGCGACTGATGGTCCTATGCCACAGACTCGTGAGCACATCCTGCTTTCTCGTCAGGTAGGTGTACCTTACATCGTAGTATTCTTGAACAAAGCTGATCTTCTTGCAGAAGATTGTGGCGGTGCTGATTCTGAAGAATACGAAGAGATGCTTGAATTGGTTGAAATGGAGCTTCGTGAGCTTCTAGAGCAGTATGACTTCCCAGGTGATGACACACCAATTATCGCAGGTTCTGCGCTAATGGCGTTGAATGGTGAAGATGATAATGGGCTGGGTACGACAGCAGTTAAGACGCTGGTTGAGACGCTAGATTCTTATATTCCTGAGCCTGAGCGTGCAATTGATGGTGCATTCATTATGCCTATCGAGGACGTATTCTCTATCCAAGGTCGTGGTACTGTAGTAACAGGTCGTGTAGAGCGCGGTATTATCAATACAGGTTCTGAAGTTGAGATCGTTGGTATTCGTGAAACACAGACAACAACGTGTACGGGTGTTGAAATGTTCCGTAAACTGCTTGACGAAGGTCGTGCAGGTGAGAACATTGGTGCGCTTCTACGTGGTACTAAGCGTGAAGATGTTGAACGTGGTCAGGTTCTAGCTGCACCAGGTTCGATTACACCGCATACTCGTTTCGAAGGCGAAGTGTACGTGCTATCCAAAGAAGAGGGTGGTCGTCATACTCCTTTCTTCAAAGGTTACCGTCCACAGTTCTACTTCCGTACAACGGATATCACGGGTGCATGTGAGCTTCCAGACGGTGTTGAAATGGTAATGCCAGGCGATAACGTTCAGATGGATGTTACGCTAATCAACCCGATTGCGATGGAAGAAGGCCTGCGTTTTGCGATCCGTGAAGGCGGTCGTACAGTAGGTGCTGGTGTTGTATCTAAAATTATCGAGTAATAGCTCTTTAATTTAAGAAAGCCCTCTTTGGAGGGCTTTTTTTTGTTCATAACTAGTTTGCACTGCTGATGTTGTGGTGCTGGCTGATTATTGAGCAAATAAATGGTTGCTGGTCTTGACCTAAGGGTTTTGTGTCAGTAGAATTTGCGTCCCCCTTATAGTAGGGGGAGGTCGGCATTGTGCCGTAAATAAAGTTTTTTGGAAATGTGTGATCGAAATGCAGAATCAGAAAATTCGTATTCGTCTGAAAGCCTTTGATCATCGCTTGATCGACTCTTCTGCGCAGGAAATCGTAGATACTGCAAAGAGAACTGGCGCTCAAGTACGTGGTCCGATCCCACTTCCTACCCGTAAAGAACGTTTTACAGTTCTGGTTTCTCCTCACGTGAATAAAGATGCACGTGATCAATATGAAATCCGTACTCATAAACGTGTTCTAGATATCGTTGAGCCAACTGAAAAAACAGTGGATGCTCTAATGAAGCTAGATCTTGCAGCGGGTGTTGAAGTGCAGATCAGCCTTGGCTAAAGGCAACTGCGCAGAATTAATATTTATTAATGAAGCGCTTTATTAGTGTGGAATGCTCTGGAAAGGGCAGCCGTAGTGGGTAACAGCCCCGTACACAACTGGCAAGAGGTTTTAAAGAAATGTCTGTAGGTTTAATCGGACGTAAAGCGGGTATGACTCGTGTCTTCACTGAAGACGGCGTATCCGTGCCAGTCACCGTCATCGAAGTGGAACCGAACCGTGTTACTTCTGTTAAAACAGAAGAAGCTGACGGCTATGCAGCAGTGCAGGTTACTACTGGTTCTAAGAAGGCTAATAGCCTGACTAAACCAGAAGCTGGTGCCTTCGCTAAAGCTGGCGTAGAAGCAGGGCGTGGTTTATGGGAGTTCCGCCTGTCGGGTGGCGACGAAGTCAACGTTGGCGACGAGCTAACTGTTGCGCGCTTCGAAGCTGGTCAGAAAGTAGATGTAACGGGTCAATCCAAAGGTAAAGGTTTCCAAGGCGGCGTTAAGCGTTGGAACTTCTCCATGCAGGATGCGACTCACGGTAACTCTCTTTCTCACCGTGCTCCGGGTTCAATTGGTCAATGTCAGACTCCTGGTCGTGTTTGGAAAGGCAAAAAAATGGCAGGACAGATGGGTAATGTGCAGGTAACTGTTCAGACCCTTGAAGTTGTGCGTGTTGATGCTGAACGTAACTTGTTATTGATCAAAGGTGCTGTTCCAGGCGCTACTGGCGGTGACGTAATCGTTAAACTAGCTGTTAAAGCTGGCGCCAAGGGGGTTTGAAATGAATCTGAATTTAGCTGGAGCTAATGGTTCGGTAGAAGTTTCTGAACTTGCTTTTGGTAAAGAATTCAATGAAACGCTAGTCCATCAAGTAGTTACTGCTTATATGGCTGGCGGTCGTCAAGGCACTAAAGCACAGAAAAACCGTTCTGCGGTTTCTGGTGGTGGTGCTAAACCATGGCGTCAAAAAGGTACAGGTCGTGCGCGTGCGGGAACAAGTCGTTCTCCAATCTGGCGTGCCGGTGGTGTAACTTTTGCGGCTCAGCCGCGCGACCATTCTCAGAAAGTTAACAAAAAAATGTATCGCGCTGCTATGCGTTGCATCTTTTCTGAGCTAGTTCGTCAAGATCGCCTGGTTGTGGTTGAAGATTTCACTGTGGAGTCTCCAAAAACAAAACAGTTTGTGGCTAAACTTAATGAACTTGAGCTGTCTAACGCGCTGCTGGTTACTGCAGATGTAGAACAGAATTTGTTCCTAGCTGCACGCAACGTTCCACA